>NZ_CP200321.1:4807500-7005000 GCF_056868045.1 Mesorhizobium sp. HAY1-8B
TCCATCTGCCTATACCGTCAACAGGATCAGGGGAGATGTTGGGCGGCCTGAAAGTGCCGAACGGCGACCCAAGCGCCATGCCACCGCCTAGTCGTAGTCGATCTGACTGTCCCGGGGTAGCGTGGCAGGAGGCGCAGTCCCCCGCCGCGAAGACCAGCTTGCCGCGGCCCACATCCCCTTTCACTTCGAATCGCGGATCGTCTGGCGAGAACGGCGGGTGAGCCGAGGTCACCAAGAACGCGGCGATCGCAGCAGCCGCTGCGGTCAGGAGAATGGCGACAGCAACTTTGTATGCAATGCGCCCCATGGCGTCCTTGAAGCTCGATGTCTCAATATAGGGTCACGCGACTCCCTTGCCGCCAGTGACGCCATAAACTTCGCCATTTATGAAACTGGCTTCCCGCGAGGCCAGCAGCACATAGACGGGCGCCAGCTCGACTGGCTGTCCAGGACGGCCGAAATCGCTGTCATCGCCAAAATGCTTGACCCTTTCATCCGGCTGACCACCGCTTGGCTGCAGCACGGTCCAGACAGGCCCGGGAGCCACGACATTGGCCCGAATGCCCCGCTTGATCAATTGCTTGGCGAGTGCCTTGGTATAAGCGACAATGCCGGCTTTGGTGGTGGCATAGTCGAGCAGGATCGCCGAAGGCTCGTAGGCCTGGATCGACGCCGTGGTGATGATGGAGGCGCCGGCAGGGAGATGCCGCGCGGCTGCTTGAGCGATCCAATGAAGCGCGTACAGATTCGTTTTCATGGTCTTGTCGAAGTCGTCTGTCGTCAACTCATCAATGCTCTCGCGATACTGCTGCCTCCCGGCATTGATCACAAGCAGATCGAGGCCGCCGAGGGAGGAGACAGCTTTGTCTACCAAACCCCGACACCAAGCCTCATCCTTGATGTCACCAGGCAGCGCCAGCGCCTTCCTGCCCGCGGTTTCGATAAGGTCGATGACCTCCTTGGCGTCCGCCTCCTCTTCCGCAAGGTAAGAAATGGCTACGTCCGCCCCTTCCCGCGCAAAGGCTATAGCGACGGCCCTCCCTATCCCGGAATCGCCCCCTGTCACGAGCGCCTTGCGCCCAGCTAGCTTACCAGAGCCCCGATAGCTTTCCTCGCCGTGGTCCGGCACCGGATCCATTTTCCCGGCAAGGCCAGGCATGGTCTGCGGTTGTTTTGGAAAAGGCGGCGCCGGATACTCCTGACGCGGATCCCGTAGTAATTCACGATCATTCACGGTGAAGCCTCCATATCCTCGTTGCCCTTGCCGCAACGCGAGGAGAAACCCTTTGTTCCGCTGTGAGGCTCGCCGCGCAGTAGCCGCGTCGGCGTCGGAACGCGACGAAGCCGCGACGGTCGATATCAGCTGGCGTGGCATCGGATTCGGCTCGGTCTACTGCGCAAAGGAACACACAAAATTGCTGCATGTAGTAACATGGGAGGAAGCCCATCTCGGGCGGTTCGCACCTATGCAAGATGCGAGATTGCCTGGAATTCCCCCGAGCAGTGTCGCATAGCTCATGCCAGGATTCGCGCCGGACGGGGTCCTTTTGAACGGCCCTGCATTAACGCCCGCTGCAGCCAATCGACGTTGCGAAATCGAAGTAAGCTTCCATGGAATTGAAGGCGAATGCCGGGCGGGTGATTGAGCCTACGGTTTGATGACGACCTTGATGCAACCATCCTTCTTGTCGCGGAAGGTCTTGTAAGCATCGGGTCCTTCTTCTAGCCCAATGCGGTGGGTAATCAGAAAGGACGGGTCGATTTTTCCGTCCTCAATGAGCTTCATCAACGGTTCCAAGTAGCGCTGGACATGTGTTTGGCCAGTTTTCATTGTCAGCCCTTTGCCGACGAACATTCCCATGGGCACAGTAACGCTCCCAACAAACACCCCCGGCAACGAGACCGTGCCGCCGGGCCGGCAGGCCATAAGCGCCTGTTGTAGCGCATAAGGTCTCTCCATCGCGGTAAGGTCGGTTTGCAAGGTCTCCATGACGCCCCCGGGGCCATGGCTTTCCATGCCGACCGCCTCGATGACCGAATCCGGCCCTTTGCCGTCCGTCATATCCAGGATGCGCTTTTGCAGATCTTCGTCGTCATATCTCAGCGTCTCCGCTCCCGACGCTTGCGCAAGCGCCAGGCGTTCGGGGACGATGTCCAGCGCGATAACCCGGCCCGCGCCCAGGAGAAAGGCTGACTTGATCGCGAACTGGCCAACAGGCCCACAGCCGAAGACCAGCACTGTATCACCGGATTGAATGTTGCAGTTCGCCGCCGCTTGATAGCCTGTGGGAAAAATATCGGAAAGAAACAGCACCTGCTCGTCCGTCAGGCTATCTGGCACCCTGATAGGGCCAACGTCGGCATAGGGTATGCGCAGGAATTCGGCTTGGCCGCCCGCGAAGCCGCCATACATGTGCGAATAGCCGAACAGGCCAGCAGTTGGATACCCCATCTGCTGGGCTTGCTTGGCGCCGGCTGGATTCGACCTCTCGCAAAGGGAAAACAGTTGCCACTTGCACATCCGGCACTCGCCGCAGGCTATCGTGAACGGCACGACGATGCGTTCGCCGATCTTGAACTTGGAGTGACCCTTCCCGACTTCGACGACCTCGCCCATGGTCTCGTGCCCAAGCACGTCGTGGGCGTGCATCTCTGGGACAAATCCTCCCATCAGATGCAGGTCTGATCCGCAGATCGCACAGGCCGTAACCTTGATGATGGCATCGCGATCGTCCTCAATGACCGGGTCATCTACCTGCTCGCAACGGATGTCACTCTTGCCGTGCCAGGTCAGCGCCTTCATCGTCATTCTCCGTTGGTTGTGCCTTCGCTAACCTGCCGCTCGACAAAATGTTCCTGATCCAGCGCGATCCTTTGCTCGGTTTGGATATCCACACCGCAACCAACCGGTGAAAACGCCCGTTACGGATTCGACCGGACACCACGTCAGCCTGTGAGAGAACTGATTTCAGCACCGAGAAGGCATGGCGACTACCGGGCTCTTCCGCGCAATTCGCGCGGCTCCGAAATTTGCCTGCTTCAATGCATATGAACGCCGAACAAGCACCTTCAGCCAATTGGCAGCGCGTTCGCATTGCCTGGGAACAAACCCGCCGCGAGCAGGTTTGGATTCATCAATCTCAACTGAGGAGTTTATCATGAGAAAGAGTCTTCGCCTGGCGACGCTGTCGTTGGCTGCGTCGATGGTATTTGCCTGGCCAGCGCTCGCTGCCGAGAGCGCGCAGGATTTCGTCACCAAGGCCGGAATCGGCGGAATGTTCGAAGTTCAGTCGAGCAAGGTCGCCCAAGACAAGCTGCAGGACCAAGGCCTCAAGGACTTCGCCCAGAAGATGATCTCCGATCATGGCGCCGCCAATGCGAAGCTTGAGAGCATCGCCGGCGAACAGAAGTTGAAGGTGCCTGCCGACCTCGATGCTGCACACAAGAAAGATGTCGACAAGCTGCAGTCAGGTGCGGCGCCAATAGACGCATCTTATGCAGACATGCAGAAGGCCGCCCATGCCGATGCGGTCAGCCTGTTCGAGGCTTACGCCAAGGACGGCGATAACGCCGCCCTGCAATCCTTTGCGGCTGATACGCTGCCTACACTCAAGATGCATCAGGACATGATTCAAAAGGCCGCAGTAACGGCGCCTGCTTCTGACGGCACCACACCGGCAGTCAACAGCGGCGCCACCAATCCGGCAGCTCCTGTTCCCGGGGCCAACAGCTTCACCGAGGCCCAGGCCAAGAGCGCGATCGAAAAGGCGGGTTATGGCGACGTCTCTGGCCTGACGAAGGACGACCAAGGCATCTGGCGCGGAACAGCAAGCAAGGACGGCAAGTCGACGCCGATCGCGCTCGACTACCAAGGCAACGTCGTTGCTGGCACTAAGTGATCAGAAAGCGAGGAGAATCAAAATGAAAACCGTAACAGGACTGTTTGATAATTATGACGATGCCAACGATGCCGTTGGCGAACTCGTGGCCACCGGCGTCCCGCGCGATGACATCAGCATTGTGGCCAACAACGCGACCGGCTGGCACAAGGACGAGGAGACCGAAGCCGGCGAGGACGCGGCCACTGGCGCTGGCGTGGGCGCCGTCATTGGCGGCGCCGGCGGCCTGGCAACAGGCCTCGGCCTGATGGCCATTCCTGGGGTCGGACCTGTCGTTGCAGCTGGGTGGCTGGCTGCCACCGCCGTCGGCGCGGTTGGCGGGGCAGTGGTCGGTGGCGCAGCTGGGGGCATCATCGGCGCCATGACAAGCGCTGGAGTCCCCGAAAATGATGCCCACGTCTATGCCGAGGGCGTTCGTCGCGGCGGGACGATGGTCACGGCCAAGGTCGACGACAATCTTGTGCCGAATGCCGAACAGATCCTCAAGCAATATAATTCGGTCGATGTCGCTGGCAGACGCAATGAATATGAAGCTGGCGGCTGGACTGGTTTCGATCCGAATGCCGACGTCTATAACGGAGAAGACCTTCAACGGACTAGACGTGGACGCGATCTTTGATGCAGCACTCGCAAGGCGGCCAAGGCCGCCTTGCTCCTTTCAGGAGCGTGAATTTTTATTCCCCCAAAAAGCGGCTGCATACAACCGCAAAGCTGGGCCATCTCGCCCCCAAACAATCGAAACCGCGCTTCGAAACGTTCGTTGCCGTTCGGTGCCTAGGAGCAGGGTTCAATTAAATGAGCGTAAATAAGTCGAACGATTCAAGTGGCGTCGTGAAGGCAAGAGCTTGCGATCGAACATTTTACACAGGTCGCAGCGATAACACCGATCCATGCATACAGGCTTCTTCAGAAGCACGGCGCCGACTGGCCCAAACTAAGCGGGAAGCTGAAGCACCAAACCGGAGACTTATGATGTTGACATGTAGCAGCCGCGTCAGTCTGACACCGACGACAAGATGGCAAATAGCTTTGGCCTCGCATGGTTTTAGCTGGAAGAGGCGGCCCCAAGCGCCCGGCGCACATCATAGACATACTGACTCACGAATTCGGGATGCAGGTTAGTATTAGAAACTTTGCAACCCGTTGAAACAAATCGCCTCGAATGGCGTTTCGGTCGATCGCTTGCGTGGAGGAAACGAAAATGGCCGATGATAAGAGCAAACGAGACTTTCGCGACCGCGATCGTGTATCGTCTGACGAAGACTACGAGGTCGAATATTTCGCCAGCAAGACAGGCATCACCCCTCAGCAAGTGAGGGAACTCATCGCAAAGCACGGCAACAGCCGTGAGACACTGGAAAGGGAAGCACAGGCGCTGAGAAGCCGAGCCTGAGGTAGTGAACTGGCCGTGCCCCGTTCCGGCAACCGCAACCGGCTGGTTGCGGTGCGTGTCTGTACAGCGCGTTCCCGAAAATTGGCTTTGTGAGGTATCCTCGCCTCGCCGCCCTCCGTTGTAATTTTTCGATTGGCACGTTCGCTACACTCTGGGTGCTGGGGCCAAGCTGATGGAAAGCTATCGGGTCGAATTGATGAATGGCAAAAAGGTCGTGCGAAGCCTTTCAGTCGCTGCGCAAAGCCATGTGCATGCGGTCGTAAAGACCGTCCCTAAGCCCATGACGCCCGGGAAAGCATCCGGAAAACCGTGGATCAGGGTGAGACCTGCTGCAGGTGGAAAAACCAGCGTGTTTCACGTTATTGAACAGGCGGAAGAGTAACCGAAGGCCGGATTCCCGGATTGGTCCGCACCTTGGTTAGAAGCTAGGGCGCGTTGTCGACAGCGGGCACGCATCGCGGAAACCCACCTTGATTAGGGCGGCACGCATGAACGCAGTCACGCTTATAGGTTACCTCGCAACTGTCTGCTCCATGACCAGCTTTACGCCTCAGGCTTGGAAGATCATCAAAACGCGAAACACAGGCGGGATCTCCGCGCCGATGTATGGAATCACGGTTTTGGGTTTTGCCTTGTGGTTGGCCTTCGGCATGATGAAGCTGGAATGGCCCATAATCATAACCAACGGCGTCTGCCTTTTGCTGTCAGCCTTCATCTTTACGATGACGGTTCTACCTCGCGATGAGAAGGATGCAGTTGCCGACATTCTTGATCCGGATGATTAAAGCGCAATCCAGAACGCAACAGCGCAATAAGAGGTCCGCATGACCCGCATTGCAACTTTCAATGTAAACGGCGTCAACGGTCGGCTGCCAGTGCTTCTACGATGGCTGGATGACGCCAAGTACGACATCGTTTGCCTTCAGGAACTCAAAACATCTGACGAGAAATTTCCGTTGGATGTGATCAGAAAGGCAGGATACGGCGCCATCTGGCACGGCCAGAAGTCCTATAACGGCGTTGCAATCCTTGCCCGCGGGACGGATCCCGTAGAACGCCGACGCGGTTTGCCAGGCGATCCCGACGATACGCACAGCCGCTACCTCGAGGCCGACGTAAAAGGGCTTGTGATTGGCTGTCTCTACCTGCCCAATGGCAATCCAGCGCCAGGGCCCAAGTTCAATTATAAGCTGGACTGGTTTGAAAGGCTTATCAACTACGGTCTGTCGTTGCTTGAAGCCGGCAGGCCAACGGTGCTCTGCGGCGATTATAATGTGGTTCCGACCGCACTCGATGCGGTCGTGCCGAGGCGATGGGTCGGCGACGCGGTGTACTTCCCTGAGAGCAGGGACGCCTACAGCCGGATGCTTGCTCAAGGATGGATCGATGCCGTTCGTCACACTCATCCAGACAACGCCATCTACACCTACTGGAACTTCTCCTATCGAGGCGGATACGACCGGAGTTCAGGACTTCGAATGGACCATCTCCTGGTGAGCCCTTCCCTGTCTTCCCATCTGCGCGGTGCCGGCGTCGATGTGGAGACACGCGGATGGGAGAAGCCAAGCGATCACGCGCCGGCCTGGATCGAGATCGATGAGCAGAACGGCCAAATCTGAACCGTGTGCGCAATGCTTATGTTATCCGCAAATGCCGCATCAGTCGCTTGTTCCAGCAACTCGCTGGCACGACCGGTCAAGCGCGAAACATTTCGGGCTGGACGTCATATGGAGGGCCGCGAAGGACATCGGCGGCCAAAGCTACAGTACAGGCCCATACCAGCCCGCGCGATAACGACCAGCGGTATCGCCACGTACCCCAACAACGCGACCTCCCGACGGTCATCCGGTTAATGGCTTGCCAGGGACGGATGACCAGGTGCATCCCTCCATTCAAGTGTGATGGTGAGGTGTAGATGGTGTCGGCCTGCCTCATCACAAACGTTGAATTCGAGGCGCGTTTGGTGCCGTTCGGATGTGATTCCCTCATGATTGCTGCGAGGGCTCGCAGCCCTGCCTCACGCGCGTCGTGCACGTCAACGAGATCGTTTGGATCAGCGATGTCCGCATCCGGTATATCGAAGAAATATCTCGCCATAGCCGTCTAATTTGCGTGATTGGAAAAGGTTCAATATTTGATTTTAACCGACCGCACGCGCGAGCGATCCATTGGGCCTCGCTGTGGAGAACAATTGTGGCGGCGATGCCACTTCTTGGCATGTCGGAAGTTGTCATGCTGTTCCAGCAATTGGCTGGATCGAAAAATGCTGAGAGGTAAGGCGACGAAAGAGGTTCGTCGGAGCGAGGTCAAGCGGATCGACCAGTTGGTAGAAAGCGCCACTGCCGACTTTCTCCGCCGCTCGTCGCTCACATACTTGGAATGCTGCATCGCGGTAATGCTTACCCATCTCGGTCATGAGGAGGTGGCGACAATCCTCGAACGAGAAGCGAAAGACCTGCGGGCGTTTGGGTGACGGCGCCGACGGAGGGGTCAAGTCGATGCCGGGGGGGGCGCAGTTTGCGGTACATCCAGATGCTCGGCTTTTAACGCGCGAGCCGAGCCATCGAATTCAATAGCAAATCCGGCATCGACAGCAATCAGCGCGATGAGATCCTCAAGCTCCCGATCCGTATGTTCGTAAAGCAGCAACGTCTTCCTTAAGCTGTCGAGAACGTCGGCTATAGAAATGCAGGGATGATCCACATTGCCGATCAGACAGCTCACAATCGCCTGGCGGATCTGCGACGTATTTGGCTTTTGGTCAGACACGAATGCGCCCTCCCAATCTACGCGCCCAGGGTTTTTGAACTCGACCCCGTTGCTAGATCAAACGAGATTGGCACGCCGTGCGCATCGCATGTTTTCGTCAGCAATCGCTCCAACTCATGATCGGCTGCCATACAGTCCGGCATTAGCGTTCTGATGGCGCGGATCGCCTGCGCCATGGACATGAACCGGCCCTTGCTCCTGGAGAGAACATAGGCTTCTACTGCCTTCTCAACCGTGAGCGCATGGAAAGTGTGAGTCACTTTTAGCCTCCCTAAAAGATGAAGGTAGGCATGGTTCGTTGAGGTCTTCAAGGCTCTGTATGACTCCGAACAGTCCTGAAGGCCAGTCATGCTGATCCGAGATCAGGCTCGCCAAGCACCGCGGCAAACGGCATTACGAGAACGACCCTGCCGCTCTGGTCAGTGACTTCAAAACTGCAGTCAAACCAGCTGCGGATTGCGCCCATCCGGGCGCCGAAGACGAGATCTCGCGCGATGGCAAGCGCATGGTCGCGCACAGCCTCCTCGACGGGCAAGTCGTCGCCTTCATGATCAAGCACGATACGACCGCGATAGCGTATGTTCATGAAGTAACGCAACATCCACCTCACCGACCCCGTTTGAGCGGGAGGGCGAACACGTTGGAATACTCCTTCTCGGCAAAGCCGTAGGACTGACCGGCGAGATTTTCCAACTTGTCGCGATCGAGTATTTTGATGTGACCGCGGCTGGCTCGAATAGCCCCGGTGCCTTCCAGCATTTGCACCGCGAGCGTGACGCCGGGTCGGCGTGTACCAAGCATGATGCTCATAAATTCGTGTGTGATAGGCATGTCGTCATGGTCCAGCCGATCATGTGTCATCAACAGCCAGCGCGCCAGCCGCTCCTCGAGCGAGTAACCCGCATTCGCGTAAGCGGTCTGACTGACCTGAACGATGAATGTGTGGACGAAGCGAAGGAGATGTGCGCGCATAGTTGGGCTGCCGTCCATCGCAGACTGGAGTTCGCCTGAGCCAATCCTAAGGGCCACGCCAGTGGCCTGGACCAGGCAAGTATGGGGTGTGCGGTCGATGCCGAGGACGACGGCCGTTCCTGCCAGACCCTCAGATCCGACCATGCCGACTTCGAACCTACCCTCCCCGGTATCCGCCACAATTGAGGCAATTCCATATTCCGGAAACGACACATGGGCAATCTTCTGGTCGGCTCGGAACAGATGACCGCGCACCTCTAAGTCTACCGTCTCCAGGTGTGGTTGCAACAGCGCGAAGTCATCCGCCGAAAGGGATGCTAGCAGACGATTGCGCACGGTAGACTGCTGAAGATGAGCCATGCTCTTGGCCTCCAGTTTGGGGCAAGAGCACGAGCACGCTATCTCTCAGCCGCTTGCGCCCGAACAGTCAGCAAGCGATGGGTAAACTATCCCGCCGCGTTCCAACTAGCGCAATGGCTAAAAGCATTTTCCGAAGCCTGGGCGGCTTGGGTACGAGTCCGTACCAACATTTCTTAATGCAGCCGGCTCCCAAGAAGTTAGGATTCCATTGTCATCTACAAGAAGGACAATTGCAGGAAAAATCCGAACTGGACGTTCGCTGAGTTGAATTGGTCGAAGGTACGGCGAATGGCACGTCCGTGTGGTTGAGGAAAACCACGAGTATACGCGTTCTTTCGAGATCGAGGCGTTTGCTTGGTCTACGCCGAAGGTCAACGGCGGCGTTGAGCACTCGCGGATTTCACACGGATATAGGCTCGATGAGCTGATCGGAGAAAATGTCCGACATAGATCTAGATGTTGAAGTTTCCAACAAGCCGGCAAAACAGGAGGCTGCCTTGGCAAAACGTCGAATCGACAAGGAAAAATTTGAACGAGCCGATCGCGAGGCGCGCAAGCTGATCGACGCCGAACGCCAGGCCAGAGATGCCAAGACCGCCCGGCTGAGAGAGTTAAGGCTCAGCGCGGGCCAAGAAGTGCTTACCAAAGTGTAGGCATAGTTTGCTCTTTTATGAGCGCTTCTGTCTCCACTTCTTTGCAAGTGGCTTGTAACAGTCTTCCCGAGACCGCGATGCGAGTTCCATATAGGCCTCGGCACTCCAAGCCGTTCGGGGAGCTGCAGTCCTGCTTTAATTCCAAGCGACTGCGCAATCGCAGAAACCGATGCTTCATTGTCGTTTGTCATCTAACTCTGTCTCGACGGCGGAACCTTTGAGACCGTTTAAGGTTGAGCCGAGGCAGCACGTGCTCATCGGTCCGTGCCGGTGACCAAGGTGTCCGTCGTCTTGTCGGCCCGCGGCCTTGACCGCAAGCGCGGGCCACCCCTCTTTTCCCAGGTGTCCTATGACAAACAACGTTCTCGAAAACCAGGCTCGACAAGGCCCTCTTGGCAGGCCCGTCCTTGTTGTGCTCGTAGCCGCGCTGCTGCTGGCCATTGCCGCCTGGGGCGTCGCCGAAATCTATGGCGTAGTCATCAAAGGACCGTCGACAGACCCGCAGGACAGCCAGGCGCCAGCGGGCTCCAGCCCAAACCCGGCCTCGACTGATCCCGTTCAATCGCAGTCTGACGGTGTCAACAGCGAGCCGGTCGATCAAAATCCCAAGGTGGACAAGAATCCCACGCCGCAGTCCAGCACAGGCGGTGACCAGCAAGGAGTGCAGCCTTCACAACCGGCTGCACATTGAGCCTTAGTGTGGCCCACGGGGCCGCATTTCACCAGTCTTTGATTGCGCGATCGCTCAAACCGTCGCATCGTTCTCGTCCGCACATCAAGGCATTCCCGGAGGCGCTAAAGAAGCAGTATCGATCACAAGATCGCGGTGCTGCTCTGATCCGGTCGTAGTCGAGGAGGTTAAGCCGTGCTTCGGTGCGAATTCACCGCCATGGAATTTCGCTTTGTTGGATATCGGACCCACTCGTGCGGTGAACGCCTTCCATAGTAGTGCGTTCAAGACAACAAGCTTCCACCAAGGGGCGCTTTTACAGACCGGCCTTTTTGACGGGTCGAGATGAGCCCGCAATTGGCACAGCCGCGCGATCTTTTTTTCAGTCGAAAGCAATCCGTCTTCGGCTATCTGTTGAGCCTTAGGCTCCGCGAACATCACCATACCGAAGTGTCCTGACGTGGAGATCATCGCGAACGTCGAACACCTCCAGACGTTCCACTGCTTCGGTCGCAATCGCGTGACCCTGCCCGGATTCTGAACGACATCAACTCTCGAAGTGCTCCCGGAGGGAACAAATCATCTCTCGGCAAATTCGTATCAGGCATAGCTGAAATACTGAGGAGGAAACCATGGGGTTTTTCGGCAAGTATTTTTCAGGCCTCTTGGGCAAAAGAGAGCAGCCAGAAAAGCGCAGCGGCGACATGCGTAAGGCGACCGGGGCTGGTCCCGCTCTGGCGGCCCACTCAAAGGATGCAAAGACTACAGCTCCCAGCGGTCAAAATGCGAAGGCAGCGAGGAAGAATTCCGATGGGTGATCCAGAAGGAACCCGGGGAAATGCCTCACAGCTGTTCCAGCGGTCTGCCTCCAGATCGGGTGGTCCTCTCCGGTGCAACCTGATTATAGCCCCAGCAAGATCCCCGCTGCGCTACGGCCCCGAGGCTTGAAGCATACATGCGAGAGATCCCGGCGCCCGGTGCTGTGGCCTTTGGAGACCTTGGCGAGGTCGAGCCGCTAAGCCGTAAGTTTGGCGGCGATCGCGGCATGCCGCTTGACCGTTACTACATCGAGCGTTTCCTACAGCGCCATGCGGAGGACATTCAAGGACGTGTCGCGGAGATCGGCGACAATGTCTACACGCTCCGTTTTGATTCGGCACGAGTTGTGACTTCCGACATTATCGACTCGCCAGAAAGTGCCAATCCTCAAGCCACGATGCGCATCGATCTCCAGAATAGGAATGCCGTGGAGGGTGGGCGCCTCGACTGCATCATCGTGACCCAAACGCTGCACATGATCTACGACGTGCGGGGTGCGATCGCTACGATCCATCGCGCCCTGGCACCGGGTGGCGTCGTGTTGGCGACGGTACCAGGCATTACTCCCATCGACGCGCATGACGGGCCAGAAAAATGGTTCTGGGCCATGACACAGAGTGCCGCACGACGCCTGTTCGAGGAAAGGTTTGGGGCAGCCGGAGTGGAGGTACAGCAATTCGGCAATGTGCTTGCCGCCACAGCCTTTCTGCAGGGCCTCTCTTTTGAGGAGATCGACCGCGCAAGGCTCGACATTGTTGATCCCCTCTACCCTGTCATTACCGGGATCAGGGCCACCAAATCCTGATCCTTGCTGTCTGAAGTCAGGGAACGGAATGGAGGCGCGCCTTGTCGCGACGAGGTCCTAGCAGCTGCCGGAAAATATGGCTGGTCAGAGTGGCCGACTGGCGGATATCGAAGCTTGCCTGCGCCCGCCTCACGCTCGCGCCAGCCATCGATTTTAGCCTGGTGGGATTGGATAACAGCGAGATTGCCGCTAGGGCAACACCCTCCCAGTCGCCTGGATATTCCGACACGATACCGGGCCACTCCGTGGTTCCTATAAGAATTCCGGTTTCCCCCGTCGCGACGATTTCCGGCACGCCGCCGACGCCTATCGCCACGACCGGCACGCCAGATGCCATGGCCTCCAGAATGGTAAGCGGCATCGCGTCAGCGCGCGACGTATGCAACAGCAAATCTAGCGCCGGATAGATCCGATGGGGTTCGCGCTCGAGCCCGACCATATGGATGCGCGAATCGAGCCCGGCACGCCGAACGGTCGCAGTGAGATCCTTTTCCATTGACCCTGTGCCAACCACTGCGAAGTGCACCTCGGGCCGCCTTTGCAGTATGAATTCGGCTGCTTTGAGGAATTTGTCGGGGCCCTTTTCCCAAGCCAACCTGCCAACGAACCCGACCAATACATCGTCAGGGCCGATGTTGATCGTTTGCCGGAAATCCAAGGGGTCAGCCGACATCGGATGATACATTGCGAGGTCGACGCCGTTAGGAACGAGGCTCACATGCTCAGGCGACAATCCCACCGCAAGTGCTTGTGACCAGGCTTCGCGGCACACCACAATGGTGTGGCTCCCGGTTGTGCGCGCCACGCTGATTTCCTGCGGATGCAAGCTCATCCCATGCAACGTGGCAACGGTCGGCGTACCGCTCAGTCGGCCGGCCACTGCCGCCACGGTATGCGCGTTCATCAGGTGAGCGTGGAGCAGATCGACACCGGTTTCTCGGACGAGTGTGCAGATCAGTTCGATTGTCTTCCAAGGTGGGTCGTCACGCAGGGGCGCAATGTAGACGTCCCTGCCCTCGGACCGCAGCAATGCGGTGTAAGGGCTTTCATACGGGCACAGGAGCGAGACTTTGAACTCGTTCGACGGCAGGTTCGAAGCCAGATTGCGCACGTAATTCTCCATGCCGCCAACAATGGCATTGCCCAAAACCTCAAGGACATGCGTGCGCTCATCAGTCTGGCCGCCTGGCAGCACACGCGGGGTCCGGGCCATCAGTTTCCTCCTTGCGACGGGCGCAGCCTCAGCCAATCCATGGCCGTCCCCGACATGATCGAAATTCGGTCATCGGCTGCGACGTCCAGTTGATCGAGAATGGCCGTGACCTCGTCTAACGCAGCGCGAATGTGAGCACCGCTGCACGGCAAGAAGCGGTCGCTTCCAAATTGCAGCGAGCGTGGGCCGATCACGTCGATCGCCTTGCAAAAAACCTCCTCGCGGTAGATCGGAGGTGGCCCAAACGACAGATCGAAGCGAAACTGGCTCTCGGCTGGGTCAACGCCATTGATGCGGTCGATAACACCCACAGCGTTGGCTTCGTCACACCATGGCCAGCCAAGGTGAGCCAAGGTGACCCGAAGGCCGGGGTGATCGCGAACCGCCTCGTAGAAGGACGGCCGGCAGAACCGGCCAGATCGGCCGTCAATGAAAATTCCGCTATGAAACAAAATGGGGAGCTCAAGCTTTGCGGCGACCGCGTACACACGATGAGCGCACTCATCATACGGATACCAGCCGGTCGGAACCATCTTGAGCGCGCGAATGCCTGGAAGCGCGGCCGCCTCCTGAAGATCGTCGGCTGATTGCGGATGGAGCGGATTTACAACCGCGAACCCGACGAGCCGATCCGTGTGGCCTTTGACAAGCTCGGAAAGATACCGGTTGCCAGCGCGCAACGACTCCCGGTCATTAAGCGAATAGGGCGGCGTCAGGAACGGCGCCAGCAGGAAGGCGATATCGACGCCCGCATCGTCGAGCGTCTGTAGCACATCCGCCGTCGTTTCTCGGCCCGATGTATGAAGGTGTGCATCAACAATCATTGGCGCCTCCCCGCCGACAACTTGCCGAGGCGATGCCTGTTCCAGCCATAACGACAAATCGTGGCGCGTTTGATGTTCGGCTAAGAAAGACAAAATTCCGCGTTGCCGTGGAACCCGATCTCCGAACGGAGCTTGATCCACCATAAGCCAACTCTAATGCGGATTGTTGCAATGGATCAGACTGTATCCAACCCCTTGCTCGTGCCTTTTGATAACCCACTCTTGATATGTTTTTCCCACCTGCGGTGGGACTTTGTTTTTCAACGCCCGCAGCATTTGATGACGCGCGCCGCGGCCGACTACGCCGTTGTGTTCTTCGAGGAACCCCTCTTCGAGCCTGTTCAGATACCTCTTCTGCGCCGCAAGGCGGTTGCACCAGGGCTGGAAGTCGTGACGCCGATACTGCCGCAATGTCAGTTCGGAACTGATGTCGACAGAGCTATCACCATTCTGCTTGAGGAACTCGTCGCCGGCATCGAGCACGACCAGTTGGTGACTTGGTACTACACCCCCATGGCCCTGAAGTTTACCGAAGCGCTGCAGGAGGATGTCTGCGTCTATGATTGCATGGACGAACTTTCCGCCTTCAAAAATGCGCCTCCTGAACTCGAGCGACTGGAAGAGCAGCTCTTTGGCAAGGCCGACGTCGTGTTCACCGGTGGAATGAGCCTTTATGAGTCCAAGCGCCGGCGGCATCCCTCCGTCCACGCGTTTCCAAGCAGCATTGACACGGCACACTTCCATCAGGCCCGCCGGCCTCAGGCAGACCCTGCAGATCAGCAAAGCATAGCGCATCCCCGCATAGGCTTCTTTGGAGTGATCGACGAACGGTTCGATATCGACTTGATGGCTCGAACTGCTGCGGCGATGCCTGCGGTCCAGTTCGTCACGATAGGTCCAGTGGTCAAGATCGACCCGGCCACGCTGCCAACCGGCTCAAACATCCATTGGCTGGGCGCCAAGCGGTATGGCGAACTGCCCGGATATTTGGCCGGTTGGGACGTAGGGTGGATGCCTTTCGCCTTGAACGATGCGACGCGTTATATCAGTCCGACCAAGACCCCTGAATTCCTAGCCGGCGGACTGCCTGTGGTATCGACTGCAATCGTCGATGTGGTGCAAACCTACGGCCGTCGCGGATTGGTCGACATTGCTGATGCAGGCTCGATGCCAGCAGCCCTCGATGCCGCTCTGCGCAAGGGCTGTGAAATGGCGAAGGTCGACGCCTTCCTCTCAGGAATGTCTTGGGACACGACCTGGAGCGCAATGCACGATTTGCTCAAGCCCGCGCAGGTTTTGCGTCATCAGGGATTCAGGAGCTTGGTCAACCATGTTTGATTGGCTTGTCGTTGGCGCAGGCTTTGCCGGAAGTGTTTTGGCAGAGCGCCTAGCCAGTCAACGCGGGGAGACAGTGCTGGTCGTCGACCGTCGCAGTCACATCGGCGGCAACGCTTTCGATTGGTACGATGAAGCCGGTATTCTTGTGCATCGGTATGGACCGCACATCTTCCACACTAATGCTGAGGCCATTGTCGCCTACCTGTCCCAGTTCACGTCGTGGCGTCCCTATGAGCACCGTGTGCTGGCCAAGGTAGACGATCAGCTTTTGCCAATCCCCATCAACCTGGACACGATCAATCGCCTCTATGGCCTCGACCTGACCTCCGACCAGATGGAGCGGTTTTTGGCCGAACGCAGAGAGAGCGTGGAAGAGATCCGCACCGCCGAGGACGTGGTCGTGGGAACGGTGGGGCGGGAGCTCTACGAGAAGTTCTTCCAAGGCTACACGCGAAAACAGTGGGGGGTCGACCCCTCGCAGCTGAGCAAGTCAGTGACGGCGCGCGTGCCGACACGAACCAATCGCGACGACAGGTATTTCGCCGACAGTTTCCAGAGCATGCCGGCGGGCGGCTACACACGCATGTTTCAACGGATGCTGGCCCATCCCAATATCAAGGTGATGCTGCAAACGGACTACCGCGAGGTTCGAGAGGTGATCCCCTATCGGCGCCTCATCTATACCGGTCCAATCGATGAATTTTTCGATTTCAGGCTGGGGAAATTGCCGTACCGATCATTGCGTTTTGAGCACGTCACAATCGACACGCCACGGTTCCAGCCGGTCGCCGTCGTCAACTACCCGCAAACCGAGGCCTTCACCAGGATCACGGAATACAAGCATATGACGGGACAGCAGCATCCTCAAACCAGCCTGACCTACGAATATCCGACGGATGACGGCGATCCTTACTATCCGGTGCCCAGGGCGGAGAATGAAGTGCTTTACAAGCGATATGAGGCGCTCGCTGCTCAGCAAGCCGATGCGATTTTTGTCGGTCGGCTGGCAACCTACCGGTACTACAATATGGACCAGGTGATTGGTCAGGCACTGGCCGCGTTCAATCGCATTCAGGAGACGGGCGCACCGGAGCTATCCCTTGCCAGGGGCGCGGCGGGGTAGTCATGGTGGAAGTTTGGGGCGGCATTGAGTGCAGTGTGGTTCGTGTCGGTGGCGTGATCCGCGATCAGCTCGCCGAAACCGGTCATTCAAAACGCATCGAGGATTTAGACCTCGTCGCTTCCCTTGGTATCAAAACGCTTCGATATCCTGCGTTGTGGGAACACGTCGAGATGGTGGAGGGGCAGGATGACTGGAGCTGGCACGACGAGCGGTTTGAGCGCATGCGCGAACTCGGCATCAACCCAATTTCAGCCCTTGTCCACCATGGCGGCGGGCCGTGCTGGACGTCCATTCTCGACCCGGATTTTGCCGATCGCCTCGCGGCGTTTGCCGGTAGGCTCGCACGTCGATACCCGTGGATAAGGACTTTCACGCCGATAAACGAACCGATGACGACCGCTCGCCTCAGCGGTCTATATGGATTCTGGCACCCGCACCGCGCGGACGAGCCAAGTTGTTTCCGGCTTCTGGTTGCCCAATGTCGCGCGGTCGCCAAGGCAATGTCGGCCATCCGCAAGGTCATCCCCGATGCCCGCCTTCTGCAAACCGAGGATTTCGGAAAAATCTTTGCGACGCCAAAGCTGGCATACCAGGCTGCATACGAGAATGGCCGGCGATGGTTATCGCTGGACCTGCTTTGTGGGCATGTCGACACGCGCCATCCGTTCCATGGGCGCCTCCTCGACGCTGGTATCGATCCTGACCATTTGGCCGATTTGGAGGCCGCGCCCTGCCCTCCGGACCTTATCGGCGTTGATTATTACCTCACCAGCGACAGGTTCCTCGACCATCGCGTCGAACGGCATCATCGAGAACCCGTTGGCGGTAACGGCACAGAACCCTATGTCGATGTCGCCGCTTTCCGCGCCGGTGTGCCGGCCGGTGCACTCGGGTTCGCCTCACGCTTGCGTGAGGTGTGGCGCCGCTACGCCCTGCCGGTGGCAATCGGAGAAGTGCACAACGCCTGCACCCGCGAGGAACAGTTGCGCTGGTTCATGGAGGGATGGCAGGGTGCAGTCGAATGCGCGGCTGAGGGCATTGACGTACGTGCCGTCACGGCTTGGTCACTATTCGGCGCCGTGGACTGGAATTCCATGATGATGCGCGAGGATGGGTACTACGAATGTGGGGTGTTTGATGTAAGGGCAGACGTTCCGCGCAGAACGATTATGGCTGATGCCATTTCAGCGATGGTGAATAGGCAATCTTTCGGCCATCCCGTGCTTGCACAGACGGGCTGGTGGCGTGCGCCGCGCAAGAGGTTGGGAAAATCGCCGACAATCCGGCTCCGAGGATTTGACCGGCGGCTATCGATCCTGGGAGAATGTTGCAGCCGCCGGCGACTTCCGGCCAGGGCTGCACCCCAGCAGGCAGGATCGCCGAATGCATGGGTTGAGATGAGCATAGGGGACAGCGGAGGCGGCTTACCAGTTGTCTTGTTTGCCAGCTATTGCCCGGGCAAGACTATCTCGCTCGCGGTGTGTGACGGTATGGACTGGGTTGCCGCCTGCAACGCGTTCCTCGACATTGTGATCGACGGACTTACCGGGAGCTATGAGTTGGTTGCCGCACATCGCGACAACCAGTACCGGGTCGCCGAACGCCCGGCGCCGCATCCCGCTGCCACGGCACATCAGCGCTGATCCAGTCTGGTAATCTTGCCGGCCGGTGCTTTTGACCGAGCGCGGCGGTAAGGATCGGCGATCCGGCGCCGCGCCCCGGATTTCATGCTGCTTGGCGGTTCACACCGCTTTCGGCCAGTTCGGTCAGTTTCTGGTCCGTCGCCCGCTCTTCCTCAAGCGTCTCGGCCAATATCCTGGCAGAGTCTTCATGTCCCAATTCCTTGGCCCAGGCGATCAGCGTTCCGTAGCGGGTCATCTCGTAGTGTTCGACCGCTTGCGCCGACGCAATTAACGCGGCATCCAGCACCTGCTTGTCATCGACGTCGCCGCTCACGTCGTCGGCTTCCTCAAGAATGCCGCCGATGGCCGGGCAATCGACACCCTTCACGGCTTCGCCATGAATTTCAAACACCTGTTCGAGGCGGACGATATGCTCCCTGGTTTGTTCGAGGTGCTCTTGGAACCCAGCTTTCAGGTCGGGGTCGGTGGCCTTTTCGACCATCTTGGGCAGCGATTTTTCGATCTGCTGCTCGGCATAGTAGATGTCCTGCAATGTGTGCACGAACAGGTCATTGAGCGTTTTGATGTCCTTGGAGAAAAATCCCATGGCGTTATCCTTCATCTATTCCAGCGGCATATGACACGCAGGGCCGACAGCACGGGCGGCCGTCGGTTTAGCTCGTATCAGGGCTGCAACGTGCAATAAGTGCGACGGTTCCGTCGCTGAGTTGATGGCGGCGGTTAGCGCGGATCTCGCACCATGCTGAGGTAGGTCGGATCAAATTCCGCGATCTCCAGCAGGCGTTCCAAGTCGACGATCGTCAACAACTGATCAGCCCAGCTGATGGCGCCGAGCTTACGAAGTTCGCCCACGATGCGGTTCATATGAACGACCGACAGCCCCAACACGTCGGCGAGTTCGGCTTGCGTTATCGGCAGGCGAAAACTCATCCCGGTTGTGCGATTCACCACCTTCAGCCGGACGTAAAGTTCGCAAATCAGATGCGCCAGATGCGAAATCCTCGACCGACGTCCCATTGCAACGATCCATTCCCGATGGATCGCCCCGTCAACCAGCGTATCCAACCAGAGAAGTCGCGTGAGATGTGGCGCCGTCTCCGTGATCTTTCGCAGCCGGATATGATCGGCGAAAAGCACACGACAAGCCGACAAGGCGATAATGCCATGGTCCATGGTTTTGAGCAGGAAAGCGTGAAGGTCGACGAAATCGCCCGGTACCTGAAGCGACGTGAATTGTCGGCCGCCATCCTCCAGCACTTTGTAGCGCGCTGCCAGTCCTTCGACCAGCAGGGTGCTGTAGGTCGGGCGGGATCCGGCAGCCACCAGATCCTGGCCGATGGCGAAATCACGTCCGGTTGATATCGCCTGCGTTAGCAAAGCCCGTTCGGAATCTGACACAACATCGTGTTGTTCAAGCTGCAAAAAAAGAGGATCAAGCATCACGGGTCTCGCGGCTTAGGCGGAGATTGCCGCCTTGGCGGATCAACCCGGAAGAGCCGCAAGGCCGCCAACTCCATATGCATTCGCCGGAACAATCTGATGTATTTTTTACCGAAACGCCAGCAGTGAAGGAACCACGATTCATCGAGGAGATTTATCTGATCTCCCGGGGTGGTCTGTTAATGAACCGATATTTTTTCGATGTCTACAACAGTGACGGCCAAGTTCTCGACGATGACGGCCAATTATTCGAGTCGCGCGACCGCGCCCGAGCCGAGGCCCTGCGAATCCTGCACGACATAGCGCGCGATGAGCTGCCTGACCGCGACCTGGTCAAGCTTACAGTGAAGGTCAGGAGTGATGGCGGGGCACAGATGTTCGAAGCGTCGCTGATCCTGACATCGGGCTGGAGTGCTTAGGATCGTGGCACCAGTCGCGCCGGGATGTAGCAGCCCGACGAAGATGGCGGCGATCCGTTATTGTCAGCCAGAGCCTTGCGAGAGGCCTTGCATAATCCAGCACCCAACGCTTCTAAGGCGTAGGCTCCCAGCACCACCACACCAGTCGCGTTCTAAGTTGCTCCGAGAGTTTTCCGTGGGCCATTTTTCGCGGAAAAAATCGAGGAAAATGGAACTTCATCGCGCTGTCGCAGTTCGGTCGCTGATGGAGAAAAAGAGGCATCGTCATGAGCATAAGACCGAAAGACGGCCGACCGGGCACAACTGATCAATCTCCGCACTGGGAGGGACCCCCGGAAACAAGGCCCCGGGGCTATCTCCCAGCAAGTGACGAACCGAGAAGAAATCCGGACGCAGCAGGCGAGGTCCTTGAGGACTCTGACGGCGATCTGGGCGATGCTTTCGGCCGAGACCCGCCAGACAGGCGAACCGATCGCATTCGAACCAGAGCTTACGAAATCTGGGAACGCGAAGGCCGTCGCCACGGCTCCCATGAACAGCATTGGCACCAAGCCGCGACAGAGATTGACCGCGAAGACGCAGATAGCGGAGTGCCTGACGAGCCGAACGTTGAGCGAGATTCCTAACGCGCGGGAATCGCTCCAACTCGCAGACCTGCTTTCTGCCAGTGGTTGGCCTTTGCGTTCACAACAGCAGTTACAAGGTTCTTCCTCATGTCTCGGACCGTTGGCGATTTTCTTGTCTCACGCCTTCACGCCTGGGGCGTACGGCAGCTATTCGGCTACCCGGGTGACGGCATCAACGGCGTGTTCGGCGCGCTCAATCGGGCGGAAGGCGCAATCGAATTCATCCAGGCCCGGCATGAGGAAATGGCTGCTTTTATGGCGTCCGCTTACGCCAAGTTTTCCGGCGAACTGGGGGTGTGCATTGCGACCTCGGGTCCAGGCGCTACGCATCTTGTGACCGGGCTCTATGACGCGCGGCTTGATCACCAACCAGTTCTTGCCATTGTCGGCCAGCAGGCGCGCGCTGCCACCGGCGGGCACTACCAACAAGAGGTCGACCTCGCGTCCCTGTTCAAGGACGTCGCCGGGGATTTCGTTCATCAGGCTGCCGTCCCCGGGCAAGTGCGCCATCTCATCGATCGCGCCATTCGGATCGCGCTGGCAAACCGTACGGTGACAGCGCTGATCCTGCCAAACGACCTGCAGGAGATGGCGTATGAAGAACCTGCGCGCGCGCACGGCACGGTGCATTCCGGCATCGGCTACGCGCCGCCGTTGATCGTTCCCCAGCGTAACGATCTCGAGGCCGCGGCGAGTGTTCTCAACAACGGCAAACGTGTCGCGATTCTCGTTGGCGCTGGCGCTCTTGGCGCGACGGCGCAAGTCATTGCCGTTGCCGACCGCCTGGATGCTGGCGCCGCCAAGGCACTTCTCGGCAAAGCTGTGCTAGCGGATACCCTTCCCTGGGTCACGGGCTCCATAGGACTGCTCGGCACCGAGCCGTCTTGGGATCTGATGCGCGAGTGTGACACGTTGCTGATGATCGGGTCGGGATTTCCGTATTCGGAATTCCTTCCGAAAGAAGGCCAGGCTCGAGGCGTTCAGATCGATATCGAACCCGGCATGATGTCGCTACGCTATCCCATGGAGATCAACCTTGTCGGCGACGCCGCCGAGACGCTCGAGGCCTTGCTGCCGTTCTTGAAGCAGAAGAAGGGCAAATGGCGCAAACAGGTCGAGAAGGGTGTTATCGAGTGGTGGGAGCTCCTCGACAAGCGGGCACACGCGAAGGCCGATCCCGTCAACCCTCAACTGGTCGCATGGGAACTGTCGTCGAGGCTGCCAGACGACGTCATCCTGACCAGCGACTCAGGGTCCTGCGCCAATTGGTATGCGCGCGATATCAAGATGAGACCTGGAATGGTGGGCTCTCTTTCTGGCGGGCTTGCTTCGATGGGAGCAGCCGTTCCCTACGCGATCGCCGCGAAATTCGCCCATCCAGATCGGCCGGTGGTCGGCCTAGTTGGCGATGGCGCGATGCAGATGAACAACATGGCGGAGTTGATCACCGTGGCGAAATACTGGAAGGGCTGGGAGGACGGCAGGTTCGTCATATGCGTCTACAACAACCAGGACCTCAATCAGGTGACGTGGGAACAGCGGGTGATGGAAGGTGATCCGAAATTTGATGCCTCACAGAACATCCCCGACGTACCATATCATCGGTTCGCCGAACTGATCGGTCTCAAGGGGCTGTTCGTCGATCGCCCTGAAAACCTTGCGGCTGCGTGGGACGAGGCACTCGCGTCGGACAGCCCGGTTGTGCTGGAGGTCAAGACAGATCCCGAAGTGCCGCCGCTGCCGCCACATCTTACATTCGCGCAAGTCAAAAACCTGACATCCTCCCTGGCGAAGGGCGACCCGAATGAAGCCGGCGTCATCCGGGGGACAGTCAATCAGATGCTCAGTTCGATCTTGCCGGGTAAAGACTAGAGTTCGATCAATCCCCGTTTTGGCACGAGGTGCAGCGTCCGGTTTGCCTCGGGGAGGCCGCTTTCTCCCAGCCATATTGTCAACACGACCGATCGCGGGTTGCGAGGAATCGCTCCACCAGTTCTGTGACGCTTCAGACCAGCGGGAGGGCAATGGTCAAGTAACGGGCGCCTAGTATCAGGAGCCCTGCTCTGCGACAATTGTACTATGTGAACGGGGCCGATTCTGGAACGAACGGCCACGTGCTGCGTTTCGATGTGTTTTGCTACATCGGGGATCCCGGAATGAATGAACTACCAAAGGCGGCCGTTGTTGCCTTCAACAACCCGGGAATGTCCTCAAAGGATAGCCGCCATTTCGATTTTCAAGACTTTTTCGAAAATGGTGCCATTGCTCTCCATCTGGTGAGCGCAGATGGTGTCATCCTTCATGCCAACAAGGCTGAACTCGAGCTCCTCGGCTATTCCGCAGAGGACTATGTCGGCCGCCACATCGCCGACTTCTACCCCGACCGGCATGTCATCGAGGACATTCTGGAACGCCTTTCCCGCGGCGAGAAGATCACGCGATATCCCGCGCGTTTGAAGGCCTGTGACGGTTCGATCAAGCATGTCGAAATCACGTCGAGCGGCCACTTCAGCGACGGCAAGCTGGTTAACACCCGGTGCTTCACTGTCGATGTAACCGACCTTGAGCATACCCGCTCCGAGCTCAGGCAGCAGGACAGTACCTATCACCAGATCCTCGACGGCCTTCCGGTCGCCATCTATACGACCGACCAACATGGCACCATCACCTATTACAATCGCGCGGCCGCTGACCTGGCAGGGCGTGAGCCCTGCATCGGCAAAGACAAATGGTGCGTCACGTTCAAGCTGTTCAACGCCGACGGCAAGGAACTACCACATGACGAGTGCCCGATGGCGATCGCGCTCAAGGAAAACCGGCCAGTCCGCAATCGGCAGGCCGTGGCGCAGCGTCCGGACGGATCCTTTTTTCCATTCCTGCCCTACCCCACGCCGCTGCAGGATGAGCACGGCACCCTCATTGGTGCGGTCAATATGCTGCTCGACCTGACGGACCGCCAGCGTGCGGAAGAAGCCAGGCAGCATCTGTCGGCGATTGTGGAATCATCGTTTGATGCAATCGTCAGCAAGGACCTCAACACCATCATCAGGAGCTGGAACCAGGGCGCCGAACGGCTGTTCGGCTACACCGCCGACGAAGCAATCGGCCAGTCGGTGACGATGCTGATCCCCGATGACCACCAGGACGAAGAACCCCGAATTCTCGAACGCATTCGCCGTGGCGAACGCGTCGAACCCTTCGAGACGATCCGCCAGCGAAAGGATGGCACCCTTGTTCCGGTCTCGCTGACGATTTCGCCCGTGCGCAACGCAACGGGGCAGATCGTCGGGGCATCGAAAATTGCACGGGACATCACGTCCGTAAAGGAGAATGAATACCGCATTCGCATGCTGATGCGCGAGGTCAACCACCGGGTGAAAAACCAGTACTCCGTCATCCTGTCGATGATCCGGGAGACCAACAACCGAGCGGAAACGCCCAAGCAGTTTGAATCGCAGGTCCGCGAGCGCATCATGGCGCTGTCCCGCTCCCACGACCTGCTAGTGTCGGCGGACTGGAAGGGTGCCACCATCAACGAACTCCTGGCGGCCCAGGCCCAGCCTTTCCCACGGGGTGACGCTATCAATATGTCGGGCCCATCCTTGGTCCTCAGTCCCAATGCGGTGCAGTATCTCGGCATCGCCTTCCACGAACTGGCAACCAACTCGGCCAAATATGGAGTGCTCTCGGGCGACAACGGTCGGATTTCGGTTAGATGGAGCGTTACCGGTTCGGGAGGATCGCGGCTCTTTCATCTTTCGTGGGCCGAGACCGACGGGCCCGAAGTCCAGAATATCGGACAGGGCGGCTTTGGAACCGTGGTCCTGAAACGGGTGGCGCCGGCGGCGGTTGGAGGGCAGGGAAATCTACAGCATGGGCCGCATGGGGTCACCTGGAGCCTGGAAGCCCCGTTGGCCGCCGTTGAGGCGTCCGTTGCCAATGGTGGCTAGCGGTCAGCGTTTTCAGCCACGGCCGCCTTTGCATTGATGTGCAGCCGCCCTGTCCGGGCGGTCATTCAGCAATTCGCTTGATACGACCTTTGTCGAGGCGAAAAACCCCGGTGTTGCCGCCCTGCCGTTCAAAGTCGGTCAGCAGGTCATCCCACGTCCCGAGGAATTCGCCGCAGTCGTCGCAGAAAATCCTCGTATCGGGCTGCGCATCAGCCGGTATCCTCAGCCGGATGGTCAGGCAGTGGGGACACTCCAGATGATGATTGAGGTATTGGGTGGTCATGGCGGAGAGTTATTTTACGCCGCAATTGCCCTTATTCAAGAGGGCTTGTGACCGTCGTCAGTCAAGCGTCACCCGGCACAATCTCCTTAAAAACTTTGCGCTGGGAAGCGAATTCGCGCTAACGGTGCAGGCGTGAGATCGTGCTGTTGGTGAGTTGGGAGTGGCCATTCGCGTCATCTTGCAGGAAGCCACCCGGCTCGGCCTTATGCGGCACGTTCCAAATTTGTTGTTCGTCCGAAGGGCTCCTTCGAGACCCCTCAACGTTGCGCCGATGGGACCCTCCGTCAGCCAGATTGACCAGCGCGCCACGCCGCCAGCAGTTGGTCCGTGTCTGCGGTCTCGATGTGCTGGCCGTACCGGTTGCTGAAGATGTCGATCATGGCATCATGTGCCTCGTCCGAGGCGCTGCACAGCGCGTCCTCGACTACGATCGTACGCAGACCGTAGTCGGCGGCCCCCAGGACGGTCGACAACACACATGTCCGTTTCGCCGCCAGTCACAATCACGGTGTCACACCCATGGGCGCCCAGCCGTGCCCGAAGGTCCGAACCGAGCCAGGGCGAATACACCGGCTTGTCGATGACCGGTACCGGTGGCGCAAAGGGTTGAAGCTCAGGCACCAGTTCGATCTGCCCCGGAGCGAGGTGCTCAAGGGTCATGTTTGCCCAACGCTCGTAGTACCGCCGCCAGGTCCCTTGTCCCTCCCCCCGGCCGCCGGGCCGGGATGAACCGGGTGAACATGACCTGTGACGGATGGGCACGGCACAGCGCGACGATCTTCGGGAGCACGCGCTCCATCCACGGCAACGCCCAAGGCGACCCCTCGCGGAACATCCCCTGCATGTCGACGCAGATGTGGACGGCATTTCCGATGGGATCAGGACGAAGTGTCGGGCCAGCCGCCATGGTCTATGTCACCTGACTATCGAACACGACGCCAAGCCCGTGCGCAACGGCACTGGCCGCGATCATGTCATCGAGGGCCTTTCCCGTGACCGGGCACTCTCCCAGCACCGTCTTGATCGCCTTGCCGGCCTGTCCGACCGAGACGACATCATGCCGCTTTTTCCTGACTTCGACATACTGCTCGATCAGCATGTTCAGGCGCCGATATGTTTGGGTATGTGCATCCATGTGTTCCTCCCATTCCAGTCGAGGCCGGCCTGCTGAACGAAGGCGCTGGCCAAGGCCTCGGTGGCGGATTAATCTGCGGCCGGCCGCCAAGTTCCCGTCAACCGGGAATTGCTCTCCGCGCGCTATTTCCAGAAGAGCTGAACGATCATCACGATCGCCGCGACCGCCATGACCGCGGTGGCAACCCATCCGACGATCCGCATCACCGGGGGCACCGTCGCCTTGCCCATGATGTCGCGCCGCTCCGTCATCAGCATCATCACGGCCATCACCGGAACGGCCACCACGCCGTTGACCACCGCGCTCCAGTAAAGGGCCTTGATCGGATTGACGGAGGTGAAGTTCAAACAGGCGCCGAGAAGCGTGGCGGTTGCGATGGTCACATAAAAGGCTTTGGCCTCAAGCGGCTTGCGGTTGAGGCCGGTCGGCCATTTGCGCGCCTCGCCCAGGGCATAGCCCGCCGAGCCTGCCAACACCGGGATCGCCAGCAGCCCAGTCCCGATCACGCCCAGCGCGAAGATCCCGAACGCAAACGCGCCAGCCACGGGTTTCAGCGCCTCGGCGGCCTGGCTTGTCGACGCGATGTCGGTGACGCCGCTGGCGTGCAGCGTCGCACCGGCCGTAACCATGATTGCCAGCGCAACCAGGTTGGAGAACGCCATGCCGATATACGTGTCGAGCCGGATGCGTTCGATCGCGCTCCCGGCCTGCTCCGGCGCTTTCTTGAGGGGTTTGCGCTCGGGCTTGGCTTTCTGGTCTTCGACTTCCTGCGACGCCTGCCAGAAGAATAGATAGGGGCTGATCGTGGTGCCGAGGATCGCCACCACCGACGTCCAGAAGCTTGGGTCGGCAGTCAATTCCGGGATGAACAGACCGCGAGCGACCTCACCCCACGGCACGTGCACGACCAGCACGGTACCGAAGTACGCAAAGAGCGACAGTGTCAGCCACTTCAGTACCGAGACGTAGCGGCTGTATTTGAGGAAGATCTGCAGGACGACGGATATCGCCCCGAACATGATGACATAGGCGAGATGGGGTCCACCGATAATCAGTTTCAGGGCGTCCCCCATGGCGCCGAGGTCGGCGCCGATGTTGATGATGTTGGCGATGAGGAGCAAGACGACGACCGACTGAAGCAGCCAGTTCGGATAATATCGGCGCATGTTCCCGGCGATCCCTTGGCCGGTGGTGCGTCCGATCCGGGCGCTGATCTCCTGCACCACCGACATCAGCGGATAGCTAAAGAGCAACGTCCATGTAAGACTGAAGCCGAACTGCGCACCCGACTGGGAATAGGTGGCAATGCCGCTGGGATCGTCGTCGGACGCTCCCGTGATCAGGCCAGGTCCCAAACTGCCAAGAAGCCTGGGCTTCGACGGGCCAACAACCGGATCGCTCTTTTGCATGCCGAAGGTTTCCTCCACTCCGGGCGAGGAAACTTGCCGCTAACACAAAAGCTCCGTGGTGCAGAAAATTTTCCTAGGCGATCCATCGGCGCCCGCCCGAAAGGGTGTTCAGCGGCGGGTGGTCTGCCCAGGATTTGCGTTTCGCGCCTTTTCAGGGACCAGCCTTCCGGCATTGGCGCGGAGCCCTCGGACGAATTCCTCGATATAGGGCAGGAATTCGAACAAGACCACCAGGGTAAGCATCGTCACGATGTACGCCACCGGTAGAGACTCTGGTTTCCAGACAAGGTTGAATCGTGCCGGTTCGGATCCCACGCTGAAGAGTGCCAGGAATTGGCCCCAGTGTCGGGAGACCACGATGATGATGCCCATCAATGGGATCATCTCCAGGAAGCTGTGTACGTGCTGCTCGACTGGCGTCACCGTCCGGACTGTTGTGGCGTAGCTCACGTCCCACATGGCGGTGGCTTCGTGGACGATAAACGCGACAAGCATGCTCGCGATGATCAGGGCGTTGATTTCGAGGAACATCGCCGCCAGCAGCGGAATGCCAACCTCAGCGAACATCAGGAGATGGATCAGGGACTCTTTAGCACCGGTGGTCGTTTCGATGTGCGACGCGCGATGACATAGCCAGTCTGCAAACCCGGCCAATAGCCAGAGCGGAAGGATGAAATACATCAGGATAAGAACGCTCGGATCAGACAGCATGACGGTCCCCAGCAGCTTGCGCGGAACTCTCGCGCGACCTTGCCGTTCAAACTAGCTCAAACAGGAGATCCGACCATGCCACGTGGCGAAAAATCGAAATACACCGACAAGCAGGAACGCAAGGCCGATCATATTGCGGAAGGCTATGAGAAACGCGGGGTCTCCGAAAAAGAGGCCGAACGTCGCGCCTGGGCGACGGTCAACAAGGACGACGGCGGCGGCAAGAAGGAGGGTGGCTCCGGCCGAGGCAAGCATACTGGCCATCCCACCGCGCATAAGGGTGGCGAAAAAGGCGGTCAGGCCTCATCGTCGCGTTCGGCGGCCGATCGCTCGGCCTCCGCGAAAAAGGCCGCCGCGACCCGCAAGAAAAGTTCCGGGCCTCTCCAGACGCTGTTGAAGTCGGCAAAGGACCTGGAAACGCGCTGTGCCCGCGACCGACCTCGCAACAGCAGAATTGCGGGGTCGGTATCGTCAAAAGATCTAGGGGTTTTAGCAATCCGCCGTTCGCAGCGGCTATGCGTGACGGAGGGCAAAGTCGTGCTGTTGTCGGAATCAGCCATGATCCGAGCTCCTAACAGCTTGGGGCGTGGCAAGGCTGCTGAAGGTGGTCGTAACACCGTCAGCAGCCGCAGAAAGCGCCTCCTATAATCGTATCAGGGTTACGATAGCTCCAGTGACGATGCAGATTAACGTAAATCGTAGCGATGTTACGAAATGAACATCATCCAGTGCAAGATGGCACGGGTCGCCCTCGGCTGGGGGATGAGAGACTTGGCTCGAAATGCTCGTGTATCGCCCGATACTGTGGCCCGATTTGAGCGGGGAGAAGAACTAAAAGTGACTACCGTCGGTGCACTCCGCGACACGTTCGAAGCAGCCGGAATAGAATTCATTCCAGAGAACGGCGGTGGCCCTGGCGTTCGTTTATCGCGCAATCAGAGCTAGGAATCTCTTCGCCAGGCGACCGGATTTTCGATCCATTGATTTACTTCTGATTCCCGCCAGCCGGCCCCGTTTATGCTGATTTTGATCTGGGCTGGGAACGTGCCTTCGGCAATCTTGCGATAAAGGGTTGAGCGGGACAGGCCGGTCCGGTCAAGGACGGTTCTGAGGCGTACGATGCGATCTGGCTGAGACATAGCTCGCCTGCTTCTCATTGGTTGTTGCCGGTACCTGCTGGGACAGACAGGACGGACCGAAAGCTGGACACAACCAGGTTTGTCGCTTCAGCAGTCTGCGGCGTGGAAACGGCGGCAAACCGGATGGTCAGATTCCGATGCCTTTGCCTCGGCCAAGCCCGATGCTGTGGTTAAAGGCGAGTTCCGCCCCGAGACGACGGCCGGATTCGATCTGAATGCCGAGCGCCTTCTTATGATTGGCAAGGAGTGACTCAAGTTGAGGATCGCGTTCGAGGCTCTTGGCCATGTCGGACATGGCCGAGCGCGTTGATTTGTAGCCGGACATGTCGCCGGCCTGATATTGCCCCCGTCCTGTCCGATCGAGCTTTTGCCAGCGTTCCACAAACCGGTCGGCGCGGCGGCCGGGATCGATGTCCATCCCAGTGCGGATTTCCGTCTCAAGCTGGAGAGCAAGCACGATGCGGTTGACGCGGCCGGCCCCCGCTTCGCGGACAAGTTTGGGATTTTTCACATAGGCCGCTTCGGCATCGCGCCAGCCATGCGGCCGAACCTGCTCGAAAGCGCTACGGGCATCCCTCAATTCGCGCATCTGGTCGGGACTGCCCTGCCCGTCCGCATTTGCATTGTGCGATATCGCGTCGAGAGCGCGCGCGTGACGCACAAGCGCCTTCGTGCGAGCGCTACGCAACGCAGCTTCCGCGTCTATCGGCATATCCGTGTCGCGCGACACTCCCGTGGCGGGAGTTTTCCTTTCGGGCGTGGAGCCAGCATCTCCGATTTGCGTCCCAGTATTTTCCCTTGCCGGCCGACCACGTTCTTGGCCGGGTTCGACGTCTCCGGGCGAGCGCCACCCGTCCAGCAGTCCGCCGATCCTGTCGCGCAGCTTCTCGGGAACGATGCGGCGCACGATCTCGACCACGCGGTCACGGACCGTGATGCCGCGCCGCTCGGCATAGTGTTTCGCCGGGTCGATCTGATCGTAGTCCGACGCCATGTCCTTGGCGCGGTCGCGTGACAGCGTCCGGACCAGCCGTTCGCGGGTTGCGAAGTCATCGTTGCCGTAATGCAGTTCCATCCCTTCGCGATGCCGCGACAGGGCGACGTAGCTGCCATGGGCATCCATGCCCGGCGTCGCCAGCACATGGGTCCGGTCGACGGTCATACCCTGCGCCTTGTGGATGGTCGCGGCATAGCCATGGTCTATGTGGGCATAGTCTTTCAGGTCGAAGCGCACCGATCTGTCATCATCGGTGCGCACGGTCATGCTCTGTGTGCTGAGCTCCTCCACGATGCCCAGCGTGCCGTTCTTGACGCCGAGCCCGCGCTCGTTGCGCAGGAACATGACGCGGTCGCCGCTGGCAAAGTTTCTTGGGCCGCGTTCGACAGTCACTTGCACTTCGTCGCCGAGATCGCCGGCGGCGCGCATGCGCCCCCGCGCTGCCCGGTTCAGCGCGCGCACTTCGTCATTTGTATGGGTGAGAATGATCCGGCTTGCCTCTGGATGCGCCTGTCTGTCGCGATCCCAGCGCTCGACCAGTTCGTTACGTGCCTCGTCGCGCGTCGCGGCCTGATGCACCATGCCTTGTGCCTCATAGGTATCGATCGCAGCGGCGATCCTGCCGGTTGCCAGATCGCGCGTTGCGTCGCGCTGCCAGTCCTCGCGCTGCCGGCGCACCTGGCCGATTTCGACGCCGCCATGTCGCTCGTGAATCGAGCGGAATGCGGCGCCAGCTTCGATCGCCTGCAACTGCTGCGGATCGCCGACGAGGACGACTTTTGCGCCAACGTCCGCCGCATGGGAAAGCACGCGCTCCAACTGGCGCGTGCCGACCATGCCGGCCTCATCGATCACCAGGACATCGCGTGCTGTGAGCAGATCCGTGCCCTGTCCCCAGCTATGCTCCATGCTGGCAATGGTGCGCGAAGCAATTCCTGATCCGCTCTCGAGATTTTCAGCGGCAATGCCGGAGAGAGCGGCGCCTCGGACCTCGTAGCCCGCCGTTGCCCATGCCTGGCGCGCAACGCCCAGCATGGCGCTCTTGCCCGTTCCGGCAAAGCCGACAATGACACCAAGACCACGGCCATCGGTGATATGCGCAAGCGCATCGGTCTGCTCGCCTGACAGAACAAGCCCGCGTTGTGCTGCGCGCGCCAGTGCTGCTTCGCGATGGACGTCACTCACCGCGTGTCGCTCGTCCATGTCCATACGCTCCGCCGCGCGGTGAAGGCGCTGCTCGGTCTCGATCATCTGCCGGGTGGTGAAACGGTCTTCGCCGCGCCTGTCCTTGCCGAGCTCAATCAGATCGGGTGAATTGCTGATGGCTGCCACCACCACGTTGAACTGCTCGAGACCATCGCTGTGGCGATGCGCAAACTTCGCCATGTCCTTTCGGGTGAAGGTCGATTGCTGATGGGTGATGGCATCGAGCGCCACGGATGGATCGGCAATGATGCGCGCACCATTGTTGCGCGCGATCTCGCGATGCAGTTCGGCGCGATCTGCTTCCATGTCGCCAGCAGCAAGGCCACTGCCCTCGATACGTTGCGCCGGTGCACCAATCTGGGTCTGCGGCTCGAGGGAAATGCCCTGCGCTTCCAGGCTGCGATGATCGATGCGGGCGTCGATGTCGAGTTCGGCCAGGCGCTCGTTCGCAAGCTCGGCCCACCGCTCGCGCCAGCGCTCGACCAGCTGGGTAGCATTCCAGTCTCGAACCTTTGACCCAAAACCATTCTCGTCCACGGCCCGCATGGTGAGCATGACATGAGCATGCGGCTTGGGACTGCCATCCTCCGCCCTGTCCCAATGCACATTGAGATCGGCCACCATACCCTTGCTGACAAACTCGGCTTGTACAAAGTCGCGCGCCAGTTCGATGCCTTGCGGCTGGCTGAGTTCGCGTGGCAGCGCAAACTCGACCTCGCGCGCGAGCTGCGCATCCTTGCGCACCTCGAACGCCTCGACATCGTTCCACAGCCTCTCGCGGTCGCGCCAGGCCTCCGGTGCGTCCTCCGGCAACATCACCTCGGAATGAACGACACCGCGCTTGGCCGAAAAATCATGGCTGCGTTCGATCCGCTCGTCACGCAGCCGCGAAGCCGAGCGGTAGGCGGCAGACGCCACGGCACTGGAGCCTGCCTTGCGGCCAATGACCTTGACGTGAAGATGATAGATCGCCATCGCGACAGGATCATTTGCACGGCAAAGCGTACGTCGGCACGACGTATAAGCGCGCCCTCCCTCGAAAAAATCTCGGGATGGACCAGCCCGTCCCGGGCTGTCTCGGCAACCCTGAAGCCTTCCGGCGGACGCTCGCTTATCATCGCCGCATCAACAATCAACGGAGACAACCATGCGAAAACCACGGGACTTCGACGCCGAACTGAAGGCGCTGGAAGACAAAGCGCGAGAACTCAAAACGCGAAAGGTGCAGCAGCTTGGCGACCTGGTGATCGCCACCGGCGCCGATCAGCTCAGCACCGACGAACTCGCCGGCGCGCTCGTCGCCATCGCCGAGACGAAGGAAGCCGCAAAGCGTGAGGCATGGGCCAAGCGTGGAGTAACGTTTTTCGAGAGCCGGTCCCGGCGAACTGCTCCGGCATCTCAGCGCAACCTGCGCAGCGCTCAAGCGCAACCGGGCAGCGCGCAATCGCCGGCAGGCGGCGCGGGCTCGGCATGATATGCGCACCTGGCAGGTCGAGCGACGCAAGCGCACCCGACATCTGATCGAACTCGGAGGTCTCGTCGTCAAGGCTGGCATCGTCGACCTCACCGGCGATAACCGCGCCATAATCTACGGCGCACTGCTCTGGATGGCCGCCAAGCTCCAGAGCCATGAAGGCGAGCATGCGCGGGACTTCTGGGCCAAGAAGGGAAAGCGGGCGTTCGAAACGGAACGGCATGAACAAAAGGGCCAGGGGACGTAGCGGTGTTTGGTGGGAAGTGGCGATCGGCAGAAGCAAGGTTGCCCCTCATCGTGCACCGCGACATCTCGTGAGCCTCCTCTGTTCACTCCCGCGAAAGTCTTGGAGCGAACCATGGCGTAAATCTTCCTTGCCGCGCAAGTGCTTCACTCGGCCGATGATGATGACCAGTGCCCAATGCCACCCTACCGTAGGTGTCTCCGCAGTGGGGCCGAGGGAACGGCCAGTCTGCAGTCGTGCTCCCGCGTCGCACCGTTTGACGGTCTTAAGCGATCGTTCAGCCAACCGAGCGAATATGGCGGCTGGAGCACGACCATGAATTCCCGCCTTTTGACCTGGCTTAAGGATATGATCATCCGGTATCGCTTCACCTTGACCGATATGGGCATGATAGCCGCTGTCGTGATCGCAGCCGGCTTTGGCATTTGGCAATTTGACGTCTTTCCAAACGAGTCCGTCGTCGAGAGGGATCTCACCTTTGAGCTTGACGAGATATTCGCCGTATGTGCGCTCGGCTTTGCTTTGTTTGGGTGGTCGCGGCTTGGGGCGCAAAGGCGGGAGATTGGCCGCCGGCGGGCGGCAGAAGAAGAGGCTCGTGCCCTAGCTTTCGAGGACACACTCACTGGTCTTCCCAACCGGCGCCAGTTCAACTCTGCCCTTAAAGCAGCTCTGGCAGCTCCGCCTGGTGCGGATGCCGTCCACGCGGTCTTCATGCTCGATCTCAACGGGTTCAAGCGCATCAACGATGTTCATGGACACCCGACGGGTGATGAGGCGCTGATCCAGACGGCGATCCGCCTCCGTAAGGCGATTCGGGACAACGATATGGTCGCGCGGTTGGGGGGTGACGAGTTCGCAGTTCTGGCTCGCCATCTGGCAGGTGCCGAGGCCGCTGCGACCCTGGCTCTAAGGATAATCGACGCCTTGAAAGATCCCGTGCCCACGGGTGCGGGTGAGCATTCGATCGGCGCGGGCATCGGCATTGCCCTGGCACCCGCCGATGGGGCTGACGCCGAAACGCTCGTGCGCAAAGCGGATGTCGCGCTCTATCGCGCCAAGGCTGTGGGTCAGAGTGCGCTACGCTTCTTTGAAGAGGAGATGGACCACCATATTCGGGAGCGCGACAACCTTGAGCGCGATCTTCGTGCGGCGATCGGCACGAGTAAATTGGAAGTAATCTACCAACCGAGAATCGACCTGAAGAGTGGCGCGATCATCAGCTTTGAAGCCACGATCCGATGGATGCATGACCAATATGGAGAATTGGACACGGCGCGCCTCATCGCCATCGCAGATACCACAGGCCTCATTCAGGCGCTTGTGGACGATCTTCTACGAAAGGCCTGCCGGGATGCAGCCACGTGGGGACGCAATGTCACGCTGTCTCTTGGAGTGCCCCCGGCGCTTCTCAGGGACGATACGTTTGGGCTCCGTATCGTCGCTATTCTTGGAGAGAGCGGCCTGCCCGCATCGCGTCTCGAACTGGAGATTACCGAAAGTGCGCTGGTTGCCGACCTCGACGCCGCCAAGCGCGTTCTCGGAGCCATTCACGAGACCGGAGTGAAGATCGCGCTGAACAATTTCGGAACGGGTTATTCGAGCCTCTATCATCTGCGCAATTTCAAGTTGGACACCATTAAGATCGATCGGAGCTTTGTTCAGGCGATGGCCGAGAATCCGGAGAGTGCCGCGATCGTACGCGCGTTGGTCGGGCTCGGGTCCGGTCTAGGGCTGACGGTTGCTGCAGAAGGAGTTCAGAACGAGCAGCAGCAAACGATGCTGGTGAATGAGGGATGTCAGCAGGGTCAGGGCTTCTTGTTCAGTCATGCGGTCAGCGCTGACGAAGCTCGTCGACAACTCAACACACAATCGGCCCTATTCGCTTAGCGCGGCCTGGTTTTCCCGAGTTGCTGGATAAGCATAAGGCGGCCTTCTCGTCTCACTTTCCCAGGAGTTGCCATTCCGTTTTCGGCCCCAACCGAGACGCTTCCTTTTGTCGTTTGACGGAGGCATGCGATCGTCCAGGTTGCGTCGTCTGCAAAGCAAACACTTGCCTCGGCGCTGATCTCGCTATGAGGCTTTGACCAGGCCTGCATGACGGGCTGCTTTCAAAATGCCCTTCTTGCTTGTTGCGGAGCCCGCCATCCGTCCAAGGAGTCGCGGCACGTGCGGCGGGCAGCTTGATAGCTTGGTCCTCTCGCTCATTCTGCGATTGATCACGGTGGGACTCAAGTGCGTACCAATTGATGGCAACCACCCGCTCCCTCGAGGGTTCCCACGCGCAGTCCGTTTCACGCCGTTAGCTCAATCGTCCGGTAGCCCTTCCCACGGCGCGCGATGGATCGCGCGCGGCGCGCCTTAGCTTGCCGAACTCCCGTTTCCAGGGCCCTTGCTGGCGGTAAGATCTCGCGCGGCCAGAAACATCACCGTGTATGCTGCCTTGCGCCGATCCCAACCCGCGGCCTCCGCTCTGTCGAGCAACTCGACCAGTAGCGGGTCGAGAGCGACTTTCAGGTCCGTTTCGTAGTTCAGATCGGTGGCCGCACGCGACGGCGGGGGGATTACGTTAAAGTTCATCACGTTCATGCTCTACCCTTTTGGCAGGGGGGCCGCGCCCCGGTGGGCGCGGACCTTGCCATCTTTTGTCAGAAGCCCATTCCACCGGCGCCTGACATTGGAGGAACCGGCGCTTCCTTCTTCGGCTTCTCGGCCACCATCGCCTCGGTGGTGACCAGCAGACCGGCAACCGATGCCGCATCCTGGAGCGCGGTCCGCACCACCTTCACCGGATCGATGACGCCCTCGTTGTAGAGGTCGCCAAACGCGTTGGTCTGTGCATTCCAGCCCCAGCCGAATTCGGGCTTCTCGCGCAGCTTGCCGACGATGATCGAGCCTTCCGCGCCGGCATTCTCGGCGATCTGGCGCACAGGCGCCTCGATCGCGCGGCGCACGATCTCGATACCGTGCTTCTGGTCCTCATTCTCGGCCTGCACGCTGTCCAGTGCCTTGGCCGCCCGCAGAAGCGCCACGCCGCCACCTGGCAATACACCTTCCTCGACCGCAGCACGCGTCGCATGCATGGCATCATCGACGCGCTCCTTGCGCTCCTTGACTTCGACTTCGGTCGAGCCGCCGACGCGAATGACCGCGACGCCACCGGCAAGCTTAGCCAGCCGCTCCTGCAGCTTCTCGCGATCGTAGTCGGAGTTGGTCTCCTCTATCTGCCCCTTGATCTGGCCGACACGGCCCTGGATTTCCTCCTTGCGGCCGACGCCGTCGACGATGGTGGTATTCTCCTTCTCGATCACCACCTTCTTGGCGCGGCCGAGCATCTGCAGGGTCACGTTCTCCAGCTTGATGCCGAGATCCTCGCTGATGGCCGTGCCACCGGTGAGGATGGCTATATCCTCCAGCATGGCCTTGCGACGGTCACCGAATCCGGGCGCCTTGACGGCGGCTACCTTGAGGCCGCCGCGCAGCTTGTTGACGACCAGCGTCGCCAGCGCCTCGCCTTCGACATCCTCGGCGATGATCAGCAGCGGTTTAGCGGACTGCACCACGGCTTCGAGAACCGGTAGCAGCGCTTGCAGATTGGACAGCTTCTTCTCGTGGATCAGCACATAGGGCTCGTCCAGTTCGACGCGCATCTTATCCTGGTTGGTGATGAAACACGGGCTGAGATAGCCCCGGTCGAACTGCATGCCTTCGACCACTTCGAGCTCGGTCTCGGCGGTCTTGGCTTCCTCGACAGTGATGACGCCTTCGTTGCCGACCTTCTGCATTGCCTCCGCGAGGAAGCGGCCGATCTCGGCGTCGCCATTGGCCGAGATCGTGCCGACCTGCGCGATCTCGTCGTTCTTGGTCACCTTGCGGGCATTGAACTTCAGTTCGGCGACCACTGCGTCCACCGCCTTGTCGATGCCGCGTTTCAGATCCATCGGGTTCATGCCGGAGGCGACAGCCTTGGCGCCCTCCTTCACGATCGCCTGGGCGAGAACAGTGGCGGTCGTTGTGCCGTCACCTGCCAGGTCATTGGTCTTAGAGGCCACCTCGCGGACCATCTGAGCTCCCATGTTCTCGAACTTGTCCTCAAGCTCGATCTCCTTGGCGACGGTCACGCCGTCCTTGGTGATGCGTGGCGCACCGAACGACTTGTCGATGACGACGTTGCGGCCCTTCGGGCCGAGCGTGACCTTCACCGCATTGGCGAGAATGTCGACGCCGCGCAGCATCTTCTCGCGCGCTTCGGTATGGAATTTCACTTCTTTCGCAGCCATTGGATCACTCCTTCAATTCTCAGGCAGCTTTCGTTGACTGGTTGACGTTCGAAGAAGCCGTCAGGCAGCCTTCTTCAGAGTGGCGGCCTGATCGATCACGCCCATCACGTCGCTTTCCTTCATGATGATGAGATCCTCGCCATCCAGCTTGACCTCCGTGCCGTACCATTTGCCGAACAGGATGCGGTCGCCGATCTTGACGTCGAGAGGCTGAAGTTGGCCCGCCTCGCTGCGGGTGCCGGGACCAACGGCGATGACCTCGCCCTCCTGCGGTTTCTCCTTAGCGGTGTCGGGAATGATGATGCCGCCGGCCGTCTTCTCCTCGGCTTCGATGCGGCGGAGCAGAATGCGGTCGTGCAATGGACGGAACGTCATATCGTTCTCCTTCGGGACAAACAGATTTTTGAGGTTCCTCCGCACCGGACGGCAATATCGGCCAGTGCAGGGTGCCGCGACCCTTTTCACGCGTCGCGCGCATATCGAGCTAGTTTCGGTATTTTCGAGTTTCAAGAGGTCGCTCGAATAATTTGGGCACTCTCCATTCAAGACCGCTAGGGGCATGAATTCATGCATATATTTCGCCAGGGCGCGGTTTTCAGGTCTCGAAATTCGCACCGAACTCCACGAAGTTTTGCGGCGGTTGAAGTCGAAGGGAAACGGCCCACAACGATGCCAAGGAGATTGTTAGGAAGCGGAGACTTTCGATGGAACAAACCTTGTCGAAAAATGTCCCCTCGATCGCCCGTGGAACTTGTGATCCTTCGCTGACCGACTGCTGTTTCCGGCGCGGCACTTCAGTCATCCCAATGATGTGGTGGGCGACCCCACGCTCGACACTCAGGAAAAGCGCGCCATTCTTGCCTCATGGGCGTGCGATGCCTGCACAGTCGAATCCGTGCCTGTGCTGCGAAAACCACCGGGTGCTTCGAGCCCGGTGACGTTCGACGCCGTCATGAATGCACTTCGCCGCCTGGACGACGTTCGCGCCAAAGTTGCAGATGCGTGTTGCGGCTGCGCCACATAAAAAAGCCCGCCACCTCTCGGTAGCGGGCACAGACAAGGTTGGAACTCGCACCGCATGGGCGGCAGTGCAGCCTTCTAATTTCGTCAGCAGGAAATTGTTCCGCAAAAAGGCCCGCCGTCCCTTGGGGGAGATCAGCGGGCAAGTCCAGGAAGTGCGCTGGGATCAACCAGCATCGGTCAACGAGCGGCGGCAGGGTCGGTTCCGATTTAACCGCAACCGACCCGGCCATTCCCCTTTCGGTGCGCAGGCCTATGTCGCCAATCAGTCGCATCCAGACAAGGTCGCTCATGCACACCCCACGTCGTGTGAGGCGCTATCCCCTTAGAGCGCGCCAGATGTCAGCCCAATAGGCCGTCGCGAAAGCAGGCCGTCCGGTATCCGACTAAACCTGGAGACAACCTGCCGTTTAGCTTGTGGTCCTATAACAAACGTTGGAGCACTGTTGAATTACCGCGTCAGACGTGCGCTCTGGTGAGGCGCTGCAATGCCGCAGACAAGCTCAGGTTCGTGCCGCAGCCCGCACGCCTCCACCATTCGGCGGGATGGTAAGTTCGTTGGTGAGATAAGCTGATAGACGTGGGTCGCGTTGAGATCGCGGAATACGCTGACAATCATAAGCGCGTTGACGTAGCTGCCCAGCCCTTTACCCCGCTGCGCTTCCGCCACAGCAACAAGCCCGCCCCAAGCATATCGGTGATAGGGGCTGAAGGAGTTGTGTGGCAGGTAGCCGTGAGCCACTGCCACTGCAGTGCCGTCCTTTTCACCAATCGTCACAGTGGATGCGGGGCCCACGCCGCCCGTCAGCATCGAGCCTGAAAATGGCACCACGCCCGCATCATTCATAAGGGTCTGAATTCCAACCATGTCCCTTCCCTGCGGGTCGGCCGGCCGCTCAAGCTCCCTAAATTCGTCCGGTAAACCATGTGACAGGATTGCCTCCGAAGCTGCGAGAGCGGAACGGCGATCAGCAAGGAAAACGTCCCATCTATCAAAGCGGAAACCCTGTGCTTCCAGATGGGATTGTAGCCTGTCCGCATTGCTGGATGGGATAAGACGGAAGCCGCAGACGCCGTCGCGATCGAGAAATTCAGCAATCCGTGCCCAGCCCAGTCGCTCGGGGTCGTCGCAGCCCATGGTACGCCCTGTCTGGCAGGCACCGGCTGTTACGTTGATGAACTCAGCACTCGCCTCCGCCTGAGCCTGCAGAAGTGCACGTCGATATTGTATCGACAGTAAGCCTCATTCGAGACCCTGTCGCAGGCGCCTTCAAGCCGATCGTGCACGACAGGCGCACCCAAATTGCTTCGGAATCTGATCATGACAAAAGCAGCCGCCGACCTTAGAAGCGCACGCTGGTTCGCGCCCGACGATCTCAGGTCTTTCGGCCATCGCTCACGCATGATGCAGATGGGCTATGGTGAAGCCGACTGGGGCGGCAGGCCGGTCATTGCAATCCTCAACACATGGTCCGACGCCAACCCGTGCCATGCCCATTTCAAGCATCGCGTCGAAGACGTGAAGCGTGGGGTGCTGCAAGCGGGCGGATTCCCCATGGAGCTTCCGGTGCAGTCGCTGTCGGAAACCCTCGTCAAGCCGACCACCATGCTCTACCGCAATCTCCTCGCCATGGAGGCGGAGGAGCTGTTGCGTTCACATCCGGCCGACGGCGCGGTGCTGATGGGCGGTTGCGACAAGACCACGCCGGGTCTTGTGATGGGCGCCATTAGCGCCGGACTGCCGATGATCTTTCTGCCGGCTGGGCCCATGCTTCGCGGCAACTATCGCGGCGAAGCGCTGGGCAGCGGCTCCGATGCATGGAAATACTGGGACGAGCGGCGTGCCGGCAAGCTTACCGCCGAGGCATGGGCCGGCGTCGAAGGCGGCATCGCCCGCTCCTACGGCCATTGCATGACCATGGGCACCGCCTCGACCATGACAGCGATCGCTGAAGCCATGGGGCTGACGCTGCCGGGTGCGAGTTCCATTCCGGCGGCCGATTCCAACCACATCCGCATGGCAGCGGCAGTTGGCCGCCGAGCGGTCGAGATGGTCTGGGAGGACCTGACGCCAGCGAAGATCATCACCGCCAGCTCAGTTGCCAACGCCGTCGTCGTTGCAATGGCGACCGGCTGCTCGACCAACGCGGTGATCCATCTGATTGCCATGGCCCGTCGCGCCGGTGTGCCTTTGACGCTTGACGACCTCGACGCCGTCAGCCGAACCACACCGGTCGTCGCCAACATCCGGCCGAGCGGCAAGACCTACCTCATGGAAGATTTTTTCTATGCCGGCGGCCTCCGGGCGCTGATGGCCCAGTTGGGCGACAAACTCGACCGGTCCGCCCTCACAGTGTCCGGACACTCGCTCGGCGAAACGCTTGAGGATGCGGAAGTGATCAATTCCGACGTCATTCGCAGCCTCGACAATCCGGTCTACCACGAGGGCGCGCTTGCCGTGTTGCGCGGCAATCTGGCGCCCGATGGCTGCGTCATCAAGCCATCCGCCTGTGCGCCGCATCTTCTCGTTCACGAGGGCCGTGCCGTGGTCTTCGATAGCTATCCGGACATGAAGGCCGGTGTGGAAGATCTCGACTTCGACTGGCAGGCCGATGACGTGGTGGTGTTGCGCAACGCCGGACCGCAAGGTGGGCCAGGCATGCCGGAATGGGGGATGCTGCCTATACCCGCCAAGCTGATCAAAGCAGGCATCCGCGACATGGTACGCATTTCCGACGCCCGGATGAGCGGCACCAGCTATGGCGCCTGTATCCTCCATGTCGCGCCGGAAGCGCATATTGGCGGTCCGCTTGCCGCGCTGCGGACCGGCGACCGCATCTTGCTCGATGTACCAAACCGGACGCTGAACGCAGTGCTTGGCGACGCCGAGATTGCATCGCGGCTATCCAGCCTGCCTGCCAGACCCGCTCCCTACGGGCGCGGCTATGGCTGGCTCTTCGCCCGCCATATCTCCCAGGCCAATGATGGCTGCGACTTCGATTTTCTTCAAACCGGCTTCGGCCCTGCCGTGCCCGAACCGCAGATTTTCTAGACCTTGTTGAGCGATAGAGCTTCGGGCAGACGTGGCTCGGTCCTGTGTTACTTGTCCGCCGCGCCAATGCCGGCCGTCGAACCGCGCACGACCAGCTGGCTCATGATGCGGCGGCTGCCGGCGTCGCGATCCTTTCCGGCAATGGCCCGCAGCAGCGCCAGGGCCGCAAGCCTGCCGCTTGCCCCGATCGAGACGGTGACGGTCGAGAGCGCGGGCGACCATATCGAGGCCTCGGGCACATCGTCGAAGCCCACCACACTCATTTGATCCGGCACACGAATGCCGCGGCTGGCCAGCCGCGACATGATGCCGAATGCCATCAGGTCATTGTAGGCGACGATCGCCGTCACGCCGCGCGCGACAGCGATGTCGGCCGCCTGGACGCCGCCATCGAATTTCGGCGTATAGGGACCGAATATCTGGGCCTCAAGCTTGAGATCGGCCATCGCGGCTTCAAAACTCTTGCGTCTTTGCGTGTTGGACCATGATGTAGAAGGGCCTTCAGCGTAAGCGATATGGCGATGTCCAAGCGCTGCAAGATGTTCGACCGCCTGTCGGCTGCCGGTGCTGTAGTCGATGACGATCGAGGAGACCCCTTGCAGCTCACGGTTGATCAGGACAACGGGTTTGCCAGTCACAAGTTCGCTGATCTCGCTGTCGCCAAGACGCGACGAGGCAACGATCACTCCATCCACGCGCGGCAGCATGGTTGTGATGATCTCGCCTTCGTCGACCGACTCCTCGTTGGTATCGGCCACGATAAGACTGACGCCACTGCGGCGAAGCTCCTGCAAGACTGATTTCGTTAAGACGGAAAAGAATGGATTCTCGATGTCGGGCACGACAAGGCCGATGACGCCCTTGCCGGATTTGCCCATCAGCATCTCGTCAGCACCGACATAGCCGGCCTTCCTGGCCGCTGAGACAATAGCCACCCGCGTCTCTTCACGCACCAGGTCGGGACGTTTGAGCGCGCGCGAGACAGTCGCCGTGGAAACACCGACCTGCGCTGCAATCTCGGCCAGGGGAGCCAGGCGTTTCATGGTGATCGACTTCCGTTGCGACCCCGCGGCCTGTCCATTCCTGTCGAATCGCAGTTTCCGCTCCGCAGGATCATGCGCCAGGCAGCGGCGGCAGCGCAAACGGCGCCTTTTGCACAACGACTTGCGCGCAAATTATGCGACCAGAAACTCATGCGACCGTTCATTGTGAAAGCGCCAAATCCGTTTCGGTCCAGCCATGACGTTGAGATAGTAAAGATTGAAACCATACGGTGACGATACCGGGTGATAACCTTTTGGAACAAGCACCACATCCCGATCATACACAGCCATGGTTTCATCGAGGGAACGGTCGTCTGTATAGACACGCTGGAATCCATAGCCCTGCGGCGGCGAGAGGCGATGATAGTAGGTTTCCTCCAGAGCGCTCTCATTGGGCAGATTGTCGGTGTCGTGCTTGTGCGGCGGGTAGCTCGACCAATGCCCCCCGGGCGTCACCGATTCCACCACTAGCAGGCTTTCGGCTTCAGCCGTCTCCGGCAAGATGTTGCGGACATAGCGTGTGTTCGTACCGGTTCCGCGGGTGATCTTCTCGACCTCATCGGCCCGGATCAGCCGCGGCGTGTATTTCCCGACGGCGGGTGCGCTGCACACGGCCAGTTCCAGCTGGCTCGACGCCGTGACGATGAACTCGGTTCTCGGAGGGAGGTAGACCGAGAACGGTGCATCGTCGAAAGGCGTGAGGCGCCCACCCACCGCCGGGAAACTGTATGAACCCGCCTGCACCGACCCGAGGCCACTGACAAATACAAGCAGCGCCTCGCGATCACCCGTCGATCGCTTGAGCGTCTTGCTGGCGGCAAGGTCGTAGACATCGAACCCGACATAGCGCCATTGGGCGGATGCCGGGGACACGTCATGAACCTGCCCGTCGGGGCCGGAGCGGTTCGGTTTGACAAGCAAATTCGGCATTTGTTCGTGGCCCTTGCGAATGCGGAGGAGTTCAGAGTTCATCGTCGCTGGAAGCGGATGAAGAGGAAGACGAAGGCGAGAATGATCGCACCCTGCACGATCTGTTCGACGTAAATATTGACGCCAAGCAGCACCATCAGATTGTTCAGCACGCCAGATACGAGCACGCCGCCGAGCGTCGAGATCACCCCGCCGACACCACCCAGCAGGCTGGTGCCGCCAAGCACCACCGGTGCGATCGAGTCCAGGGTAAACGAGGCGCCGATGGTCGGCTGGCTGTAGCCCAGCCGGTTGATCGAGATGATGCCGGCCACCGAGGCGCAGAGACCGGCAATGACGTAGATGAAGAACTTGACCTGGCCGACCTCGATGCCGGAGCTGATCGCGGTCCGTTCATTGCCGCCTATGGCGTAGACGCTGGCGCCGAAGCGCGTGAACGCGAGCAGTACCCAGGCAACCAGCGCAACGAACAGCCAAAGGAAGATGATGAGCGGCACCGGCCCGATCTTGTCGAGGCCGAAGACCAGCGCCATGTGATCGGTCTCATAGATCGGATAGCCGTTGGAGACGATGTAGGTCATGCCGAGCGCTGCCTGCATCATGCCCAAAGTGGCGATGAAAGGCGGCACGCGGCCGACCACCACCAACAGCCCGTTGATCGCGCCGCAGCCGAGGCCGACGCCAAGCCCGCCAAGACGCGCCACGAGCGGTCCATGATCCTGCAGCGAGAGCGTGACAATCGAACTCAGCGCGGTTATCGACCCCAGCGACAGATCGATGCCGCCGCTCAGGATGACGATCGTCTGCCCAATGGCGAGCGTGCCGGTAATGCTGTTCTGTGCCAGGATGTTGAGCAGGTTGCGCGGCTGCATGAACGTGCCGCCCGAGGCGATCTGTGCTGCCACCAGCAGGATCACGAGAAGCAGCACAATCAGGCTGCGCACACCGAGCAGGCGGCGAAAAGGGCTCTCCCCGTGCGCGGAGGGTTCAACAGTATCGGTCTGGGTCATGCGACCGCTCCATCAAGCCTGGTTGCAACAAATCCCGGCATCAGCGCGACACCATGAGCCGCGAGCGGAAGGTCACCGATATCCAGAGCGCGGCGCCAATGGCGATGAAATTCCAAAATGGGTTGACCCCGGTGAGCGTCAGGATATTGCCGAGCATCGTCAGGATGATCACGCCGATGACCACGCCGGCCAGCTTGCCGGTGCCGCCGAACAGATCGGTGCCGCCAAGGACGCAGGCAGCGATTGCCTGCAATTCGTAGCCCTGACCGTAAGTGGGCAGCGCCACTGTGGAGCGGGCCGTGAATATCAGGCCACCAATAGCCGCACAGACCGCGGACAAACCGTAGACAAGCACCAGGATGCGAGTGGTATTGATGCCCGATACACGCGCCGAGTCCTCATTGCCGCCGGTCGCATAGATGTGGCGGCCAACCGGCAGTCGCGCCAGCAACACATAGCCTGCGACAATGACAGCGGCCCAGATGACCTGCGGCCAATAACCATTGCCTATGGCGAAGAATGCCGGATCGGCCAGGTTGACCGGCCCGCCGCTGGTAAGTGTCAGAGCCAGTCCACGCGCGATGGCGAGCGTGCCGAAGGTGACGATGAAGGGCGGCATGCGGCCGAGTGCAACCACCGCTCCGGTCAGCCCACCCAACGTGCCGCAGACGACGAGGCTGCCGGCAATCCCCAAGGGAACGCCGCCGACGGTAACCCCAAGAGCGCCGACCACCGCAGACAGCGCCAAGACCGAGCCGACGCCGAGATCGATGCCGCCGGTGAGAATGACGAGGAACTGACCGATCGCAAGCACGCCGATGATCGACGACTGGTAGAGGATGTCGACGAAATTCTCAGGCGTAAGGAACAGCGGGCTGACCGAAGTGCCGATGATGATCAGCACTGCCAGCAGTATCCAGGAGCTGTACTCCAGCGCGACCGTCCTCGGCGTCAGCCGGCGGCTGAAGCGGCCGGGCTCGGTGGTCGAGTTCGTGCTCATCACGCGGCCTTTTCCGGTTCGTTGCGGCTTGAACTGGGAACCGCATGCGCCATCAACTCTTCCTGGGTGGCCGTGCGACCGTCGAGCTCCGCCGCGATGCGTCCCTCCGAGATCACCAGGATGCGGTCGCTGAGCGACAGGATCTCGGGCAGCTCGGACGAGATCAGCAGGATCGCCATGCCGGAGGCGACAAGATCGTCGACCAGTTTGTAGATCTCGACCTTCGCCCCGACATCGACGCCACGGGTCGGCTCGTCGAGGATCAGCACCTTGCAATCGGTGGCGAGGCACTTGGCCAGGACGACCTTCTGCTGGTTGCCGCCGCTGAGCCCGGACACCCGCATGTCGAGGCGCGGCGCCTTGATCGCCATGCGCTTGGCGAGCCGGTCGATGCGTTCGCGCAAGGCACGGAAGCGGATGAAGCCGAAGCGGGTCATGCGTGGCAGCACGCTGAGCGAGGCATTCGCTCGAATGCTGAGCACCGAGACCAGACCCTCGGCCTTGCGGTCCTCGGGAACGAGACTGATACCCATCGCCACTGCCTGGCTCGGCCCCTTGATGCGGCGCGCCTTGCCCTCGAAGTAGATGTCGCCGCTATCGAAATGGTCGAGCCCGACGATGGCACGCGCCAGTTCCGTCCGCCCTGCCCCGACAAGGCCGGCAATGCCCAGCACTTCGCCCTTGCGCAGTGAGAACGAGATGTTTCGCAGCACGCGTCCTCGGGTCAGGCGCTCGACCCTGAGCACCTCCTCACCCACGCTACGACCGCCCATCGGCTTGTTCAGGTCGCCGAGCGAACGGCCGACCATCATGCGAATCAGATCGTCCTTGCTGGTCTCGCTCACCGGCTTGGTGGCAACGAACTGACCGTCGCGCAGCACCGTGACCCGGTCGCCAAGCGCAAAAACCTCTTCCAGATGATGAGAGATATAGATGATGCCGATGCCGCGCTGGCGCAACCGCCGCACCACATCGAACAGCACGTCGAGATCCTTGCCTGAGAGAACCGTCGACGGCTCGTCCATGATCAGCACCTTGCCATTCAGCGACAGCGCACGCGCGGTGGCGGTCAGCTGCTGCAGTGGGATGGGCAGGTCGCCGACTTGGGCGTCGACCGGAAACTCGACGCCAAGCATCTCGATGAGTTCGCGCGACATGGCACGCATCTTCTTGACGTCGACGCCTCCAAAGGTCGTGCGCGGCTCATGGCCGAGATAGATGTTCTCGGCGACGGTCAACTGCGGCACGAGGTTGAGATCCTGGTAGATCACGCTGATGCCGAGGTCCCGCCGTTCGCGCACCTGCGTGCGGCGGACCGAATTGCCCTCGATGAGGATATCCCCGGTATCCTGGATCACCGCGCCGGCGAGGATTTTTATGAGCGTTGATTTGCCGGCGCCATTTTCGCCGATCAGGCAGTGAACCTCGCCGCTGAGCAGATCGAACGATACGTCTCGCAAGGCGACCGTGCCGGGATAGGCCTTGGTCAGATTTCGGGCTTCGAGCAGAGGCTCCACTGTCAGGTTCTCTTTGTTGGAGGGATCCGGCGCCGAAGCGCCAGATCCTCTCGGCGAGAGGCTCGCCTGGCTGGTCACTTCGGCGCGAATGCCATCTTCTGATCTTGCATCTGGGCCAGCAGGTCCTGGGCCTCCTTCTTGGCGGCGTCGGTCAGGCTGTTGATGCAGATGAACGGCTTCGGCGGATGCGCCGGGATCTCCTTGCCGGCGAGCAGATCAGCCACATACGGCATGATGATCGGCCCGAAATAGGGAGTGTTGGTGCAGTCGGCGGCGAAATTGCCCGCGGCGACTTCCTTCACCGCCTCAAGCTGGCCGTCCTTGCTCAGAATGCCGCCCAGCAGTTCGTCGCGGCCGGCCGCCTGAATGGCCTTCAGCGCACCAATCGCCATCTCATCGTTCTGAGCCCAGACGAGGTCGATCTGGCCGGCGGGATGCGCGGTCAGGAAGTTCTCCATGATCGTCAGGCCCGGGCCACGTTCGTTATGCCCGTCCTGCGTCGCGATGATCTTGATGTCCGGGTGGGCGGAGATGACCGACTTGAAGCCTTCGTCCATGCCGATCTGCGGCGTCGAGCCGACGGTGCCGACCAGCTCCACGATGTTGCCGGCGGGTGATCCCTTGCGCAGCTTCAAAGCCTCGACCGCGGACTTGCCGAGTTCAACGCCGACCGCCTTCCAGTCGACTTCGATCAGGATCTTGTACTGGCCTTTGCCAGGCGGCACGCCAAGCCCACGGTCCGCCACGATTAGCGGCACGCCGGCAGCATCGGCAAGAGCGGCGATTGGAGTGGCCGCCTGCTGTTCGGCGGGCTCCACGATCAGCACCTTGGGTTTCAGCTTAAGCAAGTCCTGAACCTGTGCGACCTGCTTGGATTGGTCGCCTTCGGCCTGCACCCACTGGATCTTGTAGCCTGCCTTCTCGGCCTCGGCGAGAATGCTGTCGTTGTTGGCGGTGCGCCAGCTGTTGTAGAGCCCTTCCTGCGCAAAGGCGATAAGTGGCTTCTCCTGAGACAGCGCCGTTGCAGTAGTTGCAAAAATTGCAACGCTAGCCATCATCATGGCCGTGAGATTGAGACGGATCGTCGATTGCATCGATTTCCTCCACACGTTCTAACCATCGCCCGAAATGGACGCGATTTCATCATTTCTCGGGGGATATTTGCGAATTTCCTCACCCGGCGGGATGACGCCTCCTCCCAGCATCTGATCCCTCGGCATTGCAAGAATGCAAGCTATTGACTAGTTCTTGCAATATCGACAAAAGTTGCAGAAAGTTTTCATCTCGTCAACAGCTACGTGCGGGGGAGTTTGATATGGGGAATGTGAGGCTGGTCGAACCAACCGCGAACCGCTGCGGCGAGGCCGCGACGTGGTGTGCGGCCGAGAACGCGCTCTACTGGTGCGATATCGGCCGATTCCTGGTCCACCGCTACGATGAGTCGAGCGCTAGCGTCCGGTCCTGGGAGTTTCCCGAGACGGTGGTCGCCCTTGCCCCGACCACGCGCAATGGCGTGATGCTGGTGACGCTTGGCAGCCGGCTGGTTCTATGGCGGCCAAAAGACCATTCCATCGAGCCTCTTCCTATGACCCTACCTGGCTATCCCAGAGTCAGGTTCAACGACGGGCGCGCCGATCCCCAAGGCCGCTTCTGGGTGGGCTCGATGGAGAACAACATCCTGGAAAATGGCGACCTCGATTTCGAGGTCGAGGCCAATTGGACGACACCGGGACTGGGCACGCTCTTTCGCATCGAGGCGTCCGGCGCCAGCACCGCCATGAGAACCGAGATCGGGATTTCCAATACCGTCTGCTGGAGCCCGGATGGCAACACCTTCTATTTCGGCGACACCACCGCCAACGAAATCCGCGCCTTTGATTTCGACGGATCAACCGGAGCGATCGGCAATGGCCGCGTCTTCTTCGCCGGCTTCGAGCGCGGCAGGCCGGACGGCTCGATCGTCGATAGCGAGGGCTATCTGTGGAATTGTCGTTTTGGCGGCAGCTGTGTCGTGCGCGTGTCTCCGGATGGAAAGATCGACCGCATCGTCGAGATGCCTTGCACCGACGTGACGACATGCACCTTCGGCGGCGCCGACTTCAAGACGCTCTACATCACCACCGCGATGATGCGGCTGCACAGGGGCGAACGGCTGGCCGGCGCGCTCTTTGCCCTCGACACCGACATCGCCGGGCTGCCCGAGCGCAGCTTCCGGCCGGCCAACTGAAAGGTTTTGACATGAGAATCGACGATGCCCGCGCCATGATCGCGAAGGCCCACCAACGCGCTGCCGAAATCGGTATCCAAGTGGCGGCGGCGGTGGTGGATTCGGGCGGCAATCCGGTGGCGTTCGAACGGATGGACGGAACGCAACTGGCATCGCTGACGATCGCGGCCGGCAAGGCCTACACCGCCATCTCCTGGCAGCGGCCCAGCGGCGAGTTGTGGCCGATCGCCCAGCCCGGCGCCGGCGGGTTCGGCATCAACAGCATCGATCAACGCTTCGTGCTCTCGCCCGGCGGACTGCCGGTCAGGCGGGACGAGACGATCATCGGCGCCATCGGTGTCAGCGGCGGCACAGGCGAACAGGACGAAGACTGCGCCCGCGCGGCGCTCCAATAGGCTTTTGAAAATGGCGCTGGCGGCGTCGACAATTGGAGGAAGGGTTTGACGAAGTTTCTCGAATTTGGACTGAACGGTAAGGTGGCGCTGGTGACCGGCGCCGGCCGCGGCCTGGGTCGCTCGATTGCTTTGGCACTGGCGCATGCCGGAGCCGATATCGCAGTCAACGGAAGCAAAGCAGCAGGGCTTGCCAGTGTCGCCGCCGAAATCAAGGCAATGGGCCGACGGGTGGTCGAAGTTCCAGCCGACCTGTCCGATGTCGCCCTAGTCGGGGCCATGGTGAAGAAGGCCGAGAGTGCACTCGGCCCGATCGACATTCTCGTCAACAATGCCGGCATCAACCAGGTCGAGCCTTCGCTCGATGTGGCGCCGGAGACCTGGGACCGGCTGATGGACGTCAATCTCAGGGCGCCATTCTTCTGCGCCCAGGCCGTCGCCGGCGGCATGATCGAGCGCCGGCGCGGCAAGATCATCAACATCGCTTCCGACGCAGGCATCGTCGGCTATGCCGGCCATGCCGCTTACGGCACGACCAAGGGCGGCCTTATCCAGCTGACCCGCATCCTCGCGGTCGAGTGGGGACCGCACAATGTGCAGGTCAATGCCATCTGTCCGGGCGCCACATGGTCGGACATGACGACGCCGGCCATGCAGAAGCCCGAGATCGCCAGGGAGTTGCTGGCGCGTGGCGTCGCCGGCCGCATCACCGATCCCGAGGAGATCGGCGCCGCCGCTGTGTTCCTGGCATCCGAAGCGTCCAACATGATCATCGGACAGGCGCTGGGTGTCGAAGGCGGCTCGATCGCGAAATGACAGGAGGAAGCAGGATGGATCGACTGAAGGATCAAGTCGCGATCGTGACGGGAGCGAGCAAGGGCATCGGTCGCGCCAGCGCGCTCGGACTGGCCCGCGAAGGCGCTGCGGTCGTTGCCGTAGCCCGCTCGGCGGACAAGCTCGAAAGCCTCAAGGCCGAGATCGAACAACAGGGTGGCCGCTGCCTTGTTGTGGCCGGCGACGTCGCGCAGGAGGCGACAGCCAGGCAAGCCGTGGAAGGGGCGGTCGACAAATTCGGCCGGATAGACGTGTTGCTCAACAATGCCGGTATCGGCAGCTATGCCGATTTTCTCGACTATGACGTCGAGGCCTATGACGAGATCATGAACACCAACATGCGCAGCACCTTCCTGTTCACCCGCCATGCGGTGCCGGTGATGAAATCGCAGAAGAAGGGGCTGATCCTTCAGGTCTCGTCACAGGCCGGCATCCGCGGCTTCACGCGCGAGGCTGTCTATTGCGCGACAAAGCATGCACAGGTGGGCTTCACCAATGCGTTGCGCATCGAACTTCAGCCCTTCGGCATCAAGGTGGCGGTGATCTGTCCGGCCGGAGTGAAGACCGAGTTCGCCCTCGGCAAGGGGCGCACACAGGACTTCATCGACCAGTCCGGTTTTCTTGAGGCCGAGGATGTGGCGGATGCCGTGGTCTTTGCCGCGACACAGCGGCCGAACGCACGCATGACGCAGATCAATCTGATCGCTCTCGAAGAAGGGCTTTAGGATGTTTCAGGTGGGGCCGCACCGTGCGGCCCCGCTATGCCCTGCTCACCAGCGCTGATGAACGAACGGTTTCACATCGGTCTCATAGATTGCCTTCAACTGCGCCATCACCTCCGGGGACAGCGCCGGAAGTGCGGCTGCCTGCGAATTGGACCTGGCCTGTTCGGCAGTCCTTGCCCCTGGAATGACGACCGTGACGGCATCGAACATCAGGATCCAGCGCAGCGCGAACTGCGCCATGCTGACACTGCCGACGAGCGGTCGGATACGTTCGATCACCTCCAACCCCTTGTCGTAGGGCATTCCGGAAAAGGTCTCCCCGACATCGAAGGCTTCGCCATTGCGATTGAAGTTGCGGTGGTCCGCCTTGTCGAACTGGCTGTCCGGCTTGAACTTGCCCGACAGCAGCCCGCTCGCCAGCGGGACGCGTGCGACGATGGCAACATTCTTCTTCCTGGCCTGCTCGAAAAACAGGTCGATCGGCCGCTGGCGCAGGATGTTGAAGATGATCTGCACGCTGACCACGTTGGCAAACTCGATCGCCTTGAGCGCTTCCTCGATGCGCTCGACGCTGACGCCATAGGCTTTCAGCCTGCCGCTGGCGACGATCTCATCGAGCGCGGCGAAAACCTCCTGATGGTAGTAGAGATCGGTCGGCGGACAATGCAGTTGCACCAGGTCGAGCGCATCGGTCTCGAGAAAATCCAGGCTGCGCTGCACCCAGCTTTTCATGTTCTCAAGCGTGTATCCCGACACCAGTTGGATCGGCAGCCGTTTGCCGAGTTTGGTCGCGATGAAGGGACGCGGCCCGCCTCGCCTTTTGAGCACCTTGGCGATGAGCTTTTCGGAACGGCCATCGCCATAGACGTCAGCGGTGTCGATGAATGTCACGCCTAGATCAAGCGCTGCATCGAGCGCGGCCAGCGCCTGGTCTTCCTCGACCTCGACCCATTGGCCGCCGCCGATGCCCCAGGACCCGAAACCGATCTCGCTGACGTTGCGACCCAAGCGGCCAAATTGACGATTTTTCATGGCGATGTGTCTCCTCGTAAAAGCCAAATATGTTTGCAGATATCGGTAACATAATTTTGCGGATCGCCGCCAGATGAATCTATTCCAGAATCGTCGATATTTCGGCAGAAACAGGCCTTGGCGCAGAGCGGTTGCTTGACTTGATATCGATAACATGTAACCACTAACAACATCGATCGTGCCGCATAAAACCAGGGAGGTTGATGCCCGTCTTCTGACCGGCATGGAGGCACATCGCAGAGAGCAACAAGGTGGACCTTCACGTGAAAGCGGCGTCGGTGCCGAATTGCACCAATAAGGGAGGAATTGAGATGTGCAGAAGGCTTATGCGGACTTTTACCGCGGGTACGCTGGCCGCGATGGCGGCCGGTGGCTTGATGATGAGCGGAGCGGCACAAGCCGCCGACTTCGAACTGGCCATGGTGATCAAATCGACCACCAATCCATACTACAACGCGACGCTGGCTGGCGCGAAGATCGCGGCCGAGGAGACTGGCGGCAGCGTCAAGAACTATGGTCCCACCGAAGCCAGCGCCAAGGCGCAGGTCGATATCATCAACAGCCTGGCCGATCGCCATATCCCGGCCATCGCCATCGCGCCTAACGACCCCGACGCAGTCGTGCCTGCCATGAAGCGCGCGGCAAAATTGGGCGCCAAGGTGATCACCTTCGACGCCGATGCCAGCGGCGGCCGCACCGTGTTCGTCAATCAGGCAACGAGCGACTCGATCGGGCGCTTCGGCGCGGAACTCCTGATCCGTGAACTCGGACCGGACCCGAAGGGCCAAGTCGCGGTGGTTTCGGCACAGCCGACCGCGGCGAACCAGAACCTGTGGATCGAGGCGTTCAAGGATGAGGTTTCAAAGCACCCGGGCCTTGAACTGGTCGACACCGTCTACGGCTACGACAATGAGCAGAAGGCATTCGACGCGACCGTTGCGTTGACGACCAAGTATCCCGACCTCAAGGGCATATTCGCACCGACCTGCCCTGGCCTGCCCGCGGTGGCGCGCGCGCTGGAATCCGTCAACAAGGGCAAGGGCCTGATCAAGCTTTCGGGCAATTGCGTGCCCAGCATCACCGCCGACTACATGCTCGATGGCACCATCGGCGGCTTCTACCTCTGGGATCCGAGCAAGCTCGGCTATGTCTCCTACTATGTCGCCAAGGCACTCGCCGAAGGCACGATCGAAGGCAAGCCCGGCGAATCGGTAACGGTGAGCAAGGGCAAGTGGCCGGGCACCTACACCATCGGTGACAATGGCCAGATCATCACCGGGACGCCTGTCGAATTCACCGCCAAGAACTACAAGGATTTTCCCTTCTAGGCGATTTCAGCATTAGACTTGTCGACGCGGCAGCTTTGCCGCGCCGACGGTCTGGAACATGGTATCGATCAAAGACGAGCGAGACCCGCTCCAGACGTGGCGCTCATGCAAGTGTGCGCCGACCAACAGAGCTTGTGCCCATGGTTTCCGCCCCCACCGTTGCCGCTCTCGAGCTGCATGACGTCAACAAGCGCTTCGGCACGGTCAATGTTCTCAGCGGCGTCGGACTGTCTCTCGAAGCGGGCCGTGTGCATGCGCTGGCCGGCGAGAACGGCGCCGGCAAGAGCACGCTGGTCAAGATTATCGGCGGCATCCATCGGCCCGACAGTGGCCGCATCGTCGTCAATGGCCAGGACGTTCATCTGGCCGGCCCGCTCGACAGCCAGAAGCGCGGCCTGGCGGTGGTTCACCAGCACCCTGCCCTGTTTCCCGACCTGACGGTCGCCGAGAATGTGTTCATCGGACGCCAGCCTCGCCGGCTCGGCGGTATCGATTGGCAACAGATGGTCGAACGGTCGCGTGAATTGCTGGCCCGGTTGAGCGTCGATATCGATGTGCTGTCGCCGGTGAAGCTGCTCGGCGTTGCGGAGCGGCAGGCGATCGAAATCGCCCGGGCGCTTGCCATCGACGCGCGCGTGCTCGTTCTGGACGAACCGACATCAGCCTTGTCGAGCCGCGAGGTCACGCGTCTCTTCGACGTTGTGGGGCGGCTGAAGGCCGACGGCGTCGCGGTTTTGTTCGTCACCCATTTCATCGACGAGATCCTCGACTTCTCCGACGACACCACCGTGTTGCGATCCGGCCGGCATGTCGTCACGGCGCCGACCAGGGATTTCACCGCCGAAACCATCGTCAGTGCGATGATCGGCACGAAACTGGAATCCTTCTATCCCAAGCAGGAAGCAACGATCGGCGATCCCGTCCTGGGCGTGCACGGTCTCATCGGCGCCAACCTTGTCGAGGACGTGAGTTTCGAGGTCCGGTCAGGCGAGATCCTCGGCTTTTTCGGTCTTGTCGGCGCCGGCCGTTCGGAAGTCGCCAACATGCTTTTCGGCATGATCGAGCCGGATGCAGGGACTATCACCATGGCTGGCGAGACGATCGCCCCGCGGTCGGCCCGGGAAGCGGTGGCGCATGGCATTTCGCTGGTTCCAGAAGACCGGCACAAGCAGGGACTGGTGCTGCAGTTTCCCATTCGCGCCAACGAGACCATGCCGATCCTGCGCAAGCTTTCGGGGCGGTTCGGCTTTATCGATCGTGGCCGCGAACGCCAGATCGCCAGCCAGTATGCCGAGCGCATGCGCGTGGTCTCCTCCGGCATCGAGCAGGTGACCGGCACCTTGTCGGGAGGCAACCAGCAGAAGGTGCTGTTGGCCAAATGGCTGATACCGTCGCCGAAACTGTTGATCCTCGATGAACCGACGCGCGGCATTGACGTCGGTGCCAAGTCGGAAATCCATCGTGTCATATCGCAGCTCGCGACAGAGGGGCTTTCAATCATTATGATCAGCGACGATGCCGGCGAACTGATCGGCATGGCCGACCGGATTCTCGTCTTCCGCAACGGCCGTATCGCCACCGAGCTGGCACGTCCCGAATTCGACCGGCAGCGCATGCTGTTGGCCGCCGCCCACGCCCCGCAGACCAACCATGCCCGCGTGGCGGAGCGGCAGGGATGAGTATGCTGGTGTCGCTGACAAGATCGCGCGAGCTCAAGCTGCTGCTTGTCCTCATCATCATCTGCATCGGCATCGCCTTGCGGGAGCCACGTTTTCTCGGCCTCCAGAATCTCGAACAGATCGCGCTTTCGGGCACGCTTTTATGCATTGTGGCGCTTGGACAGGCGCTTCTCATCATCGGTCGCCAGATAGACCTTTCGGTGGGCGCCATCGTCGCCAGCAGCGCCTTTGTCGCAACCGAATGGCTGTCGGGACATCCGGACAGTCCGCTGGTGCTTGTCTTCCTGATCGGCATCGGCGTCGGTCTTTTGCTCGGCGCCGGCAATGCCTTGCTGGTTGCGGGGTTGAGGATCCCTGCAATCGTCGCGACGCTCGGCACGCTCGCCATCTATCGCGGCGGCGCCATCGTCTATGCCGGAGGCCGCCAGATCTCGGCGACCATTCTACCTCCGGATTACGGTGCCTTCGCCCAGAAGACCATTGCAGGCCTGTCGCCGCTGATCTGGATTGCGATCGGCTTGACTCTGCTACTTGGCATTCTGGCGCGCTATGCCAGAACCGGGCGCAACATCTACGCGGTGGGAAGCAACAGCGAGGGGGCGGAATTCGCCGGCATCAGCGTCAGATGGCACAGCGCCTACCTGTTCCTGCTGTCGGGCGGCCTGTGTGGCCTGACCGGCGTGCTCTGGGGCGCCCGCTTCGGTACGATCGACGCGGTCATCGCGCCCGACCTGCAACTGCAAACAATATCGGCCGCTGTCGTCGGCGGCGTCAGCATCTTTGGCGGCAGCGGCTCGGTTTATGGCGCCGCCATCGGTGCCGCGATCTTTGTCGTGTTGCAGAATGGGGTCCAGCTTCTCGGCATGGACCAGTTCTGGCTTCAGGCCATGATCGGTGCCGCGATCCTGGTGACCGTGATCCTCTACAGCCGCATCACCCTTCGCGATGGCAAGACGCCGAGGCAGAAACGAGGAGATGCGCGATGACGGCATGGACACGTCTGCTGCGCTGGGAAAGCTTTCTGCTGGTGATCCTGATCGCCACGCTGGTCGTGGGTACACAGGTGTCGCCCTATTTCGCTACATCCTCCAACATCTCGATCGCGCTGGCCGGAATGGCGCCCACGGCAATCGTCGCGCTGCCGATGACGCTGATCATCATAACCGGCGAAATCGACATTTCGGTCGGATCCATGGTCGGCCTGTGTGCGTCGATCATGGCCATCTGTCTCGAACAGCATTTGCCGATCGAGACCGCGATGCTGGTCGGCGTCGCGGTCGGGGCCTTGGCTGGCCTGTTCAACGGCTTGATCATCGTCGGCTTCGGGCTGCCCTCGCTGGTGGTCACCATCGGCACGCTGGCGCTCTACCGGGGTATCGCGCAGATCCTGCTCAAGGAGCGTGGCGTGAGCGACTTCCCGGACTGGTACCAGGAGCTTGGCTTTGGCACCGTTGCGGGCACACCAGTGCCCTGGAGCATTTTGGTATTCCTGGTGCTGTTCGTGGGGTTTGCCCTCTACCTGCACCGTAGCCATGGCGGCCGAGCCATCTACGCCATCGGCAACAACAAGGTCGCGGTCGAATATTCTGGCATCAACGTGCGGCAAAAGATGCTCGTCATCTTCATCCTTTCGGGGATCATCTGTTCGGTCGCGGCAATCATCTTCACTGCCTATCTCGCGAGTGCGCGTTCGGACACGGCGATCGGGCTGGAGCTGCCTGTCATCACCGCCGTGGTGCTGGGCGGAGTGAACATTTTTGGCGGGTCGGGTAGCCTGTTTGGCGTTCTGCTCGCGCTTTTGGTGCTGGCCTTCGTCAAGAACATCCTTGGCCTGATCGGCATGACGCCGGAACAGCAGGATATCGTCACTGGCGCCGTGCTGGTCGGCACGCTGGTGGTGTTCGGCGGCATACGAAACCTCAATGACCTGCGCGTGTTCATGCGATCGCGCCACCTCTAGGAAACACACTCGATGGCCAGAACGCTTTCACGATCGAACACGATCGGTCGCTCCACCGTCGCGGTATCGCCACTTGGCGTCGGCGGCGGCCCCTTCGGCAATCTGTTCAGCAAGGTCGAGGATCGCGACGTCGATGCCGTGATCCAGAACGCCGCGGCAGCGGGCGTGGCTTTCTTCGACACCTCGCCATTTTACGGTTTTGGCCTGAGCGAGCGCCGCATGGGCGATGCGCTGCGCAATCTGCCGCGTGACAGCTTTGCCTTGTCCACCAAGGTCGGCAGGCTGCTCTACCCGCTGGCCGGCGGCATCAGCCAGCGTGCGCCTTCGGCCTTCTACGACAGCCCGATGCCCTTCGACTTCGTGTTCGACTACAGCTACGACGGTATCATGCGCTCGTATGAAGCGAGCCTGCATCGCCTCGGGCTCGGCAGGATCGACATCCTGCTGATCCATGATTTGTCGCGCGACATGCATTCTGCGGACGAGTATGCGAGGCACTTCAAAATCGCGATGGAGAGCGGCCTGAAAGCCTTGAGCGAACTGCGCTCGAGTGGGGACATCAAGGCGATCGGGCTTGGCGTCAATACGGTCGAACCTTGCCTCGAGTCCCTGCAGTACGGCGATATGGACGTCTTCCTGCTGGCGAGCCGATACACCTTGCTCGAACAGTCCAACACCGATGTGCTTTTCGACGAGTGCGTCAAACGCGACATTTCGATAATTGCCGGCGCGCCATTCAACTCCGGCATCCTGGTGACCGGCTCTAGCGTCGCAACCACGTATGATCATGCGCCGGCCACCGGAACGGTGCTTGAGCGGGTCGCTGCCCTGGAAGAGATCTGCCGGTCTCACGGTGTTGCCCTGCCCGCCGCCGCCCTGCAATTCCCGCTTCGACACAAGGCGGTTGCAGCCGTGCTCCCCGGCCTGCGCAACGGCAAGGAATTGTCGTCGGCCCTGTCCTGGTTCGGCGCCGAAATTCCGGAAGCCTTCTGGGATGATCTTGCGACGAATTTTCCTACCGGGATCAGTTGAAGTCTATCTGGACCTTCATGGCCTGCGAGCGGTCGCCGGCCAGATCGAACGCCTCGACCGCCCGATCGAGCGCCAGCGTGTGGCTGATCATCGGTTTCAGATCGACAAGACCCGAGCGCATGAACTCGACGGCAAGCGGGAATTCCTCGTGGAACCGGAACGTGCCATGCAGCCGCAATTCCTTCGCCGTCAGCAACTGCACGGGAACTCTCATGTCGCCGCCAAGACCAACCTGAACCACGACGCCGCGCGGCCGTACCACCGTCATGCCTTGCGCGAGCGCGGCCGCCGAGCCCGAACATTCGAACATGGCATCGAAATACCCCTTGTCCGGCAGGTAGGCATCGAGAGCGTCGGGGTTCGATGCGACGTTGATGGTGCGGTCGGCGCCAAGTTTTCCGGCCATCATCAGGGCGGCATCGGCGATATCGGTGGCGACGATCTCGATTGCTCCGGCGCGTCGCGCCTCGGCGATGGCAAGAATGCCGATGGGGCCGCAACCGGTCACCAGCACCTGGGCACCCATCAAGTCGCCCGCCTGACGCGCCGCATGAAGAATGACGGAGAAAGGTTCGGCCAGCGCCGCCTCGCCAGGGGTGAGACCCGATGCCGGCACGCACTGGACGGCATCGCAGTTCAGCAATTCGCGGAAGGCGCCCTGGATGTGCGGGAAAGGCATGGCCGACCCGTAGAACCGCATGTTCAGGCACTGGTTGCGCATGCCCAAGGCGCAATAGCGGCAATGGCCGCACGGGCGCGACGGCGAGATGGCGACCAGATCGCCAATCGCCAGCCCCGAAACGCCCTCGCCCAAGGCCGCGATGTGCCCGGACACTTCGTGGCCAAGGATCATCGGTTCCTTGAGCCGAACGGTTCCGAAGCCGCCATGCTGGTAATAGTGCAAATCAGACCCGCATATGCCGCCGACGGCAAGCCGGACCTGCACTTCGCCGGGACCGGGGAGAAATCTCCCGGTCGTCGATCCGTAGATCCATCTCCTGGTGAATGACGACGGCACGCATGGCTTTGGCCTTACAAGACTGGAGTGGGGAGCGCGCGACCATCGAAATGGGCGGCCAGATTGTCGAACACCAGTTTGCCCATCGCCCTGCGGGTTTCAACCGTGCCCGAGGCCTGATGCGGCTGGAGCAGCACATTATCGAGCGCAAGAAAGCGCGGATTGATCTTCGGCTCGCCGTCAAAGACATCCAGCGCGGCCGAGCCGAGCGTTTGGCTCTCCAACGCGTCCAGCAAGGCGACCTCATCGATGTTGGCGGCGCGTGAAATGTTGACCAGCATGCCTTCGGGGCCGAGCCTCTCGATCACTTGGCGCCCGACGATATGACGGGTTTTCGCCGATGCCGCCAGCGTGACGAAGAAGATATCCGACCGCGCAGCCAATTCGACTGGATCTTTCACATAGGTCCACTCGCCGGCATGCGCCTTTGGCTCGGGGCTGGAGTAGGCAATGTCCATATCGAAAGCCGCCAGCCGCCGCGCGACCTCGTAGCCGATCCGTCCAAGGCCGAGGATACCCGCCCGTTTGCCATGCACCCGCCGCTGCAGCGGATAGCCGCCCTTGCGCGCCCAATCGCCTGATCTCACCCAGTCCTCGCCACCGACGATGCCGCGGGCAAGCGCCAACATCATCGCGATGCCGAAATCGGCGACATCCTTGGTCAGCACGTCGGGGGTGTTGGTGACCCGGATGCCGCGCTCGCGCGCCGCCGCGAGATCGACCGCGTCGTAGCCGACGCCGTAGATCGAGATGATCTCGAGTTTGGGCAGCGCATCAATCATCTCGCGGCTGGCGCCAAGTTCACCGCGCGTTGCTATGGCCCTGACATTGGCGCCGTTTCTTCTGAGAAACGCCGCCTTGTCGGCAGCCTCGAAATAGCGATGCGTGACGAAGCGTTGGTTGAGCGCCTCCTCGTCACCGGCGGGATAACCGCCGACCTGTAGAATTTCCACCTTGGTCAAGTTTTCATCTCCAAAATCTAGGACTTCCCGCGCGCGCTGACCACAGCCGGTGCCCAGATGTCTTTCAGGAAACGCGCCGCGTGCGCGACGAGCACCTCGGGCGCAGCGCCAATGTCGATATCGATCGTGCGCAACTCGCCACGCGTGGACTCCAGCGTCGCCAACTGGCTGGCCAGAAGACGCGCCGGCATGAAATGACCGGTGCGACTGGCAAGTCGCTCCGCAAGCAGCGTCTGGCTGCCGGTGAGATGGATGAAGGCGAGCCCTTCAGCGTCGCCCCGCAGACGCTCGCGATAACTGCGCTTCAACGCCGAACAGGAAACAATCAAACCCTCGCCTTGTCTTGCCGCATCGCGCAGCGCATCGCCGATGCGATCAAGCCAGGGCCAGCGATCTTCGTCGGTCAGCGGAACGCCCCTCGACATTTTATCGATGTTGGACGCCGGGTGCAGGCTGTCGCCTTCGAGGAAGCCGACGCCAAGATGCTGCGCCAGGGCCGCGCCGACGCGGGTCTTTCCCGAACCGGAGACGCCCATCACCACGGCCAGCGCCGGTTCAGAGCGAGATCGAAATGCCGCCATCGACATAGAGCGTGTGTCCATTGACAAAGGATGACGCAGCGCTGGCGAGGAACACGGTGGCGCCGACCAGTTCTTCGACTTCGCCCCAGCGTCCCGCGGGTGTGCGTCCCTGCAGCCAGGTGGAAAACACCGCATCATCCACCAAGGCCTGATTGAGAACGGTCTTGAAATATCCCGGCGCAATGGCGTTGACCTGCAGACCGTATCTGGCCCAGTCGGTCGCCATGCCGCGGGTCAGATTGCGCACCGCGCCTTTGGTGGCCGTATAGGGCGCTATGTTGGGGCGAGCGAGCTCGCTCTGAACCGAACCGATATTGATGATCTTGCCTTGGCCACGCTTGATCATGTGGCGGGCAACCGCTTGACCGACATTGAACACGCTCGACACATTGGTGCGCAGCAGTTCTTCCCAGCGCTCCGCGGGAAATTCCTCCAGCGGCGCGCGATGCTGCATGCCGGCATTGTTGACCAGGATGTCGACTGGCCCGATGTCACGCTCGATCTCGTCTACTCCCTGCCGCGAAGCAGCATGGTCGGTGACGTCGAAAGGCGCCGAAACCACCGAATAACCATCGGCTGCGAGCCTGCCACATGCAGACTCGAGTGCAGTCGTCTCGCGTGCGTTGAGCACGACGGTGGCGCCATGCCGCGCCAGTCCCTCTGCGATGGCGAAACCAATGCCACGGCTGGAACCGGTCACCAACGCTCTTTTGCCGCTGAGATCGAAAAGTGGAGGGCGCAATGGCTTCCTCGTACATTGCAGTCGAATGATTTCAGGCAGTGTTTATGTTATCGATAACACTGTCAAGCGGGCTTTTGCCTGGGCGGAGCACTCAGGTGCTTTCGCGCTCGACAACGCGGAAGGACGTAAGCACGATTTCATGGTGGCGAGAGGTCTCCTTGCCGCCAAGGATTTGCACCACCCGCGCGGCGGCCTGCTGGCCGATGCCGTAGCAATCGACATTGACGGTGGTGATCCGCGGAAAGCAAAAAGCTCCGACCTCGTAGTCGCCAAAGCCGGCGATTGCGAGATCGCCGGGCACGGCCAGGCCACGGCGCTTGCACTCCATGAGGGCGCCGAACGCGGAAAGATCGGAAACGCAAATGGCGACTTCCGTGTCGGGCCAGTGTTCCAGCATCATCGCAATCGCCTGACCGCCTTGCTCGATGGATATTGGCGGAACGCCGAAGGACACCAATCGGCCGGGTGGCAGTCCCAACTCATCGAGAGCGCGGATGAAGCCCCTTCGGCGCTGGTCGCCGCGCTGGTCGCGCGCTGACGTCCCGCCAATGAAGCCGAACCGTCGGTAGCCGCGTCCGGCAAGCGTGCGGGTCAGCAGCGCCATGGCCTCTTCATTCGAAAAGCCCACAACCTGGTCAATCGGATCCGCTGGCAAATCCCATGTCTCCACGACAGGAATAGCCGCCATCTTGAGCATGCGCCGGGCGCGTTCGGTATGGACACCCCCGGTGAGAATGATGCCCTCGGGCCGACGGCGGAGCATTGTTTCGATCAATTCCTCTTCTTTCTGTTCCGAGTAGTCCGTGTATCCAAGCATGAGCTGCAAACCGGCGCGCTGGAGCTCTTCGGTGATCCCGCGTGCGGTGTCGGAAAAGTTGGAATTGTTAATGGATGGAACCAGAGCCGCGATAAAGCCTGTACGTCTTGACGACAGAGTGCCGGCCGTGTGGTCAAGTACGTAGCCGAGTTCGTTCACCGCCTTGAGGATTTTCTCTCGGGTCGCCCCGGAGACCTGGCCATTCTGTTTGAGCGCCCGGGAAACCGTCATGGTCGAAACGCCGGCAAGGCGCGCGACATCTGCCATCGTTGGCGCTTCCAGTTCTACAGTCTTTGAAATGGACGCCTTGGCCACTTTTCCACCCACGACAATTGCAAAACTATTGTTATCGATATCAGCGCAATATGGCAACTGCATCCGCCTCCCCCGGTTGATTGAGATTTTACGCGCAGTTGCGATGTTGAGCATCGCACAGAAGTATGGCCCGGATATCTTCAAAACATGGATCACCGATTACGTCGATGAGGCGAAAGGCGTCGCTGGATGACAGGAAGTCACCTTTGCTGATGCGATGAATGAAAAGGCGGGACCGCAAGAGTGGTAGCAGAGAGGCCGTTCAGTCGTTCCGAGGGCGCTGGCTAGAAAGATACGCGTTCGGAATCCGTGGTTGATCGGGACGTCCGCGTACAGAGCAAATGCAACCATGCCCAAGTGTGGAGGATCACGTGTGGGCACTTGCTACATACCCCAGTTCCGAAGTCACCATAATTTCGACTATTGTCGAAATATCCTCAGATCGAGCGCTGATTAACCCGCTTGGCGACTTCTTCCGCGCTTTCGACACGCTCCGAATAGCGGTCCGTCAGGTAGGCGGAACGGTCGCGCAGAAGGAGCGTGAACTTCATCAGTTCCTCCATCACGTCGACGATCCGGTTATAGTACGACGAAGGCTTCATCCTGCCGGCTTCGTCGAACTCGGCGAAAGCCTTGGCCACCGATGACTGGTTGGGGACGGTGACCATGCGCATCCAGCGGCCGAGAATGCGCAGCTGGTTGACCGCGTTGAAGCTCTGCGAGCCGCCCGACACCTGCATCACGGCAAGCGTGCGGCCCTGTGTCGTCCTGACGCCGCCCGTGGACAGCGGCAGCCAGTCAATCTGGGCCTTCATGATGCCGGACATCGAGCCATGGCGCTCTGGCGAGCACCAGACCTGACCTTCCGACCAGATGGAGAGCTCCCGCAGCTCCTGGACCTTGGGATGATCCGCAGTCGTTGAATCAGGCAGCGGGAGTCCCACAGGGCTGTAGATGCGCACCTCGGCACCAAGTCGGCGCAGGATGCGGGCCGCTTCCTCGGTGACGAGGCGGGAATAGGAGCGCTCCCGCAGGGAGCCGTAAAGCATCAGGATGCGGGGCTTGTGAATCGAGCGCGGCGCGTCCAGCAGAGCCTGCATGTCGATCGGCCGCAACTGCTCGCCGTCAATGTTGGGCAACGCGTCTTCGGCCACCTGGTTCTGTTCAGGCAATGCGCTTGCCCTTCGTATCGACGACGACTTCGCCATCCTCTTTGACGAATGGGCCGATATGCGGATTGGGCAGGATGTCAAGAACGGCTTCCGAGGGTCGGCCGAGAACTACGCCGAGAGGGGTGACGACGATCGGCCGGTTGATCAGGATCGGATGCGCCAGCATGAAATCGAGTATCTCGTCGTCGGTCCACTTGGGATCGCCGAGGCCGAGTTCGGCATAGGGCGTGTCCTTCTCGCGCAGCAAATCACGCGGCTTCATCTTCATGGCTGCAATAAGCTCGACCAGCCGTTCGCGAGACGGCGGGCTTTTCAGATACTCGATGACTTCAGGAGTCTCTCCCGACTGCCGGATCATGGCGAGCGTGTTGCGCGAGGTCCCGCAATCGGGATTGTGATAGATGGTGACGGTCATTTCGCTGCCTTTTCACTGGACATTGTGTTGCGCACCGCAGCCCCCTGCTCGTACCAGCCCTTGCTACGATTGACGATCCACACCACCGACAGCATGACCGGGACCTCGATGAGGACGCCGACGACAGTGGCGAGCGCGGCGCCCGAATTCAGCCCGAACAGCGCGATCGCGGCGGCCACCGCCAGCTCAAAGAAGTTCGAGGCGCCAATGAGCGCCGACGGACCGGCCACACAGTGCCGCTCGCCGGACACGCGGTTGAGCAGGTAGGCGAGGCCGGAGTTGAAATAGACCTGGATCAGGATCGGCACCGCCAGCAACGCGATCACCAGCGGCTGGGCGATGATCTGCTCGCCCTGGAAGCCGAACAGCAGCACCAGCGTCGCCAGCAGGGCAACCAGTGACAAGGGCTGCAGCGCGGCCAGCAGCGCATCAAGCCCGCGCTGTCCTCTGGTGGCCAGCAGGCGGCCTCGAACGAGCTGTGCGACGATCACGGGCAGCACAATGTAGAGCGCCACCGACAGCACCAGCGTGCCCCATGGCACGGTAATAGCCGACAGGCCGAGCAGCAGACCGACGATCGGCGCGAAGGCAACGATCATGATGGCGTCGTTGAGCGCCACTTGCGATAGGGTGAAGTTCGGTTCGCCGCGCGTCAGGTTCGACCAGACGAACACCATCGCGGTGCAGGGTGCGGCGGCAAGGATGATCAGCCCGGCAATGTAGGAATCGATCTGCACGGCTGGCAGCCAAGGCCGGAACAGCCAGCCGATGAACAGCCAGCCCAGCAGCGCCATGGAAAACGGCTTTACCGCCCAGTTGATGAATAGTGTCACGCCAATGCCGCGCCAATAGGTGCTAACGCTGGCAAGAGACGCGAAATCGACGCGCAACAGCATTGGCACGATCATCAGCCAGATCAGCACCGCGACGGGAATGTTGACCTTGGCGATCTCGGCGGACGCGATGGCGCCGAATACGCCCGGCAGCAAATGGCCGAGCGCGACACCAACGACGATGCACAACGCCACCCATACCGTGAGATATTTCTCGACGAACCCTATGCTAGGCCGCGCCGCCTCGCCGGCCTTCAAAACGTGATCGGTCATGATGGCTTTCCTTGGCTCAGCCGGCCTTCGGCAGGTTGCGGCCGATCTCGTCCAGCCGCTTTTGCAGGGCCAGCTTGTCGACCATGTTCATCGGCAGGCTGATGAAGATCGAAATGCGGTTGTTGAGCATGCGATAGGCTTCGGCGAAGGCCAAGTGCCTTTCGGCATCGGTGCCGTCCACGTCAGCCGGATCAGGCACGCCCCAATGCGCTGTCATCGGTTGTCCCGGCCAGACCGGGCATGATTCATTGGCGGCGTTGTCGCAAACGGTGAAAACGAAATCCATTTGCGGCGCGCCGGGAACCGCGAATTCTTCCCAGTCTTTCGAGCGAGCAAAGGATGTGTCGTAATTCAAGTTCTTCAGAAGCTGGAGTGTTTTTGGGTTGACCTCCCCCTTTGGGTGCGACCCGGCCGAATAGGCCTTGAACTTGCCGGCACCGACACGGTTCAGGATCGCTTCCGCGAAGATCGACCGGGCCGAGTTGCCGGTGCAGAGGAAAAGAACGTTGTATGGCTCGCTCATGGCGTAAGCCTCCCTTCTAGCATTTACAGGTCACCGCCTGAATCACGGGCTGACAGAGTTCCGGAGCCCCGTTGCAGCAATCTTCCATGTTGATAGGCGAGCAGGTCGCGGAACCCGGTCATGTCGGCGACGTAGCGGATGGTACGGCCGTCGCGCTCGGCGCGGACCAGGCCAGCATGGTCAAGAACCTTCAGGTGCGCCGACATCGTGTTCTGCACGGTATCAAGGCGTGAAGCGATCTCGCCGGCGGGCACACCCTCGGCGCCTGCTTGAACGAGCAGGCGGAAGACCTCAAGCCGGGTGTCCTGGCCGAGGGCCGCCAATGCGAGGAGAGCTAACTTTTTATCCATGTATCTATAAATCCGGAATTAAGGGTACGTAGCTCCAAGATATGACAGCAGGATGACAATAGGCAAGTCGGTTGATCAGGTTTGCGGCGTGAACAGCTCGAGCGCTGGTGAGGAGCCGGGCGGATGGGTTTAGGCTAACTCCCAAACGGCTCGTAGCGCAGGGGCATGCTGTCAGTGATCTCGGCAGCTTCAGCCGGCAAGAGGGCAAGGCCATTCGCCAGCGCAAGCGCCATCAAGTTGGCAGAGGATCCACGTTCGAGCAACTCGAGCACCGGTTCCCCGGTTTCGGTGCGCCCGGATATGCGGACAGGCGCAAACTCGGTCCGGCCCTGTCGTTTCTTACAGGTGAAGCCAGCCACCGCAGAAAACCATTGCGGCTGGATATCGGCGAGACCTGCAAGTTTGCGCAAGGCAGGCAAGACGATCTGTCGGAATGTGACCATCGCCGCATTGGGATTGCCGGGTAACCCGGCAAAAAGCATGTTCTTGATCTTACCGACTTTCACCGGCTTTCCCGGTCGCATCGCCACTTTGAGGACCTCGAGGCTGGCGCCGTGATGCAGGACGGCGGTGACCATATGGTCCTCTTCGCCGGCAGAGACCCCTCCGGTGGTCACCAGCGCGTCACAGGAGGCGACCGCCCGCGCGACAACGTCGGCGAGAAGATCCGGGCTGTCCGGCACGATGCCAAAATCGACGATCTCGGCCCAAGGGCAGGCTGCCAGCAACGACCGCAGCATGATCCTATTGGAATTATAAATCTGGCCATGGGCGAGAGGTTCGCCGGGCTCCTTCAACTCGGAGCCGGTCGACAGCAGACCGACCCGTACCTTTCGGAGGACTTCAACACCGGCGATCCCCACGGCGGCCAGCAGGGTAAGGTCCCTTGCGTACAGGGCCCTGCCCCGCCTTGCGAGCTCGGAATCCGCGCTGACGTCCTCGCCGGCGAGGCGGATGTGGCGGCCGCGACGCGGCCGCTCAAAGACGGTCACCATGTCACCCGAGCGTTCGCATTGCTCTTGCATGACCACCGCGTCAAAGCCCGGAGGAACGGGAGCCCCCGTAAAGATCCGCAGCGCCGTTCGCGGGTCCAGCTGGTCATGCGCGCGCACGTCGCCGGCGACAACCCGACCGGCCACCCGGAACGTCCAGGGACCGTTGCCATCGAAATCCGACGTTCGCACGGCAAACCCGTCCATGGCTGAATTGTCGAAGGGTGGCAGAGCGACCGGCGAATGAACAGCGACAGCGCAAACCCGTCCCAATGCTGCGATGAGCGAGAGATGTTCCCGGTAGCGAACCGGTCGGGCAAGCGCAACGGCCTTCGCCACCGCAGCCTCGAACGGAATAGCTTCACCGCCCTGCCCTGCCGAGCAGTCGGCTTGCAAAACGGGTTGCGCGGCGTGAAACACGATCGCTCCTCCCTTGCGTTTGATCTGGAAACGCAACGGCCTAAGGGTTTCTAGCCTGATACACTTTTGAGATAGGCGATGACGTTCTTGATGTCGTCGGGATTCTTGAGGCCAGGGAACCCCATTTTGTTCGTTGGCACTTTCGCCTTGGGGTCGGTCAGATATTCCGTCAGGTTCGGCTCATCCCAGACTAGGCCCGCAGCACCGGCATCCTTCATGGCTTTTGAATACGAATAGCCTGGCGCAGTCCCGGCCGTCCGCCCGACGACGCCCTTCAAGGTTGGCCCGACTTTATTGGCGTCGGTATCGGCGTTGTGACAGGCGGCGCATTTTTTGAAGACCACCTTGCCGGCTTCGATATCCTTGGCTTGGGCGACCGGTGGCAGGAGCGCCAAAACAAAGGTGGCGCCGACGAAAAGATATTTCACGCGGGAACTCTCCGTTTTCCGTACGATTGAAGACATGACAGCTGCCGCGAGCAGATCGGCTCGCGGCAGAAATCCGTTGGGCTTAGCCCGCCTGATATTCCGTGGATTTGAAGGAGAGATGCTTCACACCTTCCGGAGCATCTGAGATCTTCCGGATGTTGGCCCACGTCTGTTTGTAGTTCGGCAGGATCAGCTCGTTGGTGCCCGCATTGATGGCGTTCCCCACCACGCCGGTAGGGAACCCAAACAGCATGAAGGTCTCGCCCTTCTTGGCGGTTGGCGTCGGATACGCCATGGCCTGGGTCGAGCCGCTTTCATTGTAGACCTCGACGAGGTCGCCGTTGTTCAGGCCAAGCTCCTTCATATCGTCCGGACTGATCTGAATGAACGGGTAGGGCCAGCGGTCCATGACAAATTCGCTGTCCTGGTCGAGGAACGCGTTCTGCCAAACGAGGTTGGCGCGTCCGTTGTTGATGAGGAACTTGTTGTTTTTCTTCTGCTCCTCCTTGCCCGGGGCCTGCAGGCCGCGCCAAGCGGCCTCCATGAAGGTCGCCTTGCCGTCCTTCGTTCCGAACTTGCCATCAGTATAGAGCCGCTTGGTGCCGACGATCTTGCCATCCGCGAAGCCGGTCGAGGGTTCCTGGAAGCCGTTGTTACCCATGGCGCGAAGCCGCTCATAGGTGACGTTTTCGCCTCCCTTGGCGTTCAAGTGATAGCCGTCCATGAACGCGTCTTCCTCGGTCTTCCAGTCGAACCCCTTGAACTGGTCGGCATATTTGGCATTCCCCGACGCACGGATAACTCTCTCCATGTTCTGGGCGATGCCTGCAGCGATGAGGCAATCCGGTTTGGCGGTGCCGGGTGGGTCCATGTAGCGCTCGACCAGCCGCATCCTGCGCTCACCGTTCATCGAGGTGAGGTTCATCTCGCCGGACTCGGCCGCCGGCAACCAAACGTGGCTGGCCGCACCGATCATCGACGGGATGATGTCAACGTCGACGGAGAAAAGCCCACCAGCCTTGATCGCGTCGGTGATCGCCTTCACCATTGCGTCGCGATCGCCATAAGGCACCGCGTTCATAGCGTCCTTCACGATGTCGGTACGCTTCTTGTAGACCATGTTGAACTGGTGGGCGTTCAGGGTGGTCTTGTAGTGATCGCAGGCCCAGATGTGGTGAACACCGCCCTTGCCTTCGATGAGCAGCTTGTCGACGTAAGCGGCCGGCTTGCCGACATGGGCGTCGGAGGGACGTACATAGCCCTCCTGGTGGCCACCCATGCGCACGCAGCCACCGCCCTCGCGGCCGACGTTGCCGGTTGCCAGCGCCACGTTCACCAGCGCCGCATTGGTGCGGTAGTTGTCGTTGCCCCAGATCAGGCCCTTTTCGTAGGCGATCATCGTGCGCCGGCGCTTGCCTTCCTTGGGCTCGGCAATCCACGCCGCCGACTGCTTTATCTGGTCGACGGTCAGACCGGTGATCTTCGCCGCATCTTCGAGAGAGGTCTTGTTGGCGGCGACGGTCTTATCGAAATCCTTGGTGGATGCGTCGATGAAGGCCTTGTCGACCCAGCCCTTGGTGGCGATCTCGGTCAGCCAGGCGTTGAACAGCACCATGTCCGTGCCGGAGTTGATGGCGAGGTGCATGACGTTGTCTTTGCCGGCCTCGGCCTCGGCCGCGTTGATCGAAACCGTGCGACGCGGGTCGACGAAGATGATGCGCCCGTTGGCATGGGGCTCGCCCGGCAACTGCGCTTTCTTCTTGTCCATCGACGTTCCACGCAGGTTCGGAATCCAATGGTTGAGGAAATAGTTAGTCTGGGTTTCGAGCGGATTGTTGCCGACCGACACGATGGTATCGGCGAGCTCGGCGTCCTCGTAGCAGTTGTTGAGCTCGCCAACGCCCATGTCGCGCGTGGCATGGACTTCAGAGTTATAGGCCGGCCGGTTGTGAATCCGGATGTTTTTGATTTTCATCGCGCCGAAGTATAGCTTGCCCGTGCCCCAGGTGTTTTCATAGCCGCCAGCTGAGCCGCCATGATCGAACACGGACACGAACAGGCCATCCTCGCCTTGATCCTTGATGACGGCCGCAGTGACCCGCGCCACGAGGTCCAAGGCGTCGTCCCACGAGGTTGGCTGCATCTGCCCGTAGCGCCAGACCATCGGGCTGATCAGGCGTTGCTGCTGCGAGCCGCGGGCGGTTGAGTACCGCAGTTCACCCATGCGGGCGCCACGTACCGAGCCGAGGCCAGAGTTCACCACGCACTCGGAATCGGGCTTGAGGACGATGTGCACATCCTGCCCGTCCTGCTTGACGATGTTGTACATCGAGGGTGCATACCAGGCGTCGGTCTCGGCAGCCTGCTGCTGAGAAAGGTCGACCCCGAAAGCGTTCGAGGCGGCATCGGTGCCGCCCTGCTTGTTGGCCGGCCAGGTGTAGGCATGGTAGCCACAGCCGACGATGCAGTAGTGGCAGGTGACGTTCTGTTTCTTGGCGTCGGCCGGAATGATCGGCAGACGGGCGACGTGACGTTTGTAAGCCATGATCCGATCCTCCCTTAAAGTACGTTGCTCAGGCGGCCATAAAGAAGCTCGTCGACGCCGTCGGCGTAGATGTCGCCCTTAGCATCGATGCGCAGCGCGTATTGGGGAAGGTTGGCGGTGGACTGGCCCCAGATCTGCTGCCCGCCGGCGTCGGCGTCGAAACGCGAGTAGTGGCCGGGGCAGTTGAAGGAATGATCATCCGCATTGTAATTCAGCGGGAAGCCCTTGTGAGGGCAGGTCGTCGAGAACCCGACGATGTCACCATCCGGCCCTGCACCGCCTTCCACCTTTGTGCCAAGTTTCAGCAGCACGCCGGGGGCGTTTTCATCCGGATAGCCGACTTCGAAAGGTTCGTTCGGCTTCAAATCGACTATGTTGGCCAACTTGTTTGAGGGGTATTCAACGAGAGCGAGCCCGGGGGCAGCCTTGGTCTGCGCTTGAACCGGTAGTGCCACGGCTGTGGCCATGCCTGCGGCGGCGAATGCCCCTCCCCGCAGAAATTGACGGCGGCCGACGTCGACCAGCTTGTTGCAGCGATCCATGCAATCCTCCCATTTGGCGAAACCTTGTCGCCAGGAGCTTTGCAATGCGTGTGCCAACCGCAGAAACCGTTGGTTTCGCCGCAACAGGACGGAGGAAACAGCTGGAAATTGTCCGCCACGTTCGGAAACCCGAACATGCTGCACTGCCGAAGGTTCAGGAAGTCGAACGCGCCCGATCGGCCAGTCCGAGCCGCGTCATTTTCTCCCAAAGCGTGGTCCGCGAGACCGCAAGCAGGCCGGCGGCCTTCGCTATTTGACCGCCGGTTTCGTCCAGCGCCCGCTCGATCTGGCGTCGCTCGGCCGCGTCGCGAACATCGGCGAGGGGAGCGAATGTCGTATTCCCTGATTTTACTGCCCGCTCCGGGAACAAGTCACCGGGCATGATCCATTCGCTAGTCGACAAGGCAACCGCTCGCTCGACACGGTTCCGGAGTTCCCGCACATTTCCCGGCCAAGGATAGGTAAGCGCAGCTTCCTGGGCCAACGCGCTGAACCCCCGGATCCGGACATCAGACCGGCTGACCGCATTTTCAAGAAACCGGTCGAGTAGCCAGGGGATGTCCTCGTGTCGCTCGCGCAAAGGCGGGATCGTCACCGGCAACACGGCAAGCCGGAAATAGAGATCTTCGCGGAAGCCAGACGATCCGCCACGCTGCGCAAGGTCGCGATGGGTGGCGGAGACGACACGCGCGCGAAATTTGCAGGGAGCCTCGCCACCGACCCGGTTGAAGCTGCCGTCCTCGATCAGCCTCAGGAGCTTGGCCTGTAGGGGCATTGGCATGTCGCCAATCTCATCGAGAAACAGCGTGCCCTTCCCGGCTCGCTCGGCGTAGCCGAGGTGCCGTTGCTGGGCGCCGGTAAACGCCCCCTTCTCATGTCCGAAGATCTCGCTCTCAAGCAGCTCGGCCGGGATTGCTGCACAATTCACGGCGATAAAGGGCTCGGCACTCCGAGCCGAAACCTCGTGGAGAAGACGCGCGGCGACTTCCTTGCCGGAGCCGGTCTCGCCGGCAATCAAGACGGGCAGATCATGGCCGGCATAGCGGCGCAACAGGTCTTCGGCGTGCTGGATGGCGGTCGACTCCCCCAGAAAATAACCCTTCAGCCGGAGTTGGCTGTGGGTTGTGCGCCGTCCCGCATCGATACGCCGCAGGAATTCATCCATCGCGAATGGCTTGGTCATGAAATCAACGGCGCCGGACCGCATCAGACGAACCGCCTGATCAATCTCACCCTGGCTGGTGACGAACATGAAGGGCGGCGAGTTCGGCAGGTTGGCAAGCTCATTGAAAACGACCTCGCCCGAAATATCCGGGAGACGGATGTCGCAAATCACCAGATCGAGGGCATCGGAGATTCCTTCGATCCCGGAAATGGCGTCCCGTCCTGACTGCCACCAGGTCACGCGCCAGCCCTCGAGCTCGAGGCGTTGAACGATCGACCCTCCCATTACCGGATCATCTTCAACGAGACCTATGCGTGCTGGGTCAGGCTGCATTGGCTTTGGTCTCCCTTTCGAAGGGAATGGTCAGCGTGACCACCGTCCCTCCCCCTCTCTTGTGGTGATTGCGGCAGACCCTCCGAGTTCGTCGACGACGCGCCGGACCATCCAGAGACCCAAGCCGCAGCCGGCTCGCACAGCGGGACCTGGATCGCTGTCGACCAGAATCCCCGCGATGTCTGGCGGGATACCGGGACCCTGGTCGCCGATCTCGATGTTGAGGAAGTCGCCCGAGCAGTTCGCCTTCAGCGAGAGCGCTCCGCCCTCTGGGGTAACCGTGCTGGCATTCAGCAGGAGGTTCAGGACGGCCTGACGTACAGGCCCTCCCCTCACCGGTAGTTCAGGCATGTCGTTCCAGATGATTTCCCAATCCAGGCGCTGCCGCTTGCGGTGCAGTTCAGGTTTCAGGAGGAGGCGGACGTCGTCAAGGTCGTCGGCCGACAACGGGCGATGCGAGCGTTCCGGTCGATAGGTCGAAAGGGCCGCTTCGACCACGTCCCGGATGCCGGCAAGGCCGCGCTCGATCAGGCTTATGGACGTGTCCCTGACGCCGGGTGTCTCTCCATGTTTTTTCAACGTATCGAGGGCGTTGAACAGCCCTCCCAGCGGGTTGTTGATCTCGTGCGCCATGCCCGATGCAAGGCGCCCCAGGCTGGACAGCTTTTCTTCCTCAGCGAGTTGCATCGCGAAATTCGCACGCTCGCGTTCGGCTTGGACCAGCGTGTTATAGCCCCTAAACAGGCCTGCCACTTCGCTATCGCCTTTGGGGATCTGATCTTGGGATATTGGCTCTGCAGCCCCGTCGGCCGCTGACCGCATGTGGTTCTCGAGGATCCGCATCGGCGCGATCATCTGCCTTACGATCAGGAAACCGCCGAGAGAAAACAGCACCGCCAGCACGCCGTTGGTGATCAGCAGCGTGACCAAGATCTCACGTCGCTCGGCGAACAGATGCGACACATCGAAAGTGGCGTGAATCGTCCCGATGGACTGGCCTTGATACACCAGGTCCCGCTTGGCAAACCCGGTCGACGTCGCCTCATCGATCGTCACAATGCCTGGGCCATAACGCTTGAAGTAACTGTCCGGCAGTTGCGAGAACGTGGCCATGCGGATGGGATCGGTTGCCGCTAAAACTCGACCATCGGCACCAGTCACGACCGTTTCGACGGGAGAGAGCGCCTCATACGAGGATGAAGACCGATCGAGGGCGTCATAGACTTCCCAAACGTCCTGGCGCAGCACCGCCGGCACCACCGCCGAGGACAATCCGTCGAGATAGGTTTCCGCAAGTCCGTCCAGATAGGTCTTTTGCGTATGCGACAGCCGGTCGAGCACACGCTCAGATATGACGGCGCTGATAAACACCATCAGCAGCGCCACCATGACCGGAACACGGTAAGAAACAGGGATCGCTCGCAGTCGTTGCGCCATGCTCATCCGAACTGCCTCACGGTTTCGACCTTGGCAGCTATGGTGTCGAAGAGCGACGGATCGGTTGCAGCAAAGCCATCCAGGCGCAGCAGTCTAAGGACCTTCATTCCTTCCGGATCCTTGTTCATCGACACCAACGCCTGTTGCAGCGCCTTGACGCGCGCGTCGCCGGCGAGCGACTTCGGAGACGCCACTGGCGGAAAGCCGAGCCATTCCGACTTGCGGACAATCTTGGTCTGCTTGACCAAGTCGGGTTCGGTCTCGCGCATGACCTCATGGACATAGCCGTCAACGCTGCCGGACTGTGCCAATCCCGAGGCCACGGCACGGATGACGTTGCGGTGTCCGTAGGTGAAGAAGGTCTTTTTGAAAAACGCCTCCGGCAGCACCTTGTTTTCGGCGAGCAACGCCCGGGTGACCAGGAAACCGGAGTTCGAATCGGGATCCGAGAAGGCGTGAACGTCGCCGGCGAGCCCGTGCCAGTCGTCGACCTTACGGTCAGCAGCGGCGATCAAATAGGACTGGTAGAGTGGTTTGCCGTGCCAGACGGGGGTCGCGACCAGATCGAGCTCCCCTTTGTATTGCACATAAGGGTAGCCGCAGATCCACGCCGCATGGATTTCCCCAGACACGAGCAGCGCCGTGATTTCCTGATAGGTCCGACGCGTCACCAGCTCGACCGGGCTATCCAGCTTCGCAGTGAGATATGCCCGGAGGTGGCCAAGAAGCTCCAGATCGTTGGAGAGGAAAACCGGAGTGAGTCCGAACTGAAAGGGCGCGATTTCGGCCTTAGACTGTCGGGATAAGCTCAGCAGAGCGAAGCCGCCCACAGCAGCTTTGAGGATATTCCGCCGACCAGGTTGGATGTGGGTTGGCACGAATGCCTGCCTTCATTCTCGCACGGCTTCAATCTATCCAGAAGTACGGATGAGTGCGAGATGTTCGATCGAATCGATCGATTGTCCCGATTGGCGGTGCAAAATCCAGGATTCTGACCAGCATGGAGAAACGCCATTATGTCATGCCATATATAGCGGGGTGGCGTTGGCCAATGGACGCGAATGTCCCCGCGTGCGAAGGCGGTCGCCGAGTTGCTCGACCATGTGCCCCTCGTCAGAACTGTAGCATGCGTCACCGGCAGCCAGGCGATGACATCCAGCGGCTGAGGCGCTGATTGCATCGGCCGCTCGATCCATGGCCTGAGCGGCGCCCCCCGTCGGCTCATATGACCGTTATGCAACACCGTCATGCGAGGCGGCAAGCATTTTTGCCGGTGGACAGCCAGGGCCGTGCGCGGCAAGAATGCCCCGCGCTACGCCGCCGCGATCCGTTGAACAAAATCCAGAAAAGCCCGCACTTTTGCCGGCGGCATGTGGCGTGACGGATGATAGGCGTAAAGCGGAAACTGTTCGTCGGACCATTCCGCCAGGATCGTCGTGAGCGCCCCGCTCTCAAGCCACTCGTCGAGGCCGATGGCAAGGCTCTGGAATATGCCTTGCCCCGCGAGACCGGCCGCGACGGCAGCGGAGGGATCGTCCATGACCAACCGCCCCGACGCCTTGATCTCGATGGTCCCGCTATCCCCTTGGAACTCCCAGGTGAACGGCCGCCCGGTCTGCGGGTCGCGAAATAGGATGCAATCGTGGTGCATCAGGTCGTGGGGCGTGGCTGGAATGCCGTGACGGTCGAGATAGCTTGGGGCGGCACAGGTCAGCACCGGTACGTCCAGCAGCTTGCGCGCGATCAGCGAGGATTCGTCCGGTGGACCGAAGCGCACGGCGACATCCGCGCCGCTCATCATCTCTTCGCGATAGTTGCTGGTGGTCAGATCGAGCGACAGTGCGGGGTAGCGTGCCAGGAATTCACCGATCCTCGGCGCCAGCACCATTCGCGCGAACCAGGGATCGATCGAAACCCTGAGCCGCCCGCCGACGAATGCCGCCGAACCGGCGGCTTCGGAGGCCGCCTCCTCCAGTCCGGCCAGCAGCGGCATTATCCGGGCATGGAAGCGGGCGCCCTCCTCCGTCAGCGTGACCGCGCGCGGATTGCGGTCGAACAACCTGACACCGACGCGTTGTTCGAGCCTCGCCACCGCACGACTGACCCCCGATGGCGTGAGACCGAGAACATCCGCGGCCCGCACGAAATTGCCCGCTTCCATCACCGCCCCGAAAACGCCGACCCCGGTCAACAACCGCGTGTCGAAACTCATGCCCTCTCTCCTTTGCAAGGTCGGTGATCTCAACCGTCCCATCATGAGTGATTTTGAGTCATCTTATCTTTGATTTTATTGCGCGTGAATCATCGCATCGCTTCCCATAGATGATTTTTGAGCGCCGGGACGGCGCAGCGGCACACCGGACCGCGGAAGTCTCCGGCCTTGCGAGAAGGAATTCATCCATGAATGCGATCTCACGCAGAAGCCTGTTGGCGCGTGGCGGCCTTTTGCTGGCGGCGGGCGCCGCCGCCGTGAACACGCCGGTCCACGCACTGGCGGCCAACCCGCAAGCGCGGTCCGGCAACTTCAAGTCCATCGACATGGCCATGGAACAGGCGGTGCGGGACGGTACCGTCGCCGGCGTCGTTGCCACCGCGGCAGGACCAGACAGCATGATCTATGAAGGAACCTTCGGAAAGGCCAATACCGTCACCGGAGCAATGATGCGCCCCGATACGGTATTCTGGCTGTTGTCCATGACGAAGGCCTTCACCGCTACGGCCTGCATGCAGCTAATCGAGCAGGGCAGGATCGATCCCGAGGACGATGCGGCGAAATATCTGCCGGAACTCGCCAATCCGATGGTGTTGGAGGGTTTCGACGGCGACGGCCAGCCGCGCCTGCGTCCGGCCAAGCGAGCCATCAAGGTGCGTCACCTGCTCACACACACCTCCGGCTATACCTATTCGATCTGGAGCGATGCACTAACCCGCTACGAGAACGTCACCGGCATGCCGGACATCGCCACGTGCAAGAACGGCGCCTTCCTGGCACCGCTCGAATTCGACCCTGGCGAACGCTGGCAATACGGCATCAGCATGGACTGGGTCGGAAAGCTGGTGGAAGCGGTCAGCGACCAGTCACTGGAAGTCTATTTCCGCGAGAACATCTTCGCCCCGCTCGGCATGACCGATTCAGGCTTCCTGATCGGAAGCACGCAGAAGGCCAGGGTCGCCACCTTCCATAACCGTCGCGAAGACGGCGGCCTGACGCCCGCGCCCTTCGAAATGCCTCAGCGGCCGGAATTCTTCATGGGCGGCGGCGGCGGCTTCAGTACGCCGCGCGACTACATGGCCTTCCTGCGGATGCTGCTGAACGGAGGCACTCATAAAGGCGTACGGGTGCTGAAGCCGGAAACGGTCGCGTCGATGATGCGCAACCAGATCGGCGACCTCGATGTCCAGGCCATGAGGACCGCCCAGCCTGCCTATTCGCAGAGCTTCGACCAGTTTCCCGGCGAGCCCCACAAGTGGGGATATTCGTTCGACATCAACACGCTGCCCGGTCCGAACGGTCGGTCGGCAGGCAGCATTTCCTGGGCCGGCCTGCTCAACTGCTATTTCTGGCTCGACCCTGTCAGGAAGGTGACCGGAGCTATCTTCACCCAGCTTCTGCCCTTCTACGACCAAAAGGTCGTGAAGCTCTACGGCACATTCGAGCGCGGCCTCTACGACAGCCTCGCCTGATCAATTCACGACCTCAACACCAGGAGACATACCATGTATGCGATTACAGGAATTACTGGCAAGGTCGGCGGCGCGCTGGCGAAAGCCCTGATCGATGCCGGAGAACCGGTCCGTGCGGTGCTGCGCGACCCCGCCAAGGCGGAAATCTGGCGCAAGCGAGGTTGCGAAATCGCCTTTGCCGAGATGGACGCCGCCGCGCAGCTTGCTGCCGCCTTCAACGGCGCCACTGGCGTTTTCATCCTGCCGCCGTCGGAATTCGACCCGGCGCCCGGCTATCCGGAAGCGGCGAAACAGAATGAGGTGCTGACGACCGCTCTCCTTGCTGCCCGCCCGGAAAGGGTCGTCTGCCTCTCCACCATCGGCGCCGACGCGGAAGTGGACAATCTGTTGAGCCAGCGGACGATGCTGGAACAAGCCCTCGGCGAGCTCGATCTTCCCGTCACCTTCCTGCGGCCCGGCTGGTTCATGGAAAATGCGGCCTGGGACGTCGCGCCGGCCCGCGATGAAGGCGTGCTGCATAGCTTCCTCCAGCCTGCCGACAAGACCTTCGCCATGGTGGCGACGCAGGATATCGGCCGGCTTGCCGCAGATCTGATCCGCGAGGAGTGGACCGGCAAGCGGGTCGTGGAACTGGAAGGCCCCGCACGGGTCTCGCCCAACGATCTCGCCAATGCCTTCGCGTCGGTGCTCGGGCACCCGGTGCGGGTGGAGATCGTCCCGCGGGAAAGCTGGGAGGGCCTGTTCCGTGCCCAGGGTACGCGTAACCCACAGCCGCGCATGCGCATGCTCGACGGCTTCAACGAAGGCTGGATCGACTTCAAGGCAGACGGCGAAAACCGTGCCATGGGCACGACATCACTTGAGCAGGTGATCGAAGCGCTGGTCCGGCAGGCGGCCGCGAGCGAGACCGCCTGAGCCCGCCGGTAGAACGGGCGGCGGACGGCTTCTGCCTCTGCCGCGTCCCTCGCAAATTGAAAGGAACGATCATGGAAACGGTTGAAACTCAAGGCGTCGCCATCCCCCGTCTGGGGCTTGGTACATTCCGGATGCCGGGCGATGCCGCCCGATCCGTGGTCGAAAGCGGGCTTGCCCTCGGGTTCCGACATATCGATACGGCAGCCATGTACGACAACGAAGCCGCCGTCGGGACCGCACTCGCCACTTCCGGCTTGAAGCGTGCGGATCTCTTCGTCACCACCAAGGTCTGGCACGACAAGCTTGCCCCCGACGCCCTGCGCCGATCGTTCGATGCCAGCCTCGGCAAGCTTCGTCTCGACCATGTTGATCTCTTTCTGGTCCATTGGCCGTCGGCGAACATGAAGATGGGCGAGACGTTGGAAGCGATCACCAAACTGAAGGAAGAAGGGCTGGCCCGCGCCATAGGCGTCTGCAACTTCAACCTGCCCATGATCCGGCGCGCTGTTGAGGATATCGGCGCCCCCATCGCCGTTCATCAGGTGGAATATCATCCGTTCCTGTCGCAGACGCCGATGCTGGATTATCTTCGTGGCAAGGGTATTCCGATGACCGCCTATGCGCCGCTTGCGCAGGGTCGGGCCGCGAGGGATCCCGTCCTCGCCAGGATCGGTGAAAAGCACAGCGCCACCGCCGCCCAGATCGCCATCGCCTGGCTTCTGGACCAGGAACGAGTCATCGCGATTCCCAAAGCCGCTCACCCCTCGAGCCAGGCAGCCAATCTCGATGCGCTCAACATTCGCCTCGACGATCAGGACCGCGCGGCCATCGCGGCTTTGCCGAAGAACCTACGTTACGTGGACCCGCCCTTTGCTCCAAACTGGGAGGCTGCAACGTCCTGAAACGCAGGTTCGTCAATCCACGGGCTAACCTCAAAGGACACCCTCGATTTAACCGTGCAATCCGTTTGTTGGAACCACGGCTATTGGTTGTTGGAACCACGGCTATTGGAGGCAATGACCGAGATTAGGCGCGTCGGTCCTCATCCTCCGAGTCGAATGTCCTTGGCTCGGCGGCGTCCATCTAACTGCTGACGCCATGCGCCTCGACTGCCGCCATGCGCCTCATCGACGTGTACCGAGAAGCGGCCCGTCCGCCGGATTGCCAACGTACAGTGTGCTGTCGCTTCAGATCGCGCGCGGGCCGCAGGTCCGCGTCGCCCGACGACACTGAAAAGACGGAGCGGAATTTTCGCGCCCGTCGCCCCAGCCTCCATCTTGTCGAATCCGTCCACCCTTAGTGGGAAAGTTCGTTCTTGTAGAAAACCCCACCCTTCATGATCGCCTGGAAGGATTTGCCCTCGTCGCCGAGCAGCGAGATGTCTTTCAGTGGATCGCCGTCTATCACAATCATGTCAGCATAGGCCCCTGCGGCGATGGTGCCGACCTTGCCAGCCATCAAGCACAGTTCGGCCGCGTTGATGGTGGTCGATCGGATGACCTCGATGGGCGGCAGCGCCTCGGCGCGGATATTGAATTCCAGGTTCTGGTGTGGATGTAGAAAGCCGAGATGATCCGAACCGTGGCAAATCTTTACACCGGCCTTGTGCATGATCTCGAGCGATTCCGGGCCACGATCACGCACCCACTGCAGGCGCTCAACGGCGGCAGCGTCGAGTCCGAGCCTTTCAGCCTCGATGATTTGTCCCTCGTATGCGCTGATTGTCGGCGTTGAATAGGCGCCCTTCTCGGCCATGATCGCGGCCGTCGCGGGGGTGATCAGCGTACAGTGCTCGATCGACTTGATCCCGCAGGCCAGCGCCCGCGCGATTGACTCGTCCGAATGTGCGTGCACGCAGACGTAGGTCTTGGCGTTCTCCGCTTCTTCCTGGAAGGCGCGAAGCTCATCCATCGAATAGGCATTCCATGAGCGTGGCATCCGCAGCTGCGCCGCGCCGCCGCCGGCCATCACCTTGATGAACTGAGCGCCTTTGCGTATCTCCTCGCGCGCCGCGCGGCGACACTCATCAACGCCGTCGACGATCTTCGACACGTTGCCGAGTTGATTGTTGAAGGTCTCAGCCGAGATCAGTTCGCCGCGCTCGCGCGGATCGGTATGGCCGCCGGACTGGACAAAAGCCTTGCCGCACATGGTCAACCTGGGTCCGTCGATCAGACCGCTTTCAAGCGCGTATTTGAAGCCCAGCGTCGCCCCACCGACGTCGCGGACTGTCGTGAAGCCGCGCAACAGCATGCCCTTGACGATCTTGGCCGCGTGCAGCGCCACCAGTTCGTTGGGCATACGTGAGCTGGCGGACGGATCTTCAGCGGCCGAATAAACGTGGACGTGGCAATCGATCAAGCCGGGCATCAGCGTCTTGCCCTTCAGGTCGATCATGATCGCGTTGGCGTCCTTAATCGGCTTGTCGGAAACTTCGTCAATCATGCCTTCCGACACCCGTATATGACGGTCATACTCCCCGTCGTCCGAGGAACCATCAAGCACGCGCGCGTTCTCGAAGACAAATGAAGGCATGGGAATCTCCTCTTCAATCATTCCTGTTAATAGGTCGCACGTCCGCCCGACAGGTCGAAGACCGCTCCGGTGGTGAAGGAATTCTCCTGCGTCGCCAGCCAGCAGATCATGGACGCTGCCTCCTCCAGTTCGAGCATGCGCCCGCGTGGGATCTTGCCAAGGATATAGGCTATATGTTCGGGCGCCTGGGCCATCGCGCCCGGTGTCTTGGCGACGGCCGGCGTCACGCAGTTGACGGCGATGTTGCGATCGGCCAACTCCTTACCAAGCGACTTGGTTAGCGCGATCACGCCGGCTTTCATTGACGAATAGGCGACCGCATTGGGATTGCCTTCCTTGCCGGCGACAGAGCTGATGTTGACGATGCGTCCGTAACCCTTCTCCATCATGTGCGGCACGATCGTGCGGCAGCAGTGGAAAGTTCCGTTGAGGCCGACCTGGACCACCTCTGCGAAGGCTTCCGGCGGGTACTCCCAAGTCGGCATGTTAGGGCCGACAAGGGCGGCATTGTTAATCAGGATGTCGACCTTGCCGTAGCGCCCGAGCGTCGCCTTTGTCGCCGCTTCCACTGAGGCGAGCACGCCGATATCGGCTGTCCGGCAGTATACGCGGTCGGCGTCCGCGAGCTTGTCGGCGCAGGCCCTTAGAACTGTTTCGTCGCGGTCCCAGATGGCAACGCTAGCGCCCGATTCGAGCATACGCTTGACCACCGCAAACCCGATACCTTGAGCGCCGCCCGTGATGACCGCGGTGCGGCCTTCGAGATCATATTGATTCATGTATGGACGGATCCTGACCTTTCCGTTGGTGCCCGCTTCGCCGCACGTGGGCAATTTCATTTTGTGTTTTCTGCCAAACGGGAATACGACCTTATTGGAGACATGGTGGGCAGCGCGAAGACTTGATTGGGAACGCGTGCGTCGTGATCCGCGATGCGCCCCAGCGCGACCGAACCATTCGCGATTGTCGGTCCATCCTTGGATCGTGGTCGGGCAACCTAAGCGTGGAGCTTTGTAACGAGTGCGTTTCGACCTGTTGTCACTGGAATTGTTCGTCGCAGTCTGTGAGGAGCAAAGCATTGCCAAGGCCGCCGACCGCGAGCACATAGCTGCATCTGCAATCAGCAAGCGCATTTCCGATCTCGAGGCCAGGCTCAAGACACCGCTGTTCTTGCGTGGTTCCAAGGGGTTGGAACTCACCGCGGCCGCCAATTCCCTGCTGTACCACGCCCGCGTGGTCATGCGCGACCTGCGCCAGATGGAATCCGAGCTGTCCAATCATGCCAGCGGCGTGCGCGGCCACGTCCGCGTCTATGCCAGCGTTTCCACCATCATCCAACACCTTCCGCGTGACCTGCGCGAGTTCCTCGCCCTACACGACGCCGTGCGCATTGACCTGCAGGAAGGGACCAGCCAGCAGGCGCTCGAGGCGGTGGCGGAGAACGCCGCCGATATCGGCGTCTTCGGCGGCGTTGTGCCGCGCCAAGGCTTGAAGATCATCCCCTACCGTGTCGACCGCATTGTCGCACTCGTTCACAAGGACCACCCGCTGGCGGACCGCACGATCGTCAAGTTTGCTGAATTCACCGATTTCGATCTAATCGGGCCGATGAAGGGATCCTTCCTCGACTCTCTTGTGCTACGCGCTGCTTCCGACCTCGCCCGCTCGTTGCGGATGCCGGTCCGCGTGAACGGTTTCGAGACCGTATTCAGCATGGTTGAAGCCGGACTGGGGATCGGCCTGGTCCCGGAGAAATGCGCCGAGCGCTATGTGACCAGCGGCAACACCGTCGCCATCGTCCTTGACGAACCCTGGGCCGAGCGCCAGTGGAACCTTTGCGTGCAGGCAAGCCAGACCATGCCGCCGCCCGTGCGCCTGCTGCTCAACCATCTCACCAACAGCGAAACCCGATAAGGCCGCTTGATTTCGCCAGCCGTCCTCGTCGGCGCGGTCCGCCCGCGACCGCCGACGCGCGTTCGCCTATGGCGATGGGCTGTTTCCGAAGGACGACTTCGAGGATGCACGCGACACTCCTATAAGACACCCGAAAGGGCGCGCGCCGTGGTGGTTTGCGCTCCTGTGAAATCCATCTGGAGGAATAGGACGTGAAAATCGCGGTACTTCCCGGCGACGGCATCGGCAAGGAGGTGACCGCTGAGGCGGTCAAAGTGTTGCGCGCACTTGCCGGCGCTGGACTCGCCTTCGAGATGACCGAAGCCATCATCGGCGACGAAGGCATTCAGACCGTCGGCGATGCGTTGCCGGCGAAAACGCTTGAGCTCTGCCGTGCGGTTGACGCTATCCTGCTTGGCGGTACCGGTGTGCCCGCCGACGAGCACCGCCCACCATCCGAGGGCGCTGGAAACGGGCTGTTGCGGCTTCGCCGGGCGCTGTCGCTCTATGCCAATTTTCGTCCGGTGCTGCTCTATCCCGAATTGCTCGACGCATCGACGCTGAAGCCGGAGGTGGTCGAAGGCGTCGATATGCTGATCCTGCGGGAGTTGAATGGTGACCTGTATTTCGGTGAGCCGCGCGGCATCTCGGTCAACGCGGCCGGCGAGCGCGAAGGCATCAACACAATGCGCTACACCGAGAGCGAGATAGAGCGCATCGCCCATGTAGGCTTCAAGGCGGCGCAAAAACGCGGCAGGAAGCTGTGCTCTGTCGACAAGTCGAACGTGCTGGAGACAATGATGTTGTGGCGCGAGGTGGTGACCCGCGTCGGCAAGGACTATACGGATGTGGAACTGACCCATCTCTATGTCGACGCAGCCTCCATGGCGCTGATCCGCAATCCCAGGCAGTTTGACGTCATCGTCACCGGAAATGTCTTCGGTGACATCCTCTCCGATGCCGCAGCGATGTTGGCCGGTTCAATCGGCATGCTGCCGTCGGCCTCGTTGGGCATCGGAAACAAGGGGCTCTACGAACCTGTCCACGGCACCGCACCCGACATTGCGGGCCGCAATATTGCCAATCCGCTGGCAGCGATTCTGTCGGTAGCGCTGATGCTGCGCTATTCCTTCTCGCTGGAACATGAGGCCGCGCGCGTCGAGGCTGCGGTCCGCTCGGTGCTTGCAGCTGGCTACCGAACCGCCGACATTATGCGGCCCGGCTGCCGCAGGGTCTCCACCAGCGAGATGGGTGACGCCGTTGTAGCGGTTCTCGTCGCCGGAACCAGCAGGCAGGCCGTCGGCTGATCGGTCCGATACGTCGCAAGCTCCCAGAAAGGAGAGTCCTTCTCCTGCCCGGGCGTCTTCAATCCAGGTCTGACGCTCGACTGGATGTCATTACCTTGGGCATCGAGGGTCTTGGCGAACAGCGCCAGCAATGCATCCAGGCGTAGCGATCGGATGCTCCATGACCGTCGACCCGACGCCTTTGACGTGGGTGGCAGCGATTAAATCCTCGAAGGCTGACGATTTCCGTTCGCCATCCCGGTTAGGGCCTTCACATCGCCCATCAATGTTGGCATCTGACATTTCTAGACCCGCCGGAGCAGGCATGCATTTCAATTTTTCCGACCTCAAGCCCATTGAGCGATACAAGCTCCTGTCCTCCACCATCACGCCCCGCCCTATAGCCTGGGTTTCCACCATCAGCGAAGCCGGTCAGCGCAACGCCGCGCCGTTCTCCTTCTTCAATGTTTTCGGCGAGGATCCGCCGGTTGTCGGATTCTCGATCAACGACCGCAGTCCCGGCGACCGGAAGGACACAGGCCGTAACATCCGCGCCACCGGCGAGTTCGTCGTCAACCTGGTCGACGAAGATCGGCTGAAGGTGATGAACGTCACGGCCACCGAATACGGCCCGGCCGTCGACGAGTTCACCATCTCCGGGCTGAGCTCGCAGGCCTCGCTTTCGATCCGCGCGCCGCGCATCGCAGAAAGCCCGGTGTCCTTCGAATGCAAGCTGATGCAAATCGTCGAGCTCGGGTCAAACCGTTCGCTTATCCTCGGCCTTGTGCAAGTCATGCATATCCGCAACGACCTGCTCATCAATCCGGAACGCTTCCATGTCGATACGGCGAAGATGCGCGTCGTCGGGCGGATGCAGGGTAACAGCTACATTGTCTGCGACGACATTTTCGAGATGGCACGCCTTCAGCCATAAGCCGGATTGCGGGAACGGAAGCGGCGCTTCCTTCACGGTGTTCGGCGCTCGTCGAGCGGGTGTCAGGGCGGCGGAGCGGGAGCGACCCTATGGAGTTTTGGCGTATAACCGAGGCAAGTCGTTCGAGCCATGGATGACCCTAGCTGTGTCCCGATAGCGTTGCTTTCTGTAGCGGTTGTGGCTCAAACAGCAGCGAACACGATCGCTGCCAGCGTCGCAGAGAACGGTGCATCCGCGACTGCGTGGTCTCAAAGCGCAGCCGACAATACGCCATTTGGCCCTTTCGTGTCAGTCGGCGACAGCCCCGAGACTGAGCCATGGCGTCGCTTGCGCCGACGCTTTCTCATGATCTTTGATCGCCGGCAGTTCCGCCAGAGTGTCGTCGATGAAATCATTGCCCTTCAGCAGCCGCTCCCGGTCGGAATCGACAATCAAGAACGGCACTGTGCCAAGCCGCAGGTGGCTGAGCTCGCGCCTTTCCAGGTCCACCGTGAAGCGCGCTTCCTGCGGATTCGCCGCCGCGCGCAGGCACTCTGCTAGCACGTCCTCGCTGACAGTCGCAGGAATGATGCCGTTGTTGATGCAGTTCGCCTTGAATATATCGGCGAACATGGAGGAGATCAGGCAGCGTATGCCGAATGATTTCAGTGCCCAGGGCGCGTGCTCGCGCGATGAACCGGAGCCGAAATTACGCCCCGCGATGATGATCGTCGCCTCGTCATAGGGCTGCTTGTTGAGGATAAAGTCCGGATCTGGTGTGCCGTCTGGTCTGTAGCGCAGACTGTGAAACAGGAACGGTGCCATCGCGTTGCGATCCGGCTTGCGCAGGAACTGCTGGGGATAGATCAGGTCTGTGTTGATGTCGGACATCGGAAAGGGCGCGGCGATGCCGCTGTGTCCGGAGATCGGTTCCATATTCGCCTCAGATCAGTTCGCGCACGTCTGTCAAATGGCCGGTGATCGCCGCTGCCGCGGCCATGGCGGGGCTCATCAGATGCGTACGCGCACCGCGCCCCTGTCGCCCTTCGAAATTCCGGTTCGATGTCGATGCGCATCGTTCGCCAGGTTTCAGCCGCTCGCCATTCATCGCCAGGCACATCGAGCAGCCAGGCTCACGCCAGTCGAAGCCGGCCTCGATGAAGATCTGGTCGAGTCCCTCCTGCTCAGCCTGGTCCTTGACCGGCCCCGAACCAGGCACAATCCAGGCGGTCGTACCGTCGGCGACCTTGCGCCCCCGCACCACTGCGGCCGCGGCCCGCAAATCCTCGATGCGGCCATTGGTGCACGAGCCGATGAAGACGTGATCAACGTGGATATCGGTCAGCGCCTGTCCGGGCTGCAGGCCCATGTAGTCGAGTGCGCCTTGGATACTGGTGCGCTCGCTCTCGTTGTCGCAGGACGAAGGGTTTGGCACCCTGCCTACGATCGGCAGCGATTGGCCGGGATTGGTGCCCCAGGTGACGAAGGGCACTACGTCGGATCCGGCGATTTCGACATCCGCGTCGAAGAACGCATCCGGATCTGACTTCAGCGAGCGCCACGAATCCACTGCCCGGCCCCACATTTCGTCCTTCGGCGAGTATTTGCGTCCTTCCAGATAGGCGATGGTCTTCTCGTCGGGCGCCACCATGCCGGCGCGCGCGCCGCCCTCGATCGACATGTTGCACAGCGTCATGCGCTGTTCCATGGTCAGCGCCCGAACCGCCTCTCCCTGGTATTCAATGACGTGGCCGGTACCACCTGCCACGCCGATCGTATGCAGAATCGAAAGGATTAGGTCTTTCGCCGTTGCGCCGGAGGGCAGTTCGCCCTTCACGTTGACACGCATCGACTTGGACTTGCGCTGCACGATGGTCTGCGTCGCCAGCACGTGCTCGACCTCGGAGATGCCGATGCCAAAGGCGAGTGCCCCGAATGCGCCATGGGTGGAGGTGTGGCTGTCGCCGCACACCAGCAGCGCGCCGGGCAGCACAAAGCCGAGTTCAGGCCCGATCACGTGGACGATACCCTGCCGGCGGTTGCCGACCGAATAGACGTCGATACCGGCCTGCCCGCAGTAGGCCTCAATGTCCTGGACCATCTTGCGGGCGTCCTCGTCCTCATAGGCGATCCCGTTGACGCGGGGCGTCGTGGGAACGACGTGGTCGGCCACGCCGATCGTCAGATCGGGACGGTGCACCTTGCGCCCGCGCGCACTTAGCCCCGAAAATGCGTAAGTCGCGACACCTTCATGAACCAGATGTCGGTCGACAAAGAGAATGGCCCTGTTGTCGCCCAGTGGCTTGACGACATGGGCATCCCAGATTTTTTCATACAGCGTCTTCGCCATGGTGACCTCTTCGCGGCGGCGCCTGATTGCATCTGCCGGGGACACTCGCTGAACGGCGCATGCGACTGGACACCAGGCGCTCGTCGTCGGCGAAATCCACAGAGGTATCAGGCCGCCTGCAATCTAGGAGTTAGCCCACACGCCTTGAAGGCTCATTTCGACATGGCTCCGTCGCGAACGACGATGCGGATCACGCCACGGTCCAGTTGCTTCTGCCCGCCGCATCTTCAAAATCAGCGGAGCGGCTGGACAGTTCTGCCTCCCAGCCCTGTCAGGCGTTGGTCGGCATTCCCAAGCCGACGCCTAAAACGGTCGGTCACGAACGCCTTCCTACACGCAACGAGAAGTACGGAGAATTGTCAGACACCAAGATAGTCGAGTAGACTTTGTTCCTCATCAGCCATCTGGAGATTCGTCAATTCCTTTACGATCTTCCCGTTCTCGATCATGTAGTATCTGTCCGTAACCTCAGCCGCAAACTGAAGATTCTGTTCGACCAATAGAATTGTCAGACCGGTCGACTTGATATCATTAATGATCGCACCGATTGCATCGACAACTACAGGAGCCAAGCCCTCGGTCGGCTCATCAAGCAGGAGGAACGACGCTCCCATATAGAGCGGACGCGCGATCGCCAGCATCTGCTTCTCTCCGCCAGACAGAGACGCTGCCTTTTGCAAGCGCCGTGCCTTGAGAATCGGGAAATGCTGGTAAATCCGTTCAAGTGGCCATCCTGTGGTTTTGTTCGGCCGACCGATGGTCAGATTTTCATGGACGTTCAATGTCGAAAATATGCCGCGGTCCTCAGGGGCAAAGCCCACTCCCATCCTGCAAATGCGCTCGGGCGAAATGTCGATGATTTCCGAGCTCCCAAAACGGATGCTTCCCGTCCGGCGCGGTATGTCACCAATGATGGATTTAAGCAGCGTGGTCTTGCCGGCGCCGTTGCGCCCCACCAGCGTCACGACCTCGCCTGCGTCGACTGACAGGCCGACGCTCTGCAATATATGGCTTTCACCATAATAGGCATCGAGATTTCTTATCTCCAACATACTCAATGGCGTTTTCCCAGGTAGGCTTCGATTACGCGAGGGTCCCTTCGTACGTCGTCATAGCGCCCGCAAGCGAGCAGAGCACCCTGCTGCATGACGATGATTTCGTCGGCGACATCGGCGATGACTCCAAGATTGTGCTCCACAACGATGATCGTGCGCTCGCGGGACAATTGGGCGATTAGGTCAGTTGTGCGTGACACGTCCGCACTCGTCATCCCTGCGGTCGGTTCGTCGAGAAGAAGGATCGCCGGGTGCGCCGCCAAGGAGATCGCGAGTTCCAAGGCCCGTTTGCGGCCATAGGAAAGATCACTGGCCGGCCGCTCGCGCAAAGATGGCGGAATGCCGACCTGATCCAGCAAAGCGTTGGCTTCAGGTCTGTGGTTCTCGTGCCAGCCTGACTTCGCCAGCACTTTGGCGCCCCCATCCGCTCGCCGTTGCACCGACAGGACAACATTGTCCATGACCGCCAGATTGGGAAAAATGCTGGTGATTTGAAAACTTCGCACGATCCCGCGCCGGGCAAACTGTTCGGTGCGCAGCGAAGTCATGTCTTCACCGTTAAACAGCAGACGACCACGCTTGGGCCGATAGAAACCGCTCAAGATATTGAACAGAGTGGTCTTGCCGGCGCCGTTCGGTCCGATGATCCCGTAAACCGGCTTTTTCTCGAACTTCAAGCTGATGTTGTTGATGGCCGTGAAACCGCCAAAGCTCATTGTGACCGACTGCAGTTCAAGGAGCGGCACGTCTGTCGAACCCGCCCCGTAGACGGAGTTACTAACGCCAGGATCAGGCATCGGCCACCTCTCCGGTTGTTGCAATCTGGTTCGGGTTTGCGGCGTAAAGCTCACCCTTTGCCGGCATATCGGGCGACGTGGCGCGATCGACCGAATGATGCACGATCTCGCCGAGTATTCCGCGTCGGAACAACAGTACGACGGCCACGAACAGAAGGCCGAGGAACAGGCTGCCATTGTCCGTGATTGACGACAACGTATTGCGCATGAGCAAAACGATGCCACTACCTAGAAATGGGCCGAAGATGGTACCGGCGCCGCCAAGCAGCGTCATCATGATAGGCTCTCCAGAAGCGCGCCATGAGACCATTTCAAGGGTAACAAACTGATGGTTAAGGGCATAGAGAGCGCCGCCGATCGAGCACACCACCGCCGAAAATACATACGCCTTCACACGCAAGCCGTAGACGCTGTAGCCAAGGCTCATCATGCGCTGCTCGTTCTCGCGGGCGCCGAGAAGCGCAAGGCCGTACGGCGACTTTAGAAGTCGAATTACCGTGAAAATCACCAAGGCAGCGGCAGCGAGGCAAACATAATAGAAGATCCGGTCGTCCTTGAGGTCCAAGCCCAGGAGCGTTGGTCGAACCAATCCGTGCAACCCGTCCTCACCGCCCGTGTAGTCGGGAAACTGATTGACGACGAAATAAACGATCGACGCGAATGCAAAGGTGATCATGGAGAAATAGATCCCTTTCTTTCTTGCGACGATGAAGCCAAAAAGAAGACTTACAATCGTGCTCAGGGCGACGCCGCCGAGCAGCGAAAGGAACATCGGAGCCCCGAACTTAACCATCAGGATCCCGGTGACGTAGGCCGACATGCCCCAATAGGCGGCCTGGCCGAACGAGAGGAGTCCGCCGATCGCGAACAACAGATCGAAACCAACCGCAAACAGCCCCCAAAGGATAATGTCGGTCGCAAGGACCGGATAGACCAGCCACGGAAGCAAAAGCGCTGCCGCCAGCGCAATGAGAGCGGTGGGTCGGCTCAAGAACACCCGCCGCGCACGCTCGGTCATCGGTGTATAATGCAGCGCGAAATGCGAAATATCGATGCCTTGGAAAATCCCGCCCGGGCGTATTAGAAGCACGACAAGCATCAGAATGTATATGACTGCGGAGGCCGCCGGCGCATAGAAGATGGCCGCGATAGCCGAGACGAGGCCTGACGCAAAGCCCATGATTGCCGATCCGGCGATCGAGCCCATGCCGCCGGCGACGACCACGGCGAAGACGAAATTGATCATTTCCTCTCCCATGAACGGCGACACGTTGCGCATCGGCGCGGAAAGCGCCCCCGCGAGCCCAGCCAGAGCGGAGGCGAAAAAGAACGTGCCGGACACGAGAAGGGGCACATTGCCGCCGAAGCATTTAAGCAGATCGGGCCGCTCCGATGCCGCCCGGATCAGAGCTCCCAGGCGCGTGCGCTCAAGCGCCAAATATGTGCCCAGGCATAGAAATACCGATACCACAACGACGAAGAGGCGATATTTCGGGTATGAGGCGAAGCCGAGGCTGACGGCACCCTTGAGAAGGTCAGGCACCAGGTATGGCGCCGACGTAACGCCGTAAAAAATTCGAACAACGTCTTCGATGATCAGCGAGAGGCCGAAGGTCAAAATCAGGATGTAGGCGAGATCCAAGCCATAAAGTCGGCGGATGAGCAGCCGCTCAATAATCACACCAAGCAGTCCGACCAGAACGGCGGAAATGAGAAAGCCCAGCCAAAGCGAAACACCGAGATGCGATCCCAGAATCACCGCGACGATTGCGCCCAGCATGAACATCGCGCCATGCATGAAATTGACTACGCGCATCATGCCGAAGATGATGCTCATGCCGAGACTCATCAACGCCAGGACACCTCCCGTCACAAGTCCGTTGAAGAGCAAAATTGCATAGTAAGACATTGGCCGGCCTCGGTTGCGTTGCGGATGAACGCCTCCCTCCGTCGGCGATCAGCCGATGGCGGGAGGCATGCTTCTTCCGCTACCAATCGTGCTTGCAGGTGCTTTCTGCTTCCGGGTAGTACGCCTCATCCCCTGGAACCGACCCGACGATCTTAAAAAAGTCGCTGTCGTTCTTGACCTCCGATGCGGGTTTGACCTGGCCAATAAAGGTACGCTTCACCACAAGATGGTCGCGCTTGCGCATGAGCGCGTCCTTGGTGAACATGTCGCTGAAACGCCGACCTTCTAGGGCTTCCGTTACCTTGTCGGGATCGTCCGTCCCGATTTCTTGGACGGCTTTCAGTACTTGATAGACGGCAGAATAGTTGCCCGCGTGTATGTCACCAGGGTAGAAGCTCAGCTTCTCGCGGAAACGCTTTGTGAATTTCCGGGTTTCGTCGTCGAGATCCCAATACCAGATCAGCGCGGCGTTTACGCCGGCCCACGTGTCCGGCCCGAGAGCCTTCACATCAGAAAGATTCAACTGTCCGGGAACAATCTTTATTCCGGCATCCATCAAGCCGAATTCACGGGCCTGCTTAACCGCGTTGCGCAGATCCTGTCCGGATTCAAGGATGCCAATAGCCTCGGCGCCAGCCGCCTGCGCTTTGAGAAGATAGCTTGAGAAATCGTCGTTCGGGAACGGCACCATATCCACCCCAACGACCTCACCACCATTTTGCTTAACGGCACTCGAGAAAGAAGCCAGCAACGACTTTCCGAAGGCAAAATCGGCTGTGATAAAATACCATTTTTTGGTGCCGTCCTGGGTCATTTTCTTGACCGGCGCGGACATGGCTGAGGTATCGTATCCATAGTGCCAAGTGTATTTGCCGCAGGCTTCATTAGTAAGCGCCATGGTTCCCGGGCTAACGAAGGTCGTCAGAATGTGCCTTTCATTGGCGAGCTTGGCTATGGCGATGGCTGCAGCGGAACTCGACACGTCGGTAATGAGGTTCACGCCCTGAGAGTCTATGATCTCGCGCGCCTTATTGACCGAGAGTGCAGGATCCAGCTTGTTGTCGACGACGATGACATTGATCGGTACGCCGTTGACCTTTCCACCGAAGTCATCAACAGCCATCTTGGCGAATTCAACGTCACCGGGACCCGATGTTTCTGAGTAAACCGAAGAAAGATCGGTCAACATCAGGATATTGAACTGTTTGGCTTTCATCTGGGCATACGCCGGGACGGTACCGGCAAAAGCGATAGCCGCCAGCAGGCCAGCGGCGGCCAATGATTTTATCCGCATTTCAACTCCTCCTCCTCGAAAACAGGCATCCCTAGCCGTGAGCCACTCCAGTGACCGCATCTTATTGTCATTCGATTTTTAGCGGCAACGAAAGCAATGGGAGAAGTCTCATATGGGCAGCACGTCATCGCGTTTGGAGATGCATCACATCGCGCCCATCGCATCGCCATGGTAAACTCCAGAACATCCGCGGGCCAACCTCGAATGATTTCCGCGTGCGCCAAGGTTTTACCGCGTTTCACTGATCGCGGCGCCCCTCTGGTGACCGAGCGACACTAGTAGGCGGAACATTCCTGTATGTTCGCGACGCTTCATCCCATGGGCGCTGCCGAGCACCAGCGCCCTCAATTCAGTATCTTCTTCCTCACCTCGAAAGGGCCCATTACCGAACCTGTCCCGAGCGGCAAAGCAGGTGAGAGGACGGTCTTAGTGTCCGCTTTGAAATTTCGGCCCTTGAGTTTCTGATTGACCGGATGTGAGGCGCAAAGCTGTCATCGTCGCCTTAGCGCTCCAATGCAGCGCCGGGGTTACGACGAGAAGCCACGGTGATCGCTGGGCATCGCCGTGCATGACCACATCATCATCGGGCGCAAGGGATATGCCAGCATCAAGGGCCTGCTTCTGATCTGAGCTAGGCCGATATGGCGAACAAGTCATCTTCGCCGGGAGCAAAGCCAGGACGTTCGCACGCAACGCATCCGACAAGGCTTTCGTCATCGACTTCCCGTGTTCCAGCGCCTTTCCGCCAGGCCGCTCGACCATTATTGGTTGGCAGCCAGGACCATGGTCCGGCCGGCATGGGACTTCAGTGCCATCGCCGTCTCATGACGCTGATTTGCGTGGAATATCAAATGATTACGCCGCTTGCGGTCACCAGCCTCGCGCATTGCGACCGCATTTGTCTAAAGTTTACTCCGTACGGTTAGCGGTTTCTCATATTACGCTGCCCTAGCGGTTGGGTTGAGGTGGCGATTCCCCGAGGAGGTTACCCATGACAAACCGAAAAACTCTGTTCGCGGCGCTTGCCGCATTGGCGCTTCTGGCGTCGCCGGCGCTCGCCGGAGGCGGCAACGGGCACGGAGGCGGCAACGGGCACGGCGGTGGCAACGGCAACGGCGGTGGCAATGCCGGCGGCAATGGCAACGGCAATGCTGGCGGCAATGGCCATGGCAAGAGCGGCGCTTCGCACGGAAAGTCTGCGTCAGCCCCAGGACAGGTAGCCAAGGCGGAAACGGACACAACAACCGATACCACGGTCGACACCACCCAGGTTGCGTCCGTGCCCAAGGACAAGAACATCCATGCCAAGCTTGGTCGGCTGAACTCGCTGCAGCGCAACATCAACGCCTATATGAATTCCAAGAGCAAGAAGTTCGCTGCCATTCAGGCCTTTGTGACGCAGTCGGCGAAAGCCAAGAACGCCCAGGCCGCGGCTGAGGCGGCTGCCGCCACGGCCGCTGCTGCCCAGGTCCAACTGGATACGCTGAATGCGCAATTGACCGCGCTGCAGGCGGACCCGACCGCCACACCCGCGCAAGTCCAGGCTGTGAACGATCAGATCACGGCTCAGCAGGCCGTTGTCGACGCCGACAACGCGGCGGCGGCCCAGGCAGAAGCGGCGGCTGCCGCGGCGACCGTCGGCACCGATCAGGCGTCGCTCGACGCGGCGCTGACGGACATGGCCAACAAACCAGTCGACGCCGAGGTCACGGCTTGGGCCCAAGGCGTCCTTGCCGACAAGATCGACCAGATGGCGACCAAGATCAACGCGGAGACGACGCCTTAGGCGTCCACCAAAAACGGCAGTATCCTGATTTGTCGAAGACAATGCCGTCGGGTTCGCCCGACGGCATTGCTGTTCTGGCCGTGGGGAAAACGCCCGAGGGCCATTCAAGCGTGGCAGCCGCTTGCTGGGTTGCTGGAAGGCGTTGCGATGAGCGTCCGATCTGGCGCAGCGGATCGAGCGAAATACGGAAATTTGAAAATCGTTCAATCCTGGAAAGATCGCTCCAGTCACCTTGATCCGCCTGGATCAATCTTCCAATAAATGAGAACGATCTTTAGTTTTTTGGAAAATAGTTTCGTTGAGGCGCCGCACGTGCGCTGCTACCGTTTGAAACGCTTCAATCGGAACCAGGCAATTGCAACGCAAGCGCCCTACCATAGCGGATGTCGCACGGACCGCCGGTGTTTCCATCGGCACGGTATCGAACTTCATCAATGGCACAGCCGGCCTCAGGGAAGACACGCGCGACCGCATCGAGAAGGCAGTCGCCGCGCTGATGTACCGGCCGAGTTCGTTTGCCCGTTCCCTGCCTGGCCGCGCACTGCGCAGGCCAAAAAACCTCGATCACCTGCCAAGGCTTCTGGTCGCCGGACGCGTCAGCGTCGACTTCCTGTGCCGGGTCGACGTGCTGCCGCATAGAGACGACCGGATCACCGCCAGCCATATTGAAAAGGCGCTTGGCGGCCCGGCGGCCAATCTCGCGGTCGCCGCGGCCGGTGTCGGGGCGCCCTACGCCCTTGACGTGGAACTGGCGACGGCGGTCGGCAGGGACGCGGAAAGCGACTGGGCGCTGGGCGAACTTTCCAAGCTGGGCGTCCACGCCCTCCCCATCCGCAGCACGCCCAACAACCGGCTTTCGCAGGCGATCGTCATCATCGAGCGCAACGGCAGCCGCACCATCATCAGCGAGCCGTTCGAACTGGGCGAGGTCGACCTGACCGCCAATCTGGACATCCAGCCCGAGCAGCGCCCGGCCTGCCTGCATATCGAAGGCTTTCACTATGAGACGATGACCGCCTCCATCACACGCTTTCATCAGGCCGGCTGGAAGGTCAGCCTGCATTCGGCCGGCTTGCCCAAAAGCGCGCGCACGCCGGAAACCTTCGCGCAGATGGTCAGGCAGATCGACCTGACCTTCATCAACGACGTGATGATGCGCGAGATTTTCGGCTTTCGCACCGGGATCGCAAGCATGATCGAAGAGGTACGGCTAATGCTGTCACGCATCAAGCCGCGTGGAACCGTCGTGCTCACCCTTGGCGAGTTTGGCGCGGTCGTCTTCCCGGCTGGCGGCGGCCCGCAGATCGAGGTGCCGGCACTTCCGGTCAACCGCGTCGATGCCACCGGCGCCGGCGACAGCTTCGCCGGCATCTTCCTGAGCCTGTGGCTGCATGGCGCGTCGCTGGACGCCGCCGCCCGCCATGCCGCGATCGGCGCGAGCCTGACGACCACGGTCGAAGGCGCGCAGGGTTACATCGCGGATTTCGCGACCCTGAAGGCCGCCGCCTTGGCGAGCGACACTGTTATGACAAGTTAAATCAAAGACTTATCGATTTCTGGACATCCGCCCATCAAGCGAAATCAGGAGAATATGATCATGGCGAAAGCAAAAGTCCTTCTGGTCGGCGAGAGCTGGATGAGTTCGGCAACCCACTACAAGGGCTTCGATCAGTTCGGCAGCGTCACCTTTCATCTGGGTGCGACACCGCTCGTTGCCGCCCTGAAGGACAGCGAGTTCGATCTCGATTACATGCCGGCCCATGAGGCTGTCGAAAAGCTGCCTTTCACCATGGAAGGCCTGTCGCAATACAGGGCGATCATCCTGTCCGACATCGGTGCGAACTCGCTGCTGCTCCATCCCGATGTCTGGCTGCACGGCAAGACGGTTCCCAACCGGCTCAAGCTCCTACGCGACTGGACGCTGGCCGGCGGCGGCCTGATCATGATCGGCGGCTATTTCTCCTTCCAGGGCATCGATGGCAAGGCGCGCTGGCACCGCACGGCTGTCGAGGATGCGCTGCCGGTGACTTGTCTGCCCAATGACGACCGGCTGGAAATCCCCGAGGGCTTTCGGCCCGAGATCACCGGCCCCAGCGATCACCCGCTCTTTGCCGGCATAGACGGCGAGTGGCCCATTCTTCTCGGCGCCAACGAGGTCGTTGCACGCGACCGGGACGATGTCGAAGTCCTGGCGCGGCTGCCGCAGGACCAGGGCGGCCATCCGCTGCTGGTCACCGGGCGCCATGGCGAAGGCCGCACCCTGGTCTGGACGTCGGACATCGGCCCGCACTGGCTGCCGAACAGCTTTGTCGAGTGGCCCGGCTATGCGCGCCTTTGGACCAACGTGCTGCGCTGGGTGAGCAAGGCCGTCTAGCCAATCCGCAGTCACCGGGGAACCCGTCATGACAGAGCCTTTTCTTGTGGCCAGAAACATCGCCAAGCGCTTTGGCGCGCTGACGGCGCTTTCAAATGTCGACCTGGAAATCCGCTCCGGCGAGGTGCTGGCGCTGCTCGGCGACAATGGCGCGGGCAAATCGACCTTCATCAAGATCTTGGCCGGCGCCCATGCGCCGAGCGAGGGCGAACTGATCATCGAGGGCAATCCAGTCGCCTTTCATTCGCCCAAGGATGCGGCGTCCTCAGGGATCGCGACGATCTTCCAGGAACTGGCGCTTTCCGAGAACCTTTCGATTGCGGAGAACGTGTTTCTCGGCCGGGAATTGAAACGCTCCATTTTTGGCGTCCCGTTCCTGAAGCGCCAGGAAATGCGCCTGCGCGTCGACGGCCTGCTGAAAGAACTCGATGCCCATATCTCCGACCCGGAAGCGCCTGTCGGCAGCCTGTCCGGCGGTCAGCGCCAGGCTGTCGCCATTTGCCGGGCGCTTAATCTGAATGCCAAGCTGGTCATCATGGACGAACCGACGGCGGCCCTTGCCGTCGCCGAGACCCGTAAGGTGCTGGCGCTGACACGGCGGCTCGCCGCGCGCGGCTGCGCCGTCGTCCTCATTAGCCACAACATTTCCGAAGTCTTCGAGGTTGCCGACCGCATCGTCGTGTTCCGACGCGGCCGCAAGGTGGCCGAGCGGCTGGCCACCGAGACCAATCACGAAGAAGTCGTTTCGCTCATAACAGGCGCTCATCCCGACGTGCGGGCGCTCGAAAAAACAAACTGAAACGCACGTCATTTCCAGAGAGGATCAAACCAAAATGCTTTCACAGCTCAAGAAAGTGCTCGCCGCCTCCGCATTGTCACTCGTTGTTGCCACGACAGCGCATGCCGCGGACAAGCACAAGGTCGCCTTCGTCCCGCAACTGATCGGCATCCCCTATTTCAACGCCATGGAAGCCGGCGGCAATCGCGCCGCCAAGGATCTCGGCGTCGACTTCATCTATTCCGGCCCGGTCGACACCAACCCGGTCGACCAGTTGCAGATCGTGCAGAACCTGATCGACCAGGGCGTCGAAGCGGTCTCGGTCAGCGTGCTTGATGCCTCCAGCATCGCCCCGGTGGTCGAGAGCGCCAAGGCCAAGGGCATCAAACTGTTCACCAGCGACAGCGATGCGCCCGATAGCGGCCGCGCGGTCTATGTGGCCCAGGCGACCGACGAAGGCCTTGGCACGACCATCATCGACGAACTCGTCAAGCGCGTCGGCGAGGACGCAACGATCGGTATCGTCTCCGGCGAGGCGACGGCGTCCAACCTCAACGCCTGGATCGGCTTCATGCAGAAGCAAGCCACAGCCAAATATCCGAAGCTGAAGCTGCTCGCCCCGCAATTCGCCGGCGGCACGGCGGAGCGCGCCGCGCAAATCTCAGGCGATCTCATGGCCGCCAACCCCGACATCAAGGGCATCATCGCCGTCGCATCCTCGACCTGCCCGGGCGTCGCCCAGGCCATCGAGACCGCCGGCAAGATCGGTTCCGTAATCGGCGCCGGCTATTGCAGCCCGAACACGGCGCGTTCCTACCTGAAGAGCGGCGCCTTCGGCTTCACCGTGCTGTGGGATCCCGAGCAGCTCGGCTATCTCACGGTCTGGGCCGGCAAACAGCTGATCGACGGCAAGGCCTTCGAGCCCGAGAACAAGATCGCCGGCCTGGAAAAGCCCGTCACCTATGACGCAACCAAGGGCATTTTGCTGCTCGGGCCGCCGGCTGTCTTCACCAAGGACAATGTCGACAAGTTCAACTTCTGAGCCTGACATGAGCGCGGTGCGACGGTCTGCAAACGGTGTCTTCTCCATGAACGGACGAGAGTGGTCTCTGCTTGTCGCCTGTTTGCTGGCGATCGCCATCTTTTCTGTCGCATCGCCTCACTATGCCACCTCTGGCAATGCGGCGACGGTGCTGCGCAACAGTGTCGAACTGCTGCTGATCGGCCTTGGCATGACCTTGCTGCTGGCGATGGGCGGCATCGATGTGTCGATCGGCATCGTCATGGGGCTGGCGGCCATCGCCATCGGCCGCGTGCTCGGTGCCGATGGCAGTCCGGTGCTGGCGATCATTGTCGGTCCGCTGGTCGGGGCGTTGCTCGGATGCGTGACGGCAATTGTCGTCGTCCTCGGCCGGGTCCCCGCCATCGTCGGCACGCTTGGCCTGCTCGGCGTCTACCGCACCGCCGTCTTTGTCCTGCTCGGTGGGCAATGGCTTTCCGGCCTGCCCTCGAGCCTAACCAACATCCTTGCAACAACCGTATTCGGCGTCCCCGTTCCCGCCCTGGTGATCGCCATTGCCTATCTCATCGTCTGGCTGGCGTTGCGGCGAACGCCCTACGGGCTGCATCTGCTGGCGATCGGCAATTCGGAGGAAAAGGCACGGCTGTCGGGCATACCGGTCGTCAAGACCCGCTTCATGACCTTCCTCATCAGCGGCCTTCTGACCGGCATTGCCGCCACATTCTATGTCGCCACCTACCGCAATGTGGAAATGACGGTCGGCAGCACGCTGGCGCTCGATGCCATTGCCGCGGTCATTCTCGGCGGCACGAGCATATTGGGCGGCAAATGCAGCCTGATCGGCACCGTGCTCGGCGTGCTGCTTTTGAGAATCCTCCAGAACGGGTTGCTGCTGATCGGTGTCCCCTCGCTCTGGCAACCCGTTGTCACCGGAGTTCTCATCATCGGCGTGCTCGGCTTCGAGGCCGCGTCCAACCGCTTGCCATTTGGCCTGATACAGCGGGCCCGCGCATGAAAACGCTCCGCAATCTACAGGGCCCAGCCCTCACCTTGGCCTTGCTCTGCGGGCTCTGGCTGATCGTGGTTGTCGGCTTGGCGGTGCTCAGGCCTTCGGTCTTCAACCTCGGCACGGTCACCACCATTCTTCAGTTCTCGACGATCCTGGCGCTGGTCGGCCTCGGCCAGGCACTGGTTATCCTGGCCGGAGGCGCCGGCATCGACCTGTCGGTCGGCGGCGCGGTCTCATTATCCGCCATCGTCGCGATGCTTTGCGTCAAGCTGGGCTTGCCACCTGTCCTGCTGCCGGTCGTCTGCATCCTGGCCGGGGCGGTGCTAGGCGCATTGAACGGATGGCTGGTCAACGGGCTCTCCCTGCTTCCCTTTATAGCGACGCTCGGCACATTCTTCGTCTATTCAGGCGCGGCACTCGCCGTCACCGGCGGTGCCGCCCAGGCCGGCGTACCGTCATGGCTGCTTGTCTGGGGGCGTGGCGTGGTGATGGGCGTTCCCATGCCCTTCCTCACACTTGCCATCCCGTGCTTCGTCCTGGCTGGCCTGGTGCTGATCTCGACGGCCTGGGGGCGCTGGATCTACGCCATGGGCTTCAATGAACGCTCGGCCAAGCTGGTCGGCATCCCGGTCGATCGCGTGCGTTTCATTCTCTATTGCCTGAGCGGAGCGCTCGCCGGTGCCGCCGGTCTGGTTTCGCTCGCCTGGCTCGGCAGCGGCAGGCCCAATATCGGCCAGAACCTCGAACTTGAATCGCTGACCGCCGCCATGTTGGGGGGCATCGTCATCACCGGCGGGCGCGGTGGCGTCGGCGGCGTTTTCGCGGCCGTCCTGCTGCTGGTCACGCTGAAGACCGGTCTTCTGCAATTGAACATCAACACGGTTTGGCAGGTGGGGATTGTCGGCGCCCTTCTGGTTTTCGTCCTTCTCGCCGACCGACTTTCCCAACGTTGGAGATCATGATGCCGTCCAAAGAAGAGATCATCGCCGCACGCGTCGAGGCAGCAGCCGACCGCATCGTCGCAACGCTGAGCGATCTCGTCGCCTTCCCTTCGATCGTAAAATCCAATCCCAAGGAGGCCGGGCCGGGTGAGCGTGATTGCCAGCTCTACCTGCAAAAACGCATCGAAGCGCTCGGCTTCACGACCGATCTATGGGACCCGGACGGTCCGGCGCTCTATGAAAAATACAAAGGCCGCGCCGGCGCCAACAAGGGCAGGACCTTCGATGGCCGGCCCAATCTCGGCGGCGTCCTGAAGGGCACCGGCGGCGGGCGTTCCATCATGCTCACCGGCCACATCGACGTCGTCCCACCCGGCGCCGCCAGCCACTGGACGACCGACCCGTTCAAGCCCGTCCTCAAGGATGGATTTCTGCACGGCCGCGGCACGGTCGACATGAAAGGCGGCGTCGCCTGCATGCTGATGGCCGTCGAGATCCTGAAGGAACTCGACATTCCTCTGTCCGGCGACATCGTCTTCACCACCGTCGTCGACGAGGAGATCGGCGGCATGGGCTCGCTCGCCATGGTCGATCGCGGCTTTCACGCCGACGCCGGCATCATGACCGAACCCACCGCGAACAGAATAGCGCCGCTCTGCCACGGCATCCTGTGGGGCAGGATCATCATCGACGGCATAGGCGGCCATGCCGAACTCACACCGAATGCCTGGTACTCGAGCGGCCCGGTCGATGCCGTCCAGCTTTGCCGGCAAATCCTCGACGGTATCGACATTCTCAATCGGCGCTGGATGTTCGATCCCAGGAAGAACCATCCACTGATGGACCTGCCCAACCAGATCATCGTCACTCAGATCAATGCCGGCGAACACCCCTCCTCCATGGCAGGACGCGGCGAGATCATCATCGATGCGCAGTATCTGCCGAGCGAGCATGACGAGTTCAGGCTGGGCGGCAACGTCAAACGCGAAATCGAAGAGCACATCGCCAATGTCTGCCAGGCAGACCCCTATCTGCGAAAGCACCCGGCCCGCGTCGAATGGATCCTCGACGCCGACTGCGCCGAGATCCCGTCGGACAATCCGTTCGTCGGCGTCTTCCAGCAGGCGGTCGAGGAAGCCAAGCTGTCACCAATCCTCAGCGGCTTCGGCGCGCACAGCGACATCGGCCTGCCGACCGGGCTTGGCAACACGCCGACCGTCAATTTCGGCCCAGGCGACCCGGCGCAGGCACATCAGCCGAACGAACGGGTCTCGGTGCGCGATCTCGTCGATTGCACAAAGGCCATTGCGATCGCCGTCGAGAAATGGTGCCGCTAGAGCAATTGCAGGAAAATTGCGAAGGTTTAGAACCCGGCCGCGCTCAAGGCGGATCGGTCCGGCAGGTCCCGGCGATCTGCTCCACCGCATCTTCAAGCCCGGCAAGGTCGAAATCCGCCTGGCCGCGGCCTGACAACAATCCGAACCGCCAGGAAAGCGACAGCCGGTTTGCGGGAACAAGGCGCTTGATGCCGTCGGCGCCGTCGCGCACCAGCATTCGGCCGCGTGACCCGACCGACCAGCTCTCGTCGAACTTGCCGCCGCCGTCAACGCTAACCGACATGGTGATCTTGCGGCTGGCCGAAACCCCGTCATTCAACTGCAGCCATTCGGTCCAGCGCGGTTCGCCGTCCGCCCGGCAGGCAATGGTCAGCACCGGGCTGTAGCTCAAGGCGCCGCCGCCGGTGATCAGCTTGTTGGTCGCATGGAGCGAAGCGGTGACAAGGCCAGCGTCATCCGTGCCGAAGCGCCAGTCGCCGGCAAGCGCGTCGGCTTGGGCAAGATCACAGGCGAAGGCTAGAACGAGCGCCAGGGCGACAGCACGCCCCGTTTCAAAGAATAGGCTCAACGCCCCCTCCAGGAACCATACGGTTTGCAGCAGCAGCGCAGATAATGATCAACGCCCGGTATCGCCAAGTGCCGCGTCCCGAGAAGTGACCCGGCTGTTGCAGTTTCGCAACGAAAAAGGCCGCCTCGGGGGCGGCCTTCGTCGATTCCATCAAGTGCGGGAAACTTATTCGGCGTCCTTGGCGGCCTTCTTCTTCGGCGCGGCCTTCTTCTTCGGCTCTTCTGCCTCGTCGCTGGCCTCGCTCGCCTTGGCTTCGGCCTTCTTGGCCGCGGCCTTCTTCGCGGGCTTCGCCTTGGTCGTGGTTTCCGCTTCCTCGTCATCGGCCATCAGCTCTTCCTTGCTGACCTTGACGTCGGTGACCGAGATCTGGCCGAGCAGATGATCGACCACCTTTTCCTCGAACATCGGTGCGCGCAGCGCGTTCAGCGCTTCGGGATTGCTCCGGTAGAACTCGAAAGCTTCCTGCTGCTGGTTGGCCGGGAAGCGGCGAACCTGCTCGAACAGGCCACGCTGCAATTCCTCGTCCGATACAGTGACGCCGGCCTTCTCGCCGATCTCGGCCAGCACCAGGCCTAGGCGCACGCGGCGCTCGGCAAGACGCAGATATTCGGCGCGGGCTTCTTCTTCGGTCGTCTCTTCATCGGCGAAGGTGCGGCCGGCGGCTTCCAGATCGCGATTGACCTGCGCCCAGATGTTGTTGAACTCGGCGTCGATGAGCTTCGACGGCGCCTCGAACGAATAGGCCGCATCGAGCTGGTCGAGCAGCTGGCGCTTGACCTTTTGGCGCGTCATCGAGCCGAACTGGTTCTCGATCTGGCCGCGTACGATCTCGCGCAGGCGCTCCAGCGATTCCAGGCCAAGGTTCTTGGCGGTCTCGTCGTTGATTTCCAGTTCGCCCGGCTTCGACACTTCCTTGACGGTGACGTCGAAGGTCGCTTCCTTGCCGGCCAGATGGGCCGCCTGGTAGTTTTCCGGGAAGGTCACGGTGACCTGCTTTTCGTCGCCCGCCTTGGCACCGATGAGTTGGTCCTCGAAACCCGGGATGAACTCCTTGGAGCCCAGCACCAGAGGCTGATCAGTGCCGGCGCCGCCGGCAAAGGCCTCGCCGTCGATCTTGCCGACATAGTCGATGCTGACGCGGTCGCCTTCGGCGGCCTTGCCGGTCTTCGGCTCGTAGCTGCGTGCCGATTCGGCGACGCGCTTGACCTGCTCGTCGATCTCGCTGTCCGGCACGTCGAACACCTGACGCGTCACCTTGATGTCCGAGAAATCCTTGATCTCGATCGCCGGGATGACCTCATAGTTGAGGCGGAATTCGAAGTCGGTGCCGCCGGCCAAGATCTTCTCGGCTTCCTTCTCGTCCTCGGTCATGATGACTTCGGGCTGCATGGCGGCCTTTTCGCCACGGCCGGTAATGATCGAGCGGGTCGAATCATTGAGGATCTCGTTGACCACTTCGGCCATGAACGACTTGCCGTAGACCTTGCGCAGGTGCTGCACCGGCACCTTGCCGGGGCGGAAGCCGTTGATGCGGACCTTGTTGCGCGCGTCCGACAGCCGCGCCATCAGCTTGGCTTCCATGTCACCGGCCGGCACGGTGATCTTGATCTCGCGCTTGAGACCGGAATTGAGCGTTTCGGTGACCTGCATCGTAAAACCTTTGTTTTCACCAATGAGACTGCCACGGCCTCTGCCGTTTACAGCCTGCCGGTATAATCTTGCCGGGAATGGCTTTTGGTACGGAACCTGGCGATTTGACCGAAATTACGGCTCAAACTCTCCCAAACTGCGTTCCAAAATGTGAATAAGTTCTTGTTTTTCCTACTTCTTATCACATTCTGCAGAAGCGGATCGTCGCGTCCCGTCACATTTGACACGCCTTTTGTCACAGGCGAGGCTAATTTTCAACAGTCTTCGCGTTTAGGCGAATAACCAGCATTTCGGCCCTGACCCAACATCTTGTCTCCGACATTGACAGAATGATGGCTACATGAGATTGCCGGGCCATGCGGGTATGGCGGAACTGGTAGACGCACCAGATTTAGGTTCTGGCGAGAGATCGTGGGGGTTCGAGTCCCTCTACCCGCACCAACGACAGACATCCAACATCACTAATAGAGCGGCTCCTCGAACAACGTCTTGTCGCCATCGACCAGCGCCTTGATCTGCGCGGTACCGTCGCTGGCGAGTGCAAGGCGTATCCCGAACGGGCGCACCCGCATGTCGTTCTGGATCGCGATGCCCTCGCCCTCCGGCAGGTAGAAGCGCTCGATGCCGTAATCCGGCGCGATCGTCATGCCCTCGCCGCGCAGATCCCAGCCTTCGGCGACATGGCCCAGAATATCGGCCTCGTCGGCGGCCGCGGGCGTCGGCGCCTTGCCGAACCAGGCAGTGGTCGGCGTCCAGTAACCGTCCGCACCCTTCTTCAGGCGGACCACGATCGAGGTTTCGTCGCTGGAGAATTTGCCGGCGGGAATGTTGGCGATCATTTTCACCGGAATGCGCGAGATATCGTAGCCGAGGACAATGTAGTCGCCGCGCAGCAGGTCGCGTGGATCGACGGGCTCGATCTTCAACAGCACGTCCTTGCCGTTGCGCAGGATCGCCGCCCGGCCGGCGATGATCCAGCTCAGGAATCCTATCTGGACGAGCGCCAGCACCAGCGCCGAGATAACAAGTCTCTTTCCGGTCATCATGCCGTGGCTCCTCCGATGGCTGGACCGTTCATGCGTTTTTCGACGCGAATGATGACGACTGCCAGGATACCGAGCAGCACCGCGGCGGCTAGGAAGAAGCCGGCCGTATCGAGCATCGACTGCAAGGTCACGACATAGATCATGGCGAGTTCGAAGGCGAAGCCGAGATAGGCAAGCCAGCGCAGGCCTCGGCTTTCCCGTCCCGCCAGCACGACAGCGGCAACAATGCCGGCGAGCGCGACGACCGAGGCGATAGTGAAGCCGCTATTATAGGAGCTTTCGTCCGCCAGTTCGAACTGGATGATTGCCAGGCCGGTGAGGAAGCCGAGCAGGGCATGCAAGGGCAAGCGGCCGCCAAGTTGCACGATCCGGTCGACTGGTTCCGGTGCGAAGACGGCAGCCGCGAAAAGCACGGCAGAGACAATGACAAGGGGGATCGCCACCGGCAGCGTCGCGTGATTCCCGGCCAACAGCACGAGATAGAAGAGCAACGACAGGATGATCAGGTGCCGCGCCGGCTGGCTGCGGGTCCAGAATGAGACGGCAAACAGCGCGACGGCCATGACGACGAAGGCATGCGGAAAGTTGCTGCGGCTGTAGTAATCGAAGCCTTTCAGGAATAGCCAGGCGTCGGCGATACCCACCGCCGCGACAGTCAGGGGGTTCGATCGTAGCGCCACCGCCGCCAGCGCCGTGCCGGCGCCCCAGGTGACCAGCGCGGAAGCCTCGTCGCCGGACAGATGATACATCTGGCCGATCAGCGCGATCGAACCGCCGAAAGCAGCAGCAGCCACGATCCACAGCGCTTCGCCGATCGCCGCATGGTCGCGCGTCTTCAGCACCGCGCCGCCGACATAGCCGCCAAGGATGATGGCAAAGAGCGCGGCCACTCGAGCGAGCCGCGGGATCGCATCCCAGTTGGCGGCGACGAAGATCAGGATGGCCGCGCCAAACAGCAGCGCCGCCATCATCGCCAGGATTGAACCGAAGCTGAGTGATTTGCGCGCGTTGGCCTCGACGTCACGCGTCAGGGAGTTGGCTGTCGCGGCATCAATCAGGCCTGTCTGCAGCCACCGCGCGATGTCGGACCTGACCCGTGTCGAGTACCCTGCCATGCCCTGCCTCCCCCGCTAGGTCGTTTTTTCAGCCGAACCAGCCAAACCGTTGACGTCACGGCACTTTCTGATTCTGGCTTCTTTGTGTCAGGCCCGTGAAGGCGTATTAATGTTGCATTGCACAATTTGCATTGCTGCCATGCAGCCATAGCGCTTTTAAATCGATATGGGCCCGCCTATTTATGGTTCGTACACAAACGGAATGATCCGCAAGAAAGACGAAACGAGAACTACCATGAACCTGATCCGCAACTACCGCAACTGGCGCCGCTACAGGGACACTGTGTCCGAGCTGAGCCGCCTGAGCAACCGCGAACTGACCGACCTCGGCATCAGCCGCAGCGACATTCCTTACGTCGCTCGCAAGGCGGTCTAATTCTTCGGACCGCTAATGGTCCGAACAAGTTTCTGAAAAGAGAACGACAATGAACCTGATCCGCAACTATCGTAACTGGCGCGTTTATCGCGAGACGGTTACCGAGCTGGGTCGCCTTTCGAACCGCCAGCTGCATGATCTCGGTATCGTCCGTGACGAAATCAAGATCATCGCCCGCAGGGCAATCTAACGGAATTTCGCTGGGATCGACCTCCTCCCCGAGCCCAGCGAAGACGGTCAGCCCTTACCCTCCTCCCAAGGGTTGACCACCAAAACGGCGCCCGCCGCACCTCCTCCCGCGGCGGGCGCTGTTTCCCAGGCGGCAGCGAATTTTGCCCCAGAGGTTTCGCCCCTCTTCAAGATGGCGAAAGAAATTTCGTCAGAGCCGACCTCCTCCCCGGCGATGACGAATAGGCCCAACCTTCACCTCCTCCCGAGGGTTGGCCAACCAAACGGCGCCCGCCGCACCTCCTCCCGCGGCGGGCGCTGTTTCCCAGGCGGCAACGAATTTTGCCCCAGAGGTTTCGCCCCTCTTCAAGATGGCGAAAGGAATTTCGTCAAAGCCGACCTCCTCCCCGGCGATGACGAATACGGTCGGCCTTCACCTCCTCCCGAGGGTCGACCCCCAAAACGACACCCGCCGGACCTCCTCCCCCGGCGGGTGTTGTTGTTTCCGAGGGCAAGCTCTCCCGACCAGGCGTTTCCCGTTCACCGCCGCGCGACAATTGCAATCGCGGCGGCAAGCGATTATTCCGGCGCTCATGAGCAAAAATCCTATCCACATCATCGGCGGTGGCCTCGCCGGTTCCGAAGCCGCATGGCAGGTGGCGCAAGCCGGTGTTCCCGTTGTGCTGCATGAAATGCGGCCGGTTCGCGGCACGGACGCCCACAAGACGGATGGCCTGGCCGAGCTGGTCTGTTCCAATTCCTTCCGCTCCGACGATGCCGAAAACAACGCGGTCGGGCTGCTGCACGCCGAAATGCGGCTGGCCGGCTCCTTGATCATGAGCGCCGGCGACGCCAACCAGGTGCCGGCCGGCGGCGCGCTTGCCGTCGACCGCGACGGTTTCTCCGGGGCCGTGACGAAGAAGCTCGAAGCACACCCGCTGATCACCATCCAGCGCGAGGAAGTGCCAGGCCTGCCGCCGGCGGACTGGGATCAGGCGATCATTGCCACCGGGCCGCTGACCGCTCCTGGACTTGCCCAGTCGATAGCGGAGGCGACCGGCGCTGATGCGCTCGCCTTCTTCGACGCCATCGCGCCGATCATCCATTTCGACACGATCGACATGGACATTTGCTGGTTCCAGTCGCGCTACGACAAGGTCGGGCCTGGCGGCACCGGCAAGGACTACATCAATTGCCCGATGGACAAGGAACAGTACCTTGCCTTCGTGCAGGCATTGGTCGATGGCCAGAAGACGGAATTCAAGCAATGGGAAGGCACGCCCTATTTCGACGGCTGCCTGCCGATCGAGATCATGGCCGAGCGTGGCGTCGAGACGCTGCGCTACGGGCCGATGAAGCCGATGGGCCTGACCAATGCGCACAATCCGACGGTGAAGGCCTATGCGGTCGTCCAGTTGCGGCAGGACAATGCGCTGGGCACGCTCTACAACATGGTCGGTTTCCAGACCAAGCTGAAGCACGCTGAGCAGGTCCGTATCTTCCGCACCATTCCGGGCCTGGAAAACGCCGACTTCGCCCGCCTCGGCGGCCTACATCGCAACACCTACATCAACTCGCCGACGCTGCTCGACGCCTCGCTGCAGCTGAAGTCGCGCCCGGGCCTGCGTTTCGCCGGCCAGATCACCGGTTGCGAAGGCTATGTCGAAAGCGCGGCCATCGGCCTGCTGGCAGGTCGCTTCGCCGCCACCGAAAGGCTCGGCCATGCGCCGTCGCTGCCGCCGCTCACCACGGCCTTCGGCGCGCTGCTCAACCACATCACCGGCGGCCATCTTGTTTCCGATGACGAGCCGGGCAAGCGCTCGTTCCAGCCGATGAACGTCAATTTCGGCCTGTTCCCCCCGGTGGAAGCGCCGAAGACCGAAGGCAAGCGCCTGCGCGGCAAGGACAAGACGGTCGCCAAAAGGCACGCCATCACATCACGCGCACTGGGCGATTGCCGGCAATGGCTGGGGCTGCCGGCGCAAACGGCCGAAGCAGCGGAATAGCCCTCAATTGGACCCGAAGTAGAAAGTAGGATACTATCCTACTCCGCCGGCTCGGCACCCGCCATCGGCAACCCAGGCTTGCCGGCCTCACCAGGATTCCGCCTGACATAGGCGGCCTTCAGGCTCTCCGAGGTCTCGCGTGAGCCGTCATGGCTCCAGCCGGGGGGCTTGATCAGGTAATTCAGGCGCTCGCGCAGCGTCAGGCCCGACGAAAACGCATCCCTGAACATGCCGATCCATTCGTGGAAGGCCACTTTCAGCGGGTTGAAGGTGCCGAGATTCTTAACGATGCCGTAGCGCGGCCGGTCTTCCTCCAATTCCTCGACGAAGGTACCGAACATGCGGTCCCAGATGATCAGCGTTCCGGCATAGTTGGCGTCGAGATAGCGCGGGTTGGTGGCGTGGTGGACGCGGTGGTGGGACGGCGTGTTGAAGATCAATTCGAACCAGCCCCACATCTTGCCTATGGTCTCGGTGTGGATCCAGAATTGCCAGACCAGGTTGAAACCGAAGGTGAAGGCGATGACCGCCGGATGGAAGCCGAGCAGCACCAGCGGCGCCTGCAGCACGAACATGAAGGTGAACAGCCCGGTCCAGCTTTGCCGGAGCGCCGTCGACAGATTGTAATGCTGGCTCGAATGATGGTTGACATGCTCGGCCCACACCCAGCGCACCCGGTGCGCAATGCGGTGATAGACATAGTAGCGCAAATCATCGAGCAGGAAGGCGGCCAGGAACACCCAGACCGACTGGCCGAGATTGAAGACGCGGAACTGCCATAGCCACAGCAGCGCCCAGTAGGAGACGACGCCAAGCAGCAGCCCGGCGACGACATTGCCGGTGCCCATCATCAGGCTGGTCAGCGTGTCGCGCGTCTCGAACGAGCCCTTGGCGCGGCCGCTGCGCACCAGCCAGAGCTCGATCAGGATCGCGGCGACGAAGAACGGAATGGCCAGTTGGGTGACCTGGGGGAAATCATAGCTGTCCATCACGCGGCCTCCCTCGCGGAATTTGAATGATGCGACCCGAGAGCCTTCAGCAAGGCCTGGGCATCGACGGCACTCGCGAAGCGGAATCGGCCGCCCTTCCAGGTGAAATCCGTCAGCCGAACCAGAACCGTATGCGCCTCGCCAGCGCCGGACACCTTTATGTCTGCGGGCGTGACGATGCGGGTCAAAAAGCAATCGCCGATGCTGTGAACAATGCCGATACGCCCTCGCCCAAGATCGAGAAATGCGGTCTTGGCATCCGCCGTCAGGCGGACTGTCGCAGCCGTCTCGTCAGGATAATCTTCTGCGAATCGGCGCAGCGCCTGATCCGGACCAGCCAGTGTGGCCGTCTTGCTGCCGCCGGTGAAATGCACCGCGGCGACCGACAGCGCAATGCCAAAGGCGACGATCGCGACCAGCACGGGCAAGCTCATGGATTTCCTCCGGGCCGGTCTGTCGTCTTCGGCGACAGTTTTCGGCTGGGCCGAATCCTTAACACGATTGACGTTTACGTCAAAGTACCGGCCAGCCCTTGCTTGCGCGCCGCAACAGGAGCCAATGTCGGCGCAGGGCAGAGAGCCGCGCGACGCTGTCGAGCAGTGAATGGCTCGAGCCTTCCATCTTGTCGAGATAGGCGCGCGACAGCGCCAGCGGCAGGAATGCTGGGCGTAACGACGCCGGCAATTCCGCAGCGCCCCGCTCGAAGGCGGAGAGGTGTTCGCGTGCCAGCGCGATCATCGCCGCCACGGCGCGCTGCGCCCCAGGTCCGCCATCGCCGGCAACAAATTCTTCCGGCGACGATCCCGCCGCCGCCAGGATGTCGGCCGGGATAAAGCACTGCCCGCGCTTGCGGTGCAGCGGCAACAGCAGAAGCAGGCCGGTCATGGCCTGCGCACAGCCCGCCCTGCCCGCCAGTTCTGCAAAGCGCGGCGCCTCGACGGGATCGAGCACCATCGCCGCAAGCTGGATGAGCGCGGCTGCCGTCTCGCCGCAATAGCCTTCGAGATCCGTGCGCGACGGCATCGGATCGTCGTAGAGATCGAAGATGCGCGCTTCGAGCATGTTCTCGAAGGCCAGTTTCGGCAGGCGATGGACGGAAATTGTCGCCTTCAGCGCGTCGGCGGTGGGATGGCCGATGCCTGCACCATCATTGTCGGCCGCGATGAGATCGCGCCACCATTGCAGCCGTACTTCACCCGGCAACGCTTCATGGATGCGGTCGCGAATGCCCGCAACCTCGGCATTGAAAGCGTAAAGCGAAAACAGCGCATCGCGCTTGCCGACGGGCGCGTAGAGCGCCGTTAGATACCGGTCATGGTCGGCGGCGCGCACCGCGTCCATGACGATTTTGGCATTTTCGGACATATCAATCGACGGCGATGAGCGCGGCAGCCACTGCGCGGTCTTCCGCTAGGAGGACATTGTAGGTCCGCACCGCTGCCCCGGTCGACATCGGATCGGACGCTATGCCTGCCTCTTTCAGCGCCGCCCGCAACGCCACCGGCAACGGCCGGAGATCCCTGCCCATGCCGACCAGCAGGATCTCGACCTTGTCGGCCTCGACCAGAAGTTTGTCGAAATCCGCCACCGTCAGCGCAGTAGCGTCCGCCGGCTCCCAGCCATGGATGCCGGACGGCAGGCACAGCAACGAGCCGCGGTGCGACATGTCCGCAAAGCGGAACCCGCCATTGCCATAGGCCTCGATCGGAGCGCGGCCTGGGAAATGCGCCTCGCGGATGACGATCCCTCTGCCGGTCACCACTCAGTCACCCCTTCGGGGCCGCGCGTCAGGTCGCGACCGCCTTGCCGCCACTCACCGGCTTCTCCTCGTCGGCTGTGGCCTGCGGCCGCAGCTTGAACAGGATCAGCAGCGGTGCGGCGATGAAGATCGACGAATAGGTGCCGAACACAACACCGAACAGCATCGCCATGGTGAAGGAGCGGATGACCTCGCCGCCGAACAGCACCAGTGCCAGCAAGGCCAGGATCGTCGTCACCGAGGTGAGCGTCGTTCGCGACAGTGTCTCGTTGATGGCGTTGTTCAACAGCTGTGGCAGCGGCATTCGCTTGTATTTTCGCAAATCCTCGCGGACGCGGTCATAGACCACGATCGTGTCGTTCAGGGAATAGCCGATAATGGTCAGGATCGCCGCCAGCGACGACTGGTTGAATTCGAGGCCGGTGATGACGAAGAAGCCGAGCGTCATGACCACGTCGTGCACCGTCGCAACGATGGCGCCGACCGCGAACTGCCATTCGAAACGGAACCAGACATAGACCAGGATGCCGACCAGCGCGACCAGCATGGCGATGGTGCCTTGCTTGGCAAGTTCGCCGGAAACCGTCGGTCCCACAACCTCGACGCGGCGGAAGTCATATTGGTCCTGCAGCTCGCCGCGCACCTTGTCGATGACCGTCTGCTCGGCATTCTCGCCGCCATCCTGCGTGCCGACGCGGATCAGCACGTCGTTCGGCGCGCCGAACTGCTGAACCTGCACTTCGCCGATGTTGAGCTCCATCAATCGGCTGCGGATATCGCCGATATTGGCATCGCCGCTCTTGGCCTTCACCTCGATCATCGAACCGCCCTTGAAGTCGATGCCGTAGTTGATGTCGACGGTCATGAACAGCACGACAGACAGCACCGACAAGATGCTCGACAGCGCGAACGTCCAGCGGCGGATGCCCATGAAGGGGATCTTGGTGCCCGGCGGAATGAAGGTCACCGGCGCCTTCGGCAATTCCTTCGGACGGGCGCGGCGCAGCCAGATCGACACCAGCAGGCGCGTGAAGGTGAAAGCGGTGAAGACGGTGGTCAGGATGCCGATGGCGTAGGTGATGGCAAAGCCCTTCACCGGACCGGTGCCGAGATAAAACAGCACCACGGTGGCGATCAGCGACGTGACGTTGGAATCAACGATGGTCGCCAGCGCCTTCGAGAAGCCGGTGTCGATCGCCTGGATCACGGAGCGGCCAGCTCGTCGCTCTTCACGGATGCGTTCGTAGATCAGCACGTTGGAATCGACCGCCATGCCGATGGTCAGCACGATACCGGCGATACCCGGCAAGGTCAGCGTCGCGCCGAGCAGGGACAGCACACCGACGATCATCGCCACGTGCACCGCCAGCGCGATGTTGGCGAGGAAGCCGAGGAAGCCGTAGGCGACGAACATGAAGGCAACGACGAGGATCGAACCGATGATGCCGGCGACCTTGCCGGCATGGATCGAATCCTGGCCAAGGCCTGGACCGACGGTGCGTTCCTCGATCACCGTCAGCGTCGCCGGCAGCGCACCAGCGCGCAAAAGCACGGCGAGATCGTTGGCGCTCTGGGCGGTGAAATTGCCTGAAATCTGGCCGGTGCCGCCGAGGATCGGCTCTCGGATCTGCGGCGCCGAGATCACCTGGTTGTCGAGGATGATGGCGAACAGCTTGCCGACATTCTGCGAGGTCGCCTGGCCGAAGCGCGCGGCCCCTTTCGAATCGAAGCGGAATGAAACCACCGGCTCATTGTTCTGCGAATTGTACGTCGCTTGCGCGTCGACGAGGTTTTCGCCCGAAACGATGACGCGGTTTTCAATCAGATACGGAACCGGCGGATCGTCCTGGGAATAAAGCACCGAGGAGCCGGCGGGCGGGCGACCCTTGAGCGCGTCCTGCACCGGCATCGACTGGTCGACCATCTGGAAGGTCAGCTTTGCGGTCTGGCCGAGGATTTCCTTCAGCCGCTGCGGGTCCTGCAGGCCTGGCACCTGGACAAGGATGCGGTCGTCGCCTTGCCGCTGCACGATAGGCTCGGTGGTGCCGAGTTCGTTGACGCGGCGCTCAACCACTTCGATCGATTGCGCCAAGGCGGTCGACGTGCGGTATTTGATGCCTGCGTCGGTGACGGTGAACTTGAGCAGGCCCGGTTCGGAATCGTCCAGCGACATTTCCTGGATCGACCCGCCGGTGAACAGGCCGGCGGCCACCGGATCGGTCAAGGTCTTCAACGCCTTCTTGGCGGCGTCGAGTTGCGCCGGATCCGTGATGCGGACCTGCAAGGTCCGCCCCGTGCCGCCAAGGCCGGTGTAGCCGATCTTGGCGTCGCGCAGCAGCGTGCGGATTTCGTCGCGCGTTGTCTCGAGCCGATCCTTGATCAGATCGTTCTGGTTCATCTCGAGCAGGATGTGCGAACCGCCCTGCAGGTCGAGGCCGAGTGTCATCTGCCGCTTCGGCACCCAGCTCGGGAGCTGGGCCAATGTGCTCGCGGGAATGAGATTGGGCGCGGCGAGGACCACTGTGGCGGCCACGGCCAGCCAGATCAGGATCATCTTGAAGCGCGAAAAATACAGCATATGGCGTCGTCCGTCAGAGCGTGTCCGCGGATCGCTCCGCCTGGAATTAGGTTATTTCTTGGCGTTCTGGTTCGCCACGGGTTCGCCCTTGACGCGCACGTCGGCGATCGTCGAGCGCAGCGCCGTCACCTTGGTACCGCCGCCGAGGTCGATCTCGAGCTCGTTGTCGTCGATCACCTTCGTCACCTTGCCGACGAACCCGCCGCCGGTGACAACAGTATCGCCGCGACGGACCGCCGCCAGCATCTCGCCGCGCTTCTTCAGCTGCGTGCGCTGCGGGCGGATGATCAGAAAATACATGATCACGAAAATCAGGACAAACGGCAAAATGCTGATGAGCATATCGGGAGAGGTGCCGCCGATGCCTTGGGCGTATGCCGGTGTCACGAACATCGAGAGTACTCCTGAATTTTGAAAACAGCCGCCAACCGTCCTGCGGAGCTTGGCGGCCCCTTGAAATTTGGCCGGAATATAGTCGGTAAAGTTGTCAATGCAACTGCGCGGCCGGGCAAATCGGCTGCTTTTCCGGCCTGCCGGGCCGTGTTAGAGCATGATCGCGAAAAGCGCGAGCCGGTTTTCGGAAAAGATCACGCTCGAACAAAAGGTTGGAACCGGTTTCGAACCCGACGGAATCGAACGGGTCCCACCTGCCCGCCCCAAGGAAACGAACCAAAAGACCTGAAATGACCGACAGCAGCATCGACGCCCTCAACAAGAAACTTGACCGCCTGATCGAGGCTGTCAGCCGCCTCGCCCCGCCGCCCGTGCCCGAAACCGACCTTGGTGAGGCCGAATGCTTCGTCTGGCAGGCCGATCCGGGCTATCTGGAGCCGGTGCGCAAGGTCAACCGCGTCGATATCGGCCTGATCCGGGGCGTCGACCGTGTCCGCGACATCCTTGTCGACAACACCGAGCGCTTTGCCGCCGGCCATCCGGCCAACAATGTGCTGTTGTGGGGCGCGCGCGGCATGGGCAAATCGTCGCTGGTCAAGGCCGTGCATGCCGAGATCAATGCCAAGGCCAAATCACAAAAGGCCAAATCCGACCTGCCGCTGAAGCTGATCGAGATCCACCGCGAGGACATCGACACGCTGCCGAAGCTGATGGGCTTGCTGAAGGCAGCCCCCTTCCGCTTCATCCTGTTTTGCGACGATCTGTCCTTCGATCACGACGATACATCCTACAAGTCGCTGAAGGCGGCGCTTGAGGGCGGCGTCGAGGGGCGCCCGGCCAATGTCATCTTCTACGCCACCTCGAACCGCCGCCATCTGTTGCCGCGCGACATGATCGACAATGAGCGCTCGACAGCCATCAACCCGTCCGAGGCGGTCGAGGAAAAGGTCTCGCTGTCCGATCGTTTCGGACTTTGGCTCGGCTTCCACAAATGCTCGCAGGACGAATATCTCGAGATGATCAACGGTTATGCAAGCCATCATGGCCTCGACATCGATTACGAGCAGCTGCGCGCCGAGGCGCTGGAATGGGCGACGACGCGCGGCAGCCGCTCGGGCCGCGTCGCCTGGCAGTTCACGCAGGATCTGGCCGGCCGGCTTGGCAAGCCGCTGAAGGACTGAGATCGAAACTCAATCGGCTGTTTGCGGCAAACGTTCCAGATGGATGGCAGCGTTCACGCTGGCGTTCATCCTTCTCGGATGATGATGCAGTCGAGCCTTCGCGCACCCAAAATGATCTCGTCAGCCAGTGACCACAGGCAGGACGATGTAGTTTCCGTAGAGGGACACAACAAGAAGGAATGAGGCCATGATCACGCCCGCGTAGGCAGCGCTTGTCTTCCCTTCCAGCCTTTGCTCTCGGTTGGGCCAACTGCGGTAGACAAGCCAGATCGAGAAAAGGGTCAGTGCGATCGAGAACCCGAACATTGCAAGTTCGAACACATGAAAACTATAGTGGCGAAGAAGCGCACCGCCAATCACGAGTGGCACACTAATTAGCAGCCGCATCCTGATCTGATGCCACACATCTAAATTTGCCACGATTTACCTTGCGATTGATCCCATCGGTGATCATAGACAAAGAAAATTACTGAATGCCTGATGGGAGCCAGCGCCCATTGGACATGTCAGTCAATCGCCAGTGGACCTTTGCACCAGAGTGGGACGAACGAAGTCCATCCGCCTAGAAATACAAATCTCTCAAACAAAACTGAAAAAGCCCGCTCCTCGCGGAACGGGCTGAGCCGGCGGGCCGGACTGGAGGTCAGACGGCCCGCAAATCGCTTTTTTTATTCTATTCGAGATAGGTCGAAGGATCGACCGGCGCCGAGTTCTTGCGCACTTCGAAGTGCAGCTTCGGCGAGTTCGTCGTGCCGCTCATGCCGGAGAGTGCGATTTCCTGGCCGCGCTTGACCTTCTGGCCACGCTGCACCTCGATCGAGCTGGCATGGCCGTAGACGGTGACCAGGCCGTTCTCGTGGCGCACAAGCACCGTGTTGCCGAATTCCTTGAGCCCGTCGCCGGCGTAGATGACGACGCCGTTTTCGGCCGCCTTGATCGGCGTGCCCGTGGGCACGGCGATGTCGACGCCGTCCTTGCCCGATCCGAAGCCGGAGATCACCCGGCCGCGCACCGGCCAGCGCATCTTGCCGATCCCGGTGGCATCGGGAGCCACCGCGTCGTCGTCCTCTGCCTGCTGGATGACTTTCGCATCCTTCTTCGGCGGCGTATAGGACGCCAGTGTTTCCGATGGCGTGGTCTTTGCAGGAGGCTGCGTGGTTGCCGTGGTCACCGGATCGACCTTCGCCGGCTTTGCACTGGCGACCGTTGCCGTTCCGCCGGCCGGCACTTTTAGGGTCTGGCCGATCTTGAGCAAACCGTCCTTCATGCCGTTGGCCTGCTTCAGCGCCACGACGCCAACGCCGGTCTTCCTGGCAATCGAGGACATCGTGTCGCCCGACTGGACCGTGTAGGTACCGGCGGCGCCGGTTGCCTTGGCCACCTGCGCGGGCTTGGGCTCCTTGGGCTGGCTCGCGGCGGCCGAAGCATCGACCTGAGCGGCGGACTTGCCCTCCTTGAGTTTCGGCTGCTGCGGCAGAACGGCGACCTTGTCCGGCGCGGTGGCCGGCAGGTCGTGCTTGCCGTCCTTTGCCGGTTTTGCGTCCGCGACTTTCGGTTCAGCCTTGCTCGAATAGGCATAGGCCGGGATGACGATCTTCTGGCCGGTCTTAAGCCCCTTGGTCGGACTCAGGCCATTCACCTTCATGATGACATCGGCCGGCACCTTGTAATGCGCCGCCAGGCCGGAAATGGTTTCGCCGTCCCTGACGACGATCTCGGTCGCATGCGGCGTGCCGGCCTGCGCCATCTTCGGCGCGTCGGGCTGGGCATTCTTGAATGGCTTCGCGGCCGGCTCGACAGTGCCGGTCGTCGTCCTGTCGACATGAGGAGCAGGCCGAACCATGGCCGGCGCTGATGCGACACGCACGGGATTGGCGGCAGGCGCGAGTGCTGGAGCGGGTTGCGCCTGGGCTGAAACGGGCGGAGGCAGCGGCCGGCTGGAGACCGGCTCGAGGCTGGAGCGGCTGACCGACTGCGTGTGGCTGCCGTCGAGCGGGGCTGCCGAGACATCGCCCGGATAGGGCTGCACGGCATCCTGCTTGTTGATGATGGCACGCTGATTGTTGGTCGAGGATGTGAAGACGTCGTCGACACTGTTGAACCGCGACGCCTGGGAACTGCACCCGGCGGCCGCGCCTGCAATCACAAGAACGGCGCAGCCCCGCGCCAGATTGCGACTATTTGCCTTCAAAAAACTGAGTTGCATTGCACTAACCCGCACAAACTCTGCACCAACTGAGACAGGATTAAAGCGCGTTAATGTTACTGGGCGGTTAACCCATTAGAATCCGACGAAAATTTTCTTAAAACATTTTCGAGCGCGCTGGAGGCGCCTGGAGCAATTCCAAGAAAAGTGTGAACGGTTTCCCGTCCGGAATCAAAACAAGGAGTTAGAGCGGTTCGCCGTTTCCATGAAACGGCGAAATGCGCTAGATCACCGCGGCGACGCTGCGCAAGATCGGCTGCAGCCGCACGAGGCCGATATCCTCACGCTCGAAACGGCTGCCGACCTTGGTGAGCTTGGCCAGCACCTGCTCGCCCTCCTCCGGACCGATCGGCGCGATGACGATGCCACCGCTCGACAGTTGGTCGAGCAGGAAGCGCGGCAAGCTGTCGAAGGCGGCCCAGGCGACGATACGGTCGAACGGCCCTTCGGCAGGCAGACCGCCGGAACCGTCGGCCTGGCGCACTATGGCGTTGCCGATGCCGAGCGCCTCGAAGCGCTGCCTGGCCTGTTCGACAAGCGTCTTGTAGCGGTCGATGGTGACGATCCGTGCCGCCAGCCGTGACATTACCGCCGCCGTGTAGCCGGAGCCGGTGCCGATCTCGAGCACGCGATTGCCGGGCTCGATGGCAAGTGCCGCGATCACCGCCGCTTGCATGTCCGCGCCTTCTATCGCCTCGCCGCACTCGATCGGCAGCATGCGGTCGGACCAGGCGATCTGGTGGAACTGCGCTGCCAGGAAACCGCGCCGTGGCGTCGCCTCGAAAGCCGCGATCAATGCCTTCGGCACGGTTCCCCTGCCGCGCAGGCGCAGGAGGAAAGCGGCAAATCCTTCGCGGTCATCGATTGGCAGGTTCATGCAAGCGCCTTGCTCAGCTGGTCGCGGATCTCATGCGCGGTGAGGTCGAGCTGCAACGGCGTCACCGACACCAGGCGATTGCGCAAGGCGTAGAGATCGGTGCCTCGCTTGCCCTCGACCGGCTCGCGGCCAAATCGCAGCCAATAATAAGGCAGGCCGCGCCCGTCACGGCGCTCGTCGACCCACAGGCTGTGCACGAGCTTGCCCTGCGAGGTGACCACCGTGCCGGCGACCTCCTCGGGAAGGCAGTTCGGAAAATTGACGTTGAGCAGCACGCCGTCCGGCAGCGGCGTCGCGACGAGCTTCTTCAGCAGTGCCGGCGCCAGCGCTTCGGTGGTTTCGTAGGGGACGACGCGATCCTCGCCGACATAGGAGTAGCCCTGGCTGAGCGCGATCGAGCGGATGCCGAGCAGCGCGCCTTCCATGGCGCCGGCGACGGTCCCCGAATAGGTCACGTCGTCGGCGATATTGGCGCCGGAATTGATGCCGGAGAGGATCAGGTCGGGCGCACCGGGCAGGATCTTCTTCACCCCCATGATAACGCAGTCGGTCGGCGTGCCGCGCACGGCAAAATGCTTCTCGCCGATCTTGCGCAGCCGCAACGGCTCCGAGATCGACAGCGAATGCGCATAGCCGGACTGGTCCTGCTCCGGCGCCACCACCCAGACATCGTCGGAGAGCGTGCGGGCAACGCGTTCGAGCGACGCCAGGCCCTCGGCATGAATGCCGTCGTCATTGGTCAGAAGAATGCGCATTATTTCGATTCGATCTTTTCCAGACCGCCCATGTAAGGCCGCAGCACTTCAGGAATGGTTACGCTGCCATCCTCATTCTGGTAGTTTTCGATGACAGCTATGAGAGCGCGGCCGACAGCGGTGCCCGAGCCGTTGAGCGTATGGACGAAGCGATTGCTCTTGCCATCCTTGTCCTTGTAGCGGGCGTCCATGCGGCGCGCCTGAAAATCGCCACAGACCGAGCAGGACGAGATTTCGCGATAGGCGTTCTGGCCGGGCAGCCAGACCTCGATGTCATATGTCTTGCGCGCGCCAAAACCCATGTCGCCGGTGCACAGCACCATGGTGCGGAACGGCAGCTCCAGGCGCTTCAGCACTTCCTCGGCACACTCAGTCATCCGCTCATGCTCGGCAAGCGATGATTCCTGGTCGGTGATCGACACCAGCTCGACCTTGTAGAACTGGTGCTGACGGAGCATGCCGCGCGTGTCTCGTCCGGCCGAGCCTGCTTCGGAGCGGAAGCAAGGCGTCAGCGCCGTGTAGCGCAGCGGCAGTTTTTCATACGCTGTGATTTCCTCGCGCACGAGATTGGTAAGCGGCACCTCGGCGGTGGGGATCAGGCCAAGCCTGCCCTCCCCGTGCGGCGTGAAGAACAGATCCTCCTCGAACTTCGGCAGTTGGTTGGTGCCGAAAAGCACCTCGTCGCGGACCATCAGCGGCGGGATGACTTCCTCATAGCCATGTTCGGTCGTGTGCAGGTCGAGCATGAACTGGCCGATCGCGCGTTCCATCCGCGCCAGGCCGCTCTTCAGCACGGTGAAGCGCGAGCCCGACAGCTTTGCCGCCCGCTCGAAATCCATCATCCCGAGCGCTTCGCCGATCTCGAAATGTTCCTTCACCCAGTTCGGCCGCGTCGGCACCTTGCCGACGACGTGCTTGACGACATTGTCGTGCTCGTCCTTGCCGACCGGTACATCGTCGAACGGCACGTTGGGCAGCACCGCCAGCGCATCGTTCAGCGCCTTGTCGAGCTCGCGTTCGCGCGCCTCGCCATTCTGGATAAAGGTCTTGATCTCGCCGACTTCGGCTTTCAGTTTCTCGGCAAGGGCGGCATCGCCCGAACGCATGGCGTTGCCGATCTCCTTGGAGGCGGCGTTGCGGCGCTCCTGCTTGGTCTGCAGCTCGGTGACGTGCTCACGCCGCGCCTCGTCCCTGGCGATCAAATCATCGACCGTGGACTGCGCCTCTGCCGCCGACCACAAGCGCTTGGCCAGCGCCTCGACAAGGGCCTTCGGGTTGTCGCGAATCCATTTGATGTCAAGCATGGTCTATCCGTCCTCGGGTAGCATGTCGCCCAAAAGTGCGCAGCGGTTTTGGGACAACGACATGCTCAAAACAAAAACTGAAACGCACCGCCTTGATGGCGATGCGTTTCAGTCAGAGGGCGTAAACCGCATCCTTGACCGATGCAAGATGAGGCTGGGCGGCGGTTGTCGTTTTCCGCCGCGTTGATGTTCTTAGGAGGCTGCCGGCGCCGGAGGTTCGTCCGGTGCCTTGTCCGCCACGGTCTCGGCGGCTTCCTGCTTCTCGCGTGCCAGGCGCTCGCGCTCCTGGCTGCGCTCGATCCACCGCGCGGCCCAGATGGCGACCTCGTAGAGCAGGATGGTTGGAATGGCCAAGCCGATCTGGCTCATCGGATCGGGCGGCGTCAGCACCGCCGCGACGACGAAGGCGATGACGATCGCCCATTTGCGTTTCTCGGCCAGCGCCTTGGACGACAGCATGCCGACGCGGGTCATCAGGCTGGTCACCACCGGCAGCTGGAACACCAGGCCGAAGGAGAAGATCAGCGTCATGATCAGGCTGAGATATTCCGACACTTTCGGCAGCAGCGAAATCTGTACCTGCTCGTCGGTACCGGCCTGCTGCATGGCGAGGAAGAACCACATCACCATCGGCGTGAAGAAGAAATAGACCAGCGAGGCGCCCATCAGGAACAGGATGGGCGACGCGATCAGGAACGGCAGGAAGGCGTTGCGCTCGTTCTTGTAGAGGCCGGGCGCGATGAATTTGTAGATCTGCGTGGCGATCAGCGGAAAGGCGATCACCATGCCGCCGAACATGGCGAGCTTGACCTGCGTGAAGAAGAATTCCTGCGGCGCGGTGTAGATCAGCTCGACCTTGTGAGGGTCGAGACCCGCCCACTTCGTCGCCCATTTGAACGGCACGACCAGAAGGTTGAACAGCTTCTTGGCAAAGAAGAAGCAGACCAGGAAGGCGACGAAGAAGCCGCCCAGCGACCAGATCAGCCGGCGGCGCAATTCGATGAGATGCTCGATCAGCGGCGCCGACGATTTTTCGATCTCATCCTTTTCCTTGTCCGAAACGCTCACTTGGCGGCTCCAGCCGTCTTCTTGGTCGCCAGCTTCTTCGCGGGCGCGGGCTTCGGTTCGGCTTTCGCCACGGCCTTGGCGGCAGTCGCCTTGGCGGCGGGCTTCGTCGCAGCGGCGGTTGCAGGCTTTGCTGCCGTCGCGACCTTTGTCGACGCTTTGGACGCGGGTGCTGCTTTTGCCGTCACTGCTGGTGTGGCTTTTGCCGTCGCAGTCTTCGCGGATGTCGAGGCCTTGGCAGGCGCTTTTGCCACCGGTGCCGACTTGGCAACCTTCTTGGCCGCTGATGCCTTTGGCCCCGCGGCAGCTTCCGCGGATGCCGATACCACCGATTCATCGGTCATCGCCGGGAAAACCGGTGTTGGCGCCGCAGCTCCCGCCGCATTGACGCCAGGCATTTCCGTTGCGCCATTCTTCAACGGTTCGGCCGGCTGTGGCGTCGAAGCGGCGGGCGTAGCCGGATCAGCGGCAGGCTTCGGCTTCATCGCGGCGTCGACTCCGGCGCGCACATCGGCCGCCGCCTGCTCGAACGGATTAAGCTGCTTTCTGATTTCGGCAACCGGGCTGAGGCCCCTGAGCTCGTCGACCGACTTCTTGACGTCGTCGAGCTCGGCTTCCTTCAGTGCATCGTTGAACTGTTTCTGGAAGTCGGCCGCCATGCTGCGCAGCTTCGCCGTCGTGCGGCCGAACGTGCGCAGCATATTGGGCAAATCCTTCGGCCCGACGACCACGATCATGACGATCGCGATCACCAGCATTTCGGTCCAGCCGACTTCAAACATGGCACTCTGTTCCGACTAGAACTTTTGGCTCAGCTCTTGCTGGCTTTTTCCTTCACGGCCGAAACGGTCTCGTCGGCACGGTGTTCGACGGTGCGCTTGTCCTCGGCGACGTCGTCGTCCGCCATGCCCTTCTTGAAGCTCTTGATACCCTTGGCCATGTCACCCATCAGCTCGGGAATCTTGCCGCGGCCGAAAACCAGCAGCACGATCACCAGCACGATCATCCAGTGCCAAATCGAAAATGAACCCATAGCAAATCTCTCTCGAATGTTTTCCCTGGCGATGATCTATGCGTTTTCGCGTTGGGATTCAAACACAACAGCGACAGAGTTTATGAAAGGGTGACGGATGTCACGCTTTTTCAACTCGCTGGCCCGCTACCAATCGGCGCATCTACGACCTATCGGCGCGCTTTGACAGAGGCCGGGAGGTCAATCTTCCGTGACAGGCGGCGTCAGCAGGCCAAGTTCCTCGAGGTCGATGTCGGTCAGCGGATCCTCGTCTTCGGTCAGCGCGTCGGGGTCGGCCGGCGGCTGCGGAATGGAGAAATTCGACGGCATGCGGCCCGAAAGCAGGCCCGCGCCCTTCAACTCCTCCATGCCGGGAAGATCGCGGATTTCCTCCAGCGCAAAATGGTCGAGGAAGGTTTCGGTGGTACCGTAGGTGACGGGACGGCCGGGCGTCTTGCGACGGCCGCGCATGCGCACCCATTCCGTCTCGAGCAGCGTGTCGAGCGTGCCCTTCGAGGTCTCCACACCGCGGATGTCCTCGATCTCGGCGCGTGTCACCGGCTGGTGGTAAGCGATGATCGCCAGCACTTCGAGCGCCGCGCGCGACAACTTGCGCTGCTGCACGGTGTCGCGGCTCATCAGGAAGGCCAAGTCGCCGGCGGTGCGGAACGCCCAGGCGTCGCCGACCCGCACCAGATTGACGCCGCGCCGTGCATAGATCTGCTGCAGATCGGCCATCGCCGCCGCGATGTTGATGCCGTCGGGCAGCCGCGCGGCAAGCTGCTTTTCGGTCACGGGCTCGGCACTGGCAAAAACGATCGCCTCGGCCATGCGCACCGCCTCCGCCATGTGCAGCCGCTCGGCCGGGTTCTGGACCTGCTCGGCCGCGTCCTCGGCAAACAGCTCCTGATCCGGCTCGTCTTCTACCTTGAACGGGATCACGGAAGCGTTGGCGCGTTCGCTCATGATGCCACCTCGACTGCCTTGATTGCCTGCGTGCGGCCGCGCAGATAGATCGGCGCGAACGTCTGATCCTGCCGCACGTCCATCGTGCCGTCGCGCACCAGTTCCAATGTTGCCGCAAAGGAACTGGCGATAGCCGTGCGCCTTTCCTCGGGGCTGGTCATGTAAATGATCAGGAAACTTTCCAGCGTCGTCCAGTCGCTCACAGCCCCGACCAGCCGGGTCAGGATGTCGCGCGCGTCCTTGAGCGACCAGACACCACGCCTGGCGATGGTCACGTTGTTGATCGCCTGCTTCTGCCGTTGCTGCGCATAGGCGGTCAGCAAGTCATAAAGCGACGCCGAATAGGCGTTGCGCTTCTCGATGATGACCATTTCCGGCATGCCGCGCGCGAACACGTCACGGCCGAGCCGGTTGCGGTTGACCAGGCGGGCCGCCGCATCGCGCATGGCTTCCAGCCGCTTCAGGCGGAATTGCAGCACCGCCGCCAGCTCCTCGCCGCTTTCGCCCTCTTCACCCGGCTGCTTGGGGATCAAAAGCTTCGACTTGAGGAAGGCGAGCCACGCCGCCATCACCAGATAGTCGGCCGCAAGCTCGAGCCGCAGCGCCCTCGCCGTCTCGACAAAGGTCAAATACTGCTCGACCAGCGCCAGGATCGAGATGCGCGCCAGATCGACCTTCTGGGTGCGGGCAAGATGCAAGAGGAGATCGAGCGGGCCTTCGAAGCCGGCGACGTCAACAACCAGCGACGGGTCGCCGGTGACGCGTGAATCGTCATTCCCGGCCCACAGACGGTCCATCGGTGCGGCCTTCGCGGCCTTGCTCTCCAATGTTTCCGCCACGTCCTGTTACTTCCCTTCGTTAGGCCACCGCATCGAAATAGGTGGCGAATTCAGCGCGTATCTCGGTTTCCTCGGCCGCGTCGCGTTTCCTTATATAGGTCAGGGCCCGCTTTGCACGCTCCAGCGACTTGCCTTCAAGCCCCGTGGTGCGCGATGCGATGCCCGCCATCTCCTCGAAAACGCCGTTGCAGTGAAGGACCAGATCGCAGCCCGCCGCAAGGATCGAGGCCGCCTTTGTCGGGAAATCCCCAGAAAGTGCCTTCATCGAGGTGTCGTCGCTCATCAAGAGCCCGTCAAAGCCGATGTCGCGGCGGATGATCTCGTCTATGACCTTGCCTGAGGTCGTCGCTGGGTTCTTCGGGTCGATGGCGCTATAGACGACATGCGCCGTCATTGCCATCGGCAGATGGTTGAGCTCCCGGAACGGGGCGAAATCATGCCGCTGCAGATCGCCGAGCGAAGCGTCGACCGTTGGCAGCTCGAAATGCGTGTCGGCAAAGGCCCGGCCATGCCCCGGAATATGCTTCATCACCGGCAGCACACCGCCGGACATCAGGCCTTCGGCGGCGGCACGGCCGAGTTCGATGACCGCGCGCGGCTCCTTGCCGTAGGCGCGCGCGCCGATTACATCGCTGGCGCCTTCGATCGGCACGTCGAGCACCGGCAGACAATCCGCCGTGATGCCGTAGCGCAACAGGTCGAAGGCGTGCAGGCGCGCCATCAGCCATGCGGCACGGGCGCCGGCGTCGTGATCGTCGCGCCACAGCGCGCCAAGCGCCCCGCCGGCCGGATAGTTGGGAGCCAGCGGTGGCCGCAGGCGTTGCACCCGGCCTCCTTCCTGGTCGATGAAAACGAGCGCGTCCGGGCGCCCGATACAGTCGCGCATCTCGGCGACCAGATCGCGGATCTGCTCGGTCTCGCCAATGTTGCGGGCAAACAGGATGAAGGCCCACGGGCATTCATTGCGATAGAAATTGATTTCTTCGCGGGTGAGCGATTTCCCGGCACAGCCGAGGATCATGGATTTTGATTCGGTCATGTCAGGAGTTTAGGGCTTCGCGCGACCAAAGGGAATCGCTTGCGATCACATGCGGTCCAACGCCAGAAGTGCTTCCACATGAAAACGCTGGGCACACGAAAAAGCCGGCGCGATCGAGGACCGCGCCGGCTTGATTGATTGATCGGCGCCTAGCGCGAGACGAAGCAGTTGCCGCCAGCCGCCTTGTAGCTGGTGCACAGGTTGATGGCATCGTTGCGCGACTGGGCCGCGACGCGGACGCGGTAGAACGTGCCCTTGCCGGCGATCTCGGCCTTGACGATGTTGGCGGTGCGACCGGCAAGCACGCTGCCATAGCGGCGCTGCAGGTCCTGGTAGGTCGACTGGGCGCTTTCCACCGTAGGCTGCGAAGCAACCTGCATCGACCACGAACCGCCACCGGTCGCCGTCGTTGCCGGATCGATGGAAGCGACCTGATCGGGCTTGACCTCGCCGACGACGTCGACCGGCTGGTCGGATGGGCGCTGTGGCGCGATCGCAACCTTGGCCGGGGTGTTTGCCGACTGGGCCTTGGCCGGTTTGGCTGCCGGCTTGAGAGCCGGTTCGTCCGACTGGGCGGCGGCAGGCGCCACGGTGCCGGTCTGATCGGCATCGGCAGACGGCGCGACATGCTGCGGCGCCGGATCGGTCGGCTCAGCAGCCGCGACCTGCGGTGTGGCGGGCGCCGGGTCCTCGCGCGGCACCAGCGAGCCATCCGACTTGACAACCATGGTCCGCACCTTGCGCGGCGCAACGGCGACGACATCGGTGTTGGTGCCCTTGTCGGCATCCTGCAGCACCTGCGCGATGCGATCCTCGGACTTGGGCGCCGGCGCCGCATTGTCGGCCGGAGCCGCATTGGCGGTGGGCGAGGCGTTGCCGTCGTCGGCTCCGCCAACGGCAGCACTCTGGTCAGGAGAAAGATCTATGGCGCGGGCCGGATCCTTTGCCTGCACGTCCACCGGCACCTCGGTGTTGGTGACAAGCTTCTGTTGCACCGGTTCGGCGGGCTTCGCGCCCTTGACCACCGCGTCGTAGACCTTGTTGTCCTGGTTCGGCACCACGGTGCCGCCCGGATTTTCCGGCTTGATCTTGATCGGCGAATTGTCGGCCTTGACGATCACCGGAGCTTCGCTGCCGCCCTTGCCGCCGAAGGACAACGCAAAGGCGCCAAGACCGCCCGCGACCGCAACGGCGCCGACGATCGCAGCGATGAACAGGCCGCGACGGCCCGAAGACCTGGCCGCTTCCCTCTCGCCGAGACCCGGAACGGACATGGCCTCGTCCAGTTCGGGGTCGTAGTCGAGTTCATCGACGGTGAAATCGTCCGCCTGCGAAACCGGCTGGCTGCCGGGCAGATTGTCGAGATCGAAGCCGTCCGCGGCATCGGCATAGCCAGTGTTCGCCGCAGCACGAGCAGGCGTTTCCGCCGGCCGCGCCGCATAGGTCCGCGCTTCAGTCTGATAGGCAGGCTTGGCTTCTTCGTATGCCGGCGCCTGGTATCCCGTATTGGACCTCTCATATCCCGGATTGAGACTCTCATATCCCGGATTGGGCTTCTCATATCCCGAATTGAATCCGGCATTGTAGGATTCGTCGGCATAGGCAGCGCTGCTTGCGGGAGCAGTTGGAGCAGGCGCGACCTCCACCGAATTCATTTCCGTCAGAAGGCTGGCGAACTCGGCGTCGAGATCGTCATAGCCAGGCGAGGCCGGTTCATCTTCCTCGAAATGCAGTTCCGGAATGTCGAGATCGTCCGCCAGCGCCACGACGCGCTCCGGCACATCGACAGTTTCGACATCGGGCATCTCTTCATAGCGCGACGGCTGTCGCGGCTGCGGTGTGGATACAGGGGCTGCATGGGCAGCAGCCGCAACCGGCTCGGGCGCGCGATAGGTCGGCACCACAGCCACTGCCGGGGCCACTTCCGGTGCGGCGGCCCTGGCCGCCATCGAAGCGGCCGGCTGCGTGGCAAATGCCGGCTGCTGGGGAACTGGTGTCACGCGGCTCCACGAACGGGTTGGCTCCGTCGGCACTGAGCGTTCAGCCAGCCAATCGAAGGAATCGGCCTGATCCTGCTCGGAAGCTGTCTCGTGGCGCGCATCGAGACTCCTGGCCAGGGCCGCATCGAACGCATCATCGTCGAGATCGACATGATCAGCGGTATCCGAACCAAAATCCTGGCCCTGAATTTCGTCGAGCAGCAGATTGTCGAGGTCGGCATCGGCGGCGTGAACGCCACTCGAAGGATGCGGATCCTCGGGCGCATGGTCGTCAAGATCCCAGTCGAGATCGCCAACGAGATCGGCAGGTTCCTCGGAGACCTTTGCCGGTGCGGCGGCATGGACCTGAGGGAGAGCAACAGCCGGCTGGGCTACAACAGGCCGAGCAACGACAGGCTCGTTGACCGGCGGCGGCGTGCGCGCCGTCATCGCGCCCAGAAGCGCGTTCAATTCGTCTTCGAGGCTCCGTTCGTCCGCTGCGTGGGCCCGCACCGGCTCGGCCATGACCGCCGCCGGGGCCATCGGCTGGACCGCAGCCGCAACCTCGGCGACCGGCTCTTCGGCAGGCTCGGCGAACGCATCGTCCAAAGTCAGATCGAAAGCATCATCCGAAACGGCTTCGGGGCCTGAGAACTCACCTTCCTTGTCCACGGCATCGGCGAGCAAGTCGTGCGCATCCGCTGCATCAAAGGCCACCGGCTCGTCTGCCTGAACGTCAAAATCCATGTCGACATCAGCCATGGCGTCGTCGAAATGACCCGTGAAATCCTCATCGGAAGTCGCCTGGGCCTCATTTGCAACGGCTGGTGCCGGCTCCGAATAGTCGACCGCGGTCGCAGCCACATGGCGCTGATCCGCCGGATGGTCGTCAAGCATCAGCTCATCTTCGAGCGAAAGCGCGACCGCATCGTCGAATTGATGATCGGGCTCCACAGCCGCCGGCACTTCGGCCACCGCATGCCGAGCTTCGACGGTATCGTCCTCGATGTGGAAATCCTGATCGAGCGACGCGGCAAGCTCGTCCTCCATCGGCAGATCGTCTTCGAAGGGCGAAACGTCTTCCAGCGAACTGGCAACGGCATTGTCGAAATCGGCGTCGAAGGCAGGTTCGACGGATGGCGCGGCTTCGGCAGCGTGAGGATTGGCATGGCTGGCGACCAGCCCCTTCTCATCGGCACCCGTGAAGTCCAGATGGAAATCGTCGTCGAGCGACAGCGCAAGGCCATCGTCGGCCACGTGCGTGGCCGCCGTTTCGAATGTCGGCTCATGAACCTCGACGGATGGAGCGGGTGCACTGTCGCCAGTGTCGAACTCGCCCATCAACTCCTTTTCGAGGTCGATGTCGAAATCGTCCTCCTGCACGGGCTGGTTGGCGACGGGAGCCTGTACCGGCGCCTGCTGCTTGACCGGCTGGCGCGGGTCGAATCCCATGATCCTGGTCAGTTCCGCGAACGGATCATCGTCAGCGATGTCGTTGTTGTCGGCTACTCTCAGCTGGGTTCTGTCTGCCATTATTGTTCCCGAACTCGCACTCATTCGGACGCCATGGACGTCGCGCAGGGTTGGCCCTTACCAGCGCAATGTGGGCAAAAGGTGACAGGTTTTTTAGTCAAACCTAACGCATTTCGGTGGGCGCTGCGGCTCCGATCAACGTCAGGCCGGACGTCAGAACGTCCGAAACAGCCTGCACCAGCCCTAGTCTGGCATGAGTCAATTGTCGGTCGTTAACCTTAACAAAACGTAAGTCCGGATTATCCGTGCCCCGGTTCCAGTGTCCATGGAAACTGGAAGCCAGATCATAGAGGTAAAATGCCAGCCTATGCGGCTCCAGCGCAAGAGCGGCGGATTCGATCAGGCGTGGATATTCGGCGAGCTTGCGGATCAGGCCGATCTCGCCCTCGTCGGTCAGCGACGCGACGGCGGCCGCCAGGCTGCCGCGGTCGAAATTCGCCTCGCCCAATTGCTCGCTTGCCTGCCGGAACACCGAATGGCAGCGCGCCGAAGCGTACTGCACGTAAAACACCGGATTGTCCTTGGACTGCTCGGTGACCTTGGCGAAGTCGAAATCGAGCGGTGCATCGCTTTTGCGGTAAAGCATCATGAAGCGGATGGCGTCGCGGCCAACCTCCTCCACCACTTCCCGAAGCGTGACAAAATCACCTGACCGCTTCGACATGCGGACCGGCTCGCCATCACGAAACAGCTTGACCAGGTTGCACAACAGGACGGTGAGCTTGACCTCGTCGCCCGCGATGGCCCGTGCCAGCGCCTCCAGCCGCTTGACGTAACCGCCATGGTCGGCGCCAAGCACATAGATCAGGTCGACGAAGCCGCGATCGACCTTGTCCTTCAGATACGCCACGTCGGCGGCGAAATAGGTGAACGCGCCATCGGACTTGACCAACGCCCGGTCCATGTCGTCGCCGACCGCGGTCGAGCGGAACAGCGTCTGCTCGCGGTCTTCCCAGTCATCCGGCTTCTCGCCCTTGGGCGGCGGCAGCTTGCCCTTGTAGATGTGGCCCTTCAGCGTCAGGTCGTTGATCGCCGAGCGGATCTTCCTGGCATTGTCGGCGTGCAGCGTGCGTTCGGAGAAGAACACGTCGTGATGTACATTGAGCAGCGCCAGATCCTCGCGGATCATCGCCATCATCGCATCGATGGTCCGATCCTTGACGATGGCCAGTGCTTCGTCATCCGGCATCTGCAGCAGCGAACGGCCGAACTCCTTGACCAGCGCGTGACCGACCGGGACGAGGTAGTCGCCGGGATAAAGCCCGGGCGGAATCTCCCCGATATCCTCGCCAAGCGCCTCGCGATAGCGCAGCATCGCCGAACGCCCGAGCACATCGATCTGCGAGCCGGCATCATTGATGACATATTCCTTGGTCACGTTGTAACCGGCAAACGCCATCAGGTTGGCGAGCGCGTCGCCCACCACGGCGCCCCGGCAATGGCCGACATGCATCGGCCCCGTCGGGTTGGCCGAGACATATTCGACATTGGTTTTCCGGCCGGCGCCGATCGTCGAGCGGCCATAATCGCGGCCCTCGCCCAGAAGTGCCGACAGATGAGCCTGCCAGAAACCGTCCTTGAGCCTCAGATTGACGAAGCCGGGACCGGCGACGTCGACGGCGGCGACATCCCTGTCGTCCCGAAGCGCCAGCGCCAGCCTTTCGGCCAGCGCGCGCGGGTTCTGGCCGGTGGGCTTGGCCAACACCATTGCCGCATTGGTCGCGAGATCGCCATGGCTGGGGTCGCGCGGCGGTTCGACGGCAATGCGCGACAGGTCAGGCGAAACGCCGTCCTTGTCTTTCAGATCAAGCGCTTCGACAGCCTTTGTGACTCGCGCGGTGAAATCGGCGAAGATGTTCATGGGTATTGCTCTGGCGGCTTTATGGTGAATCCGGCTCGTTGGCCGGCAAAATCGCGCCCGCCCTAGCTCAAATCCGGAGTGCGGTCAAACAAACGCCGATGTTCCTTGAGCGCGTAGGTGTCGGTCATCCCTGCCAGGAAATCGGCCACGCTGCGCGCCTTGATGCGATCCTCGGCCCGGTCCAGCCCCTCGCGCCAGCCGTCGGGCATGGCGCGCGGATCGGCGAAATAGACGTCGAACAGGTCCCTGACGATCTGCTCGGCGCCGGCGCGCACCCGCATCACCTCCTTGTGCCGATAGAGGTGCTTGTAGAGAAAGGCCTTCAGTTCCTTCTCGGCCGCGGCCATCTCGGTGGAAAAGGTCACCATCGTCTCGCCGGCCGCCCTCACAGCATCGGCATTGCGCGGACCGACACGCTCCAGATTGGCGGTCGCGGAAACGATGACATCCTCGACCATGGCGGTGATCTGCCGCCGCATCAGTTCGTGGCCGGTGCGCACGCCATCGAGCGCCGGATAGCGTTGGCGCACCCCCCGCAGGATCGCTCCCGGCAGCGAGACGGCCTCCAGCATATCGAGCGTCAGCAGCCCTGCCCGCAAGCCGTCGTCGATGTCATGCGTATTGTAGGCGATATCGTCCGCGATGGCGGCGCACTGCGCCTCGATGCCGGCGAAGTGGTCCAGTTCGAGATCCTGCAGCTCTGAGTAATCGCGGATCGCCTGCGGCACCGGCCCTTCCAGGCCCTTGCCGCTGCTGTCCGTCAGCGGGCCATTGTGCTTGACCAGGCCTTCCAGCGTCTCCCAGCTCAGGTTCAGCCCGTCGAACTCGGCGTAGCGCGCTTCCAGCCGGGTCACGATACGCAGCGATTGCGCATTGTGATCGAAACCGCCCCAGGCGGCCATCTTGTCGTTCAGCGCGTCCTCGCCGGTGTGGCCGAAAGGCGTGTGGCCGAAATCATGCACCAGCGCCACAGCCTCGGCCAGATCCTCGTCGCCACGCAGCGCCCGCGCCAGAGCACGCGCGATCTGTGCCACCTCGATCGAATGGGTCAGCCTTGTGCGATAATGGTCGCCTTCATGGGCGATGAAGACCTGGGTCTTGTGCTTGAGCCGCCGGAACGCCGTCGAATGGATGATGCGGTCGCGGTCGCGCTGGAACGGCGTGCGGGTCGGGCTTTCGACCTCGTCGAACAGCCGGCCGCGCGAGCGCGCCGGATCCGTGGCATAGGCCGCGCGCGGCCGGTAGCCGAATCCGATGTCGCCCAACTCGTTGGTCATGGTCGATGCCGCAGGTTGACTGGTCTAGTTGACTTGGCCGCTTGCGCTTCATACCTATCATGTGAAACCGAAAGCAAGGTGACGCCCATGGGCGCGGATGCCAAGACCGCCATGAAAGTCGATATGACCGAGGCCGCCGCCAAGCGGATCGCCAGGATTGTCTCTAACGAGGCCGGCAAGACGGCGTTGCGCGTTTCCGTCGAAGGCGGCGGCTGCTCCGGCTTTTCCTACAAGTTCGATCTGGTCGATACACGCAACGACGATGACGTCGCCATCGAGAAGGATGGCGCCACGGTGCTGATCGACGATTTGTCTCTGGTCTATATGGGCGGGTCGGTGATCGACTTCGTCGACGACCTGATGGGCCAGTCGTTCCAGATCCGCAATCCGAACGCGGTCGCCTCCTGCGGCTGCGGCACCAGTTTCTCCATCTAGCGGCATGCCTGCCGTCGGCGCGGTCCGTCAGGTCGCGCTGTCGGCCGGACGCGATCTTGATTCGACGCTCGCCTTCTGGCGCGAGGTGCTCGGCATGAATGTGCATGCCCGCTTCGACCCACCGGGCATCGCTTTCATCATGGCAGGCAGCGTACGGCTGCTGTTCACCGACGGCATACCCGCCGGCACGGTCTATCTCGACATAACGGGCCTCGAAGCCTTCCACGCCGGGGCAAAAGCCGCGGGCGTCCCCTTCACCGCGCCGCCGGCGCTCGTGCATCGCGATACCGAGGGCCAGTTCGGCCCGGCGGGGGAAAGCGAGTGGATGGCCTTCCTAAAGGACCCGGCAGGCAATACGATCGGCCTGGTCGAGCGCCATCCAGCGCAGGAACCCTCTGAATAAGCACCGAGAGCGTCATGAAAATCGTCACCTGGAACATCAATGGCGTTCGCGCCCGCATCGGCAACCTCACCCATTGGTTGACCGAAAGCGCGCCCGACATCGTTTGCCTGCAGGAGATCAAGACGGTCGACGAGCAGTTCCCGCGCGCCGAGATCGAGGCGCTTGGCTACAATGTCGAAACCCATGGCCAGAAGGGTTTCAACGGCGTGGCGCTGCTTTCGAAGCTGCGCTTTGACGAAGTCATCAGAGGGCTGCCGGGTGACGACACCGACGAGCAGGCGCGCTTCATCGAAGGCGTCTTCTCGACCGACAAGGGCGCGCTTCGCGTCGCCTCCCTCTATCTGCCGAATGGCAATCCGATCGATGACGACAAGAAGTTTCCCTACAAGCTGTCCTGGATGGCCCGTCTGGAACGCTGGGCAGAAGAACGGCTGAGGCTCGAAGAGGCACTCGTGCTGGCCGGCGACTATAACGTCATTCCCGAGCCGATCGATGCGCGCTTCCCGGAGAACTGGCTGGGCGACGCGCTGTTCCAGCCGCAGACGCGGCAGGCGTTCCGGCGGCTGCTCAATCTCGGCTTCACCGAAGCGGTGCGCGCGGTGACCGATGCGCCCGACACATACACCTTCTGGGACTATCAGGCCGGTGCCTGGCAGAAGAACAACGGCATCCGCATCGACCATCTGCTGCTGTCGCCGGAAGCCGCCAACCGATTCTCGTCGGCCTCGATCGAAAAGCATGTGCGCGCCTGGGAAAAGCCATCCGATCATGTGCCGGTGGCGATCGATCTCGCGCTGCAGCCAGCCTGACCGGCCCCTTCCGCCATCGAATCGCCCCGGCTTTGTATCGCCACAAATCAGGCGCATGATGTAAAACCATCATGGCGGCGGGGGTTTCCATGACTTTTCGATTTGTTGCTTGTCCGATCGGCTTGGCATTCGCCACGGTCGTCATGCTGCCGGCCTTCGCCGCCCCGGAATGTCTCGCCAATGGAAAATCCTATCAGGTCGGTCAGGTCGCCTGCCTGACGGTTGCCGACCAGAGCCATCTGGCGCGCTGCGACATGGTGCTCAACAACACATCCTGGACCAAGGTCGGCGACAGCTGCCCCGAAAACAAGATGGCGCCGCACCTGCATGTCACGCCGATCTCGACGCCCGCGCCAAGCATGGTGCCGACGGAACCGACCGAAAACTGATTTTCCCGATGGCTGATCTCCCTGGGGGAAGATCACCCTTACTGGTCTGCGTTGGTGGTGCCTTTGGTAAGGATATCATCCGCCAGCGAAATCGCCGTGCGGCGATCAGCTTCACCGGCCGCGGCAAAAGCCTCTTCCTGCATGCCTCGGATCCAGGGCTGGTCGGCCGGCGACGCGCGTTCGAGCGCCGCGGTCATCATCGCCAGGCCGCGAACGATCTTGCCGCTCTGGAACAAGAGATGGCCAAGCGTCGCCTGCGCGCCGGCATGGCCCTTCTCGGCGGCGAGTTGGAACCAGCGCCCGGCCTGCTTGACGCTGGCCTTCACGCCGCCCTCGCCTTTCAGGAACATCTGCCCCATCTCGAACTGGGCGTTCGGGTTGCGGTAGTTGGCGGCGGCGCGCATGTAATATTCCTGGGCGGCCACCTCGTTCTCGGTGACCGGACTGCCCGGAATGCCCTTGCGCAGATAGTCGCCGAGCGCCACCAGCGCGTCCGACACGTAGCTTTCTTCCGGAGAACCGGGCTCGACATCCTGGTCGACGATTTCCGAGAAGAACTTGAACGCCTCATAGTCGTCGCGGGCCACACCATCGCCCTCGGCATACATGCGCGCAAGCTTCCAGGTGGCGCCAATCTGGCCGTTTTCGGCGGCGTATTTATAGGCCTCGGCGGCCTGTTCCTTGTGGCCGTTCTTGTAGGCGGAGAAGCCGAACTGGAACACTGCCCATGGACTGGACTGCGGCTTCACGCCGGTCTTGTCGTCGAACACCTTGTCGTCGAAGGCCAAAGCCTGGCCCACGGCGCCAAAGATCGCAACAGCGACCAGTGCCGGAAGGACAGATGACCTCAACAACTCAGATATCCGCATAACAGTGTGTTTCTTTCGCACCGCCCGGATGGGTGACCGCACCATCCCTGGCAGACCCGACCGTCTGCGCGTATTTCCATATCGCGCCCGACTGGTAGTCGGTCGTGCGCGCCTTCCATGTCTTTGCCCGCGCCGCCAGTTCGCCGTCGGTCAGCGCCACTTCGATCGTGCCGTTCACGGCATCGATCGAGATCATGTCGCCATCCCGGATGAGACCGATCGGACCGCCAACCGCCGCTTCCGGCCCGACATGGCCGATGCAGAAGCCGCGCGTCGCGCCCGAGAAGCGGCCGTCGGTGATCAGCGCCACCTTGCCGCCCATGCCCTGGCCGTAGAGGGCCGCCGTCGTCGACAACATCTCACGCATGCCTGGGCCGCCGCGCGGTCCTTCATAGCGGATGACGAGAACCTCGCCTTCCCTGTAGTTGCGATGCGTCACCGCCTCGAAACATTCCTCTTCCGAATCGAAGCAGCGCGCCGGGCCGGAGAATTTCAACTCCGCCATGCCCGCGACCTTCACGATCGCGCCTTCGGGGGCAAGGTTTCCCTTCAACCCCACGACACCGCCAGTTTGGGTAATTGGTCTGTTGGCCGGGCGGACCACATCCTGGTGTTCATTCCAGGCAACGTGCTCCATATTTTCGGCCAAAGTACGGCCAGTGACCGTCAGGCAGTCGCCATGCAGATAGCCGTGGTCGAGCAGCGTCTTCATCAACAGCGGAATGCCGCCGGCCTCGAACATGTCCTTGGCGACATATTTTCCGCCGGGCTTGAGATCGGCGATGTAAGGCGTCTTCTCGAAGATTTTCGCCACGTCGAACAGGTCGAACTTGATGCCCGCCTCATGCGCGATCGCCGGCAGATGCAGCGCTGCGTTGGTCGAGCCGCCGGTGGCCGAAACCACGGTCGCCGCATTCTCCAGCGCCTTCAGCGTGACGATGTCGCGCGGCCGGATGTTCTTGGCGATCAGCTCCATGATCTTTTCGCCGGAGGCGAAATTGAAACGGTCGCGCATTTCGTAAGGGGCCGGCGCGCCGCAGGAATAAGGCAGCGCCAAGCCGATCGCCTCGGCGACGGTAGCCATGGTGTTGGCGGTGAACTGGGCGCCGCAGGAGCCGGCCGAGGGACAGGCGGCCTGCTCGATCTCGAGCAGTTCGGCATCACCGATCGTACCGACCGAATGCTGGCCGACCGCCTCGAACACATCCTGTACGGTGATCTGTCGGCCGCGATAGCTGCCGGGCAGGATCGAACCGCCATAGATGAAGATCGACGGCACGTTGAGCCGCACCATGGCCATCATCATGCCTGGCAGCGACTTGTCGCAGCCAGCGAGGCCGACCAGTGCATCATAGCAATGGCCGCGCATGGTGAGTTCGACCGAATCGGCGATGACCTCGCGCGACACCAGCGAAGACTTCATGCCTTGGTGGCCCATGGCGATGCCGTCGGTGACGGTGATGGTGCAGAATTCGCGCGGCGTGCCATTGGCGGCCGCCACCCCCTTCTTGACCACCTGCGCCTGGCGCATCAGCGAGATGTTGCAGGGGGCAGCTTCGTTCCAGCACGAGGCTACGCCGACCAGCGGCTGCGCGATCTCGGCGGCGGAAAGCCCCATGGCATAGAGATAGGACCGGTGCGGCGCGCGCGCCGGACCGACAGTCACATAGCGGCTAGGGAGCTTAGCCTTTGAAATGACCTTGGCGTCCATTCTCATCCTTGCCGCGGGCGGTGCGGCCTGCCTCGTCGCCGGGCCTTTTGGCACGTGTCCCGAGACAGGTTCGAGGTGCGCCGGGTTTATGGCGGGAAATAGGCAATTTCCTCGGCCTGACTTTTAGCGCAGGGGTTGTTCAGGAAGTGTTGCCAAAACGTCACAATCGCACGAGGCAGTCCCAGTGCGGCTTCCATGCAACGCAGCTTGGATAGCAGCATCACCAACAATGCCCGCGCAAACGAAAAAGGCCGGGCAATTCCCGGACTTTTTCTAGTATTTTCATAAGCTTAGAACTTGATCTTGAGGCCACCTGAGATCGCGGAGACCAGATCGTTACCAAAGTCGTAGCTGACGTCCGTACCCGCCTGAAATCCGTTCTCGCCGTTCACCACGCCCGAGTGGCCGCTGGTCAGCACGCCGATCGCGCCACCCAGGCGCAATTCGATGTTGGGCTTGGGAGTGTAGGCGACGCCGCCGCCAATCGTCCAGGTATCGGTCTGGTCGCCATAGCCGTGCGAGGTCCCGCGGTCCCATGAAATCTGGGCCGCGCCGCTCCACTGCTCGTTGAATTGGTGGCCGATGCCGCCAGTGACTGTCCAGCCGTCACGATACATCAGATCCAGCGAGGTAACGGCCGCCGCCGAACCGGTAACGCACACAGAAGCCGGAACCCCCTGCGGGCAGATCGGGATGCTTTGCAGCAGGCTCCAGTTGACCCACTTGATTGAACCGAAAGCGAGCCAGCCAGGCGCGATGCCCGACTGCAATTTCAGTTCCAGCGAGTCCGGCATCGACTGGGTTGGGCCATATATATCGCCGACAATATTCAAGGTGCCCGCGATGTTGTCGAGCTTCACCTGCGAATTGTAGACGAGGCTGGCGCGCAGCGCGATATCAGGAATTTCGTAGGCGACGCCAACGCGCCAGCCCCAGCCGCTGCTGCTCAGGTCAACACGACCGATTGTGGTGCCCAAGGCCGGGTTCGCATAGCTCTCCTTGAAGCCGTAGACTTCCTGGTAGAAAACGCCACCGATGAAGCGAAGCTGTCCCTTGCCGACATCCATCTTGTAGGAGCAGGTGCCAGCATAGTTGTTGCTTTTGATCTGGGTGTTGATGTTGGAATAGGAGCCGTTCCAGATACCGGGGTTTGAACTCGCACCCCATGGCTGCGAATAGTCAAGCATGCAGTCAACGCCATGGCCAAGCGTTGCCTTGACGCCGACATACGGCACCCAGTAGCCCTCTGTATTACGGGCGGTACTCTTGCCCGTCAGCCCGCCGCCGGACGTGTCCGTCGCGTTCTTGAGATCGCGCTGCGGCATGACATAGGTTCCGCTGACGTCCGAAGTGAAGGGGGCCGGATCGAACAACAGGTCGATGTCGTAGCCGCCGCGCTCAAGGCCGCCAGCATGCGCCGTGTCCATCACCGTGCCTATCAAAGCAACCGAAAAGCACCCCGCCCCCAGCAGCGCTTTCAGACGCGGATCGAACATGAATCTCCTCCCCGGATTCGAGTGCAACCCAAGCAAGACCGCTTTGCATGGCTAACGCAACAAGGATTTCAAGAGGTGTACACGTACGCTTGCGGCGAAATGTACTCTCGTCACGATGTCGGGTTAAATGAACCAGGCGAAATAGCCGATTTCGGAGGCGTATCTCAAAAAAAACAAGGAAAATCAGCCAAGATCTTCCAGGAATGATGCCCTGGCGGCCGATTTGGGAGCTGTTACATTATGGCAACATCATGCCAAAAAAGCTTCCGTTTACGTCAAGATCAACTTAGTTAAGCAACTGCTTTTGGAGCGACGGCGCAACCGAAAAAGAAAAGGCCGGGCATTGCCCGGCCTTTCTCCAGAGATCAACTTCGTTACCACTTGATGCTGTAGCCAGCCGACAGCGCATAGCCCCAATCACCGTCCACGGAACGGTTGAAGCCATTTCGCGGGTCGGGGCTGCCAGGTACATAACTGTTATTGTATTGGGTCTCGGAAACGGAGGCCAGATATATTGCCGCTAAGCCCAAGCGCAATTCGCCACCCAACTTATCCTTCATCGAAACACCTGTGCCGATCGTATAGCTGTCGCCGGTCAGGTCCCAACCGGTGCTGACGCCACGGTCAAAGGCTGCAAAAACAGTCCCTGAGAATTGATCGTTAAACTTGTGACCGATGCCGCCGGTGACTGTCCAACCGTCGCGCCAGAAATACAGATTGCCGCTGTTCAGCGCCAACGCCGGCACGTTCAGCATCAACCTTTCCGTAACGGACCAATCCGTCCACTTCACGCTACCGTAGGCGAGCCAGCCTGGAGCGATACCGGTTTGCGCCTTGAACTCGACCGATTGAGGAAAATTGGCTTGTCCCGTTGCTCCGCCAGGAAGATCCGCCCCCTGAAAACTTGCCGCGCCGGAGGCATTGATATCGACGCCGGAACGGTACATCAATTGCGTGCGCAGCGCGATCTCCGGAATCTCGTACGCAATGCCGGCACGCCAACCGAAATTGCTGTCATGCAGGTCAACACCAAGGACCGGTATGCTTGTGCCCACAGGAGCACCGGCAACGAGATTGTAATCGGTGACTTCGTTATAAACGCCGCCAATAAGCCAGACACGCCCTTTGCTGAGATCGAACTTCAACCCGCAAGTCGCACCATATTCATACATGGTGAAGTCTTCATTCAGCTTGCCGAGCGTGCCACTCGAACGAGACCAAGTCGCGGCGCCGCCGTATGATTGCGTGAGAGTGCCGGCACAGGAGAGACTGTCCGTCAGCTTGAATTTAACGGCAGCCGATGGAATGGCGTAACTGTCTGAGTAGTTCTCCCCGACCAGATAGGGATTCATCGGGTTCACCGAATATTTTCTAGTGGGCGCGACATAGGTCACGCTGGTGCGCATATTGAAGTTGCCATCCTCGAAAAGAATATCGGTATCGGCGGTGCCGCGCGAAAAACCGCTGGCATGCGCCGAACCCATCAAAGCCAGCGAACAGCACCCCGCCCCCAATAGCGCTTTCAGTCGCAGAATGGTCATGAATCTCCTCCCCGAATTCGAGTGCATCAAGCTAGAACCAATTCAGGTTAACGGCGCAACAACGAATTCTCGGGGCGTACATGTACATGCTCGCCGAACGCATTTTCGACAAAATACAGATAAGCGCCGCAAGGCCTAAAACGGATCGAGGCGTGCTTGTCAGACCAGGAAACAACGAAAATTCGCCCCAAAAGGCTCAAAAAAAGCCACTTTTAAGGGAGTCATGGCCCCATTGTTACATTATGGCAACAATAGGCACAAAGTTTCCGTTTACGTCAAAATTAACGTAGCGGAACGCCTGTTTTCGAGGCAGCTGACGTATGGGAATTCGCCTCATGGCATGCGCGAATCTGTCCTTCAACCGGCGTCGCGAACCCTGGTCAAAGCCACTGAAAGCTTGTCCTGCGCGTCGCGGTATTCGGCGAGCTTCTCGCGCTCGGCCTCGACAATCTCGACCGGCGCGCTGGCAACGAACCGTTCGTTGGACAGCTTCTTGTGCAGGCGCGCGATTTCCTCGGTGACCTTGGCCAGTTCCTTCTGCAACCGCGTGGCCTCGGCGGCGAGATCGATCAAGCTGCCGAGCGGCAGGCAGATCGTCGCCTCGTTGAGCACGATCTGCGCCGCGCCCTTGGGCGCTGCATCAGCGAGCGAGATGTCACCGACGCGCGCCAACCGCTTGATCGCCGAGTCCTCGCGAACCAGCCGCTCACGCGTGAGATCGTTGGCGCCGACCACGACGAGTGGTGCTATCGCCGCCGGCGGTACATTCATTTCCGAGCGCACCGAGCGAATGCCGGAGACGAGGTCGACCAGCCAATTGATGTCGGCGGCGGCATCCGCGTCCTCGAAATCCGGCGCCGGCCAGGCGGCGTGGCAAAGCAGCGAGGAGCGCTCCTTGCCCTCGCCCGCCGTCTGCGCCCACAGCTCTTCCGTCATGAACGGCATCATCGGATGCAAGAGCTTGTAGATCTCGTCGAGCACGAAGGCGACGCAGGCGCGGCTTTCGGCCTTGGCCGCCTCGTCCGCGCCCATGAACACCGGTTTCAGCAGCTCGAGATACCAGTCGCAGAACAGGTTCCAGACGAAGCGGTAGGCCGCCCCGGCCGCTTCATTGAAGCGGTATGAGGTGATGCCGTCCGTGACCTCGCGCGCCGCGCGTGTCAGTTCGGTCAGGATCCAGCGGTTGACCGCCAGCTTGGCATCGTTCAGCCAGAAATCGTCATTGCGGGCGACTTCGTTCATCTCGGCGAAGCGCGTTGCGTTCCACAGCTTGGTGCCGAAATTGCGATAGCCGGCGATGCGCGCCGGATCGAGCTTCACGTCGCGCCCCTGTGCCGCCATCACCGCCAGCGTGAAGCGCAGCGCGTCGGCGCCGTACTCGTCGATGAGGTCGAGCGGGTCGATGACGTTGCCTTTCGACTTCGACATCTTGGCGCCGTTCTTGTCGCGAACCAGCGCGTGCACATAGACGGTATGGAACGGCTCCTCGTCCATGAAGTGCAGGCCCATCATCATCATGCGGGCAACCCAGAAGAAGATGATGTCGAAGCCGGTCACCAGCACGTCGGTCTGGTAATAGGTCTTCAGTTCAGGCGTCTGGTCCGGCCAGCCCAAGGTTGAGAACGGCCAAAGTGCCGAGGAGAACCAGGTATCGAGCACGTCCTCGTCGCGGGTCAGGATCTCGCCGGGCTTGAAGTTTTCCAGCTTGTCCTCGACCCAGGCCTTCCACGGGCCTTCAAGCGCCAGATAATATTCGATCGCCGCGCTCAGCGCCTCTTCCTCCGACTTCTCGACGAAGACGCGTCCGTCCGGCCCGTACCAGGCCGGAATCTGGTGACCCCACCACAGCTGGCGCGAAATGCACCAGGGCTGAATGTTCTCCATCCAGTCGAAATAGGTTTTTTCCCAGTTCTTCGGCACGAAGTTGGTGCGGCCCTCGCGCACCGAGGCGATCGCCGGCTTGGCGAGTTCGGCGGCGTTGGCATACCACTGCTCGGTCAGGAACGGTTCGATCGGCACACCGCCGCGGTCGCCATGCGGCACGGCATGGCGATGCGGCTCGACCTTGTCGAGGAAGCCGCCGGCTTCCATCAGCTCGACGATCTTCTTGCGCGCGACGAAACGGTCGAGCCCGTCGAGCTCGTCCCAGACAGCCTGGCGCTCCGGCGTCACCTCGAGGCCGGCGAGGAAGTCCTCATTGTCCTTCAACTTGATGGCGGCTTCGACGGTCAGGATGTTTATCGCCGGCAATTTGTGGCGCTTGCCGACCTCGAAGTCGTTGAAATCATGCGCCGGCGTGATCTTGACCGCGCCCGAACCCTTTTCGGGATCGGAATACTCGTCCGCCACGACAGGGATCTTCCTGCCGACGATCGGCAGGACCACGTTCTTGCCGATCAGATGCCGGAAGCGCTCGTCATCGGGGTGAACCGCGACCGCCGTGTCGCCCAGCATCGTCTCGGGGCGTGTGGTGGCCACGATGATGAAGGTCTTGGGGTCTTCCGGGTCGAAGGCCGCCCCCTCGATCGGATAGCGGAAATGCCAGAGATTGCCGTTGACTTCCTGCTGCTCGACCTCGAGATCGGAAATAGCGGTCAGCAGCTTCGGATCCCAGTTCACAAGGCGCTTGTCCTTGTAGATCAGCCCCTCCTTGTAGAGGGTGACGAAGACTTCGAGCACGGCCTTGGACAGGCCCTCGTCCATGGTGAAGCGCTCTCTGCTCCAGTCGGCCGAGGCGCCGAGCCGCTTCAATTGGTTGAAGATCGCGCCGCCGGATTCGGCCTTCCACTCCCACACTTTCTCGATGAATTCCTCGCGCGTCAGGTCGCGGCGATGGATCTGCTTTTCCATCAGCTGGCGCTCGACCACCATCTGCGTGGCGATACCGGCATGGTCCATGCCCGGCTGCCACAGCACGTTCTTGCCGCGCATGCGCTCGAAGCGGATCAATATGTCCTGCAGCGTGTTGTTGAGCGCATGGCCCATATGCAGCGAGCCGGTGACGTTCGGCGGCGGGATGACGATGGTGAAGGCCTCCGCGCCCTCCTCGGCGCCTGCGCCGGCGCGGAAGGCGTCCGCCTCTTCCCAGACTTTGGCGATCTTCGGCTCGACGGTCTTTGCGTCGTAGGTCTTTTCAAGCATGGGAAAATGGTCCGCGCTGTCGGGATTTTTGCTGGTTCGGTGTAAATCGGAAGGTCTTGGCCAAGTCAACCGCAAGGGCAGCTTCGGTTCATGAGAAGCAGATAGGCGCGGCGGTGTTCATTTCAACGGGAGCCATGCCGCGCGGCGTCCGCGCCTTGACCCGCGGCCGTCCCGGCAATACCTTGTCGATGCTGCTGTAGGGCGCATCGGCTTCCGGCCGGAGGGGCATTGCCCGCCTACGTCATCTTAACCCGCAATGCGCCCATGCCGACACTCGAACACCACAAGAAACAAGCCAAGCTCTATCTCAAATGGCACCGCGAGCGGTACTACCCCGTCGCTGCCGTGATTGGATGGCTCTTGCCGCGTTTTCGCCATTTCAGCGACAGCCAAATCCTCGATCACGGCTTCAAGCTGGCCGATGCCCAGGAACTCGTCGCCAGGAAGTCAGGTTTCGAGAGCTGGCAGGCGCTGAAGGAAGGCCTTCAAACCGTGACCGATCATGCAGCAACAGACGCCGCAAAACCGCATCTCGCCTTCGCCGAGCCACAGCTCTTTGTCTGCGACATCGCAGCGGCCTGTGATTTCTACCGGCGAAAGCTCGGCTTCGAGACGCGCTTCACCTATGGCGAGCCACCCTTCTACGCCCAAATCATCCGCGATGGCGCACGGCTCAACCTGCGCCACGTCGACAAGCCTCCACTGGCCGCCAATTCGACCGATGACCTACTGGCGGCGACGATCGTTGTCGACAACATCAAGGCTCTGTTTCTGGAGTACCAGGCGGCCACGGCCTCGTTCCACCAGACATTGCGGACCGAACCCTGGGGCGCCCGCACGTTCATCGTCAAGGATCCCGACGGCAACCTCATCTGCTTCGCGACCACCGCGGGCTGACCTCATCGACAAAAACGCCGCCTCATGGGCGGCGTTTCGAGAGTGATCGTTGGAGGAGATTACTGCGCGCCACGCGCGACGCGCTCGATTTCTTCGCGCACCAGGCGCTCGACCAGCGTCGGCAGATTGTTGTCCAGCCAGTCCTGCAGCATCGGCCGCAGCATCTCCTCGGCCATCTCGTCGAACGTTTTCTTGCTGCGGCTGGCAAAGGCATCGGACAGCTCGCCAAAGGCCGCGGCGACCTGCCGGCCCGTGTGTTCGGAAAGAATTGCCGGACGAGCCGAAGGCGTTTCATTTGCCGCCGCATATGCCTGAGCGATACCGGTCGAAGCGTCGCTTGAAGAAGGCCGTCCGAACGCACCCTCCACCACCGGTTCGCTCGCCGGGGCCTCGGGCTGGGCGAGCGGCTTGCGCATGCTCCTGTCCGGCATCGCTTTCGCCTGCTCTCCAACCGCGGCGATCTCGCGCCGCCAATCGGCAACGATGGTATCGCTTGTCGCACTGGCCTCTGGGGCCGCTGGCGCGTCGATCCTGGCGTGGGGCGCCGGCTCGGCCGCGACCCTGGCACTGACCTCTGCAAGCGTCATCGACGGCCTGACCGGCACAGGATCGGCGTGCGGCTGCGATTCCATGCGCGCGATCACCGGCTCGGGCGACGGCGTCTGGACTTCCGCCAGTGCGACCGGCTTCCTGACTTCGGGAGCAGCATGCAGTTCGGCGCGAAACGCATCGACGTCCGCCGCCGGAGCTTCGCTCGGCGAAGGCTCCAGATCCTGCCGCGGCTCATCGGCGTCGCCGGGCTGCTTGCGACCGTTATCGCTATCCTCGATGATCCTCCTGATGGAAGCCAGTATCTCTTCCATGGAAGGTTCGCGCTGAGCGCTGCTTGCCATTGCCATCGTCACTTCCGCCGCCCTGGTGACCCTGCAGACTTCCACTCCGGCAGAGCCGGGTTCGAATCATGGCGACAGCGTAACCGACGGATCGCCGAACGAGAATCCCCAATCTGGGGACACGTGGGATTTCAACAGATTAGAGCGTGAAGCCGAAAAAAGCTGGACGGGTTTTTCAAAAAATCCCGTCCTGGCAGAAGGCGAGAATTCCAGCCGATGGCCTTAGCGGCCATCCGGCGTCCGCAGGCCGATCCACTTGTCCTTGACGGCGTTGTAGTGCTCTTCGGGCTTGTACTTGGTCACCGGCAAGCCAAGCCGATCGACCGACAGGCGGCCCATCGCCGACAGGATGGCATAGCTTGCCACGACCACATCGTGTTCGGAATTGGCCTGGTTGATCTTGGCGGTGATGACGGTGGCCTGCGCGTTGAGCACGTCGAGCGTGGTGCGTTGGCCGACATTGCGCTCCTCGATAACGCCGTTCAGCGCCAGTTGCGCAGCGTCGATCACTTGCCTGTTGGCCGAGACGCTCTGCTGCGCGGCGGTATATTGCGACCATGCGGTGGCAACGGCCTGGCGCACCTGGTCACGGCTGACATCGACCTGGATGCGGGCTTCACCCAGCGATTCCTTGCTCTGCCGCACGAGCGCCGAGGTTCGGCCGCCAGAATAGATCGGAACGGTCAGCGTGGCGCCGATATTGGCCGAGGTCGAGTTGCCGTTGGAACCCGTCGAGTTGGGGATGGCATTGCGGTAGTTTTCCGAAATGCCGGCCGACGCCGACAGTTGCGGCAACAGCGCGCCCTCAGACGATTTCACTGAAAACGCAGCCGCGTCGACGAGATGCTGGGTGGCGAGAATGGCTGGATGTTCGGCCGAGCCAATGGCAATCGCCGAATTGAGGCTCGACGGCAACAGCTTCGCCAGTGGCGCCGCTGGCTTGAGCTTGCCCGGCTCGTCGCCGACCACCTGGTGATAGGTTGCAGCGCTGGCCAACGCCTGCGCCCGGGCGGCACTGAGCGAGGCCACCGCCGAGGCGCGCGACGCGTCGGCCTGGGCGACATCGGTGCGCGTGCCCTCGCCAACCTCGAAACGCGAGCGCGCGGCGCGCGCCTGCTCGGTCAGGAACTGCAGGTTCTGTTCGGTCAGCACAGCGATCTGCCGGTCGCGGATCACGTCCATATAGGCCGTGGCCGCATTGAATAGCGTGTTCTCTTCGGTGTTGCGCAGGCTCTCCACCGACGCCTTCACCTGGGATTCCGCCGCCGCCACATTGTTCCTGGTCTGAAAGCCGTCGAACAGGGTCTGGTTGATGACAATGCCGTAACTGCCACTCGTCAGCTTCGAGTTACCGCCGCCATTTGCTTGCCGCGTGTTTGTATAGTCGATGTTGGCCGATCCCGTGATCGTCGGGCGCCAGCCGGACTTGGCGATGGCCACGCCTTCATCGGTGACGCGCACGCCGGCGCGGGACGCATTCAGCGAGGAATTATTCTGATAGGCCTTGGCGAGCGCGCCGGTGATGGTTTCCGCGGAAGCGGTCAGTGGAGACAGCGCGGTCGCGGAAACAAGGACAGCGGCAAAAAGGGTCTTGGATACAGACGGCACGGGTATATCCCTCATTCGTTTTCCATGGGAACCGCGCCGCGCCAGCTTCTCGCCAGAGTAGCCGGAGTGACGTGTTTCGATGTTCCCTGTCGCTCGGTCCCAAAGTGCCCCCAGTCCGGGATCAGCAACGATCGTTCAAATGCAAGCGACCATGACAAAGCTTCTGCTGCAAGGCCAAATCATTCAGAATTCGAAAGCATGCTCACGTTCGAATCCGGGTAGTGGCTTAATTGCCGCATTAAATGCCCGTCTCCCGGTTACAACCCCCCCAGCCTTGAAAAAAAGTCGCGCCACGCCGGAATTACCCTGCCCTTCGACCGCGACGAGTCGGCCGCCATCGGCGAGCTGATCGAGCAGCGGCGCCGGCACTTTCTCGACACTGCCGCCGATGAAGATGACGTCATAGGGTGCCTTGGCCGCATGACCTTGCGCCAGCGCGCCCTGGACCACGGTCACATTGCCGCAGCCCAGGCTCGAAAGAGTCGACGCCGCGCTTTGCGCCAGTACCGAATCGCTTTCGAGCGCCACGACGGATTTCGCCAGGCGCGACAGGATGGCCGAGGCGTAGCCGCTGCCGCTGCCGACATCGAGCGCCGAATCGGTCGGGTTGATCTCGGCCAGTTGCATCAGCTTGGCCAGCGGTGATGCTTCCATGAGATAGCGCGCGCCATCGGCGCCGCCGCCGATGCGAATGTCCTCATCGATATAGGCGAGATCGCGCTGGCGTTCGCCGACGAAGAGCTCTCGCGGCACGGAAAGCAAGGCTTCCAGTAACGGGGCGCTGGTCACGTCGGTGGTGCGAACCTGACCGTCGACCATCTTGACGCGAAGCTCGGAGAAATCAGCGCTCATGTTCCAACCAATCCGCTTGCCGCGTCAAAAACGCGGCTCATTTCGACTGGAACTTCAGGCCCCGGCACGTGTGCGCGGGAGCCTGGGGCATTGGAGGCCTCGCCCGGAATCGAACCGGGGTGCAAGGATTTGCAGTCCTCTGCGTAACCACTCCGCCACGAGGCCTCATTGCTCCCGGCGTTCCACCCGGTTCCAATAGGTTGCGGCGAAAATGGCGTCAAGCGGCCTCCATGCATTCCTCGCGGTTTCCTCTGAATGAATCCTTACCCCCAAACATCGAGCGTCGCGGCCACGGTGATCGCGACGCATATTAGCACGGCATTAGGTATAACAGCAGATCACCCGAAACTCCACGCCCCGGCCGCCGTTGAGAAACGGGAGGACTGCTCCATACGGCCTGCAAGCCCGAACAACGCAATGGACGTCTGGGACGGCTTGTCGCGATCGGGATGCGAGGAGTTGCTGCGGCATGCCATCGACTGCCTTGCGATAGACGGCGCCGCCAAGCTTTCACCACGTGACCGCGCCCGCCTCGCCTCGGCCGCCGCCATTCTCAGGGAAATCCGCGAGGACCTGGAAAGAAGTGCGGACCGGCAAGCGGATTCGCGAAAATCCGAAACCCGGACAAGGACATGACGCGCCGGCAGGCCGGCCCGGTCAAGGACGCGGCTTGGTGGCCGTCGTTCAGTCCGGCCGCCGCCGCCGCCGCTCCCACCAGACGACAAGGCGACGGCGATGGCGCCGCACCATGGCGAATTCATAAGAAAGCACCAGCAGTCCGATCGGAACCATCCAGAAGCCAAGAATCGGCAGAAACCCGACAATGCCGCCCATGGTCAAAAGAATACCGATCGTGATTCTGAGGCCCCGCGATTGCGGCATGGTGAACTCGCGCCCGAAAATCGAGATCTTTCGTGCCGGTATCCGGTTTTCGTCTGCTGCCGTCATCGCGAATGGCTGCCCATCTGGTGGCTCGATAATGTCAGTTTACGAAAGCCGCGACCGCCCTATCGGTTCCGCGCCCGTCGCCAAGACGGCTAATATGAGGGCGGACACCGTCGATTGCGAGAAACCGCCACGCGAAAAAGTCTCGGAAAAATACGAAATGCTTCTTTGCAAAGCCGAAAGGGGTTTGCTATAGGCTGCGCCACTTGCTGAAAGAGCCTCCGTTCCCCGGTAGCTCAGTGGTAGAGCAACCGGCTGTTAACCGGTTGGTCGCTGGTTCGAATCCGGCCCGGGGAGCCAATCATTCCATGCACTTGTGATTATTTTGGCGCGCACAACAGTGCCAAGCTCTGCCTTGGGCAACGTTCGGGGCAACAATCCAGTGTCCGCGTGAGATAATCGACCAGTTTTCAGGGTACTCACCGTTACCCGAACGTCGGACGTCTCACTGTATAGCGACACCAAGCACTGCCGCCTTCTTCAAGACCAGAGCTTTCAGATCCGCGTCAGAACGTTCCGTTCCCGTCCTTTGGCGAAGCAATTCGATAAACTCGGCCATGGATTGGAAGTCATGTCCACCCAGCATCGTCTCGACCGCCATGGCCACGTCGACTGTATCGGGCCCAACCGCCGTTTTCATTTGCCGCCTCCGCGCAAGGTCGCATTAGCGATCAGTAAACTTCGAACCCCCGCTTCCGTTCCTATCGGGACGATGTGACGCCTTGCATTTGAGCCAAATTGATGTGGGAGATGGTCATGGAATTCCGAGCGGGGGCTCATGACCACAGACCTGTTTCTTGCCGCTGTCGCGGCATTCGCGATTCTCGTCCCGCTCTACTTCATCCTCAAATGAGGCATTAGGCCTCCGCCAGCCTCGCCAGCGCGCGATCCCGCCAAGGGATTGAACCGTCGCGGCGTGTCGCGAGTTGATGCAGTTGTCGGGTTTGCGCCAGGGGCAACGATTGTCGATTGCTGCAAATCGGACCTGTAACCGGTCTTGTCCTGGCCGGCGGCATGCCCAGGCGCCATTCCCGTCGAGACAAGCCCCACGTGGCGCATCGAGGGCTTCGATCCCGGTCATCGAAGCCCTCGCGCTCAGCCGCCTCAGACTTGCGCCAACCCTCCGTCGACGAACACCTCGCCGCCGGTCATGAAGCTGCTGTCCGAGGACGCAAGAAAGGCGGCCACGGCGCCGGTCTCCGACGGATCTCCCATCCGCCCGAGGACCGTGCTGGCCCCGAGCGCGGCTATGCCTTCGTCGCCCAGCACTTCCAGTGCCAGCTCCGTTGTGGTCGGTCCCGGCGACAGGACGTTGACGCGGATGCCCGTGCCCTTGAGATCCAGCGCCCAGCTACGCGCCAGATTGCGGACAGCCGCCTTCGTTGCGCTGTAGATGCTGAACGCCGGCGTCCCCATCACGCCCGTGCTGGAACCTGTCAGGATGATCGACGCCCCCTCGCCCATCAGCGGCAAAGCCTTCTGCACCGTGAAAACCAGTCCCTTTACATTCAGATCGAAGATCTGGTCGTAGTGTTCTGTCGTGATCTCGCCGAGTGGCGCGAACGCTCCGGTCCCGGCGTTGGCGAGCAGGATGTCCAGCCCGCCCCGCTCCGCCTTCACCGTCTCGTACAACCGATCGAGGTCGGCTGGATCGGTTACGGACCCGCCCACCGCCCGCGCATTGGGGCCTAGCTGCTCCAGGGCCGCGTCGAGCGTCTTCTGCCGCCGCCCGAAGATGTAGACGAATGCGCCTTCATCGACGAACCGTTTGGCGGCCCCGAATCCGATGCCACTGCCGCCGCCCGTCACCACTGCCGTCTTACCCTGTAGTCTGCTCATGATGTGCTCCTTCATTGAGGTTGCACAGACTTGGCGACCTACCCACCTATTGACAAGTATGCACCTTTTGGTAAGTGCCATGAAATGTCGTTAGATGGCTCAGACCCAACCTCGTCGCCGACCCAGATCCCCCCGTCGGCCCAGAATTGCACGCCGACATTGCCAGGCTTCACCTGCGGCCTCGACGCCACCCTGCGAGTCATCGCGGGCAAGTGGAAGCCGCTAATCCTCTACTTCCTCGCCCAGGGTGGCCCCACCCGCTATGGCGAGTTGCGACGGGCCGTGCGCGACGTCAGCGACAAGATGCTGATCCAGCAGCTCAAGGAGCTGGAGACCGACGGTCTCGTGAAGCGGACCGACTACAAGGAGATCCCTCCTCGGGTGGATTACAGTCTCACCCCGCTCGGCCTCAGCCTGGCCGAGGCCCTCGTGCCGCTCTGCACCTGGGGCACGGAAAACATGGCTGAGGTCACGCGCGTCTTCGCCCTGCGGGAGGCCTTGAACGGCAAGATACGGTGATCCTTTTCGGCGGCTGACGATGGCGATCCGCTTTGTGTCTTCTAGACGTGTCTTCTCTGCGCGTCTTCAACAGCGCGGCTCGATGTCGTCGGTAGCCGGCTCGTAATTCGCTGCTTCGTCGGCTCCGGCGCGCCAGCATTTCCAACAGTCCGGTCCGGAAATATCCGCCAACGCCTGGCGGCGCTTGCGCGCGGTTGTCCGCCGCGCGATAGATGCGTCGGTTCAGGGAGGAATCATGCGGAAAATCCTGGTATCGGTACTGCTGACCGCAGCCGTACTTTATGCGAATTGCGCTCTCGCACTCGACAGCAGCGGCACGCCTGTCGTTGTGACACCGCTTGCATCGCGCACGACAACCGCGTCCGGCCAGCCGATCACGCTGCCGCAAAAGAACGTGCAGGTGCTGGTGTCGACCTATGATATCGCGCCGGGCGCGACCTTGCCGGTGCACCGGCACCCCTTCCCGCGTTACGCCTATGTCGAGGCCGGAACGCTGAAGGTCACCAATGTCGAGACAGGCAACAGCAACACCTACAAGACAGGCGATTTCATCGTCGAAATGATCGGGCAGTGGCATCAAGCCACCAATATCGGCGATGGCCCGGTCAAGCTCCTGGTGATCGATCAGGTCGAGGAAGGCGCCAAGAATACGGAATTGCGGCAGTAGCCGCCTATGCCCAAGCGCAAAGCAATCCGCCTTCCCGCGCCGTCGCGGACACCTCAAGCGTTTCAACGAGTGCTCAGCCCCAGGCTCCGACCCTCTGTCGGGTCGTCGCGTTCAGCCGATTGAAGGCATTGATCAAGGCGATCTGGACAACCAAGGCGGCTAGCGCCTTTTCATCATAGTGCCTGGCGGCTTCGTCCCAGACATCGTCCGGCACGGCGTCGGGGCGGTCGGCGAGCCTTGTGCCTGCCTCGGCTAGTGCCAGGGCCGCCCGTTCGGCATCGGTGAAGTACGGCGTCTCCCGCCATGCCGCCAGCGCGAAGATGCGCTCGTCCTTTTCACCGGCTTTTTTCAGTTCGCGCGCGTGCATGTCCACGCAGACGGCGCAATTGTTGATCTGGCTGGCGCGCAGATGAATGAGTTTGCGCGTCACATAAGGCACGTCGGCCGCCTCCGTCGAATTGTCCAGAGCCAGCAGCGCTTGCAGGGCGCCCGGGATGAGCATGACCGGATTCGTGATTCGAGCTTGCATGGTCTTTCTCCATTGAAGGCGTTTCACAGGGCGTGTTTTGCCGTGCCCGGATGCCGCATCCAGCTTCGATCCGATGAGATTTTCGGCTGCCGCCGGATCGCCGACGACCAATCAATAACCCATCAGCTATGGGTCATATTCATAAGTACACAGTTATAAGACTGTCAAGCAAGGAAATGGCGCCTGGTCCAAATGGCCTTGTTTCGTTCACGCTTTCGCGTCAGCCGCCCGGGTGCTAGGGCATTGCGCACCATCATGGACAGGATCGCCCCTTGACCACACAACCCCGCCCGCCGCTGATCGAAATCTGTGTCGAAGGCATTGATGGGCTGCTCGCAGCGCAGGCTGCCGGCGCCGATCGGGTCGAACTGTGCGCCAGCCTGGTCGAAGGCGGCATCACGCCGAGCCTGGGCACGGTGCGCGCGGCGCTGGACCAGGCGACGGTGCCGTTTCATGTCATGGTGCGGCCGCGCGGTGGCGATTTTCTCTACAGCGAGACCGAATACGGCTCGATGCTCGCCGACGTCGCCGCGCTGCGCGATCTCGGCGCGGCCGGCGTGGTGTTCGGCTGCCTGAACGCCGACGGCACCATCGACGAGAAGCGCATGGGCGAGCTGACGCAGGCCGCCGGGTCCCTGAATGTGACCTGCCACCGCGCCTTCGACATGACCCGTGATCCCAGCGAGGCGCTGGAAGCGCTGATCCGCTGCAAGGTCGGCCGAGTGCTGACCAGCGGCCAGCGCGACACCGCGATCGAAGGCCTGCCATTGCTGGCCGATCTGGTGCGGCAAGCGGGCGACCGTATAATCATCCTCGGCTGCGGCGGGCTCGATCTCGCCAACATCGCCGAGGTGCGCAAAAAGACCGGCCTGGCCGAAATGCATTTCGCGGCGCTGAAGGATGTGCCAAGCGCCATGGGTTACCGCAATCCCAAGGTCGGCATGGGCGGCTCCGATCTCGATCGCGAGTACCGCAACACATTGACCGACACACCGCTGGTGGCGGCGACGATCGCGGCGGCCAAGGCATGACCTCTCCGATAGACCGCATAGCGCCGGACGACGAGGCGGCCATACTGGCGCTCAACAACGAACATGCGGCGGAACTCTCCTGGCTCGAAGCCGAGCGGCTGTCGTTCCTGCTTGGCGAGGCATTCTACGCGCGGCGCATCGGCGATCTCGAAGCCTTCATCATGACCTTCGACCAGGAAGCCAACTACGACAGCCCGAACTTCGTCTGGTTCCGCGAGCGCTATGAACGCTTCATCTATGTCGACCGCGTCGTGGTGGCGGCGCACGCAAGGGGCCGCGGCCATGCGCGCCGGCTCTATCAGGATCTGTTCGAGCATGCGGAGCGCGCCGGCTACAGGCTGGTCACCTGCGAGGTCAACATCGACCCGCCCAACCCGGCGTCGGATGCCTTCCACGCCGCTCTCGGTTTCGCCGAAGTCGGCGACGCGGTCATCCATGGCGGCAAGAAAGCCGTGCGCTATTACGCCAGGCGGATCGTCGCCTGATCCGCTAGCGCTGGCCACATAAAGAAGCGGCAACTAACATAGCCGTTCCGATGCCAAGCAACGTCTTCCGCTTCGACGAAAGCTGGCACATTCCCGAAGGCACACTTCGGCAAGTGCGGGACGTGCTCTCCGACGCCGAGTTGCTGCCGCTGTGGTGGGGCGAGGACTATAAGGAAGTGGTGCCGCTCGACGCCAAGGGCAAGGCGTCAGTTGGTTCGCGGGCAAGGGCGCGTGCTCGCGGCGCCCTGCCCTATGAACTGAACTTCATCATCGAGGCCGCCGAACTCGAGCCTGGCCTGGTGGTGGTGAAGACCTTCGGCGATTTTGACGGATTGTGGCGGGCCGAACTGTCGCCGCCAGGCGCCGGCACCCATGTTCAGCTGACCTGGCAGGTCACGGTCGAGAGGCCCATCCTCAAATTCCTCCCACCGTTGCTGCGGCCGGCCTTCGCATGGAACCATCGCTGGACAACGCCGCGCGGCGAAGCCGGCCTGCGCCGTATCTGATGGCGAAAAACAGAGCCGCTTGACCGCCCGACCGAAATCCGGCCGGCCGTCTGCAGCCACGATGTCCACCCCCGCCGCAACTGCCTTGCCGTGCTCACCAGTTGCGATTGAGCCATTCGCGCGCCGGACGCTCGATGAGGTAGTAGCTGCAGAGCGCGCAGGCAAAGGCGCCGGCCAGCATCGGCCAGGGGTTGCTGCCTTGCTCATAGACGAATTTGTAGAATGGCTGCTGCCACAGATAGAGCGAATATGACCACAGGCCCAATGTCGTCATTGGCCAGGACGACAGCAGACCGGAAAAAAGTCGGCTGCTGAAATCGAGCGCGTTGACGGCCAGCGCCAGCAGCGGCGTAGCCAGGAGATAATGGATCGGCGTCGGCACCGCGTCCACGAACAGGAAAACCGCGCCAGCCGCCGCTGCCAGGGCGACATAAGGCCCTTTCAGCACGTCCGGCAGCCTGCCCTCGGCCTTGAGCAGGCAGATAGAGGCCGACAGCAGGATCGATGCGATGTGCACGTCGGTGCGCCAGTAAGTGGCCTCGTAGTCCAGATTGAAGACCCAGTACGACACCGCGCCATTGGCCATGGCGAGCAAGGCCAGCGCCACCAGCAAAGGGAGGACGCGGTCGCGGCTGAGGACCGTCGCGCTGATCAGCGCCAGGATGACATAGGCGTGCTCCTCGACGCAGAGCGACCAGATATGGTCAAGCGCCCCGGCGCGGGTGACGAGGATTCCCGCGTAGTTGTAGGTGAATGTCAGCGCCGTCAGCGCCGCCTTCCATTTGAAGGCGATGAATGTGCCGGACAGCGCGATCATGGCAATGATGACGAAGACCAGGAGCGCCGGATAGATGCGCGAGAAACGGCGCTTGAAGAACTTCTTCAGCGGATACCGTTCGATGAACAGGATCTCGGCCATCAGCCGGCCGCTGAGCACGAAGAAGAACTCAACGCCGAGCACGCCGAGGTTGATTCCGGGAACCGGGAAAAAATGGCCGATCAAGACCAGGGCGATCGACAGGCCGCGCCAGCCATCGAGATAGGCCAACCTTGTCCTGGCCGGTCTGTCTACAACGGCCCGGGACGGAACCAAATGGGTCGCGGAAATTTCGGACATGCCGATCCTTTCGCATTGGCATGCGAAAGGGCACGGCGGTACGTGTTCCGAACCCGGCTCGCATTCCCGCCCCGACCTATACTGCAGTGCAATATAAATTTGTGCAAGTGCGAGATTGCCGCCGATACGGTTTCCAGGCCGGTATGGCCCGGAATTGCTTCAAGCAAAGCGATGTTGCGCTGCGGCTGATTCCATCATCAAGTGGGTCACTACCGGCCACCACGAAAAAGGGGCCGCGATGGCCCCTTTCCGTGAAACCATGAAACGCGCCAGTGTCAGGCGTTGGCGGCAGCGACGGCGCGCTTGGCCATGACCACGATCAGATTTGCGCGATAGTCGGCGGAAGCGTGGATGTCGCTCATCAGGTTCCTGGCCGGCACCTTGATGCCGGCAAGCGATGCGGCGTCGAAATTCTTCGCAAGTGCCGCCTCAATTTCCTTCGAGCGAAAGACACCGTCGTCGCCGGCGCCGGTGACGGCAACGCTGACGCCATCCTTGCCCTTGGCCACAAACACGCCGACGATCGCGTAGCGCGAGGCCGGGTTGCGGAATTTTTCGTAAGCGGCCTTTGCCGGAGCGGTGAAGCTGACCGCGGCGATGATCTCGCCGTCCTTCAATGCCGTTTCGAACAGTCCCTTGAAGAACTTGTCGGCTGATATCTCGCGTTTGTTGGTGGCGATGGTGGCGCCCAGCGCCAGCAGGGCCGCCGGGTAGTCCGCCGCCGGGTCGTTGTTGGCGATCGAGCCGCCAATCGTGCCCTTGTGACGCACCGCCGGGTCGCCGATCAGCGACGCCAGATGGGCAAGCGCCGGACACGCCTTCCGCAGTTTCTCGTCATTGGCGACATCATAGTGGGTCGTGGCGGCGCCGATGGTGACCGTCTTGCCCGATACCTTGACGCCGTGCAGTTCCTTGATGCGCGAGAGGTCGACGAGATCCGAAGGAGCCGCCAGCCGCGTCTTCATGGCGGGGATCAAGGTCATGCCCCCCGACAAAAGCTTGGCATCGCCGCTCTTCACAAGCTTGGCGGCTTCAGTGACCGAAGCGGCACGGTGATAGTTGACCGAGTACATGGATGTTCCTCCTCAGTGCTTCGTCGCGGCGCGGATCGCGGCCCACACGGTGGACGGCGAAGCCGGCATGGCGATATCGGCGATGCCGATGGCATCGGTGATGGCGTTGATCACCGCCGGCGGCGAGCCGATGGCGCCGGCCTCGCCGCAGCCCTTGATCCCAAGCGGGTTGCCCGGGCATGGGGTGTTCGAGGTCGAAACCGTGAACGACGGCAGATCGCCGGCGCGCGGCATGGTGTAATCCATGTAGCTCGCCGTCAGCAGCTGTCCGCTGGCGTCATAGTGGGCGCCTTCCAGCAGCGCCTGGCCGATTCCTTGCGCCAGTCCGCCATGCACCTGGCCTTCGACGATCATCGGATTGATGATGTTGCCGAAATCATCGGCGGCAACGAATTGAACAATCTCGGTCAGGCCGGTTTCCGGATCGACCTCGACCTCGCAGATGTAGCAGCCCGCCGGGAAGGTGAAATTGGACGGATCGTAGAATGCCGTCTCCTTCAGGCCAGGCTCCATGCCGCCCGGCAGATTGTGAGCGGTGTAGGCGGCGAGCGCCATCTGGAACCATGGCACGTTCTTGTCCGTGCCGGCGACCTTCAGCGCACCATTCTCGATGACGATATCGCCCTCGTCGGCTTCGAGCAGATGAGCCGCGATCTTCTTGGCCTTGGCTTCAACCTTGTCGAGCGCCTTGACGATGGCCGACATGCCGACCGCCCCCGAGCGCGAACCGTAGGTACCCATGCCCATCTGCACCTTGTCGGTGTCGCCGTGGACGATCGAAACCGAATCGATCGGCACTCCAAAACGCTCGTTGACCAGTTGCGCGAACGTCGTTTCGTGGCCCTGGCCATGGCTGTGCGAGCCGGTCAGCACCTCGATCGTGCCGACAGCGTTGACCCGCACCTCCGCAGATTCCCAAAGACCGACGCCGGCACCAAGGCTGCCTACCGCCGCCGACGGCGCGATGCCGCAGGCCTCGATGTAGCAACTCATACCGATGCCGCGTAGCAGCCCCTTCTTGGCGGCAGCAGCCTTGCGCTTGGCAAAGCCGGCATAATCCGAAGCCTTCATGGCCGCATCGAGCGAAGCCGCATAGTCGCCGGCGTCATAGCACATGATGACCGGCGTCTGGTGTGGGAACGAGGTGACGAAATTCTTGCGCCGCAACTCTGCCGGCGACACGCCGAACTGGCGAGCGGCGGTTTCCATCATGCGCTCCATGACGAAGGTCGCTTCCGGACGCCCCGCACCGCGATAGGCGTCGACTGGCGCGGTGTTGGTGTAGATCGCCTTCACATTGGCGTGGATCGCCGGAATGTTGTACTGGCCCGACAACAGCGTCGCGTAGAGATAGGTCGGCGTCGCCGATGAGAACAGCGACATGTAGGCGCCGAGATTGGCTTTGGTCTCGACCTTCAGGCCAAGTATCTTGTGGTTCGCATCAAAGGCCATTTCGGCATGGGTGTGATGGTCGCGGCCATGCGCGTCGGTGAGGAAGCTCTCCGTGCGGTCGGCTACCCATTTGACCGGCACACCGGTCTTCTTCGACGCCCACAGGCAGACGATCTCCTCGGGATAGATGTAGATCTTGGAGCCAAAGCCGCCGCCGACATCCGGAGCTATGACACGCAGCTTGTTCTCCGGCGCGACATTGTAGAAGGCGCTCATCACCAGCCGCGCGACGTGCGGGTTCTGCGACGTGGTCCAGCAGGTGTAGTGATCCTCGGCCTTGTCGTAGTGGCCAAGAGCCGCCCGCGGCTCCATGGCGTTGGGAACAAGCCGGTTGTTGATGATGTCCATCTTGACGACATGGGATGCCTTCTTGAAGGCAGCCGCCGTCTCGTCGGCGTTGCCGATGTCCCAGTCGAAGATCAGGTTGTTGTCGGCTTCCGGGTGGATCTGCGGCGCGCCCTTGTCCATCGCCTTCGAGGCGTCGACAACCGCCTTCAGTTCCTTGTAGGTGATCTCGACCGCTTCGGCCGCATCGCGTGCCTGGCCCTTGGTCTCGGCGACGACGATGACGACCGCGTCGCCGACATAGCGAACCTTGTCGAAGGCCAGCGGCGACCATGCGCCCATCTTCATCGGCGAACCGTCCTTGGAATGGATCATCCAGCCGCAGATCAGGTTGCCGATGCCATCGGCCTTGAGCTCCTTGCCGGTCAGCACCCCGATGACGCCGGGCATGGCTTGTGCCTTCTTGACGTCGATCTTCTTGATCTGCGCATGCGCGTGCGGGCTGCGCACGAAGGCCGCATGCTTCATGCCGGGAACCACCATGTCGTCGACATAGCGGCCGGCGCCGGTGATGAATCTTTTGTCTTCCTTGCGCGCGACCCGAGCGCCAACACCTTCAATGCCCATAAGAAATTCCTCCCGAAATGGTGAGTATGAGGTAGCGAGTGCGTGAATAGTGAAGATCGCCGCCGGTTCAGACCGGCAACCGACTACTCACTACTCTACTGCTCACTCTTCACGCAGCCTGCCTCGCCTTGCCCTTGGCTCCCTTCGCCATCGTCTTCGATGCGGCGAGGATCGCCTTGACGATGTTGTGGTAGCCGGTGCACCGGCAGATGTTGCCTTCCAGTTCGGCCCGCACCGTCGCCTCGTCGAGGCCTTCGGGGTGGCGGTTGATCATGTCGGTCGCCGTCATGATCATGCCTGGCGTGCAGAAACCGCACTGCAGCCCGTGATGTTCCTTGAAGGCTGCCTGCACTGGATGCAGGTCGGCGCCGTTGGCGAGACCCTCGATCGTCACAACGCTCGAGCCGGACGCCTGGACCGCAAGCATGGTGCAGGACTTGACCGCCTTGCCGTCGACATGGACGACGCAGGCCCCGCATTGCGAGGTATCGCACCCGACATGAGTGCCTGTAAGGCCGAGATTCTCGCGCAGGAAATGGACCAGAAGCGTTCGATCCTCGGCAACGCCGCTGACTCGCCTCCCGTTCACCATCAAAGAAACGTCCGACATGGTCCCTCCCTGGGTATCAACCTTGGTCATCACCTGCCGACACGCCGCTGGCGCTTCGGCCATGCGTTATTCGTACACCGCACAACGCACAAAAAACAGCGCGACGGAAAAGGCGGATCATTGTACTTTCGGGTCATGGCCAAGGCCAAAGGCGCACTCTTCTCGCCCCCATTGCCAAAACGCCGATTGGAAGCAACAATATCTTCGACGCCCGCGCGCCAGAAGCTTGTAAAATAGCCGCGCATAAAAACAGCGTCGGAGGAAGTGCGGGAGAACGCCGCTGACCTGTTCACGGACGCGCTACGCATGCGGCTTGTCGGCGCTGACCACGGACGAGCCCAACCCAGATGTTTTCGCGCGCGCGGTGGCCGCCGAGGCTGCCGCAATAAACGCCGGCTTTGCGCTGCTGTTCTTTTCCCAGAGCCTCGTCGAGGCCGGCGCCCTGTCGCGGGCACTCTCGGCCCACGCGCCGGGGCTCCATCATGCAGGCTGCTCCACCGCCGGCGAGATCACGCCGCAGGGGCTCGAAGAAGGCCATATGCTGGCAATGCTGCTGCCGTCGGCATCGTTCACCGCGGTCAGCACCATGGTCGACAACCTGTCCACATCGGGCATGGACAAAATCACCGGCGAGGTCGAGGCCTTGCGGCGCACGCTGCGCGGCCGGCTCGGCGGCGAGCAGACCAGGAACACCTTCGCGCTCTGCTTCATCGACGGGCTATCCTATGCCGAGGAAGCGGTAAGCTCCGCCATCCACTGGGGACTTGACGACATACCGCTGCTCGGCGGCTCGGCAGGCGACGATTTGAAATTCGAGACGACACGCCTGATCTCGAACGGCAGGGTCACCTCGGACAGCGCCATCATCATGCTGATCGCCACGGAAATTCCGTTCCACGTCTTCAAGACCGACAATTTCGTTCCGACCGACGAAAAGCTGGTGGTGACGGCGTCCGATGCCGATCACCGCATCGTGCGCGAATTCAACGCCACCAATGCGGCGGAGGAATATGCCGCTTCCGTCGGGATCGTAGCGCAAACGTTGACGCCGCTGAGTTTCGCCTCGCATCCGGTGGTGGTGAAGGTGGGCGGTGAATATTATTGCCGTTCCATCCAGAAGATGCACCCGGATGGTTCGCTGTCGTTCTTCTGCGCCATCGACGACGGCGTCGTGCTGTCGATCGCCCAGCCCAAGGATATGGTGGAATCGACACGCGCCGCCCTGCGCGAGGTCGAAGAGAGGCTTGGCGGCATCGACATGATCCTCGGCTTCGACTGCGTGCTGCGCCGGCTCGATGCACGCAACCGGCAGGTCTTTCGTGACATTTCGGAACTCTACCGGGTCAACAACGTCGTCGGCTTCGGCACCTATGGCGAGCAGTACCGGTCGATGCACCTCAACCAGACTTTCACCGGCATCGCTTTCGGCGAACGGCAAGCGGCGGAATAAGATGCCGCTCAGGGACATAAACGACCTCGAAAAACTGAAGAAGATCAACGCCGCCCTGGTCAGCCGCGTCGAGCGGTCGATGGACCAGCAAGGCAATGCCTTCTCGCTGTTCCAGACCGCGATCTCGCTCGAAAACCGCGTGCGCACGCGCACGGAGGAGCTGCACTCGACCTTGCGGCGGCTCGAGCAATCCAACATCGATCTCATCGCCGCCAAGGAAAATGCCGAACTGGCGAACCTGTCCAAGACAAGGTTCCTCGCCGCCGCCAGCCATGACGTGCTGCAGCCGCTGAACGCGGCCCATCTCTCCGTCTCGGCGCTCGCCGAGGTGCAGACCAGCGATGAGGGCAGGAAGCTGGTGCGGCAGGTAGAGCGCTCGCTGGAAACGATGGAGGACCTGCTGCGCACGCTGCTCGACATTTCCAAGCTCGACGCCGGCGTGGTGCAGCCCGACATTGGCGACGTCAGCCTCGAGGCGCTGTTCTCGTCGCTGCGCTCGGATTTCCAGCCGGTCGCGGAAATGAAGGGTTTGTCGCTGAAATTCCGGCCGGTCAACGCCGTGGTCCGCTCCGACCGGACGCTGCTGCGCCGCATCCTGCAGAACATTCTTTCCAACGCACTGGGCTACACTCGCTCGGGTGGCGTCCTTGTCGGCACCAGGCATCGCGGCGACACGATCCGCATCGATGTCGCCGATACCGGCTGCGGCATTCCCGAGGACCAGCGTGAGGCGGTTTTCGAGGAGTTCCATCGCGGCACTTCGCCGACCAGTGCCGAACTCGACGGCGGCGGCCTTGGGCTCGGACTTGCCATCGTGCGCCGCATGGCCGGCGCGCTCGGCCACCCCGTGACTTTCTCGTCGAAGGTCGGGCGCGGCACGATCTTCCACATCGATGTCCCGGTCGGCATCGGGGCGCCCGCCGACGCCATCGCCAGCGCCACCGGCCTTGAGCGGTCGCGCGGCTACGGCCTGTTCGGCACCAAGGTGCTGCTGGTCGAGAACGACATCGAGGTGCTGGAGGCCATGACCTTCCTGCTCGAGCGCTGGCAATGCCTGGTGCGGGCCGCGACCTCGACCGACGATGCGCTGGACCTGCTCGGCGACACCGACTGGGTGCCCGACATCGTCATTGCCGACCAGCATCTCGATGGCGGCGATCTCGGCACCGCAACCATATCGGAAGTCCGCGACTATCTCGGCCGCGCCGTGCCGGCGCTGATCGTCACCGCCGACAGTTCCGAAGCCGTCGCCAAGGCGGCGCGGGCCGGCGGCATCGAATTGATGCGCAAGCCGCTGAAGCCGGCGCAGTTGCGCGCGCTTCTGGCGCATTTGTTGGCTTAGCCCATACCCTCGTCTCGATAGGCAGGGAAAAGGTTCAAAAACCCGCCTGATCCCTGAAAAGCTCCGCATTGTCGAGTTTCGAAACCTCGATCACCGCTTGCGTGCGGCTATACACGTTGAGCTTGCGCAGGATCTCCGAGACATGCGCCTTGACCGTGGTCTCGCCGACCTGCAGCTCATAGGCGATCTGCTTGTTGAGCAGGCCCTGGCGCAGCATCTGCAGCACGCGCAGTTGCTGCGGCGTCAGCTTGGAGAGGCGCTGGACCATGTCGGCGCGGTCGATGCTGTCGGCGTCCGCCGGCTGGCCCTCATAGGTTTCCGGCACATAGATCGCGCCGTCCATAACCGAGCGGATGGCAGCGGCCAGATCGCTCTTGCGGGCCGATTTCGGGATGAAGCCGGCGGCACCATAAGACAGTGCCTCGGAAATGATCCTTGGCTCCTCATATCCCGACACGATCACCACCGGCAGGCGCGGATAGCGGGTCCTGAGCTGCAGCAGGCCCTCGAAACCGTGCACGTCGGGCATTGAGAGATCGAGAAGCGCAAGGTCGAAAGGCTTGGCGCCCGCCAGCAATTCCACCGCCTCGGTAATCGAGCGCGCTTCCACCGTATCGACTTCCGGATAGGCCATCTGGACGGCGCTGTGCAGCGCCTCGCGAAACAGCGGATGGTCGTCGATGATCAGGAACCGGGCGCGATCGTTGGGTGCTGTCATGTGGCTCGTTCCGGTTTACCGGCCACACCATAGTCCCGCGACCATGGCCGGATTATTGGCAAATAGTCTATCGCCAATTGCCAGGATGCACCGCTGCAGAAGCAATGGAAACCCTCAATTCCTCATACAGCCCAGGCAAAGCCCTTGCTTTATGAAAAGCGACGCCTTGCCCGCCCCCCGAAATCGGTCGAAGGTACCGCCATCATCCCGATATCCAAACGCAGAGACCAGCATGACCGCCTTTGTCCTTCCCGTGCCGCCAACACCTTCCGTCGCCGTCAGCGGCTCGGCCGAGCGCTTTGCCGTGCGGCGCATTTTCTGCGTTGGCCGCAACTATGCGGCGCACGCGCGCGAGTTCGGCAACGATGAACGCGATCCGCCCTTCTTCTTCACCAAGCCCGCCGACGCCGTGGTCGATTCCGGCACTGATATCCCCTACCCGCCGCTGACGGCCAATCTGCACCACGAAATCGAACTGGTGGCAGCGATCGGCAAACCGGGCTTCCGCATCGCGCGTGATCGGGCGCTGGATCATGTCTGGGGTTATGCCGTCGGCATCGACCTCACCCGCCGCGATCTCCAGGATGAGGCCAAGAAGGCGGCGCGGCCCTGGGACTGGTCGAAGGCCTTCGACCGTTCAGCCCCTTGCGGCCCGCTGGTTCCCGCGCAGAAATCCGGGCACCCGACGAAGGGGCGTATCTGGCTCGCCGTCAACGGCGCGGTGAAACAGGATGCCGACCTCACCGAATTGATCTGGCCAATCGCCGACATCGTCTCGATCTGCAGCGAAGCAGTCGAACTGCAACCGGGCGACCTGATCTTCACCGGCACGCCCGCCGGCGTCGGCGCGGTCAAGCCGGGCGAGACAATGACCGGCGGCGTCGACGGCATCGGCACGATCGAAGTGACGATCGGCCAGCCGCAATCTTGAACGACAAAGCCATGAGCCATATCGTCCTGCACAATTACTATCGCTCCTCCACCTCCTACCGGGTGCGGATCGCACTGGAGATGAAGGGGCTGAGCTATGACTACGTCCCGCATCATCTGCGCCATGGCGAGCATCTGGAACCGTCCTATCTCGCGATCAACCCGCAGGGGCTGGTGCCGGCCTTGGTGCTCGACGACGGCACGCTTTTGACGCAGTCGCTGGCGATCATCGAATATCTCGACGAGATCCAGCCCGCGCCGCCGCTGCTGCCGAAAGACGCACTTGGCCGGGCTCGCGTGAGAATGCTGGCGCAGATGATCGCCTGCGATATCCACCCGGTGAACAATCTGCGCGTGCTGACCTCGCTGCGCACTTTGTTCGGCGCCGGCGACCAGGACATCACCAACTGGTTCCGCCACTGGGTGAACGAAGGCTTCCAGCCGCTTGAAAAGATTCTGGCTTCGTCCCCCGACACTGGAACTTTCTGCCATGGCGAGGCGCCGGGGCTGGCCGATATCTGCCTGGCGGCGCAGGTCACCAACAATGCCCGCTTCGGCGTCGACATGGCACCTTACCCGACGACCGCCCGCATCCACGCCGCCTGCATGGCACTGCCAGCCTTCCAGAAAGCCGCGCCGCGGAACCAGATCGATGCCGAATAGGGCCTCTACCGACCCACGCGCAGCGTGAGCGCCCAGAACGCCAAAGCAAACAGGCCGATGCTCGCCCCAAGCAGGCAAACGCCGCTCCAGCCCATGGCGCCATAGACCATGGTCGAGGCAATCGAGCCGAGCGCGCTGCCGAGCGAATAGAAGATCATGTAGCCGCCAACCAGCCGGCTGCGGGCATCCGGGCGGCGCGAAAAAATCAGGCTCTGATTGGTGACGTGGACGGCTTGGATCGCCAGGTCCAGCATGACGATGCCGGCGACAAGCAGCCACAGCGATAGACCCATGAAGGCGATTGGCAGCCAGGCAGCCGTCATCAGAAGCAGGCTAAGGCCGGTGACCAGCTGCCCGCGCCCGCGATCAACGAGGCCGCCCGTCCAGCGCGCGCCCAGTGCGCCGGCGACACCGGCAAGCCCGAACAGCCCGATCTCGGTGTGTGAGAGTGAAAATGGCGCGGCACTCAGCGGCAGCACCAGCGGCGCCCACAGCACGTTGAAGCTGGCGAAGATCAGCATGGCCAGCACGGCGCGCACGCGCAATAACGGCTCCCGCACGAACAGCAGCACGACCGAAGCGAGCAGGCGCGGATAGGATGTGCGTGGCCGCTCCGCCTCGCGGCGCGGCAGGATGAGGAAGAGAACCACCGCCATGATCAGCGTCAGCGTCGCCGAGACCAGATAGACCCAGCGCCAGCCGGCGAGATCGGCGACGACACCGGCGATGAAGCGGGCAAGCAGGATGCCAAGGATGACACCACTGGTGACGGTGCCGACCGCCCGCCCCCGCTCGGACGGCACCGCGAGATCGGCCGCGTAAGCCACCAGCACCTGCACCACCACGGCAAGCAGTCCGACAACAGCAAGGCTTGCCAGCAGCATCGCCGCGCTCGGCGCGAGCCCGACCGCACTCAGCGCCACGGCGGAAAGCACCGCCTGGCCGGCGATCAGCTTGCGGCGGTCGAACAGGTCGCCCAGCGGCACGATGAAGAACAGGCCGAGCGCATAACCGATCTGCGTGACCGTCACCACGATGCCGACCGAGGCCGGCGCGATGGCAAAATCATGCGCGATGGCGTCGAGCAGCGGATGGGCGAAATAGACGTTGGCGACGCTCAGGCCACAGGCAATGGCGAAGACCAGCGCCGTCATTCCCGACAATCCCGGTGGTGACGCCGGCACGACCTGCGGTGGCCCACCGGACCGCTCCGCGCTTGACGTTGCGCTGTTCACCACCTGCAGATTCATGTCGCTCTCCACAATCGGTTTCAACTTGAAACCACTTGCTGGATAGCCAAATCAGTTTTATCTTGCAACCGACATGATTGATCTGGACCAACGATTGCCATGGTGAAACGAACGAGCCACCACGAAGCGGATTGCCTGATCGCACGGCCGCTGGACGCGATCGGCGACTGGTGGTCGCTGCTCATCGTGCGCGACGCCTTTGACGGTTTGCGGCGCTTCGGCGAGTTCCAGAAGAGCCTCGGCGTCGCCAAGAACATCCTGTCGGCGCGGCTGCGCAATCTGGTCGCGCATGGCATACTGGAAACGGTTCCCGCGCCCGACGGCAGCGCGCACCATGAATATGTGCTGACGCAAAAGGGGCGCGGCCTGTTCTATGTCCTGGTCGCATTGCGGCAATGGGGCGAGGCCTATTTCTCCGGACCGGGCGAGCCCTACACTTTCATGGTCGATACGCGGAGCGGCAGGCCGATCAGGCGCCTTGAAGTGCATGCGGAGGATGGTCGGCTGCTCGTTCCCGGCGACACCCGACTTGCCGATTTCCGAGACCGGGAAAACAACTGACCGCTCTTGGCGCGGCGGACTGGCCAGCCTGGCGGAATCGATTTCCGCTTGACCGGACAGGGAATCGGCTATCGTTTCCCCAGACAGTACGCAGGGTGGAGTGACCGATGAAAGCCGTCGTCTTCGAGAAATTCGGCGAAGCGCCGACGATCCAGACCGTCCCTGATCCGAAGCCGGCAGCCGATGGCGTCGTCATCAAGGTCGAGGCAACGGGGCTCTGCCGCAGCGACTGGCATGGCTGGATGGGCCACGACGATGACATCCGGCTGCCGCATGTACCGGGCCATGAATTGGCGGGCGTCGTTGTGGCGGCTGGCAAGCGCGTGACGCACTGGAAGGCGGGCGACCGGGTCACGGTGCCTTTTGTCGGCGGCTGCGGCCACTGCTTCGAATGCACGTCCGGCAACCATCAGGTCTGCGAGCATCAGTTCCAGCCCGGTTTCACCGCCTGGGGCTCTTTCGCCGAATATGTCGCCATCGACTTCGCCGACACCAATCTCGTACGCCTGCCGGAAGAGATGGAATTCGCCACCGCCGCCAGCCTGGGCTGCCGCTTCGTCACGTCGTTCCGGGCGATCGTCGACCAGGGACGGGTCAAGCCCGGCGAATGGGTTGCCGTGCATGGCTGCGGCGGCGTCGGGCTTTCGGCGATCATGATCGCCAGCGCCATGGGCGCCAATGTCATTGCCATTGATCTCACCGACGAGAAACTGGAGTTTGCCCGCAAGATCGGCGCGGTGGCGACCATCAACGCCTCGACCACCCCCAATGTGGTGAAGGCCGTCAAGCAGCTTACCAATGGCGGCGTTCACATGTCGATGGACGCGCTCGGCCATCCGACCACCTCGTTCAACTCCATCTCGAACCTGCGCCGGCGCGGCCGCCATGTGCAGGTCGGCCTGATGCTCGGCGACCATGCCAAGGCGGCGGTGCCCATGAGCAAGATCATCGCTTTCGAGTTGGAGATCCTCGGTAGTCACGGCATGCAGGCTTACCGCTACCAGGCAATGATGGAGATGATTCGTACCGGCAAGCTCAGGCCCGAACTGCTGGTCGGCAAGAAGATCAGCCTCGACGAGGCGCCCGCGGCCCTGATGGCGATGGGCGGTTTTGAGGGCATTGGTATCGGCGTGGTAACGAAGTTCTAGAGGCGGGCGTCGCCTCCCCAGCTACCGCGCGAACTTCTTCGCCCCGAACACGCACGCCACCACGCCCAGCGTGACGACCATCATCAGCGGGCTGACCTGCTCGTGCAGCAGGCTCGCCGCGAGTGCCAGGCCGAAGAAGGGCTGCAGCAATTGCAGTTGTCCGACCGCGGCAATGCCGCCTTGCGCCAGGCCGCGATACCAGAAGACGAAGCCGATCAGCATGCTGAACAGCGAGACGTAGGCGAGGCCGATCCAGGCGTGGGAGCCGACGGCGGCAAAGGATGGCGGTAGCGTCGCGAAAGTCAGCACCAACATGATCGGCAGCGACAGCGTCAGCGCCCAGCAGATCACCTGCCAGCCGCCAAGCCTGCGCGACAGCGCGGCGCCCTCGGCGTAACCCAACCCGCACACGACGATGGCGCCCAGCATCAGGCCGTCGCCGAGCGGTGACGCGGTCCCGCCTTGCGACAGGGCAAAGCCGGCGACGAGCGCGCTGCCGATGCACGAAAACAGCCAGAACGCCGGTCGTGGACGCTCGCCGCCGCGCAGCACCCCGAAGATCGCGGTTGCCAGCGGCAGCAGGCCGACGAAGATGATCGAGTGGGCGGAGGTGACGTGCTTCAGCGCCAGCGCGGTCAGCAAGGGAAAGCCGACCACCACCCCAAGTGCGACGATCGCCAGCGACAGCAGATCGCCCCGCTCCGGGCGTTTCTGCCGGAACAAGAGCAGCATTGCCAGGCCAAGCAGTCCGGCGATCGCGGCGCGGGCTGACGTCACGAATGTCGGATCGAAGTCCATCACGGCCACGCGCGTCGCCGGCAGCGAGCCTGAGAAGATCAGCACGCCGATAAATCCGTTCAGCCAGCCGCTCGCGATCTTGTCCATTCCAGGCTCCATGTCTTTCGCCCTCTATCGGGCAGATGCCATGGCGCAGCCAGAGACAATGGGGTACAATTCAGCGAAACTGTAATGGCATGACGAGCAGTACGGATGAACGACCTCGCTTTGGAAACCGACGGCGCGCGAGCCGTGGCCGCCCCCACTCTGGTCGAAAGCGTCATGGCGGCCATCCGCCAGCGGATCGCCGCGCGCAGCCTGACACCGGGCGCCCGGCTGCCGTCGATCCGAGCCTTCGCGCAATCCATGCAAGTGTCCAAGTCCACCGTGGTCGAAGCCTATGAGAGGCTCGCCGCCGAAGGCACGATCCGCTCCCGGCCGGGTTCAGGCTTCTATGCCGCCGGCTCGCTGGCGCCGCTGTCCCTGGCCGAGATCGGTCCCCGGCTCGACCGCGCAGTCGATCCGCTCTGGGTTTCGCGCCAGTCGCTGGACGCCGGCGACGAGGTGCTGAAACCCGGCTGCGGCTGGCTGCCGGCCTCGTGGATGCCCCAGGCCGGACTGCGCCGAGCGCTACGCACGGCGGCGCGTGCCGATGATGCCGCGCTTGCCGACTATGGCACGCCGCTCGGCCTGCCGCCGCTGCGGCAATTGCTGGCGCGGCGCATGGCCGGGCATGGCATCGAAGCCTCGCCTGAACAGATCATGCTGACGGAATCGGGCACGCAGGCCATCGATCTTCTGTGCCGGTTCCTGATCGAGCCCGGCGACACAGTGCTGGTCGACGATCCCTGCTATTTCAATTTCCACGCTTTGCTGCGCGCCCACCGCGCCAGGGTCGTCAGCGTTCCCTACACGCAGTCGGGGCCTGACATCGAGCTGTTCGCGCAGGCGCTCGCCGAACACCGGCCGCGTCTCTACATCACCAACTCCGCCATCCACAACCCGACCGGCGCGATCCTGTCGCCGGTCACCGCGCATCGTCTGCTGAAGCTCGCCGACCAGTCGGACCTGACCATCGTCGAGGACGATATCTTCGCCGATTTCGAACATGCCCCTGCCCCCAGGCTGGCGGCCTTCGATGGGCTGAACCGCGTCGTCCAGATCGGCAGTTTCTCCAAGACGCTGTCGGCCTCGGTCCGCTGCGGTTTCATCGCCGCGCCGCGCGACTGGATCGAGGGCCTGACCGACCTCAAGATCGCCACCACCTTCGGCGGCGGGCGCCTTGCGGCCGAACTGGTGCTGACGCTGCTCAAGGACGGCAGCTACCGCAAGCATATGGATCTGCTGCGCGCCAAGCTCGCGCGCGCGATGGTCGAGACCGGCACTCGCCTGAAGGCGATTGGCATCTCGCCCTGGATCGACCAGCCGGCCGGTCTGTTCCTGTGGTGCGGCCTGCCCGATGGCGTTGACGCGGCCGAAGTCGCACGCCGGGCGCTTGCCGATAACGTCGTGCTGGCACCCGGCAATGCGTTCAGCCTGTCCCAGACGGCCAGCCGTTTCCTGCGCTTCAACGTCGCCCAGTGCGACGACGAGCGGATCTTCAAGGTGCTGGAAACCGCGATGAAGCGGTGATCGCGCGCCGCCTGCAATCAGCGCCCCGCACAGACCTCCCGCACGCAGTCGCGCAACCAGCGTTGCGCCGGATCTGCATCGAGGCGTGGATGCCAGAGCATCGAAATGGTGACCTCCACCGTCGTGACAGGCAGCGGAAAACTGTGCATGCCGGCGCGCGCGCCGGCCGTGTGCCGCTCGGGCACGCTGGCGATCAGGTCCGAGGCGCGCGCCATGGCGAGTGCTGCCGAAAAACCCGAAACCATGCACACGACGGTCCGCTGCAGGCCAAGCGCGCTCAGGGCTTCGTCGATCGGTCCTTTCTCGCGGCCACGCCGCGAAACACTGATGTGCCGGCCCGCCGCATAACGCTCGGGCGTCACCGTGCCTTCGCTCAAGGGATGGCCTGCCCTAACAGCACCAATGAAGCGGTCGCGAAACAAGGCCTGGATGCGCACTTCGGGCCCGGTTTCCCCGGCAACGCCGATTTCCAGGTCGATCGCCGCGTCGCGCAGCGACATCACATCCTTGTCGGATTTCGGTGCGAAACGCAGCCGTACTCCTGGCGCATCGGCCTCGATGCGGGCGACAAGGCGAGGCCCGAACTCCTCGACAAAGCCTTCATTGGTGCGCAGCGTAAAGACCTTGTCCATAACGGAGACATCAAGCAGCTCGGCAGGGCGCAGCAGCATCTCCGCGTCCTGGACGACGGGGCCGACCTGCCGCCGCAATTCCTCCGCGCGTGGCGTCGCTACCAGGCCGCGCCCGGCCCGCACCAGCAGAGGATCGCCCGTTGCCTCGCGCAGCCGCGCCAGCGTCCGGCTCATCGCCGAGGGGCTGAGCCGCAAACGGCGCGCGGCGCGGGCCACGCTGCCTTCCGCCAGCAGCACGTCGAGAGCAAACAGCAAATTGAGATCAGGACACGTCATCTCCGGATCATAACATGATGTGGCGTCTGACGCATGAATATGATGCAAATGCTGCGCCTTCCGCCATATCAACCACAAGACTAGATCTCCGATGGCTCCGGTTCCGGAGCGAATGGAAAGGAGATCGCCATGGCAGTCGCCGCACAAAGTCGAGATGGGCTGATATCAGCCCCGCAAGAGAAACAATCGGCCGGCTGGGCTCTGGCAAGCCTGTCGCTCGCCACGCTGCTGTCCTCGCTCGGAACCAGCATTGCCAGTGTCGGGTTGCCCTCGCTGATGCAGACGTTCGACGCGTCGTTCCAGGCCGTGCAATGGGTGGTTCTGGCCTACCTCCTCGCCATCACCACGCTGATCGTCAGCGCCGGGCGGCTGGCCGACATGTTCGGGCGCCGGCCATTGCTGCTTGGCGGCATCGCGCTGTTCACATCGGCATCGGTGCTCTGCGGCCTGGCCCCGACGCTTTGGCTGCTGGTTGCCGCGCGCGCCGCGCAGGGGCTTGGCGCCGCATTGATGATGGCGCTGACGCTGGCCTTTGTCGCCGAGACCGTGAGCAGGGAGCGGACCGGCAGCGCCATGGGTCTGCTCGGTGCCATGTCGGCGATCGGCACCACGCTCGGTCCCTCGCTCGGCGGCCTGCTGATCGCCGGCCTCGGCTGGCGCGCGATGTTTCTCGTCAATGTGCCGCTGGGTCTCCTGACCTTCGCCCTCGCCTGGCGTGCCTTGCCTGCGAACAACAAGAACGCGCAGGCAAATAAAGGCAAGTTCGATGCGATGGGCACTGTCCTGCTGGCCCTGACGCTGGCCGCCTACGCACTGGCCATGACGCTTGGTCGAGGCAATTTCGGTCCGCTCAACATCGGCCTGCTGATCGCTACCGCTGCCGGCGTCGGTCTGTTCGTCATCGCGCAGAGGCGCGTAAAGAACCCCCTGGTCCAGCTTGCCAGCTTCCGGGATCTGCGGCTCAGCGCCAGTCTGGCCATGAGCCTCATCGTCGCCACGGTGATGATGGCAACCCTGGTGGTTGCCCCGTTCTATCTGTCGCGAGGGCTGGGGCTCGATGCCGCGATGGTCGGCGTGGTGCTTTCGACCGGGCCGCTGGTCTCGACCCTATCGGCGTTGCTGGCTGGGCGGCTTTCCGATCGCTTCGGAGCCAACAGGATGATGGTCGCCGGGCTCACCAGCCTTGCCGCGGGCACGTTCCTGCTCTCGCTTGCCATGACGAAACTCGGCATTGCCAGCTATGTCGTTCCGATCACCATCACCTGCTTTGGCTACGCCCTGTTCCAGACCTCCAACAATGCGGCCGTCATGAGCGGTGTCGGCGCCGGCGAACGCGGTGTCATGTCGGGCCTGCTCAACCTGTCGCGCAATCTCGGCCTCATCACCGGCGCATCCTTGATGGGCGCCATATTCGCGGTTGCGTCGGCTGGTGCCCGGCAAGGAGATGGTCAGGACGTTCTGAATTCGGCATCGGCCGCTCGAGGCATGCAGGTCACCTTTGAGACGGCGACGGCCCTGGCGCTGGTTGCGCTGCTGCTCGCGCTGTTTTCGCTACGGTTTGCCAGCGCCGATGAACCCAGGACCACCTGATCTGTTCGGTGGTTGCCGGTAGCGGAAACTGCCGCAGGTTGCCGAGCCAATGCCCTGCTGGTAATGAACGGCGCGCAGGGGAATGCCTGCGACGGCAATTGCGGGACAGCGGTATGGGAACCACCAAGTCAGCAGACAAGTAAGCCGCGACAACATCTTGTTGTTGCGGCCTTCTGCCCCGTCAAATCAGACCCATCTATAAAACGGCAGATCGCCGCCAAATCTCACCATTTGTGCGGATTCTCAATCATGCCTTTTCCAAAAAACCCGTCTCCAAAAAGGACGATATGGGCCTATTCCTTACCGTCAGCGCTGCTGCTGATGGCACCTTTCGATATCCTTGCCTCGCTGGCCATGGACATCTACCTGCCGGTGGTTCCGCTGATGCCGGAAGCTCTCGGCACATCGCCCTCGGTCATCCAGCTGACGCTGAGCCTGTATATGATCACCCTTGGCCTCGGCCAGCTTGTGTTCGGCCCGATCTCGGACCGGATCGGCAGGCGCCCGGTGCTGCTTGGCGGTGGACTGCTGTTCGCGGGCGCTTCCATGGCGCTCGGCGGCACGTCTTTGGCCACCGCCTTCGTCACGCTGCGTATCGTGCAGGCGATCGGCGCGTCCGCCGTTCTGGTCGCGACCTTCGCGACGGTGCGCGACGTCTATGCAGAGCGCCCCGAAGGCACGATCATCTATGGCCTGTTCAGCGCGATGCTGGCTTTCGTGCCGGCATTGGGGCCGATCGCCGGCGCAGTGATCGGCAAGGGTTTCGGCTGGCGAGCGATCTTCGTCACGCTCTGCATCCTGGCCACGGCCGCCACGTTCCAGGCCTGGCTGCGCTGGCACGAGACGCGGCCCTCGAACAGCTTTGGCCCGGTTCCTGCTTTCGGTCCGATCCTGCGCAGCTTCGCCTTCTGGACCTATACGCTTGGTTTCGCCGCGGCCATGGGCACGTTCTTCGTGTTCTTCTCGACGGCGCCGCGCGTGCTCATCGATCGTGCCGGCTTTACCCAGGTCGGGTTCAGCCTTGCCTTTGCGACTGCAGCACTGGCGATGATCGTGACGACGCGATTGGCCAGGCCGCACATCGCGCGCTGGGGCACTGCGGGCAGCTTGGCGCGCGGTATGGCGATGCTGCTTCTCGGCGCATCGATGCTGGCAATCGGCCAGTTGTTCGCCGCACCCTCCTTCGCGAGCTTCGTCCTGCCGATGTGGGTGATGGCGGTGGGCATCGTCCTTGCCGGATCGGTCACCGCCAACGGCGCGCTTGAAGCATTCGGGAATATCGCGGGAACCGCGGCGGCGCTATATTTCTGTGCCCAGAGCCTGATTGTCGGCATTATGGGTACATTGTTCGTCATCCTCTTGGGAGGCGACACCGCATGGCCGCTGGCCGGCTACGCCACGGTGCTCGCGGCAACGACGCTAGGTGCATTGAGGCGTCTTCAGAACCGGCGACGAGCCGCCAACTGAAAAATCGCAGGGACTTGGGCGGGTGCGCTCAGGCCCCTGCGCGTTTGCGGCGCTCGTAAAGCATGACCAGCGTTTCCGCCGTCAGTGCCGGCTTTTCCTCGCCTTCGATCTCGACGGTGTTGGCTGCCTTCATCAGGTATTGGCCGGGGCCTCTGTCTTCCATGGAAAGCAAGACCGTGCGCAGCCTGATGCGTGCTCCGACCTTGACCGGCGCGAGGAAACGCACCTTGTCGAAGCCGTAGTTGAAGGCGGCCTGCGTATTCTCGGGCACGATCCCCATGCCCAGCGCCAGCGCGCCGATGATCGACAGCGTCAGGTAGCCATGCGCGATCGTCGTGCGGAACGGGCTTTGCCGCCGCGCCCGCTCGGGATCGACATGGATCCATTGATGGTCGCCAGTGCATTCGGCGAACTGGTTGATACGGTTCTGGTCGACCGTGGTCCATTCCGAGACGCCCAGTTCCTGCCCGGACATCGTTCTCAACTGCTCGTAGGTCGGCGGCGTTTTAGGCCGTACTTCAGTCATTCCTGCTTTCCCGATAGCTTGCAGTGCCTCCGGACCACGAACGGACGGCTCCTGTCAATTCGCCTTGCGTGAATCCGTTCCGCCGAATTCCGGCTGAATCGTGCCATGCCGCCTGACGCGTGGCGCCGATGCAACTATGCGCAAGGGATAAGGAGTGCCGACGACCCGCGTGGGGATGCGGACAACGGCGCACGCAGACCTATTTCTTCTCGTAGCCGGCGCGGATTTCCTCCATCGCCTCCTTGATCCGCGCGCGCAGGATGTCGATCGATTCGGTGCCGGATTTCCGGGCCAATTCAGCCACTTCGCCGGCATTCTTGAGCGCCGCCTCGAACGATTTCCTGGCGAACTCCGTCTGCTTGGCCATGAGCTCCTGTGGATTGCCCGGCGCCCGATAGCTTTGCGCCACGTCGGCAACCTCGCGCAACGTGTCCTGCAGCATCTCGCGTTGCCTCGACAACAGCGAGGTCGCTCCGGCTGCGCCGGCTCGCGCCGCCTTTTCCAGCGCTTCCAGGTTCTTGCGGTGATGGGCGAGGATCGCCTCGACATCGACATTGGGCACCTTCAGGTCGCGGCCGAATTTGCCGAACATGTCCATGAAGGAATCGGATTCCGGTTGTTTTGCCATGACTTCTTCTCCCCTGTCGCCGCGGATGCGGGCGCCCTTGCCGGAGAATAGCACTCGCGTGTCACGAGTCCATTCGGACACAGGCATGGCGATCGACATGGAATCAATTGACCGGGAGCAGCAGCTCGATCGTATAAAGCACTATGCCCGCCAGCCCGCCGATGATCATGCCATTGAAGCGGATGTACTGCAGGTCTCGGCCAATGTTCATCTCGATCAGCCGCGTCAGTTGGGCAAGGTCCCAGCGCTTGACCTGATCGGCGATGAATTTCGACACGCCGCTCTTCTGGCTCTCGACGAAGGAGGCCAGCGCCACGACGAAGCCCTGGTTCATGTCGGCCCGGATCTGCGCATCGCCGGCAAGATGCCGGCCGACCTCGACGAACATGTTGGCGAGATGCGCGCGGATCACCGAATTCGGCGCCTTGGCGTCCTGCTCGATGAACAGGCTGAGACTCTCCCACATGTCGCCGGCCAGCGCCCTGACTTCGGGGCGGGCGAGGAAATCGTGCTTCATCTTCTCGGCACGCTTTGCATATTGCTTGGACGTCCGCAGCCGCTCGACGAAGCCTTGCGCGAAACGATCGAACTCGGCCCGCATCGGATGGTCGGGATCGGCCCGCACCTCGTCGAGCAAGGAACCCGCCGAGGCGACGATCTTCTTCAGGAGATAGGCGTCTGCGCGGAACAGGTTGAACAGCGACGGCAATTCCTCGCGGATTTTCTCGCGCATCGTCGCCAGCGCCTGTTCATCATTGAGGAAGCGTCCGACCACCTTGATGAATTCGTCGAACAGTTTCTGGTGGCGACGATCGTCGGTCAGCGCCGACAGGAGTTCCGCCGCCAGCGGCGCCAGCGGCACCTTTTCGATCTGTTCGAGCATGCGGCTGGTGACGAAGCCGCGCAGGCCGGATTGTTCGACGGCCGCAAGTGTCTGCGGCACCAGCCGAACCACGAAGCGCGACAGGCCAGCGGCGCGTTCGGCATCAGTCAGCCAGTCGGCGACGAGTGCGGCAAAATCGACCTCGGCCAGTTTCTCCCGCACCGGCTCCGGCGCCAGGAAATTGCCTTCGATGAAACGGCCGAGATTGTCCGCGATCCGGTTCTGGTTTTCCGGGATGATGGCGGTGTGCGGGATCGGCAGGCCGAGCGGCCGCCTGAACAGCGCCACCACCGCGTACCAGTCTGCCAGGCCGCCAATGGTCGCCGCCTCTGCGAAGGCAGCGACGAACCCCAGCCACGGATAGGTGTTTTGGAACGACTTGGCCAAGGCGAACACCAGCACGCAAACCGCCAGCGCGGCCGTGGCGATGAATTTGGTCCGCCGCAGCGCCGAGAGCTTGGCGGCCGCATCGGCATCGAAACGGACAGGCGCCAGGGACGAAGCCGATTGTGACATGGACGAACTGCTCCTCGTCGATTTCTGGTCGACCACTGGTCGATCTCGGGGTCGATCTCCGGCCTATCTAGGGTTTCATCAGCCGAAATGCCCGTGACGACCAGCTTTCCCCGCGTCCCGCCCGGTTGCGCACATAAAGTTGACGAGAATATTCATCTATAATGCGAAGCTAGTCTGGAATTATTCCAAGGTATAAGCCATATTCGGGCCAAGGCCAGCGTGCGACTCCGAAACTTCCGGATCACAGCCGCGCCGGCAAAAGTTCTGGAATCTGGCGTGGTTGCACCGCGCCGGCGCCTAGTGAGGACAAAAATGCGGCTTACACGCCAGACCAATTATGCCATGCGCATCCTGATGTATTGTGCCGCCAACAATGACCGGTTGAGCCGCATTCCCGAAATCGCGGCCGCCTATTCGGTATCGGAACTGTTCCTGTTCAAGATCTTGCAGCCGCTGGTCGAGCATGGCCTGGTCGAGACGGTGCGCGGCCGCAATGGCGGCGTCAGGCTTGGCCGTGCCGCCGAGGCGATCAGCCTCTTTGACGTCGTGCGCGTCACCGAGGAAAGCTTCGCCATGGCCGAATGCTTCGAGAACGATGCGGCCGAGTGTCCGCTGGTCGACAGCTGCGCGTTGAATTCAGCGCTGCGCGAGGCGCTCAACGCCTTCTTCGCCGTGCTTTCCCGCTACACGATCGCCGATATGGTGGCGGCACGGCCGAACGTGCGTAACCTGCTTGGCATCGACATGCTGGAACGCCGCGCCCCAGCCGCCTGAGCTTCTTCTTCCCGTTCCACGGGGAGAAATGCCTGGCAGGGCAATGAGGGGCAGCGCCGACTTCGACAATTGGGGCGGCACGGCCGGAAGCGCAGGAAGCCAGCCTCACCGGAATATCAACCGACCGACGATTGCGGCAGCACGAACGGCATATTTCCGGCCGGCAACACACCGACCCTGAGCCGGCAGTCGAACACTTTCTCGATCAAATCGTCGCTGAGCACCTCTTGCGGTGAGCCGGTCGCGGCCAGCCGGCCGCGATGCATGACAAAGATGCGGTCGGCATACATGGAAGTCAGATTGAGGTCGTGCAGGATGGCGACCACGCCGCCACCCCTTCTGGCGAAGTCGCGGGCGATGTTCATGATGATCAGCTGGTGCTTGATGTCGAGGCTGGAAACAGGCTCGTCGAGGAATAGATAGCGCGGCTTGCCATCGAGGACTGGCGCCCAGACCTGGCACAGCACGCGCGCAAGCTGGACGCGCTGCTGCTCGCCGCCCGAAAGCTCCTGGTAGAAGCGCCCGGCAAAACCGTCGAGGTCGACGCGAGCCAACGCCCGCTCCGGCAGCCGCGCATCCTCGCCAGGCAAGGCACCCGAGCGGCCGCCGACGAGGCCGAGCTTGACCACCTCGCGCACGGTGAATGGAAACGACAGCGTCGTCGCCTGCGGCAGGACCGCGCGATGGACTGCAATCTCGACCGGCTTCATCGCCGCAAGGTCGCGGCCGTTGAGCGCGATGCGCCCTGTATGGGCAAGCTCGCCGGACAACGCCTTCAGGAAGGTCGTCTTGCCCGAGCCGTTGGGGCCGACGATCGCCGCGATTTCGCCGGGTCGCGCATCGAAATCGACCCCGCCGACGATACGTTTGCCGGCGATATCAACAGAAACATCTCTTGCCTCGATCATCCCAGCCTCACAAATCCCGAATTTTACAGGTCAATGACGCCTCGCTTGCGCAGCAGGATCCACAGGAAGAACGGCGCGCCGGCGACCGCGGTGACAATGCCGATCGGCAGTTCCGCCGGCGCCACGATGGTACGTGCGACGGCATCGGCAAGCAGCAGCAGCGAGGCCCCGAGCAGTGCCGAGGCCGGCAAAAGATAACGATTGTCCGGACCGATCAGCAGGCGCAGCAGATGCGGCACGACGATGCCGACGAAGCCGATACCGCCGCTGACGGCGACTGACGCCCCGACCGCTGCCGAGACACCGATGATGGCCGTATACTTCAGCCGCTGTACCGGAATGCCGAGATGGCCGGCGGTCGCCTCGCCCAACGCCAGCGCGTTCAGCCCGCGCGCCAGGAACGGCATCGCTGCCAATGCCAGTATGATGATCGGCCCGACGGAACCGATCTTCTGCCAGGTTGCGCCACCGAGCGATCCCAATTGCCAGAAGGTCAGGTCGCGCAACTGGCGATCGTCCGCCATGAAGATGAGGATGCCGGTCAGCGCCATGGCAAGGGCTGCCAGCGCGATGCCGGCCAGCAGCATGGTGGCGACCGAAGTTTGCCCGCGTCGCGTGGCGACCTGATAGAGCACAAGTGTCGTGGCAAGACCGCCGAAGAAGGCGGCCAGCGGCAGCGCGAGCGTGCCGAACAAGGCTGTCACCGGCGCCAGTACCGTCGTGCCAAGCACGATGACGGCCACCGCGCCAAGGCTGGAGCCGGCGGAAACGCCGATCAGGCCGGGGTCGGCCAGTGGATTGCGGAACAGTCCCTGCATGACGGCGCCGGAGACCGCGAGCGCCGCGCCGACCAGCATGCCGAGGATGATGCGCGGCAAGCGGATGTCGTAGACGATCAGGTTGTCACGCGCGCTCAGCGCCGCATCACCCGGGACGGCTCCAAGCAGCCAGTCTCTGAGAACGTTGACGGCCGAAGCATCCGATGCCCCTGACGTGAGCGACAAAAGCACGGCGGCCGCGAGCCCGAGGCACAACAAGAGGATGACGAGGCGGGCGCGGCCCGAGCGGTCGCCTTCGGATGCATTCGCCATCACCTTCACCGGGCCGGCGATCGATTGATCGACCATGATGCGCCGCTCAGTCCGTGACCTGCGCGCCATAGAGCGAGACGGCGAGTTCGTGTATGGCTTCAGCCGTGCGCGGCCCGAAGCCGAGCAGATAGCCGCCATCGATGCGGATAACCTTGCGCGCGGTTCCGGCCGGCGTCGAGGCAACAGACGGATTGCCGAACAATTCGTCGTCCGACACCGGTAGTCCGGCATTGCTCATCATCAGGATCACGTCCGGCCTGGCGGTGATGATCGCCTCGTCTGACATCTGCTTGTAGCCGGAAAAGCCATCGACGGCATTGACCCCGCCCGCCAGCTTGACCATGCCGTCGGCAGCGGTATCGCTGCCGGCCGCCAGGATCTTGCCGCCCTGTATCGACAGCACGAACAGGATGCGCTTGCGCTGCTTGATCGAGGCCGTCTGCTTTTCGGCAGCGGTGAGCTTGGCATCGAGCTCCTTGGCCAGCACCTCGGCCTTGGCGTCGGCGCCCAGCGCCTTGCCGACGATACGAACCTTCTCCAGGATGCCCTCACGGCTATAATGTTCAGGCACTTCGATGAAGGGGATGCTCGCCTTCTTCAGCACGTCGACGGCTTCCTTGGGACCGCTGCCCTGCAACGCCAGGATGCCGGTCGGATTGACCGACAGCACACCTTCCGGCGACAGCGCGCGCATATAGCCGACATCGGGCAGATCGAACGCCGCCTTCGGATAGCGGCTGCTGGAGTCGCGCGCCACCAGTCGTTTCTCCTCGCCAAGCGCATAGACGATCTCGGTGATCGAACCGCCTATGGCGACGATCTTCGAGGTGTCCGTGAAAATCGAGACGCCTTCGGTGGCGGCAGCCGGCTGCAGCATGGCAAAAACGAGGGAAAGGCCGACCATTGCGCCACGCATGGTCGGCGATTTCGAAAGAAAAGACATCGTTTTGTTCCTCAGGCTGCCGTCGGGTTCGGGATGCGCGGCAGGTTCTCGGCCAGGAAGCGCCAATCGTCGCGCTCGCTTTCGCCTTCATGGCGCTTGCCGAAGAACTGAATGATCATCTCACCGTCGGCGGCGTAGACCTCGAGCGAGGTGACATGGCCGTCCTTGGTCGGCTTGCGCACCGCCCAGACTTCATGGATGTGATCGGTGCGCAGGTGCAGATGGAAGGTCTCGTCGAGCACGTTGATCCATGGCCCCATCGGCTTGATCGACCTGACCGGTCCGGAATGGATCTGGATGCAGCCGCGGTTTCCGACGAAGCACATGATCGGCATCTCGCCTTCGGAGGCGTGATGGAACATGGCGCGGACAGCGTCATTGTCGAGCAGCCAGGCATAGTCCGTTCCGACCATGCGCACAGCCTGGCGACGGCTGAGCTTCAATGTCTTCAGCATGCCGAAGAACTGGTGCACATCGGTCAGCCGGCTCCAGCGGTCGCGCAGGTCGTCAAGATTGGCGGTGATTGCTCCGGCCTCGCTCTCATCATCCGGGATTGGTCCCGAAATATCGATCGTCGGCTCCTGGTTCGACGATGCCAGCGCGGCGACCAGCTTCTGGTAGGCATAGAGGCTGGAGGCCGGGCGGAGATGCACCTTATGCACCGCTTCGCCCGCCTCGTCGAAGAATTGCAGGCTGCGGCGGATCTCTTCGCCGTCACGCTTTTCCACCGCGAAGCCATGCGCCCAGACTTTCGGGAAGATGCGCAGGTCGATGTTCTCGCCAAGCACCATGGCATTGTGGTTGCCGGTGACCACCTTGTCATAGACGCCGATCTTTTCGTGGACCGCGCTTTCATTACGGGTCAGCGCCATCACCTCGCCGACGGCCTCGAGGCCGGTCAGAAGGTCGTTGACGCGCGGCTCGATGCGCACGACGCCGTCGCCGCAATGTGCGGCCACCAGTTCGGCCTCCGAAATGCCGAGCTGAGCGGCAAGGTCACGCTCGCGCGCTTTCGGATTGTCCGTCCGTGCCCGCCGGATTTCATGCGGGGCGGGTTTTACGCGCTGGTCCATGTCTTAACCCCTGATACCTTTTTACTTGTTGAGAATGAGCTTGCCCTGCCGGGTGATCTTCAGCCGGTAGAGCGCACCATGATGCTCGATGCCGATCTCGTGCTCGCCCTGGAACAGCGTGTTGCTGGACAGCGTTCGCACCGCCAGCGGGATCCGGTCGAAGCGGGTGGAGGCATCATCGGAACGCCGGACGCGATAACGAAAATCGTTGGGATTGTGCGTGTTCATCTGGGTCGATCCCTTTCCTGTGCCGGGCATCTGGCTAGGCGTTGCGTAATTGCCGATTCATTTCTTGACTTGAATAATCATGTTTATTAGTCAGTGCAATACCGGAGCAAATGAGTCAACATTTAACACGCCGGACACGATGAAAAATGCCAGCCAGCCCCGGGCCAGCCAGCATGAAACCTGGAATTTGGAGTTGGGGCATGGGGTTGGTGAACTGGGAATGGCGTGGCCGGTCGGCGGCGAGCGGGATGGCGGCTTTGTTGGCAAGCGTGGCGGTCATCGCTCTGTCCGCGCCGGCAGCCCGCGCCCAACAGGCAACGCAGCCGGCGGGCGATCAAACGGATCAATCGAAGAAGGCTGACCAGGAAAAAGCAGTACCCGCGGGTGCGACGCTGCTCGACAAGATCCTGGTGCTCAGCCGCACCGGCGAAACGGCGATCGAATCACTGGCCTCGGCCAGCCATATCGATCAGGAACAGCTGGACCGTCGCATGGCGACGACGCCGAACGAGATGCTGCTCGGCGTGCCCGGTGTCGCCGCGCAGGCCGACGCCAGGCGTGTCAGCACCAGCATCAACATCCGCGGCCTGCAGGATTTTGGCCGTGTCGCCGTCATCGTCGATGGCGCACGCCAGGATTTCCAGCGGTCCGACCACGGCACGCAGTCGACCTTCTATATCGATCCCGAGCTCGTCAAATCCGTCGATGTGATCCGTGGTCCTGTCGCCAACACCTACGGTTCGGGCGCCATTGGCGGTGTCGTCTTCTTCGACACCAAGGATGCCTCGGATTTTCTCAAGCCTGAAGAGACGTGGGCCGGCTCCGTCACCGGACGCTACGAGAGCAACGGCAAGGGCTGGAGCACCAGTGCCACCGGCGCCTATCGTCTCAACGAGAATTGGGATGTGCTGGGCAATATCGTCTACCGCAACTATGACGACTACAAGGATGGTGGCGGCGACACCGTCAAGGGCACCGGCTTCGACGTGTTGAGCGGCCTGCTCAAGACCACCATCCGCCCGACCGACAACAGCGAGTTGAAGCTGGGCTGGGTCGGCTCAAGCGACGGCTGGAGCGAGATCAGCGGCGGCGTGCCGATCAATGATGCCGATCTGAAATCCAACACTTTCACGGCTCGCTACAACATCACCGACGAAGACAAGAGCTGGCTCGATCTCCATATCAACACCTCCTACAACAAGACCAATCTCGGCCTGACCAGCCTTGTTCCTCTCAGCCGATTCGATCCCATCACGGGCGATTCCATAATCCTTCCGGTTGGATCGACATCGACATTCGATGTCGGCACGGCGGCGATAGACATCTGGAATACATCGAGATTCGAGACTGGCGGCGTAGCGCACGAACTGACCTATGGCGGCGATTGGGTCAATGATGACGTCAAAACCGGCGGTACCGCGGGCGGAGACAGTTTCTACACACCTTCGGGAAAGCGTAACGTCTCTGGAGCCTACGTTCAGGACAAGCTCACCTGGGAATGGCTCGAAGTCATTGCCGGGCTGCGCTACGACAACTACAGCCTCAAGGACGGCACCCATGAAACGTCAGGTGACCGTCTTTCGCCGCGCATCACCGTCGGCGTCACGCCCTTCGACACGCCAAGCCTGTCGGGGTTGCAGTTCTACGGCACCTATGCGGAGGGCTACCGCTCTCCATCGCTGACCGAGACACTGATCAGCGGCAACCATCCGGCGGGGGTCACCTTCCCGTTCCTGCCCAATCCCAACCTGAAGCCCGAGACCGGCAAGACCGTGGAATTCGGCGTCAACTACAAACAGAATGACATCCTTGAACCCGGCGATGCGCTTCGCATCAAGGCGGCCTACTTCAACAACAATGTGGACGACTACATAGAGGGTACCTCCTTCGGGGCTTCCTTCACCAATCCAGCGAGCGCCTGCCCGGTCGATTGGGACCAGCTCATGAACAACCCCGGCTACATCCCGATCTGCTACCAGTATCAGAATTTTGCCAAGGCCAAGATAAACGGCTTCGAGTTGGAAGGCCTCTATGACGCCGGTTGGGGATATGCTGGCCTCTCTGCCTCGATAACCAATGGTCACACCATTTCCTACACGGGCGTTCGAGCAGACCTCGCCACGATACCGTCCTCTCAGGTCACGGCCCAGCTTGGCCTGCGCTTCCTCGAGGACAAGCTGACCGTCGGCGGCGAAGTGCAATACAATGGCAAGCCGAAGGGCAATGCCGTGGCCACGGACTATACGCTGGTCAACGCCTTCGCCAGCTATCAGGCGACGGACGATCTGAAGGTCGATTTCCGTGCCGATAATCTGTTCGACGTCAAATACGCCAACCCGTTGAACGGCAGCACGACAGTTGCGGTCTATGAGCCGGGCATAACGTTGAAGCTGGCGGCAACCATGCGTTTTGGAGGCTGATGGTCATGAAGAGCTTGACGACATCCCTTCGTCTGCTGACCTCGACGTTTGCGATGTCGCTGGCGATGGTTCCGGCGTGGGCTGAAGGGTCCGCGTCGGTCCCCGCGCTGACCCTCGAACTGAACGCCGCGCAACCTTCCGACAAGGGTTGCCGGCTGACATTCCTGGTCAACAACAACCTCGGCGCCGGCCTCGCCAAGGCGGCATTCGAGATCGCGCTGTTCAACGAGGCTGGCGTCGTCGACCGGCTGACCGTGCTCGACTTCAAGGATTTGCCGGAAGGCAAGACCAAGGTGACGCGCTTTGATCTCGCCGGCACCGATTGCACCAAGATCAGCCGCGTTCTGATCAACAGCGCGACGGAATGCGCCGGCACCGGCGTCGAGCCGAACGCCTGCATGCGCAGGCTGAAGACCGACACCAAGACCGGCATCGTTTTCGGCGTCTAAGGTGGGGCTGCACACCGCGTTCACACAAGACACCGCGGCATGGTCCATGACCGGCTGCGGTCTACTGCCGTGCGGGGCAATCGATCTTGATTTGACAACACTGCGTGGGCCGCTGCAGTTTCCGGCCCGCAACATGCAGGAAGTCAGTCCCCTCCCCGACGCCAGCGGCGAGCTGGCGATAGCGCCGGCCGAGCCGCTTGCCCAGACGCGACCGCAAGCCGGCAACGGCAAGTGGGCGACGGCGATTATCATCTCCGGTCTGCTCCATGCCGCGGCAGCGGCGGCCTTTCTGGTTTCGCCCGCCGGCACATTCGATTTCCAGGATGCGGAGCAGTCGGAAGGCAGCAATCAGACAGGTGACAAGGTCGCCGGCAGCGCACTGGACAAGGACCCCGCGGCAGTGAACGTCAGGCTGGTGCCGAGCCCTCGGCCGGCCAGGCCACATCAGGCAAAGCCTGCCAGACCAGCGCCGCCGGCAAAACCTTCGCGGCCCGAGCTGGAAACCGTGAACCAAGCTCCCGAGCCGACAAAGGAGGCGGCAAAGCAACTGCCCCAGCCTTTGCCGGAAGCTGTCGAACAGCAAGCGGTCACGCCGGACATACTGGTGGCGGAGGCCCCGCGCCCCGATGACCAAAGCGTGGCTGCCAAGGCCGAAACGCTGGCACAGCCAAGAGCCCAGGCCGAAACCATCGAAACGCCTGTCGCCGTTCCGGACCAGCCGCCGATCCCCAGCGCCAGGCCAACGCCGGCGGCGATCCCTTCAAAAGCAGCGGATGAGAAGCGCGGCACCGCTGACGGCCAGGACCGGCTGGCTCAAGCGGCCAGCAAGGGCAAAAAACAGGAAGAGCCAGGCAGCGCCGCGGAAGACAGCTACCGGGGCGATGTGATCAGAAAGCTCAGCCGCGTCAATCGAGCCGTCCCGCCTTCCCTGCAACTGACCGCGCGCAACAATGCCGTTGTGACATTCGCTATCAGCAGCAAAGGCGGCATTGATGACCTGCGTATCCTGGAAAGCTCCGGATCGCCAAACTTCGACCAGATCGTGCTTGGCATCGTCCGCAAGGCGGCGCCGTTCCCGCCTATTCCGCCCAAAATCGGCAGCAGCCTGGAGTTTACCGGCGCTATCGGGCCGTTTTGAATGTCCCGCCTTCAACCATCAACAGTCCGCAATCCATTGATTGAAAAAGGAAATCCCATGTACATCGCCATGAACCGCTTCAAGGTGCAGAACGGCTCGGAAGCCGATTTCGAAGCCGTATGGAAGAACCGCGATTCCAGCCTTGCCGAGATGAAGGGTTTTCGGGAATTCCACCTGCTGCGCGGCCCGGTCAACGAGACCGAAGGCTATACGCTGTTTGCCTCGCACACCGTGTGGGCAAGCCAGGACGATTTTGTCGCCTGGACCAGATCGGAGAATTTCCGCGCTGCCCACAGGAATGTCGGCACGACGAAAGTCCACTATCTCGGCCATCCGCAATTCGAGGGCTTCTCCGTCGTCGAGGGTGCCTGACGTGGCTTTGCCCGAGCGACTGTGAGAACCTCCGGCACCCTCGTCATGGTCGCGTGGAACCGCGCCCACCCAGCCGACGCAGCCATTGGGCAATGTGCATGCGCAGCCACTGCCAGGGCCGTCCCCGGGTCAGATCTCGCATCAGTCGCGGATCGTCGGCCAGCTCCCTGAACTGACGCACATGCTGCTTCAGGAATGCGGGTACCAACTTGCGCCCGTTGACATCACTGAGCCAGGCTGAATTCTCCAGCACATAGTCGACGACATCCGCCGCCAATATGCTCCTGTAGGCCCGGTAGCCAGATGTTTGCCCCACATGGCCGCCGGCAAAGGCAGCGCCAGTGGAGGACAGGTTCGACCCGTGCAGGCGGTAGAGGCTGAGGCCTTCGGACAGGATGAGGCTACCACCGGCCAGATGCGCGCACGTGGCCGTCAGATAATCCGTACCCACCTTGGCCTTGAACGGGAAGGACAATACCGATTCCAGCGCGCCACGCCGATACATGATCGCAGAGCATGGTGACCATAGCCAGCCAGTTGTCGCAGGCGTGAAATAGGTCACCGGATGCTTCGATGCGTAGGCAATCCCGGACGCTATATCGGCAAGCTGGCCACCAGGCGCTATGGCGACGCCATTGTCATCAACCCCGGAGCGCGGTTTGCGCAAGGCAAGGAAAGTGCCGCTCAGCAAGGTGCCGCTGCCATCGACCAGGAACACGTCGGAGCTCGACAGCGCGGCCGAATGTGTTGCGTTGAGGTGGGCGGACAGATGCGCCAGGAGAAAATCCGGCAGCCACGCATCGTCGGCATCGAGAAATACCACGAAAGGCGCGTCGGTCGCGGCGAAGCCATCGCGGAATCCCGCGATCTGCCCGCCATTCTGTGAGCGCGCCAGCAGGCGCAGGCGCGGATCGTCTAAGGCCGCCAGAAGCTCGCGGATAGGTCGGCCGAACCGTCGGTCGAGGCGTCGTCGACAATGACGCAGCTCCAGTTCCGATAGGTCTGCGCCAACACCGAGCGGATCGCGTGTTCGACGTAGGCTCGGTAATTGTAGCAGGTGATGACCACCGCCACGCACGGCAGCTCAAACGGTGGGGACTTGTTATTCATCTGATCGGTTGCCCCCCTCGAATTGCCGGCCATGTTTATCCCCGGCAACTCGACATAAGGCAAGCGAGGTACGAATAGTCCTTATGCCGCTGCCAGCAGGCTGGCATTGCCGCCGGCCGCGGTCGTGTCGACGCAGACAGCCCGCTCATGCGCATAGGCCGCAGGGTTGAGCACTTCGCTGACCAGCGGCACGATCGGACCAGTCCTCTCGGCAATGACCTTGCGCACGATGCGCGCGGCTTCCGGCGTGCCCGAAAAAGCAACGACATCGACGCGCAGCGAGCGCGCCTCGACCGGATCAGGCCGGCCATCTATCGCCGCGAGCGGCAACCCCTTGCCGGTCAACGCCGAAAGCGCCGCCGGCGCCCCGGGGGCAACGGCCAGCACCGCATTGCCGGCGGCAAGCGCCTGGATCGTCTGGGCAAGCAGCGTGTCGGCGTCCGGCCCCAGGCACAGCACGCGGCCGCGCGGCGACAGCGACAGCGTGTTGGCCTCGCCGGTCGGCCCGGGCAGATCGACCTGGCCGAAATCGATACCAGCGGCGGCCCCGATGGCGGCAGCTCCCTTGCCGCGCAGGTGCTTCCTCAGGATCGCGATCCGATCCGGGCGCGTCGACCAGCCGCCCAGCGTGGGATCGGGCAGATTGTCGGCCAGCTCGGTCGCCGTCACCTTGTGGCCATCCTGCAGATGGGTGCCCGCCTCCGGCCCCTTGCGGAAACGCCGGAGATAATGCGGTCCGCCGGCCTTCGGCCCGGTGCCGGACAGCCCCTCGCCGCCAAAGGGCTGCGAACCGACGACAGCGCCGATCTGGTTGCGGTTGACGTAGATGTTGCCTGCGTGAATGCCGTCAACGAAATGCTGCACGCGACCCTCGATGCGGGTGTGCAAGCCGAAAGTCAGGCCATAGCCCTTGCGGTTGATGGCGGCGATCACAGCGTCGATCTCATCGGCGTCGAATGTCGCGACATGCAGCACCGGCCCGAACACTTCCCGCTCCATCTCCTCGATGCCCTTGACCCTGAACACATGCGGCGCGACGAAGCGGCCATCCTTCGGCGCCTCGAGCTTGGCGATCAGCCGGCCCTCGAGGCCCATCTTGGAGCAATAGTCGCGGATCGAAGCCTGTGCCTCATCGTCGATGACCGGGCCGACATCGGTCGAAATTTGCCAGGGATCACCGATGTTGAGCGCTTCCATGGCGCCCTTCAGCATCTCCAGCATCTTCTTCTCGACGTCTTTCTGCACATAGAGCACTCGCAGCGCAGAGCAGCGCTGGCCGGCGCTCTGGAAGGCCGAGGCCAGGATGTCGCGCACCGCCTGTTCGGGCAGCGCGGTGGAATCGACGATCATCGCGTTGAGACCGCCGGTCTCGGCGATCAGCATGGCGTCCGGTACCGCGGTCTCGGCTAACTGCTTTTCGATCAGCTTGGCGACCTCGGTCGAGCCTGTGAAGCAGACACCGGCAATGCGCGGGTCGGCGGTCAGCGGCGCGCCGACCGATGGGCCGTCGCCGGGCAGGAGTTGGATGACGTCCTCCGGCACGCCGGCCTCGCGCAGCAGTTCGACGGCGCGGAAGGCGATCAGCGGTGTCTGCTCGGCCGGCTTGGCGATCACCGAATTGCCGGTGACCAGCGCTGCCGAGATCTGGCCGGTGAAGATGGCAAGCGGGAAATTCCACGGCGAAATGCAGACGATGGCGCCGCGCGCCTGCGTGCCCGTCTCGGCGTTTGCCGCCTCGGCCGCGTAATAGCGCAGGAAATCGACGGCTTCGCGCACTTCCGCCACGCCGTCGGCCAGCGACTTGCCGGCCTCGCGGGTGGCCAGCGCGAAGAACTCGACGGCATTGGCTTCATAGAGATCGGCGGCGCGGTTGAGGATGGCGGCGCGTTCGGCAACGGGACGCCTTGCCCAAGCCGGCTGCGCTTCCACCGCAATGCGCACGGCGGTCGCGACTTGCTTGGCCGCGGCCTCGTGAACGGTGCCGACCACGTCGTCAGGCTTGGCCGGATTGACCACCGGGCGCTGCTTGCCATAGCCGGCGGCCCGCGTGATCGGCTTGGCATGCCACCGGTCCGGTCCGGCAAAGGCCGCCTTGGCCCTGTCGATCGCCGCCAGCGTCACCGTGTCGGTGATGTCGAATCCCTTCGAGTTGCGGCGGCCAGCGCCAAAAATCTGCGAAGGCCGGGCTATCGCCGGATTGGCGGCGGGGCCCTGGCTTTCGATCGTTTCGAGCGGATCGCGCGCGATGTCCTCCGGCTCGACGTCTTCGTCGGTCAACTGGTGGACAAAGGAAGAGTTGGCGCCGTTTTCCAGCAGCCGGCGGACCAGATAGGCCAGCAGGTCGGAATGCGCACCGACCGGCGCATAGATACGGCAGCGCGTGCCTTCGGCCTGGCGCACCGTCTCGTGCAATGCCTCGCCCATGCCGTGCAGGCGCTGGAACTCGAAGGAATTGCGATCACCCGCCATCGACAGGATGGCGGCGACGGTATGCGCGTTATGGGTGGCGAACTGCGGATAGATGCGGTCGGTCATGCCGAGCAGTTTTTTCGCGCAAGCCATGTAGGAAACGTCGGTGTTGGCCTTGCGGGTGAAGACGGGATAGCCGTCAAGCCCGAGCGTTTGCGCCCGCTTGATCTCGGTATCCCAATAAGCACCCTTGACCAGCCGCACCATGATGGTGCGGTCGTACTTCTTCGCCAACGCGTAGAGCCAGTCGATAGCGAAGGCCGCACGCGGGCCATAGGCCTGAACGACGATGCCGAAACCGTTCCAGCCGGCGAGCTCCGGCTCGGCCAGAACCCGCTCGATGACGTCGAGCGAAAGGTCGAGCCGATCCGCCTCCTCGGCATCGATATTGAGGCCCATGCGCGAATGCCGGGCCGCGAGCGCGAGCGACAACAGTCGCTCGGCCATGACAGGCAGCATCTCTTCCTTCTGCGCCACTTCATAGCGCGGATGCAGCGCCGAGAGCTTCACCGAGATGCCATGGTTCTGCCTGATGTCAGGACCGTTCGAGCCGGAATCGAGCGACGAGATCGCATCGGCATAGGCCTTGTGGTAGCGCAGCGCGTCAGCCTCGGTGCGGGCCGCCTCGCCCAGCATGTCGAAGGAATAGAGATAGCCCTTCTGGATCATCGGCCGGCCGCGCTTGACGGCTTCGGCGATGGTGCGGCCGAGCACGAACTGTTCGCCCATTTCACGCATGGCGGCGGCGACCGCCTTGCGGATGACCGGCTCGCCCAGCCGCCGCACCATCGAGCGCAGCGTGCCTTCGATCCCGCCCTCGCCCTCGTCGAGGACACGACCGGTCAGCATCAGCGCCCAGGTCGAGGCGTTGACGAAGATCGAGCTCGAACCACCGGAATGCGCGGACCAATCATGCGGCGCGATCTTGTCGGCGATCAGATCGTCCATCGTCTCGGTGTCCGGCACGCGCAGCAGCGCCTCGGCCAGGCACATCAGCGCCACGCCCTCCTTGGTGGAGAGACCGTAGGCCGAGAGAAAGACCTCCATCAGCCGGGGATCGGACGAGCCGCGCACCGCCCGCACCAGATCGGCGGCGCGGGCCGAGATCGCATTCCGATCTTCTGTCGAGAGTCCTGTCGCCTCGGCCAGCCGCTTCACGGCATCGTCTTCGTCAGGCAAATAGTTGGCACGGATCTGCTGGCGGATGGTGTCGAGCGGCATGGCGGTCCTGCGGAACGAGCATCGGGGAGCGGGCCGGCGGTCACCGGACCGAATGGCGCAAGCTAGCACAGCTGTGAATTTCCATCGGTCCAAAGAAATCGACAGGGCAAACCAATCGACCTATCATTATGTCAATTTTCCAAAGCTTGGACTGTGATTTCCATGACAGAAGACCAATTGGACCGCATCGACCGAAACATCCTGTCGGCGCTGGCAAGCAATGGCCGGCTTTCCATGTCGGAATTGGCGGCAAAGGTCGGTCTGTCGAAGACACCGGTGCAGGCGCGGGTGAAGCGGCTGGAGAAGGACGGCTATATCAGGGGCTACCAGGCAATCATCGACCGCGAGCGCATGGGCGAAGGCCATGTCGCCTTCGTCCAGGTGAAATTGTCCGACACCCGTTCAGCAGCACTCGACGCATTCAACCGGTCGGTACAGTCCGTGCCTGAGATCGAGCAGTGCCACATGATGGCGTCGAGTTTCGATTACCTGTTGAAGGTCCGCACCAGGGATATCGCCGCCTATCGCCGTGTGCTGGGCGAGCGCATCTCGGCCCTTCCCCACGTCGCCCAGACCTCGACCTTCGTGGCGATGGAGACGGTGAAGGACCGCTGACCATGATCCCGAAAAGCGGGCGCCGGTTTTCGGACCAGATCATGGTCAAACAAGACAACAGAGCCTACTCCGACAGCGTCTTCAGGAACGCCACCAGCGCGGCACGCTCGCGATCCGACAATTCCAGCGGATGGATCTCGGATGTCCCCTCGGCGCTGGGAGCCGCCTTGGCATAGTGCGCCACCACCTCGTCCAGCGACGAAAACTGCCCGGCATGCATATAGGGCGGCCGCGTGGCCGCGCCGCGCAACGACGGCGTCTTGTAGGCGCGGATCAGTTGCGGCGCATCCTTGACCATGAAGCGCAATTCGCCGCAGGCGGCGACGTCGCCGTCACGATAGGTGCCGAAGCAGTTGAACGGATCAGCCTCGACTTGGTGGACCGCGTCGACGCGGCCACGATCCGGCGGCAGGTCCGCGACGGGCGGCACACCGGTGTTGTGAAAACCGTTGTCGGTGAAGCGCGGGCCGTCGTGGCACGTTACGCAATTGGCCTTGCCGATGAACAGTTTCAGCCCAAGGATTTCTTCGCGCGTAAAGACCGCATCGCCTTTCGGTTCGGCGCCGGTGGCGAGGTCCAGCGCAAAGCGGTCGAAGCGCGTCTGCGGCGGCTCGATCGAGCGTTCGAAGGCCGCGATCGCCTTGCCGATATTGGCAAAGACGCGATTGATCGAGTCGCGCTGTGCATCGCTCATCGCGTTCCAGGCGGCCTTCTCCGCATCGGTGCCGAGCGGGCTGGCATTCAGCGGAATGCCGGAAAAGTCGGGCAGCGGCCCAAAAATGCGCTCATAGCGCTCGCCGAAGCGGGCCTTGATGTAATGCGCGTAGGCGGCGCGGTTTCCAGCCTGCTCCAGCGGGTTTTCGAGTGGGGTCAGCGCTTGCGCCCACAGGCTGTCGCGGCGGCCGTCCCAGAAGAAAAAGGGGTCGCGCGCCACGCCCGCCAGCGGCATGGTGCGCCGGTTGGTGCGGCCGACGCCGACGGCTTGCGGCAGGTCGTCCTGGAACTGGCGGTCGATCTTGTGGCAGGTCGAGCACGACACGGTGCCGTCGCGGCTCATGCCCAGATCGAAGAACAGTGTCGAGCCAAGCGCCGCCGCGGCCGGCACGTCAGCGAAGCGATTGGTCGTGTCGGGCTTCAGAGACGGCAAGGTGTTCAGGGCCAGCGAAGCGATGGTCTTCTTCTCGGCGTCGGAAAAATCCGGTTTGCCGCAGCCGCCAAGGATGACGGCCACCGTCAGCGCCAGAAAGCAGAACAGGCGCTTCATCGATCGCTCACAGCACCACGTTGAACAGCACCGTGTCGGAGCCGGCGCCGGACGAGATGGCGAAACGAAATTGCCACCAGCCGCTCATGGTGAATTTCAGCCCCTCGATGCGGTAGCGGCCGTCGCCCAGGTAATCGGTCACCTGCGGGCTGGTCGGCAGGCCGTGATTGTGTTGCGGCATGCCGCCGGAGATGGCGATCGCGGCGCGCTCCACCGAAGCCCCCGTCTTTGTTTTCAGGGTCAGCAGCCAGGATTCCAGTTCGCCCTGCCGCACCACGCCCCGTTCCGGCACGAAGCTGGCCATGTACAGCCCATTCTCGGATTTCTTCGTCCGCGAGACATCCGGGCCGGCAAGCTGCGCTGATTGTGGCGCCGTCAGATAGACGACCGCGAGAACGCCGACCAGCAGAGCAGCCAGACCAAGACCCGCCAGGAGATAACGCCATATCGATGCCAAACCGGTTCCTCTTCTGCAGACAACGTTCTGCCGGGTGGATCGCATCCCGCCAGCCTGTGGGAAAACGCTGTGGCGGAAAAAAGCCTGCTTGCCAAGCATGGCGCCGCCGCCGGCAAAAAGCTACAGCACGGAAATCACTGGAGGATAGCAGATGGCGGGAAACGGCGTCGCATCGATCGGCGAATGCATGCTCGAACTGTCGGGCCAGACCGGCACGAACTGGCGCATGGGTTTTGCCGGTGACACCTTCAACACGCTGTGGGCGTTGCATGCCTTGAGCCAGGGCCGGCCGGCGACTTATGTCTCGGCCTTCGGCGATGACCCCTTCTCGCAAGGCCAGATCGGCTTCTTCGCCGAAAACGGCATCGGCATCGGCTCCAGCCCGGTGATATCGGGCGCACGCCCCGGCCTCTACGCGATCACGCTGACCGGGGCCGAACGCTCCTTCACTTACTGGCGCGGCGACGCCGCCGCCCGGCAGCTTGCATCGGATCCCGCCGCGCTGTCGAAAAACCTTGAAAATCAGGCGCTTGTGTACTTTTCCGGAATCACTTTGGCAATTCTGGAGGATGCGGCGCGCAAAACACTGCTGGAAGCCGTGGCCAAGGCACGCGCCGCTGGCTCGCTGATCGCCTTCGACCCCAACTATCGGCCGCGGCTTTGGCGCGACCGCGAAAGCGCGCAGGCAGCGATTGTCGAAGCACTCGGCGTCACCGACATCGCACTGCCGACCTTCCCCGACGAGCAGATGCTGTTTGGTGACCAGACACCGCAGGCGACCGCCGGACGGCTCAGGCAATGGGTCGCCGAAGTCGTCGTCAAGAACGGCGAACAGCCGGCGCTGATTGCCGAAAACGGAACGCTGCACGACGTGCCGGCCATCCATGTCGCGGACCCAGTCGACACGACCGGGGCCGGCGATTCCTTCAATGGCGGCTATCTGGCGGCACGCCTTGCCGGCCATGGTCCGCGGGAAGCGGCAAGCCGGGCCCATCGCGTCGCCGCCGCCGTGGTGCGGGTCCGCGGCGCGCTCGCGCCGTTCGAGACATTGCGGGCGGCGTTTGAAAACTAGCGCCTGGAGAAACTAGGGAAGACGGAAACGATATTCCGTCACGTGGTGATAAATTGCACCCGGCCACAGCGTCGCCTGTGGAAAATACGGACGGTTCGGCGCATCCGGCCATATCTGAGGCTCCAGGCAGAAGCCGCTGAAGGCCTTGTAGTCTCGCCCTTCCAGCCCCTTGCGGGGCGTCACATACTGGCCTGTATAGAGCTGGACGCCAGGCTCCGTCGTCCAGACCTCCATCTCGACGCCGGAGCTTGCCCCTTGCGTCCATGACGCTTGCCGCAGCGGCCCGCGCGCCGAGGCAAGGCAGAAATTCTGGTCGTACGGCAGTTGTTCGCCCTCGGTCTCCATGCGCAACGGCCGCGCCTGGCGGAAATCGAAAGGCGTGCCGTCAACCGGCTTGACCACACCGGTCGGGATCATGTCGCCATCGACCGGCAGATAGGCGCCGGCGTTCAGCATCATCCTGTGATCGAGAATGTCGCCGGCGCCGCCATCATCCAGGTTGAAATAGGAGTGCTGCGTGAGATTGCACAGCGTCGGCTCCTCGCAGGTCGCCGTCAGTTCGACGCTGAGCGCGCCGGGTATCTTCAGCCGGTAGGTGCAGGTGACGTCGAGCGCGCCGGGAAAGCCCATCGCGCCGTCGGGATCGTGCAGCGTCAGCGTGACGAAATCCCGGCCGTGCAGTGAAACCGCCCATGGCCGGTGCGAATAGCCCTGCGAGCCGCCATGCAGCGTGTGCCTGTCGAGGAAATTTGGCTCGGTCTGGTAGCGGTTGCCGCCAATGGTGAAGCGGCCGTCGCGGATGCGGTTGGCATAGCGGCCGACCACCGCGCCGAAGAAGGCGTTGTCGGCCTCATACTCTTGTAGGGTGCTGTAGCCGAGCACCAGCGGCGCCTCATGGCCGGTCAGGCGCAAATCCTGGATGATGGCGCCGAGACCGATGATGTTGGCGGTGAGGCCACCGCCCCGGATGGTAAAGCGGCGCACGGGCTCGCCCGCCTGTGTCGTGCCGAAAACCTCGCCGTCCTTCATCGCCATGCCCGCAAATGCCAGTTGATCCAGAGGACTTCGGGAGGTCTTCCCAGGAGAGATGGGCCGCCCGTTGGGCTGCCCATCTCAAGAGCCGCCTATCAGAGGCCGAGGCCGCCGATGCAGACATATTTGGTATCGAGATAATCCTCGATGCCCTGATGTCCGCCTTCCTTGCCGAGACCTGATTCCTTGACGCCACCGAACGGCGCCTCCGGCGTGGTGATGAGGCCTTCATTGACGCCGACCATACCGTATTTCAGCCCTTCCATGACCCGGAAGGCACGGCCGAGATCACCGGTGTAGAAATAGCAGGCAAGGCCGAACTCGGTGTCGTTGGCCAGTTGCACCGCCTCTTCCTCGGTCTCGAACTTGAACACCGGTGCGACCGGGCCAAAGATCTCTTCCTTCATGAAGCGCATCTTGGGTGTAGCATTGGCGATGACCGTCGGCTGGAAGAACGAGCCGCCGAGCGCATGACGCTTGCCGCCGGCGACGATCTTGCCGCCCTTCGAGGTGGCGTCAGCAATCAGTTCCTCGACCTTCTCGACCGCCTTCTCGTCGATCAGCGGTCCCTGCTGCACGCCTTCCTCGAGGCCGGAACCGACCTTCAGCCCATTGCTGGCGGCGGCCAGTCTCTCGACGAACTTGTCATAGACGCCGGCCTGCACGAGGAAGCGGTTGGTGCACACGCAGGTCTGGCCGGAATTGCGGTACTTGGCTGTTATGGCGCCGGTGACGGCACGGTCGATATCGGCGTCGTCGAAGACGATGAACGGCGCGTTGCCGCCGAGTTCCATCGAGACTTTCTTGACGGTGACGGACGACTTCTGGATCAGGATCTTGCCGACCTCGGTCGAGCCGGTGAAGGTGATCTTTTTGACCAGCGGGTTGGCGCAGATTTCGTCGCCGATTTCGCCGGCGGCACCGGTCAGGATGTTGACGACGCCCTTGGGGAAGCCGACTTCCTCGGCCAGCGCGCCCCAGGCAAGGCCCGAATACGGCGTCTGCGAGGCTGGCTTGACGACGGCGGTGCAGCCGGCGGCGAGAGCCGGGCCGAGCTTGCGGGCCAGCATCGAGGACGGGAAATTCCACGGCGTGATGGCGGCTATGACGCCGACCGGCTCCTTGGTCACCAGGATGCGGCGGTCCGCCCATGGCGACGGCACGACGTCGCCATAAGTGCGGCGGCCTTCCTCGGCGAACCACAGAATGTAGGCCGCGGCAGAGCCGATCTCGCCCTTGGATTCGAACAGCGACTTGCCCTGCTCGATGGTCAAGAGTTCGGCCAGCACGTCCTGATTGTCCATCATCGCGTCATGCAGCTTGCGCAGCAGCTTCGAACGCTCGAGCGCGGTCGTCTTGCGCCACGACTTGAAGGCGGTATCGGCCGCCTCGATGGCGCGGCGGGTCTCGGCCTTGCCCGACTTCGGCACGGTGCCGATCTTGAGGCCGGTGGCCGGGTTGTTGACGTCGACCGTCTGGCCGCTGTCGGCCTGCACCCATTCGCCGTTGATGAGATTGGCCTGCCGCATGAAATGGCTGGTTTTCTGAAGCATGGTCTAGCCTCCGCTCGGCGCACTGACGGGCCGGTATCTGGATTTTCTTCGATGGGCGTGCCCGATGATATCGAGGCCGGGACACTGGAGCCAGTGCTCTTTACCTAGGGCAAGCCACGCAATCAATTGCAAGATGGCATATAGGCTTTGGGCCAGCGCGAAACCAGCCGAAGACGAACTAGCCGTAGATGTGGAGAACCACGGTCAGCCAGAAAGCCGTGGTGACAGCGGCACAGGCCGTGGCGATGGTCATCTGGTTCGAAGCCAGCGCCTGGCCGGTGTTGAACTGCACGGCGATGAGATAGGAATTGATCCCGGATGGCAGCGCTGCGACCACGACCGCCACCTTGGCGGTCATCGGAGGCAGGCCGAGCAGCCAGACGAAGGCGAGAACCAGCGCCGGCATCAGGAACAGCTTCAGCGCCGAAAGCGCCAGGGCCGGCCTGACATTGCCGGAAACGCCGAAGCGGCGCAGGCTGAGCCCCATGGCAAACAGCGCCACCGGCCCCGCCGTGTCGGCCAGCGCATCGACCAGCCGCATGGCGAGGTCGGGCAGCGGCACGCCGCTGAGCCGCCATGCCAGCCCCAGCAGAATGCCGATGATCAGCGGGTTCATGAACAAGCGCCGCAGGAAGCTGCGCAGCACCCGCAGCGGATGGACATGTTCACCGCTGCCGCGGCCGAACATCTCGAACAGCACGATCGAGGCCATCATCATGACCGGCAGATGCACGGAGACCAGAAGCGACAGCACTTCGAAGCCGCTCGGACCGAATATGCCAAGGATGAACGGCGCGCCGAGCAGCACGACATTGGAATAGGCCGACGACACGCCCCCGACGACGCCGGCGCGCGCATCACGTCCGAAGATCCGCGTGGTGACGACATGGCCGGCGGCCCAGGTGATCGCCACCGCCGTGAAATAAGCCCCCCACAGCGGCCATGGCGCCACGCCGTGGAAATCGGCATTCACCATCGTCTGGAACAGAAGCAGCGGCATCGCCACCGAGACCGCGAAGTCCGATATCCCCTCACCGCTCGCCGGTCTGAGATAGCCGGTGAGCCCGGCGAGATAGCCGAGCGCAACCAGGCTGAAGACGAAAAGCACGGTTTCTGTGAGCGGGGACATTCTTTCAGGGATAGGCGAGCCACGCCCGTGGCGCAATCGCGCCCGAATTTGATCATGCCCGAATTTGATCATGGTCTGCAGGCAGCGTTATAGAGGGTTTGGAACATCAGGGCGGACACGAACGACAAATGACCTTTGTCGAAACCTCAGGACGCAATCTTTTTGCGCGGATGTGGCTGACGGTCTTCGTCGCCGCTCTGTTTTGTCTTGCCGCGACGGCGTTTGCATTTGCCGAACCGAAAAACCTCAAGGGTGTGGCGCTGATTATCGGTCAGTCGAAATACGAACACATCGCCGCCCTGCCCAACCCGGCCAACGACGCCCGCGACATGGCCAAGATGCTGACCGACCTCGGTTTCGATGCCCGCAACGTCACTGATCGCGATGCCGCCAAGCTGAAGCGCGACCTCGAACGATTCGTCGAGGATGCCGAAGGCGCCGACGTCGCCTTCATCTACTATTCCGGCCACGGTATCGAAGCCGGTGGCGAGAACTATCTGGTTCCGGTCGATGCCGACGTCTCGTCGCTCAAGGATGCCGGTCAGGCCCTGGTGCCGATGTCCGCCGTCATGGATGAATTGAAAAAGACCGTGCCGGTGACGATCATGCTGCTCGACGCCTGCCGCACCAATCCGTTTCCGGCCGACGCCGTGGTGCGGCGCGCACCAACCGCTTCCGCCGAGCCGATCGGTGCTGGCGGGCTGGAACCGGTGCGTGGCGCCAAGGCCCTCGGCAACACGCCGGCGGCGGACGCGAGCCTGGGCACGGTGGTCGGCTTCGCCGCCGAGCCGGGGCGCCCGGCTCTGGATGGTGCCGCCGGTGAAAACAGCCCTTACGCGGCAGCGCTGCTGCGCCACCTCGCGGCGATGAAAGGCACGGAGTTCGGCTCGGTCATGCGCATGGTGACCGAGGAAGTCTATCTCGACACCAAGGCAAGGCAGCGCCCCTGGGTCAATGAAAGCCTGCGCCGGCTGCTCTATTTCGGTGTCGCGCCACCGGAACCGACAGGCGATGACGGGCTGATCACCGGCGAAAGACGGCAGTTGCTCTTGACCATCTCCGACCTGCCCGACCCGAAGCGGGCGCAGGTGGAACTGGCCTCGCTGCAGGACGGAGTGCCCCTCGACGCGCTCTATGGGGTGCTGAGGGCACTCGGCACCGAAAAGATCCCCGAGGATCCGGCCGACCTGCAGAAGGTACTCGACGCGCAAGCCGAGCGCCTGAAGAAGATGATGTCCGCGCGCGCGGCACTGCGTACAGACGATCCGGAGATCAAACGGCTGGTCGCGTCCGCCGACAAGGCCGTCAGCCAGGGCGCAATGGTGACGGCGCGCAAATTCCTCGATGACGCGGTCGGCAGGGTCGAGCGGAACAGCGACGCGGTTGACGAGACCGAGGACCTGGTCCGGCAGAAACGGATCGCCGACGCCGCCATCTACGCCAGGCGCGCCGACGCGTCGGCGCTGATCTTCGACTACAGATCCGCCGCCAACGACTACGCCAAGGCATTCTCGCTGGCCGAGAAATGGGACGAAAAGCTGCGCTGGAACTACAAGAACCAGGAAGCCGAGGCACTCAATGCCCATGGGTATGTCACCGGCGACCTCGATGCGCTGCAGCACGCGATCGAAGCCTATCGCGTCATCCTGGACTTCATCCCGAATGGCGAGCAGAACCGCGACTGGGCCATCACCCGCAACAACATGGCGGTGGTGTTGCAGACCATCGGCGAACGCGAGACCGAAACCGCCCATCTCGAAGAAGCGGCACAGATCTTTCGCGATTCGCTTGCCATTTTCGAGCGCGAGAAGGACGACCGCAACTGGGCGGCCGCGCAGAATAACCTCGCCAATGTGCTCTTGAAGGTGGGGGAACGGGAAAGCGACCCGAAGCGACTCAATGAAGCGGTGGCGGCGATGCATGCCACGCTCGAAAAGCGCCCACGCGACAAGCTGCCGCTCGACTGGGCCGCTTCGCAGAACAATCTCGGCCTCGCGCTCTATGCGCTCTCGGAGCGTGAGCCTGACGGCGGGCATCTGAAGGATGCGGAAGCAGCCTACCGGCTGGCGCTTGAGGAATACACGCGCGAGAAAACACCCGTGGAATGGGCGATGGTCGAGAACAATCTCGGCAATACCCTTGTGACTTCAGGCATCCAGCTCAACGACAAGGCCAAGATCAACGAGGCGGCCGATGCGTTCCGAGCGGCGCTCAAGGTGCGGACCCGCGAGACCTTTCCGGTGTCATGGGCGACCAGCCGGCTCAATCTCGGCAACGCGCTGAGCGGGGTTGCCCGCTTCGATATGGGCACGGGCACGCTCGAAGAGGCCGCCGCGGCCTATGACGACGCGCTGACGGTGTTTACCCGCCAGCGGTTCCCGATGGATTGGGCGTCGGCGCAGAACAATCTCGGCTCGATCTACCAGACGCTTGGCCAGCGGACCCGCGATGCGGCCAAGCTTGAGCAGTCGGCGGCAGCCTTCCAGACCGCCCGACAGGTCTATGTCAGGCGGAAATTCCCGCAGGATTGGGCCATGAGCTACTACAATCTCGGCAACACGCTTCAGCTGCTTGGCGGCGTCACGGACAAGCCCGGGCACTACAGCGAGGCGGTCGACGCCTATCGGAATGCTCTGCGCGAATACAAGCGCGAGACGAACCCTCGGCAATGGGCGCTGGCACAGGCCGGTCTGGGCTCGACGCTGCACTGGCTGAGCATGAGCAATGCCGATCCGAAAACCTTGCAGGATTCGATCGCGGCGCGGCGGGCGGCACTTGAAGTGCTGTCCATCGAATCGGCACCCGTCGACTGGGCCAACGCCCAGAATGGCATCGGCATGAGCCTGCTCAACCTCGGCAATATCGAACGGACCGGCAAATATCTCGACGAGGCCGAGGCGGCTTTCACCGCGACGCTGAAGGTGTTCACAAGGGAAAACCAGCCCATGCAATGGGCTTTCGAACAGAATAATCTCGGCGATATCCACTGGAACCGCGCCAGCTATGGCGGCGGCAAGCCGGAATATCTCAGGGCCATCGAGTTCTTCGAGAACGCCAAGCAGGGCTTTACCGAAGCCGGCTACACCGTACCCATCCCGCTCACCGACCAGAAGATCGATCTGGTGAAGCAGCAGCTCGCCAAAAAGTGAGACTGGGCCGTCTGCGACGCCCGCTTGTCTTTGTGCCGGCCTTCCGATCCCTATATGCGAATGACCGGAGCCCGGTGTCGGGCTCCTGGAAGGACCGCGATGATCCGATTTGCCCTGGCCTTGTTCCTGCTCGTCATTCCCGTCGCGGCCCATGCCACGGATGCCGGCTGGGCGTTGCTGCGCGATGGCGGCCATGTGGTGCTGCTGCGCCATGCCATGGTCACTGGCACCACTGATCCAGCCAATTTCGACATCGACAGCTGCGCCACCCAGATCAACCTCTCTGCGCGCGGCAAACAGCAGGCGAGCAAGATCGGCGCCTTGTTTGCCGCGCGCGCCGCGCCGATCGAGCGCGTGCTGTCCAGCCGCTACTGCCGCTGCCTCGACACCGCCCGCATCGCCTTCGAGGCCGAGCCGGAGCTGTTTGCGCCGCTCGATCTGCTGAGGGGTGACGATGCTCAAAAGGCAGCGCAGATCGCCGCCATCATGAAGGAAATCCGCGCCTATTCCGGCTCGGATAACCTGGTCATGGTCACCCATCTGGAAGACATCGTGGCGCTGACCGGTATTTCGCCGCGAGAGGGAGAAGCCGTGGTCGTCGAGCCGCAGGGCGACGGCCTGCGTGTGCTCGGCCGTGTCACCTTCTAGCGATGCGGTATCGCGTCACAGACGTCGGACGCGGTGTTGCCGAAATACCACCCCCGAAAGAAGCCGCGAATTCGCCCCGACAATGCCGCTTGCGACAACCCGTCGCAGGCTCTATAGCCGCGCTCCCGGTCACGAGAACCGAAGTGAGCACAACGGTTGGAGCTTTCGTCTCCGCCCGTGCAGGCGGCTTTGCCGCCCTGTATACGGCGCCGCTTTGGGGATTGGGATCGCGGATGTAGCTCAACTGGGAGAGCGCCGGACTTGGGTCCGGAGGTTGTGGGTTCGAGTCCCGTCGTCTGCACCACGGATAGCTCAGTTGGGAGAGCATCAGACTTGTAATCTGACTGTCGAAGGTTCGATTCCTTCTCCATTGGCCTGATAAGCCAGCACCCTGCCACGGTGTTATCTGAAAACGGTCCGGGGACTGGAATGCTGAAGACCTGACAAACGGCCGAAGCCTTCGGGCCAAGGCCGTTTTGAAAGGTCCGATGCCATCGGCTCGCGGCCAGGTCCGCGGTGACGGTCAAGGCGCAGTGTCGCCGGCAATGCAGGCCAAGGCTTGCCGAGCCCGCTTCGCTGCCCCGCGACCCGCTCCCGAAGGCCCGCCACGGATTGATGCCACCAGTCCCCGGATCATTCGTGTCCGGACCATGACGACGTGAAACGAGAAACGAAGGGAAGATCGACGCATGACGTGACGCCTCGCATGGGGCCATGCCCGACAGGAGTAAGACAATGACGACTATTCTCGACAAGGTTCTTGGACGCGAGCGCGTCCTCGTAAGGGAAAACGAACGTGCCCTCACCCTCCACAAGGGGGAGATCAAGGCCGTCCTGCTGCCGGGCGAGCACTCGCTCGCCAATCGGCGCGGAAGCCTGGAAGTGTCCCGGCACGATCTGAAGAATCCGGAATTCGTTTCGGCATATGAGAAGGCGTTGTTCGACAAGCTCCCGGATGTGGCCGCGCGTCATCTCACCGTCGTTCGCACCGGGCGCACGGATGTCGCCGTCATCGAGCGTGACGGCAATTTGCATGCCGTGCTGGCGCCGGATCGCAAGCTGGTGCTGTGGACGGATGCCGGTCCGTGGACGGTGGCGCTGATCGACACATCGGCCGATCTGACCATCGATCCGGCGGTCATGCGCCGGCTCGGCCAGGCCAGGAAGGCGGAGTTGATGTCGGTCCATCCGGTCCTCGACGGCCAGGCCGGGTTGCTGTTCATCGACGGTGTTCTGGTCCGGACGCTTTCCGCGGGCATGCACGGCTTCTGGAATGTCGGACGCATGGTGCAGGTGAAGGTCGTCGACCTCAAGCGCCAGTCGCTCGACGTCGCCGGGCAGGAAGTGCTGACCAAGGATCGCGTGACGATCCGCGTCAACATCGCCGCCGAATACCGGGTCGTCGATCCGGTCAAGGCGGTGAGCGCCGTGAAGGACTTCTCTGAAGCCCTTTACCGCGCCCTGCAATACGCCTTCCGCAAGACGCTGGGCTCGCTGACGCTTGACCAGATCCTTGAAAAGAAGGTGACAGTCGACGAGGAAGCGGCAGCCAAGGTGCGTGCCGACATGGCCGAGATCGGTGTGGAGGTCAGCGATATCGCCCTCAAGGATGTCATCCTGCCGGGCGAAATGCGCGAGATCCTGAATCAGGTGGTGTCGGCCGAAAAGCAGGCCGAGGCCAATGTCATCCGCCGCCGCGAGGAGACGAACGCCACGCGTTCGCTGCTCAACACGGCCAGGGTGATGGCGGAGAACCCGGTGATGCTGCGGCTGAAGGAGCTCGAGGCTCTGGAAACCATCGCCGGCAAGGTCGAGCGGCTGACCGTCCACAACGGAACGGGCGGATTGCTCAACGACCTGGTCAAGCTCCGCGACAACTGATGCATGTCGCCCAAAATTGATTCCGGTTTTGGGAAAACGACAGGCACCGAAACAGGGACTGACGTGACGTAATGGGAAGGGCCACCGGGTTGACCGGCCGGCCCTTCTTGCGTTTCTTGGGCAGCCTACCCATCTGCGCCCGGCTTATCAGGCCTTTTCCTGCTGGGAAAAACCGATTAGACAGCGCCCAAACAAGATGCGGACAGATTCCGCCCGCAAAGAAGGAAAAGCCCGTTGTCCACCACGAATTCCACCACGTTCGACAAAGTCGCCAAGATCATTGCCGACACCAGCGAGATCGATATCGACACCATCACACCCGAGAGCCACACGATCGACGATCTCGGCATCGACAGCCTCGATTTCCTCGACATCGTCTTCGCCATCGACAAGGAATTCGGCATCAAGGTGCCGCTGGAAAAGTGGACCCAGGAAGTCAATGACGGCAAGGCGTCGACCGACGACTACTTCGTCATGAAGAACCTGTGCGCCAAGATCGACGCGCTGGTCGCAGCCAAGACCGCCTGACGTCAGTTGAGCACGCGACCTTGACGCGCTCTGCCGCCTGACCCACAAAGCCGCCCATGAGCAGCCCCCGCGACGTCGTCATCACTGGTATCGGCCTTGTCTCCTCGCTGGGAGAAGGTCCTGACGCCCACTGGCAGAAGCTGGCGCAGCCGGGCCTGCAGCCGGTGCTCGAAGCCGCTCGCTTTGCGCCCTACACCGTCCATCCGCTGCCGGAGATCGACTGGAACCTGCAGATCGCCAAGCGCGGCGACCAGCGGCAGATGGAAACATGGCAGCGGCTCGGCACCTATGCCGCCGGGCTTGCGCTCGACGACGCCGGCATCAAAGGCAATGATGAGCTCTGCACGACCATGGACATGGTGGTGGCCGCCGGCGGCGGCGAGCGCGACGAGGCAGTCGATGCCGCCATTCTCGCCGCATCCGAGAGCCGCAACGACCGCGACGTGCTGCTCAATGAGAAGCTGACCACCGAGTTGCGGCCGACCCTGTTTTTGGCGCAGCTTTCCAACCTGCTCGCCGGCAACATCTCCATCGTCCACAAGGTGACGGGCTCGTCGCGCACCTTCATGGGCGAGGAAGGTGCCGGCGTCGCCGCCGTCGAAACGGCCGCCGCGCGCATCCGTTCCGGCCAGTCGACGCACATCCTGGTCGGCGGCGCCTTCCAGACCGAACATTCCGACATGCTGCTCGGTTACGAGCTGGCCGGCTATTTGCATCGCGGCCCCTGGAAACCTGTGTGGCAAAGACAGGGCGCCGAGGGGGGCGGCATCGTCACTGGATCCGGCGGTGCCTTCCTGGTGCTGGAGCAGCGCGAACACGCCGTGAGCCGCGGGCGCAAGATCTACGCCGAGCTCGGACCGGTGGTTTCCGGCCGCGCCAGGCGCTCGCGCGGAGAGCTCGGCGCCGAGATCGCAGCATTACTCAGCCAGGCGGCGCTGCCGAACGGCAAGCTGCTTGCCTTGTCGGGCGCCTCGGGCGCGCATGCCGCAACCACCGCCGAGAAGGCGGTGCTCGATGCCAATCCGGCGATTGCCACGCGCGGCTTCTCGACGCTGACCGGACACATGAAGGAAGCGCAGTTTCCTTTCGCGGTGGCGCTGGCGGCACTCGCCGTCGACCGCAGGGCCGCCTACCCTATTTTCGATGCCGCAGCCGAGAAGCCGTTCGAAGGCGTTCCCACGACGGTCCTTGCAACGGCGATCGGCTATCACCAATTCGAGGGCATGGCGCTGGTCAACGCCGCGTAACGCGGCGCTCCGCGATCCATGCTGCAACGATAAACGCTCGAGGGCTCCCGGATGGCCAATCTGAACGATCACATGGGCAGGCCAATCGTCGCCGTCACCGGCATCGGCGTGGTCACCTCGCTTGGCGTCGGCAAGACCGACAATTGGGCGGCGTTGACGTCCGGCAAGTCGGGCATCCACCCGATCACCCGCTTTCCCATCGATCAACTGAATACCCGCATCTCCGGCATGGTCGATTTCCTGCCGTCGAGTTCGAAAGGTGCCAGTCCGCTCACCTATGAGCTGGCCGAGCTTGCGGGCCTCGAAGCGGTGACCGAAGCCGGTCTTGATTCCAGCGACTTCGGTGGACCGCTTTTCCTAGCATCGCCGCCGGTCGAACTCGACTGGGCCGAGCGCTTCTCGCTCTACAATTCTGACAAGGACAAGGATGACACCGCCGCCGAAAGACTGCTTCGGGTGGCGCGTAGCTTGAAAGAGCTGGATATTTTCGAGACCACCCAGTTCGGTTCGATCGCCGACCGCCTTGCCGACCGCCTTGGCACACGCGGTCTGCCGATCACCCTGTCGACGGCTTGCGCTTCAGGTGCCACCGCGATCCAGCTCGGTGTCGAGGCGATCCGACGCGGCGAATGCGACCGTGCGCTATCGATCGGCGCGGACGGTTCTGCCACCGCCGAGGCATTGATCCGCTTCTCATTGCTTTCGGCGCTCTCCACGCACAACGACATTCCCGAAAAGGCATCGAAGCCTTTTTCCAGGGATCGCGACGGCTTCGTATTGGCCGAGGGATCCGGGGCGCTGGTATTGGAATCGCTTGAGGCGGCACTGGCTCGCGGCGCGACCGTTCTTGGCGTCCTCAGCGGTTGCGGCGAGAAGGCCGACGACTTCCACCGCACCCGCTCGAAGCCGGACGCTTCGCCCGCCATCGCCGCGGTTCGCGCCGCCCTCGCCGATGCCGGCCTGAGTGAAGACGAGATCGACTATGTCAACGCCCACGGCACGTCGACCCCCGAGAACGACAAGATGGAACATCTGGCGCTGTCGACCGTATTCGGCGAGCGCATAAGCTCCATGCCGGTTTCGTCCAACAAGTCGATGATCGGCCACACGCTGTCGGCGGCTGGCGCCGTCGAGGCGGCATTCTCGCTGATGACCATGCGCGAAAGCGTCATCCCGCCGACCATCAACTACGACAATCCCGACCCGGCGATCGTGCTCGACGTGGTGCCCAACAAGAAGCGCAACGCCGAGGTTCGCAGCGTTTTGTCGAACTCCTTCGGCTTCGGCGGCCAGAACACTTGCCTTGTCATGGCACGGGAACCGGTCTAAGCGACCTTTTTCAGCCCTACAGAACCGACAGGCCCAATGCGCGCATTGCAACTTATCGAGGACCGGCGTCTTGAGACGGTGGACCTGCCGCCTCCCCCGCCGCCCCCACTCGGCGAAGTCACGTTGCGCGTGAAGGCGGTGGCGTTGAACCATATCGACGTCTGGGGCTGGCGCGGCATGGCCTTCGCCAAGCGCAAGCTGCCGCTGGTCGTCGGCGCTGAAGCCTCCGGCGAGGTCGAGGCGGTCGGCCCCGGCGTTTCCAGCCTGCTGCCCGGACAATTGGTGTCGATCTATGGCGCGCGCACCTGCGGCCTTTGTCGCGCCTGCCGCGAAGGCCGCGACAATCTGTGCGAACATGTTTCCGGCGTTCACGGTTTCCATCTCGACGGCTTCGCGCAGGAAAAGATCAACCTGCCCGCACGCCTGCTGGTGCCGGCCCCACCCGGCGTGACCGACATTGGCGCCGCGGTGGCGCCTGTCACCTTCGGCACGGTCGAGCACATGCTGTTCGACAACGCCAAGCTTCAGCCGGGTGAAACCATCCTCGTCCATGCCGGCGGCTCCGGCATCGGCTCGGCTGCCATCCAGCTCGCCAAGCGGATGGGTTGCACCATCATCACCACGGTCGGCTCGAACGACAAGATTGACAAGGCCAAGGCGCTCGGCGCCGACCATGTCATCAACTATCGCGACGACCGCTTCGAAGGCGTCGTGCGCAAGCTTACGAAGAAGAAGGGCGTCGACGTCGTGTTCGAACATGTCGGCGCCGACACCTTTGCCGGCTCGATGCTGTGCCTGAAGCGCGGCGGCCGCCTGGTGACCTGCGGCTCGACCTCCGGCGTGTCGACGCAGATCAACCTGATGCAGCTGTTCCAGCAGCAGCTGAAGCTGCTCGGATCCTTCGGTTGCCGAATGGAGAACATGGCCAACGCCATGCAGAAAATGGCGGCGGGACAGGTCGCACCGGTCATCGACACCGAGGTCGGATTCGACGATATCGACGCCGCGCTGAAGCGCATGGAAGGTCGCGACGTCTTCGGCAAGATCATCCTGCGCGTCGCCTAGGGCCTTGACCTCGGTGCTCAAGAAGTTTCGCCGCGACCTCAGATTTCGCTACGGTCGGCAGTTGCGCCAGGCGAACTACTGGCTGGTTGCGCGTGCGGCGATGATCATCCTTTCGGTGCTGCGCCTGCTGCCGGTCGACAGCGCATTGAATTTCGCCGACCGGGTCGCGCGCCTCATTGGCCCCCGGGTCGGGCGCCATCAGGTCGCCGTCGATAATCTGCGCAACGCCTATCCGGAAAAGAGCGAGGACGAAATCCAGGCCATCGCCTCCGACATGTGGGGCAACATGGCCCGCCTCGCCGCCGAATACATCTTCCTCGACGCCCTGTTCGACTATGACCCGGCTGCCAGCAAGCCCGGCCGCGTCGAGGTCAAGGGCGTAGAACATTTCGTCGAGATCGCCGCGGAGAAGCAGCCGCATATCGTCTTCACCGGCCATCTCGGCAATTTCGAACTGCTGCCGGTGGCGGCGGCCACTTTCGGCATGAACATCACGGCGCTGTTTCGCCCGCCAAACAACCCATACCTCGCCGACTACATCCTTTCGACGCGGCGTTCGACCATGGGGGCGCTGCTGCCGTCGATGGCGGGAGCCTCGTTTGCCCTGGCGTCTGTGTTGGAAAACGGCGGCAATATCGGTGTCCTTGTCGACCAGAAATTCTCCAACGGCCTGGAGACGACATTCTTCGGCCGCCCCTGCCAAAGCAACCGGGTGCTCGGCACCCTTGCCCGCCACTACGACTGCGACGTCTATCCGGCGCGTTGCATCAGGTTGCCAGGCAACCGTTTCCGGCTCGAGATCGAGGACAAGCTGGTCCTGCCGCGCACCGCTGACGGCAGCGTCGACGTCCACGCCACCACCCAGATGCTGAACGATGTGGTCGAGCGCTGGGTGCGCGAGGATCCCGGCCAGTGGATGTGGTTTCACAAAAGGTGGGAAATCAGCAACTGGCGGCGCAAAAAGCGGCCGAAGCCAGCTCCTGCCGCGAGCGCCTAGCTCAAGCTGCTGGCGAGAAAGCGACTTCTACGCCAGCCATTGATGCCACGGCGAATCCGCGACGTTTCAGTTCGTAACGACAATGCGCGTGTTGCCGAAGCCCACTTCCCGCACCATCGAATAGAAAGCCGCGGCATTGGACGTGTGCAGCCGCACGCAGCCATGCGAGGCCGGACGGCCGAGTTGCCTGACAGCGCCCGTCCCATGGATGGCATAGCCACCATGGAAGAACACCGAATAAGGCATCGGCGACATGTCGTATTTGCGCGAATACCACATCTTGGCGGTTCGCTGCGGCCGATATGTGCCACGCGGGGTGAAGTAACCCGAGCGGGCGGTCGACACGGCCCAGCGATAGACCTCCGACCCGTACCGCACCGTCATCGTCTGCGACGACACGTCGATCTTCGCTTCCAACATCGCCGCGTAACTTGCGGACGGCGTACCAAACAGCGCGGTTGCCAACATCGCAGCTGCCACGAGAAAGAACTTCTTCATGCGATCAAACCCCTTTGATTGCCCCTTGCCTGCTTGCCATCACGTTGTTTTTCACCTTTTTAATGGCAGTGAACAGCTAACACATACTCCTTGATCAATTCCCCAATCCAAAACAGCGAATTTGAACGATTTCCCGCGATAGTTGCCGCAACGACACGTCACGCCGGCTTGATACCCGGCGGGCTTGCAATGCAACACCGAACGCTGCTCAACTCTCCCGATGAACGATCAACTCCTGCAAGCAATCGATGACAGGCGCGACGATGTCGTCGCGCTGACCGCCGACCTCATCCGTTTTCCGACCATCAACCCACCGGGCGAAGCCTACCGGCCATGCGCCGAATATCTTGGCGCGCGGCTGAGGAAGCGTGGTTTTGAAACCGAATTCATCCGCGCCGAAGGCACGCCCGGCGATACCGACCGCTACCCGCGTGTCAATGTCGTGGCCCGTTTCGACGGCCGATCACCCGGTGCCTGCGTCCACTTCAACTCGCATATCGACGTCGTCGAGGCTGGCGACGGCTGGACCGTCGATCCGTTTGCCGGCGTCGTCAAGGACGGCAAGGTCTATGGACGCGGCGCCTGCGACATGAAGGGCGGCCTGGCCGCGTCGATCATCGCTGTCGAAGCCTTCATGGACGCCTATCCAGACTTCCCCGGCGCCATTGAAATATCCGGCACGGTCGACGAGGAATCCGGCGGCTTCGGCGGTGTCGCCCATTTGGCCGGCCTCGGCTATTTCTCCAAGCCCAGGGTCGACCACGTCATCATCCCCGAGCCGCTGAACAAGGACCGCATCTGCCTTGGCCACCGCGGCGTCTGGTGGGCGGAGATCGAGACCAAGGGGGAGATCGCGCATGGCTCGATGCCGTTTCTCGGCGACAATGCGGTGCGCCATATGGGTGCCGTGCTGAGAGCTTTCGAGGACGAACTATTCCCGGCGCTCGACCGCAAGGTGACGCGCATGCCGGTCGTGCCCGAAGGCGCCAGGCGCTCGACCATGAACATCAATTCCATCCATGGCGGCCAGACCGAGGATTTCCGGCCCGGCCTGCCCTCGCCCAACGTGCCCGATTCCTGCCGGCTGACCATCGACCGCCGCTTCCTGCTCGAGGAAGATCTCGCCACGGTCAAGGGCGAAGTGACCGGCATTCTCGAGCGGCTGAAGCGCGAGCGCAAGAAATTCGACTACGAGATCCGCGACCTGATGGAAGTACTGCCGTTGATGACCGAGCGCGACGCGCCGGTGGTCAAGGCCGTGGCGCAAGGCATTCACGCGATCTTCGACCGCGAGCCCGACTACGTCATCTCGCCCGGCACGTACGACCAGAAGCACATTGCCCGCATCGGCCATATCTACGACTGCATCGCCTATGGACCGGGCATTCTCGACCTCGCCCACCGGCCGGACGAGTGGGTCGGCATAGAGGATATGGTGGAATCGGCCAAGGTGATGGCGATCGGGCTCAACGTGCTGCTGCGCGGCACAATCGGATGATCGGCCCGCGGCGAAAAAACATTTCTCCTGACGCGGCGCGACAGCACGAAACGCAATTTACTCCCGCGCGAAATCACGCTTCTATCCCTAATGGATGTCGCCCAAAAGTGACCTCGGTTTTGGGAGGACGACATGCATAAAAACAAGGACCTAAAGCGCCTCGCATGGATCCGTTTCAACGCGACGCGCTTTAGGCTTGAGCATTCGAGCACATGGGGAGTTCAGCGATGAAACTGTGGAAGACCCTTCTGGCCGCTGCCGTGCTGGCGGTCGCAACCGCCACTTCGGCGTTTGCCGCCCGGACCGATCTTGTCATCGGCATTCCGCTTGAACCCCCGCATCTCGACCCGACGGCGGGAGCGGCCGCGGCTATCCGGGAGGTCACCTACGCCAATGTGTTCGAGGGCCTGACCCGGATCGGCCCGAATGGCGAGGTTCTGCCGGATCTCGCCGAAAGCTGGGCCATTTCCGATGACGGCAAGGTCTACACCTTCAAGCTGCACACCGGCGTGAAATTCCACGACGGCACCGATTTCAGCGCCGACGACGTGAAGTTCTCGCTCGACCGTGCCCGCGCGGAAAACTCCGTCAACGCGCAAAAGCAGCTCTTTGCCGCCATCGACAAGGTCGAAGTTGTCGACCCCGCCACCGTGAAGGTGACGCTCACCCACCCGCAAGGCTCGTTCCTCTACAATATGGGCTGGGGCGATGCGGTGATCGTGTCGTCGAAATCCGCCGACACCAACAAGGAAAAGCCCGTTGGCACCGGCCCCTTCAAATTCCAAAGCTGGGCCAAGGGCTCATCGATCACCCTGGTGAAATCAGATCATTACTGGGGCACCCCCGCTTTCCTCGAAAAGGTCGAGTTCCGCATCGTTCCCGATGCCGCGGCCGCGGTGCCAGCCCTGCTTTCCGGCGACATACAGGCTTTCCCCTTCTTCGATCCCGACAGCGTTTCCCAGGTCAAGGATGATCCCCGCTTCAAGGTTGTTGTCGGCGCGACCGAAGGCGAGACCATCCTGTCCATCAACAACAAGAAGCCACCCTTCGACAAGCTGCAGGTCAGGCAGGCGATCTCCTACGCGCTCGATCGCAAGGCGATCATCGACGGAGCCTCGGCCGGGCTCGGCCTGCCAATCGGCTCGCATATGTCGCCAGCTAACAAATATTATGTCGACCTGACCGGCCGCTATCCGCACGACGTGGCCAAGGCCAAGGAACTCCTCAAGGAGGCGGGACTGGAGAACGGCCTCAAGGCCACGTTGAAGCTACCGCCGACGACCTATGCGCGGCTCGGCGGCGAGATCATCGCCTCGCAGCTCCGCGATGTCGGCATCAACCTGGAAATTATCCCCGTCGAGTGGGCGCAGTGGCTGGACCAGGTGTTCACCAAGAAAGACTACGACCTGACCATCGTCTCCCATACCGAGCCGAACGACATCGATATCTACGCGCGCAAGGACTACTACTTCAACTACGACAACCCCGCCTTCAACAAGGTCATTGCCGATCTGGAGCTGACGTCCGACGAGGCCAAGCGCAAGGAATTGTATGCCGAGGCGCAAAAGATCCTGGCCGACGATGCCGTGGTCGGCTTCCTCTACGAACTGCCCAAGGTCGGGGTCTGGGACGCCAAGCTGCAAGGCTTGTGGGAAAACGCCCCGATCCCCGCCAACGACCTGACCAAGGTGAAGTGGAGCGAGTGAGGCTCTCTCGGCTTCGTCATCCTAGGGCGAAGCAGGCGCGCAGCGGCTGCGCAGACCCTAGGATCCATTCCGTGACTTGCGAGCGCCCCCGCGGTGCAGAATTGGGAGACTTAGCAGTGAAGACAGAAGGAGGCGACGCTGGTTTTGGACCGTCGCGCTCTTTGATCTCTGTCACGGCATGGATCCTGGGGTCTTCGCGACGTCGCTTCGCTCCTGCCTCACCCCAGGATGACGACGCTACTGTCGTCGTGCAACATCCATGACCACCTATCTCCTCAAGCGCCTGGCCATCTCCCTCGCCACGCTGGTGCTGGCTTCCATCGTGGTGTTCGCGGTGCTGGAAATCCTGCCCGGCGATCCGGCGCGGCTGATGCTGGGCATGAATGCGAGCGCCGACCAGGTGGAGCTTCTTCGCAACCAGCTGGGTCTCAACGCGCCGCTGGCTTGGCGTTACCTTCACTGGGCCGGCGGCCTGCTCAGCCTCGATTTCGGCCGCTCCTACACCTATTCGGTGCCGGTCATCGACCTCGTGCGCGAACGCTTGGCCGTCTCACTGCCGCTGGCGCTGATCGCGCTCGCGCTCTCCACCCTCATCGCCATTCCGGTCGGCCTGTTTTCCGCCAGCCGGCGCGGCCGCGCCGGTGACACGATTTCCATGGGCGCGGCGCAGCTTGGCGTCGCCGTGCCCAATTTCTGGTTCGCGCTGATGCTGATCTATGTCTTCGCCGTCTGGCTGCGGCTGGTGCCGGCCGGCGGGTTTCCCGGCTGGGGAGCCGGTATCTGGCCTGCGCTGAAATCGCTGCTGCTGCCGGCGGTCGCCCTTGCGCTGCCGCAAGCAGCGATCCTGGCGCGCGTCACCCGCTCGGCATTGATCGAGGTGCTGAACGAGGACTATATCCGCACCGCCCGCGCCAAGGGCCTGCCCTACCGCGCCGTGCTGTGGCGGCACGCGCTGCGCAACGCCATGATCCCGGTGCTGACCATCCTTGGCCTGCAATTCGCCTTCCTGCTCGCCGGCACCATTGTCATCGAGAATGTGTTCTATCTCCCGGGCCTCGGCCGGCTGGTGTTCCAGGCGATTACCCAGCGCGACCTGATCGTCGTCGAAAGCGTCGTCATGCTGCTGGTTGCCGCTGTCATTGCCGTCAACCTCGTTGTCGACCTTTCCTACGCGGTAGTCGATCCGCGCCTGAGAGGCCTGCAATGACCTTGCACATCGATATCCCCGAGGAGACATTCAGCTCCATTCTGGCCAAGGCGTTCCGAAACACGGCTTTCGTCACCGGCTTCGTCATCACCGTGCTGATCCTGGCGATGGCTATAATCTCCTATGTCTGGACGCCTTACGATGTGACGAAGCTGATCATTGCGGACAAGACGCAAGGACCTTCGCCGGCCCATTGGTTCGGCACCGACCATTTCGGCCGCGACATCCTGTCGATGATCATGGTTGGCGCCCGCAATTCGATCGCCGTGGCGCTGGTCGCGGTCGGCATCGGCATGAGCATCGGCGTGCCGCTCGGCGCCTTTGCCGCGGCACGCGGCGGCTTGATCGACGAGGCGCTGATGCGCGTCAACGATCTGGTCTTCGCCTTTCCCGCGCTGCTGTCGGCCATCATGATCACCGCCATCTTCGGGCCGGGCGCCGTCAACGCCATCATCGCCATCGGCATCTTCAACATCCCGGTCTTTGCCCGCGTCGCCCGCGCCGGTGCGCTGGCGATCTGGCCGCGCGAATTCATCCTTGCCGCGCGCGCAGCGGGCAAGAGCAGCACGCAGATCACCGTCGAACATGTGCTGCCCAACATCGCCACGCTGCTGCTGGTCCAGGGCACCATCCAGTTCGCGCTGGGTATCCTGGCCGAGGCGGGGCTTTCCTATCTCGGCCTCGGCGCACAACCGCCAATGCCAAGTTGGGGCCGCATGCTGTTCGACGCCCAGACCCGCATGGTGGTGGCGCCCTGGATGGCGATCTTCCCCGGCATGGCGATCGTCATCACCGTGCTTGGGCTCAATCTTCTGGGCGACGGCATCGCCGATATTCTCGACCCGAAATCGCGGCGGCAGCGATGAGCCTGCTGGAGATCCAGAACCTGTCGTTGTCCATCGGCGACACCCAGATCCTGAAAGACATGGAGCTTTCCGTCGCGCCCGGCGAGGTCATGGGGCTGGTTGGCGAATCCGGCTCCGGCAAATCGATGACCGCGCTGACGATGATGCGGCTTCTTCCCCATGCAGCGCGCGCCACCGGGCGCGTCTCGTTCGACGGCATCGATATCCTGGCGGCAAGCGAGGACCAGATGTGCGCGCTGCGCGGCGACGATATCGGCATGGTTTTCCAGGAGCCTATGACGGCGCTGAACCCGGTCAAGACCATCGGCGAACAGGTAGCCGAGGGCATTCGCTGGCACACCAAGGCGACACGCGCGCAAGCCGAGGAGCGGGCGCGAAAAATGCTCGACCGGGTCGGTCTGCCCTCGGCAAAATTCCCGATGTCGCGCTATCCGCATGAACTGTCCGGCGGCCAGCGCCAGCGTGTCGTCATCGCCATCGCCTGCGCCTTGAAACCGAAACTGCTGATCGCCGACGAGCCGACGACGGCGCTCGACGTCGTGCTGCAGGCGCAGATCCTGGACCTTCTGCGTGACCTCGTCGCGGAGAGCCGCATGGGCCTGCTGCTGATTTCGCACGACCTCGCCGTGGTGACCGAGATGGCCGACCGCATCACCATCCTGCGCCGCGGCGAGGTGATGGAGGCCGGAGACACCGCGCGCACGCTGTCCGAACAACTCCACCCCTACACGCGCCAGCTGGCGCAAGCCTCGATGCATGTGCCGGCACGCGCCGGACGACATGACGCCAGCCAGGGCAAGCCCCTGCTCCAGGTCGAAGGTGTAACCCGCGACTATCGCGGCCGCCGCGCCTCGCTGTTCCGCCGCGCGCCTGACATCCGCGCCGTCGACGACGTCTCGCTGTCGATGACGCCAGGCCAGTCTGTGGCGCTGGTCGGCCGCTCCGGCTGCGGCAAGTCGACGCTCGCGCGCATGATCCTGGCGCTGGACCGGCCGAGTTCAGGCACGATCCGGTTTCGCGGCGAAGCGATCACCGGCAAGAGCGAAGCCGAGTTGAAGCCGGCCCGGCGTGACATGCAGGTTGTCTTCCAGGATCCCTACAGCTCCTTCGACCCGCGCCAGAAGGTCAAAAAACTGGTCTCGGAACCCTTGCATGTGCTCGAGAACAAACCGACGCGCGCCGAGCGCCGCGAGATGGTGGCGCATGCGGTGCACGAGGTCGGCCTCGACCAGCGCGACATGGAGAAGTACCCGCACGAGTTCTCCGGCGGCCAGCGCCAGCGCCTGTCGATTGCCCGCGCCATCATCACCCGCCCCAAGCTGGTCGTCGCCGACGAGCCGGTCTCGGCGCTCGACGTCTCGATCCGCGCCCAGATCCTAGATCTGTTCGCCGAGCTCAACCAAAAGCTCGGCATCGCCTACCTCTTCATCACCCATGACCTGACCGTCGCCCGTGCCATCACCGACGAGGTGCTGGTGATGCATGAAGGCAAGATCGTCGAGCGCGGCAAGACGAGCGAGGTGCTGGACCATCCGCAGTCCGAGGCCGCCAGGGAGCTGGTCACCGCGGCTCCCGATTTACACCGGGCGATCGCTCGGAAGATGCAAGAGCAAGGGTGAGCGGGATGACAGCCCCTATTCTTCCGGCTTCACCACATCGACCGGGCTGATGTCGAGCAGGTCGAGCGTGCGGCGCAAGAGGCGCACCTCTGTCTCGGCCAGTTGCGAATCCGCCTTGGCGATCTCCGCCATGTGCCGAGCCAATTGCTTGCGCCGCTCGACGTCGAGATCGCGAAACAGCGCGATCGCCTGCGAGCCGTTGGTCTCGTAGCCGAACTCGTTGAGATATTCGACGACGCTATCGATACTGGTCTCGGCAATGCCGAACGCCTCTTTGCAGATGCGCCGGAAGGCAACCATCTCGCTCTCGCTGACCGTCCCGTCGGCCAGGATCATGCGGAAAAGCATCAGAAGTTCGGCCGACAGCACCGGATCGTCCGCGACCTTGCGCACACCCGGGTCGCCGTCGAAGATCGAGCGTATCTGGTCCAGCAATGCGAATGCCATGGGGCGGCCCCTTTCCGATTCCTCTTCAATAGAGTTAGCGCGGAATCGGCCTTGCGCAAACTGGGCTGTCGTGGTCGAACGCCCCGCTATCTCCAGTCTACCGGACATCTCCACACATCAGATGATCGATCTCACCACCCAGACCGTCGCCATGCTCGCCTTGGCCGCCTTTGCGGCGGGCTTTGTGGACTCGATTGCCGGTGGCGGCGGGCTGATCACCATACCCGCACTGCTGCTTGCCGGGTTCTCTCCGGTCGAAGCGCTTGGGACCAACAAGTTGCAAGGTATGTTCGGCTCCGGATCGGCGACGATCCACTATGCCTCCAAGGGTCATGTCGACTTGCGCCGACAATTGCCGTCGGCCCTGCTGGCGGTCGCTGGGGGTGTCATTGGCGCCTTGCTGGCCACCATTGTTCCGGGCGCCCTGTTGCGCGCCCTGTTGCCGCTGGTGCTGATCGCCATCGCACTCTATTTCGCGCTCAAGCCCAACATGAACGATGTCGACCGGGCCGAGCGCCTGTCGCCCTTCCTGTTCGGACTGACCCTGGTGCCGGCAATCGGCTTCTATGACGGCCTGTTCGGCCCCGGCGCCGGTTCCTTCTACATGCTGGCCTTCGTCGCTCTTGCCGGCTACGGCGTGCTCAAGGCAACGGCACATACGAAGCTGCTCAACTTCGCTTCCAATATCGGCGGCTTCATCGTCTTCGCCGCTGTCGGCGTTATCTCCTGGAAGATCGGGCTGATGATGGGCGTTGCCCAGTTCCTCGGCGCCCGCGTCGGTGCGAGCCTTGCCATGCGCGTCGGCGCCAGACTGATCAAGCCGCTGCTGGTGGTCGTCTGCCTCGCCCTGGCGGTGAAACTGCTGGCCGACCCGGCCAACCCGCTGCGTGTCATGATTGGTGTGTGATCACGCGCCTGTTACTATGCCGTTGTTCGAATCATGTTGCAGGAGCCCGGACATGAACCTCAGCGCGCCTACTCAGATTGTTTTCATAATTTCTCTTGTCATCGCCATCATCGGCATTCTTGCCGCCCTTGGCGTTCTCGCCTTTATCCCGCTCGCATCGGTGTGGATCGTTCTGATTGCCTACATCGTGCTCGCCGCCGGCTGCCTGATGCGCGGCGCCTGACAAAGTTCCCCTGAAGTGGGGACAAAGAGCGCCCGGTCCAAAGCCGGGCGCTTTTGATTCCGGCGCACGGCTGATAGGCTCATCTCGGCAGAAGGATGGCCGATGCCGATCGAGATGCAGCGCCGGAAGGAACAGGACCGCTCCATCGCGGGGCGCTTCGAGATGCGCCGGCGCCTTCCCGATCCGGCGCTTGATGGGATCGTCACCGACATTTGCGGCTACCGCGAAACGGCGCCAGGTCACTTCCGCAATGTCGAATACGCTTCGCTCACCGTGCCGCTGGTGATCAGCTTCGCCGAACCCTTCGCCATCGGTCTCGGCAAGGCGCCCGGCGACAATGACCGCTTCGCCAGTTTCGCCGCCGGCCTCTTTGCCGGACCGGTGATGATCGAATCCTTCGGCGCCGCCTGCTGCGTGCAGATCAACTTCACGCCGCTTGGCGCACGCCGTTTCTTCCGCCTGCCGATGAGCGAACTGACCGACAGCATGGTCGTCCTCGACGACGTGCTGGGCGCCGAGGGCCTGGCGCTGCGCGAACGGCTCGGCAACGCGCCGGACTGGGCGTCGCGTTTCGACCTCGCCGAAGCTTTCGTCATCGCCCGTCTTGGCGACGCCGCCGAAACACCGCTCGAAATCGCCTGGGCCTATGACCGCATCATCGCATCAGGCGGTCGGGTCAGCATTGGATCGCTGGCTGAACGGCTGGGCCGGAGCCGCAAACACCTCGCCGAAAAATTCTCCGACGCAACCGGCATCGGCCCCAAGAGGCTGTCGCGCATCGTCCGCTTCAACCGGGCACTTGGCCTGTCGCGGCAGCAAACGGTGAACTGGGCCGATATCGCCGCCGATTGCGGCTATGCCGACCAGGCGCATCTGGTGCGCGAATTCCGCGACCTCGCCGGCGAGACGCCGACGGCACTTGTCGGCAGGTAACATTTCTTCAAGACGCTGGAACGGCCTTCGCCGAGATTGGGGCATCGACCAATCCAGATGAAGGAGTCCCCATGCCCACCACCACCGAAGCCCCCCGCCTCTACCCCGCTTTGCGCTACAAAAACGCGGCGAAAATGATCGACTGGCTCTGCGAGGCCTTCGGCTTCAGCATCCGCGCCCGCCATGGCGAAGGCGATGTCGTGCACCATGCCGAACTGGTCTTCGGCTCTTCGATGATCATGCTGGGCACGGTGCGCGACGACGACTACGGCAAGATGGTCGGTGAACCCGGTACAGGCGGCGGCAAGTCGATCTATATCGCTGTCGACGATGCCGACGCCGCCTATGCGAGGGCGAAGACGACCGGCGCGACGATCATCCAGGAACTGACGAACCGGGACTATGGCAGCCGCGAATTCATCTGCCGCGATCCGGAAGGTGGTGTCTGGTCGTTCGGCACCTACTGGCCGAAGGCGGGGGATAAGGGCTGACACCGGCCTGAGGCGTGCTGAGATTCAGGTCAGGCCGAGCCGAAAATGACGGGTTCCGAGAACCGGAGCGGAGCGTACTCAAGTACGTGAGCACCGGAAGCACAGGAACCCGCCGTTTGCAGGCCGGCCTCACCTGAATATCGGCGCGCCTCACCGAGCCAGGCCGAAAATCGCGTTACAGTCGAGATGGGTTTCCAACTCGGCCGCGACCTCGTCCAGCGCCCGTTCGACTTCGGCACGGTAGTCAATGCCGCCGCCCTTGATGCCGAGGCTTTCCAGGAATTTCCCGCGAAAGGCGTCGGCGCCGAACAGGCCATGCATATAGGTGCCGATCACTTTGCCATCGGCGGAGATCGCACCGTCCTCGGCGCCATTGATGATCGCCGACGGCCGCACGGTGTCCGGTCCGGTGGTGCGGCCGAGATGGATTTCGTAGCCTTCGAGCGGCAGATCGAACTGGACCGAGCGCGCACGGACATTGCGCACCGTCTTCTCCGGTTCCATCACCGTTTCGATATCGAGCAGGCCAAGCCCCTCGGCCTCGGTGATGCTGCCTTCTATGCCGTCCGGATCGCGCACCCGACGGCCAAGCATCTGGAAACCGCCGCAGATGCCGACGACATGGCCGCCGCGCTTGCGGTGCGCGGCAAGATCCCGGTCCCAGCCGTTTTCGCGGAATTTCAGGAGATCGCCGATCGTCGATTTGGAACCGGGGATAACCACCAGCCCGGCGTCCTCCGGCAACGGCTTGCCCGGGGGCACGAACACCACTTCGACCTGCGGTTCGGCCTTGAGAGGATCGAGATCGTCGAAATTGGCGATGCGGCCGAGCATCGGCACCGCCACTTTCAACGCACGCGCCTCGCCGGACGCCAGCCGCTCCAGCACCACCGAATCCTCCGAAGGCAGCCGAGCCGCCGCCTTCAGCCACGGCACGACGCCGAAGCAGCGCCACCCGGTGAAACTGTCGATTGCCTTGATGCCGTCATCAAACAGCGAGACATCGCCACGGAACTTGTTGATGAGGTAGCCGACGATCATGCGCCGGTCCTCTTCCGGCAGGATCAGATGTGTGCCGGCGACAGAGGCGATGACACCGCCGCGATCAATGTCGCCGACCAGCACCACCGGCACATCGGCACGGGTGGCAAAGCCCATATTGGCGATGTCGCGGCTGCGCAGGTTGATTTCGGCCGGCGAGCCGGCACCCTCGACGATGATGAGATCAGCGCCCTCGCCAACCTTCGCCCAGGAGTCCAGCACCGCATCCATCAGCCGGCCCTTCAGCGCCTGGTAGTCGCGCGCCCGCGCCTCGCCGAACACCTTGCCCTGCACGATGACTTGCGCGCCGACATCGGTCTGCGGCTTGAGCAGCACCGGGTTCATGTGCACCGACGGCGCGACGCCACAGGCGATTGCCTGCAGCCATTGCGCGCGGCCGATCTCGCCGCCGCTTTTGCTGTTGTCGCCGGGAATGTCGGCGACGGCGGCATTGTTCGACATGTTCTGCGGCTTGAACGGCCGCACCTTCAGGCCGCGCCTTTTCGCGGCGCGGCACAGGCCGGCGACCAGCACCGTCTTGCCGACATCCGAACCCGTCCCCTGCAGCATGATCGCCTTGGCCATCAGTTCCGACCCTGCGCTGCGGTTCCGGTGATCGTGGATTTCTGCGCCAGCGGTCCGCCGCGCCAGATGTAGAGCGCCAGAAGCGGCTCGTTGCCGGTTCGCATGGCATGGTTGAGATTGGACGCGTGATGGACGACCTCGCCGGCCTCCCGCTTGCGAAATCCCTCCTCGCCCATGCGCCATTCGGTGCCGCCGGTCAGCGGAATATAGATCTCCTCGGCGACGTGATGGTGGTCTGGGTAGACGATTTCGGGTCCAAGGATCAGCAGGCCGGCCGCCACCTCATCATTGGCGAAATGGCCGCGCGTGCCGAACAATTCCAGCCAGCCATAATTGTCGATGAAGGTCTTGCCGAAATCGGCCTCGGTGTAGGTCTGCCCCCAATGCAATTCGTTGCGCCGCTGCGCCAGCCATTGGACCAGCGGTTGCGCGGCCATCGGCGCCAGGTCAGCCGCGCGATCGAGATGGCGCAGGCAACCGAGCGCATGCGGCTCCAGGGCGCGGGCCGGCATGTCCCAGCCTATGCGCGCGACGGCGTCGCGCACCAGCGCGTCATCCACAGAAGCGAGATAGGCGTGGAACCGTCCCAGCAGCTCATCGAATTTTGTCGTCACTTCTTGCTCCGGACATGCATTGGTGCACAGCCGCTCCGCAGCGGGTCGGGTTGCGCGGCGGCATCATTGGTCTAGATTGGTGCGCGCGCAAAGCCAAAAACGACAGGCCAGCAGGACCGAAACCATCAGGGAGCACGCCATGGACGCCGCGGTCGATGCGAGCACCAGCCAGTTCGAACTCAACGAGGAGCAGCGTGCCATCCAGGAGATGGCGCAGGCCTTCGCCGCCGATCGCGTCGCGCCGAATGCGCTCGACTGGGACCGCAGGAAATACTTCCCCGCCGACGTGATCCGCGAGACCGGGCCGCTCGGCCTCGGCGGCATCTATGTCAGGGACGATGTCGGCGGTTCGGCCCTCGGTCGCCTCGACGCCGTGCTGATCTTCGAGGCTCTGTCGCACGCCGACCCGGGCTTTTCATCCTTCATCTCGATCCACAACATGGTGGCCTGGATGATCGACCGGTTCGGTAATGACGAGCAGCGCCAGCGTTTCCTGCCGAAGCTGACCTCGATGGAATGGCTGGCAAGCTACTGCCTGACCGAGCCGGGCTCCGGCTCGGACGCCGCGGCGTTGAAGACGCGCGCGGTCAAGAGCGGCGGCGACTATGTCCTCAACGGCGCCAAGCAGTTCATCTCGGGCGCCGGCGACAGCGATGTCTATGCCGTGATGGTGCGCACCGGCGCCGAGGGGCCGAAAGGCATTTCCACCATCGTTGTGCCGAAGGATGCGCCAGGGCTCTCCTTCGGCGCGAATGAATACAAGATGGGCTGGCACATGCAGTCGACCCGCCAGGTCATCTTCGAGGACTGCAAGGTGCCGGCGGAAAACCTCTTGTCGGGCGAAGGCGCTGGCTTCGGCATCGCCATGGCCGGCCTCGATGGCGGCAGGCTGAACATCGCCGCCTGTTCGCTGGGCGGCGCGCAGTCGGCGCTCGACAAGGCGCTGTCCTACACGGCCGAGCGCAAGGCCTTCGGCTCGAAGATCAACCAGTTCCAGGCGCTGCAGTTCAGGCTGGCCGACATGGAGACCGAACTGCAGGCGTCACGCATTTTCCTCTATGCCGCCGCCTCCAAGCTCGACCGCAAGGCGCCCGATGCCGGCAAATGGTCCGCCATGGCCAAGCGCTTCGTCACCGACACCGGCTTCAACGTCGCCAACAATGCGCTGCAGTTGCTTGGCGGCTACGGCTATCTGCACGACTACGGCATCGAGAAACTGGTGCGCGACCTCAGGGTGCACCAGATCCTCGAAGGCACCAACGAGATCATGCGCGTCATCATCGCGCGGGCGCTGATCGGCCGCTGAAGCCAGCAAACTCCGGGAGTGAGACAATGACAACGATCGCCTTCATCGGCCTCGGTAACATGGGCAATCCAATGGCCGCGAATCTGGTCAAGGCGGGGCATCAGGTGCACGGCTTCGACCTCATGCCCGAGAATCTGGCGATCGCGCGCGAGCATGGCATCATCGTCATGGCCAACGCACCGACGGCGGTGAAGGATGCTGACGTTGTGATCACCATGCTGCCCGCCGGCAGGCACGTGCTGTCGGTCTACGAAGACATCGCGCCCAAGGCAAAGAAGGGCGCACTGTTCATCGATTCCTCGACCATTGATGTCGAATCGGCTCGCGAGGCGCATGCGCTGGCTGCAAAACACGGCCTGCTGTCGATCGATGCGCCCGTCTCGGGCGGCACCGGAGGCGCCACGGCCGGCACGCTGACATTCATGGCCGGCGGCTCCAACAATGCCTTCGCCGCCGCCGAGCCGATCCTGAAGCCGATGGCCGGCCGCATCGTCCATTGCGGCGGCGATGGTGCCGGCCAGGCGGCGAAGATCTGCAACAACATGATCCTCGGCATTTCGATGATCGGCGTCGCCGAGGCCTTCGTGCTGGCGGAAAAACTCGGCCTGTCGCATCAGGCGCTGTTCGACGTCGCCTCGACGTCTTCAGGCCAATGCTGGTCGCTCACCACCTATTGTCCGGTTCCCGGGCCCGTGCCGACCTCACCCGCCAACAGGGATTACAAACCGGGTTTTGCCGCGGCCCTTATGTTGAAAGACCTGAAATTGTCCCAGGAGGCAGCACTTGGCGCTGGTGCGGTGACCCCACTTGGCGCCGAAGCGGCGCAGCTCTACGCCCTGTTCAGCGCCCAGGGCCATGGCGGCGCCGATTTCTCCGGCATAATTAATTTTCTCAGGGGTGACCTAGCGTAACCAACGGATTTGATGGACTTTTTCGGATTCTTCCGGCAGAAAAACCGCAAATTTAGATTTGCTTAAGCTCTCGATAACTCCGCGGTAACGATGTCGCTATAAAACTGATCGTGAGGCGGACATATCGCATCCGCCCGGCGCTCCGGATCAGGTCTCGCGTACCGGAGCCCGTAAGTTTCGACAAGTGCCCATAAGTTTCGCAAATTGTTTGCGTAGCGAAGCTCCCATGCGTATCTGGCAAAGCCGCGTTCCCGATGGAGCGCGGTTTTTGCATTTCTGCACCGCTCAATCCGGGCTGACGTCTATATTCCGATCGCCGCGTTCGGGATTGGCACGTGGTCTTCGTTGGTCAGCACGATCGGCGCGTCCACTCCATCAACCCTGACCACGAGCAGGCGCATGCTCCAAGTGCCGGCATTGCGAACCAGATGGGAAAACACGGTGCCTTTGCCCTTGGTGCCGTGGACGGGAATACTGAACTGCGCGTCGCCCGTCCCATTCGCGTTGACGTTGAGATGGCCGCCGACCCAGAAATTGTCGGCTACGTCGTCGCCAATGGCAGCCTTCACACGGGTGTCGGCGCGAATGGCATCCATGGTCATGTGGTAGGCGCCGTTGCCCTTGAGCATGAAGGGGATGCTGCCTACCATGGTCGCACAGCCGCCGATACTGACCACCCAGACAGCAAGACCGGCGATTGCCCAGTTGCGCTGCGTCTTGCGGAACTGTTCCACGTCGCGCCAGGCCCGGTTCTGCCACGCCCAGCGGCTGCCGCGCGCGCCAAGCACGATGATCACGATGAGGTTGACGACCGGGATCAGCGCCAGCAGCGCGATGAAAGTGCTGTTGCCGATACCCCAGATCCAGTTGAGGAAGAAAGCGCCCCAGTTCCAGCGGTCGAGTTCGGCCGGGATTTCGGCGGGTTGGTTAAGCGGCTGACCGGCCATGGAGGTCCCCCTGATGCAAGCCGCCCCCAGATCGGTTCTGGAATACCGGCACGCACAATGCGCTGCGGGCAAATCTGCCTCAGTGGGTTCTACATCACCATCCCGAAAACCGTAACCGCTCCCCTTCGGGCGACAATCCGTGGCCTCGGGGTCAAGCCTATGACGAAAGGCGGCGAAAATTCGCCTTTACCGTGCGGCTGGCCGGCTTCAGCGCCGCGCTGACCGACCGTTCAGCGGCGACGCCATTGAACAGCGACGGTGTGCGGCCCGAAAGAACCTCCGGCCAGAACCGCGAAGCCGATTGCAGCAAGGACATTTGCGCCGCAAGCGTGCCTTCGGCCATGGCAAGGGTCTTCTCGCTGACCGCCCTCGCCGTCTCCGTGGCCCAGGGTTCGCCGCTCCTGGCGTCCATGACCATCAGGGGCAGGCGCATCATCGCCACCAAAGGCGCCAGCATCAGGTCCGCGCCGATGCCGGCCGCATCGTGCATACGTCGGCTCTTGCCGGTCTTTCTCATGGAAACAAATCCCTTGTCGCGGGCCGATCGGCCGCCGCCTCACACACTACGCGCCAAGAACGGGATCGTTCCCGACCATCACGGCATGTATCCCGAAACCGGGCATTCCCTTGAAGAACGCCCGGTCGAGGTTTGCTCTTATCGTTTGCGCAGATCGGCCTCTGCCAGATCCAGCGCCTTGCCGATACGCTCGCAGGCCATGTCGATCGTGTCGCGAGTCCAGATCAGCGGCGGCGACAGGATCATCGTGTCGCCTGTGGCGCGCAGCATCATGCCGTTGGCGATCGCATGGTCGCGCACCGTCACCGCGGCACTTCCCGACGGCAGGAACCGTTCCTTGGTCGCCTTGTCCTTGACGATCTCGATCGCGCCCATCAGGCCGATCGAACGCACCTCGCCGACGAGGTCATGTCCGGCAATGCGCTCCTGCAGGGCCTTGGCGAAATAAGGCCCGGTGTCGTTCCTGACGCGGTCGACAAGGCCTTCCTGCTCGATGATTTCCAGGTTCTTCAACGCCACGGCGCAAGCCACCGGGTGACCGGAATAGGTGTAGCCGTGATTGAACTCGCCGCCCTTCTCGACCAGCGTCGATGCAATGCGGTCGCCGACCAGCAAGGCCGACAACGGCTGGTAACCTGACGTCAGCGCCTTGGCCGTGGTGATGGTGTCCGGTTCGATGCCAAGCGTCTGCGCCGCGAACCATTCACCGGTGCGGCCATAGCCCGTGATGACCTCGTCCAGCATCAGCAGAACATCATATTTGCGGCAGATGCGCTGCACTTCCGGCCAGTAGCTCGCCGGCGGAATCTTGACACCGCCCGCCCCCATCACCGGCTCGCCGATAAAGGCCGCGACCTTGTCGGCGCCGGCTTCGAGGATGGCGTCCTCGACCGACTTTGCCGCGCGCAGGCCGAAATCATGATCGCTCTCGCCAGGCAGTGCCAGTTCATAGGCATAGGGCATCATCACATGGACGATGTTGGGCACGGCGCCGCCGAGCTGCTTGTGCATGGCATCCATGCCGCCGAGCGAGGTGCCGGCGATGGTCGAGCCATGATAGGCCATCTTGCGCGAGATGATGCGGTTCTTTTCCGGCTTGCCTTCCAGCACCCAGTAGTGGCGCACCAGGCGGAGCGCCGTATCATTGGCCTCCGAACCGGAGGAACCATAAAACACCTGGTTGACGTGCTTCGGCGCGATCTCGGCCAGCTTCTTGGACAACAGCACCGGCGTCGGCGTCGAGCATTTGAAGAAGGAATTGTAGTAGGGCAGTTCCTTCATCTGGGCGTAAGCGGCCTCCGCCAGCTCGTCGCGGCCATAGCCGATGTTGACGCACCACAGCCCGGCCATGCCGTCGAGGATTTCGGCCCCTTCGGAATCGTAGATGAACGGGCCGTTGGCGTGGGTGATGATGCGCGAGCCGGCTTCGCGCAGTTCCTTGTGGTCGGTGAAGGGATGAAGATGATGCGCGGCGTCGATCTGCTGAAGCTGCTTCAGCGAATAATTCTGATAGGTCATGTCTGGATCTTTCCTCTGGATTCTGTCCGGCTGGCGCCGGGGCGAATGCATCAGAGGGCTGCGGGCGGTGAATAACCGATGCGGGCGCACAGCCGCAAAAGCTCGGCGCGCAGCGTGCGCGGTGACGGTGTCACCGCGACCCGCGATGCGCGAGCCTCAAATGCGCGAACCAAGGTCCTGACGAGAGCCATGCCGGCACCTTAGAGCAAAGGCTGGTCGAGGTGAACCACCCTTTGCTTGGCCCATGAACGAATGATTCTAGGCCTTGGCGGTCAGCGCCCGCTGCAGGAAGACATATTTCATCGCCGTCTGCGCCGCCTGCGGCCGGCGGTCGCCACGCCCGCCATGTCCGCCTTCGGTTTCCTCGAAAAACAGCGTCCTGGCGTGGCCCGCCTCCTGCAGGCGAGCCGCCATCTTGCGCGCGTGGCCGGGATGGACCCGGTCATCGGCGGTCGAGGTCGTCAGCAGCACCGGCGGATAGGCGGGATTGGCCTTGACGTGCTGGTAGGGCGAATAGGCGGACAGCCACTTGGCGTCTTCCGGCTTCGACGGATCGCCATATTCGGCCATCCACGAGGCGCCGGGCGGCAGCTCGGTGTAACGCAGCATGTCGAGCAGCGGCACCTCGATGATGGCGGCGCCGAAAAGTTCGGGATGCTGCGTCAGCGAAACGCCGGTCAGCAGGCCGCCATTCGAGCCGCCCTGGATGCCGAGCGAGCTTGCTGTCGCGATGCCGCGCCTGACGACGTCCTCAGCCACCGCGGCGAAATCGTCAAAACCGTTCTGGCGATTACCTTTCAGCGCCGCCTGGTGCCAGGCCGGCCCGAACTCACCGCCGCCACGGATGCAGGCCTGCACGTAGGCATTGCCCTTCTCCAGCCACAGCCTGCCACGCACGCCGGCATAGCCGGGCAGGAGCGGCACTTCGAAGCCGCCATAGCCATAGAGCAGCGTCGGCACCGGACCCTTCTGGTCGCGCCGCCTGACGACGAAATACGGGATCATCGTGCCGTCCTTCGAGCGCGCCTCGAACTGCTCCGAGATCAGCGGCGCGGCATCGAACCGCGCCGGCTGCGACTTCACCGTGGCGAGCGTCTCGCCATCATCATCCGACCAGATGATCGAGCTCGGCGTCAGGAAATCCGTGAACGAGAAGGACACGCTCGACCCGAAATGCTCGGCATGGCTGATGCCGACAGTGCCGTTTTCAGGCAACGCCACCGGTTTCATGGACCAGGCGCCCTCCTTGCGTTCGCAGACAAGAGCCTTGCCGCGGACATTGTCCATCAGGCTGATGAACAGCCGGTCCTGCGTTCTGGCGAGCCCGGCGATGGACACGCGATGCGCCGGCGCCAACAAGGTTTCGATGGTCCCAAAACCGCCGGCTTCGATCCAGTGGGCGAAATTGAACGAATAGAGCCCGTCCGGCTGGCACACCGTGCCGTCAGGCGCCGTCCACGGCGTGCGCACGCCAAACACCAGTTGATCCTTGAAAAGCGATGTATCGGTGGCGTCGTCGGGCAGCGGAATGCGCCTGTTTTCACCAGACGGGAAATGCAGGAAACTGTGCGACGCGAAGAAATTGATCGCCCGTGCCAGAAACACGTGACGCTTGTCGCCGTCGAACTCCACGCCGGCGCCGGCGGCGAGATCTTCGGTCTTTGCCTCGAAGATCGGCGTCGCCTCATCCAGCGTCGTGCCACGCTTCCAGAGCTTGATCACGCGCGGGTAGCCGGACTCGGTCTTGTCGGCCTCCTCGAAGGCAGCCGAGACAATGACCGTGTCCTTGTCCAGCCAGCCGAAACTCGACTTCGAGGCCGGCGCCCGGAAACCACCCTCGATAAACGATTTGGTTTCGATGTCGAACTCACGCATCTCGCTGGCGTCGCCGCCATCGGGCGACATCGACAGCAGGCAGCGGCTGAAATCCGGATAGAGCCGGCTGGCGCCGCTGAACACCCATTTTATCCCCTCCTTCGCCGCAAGCTGGTCGAAGTCGATGATTGTTTCCCAGACCGGCTTCTCGGTCTTGTAGGAAGCGACCGTCGTGCGGCGCCACAGCCCGAGCGCATTGGTCTTGTCCTGCCAGAAATTATAGACATGGCCGGCGATTGCCGCGCCGACCGCGATATTGTCCTCGGCCGTCATCAGGTCGAGCGCCGTTTGGAACGACGCCTGGTAGGACGGATCGCCCTGCAATTCGCCAACCGTGATCTCGTTCTGGCGATGCACCCAGTCCAGCGACTGTTTGCTGGTCCTGTCTTCCAGCCAGAGATATGGATCTGCGGCTTCTGGCTTGGCGATGGGCTTGGTCATGGAATCTCCGATAGGCAATGCTTCGGCATGCAAGATCGACATGCCTTGTCCGATATTCAATAGCTGCGGCATCTCAGCAGAGGATTCGGGCCTTACCGCGACCAGCGACACTCGCAACCGCCAGCACCAGGCACATCAGACCCAGCGTGATCGGCAGGCCACCGGCGCCCAGCAAATCCATCGCGCTTCCCGCCAGCGGCGGCACGGCTATGCCACCCACGCCCCACATCAGCGAGAAGGCGGCGTTGCCGGCGACCAGTGTCGAGCCGGTGAAGCGCTCGCCAAGCTCAATGATCGACATCGTGTAGATGCCGTACGAAACCGCGCCCCAGACAAAGATCATCGGCCAGATCAGCGGCGTTTCGATGAGAAGCGGCAGCAGCACGCATCCGAGCACGGTCAAGCAAACACAGGCAAGCCGCACCAGACGCGCGGAAATCCGCTCCGCCAGCAGGCCAAGCGGCACCTGCATGGCGATGTTGCCGGCAATCATCACCGACAGCAGCGCCGACATGCGGACCTCCGCGATGCCGTGATGGGTGCCATAGACCGGTAGCAGGGCCAGCGCGCCCTGTTCGAAACCCGCGGCAACGATGACCGCAAACAAAAGCAGCCACGCCATCGGCACGAAGCCCAGGACCGAGACCTGGTGACCGGCCTCGTCCACCTTGGGTAGGCGCGGCAGCACCGAAGCCAGACAGATGCCGCATAGAACGAAGGCGGAAATACCGACGAGGAAGGGGGGCCAGCCTTCGGTGCCGACGGCAAGCAGGCAAAGCGGGCCAGCCGCGAATCCGGCCGAGATGATCGTCGAATAGACGCCCATGATGCGCCCTCGCCGCGCCGGCGGCGCCAGTGCGATCACCCAGATTTCACTCAGCACATAGAGCGGATTGGTCACCGCGCCGATCAGGAAGCGCAGCGGAAACCACAGATAGACATTCTGCGTCCAGCCGATCAGCGCCAGCACCACAGCCGAAAGCGCTGCACAGGTAAGCGCCGTCCGCCCTGCCCCGAACCGCCGCGCCAATCCTGGGATGAGCGGCGACGAGACGATGAAGCCGATCGGCGTCATCGCCGCCGACAAGCCGATCATTGCCGGCGAGACGCCCTGGCGCTGCAGGATGAAGCTCAACAGCGGATAGGACAGCCCTTGCGCGATCGCGAACACCGAGACCGTCGCGATCACGCCGGTGATCGCTGCCCATTGCATCCCGGCCTGGCTGTTGTCCGAACCGGCCGCCATCATGCCTGGCCGCTCCGGCGAACCGATGCGCGATAGAGCGCGAAGATCACCAGCAAGGCGTCGAGGCCGATGATCACCACGGGCAGGCCCAGCGGGCCGATGCCCTGCATCAGCAGGCCGGCGCCGGGCGGGCCGACGATACCGCCAACGCCCCACAGCAAGGCGAAGGCGGCGTTGCCGGTGACAAGCAGCGTGCCCTTGAACCGGCTGCCGAGCTCGACCAATGCCATCGTATAGACGCCGTAGCCGACCGCGCCCATCACCAGCAGCACGCCCCATATCAGCGGTGTCAGGATCAGCAGCGGCAGCAGAATCGCGCAGGCGGCCGTTGCCATCGCGCAAGCCAGGATCATCGGGCGGCCGCCGAACCGCTCAGCGAGCAGGCCAAGCGGGATCTGCAGCAGGATGTTGCCCAGGGAAAGCGCCATCACCAGCGCGGCGAGCACGGCTTCCGGCAAGCCATAGCCGGCGCCGAAGACCGGGACCAGCGCATAGGTGCTTTGCTGGACGGCGGCCGAGACCAGCACGGCCAGCAGCAGCGCCGGCGCCAGCCGTGCGAAACCGATAAAGCTGCCGGCGGGCTGGCCGTCATCCTCGAAACCGGCGAGCTTCGAGGAGACAAGACGCAGGATGATCGCGCATAGCACGAAGCCGCCGACACCAACGCTGAAAGGCCCCCAGCCCGAAGTTCCGACCAGGGTCAAGGTGAACGGGCCGGCCGCATAGCCGGCGCCCATCAGCGTGTTGAACACACCCATCACGCGACCGCGCCGTGAGGGCGGCGCCAGCGACAGTGCCCAGACCTCGCCGAGAATATAGAGCGGGTTGATGACGACGCCGATGATGAAGCGGATGGCATACCAGGCCACCCAGTTTTGCAGGTAGCCGATGCCGAGGAAGCACAGCGCTCCAACCAGCGAGCAGCCGACCGCCAGGTTTCGCGCACCGACCAGCCGTACCGCCGCCGGCACGAACGACGCCGACAGGATCAGCCCGAGCGGCATCATTGCCGCCGACAGGCCGATAAGCCCAGGCGACATGCCTTGCTTCTGCATCAGGAGCGTGAACAGGGGCGAGCTCAGCCCTTGCGCGGCGCCGAACATGGCAAGCGCCGCGGTCACGCCGGCAAGCGCCGCCCACTGCGTCCCCGCTTCGCCTTCGCTCGAGCCGGTTGCGACCATTCCGTCATTCCATGTGAGGTGCCGGCTGACCTCCCGGCCGGCAAGCGTCACTAGCTACTGGCTCGATCATGGGAAAGAAAGGGCCGGCAGGGGAAATCCGCTTGCGCCAATCAACCCGAGCGATTGGCGATCACCGATCGGTCCGGATTGAAACGCGCGACTTGGCGACGCTACGGAAAATACCGGGCAATCGCGCCTTTCTTGCCTTCTGCGTAAGGCTTCAGCCACTTGTCGTCGACCGAAATCCCGTCATCGGCGGAAGGCCCTTTGCCGATCGTCCTTCGCCAGGCGCGGAACTTGTAGTGGTCGAAGACGTCGAGCATGTGCACGGCATAGGCCGCGGCAAATGTCTTGTCGCCTTCCACGATCACCAGGTTCTCGTCGTTTTCGTAGGACGCCTTGTAACCGAGGTTGTGGCTGCCGGTGATGACGGTGGCGTTGTTCTCCATCGGATCGATGATGACGATCTTGTCGTGCACGATGGCATGGCCGACGGTCAGCACCTCCGCCTGGAAGTCGCGCGCGATCGTGGCGCCGGTCAGGTTCGCCGCCCGCACTATGGAGACATTCGGCGCTTCCCAGACCTTCTCCGGATACACGAAGGGCGCCTTGCCGTCCTTGTTCGACTTGTGGGTGACCGGATCCTTGGTCGGAGCGACATAATTGGGCATTGCGGTTTCATCGCTGATCGCGCCTTGCACGATCAAATTCGGATCCGCCTTCGCCGCCGCGACGGCCTGGTCGACAATCGAGTTTTCGCCAAGCAGCGAAGGATTGAACACCAGGAACAGCACCGCCCGCTTCGCCGCCTTGATGCGTGCGAAGACATCTTCCAGATCCACCGGTCGCACCGAGATATCCTTCTTGCTGCGCTTCGGGTCGTTCGGGGAGAACCAGACTGTCATGCCGTCCAGCGCCGAGGTCGCCCCGTTCCGCGGATTGGGCAAATGGTTATCCCTGCGGAACGGCACGCCTTGCATCTGCGCGACGTGCCCGGCAGCGGTTTCGCTGGCTGGCGGAGGAAACACGTCCGCCTTCATGCGCTGCCAATAGTCGTTGAAGACCTCGGCCATCGCGGGATCGTCACGGACGAAGGCATTGTTGGATTGTCCGCAAATGCCCGTCGAGGTCCAGTTGGTGCTGCCGGTCATCACCGCCAGCGGCTTGCCCTGCGCATCGCGGTAGACGGCGAATTTGTTGTGGCCGATATGGTTGTTGTTGAACAGGCGGTCCGTCACCACCACGCCCGCATCGCGCAGGCGCTGCCTGTACCGAAAGTTGCCGGCATCCCAAACCTCGGTCTTGTCGTCTTCGGCCGCGTCTGGAAGCTTGCCCTTGCCGGAATTGGAAAGGATAACCTCGATGACATCCTTCGCGGCGATGATAGCGTCACACAATTCGTCATCACCAAGCTCATAGAGGGCAAGCCTGACCGTGCCGCCCTCGGTCCTGGCCCGTTTCAGGAGACTGGTCAGTACATCGGGCACATCGCCATGCAGATAGGTGCGTATCTTGCTGGTCGGGTCCTGAAGGATCGCGGCGATCTTCTCGCGCTGCCCCACCTTGATGCCGGCTTCCTGCAACGCGTGCGACATCCATTGCGTCGACAGCACGCCATTGGTGAAGGCGACGCGTGCCTTGCCGAACATCTGGCCAAGGAAGATCGGCGGGCTGACGGCACCCTGGCCGAGATAGCCGAGCGGCCGCGATGGCCCCGTATAGGCGGGTTTGCCGTCGACGACCTGATCGGGGCGCACCGGCACCGGATCGAGGCCCGGCTTCATGTCGCCAACGGGACGCACCCGGTAGGCGATCATCTCGCCGTCCGGTCTGACGTCGATGCTGTCGCGCCGTCGCCGCACGGTCAGATCGCGCCAAAATGTCTTCTGCACCGGCCAGACGCCGGTGTCCTGCGGAATCCATCGCGGATTGCGCTGCCCCTTGAACGGCACCCAGGACGCCAGGCAGCGCTCTTCGCCTGTGTCTGGATAGAGGCGCACGATCTCGAAACCGAGGCAACCCGGGATCATCCCGTCAAGATCCCAGGAAAGGAACGCGACTTCGTTGTTTGTCGCGGCACGCACTTTGACGACGTCAGGCATGACTGCCCCCTCCAAAGACGTTAAGCGCCGAAGTATATCAGAAGTAAAAGACGGAAGTGTAACGCACTCCACGTCAGCCTCTATCCCGCCTGCCGCCCGCGGGCATTTCCCGGCGAGCCGGTTTGGCCAAGGCGAATGTCGTAGCCACGCGGCTGCCGTTCCGGCATGTCGCTTCCCTCGCCCTAGTGGTCGCCACCTCCGCAATGGCCGGCGGGCCGCCGGTCCATTATGCCGCCCGCCATTCGCATCCTACGAGGACCATCATGACCGCCGCCCTAAACCCTGCAGAACCGGCCCTGGCACCCGACCGTGCCCGCCGTGGCGGCCGTGCCGGAAAGCGAGCCGGAGGCTCGGCCGCGTTCGAGCAGCCGCCGTTTCGGCAGCTGAAGATCCCGCTGCAACCCACGAAGCTGGTTTCGGACGACGAGCTGGAGTCGATCCACCTCACCTCCTTGCGCGTGCTCAAGGAAATCGGCGTCGACGTCCTACACGACGAGGCCCGGCGTATCATGAAGGCGCATGGCGCCGATGTGCGCGAAGGCTCGGAACGCGTTCGCTTCGACAGCGACATGATTCTCGAACTCGTCTCGCATTGTCCGTCCGAATTCACCATCCATGCCCGCAATCCCGCGCACAATGTCCGCTTCGGCGGCGATAATCTGATCATCTCGATGATGGCGTCGGCACCCAATTGCTCCGACATCGACCGTGGCCGCCGGCCCGGCAACCAGGCGGACTACCGCAATTTCCTGCGCCTTGCGCAGATGCACAACATCCTGAACTGCACCGGCGGCTATCCGGTCGAGCCGACCGATATCCATCCATCCGTCCGCCACCTCGAATGTGTTCGCGACCTCGCAATGCTGACCGACAAGGTGTTCCACATCTATTCGCTCGGCAAGGAACGCAATGTCGACGGCATTGAGATCACCCGCATCGCGCGCGGCATCAGCCACGAGCAACTGCTCGAGGAGCCGTCCGTCTTCACCATCATCAACACCAATTCGCCGCTCAAGCTCGACGTGCCGATGATGGAAGGCATCATCCAGATGTCGAGCAAGGGCCAGGTCGTCATCGTCACGCCCTTCACCCTGTCGGGTGCGATGGCGCCTGTGACCATCGCCGGTGCGCTGGTGCAGCAGAATGCCGAGGCGCTGTCGGGCATTGCCTTTGCCCAGATGGTGAAGAAGGGTGCGCCTGTCGGCTATGGCGGCTTCACTTCCAATGTCGACATGAAGTCCGGTTCGCCGGCCTTCGGCACGCCCGAATACATGAAGGCACAGCTTGTCGGCGGCCAGCTTGCCCGCCGCTACAACATTCCCTATCGCACATCCAACACCTGCGCCGCCAATACGGTCGACGCGCAGGCGGCCTATGAGAGCGTGTTCTCGCTGTGGGGCGCCATCCAGGGCGGCGGCAACCTGATGATGCACGCGGCCGGCTGGCTGGAGGGCGGCCTGCGCTGCTCCTACGAAAAGACCATTCTCGACATCGACCTCTTGCAGATGGTGGCGGAATTCCTGACCCCGCTCGATTTGTCGGAAGAAGCGCTAGGCTTCGACGCCATCCAGTCGGTTGGCCCAGGCGGCCACTTCTTCGGCACCCAGCACACGCAGGACCGCTACAAGACCGCGTTCTACTCGCCGATCCTTTCCGACTGGCGCAATTTCGAGACCTGGGCGGAAGCCGGCTCGCCGACGGCAATGGAAAAAGCCAACAAGGTCTGGAAAGAGCGGCTGGCCGCCTATGACGAGCCCTACATGGATCCGGCGATCCGCGAGGAACTCAACGACTTCGTCCAGAAGCGCACGGCCGAAGGCGGCGCGCCGACCGATTTTTGACCGTGCTTGGCGTGCGTCGTCACGCCAGCGACCGAAACCTCTGATTCAATTTACGCAAAAACGGACCTATCTTCATGAAATCCCATGTAAAAGCGGTTGTCATCGGCGGCGGCGTCGTCGGCTGCTCGGTGCTCTATCACCTGGCCAAGGCTGGGTGGACCGACATCATGCTGATCGAACGCTCGGAGCTCACCTCTGGCTCGTCCTGGCACGCGGCCGGCGGCTTCCATACGCTGAACGGCGACCCCAACGTCGCCAAGCTGCAGGCCTACACCGTGCAGCTCTACAAGGAGATCGAGGAATTATCAGGCCAGTCCTGCTCGCTGCACCTGACCGGCGGCGTGATGATGGCCGATACGCCCGAGCGCATGGACTTCCTGCGGCTCGCGCACGCCAAGGGCCGCTATCTCGGCATGGACACCGAGCTGATCACGCCTTCGGAAGCCAAGGCGATGTTCCCGCTGATGGATGAGACGAACTTCGTCGGCGCCATGTGGGATCCGGTCGAAGGCCACCTCGATCCCTCCGGCACCACCATTGCCTACTCCAAGGCGGCCAAGAAACTCGGCGCCGAGATCGTGCTGCGCAACCGCGTCGTCGACCTGACGCAGCAGCCCGACGGCACCTGGAACGTGGTCACCGAACAGGGCACTGTCCATGCCGAGCACGTCGTCAACTGCGGCGGCCTGTGGGCGCGCGAGATCGGCCGCATGGTCGGCGTCGAGCTGCCGGTTCTGGCGATGGAGCACATGTACCTCCTCACCGAGCCGATGCCGGAGGTCGAGGAATTCAACAAGTCGACCGGCCGCGAGATGATCGGCGTGCTCGACTTCAAGGGCGAGATCTACACCCGCCAGGAGCGCAACGGCATCCTGCTCGGCACCTATGAAAAGGCCTGCAAGCCGTGGTCGCCGGTCAACACGCCTTGGGATTTCGGCCATGAATTGCTGCCGCCGGACCTCGACCGCATCGCGCCGTCGCTGGAAATCGGCTTCAAGCATTTCCCCGGCATCGAAAAGGCCGGCATCAAGCAGATCATCAACGGCCCCTTCACCTTCGCGCTCGACGGCAACCCGCTGGTCGGCCCGGTGCAGGGCCTGACCAATTTCTGGTGCGCCTGCGCCGTCATGGCCGGCTTCAGCCAGGGCGGCGGCGTCGGCCTCGCTCTGTCCAACTGGATGGTGCATGGTGATCCCGGTTTCGACGTCTGGGGCATGGATGTCGCCCGCTTCGGCGAATGGGCCGGCCTGCGCTACACCAACGCCAAGGTGCGCGAAAACTATTCGCGTCGCTTCTCGATCCGCTTCCCGAACGAGGAACTGCCGGCAGCGCGTCCAGCGCAGACGACGCCGCTCTACGACACCATGCTCGCTAACAACGCCGTTATGGGCAACTCATGGGGCCTGGAAACCCCGCTGTGGTTCGCGCCGAAAGGCAAGGAGCCAAAGGACATCGTCTCGTTCCACCGCTCCAACGATTTCGGCCCGATTGGCGAGGAAGTCCGCGCCACGCGCGAGCGCGTCGGCGTGACAGAGATCGCCAACTTCGCCAAATACGAAGTGTCGGGACCGGGAGCGGAAGAGTTCCTCAACCGGCTGATGACCAACCGCATGCCGAAGACCGGGCGCATCGTGCTCACCCCGATGATCAACGAATTCGGCAAGCTGATCGGTGACTTCACCATCGCCAAGGCCGGTGACGACCGCTTCATGATCTGGGGCTCGTCCGCGGCGCAGAAATACCATATGCGCTGGTTCGAAAAGCACCTGCCGAAGGACGGTTCGGTGCGCATCCATCGCTTCGACCAGACGCTGGTCGGCCTGTCGATCGCCGGATCCAAATCCCGCGACCTCTTGCAGAAGCTGGTCGATGTCGACATCTCGACCAAGGCTTTCCGCTTCATGGATTTCCGCGAGATGGCGGTCGGCGGCGCGCCCTGCATGGTCAACCGCATCACCTATACCGGCGACCTCGGCTACGAGATCTGGATGGCGCCGGCCTACCAGCGTTTGGTGTACAAGGCGATCAAGGACGCCGGCGAGGAATTCGGCCTGGTCGATTTCGGCATGCGCGCGCTGCTGTCGATGCGTCTTGAGAAGAACTTCCCGACCTGGTTCCGCGAGCTGCGGCCGATCTACGGGCCGTTCGAAGGTTCGATGGACCGCTTCATCAAGCTCGAGAAGAACGACTTCATCGGCCGCGAAGCCGCCGCCAAGGAACAGGCGGAAGGCCCGAAACTGCGCCGTGTCTCCTTCATCGTTGATGCCGCCGATGCCGACGTGATGGGGGACGAACCGATCTGGGCCAAGGTCAGCAAGGATTTTGGCACGGTGGACAAGCCGCATGGCTATGGCGCGCCCCGCTTCGACGACAAGGGCAAGGAAGTGCGTGGCTCCAAGGCTGCCGAGGGCGCTTCGGCCGTGCGCGGCATCATCGACGGTGACTGGCGCGTGGTCGGCTGGGTGACGTCGGGCGGCTATGCCCATTATGTCCAGAAGTCGATGGCACAGGGTTATGTGCCGGCGGCGCTTGCCGAGGACGAAAGCGCCGGCCTGTTCGAGATCGAGATTCTTGGACATCGGCGTCCGGCCCGCATCAATGTCGAGGCGCCTTTCGACCCGAGCGGCGAGAAGATGCGGACCTGAGGTTCGACAATGGACAGCGCGGCGCCAAAGGGGAGCTTCGGCCGCCATCGCAAGATCATGCCTTTCGAGCCTGGCTCGATCGAGGAATTGCGCGAAGGCTCCCGCCAGAAGGCGGCTTCGCTCAACCAGCATGTGCTGGGCTATGGCGTCCAAGCTGAAGCAGAATGGGCGGCAGCGGGCATTGCCGCCCCCGATCTTCCGGCTATGCGCAAATACCGGCTGGAACGCATCCGCGCCGAGCTGAAGCGCCGCGGCTATGCCGGCGCCCTCCTCTACGATCCGGTCAATATCCGCTATGCGACCGACAGCACCAACATGCAACTGTGGGTGGCGCACAACCCGACGCGGCATTGTTTCGTCGCCACCGAAGGCCCGGTGGTGCTGTTCGACTATTTTTCCTGCGAGCATCTGTCCGACCATTCCGGCGTCGTCGACGAAGTGCGTCCAGCTATCTCGTGGATGTATCTCTATGGCGGCGAACTGACGGAGCAGAAAGTCCGCCGCTGGGCCGCAAGCATTGCCGATCTGGTGAGAGAGCATGGCGGCGGCAACAGCCGCATCGCGGTCGATCACATCAATCCGGAAGGCGTCGAGGAACTGGTGCGGCTTGGCATCTCCATCGGCAATGGCGAAGCGGTGATGGAGAATGCCCGGCTGATCAAATCGCCGGACGAAATCCTCGCCATGCGCCGTGCCATCGTCGCCTGCGAGGCGGCAATGGGCGAGATGGAACAGGCGCTGAAGCCGGGCATCTCCGAGAACGAATTGTGGGCCGAACTGCATCGCGGCAACATTGCGCGCGGCGGGGAATGGATCGAGACGCGGCTGCTGGCGTCGGGCCCGCGCACCAATCCTTGGTTCCAGGAATGCTCGTCGCGCGTGATCGAAGCGGGCGACCTCGTCGCCTTCGACACCGACCTGATCGGCCCCTACGGCTTCTGCGCCGACCTGTCGCGCACCTGGCTTTGCGGCGACGCAAAGCCGACCAACGAGCAGCGCGACCTCTTCCGCATCGCCGCCGACCAGATCGAACACAACACGCAACTGATGCAGCCTGGCATTTCGTTCCGCGATCTTGTCGAGCGCTCGACGGTGCCACCGGGAGACTGCTTCCCGACACGCTACGGCGTCCTCTACCACGGCGTCGGGTTGGCCGACGAATACCCCACGCTGCCACATGCCAGCGACTGGACGCCAGACACGCCCGACGGCGTGCTTGAACCGGGCATGGTACTGTGCGTGGAAAGCTATATCGGCCGGCTGGGCGGGCGCGAGGGCGTCAAGATCGAGGAACAGATCCTGATCACCGAGAGCGGCAACGAGCAGCTCTCAACCTACCCGCTGGATGCGAGGCTGCTCAGCTAATCCAGCGAGAGCTTCGCGCATTGCCTTGACTGTCTTTTCCGGCGTCGTCCGGGCGGTGATGAAAGGCAGACCCTTGCGCCGTGCCGTCCAGCCGACAATGGCGACCTCGCGGGCGGCCGGCTCGAAACGCTGCGCCAGCGCCCAGCTTTCGCAGTCGATCGCAGCGATATCCGCCTTGCCCTCGGCGACAGTGACGATCGACGCGCGATGACCGCCGCTTGCGCTACGCGCCGAAAAGATATCGAGGCTTTCGCCGGCCGCGTGCAGGTCGCGCGTCAGTCCGATGATGCCCGACATCGAATCGAGACCGTTGAACGTGAAGCGCTTGCCACGCATCAGATCTAGTGGGAGCAAGGCCTTGCCGTCCGCGGGCGAGCGAACCTCCGGCCCCTCGCCCGTCCGCATCACCAGCGCACTGGAATAGAGCTCGCTTTGCCCGCCTTCATAGGCGTCGTAGCTCGGCTGGCCGACCACTTGCACATGGCTCGACAGGCCAAGCTCCATCGGCCCCCAGCAGGTCTGCGCGAACAGCAGCGCCGGGTGCAGCCAGAGCTTGTGAAAATCGAGTTCATCCGGCGGCAATGTCACCGGATCCGGCGCGATCAAGGCTCCCTGGGCATCGCGGATGCCGCCCGGCACGGGCGACAGGTCGCCATTGCGGCGCACGAGGGTCTGCGGCGCATCGATGCCCTTTTGACGGAAGGCGTCCCGCAGCAGCGCCCATTGCGCGTCGACCTCGCCGCGCACCTCGGGCCAGTCATACATTGGCAATGCCGCAATCGATTCACTCATGCCGATATCAAATCATCCTGTCCGAGAGAGGATCGCAAAACGCGGTGTCCAATCAGAATTCGCCGACACGTATCCCGGGATGCCCGGACTATTCCTTGGGCGGCTCGGCGGGCACCGGCGCGGTGCCGAGTCCGTTGATGTTGCGGGCCCGGATGCGTGGCTTGAATGCCCGGCCGTGCTCAGGCGCACGACGCAGCACCGGGTGCACGATCGGCTCCTTTGCCTTGAAGGCATAGGCTTTGATCAGCGCGAAATAATTCGGATAGGCATAGCCATTGTTCATCCGCAGCCACTCGTCGCGGCGCTCGCGAAACAGCTTGGGCAGCCTGTACCAGGCCACTGTCGGGGTCTTGTGGTGGACGAAGTGCAGGTTGTTGTTCAGGAACAGGAACGACAGCGGCGAGCGCTCGATGATCACCGTCCGGCCTTCCGGGTGCTCGGACCACTGATGCTCGGCAAAGGTGCGGATCGCGATCAGCGACTGACCCAGCCAGACCGGTGCCAGAATGTAGAGCCAAAGCGGAATGCCGAAGCCGAACTGCACGATCGGCGCCACGATGGCGAGGCCGATCGCATGCAACAGCCAGGCTTTGCGGATCGCCTTGTCGCCAGCCATGATCTGCTTGGCGTCGTCGATGAAAAAGCCGATGCAGGACAGCCAGGGGCCGAGGAAGAACCGGCCGGCCATGGTGTTGTTGACCTTGAGCAGGAATTTCATCGTCGACGGCAATTCGTCGTGCTGCCACAGCGCCTGATAGTAGCTTTCCGGATCGTCCAGCGGATCGGTCAGCCGCTCGTCGGCATGGTGGCGCAAGTGCAGCGTCTTGAAGCGCCGGAACGGCCAGACAAGACCGATCGGCAGGAAGACGAAGGCTTCGTTGATCAACGCATTGCGCGTCGGATGGCCATGCAGCACTTCGTGCATGATCGACGACTGAAGCGCCAGGACAAAGCCGAGGAGAAAGAGCGCCACGATGGGATAGGAAGGCCAGAGCAGGAAACCGGTGGCAAGCCACGTTCCGTAACAGAAGAAAGCGAGAACCGTGGTCGGCCACTCGATGGCCGGTGCGTTTCGTCGCTTGATGCTCTTGCCTGTCATGCTATCGACCACTGCCCCTCAGTCGCCGGAACCCCAAATGGTTCCTGACAACATAGTGTCAGGAGAAATGATTCCACTCAACGCGACAAAGTATACAAAATGTTGCGATTGCGCATTTTTGACCGCACATGTTACACATTGTAAACAACCTTAGGGATTCATTTACGCCTGAGACGGCTCCCGGGCCGCTTCGGCGCAAATTTTTCCTCAACATTCGGAGGACCGGACGATGGACAAACGCGACCTGTCAGCAATCTTTCGGGAGCGTCTGAGGCTGCTCCTGACACGATCGGATCTCAACCAGTCTGCCTTCGCTTCAGCGGTCGGCATCGACCGGTCGGCACTGTCGCAGCTGATGTCGGGCGCTTCGACGCGCCTGCCGAGGGCAGAAACGCTGCTCAACATCGCCGCTGAATTCAAAGTCTCGCTCGACTGGCTGCTCGGCCTCAGCCAGGACGAAGGCGTAACCGGTGAAATCCGTGAAAGCCTGGAAATCGAGGAAGCGCCCGACGGTTTCGACCGCACGCTGCTCGCCAAATGGTTCGCCGAGGCCGCTGGCACCAAGATCCGCTACGTGCCGGCCGGCATCCCCGACCTGCTGCGGACCCGCGCGCTGGTCGACTACGAGGCCAACATCACCAACAGGAGCCGCCTGGCGCAGGCCAGCGAGACGCAGTACCGCATCGAATACAACCGGCGCCCGGAAACCGACATGGAAGTCTGCATGCCGCGCCACACGCTGGAGATTTTCGCTCGCGGCCTCGGTGTCTGGGACCGTTTTCCGGAGGCCGATCGCCAGCAGCAGCTCGCCCATATGGCGACGCTGCTTGACGATCTCTACCCGACCTTCCGGCTGTTTCTCTATGACGGCCGCATGCGCTATTCGATCCCGCTCACCATCTTCGGGCCCTATCGCGCCGCCATCTATGTCGGTGACATGTATGTCGTGCTGAACGCCACCCAGCCGGTTCAGGCGCTGACCCAGCACTTCGACAACCTGATCCGGGCCGCCGACGTCAACCCGCACGAGGCCGCCGCCTTCGCGCGCAATCTGGCCGGCATGACGTTCCCGTCGGGCTCCGCCTGATCGACGACCATCGCGGTTATAGAGCAGCTCGTCGCTTGCAAATCATTGACTAGACATAAAGACTTCTTTATATCCTTATTCGAATTAGAAATATGAAAGCCAATCCGATGACGACGACCAATCCGATCGATGCCCTGCTGGCTGAAAAGGGCGTGCTGCTGGCCGATGGCGCCACGGGCACCAATTTGTTCGCCATGGGTCTGGAGGCCGGCGAGGCGCCGGAACTGCTCAACGAGACCGCGCCCGCCACCATCACCAGCCTGCACCAGAATTTCGTCGATGCCGGCGCCGACATCATCCTGACCAACTCCTTCGGCGGCACCCGTCATCGGTTGAAGCTCCACCATGCGCAGGACCGTGTTCATGCGCTGAACAAGCGCGCCGCCGAGATTGCGCGGGCCGTTGCCGACAAGGCCGGCCGCAAGGTGATCGTTGCCGGCTCCGTTGGCCCGACCGGTGAATTGCTGGTGCCGCTCGGCGCCATGACCTATGACGAGGCGGTCGACGCCTTTGCCGAGCAGATCGAGGGTCTCAAGGAAGGCGGCGCCGAAGTCGCGTGGATCGAGACCATGTCGGCACCCGACGAAATCCGCGCCGCCGCCGAGGCCGCAATCCGCGTCGGCCTGCCCTACACCTATACCGGCTCCTTCGACACGGCCGGCCGCACCATGATGGGCCTGTTGCCGAAAGACATCCATGGCGTCGCCGATGGCCTGGCGCAGGCCCCGCTCGGTGTTGGCGCCAATTGCGGTGTCGGCGCCTCCGATATCCTGGCCTCGCTGCTCGACATGACCGAGGCGAAGCCGCAGGCGACGGTGATCGTCAAGGGCAATTGCGGCATTCCCGAATTCCGCGGCACCGAGATCCATTATTCCGGCACGCCGGAATTGATGGCCGACTATGTCCGTCTCGCCGTCGATGCCGGCGCCAAGATCATCGGCGGCTGCTGCGGCACATCGTTCCAGCACCTTGCCGCCATGCGCAAGGCGCTCGACGCCCATACCAAAGCCAGCCGCCCGACGGTCGAGACGATCGTCGAGCGCATCGGTCCGATGCGCAACAAGGTGGCGACGGAAAACACCACCGAGACCAGCGAAGCCCGCCGCGAACGCCGCCGCAGCCGGGCCTGAAGCAATATCTTTGGGTTAATCGCTATTGTCGGCGTAGCTCGACTGCGCCGACTTGAAATCGACCAGATTGTCGCCGCGCATCGTCATCAGAGCACCGGATGAACCCGGGTCGGTGATCTGTTCCAGCATCAAGCGGAAGCGATCGTTGGTCAGCGCCGACATTGCGGTGTCACGCGCCTGCGCGACATCGTCGCTGATGCGTCTGGTTTCGGCTGACAGGGCTGATGAAGTCGGCGAAGCGTCCCGCGCCGGCGGCAGCGAGTTGGCGATAGTCTTGATCTGCAATTCCGGCTCCCTCAAGCCCTGTAAACAAGCCCGGTGTAACAAGAGGACATTGCGATCCGGTACCGGAAATACCGCGCAATTTAACGATCATGTGGGTCAAGGCCGCGCCTTGGAATCTGTCGAGATTCAGGTCAGGCCGGTCTCACCTGAATATCAATAGATCCGAAAAAAAGGCCGGCAAGGGTAATATCCCTCGCCGGCCTGCCTCACCCGCCCGTAGGCCGATTTCCCGTATCAGAACGATCCCATCTGAAAGAAACCGGCCGTATCACCACTACCGGTTGCCGCCCAGCGCCGAGGCAAGGCGCACAAGCGAGAGGAACTCCGACCTGTACCCAAACGGGTCGGCTCCTCGAGCGGCGGTGGCGATCTCCATGATCTTGTCGTAACCGAACTTCGCGGTCGCATCCTCGTCGCGCAGCTTCTGGCCAAAAGCCGCGACCGCGACGGAGAAACGCTGGTCGGTGCTGGCCTCGTCGAAGGATGCCACCTCGTTGGCTGATGTCACCGGCGTGGTGATCAGTTTCGAGACGTCCTCGTTGGGCAGCTTGTAGCGAATCTTGACGAAGGCATATTCATCCGCGTTGGCGACACCGCCATTGTTGACCGTGGCCTGGCCATAGCGTAGCGGGTCGATCTGCTCGCCGCCGCTGCCCTTCGGCGTGATCTCGTAGATCGCGGTGACCGAATGGCCGGAGCCGATGTCGCCGGCATCGACGCGGTCGTTGTTGAAATCCTCGCGGTTGAGCGCCCGGGTCTCGTAACCGATCAGGCGATATTCGGAGACCTTGTTCGGGTTGAACTCGACCTGGATCTTCACGTCCTTGGCGATCGGGAACAGCGTCGAAGAAGCGTCTTCGACCAGCACCTTTTCAGCCTCGGCCAGCGTGTCGATATAGGCCGCCGTGCCGTTGCCGTTCTGGGCAATGGTCTGCATCATCTGGTCGTTCAGATTGCCGCGGCCGAAGCCGAACACCGACAGGAAGACACCGGTCTTGCGCTCGCTCTCGATCAGCCGTTTGAGGTCGTCATCGTCGGTCTGGCCGACATTGAAGTCGCCGTCGGTGGCAAGCATCACCCGGTTGATACCGTCCTTGACGAAGGACTGCCCGGCAAGCTTGTAGGCCTCCTTGAGGCCGGCCTCGCCGGCGGTCGAGCCACCAGGCTGCAAATTGTCGATGGCATTGAGGATCTTGTCCTTCTCGGCAACCTTGGTCGGCATCAGCACGGTGCCGGCGTCACCGGCATAGGTGACGATCGAGATCGTGTCGTCGGCCTTCAGCTTGCTCACCAGCAGCCGGAACGCCGATTTGAGCAGCGGCAGCTTGTCGGGTTCATCCATGGAGCCCGAGACGTCGATCAGGAAGACCAGATTGGCCTTGGGCTGCTCGGTCGGCTTGATATCGAACCCCTTGATGGCGACGTGCATCAGCCTAGTGTGCGTGTTCCATGGGGTCGGCATGACGCTGACCGTCGAGTTGAACGGTGTCGACGCCGAGTCCGGCCCCTTCCAGTCATAGGGGAAGTAATTGATCATCTCCTCGACGCGCACCGTGTCGGCCTGCGGCACGAAGCCTTGCTTCAGGGAACTGCGCACGAAGGAATAGGATGCCGTGTCGACATCGATCGAGAAGGTCGAGACCGGATCTTCAAGTGCGGCGTGCACCGGATTGGTCTTGAAATCCTGGACGCGGTCGCGGTTCTCCTCTTGCGGCGCGATCTGGTCGGCCGGTGCCATGGCCGGCTGCTGCGGTGCCATCAGCTTGGACTGGGCCGCGGGCATGCGGGCGACCCGCGATGTGCTGGGCGTGCTCACAGTTCCGTCCAATGCGAATTCACCCGTCGGCGCCGGCGGTGCCGGCTCGGCCACTATCCCGCGCTCCGCGGCAGTCTGCTGAGCTGAGCCACCGGCCTGGGCGGATTCGGGTTTCGGCGGAGCGGCCGGCGCGACAAGCGCATCGGCGGCGTCGCGGCTTTCCACATCGGTATCGGCCTTCTTGTCCTTCGCCAGTTCGGTCGGAGCCTGCTTCGGCTCTGCCACGATTGGCTTCACGGTCGCCGGCTTGTTAGCCAGCGTCTCGGTGATCTTTTCGTCGCCGCCGAATTTGGGCGGCTGTTCCCTCAGCAGATGGAAGGTGGCGTATCCGGCGATCGGCAGGGCGACGAGCCCGGCAAGGGCCGGCGTGGCGATGAGTTTCTTTTGCATGATCTCGCTCCAGAGCTTTTGTGCTCGCTCTGTGAGACGAAGACCGCCGACTGATCCTTGGGTGACGGCAGAAATATTTTCCTGATCATAGGCCCGCATGGCGGCCTCGAAGGCGCGCGCCTTCGCGCTCTCGCCCGGCACCGGCGTTGCGATATCGCGCAGTCTCTTGAGTTCGTTGTCGTCGACCATGGTCACACTTCCCCGGCCGAGCGCATCAGCGTCTTCAGCCGTTTCTTCGCTTCATGGATGTGCCAGGAAACCGTCGCCTCCGAGATCGCCATCGCCTCTGCGGCGGCCGCGTGGCTCAGGCCCTCGCCATAGACAAGCAGCACGGCGTCGCGCTGCTTGTCCGGCAGTTGCCGCACCGCCGCCCACAGCGCCTCGGCCGGGTCTTCCGGTTCGGCCGGAGCCTCGCCCGAAATCAGCGCATGAACGCCGTAGGCCTCGGTCTTGGCCATGTCGCGGGCGGATTTGCGCATCATGTCGCGCGCGGCGTTCAAGGTCACGGAGTAAAGCCATGTCGTGAAGGCGCCGCCGCCGCGATAGTCGCGGATCGCCCGGCCGAGCCGGACGCAGACTTCCTGGGCGATGTCTTCGGCATCGGCCTTCTTGCCGCACCAGCGATAGGCGGCGCGATAGACGAAGTCGTAGTGACGCTCCAGCAATTTGCCGAAGGCCCCCCTGTCTCCGCCCTTCGCCCGCCCGATCAGTTCGGCGTCGGAGGCTTCGCTCTCATCCAGCATCATCGCCATCATTTGCCTGTTGGACGAAGGCTAATGGCCAATCCTTGGGGTGATGCAAAGATTTTTTTCAGCCCAGCGCTTTGACGCTCAAATCGCCTGCCGGGACGGCTTCACATCCGGCGCAAGAAAGAGTGACCCGCTGGCATCAAGCATGGTGCTGGCAATTCCATATCGACTCGGGTCTCTGGTTCTCTTGCCACAGTCCAACAAAGAGATGGTCGCGGTCAGAACGTCGACATGTCCGAACCGGAAACACCATCGGCCCCCAGCTGCTCGCAGCTGTTCTGGATTTTCACACGCATCGCCCTGACCAGTTTCGGCGGTGGATTGAGCGGCTGGCTGCTCCGGGAATTTGTTCAGAGCCGCAAGTGGATGACGCAGGAGGAATTTCTCAACGGCCTGTCGATTTCCCAGGCGCTCCCGGGTGTGAACGTCAAGAACATGGCTGTCTGGATCGGCTATCGGCTGCTTGGCTGGCGTGGCGCCGTTATTGGCTTTGTCGGCATTATCGTCCCGCCTGCGATCGTCATAGTCCTGTTGGGAACGGTATTCTCTTCACTGTCGCGCTATGCGCTGACACATGTTGCGCTAACCGGAGCCGCGGCGGCGGCCGTTGGCCTATCGCTCTCAATGGGCATCACGGCCGCGCGAGCGGTGCCTCGAAACGTTGTTCCCATGACGATCATGGCCGGCACATTCATTGCCGTTGCACTTCTGCACTGGCCGCTTTTCTGGGTCGTTCTCGCGGCTGGGACAGTAAGCGTCGCCTACACCTACGCCAAGGCAGGTTGATGAGCGAGACCCCACACACATCGTTGTTGCTGAGCTTGCTGGCGGTATTTGCTCCGCTCTCCCTCGTCACCATCGGCGGCGGGCAGAGCGCCATCGCCGATATCAACCGGCAGGTCGTCGACGTCCATCAGTGGCTTAGCCAGGCGCAATTCGTCGACGCCTTCGCCATTTCGCGCATGGCCCCGGGTCCGGGATCGCTGCTGGTTACGCTGATCGGCTGGCAAGTCGCGGGTTTTTGGGGCGCCGTCGTTTCAACGCTGGCAATTTTCGGTCCAACCACCTTTCTGATCTACGCGGTCGCTCATCTGTGGTCCCGCAACGGCGGCGCGCGCTGGAAGCGAGCGCTGGAGACAGGGCTCCGGCCAGTCGCCGCGGGGATGATCCTCGCGGCGACCTACGTGTTGCTGCAGGCGATAGATGGCGGCTGGGTCGCGCGCGCCATCGCATTGGCATCAACAGCCACGCTTCTTCTGACCAAGGTCAATCCGCTGCTTTTGATCGGCGCAGGCGTGGCTATTTTCATCGGACTTCACGCTATCGGCCTCGCTTAGGCGAGCCGCACGACGGCTCAGATCAGTGTTTCGGCAAACAGCGTGATCAGCCTTTGCCAGTGCCGCTCGGCGCCGGCTTCGTTGTAGACGCTATGATCCGGCACGCACCAGCCATGCGCCATGCCGATATAGTTCTCGATCGTGTGGTCGACTTCCGCGTTCCGCAGTGCCTCCTCCAGCCGCGTCGACTGTTCCGGTGGGAAACTCCTGTCGACGCCGGCCATGCCGACATAGACGCGTGCCTTGATCGACACGGCCTTTCGGTGCGGGCTGTCGGCGGCGTCGCTGGCGAGATTGCCGCCATGAAAACTGGCGGCGGCCTTGATCCTTTCGGGATAGGACGCGGCGGCGTTCAGCGCCCGCGCGCCACCCATGCAATAGCCGACTGTGCCGACAGGCCCGGTGACGCCTTCGCCAACGAGCGCATCAAGAAAGGCCGCGCTGTCGCTGATCGTCATCTCCTGTGTCGTGCCGGTGACCAACGCCATCAGCGCTGCCTTGGTCTTTTCCTCGACGAAGGCGGTCTTGGCATCGAACGGCCCGTAAGGCGCGTTGCGGTGGAAGAGATCGGGCACCAGCACCGCATAACCTTCACCCGCCAGTCGCTCGGCCATGCCGTCGAGCGCCGGGCGTGGACCGAACGCATCCTGGTAGACAATGACGCCGGCCTTGGCTGGAGAGTTCTTGGCCGAGCGAAACAGGCCCGCCTTCGCCACACCGTCACGGGTCTTGATCTGAAGGTCCTGCTTCGTCATTGCCTGCTCCGTTGATCAGATCAGCGATACATATCCGCGCAAACCGCCACGGCAAGGCGTTCCCTGAGCCCCTTGGTCAACATTTCGTGCAGGCGTGACGCGTTGGCGAGTGTCCGAGGCAGCGACTTGGAAGGCCTGGCTCAGCCTTCCCCCTCGATGCGCATGGTCCTGGCGCCGACATGCAGCGCACGTCCGGCGCCGAACCCCATGATGGCGGCACCCAGGCCAAGCGCGACGAAGAGGAAGGCAGATTCCGCGAAACTGCCGGTCCAGCCGCGGATCAGGCCGACCAACAGCGGGCCGGTTGCCGCAAGCACATAGCCCACGCCTTGCGCCATGCCCGAAAGATGCGCGGCGACATGCGAATCCGGCGAACGTAGAACGATCAGGGTCATGGCGGCAGCGATCAGGCCACCTTGCCCAATGCCTTGCAGGACCGCCCAGAAAAGCACGGTCGAGGTCGGCGCGAAGAGAATGCCGAGCAGCGCGACCACCGCTATGCCGACAAGCGCCACGTTGATGCCGCGCTGGTCCTTGAGCCGTACCGCGACGGAAGGCACGGCAAGGCAGGTGATGACCTGCGCCATGACGGACACCGACGCGATGGCGCCGGCGGTGCCCGCGTCGAAGCCGCGCTCGCGCAGGATCGGCGCCAGCCAGCCGAAGATGCAATAGGCAAGCGCCGACTGCAGCCCCATGAACAGCGTCACCTGCCAGGCCAGGCGATCGCGCCACAGGCCGACGACGCGAAAGCCGCGATGGCTGACCTGTCGCCGGCTGCCCAGCGCTTGCGGGATCCAGATCAGCAGCACGACCAATGTCGGCACCGCCCATGCGGCGAGCGCGCCCGACCATGAGCCCGTGACAAAATGTTCGATCGGCAGGGTGAGGCCGGCGGCAGCGGCTGAACCGGCGCACAGGGCCATCGTGTAGAGCCCGGTCATGACGGCGACGCTGCCGGCAAAATCGCGCTTGACCAGCCCCGGCAGCAGCACGTTGCCGATCGCGATGGCGCCGCCGGCAAGGAAGGTGGCGACAAACAGCAGCGGCACCGAGCCGAACCAACGCAGCCCGGTTCCCAGCGCCAGCAGCGCAAGCGCGCCAAGCAACGTGCGTTCAGCCCCGTAGCGTTGGGCAAGCCTGGGCGCAAAGGGGGCGAAAAGGCCGAGACACAAGACCGGAAGCGTGGTCAGCAGGCTGGCGCCAGTCGTCGAAAGACCGGTCGCCTGCATCACCTCGGGCAGCAGCACCGACAGGCTGGAAAATAGTGGCCGCAGGTTGAAGGCGATCAGCACAAGGCTGGCGCCAAGCGCGATGCGCGCGGCACGGCTGCGCAGTTCGGGCGGCTGCGGCTTCGGCAAGCTGTCGGCTTCGGCATCGATGAGATCCAGCCCCTCGACGGCCTTGGATTGCGCCGTCGGAGCGGGCTGACGAAACGTCTGGTTCATTGGGAAAGCAGTCTTTCAAGTTGGGCAAGCACCGGCGCCATGAAAGCGCGGACGGCGGAAACCGCACGGTCGGGGTCACCCGCGGCTATGGCGTCGACGATTGCCGCATGCGCCTGCTGGTCCGGCTCGGGCAGTTCGCCGTCGATGGTGGCGTGGATGGTTTCGGTGATGGCCGCGGTGAAGAAGTCGTAGAGCTCCATCATCGCCTTGTTGCCGGAAGCCGCGACGACCGACTTGTGGAAGGCGAGATCACGCCGGATGAAGGCGTCGCTTCCACCGTCGGCAACGGTGCCGCGTTCGGCAAGCAGTTGGCGCATCCGCTCGAGATCGGCGGGTGTGCGGCGCAAGGCGGCAAGCCGTGCGGCCTCCAGGTCCAGCGCTGCCCGCGCCTCCCACTGGTCGCGCAAGCCGGTGCGCTTGACGCGGTCGAGCGCGGCCGATGAATCGACGGTCGAGCGCACATAGGTGCCCGAACCCTGGCGCGTGTCCAGCAATCCTTGCGAGACCAGCACCCTCACCGCCTCGCGCACCGTGCCGCGGCTGACCGACAGCAGGTCACTGAGAGCCGCCTCATTGGGAATGCGCTCGCCCACGCCCCAGCGGCCGCCGACGATTTCGGCACGCAAGCTCCCGGTTGCGCTGTCGGTAAGATTCGTTCGGATGGCAGGTTGCATGGGCCTATTCATCAAGTCATATGATGACTTGATGAATAGGCTTGCTTTCGCCTGCCGTCAAGATTCACATCAGCAAGTCCAAGCGCCACGCAATGGCGACGATCAGCTCCCGGCCCGTGCGAAGCTCGCCATATGGAAGGCCTGAACGTCCGGCGGATAACGATAGGCGGCGCCATAGGGACAGGCATTGCGGTCGAGGCAGCCGCCGCTCCGGCACGGTTCGCCATTCCCGCCACGCACATGCGCCAGGCAGGCCTGGTAGGCGAAGCCCTCCCTGGAATAGGCATCGACCGGACAGGATTTCAGGCAAGGTTTCTCGACACAGGCGTCGCAAAGGTGAATTGCCGCGACCTGCTCTGGAAGCGCGATCTCGTCCTCGAACAGCAACGCGCCGCGATAGGCATGCCAGAGCCCGTATTGTGGATGCATGAGAATACCGAGCGGCGACGGTTTTAGCCCCTCCGCACGCATCGCCCATTGCTGGAACGGCAGATAGGGCTTGTCCGAGGGCGAAACGGCACGGGCGCCAAATTTTTCCGCGATCGCGCCAATTATTTCGCGTGACCATGTGTCGAGCGGATTGGCGATTGCCTGGGGTTGTTGCTCTCGCCAGCGCAGGAAATGCCGCCAGGGTGCGGCACCCGCCTGCCCCACCAGCAGGATGGATCTTGCCGGTGCACCCGATGCGCCATGAGGGGCATCATTATCGGGGAAAACGAAACCGCCGCGCAGGATCAGGCCGTTGGCGCCAAGCGCGGCCGTGATCCCGTCGATCATGCCGCGCGCAAGAATCATCCCTTCTTGTCCGGATCGGAGAATGCACTCCGCCAGACTTCCTTGTGGATGATGTTGGCGACTTTAGCCCCGCCTGACTCGGGCTCCTTTCAGGTGAAGGCGTCGGGCATCGACCCCTTCTTCCTGGCGATGAAGTCCTTCAGGGCTTCGTCGATGCTCGGATCGAGATGCGGCGCCTCGTAGCTCTCCAGCCAGCGGCGGGCGAGTTCGTTGGCGCGCTGCGGCGCGGTCTTTTCGCCTTCGGCCAACCACTGTTCATAGGAATTGTTGTCGGCGATGTTGGAGCGATAGAAGGCGGTCTGGAAATTGGCCTGGGTGTGGTCGCAGCCGAGATAATGGCTGCCCGGCCCGACCTGGCGGATGGCGTCCATCGCCTGGCCGTTCTCCGACAGATCGACGCCCTCGGAGAATTTCTGCTGCATGCCGAGCTGGTCGACGTCCATCATGAATTTTTCATAGCAGGATGCCAGCCCGCCCTCGAGCCAGCCCGCCGAATGAAGCACAAAGTTGGTGCCGGCAAGGATGGTCGAGTTCAGCGTGTTGGCGCTTTCATAGGCGGCCTGCGCATCCGGAACCTTGGACGCGCAGAGCGAACCGCCGGTGCGGAATGGCAGACCGAGACGGCGTGCGAGTTGCGCCGCGCCATAGGAGACCAGCGACGGTTCGGGCGTGCCGAAGGTTGGCGCGCCCGACTGCATCGAGATCGACGAGGCGAAGGTGCCGAACAGCACCGGCGCGCCCGGCCGGATCAGCTGCGTGAACGATGCGCCGGCCAGCACTTCGGCCAGGACCTGCGTCAGCGTGCCGGCGACCGTCACCGGGCTCATCGCGCCGGCAAGGATGAACGGTGTGACGATGCAGGCCTGGTTGTGCCGCGAATAGACCTTCAGCGCGCCGAGCATCGTCTCGTCGAACACCATCGGCGAGTTGGCGTTGATCAGGCTGGTCAGCACCGTATTGTTCTCGACGAAATCGTCACCGAAGACGAGCTTGGCCATCGCCACCGTGTCCTCGGCGCGCTCCGGCGCGGTCACCGAACCCATGAACGGCTTGTCCGAATATTTGATGTGCGCATAGACCATGTCGAGGTGGCGCTTGTTGACCGGCACGTCGACCGGTTCGCACACAGTACCGCCGGAATGGTGGATTGACGGCGCCATATAGGCGAGTTTCACGAAATTCCGGAAATCCTCGATCGTCGCATAGCGCCTGACACCATCGAGGTCGCGCACGAAGGGCGGGCCGTAGACCGGTGCGAACACCGTGGCATTGCCGCCGATCTGCACCGAGCGTTCTGAATTGCGGGCATGCTGTGTATAGACCGACGGCGCGGTCTTCAGCAGCGAACGGCAAAGACCCTTCGGGAAATGCACGCGCTCGCCCTTGACGTCGGCGCCGGCCTCTTTCCAGAGCTGCAGCGCTTCGGCGTCGTCGCGGAAGATGATGCCGATTTCCTCGAGCACCGTGTCGGTGTTCTTCTCGATCAGCGCCAGCCCTTCCTCGTCGAGCACCTCATAGACGTTGATCTTGCGCTTGATGTAGGTGAGCTGGGTGCCGGGCCCGCCACCGGAGCGCGCCGCGCGCCTGGCCGCCGCTCCGCCGCTGGCGCCGCGCCCACGCCGCGCGTTTGACGCTTCCTGGTCGACTGCCGCGTGTTCGCTCATGATCGCTCTTCCCTGAATATGGCCTGGCCTACTATGGGCCGGTCCGTAACCGTTGCGGCCGCATGGCGCGGCTTTCGCCGGATCGTAGCCATGCACCCTATTCGAAACGGCCCGTCCGCGCCAACGCCTGTCGCAAAATCGACAAGAAAACCAGTAGATTTTCCAGTCGCTTTCCTTTTGCGGGAAGTCGCAAATCAGCTATGGATACCCGCCCGTTGCGGGTTAGGTATGAACGCCAATATTTTGTGCCTTGCGACACAGTCGCGATGCCGTGAGGAGCTGGATTAAAATGTCCGACGACGAGATCATCCTTTCTGAACTTTCCGACGACGAGTTGGTGCAGCAGATGCACGACGACCTCTATGACGGGTTGAAGGAAGAGATCGAGGAAGGCACGCGCATCCTGCTGGAGCGTGGCTGGGCACCTTACAAGGTACTGACCGAGGCGCTTGTCGAAGGCATGCGCATCGTCGGCGAGGATTTCCGCGACGGCATCCTGTTCGTTCCCGAGGTGCTGCTGTCCGCCAACGCCATGAAGGCCGGCATGTTCATCCTGCGGCCACTGCTGGCCGCCACCGGTGCGCCGAAGCAGGGCAAGATGGTGATCGGCACCGTCAAGGGCGACATCCACGACATCGGCAAGAACCTGGTCGGCATGATGATGGAGGGCGCAGGCTTCGACGTCATCGACCTCGGCATCAACAATGCGGTCGAGAAATATCTCGATGCGATCGAGCAGCATCAGCCCGACATCATCGGCATGTCGGCGCTGCTCACCACGACCATGCCCTACATGAAGGTTGTCATCGACACGATGAAGGAAAAGGGCATCCGCGACGACTATGTCGTGCTGGTTGGCGGCGCCCCGCTCAACGAGGAATTCGGCAAGGCCGTCGGCGCCGACGCCTATTGCCGCGATGCCGCGGTGGCGGTCGAGACCGCCAAGGACTTCATGAAGCGCAAGCATAACGTGCGCGCTTCCGCCTGATCCAAGGCATCAGGATGGACAGACAGAAAAAGCCGCGCCTTGCAGCGCGGCTTTTTTGTTCCCAGATGATGGACGAGGCTGCCGATCAGTTGGCGACAGTGTCCTTGACCGCCCTCGCCGTCGATTTGACGTCCTTGCCGACGCCGCGGACGGTGTTCGCGCAAGCGGAAAGGGCCAGGGCACAGGCAAGAATGGCAATCGGTGCGATGCGAAGCAGTTTCATGGACGGTGTCTCCCTCGAAAGATAAATTAGCCCCGCAGCGAAAGCCGGCTCGACTTGGTCAAGACGCAAAAAACGAAACCGAATAAGACAGACAGGCTCCTCGTCATCGCCTGCGGGATGATTGCGCGCGAGGTATTGGCCGTCAAGGAACAACTCGGGCTGGATCACCTTGACCTGACCTGCCTGCCGGCCGAGTTTCACTTCTATCCCGACCGCATCGCGCCCGCCATGGACAAGGCGATCGGGAAGGCCAAGGCGGAGGGCTACGACCACATCTTTGTCGGATATGCCGATTGCGGCACCGGCGGCCTGCTCGACCGCGTCATCGAGAAACATGGCGTCGAGCGCATGGCCGGCCCGCATTGCTTCGCCTTCTATCAAGGCATGGAAGCCTACGCGAAGGTTGCCGACGACGACATGATGTCCTTCTACATGACGGATTTCCTCTGCCGCCAGTTCGATGCTTTCTTCATGAAGCCGCTCGGCCTCGACAAGCACCCGGAACTGATCAAGGACTATTTCGGCAATTACGAGAAGCTGATTTATCTCGCCCAGACCGATGATCCCGAACTCGACAAGGTCGCGGAAAAAGCAGCCGCCCTGCTCGGCCTCGCCTATGAGCGGCGCGCGACCGGCTATGGCGACCTGACCGCGGGAATGGCGCAGGCGGCGAAGGTCGCCTGAGCGCAATCTAGCCTGGCCCGTTCTCCGCCCTCAGCGCCGCCAGCACATCGGCAAAGCTCGTCCTGCAGACAAAACCCAGCCAGTCCCTCGCCCGCGACGCGTCATAGACGCGGTCGATGGAGGAAAACATCGTCCAGCCCTTGCGCGCGTAGAGGGCCGCGAAGTCCGGGAAATAGCGCGAGACGACCGATGGCGCGTCCCTGATCAGCGCGTCGCAGTCGTCGGACCGGAACGGTGTAGGCGCGGACACGATGAAGATGTCGAAGCCAAGCTGCGGCGCCTTCTCCAGCGCGGAGACATGAGCTTGCGCTGCATCTTCCACCGTCAGCCGCCGGAAGAGCAACTCGTTCGCCTTGGTATTGGCATCCGATTGTTCGATCTGATGCGCCATGTCATCGGCTTCGGGAAAGAAGCGGGCCGTGCGCAGGACGACCACCGGCAGGCCGTGCTGAAGATGATAGAGGCGGCAGAGATGTTCGGCCGAGAGCTTGGTGACGCCATAGATATTGCGCGGCTCCGGCGACATCGCTTCGGTCAGCCATGCCGCCTTGCGCGCGCCGCCCTTGAAGCCGTCGCGTATCGCCTGCGAGATCATCAGCGATGTTGTCGAGGTGAAGACGAAGCGCTCGACGCCGGTCGCCACCGCCGCGTCGAGCAGATTGAGTGTGCCCTGCACATTGGTGGCGACGAAATCGCTGTTGGCGCGGCTCTCTATATTGGGCTTGTGCAGCGCGCCGCTGTGGATGATGGCTTCGATATCATTATCCCCGACCGCCCGCATAACCAGGTCACGATCGGCGATCGAGCCGATCATCTGCGTTTCAACAGATGGAACAGGGTCGAGGCCAATCACCTGATGGCCAAGCGCGCGCAAGCGCGGCGCCAGCGCGCCGCCCAGCCAACCCGACGATCCCGTGAGCAAGATTTGCATGCGCACCACCATGATTTTTGACGGTGACGCTGTTAAGCACGGATGACAGGCGCGAGCGACCCGGTAAAGTCAGCCATAAGCCGGCAGAAGCGCCGCTCCGGACATTAACTGCCATTTTCAACTGCCATTTCAGAGACTCGGGGAGTTCCAGATGATCCTTCGCCCACTGCTTGCGGCCATCGGCCTGCTCTGCTGCACCTTGCCCACCCTCGCCGACGGCCAGGTGCAGAAGCTGATCACGCCCGCCGACAAGGCCCGTCTCGACCAGTATGGCGAGACGCGCAAGGCGGCGCTTGCCGAGGCGAAGGCGGGCAATCCGGACGAGGTCAAACAGCTCGATGCCTTGCTGGCGAAGCCGCTGGTGTCGTTCTCCGACAAGGACCTGACCGGCAATTGGAAGTGCCGCACCATCAAGGCAGGCGGGTTGAGCCCGCTCGTCATCTATGGCTGGTTCAAGTGCAAGGTGACCGACGACGGCTCCGGGTGGCGGCTGGAAAAGATCAGCGGGTCGCAGCGAACCCAAGGCCGCTTCTTCGACGACAACGAGAAACGCGCCATCTATCTCGGCTCCGGCTCCGTCAACAACGATCGGGCCAAACCTTACGGCAGCGGTCCGCAGACCGACCAGGTCGGCTATGCCTTCCGCACCAGCGCCAGCGAATGGCGCATCGAACTTCCCGCGCCCTACTACGAATTGAAGCTCGACATCATCGAGTTCAAGCGCTGAGCGTGGTCATCAAGATTTAACCCCCTTCCGGCACAAAATCCGGCCAGCACGCGGCAGCCGGTCGCATGCAAGGCAGGAAAACGGTCAATGTCTTCACCGGGAGCAACGAGCGCGCCGATCGTCGTCGTGACCGGCGGCGGCCAGCATGTCTGGGCCATGATCAACGCAATCGCCGATCGCGTTGGTCCTGTCAGCGTCATCCTCGAAATCCCTGAATCCAAAAAGCAATTGCTGCGTGGCCGGGCTCGGCGCCAGGGCTGGGTTTCCGCCATGGGTCAGCTTGGCACGATGGTGCTGAGCAGGTTGGGCAAGCGGCTTCTGGCCAGCCATGGCGCGCGATTGATCGCGGAGGAGAAACTGGAGGTCGAGCCGCGACCAGGCCAGGAGATCATCCAGGTGGCCTCGGCCAATGGGCCTGAGTGCCTGCAGGCGATCCAGAAGATCCAGCCAGGCGTCGTGCTGCTCAACGGTTGCCGGCTGATTTCGGCCGGGATGCTGAGCAAGATGCCCTGCCCGGTGCTCAACTACCATGCGGGCATCACGCCGAAATATCGCGGCATGAATGGCGGCTATTGGGCTCTGGTGTCCGGTGACCCGCAGAATTTCGGCACGACTGTCCATCTCGTCGATGCTGGCGTCGACACTGGCGGCGTGCTGAAGCAGGCGCGCGGCAGACCGAAAAAAGGCGACACCATCTCAACTCACGCGCTGCGCCAGGCGGCGTTCTCGCGCGACATCTGCGTCGAGGCCGTGCGCGATGCACTGGCCGGAAAACTCACGACGATCGACCCGGGCCTACCTTCGAAACAATGGTATCACCCGACGATCTGGTTCTACCTCTGGACCGGCCTCAGAACCGGAATCTGGTAGGCTCTTTTCAGCCCGGCACCGCATAAGGCAGGACGGCTTTTTCGGCATGCCGAACCTGCCGCCGGTGCACGTCGCAAACGAATAAAGACACCTTTCATTTTACGACATTGAAATGCGTCGCTTTTGAATGCGCGCGCGTCGTCCCATAACAAGCGGCCCCATTGCGCATGCGGCAATGCTCGATAGTTCGAGGAGCGAGAATTCATGGCCGATCTTATCGTCGTCTACTGGCGCGACATCCCTGCCCAGGTCATCGTCAAGAAGGGCCGGCAGAACGCCAAGCGTGAGCTGCCGCTGCGCTTCACCGAGGCCATCGACATGTGCGCCATGCGCACCGGCGCTGGCGGCACCGACGACTATCTGGCCGAATGGCGCAAGGCCGATCCGGTCCCGGTTGGCGACGACCTCGAAGCCGAGGTCGAAAAGGCTTTTCGGGAGCTCGATGCGAAATACGACCGCGAGCGGCTGGTCGCTCTGGTCAAGGCGGGCGGGAAAGAAAATGTCTGAGACGAACCCGGCGGTTACCCAGGCCACCCTGGTCAAGAAGGCAGCGCCGAAATCCGACTACAAGCCAGCCGACGTGTCGCCCCAGCGGCGCGTGCAGCGTTCTTTCGCGGTGAGATTGTGGTCGATCCGGCATTCGCGCCTGCTTGAATGGTTCTATTCCCGTTTCGCCGACATGTTTCTGCTGCTGCACCCCTTGTGGAAGGGCATCGGCTACGGTCGCGTCGAGGCCCCGATCAAATTCGTCGAGAAGCGCGTCAAAGGCTTTATGTTCGACTGCCGCATGTGCGGCCAGTGCATCCTGTCCTCGACCGGCATGTCATGCCCGATGAACTGCCCCAAGCAACTGCGCAACGGTCCTTGCGGCGGCGTGCGCGCCAACGGCAATTGCGAGGTGGAGCCCGATATGCCCTGCGTCTGGGTCAAGGCCTGGGAAGGTTCGCAGAACATGGTCAACTCCGACAAGATCCTGGCCGTGCAGAAGCCGGTCGACCAGTCGTTGCGGGAAACGTCAGCCTGGCTGCGGGTCACCGCGCAGGCGGCGGCAGCTCGTGAAGCCGCTGCCGCGTCAAAGACCGGAGCCGCCGCATGACCGCTCGCCAGCGCGACGAAAACCCGGCCGGCATTCACTTGCCGCTCGATCCCCTGCCCGGGCACTCTTCCCGCGGCCGGCTGGAGCGCGTGCTGCGGCGCGGTGAATTCGCGGTGACGACCGAGCTCAATCCCCCAGACAGCGCCGATCCCGAGGACGTCTACAACAGAGCGAAGATTTTCGATGGCTGGGTCGACGCCATCAACGCCGTCGATGCCTCGGGCGCCAACTGCCACATGTCCTCGGTCGGCATCTGCGCGCTTCTGACCCGCATGGGTTATGCCCCGATCATGCAGATCGCCTGCCGGGACAAGAACCGCATCGCCATCCAGGGCGACGTGCTGGGCGGCGCCGCCATGGGTGTCGCCAACATGCTGTGCCTGACCGGCGACGGCGTGCAGGCAGGCGACCAGCCCGGCGCCAAGCCGGTGTTCGACCTCGATTCCATGTCGCTGCTCGAAACCGTCCGCATCATGCGCGACAACGGCAAGTTCCTGTCCGGCCGCAAGCTGACGACGCCGCCGCAGGTCTTCCTGGGGGCTGCCGTCAATCCATTCGCGCCGCCCTTCGATTTCCGCCCGATCCATCTTGGCAAGAAGATCGCGGCCGGCGCGCAGTTCGTGCAGACGCAGTATTGTTTCGACGTGCCGATGTTCAAGACCTTCATGCAGAAGGCGCGCGACCTCGGCCACACCGAGAAAGTGTTCGTCCTGTGCGGCGTCGGCCCCCTCGCCTCGGCCAAGACCGCCAAGTGGATCCGCTCCAACGTGCCGGGTATCCATATCCCGGACGCCGTCATCAAGCGGCTGGAGGGTGCCCAGGACCAGAAGAAGGAAGGCAAGCAGCTCTGCATCGACATCATCAACGAGGTGAAGGAAATCCCCGGTATTTCGGGCATCCATGTGATGGCCTACCGCCAGGAGGAATACGTCGCCGAGATCGTCGATGAATCGGGTGTGCTCAAGGGCCGCCAGCCCTGGAAGCGCGAAATCCGGCGCGACGACCAGATGGTTGCCGATCGGCTGGACCACATCCTGCATGACGAGATTACCGAAACCCAGGTGGACATGGTGAAGACCGCGCACTGATCCTGCACGGAGCACCAGCATTCACTTGATCGAAAAGAGATAACGATATAAAGAACTCTTTATATCACGACGGAGAGATTTCATGACCCGGACCATCGTTGCCTCGGCGACACGAGAAATCATCATCGGCTTCGACCAGCCCTTCTGCGTGATTGGCGAGCGCATCAACCCGACCGGCCGCAAGAAGCTTGCCGCCGAGATGGTCGCCGGCAATTTCGAGACGGTCATCAAGGATGCGCTGGAGCAGGCCGCCTGCGGCGCCACCATGCTCGACGTCAATGCCGGCGTGACCGCGGTCGACCCCAATGCGACCGAGCCGGCGCTGCTGGTGCAGACACTGGAGATCGTGCAGGGTCTCGTCGACCTGCCGCTTTCGATCGACAGCTCGGTCACCGCGGCGATCGAGGCGGCACTCAAGGTCGCCAAGGGCCGCCCACTGGTCAACTCCGTCACCGGCGAGGAAGAAAAGCTCGAGGCCATCCTGCCGCTGATCAAGAAATACAATGTTCCGGTCGTCGCCATCTCCAATGACGAAACCGGCATTTCGATGGATCCGGATGTGCGCTTCGCCGTCGCCAAGAAGATCGTGCAGCGCTGCGCCGATTTCGGCATTCCGGCGCACGACGTCGTCGTCGATCCGCTGGTCATGCCGATCGGTGCGCTCGGTGATGCCGGCCGCCAGGTGTTCGCGCTGCTGCGCCGCCTGCGCGAAGAACTCAAGGTCAACACCACTTGCGGCCTGTCCAACATCTCCTTCGGCCTCCCGCACCGCCATGGCATCAACGCCGCCTTCATCCCGATGGTGATCGGCGCCGGCATGACCTCGGCGATCATGAACCCGGTTCGGCCGCAGGAAATGGAAGCCGTGCGCGGTGCCAATGTGTTGAACGGCACCGACGAGAACTGCACCAACTGGATCAGGACCTACAAGGACTACAAGCCTGCCGAAGGCGGCCAGGCGGTTGCGGCGCCGACGCAGGTCAATGCTCCCGGCGAAGGCGGCGGCAATGGCGGACGCCGGCGCGGTGGCCGTGAAGCCCGGATGGGTCGGGGATAAGCGCAACGCATTAAGAGCGCAGCTAATGGCACATCGTGATGTTTGAGCTCAAAAGGCATTTTATCACCATTGTGATCCTGCTGCCGCTCGTGGTGATCGCGCGTTATGCGCTGTTCGAAAATGCCCAAGAGTTCAAGTTGTTCGTGGAGGAATTGAAGCGATATGTGGCCCCGCTCGGCATAGCACTGTCGGTTATTGTAATTGGGGCGCTAATCGGCGTCTTGGCGAACAAGATCGACCGGCGTCGACAGGAACGACTATCGAGTATTTTCTTTTGGTTCAGCTCGATCCTGTTGGCTTTAGCCGTAGCCGCCGTCTTTGCCCACATTAAGCTGCAAAGCAATCAATACTCGAATGAAACCAGCAGAAGCGTTATGACCCTTTGAACTTACTGGCCAACATCACCGGTACCGTCGTGCGGTTGATGCCGCCGGACGGGCTCGCTTTGTGGTCAGGCGATGCCCAATATGGCATCGAACAATACCATTTCCACCCACGATCCGAATATGCCGGTCACGCCGCCTATGATGAAATCACCGTCATAGGCGGGCCAGAGCCCGTGCAGCAGCAGCACCGCGACAATCGCACCGAGAATTCCGGTGGCCAGATGTTGCGGATTGCGCAGCCATGGGCCCTTGAGCAGCCGCACCATGGTGAAGGCAGTGAATATGCCGGAAAGCAGGAGATCGGACATGATCGGTCTCTGGACCATCAGACATTCCGCCCAATCCTGAGACGATCCGTTAAACGGTATCGACAATTCTTACCGAGACACGTGCAAGCATGAATTCTCCCGCCAACATCACCGATCCGCTCGTGCTGTTCATGCCGTCGGGCAAGCGCGGGCGGTTTCCCGTCGGCACGCCGGTGCTGGATGCCGCGCGCCAGCTCGGCGTCTATGTCGAGAGCGTGTGCGGCGGCCGCGCCACGTGCGGGCGCTGCCAGATCGAGGTGCAGGAAGGCAATTTCGCCAAGCACAAGATCGTCTCCTCCAACGATCACATTTCGGCCAAGGGACCCAAGGAAGAGCGCTATGAGCGCGTGCGCGGCCTGCCCGAGCGGCGCCGCCTCTCCTGCTCGGCGCAGATCCTCGGCGACCTCGTCATCGACGTGCCGCAGGATACCGTCATCAATGCGCAGACCATCCGCAAGGATGCCGACACCAGGGTGATCGCCCGCGATACGGCGATCCGCATGTGCTATGTCGAGATCGAAGAGCCCGACATGCACAAGCCGCTCGGCGACCTCGACCGGCTGAAGATCGCGCTGATGAAGGATTGGGGCTTTAAAAACCTCGAATTCGATTTCTACCTGCTGCCGCAGGTGCAGGGCATCCTGCGCAAGGGCAACTGGACCGCCACCGCCGCCATCCACAAGGATGCCGACAGCGACATCGCGCGCGTCATCGCGCTGTGGCCGGGCCTCAAGAACGAGGCCTATGGCCTGGCCTGCGACATCGGCTCCACCACCATCGCCATGCATCTGGTGTCCCTGCTGTCGGGCCGTGTCGCGGCTTCGTCCGGCACGTCGAACCCGCAGATCCGCTTCGGCGAGGATCTGATGAGCCGGGTCTCCTATGTGATGATGAACCCGGATGGCCGCGAAGGCATGACGGTGGCCGTGCGCGAGGCGATCTCCAGCCTCGTCGACAAGGTCTGCGCGGAAGGCAATGTCCAGCGCAACGACATCCTGGATTCCGTCTTCGTCGGCAATCCGATCATGCACCATCTGTTCCTCGGCATCGATCCGACCGAACTCGGCGGCGCGCCCTTCGCGCTCGCCGTCTCGGGTGCGGTGCGCATCAAGGCCTCCGATATCGGCCTGAAGCTCAACCAGGGCGCACGCCTCTACATGCTGCCTTGCATCGCTGGCCATGTCGGCGCCGATGCCGCAGCGGTCACGCTGTCGGAAGGCCCGCATCGCCAGGACGAGATGATGCTGATCGTCGACGTCGGCACCAACGCCGAGATCGTGCTCGGCAACCGTACGCGGGTCGTGGCGGCTTCATCTCCCACCGGCCCAGCTTTCGAGGGCGCCGAAATCTCCGGCGGCCAGCGTGCCGCGCCCGGCGCCATCGAGCGCGTGCGCATCGACCCCGAAACGCTGGAGCCAAAATACCGCGTCATCGGCTCCGAACTGTGGTCCGACGAGCCGGGTTTCCTCGACAGCGTGCAGGCAACGGGCGTTACCGGCATCTGCGGTTCCGGCATCATCGAGATCGTGGCGGAGATGTATCTCGCCGGCATCATTTCCGAGGATGGCGTCGTCGACGGATCGCTCAGCTCGCGCTCGCCCCGGGTCGTCGCCAACGGCCGAACCTTCTCCTACGTGCTGAAGGAAGGCGAACCGAAGATCACCATCACCCAGACCGACGTGCGCGCCATCCAGCTCGCCAAGGCCGCCCTTTACGCCGGCACCAAGCTGCTGATGGAAAAGCAGAACACCGAGCACGTCGACCGCATCCATTTCGCCGGCGCTTTCGGCTCCTTCATCGATCCGAAATACGCCATGGTGCTGGGCCTGATCCCTGATTGCGACCTCGACAAGGTCTCGGCCGTCGGCAACGCCGCCGGCGCCGGTGCGCGCATGGCGCTCCTGAACCGCGGCTATCGCCGCGAGATCGAGGAGACGGTGAGCCAGATCGAGAAGATCGAGACTGCCCTGGAGCCGAAATTCCAGGAGCATTTCGTCTACGCCATGGCGCTGCCCAACAAGGTCGATCCGTTCCCGAAACTGTCGGCGGCGGTGAAACTGCCGCCACGCAAGACGGTCAGCGAGGATGGTGTCGCCGGCGACGCCACTCCGCGCCGGCGCTCGCGCGAAGGCCACGCGGCACGACGCGGCCGGGAATAAAGGCGACCTCTACAGGTTGCCTCGAAATCTCAAACTCATTTGCATGCAAATGTTTCCGGATCGAACCGATCCGGAAACCGAAACGCTGTTTTCGCGAAATCTATCCGATACATAGCAGGCGCATTTACCCCGCATCGAACGGCAGCCGAAGATAAGCCTCGGCCACAGCCGTTCTTCAAGGGAGATGAAAATGTCGATGTTCGAAAATCTTGGCCGGTTCGGTGTGACCATCAGGCAGACCCATGCCAGGAACAAGGCGATCCGCGCGCTGAACAGCCTGCCGGCGCATGTCCAGAAGGATATTGGCTGGCCAGCTTCGCCGCCGAGCGATCCGCAGGCCGCGCTCACGTCGCTGCTTCTGGGTACGGCGCGCTGATGACTTTCGCCGACAAATGCAAATTGCTCGGCGTCCGCCGGGGAGCTCGCACATCGCCGGCGGCAACCAGCAACCGGCTGCGCGCGGCACTCTTGCCGCGCCGCTGACGTCAGCGGCGCGGATCACAGCGCCGTGTGGGCACTGCGTAAAACTTGACTTTCTCGGCCAAGGTACGATCTTCGGAAATAGTGGAGGTTTCTCTTAGTCGGCTCTTGCCGAAGTTCGTGTATCCGCATGCCAAGTTTCAAAAGCCACGTCGTGTCCTTCGTGCTCAGGTACAGCCGCAAGAAGGCGTTTTCCAGCCCGGAAAACCTGCAGCGCTGGATCGCGGCCGCGCGCAAGACGGAGGATCACCATCCGCCGGCCTCCCTGCGCCAGCGCTTGGATATCCAGACACGCACCGTCGACGGCTTTCCGGTATACGAAATCGCCCCGAGGGACGGCCAGTATAAGCGCATCCTCTATTTGCATGGCGGCGCCTATGTGTTTGAGATCACGCCCTATCACTGGCGTCTGATCGCCGACATGGCCGACCGGCTGGGCTACGGCATCACCGTGCCGATCTATCCCATCGCCCCGGAACACGATTTCCACGCCATGTTCGGCATGGTCGGCGACGTCTATCGCCAGATGCTCGACGAGACGGAACCGGAGGACATCATCTTCATGGGCGATTCCGCCGGCGGCAACATGGCCGTGGTGCTGACCATGATGGCTGCCGAAGAGGCCCTGCCCTTGCCGTCGCGCCATGTGCTGATTTCACCTGGGCTCGACATGTCGCTGTCCAACCCCGAACTGTTCGAGGCAGAGCGCAATGACCCTTGGCTCGGCATCCCGGGCGGCCTCGAGGCGATCCGAATGTACAGTGCCGGCATGGACCGCAGCGACTGGCATATCAGCCCGGTCTACGGCGATCTCTCGGTGCTGCCGAAAACGCTGATGCTGACAGGCTCGCGTGATCTTCTGACCCCCGACAATCTGATCTTCGCCGAAAAGGCGCGGGCAGCCGGCGTCGAGGTCGATGTCGTCCATGAGGAAGGCATGTTCCACGTCTGGCCGCTGATCGACATGCCGGAATCACGACGCGCTCGCCAGCACATCGTTGCGTTCCTCAGCGAGAACCGCTCACCGGTACGGCAAGACAGGAAAACAAGATTTGAAGCGCCCTCCGCCGAGGCGGCGGAGTAGCGCTTCTGCTTTCGGTCCGATCCCGGCGGCTCAGAACTTGCCGGTTTCCCGGAACACTTCGAACGTCGCGCGGATGTGGTCGGCCACCGCCTTGACCGGCGCGCTGGCGTCCGGGGCCACCACCATGGCAAGATTGTAGGTACCGATATCGGGCATGCCGTCCTTCGGGCAGAGCTCGACCATGTCGTTGCCGAGGAATGACCGCGGCAGCGGCGCGACCGCGAGGTCGGCCATGATCGCGGCACGCTGGCCGGCCGTATGCGCGCTCATGTAGGCGACGCGGTAATTGCGGCCCTCGCGCCCCAGCGCATCGAGCGCGCCGGCTCGCCAGGCGCAACCCTCCTCCCACAGCGACACCGGCAACGGTTCGCGCAGATGCGCGCAGCCGCCCTTGGCGCCGGCCCACACGATCGGTTCGGTCAAAAGCACCTCGGCGCCGAGCGCGCTGGTCTTGTAGGAGTTGGTCAGCAGCGTGATGTCGAGCGCGCGGTCGTCCATGCGCCGGCGCAGATTGCTGCTCTGGTCTATGGTGACATCGACGGCGATCGAGGGGTGCGACTGCGCGAAGCGCTTCAGCACATGCGGCAGCACGCGCTCGCCATAATCATCCGGCGACCCCAGCCGCACCACACCGACAATCTCGGGAATGATGAATTTCGACACCACCTCGCGGTTGATCGACAGCAGCCGGCGGGCATAGCCAAGCAGCATCTCGCCATCCGTGGTCAGCGACACCGAGCGGGCGTCTCGCGCGAACACCGAGCGGCCAAGAATGTCCTCCAGCTTCTTGATCTGCATCGACACCGCCGACGGCGTACGAAAGACGGCATTGGCGGCGGTGGTGAAGCTGCCGGTCTCGGCAATGGCCACGAAAGTACGCAGAACATCGAGATCGAGCAGTGGCAGCGGATGATTAAGCGGGGCGTTCATGGCGATCAGCCTTCAATTTTTCTGATACAAAGCATCATTCCATTTCGTTTGATTGAACATCAGATCGGGAGCATAGTCAACTCCATCGATTGAGGATGCTGCCACAAGCAGCCATGAAACGACCACGACACAGACCTGCAATCGACACGAAATGAAGCTGAAACAAACCTGACTTAACAGTCGCTGCCCTGGCATCCCCGCCAGGCGCGCAAGGAGAAATGAAATGTCTATCCTGTCGTCCCTCGGCCGCATCGCGACCGAATTCAGCGCGGCCCGCGCCCGCTACCAGACCGAGCGTGCCATCCGTTCCCTGCCGATCGAACTGCAGAAGGATATCGGCTGGCCCGAGGCATCCGACACCAAGACCGGTATTCGCAACGGCATCGGATCCTGGGCTGGAGCAAAGTAAATCGTGTGTATCAAACGCTGAGGCCTGCCGCGCAGTCCGCCCGGCAGGCCTTCTCTATCTTATTTGCATTCAAATGAGTTTCGAAGCCATGCGAGCGCTGCATGACGCATATGAGCAAGCCGCATAGCGGCGCGGATTTCAAACTAACGCTCTGTAAATAATTGCAAATTTCAGGCACTCTGCCCAAATTTGTCGCATTCGGTGTCGCATTTCATATCAAGCGCTTCGTTTTTGCGATTTAGTTTCTGCTCACACAAGCCTATATCAGCGCCAGCAAACGAGCTGCCCCACTCCATCAAGCGAAGGCGACCCGTCTGAGCAACCGATTGGAGATGATCATGAAGCTTTTTTCCCGCCTCTTTGCCCGCCGCGAAATGAACCTGACCACCGCTCTCGAGCGTCAGCGCCTTGCCAACACCATGCCCGGCCAGACCGGCGCGATGGCTGCGGCGCGCCTCGGCTTCGTCGCCTGACCATTTCCAGGCAGCGCTTCCCTGCCGCTGCTTCAAGACTGTAACGCCGCCTGGCTCCGGCCACGGCGGCGTTTTTGTTCGCCTTTGCGCATTTTGCCCGTCGTTTGGACAGTTGATGCCGCGCCCCGGGCATCGCCGCACAGCAATTGCCCATTTGCGACCCATGTCGCAAATTTAATCTTACCCAGGCGGCGTAGCCAATTGACAAGCATGGTTTTTCCTGATGTCGCTATGCTATTCGCGACATCCTGTTCGCGTCATGGCCAGATGAGGTTCCCGTGAACGCCGTCAAGCATCCGATCAAGCGATCGTTTGTGTTCTTCCTTATCCCCGATTTCACCATGATCGCTTTTGCGACCGCGCTCGACCCGCTGCGCTCCGCCAACCGCATGCTCGGCTACGAAGCCTATCGCTGGCGCCTCGCCAGCATCGATGGCAAGCCGGTGCGCGCCTCGAACGGCGTCGAATGCGCGGTCAACACCTCGCTGGAGGACGAGCGCAAGAAGATGGCCGGCCCTGATCGGCCCAACATGGCCATCGTCTGCAGCGGCATCAATGTCGAGCGTTACCAGAACAAGTCGGCCTTTGCCTGGCTGCGCGAAGAGTACAATCGCGGCGTCGCCGTCGGCGGTCTGTGCACCGGCGCGCATATCCTCGCCGCCGCCGGCCTGCTGTCCAACAAGCGCTGCGCCATCCATTGGGAAAACCTGCCGGGCTTCTCCGAGGCGTTTCCGAAGGCCAATGTCTTTGCCGACCTCTTCGAGATCGATCAGAACATCTACACTTGCGCCGGCGGCACAGCCGCGCTCGACATGATGCTGAAGCTGATCGGCGACGATTTCGACGAGAGCCTCGTCAATCGCGTCTGCGAGCAGGTGCTGACCGACCGCGTGCGCAGCCCGACCGACCGCCAGCGCCTGCCGCTGCGGGCTCGCCTTGGCGTGCAGAACTCGAAAGTGCTGACCATCATCGAATTGATGGAGGCGAACCTCTCCGAGCCATTGTCACTGATCGAGATCGCCGACCATGTCGACCTGTCGCGCCGCCAGATCGAACGCCTGTTCCGCACCGAGATGGGCCGCTCCCCTGCCCGCTACTACCTGGAAATCCGGCTCGACCGCGCCAGGCACCTGTTGATCCAGTCCTCGTTGCCGGTGGTCGAGGTCGCGGTCGCCTGCGGCTTCGTCTCGGCCTCGCATTTCTCCAAGTGCTACCGTGAACTCTATGCCCGTTCGCCGCAGCAGGAGCGCGTCGATCGCAAGCAATTGCTGGCGGCCTGACCGGATCAAGTCTCCGCGGGCTGGCCCTGCGCCGTGCGCATCGCCTCGACGCGGATATCCTCGGTCAGCCGCGCCTTCAGCGCCGAGAACTCCGGACTGGTCTTGAGCGTGTAATGGCGCGGATGCGGCAGGTCGATGGCGACATCCGACTTGATGCGGCCTGGCCGCGCCGTCATCACGATGACGCGCGAGGCCATGAAGATCGCCTCCTCGATATCATGGGTGACGAACAGCACCGTCTTCTTGCGCCGCTCCCATATGCCGAGCAAAAGCTCCTGCATCAGCCCGCGCGTCTGGTTGTCCAGCGCCCCGAACGGCTCGTCCAGCAGCAGGATCTCGGGATCGTTGGCGAGCGCGCGGGCGATCGCCGTGCGCTGTTGCATACCGCCAGAGAGCTGCTTCGGCCAATGGTTCTCGAACCCCTTCAGGCCGACGAGGTCGACATAGGACGCAACGATTCCGTCTCGCTCCTTTTCAGCCATGCCGCGTTCGCGCAGGCCAAAGGCGATGTTTTCGGCGACCGTCAGCCACGGAAACAATGTGTAGGACTGGAAGACCATGCCGCGATCCGGTCCCGGCCGGGTCACCGCCTTGCCGTCGAGCAGCACACGGCCCTCGCTCGGCGCCTCGAGACCGGCGACGATCCTGAGCAGTGTTGACTTTCCGCAGCCGGACGGACCAAGGATGGTGATGAAGTCATTGGCGCCGACCACCAGGTCGATCGGCATCAGAGCCTTGACCGGCTGTCCGCCGCGCACACCGGCAAAGGTGCGCGAAACGCCCTCGATGAGAAGCTTGCTCACGCCAGGCTCCATGGAAAGAGCCAGCGGTTGAACGCCTTGAAGGCGAAATCGGACAACAGCCCGATCAGCCCGATGACGATGATGCCGAAAATGATCTGCCCGGTCGCCAGGCGCGACTGGCTGTTGATGATCATGTAGCCGATACCGGAGGACGAGCCGATCAGTTCGGCGACGATGACATAGGTCCACGCCCAGCCGAGCACCAGCCGCAGCGTCTCGGCGATTTCAGGCGCATTGGCCGGCATGATCACCCGCTTGACGATGCTGTTGTTCGTCGAGCCAAGCGTATAGGCGGCCTCGACAAGGTCGCGCCGCGTCGACCCCACCTTGACGGCGATGATCAGGATGATCTGGAACACCGAGCCGACGAAGATGACCAGCAGCTTTTCCAGCTCACCAATGCCCGCCCACAGGATGAGCAGCGGAATGAAGGCCGAGGCCGGCAGATAGCGGGCGAAGGAGACAAAGGGCTCCAGGAAGGCTTCCACGGGCTTCCATGCCCCCATGGCGATGCCGAGCGGCACGGCGACTACCGACGCCAGCACGAAACCGCCAAAGACCCGCCAGATGGTGATCAGGATGTCGAGCCAGAAACGGTCCTCGACAAGCAGCCGCCAGCCGTCCCTGAGCATCGACAGAGGGTCGGCGAGGAAGATGCGGTTGACGTGACCGCCAAGTGTGATCCAGGCCCAGAACGCGATGAACAGCACGAAGAAAGAAATGCCGAGCACGGTTCGCAGGCCCGGCGAAACTGGATGCAAGGGGCGCATCGTCAAATCGACCCCATCTTCAAATCGTCCCCATGCTCAAGTCGTGCTTTGTCCAGGAGAAAACGGCGGCGCCGAGCGCCGCCGCATTATGGTCGGAAGCCGGACCGTCAGTTCGACACGGCGCTGGTGTCGGCCAGCGTGGAAACGTCGGGCGCTTCCTTGATCAGCCCCATCTGCAGCAGCAGTTCGCCGGCGGTCTTGGAAAAGTCCTGGAATTCCTTGGTGAAGAACTGCTTGTTCTCCGCCCGGTCGGCCCATTTCAGGTACTTCGCCGAATCCTCGAACTCCTTGGCCGACTGCTTCACGTCGGCGCCCATGATCTCGTAGGATTTCTGCGGGTCCTTCTTGATCAGGTCGAGCGCGTCGAAATAGCTGTCGGCGAGCGCCTTTGCCGCGTCGGGATTGGCCTTGAGGAATTCGGGCGTGCAGCCGACCGTGTCGAGCACCATCGGATAGTCGAGCGTGGTCGCCAGTATGTGCCCCTGGTCGGACTTGTCGCGCACGGCCGAGATGAACGGCTCATAGGTGACCGCTGCATCGTTTTGCCCGGCAAGGAAGGCCTGCGCCGCCGCGTCCGGCTCAAGGTTGACGACGGTCACATCCTTGGTCGACATGCCCTTCTTGTTCAGCACCCAGGCGAGCAGGAAATAGGGCGATGTGCCCGGCGCCGAGGAGGCGACGTTCTTGCCCTTGAGATCGGCGACGGTCTTGATGTCGTTGCGGGCGACAATACCGTCGGCGCCATAGGACTTGTCGAGCTGGAAGATCTGCTTGGTGGTCACCCCGCTGGCGTTCCACACCAGCCAGGTTTCGACCGTGGTGGCGGCGCATTGCAAGTCGCCGCTGGCGATGGCAAGCGGACGGCTCGCCTGCGGCACCTTCTTCAAGGTCACGTCGAGGCCGTGTTTCTCGAAGAGGCCTGCTTGCTTGGCAAGCGTCAGCGGCGCGAAGCCGGTCCATCCGCTGATGCCGATGGTGACCGATGTGGCGGCCATCACCGGCGCCGACAGACCGGCGGCAAGCGTCAATGTTGCGGCAAAAACGGCGATCCTGTTCATGCGAGTTCCCCTTTTGTTTTATCTGGGGAAATTGTTCACAGACGCCAATGGGCTTGTCAATCAACAGGAACGTGTTTGGCGGCGGGAAGCCCGCTCACCTCGTGGCCGGCGCTCGGCAGGGCCAACGCCCTGCCCCGTCAATACCCGTCGCAGACGCACTCGGCCGATGAGATGCGGTCGTTCCAGTCCCCGAGAGCACGGGCCCTGCGCCTGATTTCGATTGAACGGCCGCCCATTCGCGTATCCTCATAGGCAACGAGGCTGCAGCCGCGGCGAACGAAAACCGACGATACGCGGTCATTCCAGAACTGGCCGCCGCGAAAATTCACCGAATCGTCGGGGCTCATTTCGATCGACCGCCCGCGAAAATTCACATGCTCGAACATGACGCAGGCGGGCTGGTCATTGTACTGGGCGCTGGCGCCGTCGGCAAAAAGCACGGACGCGACAGCTGTCAGGATGGCAAGGCGTTTCATCTGCTGTTTCCTCGGTTTCAACCGCGGCCCCCATCAACTGGATAGCGCGGTCTGGCCAGTTTGCCAATGCTTGCCGCGCCGTTGCCCAGGCCTAGCGACTGTCCAGCATCCAGCTGCGGTTACGCCACATTTTCTCTCCGATCTGGCAGTCGGCGGCCGGCTTGTCCTGCGCCAGCACCACCGGCGGATGATCGGCCTCCTCCACAGCCCACTGCCGTGACGCCGGACCGGCGAGTTCCAGCACCAGCTTGCGGCGTATGGCTTCGGGAAATTGCGTCCAGTCGTTGACCGGGATCATGAAGGCACCGGGGCCGCCTATGACGCAGTCGCTGTAGTAACGGTCGAGATCATTGACGTCATAGGCGCCTGAAAATCCGCCTCGGGTCATCAGCGGCAGGCCGTTGATGACGATACCCTGCCTGACCACCCCGTCGCGAGTGAGATTGACCGGCGCGCCCTGATTGTTGGGACCGTCGCCCGAAATATCGATGACCCGCTTGGTTCCCTGGTAGCCGCTTTCGGCGAAGAGATCACTGCCGAACTCCAGCGCGCCGGATATCGAGGTGCGGCGCGCGCTGTTGGGCGGCTGGGCGGACAATTGCGCCACCACTCGCTCGGCATCGGCGCGGTTGGCGATGACCGTCCACGGCACGATGACGCGTTGCCATGTGGTACCGGCCCATTCGACATAGGTGACGGCGATCTTGCCATAGGCGCCATCGGCGATCGCCTGCAGTACATTGTCATGCGTCAGGGCCGCCGCGTAGCCGTGTCGCTGGATCTCGAGTTCATCCGCCGACATCGACAGCGAGACATCGACCGCCAGCACCAGCTCGACATCGACCGGCTCGTCCGCGAGCGACACGTCGGCGGTGAGCGGCAGGATAACCGCGGATACTGCCAGCAGTGCTGTCAATGCCCGAACCATGTCCGGATAATGCGCTCAGCCGACTGGCGCGTGAAGTGGCACCACTCACATTTTCTCGCATTGGCGCGCTTGCGCAGTGTTTCGCCCGACCGCTGTCGTTGTTGGCAAGTCGCGGAGAAAATTCGCGCCATCGGGTCGAAGTACTTCTGCGGCGAGCGGATTTGAACTATTGTTTCGCCTTCTGCTGGGAGGAAAACCATGTCTCGGACAGGCTCAGGCGATGAGGTCAGCCTTCAACTTGCCGCCGCGCAAAGCCAAGCTGTCGAGCAGCTCCGCGTGCTGGAAAACGAATTGTCGAGACTGGAGTTGCGCGGCGTGTTGCCGACGCAAGAGATTTCGGAACGCGTCGATCTCCAGCCCATGGTACGCGCGCTCGCTCTGGCGACGCGGGTTTTGACTTTCAACGCAGCATCGCCCCCCGTCGACAACCCGAAGTCGATCTCGACCTTTGAACTGGCCGAGGCCATCACCGCCCTGGACAAGAGCCGGCAGGCGATGCTGCCAATCGGCCCAGCCGAGCCGCTGATGCGAGTGCTTTTCGAGAGCGTGAAGCTGTTGACGGCCCTGGCCGCGGCCAGCGAATGCCAACTGGCTGTACCTTACGCGCCGATGCATCAGGTTCGCAGGCCGGACGGCAGCGTCGTCTGGCAATGCAGCCATCGTCCCTCCCAACATCCATAATTGCCATGTTTGGGCTGGGTAAGTTCCTTTCGGAATTGCAAGACCTGTTCGGGGATCTTCGCGGCCCCGCCAAGGCGCTGATTGTCGTGTTGATTGGCATGGCTTTCGCATGGATGTTGATACATCACCAATGGGCTGAAGCGCTTCTGCTGGTGTTGTCGGCAATCGTGGCCGGCTATCTGCTGGAATTGATCGGCACCCTGTTGCTGCCGAAAAGGCCGCGCGCCGGGCTGCTTTTCCTTGAAGGTTGGGTGCTGGGACCGGCAGCCATAGCGGCTTTCGTTTCCGGCCTGATCGTCGTCCTGGCCATCGACCTCACACCGCCGAAGGACACGGATGCCACAACCGAGGAGATGATGAAAACGCTTGCCGCCGGGCTATCGACATTCCTGTCGGCGGCCTTCGTGTCGTGGATCAGTGAACAGGACAACACCCGGATCAGCGACCGCATCCGCGGCCAGTTCTACAAGAAGTACAAACGCGCCATGGTTTACCCGTCTCCGGCGGACGGAGCCATGTATTTCACGCCGGGATCAAGGGGCGAGACCACCGTCTATTCGAGTGTCCAGATCGGCGGGTGGAACTTCGCCGACCGCTGGGAGCGGGCAAGCCGATTGAGTGAAGAAATCGCCGCCGGCGGCAGCATTCCATCAAGCCAGGCTGAAATAGACAATGCACTGACCTAAAGCGCCTCGCGTTTGAACGGATTCAGGCTACGCGATTCAGGTTCTTGCTTTTGCATCTCGCTTGGATTTGGGTGCAACCGCCACGCAGCGCGCCCAAGGCTCTTGTGCTCAGCTGCGCGGCTTCAAGTTCTCCGGATCGTAGAGTGGCTTGTAACCAACGCCGGCGACTTCGACCGGGTAGGTCTCGCCGAAATATTCCACCTTGAGCTTGCGGCCTTCCTGCGCATACGAATGCGGCAGGTAGGCGAGCGCGATGTTCTTGCCGATGGTCGGGCCATAGGCGACCGATGTGGTGAAGGAGCGGCGGCCGAGTTCGTCGACCAGTGTCTCGCCGGTGGCGGGATCCAGCACCGGCATGGTGCCCACGGGATAACGCGCCACGCCTTTCGAATCGGTGTTTTCGGTCATCACCAGCGTGCACAAAGTCGCCGGCTGGTGTTCGCGGGCACGGTATTCCAGGTGCTTGGCCTTGCCGCAGAAATCGTTCTCCTTGACCTTCGGGCGCGCGAGATCGGCTTCGAGCAGATTGTACTCGGTCAGAAGGTCGGCGTTCTGCAGCCGCAGGCTCTTTTCCATGCGTCGCGTATTGGCATAGGTCTCGACGCCGAACGGCATGACGCCGGTCGTGCGCAACGCGTCCCAGACGGCCAGCCCGTCCTCATAGCGCATGTGCAGTTCCCACCCCTGCTCGCCGACATAGGAGATGCGGAAAGCGGTGACATCCTTGCCGCCGATCCGGATCGGCTTGATCGCGGCGAAGGGGAAGTTTTCAACCGAGAGCCCGTCCGGATTCTCGACCACCTTCTGTAGGGTCGCGCGGGCATTCGGCCCCCAGATGCCGATGGTGACGTATTTTTCCGTCACATCGGTGATGGTGACATCAAAACCCTTGTCCTGCGCGGTTCGCTGCATGTAGCGGAAGTCGCGCGGGCCGGCGTCGGCACCGTCGATCACACGGCAGCGATCGGCCATCCGGATGACGGTGAAGTCGGCGCGCACCATGCCTTCCTCGTCGAGGAAGTGGGTGTAGATGCCCTTGCCGATGTTGTTGTCGCCGCCGATCTTGGCCGCGCACAGCCATTCCAGCAGCGCGACATGGTCGGGCCCTTCGACATCATACATGGAGAAATGCGAGAGATTGACGATGCCGCAATCCTCGCTCATCGCCAGATGCTCGGCATTGGAGACGCGCCAGAAATGGCGGTTGTCCCACTCGTTCTCGCGCACCGGCACCCGGTTGCCGTATTTCTCCAGCAGATGCTCGTTGGCGGCATAGCCATGGGCGCGCTCCCAGCCGCCCAGTTCCATGAAGTAGCCGCCGAGTTCCTTCTCGCGCTCCCAGAACGGCGAGCGCCTGATGTTGCGGCCCTTCGAGAACGGTTCGCGCGGATGCACCGCGGGATTGTAGACCTTCATCGCCGTCTCGGTGCAGCGATCCCAGATGAACTGCTCCTTGGTCTGGTGCGGATAGAAGCGGGCATAGTCAATGGCGTGATGATCGATCGCGGTGCGGCCGTCGGTCATCCAGTCGGCGATCAGCTTGCCCATGCCGGGCCCGTCCTTGACCCAGATGGCGACGGCATACCACAGGCCCCTCACCTTCTGGCTTTCGCCCATCGACGGACCGCCATCGGCCGTCACCTGCAGCAGGCCGTTGAAGGAATGGCTTTCATTGTAGCCGAGTTCGCCCAGGATCGGCGTCAACTCCATGGCGCGCTCGAGCGGCGCCAGGATCTGCTCCATGTCGAGATCGCGCTGCGACGGCGAAAGACGGGCCTGGTCCTTCTCCAGCAGGTCGCGCGGATGACAAAGGCGCGGATTGGTCTCTTCGTAGTAACCCCATTCGATTTGACCGCCTTCGGCGGTCTTGGGATCGCCAGTGTCGCGCATATAGGCCGAGTTGCCCTGGTCGCGCAGCAGCGGCCAGCCGATCTCCTTGCCGGTGCCGGCGAACTCGTTGTAAGGCCCGAAGAAGGTCAGCGGATGGTCGATCGGCATGACCGGCAGGTCCTCGCCGACCATTTCCGCGATCAGCCGGCCCCAGATGCCGGCGCAGACGATGACATAGTCGGCCTCGATGGTACCGCGGTCCGTCACCACGGCGCTGATGCGGCCGTCCTTGACCACGAGCGACTTGGCGGGCGTGTTGGCGAAGGATTTCAGCTTCCCCGACGCCTCCGCCTGATCGACCAGCTTGCCGGCAACGGTCTGCGAGCGCGGAATGACGAGGCCGGCGTCCGGATCCCACAGGCCGCCCTGGACCATGTCCTGTTCAATCAGCGGGAACTTTTCCTTGATCTCGGCCGGTTCGATCAGGCGGGCGCGTGTGCCGAAAGCTTTCGCCGAGGCGATCTTGCGCTTGATCTCGTCCATGCGGCCGTCGTCGCCGACACGGGCCACTTCAAGGCCGCCGATGCGGGCGTAGTGGCCCATCTTCTCGTAGAAATCGATGGAATAGAGCGTCGTCCAGCAGGACAGGAAATCATGGCTGGTGGTGTAGCAGAAATCAGAGGCGTGCGCGGTCGAACCGATGTCTGTCGGGATGCCCGACTTGTCGATGCCGACAATGTCGTCCCAGCCACGTTCGATCAGGTGATGGGCGATCGATGCGCCGACAATACCGCCGAGGCCAATGATGACGACCTTCGCCTTTTTCGGAAACTCTGCCATTGCCCGCGACTCCAAAGTGATAAAGCGGGCGGACTATAGGGCGGAGCGGTGGGCCTGATGAAGCCTGTTTGCGACATTGGTAAAAAGCCGAGCGACCAGACGACAGAATGGTTCTGTTCGTGGCTCAGTCCAGCCCGACCTTGCCCGGCGCCCAATAGGCCTTGGCTTTCACCCGTGACGATCCGACGCCCTCGGTTTTCAGCACGCGGCTCACATGCTGGATCGACCGCGCCTTGCCTGTCAGGATGACATACGCACCGCCGGCAGCATGCGTGGCCACCTCGACTGAAGCCGCGGTGAGATGCGCATCGTCGGTGGCACGCGCAATCAGCGTCGCATCGCCAAGGCCGATCGCCTCCAGTACCGGCCGCGATTCCGCAATATCAGTCGCTTCGAAAATACAGCTCACGCGCGATCTGGGAATGGCGTGGAGTGCCGCCGCCAGGGCGAAGGAAGTTTCGTCTCCGAACAGCACCATCGTTGCCTCAAGGCCGGAGAGGTCGAGCGAACGGCGTGGCCCAAAGAACTGGCAACTATCGCCTTCGCGCAAGGCATCAGCCCACCGGCTGCCGGGACCGTCGCCATGCGCGAAGGCGAGCAGCCGTGTCCTGCCGCGTTCCGCGTCCCAGGATATCGGCGTATAGGTTCGGGCAGTCAGGCCCGTGCCCATGGATATCTGCAGCTTCTGGCCGACCGCCCAGGCGATCCCCTTAAGCGCCTCGCCTTCAAGATCGATCAGGCGGAAATGCTGCGACAGGACCTCCACGGCGGCAACGCGCGCTGGGCGCATCAACCATCGCAGCAACGTCCGCGTGACGTAGCCCGGCTGAGGCGAAGACGTCGTCTCCTGGAAGCGGTGGGCAGAATTGGTCAAGAGCATCACTCCATTATAGCGTCTGGGCGGGATATCGGCACCGCGAGCCGATCACGATGGAACCGAACGGAGGTAGCTTTGGCGGTCCGTTTCCAGACCTTTCCGCAAAAGATCGGAAACGCCGGGAACCGACACGGCAGCACTCGCAAGTTCGGTGCCGAGGCCCGTGTGCCGGCCGGGCCTGATGTGCGCGGCGAATGGCTTGGCCGCCTCCATCGCGCGGACTGGTGGCCTGCCGGGCCAATCGCCGAGGCGCAGAAGGGTCGAGCTCTCGCCGAACTCGGCGGCGGGGTCCTCGATGATGGCGACCAGCGCTGCCGTCTCGTCCTGGAAGACGAATGGTGCGCATGCGGTCTGATCGGCTGATATGCGGACGGTGCCCGACACACGAACGACCTGCGCCGAACCCAGGACCAGCACCAGGGCAGCGACCTGCGGCTGCGCAAGATGATCGCCGAAGACGCGATTGCCCGGACGCTCCGTGAAACCGCTCCCGCCGCTCCGCGCCAGTATGCCGGCCGGATCGTCCTTGGGACTGAGCTCGACACGGCCCCACGCATCGACGGTCGCCAGCGCCATGAAGCGGTTGGCGGCAGCGAACGCGCTGACGCCTTGCGGCGCCAGCATCTCGAACAGGGCCGCCCAATATTCGGAGCGGATCAACGCCTTGTCGCAATGGCCATAGCATTCCTCGACGGCAATGCGGATTTCGCCATTCCGAACCTCCCTCACCGTGCCGTTGACGCGCATCGTCTCGCCGACGCATGGCAGCAGGAACAGCGAGCCAAAACCCTGGCCAGGCACGGCCAAGGCCGGATCGTCGAGCATCGCAACCGGCAACCGCAGTTCGTATGTGTCGCCGCTGGCGAAACCAGTCACGCCACCGCCGAGGGTGACGCCGAGCCCGGAGCTGTCTCCGAACGCTGCGAACATCAACGGCGAAGCCGCGATCCAGCGCAGCGCGGCATGATCGAGATGACCGATAATCCGAGAGTTCATCGGCGGGGTCGCGCCCATGGTTGCTTTCAACAGGGCGGCGGTATCAACCGGCTTGTTCATGGCGGCACTCCACGTTTGGGTGGGCGTTGAGGGAGCGCGACGGACACGACCTCAATACCCCTTCTCCATGGCCTCCTAATGGGCTCCTTGGTGGCATTTCCCTTAGGTTCGAGGACAATCACTACAATCTCAAGCGATTGGCGACATCGGGCAAATATGACAAAATGTTTCGAGATCCTGCCAATATGGAAAGCCAGCAGACCAGATGCCCATTATCGAATCGCATCCCAAACCTGCCGATTTTCCCGATCCGGACGATGTGCCTCGACCAGTGATGGTCTATGGTTTGACGCTGGCCACAGGCGTCATCGAGCTCAGCCATCATGCGCACCGCAAGGCTCAGCTGCTGCTCACAATGCGCGGCGTCTTCACATGCGAAGTCGAGAGCGGTCTGTGGCTGGTGCCGCCACATTGCGCGATCTGGATGCCCGGCGGTGCCGTGCACGCCATCAAGGCGGCCGGACCGATTGAAGGCTATAATGTCTTTATCGATCCCGCGATGGCGGCTGCCTTGCCGGCCACCTGCTGTACGCTGTCCGTCTCACCACTGCTGCGCGAATTGCTGATCCGCGCCGCCAGCTTTCCCCTGGACTATCCCGAAGGCGGCCGAGAATCGCATCTGGGCACGCTGCTGCTCGATGAGATCGCCGCGGCTCCGGTCGAGCATCTGCACCTGCCGATGCCGCGAGACGATCGGCTGCGCCGGATCGTCGAGGCGATGATGGCCGACCCCGCCGATCGCGGCACGATGGAGACATGGGCGAGACGCGCCGGTCTCAGCGAGCGGACGTTTGCACGCATTCTCACGCGCGAGACGGGCATGAGCTTCGGCCGCTGGCGCCAGCAACTGACGATCATGCTTGCGCTACAGTGGATGGCGGCGGGCGCCTCGATCCAGAGCGTGGCGCTCGACCTTGGCTATGAAAGCGCGGGCAGTTTCGTCACGATGTTCCGAAAAGCGTTCGGTACCTCGCCGGGCCGCTATATGGCTGAACGACGCGGAGCCGCTGCCGCCGTTGATGGGTAAACCTTACGCGAACGCCCAGATATCCTCGGCCTGGAAGCCGACCTGGTAGCCCGCCGTCTTCAGCTTGACCACGACCTGGCCGATCTCGGGCGCCGGCAGCGCGCCGACTTCCACCTTGATCAAGCCCGGGCGGTAGCGCTTGAGGTCGAGCTGTTCGAAGACGATCCAGTCGGCGCCCTCGCAATCGACGAGGAAAGCGTCGATATGGCTGATGCCATTGCGGTCGAGCAGCGTCTGCAGCGTTTCCGACGGCACCTCGATATCCCTGAGGTGCGGCGCGAATTTGTTGAAATTGGCATCGGCCTCGCCCCAGGCATTCTTGCCCGACATCAGATTGGTGTCGGTGACCGACGAGCAACCGATGAACTCGATCGGCAGCGTGCCGGCCTCCAGCGCGGCTGCGTCGAAAGTATGGACGGTGATCGTGCCCCTGGTTTTTGTGACGGCCACCGGCTCGATGATGAAGCGGTCCATGTCGGGATAATTGGCGCGCAGCCGTTTCTGATTGTACGGAATCGGCTCGACCAGCATGGCGCGGGCGCCGGCAATCCTGTGCAGCCACGGCGTGACATCGTCGAACAGCGCGCCGTCGCAGGCGCCGACATTGACCATCTGGAACGCCTGCCCTGCTCCACCGAAGCGCGCTTTCAGCGCCGCCTTGGCGAGGAATTTCGTGCCGCGCAGCGACGGCCCGCGATCGAGCAGGCCGGAGGGAAGACCGAGCGACAAGGCGATGCGCGCCAGGCTGGATAGAGAACTCATGGCTTGTCTCCGGGAATGACGTGCAAGGCCGCGCGGTGTTGGCCACGAACCGATGCCGCCCACAGCGCCATGAAGGGCGCCGCCAGCAGCAGGAATGGCGGGATCAGATGTGGGAAATAGATGCGCGTGTCGTGGATCGGGAAGACCGTGAACTTCGCCAGCGCACCGAGGACCAGCGCCGCGAACAGGATGCCGGCACGGCGCTCGAGGTGGAACCCGGCACGGCCGGCGGCAAACCAGCCGGCCAGCGCCAGCACGGAGACACCGACCCAGCTGTTCAGGTTGACGGCGCGCAGCAGCGACGTCGCAAACGCCCTGAGATAGGCGGTGACCGAGAACGCCGGCTCGAACCCGTCCATATTGTAGTGCTGTTCGATGCTGGAGAACCACAGATGCGGCCACCAGCCGGGATGATGGGCCCAGTGCGAAATGGCGAAATAGGCAACGAAGGACGCGGCGAACCCGGCCAGCGCGCCCCACGCCTGCTGCCGGAAGGAGACCAGCAACACAGCAAGGATGGCAAGGAAGACAATATTGTCAGGCCGCACCATGAAGGCGAGGAAGAGCAGGATCGCCGTCGCCGCCTCGCGGCCCCTGACATAGGCGTAGAGCCCGCCGAGCAGCAGCGCCGACGTGAGCAGGTCCGGCGTCGAGGCACGCGCCGCATCGCCGAAATCAGCCATGATCAGCACCGCGCCGATCACCGGTGCCAAGGCCAAGGCCTTTTCCCAGCGCAGCCAGAGCAGCACGATCGCGCCGAACAGCAGCACCGAAAACACCTGTACGAGGCGCATCGCCTCGACCGGCGACATCACAGCGCTCAGCGTCGACAGCATCTCGGCATAGAGGAACTTGATCCGATACATTCCGAGCAGCGAATGGAAGTCGGCGGCATTCTCCGTCATGTGGCTGCGGAAGCCGCCGCCATCATCGGTCAGCGTCTTGTAATCGGCGACCGAAACACCCGCTTTGACCGTGCTGTAGGCGTAATCATGCAGCGCCTGCGCATCGGGATAGGTGCCTTCCTCTGATATTGCGAGGTAAGGCAGCATGTCCCAGTTGGCGTCGGGCATTACCCATGCCGTGAACGCGGTCAGAAGAATATAGAGCGCGAAGGCCGCCGCGCCGATGGGTGCGGCCAGCCGCGCATAGGTCCCCTCGCCCCAGGCCAGACCGGTTTCAGCGAGCCGGTCGAGCGGGTTTTTCGCGGCGGGAGACTTGGTCAGCATCGTTCTGCCCAATGAGCTTTCTTTTAGCGAACTTGGCTTTTGACGAAGTCCTTGACGATCGACACGATGCCGCGTGACAGCAAGCTGTCGAAGGCGTCGACGAAGCGGTCGACATGTTCGCGCTGGCAGATCAGCGGGGGTTCGAGCCTGATGACGTTGCGGTTGTACTCGGTGAAGGCGACGAGCACGTCGTAGTCGCGCAGCAAGAGCGCGCCGACAAAACCCGACAGCGAACCCTTCAGCTTGTCGTCGAGCACGCTGACGATGGGCCTGAGCACCATCGGCAAGGTCTGCGAGAAGTCGTGGAACTCCAGGCCGACCATAAGACCCTTGCCGCGCACATCCTTGATGATCTTGGGGTATTTGTCCTTGAGCGCCCGCAGCCGCTGCAGCAGATAATCGCCGGTGGCGGCGGCGTTGTCGATCAGCCCCTCGTCATAGAGCACGTTGAGCGCCTCGATCGAGGTGACGCAGGCCTCGCCCATGCCGCCGAAAGTCGCCATGGCATGGATCATCGCGGTCTTCGGCGTGCCATAGGCCTTCATGTAGATTTCGCGTCTGGCGATCATCGCGCCGACCGCCGCCTTGCCGCCGCCGAGCGACTTCGCCAGTGCCGTCACATCCGGCACGACGCCGTAGTGCTCGAAGGCATAGAAGCGGCCCGAACGGCCATAGCCGCATTGCACTTCGTCGGCCACCCACAGCACGCCATGCTGGTCGCACAGCGCGCGCAGCTTCTGCCAGTATTCGGCTGGCGCCTGGATGATGCCGCCGCCACCCTGGATGGTTTCGAGCACGATGACGCCGACCTCGGGATCGCTGCGGAACAGACGCTCGACCGCCTCGATGTCGCCGAACGGAATGCGGACCGTGTTCTCGGCCATCTTGAAGTCAGCGCGGTAGAGCTGGCCGTCGGTGATGCCGAGCACGCCCTTGGTCTTGCCGTGGAAGGAATTCTCGGCATAGACGATTTTCGGCCGCTTCGGTCCGGCGGCGCGCTCGGCGAGCTTGACCGCCGCTTCCATCGCCTCCGAGCCGGACGAGCCCAGAAACACCATGTCGAGATCGCCCGGCGAGCATTTGGCGATGTTGTGCGCCAATGCCGCCGCATATTGCGACATGAAGGCGATGGCGATTTCCTGGCGCTTTTCCTCCTGGAACTTTTTGCGCGCCTCAAGCAGGCGCGGATGGTTGTGGCCGAAGGCCAGCGAACCGAAGCCGCCAAAGAAATCGAGGATCTTGCGGCCGTTCTGATCGATGTAGAACATGCCTTCGGCACGCTCGATCTTGATCTTGTGGAAGCCGAGCAGCTTCATGAAATGCAGCTGGCCGGGATTGAGATGCGCCTTGAAGAGGTCGGTCATGCGGGCGACATCCATCGCCTTGGCCTGCTCGACGCTGATCAGATCGGGCTTGGCGATGGTGGCGGGCGACAGTGCCGGTGCGCTCACCATGGTGCGCGCATTGGTCTGTTCGGGCTTGGCCATGACGGTCATTTCAATCTCCTGTCCGCGCTACGACCAGCGTCGTGCGCCATAAAACTGTTTGGCGAGCCCGCTATTCGGCGGGCACATGTTTGGTGGCGACGGCGTGCCCTGCCTTCTTGGCGCGGTATTCGCTGTAGGCGGCGATCAGCATGTCCTCGTCGCGATATTGCGGCACCCAGCCGAGCTGGCGCTCGGCCTTGGACACGTCGAGCACGCATTCCTCGTCGGCGATGAGATATTGCTCCGGGTCCATGATCGGCATGTTCACGAGGTCGAGCAGGTCGAGCGTGCGCTTGACCGCCCAGCCCGGTGTCGGGATCAGGATCGATTTCGAACCGGCATGCCGGATCAGGTCGCCGAGCAATTTCTTCACCGGTGGCGGATTGAGCGAGCCGAGATTATAGGCCTCGTTGGGCACGCCGGCCTTCCAGGCGGCACGCGCGGCTTCCGCGCAATCGAACACAGAGATGAACTGATAGGGGTTTTTGCCCGAGCCGATCATCGGCACCGGAAGGTTCCAGTCGATCAGCTTGAACAGTTTCTCCAATATGCCGAGCCGGCCGGGGCCGATGATCAGGCGCGGCCGGAACAATGAGATCGACATGCCGCGCTTGCGCCATTCGGCGGCGAGTTCCTCGGTCTTCTGCTTCGACCAGCCATATTCGCCGAGCGGCGCGACGGGGTGCTCCTCGGTCATGGGCTGTGTGACCGTGTGGCCGTAGATCATGTCGGTCGTGTAGTGGACAAGCCTGGGCGCGTCGGCTTTGTCCATGGCCTGCATGATGTGCTCGGTGCCGTGGAAATTGACCGGGAAGAAGAAGTCGTGCCGCTTGGCCCGCACCTGGATCGGCGACAGCATCTTGGCCGACAGATTGTAGACCATGTCGTCGGCCTTGAGCTCGACAGCGGCGACCGAGGCCGGATCGGTGACATCGCACTGGACGAACCGGACATTGCGGTAGTGCGCCAGATCGCTTTTGACGATGTCGGCGACGACAACCTCTTCGCCATCGGCCACAAGCTTCGGGGCAAGGTGGCGGCCGACGAAGCCGTCACCGCCGAAAATCACATGTCTCATCGAACGGTCTCGTTTGCAGGGATCTTGTCGGGCGTGATGGAAGCGGTCTGGTCTTCATGTCCTCGCCCACTTTGCGCGATCAGCACGGTGCCGACGCAGATGAAGGCGATGCCGGCAATGCGCCAGCCATTGAGGTCTTCGCGAAAGACGAAGTAGGCGAAGATGGCGACAGCGACATAAGCGAGGCTGAGGAACGGATAGGCAAAGGAAAGCTCGACCTTGGACAGCACGTAGAGATGCGAAGCCATGGAAATCACGAAAGTGCAGAGCCCAAGAAACACCCAGGGGCTGAAGACGGTCTGCAGCAATTTGAGGAGCGGATTGACGCCTTCGAACGAGATCGGCCCAAGCGACATCATGCCTTGCTTCAGCATGAGCTGCGCGGCGGCATTGGTCATGACCGTAAAGAGAATGAAGACGATATATTTCATGCCAGCTCGCCACCCCATGTCATCGACTAATACAAACCTGAAAAGATATCGTGAACTCACAAGAATGTTTTGAGTAAATCCTGCGATTAATCATCCAATAACCACGATTCATTCCAATTTTATCTACTCAGCGGCCTCGACCCCACGCCGCCGCAGATCGATGCTGCCGGCCGTGCGCGCCCAGAAATCCGACATGAAGGCAGGGTCGCGCAACGCTTCCAGCCTCGGCCAGTCGGCGAAGGAGGCAGCGAAGGTTGCAGCACTCATGCGCGCATCCTTGTAAGGGTTGACAGCTCCACCAGCCGCGATCGCGATGCGGTCGAGCTCGCCAAGCAGGGCAAGCGTCGCCGCCCCCTTGTTGGGGAAATCCAGCGTCAGCGTGTAGCCCGGTCGCGGGAACGACAGCAGCGCGGGCGAGCGGACCTCGCCGAAACGCTTCAGTACTGTGAGGAAGGAGCCTTGCCCGGCCTGTCGGGCCGCTGTCAGCAGCTCTGGCACAACGATGCGCGCAGCCTCTTCCGGCACCACGCTCTGATGTTGGAACAGCCCCCTGGGGCCATAAAGCCGGTTCCAGTCACGTACACCGTCGAGCGGAAAGAAAAAACCGTGGTAGCCGGTCTGGCGCGGCACGGTCGCCCGGCCCTTCTTCCATCGGTAGGCGGCGTTGAAAGCGGTCAGGAACGGCCGGCTGAGCACATTGAAGGGCGGCTGAAACGGTATCGCCAGGTTGCCGCCGGCGCGCGAGGCCGCATGCGAGCCGTGTTCGGCGTGGTTGCCGGTAAACAGCAGGCCACGCCCGCTGTTGCGGCCACCGGCAAGTTGATCGATCCAGGCGACGGCATATTCATTGGCCTGGTCCGCCGCTTCGGCGAGGTCAAAGAACTCGGCGAGGTCGCGAAACGGTGTCGTCTTTTCGACGATGTCGAGTGAATGCACCCGCATCAACCGGATCGAGGCGGACAGGATGAGGCCAGTCAGCCCCATGCCGCCGATGGTCGCCCGGAACAGGCGCGGATTGTCTGATGCCGAGCAGCGATGGGGCTTTCCATCGGACCGCAGCAACGTGAAGCTTTCGACATGGCAGCCGAAGGTACCGCGCCGATGATGGTTCTTACCGTGCACATCATTGGCGATGGCGCCGCCGAGCGTCACGAATTGCGTACCCGGAACGACAGCCGGAAAGAAGCCGTAGGGCGCAGCGTGTGCGATGATATCCGCCAGCAGCACGCCGGCATCCGCTTCGAGCACACCGGTTTCGGCATTGAAGGCGCGGATGCGGTTCAGCGTCCGCATGTCGACGACCGCGCCGGCGTGGTTCTGGCAGGAATCGCCGTAGGAACGCCCATTGCCATAGGCCAGCAGCGATGCTTCCTTCGCCTGGCCGCCCTTCAACAGCGCGATGGCGTCATCGGCGTGGATGGCATGCGGCGCGGGCGGCGTGGCAAGGCCAAAGCTCCGGAAGCGGTCAACCATGCCTACCAGCCCCCGATGACCAGCAGCACCGCGCCGATCAGCACCACGATCTGGCTGCGCCAGTCACGGATGATGAAGACGACCGGGTCGTCATGCATTTCGTCACGGCGCGCCAGGATCCAGACGCGCATGGTGAGGTAAAGCACGATCGGCGGCAGCGGCCAGATCAGCCATGGATGCGGGTAGAGCTCGCGCACCGCGACACTGTCCATGTAGAGCGCCAGCACCAGCGCCGAAGAAAAGGCCGATGCCATGCCGGCCTGGGCGACGATCTCCTGGTCTTCGGTGCGATAGCCACGACCGGCGATGCGCTCACCAGGCGGAATGGCGGTGGTGCGCAGTTCGACAAAGCGCTTCACCAGCGCCAGCGACAGGAAGAAGAAGATCGAGAAGGCGAGCAGCCAGAAAGAGACGTCGACACCGGTCGCGGCGGCACCGGCGAGCACGCGGATGGTGTAGAGGCCGGCAAGCGTCAGCACGTCGACCAGCAGCATGCGCTTGAACGACAGCGAATAAGCCGTGGTGACGACCATGTAGCCGCCGAGGACGGCCAGGAATTCAGGCGCCAGGAACAGCCCGGTGCCGACGCCGACCGTCAGCAGCACCGCGATCGCGCCAAGGCCGAACGGGATCGACAGCGCGCCGCTGGCGAACGGCCTGTTGCGCTTGGTGGCGTGTTTGCGGTCGAGCGCGAGGTCGAAGAAATCGTTGAGGATATAGATAGCCGAGGCCACCGCGCTGAACGAGATGAAGGCCAGTACGCATTGCCAGATCATGTTGGTGTTGAAATACTCGTGCGACAGCACCATCGGCACGGCGATCAGTGAGTTCTTCAGCCACTGATGCACGCGCAACATCTTGATGATGGTCCGCAAGGTCGGCTTGGGCGCCGGCATGGTTTCGGCGCCATTCGCCGCCTGCCAGCGTGCGGCGTGGCGGTCGGGCGCGACGACGATTGCATTGCGCGCGGCATCGAAGACCTGGAGATCGTGGCGGCTGTTGCCGGCATAGTCGAAGCCGCCATCGCCGTAGGCCGCGACCAGCGAGGCGCGCTTCTTGCCCGAGGTAAGATTGTCGAAACCATCGGTCGCCAGCACACGGTCGAAAATGCCGAGATGGGCCGATATGGCGTCGGCGAACTTGCGCGGCGTGCCGGTCGCCAGCACGATCTTGCGTCCCTCGGCATGTTCAGTGCGAAGCCGGTCGAGCAGCGGCGCGCGATAGGGCAGCGACGCGGGATCGATGTCGATGCGCCGCGCGATCGCCTGCTTCAGCCGCGCCGGCCCGCCGGCCGCCCAGAAAGGCACCAGGAAAACATAGAGAGGATTCTTCTTGAGGAGGAGGAACAGGCCTTCCCACAACAGGTCGGTCGCGATCAGCGTGCCGTCGAGATCGACCGCAAGCGGTATTGCGTTCCTGTCCGACCGCGCATCCATGCCCGTCCTGCCTTGCCAGCGTATGATCCGGAAAACCGGAATCCCGTTGCGCGCCGCTTTTCGGCGTCTTGATGCTGGTATAGCGGGGGATGACGTAGCGAACGTTAAAACGCCTGGTTGCAGGCGGCTGCCGCACCGGTATTTCCGGCATCATTGTTAAACAACGGCTACTGGAAACGATAAAAGGCCGGGCAAATACCCGGCCTTTCCAATGATACCGCCAGAATTACTTGATGCGCGCGACGCCGCCGGAAATTTCGACGGTTTCCGAACCGGTCAGGGCTTCGAGGTCACCGTTCGGCAAGGTGACGAAGCAGCCGTTCTGGCAGAATTCAACGGTTTCACCGCCGGCCAGAGCAAGGTCGGTCTTGCTGCCGCCCTCCGTCACGACCAGCGTACGGGTCTCGGCGTCCTTGTTGACCGCGCTGGCGGCATGAGCCGAGCCGCTCACGGCGAGCAAGGCGACGGCAGCGACGAGAGACTTCCACATGGTGCAATATCGGTGTTCCCACCGCCTCTGTTGCATTTCGCAAGGCATTTTCGCCCTTTGCTTGCAAGCTTATATGAGATGGAAGCTGAACCGCAACTGAATGCCGTATTCATGCCGCAATTGGTTTTGGCATTCTCCAATGCCGGTTGCCCGGCACACGCCTGGGCCCTGTTAATTTACCCGACCGGCACAATATGATGCCGAAGGCGGCAACCGCGAAGAAAGACAATGCCCGGTACCGAGACAATGCACCGCAATTGGCTGGAAACGATCGGCGTTGGAGTTGAGACGCGAAGGATTGCCGCTGGACTGACCCATTATGTGCCTGCATCCATCAACCATCGGCTTGGAATCCACGTCGGGGCGCCGGTCAATGCGTCGTGCCACTGCGATGGAAAACATCACCGGCGGGTCCAGTCGGACGGCGACATCGATATTGTACCCGCAGGGCTCGACGGCGACTGGAAAGACGACGCAGATTGCACCATCCTGCGGCTGTGGGTCAGCCCGGCGCTGGTTCGGCGCGCGGCCGAGGATCTCGAGATCGATCCGGACAGGATCGTCGTCCATCCCCAGTTCCAACGTCGCGATCCGAGGATCGAACATATCGCCCATGCGCTGGCGACTGGTCTCAGCCCGGACGTGCCATCCGACCGGCTGTATTTCGAAAGCCTGGCCAAGGCATTGGCGATACAGATCATCCAGGGTGCTGCGTCGAAGTCGGACGTTCCAGCCAGGCAAACGCTTTCCTTCCGCCAGAAGCGCAGGCTGGCCGATTTCATCGAAGCCAACCTCGCTCAGGACCTTTCACTGGACGAGCTGGCGCAGGTGGCTGCCATCAGCGTCTCGCATCTGAAAGTGCTGTTTCGCCGTACGTTCGGCATGCCGCCTCATCAATATGTTATCCATCGGCGGGTTGAGCGCGCCAAGGCGTTGCTGCACCAGGGAAAAATGCCGCTCAGCCAGATCGCGCTGGAAGCAGGGTTCGCGCATCAGAGCCACATGGCTCAAAGCATGAAGCGCATCCTCGGCGCCACGCCTGGCGCACTGATCCGTATGCGCCGATAGCAGGCGATCCGGCATTTTCGCCGTCTGCGGCTTCGAGTCCAATCATCCGTTTTTGTCTTCCGCCGTCCATATCTGGGCGACCTCGGCCCACCAATCCGGCATTCCTGACATCCCATTGGCCAGAATGAAGGATACGGGCATGTTTGTTGTGTTGGGCGCTGCCGGGAAGATCGGACGGGCGACGGTTGGCGCACTTCGTCGACATGGCGTTCCGGTAAGGACCGTGGTGCGAAACCCGTCGCATGCCGACGAATTCCGCGGGCTCGGTTGCGACGCAGAAATCGCCGATCTGCGCGATGCGCCGGCTTTGGCCCGGGCAACAAGGGGCGCGACAGCGGTGCAAGTCATCTGCCCAACTGGCGTCCGCGCCGACAGTGCGGCAGCCGAGATGGAATCCACCATCCGGTCCATCATGGATGCACTCGATCAGACCAGGCCGGAAAGCATCCTGGCGATCTCGGATTATGGGGCCCAGCTTGCCGCCGGCACCGGCATCACGCTGACCTTCCATCATCTGGAATCGCGGTTGAAAAAGATGCCGGCGGCGCTGACGGTGCTGCGCTCGGCCGAGCACATGCAGAACTGGAGCCGCCTGGTTGGCAGGGCAATCGAGACTGGCGTGCTGCCGAGCCTGCATCATCCCCTGTCCAAATCCTTCCCGACCGTCTCGGCCGGCGATGTCGGCCTGATGGCGGCCGATCTGCTTCTTTCGCCGGGCGGCGAAACGTTGCGTGTGGTCCATGCCGAAGGGCCTGATCGTTACAGCGCAAGCGATGTGGCGCGGACACTTGGTGAGATTGCCGGCGGCGAGATTGTCGCTCGCGAATTGCCGAGACAGGACTGGATTCCCGCCCTCGTCGGCGGCGGCATCGGTACGAGCTACGCCGAACTGGTCGCCGCGATGTTCGACGCCCACAATGCCGGCCGCATAGATGTGGAACACGGCGTCGGTGAGATCAGGCGCGGCAAGACCGATCTGCGCACGGCACTGTCGGCGCTGGTCCCAACCGTGAGCAGGCCTCGAGCAAGTCCAGGAAAAGTGTGAACGGTTTTCCGTCGGAGTTGCGTTAAAACAAAGAGTTAGAGCGGTTGGCCGCGTTTCCGGGAAACGGTGAAATGCGCTAGTCGGGATCGGGCTTGCGCAGCTTGCGCCCTGATTTGGCCAGCTTTTTCGCTTCAGCCGCGGCTTCTGCCTTGGCCAGCTCCTGTTCGGCAAAGTCGGCCTCGATCTTGTCGTCGTCGGTAGGCCAGGCCGTGACATGCTTGGGCTCGACGACAGCGCGGGGCGTCGACGGTATCTCGATATGCTGGTCGTCGAATTTTTCGAGAACGGTGAAGCGGATGTCGTTTTGCACCGCGCTGCCGTTCATAATATCGGCCAGGAACACGCGGATCTCGAATTCCAGCGCGGCGGCGCCGAAATTGGAAAACAGCACGAAGGGCTCGGGGTTCTTCAGCACCAGCGGATGGCTGCGCGCGATTTCCAGCAGGATGGCATGCACCTGCCTGACGTCGCTGCCATAGGCGACGCCGACCTTGATCTCGACACGGCCGAGCTTGTTGCGGTGCGTCCAGTTGCCGACGGCGTTGTTAATCAGGTTTGAGTTGGGCAGGATCACCGACTGCCGCTGGAAAGTCTCGATCTCGGTGGCGCGCACGCTGATCTTCCTGACCGTGCCGCTGACGTCGCCGGCGACGATCCAGTCGCCGACCTTGAACGGCCGCTCGGCCAGAAGGATCAGGCCGGAGACGAAATTCGACACCACATTCTGCAAGCCAAAACCGATACCGAGGGAGAGCGCGCCGGCAACCAGTGCCAGGCTGGAGAGGTCGATGCCGGCGGCCGAGATGCCAACGAGCGCCGCCAGCGCGACACCGGCATAGCCGACCGCCAGCCGGATCGAGTTTCGCACCCCGGTATCGACCTTGCCGCGCGCCATGACGGAACCGTCGAGCCAGCCCTGGAACCAGCGCGTCAGGAAATAGCCGATGACGAACACGACGATGCCCGAAAGAATGCCGGTGACCGAAATCGTCACCGACCCGATATTGATCCCAGTCGCCAGCTTGTAGCTCCAAGCCTGGATGTCGCCGGGCTGGAAGCCCCACATCAGCAGGATCAGCGGCAGGAAAACCAGCACGATCAACAAATTGATGGCTACACTGACGACAAGGCCGAGCTGGTCGAGTGCAGTGTCCTCGTAGCTGGAATTGGTCGACAGCCAGCGCCCGACAGTCGTGTTGGCGAACGCCCCCTCCTCGCCGATCGCCTGCGCCGAGAGGAAGCCGATATAGGCGGTGATCAGCGCCGTGCCGGTGACCACGACCTGCAGCGAGACGAACAGCGCAAGGCCGATGAAGCCGAGCAAGGCGGCGGTAATGGTGAACAGGCCAAGCGCCAGTGCCAGGTAGCGCAGCCATGCGGGCCACGGTCGCCAGCTTCCGTCACGTGCCTTGAACGGCCGCAGCATCGCCATGAGGATCAGGATGATGCCGACGACAATGGTGGCGACGAAACTGCGCGCGATGGTCAGCGACAGCGGCGATCCCATCTTGTCGTTGATAATAGACAGGAATGTGTTGGCGCTGATGACCACGGCCATGGCGGTCGCCAGGCGCACCAGCCAGCGCGCCGGCCCGGTTTCGACCGGGATGAGACGCCAGTTCGGCAGCCGCGGAGACAGTGCCGCGTTGGTCAGCCGGTTGACGCAGAACACCACCCCGATGGCGGTCGCCAGTGCATTGAGGAAGAGGCCAATGTCGCCACGCAACACATTGTAATAATTGAAGAAGAAGATGGTCGAGCCGAGAAAGGCGCCGACCGCCAGCGTCGGCAGCAAGGTAGACCAGAAGGCCACCGACAAGCGGCTGAGATAGGACGGGTCTTCGTTGGAAGGGTCTGCCTCGAACACGCGCCCGAACAGGCGCCTGCCGCCGACCAGCAGCACCAGCGCCAGCCCGAGCGCCACGAAGGTTGCCGCCAGAATGGCCTGGAACTTGAACTTGAAAGCGAAGCTCAGCCAGGACGACACCGCCTTGTAGAAATTGGCGTATTCGTCCTGCGCGTCGGAAAACACCTGTGGGCTCAGTGCGTCCGACAGGACGTAGCGCTTGGTCAAAAGGTTGCGGAACAGCTCGCTGCGCATATTGCCGATCTTGTCGATCAGCCCGCTGATACGGATCGACAGGTTCTGCGCGCTGGCGACAACCGCGTTGATCTCGGCCTTTTCCGACTCCAGTGCCTGGCGCTCGCCGGTCACGATGTCGGGTTCCTGCGGCTGGCCGGCGGCCGGCGGCGGGCCCAGCACCTCGATGCGATTGTTGATATCGGTCAGTCGCGGACGGAACGCCAGCGCACTGGTTAATGCCGCGCGCGACAAATCCTCCAGTTGCAGGCGGATATCCACGAGCGAGGAATCGTCGTCACTGTCCTGCTGTATTTTCTTCTCGAGATCGTCGGTCTTGGCCGTCAGGCCCTGGATGACCTTCTGCTGATCGGTGATCAATCCGGCGGAGCCTTGACCAAGCGCCTGAGCCATGGCCTCGAACGAAGGCGGCGCCGAAATAACCAGCGCGAGGATCAGAATGAGGCGGAGCAATCTCAAAAGCATGACGTATTGGCAACTCATGGGCGGCAAAGGCATTCAAAAGCCTGTCCTTGATAAAGACGGCCATATCTTGGGGCAAGCCGTCGCATCCGATCGCGTTCGGATCGCGATCCGAGCGTCGGCCAGTCGAAAGGCAATGGCGCAATATTGGCTTTGCGGATACAGCCTGCTCTATAGTCTGCCGCATCGCCCGAACCGGATGACAATGATGGCAGAGTACTCGGCCTTTTCGCTGCTCGCGAACGCGCTCAAGGGAAACAAGGACTGGAAGCCGGCCTGGCGCAAGCCCGACCCGAAGGCTTCCTATGATGTCATCATCATCGGTGGCGGCGGCCATGGGCTCGCGACCGCCTACTATCTGGCCAAGGAACACGGCATCACCAATGTCGCCGTACTCGAGAAGGGTTGGCTCGGCTCCGGCAATGTCGGCCGCAACACGACGGCCGTGCGCTCGAACTACCTGCTGCCCGCCAACACCCGCTTCTACGAACATTCGATGAAGCTGTGGGAGGGCTTGTCGCACGAGCTCAACTACAACGTCATGTTCTCGCAGCGCGGTTGCCTGAACCTGGCGCACACCCCTGCCCAGTTCGACGACTATGCAAGGCGCGGCAACGCCATGCGACATCTCGGCGTCGACGCCGAACTGATGACGCCTGCCGAAATCAAGCGCCTGATCCCGGCACTCGACATTTCCAGCGATGCACGATTTCCGGTGGTCGGTGGCTTGATGCAGCGACGCGCCGGCACCGCCCGTCACGACGCGGTGGCCTGGGGCTATGCGCGCGGCGCCGACCGGCGCGGCGTCGACATCATCGAGAATTGCGAGGTCACCGGCTTCCTGCGCGATGGCGACCGCATCACCGGCGTCACCACGTCGCGCGGCGATATCAGGGCCAAAAAGGTGGCGGTCGCGGTAGCCGGCAGCACCGGGCGCGTCATGCGGTTGGCCGGCATCGAGACGATGCCGATCGAAAGCCATGTGCTGCAGGCCTTCGTGACGGAATCGCTGAAGCCCTTCATCGACACGGTCGTGACCTTCGGCATGGGTCATTTCTACATGTCGCAGTCCGACAAGGGCGGCCTGGTCTATGGCGGCGATATCGACGGCTACAACAGCTACGCCCAGCGCGGCAACCTGCCCATCGTCGACGAGGTGATGAGCGAGATGCTGGCGCTGTTCCCGGGCCTCGCGCGTGTACGCATGCTGCGCTCCTGGGGTGGCGTATGCGACATGTCGATGGATGGCTCGCCGATCATCACCACGGGCCCCCTGCCCGGCATGTATCTCAACTGCGGCTGGTGCTATGGCGGCTTCAAGGCGACGCCGGCTTCCGGGTGGACCTTCGCCTGGACCATCGCCAAGGATGAGCCGCACGATTTCAACGCGCCGTTCACCCTCGACCGCTTCCACCGCGGCCTCGTCATCGACGACAAGGGCCAGGGTGCGAACCCGCGGCTCCATTAGGAAACATCCTGTGCTCATCACTTGCCCCTATTGCGGCCCGCGCGACGTCATCGAGTTCACCTATCAAGGTGACGGCAACCGCGAGCGCCCCGACCCCGCCTCGCAGAACTTCGAGGCATGGAACGCCTATGTCTATGACCGGCTGAACCCGGCCGGCGACCACAATGAGATCTGGCAGCATTCCGGCGGCTGCCGCGCGCATCTCAGGGTCGTGCGCAACACGCTGACGCATGAGATTTCGAGCGTTGCCTTCGTGCGCGGCGACCATGTCTCGACCGCGCGCCGCAAGGCGGAGGACAAGGCATGAGCCCGCGCCGCACCGACACTGGCGGCCGCGTCGACCGGATGAAGACGATCCGTTTCACCTTCGACGGCGTCGCCTACACCGGCCATGCCGGCGACACGCTGGCGTCCGCGCTGCTGGCCAAGGGCATCACGCTTTTCGGGCGCTCGTTCAAGTACCACCGCCCGCGCGGCCTGCTGACTGCTGGTGTGGAGGAACCCAACGCGCTGGTGACGGTGCTGAAGGGCGAGGTGCGCGAACCCAACATCCCGGCGACCATGGTCGAGATCCACGACGGGCTTGTGGCGATCAGCCAGAACCGCTTCCCGTCGCTGGCCTGGGACGTCAATGCCGTCAACCAGCTCGGCGGCAAGATCCTGTCCGCCGGCTTCTACTACAAGACCTTCATGGGACCGGTGATCGGTCCGCTCAAGGGTACGCGTTTCTGGATGTTCTGCGAGCATTTCATCCGCCGCGCCGCCGGTCTCGGCAGCGCCGGATCAGCGAAGGATCCGGCCCGCTATGAGCGCATGAACGCCTTTTGCGACGTGCTGGTGGTCGGTTCCGGCCCCGCCGGCCTGATGGCCGCCAAGGCCGCCGCCGATCAGGGGGCACGCGTCATGCTGGCCGATCTCGAGCCGCGTTTCGGCGGCTCGACCAACTGGTCCGAGGAAACCATCGATGGCGCGCCGGCCGCCGATTGGGCCCGCCGCACCGTCACTCAGCTCGAAGGCCGCGACAATGTCCGGCTTTTGCCGCGCACCACGGTCTGGGGCTACTACGACAACAACACGCTGGCCGCGCTCGAGCGGGTGAGCGACCACAAGGAACAGCCCGCCAAGGGCGAGCCGCGCCATCGTTATTGGGCAATCCGTGCCAAATCCGTGGTGCTGGCAACCGGTGCTTTCGAACGGCCGCTGGTCTTCCCGGGTAACGACAGGCCGGGCGTGATGCTTGCCCATGCCGCCGAGCGCTACGCCAACGAGTTCGGCGTGCTGCCAGGCGAGAGAATCGCCCTGTTCACCAACAATGACAGCGCCTATCGCGCGGCCATCGCCCTGAAGAAGGCGGGTTCGGCAATCGTCGCCATCGTCGACGTCCGGTCCGAGCTTTCGGCCGAGATGCGCAAGCTGGCCACCGAGGCCGAAGCCGAGATCTTTGCCGGCCACGCCGTCGTCGCCACCGAGGGCGGCAAGGCGCTTTCCGGCTTCAAGGTTCAGCGTTTCGACATGGTCACCGGGGCGCTCACCGGTGATGAGCGAAGCATCCACGCCGACTGCCTGCTGATGTCGGGCGGCTGGTCGCCGACCATCCATCTGGCCAGCCAGGCCGGCGCCAAAGCGGAATGGAATGCCGCCCGGCAGGCTTTCCTGCCACCGACGCCGACACAGAAATGGATCGGGGCCGGCGCTTTCACCGGCAGTTTTTCGACGGCCGAGGCGATCGCCGAAGGCCGCGCCGCCGGTCTTGCCGCCGCGGGTGGAACAGGCACGCCCGCGGCATTGCCGACTGTGGAAGCTGTGGGCGGCGACCCCGATCCGGCGCCCGTCTTCGAGATCAGGGCCAAGGGCAAGAGCTTCGTCGACTTCCAGCATGACGTGACGGCTGAGGATGTACGGCTGGCCCACCGCGAAGGCTTCGTCTCGGTCGAGCACCTGAAGCGCTACACCACGCTTGGCATGGCGACCGACCAGGGCAAGAGCTCCAACATTCCCGGCCTTGCCATCATGGCCGAGGCGCTGGGCAAGCCGATCCCGGAAGTCGGCACGACACGCTTCCGGCCGCCCTTCGCGCCGGTGTCGATCGGCTCGCTCGCGGCCGAGCGCTTCGGCGACCTGAAGCCTGAGCGGCTGACGCCGATGCATGACTGGCACCTCGACAATGGCGCGACCATGTACTCCGCCGGCCTCTGGTACCGGCCGATGATTTACGGGCTTTCAGGCGAAACGGTCGAGCAGGCCTATGTGCGCGAGGCCAGAGCGACGCGCGAAAGCGCCGGCATCGTCGATGTCTCGACACTAGGCAAGATCGCCGTGCAGGGCCCCGACGCCGCCGCCTTCCTCGACCGCGTGTACACCAACATGTTTTCGACGCTCGCCGTTGGCAAGGCGCGCTACGGGCTGATGCTGCGCGAGGACGGCTTTGCCTTCGACGACGGCACCACCTGGCGGCTCGGCGAACAGGATTTCCTGATGACCACCACGACGGCCAATGCCGGCAAGGTGATGCAGCATCTGGAATATTTCCTCGACGTGATCTGGCCGGAGCTGAAAGTCCATGTCACTTCGGTGACCGACGAATGGGCGGGTGCCGCGATCGGCGGACCGAAGGCCAGGCAGATCCTGGCCTCCTGTGTCACCGGCACCGCCGTCGACAATGCGACCCTGCCCTTCATGGGTATCGTGCGCGGCGAGATAGCAGGCGTTCCGGTGATGATTTGTCGACTGTCTTTCTCCGGCGAGATGGCCTTCGAGGTCTATTGTGGTGCCGGCCATGGCACGCATGTCTGGCAAGCGCTGATCGACGCCGGCAAGCCGTTCGGGCTGGTCACCTACGGGCTCGAGGCGCTGGGCACGATGCGCATCGAGAAAGGCCATGTCACCGGCGCCGAGATCGACGGTCGCACCACGGCGCGCGACCTGCATCTCGACTGGATGCTGTCGAAGAAGAAGCCGTTCATCGGCTCGGCCATGATGGACCGCGAAGGCCTGATCGCGTCCGACCGCCTGGAACTGGTCGGCCTGATCGCGCTCGACAACCGGCCGCTCAATGGCGGCGCGCACATTGTCGAGACGTTGGACGAGGCCAATCCACACGGCTCGATCGGCCACATCACCGCCTGCTGCTATTCGCCGGCGCTCGGCAAGCATATCGCACTGGCGCTGGTCGAGGGCGGCAAGGCGCGGCACGGCACGCGTGCCCATGTCTCCGATCCCTTGCGCAACCGCTTCGGGCCGGTCGAGATCGTCTCCAACCATTTCTACGATCCGGAAGGGACCCGCATGCATGGTTGAGCGCCAATCCCCCCTCGAGCCGGAATTCCATGTCGGCTCGCATGGTAATTTCGAACACGGCGTCGAGATCCTCCTGACCGAAACGCGGCCGGGTTCGATCGTGCAGCTCGCCGCCTGGCCTGGGGAGGAGAAGAAGTTGATCGCGGCCATCCGCGCCGTCACCGGGCTTGCGCTGCCCGATGGCGCCGGCGGTGGCCTGAGCGAGGGCACGAAATCTGTGTTCGGCTTCGCACCGGGAAAATTCACCGTGGCCGACGAAGCCGAAGGGTTGGTCGCTTCCTTTGCCAAGGCGGTGACGCCGGCCATCGGCACGGTGACGGACCTGTCGCATGGCCGCACCGCCATCCGCATCGCCGGACCGAAAGCGGAGTGGGTGCTGGCGAAATTCTTCGCCATCGACTTCGCGCTGCCGGCCTTCCCCATCGGCGCGGGCCGCTCGACCACCCATCACGACGTCTTCGCCCAGATCCAGCGCACCGGTGCCGACCAGTTCGACATCTATGTCTTCCGCTCCTTCGCGCGTTCTTTCTGGAAGGCGCTTTGCCATGCCAGCGAGGAGGTCGGCTACGAAGTACAATAGCCGGTGGCGACGTATGGTCGCTCGCCCGTTGCTTCTGGCCTCCCCGTTGCTTCTGGCCTCCCCGTTGCTTCTGGCCTCCCCGTTGCTTCTGGCCTCAATGCCGGCCGGTTCTGTCGCTAGAGAATCCTGCCGCGGGCGCCCATGATGGAGTCACGTGGCCGCCCAAACGGTCCAAGGGGTAGAAAAATCCCGTCTTAAGAGTCGGCGCATTCGTTTGGTTCGAACATCCCCATGACCGCAGAAATATCCGCCGGCGCCACGGATCGCGCCGAGGTGTCGGCCAGAGCCTTGCTTCTGCTGCCGCTGACGGTCGCCTGCGGCGTGTTCATGACCAGCCTCGACCAGAATGTCGTGGTGACGGCGCTGCCCGGCATCGGCGAAAGCCTGGCTCGACCGCCCAGCCAGCTCGGCCTCTTGATCACCGTCTATGTCGCCAGCCTGATCATCTCGATGCCGCTCGGCGGCTGGGCGGCCGACCGTTTCGGCCTGCGCAATGTCTACTGCTTTGCCTTGCTGGTGTTCGCCACCTCCTCGGCGCTCTGCGGCCTGTCGAACGACATCTGGACGCTGGTCGGCGCTCGCGCGCTGCAGGGATTTGGCGGCGCACTGATGGGCACGCTCGGCCAGGTCGTCATCCTGTCGAGCTTTCCGCGCAACCGGACGCTGAAGATCAACATGTATATCTCCGTGGCCAGCCAGACCGGTCCGCTGGTCGGGCCGCTCGTCGGCGGCGCGCTGACCACCTACATTTCCTGGCGCTGGATCTTCTTCATCAATGTGCCGTTCGCGCTGGCGGCGGCAATCCTTGCCGCCTCGCTGTTCCCGACAGTGACCAAGCCGGTGCGCACGCGCTTCGATTTTCCAGGCTTCCTGCTGGTCGGCAGCGGCATGATCCTGCTTGTCTTCGGCATGGACTCGCTTGCCGCCAAGGATGCCGCCGGCGGCATGATTGCCGGTGAACTGGCGCTGGCGGTCGTCATCCTGTCGATTGCCTCGCTTTACTGCCTGCGCGTGGCCAATCCCCTGCTGGACCTCAAGCTGCTGCGCATCCGCACCTTCCGCATCTCCTTCCTCACCGGCGGCGGGCTAGACACGATCGGGCTCAGTTCCGTCGCCTTCCTGCTGCCGCTGATGTTCCAGCTCGGCTTCGGCATGAGCGCGGTGCAGGCGGGATCGCTGACCTTCGTTGCCGCGCTCGGCTCGGTGGTCATGCGTTTCTTCATGCCACGCGTTCTCAACAGGTTCGGGTTTCGCCGCGTACTGGTCTTCAACACGCCTGTTGTGGCAGCGATGGTCGCGGGCTTCGCCTTGATGCAGGCCACGACGCCGGTCTGGATCGTGCTTGGCTACATCTTTGTTTTCGGCGTCTTCCGCTCCATCCAATGGGCCTCGACCGGAAACCTCGCCTATTCCGACATCGCCCCCGAACAGCTTGCCCGCTTCAGCGCCCTCTATTACATCCTCTGGCAGCTGGCGGTGGCCATCAGCGTCGGCCTTTCGGCGGCGATGCTGTCGTTCCTGGCCGGCGGCGGCCCTGCGGTGACCAATGATTTCCGGATCCTGTTCGCGATCGAAGGCGTCATCACGCTCTGCGCTCTGCTCGCCTACCTCAAGCTGACGCCGCAGGACGGCGCCCATGTCAGCGGCCACGGCATGCAGATGAACACGGAATAATGCATGTCGCCCAAAAGTGTGCAGCGGTTTTGGGACAACGACATGCATAAGAGAAAAGTCAACCGCTGGCGCGGCTACTCGCTGAACGTCACCCACTCTTCCAGCGGCACACGGTCGGTACGAAAGGCGTTTTCGGGCTTGGACGTGTCTTCATGGCCAAGCGCCATGCCGCAGACGACGATCTCCTCGTCGGGAATGTTGAGCACCGGGCGGATCTGCCTGTGATAGGGCGCGAATGCGGCTTGCGGGCACGTGTGCAGGCCCCTGCCCCGCGCCGCGACCATGATGTTCTGCAGGAACATGCCGTAGTCGATCCACGAGCCCTGGTTGAGCCGGCGATCGATGGTGAAGATCATGCCGACCGGAGCGTCGAAGAAAACGAAGTTGCGGTCATGCTGGGCGCGCATCTTGTCCACCTCCCGGCGGCCGATCCCGAGCGCACCGTAGAGGCCGAAACCGTTCGCACGGCGGCGGGTAAGATACGGCTCGAAGAACTGGGTGGGATAGTAGCGATACTCGTCCCAGTCGGCCTTTTCGGCTCGGATACCGGAATTCAGGATGGCATCGGAGATCTGTTGCTTGGTCTCGCCCTTGGTGACGTAGACCCGCCACGGCTGCATGTTGGTGCCGGACGGCGCGCGCGCCGCGACCGCCAGAATGTCCCGGATGGTGTCGTCGTCGATCATGTCGGGCAGGAATGCGCGCACAGAACGGCGCGACATGATCGCCTCGTCGACGATCTCGGCATCACCCGCGATTCGAGCCTTCTTTTCCAGCATGGGCCGTCCCTTAGCCTTTTTGTCGATCGGACGTCCCCACTCGCCGCTCGCGGCGGAGCCTTTGCATGAACCGCCAAAATCCTGCAAGCAAATCTTGAGCATTGGTGAAAATCCACTTGATTTTTTCATAAGCTTGATTTCTCATGAAATTCTGAATGAAATTTTCACGAAGAGAGCGTTTTGCCCTCCACCACCGCACGAACATTGCAGGGACCCGACGAACGCGTTCTGGCCGGCGATATCAGGGCGCTGCGTCGCGCGCGCGGGCTGACCCTGGCGGAGATCGCGCTGAAACTTGGCCGCTCGGTCGGCTGGGTCAGCCAGGTCGAGCGCGGCCTGTCGACGCCGTCGCTGAGCGATCTCAGGGCCTTCGCTGAGCTGTTCGGCGTGCCGATCAGCCTGTTCTTCAGCCACGACGTGCCTGTCGAGAGCGAACGCGGCGTGGTGGTGCGCGCCGGCCGGCGCCGCACGCTTGGCACCAGCGAGACCGGCCTGGTGGAAGAACTCCTATCGCCCGATCTCGGTGGCAGCTTCGAGATGGTGCGCTCGATCTTCGCGGCAGGCGCGGAGATGAAGACCGAGCAACTGCGGCCGACCGAGGAAGCCGGCTATATCGCCTCGGGTATTTTCGAAATCGAGATAGCGGGCGTCTGGCACCGGCTCGGCGAAGGCGATTCCTTCCGCTTCGAAGGCAAGCCCTATCGCTGGCGCAATCCAGGCACCGAGCCCGCAGTGATCATCTGGGTGGTTTCGCCACCCGTATACTAAGTTCAGTTTGGGAGAAGAAACATGGCGGGTTTGCCGAGCACGGCGCGCGTGGTGATCATCGGAGGTGGTGTTGTCGGCACCTCCTCGCTCTATCATCTCGCCAAGGCGGGTTGGACCGACTGCGTGCTTCTGGAGAAGAACGAACTGACCTCGGGCTCCACCTGGCATGCCGCCGGCAATGTGCCGACCTTCTCCTCGTCCTGGTCGCTGATGAACATGCAGCGCTATTCGACCGAGCTTTACCGGGGCCTGGCCGACGCTGTCGACTATCCCATGAACTATCACGTCACCGGTTCTCTGCGTCTCGCCCATTCGAAAGAGCGCATGCAGGAGTTCCAGCGCGCCAAGGGCATGGGCCGCTACCAGGGCATGGACATCGACGTGGTCGGTGTCGACGAGATCAAGCGCCGTTACCCCTTCATCGAGACGCACGATCTGGAAGGCGCGCTCTACGACCCGAGCGACGGCGACATCGACCCGGCGCAGTTGACCCAAGCGTTGGCCAAGGGCTCGCGCGACATGGGCGCCAAGATCATCCGCTTCTGCCCCGTCACCGGCGTGCGCCGCGAGAAGGATGAATGGGTGGTCGCCACGCCGCAAGGCGAGATCCGCTGCGAGATCGTCGTCAATGCCGCCGGCTATCGCGCCGCTGAAGTGGGCCGGATGTTCGGCCGCGAGGTGCCGATGATGGTGATGAGCCACCAATACATCCTGTTCGAGGAAATCCCCGAACTCGCCGCATGGTCGAAGGAACAGGGCAAGAAGCTGCCGCTGCTGCGCGATGTCGACACTTCCTATTATCTGCGTCAGGAAAAGGCCGGCATGAATCTCGGCCCCTATGAGCGCAATTGCCGCGCGCATTGGGCCACCCCTGGCGATCCCATGCCGGAGGATTTTTCCTTCCAGCTCTTCCCCGACGATCTCGACCGGCTGGAACACTATCTGGCCGATGCCGTCGCGCGCGTGCCGATCCTGGGCACCGCCGGCCTGTCCAAGGTTATCAACGGACCTATCCCCTATGCACCGGACGGCAATCCGCTGATCGGGCCGATGCCCGGCGTGCCCAATGCCTTCGAGGCTTGCGTCTTCACCTTCGGCATCGCCCAGGGCGGTGGCGCCGGCAAGGTGCTGGCCGAATGGGTCACGCAAGGCCAGACGGAATGGGACATGTGGTCCTGCGATCCGCGTCGCTTCACCTCTTTCGCCGCCGCACCCGACTACTGCGTCGCCAAGGGCCTGGAAATCTACGGCAATGAATATGCCATCCAGTTCCCGCGCCATGCCTGGCCGGAAGGGCGTGACAGGAAACTGTCGCCGATCCACGACCGCATCAAGGCGTTCGGCGGTCGTTTCGACGCCTATAATGGCTGGGAGCGCGCCACCTGGTACGCGAAGGACGGCGACGACATCTCCGAGGAAGCCACGCTGACCTTCCGTCGCGACGGGCCCTGGCAGCATCGCGTGCGCGAGGAATGCCTGGCGGTGCGCGACGCCGCCGGCATCCTCGACCTGCCGGGCTTCTCACGCTTCAACCTCGAAGGTCCGGGCGCCGCCGAATGGCTGAGCCTGCAGGTCACCGGACTGGTGCCGAAGCCCGGCCGCATCGGCCTCGTCTACTTCGCCGACGACAAGGGCCGCATCGTCACAGAAATGTCCGTCGTGCGCCACGACGAGAATGTGATGACGCTGATCACCGCCGCGGTCGCGCAATGGCATGATTTCGAGTGGTTGAAATCGCGCATGCCCAAGGACTTGCCATTCAAGCTGATCGACCGGACCGAGGAATTCTCCACTCAAATCCTGGCCGGCCCCAATTCGCGAAAAATCCTCGCCGAAGTCTGCGACGCCGACCTTACGCTGCCGTGGCTGACGCATCAGGAAACGAAGATCGCCGGCCGCTGGGCCAAGCTCGTGCGTGTTTCCTTCGCCGGGGAACTCGGCTGGGAAATCCACACCAGGGTCGACGACACAGCCGCCATCTTCGATGCCGTTTGTGCGGCAGGACAACAGCATGGCCTGAAGCCGTTCGGCATGTATGCGCTGGATTCACTGCGGCTCGAAAAGGGCTACCGCACCTGGAAAGGCGATCTCTCGACCGACTATTCCATCCTGCAGGGCGGGCTTGAGCGCTTCGTCAAATGGGAAAAGCCCGACTTCCGTGGCAAAGCCGCGCTGCAGAACGAGAAGCAGCAAGGCGTGAAGAAGCGCTTCGTCACGCTGGTCGTTGAAAACCCCGGCGATTGCGACGCACCCTACATGTCGACGCTGTGGCATAACGGCCAGATCGTCGGCGAGACCACGTCAGGCGGCTGGGGCCATCGCATCGACAAGTCCATCGCGCTCGGCATGCTGCGCGTGGATTTGACCGAGCCCGGCACATCGGTCGAGGTCGAAATCTTCGGCGACCGTTTCAAGGCGGTCGTGCAGAAGGATGAACCGCTCTGGGATCCCAGGAACGAGAGGCTGCGCGCATGAAGGCGGTCATCCTCACAGACGGCGGCATGGGCCAGGAGCTGGTCCGGCGCAGCAAATCCGAGCCGACGCCGCTGTGGTCGGCCAGGGTGCTGATCGACGAACCCGATCTGGTGCGCGACCTGCACGCCGAATTCATCCGCGCCGGCGCCCGCGTCATCACCATCAACACCTATTCGGCGACACCCGAACGCCTGGCGCGCGAGGGTGCCGAGGACCTGTTCAAGCCGCTGCAGAAGCGTGGCATCGAGCTTGCTAGGCAAGCCCGCGACGAGGCCGGCGACACAGCGATCGCCGGCTGCCTGTCGCCGCTTTTCGGCAGCTACGCACCGGCGCTGACCATTTCCTACCAGGAGACGCTCGACATCTACCGCCGCATCGTTGCCGAGCAGGCGGATGGCGTCGATCTCTTCCTCTGCGAGACCATGGCCTCGGCCGATGAGGCGCGCGCGGCCGTCACCGCGGCCGCTGAGAGCGGCAAGCCGATCTGGGTGTCGTGGACGCTCGCCGATCACGGCGCGCCGCGGCTGCGCAGCGGCGAAACAATCACCGCCGCGGCCAGCGCGCTTGATGGCTTGCCGATAGCGGCGCGGCTGCTCAATTGCTGCCGGCCGGAAGCGATCGCCGCCGCCTTGCCTGAGCTGATCGATCTTGGCGGCCCGGTCGGCGCCTATGCCAATGGCTTCACCTCCACGGATGCGCTCAAGCACGGCGGCACCGTCGATGTGCTGCATGCCCGCCACGACCTCGGCCCGGACGCCTATGCCGAGCAGGCGATCGGCTGGGTGGAGGCAGGTGCTGACATCGTCGGCGGCTGCTGCGAAGTCGGACCGCCGCACATTGCCGCGCTACACGATCGTCTGCAGCAGGATGGTTACGAAATTTCGGGAGTTTTGCATGCCTAGACCATCGTCGCGCATTTCCGGCATTGTCCCGTCGGGCAAGGATGGCTGGGAAGTCCATTCCGCCGCCTGGGCCCGCAAGGAAGCGGGCGAGGACATCATCATGTTGTCGGTCGGCGACCATGATTTCGACACGCCTTCCCAAACGATCGAGGCTTGCGTCGCCGCGGTCCGCGGCAGCAATCACCACTACACGCCGCTGCCCGGCCTGCCGCGCCTGCGCCAGGCGATGGCGGCAGCCTCCAGCGCCTGCACCGGCGTCGAGACGACGCCGGATCAGGTGATTGCCACGCCGGGCGGCCAGGCGGCCCTTTACGCGTCCGTGCAGGCCGTGCTCGACCAGGGCGACCACGCCATCGTCGTTGCTCCCTACTACGCCACCTACCCCAACACGTTCAGCGCCGCCGGTGCCAGTTTCACCGTCGTCGAGACGCCGGCCGAGGATGGTTTCCAGCCGCACGCCGACATGATCCGCGCGGCACTCAAGCCCAACACGCGTGCCATCCTGATCAACACGCCGAACAACCCCACCGGTGCGGTCTATTCGCGAGAGCGGCTCGAACAGCTGGCCGAAATCTGCAGGGAGCACGACCTCTGGCTGCTGTCGGACGAGGTCTACTGGACGCTGGGCGGCGGCGAGCACATCTCGCCGCGCTCATTGCCCGGCATGGCCGAACGCACGCTGGTCATCAATTCCATGTCCAAGAGCCATGGCATGACCGGCTGGCGCATGGGCTGGCTGACCGGTCCTGAAGCGATGATCACACTGCTCATCAATCTCAATCTGGTGACGACCTACGGCCTCCCGGCCTTCATTTCGGTCGCTTGCGCCGAGGCGCTGGAGAACCATTACGGCGTAAAGGACATCGCCGAGCGCTACGCGGCGCGCCGTACCGTCCTCCTCGATGCCGTGCGCGGCATGAACGACGTCAGCGTGCGCGGCTCCGAAGGCGGCATGTACGTCATGCTCGACATATCCGCGGTCGAACCTGACGACGAGAAATTCGCCTTCGCCTTCCTCGACAAGGAGAAGGTCGGCGTGATGCCGGGTTCCAGCTTCGGCGAAGCCGCTGCCGGCCACATCCGCATCAGCCTCTGCCAGCCGGAGCCCGTGCTGCAAGAAGCAGCGGCCCGGCTACGCCGTTTTGCTTCCACTTATCGCCGCGAGGCCGCATGACCAAGACCATTCCCACCAAGGCCCGCGCGGTGATCATCGGCGGCGGCGTTTCCGGCTGTTCGGTCGCCTATCACCTGGCCAAGCTCGGCTGGACCGACATCGTGCTTCTGGAGCGCAAGCAGCTGACCTCGGGCACGACATGGCACGCCGCCGGCCTGATCGGCCAGTTGCGCGGTTCGCAGAACATGACGCGGCTGGCGAAATATTCGGCCGACCTCTACGTCAAGCTGGAAGCCGAGACTGAAGTCGGCACCGGCATGCGCCAGGTCGGCTCGATCACCGTGGCGCTGACCGAGGAGCGCAAGCACGAGATCTACCGGCAGGCGTCTCTCGCCCGTGCCTTCGATGTCGATGTGCGCGAGATTTCCCCCAACGAGGTCAAAGAGATGTACCCGCATCTCAACGTGTCCGACGTCGTCGGCGCCGTGCACCTGCCGCTCGACGGCCAGTGCGACCCCGCCAACATCGCCATGGCGCTGGCCAAGGGCGCGCGCCAGCGCGGCGCCACCATCGCCGAGAATGTGAAGGTCACCAAGGTCCACACCAAGGCCGGCCGCGTCACCGGCGTGTCGTGGGCGCAAGGTGAGGACCAAGGCACCATCGAGGCTGACATCGTCGTCAACTGCGCCGGCATGTGGGCCCGAGAACTCGGGCGTCAGAACGGCATCACCATCCCGCTGCACGCCTGTGAGCATTTCTATCTCGTCACCGAGCCGATCCCAGGCCTCTCCCGCCTGCCGGTGCTGCGCGTCCCCGATGAGTGCGCTTACTACAAGGAAGATGCCGGCAAGATGATGCTCGGCGCCTTCGAGCCGGTGGCCAAGCCATGGGGCATGGACGGCATCCGCGAGGATTTCTGCTTCGACCAGTTGCCCGAGGACATGGACCATTTCGAGCCGATCCTCGAAATGGGCGTCAACCGCATGCCGATGCTGGCGACCGCCGGCATCCACACCTTCTTCAACGGCCCCGAGAGTTTTACCCCGGACGACCGCTATTATCTCGGCGAGGCGCCGGAACTGCGGGGCTACTGGATGGCGACCGGCTACAATTCGATCGGCATCGTCTCTTCCGGCGGCGCCGGCATGGCGCTGGCGCAGTGGATCAACGATGGCGAAGCACCCTTCGACCTGTGGGAAGTCGACATCCGCCGCGCCCAGCCCTTCCAGAAGAACCGCCGCTACCTCAAGGAGCGCGTCTCAGAAACACTCGGCCTGCTCTATGCCGACCATTTCCCCTACCGGCAGATGGCGACATCGCGAAATGTCAGGCGCTCGCCCCTGCATGAGCATCTGAAAGCGCGGGGTGCCGTGTTCGGCGAAGTCGCCGGCTGGGAGCGCGCCAACTGGTTCGCCCGCGAAGGCCAGGAGCGCGAATACCGCTATTCCTGGAAGCGGCAGAACTGGTTCGACAACCAGCGCGACGAGCATCTGGCGGTCCGCAACAAGGTCGGGCTGTTCGACATGACCTCGTTCGGCAAGATCCGTGTCGAGGGCCGCGATGCCTGTGCCTTCCTGCAAAAACTGTGCGCCAACGACATGGACGTGGCGCCGGGCAAGATCGTCTACACGCAAATGCTCAACCAGCGCGGCGGCATAGAGAGCGATCTCACCGTGTCCAGGCTCTCGGAAACGGCCTATTTCCTCGTCGTGCCGGGTGCCACGCTGCAGCGCGATCTGGCCTGGTTGCGCAAACACCAGGCCGACGAGTTCGTCGTCATCACGGATGTGACCGCTGCAGAAAGCGTGCTCTGCCTGATGGGCCCGGATGCGCGAAAGCTGATCCAGAAAGTCAGCCCCAACGATTTCTCCAACGAGAACAATCCGTTCGGCACGTTCCAGGAGATCGAGATCGGCATGGGCCTCGCCCGCGCCCACCGCGTCACCTATGTCGGCGAACTCGGCTGGGAACTCTATGTCTCGACCGACCAGGCGGCCCATGTCTTCGAGGCAATCGACGCGGTCGGCGCCGATGTCGGCCTGAAGCTCTGCGGCCTGCATACGCTGGATTCCTGCCGCATCGAAAAAGCCTTCCGGCATTTCGGCCACGACATCACCGACGAGGACAATGTGCTGGAAGCAGGTCTCGGCTTCGCGGTGAAGACGGCCAAGGGCGAGTTCATCGGCCGCGATGCCGTCCTGAAGAAGAAGGAGGCCGGATTGAACCGCCGGCTCGTGCAGTTCCGCCTGAAGGACCCGCAACCCCTGCTCTTCCACAACGAAGCGATCCTGCGCGACGGCAAGATCGTCGGCCCGATCACGTCAGGCAATTACGGCCATCATCTCGGTGGCGCCATCGGGCTGGGCTATGTGCCCTGCCCAGGCGAGAGCGAGGCGGATGTGCTGGCCTCGACCTACGAGATCGAGATCGCCGGCGAGCGGTTTGCGGCCGAAGCGTCGCTGAAGCCGATGTATGACCCGAAGGCGGAACGGGTGAAGATGTGATCTCTTCCTTCGCCCCCTAAACGGGGCGAAGGAAGCTGCTTCTAAAACCGCTCCAGCTTCGTCCGCACCTTTGCTAGAAACGCCGATCTCGTTGCCGGCGTCGAGGCATCCATCAAATAATGCGCCAGGAAAAACGTCTTGCAGCGCGTCGCGCACAGTGCCCGCATGCCGCGCAGCAAGGTCTTGCGTCCGGGCTGTCCAACGACGACGCTCCACCAGGTCGGCGCGCCGCAGGTGGTGATGACGCCGACCTTGGTGACATGCCTCATCAGCGATGTGATCCGCCCCTTGCCCGCCGGCAGCTTGAAGGCGACATCGGTCGCCCACACCCGATCAAGCCAGCCCTTCAGCATCGCCGGTAACCCGTACCACCAGGTCGGATAGACGAACAGGATCGCTTCAGCCCAGGCGAGCAGTTCGAAATGCGGCTTCAGCGCGGGATCGCGCGGCGCCTGGTCATTGTAGGTGCGCCGCTCGTCACAACCCATCACCGGATCGAATTTCTCGGCATAGAGATCGAGCAGCCGCACCTCCCAGCCTCTTGCCTTCAGCACATCGAGAGCGGTGTCGCGGACCGCTGCGCAAAAACTCTCCGGCACCGGATGGCAGTAGACCACGAGGACCCGCATCAGAACGCATCCATGCTCGCCGCAACCTTCGTCATGAAGGACTTCCGTGTTTCGTCGGTCGACAGGTTCATTGCGTAATGCGCGAGGTAGGTGACCGGCGCGCCTGGCTTTACCGTCGCGCGCAGCATGCGCTTGATCAGCCTGCGCGGCGGATCGCCCATCAGCATGGCGCGAAACCGGCTGCCGCCATAGGTGGTGACGGCCGCGACCTTCCTGATGTTGTGCAGGGACGGCTGCACCTTGCCGTCGACCAGCTTGAACGACACGCCAGGCAGGAACACGCGATCGAAGAAGCCCTTCAGGATCGCCGGAAATCCGTAGTTCCAAACAGGATAGGAAAGCACCAGCGCATCGGCCCGCAGCAGACGTTCGACATAGGGCGCCGCGGGGTCCGCGGAGCCGCGCTGGTCATGATAGTCCAGCCTCTCCTGGCGCGTCAGCCTTGGATCGAAATTCTCGGCGTAGAGGTCGCAATCATCGATCGTATGGCCCGCCGCCATCAGCCGCTCGACGACCAATCGGTGCAGGCCGGCATTGAAGCTGGTCTCGACCGGATGGGCGTAGAGGACGAGGATGTTCATCAGCCTGCCTTTTGCAGCCCCTTGAACAAAAAAGTCCGCCCGGAGCGGTAGTCGTAGTCCGGATTTTCCCAGGCGATCATCTTGCCGGGGTTAAGAAGGCCTTGCGGGTCCGTCTCGCGCTTGAAGGCGAGCTGCAAGGCATCCGTCTGCTTCATGCCGCCCTCTTCCAGCGTATAGCGGTGCGGGTTGAAGATCGGGCAGCCATTCTCCTCATGCAGCCGCACGATCTCGTCGAGCCGCGCCTCGGTGGTGAACTTCACCAATGGCAGGCCGAAACAGGTGATGTTGCCGTCGAGCCGCACGAATTCGAGATGCGAGAACACTTCGCCGGGGAACATTGCATCCATTTTCTCGACCAGCGCCAGCTGGTTGGGAAAGGGATAGAGCGATTGCAGATAGGTGATGTCGGGGTCGACACGCAGTGCCCTGAGCGTGGTGTGGTTCCAGGCCAGCTCGTAGGCCGGCGGCAGGCCCTTTTTCTCCTCCGGCGTCGCTGTGGCCGCGTTGAAGATAACCTCGCCGCCGGCGCGCCGGGTGAAGGCAAGGAAGGCATCCAGCCCATGCTGCGCCACCATGACGACGCAGATGCTTTGCCCTTCCCTGAAAAACTTCTGATGCCGCTTGAAATAAAGCTGCGGCACGGGTGCGGCGATCGGGGTGATAAGCTTGGTCAGGATGCCGTCCTGGCAAGCGAGCGCATTGCCGTAGCGCGCCGCGCCCATGAAGGCATCGAAGCCGACAATGACATCGACCCAGTCATAGGCCGCGGTCAGCGGCATCTCGACTTCGGTGATGATGCCGTTCGTACCGTAGGCGTGGGTCACCTTGTGCAAATCCTCGCCGGTGAGTTCGAGCGCTTTTGGTTCGGCCTCCATCGTCACCACGCGCAGGCGAAGCACATTGCCGAAATCGCGCAACCCGCCGAAATTGATCGAGCCGACGCCGCCCGAACCGCCGGCGATGAAGCCGCCGATCGAGGCCGTGTTGTAGGTCGAGGGCGAGAGCCTGAGTTCCTGGCCGGAATGCGCCCGCGTCGCCTTGTCGATATCCGCCAGCACCGCGCCCGGCCCGGTCACCACGCGCCCCGGCGCGATCGACTTGATCTCGTTCATCTCGGCGAGGTTGAGCACGACACCGCCCGACAGCGGCATTGCCTGCCCATAATTGCCCGTGCCGCTGCCGCGCGGCGTCACCGGTACGCCATGCCGATGACAGGCGGCCAGCACGCGGATCAGTTCGGCCTCGGTTTTCGGCGTCACGACCAGGTCGCCGGTGACATGGTCGAGCTGCCGCTTCAGCACCGGGCTGTACCAGTAGAAGTCGCGGCTCTTCTGCTGGACGATGGCCGGATTGTCGTCGAGCTTTATCCCGTCGAGATCGCGTTTGAGCGCCGAGACGTCCATCATTCCACCATCAGTTCGTCGAGCTCGGCATAGTCGGGCAATTGCCGGTCGATCGCGCGTCCGGCGCGCACGACGATGCGATCCGATTCGGGCCGCGACAGCAATTCCGTCCAGCTTCGACCTTTGAACAGAATGAAATCGGCACCGCCGCCGGCGGCAAGCGTGCCGAAGCCATCAAGCCGCATCACCTTGGCCGGCGTCGCGGTGACCGCTTGCGGCCAGTCGGCGACCGGATGGTCGAAATGCAGGATGCGCGTCGCCATGCGATAGACCTCCAGCACGTCGAGGTCGCCATAGGCATAGAAGGGATCGCGTGTATTGTCGGAAGCAACTGCCACCGGAATGCCCCTCGCCTTCATCTCATGCAGCAGCGTGACGCCGCGCCAGCGCGGCGTGGTGGCGTCGACACGCCGGTCCTGCAGATAGAGATTGCACATCGGCAGAGAAACGATCGCCAACCCGGCCTTCGCCACCTTGTCCAGCGTGTCCAGAACCTCGAGATCGGGCTGCCGTGCCAGCGAGCAGCAATGGCCGACGAGGATATTGCCCTCGAAGCCGCTCCAAAGCGCTGCCTCGGCGATCTTCTTCAGCGAGATGGCAGCAATGTCGTCGGTCTCGTCGGCATGGAAATCGAGATCGAGCCCATGCTTGATCGCCTGCGCGAAGACATGGTCGAGCAGCTCTTCCAGGTCCAGCACCATATAGGTGACGACGCCGAGTACGCCCTTGGCGGCAGCCACCCGCTTTGCCAGCCTGTCGAACCATGTCTTGTCGCGCACGCCCTCGATGCCGAGAAGGCAGGCGCCCTGCAGCTCGATGCGGCCGCGCCATGTCTCGCGCATCGTCTCGAACACCGGCCAGGAGATTTCCTCCTGCGGCGCGACACTGTCGAGATGGGTGCGCAGCGCCCTGGTGCCATGCGCGTAGGCCGAGCGCAGTGAAAAATCCATGCGCCGCGCCACGTCCTGCGCGCTCCAGCGCGCGACGCGGTCGGCGCCGGTGGCGTTCAACGCTCCCATGAAAGTGCCGTCGGGATTGGGTTTTCGCGGCCAGATATGGCCCTTGTCGATATGCGTATGGCAGTCGACGAAACAGGGCAAGATGATGCGGCCGTGAAGGTCGATAGCATCGGCGGGCGCCTTCGGTCGGCCATGCGCGGTGATGCTGGAAATCTTGTCGTCGGCGACAGAAATATCGGCGAGCGCAAAGCCGTCGCCGTCGAAGGCCGCGGCAAGTCCGGGCGTCAGCGACGCATGAACGCGAGCGTTGGCGAGATGGTATGAACCTGTGTTCGGAATCAAGGACCTACCGCTCCTGTTTCAGCGCGCTTTCGTGCCAGCGCCGCAGAATGAGATGCGAAATCAGCGACAGCACGAGGAAGATCAGGATGCCGGTCAGCGAGATCAGGAACAGCGCCGCGAACAGCCTTGGCGCGTTCAGCCGGTAGCCGGCCTCGATGATGCGCGAGGCAAGTCCCGACGACTGGCCGGTGGCGCCGGCGACGAACTCGGCCACGACGGCGCCGATCAGCGATAGGCCGCCGGCGATCTTCAAGCCGCCGAGGAAATAAGGCATTGCCGCCGGCAGCCGCAGATATCGCAATTGCTGCCAGCGTGTCGCGCCGTTGAGCTTGAACAGGTCGCGCAGATTGCGGTCGACGGAGTTGAGGCCAAGCGTGGTGTTGGACAGGATCGGGAAGAAGGCGACGATCCAGGCGCAGAGCAGGAGCTTGGTCGTCTGGTTGTTCACATAGATATTGATCAGCGGAAAGATCGCCACGATCGGTGTCACCTGCAGCACGATAGCGAAGGGGAAGAACGACATCTCCACCCATTTCGACTGCGCGAACAGCACCGAAAGGCCAACGCCGCCGATGACGGCCAGGGCCAGACTGAGAAAGGTGATACGCAAGGTGACCAGCAGCGAGGAGAGCAGCAGGCCGGCATCGTTGTAGAGCGTCTGCAGCACCACGCCGGGGCGCGGCAGGATATATTGCGGGATCTCGTTCCAGACGCAGATGCGGTCCCACAGCCAGATCGCCAGGATCATGATCGCCAGCGGCAGCACCCAACGGCCGACCCGCTCGAGCCGCTCCTGGCGCACGCGGCGCGCTTCCTCGGGGTCGAGTTTGAGCACCCCTTCGTCAATGACCGTCATGATGCGCGCCTGCTGTTGAATTGATGGCATTGACCAGCACGTCCGAGGCTTGCCGGCACAGGGCCGCGTAGTCCGGCGAGGTCCGAAACGCCTCGTCGCGCGGATAGGAAGCCTCGATGGCGAGTTCGTCGAACACCCTGCCCGGCCGCGCCGCCATGACGACGACGCGGTTGGAAAGGAACACGCTCTCAAAGACGCTGTGGGTGACGAAGACGACGGTGAAGCGTTCGTCTTGCCAAAGCTCCAGCAGATCGTTGTTGAGCTTGAAGCGGGTGATCTCGTCCAGTGCCGCGAACGGTTCGTCCATCAAAAGCACGCGCGGCTTGGTCACCATGGCCCGCGCGATGGACACACGCATCTTCATGCCGCCCGACAGTTCGCGCGGCACGGCGTCCTCGAAGCCGGTCAGGTGAACCCGCGCCAGCATCTCCGTGATCGCCGGCGCCGCCTTGGCGCGGGAAATGCCTTTCAGCCTCAGCGGCAGCCAGACATTGTCGAAGACGCTGGCCCAGGGCAGCAGCGTCGGTTCCTGGAAGACGAAGCCGATATTGGCGCGGTCGAGCGAGCCACCGCCGCGCCAGTCGAGCACGCCGGAGGTCGGCGTCGACAGGCCGGCGATCAGCCGCAGCGCCGTCGACTTGCCGCAGCCGGACGGCCCGAGCAGGCTAAGGAAATCGCCTTCCCGGATCGTCAGGTCGACAGCGCTCAGTGCCGTCACGCCGTTGGAAAACACCTTGCCGACGCCGCGCAGCGCCAGCAAGGTCGGAGCGACGTCCGATGCCGGCGCTTGCGCCACCTTTTCCCCTATCATGCCCAGGCTGGCCTATTTCTTCAGGTCGAGCCCGACACCCTTGTTGACGAAGGCCAGCGTGTAGGCCTTGGTGATGTCGATGCCATCAGGCGTGACCTTGGCCTTGACCATCTTGTCGTAGAAACTCTTGATCCGTGCATCGGTCATGGCGCCGATGCCGAGCTTTTCGGTATCGCCGGAATCGGCAAGCCCGAACTTCTTCATCTGCTCGATCGAAAAGGCGATCTGCTCATCCGTCATGTCAGGATTGTCTTTCTTGATCATGTCGTTGGCGGCCTTGTTGTCGCCGTAGAGGTACTTGTACCAGCCCTTGGCCGAGCCATCGACGAAGCACTGGACCACTTCCGGTTTCTTGTCGATCGTGTCCTGCATGACCTCGATCGTCGTCGAGTAGGTGTCCCAGCCATAGTCGGCGAGCAGGAACTGGTTGGGCACGAAGCCGCCTTCCTTCTTGACCGCGAACGGCTCCGACGTGACGTAGCCCTGCTGGATCGACTTCTTGTTGGCGAGGAAAGGAGCGGTGTTGTAGGTGTAGGGTGCGCGCTTGGCGGCGTCGAAGCCAAGTGCCGTGACCATCCACTGGAAGAAGGTCTGCACGCCTTCATCGCCCAGAATGTACTGGTCGGCATTCTTGAGGTCTTCCCATTTGTCGAGCCCCTCGCCGGGATGGGACATGATGACCTGCGGGTCCTTCTGGAAATCGGCGGCCACGACGCGCATCGGAATGCCTTGCTGGACGGCATCGAAGGCCGACAACAGGTTGCCTCCCATGTAGAAATCGATCTTGCCGGCCAGCAGCATCGGCCGGCCGCTGACCTGCGGGCCGCCCTGCATGATCGTGACGTCGAGGCCGCAAGCGGCATAGGTGCCGTCCGCCACGGCCTGGTAATATCCACCATGTTCCGGCTCGGCCAGCCAGTTGGTGCCGAAGGTCACCTTTTCATTCGCCGCGGCCCCCAGTGTGCTGGCGGCAAGCAAGGCCACCACCGCCACCGAGGTCTTCTGTTTTGCGTACATCGACAACCACCCTTTGTTTGCTCCGGCGCGCCTCGCGCCAGGCTCGACACCAAAGATTCAAGAAGCAAGACACATGCCACCGGCGTCTCGCGCCGGGACCCGCCGGCTTGCACCACAGCCATCTGCGAAAGCCGGATAGGTAGTGCTGCACCGGAGGCATCGTGCCTATTTTTTGAACGCCTGTCCACAATCGCACCAGCGACATCCCAGGCCATCTTGAAGCTGTAGTGAATACGGCCTTAGGCTGACGGCATCCAGGAGATTGCCATGTTCAGATTCCTCACCCCCAAGTCGATCAAGCCTCCCTTTGCCCGCTATAGCCACGGCGTCGAAGTGCCCGCCGGCAAGCGGCTGGTGCTGTGCTCGGGCCAGGTCGCCATCACGGCGGACGACCAGATCCCCGAGGATGCCGGCGCCCAGGCCGAGCTCTGCTTCCGCAACATCGAGGCGATCCTTGGAGAGGCCGGGCTGGGACTCGGGGATATCGTGCGCATCAACGCCTACGTCACCGACCGCGCGCATCTGCGGCCCTATATGGATGTCCGCGATCGGCTGTTTTCAAGCCCGGCGCCGGCTTCGACACTTATGATCGTTTCCGGCTTTGCCCGGCCCGAATTCAAGGTCGAGGTCGAAGCCATCGCTGCCGGGTGATCGACAGGCCGCCCATGCCGGGCTAGAGCAATTCCAGGAAAAGTGTGAAACGGTTTTCCCGGGAAAAGCGCGTAGCGTTTTCCCTAGGGAATTGCGTCAAAACAAAGAGTTAGAGCGGTTCGTCGTTTCCGTGAAACGGTGAACTGCTCTCTGCCCTGAGCATTGAAGAGGCATGATATGACCGTAGCCAAAAGACGAGTCTGGTGGGGTGACTACCGGACCACGGAATACGCCTCGATCGATCCGGAGGCGACGATCGCCGTCCTGCCGGTGGCGGCGATCGAGCAGCATGGCCCGCATCTGCCTGTCTCGACCGATACCTCGATCATGAACGGCATGCTCGACACGGTGATCGCCCGCCTGCCCGACGATCTGGACATCCGCATCCTGCCGGTCCAGGCGGTCGGCAAGTCGAATGAGCATCTGCACGCGCCGGGCACGCTCACCCTGCCCGCAACGACGCTGGTCGAGGCCTGGACCGAACTTGGCGTGTCGATCGCGCGCGCCGGCGTGCGCAAGCTCATCGTCGTCAATTCGCATGGCGGCAACGAAGAGATCATGGGCATCATCACGCGCGAATTGCGGGTTCGCGAAAAGATGCTGGCGGTGAAGACGAGTTGGCAGCGTTTTGGCCGGCCGGCCGGCATGTATACCGAACTCGAGGATCGTCACGGAATCCATGGCGGCGACGTCGAGACCTCGCTGATGCTGCATTTCCGGCCGGATCTCGTCGACATGGCCAAGGCCGAGAATTTCGTTTCCAACGTCGCCGGGGCCGAGAAGGAATTCTCGCTGCTGCGCCATACCGGCACCCACGCCTTTGCCTGGATTGCCGGCGATCTCAACCCGAACGGGGTGGTCGGCGATGCAAGCATCGCGACATCGGAAAAAGGCCGGCTGACAGCGGAACATCAAGCCGACGGGTTCATCAGCCTGCTCAGGGATGTGCGCAAGGCAAAGCTAGCCGATTGGCTGAAATAATCGACTTGGATATCGATCTTCAGCTCGAACGGCGTGCCCTCAAACGCGTCGGCGCCGCGCCCGATCGAATGGATCGCCTCGATCATTCGGCCATCGCGCTCCAGCAGCGCGTCGGCCACCGCAATCAAGCGCGGATTGGGTGTCGCCGATGGCGACAGTGTCCGCAGCGTCCGAGCCAGTTCGACCTCGTCGCGCTTCGGCGCGAGCGCGGCCGCGATGATGTAGGCCGAAGCCGTCGAGCGGCTGATGCCGGCATAGCAATGCACGACCATGGGCTTCGCCCGGTCCCAGCGGCGCGCGAAATCGAGCAGGTTGCGCACATGCTCCTCGCCCGGCATGGTCATGCCGTCCTGAGCCACCGCGATATCGTGCATGACCAGGTGCAGATGATTCTCTCTCGATATCGATGCCGGACGCGTCACATCCGTTCCGACGGAGAGCAGCGACAGCATGCGGTCGGCACCGGCCCTGGCCACCGTCTCCTCGATCTTCGACAACGAACAGACATGGATCATGGTGTTAAACCCTTTGATCGATCCTCGTGCCGCGTCGCCCAACCGGCAAGGGCCGATTCGAGCCGCAGCCATTCTTCCTGACTCCCCGGCAGGCCGACGCGCAGGACATGCGGCCGGCTGGAGAAATGCCGAAGCAGGACGCCACGCTCGCCAAGCGCTGAAAACAGGCCAGCGGCATCCGGCAGGCTGAGATAGCGGAACAACGTGGTGCCGCCCACGACAGGCACGCCGAAACGGTCGAACAATGTGTCCAGCCGCGCCGCCGCGTCCGCCAGGGAGCCCCGCATCGTTTCCTGCCAACCGATATCGGCAAGCGCGCGGATGCCGTATTCCAGCGCCGGGCCGGCAACAGCCCATGGCCCGAATTGCGATTCCAGAGATTCCACCGTCGCTGCATCCGAAAGCGCGAAGCCGAGCCGCAGGCCGGCCAGGCCGAAGAACTTGCCGAACGAGCGCAGCACGACGATGCCGCCTTGATCGACGTCACCGGCGAGGCTGTGCTGGCGCGGGCCGACATCCATGAACGCTTCGTCGACGACCAGCAGCCCGCCTTTTGCACGCAGCCCGGCGGCCAGCGCCAGCAGCCGGCCGCGCTCGATTACGCGACCGTCGGGATTGTTGGGATTGACGATGACGGCAAGGTCGGCCTGCGCCAGCGCCGCGAAATCGCTGACTTCGCTCACCTCGTGACCGGCGATCGCGGCGGCACGCGCATGTTCGGCATAGGTCGGCCCCAGCACCAACGCCTTGCCAGGCCTGACCCGCGACGCCACGCGCGGCAACAGGATCTGCGTGCCGGGCGCCGCGACGACGTTGGCTGGCGACGGCGCGCCGTAGGTTCTGGCCGCTATCTCTGTCAGCTCACGCGCTCGCCCGGCTTCCGGCAATCGCCACAGCGAGGTGGCGGGCAGGTCGAAAAGCGGGTAGGAGTGCGGATTGATACCGGTAGAGAGGTCGACGAAAGGCAATACGGCGTTGGGGAAAAGCACCCTCGCCCGGCCGAGACTTCCACCATGGTCCACCGCTCCTTCAAGAAGCTTCATGTCAGTCCTGATCGCTTTCCTGTCATTGGCCGTCGAATTCGCCCTCGGTTACCCGGATTGGCTGTTTCGCGCCATCGGCCATCCGGTGACGTGGTTCGGCAGGCTGATATCCTTTCTCGATCGCAGGCTCAACCGCGCCACTGATCCCGACGCACTACGTCGCCAACGCGGTGTCCAGGCACTTCTGGTCATCGTGCTGGTGCCGGCGGCGATCGGCCTTTGCGTACAGCTTGTCCTGCTCTGGTTCGTTCCCCTGGGACTGATCGTTGCCGCCCTTCTGGCGACATCGCTTCTGTCGCAGAAGAGCCTTTACGAACATGTCGAATCCGTCGCCGACGCGCTCGATACAGGCGGGCTGGCCATGGGCCGTGTCGCCGTCTCGCGAATCGTTGGCCGTGATCCCGAAGCGCTCGACCGCGCCGCCGTCTGCCGTGCGGCGATCGAAAGTCTGGCGGAGAATTTTTCCGACGGGATCGTCGCTCCCGCCTTCTGGACCGGTGTCGGCGGGCTGGCCGGCGGCGCCGCCTACAAGGCCGCCAACACCGCCGATTCGATGATCGGCCACCGCACCCCGCGCCACGAGGCCTTCGGCTGGGCGGCGGCGCGCTTCGACGACTGGATCAACCTGCCGGCCTCTCGGCTGACGGCGCTGCTGATCGTGCTGGCGGCTTTCCTGGTCAGGGACGCCGATCCCCGCAGCGCCTGGCACGCGGTGTGGCGCGACGCGAAAAAACATCGCTCGCCCAACGCCGGCTGGCCGGAAGCGGCCATGGCCGGCGCGCTCGGTCTGGCACTGGCCGGGCCGCGCAGCTATGGCGGCATCATGGTCGACGACGTCTTCATGGGTGAAGGCGGCCGCCGCGACGTCGACAGCGGCGACATCAGGCGGGCGCTGAAACTCTACCGCGTCGCTGACTATCTGCTGATCGCGCTGGTCGGCTTGGTCTCGGTTGTCGCGGTTCTGGCGTTCTAGAACTCGATCCCCTGCTGGGCTTTCACGCCTGCCGAAAAGTGGTGCTTGGTCACAGCCATTTCGGTGACCAGGTCGGCAGCTTCGACCAGTGCCGGCTTGGCGTTGCGGCCAGTGACGACGACATGCAGTCCCTCGTGACGCGCTTTCAGCGCTGCGACCACCTTGTCGAGATCGAGATAGTCGTAGCGCAATGCGATATTGAGCTCGTCGAGCACGACAAGGCTGATGGACGGATCGGCCATCAACTCCAGCGCCTTGGCCCAGGCGGCTTCGGCAGCGGCGATATCGCGTTTCAGATCCTGCGTCTCCCAGGTGAAGCCCTCGCCCATTGCGTGCCAGACGACGCGGTCGCCGAAGGTTGCGAAAGCATCCTTCTCGCCGGTATGCCACTTGCCCTTGATGAACTGGACGACGCCGACGCGCCTGCCATAGCCGAGCATGCGGAGCGCCAAACCGAACGCTGCTGTCGTCTTGCCCTTGCCCGGGCCGGTGTTGACGATCAGCAGGCCCTTCTCGATCGTCTTGGCCGCCACCTCGGCGTCCTGCACCGCCTTGCGCTTGGCCATCTTGGCGCGGTGGCGCTCTTCGTCCCGGTCTTCGGTGGTCTTGCCGTCGATATCGGTCATCTCATTTCACCTTGAGTGGCAGCCCCGCCACCATCAGCAGCACCGTATCGGCGATCGCCGCGACCTGCTGGTTGAGCCGACCGGCCTCATCACGAAAGCGGCGCGACAGCGCATTGTCCGGCACGATGCCTTGCCCGACTTCGTTGGATACCACGAACCACGGCCCGCGAGGTCGCGACAACACATCCGCCAGCCGCCGGCACTCAAACCCAAGGTCATGGTCTGCCAGCATGTGATTGGTCAGCCACAGCGTCAAGCAGTCGACCAGCACCGGGTGGCTATCGGGCAAAGCCTCGAGCGCGCCGGCGAGGTCGAGCGGCGCATCCATAGTCGTCCAGCCCGCGCCGCGCCGCGCCCGATGCAGCGCTATGCGCTCGCGCATCTCGTCGTCATAGGCTTGCGCGGTGGCGATATAGGCCCATGGCGAGGGCAACGCCGTCGCCAGGGTTTCGGCGTGCGCGCTCTTTCCCGAGCGCGCGCCACCAATGATGAAGCTCAGCTTGCCGCGATCAGGCAAAGCTGTCGCGCAGGCTGGTCGCGGTGCCGGTGAAGCGTCCGCGCACCACGCCGACGACGGCGCCAAGCACCAGCCAGAACACCAGATTGGTCAGCGTCACCGCCACCACGAACTGGTGGTGCAGGCCTTCCGGGATCGGTGTCTCGAAGCTATCGGGCTGCGGCGCGCCGACGATGTGCGGCGCCACGATCAGCAGCACGGCAAGGATGGCAAGCGGCAACGACTTGCGGAACGCGATCAGGCCAAGCCCGATGGCGGTCGCGACCACCGTTGCCACCCACCAGATCTGGCGCTGCGTGAGGTCGGCCGCCGGCATGGCCGGCAGTTCCGGCGGCAGGCCGAGGCCGGGCGCCAGCGTGAAAACGGCAAAGCCGGCCAGGCCCCAGAACACGCCCTGGCGCCAATTGCCGATGCCTCCGGCGAATTCCGAAACAGCGACCAGGATCAGCGCGAAGCCGATGCCGGTAACGACGTTGGACACCACGTTGAAGGCAAAACGTTCGAAGCCGTCGGCAGGCGCCCAGCCCTCGTCCTCGGCCGGAACAGCCGCTGCGGCCGGAGCCGGGGTGGCAGCGCTCATGGCATTCGATGCCGCTGGCGCGGCGGAACTCATTGCGTTGCCGCTGGCGGCATCAGCCGGCGCCGTGGCATGGTCATGGCTATGGCCGCCTTCGGCCTGTTCGTAAACTTCCGCCTTGAGGATCAGCGGCACGGTGGCATAGGCCTGCATGCAGGCGAGAACGACGCCGGCCACGAGCCCTGCGATCGCCGCGATGAACACGACGTTGCGAAACAGATTCATGATGTCAGATCCTCGTCAGTGGCAGGGAAACGCCATCGAATGCCGGTTGTCATGACCGGCATTGTGGACCGCATCGATATGCGAGAAGCCGACGAAGCCGATGATGAAGGTGCCGAGCAGCGCGGCGAGCGCCAGCTGCATGAAGCGCGACTGCGAGGAAACGGAGGCGCCGAGAGAGACGGAAGCGGTAGTCATGTCTTGTCCTTTCACCCTCCACCCGAGGGCATCGAAGTCAGTTTCCTGTCGCCGGCAGGTCTCCTGGCTCACGGATCAGCGCCCTTCCCCACCTTCCCGAAGACAAATCTTCAGTGGCATATGGAGAGGACTACCGCACACAGTTGCGGGGGCAGCAACGGCATTGGGCAACAAGTCAGCCCGCACCGTATTCCCTCTTGGCTCCAAAATGGAACCGACGACATCGGCGACTATAGGCAGAATCATCGCCTCCGGCAAACCAAATTCCGCCGGTAACCAGCGCGATTACGCCATGCCGCCCACATCCGCCGTCATCGGCACCACAATTGACAATTATGCTGGCCGGGTGTCGGCTGCCTCTTCACAGGAAGCCAGCCATGCAGCCAATTGCCAGCGAGCGCCATCCCTATAACGGCCTGACCCAGGCCGAACCCACCCTGCCCTCATCGGCCTATTGGGATGCAGCGGCCTATCAACTGGACCTCGATGCCATCTGGTACAAGAACTGGCTGCTGGTCTGCCGCGAGGCCGATCTGGCCCAACCGCTGGCCTTTCGCCGATTCCGCATCGGCACGCAGGACATCATCGTGCTGCGCGACGACACCGGCGCGTTACGGGCCTTCCACAATACGTGCCGGCATCGCGGCTCCCAACTTTGCCAGGAGAGCGAGGGCCGGCTGAAGGCGCGGCTGATCACCTGCCCCTATCATGCCTGGTCTTATTCGCTGCGCGGCGACCTCGTGCGCGTGCCGTCGAAATCATTGCCGGACGGCTTCGACAAGGCCGACCATCCGCTCTATCGCGTCGCACTCTCGGTATGGCGCGGCTTCGTGTTCATCAATTTGCAGGAGGACGCGGCGGGCTCCGCGCAGGCATCCTTCGACCCGGCCTCCGGCAATCTCGGCAACTGGCCTCTGGAAACGCTGGTGGCAGGCCATGTGCTGCGCAAGGTGATGCACTGCAACTGGAAGATCTTTTGGGAGAACTTCAACGAGTGCCTGCATTGTCCGGGCGTCCACAAGGACCTGTCGCGGCTGGTGCCGATCTATGGCCGCGGCCTGATGAGCCGGCATGACGACCCCGAATGGACCCGCCACGCCGACAATGACGCGCCGGAGTTTTCCGGTGGTCTGCGGGCGGGCGCCGAAACCTGGTCGAGCGACGGCAAGACCCATGGGCCGGTCTTCTCGGGATTGACACCAGCCGAACGCGCCGCCGGCCAGACCTACGCCACCAGCCTGCCCTCGATGTTCATCGTCGGCCATGTCGACTATGTCAGGACCGTTCGGCTGGTGCCGCTCGGGCCGGAACAGACGGAACTTGTCTCCGAATGGCTGTTCGCGCCCGAGGCGCTGGCCGCGACCGACATCGACAACATCATCGCCTTCGGCACACAGGTGCTGGAGGAGGATGCGGCGATCTGCGAGGTCAACCAGAGAGGCCTGCGCTCGATGCGGCACGCCGCCGGCGTGCTGATGCCCGAGGAATATGAACTGCACCGCTTCCACAACTGGGTGCGCGAACACCACGCAACGCTTTCGCCGTGATCCTCACAGTGACTTCGGCAGATAGCGCCAGGTCACGAAGCCGCACGCCGCCGCCAGCAGGCCGAGCGTGACGAACACCGAACCCAGCCCGAAGAAAGCCAGCACCACTGAATAGACCAGAGGCGGCGTCAGTTCGGAAAAATCGAGATAGGTGCGGTAGACCGCAGCCATCTGCGGCCGTTCATAAGATCGTACCGAACGCATGAAGGCGGTCGAACCCAAGGCGTCGAGCGCGATGGTGAAGAAGGCGCCGCACAAGAGGAAGGCGCCGGTGAGCAGCGGCACGCTCTCGCCCACCGCGCCTGCCGCCATGAGCGTTGCCGACATGGCGAAATAGGCAAAGGTCATGGTCATGCGACCGCCAAAGCGTTTTCCGGCCTTGCCCCAGAAGATGGCCATGAACAGCAGCGCATTGCCGGCGGAGACCAAGAGGCCGCCGGCCAGCTCGCCCTGGCCGGTGATCACCATGAACAGCGGCCCATAGACGAAGAACGTCGTCCAGAAGCAGGAGCGGCCAAAGGCGATCAGCCAGGCAAGCCTCAATCTGGGCTGCGCGACGAAGCGGCCGATATTGGCGAGCGGATTGGCCGGCCGGGTCTTGCCGGGCCGGATCGACTGGTTGTCGCCCAGCCGATAGGTCCAGAACAACGCCAGCAAGGCCAGCGCGAACACCGCCACCGCTCCATGCGCCGCGTAGATGCCGAAGCGTGTATAGAGGAAGATGCCGAGCGTCGGCCCGCCGGTCCAGGCGAACATCGACCACGCCATGCGCAGCGATTCGGCCTGCATGAAGTCGGTCTTGCGGATGTGGTCCATGATGTAGAGGTTGAGCGTGATCGACAAAGCGCTCGCGCCCATCACCCGGCACAGCATCCCCGCCAGTTGCCCGGCAAGCGTATGGGTGACGAAGAACAGCGAGCCGATGGCGAGCAGGCAGGCGCCCGCCGTGTAGACCCAGCGCCGGGCAAAGCGGCGGATCAGCATCGGCATGAACAAGGTCACTGACAGGCCGAGCAGCGCCACGATGGTGTAGAGGATCGAGACGATCTGCTCGTTGTGCAGGATCTCGTAGGCCTGGATCGGGATGACGCTCGACACCGTGGCGCGGGCAAAGGACTCCACCGCGTAGAGCGAGGCGAAGGTGCGCGCATCCGCAGCCTTGAGGGCCGGGAGCCAGATCGGATGGCGCACATGGGTGGACATTGCTTCCCCAAAGCAGAATCACCAGCCAAATCTGCCCTGGCCATTCCCGGGCGATTAAGAGGAAACCGACCCGTTACCGGCCAAAAGCGAAGCCGGTCAAAGGCTTCCCGGCTCTGGCCTAAAGCGTCGCTTGATCCACCCCCTGGCCTTCTTCTGTCCCGTCCAACCGTGATAGTCCTCAGGCGGGCTGAATCAGATCGCGAGACCATGACCATCCATATGCCGACCGCACCCGTTCCGGAGCCATCCAGGCGCATCGTCGCCATCGACATCGTGCGCGGCATCGCGCTGCTGGCCATGGCGAGCTACCATTTCACCTGGGACCTGGAATTCTTCGGCTACACCGATCCGGGCCTCACCGCCTTCGGCTGGTGGAAGATCTACGCACGCTGCATCGCCTCGACCTTCCTGTTCCTGGTCGGCGTCAGCCTGTACCTCGCCCATGGCCGGCAAATCCGCTGGAACGGCTTCTGGAAGCGGTTCGCCATGGTTGCCGGAGCGGCGATCGCCATTTCGGTCGTCACGCGGATCGCCACGCCCGATGGCTTCATCTTCTTCGGAATCCTGCACCAGATCGCGCTCGCCAGCCTGCTCGGCCTCGCCTTCCTGCGGCTGCCCGCGCTGCTGACGCTTGTCATTGCCGCGCTGGTCATCGCGGCGCCCATCTACTTGCGCTTCGAGGCGCTGGATCATCCCTGGCTGTGGTGGATCGGCCTGTCGGCGATCAATCCGCGATCCAACGACTATGTGCCCCTGTTTCCATGGTTCGGCGCGGTGCTTGTCGGCATCGGCGTGGCGAAACTCGCCTCCGCATCAGGCATGCGAGCCCGCCTTGCGAGCCTCGAACCCGGACGCTGGGCCAGTCCGCTGGTCTTCATTGGCCGCCACAGCCTCGCCTTCTACCTGATCCACCAGCCGGTGCTGATCGGCTGCGTCTGGTTGTTCTCGCAACTGATGCCGGCCCAGGTCGAAACCCCGCAGGTCAATTTCCTCAAAACCTGCCAGCGCTCGTGCGAGCAGACGCGCAACGCAACCTTCTGTTCGAGCTATTGCGGATGCATGCTGACGACGCTCGAGGGCGAAGCCTCTCTTGATCGGCTCGAGAACAACGACCAGACTGCGGAATTCCGGGCGCATCTGGGCGATCTGGCCGGCAGTTGCACGGCCCAGACCGAAGACAAGATGGATGAGGGAGGAACGCAATGACCGAGCCCCAACCGAAGCCCGGGGTGATACCGTGGCCGCCGGTTATCTACACCGCGGCGATCGCCATCAGCGTCATCCTCGGCATGCTCTATCCCCTGCCCTGGATCGGCGATCTCCTGGGTGACCTCCTGTTCGCGGCCGGCTGGGTGGCGCTGTTCGGCGTCGCCGTGCTCTGGTTCACCGCCATCCGCACCATGATGCGGGCCAGGACAACGCTCAATCCCAATGCCGTGCCCGACCATCTCGTCACGACCGGCCCCTTCGGCGTCACCCGCAACCCGATGTATCTCGCCAACACACTGCTGTTGATCGGCGTCGCCTTTGTCTCGGGGATAGCCTGGTTCCTGCTCTTTGCCTTCATCGCCGCCTTCCTCACCCAGAAGCTGGCGATCGAGGGCGAGGAAAAGATACTGGCGGCGAAATTCGGCAAGAAATACCGCGACTACGCGAAGCGGGTGCGGCGCTGGATTTGAACAGCGTCAGGTGTTGACGCCAAGCTCCACGAGCCGCTCGACGCAGGATTCCTCGGCCTGGTCGAGTTCGGCCAGCGTCTCCTCGAGGTCGCGGCGCTTTTGCCTCAGATCCTCGCGCTTTTCCTCGATGCGCTTGATCATCAGTTTGAGCTGCCCGACCTCGCCCGGCGGCTCCTTGTACATCTGGATGATTTCGCGAATCTCGTTGATCGAGAAGCCGAGCCTTTTGCCGCGCATGATCTGCCGGATGAGATGGCGGTCGGAGGGACGAAACAGCCGCGTTCGGCCACGCCGCACCGGCTGCACCAGGCCTTCGTCCTCATAGAAACGCAGCGTCCGCGTCGACACGTCGAATTCGCGGGTCAGTTCGGTGATCGAATAATATTCCCGCATTGTCACTCCAAGTCGGAATTCCGGGCGACCGCCACGCGGCGCCGCCTTCTGTCCTGAACCAAACCCTTGGCCGCCGGAATCGACATGGCCCCCGCGCGAGCCTCGCACGGCATTTACGTAAAAGTCAATTGAGGCGACTACCTTACGCCGAACCACCAGCTTGCAAGGCCAAGGAAAGCGAAAAAGCCGACGCAGTCGGTGACGGTGGTGACGAAAACCGCCGACGCCACGGCCGGGTCGATCTTGAACCGGTCGAGCAGCAGTGGGATCAGGATGCCGGCGAGTGCGGCCGCGAACATATTGATGATCATGGCCGCTCCGATGATCCCGCCCAGATTGGGATCGCGAAACCAGACGGCGGCGACGATGCCGATCAGAACGGCAAAGACGATGCCGTTGATGAAGCCCACACCCATTTCGCGGCGGATGATGCGGGCGGCATTGTAGATGTCGAGGTCCTTCGTCGCCAGCGCCCGCACGGTGACGGTCATGGTCTGCGAACCGGCATTGCCGCCCATGCCGGCCACGATCGGCATCAGCACGGCGAGCGCCACGATCCGCTCGATCGTGTGGTCGAACAGGCCGATCACCGATGCCGCCAGAAATGCCGTGACAAGGTTGACCAGCAGCCAGGGAACGCGCGAGCGCGAGGTCGCAAACACTGTGTCGGACAGTTCCTCGTCGCCAACGCCGCCCATGCGCAGCAGATCTTCCTCCGCTTCCTGCTGGATGACGTCGACGACATCGTCGATGGTCAGCACGCCGACCAGCCGCTCATTCTCGTCGACGACCGCGGCTGACAAAAGATCGTACTGCTCGAACTCCCGCGCCGCCTCTTCCTGGTCCATGGTGGCCGGAATGGCGTGGCGCGTCTCGTGCATGACATCCTCGACCTTGACCGCGCGCTTGGTGCGCAGGATCTGATCGAGGTCGATGGCCCCTAACAGTTTGAAGGTCGGGTCGATGACGAAGATCTGACTGAAGCGCTCAGGCAGGTTCTTGTCCTCGCGCATGTAGTCGATGGTCTGGCCGATGGTCCAGAACGGCGGCACCGCGACGAACTCGGTCTGCATGCGCCGCCCGGCGGTCTCCTCGGGATAGTCGAGCGAGCGGCGCAGCCTGATCCGTTCGGTGAACGGCAGCTGCGAGAGGATCTCGTCCTGGTCTTCCTTTTCGAGATCTTCGAGAATGTAGACGGCGTCGTCGGAATCGAGTTCCTGCACCGCCTGCGCGATCTGCGCATTGGGCAGATGATCGACGATCTCCATGCGGATCGCCTCGTCGACCTCGGTCAGCGCGGAAAAGTCGAAATCGGCGCCCAGCAGCTCGACCAGGGCCTGCCGCTGTTCGGGATGCAGCGCCTCGATCAGGTCGCCGAGTTCCGACTGGTGCAGATGGTCGACTTCATGCTTGAGGGTCAGCGTATCGCGATCGGCGATCGCCGCCCCGATCTGGGCAAGGAAAGACGGAAGGACCGCACCGTCCTCGCCATAGATATCGGCGCGGGCATCGTCAGCCGCCTTGGCGGAGGTCGTCTGCTTGTCCTCCACCAGCGCCTCCTGCCATCCCGGAAAAATTGTGCCTCAGGTCTAGAGCATCGGACCCTAAAGCGGAAACCGGTTTCGCGGAAATCCGATGCATCTCGCGTACAGACGCGATTCGATTCGAGAACTTATCGCTCTAAGGTACGGAATATCAAACGAAACGCCTGCTCCACGTTGTCCGGCGAGTGTATCGCGGATGCCTGACCTGGCAATGCCTATCCCATCAAGAACCAGCCAATCCCGGCTTCAGGCGGCGCGACAGCCGATGTCGCTGGGGAAAGAGCACCCCGGCGCGATTGGGGCAGAATTGTCATGATACGGGTCCAGGCCTGAAGCCTGGCCTCGGAGTTGCGGCACAACCAGCCCAGGACAAAAACGGCCCTTGAACAGCAAGCCCGGGAAAACGAGCAAGGCAGTTGGCGACCGGCGCATGCGCATTGTCGTCGCCGAGCGCAACCCATTCGTCATATCGGCGCTGCGCGAAATGCTCGAATGCGACGGCCGTTTCGACCTGTTGAGCACCGTGCAGAGCGGCAGGCAATTCCTGGATCTGGCGGCAAAGGGCGGGTTCGACGTCGCCGTCATCGGCTGGAAGCTCGCCGACATGGACGGCGCTGATGTGCTGGCCGAGATCCAGAGCCGCAAGCTTGACGTGCGCATCACCGTCTTTTCCAACGACCATGACATCGGCATCCTGAAGCAATGCGTGCGGCTCGGCGCCCAGGGCTACTGTTTCCAGTTCGACGACCCAGCCATCATCTTCGACACGATACTGGCGGTCGCGCATGGCCGCATCTGCATCCCTTATATCGACATCAACAAGGTCAATGACACGCCGCTGGCGCAGCTCACCGTGCGCGAACGCGAGCTGCTGGCGGTGCTTTCCGACGGCTGGACCAATCTGCAGATCGCCACGCGGACCGGCATTTCCGAGAACACGGTGAAATACCACCTGAAGAATCTCTACGACAAGCTCGATGTCCGCAACCGGGCGATGGCCGTCGCCCTCTATGCGCGGGAGAAACGCACCCAGAAGCAGCCTTTCGGGTAGGACAGAACCCGGGCCACTCGGGTAGGCTGAGCGGGTAGGCTTTTCCCACCCGCGCGCGGCGAGATCTTACCCGCCAAGGTGTTGTTGGCTTTAGCCCTCGAAACGAAACTCCCCCCACCGCTTTGCTGGATCAGGAGGAGTTCGCATCATGGCCGGTTTCACCCATCTTTTCATTCCCGGGCCGACCAACATTCCCGAACAGGTCCGGCAGGCGATGAACCTGCCCATGGAGGACATGCGCGCCGCGTCCTTCCCCGATCTCACTCTGCCGCTGTTCGAGGATATCAAACGCGTTTTCAAGAACGAGACCGGCCGCGTCTTCATCTACCCCTCCTCCGGCACCGGCGCCTGGGAAGCGGCGATGACCAATGTGCTCAGCCCCGGCGACCGGGTGCTGATGTCGCGCTTCGGCCAGTTCTCGCATCTGTGGGTCGACATGGCCGAGCGCCTCGACTTCGAGGTCGAGGTGATCGACTGCGAATGGGGCACCGGCGTACCGCTCGAGGTCTATGCCGAACGGCTGAAGGCGGACAAGACGCATCGCATCAAGGCAATCTTCTGCACGCAGAACGAAACGGCGACCGGCGTGACCAGCGACGTTGCCGGCTGCCGCGCCGCGCTCGACGACGCAAACCACCCTGCCCTGCTCTTCGTCGACGGCGTGTCGTCGATCGGCTCGATCGACTTCCGCCAGGAGGAATGGGGCGTCGACTGCGCCGTCAGCGGTTCGCAGAAGGGTTTCATGCTGCCCGCCGGCCTCGGTTTTCTCTCCGTCAGCAAGAAGGCGCTCGTTGCTTCGCGAACCGCCACACACAGGCGCTGCTTCTTCTCCTTCGAGGACATGATCCGCGCCAACGATGCCGGCTATTTCCCCTACACGCCGGCCACGCAGCTTTTGCGCGGCCTGCGCGCCTCGCTCGACCTGATCGCCGAGGAAGGCCTCGACACAATCTTCGCCCGCCATCATCGGCTCGCCGAAGGCGTGCGAAAGGCGGTCGACGCCTGGGGCCTGAAGCTGTGTGCCAGGGCGCCGAAATGGCATTCCGATACGGTGAGCGCCATTCTGGTTCCTGAAGGCATCGACAGCGGCGACGTCGTCAAGCGCGCCTACCGCACCTACCAGACCTCGCTCGGCGGCGGCCTCAACAAGGTGATGGGCAAGGTCTTCCGCATCGGCCATCTCGGCTGGCTGAACGAGGTGATGGTGCTCGCCTCGCTGTCGGCGGCCGAAATGGCGCTGCTCGATTGCGGCGTGCGCCTGGCGCCTGGTTCCGGCGTCGGCGCCGCCATCCAGCATTTCCGCGCCTCGGCCGCCGTGCCGGTCGCCGAAGCCGCCTGAGGGATACGACGATGAGCCACACCATCAACCACCTCAGGAAATTGAGACTCCAGCGCAGCGAACTGGCGGTTCCCGGCTCCAGCCCGGAGATGATCGACAAGGCGGCCAACAGCGCTGCCGACTTCGTCTTCCTCGACATCGAGGACGCGGTCGCCCCGCCCGACAAGGAACGCGCCCGCAAGAACATCATCCAGGCGCTCAACGACATCGACTGGCGCGCCAAGGGCAAGACCGTCTCGGTGCGCATCAACGGGCTGGACACCCACTACATGTACCGCGACGTGGTCGATGTGATGGAACAGGCCGGCGACCGGCTGGACACCATGCTGGTGCCGAAGGTCGGCGTCCCGGCCGATCTCTACATGGTCGAGGCCATGGTCAACCAGATCGAGATGGCCAAGGGTTACAAGACCCGTGTCGGCCTCGAAGCGTTGATCGAAACCGCGCTCGGCATGGCCAATGTCGAGGCGATCGCCGCGACGCCTGGCCGGCTCGAGGCGATGCATTTCGGCGTCGCCGACTATGCCGCCAGTTGCAAGGCGCGCACCGTCAACATTGGTGGCCTCAACCCCGACTATCCCGGCGACCAGTGGCATTTCGCGCTATCGCGGATGACCGTCGCCTGCCGCGCCTATGGCTTGCGCGCCATTGACGGACCATTCGGCGATTTCTCCGATCCGGAGGGCTACATCGCCGGCGCGAGGCGCGCGGCGGCACTCGGCATCGAAGGCAAATGGGCGATCCACCCCTCGCAGATCGCGCTTGCCAACGACGTCTTCTCGCCGCCGGAAAAGGAGGTTGCGCGGGCCAGGCGCATCCTTGAGGTGCTCAAGGAAGCCGAGGCTCTGGGAAAAGGCGCAGCCGCACTCGACGGCAAGATGATCGACGCCGCGTCGGAACGCATGGCGAGGAATGTTCTGGTGGTCAACGAAGCCATCGAACGTGCTGGCCAAACCGCCACGCATTGACTGTTCAGGGAGGACGAGAATGGACATCCACGAATATCAGGCCAAGGAATTGCTCGCCCGGCACGGCGTGCATGTGCCGCGCGGCGGGCTGGCCTACAGCCCCGAGCAGGCGACCTACCGCGCGCGCGAGATCGGCGGCGGCAAATGGGTCTTGAAGGCGCAGGTTCATTCCGGCGCCCGCGGCAAGGCCGGCGGCATCAAGCTGTGCGCCAATGACGAGGAAATCTCCAGTGCCGCCGAAGCGATGCTCGGGCGCAAGCTTGTGACCCAGCAGACCGGCCCGCGCGGCAAGCTGATCTCCAGGCTCTATCTCGAGGAAGCGGTCGATATCGCGCAGGAGCTCTATGTCGGCTTCGTCCTCGACCGCAAGGAAGAGCGCGTGATGATCGTGGCCTCGGCCGCCGGCGGCATGGAGATCGAGGACATCGTCGAGAAGGCCCCCGATTCCATCCTGCGCACCTCGGTCGATCCCGGCGTCGGCATGCAGCGTTTCCAGGCCCGCGAGATCGCCTTCGGGCTCGGCCTCGATCACGACCTGATCGGCAAGGCGACCGAGACCATCTTCAGCTGCTACCAGGTGTTCCGCGACTACGACGCCTCGATGCTGGAGATCAATCCGCTGGTGGTGACCCGCGACGGCAATCTGATCGCGCTCGATGCCAAGATGTCGTTCGACGAGAACGCGCTGTTCCGGCGGCCGGAAATCTCCGAACTGCGCGACAAGAGCCAGGAAGACCCGCGCGAAACCTTCGCCAGCGACCGTGGCCTCTCCTATGTCGGCCTCGACGGCAACATCGGCTGCATCATCAATGGCGCGGGGCTCGCCATGGCGACCATGGACATGATCAAGATCGCCGGCGGCGAGCCGGCCAATTTCCTCGACATTGGCGGCGGCGCCTCGCCCGAGCGGGTGGCGAAATCCTTCCGCGCCGTGCTCGGCGACAAGAATGTCGAGACCATCCTGGTCAACATCTTCGCCGGTATCAACCGCTGCGACTGGGTCGCGGAGGGCGTGATCAAGGCGATACGCGAGGTCGGCGTCACCATACCGCTGGTGGTGCGGCTCTCCGGCACCAAGGCCGAGGAAGGACGCCGCATCCTGGCCGATTCCGGCGAGGCGGTGATCGTCGCCGACACGCTTGCCGAAGCCGCCGAAAAAGCCGTCGCCGCCTGGCGCGCGGCCGCCAAGAAAAAAGCAGCCTAGAGCCGGATGATTTCAGGTCGAATCGACCTGAAATCTGAATCCGTCTCTAAAATCAAACAGATAGAGCATGATGTCGTCCGAAAACCGCTTCACACTTTTCGGCATCATGCTCTAGGGAGGTCAAAAAATGGCAATCCTGCTCAACCGCAGCACCCGCGTCATCGTCCAGGGTTTCACCGGCAAGATCGGCAGTTTCCATGCCGAGGACATGAAGCGCTACGGCACCAAGCTTGTCGGCGGCGTCACCCCCGGCAAGGGCGGCCAGACGCATCTCGGCCTGCCCGTCTTCAACACCGTCAAGGGCGCGGTGCGCGAGACCCGCGCGGAGGCGAGCATCGTCTTCGTGCCGCCGCCCTTCGCCGCCGATTCGATCATGGAAGCCGCCGATGCGGGGATAAAACTCTGCGTCTGCATCACCGACGGCATCCCCTCGCAGGACATGATGCAGGTCAAGCGCTACATGCGCCGCTACCGCTTCGAGGACCGCATGCGGCTGATCGGTCCGAACTGCGCCGGCGTCATCACGCCCGGGCAAGCCCTGATGGGCATCATGCCCGGCTCGATCTACCTGCCCGGCCGCGTCGGCATCGTCGGCCGTTCCGGTACGCTCGGCTACGAGGCGGCCTCGCAGATGAAGGCGCTCGGCATCGGCGTGTCGACCAGCGTCGGCATCGGCGGCGACCCGATCAACGGCTCCTCCTTCAAGGACATGCTGAAGCTGTTCGAACAGGACGACGAGACCGACGCCGTGGTGATGATCGGCGAGATCGGCGGACCGCAGGAAGCCGAAGCCGCGATCTGGGCGCGCGACAACATGCGCAAGCCGCTCATCGCCTACATTGCCGGCCTTTCCGCCCCGAAGGGCCGCCGCATGGGCCACGCCGGCGCCATCATCTCCGCCTTCGGCGAGTCGGCGCAGGAGAAGGTCGAAATCCTGAAGGAGGCAGGCGTCATCATCGTGCCGACGCCATCGTCGTTTGGCGAGGTGGTGGCCGATACGCTGGCACGGATGAAAAAGGCGGCGTGATTTCCGGGCCTCTCGACGCTGGGGGTGTCCCTCACATACGCCCGCGCGATCGTTCCGGGTCATAGGGAGAGTCGGCGATCACCCCTGCCGGGCGCCGCTCGCCGAGAATTGAAACCTCCAGCGCCGTGCCGGGCGTGCCAAGACCAGCGGCAGCAGGGCCAATGCTATGTCATGGCCAAATGCGTGGGCGTAACCTGCCGCCTGAAGCGTCACCATGAGTTAGCGCGCGCATTCGCGTAGCAAGGTTGTGATTTTCGCATCAAGATCGCGAGCGACGGCAAGAGCCTCCAAACTGCCATAAGGGAGCAGACAACTCTCCATTTTGTCGTAGGAGACATGAACGCCATCGAGACGTTCATCAACAAGGACTGTGACCGGGGCGTAAGATCCAGCATCGGGAACGTGCTTGACCATGTCCTTCATGATGAGTGGATTGCCCACCAGGAATCGCATGCTCTTGGGAGTGTCGCGTCCAGTTTCACGGCGCAGAATGGCGCCCAAGTCGAATTCCGCGAAGAGCATGAGACCTGTTCGGCCGAGGCCGCTTTGCACAACGCGCTCCAAATCCGAGAAGGAATTTGCAGCCCTCGTTGTCTTGAAAAATTCGACCATGTCAGGTTGCCCGACCGCTGACTTGAGCGCGGCCACAACGGCGTCGAATGGTTTGGAACACGTCAGGCTGAAACGCTCAACCTCGACCTTTGCGATTGTCATTTCTTTCTCCGCAACAGCTTTCAGGAATAATGGGGCGACCGATCGCGCCGTGATTACGCTTCCAGGAAGGTCCGGACGTGGCTGACGAACAATTCGTGGTACTGAAACAGGGCGCCGTGGCCGGAATCGGGATAGAGGACCAGCTGAGCGTTGCTTAGAGCCTTGAACATTGCGTAGGCGTTGTCCGCCGGCAGCATGGTGTCGTGGCTGCCGCTGACCACAAGGGCGGGCTGATGGATGGCGCGCAGAATTGAGTGCTCTGGATCAGGTGTGGCGCACCAGGTAATAAGCGCCTTGGCCTGTGGATCCGTCACCGCGCCGCCATTATCGGTGTCCCGATCTTCCTTACGCACCTTCGCCCGCTTCAGGAACGCCAGACCGGCCGACTGGCTGGCGGACGACTTCGTGAAGAACAACGGCAGGCGGGGGTCCGGCGCGTCGGTTTGGGAAAACGCGTCCTGTAGAACCGCCAACAGATGTTCCTCTCCGCCTTTCGGAGCGGTGCCGACGAGGATGAGCTTGCGGACCAGCGTTGCGTGCTCGGCGGCGATCTGCTGCGCGATGAAGCCGCCAAGGGAAAAGCCCAGAAGGTCGACTTGGGAGAGGCCGAGCTGGTTGATAAAGGCGACCGCGTCTCGGGCCATCGCCGCGATGTTGTCGGGCGTTTGGCCTGTCGAGCGGCCGACCCCGGCATTGTCGAAAACGACCACCGGTCGATCGGTGGCCAGGGCATTGACGACGGCGGGGTCCCACGCATCGATGTTGCCCGAGAAATGCTGCAGGAGAACCAGCGGCGTTCCGGTCGATGGGCCGAGGCGGCGATAGGCGAAGCGGATGCCGCCGCCTTCGATGTAACGGGTGGGCGCCGTTTCTAGAGTGGCTGCGTCCTGGCTCGCGGGGTCGAACTCAGTCATGTCATCCTCCGGATGCTTGGCATTAAATAATTGAGTGGGAGTGGCTGGTGCGGTTTTGGCTGGGTCTGAGCCGCTCGCGGTCCAAGGCATTCCGTGGTCCGTCGAGCACGCGTGTTGCTCCCGGCACGAAGGTGCCGGGAGCGGTATCGTCACTTCACGAGTGCAGCCTTTTCAATCACCGCGGCGACTTCCTTGGCGTGGACGACCAGGGAGGCATGGCTACCGGCGACCTCCGTCGTCTGGGCCTTCATCCTTTCGGCGAATATCTTCTGGACCTCGGGTGCGATGACCTTGTCCTTCGTGCTGATCACATAGAATGTCGGCTTGTCATGCCAGGCTGCCGTATCGACGGGAGCCTCGAACGCCGTGTGGTTCAACGGCAGCTGATGGTTTGCCAGGGATTCGGCGATCTCCGCGGGAAGGTCGGCCGCGACTGCCGAAGGAAACACTTTGGGATCGATGTAGAGGTTGCCCTTTTCGTCGGGATGAATCGCCGCGCCGCCCTCGGTTGCCGGACCGCTCTTGGCCAGGCTCGCCAGGGATTCTCCCACGTCGGGCGCGAATGCGGAGACATAGACGAGCGCCGAGACCTTGGGATCGTTACCCGCCTGCGTGATGACCACACCGCCCCAGGAGTGGCCAACGAGGACGGTCCTGCCGTTCTGTTTGGCGAGCGCCTGTTTGGTGGCATCAACGTCCGCTGCGAGGGAGGTGAGCGGGTTTTCGACGAGCGTTACGTTGTAGCCCTTCTTCGTGAGGATATCGGCAACCGGCTTCCAGCTCGTCTGGTCGACGAAAGCGCCATGAACGAGCACGATATTGTGAGCCGCCCCCTTGGGCAGCTGAGCCGATTGGGCGGGGGCGGCAATTGCTGCTCCGGCCATGAGGATAGTGGCGACGGAGAGTAGAAGATTTCGCATTGATTGCTCCTGTTGTGATGACGGACGACGCAGGTCCGAGGAAGGGCAGGCGTGTCGGCAACAGTCGCGGTTCTCCCATCCGCCGCTGCGGGTGATGGTTGCCGCGCGACCTGTCGGCTCGACTTGCGATCAACTAGTACGGGGAGTATTTGGACGTTAGGCCTCAATCGTCCGAATATTGTGTCGGACCGTCCGTCGTATTATCATTGGGAGGATGGACATCCTGGCTGAAGTGCTCGATCGCGTTCGCCTTGGCGGAACCTTGCTGTTCCACTTCGAGCTTGGCCATCCCTGGAATGTCGCGTTGCCAAAGCGCCCCTACGCCCTGTTCCACTATCTCAGCCGTGGCTCGGCTACCCTCGCGCTCGAAGAGGGACGGGAACTCCACATGAGCGAGGGCGACTTTGTGGTCGTCACGCGTGGCGAGCCCCATGTGATCTACTCGGATAGCCGGACGGAGCCGTTACCGATTCTCGACATCGATCGACTGGCCGGGCGTCTTGGCCTCATTCGTCACGGAGGCGGCGGGCAGCCTGTCGCGACGATGATCTGTGGCAATTTCACTGTGGCACGGCCCTCGCGCGGCAGCGTTTTGGAATTGCTTCCGCCCCTGCTTCTCCTGAAGCCGGCGGAAGACGGAGGATGGCTCGCGGCGATTTTGCAACGCATGGTGAGCGAGGCGGCGTTCGAGCGTCCCGGACAAGGCGTCGCGCTCTCACGTCTGACTGAAGTGCTCTTCGTTGAGGTGTTGCGGAGCTGGATCAAGTCGCTCGGCCCCGGAGAAGGCGGGTGGCTGGGGGCTATGGCGGACCCGCATATAGGACCGGCCCTTCAGTTGATCCACGAACGACCGGATCGACCCTGGACGCTTGGCGACCTCGGGCAAAGCGTGGGACTTGGTCGTTCGGCGTTTTCGGCCCGCTTCACCAAGCTCGTCGGCGAGCCCATGTACCGCTATCTGATCGCGCGCCGGATGTCGGAGGCCGCATTTCTGCTCGAAACAAGCGACGAGGCGATTGCACGGATTGCGGCCCGTGTCGGCTATGAGACCGCGACCGCGTTTTCGAAGCTTTTCCATCGACATCACGGCCTATCGCCTGGCCGCTACCGAGCATTTCGCCGCTCTGACGGTGGCCGGAGGCAAGGGGACGATCTGGAAGCAGAAGTCGTCGATTGACCTCCCGCGCTTGTGGCCGCGCGGTGATCGACAACGTCGACGGTGGACGGCACGGAAATCTGTACTCTCGGAAGGCAGACGGTTCTGGAAATCTGGTGATGGGCGGCGGCACGGCTCCGGCAGGAGTGCCCGGTTTTGTACCGAAATGGCGCGGTCGAGAAGAATCGACTTCCACGGGTTGCCACACAGCGACCTCAACGCCGCGCACTGCCGGCTCCAAAAGGTGTGCAACAAGGCCCCGCGGCTGCTCGACCTCAAGATACGGCTGGACGTCGAGACCTGATCTCTGTTTGGGCTTCGGATGGCGGCAATCGCGATGCCGACGGATCGAGAGTTGGTGCGGTCGAGAAGACTCGAACTTCCACGGGTTGCCCCACAGCGACCTCAACGCTGCGCGTCTACCAATTCCGCCACGACCGCACGTGGTAGGAGCCGGAACCGACCGGCTCGCGGCGTGTAGCAAATCGTTTCCAGTGAAACAAGTGCGCTACACGCAATAATCTCAAGCGATTGGCATAACGGTCCACAGGATTGGAATGAAGGGCCGGAACTGGACGTTTCCAGCTGATAACGCCATATGGAGACAGATGCATGCCGCCCGAAAGTGCAAGCGGATCGCGGCGGCATAAGTGAAAAACGAAAAGCCATGACAGAACGCAGCCAGATCGCCACGTCGTTCCTGCCGCTCGCCGGTTCAGCACCGGTCGAGTGGCGCATCGAGCCTGGCCTTACCCCCTATCCCGATGCGCTTGCCTTCATGGAGGCGCGTGCCGAGGCGATACGCAGCGGCGCCGCCGGCGAAATGGTCTGGCTGGTCGAACATCCGCCGCTCTACACCGCCGGCACCAGCGCGCGCGTCGAGGACCTGATCGATCCCGACCGGTTCCCGGTCTTTTCGGCCGGTCGCGGCGGCGAATACACCTATCATGGACCGGGCCAGCGGGTCGCTTATGTCATGCTTGACCTGAAACGGCGACGCGAGGACGTGCGCGCCTTCGTCGCCGCGCTCGAACAGTGGATCATCGGCACGCTCGCCGCCTTCAACGTGCGCGGCGAACGCCGCGAGGACCGGGTCGGCGTCTGGGTGGTGCGGCCCGATCGCCCTGCCTTGCCGGACGGTTCGCCGGCCGAAGATAAGATCGCGGCAATAGGTATCCGGCTGCGGCGCTGGGTGAGTTTTCACGGCATCGCCATCAATGTCGAGCCGGATCTCGACCATTTCAGCGGCATCGTGCCCTGCGGCGTGCAGGACCACGGTGTCACCAGCCTCGTCGACCTCGGCCTTCCCATTGGCATGGCCGACCTCGATCTGGCGCTGAAATCAGCCTTCGAGGATGTTTTCGGTCCCGCCGTGGCTGCACCCACCAAGCCAGTCCGAAAGACTGGTTGAACCCTTCGGGTTCAAACATGGCTCAAAGCAACTGCGCCGACGCCCACAGGACGCCGCAGCCATGGATGACGAACACCGCCAGCAGCGCGCAGGCGATGGCGAAGCGGTCGACCGTGCGGATCGGCTCCAGCTCGTAACGCGGCTTGATCCCGCTGCCCATGGTCAGCAGGCTGAGGATTGAAAAGACCGCCCCCGCCGCGAGCAGGAAGCCGGAGGAAAAGCCGGCCCGCCACCCCACCGCCAGGAACGCCGAGAGCAGGAAAAACGAAGCCAGCGCCAGCGCGATCGGCCCCGGGCAGATCTGGCGCAGCACCTGGCCGCCGTCGAACTTCCACACCGGCACCAGATTGGCGATGTTGAACAAGGCGGCGCAGCCCGCCAGCGCCGCCAGCAGCGCGACCGCGGCCTTGTGCCCCTCACCGCCCGCAAACGCACTGGCGGCAATGACCATCGGCACCAGGAAGGCGGAGAAGCCAGCCCCCATCAGCGCCACGAAGGCAACTTCGAAACGGCTGTTGTACGGCCGGCCGCCAATGGCGATGCCGCCGAGCAGCGGGATGAAGATCATCCGCGCCTTGCGGTGGCCCATCAGCCGGAACGCCGCAATGTGGCCGAGTTCATGCAGGGCCACGACCGAGGCGAGCGCCAGCCCGCCGAGGTGAAGGCCGAAGAACGGCCACAGCATCAATGCCGACAGTACGGCAAAGCCGACCTGACTGAACGGATGCTCGAACCAGCCGCCCTTGCGATACTGACCGGTCGGGGAGCGGCTTTCACCTGCGGAAACCAAAGCGGCGAGAGCCGCCAAATCACATGGCGCCGATCCAGATCGCCATGGAAACGAGAAACGCACTCATGCAAACCAGCGAGATGACATCCTGAACCAGATCGGTCATAACTCTCTCCTGTTGTTGATATGTTCTCAATTTGTTCTAACTTTGTTTCAAAGTCAACGCACAGAATCCGCCCGCGGCCGGAATCTTCGAGCGATCAAATCGGCAGGGTTAAGGAAAGGTTGACGGCGCGAAACCTATCAACAGGTCAGGAGGATGTGGGCGACGCCATCTTCCCGTAGCGTATGGATGAGCCTTTTGCGGCTCCTGGCGCGCTTCAAGCTTGCGGTTCCTCGGCTAGGGCAAGCTGTGGTAACGCCTGCTTACACTCAATCTCAGTCGAGACAATAGTGGCCAAGCTGTACGACTACCGAGCGATGGACGTGGGGCAACACGAAGGCGCCAATCAAGCTGATCGCTGGCGAAAGCGTATGAGACAGGGCCGCCGGTGGCGCCTCTCGCGCAACTTTGTAACCTGGCTGCTGATCCTGGTGATGATCGCGATCTCTTCCACCTTGATCGCGCTGAATGCTCACTGGCGGTTCTAAGCCTGAGTGACTGTCGAAGATATCAGAATCCCTGACGGCAACTTATATTCGCGAAATCTCGCTGGAGGTTGTCCAGGTTGGACCCATTCCGGCACCGAACATCGACGTGCCCTAAAGCGGCACCACCTTGCCATCGGCGAGCGTAACGCGCCGATCCATGCGCGATGCCAGGTCGTGATTGTGGGTCGCGATCAACGCCGCGAGGCCCGATTGCTTGACCAGTGCGCCCAGCGCGTCGAACACATAGGAGGCGGTGACCGGGTCGAGGTTGCCGGTCGGCTCGTCGGCCAGCAGCACCAGCGGCGCATTGGCGACCGCGCGCGCAATCGCGACGCGTTGTTGCTCGCCGCCGGACAATTCGGCCGGCCGGTGCGAGGCGCGCTTGCCGATCTGCATATAGTCGAGCAGCTGTGCGGCGCGCTCCGCCGCTTCCTTGCGCGACAGGCCCTTGATCAGCTGCGGCATCATGATGTTTTCCAATGCGGAAAACTCCGGCAGCAGGTGATGGAACTGGTAGACGAAGCCGACATCGTTGCGGCGGATCGACGTGCGTTCGTCGTCGGACAGTCGTCCGCAGGCCCGGCCGGACAGGATCACGTCGCCGGCGTCGGGGCGCTCCAGCAGGCCGGCCGTGTGCAGCAGCGTCGACTTGCCGGTGCCCGACGGCGCCACCAGCGCCACCATCTCGCCGCGCTTCAGCGAGAAATCGGCGCCGTTCAGGATGGTGAGCTTGCGCGGCCCCTGCACATAGTGCCGCTCGACGCTCTTCAGTTCGATAATGACCTCGGCCACTACTCGTACCTCAAGGCTTCGACGGGATCGAGGCGAGCCGCCCGCCATGCTGGAAACACCGTCGCCAGGAAGGACAGTCCAAGTGCCATGATGACGACATAGGTCGTTTCGCGTGGATCCATCTTTGCCGGCAACTGGCTGAGGAAATAGAGCTCCGGGTTGAACAGCACCTTCCCGGTCATCCAGGAGAAAAACTGGCGGATCGATTCGATGTTGGTGCAGATGACGACGCCGAGCAGCACGCCGGCGAGCGTACCGGTGACGCCGATCGCCGCCCCCGTCATCAGGAAGATGCGCAGGATGGCACCGCGCGTCGCGCCCATGGTGCGCAGGATGGCGATATCGTGCCCCTTGTCCTTCACCAGCATGATCAATCCGGAAATGATGTTGAGCGCCGCCACCAGCACGATCAGCGTCAGGATCATGAACATGACGTTGCGCTCGACCTGCAGGGCGGAAAAGAAGGTCTCGTTGCGCTGGCGCCAGTCGACGATGTCGATGGGCCGTTGCGCCGCTTCTTCCACCTTCGGCTTCAGTGCGTCGACATTGTCGGGATTGTCGACATAGATCTCGATCGTCTGCGCGCGTCCATCCATGTTGAAGTAGAGCTGCGCTTCCGAGAACGGCATGTAGACGATGGAGCTGTCATATTCCGACATGCCGACTTCGAAGATCGCCGCGATCTTGTAGCCCTTCATGCGCGGCGTGGTGCCCAGCGGCGTCACGTCACCATCGGGCGAGATCAAGGTGATGGTATCGCCGAGCGTCAGTCCGAGATTCTCGGCCATGCGCTTGCCGATGGCCACGCCTTCGCCCGAGTCGAAATCGGCGAGCGTGCCTTGTTTGACATTGCTGGCGACGATGGCGATCTTGCCGAGATCCTCTCCGCGTATGCCGCGCACCAGCGCACCGGTGCCGCCGCCGACATTGCCTTGCGCCAGCACCTGGCCGTCGATCAGCGGGATGGCGTATTTTACGCCGGGCACGCCATTGATGCGGCCGGCGACCTGGGCGTAGTCCTCAAGCGGCGAATCGAGCGGCTGCACGATCAGATGCCCGTTGACGCCGAGGATGCGCGTCAGAAGCTCGGCCCGGAATCCGTTCATCACGGCCATGACGACGATCAGCGTCGCCACCCCCAGCATGATGCCGAGGAAGGAGATCGAGGCGATCACCGATATCACCGTCTCCTTGCGCCGCGAGCGCAAATAGCGCCACGCCACCATGCGTTCGAAGATGGAGAACGGGCCGGCGCCCGCCGATCTTGCCGCAGCCGCCTCGCTCATGCGGCCGCACCGAAGCGTTTTTTCGCGTCGGCCAGCGGCAGCGTTTCGCGCTCGCCGGTCTTGCGATTCTTGATCTCGACCTCGCCGGCGGCCACGCCGCGCGGCCCGACGATCACTTGCCAGGGCAGGCCGATCAGGTCGGCGGTGGCGAACTTGCCGCCCGGCCGCTGGTCGGTGTCGTCGTAAAGCACATCCTTGCCGCTGGCTGCGAAGGCGGCATAAAGCTCGTCGCAGACGCGGTCACACTCGGCGTCGCCCACCTTCATGTTGATCAGGCCGATGTCGAACGGCGCCACGGCGTCAGGCCAGATGATGCCGTTCTCGTCATGGCTGGCCTCGATGATCGCCGCGACCAGCCGTGACGGGCCAATGCCGTAGGAACCGCCGGAGACGAAATGGTCCTTGCCGTCGGGCCCGGTCACCTTGGCGCCCATGGGCTTGGAATATTTGTCGCCGAAATGGAAGATGTGGCCGACCTCGATGCCCCGCGCCGAAACCCGATCCGCTTCGCCGAGCTGATCCCACGCCGCCTCATCATGCATCTCGTCGGTAGCGGCGTAAGGCGTTGTCCAGGTTTTGACGATGTCCGATATCTCGGCGTCATTGGCGAAGTCGGTGTTTTCGTCAGGCACCTGGAGCGACAGATAATCGCGATCGCAATAGACCTGGCTCTCGCCGGTGTCCGCCAGGATGATGAATTCGTGGCTGAGATCGCCGCCGATCGGCCCGGTGTCGGCGCGCATCGGGATCGCCTGCAGGCCCATGCGCGTGAAGGTCCTGAGATAGGACACGAACATCCTGTTGTAGGCGGCCCTCGCGCCTTCGAAGTTAAGGTCGAAGGAATAGGCGTCCTTCATCAGGAATTCGCGTGAGCGCATGACGCCGAAGCGCGGCCGCACCTCGTCGCGGAACTTCCACTGGATATGGTAGAGATTGAGCGGCAGGTCCTTGTAGGACTTGACGTAGGCGCGGACGATTTCGGTGACCACTTCCTCATTGGTCGGGCCGTAGAGCATGTCGCGGTCCTGCCGATCCTTGATGCGCAGCATCTCCTTGCCGTAGTCGTCATAGCGACCGCTTTCGCGCCACAGATCGGCCGACTGAATGGTCGGCATCAGGATCTCCAGCGCGCCGGCGCGGTTCTGCTCCTCGCGGATGATCTGGCAAACCTTGTCCAGCACCCGCTTGCCGAGTGGCAGCCAGGAAAAACTGCCCTGCCCCTGCTGGCGGATCATGCCGGCACGCAGCATCAGCCGATGCGAGACGATCTCGGCCTCGCGCGGATTTTCTTTGAGGATAGGCAGGAAATAGCGCGACAAACGCATGGACTGGTCCGTGAATGAGAATGGTCGCGCCAGAATCGGTGCGACGCAGGCTTGCTTGACCCGGCTTCATAGCCATTTCATGGCGGAATGGAAACCCGGCCATCGCGGCACATCAGCGCGTTGCAGCCCGGAAACCTCCGCTTTCCGGGCCAGGCCGCGCCGGCGGTTGAGCCCACACAATCTCTTCGCGTTCGGCCTCGAATTCTTTGCGCACGTCAACTCAAAACATGCCGCAGCAGCTCCTCTTTGCCTTGCTGGTCGTTTCGAAAGCAAAGCATGCCATACTATTGTGCAGTGCAGCACGAGAATGCCTGTTTCGAGGCAAAATTCTTCGTGACATTTTCATTCGGCTTAGGCTAGTGTGCCGCGATAACCGAGAGGGCGGAGAAAAATCTGCTCTCCTACGCGGTCAAAGTCTTGGGAGGATGCGATCTAGGCGCGGTTACTCGCTGCCGCCGGAAACCGGAAACAGATCGGACGCGTTTAATTGCAAGGCCTCGTGCCTTGCATTTTTTTTGTGCAATCATCTGGTTAGCGCAGCGAGTTGCCAGGCCACATTACCCTGCGTCAGCAAGCATACAGCTGCCAGGCAGTGCGGCGTCTCGATCCCCTCCGCCACGCTTTTACGGTATCGAAGCGCCCTTGCCGGGCGATCTATTTTGCGGGTGTCTGGCCGAAATCCGGCACGATGTGCGGGATGTCGTTGAGGCTGTATCCCAGGCCATGCGTCAGGCCGTAGAAAATGCCCATCAGGATCGCGGTGGCGATGGTGGTGCGGATGACGGCACGCAGCATGTGCGGGCCGCGCGGCGCGCTTGGAACCGTGCCCAGCGTCACGTCATGATCGTCGTCCTGTGTCCTGACGCTGAACGGCAGGACGGCAAACAGCACCACCCACCACGTCGCGAAAAACAGGGCGGTGAACGAAACCCAGCTCATGATTGCTCCAGTTCGATCAGCGTGCCGAAGAAATCCTTCGGGTGCAGGAACAGCACAGGCTTGCCATGGGCACCGGTCTTCGGGTTGCCGTCGCCCAGCACACGGGCGCCGGCGGCCTTGAGCTGATCACGCGCGGCCAGGATGTCGTCGACCTCGTAGCAGAGGTGATGCATGCCGCCGGACGGGTTCTTCGCGAGGAATGCCGCGATCGGCGAGCTTTCCCCCAAGGGCTCCAGCAATTCGATCTTGGTGTTGCCGACATTGACGAACACCACCGTGACGCCATGCTCCGGCAAAGCCTGCGGCTCCGTCACTTCGGCGCCGAGCGTATCGCGGTAGGCGGAGACCGCCGCCGCCAGATCCGGCACCGCAAGCGCGACATGGTTCAAGCGTCCAAGCATAGAAATTCCTCAGGCAAGTAAGGCAATAGGGCAGTACGGCAATGGGGGAAAGGCAGACGTATAGCCCATGTCGAAATCTCTACTGCCCTAGTCCCTTCATCTCGTAACAAACACCGTCACCAGCGGCTTCTTGCCCCAGGCCTCGTTGGCCGCACCGCGCACCGCCCGCCGCACGGCCTCCTGCACAAGGTCCAGGTCTTTCCGGCGCTGACGGGGAATCGAGTCGACCGCGCCTACCGCCGCATCGATCATCAGGTCTTCGAGCGTCTCGCCGCTGGCATCCGCCTCGGCGACGCCAATGGCGACCAGGTCGGGGTCACCGGCCAACTCATATTTGTCGTCCAGCACGACATTTACCGCGACATGGCCGGCAAAGGACAATTTGCGCCGGTCACGAATGCCCATCGCCTGGTCGGTGCCGATCAGCCTGCCGTCCTTGTAGATGCGGCCGAACGGCACCTGGTCGATAATGGTGGCAGGACCGGGCGCGAGCCTCAGCATGTCGCCGTCGCGCACCTGCGCCACCTGGCCGATGCCGGATGTCGACATCAGCGATCCCTGCGCCACCAGATGCGCCGCCTCGCCATGCACGGGAACGCCGATCTGCGGACGCACCCATTCATACATCTTGCGCAGCTCGCTGCGGCGCGGGTGGCCGGAGACATGCACCAGCGCGTCGCCGTCCTCGATGATCTTGATGCCGAGATCGATGAGGCGGTTCTTGATCTCGAGAATCGCCTTCTCATTGCCGGGAATGGTGCGCGAGGAAAACACCACCGTGTCACCTGCCGTCAGCGACACCGATTTCATCTCGTCGCGCGACAGTTTTGCAAGTGCGGCAAGCGGCTCGCCCTGGCTGCCGGTGCAGATGATGACGAGGTTTTCGCGCGGGATGAAGCCGAAATCTTCCTCGGCGATGAATTCCGGCAAGCCGTCCATGTAGCCGAGCTCGTCGGCGACATCGATGACCCGCTTCAGCGAGCGGCCCAACACCAGGCACTGGCGGCCGGCATCGCGTGCTGCTCTCGCGATGGAGACGATGCGCCCGACATTGGAGGAGAATGTGGTGACGGCGACGCGGCCGACAGCACTCTGGATGACGCCCTTCAGGCCCTCGCCAACGGCGACTTCCGAAGGCGATTCGCCTTCGCGCAGCGCATTGGTCGAATCGCAGATCAGTGCCAGCACGCCCTTGTCGCCATAGGCGCGGAAACGCGCCTCGTCGGTCTTGGGTCCGATCGTCGGCTCCGGATCGATCTTCCAGTCGCCGGTGTGGATGACCGTACCGGCTGGCGTGGTGATGGCCAGCGACATCGGCTCGGGGATGGAGTGCGCCACCGGAATGGCTTCGATCTCGAACGGGCCGACAGTGAATTTCTCGCCAGCCCGGTAGATCGTCAGCGGGATCTTGGCTGCCCCCTGCTCGCCCTGGCGCTTGGCTTCCAGCAGCCCGGCGCTGAACGGCGTCATCCACACGGGCGCCTTGAGCTTCGGCCAGATGTCGAGTAGCGCGCCGTAATGATCCTCATGCGCGTGGGTGATGATGATGCCACGCAGATTGGCGAGGTTCTCCTCGATGAAGCGCGTGTCGGGCAGGATCAGGTCGACGCCCGGATGCGCCGCGTCTGGAAAGGTGACACCGACATCGATGACAATCCATTCGCGCGCGCTCGGCGGGCCATAGCCGTAGAGGGCGAAGTTCATACCGATCTCGCCGACGCCGCCGAGCGGCACGAAGACGAGTTCGGCGTTTTCCGTTTTCGCCATGATTTTTCCCTTCCTGGCCCTCAGGCCAAGCCGTTAAAGCAATTCCAGGAAAAGTGTCTAACCATTTTCCGTCCGGAATTGCGCAAGGACAAACTATACCCGGGCGGATGCCACGGCGCCAAAATGCACATCGCCGGCAGCGATCGTCAGAACCGCCCCTTCATCGTCGCGGATCACGAAACGGCAATCCTCGTCAATGGTCTCGAACACCCCACGCACCACATTACCGTCAATTCTGACAGCAACCTCGCCGCCGAGTCCCGCAGCGCGCGCCAGCCAGCGTCTCCTGATGGCTGAAAGCCCGCGCCCCTCATCCCACAGCCGGGCATTCTCGCTCCAGGCATCCGACAGCGCCAGGAACAGCGTTTCGGCATCGCATGTCGCGCCGAGCGCTTGGAGCGATGTCGCGGGATACGGCAAATCCGTGGGATGCGCCACCACATTGACGCCGATGCCCACCGCCACGGCAAAACGGCCGCCGTCCAGCATCGCCAACTCCAGCAGGATGCCGGCCAGCTTGGCGCCGGAGGCCAGAACGTCGTTCGGCCATTTCAACTCGAAACGGTTTTGTCCCTGGCTTGCGCCATCAAGCCCGATGGCGATGCGGCCCTTCGGCACCACGGCATCGAGTGCATCGGCAAGCGACAGGCCGGCGACAAAACCCAGCGTCGCGGCAAGACGAAGTTCACCGCCGGTGACGACAAGCAAGGTCGCCGCCAGATTGCCTTCGGGCGACACCCAGGCGCGGCCGCGCCGGCCACGCCCGCTTTCCTGCTTCTTGGAAACGACCCATAATTTGCCCGGATCGCCTGCCCTTGCGTGGTCCAGCGCCACCGTGTTGGTGGAGCCGATACTGTCATGGGCCTCGAGCCGGAACCCTTCCGACGCCGAGGTTGGGGCCAGCCGAAATGCCATCCCGTCAGAAAAATGTCTTGGCGGCGGCTTCGGCATAGGTACCGATCGGCCCGCCGATCAGCACATAGAACAGCACGAAGGCGCCGGAGACGCCGAGCACGAGGCGCAGTTCACTGGCCATCGGCACGAAGCCGCCGACCGGTTCGTCGAACCACATGATCTTGATGATGCGCAGATAGTAGTAAGCGCCCACCACCGAGGCCAGAACACCGATGATCGCCAACGCGTAGAGGTTGGCGTTGATGGCCGCGAGGAAGACGTACCACTTCCCCCAGAAGCCGGCGAGCGGCGGAATGCCGGCCAGCGAGAACATCAGGATGGTCAGGATCGTCGCCATGATCGGGTTGGTCGAGGACAGCCCTGCCAGGTCGCTGATCTGTTCTACATTGCCTTCCTTGCGCCGCATGGCAAGGATGAAGGCGAAGGTGCCGAGCGTCATCACCAGGTAGATCAGCATGTAGATGGCGACGCCACGCACGCCGGCCTGGCTGTTGGCGGCAAGGCCGACCAGCGCGTAACCCATATGGCCGATCGAGGAATAGGCCATCAGGCGCTTGATGTTGGTCTGGCCGATCGCGGCGAACGCGCCGAGCGCCATCGAGGCGATCGAGATGAAGACGATGATCTGCTGCCAGTCGGCGGCGATCGGCTTGAACGCGCCCATGGTGACGCGCACGATCAGTGCCATTGCAGCCATCTTGGGGGCTGCGGCGAGGAAGGCCGTCACCGGCGTCGGCGCACCTTCATAGACATCGGGCGTCCACATATGGAACGGCACCGCCGAGATCTTGAAGGCAAGGCCGGCCAGCACGAAGACGAGACCGAAGACGAGGCCGAGTTGGCGTTCGCCGCTGCCAAGTGCCGTGGCGATCTCCTGGAAGCCGGTATTGCCGGTATAACCATAGACCAGGCTGATGCCGTAGAGCAGCATGCCCGACGACAGCGCGCCGAGGACGAAGTACTTCAGGCCCGCCTCGGTCGAACGCAGATTGTCGCGATTGATCGCCGCCAGCACGTAGATCGCCAGCGACTGCAGTTCGAGGCCGAGATAGAGCCCGATCATGCCATTGGCCGAGATCATCAGCATCATGCCGAGCGTGCACAGCAGGATCAGCACCGGATATTCGAACTTGTCGAAATGCTCCGCCTTGGCAAAGCGCATCGACATGACCAGCGTCACCGCCGAACCGACCAGCGCCAGCACCTTCATGAAGCGGGCGAAGGGATCCTGGATGAAGGCATTGCCATAGGCGCTGCCCTGCCCGGTGTGAAAGATCAGCCAAGCGCCGGCGACCACCAGCACGGCGACGGCAAGGCCGGTCACCGTATTGGCGGTGTTGGCGCGCGAATAGGCGCCGACCATCAACAGCGCGAGCGCGCCGATGGCAAGGATCAGCTCGGGCGTCGAGAGCGACAGGCTGGAGAGAAGGTCCGGCGTCATGGTTCGCAAAACCTCTGGTCAGTTCGCCGCCGCGGTCTGCGCGGCGCCGATGGATGCGGTGACATTGGTGACGAGCGACTTGACCGATTGGGCCGTCGCATCGAAGACGGGAGCGGGATAGACGCCGAAGAAGATGACCAGCACGACCAGCGGGTAGATGATCACCTTCTCGCGCGCCGACAGGTCGAGCAGCCCCTTCAGGCTGTCCTTGGTCAGGGCGCCGAAGATCACCCGGCGGTAGAGCCAGAGCGCGTATGCCGCCGACAGGATGACGCCGGTGGCGGCGAAGAACGCCACCCAGGTGTTGACCCGGAACACGCCGAGCATGGTCAGGAACTCGCCGATGAAGCCTGAGGTGCCTGGCAGGCCGACATTGGCCATGGTGAAGATCAGGAACACGGTGGCGTATTTCGGCATGTTGTTGACCAGGCCGCCATAGGCATCGATCTCACGCGTGTGCATGCGGTCATAGATGACGCCGACGCACAGGAACAGCGCGCCCGAGACGAGGCCGTGGCTGAGCATCTGGAAGATCGCGCCCTGCACGCCTTCCTGGTTCATGGCGAAGATGCCCATGGTGACGAAGCCCATATGGGCGACCGACGAATAGGCGATCAGCTTCTTCATGTCCTCCTGCATCAGCGCCACCAGCGAGGTGTAGATGATGGCGACGACCGAGAGCGTGAAGACCAGCGGCGCGAACATTTCGGACGCCAGCGGGAACATCGGCAGGGAGAAGCGCAGGAAGCCGTATCCACCCATCTTCAGGAGGATGCCGGCCAGGATGACCGAACCGGCCGTTGGCGCCTCGACGTGTGCATCCGGCAGCCAGGTGTGCACCGGCCACATCGGCATCTTCACCGCGAAGGAGGCGAAGAAGGCTAGAAATAGCCAGGTCTGCATGTTGGCCGGGAAGTTGTGGGTCAACAGCGTCGGGATGTCGGTGGTGCCGGACTGATAGAACATCGCCATGATGGCGAGCAGCATCAGCACCGAGCCGGCGAGCGTGTAGAGGAAGAACTTGAACGAGGCGTAGACGCGACGCTTGCCGCCCCAGACGCCGATGATGATGAACATCGGGATCAGGCCGGCTTCGAAGAAGACGTAGAACAGCACGATGTCGAGCGCGCAGAACACGCCGATCATCAGCGTCTCGAGCAACAGGAAGGCGATCATGTAGGCCTTGACGCGCTTCTCGATCGATTCCCACGACGCCAGGATGCAGAGCGGCATCAGGAAGGTCGTCAGGATGACGAACAGCATGGAAATGCCGTCGACGCCCATGTGGTAGGAGATGCCGGAGTCGAGCCACGCGACCTTTTCGACGAACTGGAAGCCCGCCTGCGAATTGTCGAAGCCGGTCCAGATGAACAGCGAGATGATGAACGTGAACGTCGTGGTCAACAGCGCAATGGCGCGGATGTTGCGGCGTGCGTTTTCGCTGTCATCGTTGATGAACAGGATCAACAGCACACCAACCAGCGGCAGGAAGGTGACCAGCGAGAGGATTGGCCAGGCGGTCATCAGAGCATCATCCAGGTGACGAGTGCGGCAACGCCGATCAGCATGGCGAAGGCATAATGGTAGAGGTAGCCGGTCTGCAGCTTGACGACGCGGTTGGTGACATCGACGACGCGCGCCGAAATGCCATCCGGTCCGAGCCCATCGATGATGGTGCCGTCACCGGTCTTCCACAGGAAATGGCCGAGGCGCTTGGCCGGCCGCACGAACAGGAAGTCGTAGAGCTCGTCAAAGTACCACTTGTTGAGCAGGAAGGCGTAGAGCCCGCGATTCTGCTTGGCAAGGTTCACGGGCATTTCCGGCGAGCGGATATAGAACTTCCAGGCCAGCGCGAAGCCGATCAGCATGGCGATGAAGGGCGACAGTTCGACCCACAGCGGCAGTTCATGGATCTCGTGCAGGATGTGGTTGTCCGGCAGCGTGAACAGCGACGCCTTCCAGAACTCGGCATAGCCTTCGCCGATAAAGGAATTGTGGAAGATGATGCCGGCAAACAGCGCGCCGGCGGCCAGGATGAACAGCGGCACCAGCATCACCGGCGGCGATTCATGGACATGGTGCATCACCTCATGGCTCGCCCGCGGCTTGCCGTGGAAGGTCATGAAGATCAGCCGCCAGGAGTAGAAGGAGGTGAAGCAGGCGGCGATGACCAGCAGCACGAAGGCAAAGCCGGCGACCGAGTTATGTCCGGCAAAGGCGCTCTCGATGATGGCGTCCTTGGAGAAGAAGCCGGCGGTGCCGATGACGGTCACCGGAATGCCGACGCCGGTCAGCGCCAGCGTGCCGATCACCATCATCCAGTAGGTTGTCGGGATCAGTGACCGCAGGCCGCCCATCTTGCGCATGTCCTGCTCGTCGGAGACGGCGTGGATGACCGAGCCCGAACCGAGGAACAGCAGCGCCTTGAAGAAGGCATGCGTGAACAGGTGGAAGATCGCCGCGCCATAGGCCCCGACGCCGAGCGCCACGAACATGTAGCCGAGCTGCGAGCAGGTCGAATAGGCGATGACCCGCTTGATGTCGTTCTGGACCAGGCCGACGGTCGCCGCGAAGAAGGCGGTGAAGGCACCGATGAAGGTCACCACCGTCAGCGCCGAATGCGACAGCTCGAACAGCGGCGACAGCCGCGCCAGCATGAACACGCCCGCCGTCACCATGGTGGCGGCGTGGATGAGCGCGGAGACCGGCGTCGGGCCTTCCATGGCGTCCGGCAGCCAGGTGTGCAGCGGCACCTGCGCCGACTTGCCCATGGCGCCCATGAACAGGAGCAGGCAGACGACGGTCATCGCCGACTGCTTGTCCAGCGCATGGCCGAGGAAGGTCAGCACAGCCGCACCTTGCGGGGCGCCTTCAGCCGGAATGAACGTTGCTGCGTTGGCGAAGATGGTGCCGAGATTGACCGAACCAAAAAGGACGAAAACGCCGAAGATGCCGAGCGCGAAGCCAAAATCGCCGACGCGGTTGACGACGAAGGCCTTGATGGCCGCGGCATTGGCCGACGGCTTCTTGTACCAGAAGCCGATCAGCAGGTAGGAGGCAAGGCCCACCCCTTCCCAGCCGAAGAACATCTGCACCAGATTGTCGGCCGTCACCAGCATCAGCATGGCGAAGGTGAACAGCGACAGATAGGCGAAGAAGCGCGGCCGGTTCGGATCGTGGTGCATGTAGCCGATCGAATAGATGTGGACCAGCGCCGACACGGTGTTGACCACCACCAGCATCACCACCGTCAGCGTGTCGATGCGAAGCGCCCAGGATACGTCCAGCCCGCCGGACTGGATCCAGTGCAGCACCTGCACGACGAACACCTCGCCATGGCCGAAGCCGACGCTGAAGAAGGCAACCCACGACAGAACAGCCGAAATCACCAGGAAGCCGGAGGTGATGTATTCGGACGCCTTGGCGCCGAGCGACGTGCCGAACAGGCCGACGATCAAGAAGCCGAGCAGTGGAAGGAAGACGATGGCCTGATACATGGTGGTTCCGTCAACCCTTCATCATGTTCACGTCTTCGACCGCGATCGAGCCGCGGTTGCGGAAGAAGACGACGAGAATGGCAAGTCCGATTGCCGCCTCGGCCGCCGCGACCGTCAGCACGAACAGTGCGAACACCTGGCCAACCAGATCGCCGAGCGCCGCCGAGAAGGCGACAAAGTTGATGTTGACCGCAAGCAGGATCAGCTCGACCGACATCAGGATGACGATGACGTTCTTGCGGTTCAGGAAGATACCGAACACGCCGAGCGTGAACAGGATCGCCGATACGGTCAGATAATGTGCGATGCCGACGACCATCTCAAACTCCTTCGCCCGACTTGACCTTGCGGATTTCCATGCCGGTGGCCGGCGTGCGGCCGACCTGGGCTGCGATCGACTGCCGCTTGACCCCTTCCTTGTGGCGCAGCGTCAGCACGATGGCGCCGATCATGGCGACCAGCAGGATGAGGCCCGAAATCTGGAAGTAGTAGAGGTAGTCGGTATAGAGGATGTCGCCGAGTGCGGCCGTGTTCGAGCGCGTGGCGAGATCCGGAATGGGTTTGGAGATCGTCGAGGCGAGCTGCGGTACGAAGGTGTAGCCGCCCAGCACCACGATCAGTTCCGCTGCCAGGATCAGCCCGACGAAGGCGCCGATCGGCGCATATTGCAGCGCGCCGCTCTTCAGTTCGGCGAAATCGACGTCGAGCATCATGACGACGAACAGGAACAGCACCATGACCGCGCCGACATAGACGACAAGCAGGATCATCGCCAGGAATTCGGCGCCCGTCAGCATGAACAGGCCGGCGGCGTTGAAGAAGGTCAGGATCAGGAACAGCACCGAATGCACGGGGTTGCGCGACGAAATGACCATGAACGCCGACGCCACGGCGACAAAGGCGAAGAGGTAGAAAAAGGCCGCCTCTAGTCCACTCAGCATTGGGGTTCCCCCGGGTTCCTGTCCAAACAGGACGTTCGTCCCGTTTGATTTCTGCGACCGCCTCCGGTCGGCAAGTTGCGTGTTCCTATCGCATGTTCCGATCGGGTTGAAAGACCCGATCGAAAGAAACATGCGACACTCTTTTCATCCGGAGAATGATCTGGTCCGAAAAGTCTGCAACTTTTCGGGATCATCCTCTGGACGAGGCCCCTCGCCCCGTCCATGCGTCAAATATCAGCGGTAGGGCGAGTCCAGCGAGATGTTGCGCGCCAGTTCGCGCTCCCACCGGTCGCCATTCGCCAACAGCTTGTCCTTGTCGTAGTAGAGTTCCTCGCGCGTCTCCGTCGCGAACTCGAAATTCGGCCCCTCGACGATGGCGTCGACCGGGCAGGCTTCCTGGCAGAAGCCGCAATAGATGCACTTCACCATGTCGATGTCGTAACGCACCGTGCGGCGCGTGCCGTCATTGCGGCGCGGGCCGGCCTCGATGGTGATGGCCTGCGCCGGGCAGATCGCCTCGCACAATTTGCAGGCGATGCAGCGTTCCTCGCCGTTGGGATAGCGGCGCAGTGCGTGCTCGCCACGGAAGCGCGGACTGGTCGGCCCCTTCTCGTGCGGATAGTTGATCGTCTCCTTCGGCGCGAAGAACTGGCGCATCGACAGGAAGAAGGCACTGACGAAATCCTGCAGCAGCAGCGATTTTGCGGCCTGGGAAAGAGCGGACATCACGCAAACCCCGTGATCTTGAGGAAGGCTGCGGTGGCGACCACCATGAACAGCGAGATCGGCAGGAACACTTTCCAGCCCAGCCGCATCAGCTGGTCGTAGCGGTAGCGCGGCACGAAGGCCTTCACCATCGAAATGCCGAAGAACACGAAACAGACCTTCAGCACGAACCAGATGACGCCGGGCACCCAGGTGAAGGGCGCGAAGTCGAAGGGCGGCAGCCAGCCACCGAGGAACAGGATGGTGGCCAGCGCGCACATCAGCACGATGGCGACATACTCACCGAGGAAGAACAGCAGGAACGGCGTCGACGAATATTCCACCATGTGGCCGGCGACCAGCTCCGATTCGGCTTCGACCAGGTCGAAGGGCGGCCGGTTCGTCTCGGCCAGCGCCGAGATGAAGAAGATGATGAACATCGGGAACAGGGCCAGCCAGTTCCAGTCGAGGAAGGTGTTGGGCAGGCCAAGCCGCGTGCCAAGCCCACCCTGCTGCGACAGCACGATATCGCTGAGGTTGAGCGAGCCGGCCGTCAGCAGCACGGTGACGATGACGAAGCCGATCGAGACTTCGTAGGACACCATCTGCGCGGCCGAGCGCAGCGCGCCGAGGAACGGATATTTCGAGTTGGACGCCCAGCCACCCATGATCACGCCATAGACCTCGAGCGAGGAGATGGCGAAGACATAGAGGATGCCGACATTGACGTTGGCGATCGCCCAGCCCTGGTTGACCGGAATGACCGCCCAGGCCGAGATCGCCAGCACAGCCGACACCAGCGGCGCCAAAAGGAACACGCCCTTGTTGGCGCCTGACGGGATGATTGGTTCCTTGAAGACGAATTTCAACAGATCGGCGAAAGCCTGCAGCGTGCCCCAGGGGCCGACCACGTTCGGGCCACGGCGCAGCTGCACCGCCGCCCAGATCTTGCGGTCGGCGTAGAGGATATACGCGACGAAGACCAGCAGCACCACGATCAGCACGACTGACTTCAAGAGGATCAGCAGCGCCGGCAGCACGTAGAAGGAGAAGAAGGTGTCCATGCTTATTCCGCCGCCTGCTTGAAGCCGCTCTTGGCCAGTGCCGAGCATTCCGCCATCACGGCCGATGCCCGCGCGATCGGGTTGGTCAGGTAGAAATCCTTGACCGGCGACGTGAAGGTGCCCTTGTTCAGCCGCCCGCCGAGCTTCGCCACGCCGGCGACGTCCTCGGCATTGCCGGCCGCGACCTGGTCGATGCGAGCCAGATGCGGGTATTCGCCGTAGAGCTTCGCGCGCAGTTGCGGCAGTGAATCGAACGGCAGTTTCTTGCCCAGAACGTCGGACAGCGCCCGCAGGATCGCCCAGTCCTCGCGTGCATCGCCCGGCGCGAAGCCGGCGCGGTTGGTCTGCTGCACGCGCCCTTCGGTGTTGACGTAGGTGGCCGACTTTTCGGTGTAAGCCGCAGCCGGCAGGATGACATTGGCGCGGTGGGCGCCGGCGTCACCATGCGTACCGATATAGACGACGAAGGCGCCGCCGGTCCTGCCCATGTCGATCTCGTCGGCACCGAGCAGGAACAGCACGTCCGTTTCGCCCAGCATGCCGGCGACATCCTTGCCGCCCTCGCCCGGCACGAAGCCAAGATCGAGGCCGCCGACTCTGGCTGCCGCATTGTGCAGCACGGCAAAGCCGTTCCAGTCCGCGCGAGCGGCGTTGACGGCCGTGGCGAGCTTGGCCGCCTGGCCGAGCACGGCCGCGCCGTCGGCGCGCGCCAGTGCACCCTGGCCCACGATGATCAGCGGATGCGTCGCCTTCTTCAGTGTCTGGAAGAACTTGCCATTGCCATCGGCCAGATCCTTGAGCGAATCCGGACCGGCACCCAGCAATTCGTAATCATAGCGCGTGTCGCCGACATCGCCGATGACGCCGACCGGCAGGTTGCCGACCCGCCAGCGCTTGCGGATGCGGGCATTGAGCACGGAGGCTTCGAAGCGCGGATTGGCGCCAATGATCAGCACCGCGTCGGCCTGCTCGATGCCCTCGATGGTCGGGTTGAAGATATAGCTGGCGCGTCCGAGCGACGGGTCGAGCGCGGCGCCATCCTGGCGGCAGTCGATGTTGTTCGAGCCGAGCGAAGCCATCAAGAGCTTCAAGGCGTAGATCTCTTCGACCGCCGCGAGATCGCCTGCAATGGCACCGATCTTCTCTGGCGTCGTCTTCGATACCGCATCCTTGATCGCCGCGAACGCGTCTGCCCAGCTTGCCGGAACCAGCTTGCCGTCCTTGCGCACATAAGGGCGGTCGAGGCGCTGCGTGCGGAGGCCGTCCCAGATGAAGCGGGTCTTGTCGGAAATCCACTCCTCGTTCACCTGTTCGTTGACACGCGGCAGGATGCGCATCACTTCGCGGCCACGGCTATCGATGCGGATCGCCGAGCCGACCGCATCCATCACGTCGATGGATTCGGTCTTGGTCAGCTCCCACGGCCGCGCCTGGAAAGCGAAGGGCTTGGAAGTCAAAGCGCCGACCGGGCAGAGATCGATGACATTGCCCTGCAGCTCCGAGGTCATCGCCTGTTCGAGATAGGTGGTGATTTCGGCGTCCTCGCCGCGACCGATCAGGCCGAGCTCGGAAATGCCGGCAACCTCGGTGGTGAAGCGGACGCAGCGCGTGCAATGGATGCAGCGGTTCATCACCGTCTTGACCAGCGGGCCGATATACTTGTCTTCGACCGCGCGCTTGTTCTCGTGATAGCGCGAGGAATCGACGCCGAATGCCATCGCCTGGTCCTGCAGGTCGCACTCGCCGCCCTGGTCGCAGATCGGGCAGTCCAGCGGATGGTTGATCAGCAGGAATTCCATCACGCCTTCCCGGGCCTTCTTGACCATCGGCGTGTTGGTGAAGATTTCCGGCGGCTCGCCATTGGGGCCCGGGCGCAGGTCGCGCACGCCCATGGCGCAGGAGGCCTGCGGCTTGGGCGGCCCGCCCTTCACCTCGATAAGGCACATGCGGCAATTGCCGGCGATCGACAGCCGCTCGTGGAAGCAGAAGCGCGGCACTTCCGCGCCCGCGTCTTCCGCCGCCTGCAGCAGCGTGTAGTGGTCGGGTACAGTGATCTCTTTCCCGTCGACCTTGAGCTTTGCCATTCGCTTCAAACCCCTGCGGATTTCCCGCAATCTCATTTCCCGGGCGCGGCAGACGCGCCCGACATTTCATTCACTTCTTCGCGGCCAGCGCCGCCGCCTGGGCGGTCCAGTCGTCGCGGCCGATGCGGCCGTTGAACGACAGATAGTCGTCGACCCAGGCGATCTCTTGCGGCGACCAGGCGGCGATCTGGGCATATGTCCAGATGCCAAGCCCGTTCAGCACCTTCTCCAGCTTCGGGCCGATGCCCGATATCGCCTTGAGGTTGGAGGGTTTCGCAGGCCTGTCCATGGTCTTGGGCTGCCTGAAATCTTCAGGCAGCAGCACATCCGCGGCCTCGCCGGTTGTCGGAGCGGCATTCACCGCTGGCGCCGTGGTGGCGGCTTCCTTGGCGGCGATGTCGGTGACCTCCTGCGCGAAGGACTGCGCCTCGGCAATCAGCGTCTTCGCCGTCGCCCGCGCCTTGATGGACGACGAGTTCGCGTCCTCGAACTGTTCGATGCGTGCCTCGAAATCCTCGATCAGCGGCTGCATGAGGCGCTGTGATGCCTCGGCGGCTCCCGACAGCGCGCCCATCCAGACGCCGAACGCGTGGTTGGCGAGCCCGATGCCGAGCGCCGACATCGCCGCCGCACCCGCGACAGGGTGCACGAAAAGGTTGACGGCGCTGGCCATCTCCTTCGGCATCATCCTGGTCAGGTCCTGGTTCATCTTCTCGAGCTGGTCCAAATTGGGCATCAATGGGTTGGGTGTCGAATACGGCGCCATAGAATTCTCCTGGTCGTTTCTTCGTTCGCCCGCCCCGTTATTCTCGCTTCGGGCTCTCGCCCGCGGTCACAAACTCTATTCCGCTGCCACCATCACCGGCTCGGCCCGGTGCGCGTTGCGCGAAAACTCGTCGATGCGCCGCTCCACCTCGCCGCGGAAATGCCGCATCAGGCCCTGGATCGGCCACGCGGCCGCGTCGCCCAGCGCGCAGATCGTGTGCCCCTCGACCTGCTTGGTGACGTCGAGCAGCATGTCGATCTCGCGCTTCTGCGCCTCGCCTCGCACCAGCCGCTCCATCACTCGCCACATCCAGCCGGTGCCTTCGCGGCACGGCGTGCACTGGCCGCAGCTCTCGTGCTTGTAGAAGTAGGACAGCCTCGCGATCGCCTTCACCACGTCGGTCGACTTGTCCATGACGATGACGGCGGCCGTGCCGAGGCCGGATTTGAGGTCGCGCAGCGCATCGAAATCCATCGGCGTGTCGATGATCTGCTCGGCCGGCACCAGCGGCACCGAGGCGCCGCCGGGAATGACCGCCAGGAGATTGTCCCAGCCGCCGCGAATGCCAGCGCAATGCGTCTCGATCAGCTCGCGGAACGGGATCGACATCGCCTCTTCGACGGTGCACGGATTGTTGACGTGGCCGGAGATGCAGAACAGCTTCGTGCCGACATTGTTTGGCCGGCCGAAGGACGAGAACCAGGCCGCGCCCCGGCGCAGGATGGTCGGCGCCACCGCGATCGATTCGACATTGTTGACAGTGGTCGGACAGCCATAGAGGCCGACATTGGCCGGGAATGGCGGCTTCAGCCTGGGCTGGCCCTTCTTGCCTTCGAGGCTTTCCAGCAGCGCGGTTTCCTCGCCGCAGATATAGGCGCCGGCGCCATGATGCATGTAGACGTCGAAGTCGTAGCCGGATGTGTTGTTCTTGCCGATCAGCTTGGCCTCATAGGCCTCGTCGATGGCACGCTGCAGCGCCTCGCGCTCGCGGATGAACTCGCCACGCACATAGATGTAGGCGGCGACCGCGCCCATGGCGAAGCCGGCGAGCAGCGCGCCCTCGACCAGCGTGTGCGGGTCATTGCGCAGGATGTCGCGGTCCTTGCAGGTGCCGGGTTCGGACTCGTCGGCATTGATGACGAGGTAGCTCGGGCGGCCGTCGCTCTGCTTGGGCATGAACGACCATTTGAGACCGGTCGGGAAGCCGGCGCCGCCACGGCCGCGCAGGCCCGACGCCTTCATCTCGTTGACGATCCAGTCGCGTCCCTTGGCAACGATGCCGGGCGTGTTGTCCCAAGCGCCGCGCGCCATCGCGCCGGCCAGCGACTTGTCGAAGAGGCCGTAGATGTTGGTGAAGATGCGGTCTTTGTCCTGGAGCATTTTTCGTCCCTCAGACCGGCTTCTTGCCGAAGACGCGGATGTATTCGGCGACACCGCCCTTGGCGAGCGCCTTGGCCTGCTTGACCCAGTCGTCGCGCTCGATACGGCCTTGGAAAGAGAGGTAGCCGTCCACCCACTCGCGCTCGGCCTTCTTCCACGCCGCGACCTGCGCGAAGGTGAAGATGCCCAGCGTATGCAGGATGCCCTCGATCTTCGGGCCGACGCCGGAGATCAGCTTGAGATCGTCGACCGCGGCCGGCCTGTCGATGCCTGCCGGACGGTTCTTGTTGTCCAGCGACGGCTTCGCCTGTTTTGCGGCCGGCGCCTTGGTTTCCGGCGCCTTGAAGGCAGCGGCCGGTTCGGCCTTGGCCGTCGGCCCATTGCGCTGCTTGGCGACCTTCTCGACTTCCGGCGCTGCCGTGTTGGCGTTGGCGGCCGAATGCAGCGGCGCCGAAACACTTGCCGCCTTCTCCGCCGCCGGTGCCACCTTGGTCGCCGAAGGCGTCTTCAACGCCGGGCTGGTTTCGGGCGCGTCGGTCTTCGGCTTGCTGGCATTGGACGGTGCGACAGGGGCGGCTGCGGGTGCCTGCGCAGCAGGAGCAGCCGGAGCGGTCGGCGCCGCATTCTGGGCGGCCTTGGTCGCCGCCTTGGCTTCCTTGTCACGTGTCGACTTGAGGATCGCCTTTTCGCTCTTCAGCGTCGTCAGGCCGGAGGCCGGCTCCGAGCCGGTGCGACCATTCTGCGGTCCAGGCGCCACTGAGGCGCCCTTGCCGGCGTCATAGAGATCGATGATTTCGGCCAGCCGTTCCGGCGTCAGATCCTCGAACGTGTCCTTGAAGACCATGACCATCGGTGCGTTGACGCAGGCGCCAAGGCATTCGACCTCTTCCCACGACAGGGTGCCCTTGTCGTTGGTGTGGAACTGGTCGTGGTGGATTTTCGAGCGGCAGACATCCATCAGCGCTTCCGAACCGCGCAGCATGCAGGGCGTGGTGCCGCAGACCTGGATATGCGCGCGGGTACCAACCGGGTTCAGCTGATACTGTGTGTAGAAGGTCGCGACTTCGAGACCGCGGATGCGCGGCATGCCGAGCATGTCCGAAATCGTCTCGATCGCCGCCTTGGTGACCCAGCCTTCCTGCTCCTGCGCTATCATCAGCAGCGGAATGATCGCCGACTGCTCGCGACCCTTCGGGTACTTCTTGATCCATTGCTTCGCCGCTGCCGCGTTCGCCCGGTTGAAGGCGAAGGATGCTGGCTGGACGCTGGCTTCTGCGAGACGGCGGACTGACATTTAGCGATCGACCTCACCAAACACGATGTCGAGGGAGCCGAGAACGGCGGTGACGTCGGCCAGCATGTGGCCGCGGCAGAGGAAATCCATGGCTTGCAGATGCGCGAAACCGGGTGCGCGCAGCTTGCAGCGGTATGGCTTGTTCGAGCCGTCGGAGACGAGATAGACGCCGAACTCGCCCTTGGGCGCCTCGACGGCCGCGTAGACCTCGCCGGCCGGCACGCGATAGCCCTCGGTGTAGAGCTTGAAGTGATGAATCAGCGCTTCCATCGAGCGCTTCATCGCCTGGCGCTTCGGCGGCACCACCTTGCCGTCGAGGTTCGACACCGGGCCGGTGCTTTCCTTGCCGAGCAGGAGATCGACGCACTGGCGCATGATCCGCGCAGACTGGCGCATCTCTTCCATGCGCACGAGATAACGGTCGTAGCAGTCGCCGTTCTTGCCGATCGGAATGTCGAAATCCATTTCCGAATAGCATTCATAGGGTTGCGACTTGCGCAGGTCCCAGGGCGCACCCGAGCCGCGAACCATGACGCCCGAAAAGCCCCAGGCCCAGGCATCGGCCAGCGACACAATGCCGATATCGACATTGCGCTGCTTGAAGATGCGGTTGCCGGTCAGCAGCTTGTCGAGATCATCGATCGACTTCAGGAACGGGTCGATCCATTTGCCGATGTCCTCGACCAGTTGGCGCGGCAGGTCCTGGTGGACGCCGCCGGGGCGGAAATAGGCGGCATGCATGCGCGAGCCGGAGGCGCGCTCATAAAACACCATCAGCTTTTCGCGTTCGACGAAGCCCCACAGCGGCGGCGTCAGCGCGCCGACATCCATCGCCTGCGTCGTCACATTGAGGATGTGCGACATGATGCGGCCGATTTCGCAATAAAGCACGCGGATCAGCTGGCCGCGCCTCGGCACCTCGATGCCGAGCAGGCGCTCGGCGGCAAGAGCGAAGGCATGTTCCTGGTTCATCGGCGCGCAATAATCGAGCCGGTCGAGATAAGGCACCGCCTGCAGATAGGTCTTGGCCTCGATCAGCTTTTCCGTGCCGCGATGCAAGAGCCCGATATGCGGATCGACGCGATCGACGACTTCGCCGTCCAGCTCCAGCACGAGACGCAAAACGCCGTGCGCCGCAGGGTGTTGCGGACCGAAGTTGATGTTGAAATTGCGGACGGAGGTCTCAGCCATTGTGGCGCCTCAATTCGTCTTGGCTTTTTCGTCCCCGGGCAGCACGTAATCCGTGCCTTCCCAAGGGGAAAGAAAATCGAAATTGCGGAATTCCTGCTTCAATTCCACGGGCTCGTAGATGACGCGCTTGGCTTCGTCGTCGTAACGCACCTCGACAAAGCCGGTCAGCGGGAAATCCTTACGCAGGGGATGGCCTTCGAAACCGTAGTCGGTCAACAGGCGCCGCAGGTCGGGATGGCCCGAGAACAGCACGCCATAGAGATCGTAGGTCTCGCGCTCGAACCAGTCGGCGCCGGGATAGACGCTGGTGATCGACGGCACCATCGTCTCCTCGTCGGCCTGCACCTTGACGCGGATGCGCACATTCTGCTTCGGCGACAGCAGGTGGTAGACGACGTCGAAGCGCTTGGCCCGCGACGGATAATCGGCCCCACAGACATCAATGATCGAGATGAACTGGCAGCGCGCATCGTCGCGCAGGAAGGTCACCACCTCGACCAGGTCGCGCGGTTCGACGTGGATGGTGAGCTCGCCATAGGCGATCGCCGCGTCATTGACGCGGCCGATCAGCTTTTCGCCGAGATAGGTCGACAGTTCACTCAGGGATGCGGCCATGGATTTACCGTTCGATCGTGCCGGTGCGGCGGATCTTCTTCTGCAGCAGAAGAATGCCGTAGAGCAAAGCTTCGGCGCTCGGCGGGCAGCCGGGCACATAGATATCGACCGGCACGACGCGGTCGCAGCCGCGCACCACCGAATAGGAATAGTGGTAGTAGCCGCCGCCATTGGCGCAGGAGCCCATCGAGATGACGTAGCGAGGCTCCGGCATCTGGTCGTAGACCTTGCGCAGCGCCGGCGCCATCTTGTTGGTCAGCGTGCCGGCGACGATCATGATGTCGGACTGGCGCGGAGACGCGCGCGGCGCGACGCCGAACCGCTCCGAGTTGTAGCGCGGCATCGAGGTGTGGATCATCTCGACCGCGCAGCACGCCAGACCAAAGGTCATGAACATCAGCGAGCCGCTGCGCGCCCAGGTGATCAGCGCCTCGGTCGAGGTGACCAGAAAGCCTTTGTCGGCAAGCTCATTGTTGATTTCGAGGAAGAAGGGATCGTCCTCCCCCACCGGCCTGCCGGTGTTGGGATCGATGATGCCCTTCGGCTTCGGCGCGACGAGGGTGCCTGAACTGTCGTTCAATCCCATTCCAGCGCTCCTTTTTTCCATTCATAGGCAAAGCCGATGGTCAGCACCGCCAAAAACACCATCATCGACCAGAAGCCGAGCATGCCGATCTTCGAGAAGGACACGGCCCAGGGAAACAGGAAGGCCACTTCCAGGTCGAAGATGATGAACAGGATCGACACCAGGTAGAAACGGATGTCGAATTTCATGCGGGCGTCGTCGAACGAGTTGAAACCGCACTCGTAGGCGGAAAGCTTTTCGGGATCGGGATTGCGGTAGGCCACCAGGAACGGGGCGGCCAGCAGCGCCAGGCCGACGACCAGTGCCACGCCTATGAACAGGACGATGGGCAGGTACGAACTGAGAAGTGCGTTCATGCAGCGGTTTTCCGTTGGCGCCAATCCACTTTGATTACAGCACCGGACCTTAATGCGGAAGCGTGACAGTTTAACCGCTGAACCGTTTTAAGGGGCCTATGCTGCAACGCGGCGAGGGTTAGCGCAGCACTTCCAGCGAAGCAAGTCAAACCTTGTTCAAAACGCCGACCTGGACGGCATATCCGGAGAAACTGGTCCGATCCGCTCCTGTTTGATTTCCTTCGTCTTTTACTCCACTTTTCTCTCCTGACATGGTTGCCGCCAAAACCCTGCTAGCATGGGTTGGAATCACCATGCAGGTTCCGCAAAAGCGGACCCGATTTTGCGACAAGAACCTGCCCAGACAAAGACCCGACCCACAGCCGAAGCCCCTCAGAGTGATGCCTGCATGAAGGAAAAAATCTCGCTCGCCGCCGCCCGCCGCATTGCACTCGCCGCTCAAGGGTTCCTCGATCCGCGCCCAAATGGCACACCCGACCGCCGCCATTTCGCCCGTGTGCTTTCCCGTACCGGCCTGCTGCAGATCGATTCCGTCAGCGCGGTGGTGCGTGCTCATTACATGCCGCTCTATTCGCGCCTGGGTCCCTACCCGTTCGCTTTGCTCGACAATGCCGCCGTGACTCGCAAGCGCACTGTCTTCGAATACTGGGCGCATGAGGCTTCGTTCCTGCCGGTCGAGACCTACCCGCTGATGCGCTGGCGCATGCAGCGCGCCGAGCAAGGCGATGAAATGTATCTGGGGCTGGCCAAATGGGGTCGCGAACACGCCGCCTATATAGAAGACATTTACCGCGCGGTCGTCGAGCTCGGCCCGATCGCCGCGTCGGCGCTCGAAGGCCAGAAAGGTTCGGGCGGCTGGTGGGGCTGGAGCCATGCCAAGCACGCCTTCGAATGGCTGTTCTGGGCCGGGCGCATCACCACGGCGCACCGCCGCGGCTTCGAGCGCTTCTACGATTTGCCAGAGCGGGTGCTGCCGCAGGCGATCCTCGATCTGCCGGCGCCCCCGGCCGAGGACGCGCATCGCGAATTGCTGCGCATCTCGGCCCGCGCCCATGGCGTGGCGACATCGGGCGACCTGCGCGACTATTTCCGGCTGTCGCCGGCCGATATGAAAGGCCGGCTGGAGGAACTGGTCGAGTTGGGCGAGTTGCTGCCGGTGCGCGTCGAAGGCTGGGACAAGCCGGCCTACCTTCACAAGGACGCGCGCCTGCCCCGGAAAATCGAGGCCCGCGCGCTGTTGGCGCCGTTCGACCCGGTCGTCTTCGAGCGCTCGCGCTCTGAGCGGCTGTTCGATTTCCACTACCGCATCGAGATCTACACGCCGGCTGAAAAGCGCCAATACGGCTACTACGTCCTCCCCTTCCTGCTCGGCGACAAGATCGTGGCGCGCGTCGACCTCAAGGCAGACCGGCCGGCCAGCGTCCTGCGCGTCCATGCCGCCTACCCCGAGCCCGGCGCCCCGCCTGAAACCGCCGCGCAGCTCTTCGAGGAATTGAAGCAGATGCAGGGCTGGCTTGGCCTTGAACGCATGGACGTGACGCCGGCAGGCGATCTGGGCCCGGCGCTGGCCGACATCGCCGTGTCGTAAGCCCGCGTTGACACCGCTGCCTGCAAAAGCCTAAATCCCGTCCAGACGGTCCCCTGCCCGCAACGGCAGGGGCTAAGAGGGAATGCGGTGCGAGGTGAAAAATCTCAAATCCGCGGCTGTCCCCGCAACTGTAAGCGAAGAGCCAAGGCCGAAAGCCACTGGGAATTCCCGGGAAGGCGGCACCCAAGGCGATGATCCGCGAGCCAGGAGACCTGCCGTCTGCGACAAAAGAATCCGATCGCCCGGCGGGTTTCCGGGCAAGGAGCCCGGCTTTTTGGACCAGAACGGCAGTTTTTCGGCTGGCACAGCGGACAATTCGTCCGCCGACGGCGAAGCCTTGGCCGGCGTCACCATCATCGTCTGCGCCTCCTGTCGCGACGAGACCGGCTCGGACGCGCATCCCCGCGCCGGCGCACTGCTGGCTGAGGACACGCGCCGTGCCGCGGCGGGCGACGACATCCGCGTCCGCACGGTCGAATGCCTCGGCAATTGCAAGCGCCGGCTGAGCGCCGCCATCCTGCGCGACGGCTGCTGGAGCTATGTCTTCGGCGACCTGACCGCGGCCAGCGGCGCCGACCTCGTCACCGGCGCCAAGCTCTTCGCCACCTCGACGGACGGCCTCATTCCATGGCGTGGCCGGCCCGATTCCCTCAAGCGCGGCCTCGTGGCCCGCATTCCTCCCCTCGACCTGTTGAAGGATTGATCATGAGCGCCCCAAATTCGACCGGCAATCTCTCCCGTGTCCCCTGCACCGTCGTCACCGGCTTCCTCGGCGCCGGCAAGACGACGCTGGTCCGCCATCTCCTGGAAAACGCCGGCGGCAAGCGTATTGCCATCATCGTCAACGAGTTCGGCGACATCGGCATCGACGGCGAGATTTTGAAGGGCTGCGGCATCGACACCTGCCCGGAGGAGAACATCGTCGAACTGGCCAATGGCTGCATCTGCTGCACCGTGGCAGACGATTTCGTGCCAGCGCTGGACCAGATCCTGTCGCTGACGCCGAAGGTCGACCACATCCTGATCGAAACCTCGGGCCTCGCTCTGCCCAAGCCGCTGGTCCAGGCGTTCCAGTGGCCGACGGTGAAGAGCCGCGTGACGGTCGACGGCGTCATCGCCGTGGTCGACGGCCCCGCATTGGCCGAAGGCCGCGTCGCCAACGACATGGACGCCTTGCAGGCGCAGCGCGCCGGGGATGAGAGCCTCGACCATGACGACCCGGTCGAGGAAGTGTTCGAGGATCAGATCGCTTGCGCGGATCTGATCATCCTGTCGAAGAGCGACCTGATGGACACCGCCGGTTCGGCCCGAGCCAACGCCATCATCAACGAACATTCCGCCCGCGCCGTGAAGATCGTGCCGACCTCGCATGGCAAGGTCGACCCCTCGGTGCTGCTCGGCCTCGGTCTCGCTGTCGAGGACGATATCGAGAACCGCAAGTCGCATCATGACGGCGCGTTCGACCACGAGCATGACGACTTCGATACCTTCATCGTCGACATCCCCTCGATCGCCAATCCGGACGAGTTGGCAAAGCGCGTCGCGGCCGCCGCCGAACAGGAAAACGTGCTGCGTGTGAAAGGCTTCGTCGAGGTCGGCGGCAAGCCGATGCGGCTCCTGCTGCAGGCCGTCGGCCCGCGCGTCAATCACTACTATGACCGCGCCTGGACGGTCGAGGACGACCGCCGCTCGCGCCTGGTCGTCATCGGCCTCAAGGGGCTGAACCGCCCGGCAATCGAGCGTATACTCGCCGGCTGATTTTCAGACACGGGCCGCGATGCATATCCTCACCACGACCTCCGCCTCGCTCGACGATCTCGCCGAGCCGGTCGATCTGCGGCAGACGCCGGCGGATATCGTGGCCCTGTCCTTCACCGACAGCGATCTTGCCGGGCTGGCGGCGGCGTGGAAGGCCGATGCCGGCCGCCTGCCCTCGATGCGGCTGGCGGCGCTGCGCGACCTGCGCCATCCCATGTCCGTCGACCTCTGGGTCGACAGCGTCGCCCGCCACGCCAAGATCATCCTGGTGCGCATCCTCGGCGGCCACGATTGGTGGCGCTATGGCTGCGACCAGTTGGCTTCGATCGCCCGCGAGCGCGGCATAAAACTGGCGCTGCTTCCCGGTGAAAGCCACGACGAGGATCTCAGGCTGATCGAAGCCTCGACGCTGCCGCGCCAGGAATTGGACGCGTTGCTCGGCTATTTCCGCGAAGGCGGCCCGGCCAATATGAGCGCGCTGGTGCAGAGGCTGGGGCGGCTGGCTGGACAAGATGCGGCCGTTGTTGAGCCGGTGGCAGTGCCAAAAGCCGGCTACTACGAGCCCACACGCGGCGTCGTCCCCCTCCCCCTGCAGGGGGAGGGAAAGGTGGTACCGATCCTCTTCTACCGCTCGATGCTGCTGGCCGCCGATGTCGCGCCGATCGATGCCCTTTTTGAGGCGCTGCGCCAACGCGGCATCCTCCCGGTCCCCATCTTCGTCTCCAGCCTGAAAGAGCCGGCGTCACTCGCCTTTGTGGAAACCGCGTTCGCCGCGCTGAAACCCGCCGCCATCATCGCCGCGACCGCCTTCGCCTCCGGTGCCGAACCCGGCGTCGAAACCCTATTCGACCGTGCCGGCGTGCCCGTCTTCCAGGTCATCGTCGCCACCACCCGCCGCGACGTCTGGGAAAACAACCAGCGCGGCGTGGCGCCCGCCGACCTCGCCATGCATGTCGTGCTGCCAGAACTGGACGGCCGCATCCTCGCCGGCGCCATTTCCTTCAAGGGCGAAAGCGATGTCGATCCGGCACTTGGCCACCGTGCCTTCGCCAACCGGCCGGAGCCGGATCGCGTGGCGCAGGTGGCGGATCGCGTGGTGGCCTTCATCAAGCTGCAGGAGACGCCACGCGCCGAGCGCAAGCTTGTCATCCTGATCCCGGACTATCCAAGCGCACCGGGCCGCACGGGATATGCCGTCGGCCTCGATGTGCCGTCCAGCGTGCTGGCGATGCTGCATGACCTGAAGGAGCAGGGTTATGACGTTGAGGGGATTCCGAAATCGCAGCGGGAATTGCTGGATTTGCTGGGGAGAGGCGATGACGGGCTGGGGCTGGAGGATTATCTCGGCTTCTCGAAGGAATTGCCGGTTGAGGCAATGACTGCCGTTGAAGCGGCCTGGGGAAAAGCGGAATACGAGACCGGCCAGAAACACTTCCCCTTCCGCGCCGCGACCTTCGGCAACATCACCGTAGCCCTCGCCCCCGATCGCGGCCGCTCCGCCGATCGCCGCGCCGACTACCACGATCCAACCTTGCCCCCGCGTCACGCCCTGGTCGCGTTTGGCCTGTGGCTGCGCAAATCCCTCGGCATCCATGCGCTCATCCATGTCGGCGCGCACGGCACGCTGGAATGGCTGCCCGGCAAGACGGTTGCACTCTCGCAAAGCTGCTTTCCCGAGATCGTCACCGGTCCCTTGCCCGTCATCTACCCCTTCATCGTCTCCAACCCAGGCGAAGCGGCGCAGGCCAAGCGGCGCATCGCCGCCGTCACGCTTGGCCATTTGCCACCGCCGCTGACTGGCGCGGGACTGGACGAAGACCAGCAAAAACTCGAGCGCCTGGTCGACGAATACGCCCAGGCAGACGGCCTCGACCGTCGCCGCCGCGATCGCCTGGCAAAACTGATCGTGGACACGGCGCAAAAGACCGGCCTCGCCACCGAAGCCGGCGTCGCCAGGACCGACGCGCCCGATGAGGCGCTGCGCCGCATCGACGCCTGGCTCTGCGACCTCAAGGACTTCGCCATCAAGGACGGATTGCATATCTACGGCCGTGCACCCGATGGCGAGCCTGACACCATGCGCCGCCAAAGTGCCGAGGCTGAAAGGTCGGCGCTGGTCGCCGCGCTCGATGGCCGTCACGTCAAGGCCGGCCCGGCCGGCGCGCCCGCGCGCGGACGTTCCGACGTGCTGCCCACCGGCCGCAACCTGTTCACGTCGGACCCACGCACCATGCCGACCCCGACCGCCTATGATCTGGGCAAGGCGGCGGCGGAAGAGGTCGTGCGCGGCTACCTCCAGTCGCATGGCGACTGGCCGCGCTCTCTGGTGATAGACCTCTGGGGCTCGGCCTCGCTGCGCACCGGCGGCGAAGAAATCGCGCAAGGCCTGGCGCTGATGGGCTGCCGGCCGCAATGGGATGCCGCCACCGGCCGCATCACCGGCATCGAGGTGCTGCCGCCGGCAACGCTCGACCGCCCGCGCGTCGACGTCACCTGGCGCATTTCGGGCCTCTTCCGCGACATGTTCCCGACCCAGATCGCGCTGATCGACGCCGCCGCCAATGCCGTCGCCGCTCGCGACGAGGAGGATTCGGAAAACCCGCTCGCGGCCCGGACCCGAGCCGACGGCAAGATCAGCCCGCGCATCTTCGGCACCTCGCCCGGCACTTACGGCGCCGGCGTCGAGAATCTCCTGTCGAGCGGCGACTGGGCAGCGCGCGAAGAAATTGGCCGCGCCTATCTCGACGCCACCTCGCATGCCTATGGCGGTGCCGGCGGCGAAGGCGTCTCGGCGCCCGGCGCGTTCGAAACCCGCATCGCCGAAGCCGATCTTCTGGTTCACACCGGCGATGACCCCGGCCGCGACATTCTCGAAGGCTCCGCCGACGTCGCCTTCATCGGCGGCTTCTCGGCCGCGCTTGCCGCGCTTGGCCGGAATGCCGACGTCATCGTCCTCGACACGACAGACCCGCAAAAGCCGAAGCCGCGTTCGGTCGGCGAGGCCGTCTCGCGGGTGGTACGCGCCCGCGCCGTCAACGCGCGTTTCATTGCCGGACAGATGCGGCACGGCCCGCGCGGCGCCTCCGAATTCGCCGAGACGGTCGACCGGCTGGTCGGCTTCGCCGAGACCACCCATGCCATTTCGGGCGCGCTGATCGAGGCCGTGCACGACGCCTATGTCGGCGACGCGGAAGTTCGCGCCTTCATCCTGCGCGAAAACCCGGCGGCCGCGAAAGTCATCGCCGAGCGTTTTCTCTCGGCGCGCCGGCGCGGCCTCTGGCATCCCTTGCGCAATTCCATCGACGACGATCTCGCCGCGCTGATTGCCGAGGCAGAAGCGCTGGGAGTGGCGGCATGAACGCCTTCTCGCGCCGTGGCGCGTGTCCGGCCCTGTCGGCCCCGATGCAGACCGGCGATGGGCTCCTAGTGCGGCTCAACCCGGTTGCTGGAGCCCTGACGCCGAAGCTTTTGATCGAGTTGGCTGAATCTGCCCAGCGGCATGGCAACGGCGTCATGGAAGTGACGGCGCGCGGCAGTCTACAGATACGTGGGCTGACAGCGGAGAGCGCAGCATTGCTGGCAGCGGAGGTCGATGCGCTGGGCATTGCGGTGCGGACCGGCGTGCCGGTGGAGACAGGACCGCTGGCGGGCATCGATCCGCAGGAGATCGCCGATCCGCGACCGCTGGCAGAGCGGATCAGGATGGCGATTGAAGAGGCCGGGCTGGCGCCAAGGCTGGGGCCGAAGGTGTCGGTGGTTGTCGACGGCGGCGGGCAACTGACGATGGATGCGGTGACGGCCGACGTGCGGCTAAAGGCGGAGCGAGCCGACAACGTCATCGTCTGGAGCGTATCGGTTGCCGGTGACGGCCGAAACGCGAAGGTGCTGGCAACAGTCGATGCGGATGCCGCTAGAGACATAGCCGTCGCCACGCTCAGGATGGTCGCTGAAAAGGGCCGCGAAGCGCATGCGAGGGATTTGTCGGAGAGGCAATTAGTATCTCTCGCAGGCTGGCATTCTGTGGCGCCCCCCTCTGTCCTGCCGGACATCTCCCCCACAAGAGGGGAGATTGCTCATTCACGCTCGCCTTCGCCAATTTCCAACGCCGAAACGGCTGAGCCCACCTCCGCCTTCGCAAGAGCAGCGCCGCCGGCAGGGCTGCCAATCTCCCCCCTAGTGGGGGAGATGTCCGGCAGGACAGAGGGGGGCGCCTCGCGCAAACCTATCGGCCTTTTCCCCTTGGCCGATGATACTTTCACTCTCGGCATCGGCCTCCCCTATGGCAGCATGCCGGCGGACAAGATCATCAGCCTCGCGCAAAGCCCCCTCGCCCTTGGCACCACCGAAATCCGCCTCGCCCCGGGCCGCGCCTTGCTCGTCGTTGGTCAGCCGGACGTCGCTTGCACAAGCCTCCAGCAAACAGCCGCCGCCCTCGGCTTCGTCACCTCTCCCACCGATCCGCGCACCCGCATTGCCGCCTGCCCCGGCACGCCGGCCTGCGCCTCCGGCCGCATCGCCACGCGTGACATCGCCGAGACGATCGCCACCGAAAACGCAGACATTCTCGACTTCACCCTGCACATTTCCGGCTGCGCCAAGGGCTGCGCGCATCCCGGTCCGGCGGCGCTCACAATCGTCGGCGGCGAAAATGGAGCCGGACTTGTCGTGAACGCGACGGCAAAGGCTCTTCCTGCCGGCTACAGGCCGGGCTATGACGCCGCGCGCGGCTTCAGTCGCGTCGCGGCGACGATCCGCAGCGCACGATTTGAGGGTGAGACCGCCGCCGCTTGCCTGACAAGGCTCGGGGCGGCGGCAATCGCCGAGACTTACCGACAGGCCCAAACTAAAAACCGGAAATGAGCATGGCCGCCTACGACTACATCCACGACGGCACGGCGATCTACGAGCGCTCCTTCGCCATTATCCGCGCCGAGGCCGACCTCAAGCGCTTCTCGGACGCCGAGTCCGATGTCGCCATCCGCATGATTCATGCCTGCGGCCAGGTCGAAGCATCAAGCCATTTTGTTTTCTCGCCTGATTTCGTCACAGCCGCACGCAAGGCACTCGCTGCCGGCGCGCCGATCTTCTGCGATGCCGAAATGGTCTCGCATGGCGTCACCCGCGCTCGTCTGCCGGCCGGCAACGAGGTGATCTGCACCTTGCGCGATCCGCGCACGCACGACATCGCCAAGGCGATCGGCAACACCCGTTCGGCCGCCGCGATCGACCTGTGGGGCGAGCGCATGGCCGGTTCGGTGGTCGCCATCGGCAATGCGCCGACAGCACTTTTCTACCTGCTGGAAAAATTGCGCGACGGCGCGCCGAAGCCGGCGGCCATCATCGGCATGCCAGTCGGCTTCGTCGGTGCTGCCGAATCCAAGGATGCGTTGGCCGAGAATTCCTATGGCGTGCCTTATGCCATTGTGCGTGGCCGACTTGGCGGCAGCGCCATGACCGCCGCCGCGCTCAATTCATTGGCGAGGCCCGGCCTGTGAACGCGCTCCCCAAAGGCCGACTTGTCGGCGTCGGCACCGGTCCCGGCGATCCAGAATTGCTGACGCTGAAGGCCGCGCGGGCCTTGGCCGAGGCCGATGTCGTCGCCTATTTCGCCAAGCGCGGCAACAACAGCAACGCGCGCGCCATCGTCGAAGCGCGCTTCCGGCCGGACATGCTGGAACTGCCGCTGCTCTATCCCGTGACCACCGAAATCGACAAGAATCACGACGATTACCGCTCGCAGATCACCGGTTTCTACGAGGAGTTGGCCGAAAAGGTCGCAGAACACCTCGAAGCCGGCAGGATGGTAGCCGTCCTGTCCGAGGGCGACCCGCTGTTCTACGGCTCCTACATGCATCTGCATGTGCGCCTTGCTCATCGCTTCCCCACGGAAGTCATCCCCGGCGTCACCGCAATGTCCGGCTGCTGGTCGCAGACCGGTGTGCCGATCGTCCAGGGCGATGACGTGCTGACGGTTTTGCCCGGCACGATGAGCGAGTTCGAACTGACGCGTCGCCTCGCCGACACCGATGCCGCCGTTATCATGAAGGTCGGCCGCAACCTGCCCAAGATCAGGCGGGCGCTCGAAGCCACCGGCAAGCTGACGCGCGCCGTCTATGTCGAGCGCGGCACCATGGCCGGCAGCGTCTCGATGAAGCTCGCCGACAAGCAGGACGACAAGGCCCCCTATTTCGCCATCGTGCTGGTCGCCGGCTGGTCCGGCCGGTCAGGGGCACTGGAGGCACAGGCATGAGCGGCCGTCTCACCGTCATCGGCCTTGGACCCGGCAATGCCGATCAGGTCACGCCGCAAGCAAGCCGCGCCGTGGCCGAGGCAAAGTTCTTCTATGGCTACAAGCCCTATCTCGACCGGCTGGACCTGCGCCCGGACCAGACTCGCGTTGCCTCCGACAACCGCGAGGAACTCGCCCGCTCCAAGGACGCCTTGATCAAGGCCGCCGAAGGCCATGACGTCGCCGTGGTTTCCGGCGGCGATCCCGGTGTCTTTGCCATGGCAGCCGCGGTTTGCGAGGCGATCGAGGCCGGCCCGGCTGAATGGCGGGCTGTCGACGTTGCCGTGGTGCCCGGCGTCACCGCCATGCTGGCGGTTGCCGCCCGCATCGGCGCCCCGCTCGGCCATGATTTCTGCGCCATCTCGCTGTCCGACAATCTGAAGCCGTGGGAACTGATCGAACTGCGCCTGCTGGCGGCGGCCGGCGCGGGTTTCGTCATCGCGCTCTACAACCCCATCAGCAAGGCACGCCCCTGGCAGCTTGGCCGCGCCTTCGAATGCCTGACCGCGATCCTGCCCGGCACCACGCCGGTCATCTTCGGCCGCGCCGCCGGCCGTCCGGACGAGCGCATCGAGGTTTATCTGCTGGCCGATGTCGACGCGAAAAAGGCCGACATGGCGACCTGCATCATCATCGGGTCGCCGGAAACCCGGATCATCAAGCGCGCAGACAAGCCGGCGCTGGTCTACACGCCGCGTTCGGCATCGGGTTCGACAAAATGATCGGCCCCGAATTGGTTGACAATCGCGGCCAGCGCTTCGACGGTTTCAGCCGAAGGCACCTCCGGCAACATCGGCCTGCGGACCATGATCACCTCGACACCAAGCGCCCGCGCTGCGGCAATCTTGCCGTAAGTGGCGGCGCCACCGCTGTTCTTGGACATGACAACATCGATGCTGTGTCTTTCCAGCAGCACACGCTCGTCAGCTTCGCAGAACGGACCGCGCGCCAGCAGGTAGTCAGCGTCGGGCACGGCGAGCTTCGGCTCGACCGGATCGACGCTGCGGATGAGGTAATGGTGCTGGGGCGCGGCTTCGAAGGCCGCGACCTCCTGTCGGCCAAGCGCCAGGAAGACGCGGCGCGATGCCGATCCAAGCGCATGCACGGCATCGGTGACGCTATCGACATCAGTCCAGTGGTCGCCTTCAATAGGCTCCCAGCCCGGACGGCGCAGAGCGAAGATCGGCACGCCGGTCGCTCGCGCCGCTTGCGCGGCATTGGCGGAGATTCGCGCCGCATAGGGATGCGTGGCGTCTATCAGAAGATCGGTGCTTGTCTCCTTGAGATAGGCGGCCAAACCGTCGGCGCCCCCAAACCCTCCGGTTCGCACGGGCACGCCTTGCGCTACGGGGCTTTCGGTGCGACCAGCCAGCGACAGCGTGACCGAAGCGCGCACCGCCACCTTTCCGGCCAGTTGCCGGGCTTCCGTGGTGCCGCCGAGGATCAGAATACGGTGGGTCATCATGCCTGCTGAAAGTCCGCGCGGAGCCGGCTATACGTCGAAATGGCTGACGGTGATCGGCATCGGCGAGGACGGTTTAGCGGGTCTCGGCGACGAGGCCAAGCAGCGGCTCGCCGACGCGGAGTTCATCTTCGGCGGCAAGCGCCATCTGGCGCTGGTCGCGTCCTTCGCCAAGGGCGAGCCGCGCCCCTGGCCGGTGCCCTTCGATGCCGGGATGGCTGACGTGCTGGCGCTGGTGGGCCGCAAAGTCTGCGTGCTCGCCTCCGGCGATCCTTTTTTCCACGGGGTCGGTGCCACCCTCGCCCGCAAGGTCGAGCTGCGGGAGATGCATGTCATCCCAGCGCCGTCGGCCGTCTCGCTGGCCGCCGCCCGCCTTGGCTGGGCACTGCAGGATATCGAGACCGTCTCGCTGCATGGCCGGCCGCTCGACCTGATCCGGCCGCTGCTGCAGCCCAATGCACGCATCCTGGCACTGACGTCGGACGGCAACGCGCCGGCGGCAATTGCCCGCCTGCTCACAGAACTCGATTTCGGCGCATCGCGGCTGACGGTCCTGGAGGCTTTGGGCGGACCGAACGAGAAACAGCACATGGCACGCGCCGATGCCTTCGACCTCGAAAACATCAATCCGCTCAATGTGCTGGCCATCGAAATTGATTCGAACCCGCAAGGCCGTGTGCTGCCGCTCACGGTTGGCCTTGCCGATCATCTGTTCGACCATGACGGCCAGATCACCAAGCGCGAAATCCGCGCTGTCACCTTGTCGACGCTGGCGCCCAGGCGCGGCGAGTTGCTGTGGGACATCGGCGCCGGCTCAGGCTCGATCGGCATCGAGTGGATGCTCGCCCACCCCTTGATGCGCGCCATTGCCATCGAGGCCGACCCGAGCCGCGCCGCTCGCATCCACCGCAATGCCGCCGCCTGCGGCGTTCCGGGCCTTGTGGTGGTGGAAGGTAATGCGCCAAGGGCGCTTGCCGGGCTGGAGACGCCGGACGCTATCTTCATCGGCGGCGGCGGCAGCGACACCGGTGTCTTGAACACCGCCATCAAGGCGCTGCGCCCAGGTGGCCGTCTCGTCGCCAATGCGGTGACGCTGGAAATGGAAACGCTGCTTCTCGCCCAGCACCTGAAACTGGGCGGCGATCTTACCCGGATAGACATTTCGCGCGCCTCGCCGGTCGGTTCGATGCAGGCCTGGCGGCCCGCAATGCCGGTCACGCAATGGAACTGGGTGAAGCCATGATGGTCGCGGGCATCGGCAGCCGCAAAGGCGTTGGCGTCGAAGACTTGCTTGCCGCGATTGAAACCGCGCTTGAAGCGCACGGGCTGGCAATGACGGCGCTCTCGGCACTGGCCACCGCAGCGTTCAAGAAGGATGAAGACGCGATCGCTGGCGCTGGCCGCGCGCTGAACCTCCCGGTTGTCATCGTCGATGACGCAGCGCTTCAAGCCGCCTCGCCAGGCACGCTCAGCCATTCCAGCCTCTCGCAGGAACTCGCCGGCACGCCCTCCGTTTCCGAAGCGGCAGCCCTTGCCGTTGCCGGGGCCGGCGGAAAACTGCTTGGCCCTCGCACCGTGCTTGGCCCGGTCACCTGCGCCATCGCCATCAGCGGAGACGCGCCATGACCGTTCATTTCATCGGTGCCGGTCCCGGTGCGGCCGACCTCATCACGCTGCGCGGCGCTAGGCTCCTGGCAAGCTGTCCGGTCTGCCTGCACGCCGGCTCCATCGTCGCACCCGAATTGCTGCAGCACTGCACACCTGGGACCAAACTGATCGACACCGCGCCAATGTCGCTCGACGAGATAGAGGCCGCCTATGTCGAGGCCCACAAGGCTGGTCATGATGTAGCGCGGCTGCATTCCGGCGACTTGTCGGTTTGGAGTGCGGTGGCCGAGCAGATCCGCCGGCTGGAAAAACACGGCATCCCTTACACGCTGACGCCGGGCGTTCCTTCCTTCGCCGCAGCCGCCGCGGCGCTGCGGCGCGAGCTGACCATTCCCGAAGTGGCGCAAAGCCTGGTGCTGACCCGCATCTCCGGCCGCGCCTCAAAAATGCCGCCCGGCGAAACGCTGGCCGGCTTCGGCCGCACCGGTGCCACGCTGGCCATCCATCTTGCCATTCACGCCATCGACCGTGTCGTCGCCGAACTGACGCCGCACTATGGCGGCGATTGTCCGGTGGCGATCGTCTTCCGTGCCTCGTGGCCAGATGAGCGCGTGCTGACGGGAACGCTGGAAACGATCGAGGCGCAGCTGGCCGCCGATCCGATGGAGCGCACGGCGATCATCTTCGTCGGCCGCTCGCTGGCGGCGGAAGGGTTTGGCGAGAGTTCATTGTACGACGCCCACTATCAGCGGCGTTTTCGCGGACGGGACGGATTGTGAGCGGCAGCATCAAAAAGAAGAGCGAAAACGCCACGCTCGAACAGGCGCTCGCCCGGCTGAACTTCAAGCCGCGTCCGCTTGAGCCGGGCCATGTCTGGCTGGCCGGCGGCGGCCCCGGGGATCCCGGCTGCCTGACTCTGGAAGTGCTGGCGGCCTTGGCCGAGGCGGATGCGCTGGTCTATGATGCGCTGGTCTCACCTGATGTCGTGGCGGTGGCATCGGCAGCCGAGCTGTTCTACGCCGGCAAACGCGGCGGCCAGCCTTCGATGAAGCAGGACGACATCACCGCCCTGCTGGTGCGGCTGGCGCGCGAAGGCCGCCGCGTCGTCAGGCTGAAAGGCGGCGATCCCTATATTTTCGGCCGTGGCGGTGAAGAGGCACTGGCGCTCGCGCGCGAAGCTATCCCCTTCCGGGTTCTGCCCGGCCTGACATCCGGCCTCAGCGCGCTGGCCGCGACCGGCATCCCGGCCACCATGCGCGGCATCAACAAGGCGGTGATCCTGGCGACCGGCCATGCCGCCGGCACCGACGACGACATCGACTGGGTGGCAATCGCCCGCACCGGCCAGCCGGTTGTCGTCTACATGGGCATGGCGAACCTGCCGCTGATCGCGGCAGCACTGCTCGACGGCGGGCTGGCGCCATCGACGCCGGCGGCGGTGATCGTCGCCGCGACCACACCGCAGGAGCGAACCGTCGTAGCCACGCTCGCCACCATTGCCGAGGAAGCGGCCGCCGCCGGCCTTGCCTCGCCGGCATTGATTGTTGTCGGCGGCATCGTCGCCATGCGCGCGGCACTGGCAGGCAAGGCATGACGGCCCGCGCGATCATCATCGGCGCGCCGCGTTCCGGCTCGGGCAAGACCAGCGTCACCATCGGCATCCTGCGCGCGCTCACCCGACGTGGGCTGAAGGTGCGGGGCGCCAAATCCGGCCCCGACTATATCGATCCCGGCTTCCACACGGCTGCCACGGGCCTGTCCGGCGTCAATCTCGACAGCTGGGCCATGCCGCCATCGCTGCTCAATGCGCTCGCCGCACAGGCGGCCGACGACACCGATTTCGTTATCCTCGAAAGCGCCATGGGCCTGTTCGACGGCATTCCGGCCACGCCGGGGCGCACCGGCTCGGCGGCAGATCTCGCCCGGCTCTACGGCCTGCCGGTGCTTTTGGTGCTCGACGTTTCCGGACAATCGACCACGGCGGCGGCCGTCGCCAAGGGCTTTGCCACCTACGATCCGGATGTCCGCATGGCCGGCGTCGTGCTCAACCGGCTTGGCAGCGAGCGCCACCGCCGGCTGTCCGGCGACGCGATCGAGGCGATCGGCCTGCCTGTCGTCGGCGCCATCTTACGCGACCCTACCCTGAACCTGCCCGAGCGGCACCTCGGTCTCGTCCAGGCCGGCGAGTATGATGATCTGATGGCGCATCTGGACCGCCTCGCCGACATGGCGGAGAAGTCGCTCGACCTCGATGCGGTCATGGCGCTGGCAACGCCCCTCACCCCGGCAGAAGGCGGCTTCGACGAGGCGCTGCAGCCGCCCGGACAGCGGATAGCCCTGGCAGAAGACGCCGCCTTCACCTTCCTCTACCCGCATGTCGCCAGCTATTGGCGCAAGGCGGGCGCGGAAATCGTTCCGTTCTCGCCACTCGCCGACGAAGCGCCCGACGAGGATTGTGACGTCTGCTGGCTGCCCGGCGGCTATCCCGAGCTTCACGCCGGTCGGCTCGCAGCGTCGGAGACTTTCAAGACCGGAATGGCGCGCTTCGCCGCGACCAAGCCAGTGCATGGCGAGTGCGGCGGCTTCATGGTGCTTGGCCAGACGCTGGAGGATGCCTCCGGCGAAACGCACGGAATGCTTGGCCTGCTTGGCCATTCCACCAGTTTTGCAAAGCGGAAGATGAATCTTGGCTACCGCGAGGCGCGGCTGCGCGCCGATTGCCCATTGGGCTCACAGGGCGCGCTGATCCGGGGGCATGAATTCCACTATGCGCAGATGACCGCAACCGGCAATGACGAGCCGCTGGCCGACCTCGCCGATGGTCAGGGCAATCCGATCGGCGCCTCCGGCTATCGGCGCGGTCATGTCAGCGGCACCTTCTTCCATGCGATAGCAAGGGGCGGCGCATGAAGCTCCCGAATTTGACCCTTTCGCCCCGGCAAATCCTCGACGACTTGGCGCTCTGCCTGGTCTTCTTCACCCGCCTGCCTCTGCCCATCCTCGATTTTCGCGGCCGCGGCCTTGCCGCCGCGATCTGGGCGGCGCCGGTCGCCGGCCTCGTCGTCGGCCTGATCGGCGCCATCGTCTTTGCCACGGCGGAACGGTTTGGCCTTGCCATGGGCTCGGCGGCAGCCCTTGCCCTGGTCGCAACGGTGGTCACCACCGGCTGCCTGCACGAGGACGGGCTTTCCGATGTCGCCGACGGCTTTGGCGGGGGAAAATCGCGCGGCCGCAAGCTGGACATCATGCGCGACAGCCGCATCGGCGCCTATGGCGCCATGGCGCTGGCTCTGTCGCTGCTCATCCGCTGGAGCGCACTGTCGCAACTGGTCGACCCCACTCAGGCTCTCTTTGCCCTTATTGCCGCCCACGCGGCCTCGCGTGGCGTGTTGGGCGCCTTCATGCATCTGTTGCCTCCGGCGCGCGATGACGGCCTCTCGGCCGGCGCCGGCACTGTCTCGCTTGAAACGGCAATCGTCGGCGCCGTGCTTGGCGCGATTCCGCTCCTGCTGCTTGGGCTCGGCGGCGCCATCGCCGCGCTTATCCTGCTCGGCCTGCTGTTTGCCGCCTTCCATGCCCTTTGCCTCAACCAGATCGGTGGCCAGACCGGCGACACGATCGGCGCCTTGCAGCAAGTGAGCGAAATATCAGTGCTTCTCGTCGCTTCCGTCGCGCTTTCCTGATTCCCCTTGATCTGATTCTCTTCCGGAGACCTTGCCCCCATGCCCTTCAAATCCCTCAATGAATTGCGCGCCGCCTGCCTCGACCTGCCCGCCGGCAGCGATACCGCCGCAAAGGCGGTTGCCCGCCGCCAGGACACGCTGACCAAGCCGCAAGGCAGCCTCGGCCGGCTGGAAACCATCGCCGCATGGCTGGCGCGCTGGCAGGGCCGCGACATGCCGAAACTCGACCGCGTGAAAGTGTTCGTCTTCGCCGGCAATCACGGCGTCACCGCGCAGGGCGTGTCGGCCTTTCCTTCCGAAGTGACGGTGCAGATGGTGGCGAACTTCGCCGGCGGCGGGGCCGCCATCAACCAGCTCGCCCGCATCGCCGGCGCTGAACTCGATGTCATCCCGCTCGACCTCGACCATCCGACGGGCGACTTCACGCAAGTGCCGGCAATGGACGAGAAGGCCTTCCTCGCCGCCGTGTCGGCCGGCTACGACGCGGTGACGAAAGATCTCGACCTGATCTGCTTCGGCGAGATGGGCATCGGCAACACCACGCCGGCTGCCGCCATTTCGGCCGCGCTGTTCGGCGGGGGCGCGGAAAAATGGACCGGGCGCGGCACCGGCGTCGACGATGCCGGCCTGAAGCGCAAGGTGGTCGCCATCGAAGCCGGCCTGAAGCGTCATGCCGCCGCCCTTGCCGACCCGTTGGGGGTTGCCGCGGCACTCGGTGGCCGAGAACTCGCCGCCATCTTCGGCGCCACACTCGCCGCCCGTCATCTCGGCATTCCCGTGCTGCTCGACGGCTTCGTCTGCACCGCCGCCGCGGCCCCGCTGGCAAGGCTGCACCCGACAGGGCTGGCCCACACAATCGCGGCCCACGTCTCGGCCGAATCGGGCCATCGCGGCCTGCTCGAAGCGCTCGGCCTGCCGCCGCTGCTCGATCTCGGCATGCGGCTCGGTGAGGGTTCGGGTGCCTGCCTCGCCGTCAACATCGTCCGCTCGGCACTGGAGTGTCATGCGAGAATGGCGAGCTTTGCCGAGGCTGGGGTCTCGGAGAAGTAGCTTCGGACTTCTACGGTTGGGTCCGTGAAGCTGCTCCCGTCACAGGCAGGAGTGGCATCTTCCTGCTACGGTGATTCTCGAATAGATCTGGCGGATGAAAAAACTCCATCCCGCTGCCGCTGCTGTGGCTATTGCCGTTGTGCTTGCCATTGTGCTTCGGCGCGATGGATACTCCAGCCACGGCCCGATCGACACCGCGATTTTCGTTGTTTTCCTGGTTTTCTTCTGGTGGCTCATCAGCGATTTCTCGGGCGGGAAGGCGGAACTGACGCTAGCGAAGCTGAAAGCGCAGAAAAGAACATTGCTTTTCGGTTCGGCCGATTTCTAAGCCGCATTTTTGCACGCAATTAGATCATCATGAGCGCGAAATAGCGTTGCCGGTTGAAAAGCCGCAGCACTTGGCCCGAGACGCGCCACACGCGTCACGCTTTCAGGGTCTTTCCACCAAGTCTTCTAGGAATTTGGTGGGTGCGCACAGGATTGAACTGTGGACCCGCTGATTAAGAGTCAGCTGCTCTACCAACTGAGCTACGCACCCACTCGGCCGGCAAAAACCGGCGTTGGCGGGCATATAGCCGCCACCATCGGTCATGTCTAGCCCTGCCGGAATCATTTCCCGACAAATCGCTGAAGTGACGCAGATGGTCACACGAAAAGCTTGCCTTCCGCCACCTTGACCGCGTTACCGCCAATGCGCGCCGAGGCCAGTTTTCCGCCTTCGACATTGAGCTCCAGGCGGATGCGAGACGGCCGGCCCATCTCCAGCCCCTGCTCGATCCACAGCTGTGAAATGCCATCCGTCGGGCCGTCGAAATGCATGATGGCGCCGGCGAAGGCGGCCGCCGCTGAACCGGTCGCCGGATCCTCATAGGAAGGCGTACCGGGCACGATCATGCGGACATGAAAGGCGCTTTCGTGGTTCACCGTCTCGCGGCAATAGACATAGGGGCTGGCGAAGGCCCATTCGCTCTTGCGCGGCGCCAGTTCCGACCAGGCCTGATTGTCCAGCCGGATGCGGCCCGCCGCCTCGAGATTGGCGACGGGAATGGTCACATAGGGCACGCCGGCCGACCAGAACGAGACGCGGTGATTCTCGAAGCCGATCTCGTGCGGCGCCAGGCCAAGGGCCGCCCCGATCGCTTCCGGATCGGCCTCGAGCTTCAGCGGTTCCGGCAGTTTCGCCAGATCGAACTCGGCGAAGGTGTTGCCATCGTGCGCGCTGACGGCGCAGCGCACCGGGCCGATGTTCTCTTCCAGCACGAAGATGCCGGCCCCGCCCTCACCCGCTAGTTCGGCCAGCGCGATTGCCGATCCCACCGTCGGATGGCCGGCGAACGGCATTTCATAGTCGGGCGTGAAGATGCGGATGCGGTTTTTGTGCTTGGGATTGTCGGGCGGCAGCACAAAGACCGATTCGGACAGGTTGAATTCGCGCGCGATGGCCTGCATCGCCGCCGTATCCAGACCTTTGCAATCCAACACCACGGCCAGCGGGTTTCCGGCCAGTCGCTCGGTCGTAAACACATCGTAAAGCAAGTAATTCCGGGTTTGCATTCCTGCCTCAATCCCAACATGGGCGAAATTTAATTTGATATTTGAACCGGTAAGCCTGATCTGTGCACAGACAGGGACATACGCATCATAGGGGTCCGACGTGGACCAGATTGTCAATCTGCCAAAGACGGAATCGGATTCCGCCATCGAGACGGCGCTTGGGCTCGACCGACAAGGTCTGCGCAAGACGCGCCGGCGTGGCTGGCTCTATGCGCTGCTGGCCCTGATCGTGCTTGCCGCCGGTTTTGGCCTCTATCAATGGTACGCGGCCACGCCCGCCAGGATTGATTACACCACCGTGCCGGCCGCCAAGGCCGACCTGACCGTCCAGGTTTCGGCGACGGGCACGCTGCAGCCACTCACCCAGGTCGACATTTCCAGCCAGCTCTCCGGCATCATACGCTCGGTCTCGGTCAACGAGAACCAGCAGGTGAAGAAAGGCGACGTGCTGGCGGCTCTCGACACCGCCAAACTGCAGGTCCAGATCGAACGGGCCGAGGCTTCCGCGAAAGGGGCCGCCGCCAATGTCGAGGACGCCACGGTGACGCTGGCCGAGAACGAAAGCGCGCTGGTGCGCGCGGCGGCCCTGACCAAGCGCGGCATGGCGACCGACCAGTCGCTCGAGGCGGCAACCGCGACGCGCGACCGCTCCAAGGCAGCGCTCGACAGCGCCCAGGCCAATCTCGCAATCGCCAATGCCGATCTCAAATCGCAGCAGACCGACCTTGCCAACAGCACCATCTATGCCCCGATCGACGGCATCGTGCTGACGCGCTCGGTCGACCCCGGCCAGACGGTAGCCTCCTCGCTGCAGGCGCCGGTGCTGTTCGTCATCGCCGCGGATTTGCGGAACATGGAACTGGTGGCGGCGGTCGACGAGGCCGACATCGGCGCCGTCAAGACAGGCCAGCATGCTCGTTTCACCGTCGATGCCTTCCCCGACCGGCCGTTCGATGCCGAGATCCGCGACATCTCCTATGCCTCGGTCACGACAGACGGCGTCGTCACCTATAATGCGCGGCTCGAGGTCGACAACAACGAGCTGTTGTTGCGGCCCGGCATGACCGCCACCGTTTCCGTCGTCACAAGGGAGGCCAAGGGCGTGCTGACCGTGCCCTCCTCCGCCTTCCGCTACCGCCCGGCGCAGCAGGCCGCGCGTGGCTGGAGCTTCAGCGACCTGTTCACCGGCCGCATGGGTCGTCCGGGCGGCAACCGCCAGCGTCAGGCGACGACCCCGACCGATGGCTCGCGCACGCTCTATGTGCTGGAGAACGGCCGGCCGCATCCGGTCAACGTCAAGATCGGCTCGACCGATGGCGAACTGACCGAGATCACGTCCGGCCTGGACGAAGGCGCGCAAGTCATCACCGCCTCGCAGCCGCGGAGCTGACGGCCGTGGCCGCGGGCGCAACGCTCATTACCTTCGACAAGGTCTGGAAGAGCTATGGCCAGGGCGAAGCCAAGGTCCATGCGCTGGCCGGCGTCGACCTTGCCATCAGGCGCGGCGAATTCGTCGCCATCATGGGGCCGTCCGGCTCCGGCAAATCGACGGCGATGAACATAATCGGCTGCCTCGACACGCCGACGGCCGGAACCTACTCCTTCATGGGCGTCGACGCCGGCCGGCTCGACCGCAACCGCCGCGCCATGCTGCGCAACCTCTATGTCGGCTTCGTCTTCCAGGGCTACAACCTGCTCGCGCGCACCACGGCCGCCGAAAACGTCGAACTGCCGCTGATCTATCGCGGCGTGGCCGCCCGCGAGCGGCGCGACCTGGCCATGCAAGCACTCGCCCAGGTCGGCCTGGTCGGCCGCGAGCATCATACGCCGGCGGAACTTTCCGGCGGCCAGCAGCAGCGCGTGGCCATCGCGCGCGCCATCGTCACCCGGCCGACGCTGCTCGTCGCCGACGAACCGACCGGCAACCTCGACACCGCCCGCACGCACGAGATCATGGAACTGCTGACGAAGCTCAACAAGGAGCTTGGCCTGACCGTCACCATGGTCACGCATGAGGCCGACGTCGCCGAATATGCCGAACGCACCATCCGCTTCCTCGATGGCCACGTCGCATCAGACACCATGAATGTCGAGGTGACCTGACCATGATCTGGGAAACCGTTCGCCTCTCGCTGCGCTCGATCCGCCGCAATGTGCTGCGCTCGTTCCTGACGCTGCTCGGCATCGTCATCGGTGTCGCCGCCGTCATCGCCATGCTCACCATCGGCTCCGGCACCACGCAAAAGGTCAAGGCCGACATCTCCAAGCTCGGCAGCAACCTGCTGGTCGTCCGTGCCGGGCGTCCAGCCGGTCCCGGCGGCCCGGGCGGGCTCGACCAGGTGGTGCGGCCACTGGCCGAGAAGGACCTTGCCGCACTGGTCGCGCATCTGACCGGCGCGCGCGCCATCTCGCCGGCCTCGCAGAAGCAGGTGCGCGTCATCTTCGGCACCGAAAGCCTGACCTCCGGTGTGACCGGCACCGACAGCGCCTATCTCGATGCGCGCGACTGGAAGCTGGTGTCCGGCCGCCCGTTCAGCGATTCCGAAACCCGCTCGGGCACCGGCGTGTGCCTGATCGGCGAAACGGTGCGCCAGCAGTTCTTTGGCTCCGGCGACCCCGAGGGCGAGATCATCCGAGTCAACCGTACCTCCTGCAAGATCATCGGCCTGCTCGAACCCAAGGGCTATACCGGCTTCGGCCAGGACCAGGACAATGTCGTGCTGATGCCGCTGCACGCCTATCAGCGCCGCATCGCTGGCAACCGCGACATCGACAACATCTACATCGCCGCCGACGACCGCACGCCGACCAGCGAATTGCAGCCGCGAGTCGAGGACATCTTGCGCGACGCGCGCCGCATGCCCCCCGACCGCGAGAGCGATTTCGCCATCCGCGACATGACCCAGATCGCCGACGCCATGGCCAGCGCCACCACCACCATGGCCGGCATGCTCGGCGCGGTCGCCGGCGTCAGCCTTCTGGTCGGCGGCATCGGCATCATGAACATCATGCTGGTCTCGGTCACCGAGCGCACCCGCGAGATCGGCATCAGGCTCGCCATCGGCGCGCATGAAAAGCACATCCTCATCCAGTTCCTGGTCGAGGCGACGGTGCTGTCGCTGCTCGGCGGCATCATCGGCATCCTGATCGGCCTGGCGCTGGCCGGCCTTGCCTCCGTGACGCTGACCATCCCCTTCGCGCCAAGCCCGGCGGTCATCCTGCTCGCCGTCGGCTTTTCAGCGCTCATCGGCATGGTGTTCGGCTTCTTCCCGGCCCTGCGCGGCGCCAGGCTCGATCCGATCGACGCGCTGCGGCACGAATAGGCAGCGGCTTCAAGGGCTATCCCCAACCTCGGACGCTTGCCTGCGCGGCCCAGGGCAACACGCCGCGCTGACAAAGCCTGTGAAAAGCCGGGCAAGCTACGCGTTGGCCGGGTTGGTCGTCCTGCCAATCACCCATTTCATCGTCAGTCCCTGCACGATGATCGAGAAGATCACCACCGCGTAGGTCGCGGTCAGCAGCACCGGTTTGGCCGCGCTGTCCGGCAAGGACAGCGCCAGCGCCACTGAAACGCCGCCGCGCAGACCGCCCCAAGTCAACACTGGAATAGATCCCGCCGAGAAGGTCTGGCGTATCGCCAGCAGCGAGATCGGAATCCAGACGGAGACAAAGCGCCCGGTCAGCACGATCGGGATCGCGATCAGCACGATCCAGCCATGCGAGGGATCGAACGACAGCACCAGCACTTCCAGTCCGAGCAACAGGAACAGGACGGAATTCAGCATCTCGTCGACCACTTCCCAGAAGGCGAAGAGATAATCCTCCACCGTCTCGCTCATCGCATGCTCGGCGCCATGGTTGCCGATCAAAAGCCCCGCGACAACCACGGCGATCGGCCCCGAAATGTGCAGCCGGTTGCAGAGCGTGTAGGTGCCGATGCAGACGGCGAGCGAGATCAGGATCTCGACGATGTGATCGTCAACGGCCAGCATGGCGCGATAGGCGATCCAGCCGGTCAGGAGCCCGAACAGCGCGCCGCCCAGCCCATCACGCAGCAGCAGTTCGCCGATATCCCAAAGGTCGGGCCGATGCTCGCCCGTGGTCGCGACAGCCACCGCCAGCAGCACGCCGAACGCCACCACCGCGACGCCGTCGTTGAACAAGGATTCGCCGGCGATCTTGGCCTTGATCGATTCCGGCACGTTGATGGATTTGAGCAGGCCGAGCACGGCGACCGGATCGGTCGGCGAAATCAGCGCGCCGAACACCAGGGCCCATGGCAGGGGGACGTTGAAGCCAAGCCCGCCAGCCATGAACCACAAGGCTACCCCGACCACCGCCGTCGAGATGACGACGCCGATGCTGGCCATCAGGGTGATCGCCCATTTCTGCCCTTTGAGCAGATCGAAATCGACATGCAGGGCGCCGGCAAACAGCAGCAGCGACAACATGCCGTTCATGATCGCCGAGGTAAAATCGATCTCTTGCATCACATTCTGCAGCGTCGCCGTGATGCCGAGGCCCGGCGCGACCTTCTCCAGGGCTAGCAAGAGCAGTGACGCCGCCAGCGCCATGATCAAAAGCCCGATCGTATGCGGCAGTTTGAGGAAACGGAGGTTCAGCCAGCCGAACAGGGCCGACAACGTCAACAGCAGCGCGGCGATTTCAAAGACTGACAGCATGCGGCCCCCGCCGATTCGTCAAAACCGAGCGGAGTTTAAAAGCCGGCGGGCGGAAACGACAATCTAGCTGTAGGCGAAATGCCACTCGACCAGCGGCTTCATGTGCGGCGACAGCCCATCCGGCAGGTCGGCGGCGTGACGGATGATCACCGGCCCCTCGATCTCCGGATCGGTTTCGGCGGCAACGAAGGCCGAAATTCGGCGCGCGACCTCATCGGCCGGCTCATCGACATGATAGCGGCGGAAGATCACCGTGCCGCTTGCCGTCGACAAAGCGTGCCAGCGCACGCCGCGCCTGGCATCCGTCAGGTCGATACCGGTCTCTTCGCGCACCTCGCGGATCATGTTGAAATCGACATCGACCATCCCGTCGCGGAAATCTACAGGTTCGAACGAGCCGGCGGCGAAATAGACGCGGCCGGCATTGACCGTCTGCGGTCCCATGCGGATCGCCACCAGCGCATTGTCGCCCGCCACCAGCACGGCATGGGCATAGGCGTGCTCGGCGCCGGAATTCTCTGGCCGCTTCCGCCAGAGCATGAAGGTGGAGTAGTTGACCGCATGGCAGCGGCCGACGAGGCGGTTGTCGCGCCAGGCAAGTTGCGACAGCAGCACCACGGTGCCGTCGAACAGCGCGGGATTGGCTGCTATCTCGCGCTGCCAGTTCTCGGCGATCGCCGCCGCATTATCCCTGGCGAAAGGATGCGGGCCGGGGTCGAGCCGGACGTCGACGGCATCGACCGTCAGGATGACATTGCGCGGCAGGTCGAAACTCATGCCAATCCAGCCTCAGTCCCTTATCAAGCCATGTCCAGCGTGATCGCCACCGGGCAATGGTCGGACGCTTTCGGCCGGTCCCAGCCGGCGCGCGGAAAGCGCTCGACCTCCTGGCCCGCCGGAAAGATCGTGCGCCAGGGCTGGCCGTTGCGGATGATGTCGGGAACGGCGGTGGCATTCTTCGCCGCCAGTCCCCTGGAGAGTAGTATGTAGTCGAGCTGGCAGAGATGCCGCTCTTCAGGCCCGCGTGTGTGATAGAAGGTCCAGCGGTTCATTTCCGGCCGCCGCTCGACGACGTTTTCGCAGAAGCCGCCAGCCGTCAGCAGGTTGATGCAGGACTGGCTCTCGTCGACCACCTCGAAACGGTAGCCGTCGACATCATCGCCGGCGATCTTGACGCGCTGCCGGTAGTCGTTCATGTCGCCGCAGATCGCCCAGCGCTTGTCGGCGGCATGGTCCCTACCAAAGCGCTCCTCGATGATCCGGCGCACGGCTAGCGCCTCGGCGATGCGCACCGGCATCGTCGCCTCGCGTCCGTCGAGCCCGTTGCGCGGCGGGCCCATCGACTTGAAATGCACGAGATAAAGCGTCAGCGGTAGGCCGCCCACGGTGATGTCGACTTCCAGGCAGTCGCGCCGGAAGATGCGTTCATTGGCCTGGCTGCCGAGGGCCGCCAGTTCCGGCGTATGCAGCCCGAACTGCTCGTAGGTGACATAGGCATGGCTGGTCATGCGCACGAATTCGATCGGCTGTCCCTGCGCGGTCTCGTTGCGCATCATCACGGCGACGTCGATGCCGCGAGAATCATTGCCTGACGTGGTGTATTTCTGCCGGTAGCCCTGCCCCACCATCTTGAACAAATAGCCATATTCGAAGGCCTTCAGCGCCTCGATGTTGTCGACCTCCTGCATGCAGATGATGTCGGCCCGGGTGGCGGCGATCGCCAACGCCGAGAGCTGGCGCGTGTCGTCGGACTGCGCGATGGCGCGGGCCTGTTCCAGCACCTTGTACTCGGCCTCGCTCTGGATATCGAACAGCGCCAGCGTCCGATCCTCGTTGAGCTGGTTGCGATAGCCGGAAAAATCGAACCTGTTCATCAGGTTCTCGACATTGAAGGTAGCAAGGCGCAGCGACATGCCCAGACCTTTGCCTGCAAGAGCGCCGGAAAACAAGATCGCAGGACCACAAGCAGAGATCGGTTGGTCCTGCCGGCATTCGCGCCATGGTTGACGGAACCTTTCCGTTCATCCGCCGTTCAGATGCAAACATCCACATTGGGCCCATTCCAGGGTAGGCGTGGGGCCTGTATCTCTTGGAGAGTACAATGAACTCGCTCTTTTCTTCCACCATCAAGTCCGGGCTGATAGCGCTCGGCATTGTCTCCGGCATCACCGCGCCGTCGGCCGCCGGACCGATCCTTCAGCCGAACCTGTCGCTTCCCACCAGCACCGCGGCACCGACGGTCACGCCGGTTCGTGACAGCTGGGCGGGCGGCAACAACAATAACCGTAGCTTCAACAATGACTGGCGCTTGCGCCGGTCGGGCCATTGGAACGGAAACCGGCACTGGAATGGTGGCGGCAACTGGAACGGCGGCGACAACTGGCGCTGGCGCCATGGCCGCCGCCACTACCACGGCGGCTACTATGATGACGGCGCCGCCGCTGCGGTCCTTGGCCTTGGCTTGGGGCTCGGCCTTGGCAGCATGTATAACAACTACGATTACTATGCACCGCCGCCGCGCCGTTATTATCGCGCCGGACGGCTTTCAAACGCCCATGTGCAATGGTGCTACAACCGCTACCGGTCGTATCGCTCCTGGGACAACACGTTCCAGCCCTATAATGGCCCGCGCCAGCAGTGCTACTCGCCTTACAGCTGAGTTTAGCGTGATGCGAAAATGAAAAACGGCGCCACGAGGCGCCGTTTCTGTTTTTGATAGAGCTGACTTCGCCCAGTTCTTTGCCTTGCCGACCAGCTTGTTCTTCGAAATCCCCGCGCTCCCGCAGGGCGAAGCCCGAGGACGCGCAAGGCAAGAAACGTGGATCTGCTCAGTTCTTTGCCTTGTCGACCAGCTTGTTCTTCGAGATCCACGGCATCATCGCGCGCAGCTTGGCGCCGACTTCCTCGATCTGGTGGCTGTCATTCATGCGGCGGATGCCCTTGAAGCGCGACAGGCCGGCACGGTATTCCTGCATCCATTCCGACGTGAACTTGCCGGTTTGGATGTCCTTCAGCACGCGCTTCATCTCGGCCTTGGTCTCGGCGGTGATGATGCGCGGGCCCGAGACATACTCGCCCCACTCGGCGGTGTTCGAGATCGAGTAGTTCATGTTGGCGATGCCGCCTTCATAGATCAGGTCGACGATCAGCTTGACCTCGTGCAGACACTCGAAATAGGCCATTTCCGGCGCGTAGCCGGCTTCCACCAGCGTCTCGAAGCCGGCGCGGATCAGTTCGACCAGGCCGCCGCACAGCACGACCTGCTCGCCGAACAGATCGGTCTCGCATTCCTCGCGGAAATTGGTCTCGATGATGCCGGAACGGCCGCCGCCGACGCCGCAGGCGTAGGAGAGCGCAAGGTCGAGCGCATTGCCCGAAGCGTCCTGGTTGACGGCGACCAGGCACGGCACGCCGCCGCCCTTCTGGTATTCGCCGCGCACCGTGTGGCCCGGGCCCTTCGGCGCGATCATGACGACGTCGACCGAGGCCTTCGGCTCGATCAGGCCGAAATGCACGTTGAGGCCGTGCGCGAAGGCGATCGCGGCACCGTCGCGGATGTTTGGCGCGATCTCGTTCTTGTAGATGTCGGCCTGCAGCTCGTCGGGCGTCGCCATCATCATCAGGTCGGCCCATTTGGCGGCGTCGGCCACGCTCATCACCTTGAGCCCGTCGGCCTCGACCTTCTTGGCGGTCGCCGAACCGGCCTTGAGGCCGATGGCGATCTCCTTGGCGCCGGAATCCTTGAGGTTGAGCGCATGTGCCCGGCCCTGGCTGCCATAGCCGATGATGGCGACCTTCTTGCCCTTGATCAGGTTGAGATCGGCATCACGATCGTAATAAACACGCATTTTGTCTTCCTTCCCGTTTTTAAATCAGAGGCTTTGTGGCCCGGTTTTTGCTCCATGAAGAGCGAGAAACTGCTGCGTCGCCCGCGCGGCATCGCCGCCGATCGCCGCCTCAGTCAATTCCAGCCGGTCGCCGAGCAGCAGGCGGATCTGCACGTCGCGGGCGACCAGCCCGAAAAAGGTACGGAACGCCGTCTCGGCATCCGTGAATTCCAAAAGCCCGGCCTGGCGCCCCGCCTCGAGCACCGGCTTCAGCCGCCTCGCCAGCGCGAAACGGCCGTTCTCCAGCACAACGGCGCCAAGATTGTCCTTGCCCGATCCGGCATGACCGACCGCCACCCGGTTGAGCGCGATCGAGGTGTCGCTGGAGATCACCTTGAGCCAGTCGGAGGCGAAGCGCTCGAGGCTTGCCGTCAGGGAGGCAAGGTCGAGCCCCTTGCCGTCGACCTGCGCCACACGCACCTTGGACGCCTGCCACTGCACGGTTGCCGTCAGCAGCCCGTCACGGTCGCCAAACCACTTGTAGAGCGTTTCCTTGGAACAACTGGCCCGCCGCGCCACGGCGGTCATGGTCAGCTGATCGCCCTCCTCGACCAGCAGCCGCAACGCCGCATCCAGAACGGCCTTCTGCCGCTCCGTCAGCGCCTGGCTGTTGTCGATGTCGGCGTTTGCCAGCAACACGCTTTGTTCCCGTTCAAAGGTAGAGCCCTTGGGGTCACCAGAAGCCGTACCGTACGTTACGGTTCGGCATATTGCGCAATCCGATGCTCGGCGCAAGGGGGATATGACGAAAAATATCCGCAACTATCCGCGCGACGCGCGCAGCGCCTATGCTCAATCGCCGGCAGGCGGATGGCGCAGCCGGCCAAGCAGTGCCGACACCATGTTCAGCTCGTCCGGTGAGAGCCTGGCGCCAACCAGTTCGGCGATCGACCGGCCATAGACGGCCCACATCCGCCGGCGCGTCTCACGTCCCTTGGCCGAGATGCGGATGGTCTGGCCGCGACCGTCATCGGCCACCGGCAGCTTCTCGACCAATCCGTCGGCCTCAAGCCGCGCCAGCAGCCGCGAGATGTTGTACTGCGCGAACAGGGTGCGCTCGATCAACTGAAACGGCCGCAAGCCCCCCTCGCCCGCCTCGGCGAGCTCATGCAGCACGTCGTACCAGGCAAGCGGCGGCAGGCCGCCCTCTTTCAGGGCGTCTTCGGCACGCTCCACCAGTTGGCGCGACACGCGCATCAGGCGAGCCCAGGCCTTGATGGCTTCCGGCGAAGGCGTGGCTTTCTCGGTCATGGCCTACCCTAGGCGATAGATGCAGATGCATCAAGCTTGACGATAAATGCACATGCATCTATATAGATGCAACTGCATCAACGTCGAAAGGCAAATCATGTCCGACATGCTCATCCTCGTCAGCCATCCTCTCTGTCCCTATGTCCAGCGCGCGGCAATCTCGCTGACCGAGAAAGGCGTGCCGTTCGAGCGCGTCGACATCGACCTCGCCGACAAGCCTGTGTGGTTCAAGGCGATCTCGCCGCTCGGCAAGGTGCCGCTGCTGCGCGTGCAGCGAAATGGCGAGGAAACAACAATCTTCGAATCCGCGGTCATCCTCGAATTCCTCGAGGAGACACAGGCCAATCCCCTGCACCCGGCCGACCCCTATACCCGTGCCCGGCACCGTGCCTGGATCGAATACGGCTCGGCCATGCTCAATGCCATCGGCCGGTTCTATTCAGCGCCGACCGAGGCCGGCTTCCTTGCCGAGTCCCGCGCGCTGTCGGGGATGTTCGAGCGCCTCGAGGCCGAACTGGCTGATGGCACCGACCGGAGCGAGCCATGGTTCGCCGGCGACAGCTTCTCGCTCGTCGACGCGGTCTACGGCCCTGTTTTCAGATATGTCGACGCTTTCGACCGGATCGGCGACTTCGGCATCCTGGATGGCAAGCCGCGCGTCCAGGCCTGGCGGAAAGCGCTGAATGATCGATCGTCGATCAGGGACACCGTGGCGCCGGATTATCCGCAACGCCTGCATGCCTTCCTGCAAGCGAAGGGATCTTTCCTGTCGAGCCTCATCCGCCGAAGCGATGCAGCCGGACCATTTGCGTTGGCGCGATCCGCGTGAGCGCCCGCGAGCAATCACTCGCCTTGAGCGGCCTCAGTTCTCGAACATGACAAAGGCGGCCCAGACCCGCGAATCCTGGGCGCCTGATATCTTGCCGTCGCGGGCATCGCGGCGGGTCTGGCGCAGTGCTTCCGGATAGGTCTGTCCGGCGGCAAGATAGTGGTAGAACCCGACCATGAAGGCGGCGGTACCGGCGTCGTCCACCGGCCACAGCGTCAGCAGCGAGCGTTTGGCGCCGGCAATGTTGATTGCCGTAGGCAGACCGCGCAAGCCGCCGACGAATGTCTCCTGGCCGCGCGCCGTCTCACAGGCGGACAGGACAAGCAGGTCGAGCCCCGACAGATCCCAGTTCGTCAGTTCCATGCCATAGAGCCGACCGTCCTCATCGTCACGTTTCATCGACTGCCGGTCTCCGGCTTGCGACAGCACGACCTGGCTCTGCCAAAGGGCGTTCACACCGCCCACGCCGCCCTCTTTTTCGTCACGGTAGGCGCCGTGGGTGGCCAGATGCGCGACCGTCGCCTGCTCCATATCCTCGCGCAACGTCCGCTCGCTGGCCGCCGTTCCGGTCAGCATTTGGACCGAATAGTCATCGGCGCGCAGGATCGAGGCGATCGCATCCACCTCCTTGCGGGTGCCCGGTAACGGCTCCGCCCCCTTTTCCGGACCTCGCGCATAATCCAGCCCGCCGGCCAGCAGGGCTCTGCCGGTCTTGGGAAGACTCTGGTCGACGCTGGCGTTCAGCAGCGATTCCGGCCGCGTCAGCATGCGCACGGCGAAGTGGTCATCAAGCGTTGCGCCCTTGCCGTCCTGCAGCAGCGGGAACGGCACCGAAAACAGTTTGCCGTCCGGCACCACGAAGAGCGTGTCGGCGCCACCGAGTGACGGCTCCAGCGGTGCGATCAGACCGGCATAAAGCCCCGTGAATGTGGCGTTCAGGTCGACCAACGTCACGGCGCCGCGCTCCTGCGCGGAACGCGTCGACCTCAGATTTGCCATGCGTGTTTCGCGAGCGGCCGGGATGAGCCGGCGCGGATCGCCGAGATCGTAGAGGCGCGGCTGCTGGTCCTTGCGTGTGACGATCGCATAGAGGCGCTCGTCTTCCAGCGGTTCGGCGCTCTCCCGATCCGCCCGCCACTTGCGGGTGATGAAGTAGTCGATCAGCGCCTGATTGGGCTTCAGCAAGGTGCCGGCCGACGGGAGGGGTTTGTCCACCAGACCCTGGCTGAAACTGTACTTGGCCATGACTTTGGCGATGGCTTTTTGGTACGCCGCCTCAACCTGGTCGGGCTGCACCGCTCCCGGATCATCGGAGCTGTCACCGCTGGAAGCCGCCTCTTGATAGGCCAGGGACAGCTGGATCCCTGCCTCGATCAAGTGCCGTGTCTCCAAATCGTTCGGATCGATCAAGCGGGATAGCCTGCGCAACAGATCGCGTTTTTCATTCTCAAGCGTCGGCCAGCGGCGCACGGCTTCAGCAAACGCCGACACCACCGGCGCATTGTCTTTTGCGAGGCGCGCATAGTCGTAAAGCATGTCGTCGGCCAAGGCGCGGCTGGCCTCGGCAACGACGGGATTGCCAGATGTGCTCACCTGGAACCAATTCCAACGCAGCATGTCATCGTCGAGAGCAGCGAAATCGGCGGCCGCGGCGGCAGGATTCCTCCTTGCCTTGAGATTGGCCATCGCCTGGCGCGCGGCAAATGTCAGCGGATGCACCACCCCGTAAGTCGATCCGGCGACGCTGTAGGCCCGTTCGAGTTGGGCCATACTGCTTTCGGTGTCGCCCGCGGTGGCAAAATGCGCGGCCAGCAGGTTGGCGATCTTGATCGCCAGTATCTCGGGATAATTCGGGTCGGTGGTCAGTTGCCGCAGCTGTGCCAGCGTTGGCCGATCGAGCGGCTGCGCACCAGAGAGCACCCTGGTATAGAGCATCCAAGCATCGGCCTGTTCGACCAGATTGCCTTCCTGCTTGAGATCGACGGCAATGTCCCGGTCCTGCTGGAAGTGGCGCAAGGCCTCGTCGTATTTGCCAAGGTCCAGATAGTCCTGCGCGGTGTTGTTGGCGCTGACCAAAACGTTGAAGTGGTCCGGGCCGTAGTAGCCGATACGCTTCTCCAGCACGGCCAGATCATATTGCAGGGCGCGTGTCGGAGCTCCCATCTGGCGCAGCATGTCGGCCAGATTGTTCTGCAGTTTCCAGATGAAACGATCATCGGTACCTGTCACCTGCTCGGCCAACTTCAGATTGCGCTGCTCGATATTGATGGCTGAAGCGATTTGACCGAACGCCGCGACCCCGGTCGCCAACACATCGTTGGCATACAGGAGTTCCTGCGACTCCTTGCCGTGATAGTGGGCGTATAAATTGGTGGCTGTCGCGCACATCGACACGAAGCCCTGATAATCCTTTTCCGCCTGCTTCAGCATAGCGTAGTTGAGATAAAAGTCGGCGCGCTTGGCGACATCCTGCTGCATCGCCCTCGTCTTCAGGCCCTCGGCAAAAATCGCCTCGGCATCGTCGAGGATCTGGTTGTTGAGGAAAGTCGCGCCCGCGTTCGAGTAACTCTCCACGGTGAATTCGTAGAGGTCGCTTCTGGCGGTGGCGAGCAGCGCTGCCCGCAATTGCGCATAGCCTTCGTCGAACCGTCCCGCGTCCATCATCAGTCTGTAAGCCGCGTCGATGCGGGCGGTCAGCGTTGCCTGGCTGTCCGATGGTTGCTGTTGGCCGGACTGGCTTGTCGTCTGGGCGTATGCCTTCGGCATAGGCAGCGCGACGATCAACATCGCCAGCATCGAAGCCGCAACGCGGATCAGACCTCTCGGTCCTCTGGCTATGGACATCACTGTGTTCACGCGGATCGGCCTGGCGAAAACTCTATGATGCTGTCGTACCATGACCTGGATTTTGTCCGAAATCCCATCGCGCTTCCGTCAACCCTGCCGGCCTGAACGGATCGATCACCGTGCCGGCGACCATTGAGGCCAGAAGCTGCGGTGCCGGCGGGATCTTTGCGATGGTCGCCACCAGCCTGTCGCGGATGAAGGGCAGCGCCACGGAATCCGATTGGTAGAATGGCGTGAACGCCAGCGACAGCGCCTGGAAGACACGCACGTGCCATCGCCGCGCCCTGGCATAGGCCTCAAGTGCTGCCTCGACGCTCTGCGTGCGTGCCAGCGCATGGCTGAGCGCCGCCGCGTCGAGCAGCGCCATGTTGGCTCCTTGTCCGAGCTGCGGGCTGGTCGAATGCGCGGCATCGCCGATGACGGCCAATCTTCGGCCGACCGGCAGCTTCATCGTGTGATGGCCGTAGCGGGCCAGTGACAGCTGGTCGAAACTGTAGATCTGGCGGGTGAACGCTTCGCTTTGCGGCCATAGCCGCACCAGCCTCTCCTTCCAGGCGTCGAGGCCGGCAGCGCGCACCGCATCGGCATCATCAGGCTTCAGGCTCCAGAAGAAGGCCGCCATTTTTTCGGCACCGGGCTCCGGCCGGCCGATCGGCAGCACGCCGATCATCACGCTGGCCTTGTCGTAACGCTGCAAGAGCGCGTGCTCGTCAAAGCCTTCGCCGCGCCAGCCGAGCGATGCCCAGAACGCGCCATAGGTGAGTGGCCGTGGCGCGCCTGCATTGCCGGCGCGCTGCCGCAGTTTCGAGCGCGAACCGCTGGCGTCGACGACCAGATCGAATGGCCCTGCCCTTCGTCCATTGCCTCGGATCAGCGTTGCCCCCTCTCCGGCCTCCGCGGTCTCGATCTCGACGCCGGTCTCGATGGCGATCGCCTCGCGCCGGGCGGCGCGAAAGAGCGTGCCGAACAGCGCAGCCCGGTGCACCGCCAGGCCAAAACGGCGGCCGCGCCGGGCATCATAGCGAACGTCGAGCACGGTGCGGCCGGTCGAGGCATCGGCGCCATGCAGCCGGTCGATGCGGGCGCCGAGCGCCAGTATGTCGTCGAGCAGGCCGAGATCGGCCAGAACCGTCAACCCGGTCGGCTGCAGGATCAGTCCGGAGCCAACCGGCTTCGGTTCCTCGAAGCGCTCGAAGACGGTGACCCTGTGCCCGGCCCGCTTGAGATAAAGCGCCATGGCCAGCCCCGCCGGGCCGGCGCCTGCAATTGCGATGTCGTAGGAAATGCCGATGCCCCCAAGCCGAACTGGCCGGGACAATCCTTCAGCCGCTGTGCGAAATCAAGTCGCGGCGCCTAGCTCTGTCCGGCTGTTCAAGCCTGTGTTGCGTCGAAGCCGGCCCGTGCCGCGCGCACCGCATCATGGTTGAATTCCGCCCACTGCAACAAATGCCGCAATGCGTCGAACATCGACCGCCCGAGATCGGTGAGACTATATTCGACGCTCGGCGGCTTGGTCGGGAACACTTCGCGATGCACGTAGCCGTCGCGCTGCAGATCGTAGAGCGTCTGGGTCAGCATGCGCTGCGAGATATCGGGAACCAGCCGCCGCAACTCGCCGAAGCGGTAGGGCTGCTCGGCCAGCGCCGCCATCAACAGCGAACTCCACTTGCCATTGAGTCCCTGGATGACGTCGCGGACCGGGCAATCGGCAAGATTGCCGCCGTCGGTCATGGCTTTGTAGATGTCGAGTTTGGATTTCAGATTGATGATCTTGCTGTCCACGGCTGGTTCCCTGCCTGTGCCTACCTCCCCAAAAACTGCCTTCTTTACGGCACCGGGTCAATTCCTATTTTAGTGCTGGTCTCTTTTTGAGACCAGCAACCGAACCGCCTTTCGGCGCAATGTCAGGATTCCCCATGACTGCAACCCTTCTCGTCACCGGCGCTTCCGGCCAGCTCGGCCGCGGCGTCATCAACCACCTGCTGGACACATTCAAGATACCGGCGGGCCGGATCATCGCCACCACGCGCACGCCCGCCAACCTTGCGGACCTTGCAGCGCGCGGGGTCACCATCCGCCAGGCCGACTTCGATGACACGGCGTCGCTGCCAAAAACCTTCGAAGGCGCCGACCGGGCGCTCATCATCTCGACCAACGAGTTGGCGATCCAGGGAAAGCGTCGCGAGCAGCAACTGGCGGCGGTCGCCGCTGCCAGAAAGGCAGGTGTCAAGCATCTGCTCTACACCTCCTTGCCCAACACTGAGCCGGGCTCGCCGGTCCTCTTCGCGCCTGACCACTACGATACCGAGCAGGCGATCAAGGCGAGCGGCATCCCCTACACGATCTTCCGCAATGGCTGGTACGACGAGAACCTCTTTATGGCGATGCCGCAGATTCTGGCGTCGGGCCAATGGTATACGTCCGCGGGCGACGGCGCCATTTCCTATGGAGCGCGCGACGATCTCGCCGCGGCCATAGCCGCGGGGCTGGCCTCGCAAACCGTTGAGAGCAAGACCTACACGCTGACCGGCCCCAAGGCCTATACGACAGCCGAGGTCGCCGCGCTTGTCACTGAAGCCACCGGCAAGCCGATCCAGGTCGTCCAGCTCTCCGATGAAGCACTGACCGACGGCATGAAGGCCGCTGGGCTTCCCGAGCCGATCGCCAAGCTTCTGGTGTCCTTCGACGCCGCCGCGCGCGCCGGCGACCTTGGCATGGTGACGGATTCGGTCGAGACGCTTTCCGGCCGAAAGTCGGTACCGCTGAAGCAGTTCCTGGAAGCCAACAAAGCCGCGCTGGCTGGTTGAAACCAGAGCGGTGGGAGGTCACCCTCCCGCCGCGCTACTTCGATGTCTTGAGCAGGCCGAGCCGGACCAGGCTCTCGCCTGTGGCAGCCAGCGCGTCTTCGCGCGAGCGCGGCGCCCAGCCGAGCACACGCACGGCCTTGGCGTTGGTGGCATTCTTGACCTTGCCCAGTTCCGTCACCAGTTGCGCGGCTTCGGCGTTGAACAATCCGACGATCCGCACCAGCCAATCGGGAAGCTGCCTCGTCGAGACGCGCGACGCCGCATCGCCGAGCCGCGTCTTCACGGTCTGCGCGATTTCCCGCACGGTCATGAAGTCGCCTGATACCGCCAAGAAGCGCTCGCCTTTGGCCGCTGGATTGATCATGGCACGCACATGCAGGTCGGCCACATCGCGTGCGTCGACGACGCCGAAGGACAGACGCGGCAACCCCGGCACGGCGCCGTTCATCATACGCTGGACAAATTCAGTGGACGTCGAATGGTCGGCGCCGAGAACCGGTCCGAAGATGCCGACCGGATTGACGACCGCCAACTCCAGCCTGCCGCCCTCGGCGGCGATGAAATCCCAGGCCGCCCGCTCGGCAAGCGTCTTCGACTTCACATAGGCGCTGACCTTGGCCGTCGGATCGGTCCAGCTTTCTTCGGTGAAAGGCCGGCCGTCTGGCGGCATCTTGCCATAGCCGATCGCCGCGAAGGACGAGGTCAGCACGACGCGTTTGACACCAGCGTCCCGCGCCGCACGCAGCACCCGCAGCGCACCCTCGCGAGCCGGGATGATCAGATCATCCTCATGCTTGGGCACACCAGGCGGAAATGGCGAGGCGACATGGAGTACATAGTCGCAACCGGCGACGGCTTGCGGCCAGCCTGCGTCGCTCGTGAGGTCGGCGATGGCAAAGGACAGCCTGTCGCCCGGCTCGATGCCGCCGGCCTTGAGCATGTCCAGCACATCGGCTTCCCGCTTGGCGGAGCGCACCGTGGTGCGTACGCGGTTGCCGGCCTTCAGGAGTTCAAGGATACAGTGGGCGCCGAGGAAACCCGATCCGCCGGTGACAAGCACCAATTCGCCGCTCATGCCCGCCCTCCACCAGGTTAGGTCGAGGCGATCAGGTCGTCAGATCGCCACCTGCGTACCGATTTCCACCACGCGTCCGGTCGGGATCTGGAAATATTCGGTCGCGTCGGCGGCCGTGCGCGCCAGGCCGATGAACAGCCGGTCCTGCCACACCGGCATGCCGGAGTTGGGCGATGCCTTGAGCGACCGGCGCGACAGGAAGAAGGACGTCGTCATGATGTCGAACTTCCAGCCCTGCTTGCGGCAGATCGCCAGCGCGCGCGGAATATTGGGCTGTTCCATGTAGCCGAACGTCAGCGTCACCCGCATGAACAGTTCGTTGACGGTCTCCATCTTGACCCGGTCGCTATCGGGCACCACCGGCTGCGGCGCCGTCACCACCGAAAGGATGACGTTCTGCTCATGCAGCACCTTGTAGTGCTTCAGGCTGTGCATAAGCGCTGTCGGCGCGCTGAGCGGATCGCTGGTCAGGAACACCGCGGTGCCCGACACCAGCTGCGGTTTCTTCTTCAACAGATTGCCGGCGAGGAAATCGAGCGGGATCTCGTTGCGGCGGGTCTTGTCGAACAGGTAGCGGCTGCCGCGCACCCAGGTCCACATGGCTGTGACAATGGTGAAGGCCACCGCCAGCGAGGCCCAGCCACCCTCGAACACCTTGACGATGTTGGAAGCGAAGAAGCCGACATCGATGAAGGCAAACAGTGCGGTCATCGCGACGGCAACCCACAACCGCCATTTCCAGATGCGGGTCATCACGACGTAGAGCAGCACCGTCGTCACCAGCATGTTGCCGGTCACCGATATGCCGTAGGCCGAAGCCAGCTTGCTGGACTTGCCGAACCCGACCACCAGCATCATCACCACCAGCGCCAGCAACAGGTTGACGCGCGGCATGTAGATCTGGCCGGATTGTCTTTCCGAGGTGTGCAGGATTTCGAGCCGCGGCAGCATGTTGAGCTGCACCGCCTGCCTGGTCAGCGAGAATGCGCCCGAAATCACCGCCTGGCTGGCGATGACCGTCGCCGCAGTCGCCAGCACCACCATCGGTATCAGCGTCCAGCCCTCGTTCATCTCGAAGAACGGATGGCCGACCACGCCGTTCTTGGCCAGCACGAAGGCACCCTGCCCGGCATAGTTGAGCAGCAGGCAGGGAAACACGACCGACAGCCAGGCCAGCACGATCGGCTTGCGGCCGAAATGGCCGAGATCGGCATAGAGCGCCTCGGCGCCGGTGACGGCGAGGAAGATGGCGCCGATGGTGACGAAGGCAACGTCGGGCGAATGGATCAGGAAGGCGACGATATAGTGCGGGCTGACCGCCCACAGGATCTCCGGATCGGCGATGATGTGCTTGAGGCCGGACAGGCCGATAGCCAGGAACCACACAGCGGTGATCGGGCCGAAGATAAGCGCCACGCCGCCGGTGCCGAATCGCTGCACGGAAAACAGGATCGCCAGGATGACCAGCGTCAGCGGCACGACATAGGGCTGGAAGGTGGGCGTGACGACATTCATGCCCTCGACCGCCGACAGCACCGAAATCGCCGGCGTGATGACGGCGTCGCCGAAAAACAGCGAGGCGCCGACGATGCCGATGCCGAGGATGACCGCCGAGCGCTTCGGGAAACTGCCGCGCGCCAGCGCCATCAGCGACAGCACGCCGCCCTCGCCGCGGTTGTCGGCGCGCAGCACGAACATGATGTACTTGATGGTGACGATGATCGTCAGCGACCAGATGATCAGCGACAACACACCGAGAATATCGCCACGATCGGCGACTTCACCGCCCGACGACGCCACCAGGGCCTCGCGGAAAGCATAGATCGGGCTGGTGCCGATATCGCCATAGACAACGCCAAGCGCGCCCAGCATCAACACCTTGGTGCTGTGCTGCTCGATTTCCGGATGGCTCGATTGTTCGACGGGTTCTGCCTCACTACCAGTATTGGCAAGGGCCATGGACGACACTCCGATAAGCGCGCGGTGCTCTACGCTTGCTGCGATGCAATATCAAGTACCGTCACGTTATGGCTGCCATGCCTGGTACGCGAGGCTGCCATCATTACCACCCACAAGCCCTAAGAAATCGACCCACCGTGCCGGCCATGCCATACTCCAACGCGTCGGCTGTCAACCCATGTCCGATTGACACTTCGGCCAATGCCGGAATGCGCTTCGCCAGAGCGGGTAGATTGCCCACCGTCAGATCGTGCCCGGCATTGACCTGGAGACCGGCCGCAGATGCAGCATCGGCTGTTTTCCCTAATCTTTCCAGCTCGTTGGCGGCCTTTGCGGAATCGGAATGGTAGCTGCCATAAGGGCCAGTATAGAGCTCAATCCGGTCGGCGCCGGTATCGCGCGCGGCCGCGATGCCGGCGGGATCGGCGTCGGAGAACAGCGACACCCTGAAACCACCCTTCTTCAAGCGCTTGACGATTGGTGTCAGGAACGCCGCATCGGCGGCGAAGTTCCAGCCATGGTCGGAGGTTGCCTGTGCCGGGTCATCGGGAACCAGCGTCACCTGTTCGGGCTGGTGCTTTTCCACAAGCGTCAGGAAATCCTCGCTCGGATAGCCCTCGATGTTGAATTCGGCCTGCGGGAACTCGTCGTCGATCAGCGCCCGGATCTCCGGCAGGTCGGAATGCCGCGTGTGACGTTCGTCGGGACGCGGATGGACGGTCAGCCCATGCGCTCCGGCGGCAAGCGCGAGCCGGCCGATGCCGATCACGCTGGGCCACGGCAAGTCGCGCCGGTTGCGCAGCATGGCGATGGCGTTGAGGTTGACGGAAAGCTTTGCGGGCATGGGCTGGTGTCCGTGAAACAGGCGGGTTGACGGCGCGCCACAACCATCCGTTCAGCCTCGGCGCGCTTGAGACCGGCATCTATAGCGTCTTTGGCGGGAACAGATAGGGCTTTCCAGTGTTCCAGAAGACCAACTCTGTTCCGTCAAAGGAGGCCCGCCGTGAATTTCCTGCAATCCGTGCCGGCGATCCGTCGCATCGACACCAGTCGCGACGAACTGTTCGCAATCGATGTGGTCGGGCATGTCTCGGCGGCCGATGCGGAAAACCTGTTCGGCCTGCTGGAAGCGGCCTACGCGCTCCATCAGCGAATCGACGTGGCTGTGCGCATGGTCGATCACGACGGCGTCGACTGGGCCGACATCTCCGACGAGACCCTCAAACTGGGCGCCCTCCATGCACTGGAGCATATAGGCCGCTGCGCGGCGATCGGCGCACCGGACTGGACGCCGGACGCACGGCACGCCTTGCCCGCGTCGTCACCCATCGAATTCAGGCATTTCAAGGCCGAGGATGAGGAAGAGGCCTGGGAATGGCTCGGCGCCAGGCACGTCGGCGTGCGGGAAAAGTCGTCGTCGTAGCTACCTGACGATGGTCAGCCGTTCGGCTGCCCGGGTTATCGCGGTATAAAGCCAGCGCTGGCGGGTTTCCTTGAAGGCCCAGCTCTCGTCGAACAGCACGATCTCGTTCCACTGCGAGCCCTGCGCCTTGTGTACGGTCAGCGCATAACCATAGTCGAAGTCATCGAAGCGCTTCTTCTGCTGCCATGGGATATCGGCGTCGGGATCCTCGAACGCCGCCTTGAGAAGCTTGATCTTGGCGACGCCGCGGTCGGGATCGTCCTCTTCGGGCGAAACCAGCAGGTTGATGCCGGGCTTCACCGTCTCGCGCGACGAGGTCATCACCTTCCACAGCGAGCCATTGAGCAGCCCCTTGGCGGGATCGTTGCGCAGGCAGACCAGCTTGTCGCCGGCTTGGGGATAGTCGGCATTGAAGCCTTTGAGCTCACGCAGACGCTGGTTGTAGCGGCGGCGCGTGCGGTTGGTGCCGACAAGGACCTGGTCCGCCCTCAGCACCAGCTCCTGGTTGACGTCTTCCTTGCCGATCACCTGCGCCGTGCCATAGTCGCCGCGCATGAATTCGCGGCCTTCGCGCACGTCGAGCGCCAAGCGCAGGATCGGATTGTCACGCGCCTGCCGGTGGATTTCGGTGAGCAGGAAATCGGGCTCGTGATCGGTGAAGAAGCCGCCGCCGGAAATCGGCGGCAACTGGCCGGGGTCGCCCAGTACCAGGATCGGCGTGCCGAAACTCATGAGGTCGCGGCCGAGCTGCTCGTCGACCATCGAGCATTCGTCGATGACGACCAGCTTGGCGCGCGAGATCGGGCTCTGCCGGTTGAGCGAGAAGGTCGGCGACATCGAGGTCTTGCCGGTGACCTCGTCCTCGACCGATTCCTCGCCCTTGGGCCTGTAGATCAGCGAATGGATGGTCCGGGCATTGACCGCCCCCTTGGAGCGCAGCACCTGGGCCGCCTTCCCGGTGAAGGCGGCGAATTGCACCTGGCCGTCGACATGTTCGGCAAAATAGCGTGCCAGCGTGGTCTTGCCGGTGCCGGCATAGCCGAACAGCCGGAACAGCTGCGGCTTGCCGGCTTGCAGCCAGCGGGCAACCGCCTGCAGCGCCTCGTCCTGTTGGGGTGAGAATTCCATCAGTGCGACAGACCGGATTCGCAAGCGAAACACAAGACAGCCGCCAATCGACTGCCGTCAATGACGCACCGCGCGCCTCCGACGGTTGAGGCTATCAGGCGCATACGAGAACGTAAAGAGAACAAAAAGCAGGCGCGCGGCTCGTCGTTGCTGTCAGCAGAGCGCAATCAAGGCTGTGCCGGCGAAGGCGAGCACTGCCCCCGCCCAGGCCGGCGCCGGCGGCCTGTAGCCGCTGCGCAGCCACACCATCGGCAACACCAGCACCGGCGACAGTGATGACAATGTCGAGACGATGCCGACCTTGCCGCCGGCCAATGCGGCCATTATGAGCGACATGCCCATGCCCGTGCCGATCAGCGCGCCGCCAATGCCGATGCCGAGTGTTCGCGCCGATGGCTGGGAGCGCTTCGCAACGCCAGGCAGCGGAACCACCAGCAGCAACAGGAACAGTGCGGCCGACACGCCGGTCCGGATCGCCATCGCCGGGAACGGGTTGACACCCGACGCCATGACGGGACGCGCGACCAGCGCGCCGGCGGCCTGCCCCAATGCCGCAATCAGCCCAAAGACGAGACCGACAGGCAAGGTCATCTGTCGTCCCGGCAGCGCCGGCGTTTCGATGGGCGGTGTCGGGAAGATGCCTTCCGGCTGAACTTTGGCGGGGCGCCCGAACAGGATGGCGAGCACGATGCCCGCGATGACCAGCGCCACGCCAGTCAGTTTCACCGGACCGACCGTCTCGCTCAGGAACACGTAGCCCATGATCAGGGCAAAGGGCGAAGTCAACGAGAAGACCAGCAGCGCCAGACGCGGCCCGAGCGCGAATATCGACGAGATATAGGCGGATGAGGCAACGAAGATCCCGAACACGCCGGACGCCGCAAGATAGGCAACCTGCCACGGAACGAGCCCGCCCCAGCCGCCCAGCACCGTTGCCGCGATGGCAGTGGCAACGGTCACCGCGAGCGTCTGCAGCCGCGTCAGGGTCAGGGCATCGATCCGGCCGACCAGCTCACCGGCGAGCATGCCGCTTGTGGCTATGCACAGGGCCGCGCCGATCGAGAGAATTTCCGACAGGTACATTCATTCTCTTTTGGGTAGAGGGCGGCTTTCGAGGCGGATGGCTGCCATCGCTCAGGCGGAGGCGAGGATTTGGCGGGGGCCTGGACATCCGCTCACGTCGCGGTTTGGAACTCCGGGTCGTTCTCGAGCAGGATCGGCCTGCCGTGAGGCGTGGCGTGCGCGGCGCGCTCCCAGGCTTCGGCCATCGCGTCGACATCGGATTTGGCGGCCAATCCCTTCGAGGCCAGAAGCCGTTCCAGTGCTGCCAGCCAATGCTCGTAATAGTCATGGCCGTCGGTTGCCGCACTTGGCCTCTTCACCTCCGCCGATAGTGCATCGGCCCATTCGCCCCACGAAAACAGTCCCTTGTCGTGCAGCGCCACCGTCATGGCGAACGCCTCGGCCTGCCAGGGTTCGGCGAAAACAGGCGCGTCGAGGCCAACGGGCAAATCGGCGGCGATCCCGTCAGGCCGGCTCAAGATAGCTCTCCCAGGCGTCGATCGAGACAACAAGCGTCGGATCGGCACCCTCGCCCCAGATCTCCATGCCGTCGAAAACCACCGTATAGACCCATTGCGGATTCTCGCCTTGCCCGTGCGCGTTGGTGTCGGGAAAGACGAAGCCTTCGCGCACCGCCTCGATCTTGCCCAGCTTGCCGCGCGCATAGCGCGGCAGCCGCGTGTGACCGGTGGGATTGAAATTCTTCGTCCGCACGTGCTGGCCGGCCTTGAACCGCGCCGGCGATGCAACGGGCCGGTCGCAGGGACCACCCTTGGCCAGCACCGCCGGCACGTTTTCCGCCTTCAGCACCCGCTTCGGGGTCGCCGCCGCATCGATCGCCTCGCCCGCCTCGAGATCGCGTTCGCTGACGAAACCATGGCGCTTGAGCAAGGTCTCCAGCGCCTTGATCCAGATCTGATAGTAGCTGGAACCATAGTAATCGGCCGGATGCAGCGATTCCCGCGCATGCCGGCTCTCATCGATATTCCAGGCTCCCATGGCGCCGGCGCAAAGCGTCACGCCGAGCGCCCGCCTTTCCCAGGCAGCGTGGAAATAGGGTTCGTCCTTTTCGGGCGCGACCGGGCCGAACCCCATCTGCCCGCCGAGATCCTGCGGTCCGTTCATGCCGGTTCTTTCGCCAGGGCGGTGCCGATCATTGCATCGCGGCTCACCAGATCGGCCAGTTGCTCCTCGCTCCAGCCCTGGGTACCGTCCGGCCGCATCGGCACCACGAGATAGCGCAGCTCCGCCGTCGAATCCCAGACGCGTATCTTGGTTGCGGCCGGCAACGCCAGCCCGAATTCCTCGAGCACACCACGCGGATCGATGACAGCCCGCGACCGATAGGGCGGCGCCTTGTACCAGACAGGCGGCAGGCCGAGTACCGACCATGGATAGCAGGAGCACAGCGTGCAGACGACGAGGTTGTGGGTGTCGCTGGTGTTGAACACCGCCTGCATGTGCTCGCCCTGGCGGCCGGTATAGCTCAGCGATTCGATCGCCGCCGTCGCGTCGCGCTTCAGCCAGTCGGCATAGGCGGGATCGTTCCATGCCTTGGCCACCACCCTTGCGCCGTTGCGGGGGCCGATCTTGGTCTCGTAGGTATCGACGATGACGTCGATCGCCGCCGGATCGATCAGTCCCTTGCGGGTCAGGATGGTTTCCAGGGCCCGCACGCGGGCGGCAAACGGATCGAGTTCGTTGTCGTGGTCATGATCATGGGACATGGCCGTAAATTACGGCTCTACTCTGCCAGCCGCAAGCACCACAACTTGGGCCAGTTTCCATCCTTGCCGTGTCAGCCTGTCATTCAGCTGCGGTCTTTTGCGCGTCTGCCGGGATGTCGTCATTGGTGCCGAACAGCGAAGGCTGGTCGCCACTCTCTTTGATCACCTGCGGGTTGGCCTTGCCCCTCGACCACAGTCCGACCAGCCAGCCCGAGAAATTCTCCATGTAGACATAGATCACCGGCGTCACGAACAGGGTCAGCGCCTGCGAAGCCAGCAGGCCGCCGACAACGGCAACGCCCAGCGGCTGGCGCAGTTCGGCGCTGGCGCCGGTGCCGAGCGCGATCGGGAATGTCCCCATCAGCGCCGCCAGCGTCGTCATCATGATCGGCCTGAAACGCATCAGGCAGGCCTTGTGGATGGACTCCTTGGCCGACATGCCCTCTCGTCGCAGTTCAAGCGCGACGTCGACCATCATGATGCCGTTCTTCTTGACGATGCCGATCAGCATCAGGATGCCGATCACCGCGATGACGGACAGATCCATGCCGGCGAAGCGCAAGGCAACCACCGCTCCGAGCACAGCCGACGGCAGGCCGGTGAGAATCGTGAGCGGATGGATGAAGCTCTCGTAGAGAATGCCGAGCACGATATAGATGGTCAGGATCGCGCCGCCGACCAGAAGCCCCTGGTTGGCCAGTGAATCCTGGAAAGTCTTGGCCGTGCCGGCAAAGGTGGTCGAGATCTCCGTCGGCATGCCGATCTGCTGTTTGAGCGCGTTGATGCGGGTCACGCTGTCACCCAGCGCCACGCCTTGCGGCAAATTGTAGGAGATCGTCACGGCCGGAAGCTGGCCGAGCTGGTTGACGGTCAGGGCGCCGGCCGTGCGGTCGACCCGGGCGAAGGCGCCAAGCGGAACCAGGGAGCCGCTCGCCGTCCTCATCTGGATGGCAAGCATCCGCTCGGGCGACCATTCGATCTTGGGATCGAGCTCGGTGATGACTTCGTAGCTGTCGGCCGAACCGAAGATCGTCGAAACCTGATCGGTGCCGAACCCGCCATAGAGCGCGGTGCGCAGCGTGTCGGTGTCGATGCCGAGCTGGGCGGCCTTGTCGCGATCCACCACCAGCGATGCCTGCAGCGCATTGTTCTGCAGGTCGCTAGTAACGTCGGTGAACGTCGCATGGTCGGCCGCCATCGCGTCGTTCAGTTTCTGCGCCCACGTGTCGGTCAGGCCGGTATCGAGGCCCTGAACCACGAGCTGGTAGGCGCTGGCCGACGAGCGCGAACCGAGCCGCAGATTCTGCACCGGCTGCATGTATGCTTCGATGCCGGCCACATTCGACAATTGCCGCCTCAGATCGGAAAGCACCTTCTCGATATCCGGCCGCTGGTCCTTGGGTTTCAGCTGAACGAAGGCCCGGCCCTGGTTGAGGGCGTTATTGCCCCCGCCCACCGACCACGCCACATGGTCGACATAGGGCGAATGCGAGAACACGCTGGCCACCTGTCCTTGCAGCTTCGACATGGCGGCGAACGAGATGTCCTGGCGCGCGATGGTGGTCACCGAGATCTGGCCGATATCCTCTTGCGGAAAGAAGCCTTTCGGCGAGATCTGGATCAGCCACACCGACGCTGCCGCGGTGCCGACAAAGACGAGGAACACCAGGAAGGTGTGCCGCAGGCAGAATGTCAGGACCCGGTCGTAGCCGCGTGTGACGAGGTCCTGCTTATGACCAGGGCCATGCTTGTCGCGATCGGCCTTCGTGACCGACAGCAGCCGCGAGCACAGCATCGGCGTCAGCGTCAACGACACGAACATCGATGCCAGGATGGCGACGGTCACCACGACGGCGAACTCGTTGAAGATGCGCCCGATCACGCCGCCCATCAGGAGCACCGGGATGAACACCGCCACCAGCGAGATCGAGATCGAGATGATGGTGAAGCCGATTTCGCGCGCGCCCTTGAGCGACGCGTCGAAGGCTGACAAACCATCCTCCTCCATGTGGCGGAAGATGTTTTCGAGCATCACGATGGCGTCGTCGACCACAAGACCGACGGCGAGCGTCAGGCCCATCAGCGATATGTTGTCGATGGAGAATCCGAACAGGAACATCGCGCCGAGCGTGGCGATCAGCGAGATCGGCACCGCCACGGCCGGGATGATGGTCGCCGTTACCCGGCGCAGGAACACGAAGATCACCATGACCACCAGCGCGATGGTCAAAAGCAGCGTGAACTGCACGTCGTCGACGGCCTGACGAATCGAGGTCGAGCGGTCGTTGAGCAGCTTGATCGAGGCAGCGGCCGGCATCTGGTCCTGGAAGGACGGCAGCATCGCCTTCACCTTGTCGACGACATCGACGGTGTTGGCGTCTGGCTGGCGCTGGACGGCAAGGATGATGGCGCGGGTGCCGTCATACCAGCTTGCCGTCGTCGTCGTCTCGACCGAGTCGATGACACGGGTCACCTCGCCCAGTCGCACCGGGTGGCCGTTCTTGGTCGCGATTATCAGGTTGGAAAACCCGGCTGCATTGTCGAGCTGGGTGTTGGCCGTGATAGTTAGCTGTTGCTTGTTGTTCTGCAGTACGCCGAGAGGCGTGTTGCTGTTGGCGGAAGCAATCGCCGCCTGGAGCTGATCGATCGAGATGCCGCGCGCGGCAAGCGCGGTCGGATCGATCTGCACGCGCACGGCGAATTTCTGCTGGCCGTAGATCGAAACCTGCGCCACGCCGTCGATCGTCGACAGCGATGGCGAGATGACGTTTTCCGCGAAAGCATCGAGGTCGGTCAGCGGAACCGTATCGCTGACCAGCGACATCAACAGGATCGGCGCATCGGCCGGATTGACCTTGCGATAGCTGGGCGGCGCCGTCATTTCGGGCGGCAGCGATTTCTGCGTGCGCGCGATCGCCGCCTGCACGTCCGCGGCCGCGGCGTCGATGTCGCGGTTGAGCACGAACTGGATGGCGATCGAGGTCTGGCCGAGGGAGTTCGTGGTCGAAATGGAATCGATGCCGGCGATGGTCGCGAACTGCTTGATCAGCGGCGTCGCCACGGATGTCGCCATCGTTTCCGGCGAGGCGCCCGGCAGCGAGGCCGAGACGTTGACCACCGGGAATTCGGCGCTGGGCAGTGCCGCCACCGGCAGGAACTTGTAGGCAAACAGTCCGCCCAGCACGAGGGCGAACGACATCAGAAGGGTGGCGACAGGCCTGCGAATGCAGAATTCGGAGATCATTGGGCCGTCTCGCCCGCGTTGGTCGCCTCGGCCACCTTCGGCGCGGCGACGGCCGTAGCCTTGCCTTCATGCACGGCGGCGCCGTCCTTCAGCCTTGTCTGGCCTTCGGTGACGACCTTCTCGCCGCTTTTCAGTCCCTGGCTGATGGCGCTGTTCTCGCCTTGGGTCAGCGCCACCTGCACCGGCCGCATCTCGACGGTGCTGTCCGGCTTGACCACATAGACGAACGGCCCCTTCTGGCTGGGCTGGACCGCGACGGTCGGAACGGAGATCATCTGCGGCATGATCCCGGCGTCAAGGACGACATTCACATACTGGCCGGGCCACAGCGACAGATCGGCATTCGGTATGCTTGCCCGCGTGGCGATCGTGCCCGACGCGGTGTCGACACTGGAATCGACGAAATCGAGCGTGCCCTTGCCGATCGGCGTCGGGTCGCCGTTCTTGGTCAACGTCACCGCCCCTTGCCGCGGATTGGCAAGCGCCTTGTGCAACAGCGCAAGGTTGCTTTCCGGCAGATTGAAATTGACCTGCAACGGGTCCATCTGGGTGATCGTCACCAGCGGCGTTGCCGTACTGCTGTTGCCATTGCTGACCGTGACGAGATCACCGACCGACACGTTGACGGCGCCAAGTCGACCCGCGATCGGCGCGGTGATCGTGGCAAAGCCAAGCTGGACGTTGTCGGCATCGATCGTCGCCTTGTCGGCATCCACGGTGGCGGCCGCCGCCTTTTGCGCGGCAACAGCCTGGTCATAGGTCTGCTGGGTACCGGCCTGCTTGGCGACAAGATCCTTGGCGCGCTGAAGATCGGAACTCGAGCTGGCGAGCATCGCCTGGTCCTTGGCCAGCTGCGCCTGGTCCTTGGCGAGTTGCGCCTTCAGCGCGCGGTCATCGAGCGAGAACAGCGTGTCGCCCGCCTTCACCATTTGCCCGTCCTTGACGTCGATCGACACGATCTGGCTGGAGACCCGCGCGTTGATGTTGACCACGGCCGGAGAGGAGACGAAGCCGATGGCATAGCGCCGGATCGGGAAGTCGGCCGTCGTTGCCGTTGCCGAAACGATCGAGGCCGAACGGGCGCCACCGCCGCCTGATGCCTGCTTGTCGCCCGCCGCCGGCTTGTCGGTTGCCGATTTGCCCGCAACTGCGACCGGCTTTACGCCGGCCAGTTGCTCGACCTTGCCCAGCGTATCGGGAGACAGATAGAGCCAGGCCGCGCCCGCACAGGCGACGGCAAGCAATGAAAGAATGGCTTTCCCACGTATCGTCAAAGTACCCTCTCGGTCCGACACGCCGTTGCCAGGTGGTCGTATTATAGCTCATTCGCGGCTGATTGCCGCGATTTAGCCGAATAGATAGGACAGGCGTTCGTCGGAAAAGGGCCAAAACACGGCATTACGAAGATTTAATGTGCACTGCACAATAGGTGTGCAACCTGTCGCCGCCACGGGGGCCGAGCCCCGTCAAATCGCCGGGAACCCTATTTCAGCATCGGCCACAGCGTCGCCGCAAGCAGCACGCCCATGCCGATGTTGAACCATTTCAGCCGCACCGGATCCGACAGGAATCCACGCAATGCCGTGCCGAATCCCGCCCACACCGAAACGCTGGGCAGGTTGACGACGGCGAAGGCGATCGAGATCAGCGCCACCGAGATGAAGGGGTGATCGGGATTCGTGTAGACAGCCATGGCGGTGATTGCCATCACCCAGGCCTTGGGATTGACCCACTGGAATGCCGCCGCATCGATGAAGCGCATCGGCCGCGCTTCCGCCTCACCCTTGCCGCTCAGTGAGCGCGACATGGCGATCTTCCATGCGAGGTAGAGCAGATAGGCGGCGCCGGCGAGCTTGAGGGCATTGTGCAGCGCCGGAAACGCCGTCAGCACCGCGCCAAGCCCGAAACCGACGGCCAGCAACAGGACGAGAAAGCCGATGCTGATGCCCAGCATGTGCGGTATCGTCCTGATGATGCCGAAATTGACACCGGAGGCCAAGAGCATGAGGTTGTTCGGCCCCGGCGTGATCGAGGTCACGAAGGCATAGACGAGCAGTGCGAGGAATGCGTCGAGTGACATCGGGTCCACAAGGCCAGCAATGCCGCCATAGATAGCGGACATGTCAGACGCAACCGCAATCCTTTGGTCCAGCAGCCGCCGGCCATATCGATCGTGACTTCAGCCCGCCGAACCCAGGATGCCGTCATCTGCCGTGAGACGGCGCCGGCAACCGGTTGTTGGCGGCGGGCATGGCCTGCTGCCCGCCGCGCAGGCGGCGCAACCCCTTCCGTCTTGGAGTATTTTCCGGGAGTTTCACGCTGTGCGCGAGACCAAGGCCGGCAAGGATCCGGATAAAGACCCAGCCGAGGTCGATCTGCCCCCGTTCGAGACCAAGCCTGGCGGATTCGGGAAATGCGTGATGATTGCCGTGAAAACTCTCTCCGAACGTCACCAATCCGAAACGCGGCAGATTGTAGCCCTGCACCGCCACGCCTTCGACACACCATCCCTGGTCGCCGCCCCGATGCGCGAAATGACCGACCAGCCAATGCCCGGTTAGAGACGCGGAAACACGCACCGCGATGCCCCAGACCACCCAGCTCCAGCCGCCGAGCAGCAGGAAGGCAATGGCCCATGGCAGTTGCTGCAGCATCCACGTGCGCTCGAGGAATTTGTAGAACCGATCATTCCTGATCGACGGCTCGATGATGAAATCAGGCGGATTGCGCAAGGCGACCGCGCAGTGCATCTGCCAGAAGGCGTCGATGAAAAAGGGCCGGCGGTGGGCATGCAGGTCGTGGCAGGCCGTCTGGCGCTGCGCCCAGTCGCGGATATCGTGCGCATGAATCATTCCGAACGGGCCAGCCATGCCGACCAGCACGCCGAGATAGACCAATGCGTGTTCGATCCAGATGTGAACCTTGAACGAGCGATGGATGAGCAGGCGATGCATGCCGACCGAGTGCCCGGCGCAGATCGTCGCCGCTGTCGTCACCACGAACAGCGCAAAGGCGCTCCAGCTGAAGGTGAGCGGTCCGAACACGATGGCGATAAGTGTCATCGTGCCGACCCAGATCGACTTGGCCGGCATCCAGACAACCCTGCCATCGCGCGCGTCGCTGTCTTGTCGAGAAATCATTCTGCCCGTGGATATGGTCTTCATGGGAACCCCTCGCATGAACATTTTCCGAACCAAGCCTTGCCTTTTGGCGTCTCGCGCCGTATTTAGGCAATAAGCTAATCATCTATTATGCGGGATTAGGCATTTAGGCAATAGTCTAAATGATAGCCGAAAAAAATGCCGCCAAGCGTCTCCATGGCGCCTGTGATTACGAGGTCGCGAAGTGGTCGAGAAAACTGAACAGGTATCGGAGGCTGAAGCCGGCATCGGCGCCAGCGGCGCGATCCAGCGCGTCTTCGAGGCGCTCTCTTCGGCACCCCGGCGCAGGATCCTGGCCTATCTGGCCCATTCCTCGCTGACCGCGGGCGAGATCGCGGCGCGCTTTGACATGTCGAAGCCGTCGATCTCGCAGCACCTGAACATTCTGGAGACGGCGGGCCTCATCGCCAGGGAGCGGCAGGGACAGTTCATCCACTACTCGCTGGTCGAGAACAACCTAGTGAACACCCTGAACGGCTTCGTTCAGGATGTCTGCCCCGTGTCACGCCCACTAAAAAGGGAAAGCAAGGCCTTGGCCAGCGGCAAAAGCGAGGTCCCGCCGGCAAAACCCCAGGACTGATCCGACGCCGACGTGGCAGGCCTTACATGCCCTGCGGACCACGGTTCATCGCCGCCACGCCGGTACGGCAGATCTCGACCAGGCCCAGCGGTTTCATGATGGCGATGAACTGGTCGAGCTTGGAGCCCTTGCCGGTGATCTCGAAGATGAAATGCTCGGTGTTGGCGTCGATGACACTGGCGCGGAAGGCGTCCGCCAGGCGCAACGCCTCGACGCGAGCCTCGCCGGAGCCGGCCACCTTGACCAGCGCCAGTTCCCGCTCCAATGGCCGCTCCTGCCCAAGCTCGTGCGAGCGGACAGTCAGATCGACCACACGGTGTACCGGCACGATGCGCTCGAGCTGGTTCTTGATCTGCTCCATCACATGCGGCGTGCCGCGCGTCACGATAGTGATGCGCGACAGGTGCTTCTCATGTTCGGTCTCGGAGACGGTCAGGCTCTCGATGTTGTAGCCGCGTCCGGAAAACAGGCCGATGACCCGGGCGAGCACGCCGGGCTCGTTGTCGACCAGCACGGAAAGCGTATGGATTTCCGGCCGCTCCGTTTCCTTGGCGATGAAGTAGGCGGAGCCGGTCGGTTGAAGGTGCTGTGCGTTCATGACATGGATCTCAAATTCTTGATCTAATTATTGTTTGCGCACGGCTTCTTTCGACAAGCCCTGCCTTGGCTCGTCGATTACACCAGTTCCCGGCCCTTGGCGTCGATGGCATTCGCCACCGCCTCGTCGGTCGCCTCGTCCGGCAACAGCATCTCGTTATGTGCCTTGCCCGACGGGATCATCGGGAAGCAATTGGCGAGATTCGCCACGCGGCAGTCGAAAAGCACCGGCTTCCTGACCGAGATCATCTCCTTGATGGCATCGTCTAGCTCGTCCGGCTTCTCGCAGCGAATGCCGTGGCCACCATAGGCCTCGGCCAGTTTGACGAAGTCCGGCATAGCCTCGGTGTAGGAATGCGACAGCCGGTTGCCATGCAGCAACTGCTGCCACTGACGCACCATGCCCATGTATTGGTTGTTGAGGATGAAGATCTTGATCGGCGCATTATGCTGCACCGCGGCACTCATCTCCTGCATCGTCATCTGCACCGAGGCATCGCCGGCAATGTCGACGACCAGCGCGTCGGGATGCGCGATCTGCACGCCGAGCGCGGCCGGCAGGCCGTAACCCATCGTGCCCAGCCCGCCTGACGTCATCCAGCGGTTCGGCTTTTCGAAATGATAGTGCTGCGCCGCCCACATCTGGTGCTGGCCGACCTCGGTGGTGATGTAGGTGTCCATGTCCTTGGTCAGTTCGTAGAGTCGCTGGATGGCATATTGCGGCATGATCACGTCGTTGTTCATCTTGAACGCCAGTGAATCGCGCGCGCGCCATTTGGCGATCTGCTCCCACCAGGGATAGAGCGCCTTCTTGTCGGCCTTGGCGGTTGCCCGCCACAACCGCACCATATCCTCAAGCACCCGGCCGACGTCACCGATGATCGGCACTTCGGTGTGCACGTTCTTGTTGATCGACGATGGATCGATGTCGATGTGGATCTTGCGTGAATTCGGGGAGAACGCGTTGAGCCGGCCGGTGATACGGTCGTCGAAGCGCGCGCCGATGCAGACCATCACGTCGCAATCATGCATGGCCATGTTGGCTTCGTAGGTGCCGTGCATGCCAAGCATGCCCAGCCAGTTCTTGCCCGACGCCGGATAGGCGCCGAGCCCCATCAGCGTCGAGGTGATCGGGAAACCGGTGAGGTCGACCAATTCGCGCAGCAGATGGCTCGCTTCCGGGCCGGAATTGATCACGCCGCCACCGCTATAAATGATCGGCCTTTTGGCGCCGGCCATCAGGTCGACCGCCGCCTTCACCTTCTCCAGATCACCCTGAACCTTGGGCTGGTAGCTGGTGCGCGGCGCGATCTGCGGCGGGACGTAGAACCCCTTGGCGAACTGCACGTCCTTGGGGATGTCGACCACCACCGGACCGGGGCGGCCGGTCGTCGCGACATGGAAGGCCTCGTGGATGGTCGCCGCGAGTTCGTTGACGTCCTTCACCAGCCAGTTGTGCTTGGTGCAGGGCCGCGTGATGCCGACCGTATCGCACTCCTGGAACGCATCGGAACCGATGAGCGAGGTCGGCACCTGCCCCGTCAGGCAGACCAGCGGGATCGAATCCATCAGCGCGTCCTGCAGCGGCGTCACCGCGTTGGTGGCACCGGGGCCGGAGGTCACCAGCATGACGCCGGCCTTGCCGGTCGAGCGCGCATAGCCCTCGGCCGCATGGCCCGCGCCTTGTTCGTGCCGCACCAGAATGTGCTCGACCTCGTCCTGCTGGAAAATCTCGTCATAGATCGGAAGGACCGCGCCGCCCGGATAGCCGAAGACGTGCTTGACGCCGTTGTCCTTCAGCGCCTGCACCACCATTTCGGCGCCCGTCATTTCACGTCGCCCGTTCTGTCCATTGCTCATCGGTCTGGTCCCGTACTGTCCGCCATCTGGCGATTGCTGGTCGTTTAGTCGTGTTTCAGGCAATAAAAAAGGCCCCCGAGGGAGCCTGTGTGTTGCGCATGGGAGGATTTCGCCCGGCGGTTACACCGCCTTGCCCACGCGCCTTCCTACGAGAATGAGTGCCTTTTTCATGGTGGCGAACCATAAAGGTGGAGTCGCGGGCTCGTCAATGGGGGATAATGCGAATTCACTCGCCTGTGAGATCGGCCCCGTCTCGCGCTACTGCGATGATAAAGCCACGCGCTACCATAGTACAGTTGAGCCCATGCGGCCGGCGCACCACTATGCCAGGCTAGGACGTTGCCTTGGGAGGAGGACGCGTGGCTGGCGAACGGGAGCATATCCGGGAGATAGAGCAGGTCCTGTCCGGCAGGACATCGGCCCGCGACGATGTCGTGGTCAAGTCCTGGCTACGCTGTGTCGACACCCACCGGCTCGACCCGGCCCGGCCGACGGAAGCCTATATCGTCCCCGATACCCAGTTGCGCGAACATCGCGAACAGTCCGAGCGGCTGATCGCGATCGCCCGCAGCGGACTGGAAACCCTCTTCAAGCAGGTGGCGGGCCAGAACTATGTGCTGCTGCTGGCAAACGCCAAGGGCGTCACTGTCGACTTCCTCGGTGATCCCCTGTTCATGGACCAGTTGCGCACGGCAGGGCTTTATCTCGGCTCCGAATGGTCGGAAAGCCGCACCGGAACCTGCGGTGTTGGCTCCTGCATCGTCACCGGCGAGGCAATGACGATCCACCAGACCGACCATTTCGACACGACCCACACGCCGCTCTCCTGCACCGCCGCGCCGATCTTCGACACCAATGGCGAGCTCGCCGCCGTGCTCGACATTTCCCTGCTCCGCTCCCCGCAACCGAAAATCAGCCAGAATCTGGCGCTGCATCTGGTGACGGCTTCCGCGCGGCGCATCGAACTCGCCAACCTGATGGCACAGATGCACTCCGAATGGGTGCTGCGTTTTTCCCGTTCGCCGGAATTCCTCGACGTCGACCCCGAGGCAGCCATCGCCCTCGATGCCTCCGGCCGCATCCTTGGCACGACGCGTGGCGGAGCGCTGCTCCTGGCGCAGGCCGGAGGCGTCGACTGGCGGCACTCGCCCTCCCCCATTGGCCAGTCGATCTCGCGCTATCTCGATGTCAGCGTCGATGATTTGCCGAGCCTGACACGCGGCCGCCCGACCGAGGAGCGGCTGGTGTCCGGCCGCAGCGGCAGCGCGCTGTTCGCGCATGCCATCGAACCGCAGCCGACGACCGCACGCCGCGCGCCGGTCGAGGCGGTGCCGAAACCGATCGGCGACCTTTCCGGCGGCGATCCGGCGATGGCCGCCACGCAACTGCGTGCCGCCAAGCTGGCGCGCACGACCATTCCCATCCTGATTCATGGCGAGACCGGCTCCGGCAAGGAGTATCTCGCCCGCGCGATCCACGATTGCGCGCAGCGGCCCGGCCCGTTTGTCGCCATCAACTGCGCGGCCATTCCCGAGCATCTGATCGAGAGCGAACTTTTTGGCCATGTCGCCGGTGCTTTTACCGGAGCCGCCGCCAAGGGACGCAAGGGACTGATCGAGGGGGCGAACGGCGGCACACTGTTCCTCGACGAGATCGGCGACATGCCCTACCCCCTGCAATCGCGGCTGCTGCGCGTGATCGCCGAACGCGAACTGGTCCCGGTCGGCGCCATTGAGCCGCGACAGGTCGACATCAAGATCATTTCGGCCTCGCACCATGATCTGCGCAAGCTGGTCGAAGAGGGACGTTTCCGCGAGGATTTGTTCTACCGGCTGAACGCGGCCTCGCTGACCTTGCCGGCGCTGCGCGAACGCACCGATTTCGAATGGCTGCTGGACCGGCTGGTGGATCAGCGCGCCCACCTCGCCGGCAGGACAGCCAAGCTTTCGCCCGCGGCGCGTCTGGCGCTGATCCGCCACCGCTGGCCCGGCAACATCCGCGAACTCGCAAACGCCATCGATCTGGCGGTGACGCTTTGCGAAGGCGGGATGATCGAGCCCGCCGACCTGCCCGACTTCGCATTGCCGTACCTGACGCCGCTTGCCTCGCCCGCCAGGCTGGTTGCCCTGCGTGCTCCGTCGCCCGAGGACGAGCGTGCGGCACTTCTGGACGCCCTCGTGGCCGCGGGCTGGAACATTTCCGAGGCCGCGCGGCGTCTGGGTGTCGACCGCACGACGGTGCATCGCCGCATGAAGCGGCTGCGGCTGGACGCGCCCAATTAGTGTTGCGTCGGCTGTGGCGCGCCATGGTGCGCGCAACACCGCCGCAACAGCCTATGACAGCAGAAACCGCTACATGATGCTGATTTTATTACGGTTTCCGATTCAGCAGTATGGTTGGCATGCTGCTTGCTCCCTGTTCCAGGTACCCACATGGAACTTGGAGGAGAAGCCATGACACAGAACGCGGTCAATCTCGCAGCCACGGCGCGGAGCATGCAGGCCCTGCGCTTTCATGCCGCCAGGGATTTGCGCATCGAGGACATTCCCCGGCCGGCAAAGCCGGGGCCGGGACAGGTTGTTCTCCGCAACAAGTTTGTCGGAATCTGCGGAACCGACCTGCATGAATACAGTTACGGGCCGATCTTCATACCGACGCAGCCGCATCCGTTCACCGGCGCCAGCGGTGTGCAGGTGCTTGGACATGAATTTGGCGGCGTGATCGAGGCCGTCGGCGACGGCGTGACGTCGGTCTCGGTTGGCGACCGCGTGGCCGTGCAGCCGCTGATCATGCCGCGCTCGGGAGACTATTATGCCGCGCGCGGCCTGTACCATCTGTCCGACAAGCTTGCCCTGGCGGGCTTGAGCTGGATCGGCGGCGGCATGGCGGAAGCCGCCTTGCTCAACGACTACAATGTCGAGCGCATTCCAGACGAAATGTCCGACGAGGAAGCTGCGTTGGTCGAGCCGACCGCGGTCGCCGTCTATGCCTGCGACCGTGGTGGGGTAAGCGCCGGGAGCTCGGTGCTGATCACCGGCGCCGGTCCGATCGGCATTCTGACGATGCTGGCCGCGCGGGCCGCGGGCGCAACGCAACTGTTCATCTCGGACCTGAACGACACCAGGCTGGAGATGGCGCGTTCGATCCTGCCCGGCGTCGTGACTCTCAATCCGAAGCGGGACAAAGTGGATGAGGCAGTGCGCGCCGCGAGCGAAGGCAACGTCGGTTGCGATATCGCCATCGAATGCGTCGGCAACGAGCATGCGCTGAAGGCCTGCCTCGCGGCTGTGCGCAAGCAAGGTGTCGTCGTGCAAACTGGCCTGCATCCGCACGAGAACCCGCTCGACTGGTTCCAGGTCACGTTCAAGGACGTCGATATCCGCGGCTCCTGGGCCTATCCAACGCATCTATGGCCGCGTGTCATCCGTCTCATCAGTTCGGGACAGTTGCCTGCCTCCAAGGTGGTCACCAGGCGCATACGTCTTGCGGAGGCGGTGTCCGACGGTTTCGATGCGCTGCTCGATCCCGCCGGAACCCAGCTGAAAATCCTGATCGACCTTTCCTGATCAATTTGACAACCGGAGGAGAAACCATGCTTGAGAGAACTCCCACTACGAAGGCGCAGGCGCTGCTCGACAAGTTCGGCAAGGCGCTCGCGGAAGGCGACATCGACGCGGCCGTCAACTGTTTCCAGGCGGATTGCTACTGGCGCGACCTCGTCACCTTTACCTGGAACCTGAAGACGATGGAGGGCCAGGACCAGATCCGCGACATGCTGACGGCAACCTTGGCTGAAACCGGACCGAGCGACTGGAAGGTCGCCGAAGGCGAGGAAGCGAGCGAGGCGGACGGCGTCACCACTGCCTGGATCACCTTCGAGACCAGGGCGGCGCGCGGCTTCGGCCTGGTTCGCTTCAAGGGCGACCTCATCTGGACCTTGCTCACCACCATGGCTGAACTGAAGGGACACGAGGAGAAGTCCGGCTTCACCCGACCGCTCGGTGCCAAGCATGGTCACGGCAAGGACAGGAAATCCTGGCGCGAGGAGCGTGACGACGAGGTCGCCGAACTCGGCCACAGCAGACAGCCCTATGTCGTGATCATCGGCGGCGGCCAGGGCGGCATTGCGCTGGGTGCACGCCTGCGTCAGCTCGGCGTGTCGGCCATCATCATCGAAAAGAATGAACGCCCGGGCAATTCCTGGCGCAAGCGCTACAAGTCGCTCTGCCTGCATGATCCCGTCTGGTACGACCATCTGCCCTATATCGACTTCCCAAAGAACTGGCCGGTCTTCGCGCCGAAGGACAAGATCGGCGACTGGCTGGAGATGTACACGAAGGTGATGGAGCTGAACTACTGGTCCTCCACATCAGCCAAATCCGCCAAGTACGACGAGAAAGCCAAGGAATGGACCATCGTCGTCGAGCGCGATGGCGAAGAGATCGTGCTCAAGCCCAAGCAGTTGGTGCTCGCGACAGGCATGTCCGGCAAGGCGAACTGGCCAAAGTACAAGGGCCAGGACATCTTCAAGGGCGAACAGCAGCATTCCTCGACCCATCCGGGCCCAGACAAGTACCGTGGCAAGAAAGTCGTGGTCATCGGCTCCAACAACTCCGCCCACGACATATGCGCGGCACTGTGGGAGGGAGGCGCCGACGTCACCATGGTGCAGCGCTCCTCCACCCATATCGTCAGGTCCGATACGCTGATGGATATCGGGCTCGGCGGGCTCTATTCCGAGCAGGCGGTCGAGAACGGCATGACGACGCGCAAGGCCGACCTGATCTTCGCCTCGCTGCCCTACCGCATCATGCACGAGTTCCAGATCCCGCTTTACCAACAGATGAAGGAACGCGACGCGAAGTTCTACGCAGACCTGGAAAAGGCCGGCTTCCTGCTCGACTGGGGCGATGACGGCTCGGGCCTGTTCATGAAATACCTGCGCCGCGGTTCGGGCTACTATATCGATGTCGGCGCTTGCGATCTCGTCATCGACGGCTCGATCAAGCTCAAGAGCGGGCCAGGTGCCGCGGTGCAGGAATTGACGCAAACCGGCGTCAAATTCGCCGACGGCACCGAATTGCCGGCCGATCTCGTCATCTATGCTACCGGCTACGGCTCGATGAACGGCTGGGCCGCGGACCTCATCTCGCAGGAGGTGGCCGACAAGGTCGGCAAGGTCTGGGGCCTTGGCTCCGACACCGCCAAGGATCCCGGCCCGTGGGAAGGCGAGCAGCGCAACATGTGGAAGCCGACCCAGCAGGAAGCACTGTGGTTCCATGGCGGCAACCTCCACCAGTCGCGCCATTATTCGCAGTATCTGTCGCTGCAGCTGAAAGCCCGGCAGGTCGGTTTGCCGACGCCGGTCTATGGGCTGCAACAGGTTCACCACAAGGCCTAGCTGTTTGATCCCAGGCTTTGATGGGGCATTCTTGTCGTCCGAATCAAAGGATGCGCTATGGGCCAGGTTCTTCATGGGAGCGCCACGACGACAGAGGCGATCCGTCGAGCGATACAACATAGTCAAGAGAGCCTGAGGACGCTGGCCAAACGCTACGGGATTAACCAGAAGACGGTCGCGAAGTGGAAGACGCGGACTTCGGTGGCCGATCTGCCGACCGGCCCGAAGGAGCCGCGCTCGACGGTGCTCTCCGTCGAGGAAGAGGCGATCATCGTTGCCTTCCGTCGCTACACGCTGCTGCCACTGGACGACTGTCTCTATGCGCTGCAGCCAACGATCTCGCATTTGACCCGGTCTTCATTGCATCGCTGCCTGCAGCGCCACGGCATCGGTCGGCTGCCGGATGTCGAGGGTGACAAGCCCGCGAGAAAGAAGTTCAAGAGCTATCCGATCGGCTACTTCCACATCGACGTCGCCGAGGTGCGGACCGAGCAGGGCAAGCTGCACATGTTCGTCGCCATCGATCGCACATCGAAGTTCGCCTTCGTCGAACTGCACGAGAAGGCCACCACCGCCGTCTCCAAAGAGTTCCTGCTCCGGCTGATCGCGGCCGTCCCTTACAAGATCCACACCGTGCTCACCGACAACGGCATCCAATTCACGACGCCTGGCGCCGGTGGCTCGGCCGTCCCGCTGATTAAAGAGGCCATCACCAACGGCGAACTGTTCCGGGCGCACGCCTTCGAATACACCTGCGCCAGGAACGACATCGACCACCGCACCACCAAGGCCAGGCACCCATGGACCAACGGCCAGGTCGAGAGGATGAACCGGACCATCAAGGACGCAACCGTCAAGCGCTTCTACTACGAGAGCCACGATCAGCTCCGGCAGCACCTCGCCGACTTCGTCGCAGCCTACAACTTCGCTCGCAGACTGAAGACCCTTAAGGGCCTCACCCCATACGAGTTCATCTGCAAGGCCTGGGCTGCACAGCCGGAACGCTTCACGCTAAATCCGCTCCAGCAAATGCCGGGACTAAACACCTAGCTGCCAATCCCCAGGAGTTCCCCTCCTCTCCTGCGATCAGCAAGGCCGGCCCCGCGCGGCATGTCCGCCGCGCGGGTACTTCGTTTCAGTCGCGGAGCATCACGCCCCTTGCCTTGGCCCAGCGCTCGATGATCTTGCGCTCGTCGGGCAAGGCGACGCGATTGGAGAAACCACGCACCTGCACCGCGCGGTTCTGCGGATCGAGCTCGATCGTCAGCAGCCGCTCGATCTTGCCAAGTGCCGTGCGCCGCAGCACCCAGATCGAGGCATTGCCGGCGATGCATTTGGCCGCGTAGGTCGAGACGCAATGATGCATCGCCCTGGATTCGCCGACCAGGTCCTCGGCGGTCCTCAACTGGCGGACGAAGAAGCGCTCGCCATGCGCCTTCGCCTCCTTGGCCGAAGGCTGCCACTCCCAGTCCTCAAGCCGCGAGCCATCCCAAGCGCCCTTTACCGCCGAGCCCAGGCCGGCGACACGGCGGCGCATGGCCTCGATGCGCTCGACGGCGGCAATGTCGCGGTGCCACTCCGACATCTGCTTGCGCAGCGAGGCGAGCGTGCGCCCCTTCAGGCTGTAGGCTCGGTCATGCCGGTACATGGCGCCGATGTAGTCGCAGAGATCGTCGGTCTCTTCCTTGGACGTCGGATGCGCGCAGAAGAACCGTGCCACCTCGCGCCAGAAGGCCAGATCGGCACGCGGCGTGCGCGATATCTTCGTGCGCGCAAGGCGGGCCGCCAATCCGAAATCATCCGTGTAGGACCGGATGATCGCCATCCAGAACGCCTCGTCGAAGGTCAAGTCGTCCGACAGGTTCAGGAAGCAATGCACCTCCTTGCGCGACATCAAGGCATTGGCACCTGCCTTGTAGAGCGAGTCACCGCGCGCAACCGCGACATACCAGGCCTTGCGGAGCGCAATCTCGCCGGCATCCAGCCCCGAACCATCCCGCCAGATGGCCTCGAGCGCGGCCGAGACCGGATAGCGGGCATAAAGATGACGGGCCGCAGCGAGCCGCAGCCGCGCGGGATCGCGCGTCTTCAGCTTCGGACGCCACAACGCGCCGTCGCGGATCGCCATGCCGGCATAGCCCCGGCGTACCTCGTCGAGCGCCCGCTCGAAATCCGGAGCGGGACGCGGCGTGGGAGAAACCCGCCGCAGCGTTGCGGTGTATATTTCAATGCGTTCGCGCTCGGCGTCCTGCCTGCGCTGGATCATGGACCTGGCCATGGCCGTTCTTCCCGATTGGAACCCTGTCAGCCGCACGCAAGTCCAGCGCCGGCACGGAATGTGTCGATCTGGGTTGGCGTGACATTTGACAGGTCTCCTCTGGGGACGACGGGTTGGACTGGGCGGGCTCTCTATGCCCCAAGAGGCAACCGAGCAAGGGAAATTATCTCAATATTTACAAGGGCCTGACGGAGTGTTGCAAAGGTGCATCTCGAGGTTTCCGGCAGCCGCCATCGTCGGCCGGGAAGCCCCCACCGTCACAATGACATGACCAGCATCGGTGCGGCTCGGGCGCACGAGAAACGGACCGCAGTACACGTTGCGGACGGGCGGTTCTCAGATCATCAGGGACGTAGAATTCGCTGGGGCGCGAGTCAGCCCTTTCGACCGCCACGAAGGCGCGAAACGCGTGAACAAGATCTCATCTTCGCCTCCATGAAACGTGTGGTCGATGTCTACGGCAAGACGAAATGGACGCCGCAGGTTGGGCGCGGCTAATATCCGGAAAAGGGGGCAACGGCAAGACGACCAGCGTGTCCGGCTTCAGCGACCTCGAACGAGGCGGCTGCGGAGAACTGATCAGGCCCGCCGCTGGGCGCGATCGGCAATGGGTCGAAAATAGACGCGTCGGGCGAACGCTCGCGACAGGTCTCCGGCCGGAATGCAGCCAGCGCGTTTGCGCCATCGAAGCAGAAGCACATGGGCTGACCCTCCCGGTGATGGACCGCGGTCAGGCGCGATGGGCGAAATCGCGCACGACGCGCTGCAGCAACGGCACATAATCGCGAAACGCCCGCGTCTTCATGTTCGCGATCTTGCCGCCCTCGTCCCAGATGCGGACCCGCACCGCTTCCTCATGGAACGGGTTCTTGCGGAAATCGGCCACCTCGTCGGCGCTCATCGGTCCGCCCTGCAGCGACAGGGTATGCACCGAAGCCGGCGACAGCTTGGAGAAATAGGTCGGGTCCGTGGCGCAGAGATAGCGCTTGGCCGCGACGTGCAGCCTCACGCACTCGACGATGACAGGCGGGAAGAACGGCGCCAGCACCTCGCCTCCGGCCTCGTCATGATGCTTGTCCTCGACATCGTCGGGCGAATAGGTGCCGAACTCGCTGGTGTAATGGCCGATGTCGTGCAGCAGCGCGGCTGCCACCAGCGCGTCGGGCGCGCCGTCCTGTTCCGCCAGCCATGCCCCCTGCAGCATGTGCTCGGACATCGTCACCGGTTCGCCAAGATAGGATTCGGCGCCCCGGCGCTCAAAGATGTCGGCTATGAACTCGACGATGTTGTCGGCGTTCAGATCCCGGCCGCTCATTCCGCGGCCTCCTTGAAGCTGTGCTCGATCGCGGCAAGCGTCGACAACAGGCCGTCCTTGTCGGCGTAGCAGCCTTGCAGCCAGCGCTTTCCGGTGCCGGAAAACGCCTTTCGGGCATGCATGACGCGCGTGTTGTCGACGATGAAGGCCTGCCCCGCTTCCAGCTTGAACGTCACTTCGAAAGAGGGATCCTCGATCAGCTGGGCGAACCGTCGATAGGCGCCATAATAGGCATCCATGTCGGCGAACGGCACGTCGACGACCGGCGCCAGCGAGCGGTTGTTGAAGCGGATGCAGATGAGTTCGCCATCCGGCCCGAGTTCGATCATCGGCCGCTTCGCCTGCAGCCGTACACCCGAGGAGCCGGCATATTCGAAGCGTGCCGGACAGGAACTCAACAGCCGGAAGCCCTCGGGGTTTTCAGCCTGCAGCGCGGCCGCGACGGCAAAACCGTCGACCACGCTCGAACTCGCCACCCTCCACCGTATTCTCGATGCACGAGAGGATCTGCAGCGTCGGCACCGGGTCGCGGTAGGGATTATCGGTGTGTGCCTGAAGCCCGAGATTGGTATAGGCGAGATTGTTCGGGTTGACCTCCGCCCGCACTTCGAACCAGCGGCCGTAATTGGTCTCCCTGATATAGCCAAACAGATCGGAGACCTTGCACAGCGCGCCGGATTCGGCCGGCAGGCCGTCCATCACCGCAAAGCCATAGGTCCTCACCGCCGAAAGCCATTCGCGCAGCACGCTGCGGCTGTGAAAGGCCGCCGCGTATCGGGCGCGCGGCACCGAATTCTGCATCGTCGCCTTGGTCCAGCGCTGGATGATGTCGCCCGTCCAGCCGGGCTCGCCAGGCTCGTCGCGGTCATAGGCGTTTGCGCTCAGCCATTGCGCGGGAAAGCTGACCGTTTTTCCTTCCGGCACGAAGCTGACTTCCAGCGCACCGGCCTTGATGGTGGCCTCGCCAATCCTCGTCTCGGCCGGAATGTCGAGAATGGTGATCAGGCGCTGGCCGTTGCCGGCGCTACGCGTCTTGTCGTCGAGCGCATTGTCACGCAGCCACATGGCGTGAAAGCGCGCGCGCCTGCCACCTTGCCAGCCAAGTTCGATTGTCTTGCCTTCGTCGCCAACCAGCGCGTGGGTGAGCATGGGAATGCCGTTCCTGTCCGTTGCGCCCCACGGCCCGATCCGTGAGGTTTCGATTGCATGTTGGCCACAGCAAAGGCATAATTCAAATTATCATTTTTTGGCCAAAGACCATAAATTTCTAATGCCTCGAAAACCCATTCCCTCTGTGCCCCCGCTCGACTGGCTGCGCAGTTTCGAGGCCGCGGCACGGCTGTCAAATTTCACGGCGGCAGCGGCCGAACTCGGCCTGACCCAAGCCGCCGTCAGCCAGCATATCCGGCTGCTCGAGGAACGATTGAAGACGCGCCTGTTTTCAAGGCTGGCGCGTGGTGTCGCCCTGTCGCCCGAGGGCGCGGCCTACCTGCCCCACATCCAGTCGGCATTCGCCACCATCTCCAGCAGCACGACGGAACTGTTCGAGCCGCGCGCCGTCCAGACCGTCTCGATCCGGGTGCCGATCTCCTTCGCCCTGCTGATACTGGTCCCGGCGCTGCCCGATCTCGCCGAGGCGCTGCCACGTATCCAGCTCGATCTGGTGACGATCCATCGGCCGACCGACTACGATTTGCCGGGCTCCGCGCTCGACATCCGTTTCGGCAACGGATCCTTTCCCGGACGCGAGGCCGACAGGCTGACCGCCGAGCGCCTTTTGCCGGTGGCAAGCCCGGCGCTCGCCGGTGCCGCCGACTGGACATCCCTGCCGCTGCTTCTGGTCGCCGGCGCGCGCGAAATGTGGTCGGAATGGTTCGCGGCGGCCGGACTGGCCGGCCACCCCCAACGGTCGCATCGCTTCGACAGCTTTGTCGCCGCCATGGAAGCGGCGAGTTCCGGAGCCGGCGTGCTTCTGGGGTCGCGGCCGCTTGTCGACATGGCACTGACGACCAGGAGCCTGGTGCCGCTTTCCGGTTTCGAGCTCTCCAGCACGTCAGGCCATTTCCTCACCAAGGCGTCGACCGCGCGCCTGACCAGTGCCGAGCAGGATTTCCGCCAGTGGCTGCTGAGGCACCTGTCCAGGGAAACCTCTACCCGACCGGCGTGAGCTATCACGATCGGGCGCCGATGCGCTTCCAGTAGATCAGCGTGCCGGTCAGCCCGCCATGCGGCTTCAGCGCATAGTCCGGAATTTCCCCGGCCAGGGTGAAACCGAGTTTTTCGTAGAGGCCCGAGGCGCCCTCTTCCGTTGCCGTATCCAGAACCAGTAGCGTGCGCCCCTTCTCGACGGCGAGACGCTCCGCCGCGCCCATCAGCCGCGTTCCGATACCCTTGCCCCGGTATTCGACTGATGTCATCAGCTTGGCGATTTCGGCCCGGTGCGGCTGGTTGGGTGGGCAGTCGAGCAGCAAGGTGACGGTACCGGCCAACACCTTGCCGTCCCAGGCGCCAAGCACCACCCTTTCGCCCTTTGCCGCCGCGGCCAGCGACCTCGCCCAGAATGCGCTTGCCGCTTCCGGCGCCAGCGGATGCATGAAGCTGACCGAGCCGCCGGCGGCAACTGTCTCGACCAGCAGGTCAGCCAGCTTTGCCAGTGTTTCCGCACTGGCGCTCAGGGCTCCGATCTCGATGAAATCCATGGCCAGTCCTCTGGAAACGATGAATGGGGTCGATAGCGCGCCGGCATCAGTCGAGATGGCGCACGCGCCGCCGCTTGCGCGCCGCCTTGATGGCGCTGATGCGCTCGGCGTCTTCTTCCCTGAGATGCCGTCCGCGCTCGAGGATCTCGAGCGTGTATTCCTCATAGGTCAGGCCCAGCCGCTCGGCCTTGTCCATGCGCATCAGCATGATTTCGTGGCTTGGCGCCTTCCATGCCTTGGCATGCGCGGCCTGCCAGGCCAGGAAGATAAAGGGATCACCCTTGCCCCATGGCGGCCCCTTGTAGTCGTCAAGAGGCGGCCCCCATTGTGGGAGCGCTTTGGCCGTCTCGCCATGGCGTCAGCCCTTGACCAGCGCGACAAGATAGTCGGCGCCCGCCTCCAGGGCATGGAAGATGCAGTCCGACGGCGCCCCGAGCGCCAGGCAGTCGCCGGGCTCCAGCCTGTGCACCACATCGCCCTCGGTGAATTCGAGCTGTCCGGAAATCAGCCAGATCTGCTGCTTGATGAAGGCGTAGGAGGCCGCCGGCAGGCTGACCCTGGCGCCCGCCGGCAGATGCACCTTGATCAGTTCGAGCGGCATGTCGCAGGCCGGCGACAAATGCCGCCTGACATAGCCTGTATCAGGATCGCGCCACACTGGCTGGTCGGCTTCGCGCAACAGTCCGCCGCCTTGTAGTTCCGCCCGAGCGATGAGCGTCGACAGGGTCATGCCGAAGGCCGCCGCAATGCGCACCAGCAGGGCCGCCGTCGGGCTGGTCATGCCGCGTTCGATCGTGCTCAGCATCGCCTTGGAAACACCGGACCGCTCGGCGAGTTCGGCCAGCGACCAGTCCCGCATGGTCCTTTCGGTGTGAATCCGTCTGCCGATGGTCGAGGAAATATCGTTCGCTATATCATCCATTCGTCCATTATAGCGAAATTCCGACCATCGAAAAGTGCCCTCTTGTGACAATTTTCAACAAGCGCTTAATCCTCTCTACACCATCCAGCCTCATCCGACCTTAACCCCGCTCCGATAGGATCCGATCTCCAGGGAAACGGGGATTGGCCTGTCCATGTATGTCGAACGCGAAGCTTCCGTCGGAGAACCGACGTCGCAGGAGCGCCGCAACGCAGAGCAGAACGACCGGCGCATCCTGGGCAATGTCGTGCAATGCGACGGCGCGCGCGCCACCATCAGCGCCTATGCCGACGATGTCGACGGTGCGGTCACCGGCCTTTGGACGGTCGGCAAGATGATCTCGATCAACCTGGGCACGACGCGAACGGTCGGCCTGGTCTATGCCATCGGCAAGTCGGACCGTGCCTGGAGCAGTGAGGGCCAGAACGCCATCGAGGTCAGCATCGAACTGATCGGCGAAGTGCGCGACGCCGCCGAGCCAGGCGCCAAGCCGATCTTCGACCGCGGCATCACCAGCTATCCGCATATCGGCGCCGTCGCCCACCGGATCCGCAGCCGTGATCTCCATGCGGTCTACGATCTGGCCGGCCGCCATTCCATCACCATCGGCTCGCTGTCCCAGGACGAAGGGATCGCCGCCAACATCGCGATCGACGACACGCTGGCGCGCCATTTCGCCATTGTCGGCACCACGGGCGTCGGCAAGTCCACCGCTGTCTCGCTGCTGCTGCGCAAATCGATCGCGGCGCGGCCCGATCTGCGCATCCTGATCCTCGACCCGCACAATGAATTCGCCAGCTCATTGCCCGAATATTGCGTCAAGGTCGATTCCAAGAACTTCTCGACCTGCCGTTCTGGATGTTCAAGCTCGAGGAATTCGCCGAAGTGCTGTTCCGCGGCCGTGAGACGGTCCCGGAGGAGATCGACGCTCTGCGCGACCTTATTCCACTCGCCAAGAACCTCTACCGCAACCCGAATTCGGGCGCCTATCTCAGGCGCGGCAACGATGCGCTGACTGCCGATACGCCGGTACCTTACCGCATCGCCGACCTGCTCAAGCAGATCGACGAGCGCATGGGCATGCTCGAAGGCAAGACCGATCGTCCGACGCTGAAAGCGCTGAAGACGCGCATCGAATCGGCTGCGGCCGATCCGCGCTACCGCTTCATGTTCAGCTCGCGCCTGATCGAGGACACCATCCACGAGACGATCGGCAACATCTTCCGCGTGCCGCATCACGGCCGCCCGGTGACCTGCTTCGAGATGGCCGGCATGCCATCCGAAGTGGTCAATTCCGTCTGCTCGGTGCTGGCGCGCCTGGCCTTCGATCTCGCTCTGTGGAGCGAGGGCAAGCTGCAACTCCTGTTTCTGTGCGAGGAAGCGCATCGCTACATGCCGGCCGATCCGCGTCTCGGCTTCGCGCCGACCCGGCACGCGCTGTCACGCATCGCCAAGGAAGGCCGCAAATATGGCTGCTATCTCGGCGTCGTCACCCAGCGTCCGGGCGAGCTTGACCCGACCATCCTGTCGCAATGCTCGACCTTCTTCGCGATGCGGCTCGCCAATGAGCAGGACCAGGCGATCATCCGCTCGGCCATCGCCGACTCTTCCGCATCCACGCTTGCCTTCCTGTCGTCCATGGGCCAGCGCGAGGCCATTGCCTTCGGCGAAGGCGTGGCGACGACCATGCGGTTGAAGTTTGAAAAGCTGCCCGCCCACCTGCTGCCCGGCACGGCCAAACGCGAAGAAGCCGAGGCGCCGAAGACCGGCGACGATGTCGATCTGGTGGCGATCGTAGAGCGGCTGCGCAACGTGCCCAAACCGACGCCGCAGGCGATGGCCTTCGCCGAGGTGGTCGATTCCGGCCGCCAGGCCGGCGACCCCGACTACCGCAAGCCGGCGACCGCCCGCGTGCCGTCGGACGACGATTTCGACATGCGCTACGGCCTGAAGCCCGCCACCTTCGGCCTGCGCCCCCAGAACGACTGAGCCCAGGGCGTCACGCCCATTTGCCGGCAGTTCTGAGAAGCCGCGCCAGGCTTCCATGGCTCTTCTTCGCTCGAAAGCTTGGTAAATCCCGTCAGGGAATTCGTCAGGCCGAGTCGGCTGGTGCTGTTTTCGAGAACCGGAGCGGAGCGGACATTGAGTCCGTGAGCACCGGAAGCGCAGAAAATGGCGGCAGACGGCCGGCCTCGCGCATTCAATGATGGGATTTCAGGCGCAGACGCGGTTGCGGCCTTGCCTCTTCGCCTCGTAGAGCTGGCGGTCGGCGCGACGGTAGAACTCTTCGGCGGTTTCCTTGCGGTCCCAGACGGCGAGCCCGACGCTGGTGGTGATCTTGAGCCTGACATTGCCCGAAAGGATCGACATGTTGGCGATGGCCTTGCGGATGCGCTCGGCGAATTTGCCGAGCAGTTCCGCCTCCATGTTGGGCGTGACCACGGCAAACTCCTCACCGCCCAGGCGAGCCACCACATCATGGAAGCGTGTCATGTCCTTCAGGCAACTGGCGACGGCCTTCAGCACCTCGTCGCCGACGTCGTGGCCGTGCGTGTCGTTGACCTGCTTGAAATGGTCGAGATCGAGGATCATCAGCCCGACAGGCTTTTCGATACGCCGGAACTCCTCGAGATATTCCTTCAGCGCATCGTCGAAATAGCGCCTGTTCTGCATGCCGGTCAGGCCATCTGTCAGGGCGGCGTGCTCGAGCGTTTCGGAACGGGCGCTGAGCGAAACCGTCATGGCGCGCAGCTTGCCTTCTTCCGTCGCCTGTTTGCGGATCAGCGGGTAGATGAAGAAGATACCGAAAAACAGCGCGGTGGCGAGCAGAACGCCGGTCGCGAACAACAGCTTGTTGAGGTAGATGACCTTGTCCAGGCCCGACTGGGTATGGAGTTCGGTGGCGAAGGATTGCATGAGTCCATAGGCGTGCAGCGTCACCAGACCAGCGGCCAGGATCACGAAAATAAAGACGAAAAAAGCGGATTCCGCCTTATGGAAACGCATCTGCTCCCCAATGGAAAAGTGCCCGTCGACCTTATGGCACGGACCGCCTTACGGAGCGTTAACTCCGACAACCTCGACGGGAACCTTTCCCTCAAGGTCAACTTTTTAAGTTGCATTAGCAACAAGTGTTTGGATCGTGGTTTCGAGATCGTCATCCCAGCGCAATCTTTGCCATTCCGGCCCCAGCTGGTGCCGAAACCAGGTCGCTTGCCGCTTGGCATATTGCCGGGTCGCGATCTTGGAGCGCTCGATCGCCTCGGGAAAGCTTGATAGTCCGGCCATCGCGGCTTGCAGTTCGCGAACGCCGATCGCCTTCATCGCCGGCAGGTCCGGATCGAGGCGAAGGGCCGCAAGTTGCCTGACCTCCTCCAGCGCGCCCTTGTCCAGCATCTGGTCGAAGCGCCTTTCGATACGATCGACCAGCGCGGCCCGATCCGGCTCGATGACCAGGAAACGCGCCGTCTGCCTGTCGATGAGCGGCCGGCCGCGCTCTGCCTGCCACTCCAGGATCGACCGGCCGGAGGCGTCGAGCACTTCGAGCGCACGCACGATGCGCTGGCTGTCGGTTGGCTTGAGCTGCATGGCGGCTCTCGAATCCTCGCGCAGCAGCAGCCCGTGCAGCTTGACCGCGCCTTGCTCTTTCAGCTCGTAGCGCCAGCGGTCGCGGATGCGCGGCGGAATATCGGGCATTTCCGAAATGCCCTCGGCCAGCGCGCGAAAATAGAGGCCCGTGCCACCGACGAAGACCGGCCGCCGCGACAACGTTCCGTCGTCGACAAGTTTCATCACGTCGCGCAGCCACGCGCCGGTCGAATAGGCCGTATCGGGACGGACATGGCCGTACAGAAAATGCGGCACCCGTGCGAGGTCGGCCGGTTGTGGCCTGGCGGTCAGCACGTCGAGAACCGAATAGCCTTGCATGGAATCGGTGTTGACGATGACGCCGCCTGTGCGTTCGGCCAGGTCGAGCGCCAGCGCCGACTTGCCGCTGGCGGTCGGCCCGGCTATCAGGATCGCATTCTTCACGCGGCCTTCGCCCGCATCCGCGCCGGAATTCTCGATGCCGCTCATTGCCACGCTTGTTTCCCGTCCCGCTGACCGCGCTCTGTCGCAGTCGCTTGCGAATATGGCCTCGCGGACGGTGGGCGCAAGCACCGTCGTCTGGCTGGCCGAAGGCATTGCCTGCGATCTTGCCTTGCCGCAAGGGGCTGACACCGCAGGGATCACCGATGCCCTGCGCGCCGCATTGGCCGGTGAACCGGTCGACGTGATCGTCCAGCTGGCGGAAACGCGTCGCAAGAAAATCCTCATCGCCGACATGGATTCGACCATGATCGACCAGGAATGCATCGACGAACTGGCCGACGAGATCGGCGTCAAGGATCGCGTTGCCACTATTACCGCGCGGTCGATGAACGGCGAGATCGCCTTCGAACCGGCCCTGCGCGAACGCGTCGCGCTGTTGAAGGGGCTCGATGCCGCCGTCGTCGACCGCATCGTCGCCAACCGGCTGACATTGGCTTCGGGCGGCCGCGAACTGGTCCAGACCATGCGCGCCAACGGCGCCTGGGCTGCGCTGGTCTCGGGCGGCTTCGAGGTCTTCACCACACGCATCGCGACGATGCTAGGCTTTCATGAAAACCGCGCCAACCGCCTGCTCGAACAGGATGGACACTTCACCGGCCTGGTCGGCGAACCGATCCTCGGTCGCGCCGCCAAGGCCGATGCACTGCTCGAAATTTCGGCGCGCCTTGGACTGACACCCGCCGACGCCATCGCCGTCGGCGACGGCGCCAACGATCTCGACATGATCCGCCTCGCCGGCACCGGCGTGGCGCTCCATGCCAAGCCCACGGTGGCGGCGCAGGCGAAGGTGCGCATCGACCATGGCGACCTGACCGCACTGCTCTATTTGCAGGGCTATCGCCAGGAAGAATTTGCGCAATGAAACCAATGCGTACCGAGCGGCTGATCCTGCGCAACTGGGAAGAGCGCGACCGCGAGCTCTTCCATCGCATCAATTCCGACGAGCGCGTCATGGAATTCTTCCCGTTCCGTCGCGACCGCGCCGCCGCCGACGCCAAGATGGACGAGGTCCGCGCATGGATCGATGAGGATGGCTATGGCTTCGCCGCGGCCGAGATTGCCGCCACGGGCGAGTGCATCGGCTTTGTCGGACTATCAGGAACCGAGGACATGGATGTCCTGCCGGCCGGCACGATCGAGATCGGCTGGCGGTTGGCTCCGGAATTCTGGGGCAAGGGCTATGTCACCGAGGCCGCCGAGGCATGGCTTGCCTACGGTTTCGAGACGCTTGACGTCGACGAAATCGTCTCCTTCGCCGTCGCGGAAAACCACCGCTCGACCGCCGTCATGAAACGCCTCGGCATGACGGCCGATCCATCGGCTGACTTCGATCATCCCGGCATTCCCGACAGCCATCCCGCGCTCAAGCGGCATGTGCTCTATCGGCTCTCTCGCGCCGGTTGGCGGACAAGAAAAAAGGCGGCTGGCTAGGCAATTCCAGGAAAAGTGTGAAGCGGTTTTCCGTCCGGAATTGCTTCAAAACGAAGAGGTAGATTGAAAACTCAATCCATCCGGATCGTCACGAAGCGCAACTCACCGGTCTTCGACGCCAGCATCAGAAGCGCGTTCTTGCGACCCTGCTCCTTCAGCGCGCCGATCCGGTCCATCACATCCTTGGGCGTGGCGACCGATTCCTGCGCGATCTCGGTGATCACCTCGCCCGGCTGGATGCCCCGCTCCGCGGCGGCCGAGTCCTTTGCCACGTCCGTGATGACGACGCCGGAGACATCGGCGGCGATGCTGAATTTCTTGCGCGTCTCCTCATTGAGCTCGCCCACGGTCATGCCGAGCACCGAGGCGGTCGAAACGGCCGGAGCCTTGTCGCCCTTGTCCTGGTCGGTGTTGCCATTCTCGCCGCTGGCGAGCTTCTCGCCATCCTCGAGCCGGCCGAGCGTCACCTTCACCGTCTGCTCGACGCCCTTGCGCACGATCAGCACGTCGACTGCCTTGCCGACAGGGCTTTCGGCAACCACGCGCGGCAGGTCGCGCATTTCATGGATGTCCTTGCCGTCGAACTTGATGATGACGTCGCCGGCCTGGATGGTGCCGTTGTCGACAGGTCCGCCCTTGATGACGCCGGCGACCAGCGCCCCCTTGGCGGTCGCCATGCCGAGGCTCTCGGCGATGTCGTCCGTGACTGGCTGGATGCGCACGCCGAGCCAGCCGCGCCGCGTCTCGCCAAACTGGCGCAACTGGTCGACGACGCCCGAGGCGAGCTGCGAGGGGATGGAGAAGCCGATGCCGATCGAGCCGCCGGAGGGCGAAATGATCGCCGTGTTGATGCCGATGACCTCGCCGGCGCTGTTGAACAGCGGTCCGCCGGAATTGCCACGGTTGATTGCCGCATCGGTCTGGATGAAATCGTCATAGGGGCCGGAATTGATGTCGCGGTTGCGCGCCGAGACGATGCCGACCGTGACCGTGCCGCCAAGACCGAACGGATTACCGATCGCCATCACCCAATCGCCGACGCGCATCTTGGTGGAATCGCCGAACTTCACCGCGGTGAGCTTGTGGCCTTTCGGATCGACCTTGAGCACCGCGACGTCGGTCTTGGTGTCGGTGCCGACCAGCGTTGCCTTGAGCGTCACGCCATCGGAGAAATTGACCTCGATGTCGTCGGCGTCCGCAATCACGTGGTTGTTGGTGACGACGATGCCTTGCTCGGCGTCGATGACGAAACCAGATCCCAGCGACTGCACCTTCTGCGCGCCATTATCCTTGTCGCCGCCGCGGTTCTTGAAGAAATCGTCGAAGAAATCCTGGAAGGGCGAGCCTTCTGGAAGCTGCGGCATCGGCACGGCGCCTGGCCCTTCCGTGCCCTTCACCGTCTGCGAGGTCGAGATGTTGACCACCGCGCCGAGCAGGCCTTCCGCCAGGTCGGCCACCGAAGCAGGTCCGTCGGCGGCGAAGGTCGGCGTCACGAAGGACGGGACGGCGACAGTGCCGACAAGAAGCGCTGCCGAGCCGGCTATGAATGTCCGCCGTGCTGCGCGCAAAAGGAGTGTTGACGTCATCGAGAAGCCTCCCGGTATTTCTGAAAGAGAAAGCGCAACGGCAAAAACACCGCGTTGCGCCATGTTGGCAAAAAATACGGCACGTTTGCGGCTACCACCAGCGGCAGAGGATAAATCCCCCGTTTTGCCGAAGACGAAAACCGATGGTTCTCACCCGCCCCGCACCAGCCAGACGATGCCGACCCCGATGGCGATGGCGACCAGCCCTGCGATCCGCAATGCGTTCTCCGGCATCGACAGCACCTCGCCCGCGAGCTTCCTCGCGAAACCGGGAAAGCCGCCATAGACCAGGCCCTCTATGACGAGGACCAGGCCTATCGCCGCGAAGAAGTCCTGCACCGGCTATTGCTGGCCGGTGCCGGGTTGTGTCGTCGGCGCGGCGGGTGCCGTCGCCGGTGCTGCCGGTGCCGGCGGCGTCTGTTTCGCCGGCCCTTCCTTGCCGTCGGGATCGCGGAAGTAGCGGAAGAACTCCGAATTCGGCGACAGCACCATGGTCGTCCCGGTGTTGTCCAGCGCCGTGCCATAGGCGTTCATCGACCGGTAGAAATCGAAGAAGGCCGGATCGCGCTGATAGGCTTGCGCGAAGGTGGCGCTACGCTGGGCCTCGCCCTCGCCGCGCAGGATTTCCGATTCCTTCTGCGCCTCGGCGATGATCTCCACGACTTCGCGGTCGGCGCGGGCGCGGATGCGCTGCGCCGCTTCGTTGCCGCGTGCCCTCAGCCTTTCGGCCTCGGCCAGACGTTCGGCCTTCATGCGGTCGAAGGTCTGTTGCGAGACCTCGGCGGTGAGGTCGGTGCGGCGAATGCGGACATCCTCGATCTGCAGGCCGAGCGAGGTGGCGTCGGGCCGGAGCTGATCACGCACTTCGCGCATCATCACCGCACGCTCTTCCGAAAGAGCAGCCTCGAAATCGCGCAGACCGTAGACGCGGCGCAAGGCAGCGTCGAGACGGGTCCTGAGCCGCGCCTCGGCCAGTTCGATCTGGCCGGACACCGCGGCACGGAACACGCGCGGATCCGAAATGCGGTAGGCGATGAAGGCGTCGACCTCATAGAACTTGCCGCCCGAAACCTGGACGCGGATGTTGTCGAGGTCGAAGCGCAGCACCCGGTTCTCGATCAGCTGCACCGTGTCGGCGTCGAAGAACGAGAACGGCGCCTTGAAGTAGATGCCGGGCTCGGTCTTGACGTCAACGATCTCGCCGAAGCGAAGCACCAGCGCCTGCTGGCGCGCATTGACCACGAAAACCGAGGAATAGATGAGGAACAGGATGACCGCCGCGATGACGACGAAAACGGGGAGACGGTTGCCCATCACTGGTTACCTCCCGTGTTCGCGCCAAGCGCGGCCGGAGCCGGCGCTTTCTGCTGCAATGCCGGGAGCGGCAGGTAGGGGACGACCCCTTGCCCGTTGCCCTGTTCGACGATGACCTTGCTTGAGTCCTTCAGAACCTTCTCCATGGTTTCCAGATAGAGGCGCTTGCGCGTGACATCGGGCGCCTTGGCGTATTCGTCGTAGACCGAGATGAAGCGCTGCGCCTCACCCTCGGCTTCCTGCACCACCCGGTTCTTGTAGGCGGCCGCGTCTTCGCGGACCTGTGCGGCCTCGCCGCGTGCCTGGCCGAGCTTCTGGTTGGAATACTGGTTGGCCTGCTCGACGAACTTGTCCTCGTCCTGCTCGGCGCGCTGCACTTCGTCGAAGGCGTCGGCCACTTCGCGTGGCGGCGCCGCGTCCTCGATCGAGATGGCGTTGACCTGCAGGCCGGCCTTGTAGCCGTCGAGCGTGGTCTGGATGATCTCGCGCACCGAGGCCGCTATGCCCTGGCGGTCGTCACGGAAGATATCCTGCGCCGGCCTGCGGCCGACGGCTTCGCGCATGGCGCTTTCGGCGACCTGCCGCAGCATACCGTCCGGATCGGAGACGTCGAACAGATAGGCGCGGGGATCGGAGACCTGGTAGGCCACCGAAAACTGCACGTTGACGATGTTCTGGTCGCCCGACAGCATCAGGCCGTTGCCGCTGGTGTTGCCGCCGCCAATGTCGACGAGCTGCTCGGAAATCTTGGCCGTCTCGACGGTCTCAAGCGGCCACCAATGGAAATGCAGGCCCGGCTGGGAAAGTTCGGCCTTCGGCTTGCCGAAACGCAGTTCGACCGCAACCTCGTCGGGCTGCACTGTGTAGACCGCCTGGAAAGCCCACAGCACGACCAGCACCGCGGCGATCAGTCCGAAAACGGCCGGACTGGCACCGCCACCGCCGGGCAGCGCGCGCCGCAGCCGGTCCTGGCCGCGGCGGATGATGTCTTCGAGGTCGGGAGGCGAGCCCTGCGGGCCGCTTGGCCCCTTTGGTCCCTGCCCCCAGGGTCCCTGATTGTTACCGCCGCCGCCCCACGGGCCGCCGCCTCCGCCACTCTTGTCGTTCCAGGGCATGAATGTCCTTTCGCTTGGAATTCCCTCAAGCGCCGGAGTTACGGCGCAAATCCAGTGTTGTTCTTCTATAGGGACGCCACGGCGCGCTTTCAACGCGATGCGCCGCCGACATCATCCCTTTTGGCCCTGTAGCGACCCTTTGTCGTCCCTCAATGCACGTTTTGTCTGTCAAAGTATCTGGCGACGGCGCTCGTAGACCGAATAGCGCGTTGCGTGGCTGTCCTTTTCTCCAGCCGGAACCTCCTGCGCACTGACCATGCGCCATGTCTCAGGGTCGATCGGCGGAAAATGCGCATCGCCATCGACGGTGGCCAGCACATGGGTGACGTGCAGCCGGTCGGCCAGCGGCAGCGCCTGGGCATAGATCTCGCCGCCGCCGATGACGCAGACCTCGTCCACGCCAGCCATGCAGCGCCCGCGCACCGTTGCCAGCTGAATCGCGGCTTCCAGCGTATGCGCCACCTCGATGCCCTCGGCGCGCCAGGTCTTGTCGCGCGTGACGACGATGTTCAGCCTGCCCGGCAGCGGACGACCGATGCCTTCATAGGTCTTGCGGCCCATGATGATGGGCTTGCCCATCGTGTCGGCCTTGAAACGCTTGAGATCGGTGGAGAGCCGCCAGGGCAACCCGCCGTCCCGCCCGATCACGCCGTTCTCGGCAATGGCGACATAGATGGCGACATGCATCAGTTCGCGTCCCCGCCATTGCTGTTGGACGGTTCGAGCAGCAGGATATCAATGTCGTGCTCCGGGTAGAAATCGTCCGCCGTCATCTGGAAGGTCGTCGGCCCGACCTTTTTTACGTTGTCGCCGCAGAACGAGACCAGGGCTTTCGGATTGCCCTTGTCGATGGTCAGCTTGAACTTGCCGATGGTGCCCGCCGCCCAGTTGCCGCCCGTGGTCAGGATATAGGCAATGCGGCTTTCGTAATATCTCGGGTAACCGTCCGGATTGTCCTTCGCCGCCTTGCGCACCGCGTTCTCGAATGTGCCATCCATGCAGTAGCGGGTCTTGTAGGCGGCGTATGCGCCCTGGAACTGGCCGTCACTGAAGAAGCTGACCGATGACGTGGCGCCGACGCTGGGCTTGTAGCGGTGAGAGACACGGACGTCCTTGTTGGCCGGAAAGGTCGAGCGCCACCAATAGGTCGAGCGCAATTGCCAGAAGGGTGCATAGGACGGGCTGGTGCTTGGGTCGCTGTCGCCCTCCGGATCCTCGATGATGATGCCGCGGTCGACCCAGTCGTCGGCCACCGCCTTCGGCAACTTCGCCAGTGCCGCCTTGGCCGCGTCGCCGAACGGGTTGAACGGCACATTCTGCGCCTTCAGGTCGGCGCTGATGTCGATGCCGAGCGCAAACACCTTCTGCTCGAGTTGCGGCTTTGCCGCGACACCGTCGATCGTCACCTCGAAGCCGAGGAAATTGTCGCTCTGGTTTTCAGGAATCGCCGGCATCTCATGGGGATCGCCCGAAATGTCCGGCATCGGGAAGGCGACGATCGCATCGACATCCCTATCGGTGTTGTTGTGGAAAACGTAGTCGACCGTCACCTTTTCGGGCGAGATGAAGAGGTCCTCGCTTTGCATCGCGACCGCGTCGCTGCGCGACAGGATCAGGCCGCCGGTGCCGAGTTCGGCAACAGAGTCGTTGGCCAAGGCAGGCGCGGCTGAAAGCGCCAGCGCCGCAGTCATAACATATCGCAACATCGAAGCCCCCTCGGCAAGAATGCCCTGATGACCCTAGCCGTTTCAATGCGGCGTTTCAAAGCCCTTCGCTCGCATGGGTACACGACAGCGTCTGGACACGCGGTAGCGGTCTGGACACGCGGTAGCGGTCTGGACACGCGGTAGCGGTCTGGACACGCAGTGGCGGTCTGGACACGCAGGTTCCGATCGGGCAGGAGTTCGCCCATGCGCAAGCTCCTCGTCATCGGCATCGGCGCCGGCAATCCCGACCACATGACCGTGCAGGCCATATCAGGCCTGAACCGCGCCGACGTGCTGTTCATCCCCGACAAGGGCGCGAAGAAGAACGACCTCGCCGACCTGCGGCGCGAGATCTGCGACCGCTTCGTCACCAACCCGAAATCACGCCGGGTCGAGTTCGACGTGCCGGTGCGCGCCGAACCGACATCCTCCTACCGCTCGACCGTCGACGACTGGCACGAGGCGATCGCCGCCATCTACGAAGGCCTGATCCGCGACGAGATTGCGGACGATGGCTGCGGCGCCTTCCTGATCTGGGGCGACCCTTCGCTTTACGACAGCGCGTTGCGCATCCTCGAGCGGGTGCGCCTGAGAGACAATGTCGCCTTCGAACTGGAGGTCATCCCCGGCATCACCGCAATCCAGGCGCTTGCCGCCAGCCACAAGACAGCGCTGAACCGCATAGGCGATTCCATCCTGGTCACCACCGGCCGACGGCTGACCGAGGAAGGCCTTGCGGAAAATGCCGGCAGCACAGTCGTCATGCTGGACGGCAAATGCGCCTTCAACACGCTGGCCGACCATGATCTCGTCATTCACTGGGGCGCCTATCTTGGCACACCGGACGAGATCATCATCTCCGGCCGCCTGGGGGATGTCGGTGCCGAAATCGAAAAGGTCCGCGAGGAGGCCCGCCGGAAAAAGGGCTGGATCATGGACACCTATCTGCTGCGCAAGGCCGGTGAACCGGAAGAGAACTAATCTTTTTTGTCAGCGCTAACGCTGAGATCGGCTCGAAATTCGCCCTGGCGAGGTCAATATCGTGAATTTCGAGAACCGGAGCGGACATTAAGTCCGTGAGCACCGGAGGCGCGGAAGATCGCGCTAGTCGCCCGTCGGGGCAGAGTTTCCAGTCGATCTCACCCCGCGTCGATCTCCGCCTGCAGTGCATCCATATGCGTCGCCGCCACGGCCGTCGCCGCGCGCTCGATGGCGCGGAACCGGCTGACCACGGCCAGGCCGATGGCCGTCAGCTGCGCGCCGCCGCCCTTGCGGCCGCCGGTCTGCGCCGCAACCAGCGGCTTGCCGAACACCCGGTTCATGTCCTCGACCAGGTCCCAGGCGTGCTTGTAGGACATCTCCATGCCGCGCGCGGCGGCGGAGATCGAGCCGAAGGTGGCGATGTGTTCCAGAAGCTCGATCTTGCCCGGACCGATCCGCCCGTCAGGATCGAGATTTATCCGCAAGCTCAGCGATGGCATTTTTGCTCCTCCTCGCTCACGCCCGATCCCCATAGTAGAAGGTCTTCAGCGATACCGCTATTCCAAAAAGACATAGCGCACTCATCCATCCGCCTCGGCAGGCAGGCCGGCCCCTGTGTTTGCCCGGTCGAAGCTCACTGTCTTGACCACCGCGAAAACCTTGCCGCCAAGCCGCAGTTTCAGCGCCTGCCGCGACTGTTCGGTGATGCGGGCCATCACGGTCGCGCCATTGCAATCGATGCCGACTTCGACCGTCGGCCCCTCGCCCGGGCTGATCGCGACGATCGCGCCGGGCAGGATGTTGAGCGCGCTGAGGCCTGTCGGCTTCTCCGTCGCGATCATCACATCGCGGGCACGAATGCGGACACGCACGGGAGCCCCTGCCTTCATCGCAAGGCGTGGCACGCGGATCTCGCCGGCGGCCGAGCCGAGCACGGTCATGCCGAACACCTCGTCGTGACGCAGCACCTTCGTGTCCAGCACGGCGCCACCCTCGCCGCGCTCTTCCGCCGGCAACAGGTCGAGCCTTTGCATGACGGCCTCGGTCGGGCCACTGGCGACGACCTTGCCTTGCGCCAGCATCACCACGTCACTGGCCAGCCGCGCCACCTCGGCGACCGAATGGCTGACGTAGACAATCGGGATTTTCGTCTCGTCGCGCAGCCGCTCGATATAGGGCAGGATCTCGGCCTTGCGCCCCTCGTCGAGCGAGGCCAGCGGCTCGTCCATCAGCAGCAATCCGGGGCTGGCCAGCAGCGCCCGACCGATCGCCACGCGCTGCTTCTCGCCGCCCGACAGCTTTGCCGGGCGCCGCCCGAGCAGCGGGCCGATGCCGAGCAGGTCGACGACGTCATCCATGTCGGCATAGCGCTCCTTTGCCGGCGTGAACCAGCGGCCGTAACGCAGATTGCTGGCCACGCTCATGTGCGGGAAGAGGCGCGCATCCTGAAACACCATGCCGATGCGGCGCTTGTGCTTGGGCACGAAAATGCCGGCGCCGGTGTCGACCAGCACGCGGCCGTCGACCTCGATGCGGCCCTTGTCGGGCCGGATCAGCCCGGCAATCATGTTGATGAGCGTGGTCTTGCCCGAGCCGGACGGCCCGAACAGCGCTGTCAGACGCCCTGCGCTCTCGAAACGGGCCTCGATGGCGAAATCGCCCAGCCGGTGGCTGATGTCGACGATGACGCTCATTCGATGTCCATCCGCCGCCCGACGCGCCGTGCCAGCACTTCCGAGGCGACCAGTGCCGCCATCGAGATGACGATCGAGATAAATGTCAGCCGCAATGCGCCCTCATCGCCGCCCGGCACCTGCGTGAAAGTGTAGATCGCCGACGGCAGCGTCTGCGTCTCGCCAGGGATGTTGGAGACGAAGGTAATGGTTGCGCCGAATTCCCCCATCGCTTTCGCAAAGGCCAGGATGGAACCGGCGATCAGCCCGGGCAGGATCAGTGGCAGCGTGATGGTGCCAAACACCCACAAGGGATTGGCGCCAAGCGTGCCCGCCGCCGCCTCCATCTTGCGGTCCACCGCTTCGATCGACAGCCGGATCGCCCGCACCATCAGCGGAAATCCCATGACGCCGCAGGCAAGTGCCGCACCTGTCCAGCGAAACGAGAAGACGATGCCGAAATGCTCGGCCAGGAAGGCACCGGCCGGGCCGCGCTTGCCGAAAGTCAAAAGCAGGAGATAACCGGTCACCACGGGCGGCAGGATCAACGGCAGGTGAACAACGCCGTTGAGGAGCGTCTTGCCCCAGAATTGCCCTCGGGCAAGCAGCAGCGCGATCAATATGCCGGGCGGCAGGCTGGCGACCATCGCCACAGTCGCCACCTTGACGGACAGCCGGACCGCATTCCATTCGTCGGGAGTGAGGTCCAGCAGCCAGTTCATATTGCGATGTCAGACCCGTCTCAGTTGCTCGGCGTGAGCACGGTGAAGCCCTGTTCCTTGAAGAGCGCGCCGGCCTTGGCGGACTGCAGGCATTGCAGGAAAGCCGGCGTATCCTTGTCCTTCGAATCGGCGGTCTGGGCAACCGGGTAGATGATCGGCGGATGCGAATCCTCCGGGAATGTGCCGACCACCTTGACGCCCTTTTCGGCGTGAGCGTCGGTGGCGTAGACGATGCCGAGAGCGGCCTCACCCGTTGAAACCAGCTTGAGTGCCGCGCGCACATTCTCGGCCTGCGCCACCTTGCCTTCGACCGAGGACCAGACGCCCAGCGATTCCAGTGCCGCCTTGCCGTACTTGCCGGCCGGCACCGCCTTGAAATCGCCCATGGCGAGCTTGCCGTCGCCGACCAGCTTGGCGAGGTCAAAACCCTTCTCGATCTTGGCGTCAACGGTCGAATCCTTCGGCGCCACCAGCACGATCTCGTTGCCGAGCAGCTTCACCTCGGTGTCCGGCTTGGTCAGCTTCTTGTCGGAGAGATATTTCATCCAGTCGAGATCGGCCGAGATGAAGACGTCGGCCGGTGCCCCGCCCTCGATCTGCTTGGCCAGTGCCGAGCTCGCGGCATAGGAGACGGTCGCGGCCTCGCCGACATCAGCCTCGCAGGCCTTGTTCACCGCATCGAGCGCGTCCTTGAGGCTGGCCGCCGCGAACACCACGACCTTGTCTTCCGCATGGGCGGCCGGCATCGCGGCCATCAGCGTGGCCGCAAAACCGCCAATGGCGATCGCCCTCAACCCGAAACCTTTGCGCGTCATCGAAAACTCCCCTGGTTTGAAATCCGTGCGGCTCGCAGCCTGCCACCCGATATATCCGCATGAATATAACAAGGGAAGGCCCGGCACCTCGCGAAAACGTCTGTGCGGCGTCGATTGTCCTGGCAAGACGAGCAGGAACCCCAATGCATGTCGCCAAAAAAGCGACTTCGGTTTTGGGGGAACAACATGCATGAAAGCAAAGGAGAGCCCGAGGAAGGTCAGCGCCCGCAACGTCCTCAAGGGGACGATCACCGAGATCGTCAAGGGAGGGACCACCTCGCATGTCAGGATCGATATTGGCGGCGGCGCCATCGTCACCGCCTCGATCACCAACGAAGCCGTTGCCGACCTCAAGCTCGAAGGGTAAGCAGGCCTATGCCGTGGTCAAGGCCATCGGACGATGGTCGGCATCGACTGAACCATCTGCTGGCTTGCAAAGCTTACGCAGCAAGCCGGTGGATCAAGGCATCCTCGACATAGATGCCATTGATAGTGTTGTGGGAAAAGCGCACCTCCCCAAGACCATCAACCCGCATGGCTATGCCTAAACCGGCGATGAGACGATCATCCGCCGACGTTATCTTCACTTTGCTAAGATCTAAAATGGGTTCGTTTGGCCGAGCCTTTCGCCAGTCTGCCGCAATGGTCGCAGCTTCCAGGTATTTTTTCTCTAGATCCTTGCGCGGGCCGCGATAGGCGATAATCATCCGCCAATTGTCAACATCGCTGTTATACAACCAGAGTGCAGCAGCGACTCCAAATTTTTTCTCATCGAGAGCCCGAATTAGGTTGATGCCGGCATCAACGTCCGTCCTTACCAGCGCTCCCGAAGCCATGTGAATATTCCTTGCTCTTCATCAACCATAGCATTTCGCATGGCCGTCGCTTCAAACACATCTATCATATCGTAACGAGAAGCCTCATTCCAATCTGAGACGGCCGACCAGTGGCCATCAAATACCGGAGACGCCGTTCGGCTCTCGGCAAGTTCCGCGGATAACCCAGCTAAGCCTATGAGCCTGTTGAGATCGTGACTATAAATATCTTGGACAAATTTCTTATCGGGAATCGTGTCCGGTAGAAAAAGCCTAGAAATTCGTGACTTGATGGCAATTTCTGCTGCATAGCCGAAAAGATAGTAGGCGTTCGAAAAGCGCTCGTTCTGAAACAGGAGCTCAGCATCGTTCAGTTTGGCATTGGCAATAGCTTGAAGTGTCGCTTTGTCCAGCGTCATACGGCGATTGGCGCCTTGATCGACGCATCGGCGACATAATTTTCCAGCCGGAAATCCTCGAAGCGGAAGGCGAACAGATCCTTCACCTCCGGATTGATCCACATGGTCGGCAGCGCCCTGGGCGTGCGCCGCAATTGTTCGCGCGCCTGTTCGAAATGGTTCGAGTAGAGATGCGCGTCACCCAGCGTATGGACGAAATCGCCCGGCTTCAGCCCGGTCACCTGCGCCACCATCAGCGTCAGCAGCGCGTAGGACGCGATGTTGAACGGCACGCCGAGGAAGATGTCGGCGGAGCGCTGGTAGAGCTGGCAGGAAAGCCGGCCCTCGGAGACATAGAACTGGAACAGGCAGTGGCACGGCGGCAGTGCCATGGCTTCCACCTCGGCCGGGTTCCATGCAGAGACAATCAGTCGCCGCGATTGAGGATTGCGGCGTATCTCCTTGAGAAGATTCGCGATCTGGTCGATCGAGCCGCCATGACCATCCGGCCAGGAACGCCATTGCTTGCCATAGACGGGGCCAAGGTCGCCGTTCTCGTCGGCCCATTCGTCCCAGATCGTGACGCCATGGTCGGTCAGGTACTTGATGTTGGTGTCGCCGGCCAGGAACCACAGCAGTTCATGGATGATCGACTTCAGATGCAGCTTCTTGGTCGTGGTGACGGGAAAGCCGCGCGCCAGATCGAAACGCATCTGGTAGCCGAAGACGGAGCGCGTGCCGGTGCCGGTGCGGTCGCCGCGATCGGCACCGTTTTCCAGCACATGCTGCAAGAGGTCGAGATATTGGCGCATCGGTTCCGGCTCGATTCGAGATTTCGCCAATCATAGCGAATGTGCGCGCCGACGCCATGCCTGTCTGAAGTCTTCCCCACGCGGATGGCAGCGGACTCTTCAGAACTCGCTCTGGCGAGCCGGAAGCGCGGAAGACCGCGCCAATCGGCCACCAAAGTGGAATTGTCAGATGTCTCAGAGCGAGCCGAGCTTGCCCAGATCCTTGGCCACCAGATAGTAGAAAGTCACCCGGCTCTTGGTATTGTCGGACTGCATGGCCTTGCAGGTCTTCTCGATCGAGGCGTCGGCTTTCGCGCCGTCGCTGATGCCGAGCTTCTTGGCGACCCAGTTCTCCTTGACGCGTTCAAGCTCCTTCGGGTCCGTGCAGGACACCAGCGAGGAGTTGCGGTTCCTGAGCGCAATGCCCAGATGCTTGACGATCTTTTCGACAATTTCGGCGCTGGCGCCCGCGTCGTACTTCTTCACGTCTGCAAGATAGTCGGCCATTAAAATTCCCCTCGTCGGCGCCACGGATCCGATCGATGAGGGCTGTGGCGCGCTTCGCAATCCGTGCGTTAGGTCGATAACTCCTCACCGCCCGCAAAGCTTCGGTTGAGACCGCTCCCAAGTCAACCCTTGCCGTCGCAATTTGACACAGGGACAAAGCCCCATTGCGGCCTTTCATTTCAGTCAAACGCCCCCTATATTCGTTTTGTCGGCTTGACCGACTATGGCGATAAATGGGCGATGAAATAAGCCGTTCGGACCCGGGGGCGGTACCCGGCGCCTCCACCAAAAGCCGCTGTCGACGACAGAGCGGTTTTTGCTGGGGGCGAAATAGGATCGACGAAGGTGTAAAGATCGTACTTTTGCCCGGCATTGTACCACCGTTATCGGGCTAAACTTATAGTTGCCAACGACAACTATGCGGAAGCTCGTCTCGCTGCTTAATGCAGTGCGAACGCTTCAAATCAAGCCCTAGGGGTTCGCACTTCTAGGCGGGGTTCGGAGGTACCTGGCAACAGAAACCTCCACTTCTCCTTCCCCTCAATAGACGCGCGTCACGCGAAATGGCAGCTTCCGCTGGCGGCTCCTTCGCATGCCTTCGGGCAGCCATGCGTGCGCCCCTTTCTCCATGGATAGGACATTGCAAAACGATTCCGATCGATTCTTCGTGCTGACCGGCGGCCCGGGCTCCGGCAAGACCACCTTGATCGAGGCGCTGAAACAAGCAGGCTTCCCGACAGCGCCGGAAGCCGGACGCGGCATCATCCGCGATCAGGTGGCGATCGGCGGCCCTGCCCTTCCCTGGCAGGATCGCGCGCTCTTTGCCGAACTGATGCTTTCCTGGGAGCTGCGCTCCTGGCATGCCGCGCATGCCGAATCCGGTCCGGTCTTCTTCGATCGCGGCGTGCCGGACACGATCGGCTACCTCAGGCTCTGCGGCCTGCCGGTGCCGGATCACGCCGTCAGCGCGGCGGAGAAATTCCGCTATGCGCGCCGTGTCTTCATCGCGCCGCCCTGGCCGGAGATCTTTGCGCCGGACAAAGAGCGCAAACAGACGCTCGACGAAGCCAGGCGCACCCATGACTTGGTGGCTGGCGTCTATGCCGAACTGGGGCACGAACTGGTGCCCCTGCCGCTTGTGCCGGCGGAGGACCGCGTCCGCTTCATCCTCGATGAGGTCGGCCTGCGGGCATAAGAGCTCGTGGGCAAGAGAAAGGCCGGGACGAACCCGGCCTTCTCATGCGTTTGGGTTTGCTTATTCCGCTGGCGCCTCGACTGCCTCGCGCGAACGGCCGAGCGTGACCTTGGCCAGCGTGAACGAAATCACCGCGCAGAGCGTGATGCCGGCGACCATCGGCAGCGGCGTGCCGTCGAAGAACACACCGGCGACGCCCATGGCGAGCGCGCCGATGGCGAAGTGCAGCGTGCCCATCAACGCCGAAGCCGTGCCGGCGATCTCGCCATGCTCTTCCATGGCCAGCACCGAAGTGGTCGGGATGACCAGGCCGAGGAAGCCGTATCCGACGAAGAGCAGTGCCGCCATCACATCGAGCCGGTCGATACCCGTCGCCATCACCGCGAGCAGCACCACCATCGTCGAGGCATAGCCGGTCACCGCGACGCGCACCACGCGCCGCAGCCCAAAACGCTCGGCCAGCACTCCCGTCAATTGCGACATGCCGATGAAGGCGACCGCATTGATCGAGAAGAACACGCTGTAGACCGAAGGCGAAAGCCCGTAATGGTCGATCAGGATGAAGGACGAGCTCGACAGATAGACGAAGAAGCTCGCAATGCCGAAGCCGGCGATCGCCACGAGGCCAAGGAAATTGCGGTCCCCCATCAGGAAGCGGTAGCCGGCAAGTGCGGTTCCAAAGGAAGAACCGACGCGTTCTTCCGCCGGCCGCGTCTCCTTGAGCGAGGTCGCGAGCAGGATGGTGGCAAGGGCCGCCGCACCAGTCACCGTCCAGAAAACGGCACGCCAGCCGAAATTCTCGATGATCTGGCTGCCGGTCAGCGGCGCCAGGATCGGCGACACCGAAAACACCAGCATCAGCAAGGACATCAGCTTGGCCGCCTCATTGCCTGTGTGCAGGTCGCGCACGATCGCGCGCGGCACGGCCATGCCGGCGCTGGCGCCAAGGCCCTGCAGGAACCGGAAGGCGATCAGCCACTCGATGGTCGGCGCCATTGCCGAACCGATGCCGCCGACCATGAACAGCGCAAGGCCGCCATAGAGCGGCAGCTTGCGGCCGACCATGTCGGAGATCGGCCCGACGACGATCTGACCGAAACCCATCGACAGAAAGAAGATCAGCAGGCTCATCTGCACGGCGGCGGTGCCGGCGTGCAGATCCGCCCCGATCGACGGCAGAGCGGGAAGATACATGTCGATCGCGAACGGGCCGATGGCGGACAACAGGCCGAGCACGACCGCGATGCGGAGGAATTTGGGACTCATGATATTGGCTTCTTTCGAATCTGGCTGCCGCCGCCAGGCGACGTCTAACCCTAGGACGGTCCACCCCGCGAGATTCCGACTCGCCAAGAGCGAATTCTATTCGCTTCCCCAATGCGAAATCTCTTTGTATCCTGTCCACAAATTTAGACACTCTTGTCTAAATGGTCAATCGCCTCTATATAGATTTTCATGAGACCGGGCGTTTCTCCTGACACTTTCCCGCCACGCGGCCACGAGGCCAAGCGCCTGTCGATCGTCGACACCGCGGCGACCGTGTTCTGCCGCGAAGGCTTCGCCGGCGCCAATATCGACCTGATCGCCGCCGAGGCGGGCGTCTCGCGCCAGACCGTCTACAACCACCATGGCGACAAGGAAAAGCTCTTCATGGCCGTGGTGCGCGACCTCACCGAGCGCTGCAATGTCGGCATCTTCGCCACCATAGCCACCTTTCCCGACCAGCCGGGGGATCTCGAAGCCGACCTGATCGGCTTTGCCGTGCGCCTGAACCAGAACTGCATCTGCAACCGCGACGGAAAATTCCTGCGCAAGCTGATCCAGACCGAAGGTGAGCGCTATCCCGAATTGTTTGCCGAATGGCGCGAGCAAGGCCCGGGCAGGACATGGCCGGCAATCGCCGCCCGCTTCGCCCGCCTCGCCTATGGCGGCTACCTCGCAATCGATGATCCCGACGTCGCGGCGCGCCAGTTCCTCGGCCTGGTCAATGCCGAACTGCAGACCACCTTCATGCTCGGCGGCACGCCGCGCGAGGATGAGGTGGTGCAATCGGCGACAAACGGCGTGCGCACCTTCCTGCGCGCTTTCGGCAAGCGCCCCACGGCGGCCAGCGTGAAAAAGCACGCTACGCTGGCTAACGCATAACATTTGCGGTTGCCATGAAGCCGGCTTGCCGATCAAATCGTTTGCAATAGTCCTCGCTTCGACGCGGCGGTGATCTATATGCGGTTTACGCCGCGCTCAAGCTTGATTACAGCTATGCGGACGATTCAACGGAACCCGACCACCACATGGCCGACGACCACATCCGCTACGACATTCTGGCCCAGGAGGCGTTGCGCGGCGTCATGCGCAAGGTCCTGGCCGAGGTCGCACGCACCGGCCTCCCCGGCAACCACCACTTCTTCATCACCTTCCTGACCGGCGCGCCCGGCGTGCGCGTGTCGTCGCGGCTGCGCGAGCGCTATCCAGAGCAGATGACCATCGTCATCCAGTTCCAGTATTGGGACCTGAAGGTGACCGACACCGGCTTCGAGGTTGGCCTGTCCTTCTCCGACGTGCCCGAGAAACTGGAAATTCCGTTCTCGGCCGTGCGCGGCTTCTATGATCCCTCGGTCAATTTCGAGCTCGAGTTCGACGTCAAGACCGACACCCAGCCCGATGAGGAGCCGGCCGCCCCCGCCCCCGAGCCGCTGACCATCGTCTCCGAGAAGAAGCCGAAGGCCGAGAAGAAAGCCGCCGCCGAAGCGGAGAAGAAGCCCGCCGCGGCTGAAGCCGGCACCAAGGGCGCCGAAGTGGTTTCGCTCGACGCCTTCCGCAAGAAATAGGCTCCCGGGCTCCCGCCATGGCCGACATCGTCAATCTCCGCCAGGCTCGCAAGCAGAGGGCGCGGGACGAGAAGCTGCGCATCGCCGAACAGAACCGGGCCCTGCACGGCCGTTCCAAGGCGGACAAGCAACGCGATCGGCTGGTCACCGACAAGGCAGAAAGATTTGTCGAAGGCCATCGCCTCGAGCCGTCCGGCAAGGACGAGCAATGAGCGTTCGGCCGTGAGCGTCGTCGAAAAGCGCTCGGTGACCATCCGCGGCCATCGCACCAGCTATTCCCTTGAAAAACCCTTCTACGACGATCTCGTCGCGATCGCGGCGCAGAGAAAGCTGACGCTCGCCGCACTCGTGGCTGAAGTCGACGAGACCCGGCCCCGCGATACCAACCTGTCCTCGGCGCTGAGGCTGCACGTGCTGCAATGGGCCAAGCGCGGAACGGACACCTGAACTAGACCAATTCCAGGAAAAGCGTGAAGCGGTTTTCCCACAGGAATAGCGTCAAAACAAAGAGTTGGATCGGTTCACCGTTTCCATGAAACGGGGAACCGATCTAGGCGCGCGCGACTGGGTCCGTCTTTTTCCCGCGCCTGGTGCCGAAGCCAAGCAAGGTCGAACGATCACGCTCCTCGGCCTGTTTTCTGGACCGCACGCGCATCAGATCCTTCCAGCCGACATAGCCAACCAGCTTTGCGTCCTCGCGCGAGACGACCGGCAGATGCGACACATTGGCCATCAACAGCTTGTCGGACAGACCTTCCAGATATTCGTCGGGAAAAGCCAGCGTCACCTTGCTTCCGGCGAGCAGCTCGCCGAGCGTCGCCGTCCTGTGCGTGCCGGCACGGCGCCAGCGCAGGATCGCCGGCGGATCGATGAGGCCGAGCACCTGCCCGTTCTCATCGACTACGGGAAAACTCGGATGGCGTGTTTCCGGCGCGGTCAGGAAGGCCGCCGCGCCATACAGCGTCATCGTCGCCGGCACGCTCTCGACCTGCGACGTCATAACCTCGCGCACCCTGGTCAGCGCGAACGGATCGACACGATATTCGCGCACCAGGTGGTGCCCTCGCCTGGCGATCTTCTCGGTCAGGATCGAACGCTTCATCAGGAGCACCGTCACGGCATGCGCCGCCGCACAGGCCGCGATCAGCGGCACCAGCACATGCGTGTTGCCGGTCAACTCGACGGCGAAGAAAGTAGCTGTCAGCGGCGCGCGCATCGTGCCGCCCATCGTGGCGGCCATGGCCAGCAGAGCCCAGAAGCCCGGATCCGCCGCGGGCAGAATCCCGGCAAGCACCGCGCCCATTGCGCCACCCATGATCAGCAGTGGCGCCAGCACGCCGCCGGATGTTCCCGAGCCGAGCGCCACCGACCAGATGATCGCCTTGACCACAAGCAGGAGAAGTGCCGCGGCGGCGATCGTGCGGCCATCCAGCATGTCGGCGATGTTGTCGTAGCCGACGCCGAGTGCCCGTGGTTCGATCAAGCCGCCGATGCCGACCACCAGGCCGCCGATCATCGGCCACCACATCCAGTGGATCGGCAATTTCTGGAAGGCGTCCTCGCAGGCATAGACCATCTGGGTGAGCAGTCCCGACAACAGGCCGGCGCAGATGCCGACCAGAACCCAGCCGCCGAGCCCGGTGAACGACACCGCCATGCCGCCCTGGAACGGAAAGATCGGCCCGGGCAAATGCAACACGGTGCGCTCGACCTCGGCCACGATGGCCGCCACCGCCACCGGAATGAAGCTGCGCGGAGTCCATTCGAACAGAAGCAGTTCCACCGCCAGCATGATCGCGGCGATCGGCGTGCCGAACACCGTGGTCATGCCCGCCGCCGCCCCCGCCACCAGCAGCGTCTTGCGCTCATTGTCGGTGACCGGCAGCATCTGTGCGATCAGCGAGCCGATCGCGCCGCCGGTCATGATGATCGGGCCCTCGGCGCCGAAGGGGCCGCCGGAGCCGATCGAAATCGCCGACGACAGCGGCTTCAGGATCGCAACCTTGGCATCGAGCTTCGAGCGCCCGAGCAGGATCGCCTCGATGGCCTCGGGAATGCCGTGGCCACGGATCTTCTCGCTGCCATAGCGCGCCATCAGGCCGATGATCAGTGCGCCTATCACCGGCACCACCACCGCGGCGTAACCGAGCGGCGTGTCCTGCAACTTCAGGTCGTCGAGCGTGAACTGGCCGAAATAGGCGATGTTGGTGGCGAGCCGGATCAGTTTCAAAAGCACGATGCCGGCGAACAGCCCCGCCGTGGCGACCACCACGGCAATGGTGGCAATGGTCAAGACTCGCGCGTCGGTGGTGAAATCGCGCAAGTGACCGTTTTCGGAATGATGGGGCTTCATGGCTGGCTTTCTGGTGGCGGCCGGATCTCGGATATGCGGCACGGGCGAAGACGCCAGCCGGCTTTGTCGGTTCGCTATGTATCGTAACACGATATAAATTCAAGCCGGTTTGCATCAAAACCGTTTGAGCCTTTTGCCGGAATGGAACAAATGTCTGGAATGACGCAGCCCGGAAAATCTCGCCCCGCCATCAAACAGGCCGACTACCAGCGGCTGTCCGAGTTCCGCTACCTGATCCGCCGCTTCCTCGAATTCAGCCAGCTGCAGGCGGAAGACGCGGGCCTGACGCCGCGCCAGCACCAGGCTCTGCTGGCGATCAAGGGATTTCCGGGCGGCGGACCGGTGACGGTCGGCGACCTGGCGGAACGCCTGCGCATCCGCCACCACAGCGCGGTCGAACTGGTCAATCGCCTCAGCGAGGCGGGCTTGGTCGCGCGGGATCAGGACAAGGATGACCATCGCCGTGTGCTGCTGCGATTGACCGAGCGCGCCGACGATTGCCTGGCCGAACTGTCGGCGGCGCATCTCGACGAGCTTTCTCGCATCGAGCCCATGCTGCGGCGCCTGCTCGACCAGGGCCGCGAGTGACGCCCAGGCGTCTTGCGCCGGATGGCATTGTCATTTTTCGCGGCGCCCGAATCCTTCGACCTCGCCGCAACGTCTAGGGGATGAAGGCTTCAAAGGGCGCAAGGCAATCGAGAGGAAGACCCGCGATGAAACGCCATCTGATACGCTACAAGACGAAACCCGAACGGGCTGACGAGAACGAGCGGCTGATCAAGGCCGTGTTCAAGGAGCTACGCGACAAATCACCGGACGGCGTTCGCTACATGACCTTGCGGTCCCCCGACGGGACATTCGTCCATCTGGTCGAGACGGAAACCGATGCCCATGCCGAAATCATCACCAGACTGGCCGCATTCGAGGCCTTTCAAAACGGCATCAGGGATCGCTGCAGCGAACGTCCGCAACGCGACGAGATGACCGTGGTGGGCAGCTATCGGATGCTGGATGAGTGACCGGGGCAGACGACGTCATCGAACGGGAGGCTTATGAACATTCCCATTCCCGGCGAGCAGCATCGGCTCTTTGAACGCCTGTCTGGGGAATTGCGCCCCAAGCTGCACCGCTATTGTGCCCGCATGACGGGTTCGGTCATCGACGGCGAGGACGTGCTGCAGGAGGCGCTGGCCAAGGCATTCGAGGCGTTGCTCAGCGCCGGCCCGATCGCCAATCCGGAGGGCTGGCTGTTTCGCATCGCGCACAATACGGCGCTCGACTTCCTGCGCCGGCGCTCCCGCGAAAAGACCTCCGCCGATGAGGACCCGGACATGATCGTCGACCCGGTAAACCCCACCATCGATCGTCAGGCCGCGGCCGCCGGGCTGCATACCTTCATGCGGCTTCCCGTCGCGCAGCGAAGCAGCGTCATCATGATGGACGTCCTGGGCTATTCCCTGCAGGAGATCAGCGCGACGCTCGACACCAGCATCCCCGCGGTCAAGGCGGCGCTGCATCGCGGCCGCGACCGGCTGCGCCGGATTGCCGACGAACCGGACGACCGCCCTCTTCCCAGTCTGGGCGCCGCTGAACGACTGCTGCTCGATGCCTACATCGATCGCTTCAATGCCCGCGATTTCGATGCGGTGCGCGACATGCTGGCGCAAGAAGTGCGGCTGGAACTGGTGGCCAGGACACGGCTCAACGGCCGCAAGGAAGTGGCCACCTACTTCCACAATTATTCCCGAGTCCAGGATTGGCGTCTCGTGCCCGGCTTCGTTGAAAACAGGCCGGCAATCCTCGTCCGCGACCCTAACGACCCAGCGGCCCGCCCCGCCTATTTCATCCTGCTGGCCTGGCAGGATGGCAGGCTTGCCGCCATCCGCGATTTCCGCCACGCCCGCTACGTCGCCGACGGCGCCGAACTGTCCATCCTTTGAGAGAATTGTCCTTCAGGAGAGCACCTGGGAAGGCCGCCCTACTGCCCTACTGCAACGACTTCAGCAGATTGTCGATCGTGAACGGATTGGACTTCGGCTTGGCCGGCGGTGGATTGTCGTTGGCCTCGGGCAGCGGCGCACGCTCGACCCTGGGTGCCTGTTCCGCGGCCTTGCGTTCGGCCTCGAGCCTGGCCTTTTCCTGCGAAGCGATGCGCAGCGCTTCTTCCGCCTTCTGCCGTTCCTGTTCGGCCTGCGCCTTGGCGGCTTCGTCGGCGGCCTGCTGCTCGGCCGCGGCTTTCGCATCGGCATCGGCCTTTGCCTTGGCGGCTTCGTCGGCCTGGGCTTTCGCCTCTTCGTCGGCCTTCGCCTTAGCCTCCGCTTCAGCCTGGGCCTGGGCTTCAGCCTCCGCTTTCGCCTTGGCGTCCGCCTCGGCTTTCAGCCGCGCCGCTTCCTCCTGCTGGCGCAATTCTTCCGCCGCCTTGTCGCGTGCGTCCTGCAGTGCCGCGTAATAGCGCACCTCGCGCCGCAGCCTCTGCTTTTCGAGCAGCGCCGCCTGCATCGCCTCGACGCGCTGCTGCTCTTTCTCCAGCGCGCGCTGGGTCAGGAACTGCGCCAGCGGCTCGCTGTCGAACTGCCGCGTGATGGCGCCGAAAGGCCCTTCGGCGGTGAAATTGACGACCGGCTCCGAACCGACCAGCGCCTCGTCTCCTGGCCGATAGGTGATCGCGCCCTTGGCGGAGACCGTGCTGGTGTTGAGATCCGCCGTGATGTCGGCGGACAGGGTCGCCGCCGGGTTTTCAAGGCTGATCGGCGGCGCCCGCAGCGTACCGCCGGCAATCGTGAAGGCGATGTCGGCATCCTTGGCGGCGAAACTGCCATCGGCCGCGATCCCGGGCGCGAAGCCGGCGGTCTTGGCCACGTCGATGTCGCGCCCGATCGCGTCCGCCTTGGCCAGGAAGGCGCTGAACGCATCGGGGTTGACGCCGGCGACCTGCAAGCCCCTCAGCGTCGCCGTACCGGAGCCGGACAGAGCGGCGATCATCGCATCGACCGACTTGCCGCTGGTCGACAGCGTCGTCGAGAAATCGCCGATGCCGCCAATGCCGGCATCCGGCAACACGTTCGCCAGATCGGCACCCGCCAGTTTCATCTGGCCGGTGAAGAGCCCGGTGCCTTCATTGTTCTTCAGCTCGAACAGGCCGGTCAACGCACCACCAAGAAGCTTCGCCTTGAGGTCCGAAACACGGATGCCTTCCTTGTCGAGCTTGAGCGAAAAGGCGGCGTCATAGGCGGTGGCGAACGGTCCGGCGGCAAGGGCTGATGTCGTCAGGTCGAGGTCGGCGGTGAACGGCAGGCTGGATTTCTGGCTGAAGGGCGAGGACGGCCAAGCGCCCCCCTTGTCACTCGCGCTCTTGTCGGCCCCGTTTTTCTTGTCAACAAGGAAAGCGGAATCGCCGAACAGCGCCACGGCCATCGGATCGAGATCGAGCTCATCGAGCGCCAGCGCGCCGGCCAGATGCGGAATGCCGTCCTTGGTGTCGATATTGACGTCGCCTGAGACCGCCGCTTCGTTGATGGCGCCGCTGACACTGTCCAGCACCAGCAGCCCGTTGCCGTAGTCGCCTTGGGCCGAGAGCGACGTCGACATGCCCGCTCCCATGCCCGGCAGGCCAATGCCTGTCGTCATCAGCCAGGGTTCGATGTCTGCGGCATCGAGGTCGATCCTGCCTTTGGCGGTAGGCCCTTGCGGCGTATCGGCGATCGTCCCTTCGAAGCCGGCCTTGAAGTCATTGCCGACAAGGCTGAAAGTCGTCGCCAGGCCGCCGCCAAACGTGCCTTTGGCCTGGATGTCCGTGTGTGCCTCGCCCAGCATGCCAAGCGGCAGCGCCGGCAGGCCGTAAAGCGCCAGCAGTGCCGTGGCGTCCGGGTTCTTGGCGTTAAGGGTCAGCGTCACCGGTGCCTCAAGCAGTCTGTCCAGCGTCCCCTTCCCCGACAGCGAAGCCGAAAAGGCCGAGCCTCCGGCGTTACCCTGCCCGCTTACAGCCAATCCCGTCGTGCCGTCGCCATTGTCGGCGGCGCTCGCCACAAGGTCGACACGCGCATCCTGGAACAGATCCGGATAGGCCGACGCACGGCTCGCCAGCCCCTTCAGCACCGCATTATTGGGATAATGCTGCGCGGCAACGTCGATCAGCGGCTTGAGGTCGACAGCAACGACGGAAGCGTCGAGCTTGCCGGTCGGGCTTGCCGGGAAATCCTTGATCCGGCCCGTGGCGCTGATCGAGGCGCCCGCCAGCCCGCCGACCGACAGCCGGTCGACTTCAAGCAAACCGTCGCGCAGCCTGAGCGCGGTGTCGACCGTGTCGGCGGTCAACCCTCCGGCACTGACCGGCCCTGCCTTGATCTGGAAATCGAGATCGCGGTCGGCAAAGCGGTTGGCCCCCTTGTCGCTGACGAAGATCGAGGCGAAGGCCGCCAGCCCATCCACGTCAAGCTCGCCGCCTTCAAGCCGCATCAGCACCGATGGCCTGGCTTCGTCAGGCTGGCTGGAATCGATGCGTCCGGAAAACTTCGCCTTGCCCAGGATCAGTTCGAGGTCGCTGAAGGCCTGGCGCTTCTCGGAGAGATCGACCTTGGCCTTGAAGCCGGCGGCGGGCAGACGGCGGATCGCCTCGTCGACATCCTTCGACAGCCAGGCGGCAAAACCGGACGGCTGCGCCACCGCCAACAGCAGCGAGCCGGTGAAGCCGAAATGGTCCTCGACCCTCAGCATCCCATTGGCTTCCAGCGTGGTGCGGCCGGGCAAGGTCGCGGCCAGCGATTTCACCGACCAGCCCCCTTCGACCGGCTCAGCGGAAAGATGGACATCGCGCACCGTCGTATCGCCGGCCACCACCGCCGGCAGCTTCACCTCGACGGTGCCGGGTATGGTCGGCTTCGGCAGCCCGAGCAGCGCCTGCTCCAGCCCGGCAATGCGCTGGTCGAGCGTCAGGCCGGCGCCGGCCTCGGCACCGACCGCCTCGTCGAACTGCACCTGCGCGCCATTGGCCTCGATGGCGAAACTCGGCTTCTGGCCGAGATCAACCGAGGCCTTGCCGTCGGCTGTATAGGGATTGTCCAGCGGTCCGGTCTCGAAGCGGAATTCATCGACGCCGAGCTTCTGGTGGTCGAGCGAGAACTTGCCGTTCAGCCGGAAGCCCGGATCGGACTTGCCGGCGCTGACCTTCACGGTCTCGCCATCGTTGCCGCGCAGTTGGGCGCTGTTCTTGTCGGCGCCAGAAATTTTGAACTGGCCGGAATAGACGGCGGCGCCGTTGACGATGCCGGCATTGCCGTCGGTCTCGATGACCAGCGGATAGGCATCGGGATCGGCCTTCAGGCGAAGCCGCATCTGGCCATTGCCTTCGGCCTTGCCGGTCGACGCCGCGACTGTGGTGCGCAACCCGTCCAGCCGCAACGTGCCATCCATGCGCCATGGGCCGGCCAGCGACTTGGCCGAGATGGTCGAGTTGATTTCGGACAAGACATGGCTGCGTCCGCCCGCGGCATGGCGCAGTTCGATCTGCCCCTCCGTCACCGTCAGCTTCTCGATCGAGATCTGGTTGAGATCGAAGGGCGAGGACGGCCGTATCGCCCAGTCGACCGTGCCGTCATTGGCGATATCGATGGTCGCCTTCGGGTGCACCAGCCGCATGTCGAAGATCAGCACCTCGCCGCGCAGGAAGGGCGCCAGTTCCGCATCCATCGAAAACGTCTCGACGGTCATGGCCGGCTGGCCGTTGGGGCCACCGGCGACGGCGACGTTGGAGAAGGTCACCGAGGGGAACGGCAAAAGCCTGGCCGTGGCGTCGCCCTGCACGGTCACCTTGCGGCCGAGGATCGCGCTTGCCTCGCGCTCGAACTGGGCGCGGTAGCCGGTCCAGTCGACAAAATACGGTCCCACCAGCGCCGCGCACAGCACCAGCACGAACAAGCCACCGAAGATCACGAACAGGCGTGCGAGCATCAGCTCCGAACAGGTTGATTGAAATTCTGCCGCACTCTACCCGCATCCGCGTGTCGATAAAGAGGCAATTCATCCAGTATTGCGTCATCCCGGACGATCTGAAACAAATCCGGGAAAAGCGGAGATTTTCGGATGTCGAGTAAGAACTGGGACCGTGTGCCGATCGATGCGCAGAGCGTCGATGCTCCGCTTTCGCAATCGGCGATTTTCCTCGTTGTCACGGTCGCCGCGGAACAGCCGGCCCTGGCCAAGGTTTGTTCCGTGCTCGGTGAGCTTGACGACCTGGTCAAGACTGTCGGGTTCCGCGACCTGGGCGGCCATCTGTCGTGCATTGCCGGCATCGGCCGCGATCTCTGGGACCGGCTCAGCCCCGGCCGGCGGCCGCTGGAACTGAAACCGTTCGCGCCGATCAAGGGAGCGGTCCATTCGGCGCCCTCGACACCGGGAGACCTCCTCTTCCACATCCGGGCCGAGCGGCCCGACATGTGCTTCGAGTTCGAGCGTATCCTGCTCGACAGGCTTGGTCCCGATGTGACCGTCGTCGACGAGGTGACCGGCTTTCGCTACTTCGACGCTCGCGACCTGCTCGGCTTCGTCGACGGCACCGCCAACCCGACCGGCCTCGACCTGCCCGCCTCGGCGCTCGTGGGCGACGAAGATGGCGACTTTGCCGGCGGCAGCTATGTCGTCGTCCAGAAATATCTGCACGATATGCAGGCCTGGGCGCGCATTCCGACGCCCGAGCAGGAGGCGATCATCGGCCGCACCAAGATCGACAACATCGAGATCGATGATGACGACGCGCCGCGCAAATCGCACAAGTCGCTGGCCACGATCGAGGATGCCGACGGCAACGAGTACGACATATTGCGCGACAACATGCCGTTCGGCCGGCCCGGGCAGAATGAGTTCGGCACCTACTTCATCGGCTACAGCAGGTACCTCTGGGTCACCGAGAAAATGCTGCAGCGCATGTATGTCGGCGACCCGCCGGGGGCTTACGATCGGCTGCTCGACGTCTCGACACCGCAGACCGGCACGACATTCTTCGCGCCGACCCGTCCCATGCTGCAGACCCTTGTCGAGGGCGCGCAGGAGCAGCTTCCCGCCGGACGGTAAAGCGGCGGGCCGACAGCCATTGTCCGCGGGACCTCAGCGTGCGTCGCGCTTGGCTTGCGCCACCTTGCCTGCCTTGCGCTGCCGGCCGAGTTCCGCCGGCCGGACCAGATTCGACGCCCGCTTATTGGCCACGGAGCGCATGCCCTTGTGAGCCGTCCGTGAATTGTGAGACGGACCGTCCGATGGCGCACCTTGCTTCAAGGCCAACGCCTTGCGTGCGTTCCCGACCAGGGAAACGCGGGCCGCCAGTTGGCGCCGCCGTTCGGCCTCGCCATTCAGCCGCCGCATGGCCATGGCCAGCACGGCCAACTTCACCTGCGAGCCACCATCGGCCTTTGAAGCGGCAGCCCCTTTCGGCGCGCCCTTGCCACGGATCTCGCGCCGGCGGCGGTGCGCCTCGGCCTGCGCCTTGTCGCGCCGGTCCCGCAGCAGCTTGACCAGACCGGAAAGGTCGGCGTCGGAAAGGTCCTGCACCGCCGGATGGTGCGACTTTTCCACCAGTTCCTTTTCATCGGCGCTCAGCGCACGCGCTTCTTCCTTGCGTGAAATGGCCATCACAGTCCTCCTCGGCTGGCGTGCCTGTTCTTTCAGGCTCGCCGCCTCGGGAGCCTCGACCCGAATGGTGGCGCGGTCAAGACGAGCCTTTTCGTGAAGCCCTACCCCACATCGGGCAGGATCTTGCCGGGATTCATGATGTTTTGCGGGTCGAGCGCCTGCTTGATGGTGCGCATGATGTCGACGCCGTGGCCGAGTTCGCGGCGCAGGAAGCCGATCTTGCCCTGGCCAATGCCGTGCTCGCCGGTGCAGGTGCCATCCATGGCGATCGCCCGCAAATTGAGCCGCGCGACGAACTTTTCCGACAGCGCTATCTCGTTCGGGTCGTTCACATCCATCAGCACCAGCACGTGGAAATTGCCGTCGCCTGCATGGCCGACGATCGGCGCGATCAGGCCCATCTCGGCGATATCGGCCTCGGTTTCGGTGACACACTCGGCAAAGCGCGAGATCGGCACGCAGACATCGGTCGACAGGCCCTTGGCGCCCGGCCGCAGCGTCAGCGACGACCAATAGGCGTCGTGCCTGGCCTTCCAAAGTTTGGTGCGCTCCTCGGCGACGCTGGTCCACAGGAACGGGCCGCCACCATTTTCCTCGGCGATCATGCCGAAAGTCTCGGCCTGTTCGGCAACGCCGGCATCGCTGCCGTGGAACTCCACGAACAGGCACGGGCTCTCGGGATAATCGAGCTTGGAATAATTCTTCATCGCCCGCATCTGCAGCGCGTTGACCAGTTCGATGCGCGCCACCGGAATGCCCATCTGGATCGTCGCGATGACGGCGTTGCAGGCCGCTTCGACACTCGGGAACGGACATACGCCGCCGGAGATTGCCTGTGGAATGCCCTGAAGCTTCAACGTCAGCGCGGTGATGATGCCGAGCGTGCCTTCCGAACCGACCAGAAGCCTGGTCAAATCGTAGCCGGCCGAGCTCTTTTTGGCCCGCTTGCCGGTCGTCACCGTCTCGCCATCGGCCATGACGGCCGTCAGCGACAGCACGTTCTCGCGCATCGTGCCGTAGCGCACCGCATTGGTGCCGGAAGCCCGCGTCGCCGCCATGCCGCCAAGCGAGGCATTGGCGCCCGGATCGATCGGAAAGAACAGGCCGGTGTCGCGCAGATGCCGGTTCAGATCCTCACGTGTCACGCCAGGCTCGACCGTGCAGTCGAGATCCTGCGGGTTGACCGAAAGAATGCGGTTCATGCGCGACGTGTCGACCGAGATGCCGCCGCCCGGCGCGTTGGTATGGCCTTCCAGCGACGAGCCGACACCGAAGGCGATGACCGGCACGCGGTGCGCCGCGCAGGCGCGCACGATCTCTTGCACCTCGGCCGTCGTCTCCGGGAAAGCGACGCCATCGGGCGCCTGCGTCGGGATATAGGTGGTGGTGTGCGCGTGCTGCGAACGGATGGCCTGGCCGGTCTGGAAGCGCTCGCCCAACTGTTGCTTGAGGATGCCGAGCACCGCCGCGATGCCTTCCTCGTTGCGTTCGACCGGATTGAGGTCGCTCAGAGCCATGAATTCCTCCGCGAATGGACCAGCGCCCACGCTTGTTTTGCAGCTATGGATGCCTAAAGCAATTCCAGGAAAAGTGTGAAGCGCTTTTCCTGGGAAACCGCATGGCGCTTTCCCTAGGGAATTGCGTCAGAACAAAAAAGACCCCGCAGCCACGCTCTATCCAGCACCAGAACAAGGAAGTTTCAATGTCCATCCCCGCCCCCTTCATCTCCAGGCCCATGGACATCGAGAAGGACTGGATCGATTACAACGGCCATCTCAACATGGCCTATTATAACGTCCTGTTCGACCGCTGCTCGGATGAGGCCTTCGAGGCGATGGGCGTGGGACTGGACTATGTGAAGCAACGGCGCCTCACCATCTACACCGCCGAAATCCATGTCTGCTACGTCCAGGAATTGCATCTCGACCACAAGGTCACGGTCTCCTTCCAGCTCATCGACCATGACGCGAAGCGGCTCAGGTCCTACCAGGAAATCCGCCATGTCGACGGCTGGCTCGCCGCCACGTCCGAGACGCTGTCGCTGCATGTCGACATGGCTGGGCCAAAGGTCGCGCCCTTCCCCGCCGATGTGCTGGCCAGGATCGAGGCCATGCGCGCCGCCCATTCGGTGCTGCCCATGCCGGAGCGCGCCGGCCGCGCCATCGGCATCAAACGCAAATAGGGCGAAGCCGATATCCATCCGGATTCGGCACGCCGAGGCATTGGGTCTGGCTTCAAAGCCACACCCTGAACTCAAAATCACAGAGCCCCCCGATATCCACCGGCAGCGGTGCTTGAAGCGGGTTTGGACCGGCGTTAACCTTACCGAGGTTTTAACGGGAAGAAGCCAATTGAGCCGTTGAACGACTCAGCGGAGCGGTCGAAAACCATCCGCATAGAGTTGTTTACGAGCGGCGGGGCGAAGCCGGTTCGAGGGACGTGCATGAAAACCGACATCAAGGTCGAGGTGGACAGGCTGGCCGCTGATCCGCGCATATCGGACTATGATTTCTGGCGTTCGCTCAAGAACGTCGACAACGAGATCTTCCATATCGCCAACAACAATGAGCCGATCCCGTTCGACATGATCCGCTGGCGCAGCATTTTGAAGCGCGCCCGCTTGAAGCGCGGCCACGCATAGCGTCCGCGAGTCGGCCTGAGAAAAAATCGGGGCGACCAATTAAGTCGTGCCGTTCCATTAAGTCGTGCCGTTTCATGGCGATCGCCTGATTGCCGCCAGCGGCGAGCGGGCCACCACCGGCGATGACTGGATGATGGCCGTATTCGTCATCGCATAGGGGATGATGCGGTCGATCACCCGTTCGAGCTCGGCCACCGACCCGACATGAGCGAGCGCGATGAAGCAATCCTCGCCAGTCACCCGGTCGCATTGCGCGATCTCCGGCAACTCGCGAATGATATCGGCGACGACCGACAATTGTCCCGGCACCGGCCGGATGCGCAGCCACGCCGACAGCGTCAGGCCAAGCGCGGCGGGATTGATCCGGACGCAATAGGCTTCGATGACGCCACTCTCCTGCAGCCGCTTGATGCGCTCGGCGACACTCGGTGCCGACAGGCCGACCGAGCGCGCAAGCTCCGCCGTGCTGGTGCGCGCATCCTTTTCCAGCAGGCGCAGGATTTTCATATCCGCCGCGTCGAGATCGGGATTTTCAGTTCCAAGGCGTTTCAACGAAAAGTCCTTTCTTTCAGGAATGAAATTGCCAGATAAATCGGCCATTCATCATATAAAATAGAAAAACTGCCTGCGATACTGATCCGATGAACGATCAGACGCAAGCGCCCGCTGCCGGCCCTGCCCTCAACGGCCCCGTGCTCGACACCCTGGCGGCAAGGTTGCCGCCGCATGTCTGGTTCGGCGTCAGCGCAATCTTCCACTATCTCGGCCCGGCCTTCGCGGTGCTGCTGTTCCCGCATGTCGACGTGCTCGGCATGGCATGGCTGCGCATCTCCACCGCGGCGCTGATCTTCGCGCCGCTGACGCGCCCGTGGCGAAGCTTCGCTCGCGCCGATCCCGCAACGCGCCTGCTGCTGATGGCTTTCGGCGTCTACCTGGCGGTGATGAATTGCTCGTTCTACCTGGCACTCGACCGCCTGCCGATCTCGCTGGTGGCGGCGATCGAATTTGTCGGCACCATCGGCGTCGCGCTCGTCGGCCTCAGGAGCGCCCGCAACCTGGCTGCTCTCGCCGTCGCCGTCACCGGCACCTTGCTGCTCATCGACGTCAGATGGCCCGATGATCCCGTCGGCCTGTTCTGGGCCTTCCTCAACGGCGCGCTGTTTGTCGGCTACATCGTGCTCGGCCATCGCGTCGCCCGTTCCGGTGCCGGCGACGGCATTGCGGGCCTCGGTGCCGCCATGGCGGTCGCCTTCGTCTTCGTGCTGCCGATCGGCTTCGCGGATGCGCTGCCCGCTTTTTTCTCACCACCGCTGCTGGTCGCCGCCATCGGCGTCGGCATCTGCTCCTCGGTCATTCCCTACATCTGCGACCAGCTTGCGATGTCGCGGTTGCCGCGCTCGAGTTTCGCGCTGATGCTGTCGCTGCTGCCGGTCACGGCAACGCTGATCGGCGTCATCGTGCTGCGCCAGATTCCGAGCCTGATCGATTGCCTCGGCATCGCGCTGGTGGTTGCCGGTGTCGCCTTCCACAAGCCTGCATCCAGCAGCTAGCTGCCAGGAAAGCCTTTATCTTCAATTGCTTGTAGAACTGCCGAGTCGGTTCCCGATCTCGCCGGACTGCGACAAGACGCTCAATATTGAACCAATTTCGCCCTTGAGCCGTTGTCCCCTACGAAAACGGCTTGGAGTGACACCATGGACTGGAAACGGACCAGGGAGCCTGCCGACGCTTGGCACATGACGGATGACCTTCATGTCGAGCATGGCAAGGGCGACCCGTTCGCGGCGGCCATCCGCGCCACCCGCATGTCGATGATCATCACTGATCCTCGGCGGCCTGATAACCCGATCGTCTTTGCCAATGACGCCTTCCTGCGGCTGACCGGCTATGAGCGCCAGGAGGTGCTGGGCAAGAACTGCCGCTTCCTGCAGGGGCCGAAAACCGACAAGGCCGCCGTCGGGCAAATCCGCACGGCGATCGAAGACAACGCCGATGTCAGCGTCGACATCCTGAACTATCGCAAGGATGGTTCGACCTTTTGGAACGCGCTCTACATCAGCCCTGTCTCCAACGACAAGGGCGAAGTGCAGTTCTTTTTCGCCTCGCAACTCGACGTCTCGGACCGCAAGCGCTCGGAGCATCGCATCACGGCCGACAAGGATCGCTTCGAGAAGGCGGTGAAGGAACGCACCGCCGAACTGGAAGCAGCACTGGAGGCACAGACCACCCTGCTGCACGAGGTCGATCACCGGGTGAAAAACAATCTGCAGATGATCTCATCGCTCATCATCATGCAGCGCCGGACCATAAAGGATGAAGCGACCAGGCATTCGTTGACCACCATGCTGGAGCGCATCGAGGCGCTCAGCACCGTGCATCGCCGGCTCTACCAGTCGAAGGATGTCAGCCGGTTCGACGTCTCGGATTTCGCCAAGGACCTGGTGACGGATCTTCTGACGGCGTCGGGGCGATCCGGAATCAAGTCGAACCTTGAGCTCGAACCCATTGTGATTTCGGCAGAGAAGGCGACGCCTGTCGCGCTGATGGTCAATGAACTCGTCACCAATGCCTTGAAGCATGCTTTCAAGGAGGGACCCGACGGGACCACCGCGGGGCGCATCGGCGTCAAGATGAGCCAGCCCGACGGCCACTTCAACATCGAGGTATCAGACGATGGCGTCGGCATGGCCGAAGCCAATGGCGATGCCTCTTTTGGCATGCGGCTGATCAAATCGCTCGCCCGCCAGTTGCACGCCGATATCGAATGGCGTGACGCCGGCCCCGGCACCAAGGTCGTGATCTCGATGCCAAACGAACCGCAGCAAAAGGGACTCTCTCATGACTGAACCACTCAAGGTCCTGATCGTCGAGGATGAAGCGCTGTTGGCGATGGAGCTGGAAAGCCTTGTCGAGGAAGCCGGCCATAGCGTCGTCGGCTGGGCGACGTCTTCGGCGGAAGCAAAAAGCATGGTCGAGTCCACGGATGCCGACATCGCCTTTGTCGACATCCATCTCACCGATGGTCCGACTGGTGTCGAGGTGGCCGAATATATCGGCCAGAAGAAGAGCTCGATGGTGGTGTTCATGACCGCCAATCCGAAGCGCATTCCCGAGCATTTCGCCGGTGCGATCGGTGTCATCGCCAAGCCCTATACGATGAACGGGCTGACGTCGGCGTTGCGGTACCTGCAGGAGGGCGTGCGCCGCCCGCCTCCGGTTTCGACACGTCCAGCCGGCTTCACCCTGTCGCCGGCCTTCGCGGCGGTCTGGGCGCCAGCGGCCTGACGTCCTACGCCAGCTTCTGTTTCAGGAAGGCGATCGTCCTGCCCCAGGCGAGATCGGCTGCCTTCTTGTCGTAACGCGCAGCCGAGGTATCGTTGTTGAAGGCATGGTTGGCGCCTTCATAGACATAGACCGTGTATTCGACATGCGCGGCATCGAGCTCCTTCTGGAAGGCGTCGATGCCGGCATTGGTGCGATCGTCGAGGCCGGCATAGTGCAGCATCAGTGCGGCCTTGATCTTCGAAACATCGGCGGCCTTCGGCTGCATACCGTAATAGGCCACGCTCGCCGCGAGATCCGGCGCATTGACGGCCAGCATGTTGGCCGTGCCGCCGCCCCAGCAGAAGCCGATGGCGCCGACCTTGCCATTGCCGTCCTTGTCGTCCTTCAGGAAAGCGACGGTCGCCACGCCATTGGCGACCGTCTGCGCCGGGTCGAGCTTCGCGAACATGTCACGCGCCTTGTCCTCATCGGCGGGGGTGCCGCCAAGCGGCGACAGGAAGTCCGGCGCCAGCGCCACGAACCCCTCCAGCGCCACGCGCCGGGCCACGTCGCGTATATGCGGGTTGAGCCCCCTGTTTTCATGGATGACGATGACGGTGCCGAGTTTGCCGGCCTGGTTTGCCGGTTTGACCAGATAGCCCTTCATATCGCCCCCGTTGCCGGGATAGCTGATCTCCTCGCCTTTCACCCGTGGATCGTTGTCGGCAACGATTGCCGCCTGGGCGGAGTTCGCCGCCAGCATCGGCACGATCGCGACCGCCGCGGCACCCGATCCGGCAAGCCTGGTCAGTTGTTCCATGAAGTGCCGGCGGTCGAGCGTCAGATGCGTGTATTCGTCATAGGCGTCGATCATCGCCTGGGTGATGGCGGGTTGGTCGGTGGCGGTGGATTTGGTCATCGGCGCACTCCTCGATCTCGCTATCTCGATGCGATGTCTGCCGTTCGCAAGATAGGGGCGAGCCTTGCATCGTCCAGTCACGGCCCGGTGAGACACCCCATCTCTCCCGGCGAGCCGAGGCAACATCATCCCAATCTGGCATCATCACAATTTGGTCATCGGCGACAAATCTTGATGGCGCTGCCACAATAGTAGGGGAAACTGACCATACGGCCGCCCCATGGCGCGGCCACGGTCCTGAAAGGCCCGAGCTGAAAGGAAGCCGCCGATGACCATGCCCTCGCCGATCCTGGCAACCGCCTTTATCGTTGCCGCAGCCGCGATCCTGACGATGCGCGCGGCCGTTGTAGCGGCGAGCCGGAAGTCCATGGTCAAGGTCCGCGGCCGCCAGCGCCACCCGGCAGACACGAAAACCCAAGGTTGAGGTGAAGTCATGGACGTACAGGATATCGTGAACACCGTTTCGCAGAAGGCCGGCCTTGACCAGGCAACGACGGAAAAGGTCGTCGGCACCATCTTCTCGGTGCTCGAGCACGAGGCGGAAGGCACCAGCGCCTCATCCTTCTTCGCCAAGATTCCGGGCGCCGATGCACTGGCGCAGAAATATGACGTCATGGCCGCCGCCCCCGCCGGCGGCGGTGGCGGCTTCCTGTCCTCGCTGCAAGGCGCGCTTGGCGGCGTTCTCGGCGAGAAAGCGGGCGCGCTGGTCAACGGCCTCGCCGCCCTCAAGGCATCCGGCCTCGATCTGGCGCAGATCCAGAAGGCTGGCGCCACACTGGTCCAGCAGGCCGAAACCGCTGCCGGCCCCGATCTGACCAACCAGGTGCTGGGCTCGGTGCCCAGCCTGAAGAGCCATCTCGGGCTCGGCTGACCGTCAATTCGCCGAGCTTGCCTCCAGGCAACCCCGTCTACTTGGGCAGCGCGTAAGCCATCACATAATCCCCCGGCTTGGTGCCGACCGAGCCGTGGCCGCCGGCAACGATGACCACGAACTGGCGTCCGTCGGCGACCGTATAGGTCATCGGCGTCGATTGCCCGCCGGCCGGCAGCCGCGCCCGCCAGAGCTGCTTGCCCGACGTCAGGTCGTAGGCGCGCAGATAATCGTCGACCGCGGCCCCCAGGAAAGCGACACCACCGGCTGTGATCATCGGCCCGCCAATGCCGGGCACCCCGACCTTCAGCGGCAACGGCAGCGGCGTCATGTCATAGACGGTGCCGTTGCGGTGCTTGTAGGCGATTGTGCCGGTTCTCAGATCGACGCCGGCGACATATCCCCAGGGCGGCGCCTGGCAGGGAATGCCGAGCGGCGACAGGAACGGTCCCATCACCACCGCATAGGGTGCGCCCTCGTTGCGGTTCAAGCCCTGTTCGCTGCCGCGCCCTCCATCCGGTGGCGGCACCTGGTCGCGCGGGATGAGTCGCGACTTGAACGCCAGATAGGTCGGCATGCCGAACATTACCTGCCGAACCGGATCGACCGCGACGCCGCCCCAGTTGAAGGTGCCGAAATTGCCGGGATAGATCAGCGAGCCCTGTACGGAAGGCGGCGTATAGCGGCCTTCGTAACGCAGGCCCTGAAATTCGATTCGGCAAGCCAGCTGGTCGAACATGGTGATGCCCCACATGTCGGCTTCGGTCAGCGGCTTCGGGTTGAAGGAGAGATCGGACGAAGGCTGCGTCGGCGACGCATGGTCGCCCTCGATGGCGCCGCCGGGCGCCGGCACTTCCTTGACCGCGATCACCGGCTCGCCGGTGCGCCGGTCGAGCACATAGAGGTCGCCCTGCTTGGTCGGCCCGACCAGCGCGGGCACGATCGTGCCGTCGGCCTTGGTGATGTCGATCAGGCTCGGCTGCGCCGGCACGTCCATGTCCCAGAGGTCGTGGTGCACGGTCTGCCGCACCCATTTCAACTGCCCGGTATTGAGATCGAGCGCGGTGATCGAGGAGGAGAACTTCTCGACATTGGCGCTGCGTCCGGCGCCGAGCTGGTCCGGCGTCTGGTTGCCGAGCGGCACGTAAAGCAGGCCAAGCTTCTCGTCGGCGCTCGGCGTCGACCACATGTTGGGCGAGTTGGCGGTGTAGGTCTGGCCGGCCGGCAGCGGCGTCGTCTCGTCCGGATTGCCTGAATCCCAGTTCCACAGCAGCTTGCCTGTGCCCGCATCATAGGCGCGGATAACGCCCGACGGCTCCTGCGTCGAATAATTGTCGTTGACCGCGCCGCCGACGATGATCTTGCCGCCGGCAATCAGCGGCGCCGAGGTCGAATAGTAGTAGCCCGATTTCGGGTATGGCATGTTGGTCAAGAGATTGAGCGTGCCGGCCTCGGCGAAGGCTGGACAGACCTGGCCGTTGGCGGCATCGAGCGCGATCAGCCGGGCATCCGAGGTCGGCAGGTAGACGCGGGTCGCGCAGGGCTGGCCGGCGGCGCCAGCGGCATCGGCATAGTAGGACACGCCGCGGCAGGTCTGGTGCTGGCGGTCCTTGTCGAGCTTGATCTTGGGGTCGTAGCGCCATTTTTCCTTGCCGGTCGCGGCGTCGACCGCGATGGCGAAATTGTGCGGCGTGCAGATGTAGAGCGTGTCGCCGACCTTGAGCGGCGTCACCTGATAGGTGGTCTCGCCGACATCGTCCGGCCCCTTCACGTCGCCGGTGCGATAGGTCCAGGCCGGCTGCAGATTGGCGACATTGTCGGGCGTGATCTGGTCAAGCGGCGAATAGCGCTGGCCGAATTGCGTGCGCCCGTAGAAATGCCATTCGCCGGCCGGCACATCGTTGCCCAGATTGGCGTTTGGGGTCACCTTGTCGGTGTCGAGCGCGCCGGCGATGTCCTTCGGGTCCGTGGTCATCGAATAGCCGGCCACCGCCAGCGAGGCCAGCACGGCCAGGATCAGCGGCGCCCGCCCGTCAGGACCGGCAAGGCCCCGCCGCGCCCACGGCGTCAGCAGCCATAGCGCCACCAGCACGATGATGCCGCCGCGCGGGCCGAGTTCCCACCAGTCGAAGCCGGTTTCCCAGACCGCCCAGGCCAGAGTGCCGAGCACGATCGCCGCGTAGAGCCACAGCGCGGTGGAGCGGCGCCGGTAGAACAGCCAGGCGGTGATCAGGAACGCGAGACCCGATATGATGTAGTACCAGCTGCCGCCCAGCGAGGCCAACCAGATGCCGCCAGCGCCAAGCGCCAGACCGAGAAGAAAGAGAACAAGGGAGGTGATGGTGACAGCCAAGATGATACTCCTTCGACTGTTGCGCGCCTCGCGCGGCCATGGGCAACCCGGCATTGCGTTCCTGCCCGGTACACAACTTTCTCCCGCCCGCCTCGCCTGTCAAGCTTGGGCCACGAGCCGAAAGGCAGCGCTCGGTCCGGCTGCAAATGCGCGGCGGGCTGAGCGTCATGCGTGCCAAGGTGACCGGATAAGCCACTTTACCGGGAACAAAACGTAGACAGTTCTGGTCTTTCCCAACCGAATCACTACATTCGGGGGCGATGTCCGGCTTTTCCGAAGACATGCCCTTTTTCGACGAACCCAATGCGCGGCCCACGGCCCCGTCGGGCATTGCCGCGCGCGCCATGGCTGCCCGCGGCGGCCACAACAATGCGCCGGACTATCTCCGGGGGCTGAATCCGGAACAAAGGCTGGCGGTGGAGACCACCGAGGGTCCTGTTCTGGTGCTGGCCGGCGCCGGCACCGGCAAGACGCGCGTGCTCACCACCCGCATCGCCCATATTCTCGCCACGGGAAAAGCCTTCCCCTCGCAGATTCTGGCCGTGACCTTCACCAACAAGGCCGCGCGCGAGATGAAACAGCGCATCGGCATCCTGATCGGCGAAGGAAATGTCGAGGGCATGCCGTGGCTGGGCACCTTCCACTCGATCGGCGTGAAGCTGCTGCGCCGCCATGCCGAGCTCGCCGGTCTGCGTTCCGACTTCACCATCCTCGACACCGACGATGTCGTGCGGCTGATCAAGCAGCTGATCCAGGCCGAGGGACTCGACGACAAGCGCTGGCCGGCCAAGCAGTTCGCGCAGATGATCGACGGCTGGAAGAACAAGGGCCAAGGACCGGCCGATATCGCCGAGGGCGACGCGCGCAGCTTCGCCAATGGCAAGGGCCGCGAACTGTACAAGGCCTATCAGGAGCGCCTGCAGACGCTCAATGCCTGCGACTTCGGCGACCTGCTCTGCCACCCGATCCGCATCTTCCGCGCCAATCCGGATGTGCTGAAGGACTACCACCGGCGCTTCAAATACATCCTCGTCGACGAATACCAGGACACCAACACCGCCCAGTACATGTGGCTGCGCCTTTTGGCACAGCGGCCGGACAGCGGGCGCGGATCAACGTCGACGGATCTGCGATCGGCCGAAGGCCGCAAGCCCGACCGGGCGTCCGAGCCGTTGCGAGGCCCCCGCGGAGGGCCCGCGCCGGCAGGCGCGGAACGGCCCGTGAGCGATAACAAAGTCAACATCTGTTGCGTCGGCGACGACGATCAGTCGATCTATGGCTGGCGCGGCGCCGAGGTCGACAACATCCTGCGCTTCGACAAGGATTTCCCGGGCGCCACCATCATAAGGTTGGAGCGCAACTACCGCTCGACCGCGCATATCCTTGGCGCGGCTTCGCATCTCATCGCCTACAATGAGGGCCGTTTCGGCAAGACGCTGTTCACCGACCGCAACGACCCCGAGGACGGCAAGGTCAATGTCCACGCCGCGTGGGATTCCGAGGAGGAAGCCCGCGCCATCGGCGAGACCATCGAGGCCTATCAGCGCGAGAAGCATAATCTGAACGACATGGCGATCCTTGTGCGCGCGTCCTTCCAGATGCGCGCCTTCGAGGACCGCTTCATCACGCTCGGCCTCAACTACCGCGTCATCGGCGGCCCGCGCTTCTACGAGCGCATGGAAATTCGCGACGCGCTGGCCTTCTTCCGCGTCGTCGCCAACGGCGGCGACGACCTCGCCTTCGAGCGCATCGTCAATGTGCCGAAGCGGGGCCTGGGCGAAGCCACCATCCGCCAGATCCACGACACGGCGCGTGCGCTGCGCATTCCGATGCTGGAGGCCGCCGGCAATCTCGCCGAAAGCGACGAGTTGAAGCCGAAGCCGCGCGCCGCATTGCGCGAAGTGGCCGCCAATTTCGAACGCTGGGCAAAGGCGCTGGAAACCACGCCGCACACCGAGCTCGCCGAGACCATTCTCGAAGAGAGCGGCTACACCGACATGTGGAAGAACGACCGCTCGGCCGAAGCGCCGGGGCGGCTGGAGAATCTCAAGGAACTGATCCGCTCGATGGAGGAGTACGAGTCGCTGCGCTCCTTCCTCGAACACGTGGCGCTGGTCATGGATGCCGAGCAGAATGCCGGGCAGGACGCTGTCTCGATCATGACGCTGCATTCGGCCAAGGGCCTCGAATTCGAGACGGTTTTTCTCCCTGGCTGGGAGGAAGGCCTCTTTCCCCACCAGCGCGCGCTCGATGAAGGCGGCCGCTCCGGTCTGGAGGAAGAGCGCCGGCTGGCCTATGTCGGCCTCACCCGGGCCAAGAAGAACCTGCATATCTGGTTCGTCTCCAACCGCCTCATCCACGGGCTCTGGCAATCGACCATCCCGTCGCGCTTCCTGGAGGAGCTGCCGGAGGCCCATGTCGAGGTCGCGGAAAGCGGCAACAGCTATGGCGGCTATGGCAATTCCTACGGCGGCGGCTCATTCGCTTCCGGTCGTGGTGGCCGCCAGAACCCTTATGGCGCGTCGCGTTTCGACAATGTTGGCGCCAACAATGGCGGCGCGGAGAAATCCGGCGCCTTCTCTAACACCTATTCGACGCCCGGCTGGCAGCGCGCACAGGCCAACCGCACCGAAGCGACCGACCGCAACTGGGGCTCGCGCTCCGGCCACCAGGTCGAGCGTATCGGCTATGGCGAGACCGACAGCGGCTACGGCGCCGGCCGCACGAGCGTGAAGGGCCGCACCATCGATGGCGAACTGGTCGCCAAATCCGTCTCCGACACGCCGTCCGCCTTCAGCGTCGGCGACCGCGTCTTCCACCAGAAATTCGGCAACGGCAATATCTCGGCCATCGAAGGCAACAAGCTGACCATCGACTTCGACAAGGCAGGGCAGAAACGCGTGCTGGACGGGTTCGTCGCGGCGGTGTGAGCTGCTCGCCTGTGGCGATCCTAGATCAGCTTCACCAACTCGGCGTGATCTCTAAGCGGCGCGCCCGAGAATTCGTCGAGAGTTAAAAGCGTGAAATCAACACGACAGTCGATCGAAAGAGACAATCCACTTAAATACCCACAAAGAGCCCGATGCAAATCCGGCAGCCTTTCGTCTGAAATTTCAGTAGTAAAAAGCATATCTACGTCATCAAATAATTCGCCACGAAAGAATGATCCAAAACCATAGACTGATATAACGTCAAGATTTAGTGCTATAGTATCGATTACCGTCTTTATCTTTCTTTGCATAATCCCAATATTTAGTAGCCCAAATTCCTCCGGCCAGCTCGGTAGAGTTGTAGAGTCCGATATGATTTTCCCTGCAATAATCTTTCGCCTGATTCGAATAGCCATTCCAAGAGCCCCCTACACAAATATATTGAAGCGGCCCAAAATCTTGCAAGGCACGCATGACCAATGCAAGGCTGAATGCATAGTCGTCGCCGCCGAGTAGGCGCATTTGGTCTCCCTGTTGCTTTCGATCAAATAGAAAAAGGATATCTTTTTCTCTCCGCAAATTCTTTACGTTATCATGGTTTGAAAGAATTTTTTGCAGAAATGACGTCCTTGAGAAGGGTATACTCCAAGGGTTGACGGAATCACTCATAGCCAAATCTTTCAGAAAAGATGCTTGGGAATTTTGGATAAAACTCCGTACGACCAAACTGCTGCTGCTCATAGGCTAAGGCGTGCTTCTTGAAAGCGAGGAACGCGATCGCGTCTTCCTTGCACAACAACGAAATATTACCCGCAATAGCGTTCATGATCTTTATATTGTTTGGTAAAATTGTATCTAATTTACGAGCACTCCAAATTTCAACAGCATCGGAACCAGGATCTTCGTTCGCTATCGGCGAACTCGGGCCAACTTCCGAGAAAATTCCGTGATTTTCCGCCAATAGCAGACCAATATAGTTTCTTAGTTCGTCAAAATTTTCAAATCGAACATTGCATCCCGCTTGTTTGACTTCTTCTTCTCGCCCATTTTTCCATCCTCGTAGCAAATCTTCCGAATATGCAGCCGGAGCCTTGTCAACGGCGGTGTGACAGTTTGGACACAGTAAAACCAGGTTTTCATACGTGTCGAGTCCGCCTCCAGCTTGACCACGAGGACCATCGGCGCTGTGCGCAATAACGTGCGCCATTTCCCCAATATGAAAAGTTGGCACACCGTCCACTACTTTAGTCAAGTCAGCGCGGCACTTCGGATTTGAGCACTTCCCACCTGCTCGTCCCCACAGAATTTTTGTATCTGGTAATGCAATCGGCATAACTTAGAATGCCGCATACAGTGACTTTCTACCAGCCCCGTATGATTGGCTGATGAATATCTTTTGTAACTGGAAGCGCGCTCGACGGATTGGTCATCAAGGTCTTAGCAACCGCCTGCCCGCAGCGTTCGCTTTTACGGCCGCGCCCCCCGGGGCAAAATCCCTTGCCCTCGCCTGCACCCCGCCTGGTTCCATTTGTGGCCGAGCAGCGACAGGATGATCAACCCGTTGAACAACTGCACGTAGAAGCCGCTCAGGCCCACCGCCACCACGCCGGTCTGGATGAACGACACTGTGACCGCGCCGATCGCGCCGCCGGCAACCGTGCCGATGCCGCCCCAGGTCGGGGTGCCGCCGACGAACACCAACGCCAGCACCGGCAGGTGATAGCCGTCACCTGCCATCGGGCGAGTTGGGCATCTTCGTGAAAGTGCCGGAAATCGGTAGAGCTACCGGTCAATCCACCTTCTTCTCGCCCCGCTCGCCGGCCTTGACGATGTCGCCCGTCGTGAACAGGATTTCCTTCAGTTCCGCCCGCCAGTCCTGCTTCTGGCGCAGCAGGAATTCCAGATCCATGCCGAAATGTTTGAACTCCTCGCCCTGCGCGTTCTTCATGATCGCGCGGGCCTGAGGATCCTTTTCCACCGAAATGCGCTGTTCGTACCAGCCGATGGCTTCCGCCTCCTCGATCAGCGAGGTGATCATGCGGGCAAAGGTCCGCACCTTCTGCGATAGTTCTTCAGGAGGTTCGTGATACTGGTCGAAACCCATGTCGTCCTCCGATGGTTCATTCCCATGAATGCCTGGGAATGCCGCCGGTTCCGCATCATCGCTGCAATTCCGCCAATGCCCTTTCCAGCGGCGCCGACGAAATCTGGATCGGGCCGGAGAACGGCACATCCATGTCGAGGATCAGGTAGATCGCCCCGGCAATCAGCGCGGCCGACACCATGAGGGTTCCTGCGGTGATTGTATTCTTCGGTGCCCTGAACCCGAAACTGGCGAAGATCAGCGCCAGCCAGGTAACCAGCATGGCGATCAACGGCCAGGGAATCGTGCCCTCCGACTGCTCGACCAGAATCCAGCGCAGTTCCAGCACCTTCTGCAGGCGCTGGCGTCCGTCCTGCAGAAGGGAACCGTGTACAGCGTCGGGAGGGGTCAGCCCATTCAGCCGCACGCCAATCTCCGTCAGCAGACGTTCGGAAAGCTGATTGGCGGCGATAGTCGTCTCGCTGTCTTGTGACGAGGTGTCTACCACCCTTTGCATATAGGCGACCAACGGTTGGCGCACCGCGTCGGTTTCCGGGCCATACAGCCGCAGTGTCCTGTCGAGCAGGATCAGCTCCGTCGCATAGGCGTGCACATTGTGATCGATCGATTCGAAGGTGTTCTTGGCCGAGTTGATCATCAGGCCGAGCATCAGTGAGGTCATGACCCCGAACAGATTGGCGGCGAGCCGAACCACCGCGTTCGTGTCGTCATCACGATGTCTGGCCGGCAATCTCGGCCAGATCGCCATGCTGGCGAACGCCGACGCCGCCAGGCACAGGAAGATCACCATTGCGATGAAGGCTTCGAGCATCGCTCATCTCTGCACGGGACGCGCCAATTGCCAATGGCGGGAACCGATCCACCGAAAAGTTCCCGCAGGCATCACGCGTCTTGGGGCTTACTCGCCGCTCACGAAACCGGTGCGGCTCCGCCCTCTTCGGTGCGCCGCGCGATGAATTCGTCGAGCACGCCCGATGTGGCGGCAGCCGATGCGGGTGGCTCGAAATCGGCAACCGCGCGCCGCCAGACACTGGTGGCGCGCTCGCTGGCGGTCTTTGATCCGCTTTGCGTCCAGTTGCCGAAATTCGACCAGTCGGCCACCAGTGGCTCATAGAATGCGGTGCGGTAGCGCGCCATCGTGTGGCCGGCCGAGAAGAAATGCCCGCCAGGCTGCACTTCGGCGATCGCCTCGAAGCCGATCGAATCATCGTCGCCGGGCGTCGCGGCGCAGAGTTCCGCGACCGTCTGCAGCGCCTCGATATCGGTGATCATCTTCTCGAAAGAGACACTCAGGCCGCCTTCCAGCCAGCCGGCGGCATGGATGCACATCGTCGCCCCGGCCAGCACCGAGCCCCACAGGGCGAACTGCGTTTCGTGCGCTGCCTGCGCATCCGAAATGTTGGCCGCACTGCCGCCGCCCGACCGCCAGGGCAGTCCAGTGAAGCGCGCCAATTGGCCGGCGCCCAGCGTCGCCTTGACATGCTCCGGCGTGCCGAAGGCCGGCGCTCCGGATTTCATGTCGACATTGGAGGAGAAGGAACCGTAGACGACCGGCGCACCGGGCCGTACGATCTGCGCCAGCGTCAGGCCCGCCAGCGCCTCGGCATGCTGCAGCGCCAGCGCGCCGGCGACCGTGATCGGCGCCATCGCACCCGCCAGGCAGAACGGCGTGATGACGGAAACCTGGCCGGCTCTTGCGAAATCGATGATGCCTTGCGCCATCGGAATGTCGAGCTGGCGAGGCGAGTTGGTGTTGATGACGGTGTAGCAATGCGCGTTCGCCAGGAATTCGTCCGGCGACAGGCCGCGCGCCAACCGGATCATCTCGAACCCGTCCTCGACCTGCGGCGTGCCGCGCGCGAAGACGAACGGAAACTTGTCGGACAGCGTCAGTTGCGCGCGGTTGACGGCATAGTGGCGAAGGCGGTTGTCGACATCCTGCGGCTCGATGCAGGGGCCAAGCATATGCAGCACGTCGAAATGCTGCACCAGCCGCAGCAAATCCTCGAAATCGGCCAGCGTACCCGGCCGGCGGCCACGTTCGAGATCGGTGACGTTCGGCGCCCCGCATCCGGCCAGGAAGGTCATCGATCCGAGTTCCAGCGTCAGATCGCGGGAACGGTCGCCGGCTTGCGCTTGGATCGATTTCGGCGCCGAGGCGAGTGCCGCCGCCACCATGTCGCGGCCGATGCGCACCATGTCGGTGTCCGGGTCGACCAGGGCGCCGGCGCTGGCAAAAAGCTCTCGTGCCTGCGGCAGCAGCACCTTGATGCCGAGCTCTTCCAGCACCCGCAGCGCCGTGTCGTGGATGGCGGCGACCTGGTCGTCGGAAAAGATCGGTTGCGGCAGGAACGGGTTCTTCAGCGACCGGTAATTGGGTCGGCGGCTGCTTTCGCTGCCGGCTTCGCCCGTGCGTCCGCGCCGGCGTTCGCGCCTGCTGTCTCGTGCCGCGTCATCGACCATCGAAAATCCTCCTCATTGCCGCATCGCCTTGCCCGAGGGATCGTAGGGCGAGGCCGCGATGATCCGTGCCGGCCGTTCGACGCCGACAATGTGCACCGAAAGCGCCGTCCCCTCCTCGGCAAAATCGTCGTCGACCAACGCCAGCGCGACGCTCTTGCCGATCGTGTAGCCAAAACCGCCCGAAGTGACGAAGCCGACGCGCCGGCCGCCGTGCCAGACCGGCTCGAAGCCGCTGGCGTCGGCATCGAGCGCATCGATCTCCAGCGTCACAATCCGCTGGACGGCACCGGCTTCGCGCGCCTTCAGCGCCGCCTCGCGACCGACGAAATCGCCCTTGTCGAAGGCGATGAAGCGGTCGAGGCCGGTCTGGCCTGGCGTGTAGCCCTGCGTGAATTCACGCGACCAGATGCCGAAGCTCTTCTCCAGCCTGAGCGCATTGAGCGCGTAGTAGCCGACCTCGGCGAGACCAAGATCCTCGCCTGCCGCGAGCAGCGTGTCACGCAGCGTGGCATGCATGGTAACCGGGCAACTGATCTCGAAGCCGAGCTCGCCGGCGATAGAGAGGCGGGCAACCCGCGCCCGCACCATGCCGATGTCGAACGCGCCGCACGCCATGAACGGCAGTGCGGCGACGGAGACGTCCTGATGTGTTGTACGCTCCAGGATTTTCCGCGCATTCGGCCCGGTCAGCAGGAAACCGCCCGTCGCGTCGGAAATGTCGGTGACCGCGGCGCCCTCTGCTGCCTGGCTCTCGAACCAGCGCATGTGGAATTCCCTGAGATAGTAGGAACCCATCAGCCAATAGTCACTGCTGCCCCAATTGATCACGGTGAGGTCGCCCTTCAGCCGTCCGTCCGGCCCGAGCATCGGCGCCAGCCGCGCCTGTCCCGCCGTCGGCAGCTTGCAGGCCAGCAGCCGGTCGAGCCATGCCTCCGCATCCGCGCCGGACACCGCATAGCGTGAATAGGCCGAGATATCGACGAGGCCGGCGGCACGCCGGACTTGCAGCGCCTCGTCGCCGACGATGTCGAAGGCGTTGGAGCGCTTGAGCGTGGTGTTCTCGCGAAAACCCATCGGCGCGAAATAGGCCGGGATTTCCAGCCCCCACGATGCCGTCCATTCGCAACCCGCGGCACTCATGCCGTCATAGGCGCCAGAGCGTTTCAGCGGCCTGCCGGCTGGCAGGCGCTCATTGGGAAAGGTCATGACGAAACGGCGCGAATAGAACTGCCGCGTCGTTTGCTTCAGATATTCGCGATTGGCGGCGAAGGCCCCGTAGCGGGCAATGTCCATGCCGAAAATGTCGGCCTGCGGCTCGCCGTAGATCATCCATTCGGCCAGCGATTTGCCGACGCCCCCGCCTTGGCTGAAGCCCGCCATGACGCCGCAGGCGACCCAGTAGTTCTTCAGGCCACGCACCGGTCCGACGATCGGGTTGCCGTCCGGCGTGAAGGTGAAGGCGCCGTTGACCCATTTGCGGATGCCGGCGCTCGCCAGACAGGGAAAGCGCTCATGCGCCTTGGCGAGTTCCGGGCTGATGCGGTCGATGTCTTCCGGGATCAACTCGATCCCGTAATCCCAAGGCGCGCCGTCCATGTTCCAATGCTTCGGGTTCTGCTCATAGACGCCGAGCAGCACGCCCTTGCGCTCTTGCCGCAGGTAGGAAAAGCCGTCGAGGTCGACGGCGATGCCGATTTCCCGGTCCAGTGCCGCGATCTCGGGAATGTCCTCGGTGATGAAATAGTGGTGCTCCATCGGCGTCACCGGTAGGTCGACGCCGGCCATGCGGCCGAGCTGCTTGGCCCACAGCCCGCCGGCATTGACGACATGCTCGGCGACAATTGTGCCCTGTTCGGTGACGACGTCCCAGTGGCCGTCCGCGCGAGACTTCAACTCGACGACACGGTTGCGCAGGATCACCTCGGCACCGCGCTTCTTCGCGGCGCCCGCATAAGCATGTGTTGTGCCGTAGGGGTCGAGATGGCCTTCGTTGGAATCATGCAGGCCGCCGAGTACGCCGGCGACGTCGACGATCGGGCAGATCGCCTTGATCTCTTCCGGGGTCACCAGCCGCGCGCTTTCGATGCCGACCGACTGGAACACCGCCCAGGCCGATTTCAGCCACTCCCAGCGCTGGGGGTCGCTGGCGATATTGACGCCGCCGGTCATGTGCAGGCCGATGTCCTGGCCGGACTCGGCTTCGATCTCGCGATAGAGATTGATGGTGTAATCCTGCAGCGCCGCGACGTTGGGATCGGCATTGAGCGCATGAAATCCGGCCGCCGCATGCCAGGTCGAACCGGCCGTCAATTCGGCGCGCTCGATCAGCGCCACATCGGACCAGCCGAATCGCGTCAGATGGTAGAGCACCGAGGCGCCGACCACCCCACCCCCGATGACCACTGCGCGATAATGCGGCTTCAAGGCTTTCCTCCCGGTCCGTCAGAAGCCGCACCATATACGCGCTGTACATAAGTGTCTAGTACTGCGCTTGCCTACCCAAATGGATGCGGCAGTGATCAAATTCTCGCCTCGAGCGCATGTCCTCACAGGGCAATGAACACGCCGGCGGGCATACGTGTCGCGCTGTCACGCAAGCATCATGTTCGCGCCGTAGACCGCTTTCGGGGGGACGGCGCGCGGCATCATCGATGTGCCGCCTCCTTGAGCTTTTTCGTTCTTCGGCCGCTCCGGCACATCCGTCACCAAGAGGACTATCCATGAAACACCTGCACCGAACCGTCTCGCTCGGCGTCGCGCTGGCCTTGTTCACCGCCTTGACGCCGGCGCTCGCCGACAGCACCGCGACCGTCGGCGCCACCAGCTTTGTCAACAAGGGCCTGGTTGGCGTCGGTCGCGTCCCGGCGGCACAGCGCGACAAGTTCGGCGAGACGTTCGGCTCAGGCTCCGGCATGTCGATCGACGCCGCCGGCTGGACGCATGACGCGGGCACCTACAAGGGTTCGCTCTGGTTGCTGCCGGATCGCGGTTACAATGTCGCCGGCACCACCGACTACCGGCCGCGCCTCAACACCATCGACATCGAATTCACGCCGACAGCACCGGGTGCCGCTGGCCAGGAGCAGACAGGCGTGAAGGCAACGCTTGCCGACACCTTGCTGCTCACCGACGACAAGGGCACTGATGCCAGCGGCCTCGATCCGCTGTCGGATGTGCGTGCCGCGGCTGGCGACATGCCGATCCTGCCCGCCGCCACGAACGGCAAGCTCGCCCTAGACAACGAGGCGATCGTGCGGCTGCCCGACGGTTCGATGTTCATCTCCGATGAATATGGCCCGAATATCTACCGGTTCTCCGCGCAAGGCCGTCTGATGTCGGCGACCCAACCGCCGGCGGCGCTGGTGCCGATGCGCAAGGGCGCGCCGAACTTCTCTTCTGACAATCCCGGTCCAGGTGCCGCCGAACCCGATCCGAAGGATCCCGATACCGGCCGCCAGAACAACCAGGGCCTGGAAGGCATGGCGATGACGCCGGACGGCAAGTTCCTGATCGCCGTGCTGCAGTCGGCGACCAGGCAGGACGGCGGCGATTCACCTTCGACCCGGCAGAACACACGGGCGCTGGTCTATGACGCCTCCGATCTCGCCCATCTCAAGCTGGCGCACGAATATGTCGTGCCGCTGCCTGTGTTCAAGGACGCCAAGGGCAAGACCAAGGTCGCCGCCCAAAGCGAGATCGTGGCGTTGTCGGACACGGCGTTCCTCATGCTGGCGCGCGACAGCGGCAACGGCCAGGGCCTGAAGGGCGATACATCACTCTACCGCGAAATCAGCATCGTCGATGTCTCGGCCGCGACCGACATTGCCGGCGGTCCTTTCGACGCCGCGGACAAGCCGCTCGCCCCCAAGGGCGTACTCGACCCGTCGGTGACGCCGGCCAAGCTGACCCCGTTCATCGACATCAACGACAATGTCGAGCTTGGCCGCTTCGGCCTGCACAATGGCGCCCCGAACGACCACAATAACCTGTCCGAGAAGTGGGAAGCGATGTCGCTGGCGAGCGTGCTCGATCCGAAGCTGCCCGACGATTATTTCCTGTTCGTCGCCAATGACAACGACTTCCTCGCCCAGGACGGTTTCCAGGTCGGCGCGCCCTACAAGGCCGACGACGGCGCCAATGTCGACACCATGTTCCTGGTCTATCAGGTCACGCTTCCCGGCCTCGCCAAGAAGTAACGCATACAAAGGGCGGGCGCGCCCGGCGCGTCCGCCTGAGCGACCTCGAACGGCTGGCCGTGAGGACGCCTACTTCAAGAACTCCGCGTCCTTCGGCACGCCCGCATCGATCGGCTCGGCCGTCCAGCTCGACACGGCCATCATCTTGCCGGCGGCCGACAGGTTCGGGCGGACGAAGACCTGTGCGGGGCCGTTGACGCGGCTGTAGAGGTCGATGATGTCCTGGTTCATGAAGCGCACGCAGCCCGACGAAGCATTCTTCCCGATGGAATCCCACTCCGGCGTGCCATGCAGCCGGTACATCGTGTCCTTGCCGTCACGGAACAGATAGAGGGCGCGGGCGCCCAGCGGGCTCTGCGGGCCGGGCGGCATGCCGTCCTTGTATTTCGCCAGTTCCGGCCGGCGCTGGATCATCTCCGGCGGCGGCGTCCACACCGGCCACTTCTTCCTCGCCTGCACCACGGCGCTGCCGGTCCATCCAAAACCGGCCTTGCCGAGACTGACGCCGTAGCGGATGGCCTTGCCGCCATCGCGCACCAGATACAGGAAGTGCTCGGAGACATCGACGACGATGGTGCCGGGTTTCTCTCCGGTCGGGTCGGCCACGATCTGGCGCACGAACTTCGGATCGAGCTTGGCCACCGGGATTGCCGGCAGTTGATAACCCTCATCGGTGCGCGCCGCGTACATGCTTGCGGCATCGCCGAACGCCGCATCGGGTGGCGCCGCGGCCACCGGCGGCGGCGGCGTTGCCACATCCGTCGTGGTGCAGGCCGAAAGAGCCATGGAGGCCGCACCCAAAGCGGACGCACCAAGAAACGCGCGCCGGCTCAGGCGCTCGGAAAACAGCGGAATATCGGACATGATCCCCCCGGCTTGTCCATATCTGATAAGGATATGCGGGCCCCACGCCCCAAGGATCAATACCCCATTCCGGGAGCTTTGAGAACATGATCGGACCAAAGCAATTCCAGGAAAACGCGTTCGGTTTCCCAGGCAGAGCGCATATCGCTTTCCACCTTTGGAATTGCGTCACACAGGGAGATCGAGCGGTTCGCCGTTTCGTGAAGCGGTGAACCGCTCGATACACGCCAAGCGGAATTTTGCGACGCCGCATCGACCTGTGCCGTTGAATCGGCAATCATCGCGGACCGAGTTGGGATAAACCTCCAGCCATGACCGAAAAAATGCCCACGCGCCGGCGCACCGGCGACCTGACCAGCGGCCCGATCCCGCGCACGCTGCTGCTGTTTGCCTTGCCGGTGTTGGGCTCCAACGTGCTGCAGTCGCTCAACGGGTCGATCAATGCCGTCTGGGTCGGCCGTTTCCTTGGCGAATCGGCCCTGACGGCCACCTCCAACGCCAACCTCGTCCTGTTCCTGATCCTGGGCACGGTGTTCGGCATCGGCATGGCGGCGACCATCCTGGTGGCGCAGTCGGTCGGTGCCCGCGACCTGCCCGAGGCGCGCCGCATCGTTGGCACCAGCGCCACCTTCTTCTTCCTCGTTTCCATAGTCTTCGCGATATGCGGCTGGATCTGGGTGGACGCCATCCTCAACACGCTTGGCACACCGGCGGACGCCTTGCCGCTGGCGCGTTCCTATCTGCGCATCATCTTCATCGCCGTGCCGATGATGAACCTTCTGTCCTTCGTCATGACCGTGCTGCGCGGTGCCGGCGATTCGCGTACACCCTTCTTCTTCATGGCGCTGGCGGTCGTGCTCGATATCGTGCTCAACCCGCTGCTGATCCGCGGCATCGGCCCCTTCCCCGAACTCGGCATCGCCGGATCGGCGACCTCGACGCTGGTCGGTCAGACCGTGAGTGTCATCGCTATCCTTGTCGTGCTCTATGCGCGCAAGCATCCGCTGCGGCTGGCCGGCGCCAATCTCGCTCTGCTGCGGCCCGACCCCGCCTTGCTGCGCATTGTCGTCTTCAAGGGTGTGCCGATGGGGCTGCAGATGATCGTCATTTCGGCGGCGGCACTCACGGTGATGGGCATCGTCAACTCCTATGGCTCGCAAGTCGCCGCCGCCTACGGCATCGCCGCGCAGCTGTGGACCTACATCCAGATGCCGGCGCTCGCCATCGGTGCCGCGGTCTCCTCGATGGCGGCGCAGAATGTCGGCGCCGGCCGCTGGGACCGGATCGGCCGCGTCGCCGCGTCCGGCGTCGGCTTCAACCTTGTCCTGACCGGCGCTCTCGTTGCGCTGCTGTGGCTCTTCGACCGCTCGATCCTCAGCCTGTTCCTGAGCAGCGACAGCGCGGCAATTGATATCGCCGCCCATATCAATACCGTGGCGTCCTGGTCGTTCATCCTGTTCGGCATCACCATCGTGCTGTTCGCCACGGTGCGCGCCACCGGTGCGGTGATGCCGCCGCTGATCATCCTGGTGATCTCGGTGCTCGTCATACGCACCGGCTTTGCCTATTTCATGCGCGGCGTGATCGGCGAGGAAGCGTTGTGGTGGAGTTTTCCGGCCGGCTCGATCACCTCGCTGGTTCTGGCCGCGGCCTATTACCGCTTCGGCGGCTGGCGCACCATGCACATGATCGAGGACAGGCCGGCCGCCGGCGAGCCGCCGGACACCGGGCTTGGGGTGCCGCGTGGGCGCGCGAACATGGCGCCTGAGACGCCAAACGGCTGAGAACCGACCTCGAGCCCTTTCCCGATGCCGTTCGGCTCATCTAGACTGGCAACCTGGCGGCAGGAGGCTCCATGGGCAAAGGCAGGGTCGAGGCATTCACCGACGGCGTGGTGGCCATCATCATCACCATCATGGTGCTGGACCTCAAGGTGCCGGAGGGCGAGGACTTGTCCGCCCTGGTACCGCAGTTGCCGATCTTCCTGTGCTACGTGCTCTCATTCATCAATGTCGGCATCTACTGGAACAATCTGCACAACATGTTCCACACCGTACAGCGCGTCGACGGTGGCGTGTTGTGGGCAAACCTGCATCTGTTGTTCTGGTTGTCCCTGATGCCGGTAACGACCGCTTTCATGGGCGAGAACCACTTCGCCACGGTTCCGGTCGCGGTCTATGGTTTCGACCTTGCAATGTGCGCGGCCGCCTACAGCATCCTGGTCATCGCCCTGCACCGTCTGCATGGGCCGGATACCGCCTTCGCCAAGGCAATCGGCAGCGACCGCAAGGGAAGGATTTCGCTTGCCGTCTATCTGGCGACCATCGCGCTTGCCTTCCTCAACCGGTGGATCAGCGTGGCGCTCTACGTTGCGATCGCCCTGGTATGGCTTGTGCCGGACACGCGTTTCTCGCGCGTCCTGGAGAAGTAGTTTTATCTTTCGACGCAATTTCCAAGGGAAAGCGCTGCACATTTTTCTTGGAATGCCTAGCCGCGCATCGCCTTCAGCTTTTCCGCCACCGAAGCGGCAAGGTCGGCATAGCGCTCCTCCAGCCGTTCGGCTGCCTTGATGATCGAGAAATCATGGCCGAACTTCTCGAGCGCCATGCGCAGTTTCTCGACGAATTCGGCCTGTTTTTCCAACGCGGAGAACAGCGTCTTCACCTGGGCTTCGCTGATATCGGGGTTGGCCAGCATCTGCGGCACCTCTCGCCCCATCTGATCGCCGGTGGCGGTCTGTTCCTTCAGAATTGCAACCCAATCCGTCAATAGAAAATCTCCATTACCGAGACAGCATGCGCAGCCTCGACCGGCCCGGTCAACCCGGACACGTGCCGACGCAGGCTTGCGCAAGCCTGTTCCAGCGCTAAGTTCGGCGCCATCGAGAGAAGGACCCGTTGCTCATGATCACCGACGCCGAAATCCAGACCGCCCTGCCCGCGCTTAGCACCGGCAACACCGCCGTCATCACCGGGGCCGCGAGCGGCATTGGTCTGGCGGCCGCCAAACGGCTTGCGTTGATGGGCATGAAGATCGTGCTCGCGGACATTGCCGGGACCCGCCTTGACGATGCCTCCCGGGCCGTCTCGGCCATTGCCGGCGACGACGCCGTGCTTGCCGTTGCGTCGGACGTTTCGAAGGCCGACGAGGTCGATCGTCTCGCCGACCGGGCATTTGGCGCCTTCGGCGAGATCTCGCTGCTGATGAACAATGCCGGCGTCGGCGACAACCCGGGAAAGCCCTGGGAGAACCGCGATGCGTGGAAGCGGCTGCTCGACATCAATTTCTGGGGTGTCGTGCATGGTGTCGAAGCCTTCGCGCCGCGCATGCTGGCATCGGCCAAGCCGGGCCTGATCGTCAACACCGGCTCCAAGCAAGGCATCACCACGCCGCCCGGCAACCTTGCCTACAATGTCTCCAAGGCCGGCGTGAAGACATTCACCGAGGGCCTGGCGCATGCGCTGCGCAACGAGCCTGGTGCGCGCCTGTCAGCGCATCTGCTCATCCCCGGCTTCACCTATACCGGCCTCACCGAGGGTGCCACGGAAAAGCCAGCCGGTGCTTGGACCGGCGAGCAGGTCGTTGATTTCATGTTGGAATCCCTGGTCAGAGGTGACTTCTACATCCTGTGCCCCGACAATGAAGTGGCGCGGCCGCTGGACGAGAAGCGCATGGCGTGGGCCATTGGCGACATCATCGAAAACCGCCCGGCTCTTTCGCGCTGGCATCCGGATTACAAGGAACCTTTCGCCGCCTTCCTGAAGCACTGAATTTCGCTTCAGGCGGCGCGCTTCTTCGGAGGCCGCTTTTGCGCCACGGCCTTCTTCGCGGCCATGGCTGCGAGCTTTTCGTCATGCCGTCGCGCCGCCCGTTCGCACTTGGCGCGGATTTCCTCGACCTCGGATTCCGTCAGGTGCTCGATGCCGATGAAGCGGTTGTGGCCCTCGCCGACCCGGATCAGTTCATCGAGCTTGGCCTGGATCGCCGCGCCATCGCGGTTCTGGGTGTTCTGGATGAGAAACACCATCAGGAAGGTGATGATGGTCGTGCCGGTGTTGATCACCAATTGCCAGGTGTCCGAGAAACCGAAGAACGGCCCGCTTATCGCCCAGACGACGACGATCAGGCAGCAGGCGGCAAAGGTCAGCGGTAGGCCGGTTATGTGCGCGACCCAGTTGGCGACCTTGGTGAAGAGCTTTTCCATCATCGAGAACCCTCAATGGCTGCCGCGATGAGAAACAACCGACGACCGTTCCAGGTTCCCACCGGCAACAAATACGTCTGGCGCAATTGAATGCACGCAATGAGGGTGTTTGGCGAAAGCACACCTTATCGGTTTAGTGTCATGGTAACCATGCAGGCAAAGAGCCTGCTCCTTCCGCTTCACGGCGGTTTAACTCCAGCCCCTTCCGCCGCGCCACCCCCGCATGGCGGAAGGGGTTTCCCGAAAGCGCCGACCAGCACTCGGACAGACGATCGACTCTAAGCGGCGTCATTTTCCCAACGGTCGAGGAAGGCCTCGATCGGCATTGCCTGGATGTCGGGAACCGCCCTGGCGAGTTTCTCGACCGGCCAGTCCCACCAGGCGAGCGCTTCGATCCGTGCCGCGACAGCCGGGGGAAAGCGCGGTCGCAGCGGCTTCGCCGGCACGCCGGCGACGATCATGTAGGACGGCACGTCCTGCGTCACCACCGCATTGGCGCCGATGACAGCGCCGTTGCCGACAGTGATGCCAGGCATGATCACCGCGCCGTGGCCGACCCAGACATCATGGCCGATGGTCACGGCATTCGCTTGCCGCCGCTCGCGGAACGCGGCATCGACGCCCAGCCAGCGAAAATACTCGTTCGGCCGATAGCTGACCTTGTGCTGGGTCAGCCGCTCGATCGGATGCTCCAGCGCATTGATACGGCTGTTGGCGGCGATCGAGCAGAATTTGCCGATGGTTGTGTAGATGGCTTCCGAATGGCGCTCGAAATAGGAGAAGTCGCCGACGCTCACTTCGCGCAGCACCACCCGTTCGCCGATCGAGGCATAGCGGCCGAGCTTGCACGTCTTGAGTTCCGCGGTCGGATGGATGCGCGGCTCGGGGTCTTTGAGGACGAGGTTTTCGGAACGGTCCATGCGGCGGCTTTACGTCAGAGCAATTGCTCCTGCAAGGCAGGAGCAATTGTCCGTGGGGCCAATCAGCCCAAAAGAGGCCCACCCCGCTTAGTTCGGCTTGCCCTTGCTCCACACCACGTTCTGGCCGTAGAGCGGCACTGTCGTGACCGACATCTTGGCCGAGCCGTTCTGCACCTGGCGGGAATGCGAGAGGTAGATCAACGTCTCGTTGGCCTTGTCGTAGATGCGGTTCACCACCTGCTTCTTCCAGATCAGGCTGAGGCCTTGCTTGAACACCTCCTCGCCGCCCTCGCTCATGTCGATGTCGCCGATGGTGATAGGGCCTGTCTGGCGGCAGGAGATCGAGGAATCGCTGGGGTCCTCGAACCAGTTGCCCTTGTGCAGGCGATCGATGACGCTGCGGTCGAAATAGGCGACATGGCAGGTCACGCCATCCACCTTGGGGTCCTTGATCGCATCGATCATGATGTCGTTGCCGACCCAGTCGACGCCCACCTTGCCGACTTCCTCGGCGACGGCGCCGCCGGTGCCGAGCGCAATGCATGCGGCCAAGGCGCCGCCGATCACTTTTCGCCCAATCAGTTTGCGCAAAGGAGTCTCCCCGCGGTTCGAGTTGCCGGTTTCAGGTGGGGCGCGTTGTGCCGCTTTGCAAGCGGATGCGTCAACACCACCGCGGTTGCGGCAACGCGGCACTTTGCCTGCGCAGGGCCGAACCGCTAAGACTGTCGCACCGGCGCGGCATTGAGCCGGCGCGATGATTTCTGCAGACGGACTTTTCTGATGATGCGTTCTATCCTGGTCGGTATTCTCGTCCTGATGGCGGCCGGCATTGGCTGGCTGACCTTCGACTGGTATCGCGGCCATTATGGCGGCGAACCGTTCGGCGCACCCTTCACCCTGGTCGACCAGAAAGGCGCGCCGATCACCGAGGCCGCGTTCAGGGGGCAACCCAGCGTCGTCTTCTTCGGCTTCACCCACTGCCCCGAGGTTTGCCCGACCACGCTGTTCGAACTCTCCGGCTGGCTGAAGACGCTCGGCGACGACGGCAAGACCCTGCACGCCTATTTCGTGTCGGTCGACCCGGAACGTGATACGCCGGCGGTGATGAATGCCTATGTCAGCAACTTCTCCGACCGCATCACCGGCATCACCGGCGACCCTGACAAGGTCCATGCCATGGCAAAGTCGTTCGGCATCTACTGGAAGAAGGTCGACACCGGCGACGGCGACTATACGATGGACCACACCGCCTCGGTGCTGCTGCTCAACGGCAAGGGCGACTTCGCCGGCACGATCGCCTATGGCGAAAGCGCCAGCACCGCGGTCGAAAAGCTGAAGCGTCTTGCCACGAAGGGCTAGAGTTTGATCCCGAAAAGTGGAAACCGGTTTTCTCCGACAAACGGTTCCGTTTGTCCAAAGATCAAACTCGAAGAAGAAACTCCCGATGACCCAGACGCGGCTCCATTTCACCACCGGAAAGATCGAGGCTGAGCGCGTCTTCGCGGCGCTTGAGTTGGCCTTCGAGGATGAAGGCTTGCCGATTGCCGTGCTCGAAGTCGACGAGGACAAGGACATCCACGAGGTCTCGCTCTACGCCGATGGCGACGTCGACGCCGTCGAGGCGCGGGTGAAGGACATTCTTGCCGGCCTCGCTCTGTCGCAGCCGGTCGAGCGCGAAGCACTGCCCGACATCGACTGGGTGGCGCGTTCGCTGGAAGGCCTGAAGCCGGTGCGCGCCGGCCGTTTCTTCGTCCACGGTGGACATGATCGCACAAAGCGCCACAGCGGCGAACTCGCCATCGAGATCGAGGCAGGCCTCGCCTTCGGCACCGGCCACCATGGCACCACCGCCGGATGCCTCGATATGCTGGAGAAAGTGGTGCGGCGCGAGCATCCGCGCAATGCGCTCGACCTCGGCACCGGCAGCGCGGTACTGGCCATCGCCGTCGCCAAGCTGGCGCATATTCCGGTGCTCGCCACCGACATCGATCCCGTGGCGGTGAAGGTCGCCGCCGCCAATGCGCGGCTCAACCATGTCAAGGCGCTCGTCGAAACGGTGACAGCCCCGGGCTTTCACAACCCGATCTTCGGCAAGCGCGCCCCCTTCGATCTCATCGTCGCCAACATATTGGCGCGGCCGCTGATGCGGCTGGCGCCGCAAATGGCCGGGCACATCGCGCTTGGTGGCTCGATCGTGCTGTCAGGCATTCTCGAGCGCCAGCGCGATGCCGTCATCTCGGCCTATGTCGGCCAGAATTTCCGGCACGTGCGCACCTTGCATCGCGAAGGCTGGGTGACGATCCATCTCAAGCATTGAGACAGGGCGGGCACTGCAGCGCCGGCAACAGCAAGATCCGTTCCGAAATTGTTGCCAAAGCCCAAAACTCCGCCGACCGGAGTCAGCGGAGCCTTGAATGCTGTTTTCTACCAGCTTCAGATGCCTGTGAGGGAAACAGGCCTTTCAGAACTTCGCCACTGCACGAATGTTCCGCCCCAACAGCAAAAAGCCCCGTCGCCGCCTAGAAGCTGATGCCCAGATTGGCCTTGAAGCCGTTGTCGAAGGCATCCGGCCCGAACTGCCCGGCATAGGACAGGCCAAGCGTCGCGTTTCGCGCCAGTTGCACATCGAAGCCGGCTTCGACCAGCATCGCATCCCTGGCGATCGGCGCCCCGGCGATGGTGAAATCGTCGCCGCCGGCAAAGGCGACGGTCGACAGCGGCGTGACCTCGCCATAGGCATGGCGCCAGCCGAACATGCCACGCGCGGTCGCCGCCACGCCACCAATTGTGATGTCGGTGGAAGCTCTGACGCCGAGCGTGGTGAAGGTCGCATCCGACGAGGAACTGCCGCTGGTCAGCGCCGCGGCGCCGCCGCTCTCCGCGAAGCCGTCTGTGTGCAGGTTCACGTAAGCGAGATTGGCGAACGGCTCGAAGGCAAACGGCCCGGCATCGGTCTTGTAGGCCAGTTCGCCGAAGGCCTGCGCGGTCGCGGCGTCGTAGTCGGCTGACAGGCCGTCGGTGAAGCCCTGGAGCGCGACGGAGCGCGACGTCGAGATCCGGTGCCAGGTGTAGGCGGCCCCGGTACGAAAGGCGATGGCGCCCCAATTGGTCCCGCCATAGAGGCCGAGATGGTAATTGTCGCTGTCGCCGGAAGAATGCCTGTCGTCGGCATTGAAGCTGGTGCGGCTGTAGCCGCCGACCACGCCGATGCGCCAGTCGCCGGCCAGGCCGTCGGCGCCGACCAGCAGGCCGCCGGTCGACCGGTCGAAGGCGGCCGCATTGCCGTCGCTGTCGGTACCGCCCCAGGAGCCGAAACCCTGCGACCAGATGGCGAAGCGGTCGGTGTCGGCGGCGACGGACTGAACGCCGTCCTCGCCATAGGCCATGACCGGCAGCGAAGTGGTCTTGCCGCTGTCGCCGAAGGCCGAACGCAGGCGCGCCGTCACCGCGTCCTGCAGGAAGTGGCTGTCCTGGAGGAGCATGCCCTTGGCCGAGGCATGGACTTCGCCCGAAAGCTGGTCGAAAGCGGCCTGCGCGGCCGCGTCGCTCGGCAAGGCAAGCACCGCGCTGACCAAGGCACTGCTGGCCGCACTGTCCAGCCCCGCGCCGGTGGCGATCTGGTTCGGCGTCAGGCCGGCGGAGCCGAAGGTCTGCGTCTGGGTGACATCGATATAGGCATGCGTCGCATCGGACGTGGTGCTCAGGCTGATGAAGGCGGAAACCTGCGGATCTCCGACCAGAGTAAAGGTTCCGCTGACGCTGGCGGCTTCGAGCACCGTGTAGCGGGTGCCCGCCACCAGGCTACCCAGCCCGATATTGCTCACTGTCAAGCCGGCGCCACTGTCGATGGTGGCGGCGCCCGTTGCGTCGATCAGGTCGGAGAGCCCGGCGGAATTGAGTTCCACCGCATAGGTCGAACCGGCCCGGAATTGGGCGGAGTAGTCGACGGTCAAAGTGCCGATCGCGTTTTTGCCGGGCGCGACCGTGCCGAAAGCATCGAGCACGCCAACCGTGCCGCCGCCGCCGAGCGTGCCGCCGCTATCGACCGTAATCCCCGCACTAACAAGTGAGCCGGAGACCAGCAAGGTGCCGGCCTTCACCACGACCCCGCCAGACAACGGGCTCGAACCCGACAGCTCGAAAGTTCCCGTGCCGTCCTTGATCAATCCGCCATTGCCGGTGATGACGCCCGAAAATACCGTCGAGCCGTTGTTGCCTCCCGTGAGCAGGCCGCCTACCCCGGCATTGACCGTTCCCGCGCCGGCAAGCGAGCCGATCGTCTGTTGGAAATTGTTGAGATCGAGCGTTGCGCCGCTTTCGATCGTATAGGCGCTGTTTGCGCTGAAAAGGTTGGTGCCCAGGCCCGCCTTCAGCGTCCCTTGGGCGACATCGGTGGCCGTGGCATAATTGTTGTTGCCGGCGAAACCGTCCACCGTCAGCGTTCCGGCCCCAGTCTTGGTGAACGTCCCGCTTGGCGTATCGTTGTCACCCATGCTGGCGGTCGTGCTGACGTCGAAACCGTTGGTGTCGATGGTACCGCCCGCAGCGCCAAACAGGATCGAGACGTTCGGAAGGTTGAGGTTTGCGCCGGCCTGCAACGTGCCGCCATCCAGTGTGATCGGGCCTGAGCCTAGCGCATGATCGGCAGTGACCCGGATCGTTCCCTCCTCGATCATAGCGCCGGAGCTGAAACTGTTGCTGTTGGTCAAAACAAGCGTGCCGGCGCCGGTCTTGACGATCGCGGTTGGATCGCTGAATTCCGAAATCTGACCGGCATAGGTTCCGGTTGCCCCCAAGCCGACATTCAGATTCATGCCGGCATACATGGTGAGGTCGTTGTTGATCGTGATGCCGTTCTGGATGTCGATGGTCGTGCCGCCGTTGGCGTAGACGGGCCCCGTTCCAAGCGCCGCATTGTTGCCCAGGCTGAGCGTGCCGCCATAGAGATTGGTGCCGCCGGTGTAGGTGTTTGCGCCATTCAAGGTCAGCAATCCATCACCGCTCTTGGTGAGGCTTGCGCCTGAGATCACGCCATCGGCCGTAAAATGAGCACCGGCATCGACCGTGACGACAGTGTCGGAGACGAGATTGAAACTGGCGCTGGCGTCCAGGTCGGGAATGAAATTGTGCGTCTGCACGTTGATCGCGGCCTGCCCGGAGGCCTCGAAATTCAAAACGCCGCTTGAAAACCGGTAACCGCCGGAGGTGCTCGTGGCATTCAAGTTCAGCGTGCCGACCGTATAGGGTCCGCCAGCCAGGAAAACGGTATAGCCGAGCCCCTGGTCCGGCGCGTCATGGTTGAAGTTCGCGACCGCATCGACGCCGTTGGGAACCGTTGCGGGAGTCCAGTTCGCGGCCGTACCCCAATCGCCGCTGTTGTGAGCGAAATCCTCGGCCGAGGCGACACCTGACGTGATCGGCGTTACAGCGGCCACGATCAGCCCGGCTAACAGCAGAGCGGGAAGCGACGTGGACGACAGAAGCGAGCCCGCAAGCCGCGCATTCACTTCGCCATCGCCTTTGGCACGCGCTGCGCAAACAGAATGTCTCATCTACCCCCCGACCAACCATCCATTGGGTGAATCGACCCCTTAAGCCCGTGGCGACGCTACGAAACCCGCTGCCGAGAGACAAGCGAATGTAAGCCGTAAAGATTACCGGAACCAAGCAACACAGAACTCGGCCAGAAATCAGAGCAAATCCGTTGCGAATTTGCATCAATCAACAGTTGGCCACACCAGACGCCAGACCGCGAACAAGCACGGTTTCTGCCGACTGACTGGCTCAGGATGCAGTCCTCATTTCCAACATCGATCCTGCAAGCGGCGCATGGCTAGCATCATGGCCATGTCGGAATTGGTCCGCCAACACCAACCTTGACCGGAAGGCCCCCCCTCCGGTCAAGACAAGAAAACCCGAGACAGATAACTTGCCGTGCGAAGTGACGCACGCGCAAAAAGCGGCCATTGCTGACTTTTTCTGGTTACAATTGCCGGGGTGCTGGCGGGCAGCGCGGCGATGCCGCGTCGTGTTGGGGGCGAACAACGAATACCCCGCCCTCGTGCCGCGGCTGGACCAGCCCCATTTGGTTGTCAGCCAGGCGGCGCTGTAGCAGTTTGCGCCGGCCGGAAATCGATTCCGCTTTCCCAGCCCATAGGTTACGGTCGCGCGACTACCAAGGAGGCCCATAATGTTCCAGACCTTCGATTCCGCCGGCGACCCCTCGGTCGGAAAGCCGCGCGTGGCGCTGCTGCGCCAATGGCTGGGCGCCAATGGCCTCGATGGTTTTATCGTGCCACGCGCGGACGAGCATCAGGGCGAATATGTCGCCGATCGTTCGGCACGGCTGAAATGGCTGACCGGCTTCAGCGGCTCGGCCGGTGTCGCCATCGTTCTGCGCGACCGCGCCTTCGTCTTCGTCGATGGGCGCTACACGCTGCAGGTGCGCAATGAGGTCGATCTCGACATTTTTTCGATCGAAAGCCTGGTCGACAACCCACCCGCTGTCTGGCTCAAGGACAATATCGGCAAGGGCGCGCGGCTCGGCTTCGATCCATGGCTGCACACGATCGGCGAGGTCAAGGCGCTGCAGGCCTCGGCCGACAAGACCGGCGCCGTGCTGGTGCCGCTCGACAAAAACCCGATCGACATCATCTGGAAGGACCAGCCCGCCGCACCCGTGACCCCGGTCGAGCTGCACCCGATCGGCTTCGCCGGCGAGCTCGCCAAGGACAAGCTGGCGCGGCTGGCAACGGCGATCGGCAAGGACGGCGCCACTCACGCGGTGCTGACCGACCCCTCCTCCATCGCCTGGGTCTTCAACATTCGCGGCGGCGACGTGCCGCATACGCCCCTGGCGCTCGGCTTCGCCATCCTCGCCGCCGACGGGTCGCACCAGCTGTTCATGGACAAGCGCAAATTCTCGCGCCAGGTCGCGGCCTATCTCACCCAGCTCGCCGATCCGCATGAGCCCGGCGAGTTCGAGGCGGCGGTCGCAGCGCTTGCCAAGGGCGGCGCCAAGATCGCGCTCGACCCGGTGCTGGCGGCCGACAGGCTGCGCATGCTGGTCGAGGACAATGGCGGCATGGTGATTGCCGCGCCCGACCCGGCCCGCATCCCGCGCGCCACCAAGAACCAGGCCGAGATCGCCGGCTCACGCGCCGCGCATCGCCGTGACGGCGCGGCGGTGGCAAAGCTCTTGTGCTGGCTGGAGCGGCAGAAGCCCGGCTCGCTCGACGAGATCGCGGTGGTCACCAGGCTGGAAGAGAGCCGCCGGCAGACCGGCGAGGAAACGCAGATGCCGCTGCGCGACGTCTCCTTCGACACCATTTCCGGCGCCGGTCCGAACGGCGCCATCATGCATTACCGTGTGTCGCGCGCCACCAGCCGCAAGCTCCAGGCCGGCGAGCTGTTCCTGCTCGATTCCGGCGCGCAGTATCAGGACGGCACCACCGACATCACCCGCACCGTGCCGATCGGCCAGCCGACCGAGGAGATGCGCGAGCGCTTCACGCTGGTGCTGAAAGGCATGATCGGCATTTCCACGTTGCGCTTCCCCGCCGGCACGCGCGGTTCGGAGATCGACGCCGTCGCCCGCATGGCGCTCTGGAAGCATGGCTGCGACTTCGCCCACGGCACCGGCCATGGCGTCGGCTCGTATCTGGCCGTGCATGAGGGACCCCAGCGCATCGCCCGCACCGGCACCGAAAAGCTGCTCGAAGGCATGATGCTGTCCAACGAGCCGGGTTACTACAAGGAAGGCGCCTACGGCATCCGCATCGAGAACCTCATCCTGGTGACGCCGGCCGAACAGATCGAGGGCGGCGACATCGCCATGCACGGCTTCGAGACGCTGACGCTGGCGCCGATCGACCTCAGGCTGGTGCGGTCAGACCTGCTGACGCGTGACGAACTGCATTGGCTCGACGCCTACCATGCGCGTGTGCTGGCCGAGATCGGACCGATGCTCGATGGCGAAACCCGGGCCTGGCTGGAAAAGGCGACGGCACCGCTGCCGCATGACGCGAAGATTTGAGGTTAGCTTCTTTCTCCCCGTTCTACGGGGGTGAGACGTAGTCCGCGCAGTGGACGAAAAGCCAACTGCCTGGCTTTTCGAACAACGAACGCCCGGAGCGACAGCGGAGGGCATGCCCGGCAGGGCAATGAGGGGCAGCGCCAATGCTCCGAAAAAGATCGCGCTTACAAACTACCCTACAAATTGTCGCGCCAGGATCAGCACCGCGGCACCCGCCAAAAACATCGACATCAGCCCGCCGCGCAGCGAGACCGCGGCGGTGACGACCAGTGCGGCCCATTCCGCCGGTCCGGCATTCAACAGTTCCGGCGCCACCAGCGTCGTCAGAACCGCCGCCGGCACCGCATTGAGGCCTGCTTCCACGCGCGGATGGATGTTCTCGAAGCGGGAGATGACCAGATGTCCGCCGACGCGGGTGAGATAAGTGGCGATCGCGCCCGCGATGATGATCCAGAACGTCGTGCTCATGGCCGCTCTCCAACGCCGCTATGGTGCGGCGGCAGGATGACGGCGAGCAGCACGCCGGCAACAGCGCCGATCGAGACGTGCCAGGGCGAGCCAACCGTCTTGTAGGCGATGATGGACGCCGCGGCGCTGGCGATGACCACTGGCAGCCACAGCGGCCGCTTGCGAAAGCCCATGACGAGGCCAAGAAAATAGATCGGCAGCAGAAAATCGATACCCAGCGCATGCGTATCGGGGATCAGCTTGCCGAACACCGCGCCGAGCGCGCTTTCGATGATCCAGAACAGATAGACCGGCAGGCCGAGTCCCAGATACCAGGCAAAGCTGACGGTCTGGCCCGATTGCGCCCGCGCTTCGGTCACCGCGTATTGCGGATCGGTGAGGATGAAATAGCCGAGAGCTTGGCTGATGACAGGCCAGTGCGCGATGCGCCGGCCAATGCCGGCCGAGTAGAGCACATGGCGGAAGTTGACGGCGAAGATCGACAGCACGATCAGCCACGGCGCGACATGCTGGCCGAACAGCTGGATGCCGACCATCTGGCTGGCGCCGCCGAAGACCAGCGCGCTCATCAGGAAGGCTTCGAAGACCGAGAAACCTTGGTCAACGGCAAGCGCTCCGAACAGCACAGCGAACGGCGCCGACGCCACCACGACAGGCATGGAGAGCCGCACGCCTTGCCAGAAGTCGCTTTTGCCGCCGCTCTGCGAGATCACGTCCGTCGCCATCGACCACTCCTGATGCATGTTCGCCCAAAAGTGCGTAGCGGTTTGGGAGTACGACATGCACAACAACAAGGAGTGGCGGTATGTAGGTGGCACACCGTGCCTTGTCACACGAATTCGCTTGAGCCAAACCATCAGCGGAAATGATCGTGGCGCTCCGGTCCGAATAGAACTTAGTCCTTCGCGATTTTGCCCTCGATCGTCCTGCCCCAGTCGAGCAGCGGCTTGGCGCGCATGGTGAAATCGACGAGTTCCTCGACCAGCGCTGGCGTATGGATTCCCGCCGGATCGATGACGTGCTGGACCACGAAATGCCGGTTGCGGATGGCCTCGGCCAGATCGGGATCGCTGATATGCTCGAAGCCGCGCGGCGTCCGCTTCATGCGACCCTCCGCCTCCAGCCCAAGCCGGTTCTTCTTCAAGGCCGCCGCCAGGCCGCGAAATGTATCTGGCCGCGTTGCGATCGCCTTGCGCATGGCGAGCAGCGAGGCCGGCTCCGGGTCCCACCAGGCGACGTCGGCAAAACAACGCTCCAGCCCGATATGAACATAGAAGACGCCTTGCGACATCTTGGTACCGTCCGGCGACAGGATCGCCGAGACATGCCGGTTGTAGGGCCGCTTGTCCTTGGCGAAGCGCACGTCGCGATTGATGCGGAACAGCGACTTCTTGCGGTCGCCACGCAGGCCAAGTCCGGCATCGGCGAAACGCTGCGTCAGCGTATCGACGAGATCGCCCAGGGGATCACGCAGTTCCGTTTCGAACAAGTCGCGGTTCTCCAGGAACCACTCCCGGCTCTGGTGGAAATCCAGTGCCTTCAGGAACGGAATGGCCTTCGGGCCGAACCCTTTGAACGCTCCTTCCATCACGCCTTGCCGACCCGCTGCAGCCAGGTGTCCTCGTCGATCACTTCGACGCCGAGTTCACTGGCAAGCTTGAGCTTGGAGCCGGCACCCGGTCCCGCCACCACCAGATCCGTCTTGGCCGAAACCGAGCCGGCGACCTTGGCGCCGAGACGCTCGGCCATAGCCTTGGCTTCGGAGCGGGTCATCTTTTCCAGCGAGCCGGTAAAGACGATGGTCTTGCCGGCGACCTCGCTGTCAGCCGAGACGGTGACGACATACGGTTTCGGCTTGACCTGTTCGAGCAGCTTATCGAGCACGTCGTCATTGCGCTCATTGCCGAAGAAATCGCGCAGCGCGTCGATCACCGTGTCGCCAACGCCGTTGATCGACGGGAAAACGGCATGCGGATCCTCCGCCGCCGCCGTCTCCTTGCCAACGCGGATCAGTTCCTCGATGGTCGAGAAGGTCCTTGCAAGCACAGCCGCCGTCGTCTCGCCGATATGGCGGATGCCGAGCGCGAAGATGAAGCGGTCGAGCTCCGGTTCGCGGCGCGAATCGATCGCCGCGAACAGCTTGTCGAGGCCTTCATAGTTGCGATCCTCGACGCTGCGCACATTCTTGCGCGTCTTGCCGGACGCCGCCTCGCGCTGCCTGGCCTGCTCCTCTCGCCGCTCGGCAAGCGCCTTGGTGACGGCGGGTCGACGGTCCCGGAGCGTGAAGATATCGGCGGCTGTCTTGATCAGTCCGGCATTGAAGAAGGTGTCGATGTTCTCCGCGCCCAGACCCTCGATATCCAGGGCGCCACGCGACACGAAATGGCGCAATCGTTCCACGGCTTGTGCTGCGCAGATCAGCTCGCCCGTGCAGCGGCGCCGGGAATCCTCCTTGCCGGTCTTCTCGTTGATCTCGCGCGTTGCCGGTGAACCGCAAACCGGACAGGTGTGCGGGAATTCATAAGGCACGGCATTGGCAGGACGCTTGTCGATGACGACGCTGACAATCTGCGGGATGACGTCCCCTGCCCGCTGGATCACCACCGTGTCGCCGATGCGCACATCGATGCCGTCGCGGATCGGCAGGCCGTTGCTGTCGAAACCCTTGATGTAATCCTCATTGTGCAGCGTGACGTTCTCGACCACGACGCCGCCGACGGTGACAGGGGCCAGCCGCGCGACCGGCGCCAGCGTGCCGGTGCGGCCAACCTGGATGTCGATCTTCTCGACCGTCGTCATTGCCTGTTCGGCTGGGAATTTATGGGCAATGGCCCAGCGCGGCTCGCCGGTGACGAAACCCCAGCGGCGCTGCAACTCCAACTGGTCGACCTTGTAGACGACGCCGTCAATGTCGTAGCCGAGCGACGAGCGCTGCTCCTCGATCAGATGGTAATGCGCCACCAGTTCCTCGACCGACTTCGCCCGCACCATCAAGGGGCTGATCTTGAAGCCCCAATCGGCGAATTTTTGCACCGATTCGTACTGGGTCGGCGCCGGATCCGCCGTCGTGAAGCCCCAGGCATAGGCGAAGAACTTGAGGTTTCGGGTGGCGGTGACGGAGGGATCCTTCTGGCGCAGCGAGCCGGCCGCCGTGTTGCGCGGATTGACGTAATCCTGGCCGCCGGCCGCTGCCGAGCGCTGCTTCAGCGCCTCGAATTCCGCATAGGTCATGTAGACCTCGCCGCGTATCTCGATGATTTCGGGCCAGCCCGAGCCTTTCAGCTTGGCGGGGATGTCGGCGATGGTCCTGAGATTGGCGGTGATATCTTCGCCGACGGCACCATCGCCGCGCGTCGCGCCCTGCACGAACACGCCCTTTTCGTAGCGCAGCGACGCCGACAGCCCGTCGATCTTCGGCTCCGCGGTGAAAGCGATGTCGAGATCCTTGTCACGGTCGAAGAAGCGCCGGCCGCGCTCGATGAAATCGGCAACATCCTGGTCTGTGTAGGCCTTGGCGAGGCTGAGCATAGGCACGGCATGGCGTACCTTGGCAAAGCCCTCCGCCGGCGGCGACCCGACCCGGCGCGAAGGCGAATCGTCGCGCACCAGGTCGGGAAAACGCTCTTCGATAGCGAGATTGCGCCGCGTCAGCGCATCATAGGCCGCATCCGAGATTATCGGCGCGTCTTCGGTATGGTAGCGCCGGTCATGCTCGGCAATCTCCTCCGCGAGGCGCTTCAGCTCGGCTTCAGCCTCGCTTTCGCTAAGCGAATAGACAGGTTTTTCCGACATGCTTTTCGTCCCCGACGGTGGCGCGTCACAATAGATCAGGATTTTGGGAAAATCATTCCCAACCAGTAGCATGGAGCCATATCCTGACTCGATCCGTGACGCCGGATATTGTTGTTACGCCGCGTTTGTATTTTCGCGCAGCAGCCGCTCGGCGGCCGCGCGTGCCTCGTCGGTGATCGTGGCGCCGGCCAGCATGCGGGCGATCTCTTCCTGTCGTGCCGTCCTGTCCATCTCGGCAATGCCGGTCGCCACACGATCGGTGCCGCCCGATTTGGAGATCAGGAAATGCGTCGCCGCGCGCGCCGCCACCTGCGGCGCGTGGGTCACCGACAGCACCTGCACGCGCTTCGACAGCCGCGCCAGCCTTTGGCCGATGGCGTCTGCCACGGCGCCACCGACGCCGGTGTCGATTTCGTCGAAAACCAGCGTCGGTGCCGAGCCACGGTCGGCCAGCGCCACCTTCAGCGCCAGCAGGAAGCGCGACAGCTCGCCGCCGGATGCAACCTTCATCATCGGCCCGGGTCGCGTGCCGGGGTTGGTGCGTACCCAGAACTCGATCTGGTCTATGCCCTCTTCCATGCGGGTCTCGGCCTCGCTCTTCATCTCGACGATGAAGGCGGCGCGTTCGAGCTTCAACGCCGGCAATTCGGCCATCACGGCCTTGGTCAGGCCAACGGCCGCCGCGTGACGAAGCGAGGAAAGCTGCGCGGCGGCGATGTCATAGGCTTCACGCCCCGCGGCGGCCTGCTTTTCCAGCCCATGCAGGCGTTCCTCGCCAGCGTCGAGATCGGCGAGGTCGGCCACCATCGTGTCGCGCAGTTGCGCCAGATCGTCGACGGCAACGCTGTGCTTGCGTGAAGCCGCGCGCAGCGAAAACAGCCGCTCCTCGGCTTTCTCCAGCCGCTGAGGGTCATATTCGGTGGCGCGAAGTGCTGCCTCGACGCCAGACTGCGCCGCGTCGAGCGACAACATGGCTTCGTCGAGCGACTTGACTACGTCCTCGAGCAGGCCGGGCGCCTCGGTCGCCTTGCGCTGCAGCCGCCTCAGCAGACTGGCGAGTTGCGGCAAGGGTGACGACGGACCTGACAGCACATCCTGCGCATCATGGATTTCGGAAGCGATCTTTTCGGCGCGCATCATGTGGGCGCGCAGTTCGGCAAGTTCCGTTTCCTCGCCGGGCTGCGGATCGAGCCTGGTCAGTTCCGTGACCGCGGCGCGCAGATAGTCGGCCTCGCGTGCCGCCGCCGCCACCTTGGCGCGGTGGCGCGTAAGCTCCTGCTCGCAGGCGCGCCAGTGCCGCCAGGCCTCGCCGGTCGAGCGGACGGCCCCAAGATGGCCGCCGAAGGCGTCGAGCACATCCCGGTGCGCACCGGGATCGACCAAGGCTCGCTCATCGTGCTGGCCGTGGATTTCGACCAGCGCGCGGCCGACATCGCGCATCAGGGTCACGCTGGATGGCTGGTCGTTGACGAAGACCCGAGTGCGGCCGTCCGCCGTCTGCACGCGGCGCAGGATGATGTCGCCGTCATCCTCGATGGCGTTTTCGACAAGCAGCGCGCGCACCGGATGGTTTCGCGGCACATCGAACACGGCAATGACCTGGCCTTGTGCCGCGCCATGGCGCACCAGCGACGCGTCGCCACGCGCGCCAAGCGCCAGCGACAGGGCATCGAGCAGGATGGATTTGCCGGCGCCGGTTTCGCCGGTCAGCACGGAAAGGCCCGGCTGGAAGTCGATATCCAGCTTCTCGATCAGGACGATATCGCGGATCGACAGTCTGGAAAGCATCAGAACCCGGACCTCAAGCAATTCCAGGAAAAGTGCGTAACGGTTTTCCCATCGGAATTGCGACAACAAGAGATAGGACGGTTCAGCGGCTCAATCAAACCACAGAACCGCCGTGGAGCGGCACGCGACCAATCGGAGTCGCAGCGCCGCACTATCTTTTTGTTTCAGCGTCGGATCAATCCGAAAAAGCGCGTCGCCGCGACGCGCCTTAGAGCAATTCCAGGAAAAGTGTGAAACGGGGTTCCCATGGGAATTGCGTCAAAAACAAAGAGATAGAGCGGTTCGCCGTTTCCGTGAAACGGCGAGCCGCTCTAAGATCAGGCGCCGGTGATCAGCTTTCCGGCCTTGGATATCCACGATCCGGCATTCTCGCGCGGCGCCAGTCCGTTGCTCTGCAGGAGCTTGTAGGAATCCTTGTACCACGGGCTGTCGGGATAGTTGGTGCCGAGCACGGCGGCTGCCGTCTGCGCCTCCGAGGTCAGCCCCAGCGCGTAATAGCTTTCGGTCAGGCGGGCGAGTGCTTCCTCGACATGGCGCGTGTTGGAATAGCTCTCCACCACGGTGCGGAAGCGCTTGACGGCGGCGATGTATTCACGGCGCTCCAGATAATAGCGGCCGATCTGCATTTCCTTGCCGGCGAGCTGGTCGTTGGCGAAGCGCATCTTCTCCTTGGCGTCGTCGACATACTCCGAATTCGGCCAGCGCGTCACCAGATCCTGCATCGTCTGCAAGGTCTGGCGTGCTTCCTTCTGATCCTGCGTCACGTCCTTGATCTGGCGATAGTAGCTCAGGCCGATGATGTACTGCGCGTAGGGCGCGTCATCGGTGGACGGATACAGCGCCAGATAGCGCTTGGCCGACGAGATAGCATCGTCGTAGCTGCCCTTTCGATAGTCGGCGAAAGCGCCCATGACCATCGATTTACGGGCCCATTCCGAATAGGGATGCTGGCGATCGACGGCGTCGAACTTCTTGCTCGCCTCATCCAGGCGTCCCGCGTTCATGTTGGCGAGGCCCTGATTGTAGAGGACGTCGGCCGGCTCGGTCTGGTCGACATAGGTCGACAGGTCGATGTCTTTCTCCGACGACATGCAGGCCGACAGGAAGAGCGATGGAACAACCAGCGAAAGCGCCAGGAGAACAGACCGCTGGGGCGCTTTCGATTGACCGACTCGCTTGAAGAACATGATTGGATTGCGCCCTTTCGGCGTTATTTTAATGCCTCTTGCATGCTGTTGTCCCAAAATTGGTCCCCACTTTTGAGCGACATGCACTAATCGACGGCAGCAGCCATAAACCATAACCGCCTTGCCCGGCAACGCTATGTCTAGCCAATCGCACATTTTTGTGGCGGCCGACCGGCGTCGAAGCATCCCTGCAATTTCGCGTGCTTGTGGTGCATTCCTGCAACACTCGGCGCCCCCGTCACCGGGGACGAAAACGTCGCGGGGCTCAGATCATCCAGGGCGCGTAGAGCGGCGCATTGACGGCGCTCATCTCCGCCGCGCGGCCACGCTCGCGGCGTGTGGTCTCGACGATCTCGAAGGCCGTGCGGTCCGACAGCAGGCGGCGCAGCGCGGCCGCGTTCAGCCTGTGGCCGCCGCGATAGGAGCGGAAACAGCCGATGAAACGGGCTCCGGCCAACGCCAGGTCGCCCATGGCGTCGAGCGTCTTGTGACGCACGAATTCGTTGGGATAACGCAGGCCGCCCATGTTGATGACCCGGTTGTCGTCGCCGATCACCAGCGAGTTCTCGAGCGACGAGCCAAGCGCATAGCCGGCGGCCCACAGCCGTTCGACATCCTTCATGAAGCCGAAGGTGCGGGCGCGCGCAATGTCGCGGCGGAAAATGTCCGCATTGATATCCGATGCGAAGAGCTGGCGGCCGATGGCGGGGCTTTCGAAATCGATCTCGATCTCGAAGCGGGTGCCGTCATAGGGCCTGAACTCCGCCCAGGACGCACCGTTCTCGATGCGGACCGGCTTGACGACCCTGATGTAGCGCCGCTTGACCAGCAACGTCTCGATGCCCGCCTGGTCGATGGCTTCCACGAAGTCCATGGCGCTGCCATCGAGGATCGGAACCTCGTGGCCATCGATCTCGATGAGGACATTGTCGATGCCGAGCCCGAGCAGCGCGGCCATGATGTGCTCGACGGTGGCGATGTGCTCGCCCGAGGGATCGCCAAGCATGGTGCAAAGGTCGGTGGCGCCGATCTCGGAAAACAGAGCGCGGAATTCGCGGCCCTGCCCTTCTCCACCGATCATCTGGAACACGATGCCGGTATCGGCATCCGCGGGCAGGAAACTGACGGAAACTTCTTTGCCGCTGTGAACGCCGGTGCCTGTAAGCGACGCGCGCGTCTTCACTGTCGTCTGGTAGTCGTGCAAGACAATCCCCATAAGCCCGAAATGCCTAGGTCCGCTTCTCCAGCCCGAGGGCGCGGCTCTTGTGAAATCGGCAGGCAGGGCCACTTCCCCGAAATCCCGGCAGACCGACTATGGTAGGCAGCGAAGATAATGTCCCGGCAGGGAGACTCCAAATCACGGTTTCTTACTCTTTGTAACCGCGAACTGGAACATGTACGGCACTGTAACCGATTGATTTTACACCATTTAAAACGTTAACAGGCAAGCAATTCCTTGCTTGCCTGTTAACGATTGTTACAGTCCGTTAACGGTTCAGTTGGCTTGGCGGCGCAGGAACGCCGGAATCTCCAACTGATCGTCGTCCTGAGTCGCCCTGGTCTGCGGCGTCAGGCGGCCCTGGTCATCCAGCTGGCCGCGGCGCGGGGCGTAGAGCTGGGCGTCCTGGCTGGCGAGACGGCGCACTTCAGGAGCAGCCTGGCGCAGCTTCGGCTCGCGCGGTTGCGCCGGCTGCAGCCGTGCCGGCTCCTCTTCGCGGCGGGTCAGGCCGTTGGTCAGGCGCTTCAGAAGACCCATCGGTCCGCTGTTGTTCTCGTGGTCCGCCGGACGGCTCTTGGCGTCCACCTCGGCCTTGACCACCGGCGGGAAGTCCTCGACGCGCGGCATGCGCTGCGGCGCCATCGCCACCGGCTGCTGGACCTCGCGCGGCTGCGGAGCCGGCTGCATCATCTGCTGGACGACCGGCTGCGGCATGGGCTGCGGTTGTGCCGGGGGCGCCTGGAAGATCTTGCTCTGCGGCCGGAAATCGTCCGCATGGGCGACCGGAGCCGGGCGAGCCTGAGCCATGGCCGCGGCATTTGCCTCGGCGAGTTGGATGGCCTCGGCGACCGGGTCGGCGGCACGCGGCTCATAGACAGGCTGCTGGACTGGCGCCGGGCGGCTTTCCACGGCGGCCACGGCCGGACGGCCGGCCGGCTTCGGCGGAGCGGTACGGATCGAGATCGGCGCCGCTGCGATTTCAGCCGCCGACTTGTCGATGCCGGTGGCGACCACCGAGACGCGGATGACGCCTTCGAGTTCCTCGTCGAAGGTAGCGCCCAGGATGATGTTGGCGTCCTGGTCGACTTCCTCGCGGATACGGGTCGCCGCTTCGTCGACTTCGAACAGGGTCAGGTCGCGGCCGCCGGTGATCGAGATCAGCAGGCCCTTGGCGCCCTTCATCGAGGTCTCGTCGAGCAGCGGGTTGGCGATCGCGGCTTCGGCGGCGGCCATCGCACGGCCCTCGCCCGAAGCCTCGCCGGTGCCCATCATCGCCTTGCCCATCTCGCGCATCACCGAGCGCACGTCGGCGAAGTCGAGGTTGATCAGGCCTTCCTTGACCATCAGGTCGGTGATGCAGGCAACGCCGGAATAGAGCACCTGGTCGGCCATGGCGAAGGCATCGGCGAAGGTGGTCTTGTCATTGGCCAGCCGGAACAGGTTCTGGTTGGGGATGACGATCAGCGTATCGACGCATTTCTGCAGTTCCTCGATGCCCATGTCGGCCGTCTTCATGCGGCGCTGGCCCTCGAAGTGGAACGGCTTGGTGACGACGCCGACGGTGAGGATGCCCTTTTCGCGCGCGGCGCGGGCAACCACCGGAGCAGCACCGGTGCCGGTGCCGCCGCCCATGCCGGCGGTGACGAAGCACATATGGGTGTTGGTGAGGTGGTCGAGGATCTCGTCGATGCATTCTTCCGCCGCCGCGCGGCCGACTTCCGGCTGCGAGCCGGCGCCGAGGCCTTCGGTGACATGCGCGCCAAGCTGGATAAGCCGGTCGGCCTTCGACATGGTCAGCGCCTGCGCGTCGGTGTTGGCCACGACGAACTCGACACCGCGCAAGCCCGCGGTGATCATGTTGTTCACGGCATTGCCGCCGCCGCCGCCAACGCCAAACACGGTGATGCGCGGCTTAAGCTCGGTAATGTCCGGCTTCTGCAGATTGATGGTCATTGTCTCCGTCCTTTGCCTTTCACGCCGCTTCGCCGCCGCGGCCGCCTATGGGGCTGTCCCCGTCAATTAGAAACTGTCTCTCAACCACTGACTCATGCGATGCAGTTTTCCACCCGTTCCGGTCATCCTGAGACCGGAAATGCCTTTCGCCGGATGGCTCTCGAAACTCGCCATCTGCGGATAGATCAGAAGCCCGACGGCGGCCGAGAAGGCCGGCCCCTTCGCCGCTTCGGGCAGGCCCGCCACGCCGAGCGGACGGCCGATGCGCACATTGCGCCCCAGGATGCGGCGCGCCGCTTCCGGCAGGCCGGCCAACTGGCTGGCGCCGCCGGTGAGCACGACGCGCTTGCCGACCGCATTGCCGTAGCCGGATTTGTTCAGCCGGTCGCGCAGCAATTCAAGCGTCTCGTCGATGCGGGCGCGCACGATGCGCGTCATCACCGAACGCGGTATCTGCAGAGGCACGTCGCCGTCATCGCCGATCGGCTGGATCGAGACCAGATCGCGGTCGTCGGCGCTGCCCGGCAACGCCGAGCCATGCATCACCTTGAGCCGCTCGGCGGCATCAAGCGAGGTCGAGAGCCCCTTGGCCATGTCGAGCGTGACGTGGTTGCCGCCGATCGCGATGGCGTCGCCATGGACGAACTTGCCTTCCGAAAACACCGAGATCGTGGTCGTGCCGCCACCCATGTCGATGCAGGCAGCACCCAGCTCCAGCTCGTCATCGACGAGCGCCGCCAGCCCGCTGGCATAGGGCGTCGCCACCATGCGCTCGACCGACAGATGCGAGCGGTTGATGGAGAGTTCGAGGTTGCGCATTGGTGCCGCGTCCCCCGTCAGCACATGCATGTCGACGCCGAGCGCGTCGCCGACCATGCCGCGCGGATCGCGCACACCGCGTTCGGCATCCAGCGAGAAGCCGACAGGCAACGAATGGATAACCTCGCGCTCGGCCTTGAGCGCCTGTTTGGCGCCGGCGCCGAGCACCCGCTTGATGTCGGCCTCATCCGCCTCATGACCGCCGAGATTGATGGTCGCGGAGAAAGCTTCGCTCTTCAGCCGGCCGGCGGTCATGTTGACGATGAGCGAATCGACCGTCAGTCCCGCCATACGTTCGGCGGCATCGACGGACAGCCGGATGGCATGCTCCGCCCGGTCGAGATCGACGACCACGCCCGACTTCACGCCTTGCGACTTCTGGTGACCGATGCCGATCACCTGGATGCGGTGCGAGCGGCCGCGCAAGAGCTTGCCGTCATCGTTCGGCTTGAGCTTGGCCACCATGCAGCAGACCTTGTTCGAGCCGACGTCCAGCACCGTCAGGGTGCCGGACCGGCGCGACGAGGCATCGCCAGAACCGCCAAGCCAGCTCATATCTTCGTCTCCGGCTTGCGCTTGAGGGTTTTCGGCTTCTCGTTGAGGGCAGCCTCGCGCTGCGTCACCGCCTCGGGCGTCAGCTCCACGACCAGCCGGTCCGTGAGCCGCATGTCGACGGCGGCGATGTCGCGCGACAGCAGCCCCTTGTCATGGTCCATCTTAACCAGCTCGGCGAGCGCCTGGTCCTCGTCATCCTCGGGCAGCTTGACCGTGATGCCATTGTCCAGCTTCAGATCCCAGCGCCGGTCGCCGACACGGATATAGCCTTTCACGCGGCTCGCGAGGTCGGGATATTTTTCGATCTTGGCCAGGAAATCAGGTGCCTTGGCCGGCGCGCCCTCGCCGATCAGCAGCGGCAGCAGCACCTGCTTGCCGCCGGAGAACGGGGCGATGACGGCACCATCCTTCTCGATGACCGAGAGATCATTGCCCTGCTGCCAGAGCGCGAAGGCCTCGCGTTCCTCGACGCGCACTTCCAGCGTATGCGGGTAGACCTTGCGCACCGCCGCCACCTCGATCCAGGGCAGGCCGGAAATGCGCTCGCGCGCGGCCTCCGCGTCGAAGCCGATCAGCGACGTCCAGCCGTCGAGTTCGAGCCTGTCGAGAATGTCGATCTCGGATGTCTGGCGGTTACCGACCACCTTGACCTGATCGACGGCAAAGCCGGTGCGGGCAGTGATGCTCTGGATGATGCCATCGGCATGGCCGCCGAGATAGGCACCATAGGCACCACTCGAAGCGAGCAGCACCGCCGACATCATCGCCGCGGAGAAACGCGGCGCCTCGAATTCACCATCGCCCAGGCGCGCCAGGATGCGCACCGGGCGGCGAAGCACGCGCGGCAGCACGAAATGGCCTGATGACAGCGACAAGCCGAACAGCGACGGCCCAGCCGCGCCCCTCTCCTTGCCTTGTCCCCATTTCAACGCAGACACGAAGCGTCCTCCACCATCCAACTCAACAATTCACCAAACGAATGCCCGGCATGGGCTGCGATTTCAGGCACCAAAGACGTCGGCGTCATGCCCGGCTGAGTGTTGACCTCGAGCCATACAACCTCGCCATTTTCGGAGTGACGATCGTCATAACGGAAGTCCGACCGGGAAACGCCCCGACAGCCGACAGCTTGGTGAGCCTTGAGCGCCAGTGTCTGTATTTTTTGGTAAATATTCGGTGAAACTTTTGCGGGGCATTCGTGTTTTGATCCGCCCGCGACATATTTTGAATCGTAATCGTAGAAGGAATGCCCCGTCGGAATGATCTCGCAGACGCCGAGCGCCACATCGCCCATGACGGCGCAGGTCAGTTCCCGCCCGTGGATATAGCGCTCGACCATGACGGTATCGCCATATTTCCACTCGGACGAGCCGACGACCTGCGGCGGATGAGACTGCCCTTCGGAGACGATAACGACACCGAAGCTCGAACCCTCACTGACCGGCTTGATCACATAGGGCGGCTTCATCGGGTGCTTGTTCTGGATGGCGAAGCGATTGGCGACCTTCGATTCGGCGACGGGAACGCCGAGCGATTTGACAACCCTCTTCGCCTGCTCCTTGTTCATGGCGAGCGCCGAGGCGAGCACGCCGGAATGGGTATAGGGAATGCCGAGATATTCGAGGATGCCCTGGATGGTGCCATCCTCGCCGAAGGGGCCATGCAACGCATTGAAGGCGACGTCGGGCCTGAGATCGGCAAGCACGGAGCTGACATCGCGCCCCACATCGACGCGGGTGACCTGATAGCCTTCCTTCTCCAGAGCATCGGCACAGGCCTTTCCGGAAGACAGGGACACGGGCCGCTCGGACGAAAACCCTCCCAGCAGGACGGCCACATGCTTGCTTTTCATTCCCCGTCATCCCCTCTCACGGCGGACCAAAAACCAAGATTTCCGCAACATTGAGTCCAAGTCTCCCGGCAGGATGTCCCCCCAGACGGAAAACGCGGATAACGCGTCGAACGACTCAAATCAGGAAACGCTTTCGAGCAGAGAATCAGAGAGTTGATTCACTGGCAAGTACTTATGATTCCGAGAGATTCACTTTCTGAGAAAATGGATGCGAAAACCGTGTCGCTGAGTCCCCAGAGCAACGGTTTGTGCGTTCTGCGGACGCGTTGAAGTTCATCCATCACGTGAACTTCAGCCGGCACTAAAGCAGCTGGCCCAAAAACTCCTGCACTGCATGTCCGGCACGGAAATTGCCGATGCGCTTGATCTCCCACTGCAACCGGATGCCGGAATGTTCGAGCACCCGCGCACGCACCGTCTCGCCGAGATATTCGAGGTCGTAACCGGTCGCCGTGCCGGTATTGATCATGAAGTTGCAGTGCATCGGCGACATCTGAGCGCCACCGATCATCAGGCCGCGGCAGCCCGCCTTGTCGATCTCCTTCCAGGCCGACGTGCCTTCCGGATTCTTGAAGGTCGAGCCCCCCGTCTTCTCGCGGATCGGCTGCACGGTCTCGCGATGGTTCTGCACCGCATCCATCGCCGCCCTGATCGTGGCCTTGTCTTCGGCGAAGCCCTCGAACAGGGCCGATGTGAAGATCAGCCCGGAAGGTGCCGCCGAATGGCGATAGGCATAGCCCATCTCGGCATTGCTCAGCGTCTGGACATTGCCCTTGCGGTCGAGCGCGCGCACCTCGACGACGCGCTCCCGCGTCTCGACGCCATTGGCGCCGGCATTCATCCTGAGCGCGCCGCCAATGGCGCCCGGAATGCCGTGATAGAAATGGAAGCCGCCAATGCCCGCTTCCAGTGCCAGGGCGGCCACGCGCTTGTCGGGCGTCGCCGCCCCGGCCTTGATCCTGATCGGTGAGACGACCTCTGCCTCGCCAAAGCCCTTGGCCGAAAGCCTGATGACGAAGCCCGGGATGCCGCCATCCCTGACCAGCAGGTTCGAGCCGATGCCAACGACGGTAAGAGGTATCTCTTCAGGAACCGCGCGCAGGAACGCGGCAAGGTCTTCTTCGTCCGCCGGCTGGAACAGCACCTCGGCCAGGCCGCCGGCGCGGAACCAGGTGATCTTGTCCATCTCGGCATTCGGCGTGAGACGACCGCGCAGGCCGGCAAGCCGGTCGCCGAGTCTGTCGATCAGGACCTGGCCGTGCATCATGAGGCGGCAAGCTCCTTGGGCAAGGCATAGGCCCATTGGGTTATGTTGCCGGCGCCGAGGAAGACGACGAAGTCGCCGGGCTTGGCCAGGTCGCGAATGATTGGCGCGATCGCCGCCGGCCCCTCGATGTAGCGTGCATCGCGATGGCCAGCGGCACGGATGCGCGACACCAATTCGTCCGACGTGACACCGTCGATCGGGTCTTCGCCGGCAGCGTAGACTGGCGCCACCATCACCGTATCGGCGTCGTTGAAGCAGGCGGAGAACTCGTTGAACAGATCATGCAGCCGGGTGAAGCGGTGCGGCTGGGCAATGGCGATGACGCGGCCCTTGGTGGCGCTGCGCGCCGCCTTCAGCACCGCCGATATCTCGACCGGATGGTGGCCGTAATCGTCGAACACATCGACGCCGTTCCACGAACCGGTATGGGTGAAGCGGCGCTTGACCCCGGCGAAGGACGACAGGCCCTTCTTGATCGCCTCGGCGGACAGGCCAAGCTCATGCGCGACGGCGATCGCAGCGGTGGCGTTCGAGACATTGTGGCGGCCGGGCATCGGCAGGCGCAGATCCGATATTGTCTTCTGGGCGCCGGTCTTGCGGTCGCGGATCACCACGTCGAACTCGGACGTCGCGCCCGCCATGCGGTGGTTGGTAAAGCGCACATCGGCCTGCGCGTTTTCGCCATAGGTGATGACGCGGCGGTCCTCGATGCGGCCGACAAGCGCCTGGACTTCGGGGTGGTCGGTACACATCACGCCGAAACCGTAGAAAGGTACGTTCTCGACGAACTGGCGGAACGCCTCGCGCACATTGTCGAAACTGCCATAGTGGTCGAGATGCTCGGGATCGATGTTGGTGACCACGGCGATGTCGGCTGGCAGCTTGAGGAAGGTGCCGTCGCTCTCGTCGGCCTCGACCACCATCCACTCACCGTCGCCCATTCGGGCGTTGGTGCCATAGGCGTTGATGATGCCGCCATTGATGACGGTCGGATCAAGCCCGCCGGCTTCGAGCAAGGTCGCCACCATCGAGGTCGTCGTCGTCTTGCCGTGCGTGCCGCCGATCGCCACCGCCTGGCGGAAGCGCATCAGCTCGGCCAGCATCTCGGCGCGGCGCACGATGGGAAGCAATTTTTCCCGCGCGGCCTTCAGCTCCGGATTGGATTTCTTGATCGCCGTCGAGACGACGATGACCTCGGCGTCGCCGAGATTCTCGGCCTTATGGCCGACAAAGCATTCGATGCCCTTGTCCCGCAGCCGCTGCACATTGGCGCTGTCGGCCTGGTCGGACCCTTGCACCTTGTAGCCGAGATTGTGCAGCACCTCGGCAATGCCGCTCATGCCGATGCCGCCAATGCCGATGAAATGCACAAGGCCGATGGTCTGCGGCATCTTCATGCGTGCGTCCCCTTCTTGAAATCCGATACGCTTTTGCGGGACGCAATAGCTTCTGTGAGATCGGCGAGCAACCGTGCCGCGTCGGGCCTGCCGACCGATTTCGCGCCAGCGGCCATCGCCGCCAGCCGCTCGGGATTGTCCATCAGCCCGCCAATGAGGGCCGCGATGCGCTCGGGCGACAGCGTCGATTGCGGATGCACCTCGCCACCACCGGCGGAGGCAAGGGCAGCCGCGTTCGCCGCCTGATCGTGGTCGAGCGCATAGGGATAGGGCACCAGCAGCGCCGGCCGGCCGATGACGGCGATCTCCGAGACGGTCGAGGCGCCGGAGCGCGAGATCACCAGATGCGCTGCCGCCAGGCGCGCCGCCATGTCGGTGAAGAAGGGCGAGACCTCGACGGCGACGCCAAGGGCGGCATAGGCCGCCTTGACCCGCGCCACGTCGTCGGCGCGCGCCTGTTGGGTGATGGCAAGCCGCTTGCGCTGCGCATCCGAAAGCAGTGCGATCGCCCCCGGCACGGCATCGGAAAAGAACTGGGCGCCCTGGCTGCCGCCGAACACCAGCAGGCGGAAGGGCTGCTCTCCGGTCGACGCCACATAGGGAGTCTTGGCCGCCTCCAGCACAGCCGGCCTGACGGGATTGCCTGTCGTCACCGTCTTGGCACCAGCGGCGCTTGTGTCCTGCGGCAGGAAGCCGCCGGCGATGGCATCGACACGGCCGGCCAGCGCCCGGTTGGCGCGCCCCATCACCGCGTTCTGCTCGTGGATCAGCGTCGGCACCTTGCGCCGCGTTGCCGCATAGAGCGGCGGCAGGGTCGGGTAGCCGCCGAAGCCGATCACCGCGTCCGGCTTGATCCTGCCGATAATGGCGGAGGCCTGGCGCACGCCGCGCCAGATTTTCCAGAAGGCACCGAGCACGGCAATGGGATTCTTCGAACCCATCGTCGCCGACTGGATCGGGTGGATGGCGGTGGCCGGAAAGTGGCCGGCAAACCGCTCGGCGCGTTCGTCGGTCGCCAACTGCACCGTCCAGCCGCGCTCGATCAGCTCATGCGCCAACGCCTCGGCCGGAAACAGATGTCCGCCGGTTCCGCCCGCCGCGAGAAGGATGACACCCCTCGCCATGTCACTCCGCCGGCAGGGCGCGTTGCGGCAACGTAAAGCCCATCTGCTTGCGTTTTTCCGGCCGCTTGCGCGTCAGCGCCAGCACCATGCCCATCGAGATGGCGATGGCGATCTGCGAGGAGCCGCCATAGGAGATGAAGGGCAGCGTCATGCCCTTGGCCGGAACCAGCTGCAGGTTGACGCACATGTTGATGACGGCCTGCAGGCCGAACACGGTGACGAGGCCACCGACCGCATAGCGGGTGAAATCGTCATGCTCCTTCAGCGCCGTGTTGAGGCCGCGCAGCACGATGAAGGCAAAGATCGACATGATGAAGAAGCACATGATCAGCCCGAATTCCTCGCCCGCGACCGAGAAGACAAAGTCGGCATGGCTGTCTGGGATGACCCGCTTGACCGTACCCTCGCCTGGCCCGACGCCGAACCAGCCGCCATTGATCAGCGCGTCGCGTCCCATGTCGACCTGGAATGTGTCGCCTTCGCCGGTGAGGAACTTGTCGATGCGCAAGGCAACGTGCGGAAACACCGTGTAGGCGGCGAAGACACCGCCGACGCCGGCGGCACCCAGCACGATGATCCACAGCCAGGGCAGCCCCGCCATGAAGAACATGATGCCCCAGGTGCCGGTCGTCAGCATGGTCTGGCCAAGATCGGGCTGCGCCACCAGCAGTGACACGACCAGCACGAGGAGCAGCATGGCGAACAGATTGCCCGGAATGTCGGGCTGGCGCTTGTGCTCGGCGAACAGCCAGGCGCACATGATGACGAAGGCCGGCTTCAGGAATTCCGACGGCTGGATCGACAGGCCGGCGAGCGAGACCCAGCGCCGCGCCCCCTTCACCTCGACGCCGACATAGAGCACCGCCACCATCAGTACCAGCATCAGGCACAGCATGATCAGCGACATGCGCCGGATCTCCCTGGAATCGAGGAAGGAGACGGCCAGCATCACGCCGAGCGCCGGCACGGTGAAGATGATCTGCCTGGTGGCGAAGTGGAAACTGTCGAGGCCGATGCGTTCGGCCACCGCCGGGCTGGCGGCGAAGGACAAGACGATGCCGAGCCCCATCAGCGACAGGAACGCCGCCAGGAACCAACGATCGATCGTCCACCACCAGGTTGCGACGGGACTTTTATCGAGACGGCTCTGCATTATCGTGCCCCTCCGATGGGTTTGACGCCATCTATAGCGCTCGCAGCTTGCCTGAAGGCTTCGCCGCGAACTTCGAAATTCTTGAACTGGTCGAAACTGGCGCAGGCCGGCGACAGCAGCACCACCACCTCGCCGCTGTCGTCCCTGGCCGCATCATGCGCCGCATGCGCGACCGCGGCGGCCAGCGTGCCCGATATCTCGTAGGGCACAGCCTCGCCCAGCGTCGCCGAAAAGGCGGGCGCCGCCTCGCCGATCAGATAGGCCTTGGCGATGCGCGGGAAGAAGCCGCGCAGCGGCTCGATGCCGCCTTCCTTGGGCAGGCCGCCCGCGATCCAGTAGATACGAGGAAAGCTCGACAGCGCGGGAGCCGCCGCATCGGCGTTGGTCGCCTTGGAGTCGTTGACGAAGAGCACATGGTCCTTGCGGCCGACCTGCTCCATGCGGTGAGCGAGACCCGGGAAGCTTTCGAGCCCCGACTGGATCTCGCCAAGGTCCAGCCCGACTTTCAGACAAGCGGCGACGGCAGCCAGCGCGTTCTGCGCATTGTGCTGGCCGCGCAGCGAGCCGATGCCTTCGAGGAAGGCGACCTTGCTGTAGCGGCCATGCACGGCCTCCATCAGATTGGTGCCGTCGGCGAAATAGCCGTCGGTCAGCGGCAGGCGCTTGGAAATGCGGATAACCTGCCGCCCTGCCCGCTCCAGCCTTTCGGCGATCTGCGCGCACCAGGAATCGTCGATGCCGATGATCGCCGTCTCGCTGCCCGCCACCAGCCGTTCCTTGATCGAGGCGTAGTGCTGCATGGTGCCGTGGCGATCGAGATGGTCGGGCGTCAGGTTGAGCAGGATGCCTGCGGTCGGATTGATCGAGGGCGCAAGGTCGATCTGGTAGGACGAGCACTCGACGACATAGTGGCGGTCGGGCTTCGGCGGATCGAGCGTCATCACCGCGCGACCGATATTGCCGCCCATCTGGGTGTCGCGGCCGGAAGCCTTCAGAATATGCGCCGTAAGCGCCGTCGTCGTCGATTTGCCGTTGGTGCCGGTGATGGCGATGAAAGGCGCCGCTGGCGCGCTGAGCGTCCGCTCCCGGCAGAACAGTTCGATGTCGCCGATCACCTCGACGCCGGCGCCACGCGCGAGCTCCACCGTCCAGTGCGGCTTGGGATGGGTCAGCGGCACACCCGGCGACAGCACGAAGGCGGAGAATTTCGCCCAGTCGGCGCCACGCAGGTCGGCGGTTGCGATGCCGGTGGCTGCCGCCTTGGCGACGCTGTCGGGATTGTCGTCCCAGGCCAGCACCTGCGCGCCGCCCTCGATCAGCGCGCGCGCCGTCGCGATCCCCGAGCCGCCGAGCCCGAAGAGCGAAACCTGCTTGCCTGCGAAGGATGCGGCGGGGATCAAGGGGCGGTCCTATCTGAGCTTCAGGGTCGACAGGCCGACCAGCGCCAGGATCACGGCGATGATCCAGAAACGGATCACCACCTGGCTTTCGGTCCAGCCGAGCTTTTCGAAATGATGGTGGATCGGTGCCATCAGGAACACCCGCTTGCCGGTCATCTTGAAGTAGCCGACCTGGATGATAACCGACAGGATTTCCACGACAAACAATCCGCCGACGATGACCAGCACGATCTCGTGCTTGGTGGCGACCGCCACCGTGCCGATCAGGCCGCCCATGGCCAGCGAACCGGTGTCGCCCATGAAGATCGCCGCCGGCGGCGCGTTGAACCAGAGGAAGCCGAGGCCAGCGCCGATGACGGCGCCCAGCACGACCGCCAGTTCACCGGTGCCCGGAACAAAATGGATCTGCAGATATTCGGCGAACACCGCATTGCCCGAGAGATAGGCGATGACGCCGAAGGATGCCGCAGCGATCATGATCGGCACGATCGCCAGACCGTCGAGGCCATCGGTCAGGTTCACCGCATTGCCCGCGCCGACGATGACGAAGCAGGAGAACGGAATGAAGAACCAGCCGAGGTTGATGATGAATTCCTTGGCGAAGGGGAATGTCAGCGACGACGAGAACGGCGCCTGGCCGTTATGCATGATCACCCAGGCGGCGATGCCGGCGATGACGAATTCGAGCGCCAGCCGTGCCTTGCCGGAGAAGCCGAGATGCGACTGCTTGGTGACCTTCAGATAGTCGTCATAGAAGCCGATCGAGCCGAAACCCAGCGTCACCAGAAGCACCACCCAGACATAGATGCTCGACAGGTTCGCCCATAAAAGCGATGAGCCGATGATGCCCGACAGGATCATCAGGCCGCCCATCGTCGGCGTGCCGGCTTTCTTGAAATGCGTTTGCGGTCCGTCGGCGCGGATCGGCTGCCCCTTGCCCTGGCGCAGCCTCAGCGAATTGATGATCGTCGGCCCAAAGATGAAGACGATCAGCGCCGACGTGATCAGCGCCCCGCCGGTGCGGAAGGTGATGTAGCGGAAGACGTTGAAGACCGAGACCTTGTCCGCGAAATCGACCAGCAGTGTAAACATGCGCTTTCGTCCCCCGACTAGGTCAGTTTGCTGGTTGTCGTTTCAGCCGGGTACTTGCCCAGCAGCGCATCGACCAGTTTTGCAAAACCGATGCCCTTCGACGATTTGATCATCACCACGTCGCCCGGCCTCAGCGCGGCAATCAGCACCGGCTTCAGTTCCTCGACGCCGGCGCGGTATTCCGTCTTGATGTCGCCTGGCAGCGCTTCCGCCAGCGCCCGCATTTCCGGCCCGCCGAGAAAGACGGTCCGTGTGCCGGTGCCGACGATGAGATCGGCCAGTGCGGCGTGCAGCTTGGCCGAATGTTCGCCGAGTTCGAGCATGTCGCCGAGCACGGCGATGCGGCGGCCCTCGCCCGTCACCGGCGTTGCGTTGAGCAGCGCCATGGCAGCCGCCATCGAGGCCGGATTGGCGTTATAGCTCTCGTCGATCAGCGTGATCGGCCCACCGGGGTGACTCGAAGTCGAGCCACCGGGGTGACTCGAAGTCGAGCCACCGGGATGCCGCAGCACATGGCGTTTTCCGCGGCCGCGCTCGGCCGAGAGATCGGCCAGGGCCAGTGCTACCTTGTCGAGGTCGGCGCCCATCAGCTGCGCCGCGCCCAATACCGCCAGCACGTTCTGAACCATGTGCCGGCCGGGCGCACCGATGCGGGCGATCATGTCATGGCCGCCAATCCTGGCGGCGATGTCGGAGTGGTCGGCATGCAATTCGCATTTGGTGAGCTTGAAGGTCGAGCGCGCATTCTCGCCGAAGCCGTAGACATGCTCCACGCCGGCGGCATGCGCCATCTTGTCCAGAAGCTTGAAGCGCGCGTCGTCGCGATTGAGGACCGCGGCACCCTCGGGCTCCAGCCCTTCGAAAATCTCGGCCTTGGCCTTGGCGATCTCATCCAGATTGCGGAAGAAACCCAGATGGGCGGCCGCGATCATGGTGACGATGGCGACATGCGGCCGTACCATCTTCACCAGCGGCCGGATCTCGTCGGGATGGTTCATGCCGATCTCGAACACGGCATAGTCGCAATCGGCGGGCATGCGGGCCAGGGTCAGCGGCACGCCCCAATGGTTGTTGAAGGACTGCGCCGAGGCGTGCACCTTGCCGACCGCCGACAGCACATGGCGCAGCGCTTCCTTGGTGGTGGTCTTCCCGGCCGAACCGGTGACAGCGATGATTTTGGCCTGCGAGCGGTTCCGCGATGCGACGCCGAGCTTTTCCAGTGCGATCAGCACGTCCTCGACGACGATGATCGGCGCCGTCAGCCGGCCGAGCGACGGCAGCTTGCCTTCCGCCACCACCAGCACGCCGGCGCCGGCCTTGATGGCCGCGGTTGCGAAGTCGTGGCCGTCCATGGCCTCGCCCTTGATGGCGAAGAAAGCGTCACCCGGCTCCAGGCTGCGGCTGTCGATCGAAATGCCCGATATGCCTTCGGGCATGGGCCCGAGAGGCCTCCCGTCCATGGCGGCAACCAGCGCCTCGGAGGTCCACAACAAACTCATGCGGCACGCTCCCGCAAAGCGGCGCGGACTTCCTCATGATCTGAAAAATGCAGGGTTTCGGAGCCGATCGTCTGGCCTTCCTCATGGCCCTTGCCGGCCACGATCAGCGTGTCGCCGGCATGAAGCATGCCGACGGCCTCGTGGATCGCCTTGCGCCGGTCGCCAATTTCGATGGCGCCTGGAGCAGCGGCCATGATGGCGGCGCGGATCGTTTCGGGCACTTCGGAGCGCGGATTGTCGTCGGTGACGATGACGACATCGGCAAGCCGGGTCGCGATCTCGCCCATGATCGGTCTTTTTCCCCGGTCGCGGTCGCCGCCGCAGCCGAACACGACCATGACGCGGCCCGTCGTGAACGGGCGTACCGAGGCCAGCACATTTTCCAGCGCATCGGGCTTGTGGGCATAGTCGACATAGACCGGCGCGCCACCGGCGGTGGTCCCGACGAGATCGAGCCGGCCCGGCGCGCCCTTCAGTTTCTCCAGGGACATCAAGGCCTTGGCGACAGGCGTTCCCGTGGAGATGGCAAGCCCCGCTGAAACCAGCGCGTTCGAAATCTGGAAATCGCCGGCCAGCGGCAGGTCGATTTCGTAAAGCACGCCCTCGGCCTCCACTTCGGCGCGCTGGCGATGGCGTTCGTGCTCGACCCGCTTCAGCGTGAGGAAATCGCCATGGCGGCCAACCGTCAGCACGTCGAGCCCGGCGGCCCGCGCCGCCTGGATGGTCGGCGCCGACCATGGGTCGTCGGCGAAGATCACCGCCGGCGCGCCTTTCGGCAACAGCGTGTCGAACAGGCGCAGCTTGGCGCGGTGATAATCCTCGACCGTCGGATGGTAATCCATGTGGTCGCGGCCAAGATTGGTGAAGCCGCCGGCCGCCAGCTTCACGCCGTCAAGCCGGCGCTGGTCGAGCCCGTGGCTGGAAGCCTCCATCGAAGCGTGGGTGACGCCGGCATCGGCCAATTCCTTGAGCAACTGGTGCAGGGCGACCGGATCGGGCGTGGTCAGCGAGCCATATTCGTTGCGACCTGGCGCCACCACGCCGGTCGTGCCGATCGAAGCCGCGGCATAGCCTGCCTGCTCCCAGATCTGCCTGGTGAAGGCGGCGACCGAGGTCTTGCCGCTGGTGCCGGTCACCGCCACCATGGTTTGCGGCTGCCTGCCGAAATAGCGGGAAGCACTCAGCGCCAGCGCCAGGCGCGGATCATCGACCGCCAGCACCGGAACCGGCAGTCCGGTAACGGAACCGCCTTTGCTTGTCACGATCGCAAGCGCGCCACGCTGGGCCGCGTCGGCAGCGTAGGCCGCGCCGTCCGCCTTGGTGCCGGCGAGCGCAAAAAAGACGACGCCGGGCTTTACCTGCCGGGAATCGGACGAAATCCCGGTAACCTCCAGATCGGCGGAAGCTGTTCCTTCGACTGGCAGGACACCGGCTAGATCTCTGAGCTTCATCGAGTTCCGTTCACCGCAATAAAATAGCGCGCAGTCGCCGGCGCGCCCCAAGAATCACTCATAGGAAACCAACGTTGCACCATTTTCATGGCTGAAATCTGGTTTCACGCCAAGCATGGCCGCGGAACGCCTGATGATATTGCCGGCCATAACCCCCGCATTCGCCGCCGCGACGTCCGTCATGCCAGGCTTTTCAGGGTGCGGGGCGTCGGCAATCGTAAAGACGAGGTATTGCGGGTCGTCCATCGGGAAGGCGGCGACGAACGTATTGAAATTCAAGTCCTTCGAATAGCGGCCGTTGACGACCTTCTCGGCCGTTCCGGTCTTGCCGCCAACGCGGTAGCCGGGGACTCTGGCGTTTCTGGCCGAGCCCTTCTCGGCGTTGAGCGAATAGAGGTAGCGCATGCCCTCGACCGTCTTTTCGCTCACGACCCTCTTGGCGGTGGCCATCGCTTCCGCCTGCGTACGCACCAGGAAGGTCGGGTTCATCAGGAAGCCGCCATTCATCAGCGCAGCGCAGCCGACAGCAGCCTGCAGGGGCGTCGTCGATACGCCGTGGCCGAAGGCGATCGTGAACGAATTGACCTGTTTCCAGACCTTTGGTTCGGTCGGGCGGGCAACTTCCGGCAGTTCGGTCTGCATCCTCTCCAGAATGCCAAGGCGATGCAGGAATTCCCGGTGCCCCTCGATGCCCACCAGCTCGGCCTCCCGGGCCGACCCGATGTTGGACGAATAGAGGAACACTTCCGGCAACGACAGCACACGGTTCTTGCCGTGGAAATCGTGAATGGCCTGATGGCCGACCCGGATCGGATGCGAGGCATCGAAACGACTGTTCATCGTCGCCTTGCCGGAATCGAGCGCCATCGCCGAGGTGAAGCTCTTGAACGTCGAGCCCATCTCGTAGAGGCCGGCCGACATACGGTTCAGCCGGTCCTTCTCCTGTGCGTTGTAAGGATTGTTCGGATCAAAATCCGGCACCGAGGCCATGGCCACCACTTCGCCGGTCTTGACGTTGAGCACGACGGCGCCGGCGCCCAGGGCGCGATAGCGCTCCAGGCCGGCGGCGATCTCGTCGCGCACCACATGCTGGACGCGCAGATCGATCGAAAGCTTCACCGGCTTGAGATCCTTGGCCACCGCCAGGCCCGACGCCTGCAGGTCGCTCAGGCCCTGCTCGTCGATATATTTCTCCATGCCGGAGATGCCCTGGTTGTCGATGTTGGTCAGGCCGACAACGTAGGAGGAGGTCTCGCCGCTCGGATAGAAGCGGCGCTTCTCCGTGCGAAAGCCGAAACCGGGAATGCCGAGCTGCATGATATCGGCCTGCTGCTTGGGCGTCAGTTGCCGCTGCAGCCAGACGAATCCGGCGCCGCTCTTCAGCTTGTGGTAGGTCTGCTCGTAATCGATCTCGGGCAGCACGGTCGACAGTTTCTCGATCGCCTCGTCGGCATCGACGATGCGGCGCGGCTCCGCGAACAGCGACGCTGTCTTGATGTCGGTCGCCAGCACTTCGCCGTTGCGATCGACAATGTCGGGCCGCGAGGCGGTGACCCGGCTCTGCGGGCCGCCCGACAGATCTGGCGTCTGGAAGCCGAGATAGACCAGCCGACCTGAAATGGTCGAGAAGATGCCGAAGAACACCGCCATCGTCATGACGATGCGGGCCTTGCCCTTGCCGCCTGTCGCCTTGCGGGCGCCCTCGACGACGATCGATCCGTCCTCACCCGTCCTGGCGCGACGCCTCAGCAGTTTGCCGATCATTGGGCGATGCCTCCGGTCACGACGGGGTCCTTGTCGCCCGCGGGCGCCTTGTCGGAATTGTCGGCCATGCCCCCCTGGCGTCCGTTCAGGATATCCTGGATATCCAGGGCCTTGGCCGGCAGATCGCCCAGGCCCACGATCTGGCGTGCGCTGACCGGCTCGAGTGCGAGCTGCGACTTGTAGAGTTCGGTGAGCTTCTGCAGCCGCGACGGCTGGGTGAGCAGGCTCCAGTCGGCCTTGAGCAGGTCGATCGTCTCCTCCTCATAGCGGATCTGGGTATGGATTTTCTGCACCGCCGCCAACTGATCCTCGGCCTCGCGCTTGGTCTTGTAGGTCAGGGCCGCCGCCGAAACCATGACGGCGATCAGGACAATGTCGCTGGTACGGAACACGTGCTTACCTCTCCCCCGGCAGGTTGATACCGGGAAGTTTTGGAAGGCCGAAAATCGAAAAATCGCCGGCTCGCGCCGGTGCCTCGGTGCGGATCGCCGCGCGCAACCTGGCCGAACGGGCACGCGGATTGGCCGCGGTCTCGGCATCACCTGGCGTCACGCCACCGCCAGCCTTGCGGAAAGTCGCGGTACGCGCCTGCGCCTCGGGCAAATGACGTGAGCCGGTGGCGACGTCGGCCCGGTCGGCGATGAAACGCTTGACGATGCGGTCTTCCAGCGAATGGAACGTCACCACCACCAGGCGCCCGCCCGGCTTCAATGCGCGTTCGGCCGCGAACAGAGCCTTGGCCAATTCGCCAAGTTCGTCATTGACGTAGATGCGCAACGCCTGGAACACGCGGGTGGCAGGATGGATCTTGTCCTTCGGCGCGCGGCCGATATGCGTCTCGATGGCGTCCGCCAGTTCCAGCGTGCGCTCGAACGGCCGCTTTTCACGGCGCGCCTCGATCATGCGGGCGATGCGACCGGCGTGACGCTCCTCACCGAGGAAGCCGAAGATGCGGGCAAGGTCGCCCGGCTTGAAGTTGTTGACGACGTCGGCGGCGCTGAGGCCCGCCTGCGCCATGCGCATGTCGAGCGGCCCATCGGTGCGGAAGGAAAAGCCGCGCCCGGCCTGGTCGAGCTGCATGGAGGACACGCCAATGTCGAGCACGACGCCGTCGACACTTTCGACATGTTCGTCCAGCGTCGAGAACGGTGCCTGCACCAGTCTCAGCCTGCCGCCCGATTGCGCCTCGAGATCGCGTCCGGCCGCGATGGCGTCGGGATCGCGATCGATCGCCACGACGGAAGCCCCGGTCGCCAGAATGGCTTTTGTGTAGCCACCGGCGCCGAACGTGCCGTCGACGATGATGTCGCCCGCCGCCGGCGCCAGCGCCTCGAGCACTTCGCCAAGAAGGACCGGAATGTGGCGGACCGATCCGCCAACGGCGTGCCCACCTACAGCGTGAGGAAGGTCATCGCCGTGGCCCACCGTCATTCCGGTCGCTCCCCAGGCTTCGTCCCCTGCCGAAGCTGCAAAAGCCGGGCTCGCGCCTGCGCCCCATAGGCAGCAAGCCGCCCCGGCTCCCAGATCTGAAAGAAATTGCCGCGCCCGACAAAGGCCACCTCCGCCGAGATGCCGGTGTGCTCGCGGATGAAATCGGTCATCGTGATGCGGCCGTCCTGATCGAGTTTCAGGAAGGTCCCGTCGCCATGACAGAAGAAAGACATGTCGTCCGCCGTCTGCAGGAACGGATCTTCCTGCGCGATGCGCTGCTCGTAGCGGTCGAGCAGGTCGAGTCCGCCGACATCCATCGCCGGCAGGTCGAGGCAGCGCAGTGCGTAGAGTTCCGAATAGCCGCGTTTCTGCACGACGGCGCGGAAATGCGCAGGAACGGACACCCGCCCCTTCGCATCGATCCTGCTCACCGTGTTCGACAGAAACCGGTCCATTAAACGCTACAGCCGCTTGCGCCGCCGCCCCCCTCTTCATCGTCTTGCACGCGCCGCCGCAGCGCGTTCCCTGCCCCACAGCCAGCTCTTCCACACGGGTAAAGAGCGGCAAACGCGCAGCCGCCGCGGCTGCCCGATTGGCGTACGCTTTACCCTGACGCGGAACGAAGGCTTTGATGTCAAAATGGGATATCATGGGGCACTATGGGCGTCAACGGGAATAGGCTTCACAAACACGCGCATCGCGGCCAATGAGAGCAGCCTTGACGGCACGTCTCGTCTTTATGGTCTATTAAGCCTAACGAACCGTTTAGAGCCCTCTGGCCCAAAAGACTTGGGCTTGCTGCGGATCACCCGCCCGCATAGCGTCGAACCGTCTTCCGCCCAAAAACAAGGATCGAGTTCATGTCCGAGACGGCAAAGTCACGCGCCGCCGAACTGTCCCATTTGCGCAGCCGCGATTTCGCCAACGGCGACCCGATCCCCTTGCCGCTGACCATGGCTTCGATCTTTCACACGCCGGGCGTCGAGACCGGCATCGATCAATATGGCCGCTACGACAACCCGACCTGGCGCGCCGTGGAACATGTGCTCGGCCATCTGGAAGATGCGCAATGCGTGAGTTTTCCCTCCGGAATGGCTGCGATTTCCGCGGTGTTTTTCGCGCTCCTGAAATCGGGCGATCGCGTGCTGCTGCCAGCGGACGGCTATCACGCCACGCGTGCGATGGCCGAACGCTTCCTGAAGCCGCTCGGCATAGTTTGCGACACCAGGCCGACGCCGACCTTCCTCGACGGCGGCTTCGCAGGCTATTCGCTGGTCTTCGTGGAGACACCGTCCAATCCGCGGCTGGACATTTGCGACATCTCGGCCGTCGCCAAGGCTGTCCACGAACAAAGCGGGGTCCTTGTCGTCGACAATACGACGATGACGCCGTTCGGCCAGCGGCCGCTCGACTTGGGTGCCGATATCGTCGTCTCCGCCGACACCAAGGCGGTCAACGGGCACTCGGACGTGCTGTTCGGCCACGTCGCCAGCCGCAACGCCGACATCGTCACCAAGGTGACGGACTGGCGCGCAATGGCCGGAGGCATTCCCGGACCGTTCGAAGCGTGGCTGGTGCATCGCGGCCTCGAAACACTCGAGGTGCGCTTCGACCGCATGTGTTCTTCAGCCGAAACGATCGCGCAACGGCTGAAGGAACACCGCGCGGTGCGTGGCGTGCGTTTTCCCGGTTTGAGCGGCGACCCCTCGCATAACCTTGCCCGCGCCCAGATGGAGCGCTTCGGCTTCCTCATTTCCTTCGAACTCGCCTCGGAGGAGAAGGCCGAGGATTTCATCAACAATTGCCCACTGATAGAGGCCGCGACCTCCTTCGGCGGCGTCCACACCTCGGCCGAGCGGCGTTTGAAGCGAGGCGATGCGGTGCCGCCAGGGTTCGTCCGCCTTTCGGTCGGCTGTGAGCCGGTGGAAGAGCTTTGGAAGGCCATAGAGACGTCACTGGACAGGATCAGCGGCTGACGGGCCGGTCACGCACCGAGGTCGTCGGCCTCGATGTTGCGATGGCCGTGCAGCACGCGGACGATTTCGATCGCCTCGCCGCGGACACGACAGGCGCGCCTGGGGCGCAACCTGCTGATCTCAAGGGATTTCTTTTCGAGGCGAAACTGCCAGCTGGCCTGTAAGCCGGGTTCTGTATGGCCCTCGGCCCTTGCGGGACGAGAACGTGGCGGCCATTCATCTTGGGCGCATGTTGCCATGCGCCTCACGCAACCTACCCGGACGGTGAGCCGGAAACAGCCCTCGAGGGTTTCCCCTCGCACCGCCCCTATTCGGTTTTGCTCCCGGTGGGGTTTACCGTGCCGCTCCTGTTGCCAGTCGCGCGGTGGGCTCTTACCCCACCCTTTCACCCTTACCCCGACAAAGTCGTGGCGGTTTGCTTTCTGTGGCACTTTCCCTGGGGTCACCCCCGCCGGCCATTAACCGGCACCGTGTCTCCATGGAGCCCGGACTTTCCTCACTCGCGGCCTTTCGGCGTTTGCGAGTGCGGCCGCCCAGCCAGCTGGCAAGGCGTATAAAGGGGTTCAGCCGGGAAAACGCAAATGAAAAAGCCGGCTTGTCCGCCGGCTCTCACACAACTTGCAATCAAAGCGCCGCCATCTGAACCTTGACCTTGCTGCAATAGGCGGCCGAGATCGGGTTCATCCGCGTCGCGGCATGGCCGGCATTGTATTTCAGGATCGTGCCGCAGGTCGTGCCGCCGCCAAGGTTCTGCGCCAAGGCGAGGTACTTCATGCCGTATCTGATGTTGGTGTCGGGATCGAACAGGCCTTTGGCTGAACCGTTATAGCCCATCATCCGCGCCGTCGCCGGCTTGATCTGCATCAGGCCGATCTCGCCGGCGCCGCCGACCATGTTCGGCCGGTAGTTGCTCTCGATCTTGATGACGGCGTGCGCCAGCGACACCGGAACGCCGTAGCTTGCCGCATAGCGAGCGACGATCGCGGAATACTGGCCGCCGCTGGCCACCGCCGCCGTCGACGCGGCGACATCCCTGAGGCCGATCGAGGCCGTTGTCGTCATGTCGATGGTCTTGCGGCCACGCTTCGTCTGCCTTTTGGACGTGGATTTCTGCGCTTTGGCCCAGCTGGCCTTTTCCACCTTGGCGGAAGCCTGCTTCGTCGTTGCCTTCGCACTCTTGCTGCTTTTGGCCGAAATGGGCTTGCCCTTGACGGTCGCCGTGACGGGCCCCTGATCGGCCCGTGGGCTCAACGGCGCGGCGTCGGCCGCACTGAAGGCAATAGTCATTACGCCGGCAGCAAGAGCTGCCGTTACAACGGACAATTTCTGCATGTGATCCTGTTCTGTCTGGACCGTTCGAAGATCTTCGCACGGCGCGGCTTGATTACTATCGGAACATCCGGGGGGAAAGACGTCCGACAAACTGTACGAATTGCCCTTTGAAGCCCGAATTGGCGCCAATGAAGGCGGGGCAAGTCACTTTGAGTGACAGTTTGTAACCTGATTCAGGATAAGATTACTTGGGCAGCGCCTTGACCTGAGGTCAGCGGCTTACGGAAGCAAGCAGTTTTTGCAGCGTGCGCATCGTCGAGCCGTCGGCCAGCCCGTCGACCAGGCGGGGTCGGAAATGCCGTTGGAAGGCCTCGACGACAATCCGTGTCTGGTGGTCGAAAACGCCCGATATCTCAACACCATAGCCATAGAGCGCCAGCATCGACTGCAATGCTTCGACATCGGCACCGTTGTCGCCGGGCTTCAGCGCGGCTCCGCGCCTGACGGGTGCGGCCGGTACGAGATGGCCGACACCGGCCTCGAACAGAGCAGCCCACGGGAACTTCTCGCCCGGATCGATCTTGCGACCCGGTGCCACATCGGAATGCGCCAGCACGCGCGTGGCGGGTATCGCATGCCGCCCGGCAATCCCCTTGCACAGGCCGATCACCGCATTGATCTGGCGCCGGCGGAAACCGGGATAGCCCAGCGAATGTCCAGGATTGACGATCTCGATGCCGACCGAGCAGGAATTGATGTCGGTGCGCCCGAACCAGGAGCTCTTGCCGGCGTGCCAGGCGCGATCGCTTTCCCTGACCATCTGCACGATGTGGCCGCTCTCATGGACGAGATAATGCGACGAGACTTCGCTTGCCGGATCGCACAGCCATGCCTCCGCCCCGGCCCCCGTCGCCATGCCGGTATAGTGCAGCACGATCATGTCGGGCTTCAGCATATCGCGCCTTAGCCCGAAATTCGGCGACACCCTGACCTCGGCGCTCGGCTCGTCGGGCAGGAAGCCGCTCATGCGTGCCGCAGGCCCCGCTCGATCATTTCATAGGCGGCGTTGATCGCGGCGACCCTGGTCGTCGCGATCTTGATGAATTCCTGCGGCAGGCCACGCGCGATCAGCCGGTCCGGATGATTGTCGGAAACCAGCTTGCGATACCGCTTCTTGACCTCCTCGAACGGCTTGCCGCGCTCGATGCCGAGCACGACATAGGGATCGCCGGCGCCAAGATTGACGTGGCGGGCCAGGATCGATTCATAATGTGCTTCGTCGATACGGAATATCTCGGCGATACGGTGCAGGAAGATGCCTTCGCGCTCATGCACCAGCCCATCGGCCTTGGCGATATGGAACAGGCCGTCGAGTATGTCTTCCAGCATGACGCAATTGGAATGCCCGGAACCGCACAGCTGTGCCATTCGCTCGGCGTAGGTTTCGAAACCGGCCACGTCCTGCTGGGCGAGATCGAACAGACGCGCAACGTTGCGCGTCTCCTTGGGCGGCACTTCGAATATTTCCTGGAAGGCGCGCACCTCGTCCTGGGTAACGATGCCGTCAGCCTTGGCCATCTTGGCCGACAGCGCGATCATCGCCACCGAGAAGGCGACGCGGCGGCGCAGATCCGCATCTCCGGAGAATACTGTGCGCACAGCCTCGACGACGTCGGCAACGCCCGACGTCGCTGAAGACGATACCCGAGTGATAAACTCGCCGAGGCGATCCCAAATCGACATGGCCCGCTTCATAGAGCCAACCGGTCCCCGCTATCAAGCCAATAACGGCCTGTCCGGGTCCGTGACCGAGAGGCACCTTGTCGATCCCGCTGGCCCTTTTGCAAGAAAAGGCCGGCGAAACGCCGGCCCTTCCTCCCAAGACACTCTTGCTGCTTACAAACTACTGCGCGGGCGCAGGAGCAGGCGTTGCCGGAGCCGGCTCGGCAGGCTTGGTCGAATTGTCAGCCGGGGCCGCGGGCTTCATCGGCTGCTCGGCAGCCGGCGGATTGGTGCTCTGCGTGGTGGTCTTGTCGGTGCCGCTGTCGCTGCAGGCCGCGACGCCCAGCAGGGCAAGGGCGGACACGGAAGCTAGAATGAGCTTTTTCATAATATCTCTCCTTCAATACACGCCCAAATTGCGGTGAGCGCTCGGAGAAACAATGCACCACGGGTCGATGAGTTTCGTAACGTTGCGTTTCTGCATGTAACATCAACGGGATGCGTTGCTGCCGGCGCGTTGGCGCATTAACAACGAAACCTGAAAACGAAAATGCCGGAGACTACAGCCATGGCCGCGAAATGGGATTTCTGGATCGATCGCGGCGGCACCTTCACCGATGTCATCGGCCGTGACCCGCAAGGGCGGCTGCATCCGCGCAAGCTGCTTTCGGAGAATCCCGAAGCGTATGCCGATGCCGCCATCCAGGGCATCCGCGACCTGCTCGGCCTTGAATCGGGCGCCACGATCCCATCCGGCCTGATCGACGATATCAAGATGGGCACCACGGTCGCCACCAACGCGCTTCTGGAGCGCAAGGGCGACCGCGTGCTCCTGCTCATCACCAAGGGGTTTCGCGATGCGCTCAGGATCGCCTACCAGGCGCGGCCCGATATTTTCGCCAAGGAAATCATCCTTCCCGAGCAGCTCTATGAGCGCGTCATCGAGATCAACGAACGCGTGCTGGCCGATGGCTGCGTCGAACGGCTGCTCGATATCGCCGCCTGCCGGCCGGCGATCGAGCAGGCGAAGGCCGACGGCATCGATGCCGTCGCAATCGTCTTCATGCATGCCTGGAAATACCCCGACCACGAGAAGGCGGTGGCAATGGTCTGCCGCAAGCTGGGTTTCAGCCAGGTCTCGGTCAGCCACGAGGTCTCGCCGCTGATCAAGCTGGTCGGCCGCGGCGACACCACCGTGGTCGACAGCTATCTCTCGCCCATCCTGTCACGTTATGTGCAGAGAGTGGCGGGAGAGCTGGGGGCGGCGCCAGTCTCCCCACCTGAAGAAGGGAGCGACCAGTCCCCTCGCCTCATGTTCATGATGTCCTCGGGCGGCCTCACCGCCGCCGATATGTTCCAGGGCAAGGACGCACTGCTGTCGGGTCCGGCCGGCGGCGTCGTCGGCATGGTCGAGACGGCGAAGCTCGCCGGCTTCGACAGGGTCATAGGCTTCGACATGGGCGGCACCTCAACCGACGTCGCCCACTATGATGGCGAGTACGAACGCGCTTTCGACACGGAAGTCGCCGGCGTGCGCGTCCGCGCCCCGATGATGCGCATCCACACCGTCGCTGCCGGCGGTGGTTCGATCCTGCATTACGAGGCCGGCCGTTTTCGCGCCGGACCGGACTCCGCCGGCGCCAACCCCGGCCCCGCCGCCTACCGGCGCGGCGGCCCGCTGGCCGTCACCGACGCCAACGTGATGCTCGGCAAGCTGCAGCCCGATTTCTTCCCGGCGATCTTCGGTCCCGGCCAGGACCAGCCGCTCGACGTCGGAACCGTGCGCGCGAAATTCGCGGCTCTGGCCGCCGAAATCGGCGACGGTCGTTCACCCGAGGCGGTTGCCGAGGGCTTCGTCACCATCGCCGTCGAGAACATGGCCAACGCCATCAAGAAGATCTCCGTGCAGCGCGGCTACGACGTCACCGAATATCTGCTCAACTGCTTCGGCGGCGCCGGCGGCCAGCACGCATGCCTGGTCGCCGATGCGCTCGGCATGGAGGCTGTGCTGATCCACCCCTTCTCCGGCCTGCTTTCGGCCTATGGTATCGGCCTGGCGTCGGTGTTTGCCTCGCGCCAGCAGGCGTTGCTCAAGCCGCTTGCCGAAGAATCCAGAACGGAGATCGGCAGCCTTATCGCCATCTTGAAAAAGGCCGTTATCACCGAGCTTGCGGCGCAAGGGATCGCCGAGGACGCGGTTGCTACCAGGCCGGTGCTGCACATTCGCTATGACGGCACCGACACGACGCTGCCGGTGAATTTCGAAAGCGACTCGATCTTCCAGGCCAAGCGCGACTTCGAAATCGCCCACAAGGCGCAGTTCGGCTTCGTCTATGACGACAAGCCGATGATCGTCGAGACGGTCGGCGTCGAAGCCAGCGAAATCAGCGAGGGCAGCGCCGAAGCCTATGCGCCCGCCGGACCTGCGAGGATTGAAGCTGGCGCTTCTGGAACGCGGCGCATCTACACCGAAGGCCGCTGGCATGAAGCCGGCATCCATCTTCGCGAAAACCTGCGCCCATCCAATCTGGTCGCAGGCCCCGCTCTCATCATCGAACCGAACCAGACCATCGTTGTCGAACCGGGCTGGCGGGCCGAAATCACCAACCTCAACCACGTCGTGATCCGCCGCACCGAAAGGAAGGCGCGGGCCGCCGCCCTCGGCACATCAGCCGACCCGGTGATGCTCGAAGTCTTCAACAACCTGTTCATGTCGATCGCCGAGCAGATGGGCGTGACACTGCAGAACACCGCCTATTCCGTCAACATCAAGGAAAGGCTGGATTTTTCCTGCGCCGTCTTCGACCACACCGGGGCGCTCGTCGCCAACGCGCCGCATATGCCGGTGCACCTCGGCTCGATGGACCGTTCGGTCGAAACCATCATCCGGCTGAACTCCGGCGACATCCACCCCGGCGACGTCTTTGCCCTGAACGCTCCCTATAATGGCGGCACGCATCTGCCTGACATCACCGTGGTGACGCCCGTTTTCGACGATACCCAAAGGAATATCCTGTTCTGGACGGCATCGCGCGGCCATCACGCCGATATAGGCGGCACCGCGCCCGGCTCGATGACGCCGCTCGCCACCACGGTCGACGAGGAAGGCGTGCTGTTCGACAATTTCCGCATCGTCGACCGCGGCCGCTTCCGCGAGACGGAGCTGCAGACGCTGCTGACCGATCACCCCCACCCGGCCCGCAACCCGCACCAGAACATCGCCGACCTCAAGGCGCAGATCGCCGCCAACGAGAAAGGCGTCGCCGAGTTGCGCAAGATGGTCGCGCATTTCGGCCTCGATGTCGTCGAGGCCTATATGGGGCACGTCCAGGACAACGCCGCCGAAAGCGTGCGGCGGGTGATCGAGCGGCTGCCGGACACGTCGGCCTATGAATATCCCACCGATACCGGCCAGGTGATCAAGGTGAAGATATCGGTCGACCGGCAAAAGCGCGAAGCGACGGTCGACTTCACCGGTACGTCACCTGTCATGAAGAACAATTTCAACGCGCCGGAGCCCGTCGCCCGCGCGGCGGTCCTCTACGCCTTCCGCGTCATGGTCGAGGACATGATCCCGATGAATGCCGGGTGTCTGCGGCCAATCAACATCGTCATTCCCGATGGCTGCATGCTGAAGCCTGCCTATCCTGCCGCTGTCGTCGCCGGCAATGTCGAGACCTCGCAGCATGTCACCAATGCGCTGTTCGGCGCCATGGGCGCCATGGCCAATGCGCAGGGAACGATGAACAACCTGACCTTCGGCAACAGAAAGTACCAGTACTACGAGACGATCTGCTCCGGCTCCCCGGCTGGCCACATGAACTCCGGCCGCGGCTTTGCCGGCACCTCCGGCGTCCATACCCACATGACCAATTCGCGCCTCACCGATCCCGAAGTGCTGGAACTGCGCTTTCCCGTGGTGCTTGAGGATTTTCACATCCGCGAGGGCTCTGGCGGCAAGGGCAAATGGAATGCCGGCGACGGCACCAGACGCACCATACGCTTCCTCGAGAAGATGGAATGCGCGATCCTGTCCTCGCACCGCAACCGCCCGCCGCAGGGGCTGGACGGAGGCGGCGACGGCGAGGTCGGCTCGACCAAGGTCCGCCGCAAGGACGGCACGATCGACATGCTGAAAGCCTGCGACCAGACCGTGCTGGATGCCGGTGAGGCTGTCATCCTGACGACACCGACACCGGGTGGATTTGGCCGCGCCTGAGGAAGCTTCGAGAATTCGCTGCGGCGAGTCAGGTGACGTGGCTTTCGAGAACCGGAGCGGAGCGGACATAGAAGTCCGTGAGCACCGGAAGCGCAGAAAGCCGCGTCAGATGGCCACCGCACTGGAATTATCGACGCCTCCGACTGTCACCGGCCTGTCATGACCCTGCGGTACCCGCTTGCGCCAAAGCAAATGGGGAATCACTTTGTCATGACGGACGTCTCCTCGGATCTGGTTTTTCGCCGCGGCAAGGAAGTTGGAAAGGCCGTCTACCAGAACCGCCCGCTTTCGAAAGCCGGCATCTCGGAGCGGCTGTTTGCCCTTCTGTTTTCCGGCCTCGTCTATCCGCAGATCTGGGAAGACCCCGATGTCGACATGGAGGCCATGCAGCTTGGCCAGGGCCACCGCATCGTCACCATCGCCTCGGGCGGCTGCAACATCCTGGCCTACCTCACCCGCTCGCCGGCACGGATCGACGCCGTCGACCTCAACGCCGCGCACATCGCGCTGAACCGCATGAAGCTGGAGGCGGTGCGCCGCCTGCCTTCGCAGGGCGACCTGTTCCGGTTCTTCGGCGCCGCCGACACCAGCCACAATTCGCAAGCCTATGACCGTTTCATCGCGCCGCATCTCGACCCGGTGAGCCGCCACTATTGGGAGCGCCGCAACTGGCGCGGCCGCCGGCGCATCGGTGTTTTCGACCGCAATTTCTACCAGACCGGCCTGCTTGGCCTGTTCATCGCCATGGGCCACCGCACGGCCAAATTCTTCGGCGTCAACCCGGCCCGCATGATGGAAGCCAGGAACATCGGCGAACAGCGCCGCTTCTTCAACGAGGAACTGGCGCCGGTTTTCGACAAGAAGCTTCTCAAATGGGCAACATCGCGCAAGGCTTCGCTCTTCGGCCTCGGCATTCCGCCGGCGCAGTATGATTCCCTGATCACCTCCGGCGACGGCACAATGGCCAGCGTGCTGAAGGCCCGGCTGGAAAAGCTCGCCTGCGACTTTCCATTGGAAAACAATTATTTCGCCTGGCAGGCGTTCGCCCGCCGCTATCCAAATCCCGGCGAGGCCGCCCTGCCCGCCTATCTGGAAAAGCAGAACTACGACACCATCCGCGGCAATGTCGACCGCGTCGCCATCCACCATGCCAATCTGATCGAATTCCTGGCCGGCAAGGATGCCGGCACCGTCGACCGCTTCATCCTGCTCGATGCCCAGGACTGGATGACCGACGACCAGCTCAATGCGCTGTGGTCGGAAATCAGCCGCACCGCCTCCGCCGGCGCCCGCGTCATCTTCCGCACCGCCGCCGAGCCCAGTCTGCTGCCGGGCCGCGTCTCGACCTCGCTGCTCGACCAGTGGGACTATCAGGACGAGGCGTCGCGCGAATTCTCGGCCCGCGACCGCTCGGCCATCTATGGCGGCTTCCACCTCTATGTGAAGCGCGCGGCATGAGCACGACGGAGCTGCCGGCCGGCCATGCAGAATTGATGGACGGCGTCTACCGCTGGCAGCGCCACATCTACGACCTGACCCGCAAATACTATCTGCTCGGCCGCGACCGGCTGATATCGGAGCTGGACGTGCCGGCAGGCGGCACCGTGCTGGAACTCGGCTGCGGCACCGGCCGCAACATCATCCTTGCCGCCCGTCGCTATCCCGATGCCCGCTTCTTCGGCCTCGATATCTCGGCCGAGATGCTGGAGACCGCCGGCAAGGCGATTGACCGAGAAGGCCTGACCGGCCGCGTCACATTGGCAAGGGGCGACGCCACCGATTTCGATGCGGGCTCCCTTTACGGCATCGAGCGCTTCGACCGCGTCTTCGTCTCCTATTCGCTGTCGATGATCCCGGGATGGGAAAAGACGGTGTCGGCAGCCCTTGCGGCGCTGGCCCCCGATGGCTCGCTGCATGTCGTCGATTTCGGCCAGCAGGAAGGCCTGCCGGGCTGGTTCCGGGCAATGCTGCGCGGCTGGCTGAAAAAATTCCACGTCACGCCGCGCTCAACCCTGCGTGAAGTCCTGGAATCGGAATCTCGGCGAACCGGCGCAACCTTCCGTTTCCGCACGCTTTATCGCGGTTACGCCTGGCTTGGCGTGATCGGGCCGCGCAACCTTGCCTCCCCCTCGATGGGGGAGGTCGCGCCGAAGTCGCGGTTGGGGGTGAAGCGCTAGGCACCCACCCCGGCGCTGCGCGCCGACCCTCCCCATCAAAGGGAGGGTAAAAGGAGCTAATGCAGCGCCTTCACCAGCGCACCCACCATTGCCTGCGGGCGGTAGCCGAGCTTGGCCGGGGTCAGCCCCAGCCGCACGATCACCAATTGCTCGGAGGGAATGATGGTGACCGTCTGGCCGTCATGCCCCTCCATCCAGTAGGTGTCCTTGGGCAGGCCGGCGGCGACACCGGCACCGGGGCTTTCCTCGTCGCCCGGCGCCTCGATCCACAACTGGCCCTTGCCGTAGACTTTCGAGGCCGGCGCCGGCTCGCGCATCCAGTCGACAAAGCCGGCCGGCAGGATCTGGTTGCCGTTCCAGACCCCGCCTTGCAGCAGGAACTGGCCGAAGCGGGCCCAGTCGTGCCCCGTGGCGTAGAGATAGGATGAGCCGACGAACGTGCCCTGCTCGTCGGTTTCGAGCACGGCGCTGTGCATGCCGAGCGGCTCGAACAGCGCCGTGCGCGGCCATGTCAGCGCCTTGGCCTTGTCGCCGATCGCATCCTGCCACAGCCGCGACAGCATCACCGCGGTGCCGCTCGAATAGGAAAACACCTTGCCGACCTCGCCCACCAAGGGCTTGGATACGGCAAAGCCCGCCATGTCCGGCTCGAGATAAAGCATGCGCGTGACATCGGCGACGTCGCCATAGTCCTCGTTGAATTCAAGTCCGCTCGACATCGCCATCATGTCGGCAAGGCTGATCGCGGCGCGGCCATCCGCCTTCCACGGTGCGAACAGGCCCTTGTTGTCGACCGCCATCTTGCCGTCCTTGACCAGCGTGCCGATGATGGCGGCGTTCACCGTCTTGGTCATCGACCAGCCAAGCAGTGGCGTCTTGGCGGAAAAACCGTCGCCATAGCGTTCGGCGACGACGCGGCCGTTCTTGACCACGACCACCGCGCGCATGCCGGTCCCGGTCAGCGCCGCGTCGTCCAGCAGCTTGCCGATCACCGGATCCTGCGATGCCTCGACCCGCTCGCCCTCGGGCCACAGCGTGTCCTGGCTGGTCGCCGATGGTTCGACATGGACCGCCGTGCGCCGCGCCTTGCCGACATCGCCGTCGGGCACCGAGGCGCAGCCCAATCCATCACGGGAAACCGCCTCGCTCTTGCCGAGGAAACCAAGCAGGCCGGCGGAAACCGTGCCCCGGTTCTTGTCGACCGAGACCCGCATCAGCCGCAGCAGCGGGTGTCCGGGCGCCTGCACGTCGACGGCAAGCACCTCGTTGGGATCGCGCCCGGCTATGAAGACATTGGAGCAGACGATCTTGGCCGAATAGCCGGAGCCGACGCGGATCAGTTCGGGTGGCGCGATGTAAAGCCAGGCAAACAGCGCGACGACCGCCAGCACGATCAGGCCAAGCAGCCATCTGACGATCCTGACGACGATCCGCATCCGCATCCTCCAGGGCTCTCGCCCGACCCTTATGTCATCGATTTGCCGCCATTGCTTCCGCAAATCGGGGTACTTGTCGAGCGCCGTCAACGGATTATCAACCATGATCGGCGATCACGGGAGATGCATGCCGCTCAAGACCGCATAGCGGTTTGAGACAACGACATGCATAGAAATGGATATGCTGGGCGATGCTGTGGGGCGATCGCCTGGAGGGGGCTCGACCAGTCGTCGGCCATCGGTTCACAGACCCATCAGCGACCGGCTGATTCCGGCTTGGAAGTTGCGATGCGCCGTCTTGCGGTCCTTTTCATGCTGACACTGCTTGGCGCCTGCTCGACCGTGGACGATCTGTCGCCGCAGTCGCCATCCGCTTCCAGCAGCCCGACGGTGGCCGTGCGCGCGCCGCGCTTCGAGGATTCCAAGCCGCATGAATGGGACAGTGGCGCCCCGTGGAACTATGCTGTTCACGGCACCGACGTCTCCAAATACCAGACCTCGGTCGACTGGCCGATCGCCAAGGCCAGCGGCATTTCCTTCGCCTTCATCAAGGCGACGGAGGGCGGCGACCGCTTCGATGAGTATTTCAACGAGCACTGGGCGCGCACGAAGGCCGCCGGCGTTCCACGCGCGGCCTATCATTTCTTCTATTTCTGCACTCCGGCCGCCCAGCAGGCGCGGTGGTTCATCCAGAATGTTCCCGTCGACCGATCCGCCATGCCGCCTGTCCTCGACATGGAATGGAACCCGAAATCGCCGACCTGCAGGTTGCGCCCCGACCCGGCCACGGTGCGCGCGGAAATGACCACCTTCCTCGAAATCGTCGAGCGGCATTACGGCAAGAAGCCGATCATCTACACCTCGGTCGATTTCTTCGACGACAACGAGCTCTCGAGCTTCCGCGGTTACCCCTACTGGCTACGCTCGGTCGCCGGCCACCCGCGCGAGAAGTATGGCAGCCATCCGTTCACCTTCTGGCAGTACACCGGGACCGGCATCGTTCCGGGCATGACCGGCAAATCCGACATCAACGTCTTCAACGGCAGCGAGGCCGCCTGGAACAAGTGGCTGCGGCAAAACACCCGTTGAACCGGGTTCAACGGCAGCGAAGCCTTCGACCAAATCACCCAGGCAGGGTTTCCGTTGAACCGGGTTCAACGGCATCGAAGCCTTCGACCAAATCATTCCAGCAGGGTTTCCGTTGAACCGGGTACACGGCAGCGAAGCCTTCGACCAAATCACTCCGGCAGGGTTTCCGTTGAACCGGGTACACGGCAGCGAAGCCGCCTTGAACAAGCGACTGTGGCAGAAGAACCGTTGACACCGGGCCTGCCGCCTGCTTTTCGACACAGCCAGCGGCAAAGAGTGCAACCGCTGGTAATTCGGGGCGTTGGGCTTCCAGCCAATCACGACAATGCCCTTTTCGTTTCGGAAGGAAGCTGATGCGACTGCGTTCCCAAGCCCTCGCGGCGCTATTCCTGTGCGCCACGGCCTTGCCGGCGATGGCACAGGAATGCGGCGGCGACTTCGAAACCTGGAAACAGGGCGTGGCGGCGGAAGCCAAGGCGGCCGGTGTCGGCGCCGTCGGCCTCGATGCGCTGGAAGATGCCAATTTTGACGAGAGGGCATTGGCGCGCGACCGCGCCCAGGGCGTCTTCACCCAGACCTTCATCGAATTTTCCAACCGCATGATCTCCGCCTACCGGCTGAAGCAGGGTGCGGCGAACATGAAGAAATACGCCGACATCTTCGCGCGTGCCGACCAGCAGTTCGGCGTCCAGGCACCTGTCATCACCGCCTTCTGGGCGCTCGAAACCGATTTCGGCGCCGTGCAGGGCGATTTCCACACGTTGAGCGCGCTGGTGACGCTTTCGCATGATTGCCGCCGCCCGCAACTGTTCCGCCAACAGTTGGTGCCGCTTCTGGAGCTGATCGACCGCGGCGTGCTGCCGGCCGACGTCAAGGGCGCCTGGGCCGGCGAAATCGGCCAGACGCAGGTCCTGCCTTCGGACTATCTGGCCCGTGGTGTCGACGGCGACGGCGACGGCAAGATCGACCTGCGGGGTAGCGTGCCCGACGTGATCATGACCACCGCCAACAAGGTGCTTTCGCGCGGCTGGAAGCGTGACGAACCATGGATCCAGGAAGTGCGGGTGCCCGACGAGATGCCCTGGGACCAGACCGGGCGCACCAACAAATTGCCACTGACACAGTGGGCGCAGTGGGGCGTCACCAATCCCGACGGCTCGCCGCTCGTCGACAAGGGCCTGAAGGCCGGCCTGGCCCTGCCCATGGGCCGCAAGGGGCCAGCCTTCCTGACCTATGACAATTTCGATGTCTATCTCGAATGGAACCAGTCCTTCACCTACGCGCTGACCGCGGCCAATCTCGCCGCGCGGCTTGCCGGCGCGCCGCCACTTGATCCCCGCAACCCTGAACAAGGCCTCAACAACGAGCAGATGAAGGCGCTGCAGACCAAACTCGAAGCCCGGGGCTACGACGTCGGCACGGTCGACGGCATTCTGGGCACCAACACCCGCGAAGCCATCCGCAAGGAGCAGATGCGGCTGGGATTGCCGGTGGATGGGTGGCCGACGCCGGAGCTGTTGGGGAAATTGTAGCTCGTTTTTCCTTCTCCCCCTGTGGGAGAAGGTGGATCGGCGCGACAGCGCCGAGACGGTTGAGGGGTGTTCCAGCGAAGTGAGGCGTTGGTGTCTTCTGGAGCACCCCTCATCCGACCTCGCTTCGCGAGGCCACCTTCTCCCACAAGGGGAGAAGGAAGAAACTCAATCCGCCATCGTCTCCAAACTCGCGAATCCTTGCGGCGCGTCGCCCTCGTCGAAGGGCGTCGTCACCTCGACGAAGGTGTCGGGATAAAAGCCGTTGAAGCGTGTGCGCAGCGACAGCGAGTAGGCGCCGATATGGCCGATCTCGATCCAGTCGCCGGTATCGACGGTTTCCGGCAGCCAGAATGGCCTGGACAGGATGTCGACGGAATCGCAGGTCGCGCCGCAGACCTTGAACGGCACGATCTTGCTCTCATCGCCATTGCGGGTCCTTATCGCCGGATCAGGAATGAAGCGCGCCGGCAGCGTGATCTTGCCGGTCCAGGAATCCGACAGCGATGCCCAGATGCCGTCATTGATGTAGAGCCGCTTGCCCTTGCGCAACAGCACCCGCACGATCAGCGACAGGCAGCGCGCCACGATCACCCTGCCCGGTTCGGCCACCAGCGGCATCTGGTCGAACTGGTACTCTTTCAGGTCGCCGGAAAGCCGCGACATGATCTGGCCGAGCGACGGCATCTCGATCTGCTTGCGGTTGGGATCATGGCCGTATTCGGCGGGAAAACCGCCGCCGACGTCGAGCCCCGCAAGATCGAAGGTCAGCCGGTTGCGCACCCAGTCGGCCGAAGCCAGCGCCCGCTCATAGGTGTCTGGATCCTCGATCTGGCTGCCGACATGGAAACACAGCCCCACCTTGTAGCCCGTACGGTTCAGCCGCTCAGCCAGTTCCACGGCATAGGCCGGGCCGGCGCCGAACTTCTTCGACAGCTCGTAGGCGGCATGCCCCTTGGTCTGCACCCGCACGAACACGCTGACCGAGCCCGGGTCGATGTCGAGTGCCCGCACCACCCGGGTCAGCTTTGTGATCTCGTCCTCGTGGTCGAGCGCGATGACGCGGATGGCGTATTTCTCCAGCGCCAGCTTGATGTCCGACTGCGCCTTGACCGGATGCATGTAGAGCATCTCGGCATCGGGCGAGACGGCGCGCACGGCCGCGAATTCGCCTGGTGAAGCGACGTCGAAGGCGGTCACGCCGGCCTCGACCAGCGTCTTCAGCACGATCTGCTCGCCATTGGTCTTGACCGCATAGGCGGTCTTGCCGGGGAACATGCCCATGAACTGCCTGGCATCGGCCTTCAGCACCTGCGGGCGGAAGCAATAGACGGGATCGTCCGGGCGAAGCGCCAGAGCCGCCTCGCGGGCATTCTCGAATCGCTGCATTGACGAATCCTCGACTTCAGCCTGCGCACAATTAATCCAAGCTAGCGGCTAATGAAAACAATTCTGTGTCTCGTGCACTTGACGCAGCGGCGCTAGTTTTTGGCGGCATCGTTTGCCGGCGATCAGGTTTCGGGTGGCCCTTGTCGCCGGAACGGATATGCTGTGTGTCCGACCGGCTGCATCCGGGCCGTCTGGGGGAGGACGATAGACATGGCAATAGCCGCGACATCAGCGCCGCGCGGACCGATGACGCTTGCCGACTGGGGGCAATTGCTGCTGCTCGGCGCGATCTGGGGTGGCTCGTTCTTCTTCGCCCGCATCGCGGTGGCCGAACTTCATCCGCTGGTGCTGGTGCTGTTTCGCGTCGCCATCGCCGCGATCGCGCTGCAGCTCTATCTCGGCCTGCGCGGTCCCTCGTTCCGCCTTGCCCTTCCGCATGCCGGCCTGTTCTTCCTGCTGGCCTTCACCAACAACGTCGTCCCCTTCTCGCTGATCTTCGCCGGCCAGACCGAGCTTGGCGCCGGCGTCGCCTCGGTGCTCAACGCAACCACGCCGTTCTGGACGCTGATCCTCGCCAACGCGATGACATCGGACGAAAAGCTCTCCTGGAACAAGCTGGCCGGCATCGCGCTCGGCGTTGCCGGCACCGCCGTGATGATCGGTCCCGGCCTGCTCGCCGGGCTTGGCGGCCCGGTCTGGGCGAAATTCGCGCTGATCGGCGCTTCGCTGTCCTATGGCATTGCGCTGATGGTCGCCCGCCGCTTCAAGGGCGTGCCCTCGCCGGTTATCGCCACCGGGCAGCTGACCGCCTCGACCATCATCATGATCCCCATTGTGCTCTTCACCTACGGTCCGGCCGGATTGTTCTCGGCCTCGCCGCCGGTCTGGGCGGCGGTGTTCGCATTGGCTCTCCTGTCCACCGCCTTTGCCTATATCCTCTATTTCAACCTCGTCGCCTCGGCCGGCGCCACCAACGCTTCGCTGGTCACGCTCATCGTTCCGGCCAGCGCCATGCTGCTCGGCTTTCTGTTCCTTGGCGAACGCCTGGAGTTGTTCGAGGTCGGCGGCGTGGTGCTGATCGGACTTGGTCTTCTCACCATCGACGGACGCGTCCTTGGAAGGCGGTAGGTTGAACCGCATTGGCGTGAAAATCGAAGTCGACTTTCGCTGATGTAGCGCTGCCATGACACGCCCGCGACACCATCCCGCCACAATTTATTCACAGGTCTGAAGCGGGTTTTTGCCGAGAAGTTTCAACGGCTAACGGCAAAACCGAGGTCGCAAATCTGGCAATCACGTCGCAATGCAGCACATTTTCCGCTTGCCTGTGGCACAAATGAACCTAGACTCTTAGGCATAGCTCTTTAAGAGGAGGCTATGTCATGGGACTTACGAGGCCAATCAACGCATTGATGATTTGTGCTGCGTTTGCTTTCATCGGCGCCCTCATTATGGGCGTCCTTCCCTGAACCCGCCAAAACGGGGAAGACCAGCACCAGATAGTCTAAGCAATTCGAAAGGCCGGGTTTTACCCGGCCTTTTGCTGTTCAGCCCTGCCTCACGCAGCAGCCGATCCGGCCACCTCCGCCTCGTGCGAGCGGATGCCGATCATGTGGCAGATGGCGAAGACGAGGTCGGCGCGGTTCATCGTGTAAAAGTGAAAATCGCCCACGCCGCGCTCGACCAGGTCCAGCACCTGTTCGGCGGCCACCGCCGATGCCACCAGCGCATGGGTCTGCGGGTCGTTCTGCAGCCCGTCGAAGCGCTCCGCCAGCCATGCCGGCACCAGCGCGCCGCAGCGTGCGGAGAAATTGGCGACCTGGGTGAAATTGTGCACCGGCAGGATGCCGGGCACGATCGGGATGTAGATGCCGGCGCGGCGCGCGCGCTCGACATAGCGCTCGTAGAGATCATTGTCGAAGAAGAACTGGGTGATCGCCCGCGTCGCGCCATTGTCGACCTTGCGCTTCAGCATGTCGATGTCAGTGGCGAAGTCAGGACTTTCCGGATGCTTCTCCGGATAGGCCGAGACCGAAATGTCGAAATCGCCGGCGTCCTTCAGCGCTCCGACCAGCTCTGCACCGTTGGCATAGCCGTCCGGGTGCGGACGGTAGGCGGTGCCCACGCCGGCGGCCGGGTCGCCGCGCAAGGCGACGAAGCGCTTCACGCCCATATCGGCGAATTCCTGGATCACGGCGTCGACCTGATGGCGGGCGGCGTCGACGCAGGTCATGTGCGCGGCCGGCGTGAGGCTCGTCTCGTTCAGGATACGGCTGATGGTGCGCGCCGTGCGCTCGCGCGTCGAGCCGCCGGCGCCATAGGTCACCGAGACGAATTTCGGCTTCAGCGGCTCCAGCCGCGTGACCGTGTCCCAGAGGCGCGCCTCCATCTCGTCGTTCTTGGGCGGGAAGAATTCGAAGGAAACCCGGACCTTGTCGCCAATGTCGGGGCGGCGGGAAAAGCGGAACTGGTTCATCAGGCGATTTCCCCTATCGAATTCACTTTGCTCTGCTGGCTGTCATTGGCGGGATCGGCGATCAGCAGGCGCCGGTCGCGACCAAGCCACAGCTTGACGGTGAGACTGGCCTCGTTGCCGCCGCGCGGCTCGAACTCCTGGGCATCCTCGAGATCGAGGCCCGCCTCGGCAAACCACTCGCCGATCTGCCGGTCGGAAAAGCCGAGCCTGACATGCGCATGCTCGTCACGCAGGAACTCCAGCGTGTGCGGCGCGAAATCGACGATGACCAGCCGGCCCGACGGGCGCAACAGCCGCGCTGCCTCGTGGATGGCGCGGGCGGGATCATCGAGATAGTGCAGCACCTGGTGAATGGTGACGAGATCGAAGGCGTCACGCTCCACCGGCGGCGAGAAGATATCGCCCTGCCGCACCTGCGCGTTGGAAACGCCGGCCTTGTCGAGATTGGCGCGCGCCACGGTCAGCATTTCGCGCGACATGTCGATGCCGACGCCGCGCCGGTAGAGCGGCGAGAAGATTTCCAGGAGCCGGCCGGTGCCGGTGCCGAGGTCCAGCATCGACTGGAACGGCCGCTTTCCGACCAGCTTCAGCATCGCGGCCTCGACCGCACGATCCGGCACATGCAGCGAGCGGATATGGTCCCAGCTTGCGGCATTCACGGAAAAATACTCCGCCGCCCGGTCCTGCCGCTTGCGCTTGACCGAGGCCAGGCGCTCGAGATCGCGTTCGACCTGCGGATCGGCACCGCGAATGCTGGAAACCAGCCCCATGACAAAGTCACGCGCGGAATCGGCATCCGACAGGCGGAAAAAGGCCCACGACCCCTCCTGGTAACGGCCGATCAGCCCGGCCTCCAGCAAGAGCTTCAGGTGCCGAGAGACGCGCGGCTGCGACTGGCCGAGAATTTCGGTAAGATCGGAAACGGTGAGGTCGCCGCGCGACAACAGTGCCAATATGCGCAGGCGGCTGGATTCGGCCGCCGCCTTCAGCGTATCCACCATGGTGTCGAGCGAGACATGCATCTGCGTATTCTCTTTTCAGCGCATCAGATTTGAAAAAGATATAAACATATGTTTATGTCGATTTTCAAAACCTTGCAAGCGCTATGGCGCTTCCGGACAAGAAAATGCCGCACGCGTGATTTCCCGGTGCATATCGCCCAAAAACGTGTAGCGGTTTTGGGACAATGACAGGCACCGACACAGAGATGGCAGAATGACCGCACCGCGTGAAATGTTCGAGGCGCGCGAAGGCGAGCAGAGACTGGAAACCGACCCGGCACTAATGCCGCCAGATGGCGGCATCGTCTTCATCGGCCGCATCGCCTCGCCATGGACCACACGCGAGAGCTGCCCGAAGAACATGCGCACGGCCCGCGAGACCGGCCTGCCGGCGGTACTGACCATCGACGCGCCCTATCGCAGCGGCTTGCAGGGCCTGGGGCGCGCCAGCCACGTCGTCATCCTGTCCTGGCTGCATCACGCGCCGCGGAATCTGATTGTTCAGAAACCGCGCCATGCGGCTGAAGCAAAAGGCGTATTCGGCCTACGCTCCCCTGCCCGGCCGAACCCGATCGGCCTGCATGTGGCAAAACTTGTCGGGCTCGATATCGCCGCCGGGCGCATCGATATCGAGGCCATCGATGCGCTCGACGGCACCCCGGTCATCGACATCAAGCCTTACTTCGCCTCGACCGACGCCGTGCCGGAGGCGACCATCGAAGGGCGCGAGGAGCGATGACGGCGCCGACCGGCCGCCGCCGCGCCATCGCCAAGGCGCTGACAGCGCTCCTGCCGCTGGCGCCTTACGCCGACATGGAGAAAATTCGTGCCGATGCCGGCTCGGTGCATATGAAAACCTTGCCGCCGACGATCGCGGTGTGGCTGGCGACGATCGCCCACATCCGCCACATGCACACCGATTACGAAAAGCTGCTGACCGAGGGGTATGACCGCGACTCCGCACGTTTCTTCGTCATCGAGCAGACCAACATGGTGCTCACCCGCTGGCGGGCGACACGCCTGCTCGACGCCGACGACGAGGATGAATGAGACGGCAGGTCCGTTTATTTTCGCTTCAGCACCGCGACCGCATTGTAGGGCTGGCCGTCGGCCTGGCCGACCCAGGTCCAGGACAGGTTCCCCTTGAAAAACCGGACGGTGATGTCGCCGCCATCGATGCATTTGTCCTGGCCGTAAGTGATGCTTTCATGGAATTCGGCGGATGTCCCGTCCCGAGACGTCTGCGACAGCGATCCACCGCAGCCGAGTGACGGATAATCGATCGATGCGCCATCATCCCTGATCGTCATGGCGATCGACCAGTCGGCGCCGGCATCACCCGCCGGGCTCTGGTGACCACTGCCGACCCAGGTGCCGGCCAGCGTCTGCGCCGGCACATTCACCCCGCAAGGCAGGTTCTGGAAGATCGGCGTCAGTTCGCTGCCGGTCTTCTCGCAGCGATAGGTCTGGCCGTTCTGGCAGAGTTCGTCGCCTTGTTTCACGCACTGTGCGCTGGCTTCGCTCGCGGCGGCGAAAATCATCATGGTTGCGATGACGGTCCCAAGCCTGACCATATCCCCCTCCCATTTCCAAGCTGCCGGATCATAAGGCAACTCCAATCCGATGTATCGACCAGATCACGGAGGACGAACAGCGCCTGATGGCTGGCTCTATCGCTTCCGTCCGGCGCCGATAGCCTGCTGGTCCGCCTTGTGAGAGAGGAGGCCGCGATGAACCGGACGAAGGCAACAGAGGACCTGGCGCAACTGCCCCTGGTTGGCGATCGCCATATCGACCCGCATTCCTATCCCTACGGCATCGCCTTCCTCGATGGTCAGTACCTGCCGATGTCGCAAGCCAAGGTGTCGGTACTGGATTGGGGATTCCTGCACTCCGACGCCACCTACGATACGGTGCATGTCTGGGACGGCCGCTTCTTCCGGCTCGACCTGCATCTCGACCGCTTCTTCGGCGGGCTCGAAAAGCTGCGCATGGCGATCCCCTTCGATAGGGATGGCGTGGCCGAGATCCTGCACAATTGCGTCGCGCTGTCGGGTCATCGCGCCGCCTATGTCGAGATGCTGTGCACCCGCGGCGCCTCGCCGACCTTCAGCCGCGATCCACGCCAGGCGATAAACCGCTTCATGGCGTTCGCGGTGCAATTCGGCTCGGTCGCCAATGCCGAACAGTTGCGGCGCGGCCTGCACGTCGCCATCAGCGACAAGGTGCGCATCCCGCCGGCTTCGATCGATCCTGCCATCAAGAACTACCACTGGCTCGACCTGGTGCGCGGCCTCTACGACGCCTATGACCGCGACGCCGAGACCGCGCTCATTCTCGACTTCAACGGCAATGTCGCCGAGGGCCCGGGCTTCAACGTCTTCTGCGTCAAGGATGGCAAACTGTCGACGCCGGCCATCGGCGTGCTGCCTGGCATCACCCGCCGCACCGTTTTCGATCTCTGTGGCGAGGAGGGGCTGACCGTGGAGGCCACCGATGTCAGCGTCGCCGCGCTCAAGGCGGCCGACGAGGTCTTCATCACCTCGACCGCTGGCGGCATCATGCCGGTGACGCGGATCGATGGCGCGGCGATCGCCGATGGCAAGGTCGGGCCCGTCACCAGCCGGCTGATGACGCTCTATTGGCGAAAGCACGATCATCCGGCGTGGTCGAGCCCCGTGAAATATCCCTGATCCCCGGCCGCCCGGTTCAAAAAGATTTCCCCCTCGCCTCTGGAAAATCAGGGGACGGACTGTATATGCGCGAAAGCGGAGAAGCCTCCGCTTTCACCCAAAATCGCGCCCGCAGGGGCAAGGATCCCACATCATGACATCAAAGGTTTGGTTCATCACCGGATCGTCGAAGGGTTTTGGCCGCGTCTGGGCCGAGGCCGCATTGGCGCGTGGCGACCGCGTTGCCGCGACCGCCCGTGACGCCGGCACGCTCGCCGATCTGGTCGAGAAGTATGGCGACGACATTGCCGCGATAAAGCTCGACGTCACCGACAAGAAGGCTGTCGACGCCGCCATCGCCGAGGCGCACAAGCGCTTCGGCCGGCTCGACGTCGTCATCAACAATGCTGGCTATGGCCATTTCGGGGCCATCGAGGAAGTCAGCGAGCAGGAAGCCCGCGACCAGATCGAAACCAATGTCTTCGGCGCGCTCTGGGTCACGCAGGCAGCCCTGCCGATCCTGCGGTCGCAGAGGTCCGGCCACATCATCCAGATCTCGTCGATCGGCGGCGTCAATGCCTTTGCCTCGCTCGGCCTCTACCATGCTTCGAAATGGGCGCTGGAAGCCTTCAGCCAGTCACTCAGCATCGAGGTCGCGGAGTTCGGCATCCATGTCACGCTGGTCGAGCCGGGCGGCTTCTCCACCGACTGGTCCGGCGCCTCCGCCAAGGTCTCCAAGCCGATCGAGGCCTATGCGCCTGCCCGCGCCAAGATGGCCGAGCGCCGCGCCAACTCGGTCGCCGGCGATCCCAAGGCGACCGGCCCGGCGATGCTGGCCATCGTCGACGCCGCCGAACCGCCGCTGCGCGTGTTCTTCGGCGATGGCGGCCTGCCGATGATCCGCCAGGAATACGCCAACCGCCTCGCCACCTGGGACAAGTGGGACCACGTTTCCGTCATGGCGCAAGGCGCCAACAAGAACCGCAAGGGCTGAGGCGCGTCCATGCTGCATCGCCCCCAAGCGGTGCGGCTGCCCCGGTATGATCCCGACAAACGTTTGCTCGCGCCTGTCGGGATCGGGCCGGTTCCGGCCGGAAGCGATCGGTCAGGTGCCGGTCAAGCCAGGAAGAAATACGTTGTACAATATAGCCGCGGGCGCTCGCCACTGATCGGGGGAATTGTAGTTTCCGGTCGTTATGGCGAGTACGAAATCGAGGCCGGGGAAGACAAACAACCTTTGTCCGCCATTTCCAAAGGCGGCGACAAAGCGCTCCCCATACGTCCCAGCTCTATCCGTTATGGCCTCTTCGCCCAGATACCAGAGATAGCCGTAGCGCATTCCCGGCCAGCCCATGTCGACCAATGCGGCGGGCTGGAAACTCTGCTCAAGCCAGGATTTTGGCACGATCGGGCGACCTTCCCACTGACCGTCCTGCAGGATCATCTGCCCGATGCGAGCCAGCGAACGCGGCGCCAGCCGCAGGCCCGACGCGGCCGACGCTTCGCCGTCCTGTCCGCGAATCCAGTCCATGGCGTTGATTCCGAGGGGATCAAACAGCGCGCCGCGAGCGAATTCAGGCAAGCTTTGGCCGGTGCCCCTCTCGATGATCTTTCCGAGCAGCGCAACGGCTCCGCCGCTGTAGGTCCACCTCTTTCCCGGTTCGGCAAGTATCGGGCGATCGAGGATGAAGCGGTAGCGATCCGGCGCCTGCTCCATGGCGATTTCGCTGTTCGCGGGATCGGTGTACGACACGTTCTCGTTCCACTCCGTGCCAATCGTCATGGTCAAGGCATGGCGAATGGTCAGACGCTTGCGCTGTGGATCGCTGGCAAGATCGGGGTATTCGGGAAACTGCGCGACAACGGGTTCATCAAGTCCCGGCACCTGGCCGCCGGCGAGCGCGATGCCATAGAGCAGACCGACGATGCTTTTGGTGACCGACCTGACATCGTGCAGCGTGTCGGGCCCAAATGCCACGTTCCCGAGCGACTGCCCCCATCTCATGTCGTTCCCGTCCATGTAGCGCTCGAACACGATACGACCGCCCCGAAGGGCAACGACTCCATGGACCCCCGCCAGTTTGCCCATCTTCGCCAGTTCGTCGAAGCTCGCCGCGGGATCGGATTTGAATCCCGCCGTGTTTGGCGCGGCAATCTGCCAGTCGCCGTCCGCCATGGCCGGTGTCGTGCTAACCATTATTGTCGCTCCCATATATTTGAGGATTTCCCTGCGGCTTGTTCGGACAATCATTTGCAACCTGTGAAACTGCTATCCCGGTAGGCCGCCTGCGCCCTCTGAGGTCAAGCGAGGCCCTGCCCTTTTCCGCCGCTCACGCCCGGAAGAAGCTATGACCGATAAATCCACTGCTCCGGCACCCGTGCCGAAATCTCTTCGCCAGCCTTGATCGTTCCCGGCTTCTCGACCCAGGCGACCACGCCCCGCAGCCGCTTCGCCGCTTTCGGGAACAACAATGCGCCGGCTTCGACGTCGGCCATTCCAGAATTCTCGGCAATCGACCGCCCGGCGATGCGGCATGGTCCGTTCTGGGCATCGACCTTGAGGGTGACGCCGTCCTTGAAGAACAGCAGCGTGCCGGCCGGCAGCATCGACAGATGCGGCACGCCTTCGATCACCAGATTGGCGCCGATCCATTCCGGCTTGATCTCGGCTAGCCCCATCCGCTCGGCGACAATGGCCAGTTCATCCCCGGCCACGATCGACAGTTGCCGCTCGTTGCGCATTTCGGTGCCGCGCGGATACCAGGGTTCGCGTCCGCCCGAACGCCGCGTCGCGCCGGCATGGAAATCGCCCGATATGCCGTCGAAGCCCAGCCGCAATTCCGCCACCGGGCGTGTCTGGAAATGACCCGCCGGCGCGACGTAAAGCGCGGCCGCACGGGCGGACAGCTTCTTTGCCGGGATGATTTCGACCGGCTTGTTGGCCTCGGGGAAGAGATCCAGCATGGCTTCATTCCTTGGATGATGCACCCTGGTTTTGCCCTTAGGCCGGCAAGGCCGCAAGAGCGGTCTGGGCCAAAATGCGCAACTCATCGACCGATGCGCCGTCCCGCGCCTGGATCGACATGCCGTTCATGACGCCGGCGATGTATTTGGCGAAGCCTTCAACGGAGAGGTTTTCCGGCAGGTCACCCACCGCCCTGCCCCTGGCCAGCCGCTCGGCGATCGCCGCCTCGCTCGCCTTGCGATAGGCCTTGAGTTCATCCGCAATGGCTTGCGCCTGCGGCGAGGCCGCCAGCGCGCCGCTGACGAAAAGGCATCCGCCCGGCTTGCCGGGCCTGGAATAGGCCTCCGCCGCCCCGATGAGCAACCGCCGGATCGCCTCGCGCGTCGGTACCGGCGCGCTCAGCGCCTCCAGCGCAAACCCTATCTCGGTCTCGTGGTAGCGTGTCAGCGCCTTGCGGAACAAGGTCTCCTTGTCGGTGAAGGCATTGTAGATCTGCGGCGGCGTCAGCCCCATCGCCTCGCGAAGCATGGCAAGCGACGTCGCCTCATAGCCATGCTCCCAGAACAGATGCATCGCCGCGTCCAGTGCCCGGTCGGGGTCAAACGCACGGGGACGACCGCCCCTGGCCTTTTCCAAATTATTCATAGTGATCGATACGAAACCTGTTGACTCAATTGTTTCGCATAACGTAACAATTGATACGAAACATGGCAAGCCGGAAGACGATCCGTCGGGCAAGGCCGTGCAACCCGAGGACAAGGAGAGCCCATATGCCAATCACCGTGACCGCGCCGGAAGGCGTCCTGACAGAGGCCGGAGAGCGCGAAATCCTGCCGCGCCTCAGCGCCGCTCTCATCGAAGCCTCAGGTGCTGCCGGCAATTCGTTCTTCACCGCGATCGTCGGCGGCACGGTCCATGTCATGCCGTCCCGCCACATCTATGCCGGCGGCGCCAACCGGCCCGTCGTCATGGTGGAGTTGAAATTGCCCAATATCGGCCTTGGCTCGGTTGAAGCCCGCAAGGCCTTCATCATCACCGCCGCCGGGATAGTCGCCGATCTCTGCGTCCCGGAGCACAAGGCTGAAAACACCTGGATCAACATTGTCAACGCGCCCGACGGCGGCTGGGGCATCGGCGACAGGCAATATACGGGCGATGCACTTGTCGCCGCCGCCGTCGCCGCCGCAGCACACTGAACTGATGGGGAACGACAGGATGCGGCTCTCCCCTTCGCTGTTCTTCACCGCCAACTGCGAGCCGGCACTGGCCTTCTACGAAGAGTGCGGGCTCGGCCGGGCAACCATCCTGTTGCGCTGGGGCGACAACGGCATGCCGGTAAGAACCGAAGCCATGCGCGGAAAGATCCTGCATGCGCGCTTCGAAGGTCCGGGTGTGCTGTTTCACGCTTCCGACAATGACGATGCGGAGCCGATGAAAGGCTCCGCCATGATGCTGGAATTCGACGATCTCGCCGCCATGCGGGAGCTTTTCCCACGCATCGCCGCCGGCGGCCGCATCGCCGTGCCCCTGGCCAGGCAATATTGGGGAAGCAGTTTCGGCATGCTGGTCGATGCCTACGGCGTGCAATGGATGTTCAGCTGTTCCAGCGAGTGAGGATAAGGATCACGATCTTCTTACCGGAAATGGAATTGTCACCGCATTGCCGCCGCGTCGGATCGCTTTCATGGTGCTCGAATGCATGTCGCCCCAAAAGGGATCCCGGCTTTGGGAGAACGACATGCATAAAAGCAAGGACCGGAGGTTCGGCATGCGACCGGTGACGGCAATCACGCTGCTCTGGCTGATTTGGGTGCTCACGTGGGTTGCGGCCGCGGCGTGGGCTGATCCGGCTCAAAAACGCGCCACCATCGGAGCTGAGGTCCGCTATCGTGTCTTCTGGCTGGCCGGCACCGTCCTGCTGTTCGTTCCGGCGCACGGCTATGAAGGCAGGCTGAGATTGTGGACCCCAACCCTCGCCGAGGCCTGGGCTTGCATTGCCCTGATCGCCATAGGGCTGATCTTCTCGTGGTGGGCGCGCATTCATCTGGGCAGGTTGTGGTCGGCCTCGGTCACTGCCAAGGCAGACCATCGCATCGTCGACACCGGCCCCTATGGCCTGGTCCGGCATCCGATCTATACGGGGCTGCTGTTGGCCGTGCTCGCCACAATGGCGGCGAAGGGCACGGTGTGGGGTATTGCCGGCGCGGCTCTGCTCATCATCGGCGTCGTCATGAAGGCCAAGCTCGAGGAACGCTTCCTGCGCGGCGAACTAGGCCCCGCCTATGACGATTACGCACGGCGGGTGCCGATGCTGGTGCCCTTCACACCGGCCTGACGGAAGCGCGGAAAAGCCTTCGTTTGCAGACCGGCATCACCTGAAATATCGGCGCACGTTAAAGCATTCGGATGAGTGCGCCGCCGATCGAATACCCCGCGCCAAAGGCGCAGATCAACCCGAAATCGCCTGGCTTCATGTCGGCATGGTTCTCCGACAGCGCCACGATGGCGCCAGCGCCAGCGGTGTTGCCCAGCCGCTCCAGCACCATCGGCGCACGGTCATGATCGACATCGTGGCCAAAGGAGAGCTTCAGGATCATGGCATTCATGCGCGCATTGGCCTGGTGCAGCCAGAAGCGCCGGACTGCCTGAGGGGTCAGCCCGTGCTCGGCCAGGAATTCGACGATGAACTTCTGGCCGGCGACGGTGACTTCCTTGAACACCTTGTTCCCGACCTGCTTGATCAGATTGCCTTCCAGGTTGATCATGTAGGGATCGTCCTGGGCGGTGCGCGTGTGATAGCCGAGATTGGTGCGGATGTTGTTCGACATCTGCGTCCAGATGCGTGTATCCAACACCTCGAAGCGCCCCGGTCGTTTGTCGCCCTTGGCAAGTCCCTCCACCACCAGCGACACCGAGGCGTCGCCGAAGATGAAATGCGTCTGCCGGTCGCGGAAATTGAGGTGGCCGGTGATGATTTCCGGCGTGGTCACCAGGATGCGCTTGTGCGCGCCCGAGCGCACCAGATTGACGGCCATGTGAAGAGCGGCGGCGGCGGACGAACAGCCAAGCCCCATGTCGAAGCCCGCGCCCCTTGTCCCCAGCGCTTCCTGCATTTCGATGGCGATCGCCGGATAGGGCCGCTGGTGGTGCGAAGCAGAGCAGATGATCAGGTCGATCTGCGACGGTTCAAGCCCGGCATGGTCGAGCGCCTTCCTGGCCGAGGCGATGCCGAATTCCGCTTCCAGCGACAGCGCATCGTCGGGCCGCGCTGGAATACGCGGCGTCATGCGGGTTGGATCGAGTATGCCTTCGCGCTCGATCACATGACGGGATTTCACACCCGAGGCATGAACGATGAAGTCGCTGTCGGATTTCTGCAGCAGCGCCTCGCCGGTGACCTGGCGGCGTGCGTTCTCGGTGTCGACCCAGCTGTTGAAGCTCTCGACCAGCTCTTCATTGGTGATGACAGCTTCAGGAATTTCAGCGCCGATGCCGCTGATGATGACGCGATGCATGTTCCAGTCCGTCCCATCCGCAGGCGTTGCGGCTTCATGTGGGCGCCGAAACGTCTCGGCGCAACACTTTTCTCATCCGGCCGGTTTACGCCGGCTTAAATCAAGGTTTCAGGCCGGCCTGACCCGCTTTCACCAGGCGCATAGCTTGGCGTCTGTCTGCGGGTTGTTCCAGCAGGCGCCGTCGTCACGGCTGCGCACATATTGTCCCGGCAACGGCACGTTGCGGCGGCCGAGATTGACGTAGCCATAGGCAAAACCCGGCCCGTCGATCTCCAGCACATAGGTCGGATAGCCCGGCGCCGAGATGCGGAAGCTGCCCGAACCATCGATCGCGCGGTAGCTGCACGGAAAATACCCGTCATCCGTGGTGAAGCAGCGCGCCCGCTTGGCTTCGGCCGAAACCGAAAACGCCAGAAGTGCCGCCGCGCATACGCCACTGCCGTAAAGCAATCTTTTCAAAGTCATCATTCACCCCCTGCCATGCGGGCCATCGTCGCCCGCGCGATGAGTTGGGCACGGCGGTCAAACCGGGTCAAGCGGCCACATCAGGGCCCAAGCAAAGTGGATAATTCTTTTCCTAGCCGGCCCTTTTTGCGACAATGAAAATTCGCGGAAAGCGCAGCAGCACCTTGCCGTTGGCCGTTCTGGGATAGGCCTTGGCGATCTTGGCCGTGTAGCTGTCGAGGAACAGCTTTCGCTCGTCCGCCTCCAGCGGATCGAGGAACGGCTTCAGCCCGGTCGCCTTGACCCACTCGACGATCGCCTCGGCATCGGCCAGCGGATGATTGTAGATGGTGTGCCAGATATCGAGCCGGTCGCTGAGCGGCGACAACAGGTCGTAGTAGAACGACACTGGCGGCAGCGGCGCGCGCGCCGCGCCCTTTATCTTTGCCGCAAACGGCATTTCGGCCGCGGTCTCGCGCATCAGCCGGTGCGAATCCTCGGCCATGTTGTCGGGCATCTGGATCGCCAGCGCACCGCCGGGCGCGAGGAAGCCCATCAGCCGCTGAAACACCGCAGGGTGCTCGGGCAGCCACTGGAACACCGCATTGGCAAAGATGACATTGACCGGCTCGGCCGGCTGCCATGTCGAAGCATCGGCGAGGTCGAAGCTGACATTGGGCAGGCGTGCCCTCGCCTTTTCGATCATGTCGGGAGAGGTGTCGAAACCGCTCACCTGAGCATCCGGCCAGCGTTCGACCAGGAGTTCGGTCGAATTGCCCGGTCCGCAGCCGATGTCGACGACCCGGCGCGGGAAATCAACCGGCACCTGTGCTGCGAGGTCGCGCGCGGGCCGCGTGCGCTCATCCTCGAATTTCAGATATTGGGCGGCGGACCAGTCAGCCATTTGAACTCCTCATATGGTTTGAGAATTCGCCGCCCCCTTGGTCCCCTACCGCGTCAGCCGCTTGTGCGTCATGCGGTGAGGGGCCGCCGCTTCGGCGCCCAGGCGCCGCAGCTTGTCCTTCTCATATTCCTCGAAATTGCCTTCGAACCACTCGACATGCGCATCGCCTTCGAAGGCCAGCATGTGGGTCGCCATGCGGTCGAGGAACATGCGATCGTGGCTGATGATGACGGCGCAGCCGGCATAGGCTTCGAGCGCGTCTTCCAGCGCTCCCAGCGTTTCGGTGTCGAGGTCGTTGGTCGGTTCGTCGAGCAGCAGGACATTGCCGCCATTCTTCAGCATCTTGGCCAGATGCACGCGGTTGCGCTGGCCGCCGGAGAGGTTGCCGACCTTCTGCTGCTGGTCGCCGCCACGGAAATTGAAGGACGAGCAATAGGCGCGACTGTTGATCTCGTGCTTGCCGAGCTTGATGATTTCGGCGCCGCCGGAGATTTCTTCCCACACGGTCTTGTTCCCATCCAGTGCATCGCGGCTTTGGTCGACATAGCCCAGCTTGACCGTCTCGCCGATACGCACGGTGCCCGCATCCGGCTTCTCCTGGCCGGTGAAGATCTTGAACAGCGTCGTCTTGCCGGCGCCGTTCGGGCCGATGACGCCGACGATGCCGCCCGGCGGCAGCCGGAACGACAGGTTCTCGATCAGAAGCTCGTCGCCAAAGCCCTTGTTGAGGCCTTCGACCTCGATGACCACATTGCCGAGACGCTCGCTCGAGGGAATAACGATCTGCGTGTCGGTCGGCTTGCGGTTCTGCGACTGCTCGACCAGTTCCTCATAGGCCTTGATACGCGCCTTCGACTTGGTCTGGCGCGCCTTCGGGCTCGACTGGATCCATTCGCGCTCGCGCCAGATCGACTTCTGACGAGCGTCGTCCTCGCGCCCTTCCTGGATCAGGCGCTTGGCCTTGGCGTCGAGATATCTGGTGTAGTTGCCCTCGTAGGGAATGCCGCGGCCGCGGTCGAGTTCGAGGATCCAGCCGGTGACATTGTCGAGGAAGTAGCGGTCGTGGGTGATGATCAGCACCGAGCCCGGATAGTCGCGCAGGTGCTTTTCGAGCCACGCCGTGGTCTCGGCGTCGAGATGGTTGGTCGGTTCGTCGAGCAGCAGCAGGTCGGGCTGTTCAAGAAGCAGCCGGCAGAGCGCCACGCGGCGACGCTCGCCGCCAGACAGGCTGGTGACTTCGGAATCAGGCGGCGGGCATTGCAGCGCGTCCATCGCCATCTCGACCTGCTGGTCGAGATCCCAAAGGTTGAGCCGGTCCATTTCGTCCTGGAGCTTGGCGGACTCGTCCGCCGTCTCGTCGGAATAGTTCATCATCAGCTCGTTGTAGCGCTCGATGATGGCGGTCTTCCTGCCGACGCCGTCCATGACGTTTTCGCGCACGGTCTTGGAGTTGTCGAGATGCGGCTCCTGCGCCAGGTAGCCGACGGTGGCGCCTTCGGCCAGCCATGCCTCGCCCTGGAACTCCTTGTCGAGCCCGGCCATGATGCGCAGGATCGTCGACTTACCCGAGCCGTTCGGCCCGAGAATGCCGATCTTGGCGTCCGGGTAGAAGGACAGATGAACGTTATCGAGCACCTTCTTGGTGCCATAGGCCTTCGACAGGCCGGACATGTGATAGATGAACTGGCGTGCCACGCGCGCTTCCCTGAAACTGACTGAATTGTCGATTTGAATGGAGGTTGGCCGCTATGTAGGCGATGCGGCGGCGAACGGCAATCGCTTTTGCCAGATCAAGCCGACCACACGGACAAGTGTGTGCCGCCTCCCTGAAGTTTTCCATCGGCAACGAAGCCGCTGAAAGCTCCGGTTAACCCTTCCGCGTCAAAACAGGATCGGGGTGGAATCGCTGGCTTACGGCGATTCCTGGAAAGAGAGCGGATCGACGGCATTGTTGAACAGTTTCCTGCTCCTTGCCGAAGCGATCGTCTACTTCAGCGTCATGGTGACGCTTTTTCGCTTCAGGAAGCGCATTGGTCTGGGCGTCTTCGTCTGCGCGCTCGGCGTCATGCACTTCCTTGAAACCTATCTCGCCAGCGTCTTTTATGTCGCCTTGCCATTCGGCATGGTTTCGCCGGGCTCGGCGGTGCTGTTTTCGGGCAAGCTGGTGATGCTCCTCCTGCTCTACATAAAGGAGGACGCGGCCACCGTACGCCAGCCGATCTACGGCCTCCTGCTCGGCAATGCGCTGATGATCGGGCTGGTGCTGCTCTTGCGCCTGCACGCCATCGCGCCGCTGCCTGACGGCCGTCTGCCCGACATCGGCTTCATCGACGAGATGGGCTGGCTGATGGTGTGGGGCACGACGCTGCTGTTCATCGACGCCATCCTGATCATCCTGATCTATGAAAAGCTTGGCCGGTATCTGCGCCAGACGCAGTTCGCGCGCATCCTGATTTGCGTCGCCTGCGTGCTGACCTTCGACCAGGCGGGTTTCTTCACCGCGCTGCATTTCGTTGCCGGCGCGCCGATCGATGTCTTCTTCGGCGGCTGGTTCGCCAAGATGGCCGCCGCCCTGGCCTTCAGCGGCATGCTCGTGGCTTACCTCAGATGGTTCGAGGAGCGCGACATTCCGCTGCCGCGCGGACTGACGGATATTTTCCAAACGCTGACATACCGCGAGCGCTACGAAGCACTGGTCGAGCATGTCGGCCGTGACGGCCTGACCGGCCTGCTGCATCGCGGCCGCTTCGACGCTGACGGGGAAGCCGCGGTCGAGATCAGCCTGCGCACGGCGAGGCCGCTCAGCCTGCTGATCATCGATGTCGACCATTTCAAGTCGATCAACGACCGTTTCGGCCATGCCGAGGGCGACAAGGTGCTGAAGGCGGTTGCGACCCTGCTTCGCGAAGTGGCCAGCGCCGAAGACCAGGTGTTCCGGATCGGCGGCGAGGAATTCGCCGTCCTGAGTTCGCGCCCGCATTCGGTCGCCAGGCTGTTTGGCGAAAGCATCCGCTACGCGGTCAAGGCATCGGCCGTCACCAGCCGCTTCGAGCTGACCGTCAGCGCCGGCGTTTCAACCGTCAGCGAAACGACCCGCTGCCTTGCCGATCTGTTCGCGCTCGCCGACCAACGCCTCTACAAGGCGAAGTCGACCGGGCGTGATCGCGTCGTCGGCGAGCCAGGCGGCCCTGAGGCCGAAATGGCGGTCGCTTGGACCAAGTCAGGGCAATTCTAGCGCCGGTCTGGGATTTTCTCTGGCGCCGAATGCTCGTCAGCGTCGAGACCGCCGTCAACGCGATCGCCAGCCATTTCAGCGCAGTGCTTAACGGGCAGTCGACGCCGTTCGGGCGCGTGCTTACTGGAACCCGATCGCGTCGACAGTGCCGGTTGGGCAACCGGCCTTGTTGGTCGGCACCGAGGCCAGCAGCAGATCCTTGAGCGAAGCGTTCGGGCCGATCGGGCCGGCAAGGCCAAGCGTCAGTTCGCCGATCAGCCGCCGGCCGCTCGTGGGATCGATGACGCAGGACACCCGCACGCGGTCCCCCGCCCCCGCGCCGAACGCGGTGTCGAAGGCGCCACGGATCTGGTCCGCCGTCAGTTTGCCGCCAATGTTCTTGACGAAGAGATCGCGCACCGGCGAGCCGTTGACCTCCCGCATCAGGCCGAGCGCATCCGCAAAATACTCCTGCTGGCTCTTGCCGTAGCAGGTGCCGTGCTTGATCCACTCATGCCGCTCCAGCTGGGAGGCCGTACCCGGCATCACCTGGTCGAGCTCCTTGCGGATGCCGGCGTCCAGATTGACCGGCGGCAGGTCCTTCCAGTGAGCCGGATTGTCGTTGGCCTTGTCGTTGGCCGCCACCTGGCAATAGAAATTGCCGGCCGGCTGCGGCCACAGGCCGTGCAAGGTGAAATTGGTGGCATCGAATTCGTTCGGGTTCTGCGCCTTGCATTCGGTCTTGTTCGACTTGGTCTCGCAAAAAGCCGGCTGCCAGCTCAGCGCGAAGACATATTCGGGCTTGCCCGAGGCGGCGGACTTGCCTTGTCCGCCAGGTGCGGCCGGCACCGTCGCGGCACTGCTGCCCGACAGATGGCCGCAACTGACCTTCACCCAGCGGCGCTCCGGATCGGCGCCCGGCACCAGGATCAGATAATGTGTCGGCGCGTCCTTGTTGCCGGCCAGCAGCTGGTAGCTCTGTCCGGCATCGGTCGAGACATTGCCGGGATTCTTGCTGTTCTTGATGGCCTGCGTTGCGGGACAGGCAGCGTCGGCGACGAAAGTGCCGCTCATCTTGACGTCGGCATGCGCCGCGCCGGCCAGCGATATCGCCAGCATGGCCAATCCGAAAACAACACCAATGCGCATGAGAATCCCCGGCTGAAGAAAGTGGGCGACAGACTGAAGCTGTCTCCATGTCAGAATTGCGATGTTTTGCTGGCCGAACGCAAGAAACATCGTCGCGTAAAAGCAGTTGCTGTGGATTGACGCGAAAGCGACGCCGGCGCAAACAAAACCAACAACGATAAATGGGGAGAGAGCAGGCGGCCATGCCTTTCAGTCAACAACGCATGGTCCGCTCATCGACCGGCGCCGATCTCAATCTCCTCGTCAGGCATGCCGATGGCCGGGCACGTGCCGTCGTCCAGATCAATCATGGGCTTGCCGAACACGCCGCGCGCTATGCCGGGTTCGCCGACTTCCTGGCCGCGCGCGGCTTCCACGCCTATGTCCATGACCATCGCGGCCATGGCGCGACCAAGGCGCCCGACGCGCCGCTCGGCAAATTCGCCGACAAGGATGGCCCGGCCAAGGTGATCGCCGACGTCGATGCCATCCATGACCTGATCGCCAGCGAATGCCCTGATCTGCCGGTCATCCTTTTCGGTCATTCGATGGGCGCGTCGATAGCGCTGAACTACCTTTTGAGCCACTCGCCGCGTGTCCATGCCGCCGCGATCTGGAACGGCAATTTCTCGCAAGGGCGGCTTGGGCAGGTAGCGCTCGGCATCCTTGCCTGGGAACGGATGCGGCTGGGCTCCGACGTTCCATCGCGCCTGCTGCCGAAACTCACCTTCCAGGCCTGGGGCAAGGCGGTGCCCAACCACCGCACGCCGTTCGACTGGTTGTCACGCGACGAGGCGGAGGTGGCGAAATACATCGCCGATCCGCTGTGCGGCTGGGACGCCTCGGTGTCGATGTGGCACGATGTGGTCTCCATGGCGATGAACGGCGGCAAGGATGCAGGGTTCACGAGCGTGCGGCGCGACCTTCCGGTCGCCATCGTTGGCGGCGAGAAAGACCCCGCTTCGGACTACGGCAAGGGCATCACCCACCTTGCCAACCGCATGCTCAGGATGGGCTTTTCGAATCTCGTTTCAAAGGTTTACGCCGACACCCGCCACGAAAGCCTGAACGAGGTGAACCGCGACATCATCATGGACGATTTCGCCGCTTGGGCCGACGGTACCCTGAAGGCGTGACGGATTGGCCTATTGCAAGGGCCGTGACAGCCCTTGCCGGGCTTGGTAGAGCCTCTGCTTTCGCAGCAATCACGGTGATTGCGGCAATCATGGTGATTTATGGCTGAACCCCCGCTGAAAGGCGTCCGCGTCATCGAACTCGCCCGCATCCTGGCCGGCCCCTGGGCTGGACAGTTGCTTGCCGATCTCGGCGCCGATGTCATCAAGGTTGAAAGCCCTGACGGCGGCGATGACACCCGCAAATGGGGTCCGCCCTTCGTCATGAGCCATGACGGCGAGAACCTGTCGGCCGCCTATTACCATTCCTGCAATCGCGGCAAGCGCTCCATCGCCATCGACTTTTCGACGCCTGAGGGTGCGGAAACCATCCGCCGGCTGGTCGCCACATCGGATGTGCTGATCGAGAATTTCAAGCTCGGCGGGCTCAGGAAATACGGGCTCGACTATGACAGCCTGCGCCAGATCAACCCCCGCCTCGTCTATTGCTCGATCACCGGGTTCGGCCAGGACGGTCCGTATGCGCCACGCGCGGGCTACGACTTCATCATCCAGGCCATGGCCGGCATGATGTCGATCACCGGCGAGCCCGGCCGTGAGCCGCAAAAGGCCGGCGTCGCCATCTCGGACATATTCACCGGTCTCTATTCGGTCGTCGCCATCCAGGCCGCGCTGCGGCACGCCGACCAGACCGGCCAAGGCCAGCACATCGATATGGCGCTGTTCGACACGCAGATCTCGGCGCTCGGAAATCAGAACCTCAACTATCTCGTCTCCGGCAAGTCGCCGGTGCAGATGGGCAATGCGCATATGAACATCGCGCCTTACGAGGTGGTGCCGGTCCGTGACGGCCACATCATCCTGGCGGTCGGCAATGACGGTCAGTTCCAAAAATTCTGCGCCGCCGTCGGGCTGGACGATCTGCCCGCCAATCCCGACTTCGCTACCAACCCCGCCCGGGTCGCCAACCGGGTCAAGCTGCGCGCGCGCATCATCGAGGCGCTGAGCATCCTTGATCGCGATCCGCTGCTGGCAAAGCTCGAAGCCGCAGGCGTGCCGGCGAGCCCGATCAACACGATCGGCCAGATGTTCGCCGACCCGCAGACGATCGCGCGCGGCATGCGGCTCGACCTCGACGACGGCCATGGCAACCGTCTGCCTTCCGTGCGCGCGCCGATGGTGATGTCGGGCACACCGCTGCTCTATGAACGCCCTTCGCCGCGCCTAGGCGAACATACCGACGAAATCCTTGCTGAGCTGGAGAGATCAGGCAAATGAAGACCGGTGGACAACTGATCGTCGAAGCGCTGGAAGCGAACGGCACCGACCGCATCTTCTGCGTGCCGGGCGAATCCTATCTCGCGGTGCTCGACGCTCTGCACGACTCGGCGATCCGCACCATCGTCTGCCGCCAGGAAGGTGGCGCCGCGATGATGGCGGACTGCCAGGGCAGGCTGACCGGCAAGCCCGGCATCTGCTTCGTCACCCGCGGCCCCGGCGCGACCAATGCGTCCGCCGGTATCCACATCGCCATGCAGGATTCGGTTCCGCTCATCCTGTTCATCGGCCAGGTCGCCAGCCACGCCAAGGAGCGCGAGGCTTTCCAGGAGGTGGACTATGTCAGGTTCTTCGGCGACATCGCCAAATGGGTGGTCGAGATCGACGACGCCTCGCGCATCCCGGAATTCGTCACCCGCGCCTTCGCCGTGGCGACATCGGGGCGTCCCGGCCCGGTGGTCATCTCGTTGCCCGAGGACATGCTGACCAGCGTGGTCGAGGCGCCGGACGCACTTCCCCACACGCCGGTCGAGACCTATCCCGGCGAGGCCGAACTCGACGCGCTGGAGATGCTGCTCAACGGCGCCAAGCGCCCATTCGTCATCCTCGGCGGCACGCGCTGGAATGAGGAATCCGTGGCGCACATGCGCGCCATATCCGAGACATGGTCGCTGCCGGTCGGCTGTTCTTTCCGACGCCAGATGCTGTTCGACCATCTGCACCCGAACTATGCAGGCGACGTCGGCATCGGCATCAATCCGAAACTGGCCAACGCCATCAAGCAGGCCGACCTCGTGCTGCTCATCGGCGGCCGCATGGGCGAAATGCCGTCTTCCGACTATACGCTGCTGAAAAGCCCCTACCCCGACCAGGCGCTGGTCCATGTTCACGCCGATGCCGGCGAACTCGGCCGCGTCTACCGGCCGACGCTGGCGATCAACGCATCGCCCTCGGCTTTCGTCGAGGCTTTCGTCAAGCGCAGACCGGCTGCGACACCAGGATGGGAGGACGAGCCGGCGAAACTGCATGCCGCCTATCTCGACTGGTCGACACCACCGGAAACCGGCCCCGGCCCGGTCCAGATGGGGCCGATCATGAATTATCTGGAGAAGGTACTTCCCGACGACGCCATCCTAACCAACGGCGCCGGCAACTACGCCACCTGGGTGCATCGCTTCCACCGCTCCCGCCGCTTCGGCACGCAAGCCGCGCCGACATCGGGCTCGATGGGCTATGGCACCCCGGCCGCGGTCGCCGCCAAGGCGCTATTCCCGGAGCGTACCGTGGTCGCCTTTGCCGGCGACGGCTGCTTCCTGATGAACGGCCAGGAGTTCGCCACCGCCGTGCAGTATGACCTGCCGATCGTCGTCATCGTCGTCAACAACGGCATCTACGGCACGATACGCATGCACCAGGAGCGCGAATATCCCGGCCGTGTCGTCGCCACCGGCCTCAAGAACCCCGATTTCGCGTCGCTGGCCCGTGCCTATGGCGGCCATGGCGAGACGGTCGAGAGGACAGCGGATTTCGCGCCCGCCTTCGAGCGAGCCCGCGCCAGCGGCAAGCCGGCGATCGTCGAAATCAGGCTCGATCCGGAAGCAATCACGCCGACTCGCACGCTGACGCAGATCCGCGACAAGGCGTGATTCAAAAAAGGGGCGGTTATCAGCCCCTTTTTCGAAACGCTTGCGCTACTTCGCTGCCTCGATCTGGCCGCGGATCTCGCCGTCCTTGTTGGCGGCGGTGTGGACGTTGACATAATAGTTGCCGGCCGCCAGGTCGGCCGCCTGTGCGTCCGTCAGCGTTGCGGATCCCTTGATCGGGCTCTTGAGCTTGCCTTTGAACGGGATGACGGGAGCGGCATTCGCACCCATCGCCGCCGGGCCGTGAATATGCGCTGCCGTCGCCGGTCCGCTAAGGCCGGAATATTTCACGTTCCAGCTGAGCTTCTTCTTGGTGGTGTCGAATGTGAGCGTGGCGGTGCCCTTGCCCTTGGTGGTTACGGGCGGGCTCTGTTGGCTGCCATCGAGCGTCGCCTTGTACTTCACCACCTCGGCCATGGCCGGGGACGCGAAGACGAAAGCGGTCGAAATGGCCAACGCCGAAAGTACCGGCAGGATGGAATGTGTGCGCATTAAGGACCTCCGTGGCTGTCGCATGCGTCGCGGCTCCCCGTCGCGCGCATGCCTCAACCGAAACGGCTGGGCGGCCCAATGTTTCCCTGCACACGGTTTTGTGACCGGGAAAGCAGCAAAGGGGCGATCGCTCACCCTTTCCAGCCACGAGAGAGCGCCGTCAGACCGCCGCCAGCGCCTGCGTCAGATCGGCGATCAGATCGTCCGGATGTTCGACGCCGATCGACAGCCTGACCGTGGTCTCGAGCACGCCGATGCGCTGGCGCACGTCGAAGGGAATGCCGGAGTGGGTCATCGCCGCCGGGTGGCTGGCGAGCGACTCCGTGCCGCCGAGGCTTACCGCCAGCTTGAATATCTGCAGGGCATTGAGGAAGGCGAAAGCCGCCTTCTCACCGCCCTTGATGTCGAAGGAGAAGGTCGAGCCGGCGCCGCTGCATTGCGCCCTGTAAGTGCGGCCAGCCGGCGTATCCTCGCCCAGGAACGGCAGATAATGCACCTTTGCAACCTTGGCGTGATCGCGCAGGAATTCGGCGACCAGGCGCGCATTGTCGTTGGCCCGCTCCATGCGGATCGACAGCGTCTCCAGCGAACGGCCGAGCATCCAGCAGGAATGCGGGTCGAGCTGCGTGCCGATCGCCCCGCGCAGCGCCTTGATCGGCTTGGTGACCGCCTTGCTGCCCATGGCGGCGCCCGCGATCAGGTCGGAATGGCCGCCGACATATTTGGTCAGCGAATAGACCGAGACGTCGGCGCCGTGCTCGATCGGCCGCTGGAACACCGGGCCAAGCAGCGTGTTGTCGCAGACGATGATCGGCCTTGAGTCCTGCCTGGCGCCGATCTCGTCGGCGATCGTCCTGATCAGCGCAATGTCGACCAGGCTGTTGGTCGGGTTCGATGGCGTCTCGATCAGAATGACCGAAACACGCCCCTTCGCCACCGCGGCATCGGCCGCCGCGCGCACCGCTTTCTCGTCGACACCGTCGGCAAAGCCGACGGCGCCGATGCCAAACCCGGAAAGCGTGCGCGTCAACAGCGTCTCGGTGCCGCCATAGAGCGGCTGTGAATGCAGGATGACATCGCCCGGGCGGGCATAGGCGAGCAGCGTCATGGCGATCGCCGACATGCCCGATGAAAACAGGATGCACGCATCCGTCCCCTCATAGATCGCCAGCCGATCCTCGACGATCTCGCTGTTGGGATGATTGAAGCGCGAATAGACCAGGCCGGACGCCGTGCCGCTCGGTGGCTCCTTGCGGCCGGACGTGTAATCGAAGAAGTCGCGTCCCTCCTCCGCCGATTTGAACACGAAGGTCGAGGTCAGGAACACCGGCGGCTTGACCGCGCCTTCCGAAAGCTGCGGGTCGAAGCCGTAGCTCAGCATCAGCGTCTCCGGATGGAGCTTGTGGTTGCTGATATGGGTTTTCGACGGGCGCGGCGCGGTCATGGCTTTTCCTGCTTTCGAGGGGTATTCCGTCGCAATTTATGCGATCCCGATCAGCCAGTCCTTGCTATTCTTGGGCTCGCATGACTGCATGTCGGCAACAAATTGCCGCAAGAGAGCGAAAGTGCAGCAGAAGATAGCCGACGACTTCGACCTCAGGATTCTCAGGGAATTGCGGGCGGATGCCCGCATCACCAACAACGAGCTTGCCGAGCGCATCGGCCTGTCGCCGTCGCCTTGCCTCAGGCGCGTGCGGCGGCTGGAGGAGACCGGCGTCATCAAGGGCTATACCACGCTGGTCGACCCCGCCGCCTTCGGCTGGAGCATGGTCGCCATCGCCACCATCCGGCTCAGCCGGCAGAACGAGGACGAGATCGTGATGTTCGAGGACGCGATCCGCGGCTGGGAAGAGGTGCTGGAGTGCCACCTCGTCACCGGTTCGCGCGACTATGTGCTGAAGGTGGTGACCGGCAGCCTCGAACAGTATGAGCGCTTCATCAAGGAAAAGATCGCAAGGCTGAAATGCGTCGCCTCGATCGAGACCAGCTTCGTCATGAACACCATAAAGGAACGGCGCCTCTGAGGCGCCGTTCCATCTTGTCGTTTGAGCATGATCTTTTCGGGATCACGCTCCCGTAGGCTTATTATTTGATCGCCTTATTTGATCGCCTTGTCGGTGATGGCGGTCGTGTAGGCGCCTTTCGGCTCCTTGGTGATGATCTTCTGGTCGAGTAGCGCCTTGGCGGTGCGTTCATAGGTCGCCGGGTCGAGCTTGCCGTCGGCGTTGTCGATCAGCTTGGCGACTTCGCTCATCATCCGCTTCTGGTGGTTCTCGTCCTGGCCGCCGCCGTCCATGACGATGCCGGCGGCTTCGTCATTGTTGTCGACGGCGTATTTCCAGCCCTTCATCGAGGCGCGCACGAACCGCACCATCTTGTCCTCGAAGGCCGGGTCCTTGAGCTTGTCTTCCGAGGCATAGAGCCCGTCCTCGAGCAGGTCGTTGCCCATCGCCGAGTAGTTGAAGACAGTCAGCTGTTCCGGCTTGTAGCCGGCGTCGATCAACTGCCAGTACTCATTGTAGGTCATGACCGAGATGCAATCCGCCTGCTTCTGGATCAGCGGCTGCACGTCGAAGCTTTGCTTCAAGACCGTGACGCCATCCGGGCCGCCATCGGTCTTGAGGCCGAGCTTGTTCATCCAGGCGTAGAACGGATATTCGTTGCCGAAGAACCAGACACCGAGCGTGTGGCCCTTGAAGTCGGCTTCGGTCTTGATCGGACCGTCCTTCGGGCAGACCAGTTCCATGCCGGCCTTCTTGAACGGCTGGGCAATGTTGACCAGCGGCACGCCCTTTTCGCGCGCGGCCAGTGCCCCGCCCATCCAGTCGACGATGACGTCGGCACCGCCGCCGGCGATCACCTGCTCGGGCGCAATGTCCGGGCCGCCCGGCTTGATGTCGACGTCGAGACCCTCGGCCTCGTAGAAACCCTTGGCCTTGGCGACATAGTAGCCGGCAAACTGGGCCTGCGTGACCCATTTCAACTGCAACGTCACCTTGTCGGCGGCCATTGCCTGGAACGCGGCCAGCGACATCGCGCCGGCCAAAACGGGAATAATCAGTTTTTTCATTCTTTTACCCTCTGAAGTTAGTGCCCTTAAACCCACCGCCCCTATCCACCACGGACAGAGGGATGCCAAAACGTGACGGCTCTTTCGACAAGAGCGACCACGCCATAAAAGACCGAACCCGCAAGTGCTGCAACTGCGATTTCGGCCCAGACCATGTCGATGTTCATCCGCCCGACCTCGGTCGAGATGCGGAAGCCCATGCCGACCACGGGCGTGCCGAAGAACTCGGCGACGATGGCGCCGATCAGGGCCAGCGTCGAGTTGATCTTCAGCGCGTTGAAGATGAAGGGGGCCGCTGCCGGCAGCCTGAGCTTGACCAGTGTCGGCCAGTAGCCCGACGCATAGGTGCGCATCAGGTCGCGCTCCATATGGCCTGAGGCGGCCAGGCCGGCGACCGTGTTCACCAGCATCGGGAAGAAGGTCATGATGATGACGACAGCCGCCTTGGACTGCCAGTCGAAGCCGAACCACATGACCATGATTGGCGCCACGCCGATGATCGGCAGCGCCGAGACCATGTTGCCGATCGGCAGGAGTCCGCGCCGCAGGAACGGCACGCGATCGGCGAGGATCGCGGTGATGAAACCGGCGCCGCTGCCGACGACATAGCCGAAGAGCACCGCCTTGAAGATGGTCTGCCGGACATCGGCGCCGAGCACCGGCAGCGAGCTGGCGATGCGCGCGCCGATGGCGCTGGGCGGCGGCAACAGGATGAAGGGGATGCCGGCGCCCCGCGTCACCGCTTCCCAGATAATGAGGATCCAGGCGCCGAATATGGCGGGGATGATCAGGCGCAGCGCGTTGCGGGCCAAGCCCCTCATCGGACGAAGGCTGGACAGCACCGCCACGCAGCGCCAGCCAAGCAACCAGGCGGCCGCGAGCAGCAGGAAATACGGCGCCAGTGCCGTGCCTTCGAACCCCGCGATGCCCGAGATCAGCAGCCAGGCAACGAGATGGGCGCCGACAAACAGCACGACGGCCTCCGCAAGCGACGGAATCCTGATCATCGAGATCAGTGCCGCCACGATCGCCAGGCCGAGCATCACGCCCTTCGTTCCAAGGTAGGGATAGTTGATGCTCGCTGTCGGGTCCGCAAGCGCTGCCGCTTCCGGCTTCGACATCGCGCCGAGGGCGAGCGCGATCAGGCAGAGCAGGATCGCCAGCACCGCTTGCCAGGAGGGTTTCAGCCAGTTCATGCCGGCCTCCCGCCCATGGCGCGGTCGACGAGGCGGCCGGCAATGCCGACCACCATGACCAGAAGTGCCGCCACGATGGAACCCGCGACCAGCGCCGACCAGATGTCGATGGACTGGCTGTAATAGGCGCCGGCGAGCAGCTTGGCGCCGATGCCGGCGACCGCACCGGTGGGCAGTTCGCCGACGATGGCGCCGACCAGGCTTGCCGCCACCGCCACCTTCATGGAGGTGAACAGGAACGGCACCGAGGCCGGGACACGCAATTTCCAGAAGGTCTGCGCACGGCTGGCATTGTAGGTGTGCATCAGGTCGAGATGCATGATCTCGGGCGAGCGCAGCCCCTTCACCATGCCGACGGTCACAGGGAAGAACGACAGATAGGTCGAGATCATCGCCTTCGGGATCAGGCCGGTGATGCCGATTGCCGCCAGCACGACGATGATCATCGGCGCCACCGCCAGGATCGGAATGGTCTGCGAAGCGATGATCCACGGCATCAGGCTGCGGTCGAGCGTCGCCACATGCACGATGCCCACCGCGATGATGATGCCGAGCGCGGTGCCGAAGGCGAAGCCGAGCAGTGTCGACGACAGCGTCACCCAGGCATTGTAGACGAGGCTGCGGTTCGAATTGATGGGCCGCAGAAAAGTGTTCTCGAAGAAGTTCACCGCCACCTGATGCGGCGCCGGCAGCGTCGGCTTGGGCTGCGACAGCGTCTTGCCGATGAATTCGCTGAAGGTGGAGGTCGCGTTGGCACGGCGGTCAAGGTCGCGCTGAAACGGCGTGTTGAGGATGACGGCGAAGACGTACCAAAGGACGACGACGCCCAACAGGATCGACGTCACGGGGACGAGCTTGTCGCGGAACGAGTCCATCTAGCGGGGCCCTTCTCCTCTCCCCACCGGGGAGAGGGTGGCCGGAGCGAAGCGAAGGCCGGGTGAGGGGGAGTGTATCTGCTCCTCAAGCACCGCCAATATCGTATCCAGCACTGCCCGCCGTTCCGCCAGAACCTCATGATTCCAGAAGCGAAGAACAGAATAGCCATGGCTGTTCAGCCAAGCTGTCCTGCTTTCATCAGTCAGGGACTCGGCATGTTGGCTGCCGTCAAGCTCGACGATCAAGCTCTTCTCGCGGCAGAGAAAATCGGCGAAGAACGGTCCGAGCGGCACTTGCCTTACGAACTTGTAGCCGTTGAGATGTCGCCCCCTTAACTCGCCCCAAAGCCGGTATTCGGCCTTGGTTTCGTCAAGTCGCAGCTCTCGGGCGCGCTCCGTGGCCCCGGCCTTCCTCTTGGTCGGATCCGTCGGCGCCGCCCCCTCACCCGACCTCCGCTTCGCTCCGGCCACCCTCTCCCCGTTGGGGAGAGGAGGGAGCCCGTCGTTCGCCGCCTCAATCATCATAGCTGTGCCCTGCCCGCAGACCATCGCGCACGCGGGCCGCGATCGCCAGAAACTCCGGCGTCTCGCGGATGTCGAGCGGCCGCTCCTTCGGCAGTGTCGATTCGATGACGTCGCTGACACGCCCCGGGCGCGGTGACATGACCACGATGCGCGTCGAGAGGTAGACAGCTTCCGGAATGGAGTGGGTGACGAAGCAGATGGTCTTGTTGGTGCGCGCCCACAGTTGCAGCAATTGCTCATTGAGATGGTCGCGCACAATCTCGTCCAGCGCGCCGAATGGCTCGTCCATCAACAGCAGGTCGGCGTCGAAGGCGAGCGCACGCGCGATCGAGGCGCGCTGCTGCATGCCGCCGGAAAGCTGCCAGGGGTATTTTTTCTCGAAGCCCGAGAGGTTGACGAGGTCGAGCGTGCGCTTGATGCGCTCCGCCTGCTCCGCCCTGGAGAGGCCCATGATCTCCAGCGGCAGCGCGACATTGCGTTCGATCGTGCGCCACGGAAACAGCGCGGCGGCCTGGAAGACATAGCCATAGGCGCGCTTCTCGCGTGCCTGCTCCGCGGTCATGCCGTTGACCGAAATCGTCCCCGATGTCGGTTTCTCCAGGTCGGCGATGACGCGCAGCAGCGTGGTCTTGCCGCAACCCGACGGCCCGATAAAGGAGACGAATTCTCCCTTGCCGATGGTCAGGTCGACATTGGACAGCGCCTGGACCGGTCCGTCATTGGTCTGGAAGGTGAGGCCAAGTTTGCTTGCCGCGACGACGGCTGGCGAAATTCCGGTCATCGGCTGCCGCCTGCCTGTTCCCGCCCCTGCGGCGCCGTCCGGATTCCGATTGCTTTTATAGCGATGTTGTTTTCCACTCGCCCAGTCCCATTGGTCTTGTCCCACTCAAATCGACGCCCGGAGTTCCCCGATGTCGCCCAAACCCACTTGCCATCTTATCCGCCCTGAAAGCACTTATGAAGGCAAGCAGGGTTTGACCTATTTCGCCGGCATTGCCACGGAATTGGTCGGCTCCTCCGGCATCTGCATGCACGTTCTCACCATGCCGCCCGGCGCCCGCGCCAAGGCGCATCTGCACGAGAACCATGAGACGGCGATCTATGTCCTCTCCGGCGAGGTCCATACCTGGTATGGCGACCGGCTCGAGCACCACATCGTCGTCAAGGCCGGTGACCTCTTCTACATTCCTGCCGGCGTGCCGCATTTGCCGGCCAATCTGAGCAACGCCCCGTCTTCGGCCGTCATTGCCCGCACCGATCCCAACGAACAGGAAAGCGTCGTCCTGCTGCCGGAACTGGATGCGCTGGTCGCCTGAGGTCGACGCAAAGGCTCGTGCCGTCATTTGCACCGAGAGACTTCGCCCATGACGTTGCCGTCCTCGTCGGCGATCACCAATCTCTTGGCGTTCTTGGCGCTCTTCCTGATGGTGAACTGGCCGGGCGTCTCGCCCTCCTCGCCTTCCGCCTGGCAACTGGCCTTCACCACCAGCGACCCGTCGGCCTGGACCTTCTTTTCGGTGAAGGTGCAAGCACTGGCCACCGTGACGAATGCCTCGCTGGTCAGGAGCAGCATCTCCTCGGCATAGACCTGCTGGCCGTTCTTGTTGATGCAACCGGACTTGTTGCCATAAGGTTTGCTGAGGTCGATGCCGGCCGCTGACGCCTGGCTGGCCGCCAGAACCACAAGAGCGCTGAAAAGAAGCCCCCCGCGCCGCACCTCAAACCCCCGTCGCCGGGATGCCTGTGCGTTCCACCTTGCGCGGCGCGGTGATTTCCTTCCACGTCGACAGCGCGCGGTTGACCGCGGCGTTCGGCTCGCGCCCGACGAACTGGCCATGGCCGGGCTTGGCCTTCACCTCGGTCTCCTCGATCGACAGTTCGCCGCGCGAGAAGACGAAGCGTGGCAGGCCGGTCACCTCGACGCCTTCGAAGACGTTATAGTCGATGACAGACTGCTGCTTCTTGGCTGCGATCGTCTTCTTGCGCTTCGGATCCCAGACGATGATGTCGGCGTCAGCACCTTCGACGATGGCGCCCTTCCTGGGATACATGTTGAGGATCTTGGCGATGTTGGTCGAGGTCACCGCGACGAACTCGTTCACCGTCAGCCGCCCGGTGTTGACGCCCTTGGTCCACAACACCGGCAAACGGTCCTCGAGGCCACCGGTGCCGTTCGGTATCTTGGTGAAATCGCCGACGCCGAAGCGCTTCTGCTTGGTGGTGAAGGCGCAATGGTCGGTCGCCACCACCTGCAGCGATCCCGCCTGCAAGCCGGCCCACAACGAATCCTGGTGCAGCCTGTTGCGGAAGGGCGGGCTCATCACGCGCCGCGCGGCATGGTCCCAGTCCTTGTCGAAATACTCGCTCTCGTCCAGTGTCAGGTGCTGGATCAGCGGTTCGCCGAACACGCGCATGCCTTTCTGGCGCGCCCGGCGGATGGCCTCATGGCTCTGCTCGCAGGAGACATGCACGACATAGAGCGGCACGCCGGCCATGTCGGCGATCATGATGGCGCGGTTGGTGGCCTCGCCCTCCACTTCCGGCGGACGCGAATAGGCGTGACCCTCGGGTCCGTTGTTGCCGGCGGCCAGCAGCTTCTGCGACAGGGCGGCAACCACATCGCCATTCTCGGCATGCACCAGCGGCAGCGCGCCAAGGTCGGCGCAGCGCTGGAACGACGCATACATCTCGTCGTCATCCACCATCAGTGCGCCCTTGTAGGCCATGAAGTGCTTGAACGAGGTGATGCCCTTGTCGACGACGGTGGCCATTTCGTCGAACACCTGCTTGCCCCACCAGGTGATCGCCATGTGGAAGGAATAGTCGCACGACGCCTTGGAGGTCTTGTTGTCCCACATCTGCAAGGCCTCCAACAGCGATTGCTGCGGCGCCGGCAGGCAGAAATCGACCACCATCGTGGTGCCGCCGGCAAGGGCCGCACGCGTGCCGGATTCGAAATCGTCGGCCGAATAGGTGCCCATGAACGGCATTTCGAGATGGGTATGAGGGTCGATGCCGCCCGGCATCACATAGCAACCGGTGGCGTCGTACTCATGATCGCCATGCAGGTCCGAGCCGATGGCGACGATCTTGCCGTGGCTGAACAGCACGTCGGCCTTCCAGCTGCGGTCAGCGGTGACGACGGTGCCGTTCTTGATGACTTTGGTCATTTTCGTGTTCCCTTGTTCTTTTCGCGCTTCTTCGTGAGCAGCGTTTGGAATCTGGATGTCTAAAGCTCACTCCACGATGACAGCCGTCTCCACCACCGCGTGGAACAGCACGTCGGCGCCGGCCGAGGCCCATTCCTTGGTGATCTCCTCGGCCTCGTTGTGGCTCAGCCCATCGACGCAGGGGCACATCACCATTGCGGTCGGCGCGACGCGGTTGATCCAGCAGGCATCATGGCCGGCACCCGAGACGATGTTGCGGTGCGTGTAGCCAAGCCGTTCGGCGGCATCGCGGATGGCCTTCACGCAGCCGGCATCGAAAGTGACCGGATCGAAATGGCCGACCTGCTCGACCTTGTACTGGATATCCAGCGCCTCGCAGATCGTGTCGATGCCTTCGCGGATGCGGCCGTCCATGGCATCCAGCACTTCCTTCTCCGGCGAGCGTATGTCGATGGTGAAGACGGTGCGGCCGGCGATGATGTTGCGCGAGTTGGGATAGGCCTCCATGTGGCCGACCGCGCCGACGGCGTCGGGCTGGTAGTCCATGGCGATCTCATGCACCAGTTCGATCACACGAGCCATGCCGAGCCCGGCATTGCGGCGCTTGGGCATCGGCGTCGAGCCGGTATGGGCCTCCTTGCCGGTCAGCGTCACCTGCAGCCATTTCAGGCCCTGGCCATGGGTGACGACACCGATGTCGATGTCTTCGTCCTCGAGGATCGGGCCCTGCTCGATATGCAGTTCGAAGAAGGCGTGGATCTTGCGATCGCCGACCTTCTCGGTGCCCTTCCAGCCTATGCGCTCCAGCTCCTCGCCGAATTTCTTGCCGTTCTTGTCCGTGTGCTCATAGACATCGGCCTGATCGAGCACACCGGCGAACACGCCCGACGCCATCATCGCCGGCGCGAAGCGCGAGCCTTCCTCGTTGGTCCAGTTGGTGACGACGATCGGATGTTTCGTCTTGATGCCGAGATCGTTGAGTGAGCGCACGACTTCCAGCCCGCCAAGAACGCCGAGCACCCCGTCATATTTGCCGCCTGTCGGCTGCGTGTCGAGATGGCTGCCGACATAGACCGGCGCCAGGCTGGGGTCGGTGCCTTCGCGGCGGGCAAACATGGTGCCCATCTCGTCGACGCCCATTTCGAGCCCGGCGGCCTCGCACCAGCGCTTGAACAGATGCCGGCCCTCGCCATCCTCGTCTGTCACGGTCTGGCGATTGTTGCCGCCGGCAATGCCGGGGCCGATCTTCGCCATCTCCATCAGCGAATCCCACAAACGATCTGAATTGATTCGCAGATTCTCGCCGGGTGCGGCCATTCAAAGTCCTTCCATTTCATGCTCTGGGCGGGTGGCGGTTCCCATCGCCACCCGCCCAGATAAAAGCAAGTCTAGTCTATCGACCGCAGCACTTCCCGCACATGGTCGATCAGTTCGTTGATCTGGCCCTTGGTGATGATCAGCGGCGGCGACAGCGCGATGATATCACCGGTGGTGCGAATCAGCGCGCCGCGTTCGAACGCCTTGACGAAGGCCGAGAAGGCGCGCTTGGTCGGGCTGCCGGCAATGGGCGCCAGTTCGATCGCGCCGATCAGGCCGATGTTCCTGATGTCGATGACATGCGGCTCGCCCTTCAGCGAGTGCAGCGCGTCTTCCCAATAGGGCGCCAGTTCCTCGCCGCGGGTAAGCAGACCTTCTTCCTTGTAGGTGTCGAGTGTGCCGAGTGCGGCCGCACAGGCGATCGGATTGCCCGAATAGGTGTAGCCGTGGAAGAACTCGATCATGTGCTCGGGGCCGGTCATGAAGGCGTCGTGGATTTCCTTCTTCACGAACACCGCGCCCATCGGGATGACGCCGTTGGAGACGCCCTTGGCGGTGGTCATGATATCGGGAACCACGCCGAAATAGTCCGCCGCGAACGGCGCGCCGAGGCGGCCGAAACCGGTGATGACCTCGTCGAAGATCAACAGGATGCCATGCTTGGTGCAGATTTCGCGCAGCTTCTGCAGATAGCCCTTGGGCGGCAGGATGACGCCAGTGGAGCCGGCGACCGGCTCGACGATGACTGCGGCGATGGTCGAGGCGTCATGCAGCGCCACGATGCGTTCCAACTCGTTGGCGAGTTCCGCGCCATGTTCCGGTACGCCCTTGGAGAAGGCGTTCTTCTCCGGCAGATGCGTGTGCGGCATATGGTCGACGCCGCCGAGCAGCGTGCCGAACATCTTGCGGTTGGTGACGATGCCGCCGACCGAGATGCCGCCGAAATTGACGCCGTGATAGCCGCGCTCGCGGCCAATCAGGCGGGTGCGCGATCCCTCGCCCTTCACCCGGTGATAGGCAATCGCCATCTTCAGCGCGGTCTCGACCGATTCCGAACCGGAATTGGTGAAAAACACGTGGTCCATGCCCTTGGGCGCGATGTCGACCAGGCGGTTGGCCAGCTCGAACACGATGGGATGGCCCATCTGGAAAGCAGGCGCGTAATCGAGTTCGGCGGCCTGGTGCTGGATCGCCTCGGTGATCTTGGGCCGGCAGTGGCCGGCATTGACGCACCACAGGCCGGCGGTGCCGTCCAGCACCTTGCGGCCGTCGCTGGTCGTGTAATGCATGTCCTTGGCGGACACGAACATGCGTGGCGCCTGCTTGAACTGCCGGTTTGCCGTGAACGGCATCCAGAATGCACTGAGATCGTTCGGCGTGACTTTCAGCCGGTTGGACATGACCAAGACTTCCCCTTGTAACCTGTTTCGGTGCGTCCAACGCTTGGTCTTTGCGCCGTTTTCATGCTACGCAAATTTTTGACCGATTGGACAAACGTTAGCACCGCCCTGTCGGCGGTCAAGGGATTACTAGCGGAAATGCGGCTCCTGAAGTGCGTTCCACAGCCCGGGGAAAAACTGGTCCAGAGAATTGGTCCAGATGACCTTGAGCACGAGATTTGGCAATGCGAGGGTCCGCAAAGGTGAACACCAGCACGGAGGCCCCCCGCCGCACCCGCATCCAGCAGGAAAAGCGCGAAATCATCCTGGAGGCCGCACTCGAGGTGTTCTCCACCAACGGCTTCCGCGGCTCGACCATAGACCAGATCGCCGAAGCCGCCGGCATGTCGAAGCCGAACCTGCTCTATTACTTCCGCCGCAAGGAAGACATTCACGAGACTTTGATGCAGCGCCTGCTCGACACCTGGCTGGCGCCGTTGCGAGAGCTCGACGACATCGGCGATCCCATGACCGAGCTCAGGAGCTACATCCGGCGCAAGCTCGAAATGGCGCGCGATTTTCCGCGCGAGAGCCGGCTGTTCGCCAACGAGATCCTGCAAGGCGCTCCGCGCATCATGCCGCTGCTGGCCGGCGAGTTGAAGACGCTGGTCGACGAGAAGGCATCAGTCATCAAGGGCTGGATGCGTGCCGGCAAGATCGCCAAGACCGACCCCTGGCACCTGATCTTCTCGATCTGGGCGACGACGCAGCACTATGCCGATTTCGACGTCCAGGTCCGCGCGGTGCTGGGACCGAACCGAGGCGGCGACGGCCGCTTCGAGGACGCGGCGCGGTTTCTGGAGCAGTTGTTTCTTGAGGGGCTGAGACCAAAGGGCTGACCCGGCCGCGATGGTTCAGGCGCTGCGTCGCTCGGCCGGAAGGTCGTCGAGCAGCTTGCGCAGCTTGGCGATCGAGTTCTGCTCGGCAAGCGGCGTGTAGACGATCAGCTTCATGTCCGAGCCGTCGTCGATCGACAGGCTCATATGCTCGAACACCATCGGGCCGGCCGTGGGGTGGCGCAGGTGCTTCAAGCCGGACAGACGGTGCACGACGTCGCGCTGCGGCCACCATTCCCGGAACTCGGGACTTGAGCGCATCATCAGCGCGATCAGCCGCTCGAAATCCGGATCACCGACATACTTCGCGCTTTCGGCGCGGAACGCGGCGAGAGTGGCGCGGGCCACCTGCTCCCAGTCGACCAGCAGATGCCGCCGGTGCGGATCGGTGAAAACGCCATGGATGATGTTGCGGGCGTCCCCCTCCAACAGGCCGTAATCGCCGAAAATGGCAACAGCCGCGCCATTCCAGGCCAGCACGTCCCAGCGCGGGCCGACGACATAGGCGGGCTGCAGCACCAGGCTCTGCAGCATATGCAGCAAGGGCCCGTCGACCTTCGCCGGCACAATGCGCCGCCGCTCGGGCTGCTGGCGGCCGGCGAGCGTGAACAAATGCCGCTTCTCAGCCGGGTCCAGCCGCAGCGCCTCGCTGAGCGCCGTCAGCACTTCCACCGAAGGTCGCACGTCCCTGCCCTGCTCCAGCCAGGTGTACCAGGTGGTGCCGACACCGGCGATCATTGCCACCTCTTCGCGGCGCAGGCCCGGCGTTCGCCGCCTGAGGCCGGTCGCGATGCCGGTTGCCGAGGGCGTCAGCCTCTCGCGTCGCGAGCGCAGGAAAGCACCGAGTTCACGCCGGCGGCTGTCTTCAGCGGAATGAGAGGGAGCGTCCATGACACTTATTATAGCAGTACTGATACCAGGATAAAGTTTGAACTGTTTGAGGCCTGCCGGATGTCCCATCTTCGGCTCGGAGCGACGAAATGGAGGCTCCGGACATGGACCTGCAAGACAAGACAATCCTCATCACCGGCTCGACCGACGGCGTCGGCCGCGTCGTTGCGCAAAGGCTAGGCGCCGCCGGCGCCCGCGTGCTGCTGCACGGCCGTGACGCGGCGCGCGGCAAGGCGGTAGTCGCCGACATCGAGGCAACCGGCGGCAAAGCCGAGTTCTTCGCCGCCGACCTCGGCTCGCTGGCCGAGGTTCGCCGCCTCGCCGAAACCGTCCGCGCCGGGACGGACCGGCTCGACATCCTCATCAACAATGCCGGCATCGGCACGGCCAGCGCCAAGAGACTGGTCAGCGCCGACGGCTACGAACTGCGCTTCGCGGTCAACTATCTCGCTGGTTTCCTGCTGACCTCGGAACTGCTGCCGTTGCTGAAGGCGAGTGCGCCGGCGCGCATCGTCAATGTCGCCTCGGCCGGCCAGCAGGCGATCGACTTTAGCGATGTCATGCTGACCCACGGCTATGGCGGCGTGCGAGCCTACTGCCAGAGCAAGCTGGCGCAGATCCTGTTCACCGTCGATCTGGCGGAACAGCTGAAAGGCACCGGCGTCACCGTCAACGCGCTGCATCCGGCGAGCTACATGAACACCACCATGGTCCGGCAGGCGGGCGTGACGCCATGGAGTTCGGTCGAAACCGGTGCCGACGCGATCGTCAACCTCGCGACCTCGTCCGCGCTCGCAGGACGCAGCGGCCTCTATTTCGACGGTCTGCGCGAATCCCGCGCCGACGCCCAGGCCTACGACGCCAGGGCAAGACAGCAATTGCGGAGCCTGAGCCTCGACCTTGTCGGCCCGGCCTCCTCAAAATCGAAGGAACAACACTCATGACCAACAGAGCCGAACACACAGTCATCATCGGCGGCTCGTCCGGCATCGGCCTGGCAACCGCGCGCAAGCTGATTGGACCCGGCATGAAGGTGACGATCACCGGGCGCAACCAGGATAAGCTCGCCGGCGCCTGGAAAAGCCTTGGCGGCGCTGCCGACAAGGCGGCCTTCGATGCTTCGAAGCCGGATGAAGTGCGTCAGTTCTTCGAGCGCCTCGGCCCGTTCGACCACCTCGTTCTGGCGGCGAGCGGCGGCAAGGGCCTCGGCCCGTTCGAGACCCTCGACCTTGCCGACATCGGCAGCGGCGTCGAGGAGAAGGTACGGCCGCAACTGTCCTGCCTGCAGGCAGCCCTGCCGACGCTCGGCAAGACCGGATCGGTCACCTTCATATCGGCGGTATCGGCTCAGGTCGCCATGCCGGGCATCGCCGGCATCGGCGCCATCAACGGCATGCTGTTGACCGTGGCGCCGATCCTGGCTGTCGAACTGAAGCCCTTGCGCGTCAACGTCGTGGCGCCTGGCGTTATCGACACGCCGTGGTGGGATTTTTTACCGGAAGAGCAGCGGCAGGCGGTCTTTGCCGAATATGCCGGCAAGACGCCTGTCGGCCGCGTCGGCCGCGCCGAGGATGTCGCCTCGGCGATAGCCTTCCTCGTCTCCAACGGCTTCATGACCGGCCAGGTGCTGACCTGCGATGGCGGCCTGCGCTTCGCGGCATGACCTCAGCCTTCAAACGGATTGAGCGATCAGAGTCAGGAACCCGCCGCCGAGCGCGACATTGCCGACGAAGCCGTTGATGCGCGCCGCGCGGTCCGGGCCCTGATGGTCCCAGAAATTGTGGAATATCGGTGTCGCGACGACCAGGAACACCACCAGCACCGCACAGGCGATCGCGGTCCATGGCCCAGCTATCACCAGAGCACCGGCAACGATCTGCAAGACGATGCCGGCCCATAGCGCCAGCCGCGCCCGCGGCACGCCGCGCGCGGCCATCAGCCCTGTCAGGAAAGCAGCGTTCTGGATGTTGCGCAGGCCGGCGAAGGCGAAAGCGCCGCCGAGCAACAGGCGGCCGAGAAACAACAAGGTCGAAGGCAAATCGACAGGCATCAAACGCTCCCTTTGAAACTGTTGGAGCGCCGCCGCCTCGGCGGCGCTCCCATAGCGCAAGAAAATCAGGCTGCCTTGGCGGCCGGCATCGGATGAATGGCGTGGAACGGGATGCAAAGCCGGTTCCAGGTGTTGATCATGCCGAGAGCAACCGACAGCTTGACCAGTTCCTCGTCCGAGAAATGCTCAAGCGTGCGGGCATAAAGTTCGTCAGAGACGCCATTGTCAGCAATCAGGGTCACCGCCTCGGTCCAGGCAAAGGCGGCGCGCTCGCGTTCGGAAAACAGCGGCGATTCCTTCCAGGCCGAGACGAGATAGAGCCGCTGCTCGGTTTCTCCGTCGCGCCTCGCCTCGCGGCTGTGCATCTCGACGCAGTAGGAGCAGCCATTGATCTGCGACGCCCTGAGCTTGATCAGGTGCAGCAGGCTCACCTCCAGCCCGCATTCGTCGACCGCCTTGTTGAGCGCCGACACCGCCTTCATGATCTCGGGCGCCTTGGCGAAGAATTGCATCCTCTGTTTCATCGTCTTCCTTTCACATCTGCTTTGGGGGTTGAGGGATGGAACTGGATTTCTGCGGCCGCTGATGGCGTGCGACAAAGGCACAACTCGCGGCAAACGATCGGGGATCGCCCTCTGCCGCGTAGTCCGCCACGATGTCGGAGAGCTTTGTCTCGGCGAGCGCAGCCCGATAGGCGCGCTCGGCTTTCAGCATCGCGGCATTGATGCCGCAGGGTTTGACATAGGCCGAAGCGTCGAGCTTGACCGGGCCGTTGCGGCGGATCTCGCCGCAGCGAAAGGCCGGTTCACGTCCCTCGATGGCCAGCACGACGTCGAGCAGGGTGATGCTCTCCGCCGGCCGCGCCAGCCGGTAGCCGCCCGCCGGCCCTGATATCGATTCCAGGATGCGCGCCGCGCACAGCATGTTGAGATGCTTCAGCAGATAGCTCGGCGACAGGCCAAAGGATTCGGCAAGAGCGGCACCCGGCATGGTGCTGTTTCCGTCCACGCTGGCCAGCGTGGCCGCACAGTGGATGGCCGCTTCAACGCCCTCGCCAAGTTTCATGATGCCGATCTCCAATTCATGGATATCTTTTATCCTGGATAATCTTTATCCGCAATAGGAAAATGAAAAACGGCGCCGGAAGGCGCCGCTTCTTTGTCGAATGTCTGCCCCTACTCCGCCGCCACCTTGGCCATCGGATTGTTCGGGTGCGTCGTCCAGTTGGCGTAGATTGGCGATACCGGCTTGCCGGTGCGTTCATCCATTGCCCCGGCGGCCAGCGGCTCCATGGTGATGCAATTGTCGACCGGGCAGACATTGACGCACAGATTGCAGCCGACGCACTCCGCCTCGATCACCTCGAAATGCCTGACGCCGTTGACCATGTTGGTAATCGCCTGGTGCGAGGTGTCCTCGCAGGCGATGTGGCAGCGGCCGCATTTGATGCAGGCATCCTGGTCGATATGCGCCTTGGCGACATAGTTGAGGTTGAGATACTGCCAGTCGGTGACGTTGGGCGTGGCGCGACCGATGACGTCGTCGAGCGAGCGGTGGCCCTTCTCGTCCATCCAGTTCTCGAGACCCGCGATCATCTCCTGCACGATTTTGAAGCCATAGGTCATGGCCGCCGTGCACACCTGCACGTTGCCGGCGCCCAGAGCCAGGAATTCGGCGGCGTCGCGCCATGTGGTGATGCCGCCAATGCCCGAGATCGGCAGGCCGCGCGTTTCGGGATCGCGCGCGATTTCGGCCACCATGTTCATGGCGATCGGCTTCACCGCCGGGCCGCAATAGCCGCCATGCGAGCCCTTGCCGTCGATGGTGGGCATCGGCGCGAAGCTGTCGAGATCGACACCGGTGATCGAATTGATGGTGTTGATCAGCGACACCGCGTCGGTGCCGCCGGCATGTGCTGCCCGCGCGGGCTTCCGGATATCCGTGATATTGGGCGTCAGCTTGGTGATGACGGGCATGCGCGTGTACTGCTTGCACCAGCGCACCACCATTTCGATATATTCCGGCACCTGGCCGACGGCCGCACCCATGCCACGTTCCGACATGCCATGCGGGCAGCCGAAATTGAGCTCGATGCCGTCGGCACCGGTCTCTTCGACCAGCGGCAGGATGGATTTCCAACTCTCCTCGACGCAAGGCACCATGATCGAGGCGATCAGCGCGCGGTCGGGCCAATCCATCTTGACCTGCTTCATCTCGCGCAGATTGGTCTGCAGGTCGCGGTCGGTGATCAGTTCGATATTGTTGAGACCGAGCAGGCGCCGGTCCGCACCCCAGATCGCGCCATAGCGCGGGCCGTTGACGTTGACGACAGGCGGGCCTTCCTCGCCCAGCGTCTTCCACACAACGCCGCCCCACCCTGCCTTGAAGGCGCGGATGACGTTGTAGGCCTTGTCGGTCGGCGGCGCGGAGGCCAGCCAGAATGGATTGGGCGATTTGATGCCGACGAAATTGTTGCGGATGTCAGCCATGACAGGTCCCTTTCAACGGAGACGAAGGAGCATTTCCACGGGTGCAAGAATGCCGCCTTCAAGCGCGGCGGTGATATTGGCGATCTTGGTGCGGGCGCTCTCGCCCATGATGAGGCCGACGCCGGGCGGCGGTTTTTTGCCTTCTGCTTGCGCGGCGGCCATCCGGGCACGCACAGTGGCGAAGAATTCGATGGCAAAAGCGCCGCGTGGCCGCTCGGCGGTTACCGAGAACCCCGCGGCTGCAGCGGCCGCGCGATAGTCACCGGGCGTGGCAACGAAGGACATGGTTTCATCCGATGCCCATGGCAGCGGATAGGTCAGCGCGCCGACCTTCAGCCGCATCACATCATAGACGGCGAAGACGCCGCCCGGACGGAGCACGCGCGCGGCCTCGCTCATCAGCTTTTTCTTGTCGGGAAGGTTCATGCCGACATGCAGGATCATGGCCGCGTCGAAGCTGGCGTTTTGGAACGGCATATCCAAGGCGCTGCCCTGCACGAAGTGCGTCCTGTCGGCCATTCCCGTGCGCTTCGACAGGCTGGTCGCGATGTCGACATAGCTTTGCGTGAGATCGATGCCGGTGACATCCGCGCCGGCTTCGTTGGCGGCAAAGCGGGCTGGACCACCCACCCCCGATCCGATATCGAGCAGCCTGGCTCCAGGCCTCAAACCCATCTGCCCGATGAGTTCCCTTGTGGCGGCGATGCCGCCAATGTGGAATTCGTCGACCGCTTCAAGATCGCCGGCGCGCAGATGCGCAACGTCCACGCCCGTATCGGCGAGCGCGGCAAGGATGCGCTGCTCGAGACCCGCTATGTCGTAGTGACGGGCGACGCCCGGTTCCACCGTGGCCATGATCCTTATCCCTGCGTCAGACTCCTGTGTATGCTCTCCGCCGCATCGCGCCCTTGCGCCACGGCGGAAACGGTCAGGTCGTCGCCACCAAAGATGCAGTCGCCGCCGGCCCAGACTTTCGCCAGCGAGGTACGCCCTTCCGCGTCGACCTTGATGCGGCCGGCTTCGAGCTCGATTGCGGCACCGCTGCCATTGAGGGCGGCCGGGACAAAGCTCTGGCCGATCGCCTTGAACACCTGGTCGGCCACCAGCGTCAGCGTCTCGCCGGTGCCGGCGAGCTTGTCGCCCTTCAATGCCGTGTATTCGAGTTCTATGCCCGACACCTTGCCGGCCTCGGCAATCACCCGCTTCGGCTGCAGCCAGTGGCGGATGGTGACGCCGTTGGCGGCGGCCAGGTCCTGCTCGAACTCCGAGGCATTCATGTGCTCCTGGCCGCGCCGGTAGCAGATCGTCACCTCCTCGGCGCCGAGCAGCTTCGACTGCACGGCCGCGTCGATCGCCGTCATGCCGCCGCCGATGACGACGACACGGCGACCAACCGGCAGGCCGGAGAGATCGCTGGCCTGGCGCAGCTCGGCTATGAATTCCACCGCATTGATGACGCCGGCGGCATCCTCGCCATCGGCGCGCAGCGCATTGACGCCGCCGAGCCCCATGCCGAGGAACACCGCGTCATAATTGCGGATCAGGTCGGAGAGCTGGTAGTCGCGGCCGAGCGCCTTGCCGTTCTGGATGTCGATGCCGCCGATCGCGGTGACATAGTCGACCTCGGCCTGGGCGAAATTGTCGACGCTCTTGTAGGCGGCGATGCCGTACTCGTTGAGGCCGCCGGCCTTCGGACGCGCTTCCAGGATGGTCACGTCATGGCCATGGCGGGCGAGCCGATGCGCGGCGGCAAGGCCGGCCGGGCCGGCGCCGACCACGGCGACCGTCTTGCCGGTCGGCTCCGGGCGCGGATAGAACTGCTTGTTCTCGGCCATGGCGACATCGGTGGCGTAGCGCTGCAGGCGGCCGATCTGCACCGGCTTGCCTTCCGCCACCTCGCGCACGCAGACCTCTTCGCACAGCGTCTCGGTCGGGCAGACGCGAGCGCACATGCCGCCAAGGATGTTCTGGTCGAAGATGGTCTTGGCCGAACCGATCGGATTGCCGGTCGAGATCTGGCGGATGAACATCGGAATGTCGATCGAGGTCGGGCATGCGTTCATGCACGGCGCGTCGTAGCAGAAATAGCAGCGGTCGGATTCGACCAGCGCCTCGTGGTGATCGAGCGGCGGATGCAGGTCGGAAAAATTATCCGCATACTGCTCGGCCGCAAGCCGGCCGCCGGCAATACCTTCCTTGAACTGGCCTTCTGGCATTGTCAGTTCCCCATGTTTTCGTTTTGGGGAAGGCTAGCACGTTTTATTTTTTTATCAATTGGTCAATTTTCGGCGCAAGCCGCTGAAAAGGTTCGATAAAAACATGATTTTTTTACTCATGTTATGCTGTGGACGGCTGCTCTTGCCGGGCTGGGAAGCCCTCGTCGACCGGCCGGCCATGGAGTGCCCGGACCTCGTCCGCCACCAGCTCCTGCAGCCGCCACAGATTGCGGTCGTGGATGCCGAACGCTTCGAGATGACTGACCGTATTGTAGAGATATTCAGCTCCGGAGCCGATATGGCCGCAGGCCCTGGCCAATATGCTTGCCACCTTGTCCAGTGGCTGCCCCAGCGACGTTCCCCGCCCCTTCACGCCAACCCAGAAACCGAGCGCCCGCAACGGGCCTTGCGCCGTATGAACGGGCAGCCACCGGACTGAGCTGATGCTCTCATGGTCGCTGATCTCACGCCGCAGCAGCCTTTCGATCTGGGCCGGTTTTTCGCCCTCCTGCAAGCGGTAGATCACGCCGTTGCACCGTCCGCCCCGTTCGAGCGCCATCATCAGCCCGGGCTGCTCGGCACTGCCGCGCCAGCGCACCATGTCGAGGCAGAAGGAGCGGTGCCAGCCGAAGGCCGTGGCGAGCCTTTGCTCCAACGATTCGAATTCCGGCTTCCAGATCAGCGATCCGTAGGCGAACACCCAGAGCGGCCCCTCGTCCGCTTCAGCGGCAAGCCGCATGGCAAGGGTCCGGAAATCCTCGTCATTCAGCTCGGTCCAGCTTGGGTCCGGGCCCGGATCGGCCTCTTGCCGATGACACAGTGCGACAAGCTCAGGCGTGAGCGACATCAGGCGCATGAAACGACAACCCCTCTTTTGCCGCAGGGAAATCGAAAAAAGTCGGGCGCGCAACCCGGGAACGCATGTCATGCGTCGACATTATTCGTCCGGGCGAATGTCGGATTTCCGTCGCCAGGATCGTCCTTCGATGGATCGGACAACGATCGATGCTGAACGGTGAGGAGACCGACCATGCCGAAATCCCCGATGCCCTTCTTCTGGTACGAGCTGATGACATCAGACCTCGACGCCGCCGAGGCCTTCTATACCAAGGTTGTCGGCTGGACGGCGCAGCCCTTCGACACGGCTCCCGGCATGCCGCGCTATATCGTCATGAATGTCGGCGAGCGCGGCGTCGGCGGCCTGATGACCGTGCCCGAGGATGTCAGCAGGATGGGCGCGCCGCCTGCCTGGCTCGGTTACATCAAGACGAAGGACGCGGACGCCTCGACGAAATCATTGAAAGCTGCCGGCGGGGGCGTTCACCGTGAACCCACCGACATTCCGGGCGTCGGCCGCTTTGCCGTTGTCGCCGATCCGCAAGGCGCGGCCTTCATGTTCCTGCAGCCCAACGGCCCCGACCAGCCCGTCGTTCCGGCCAGCACACCCGGTCATATCGGCTGGCACGAGCTCTACACGAGCGATTGGAAGGCCGCGTTCGATTTCTATTCCAGCCAGTTCGGTTGGACCAATGCCGGCGATTTCGACATGGGCCCGATGGGCATCTACCAGACTTTCACGGCCGGCCCCGAATCCGGCGGCGGCATCATGAACAAGCCAGCGCAAATCCCCGTCCCGGTCTGGCAGTTCTATTTCAACGTCACCGGCATCGACTCGGCCGCAAAACGCGTCACCGACAATGGCGGCAAGATCCTGATGGGGCCGATGGAGGTGCCCGGCGGCAGCTGGATCGTGCAATGCCAGGACCCGCAAGGCGCGCATTTCGCCTTGATGGCGCCGGTGCGCTGACGACAATAGACACTGCAGGCGCGAAGCGGCGGCCCTTTATCGCACTATCGATGAAGGGCCGCATGCCTCTACCGGCCGACTTATTCCGGCGTCAACACCGCGACCTTCAGCTCAGCCTTTTTCGCGCCACTGAACTGGATGGTGGCCGGGCCGGCTGCAAGCTTGAAACGCACGCTTTTGCGGATACCCGGGCAGGTTTTCACACCGCTATAGCCGGCCGATTTCACGGCCTTGCCGTCCTGGATGACATCGATCCAGGCCTCGCCCGACAGGCTGATCTGGATGGCGCCTTCGGGTGGCACAGCCACGCTGGCGACAGCGCCAAACGTGCCCTCTCCCGGAGCATGTTCAGGGGGCACCGCGAAGCTGGCCTTGTCGACCGGCACCAGCGCCAGATCAGCGGCCGCGCCGACCGCCAGCGTCGCTCCGGACGGCGTTGCCGGCGCCGCGGCAAACAACGTCTGTTCCCGCGTCACCGGCCATTTGAAGGCCTCGCAGCCGGCGTCCTCCGCCATGGCGAAACCGGTGCCTGCGACGAGTGCGAATAGGCTGATGATGACTTTTTTCATGGCAAGGAAATCCACCTGTTCAGAGCGCTCATGCTAATACAACCATAGCGATATAAATGCAACCCAGGCGAGAACAATATCAAAGGGCATGCCGGGGGACATTTCCAATCACCGATTGTTGATGACATGCCAAGGGAAGTGAATGGTCCATCGCTGGGCGATAATCTAACGCCGGGCCGGGAGGGTGAAAAAGGAGTTCGGATGAAACTTTTTGAAGGCCTTGCCAGATACCAGCCGCAGGCACTCGGCGTGCTGCGCATCATGACCGCGCTGCAGTTCATCGAGCATGGCAGCCAGAAACTGTTCAACTTCCCCGCCGGCGCGCAGGCTCACGCCCTCACCGGACTGACGCTGACCGCCGGCATCCTCGAATTCGCGGGCGGCATCCTGTTGGCACTGGGCCTGTTCACTCGCCCGGTGGCGTTCCTTCTGGCCGGCGAAATGGCGATCGCCTACTTCATGGCGCACTATCCGCGCGACTTCTTCCCGGCCAACAATGGCGGCGATGCGGCAATCTCCTTCTGTTTCATCTTCCTCTATCTGGTCTTCGCCGGCGCCGGCGCCTTCGCGCTGGACAATCGCCGCAACGCCTGATGCCCCATGCCGGGGGTGAACCTCATCCCCGCATCCGTTCGAAATTCGCATCGAACAGCGGCGCCGCCTGGATGCGCGCCGCGTGACGCTTGCCCAGCAGCTCGATTTCGAAGCCGTCGCTCTCGTCGGCGATCTCCTTCGGCACATAACCGACGGCGACCGATTTTTTCGAATGATGCGCGTAGCCGCCGGACGTCACCCAGCCGCACACCGTCCCGCCGAACCAGATCGGCTCGTCGCCGATGACATCGGCATCGTCAGCATCGACGATGAAGGCGCGCAGCCGCAATTTCCCGCCTTGCTTGCGCTCGGCCAGCGCCGCCGCCTTGCCGATGAAATCGACGTCCTTGCCATAGGCGACGAAACGGTCGAGCCCGGCTTCCAGCGGCCCATAGATCGGCCGGTATTCGCGTCCCCATGAGCCGTAATTCTTCTCCAGCCGTAGCGCATTGAGCGCGCGCGAACCGAACAGGCCGATGCCGAACTCCTCGCCCGCCGCCATCAGCGCATGATAAGCCGCGCGCTGGTATTCGGGCGCCACCCAGATCTCGTAGCCGAGATCGCCGGTGTAGCTGACGCGGCCGACCAGGCACGGCGCCATGCCGATATCCATCCTCGCCACCGCCATGAACGCAAACGCCGCGTTGGAGACATCGGCGCGGCTGACCTTGGCCAGCACGTCCCGCGCCTTCGGCCCGGCAATCGCAAGGCCGGTGAGTTTCGCGCCCAGCGCCTCGATCTGGACCGAGCCGTCTCCCAGCAGATGCGCCTCGAACCAGCGCATGTGGTACTGCTCGGCAATGCCGGAGCCGGCGAGGAACCAGCCATCCGCGCCCAGATTGGCCAGTGTGAAATCGCCGATCAGCCTGCCGTCCTCCTTCAGCATCGGCGCCAGCGTCATGCGGCCGGGTTTCGGCATTTTGCAGGCAAGCATCCGGTCGAGCCAGGCAGCGGCCCCCTCGCCCGTCACCTTGTATTTGGCGAAGCTCGAAATCTCCGACAGGCCGAGGCCACCGCGCACCGTTGCGACCTCGCTGGCGACATGCGTGAAATCGCTGGAGCGCCGCCAGGAGAACTCGTCCTTGATGCCCTCCGGCGCGTACCAGAGCGGCACTTCCAGCCCGTAGGCGACACCCCATTGCGCACCCTTGGCCGACAAGAGGTCATAGATGGGGGTCGTTTTCAGCGGCCGTCCGGCCGGCAGTTCCTCATTGGGGAAGCGGATCGAAAAACGCCTGGAATAGTTCTCGCGGACCTTGGCATTGGTGTAGGCCATCGTCGCCCAGTCGCCGTAGCGTGCCACATCCATGGCCCAGATATCGGCGCCGGGATCGCCCTCGATCATCCAGTTGGACAGCGCCAGGCCGACGCCGCCGCCCTGGCTGAAGCCGGCCATGACGCCGCAGGCGACCCAGAAGCCCGGCAGGCCGCGCACCGGCCCGACAAGCGGGTTGCCGTCGGGCGCGAAGGTGAAGGGCCCGTTGATGATCTGCTTGATGCCGGTGTGCTGGAAAGCCGGGAAGTGGCGGAATCCGACTTCGAGAGACGGCGCGATGCGGTCGATGTCGGGCTCGAGCAGTTCATGGCCGAAATTCCATGGCGTCTGGTATTCGGACCATGGCTTGTTGGCCTTCTCGTAGGTGCCCATCAGCATGCCGCCGCGCTCCTGGCGCAGGTAAAGCTCGCCGTCGAAATCGACCGCATGGATGATCTCGGTGCCGGTCTTGGCGTTCCAGGCGGCGACCTCCGGCATGTCCTCGGTGATCAGGTACATGTGCTCCATGGCCAGCACCGGCAGTTCGAGCCCGACCATGCGGCCGACTTCGCGCGCCCACAGGCCGCCGGCGTTGACGACATGCTCGGCCACCACCTCGCCCTTGTTGGTGATGACGCGCCACATCCCGTCGGGCCGCCGCACAATGTCCTCGACCTTGGTGAAGCGCTCGACCTCGGCGCCGAGTTTGCGCGCGGCCTTGGCATAGGCATGCGTGACGCCCGATGGATCGAGATGGCCGTCCTCCTTGTTTCTGACGGCGCCGACGAATTGCTTGGGGTCGATCAGCGGCATCAGTTCGGCCGCCTCGGCAGGCGAGATCACTTCCAGGTCGATGCCGAGATAGCGCCCCTTGGCGACGACACCGCGCAGCCAGTCCAGCCGCGCCTCGGTCGCCGCCAGAAGCACGCCGCCGGTCAGGTGCACGCCGGTCGCCTGTCCCGACAGTTCCTCGATCTCCTTGTAGAGGCTGATCGTGTATTTCTGCAGCTTGGCGACGTTGGGATCGCCATTGATCGTGTGCATGCCGCCGGCCGCGTGCCAGGTCGAACCCGAGGTCAGTTCGTCGCGTTCCAGCAGCACCACGTCGGTCCAGCCGTGGCGGGCGAGATGGAACAGCACGGAGCACCCGACGACACCGCCGCCAATGACCACGACCTTTGCATGCGACTTCATGGATTTTTCTCTGATATCAATGGATTGGACGGGAAAGTGGATTCAGGACGGAAGGCATCACGGCTCGCCGTGCCCGATCGCTTCCTTGCGCCTGGCCACATAGGCCTCCAGCGCCTCGCGCACGGCAATATCCATCGCCGGCTCGACATAGTCCTCCAGCGCCTTCTTCCACAGCCGCGTCGCGCGCGCCGTTGCGTCGAGCCCACCTGCCTCCTGCCAGGCCTCGAAATTCTGCCAGTTGGACAGCATAGGCTGGTAGAAGGCGGTCGCGTAGCGCTCCAGCGTGTGCGGCTCGCCGAAGAAATGGCCGCCGGTCGGCACCGCGCCCAGCGCCTCGACGGCAAGCTCGGCCTCGTTGACTTCGATCGGCCGCAGGAACTCCATCATGTGCTGGATCATCTCGACATCGATGATGAACTTCTCGAAGGACGCTGTCAGCCCACCCTCCTGCCAGCCGGCGGCGTGGTAGACGAGGTTGCCATGGCCGAGCACGGCGCCCCACAGCGCCATCAGCGTCTCGTAGGCGCCTTGCGCATCGGCGGCGTTGGAGGCCGAGCCCGGCGTTGTCCGGTACGGCAGCCCGTAGCGCCGGGCCAATTGCCCCGAGGCGATGTTGGCCTTGGTGTTTTCAGGCGTGCCGAAGGCCGGCGCCCCGGACTTCATGTCGACATTGGAGGTGAAGGCGCCATACATCACCGGCGCACCGGGTCGCACCAATTGCGTCAGCACGACGCCGAACAGCGCCTCGGCATTCTGCTGCGCCAAGGCACCCGCCAGCGTCACCGGGCTCATCGCCCCCATCAGGGTGAACGGCGTCACCGCCACCGACTGGCCGAACTCGGCCATCGTCATCAGCCCTTCGGCCATCATCTCGTCGAAGCGGCGCGGCGAGTTGACCGAGATGATGGTGGCGATGCCGGGATCCTCGCGCAGCTGTTCCAGCGTCAGCCCGCGCGCGATCGCCATCATCTCTATGCCGTCCAGCGCCCTGCCCCGGCCGATCGCCGAGACATGGAAACTCTTGTCCGTCAGCGTCAGATTGGTGAAGTAGGTGTCGAGATGGCGCGAATTGGCCGGCAGCTCGACCGGCGCGCACACCTGGTTGCCGAGCATGTGAACGCAGTTGAAATGCTGCGCCAGCCGGGTCAGGTCGGCATAGTCGCGCAGATTGCCGGCGCGGCGGCCTCGCTCCATGTCGTGCACATTGGGCGGTCCGGCAACGAGGGTGAAATTGATGGTGTTGCCGCCGAGATGGATTGTGTTGGCCGGGTTGCGTGGTGTCAGCGTATAGGTGGGCCGTGTGGTCTTCAGCGCCTCGTCGACCATGCCGCGATCGATGCGGACATTGGCCGTCGCATGATCGACCGCGGCACCGGCATTCTCGAACAGCGACAGCGCCCGCGGGCTCATCACCTCGATGCCGAAATTCTCCAATATATGCATCGACGCCTGGTGGATCGCCTCGATCTGGTCGGACGACAGCAGCGCCATCGGCGGATAGGGATTCCTCACGCGCCTGGGTGGCAGTTGCGGGATGGGCGCTGGGCCTCGGTTGCTGGTGCGCTCGGCGCCGCGCTTGCGTCTTGGTTCGTTCATGCCTGGCATCAAAGCTTCGGCAAACCGGGCAAGCTGTCAGAAATGCGCCGCTTACAGGCGCGATTTTAGTCAAGGCGGCATCTTTACGGCAGCCTTTTATAAAAAGCGACAGGAGGCGTCGGAATGCCTATATGGCATTTTCTCAAGCGCTGATGGCGGCAGAGCATTAACGGAGCCAGCAAGATTCCCTTTATGATTTCGGCCTATTGCTCATCCAATGCGTAGGTCGAGTTTTAGTAAAATTGCAGCGGTTGGCGTGTTGCTGGCATTGTCGGCCTGCGCGACCGCGCCCAGCCACATCAACAATGTCTGTGCCGTCTTCGACCAGAATGACGGCTGGTTCGACAACTGGCAGTCGGCGGCCGAACGGACAGAGCAGAAATACGGCATTCCCGTCCCTGTGCTGATGGCGACGGTGCGCAAGGAATCCGGCTTCAAGAGCAATGCCCGGCCGCCGCGCACCAAGCTGCTCGGCTTCATTCCCTGGAAGCACGTCTCGTCGGCCACCGGCTTCTCGCAGGCGCTGGACGGCACCTGGTCGCAATATCAGCGTGAAACCGGCAACTGGGCGGCGCGGCGCACCAAATTCGCCGACGCCGTCGACTTCGTCGGCTGGTATCACTCCAAGACATCAGACACCTACGGCGTCGCCCGCAACGACACCTACAATCTCTACCTCGCCTACTATCTCGGCTGGACCGCCTATGGCCGCGGCAACCGCGGCGACGCCGGGGTGCAGGGTTACGCCCGGGCCACCGACAAGATGGCCCGAGACTATGAAGCGCAGCTACGGCAATGCGGCTCCTGATACCTACCTAGGTTAGTGCCGCCTCGTCGTATCTTTCGGCTTCGAAACACCGGTTTCGGAAACCTCGTCGCGGACTTCGTGGCGACGGGCTCGCATGCCGGCCTCGCCCTGCTCCACAGCGTCCCCGATCTGGTCGGCTTCCGCGCTGCCCGTTTTGCCACGTGGCCGCTTGGGCGCTGTCCCGGCCAAACCCGGCCCGGTGCCCTGCGCATCCTCCGGTACGCCCTCATGCGCGGCGTGTTCCTTGTCGAACTTGATCACCGGCTCCATCTTCGCCAGCACGTCATCGGCCAGCCAGCACAGGCTCATATGGCCGTCACCGAGGTGCTTGACCGGCGGCACCTTGGTCTCGCACAGATTGTCGGGCACCAGCTTCTTGTAGCCGCAGCGTGTCTGGAATGGGCAGCCAGACGGCGGATTCATAGCCGACGGGATGTCGCCCTCCAGCACGATGTGCTTCTTGACCACGCTGGTGTCGGCGATCGGGATCGCCGACAGCAGCGCCTCGGTATACGGATGATAAGGCGGCGCAAAGATCTGGTCGGTCGTGCCTTGCTCGACGATATAGCCGAGATACATGACGACGACGCGGTCGGCGATATAACGCACGACGGACAGATCGTGGCTGATGAACAGCATCGTCGTCTTGTTCTTGCGCTGGATATCCATCAACAGTTCGGTCACTGCCGCCTGCACCGACACGTCGAGTGCCGAGACCGGCTCGTCGGCCACCACCACCTTGGCGTCACCGGCAAAGGCGCGCGCCACGCCGATGCGCTGCTTCTGGCCGCCCGACAGCTGGCGCGGCTTGCGCGTCTCGAAGGCACGCGGCAGCTTCACCAGGTCGAGCAGTTCCAGCATGCGCTTGCGGCGGTCGGCGACCGTCTTGCCGACGTTGAATTTCTCCAGCGTGCGGATGATCTGCGAGCCGACCGAATGGCTGGGGTTCAGCGTATCGAACGGATTCTGGAACACCATCTGGATGGATGACACGGTGTCGACGCTGCGCTTCTCGATGCCGGTCGACTGGATCTCCTTGTTGCCCAGCGTCACCGTGCCGGCACTTGCCGTCTCCAGGCCGAGCAGAACCTTGGCCAGCGTCGACTTTCCGCAGCCGGATTCGCCGACGATGGCGACCGTCTCGGATTCGCGCGCCATGAAGGAGATGGTCTCGTTGGCCTTGACGACACGGCCTTCGCTCGACCCGAACACCTCGCTGCCGCCGACCTTGTAGTACTTCCTGAGATCCTCGATCTTGAGCACCGGCGCGCCGGGCACGACACGCTCATTGACCTTCTTGGCGCCGGGCGGCAACGCTTCCCAATCGATCTCGTTGAAGCGCACGCAACGCGAGAAATGACCTTCGTGGCCGGCGACCTCGACCATCGGGATTTCGGCGGCGTTGCAGACGCCCTCGACGAAATGGTGGCAGCGCGGGCCGAAATTGCAGCCCTTGGGCCGCTCATGCGGCAGCGGCAACTGGCCCGGAATGGCGATCAGCGGCCGCGAATTCTTGTCGGCGCCCGGTAGGGGGATCGAACGGAACAGCCCTTGCGTGTAGGGATGGCGCATCCGGTCGAAGACGTCCTTGATCTTGCCGGTCTCGACCGCCTCGCCCGAATACATGACCGTGATCCTGTCGCAAGTCTCGAGGATGAGGCCCAGATTGTGCGAGACGAAGATCATCGAGGTGCCGAACTTTTCGCCCAACCCCTTGACCAGTTCGACGATACCCGCCTCCACCGTCACGTCGAGCGCCGTCGTCGGCTCGTCGAGCAGAAGCAGCGCCGGCTTCGACAGCAGCGCCATGGCAATGACGATACGCTGCTGCTGGCCGCCTGAAAGCTGGTGCGGATAGGAGCGCATCATGCGCTCGGGGTCCGGCAGCTTGACCGAGCGCACCATTTCGACCGCGCGTTTATAGGCCTCTTCCTTCGACACCTTGTCGTGGATCAGCGGCACTTCCATCAGCTGCTGGCCGATCTTCATCGCCGGATTGAGGCTGGCCATCGGCTCCTGGTAGATCATGGCGATCTTGTTGCCGCGGATGGCGCGCAGCTCCTCCTCGGAGAGCTCGCCCATATCCTTGCCCTGGAACTTGATCTTGCCACCGACGATCTTCCCGATGTTGGAGAGGTCGCGCATGATGCCGAGCGACACGGTCGACTTGCCGCAGCCGGATTCACCGACAATGCCCATCGCTTCGCCGGGCATGACCGTGCAGGAAAAATCCATGACGGCCGGTATCTCGCCCTTGCGGGTGAAGAAGGAGATCGACAGGTTCTCGATCTCGATGATCGGCGCAGTGGTCGGCTTACCGGGATTTCGAACTGCCTCGTTCATGGGTCGCTCCAATCCAAATTATACCAGAGGCGGGCCAAGGCCCGTCAATCAGTCTTTCATCGATTGCTCGCGCAACGAGTTGGCCAGGAGGTTGAGCCCCAGCACGAACGACATCAGCGCGATCGTCGGCGGCAGCGCTGGGTGGATGAAGGAGCGCAGGAGCCGGCTGGCATCCTTGATCGCCGTGCCCCAGTCGGGGCTTTCCGGCGCCAGGCCGAGGCCGAAATAGCCGAGCGTCCCGAGCAGGATCGTGGTGTAGCCGATGCGCAGGCAGGCATCGACGATCAGCGGACCCCGCGCATTCGGCAGGATCTCCCACAGCATGATGTACCAGGGTGATTCACCGCGCGTCTGCGCCGCCGCCACATAGTCGCGCGTCTTGATGTCCATCACCAGGCCGCGCACGATGCGGAACACGCCGGGGCTGGAGGCGAACACCACCGCCACGAAGATGTTGAGCTGGTTGGGGTCGATATGCACGATGTGCAGCGGGTCCCTGTCGAAGACAAGGCCGAGGTAGATCCAGCCGCCTACGATCAGCGTCAGGCCGAGCAGGATGTAGATCCGGTCGGGCCGGTTCTTGTAGCGTGTCCAGAACAGCACGCTGAAGAAGATGATCGGAAACAGAAAGAAGACACCGGCCAGCGCATAGGGGATCGGCGTGTCCATGATCCCCGGCGTCACCAGCAGGTAGAACAACAGGATGACCGGAAAGGCCAGCACGAGGTTGGCCAGGAACGACAGGATGGAATCGATCTTGCCGCCGTAATAGCCGGCCGGCAGGCCGAGCGTGATGCCGACCATCAGCGCGAAACCGGTTGCCGCCGGGGCGATGATCAGCACGATCTGGCTGCCGTAGACCATGCGCGAAAACACGTCGCGCGCCAGCTTGTCGCCGCCGAAGAGATAGACGAGCCCCGATTGCGGCTCGATGGCGCCCGGCAGCGTGTCCTTCATGATCGGGATCTGGCCCAGCGGATCGAACGGCGAGATGGTTGAGGCGAAGATCGCCGTGAACAGCCAGAACAGGCAGATGAAGACACCCGCTATGCCGACGCCGCTGTCGAAAAGCTGGCCATAGAGCGCCAGCTTCTTCTTGTAGAGAAAGCTCGCCCCCATGACGATGGCGAGCGCGACCCAGACCGGCCAGAAGCGCCACAGCACTTCGAGGATGATGGTGGAGGCGCCGATATATTGAGCTTGCATGCGCCTTCTCCCTACTGAACGCGGATGCGCGGATTGAGGAACGCGTAGCCGACATCGGAAATGAGCTGCGTGATCAGGACGATGAACACCGAGACCAGCGAACAGCCGAGCAAGAGATCGATGTCGTTGTTGCCGGCGGCCTCGACCAGCGTGTAGCCGAAGCCCTGGTAGCGGAACATGACCTCGACGATGACGACGCCGGTGAGCAGCCAGGGAAACTGCAGCATAATGACGGTGAAGGGCGCTATCAGCGCGTTGCGCAGCGCGTGCTTGACCACCACGCCGCGAAAGGAAAGGCCCTTCAACCGCGCGGTGCGGATATATTGCTGCGTCATCACCTCGACCATCGAGGCGCGCGTCATGCGCGCGATGTAGCCGATGCCGTAGATCGCCAGCGTGATCACCGGCAGCGTGAAATTGTAGAAGGTGATGCCCTGGCTCGCCGAGGCGGCCGAGCCGTTCAGCCAGCCGAGCCAAGAGGCGAAGACGACGGTGAAGATGACGCCCGACACATATTCAGGCGTCGCCGTCGAGGCGATCGAGGCGACAGAAAGCACCCGGTCGGTTCGTGACCCCTCGCGCATGCCGGCGAGAATGCCGATCAGCAGTGAAACCGGCACCATCACCACCAGCACCCAGAACATCAGGATCCCGGTGGCGCCGAGCGCCGGGAACAGCTTGGCCGCGACCGTGGTCTTGAACTTGGTCGAGCAGCCGAAATCGCCCTCGATCACGCCGGAGAATGTCGGCACGGTCGGGTCGTTGCAGAAGGTGAAGCGCTGCGTCGTCTTGCCGGTCGCCGGATCGGTGATCGGCTGCTTGGGCAGGACGCCGAGCCACTGGCCATAGCGCGAGAAGAAGTTCTGGCGGTAGCCATGGTTGACCAGCCAGCTTTCGAGCTGATCGGCCGATGTGTGCATTTCGGTCTGGCTGATCGCCAGCTTCTTCAGATTGGGTTCGAGATTGACGAGGAAGAAGACGACCAGCGTCAGGCACAGCATCGTGAGCAGGATTGTGCCGATGCGTCTGATGATGAATGAGAACATGTGTGCCCCCCTGCCGGCCGGGTTGGGGTCATATGGTCAACCCTGTGACGAAAACCTTGTGACGTCACGCCGCCGCTGCATCTCATGCAACGGCGGCGATCCTGCGAATGCGAGGGGCCTTGCGCCCCTCGCATTCTTCAAGCTGTGGGTCACGCCTGATCGAGCCAGACCTTGCCGAAATCATGCTCGTAGGTGGGGTGCATCGAGTGGTTCTTCACCTCGGGCTTGATGTTGATGTAGAGCTTGCGCCAGTAGGGCTGGATGATGATGCCGGAATCCTGCAGCATCGTCTCGATGTCCTTCATCACCACCTTGCGCTTCTCCGCATCGGCGATCCCGAGGGCCTCGTTGACCTTCTTGTCGAACTCCGGATTGGCATAGGCCGTCTCGTTCCAGGCTTCACCGCTGCGATAGGCGATGGCGATGACCTGGATGCCCAGCGGACGCATGTTCCAGTTGGTCTCCGAGAACGGATACTTCGTCCAGTCGTTCCAGAAGGTCGAGCTCGGCAGCACGGTGCGCTTCACCTTGATGCCGGCCTCGCGCAGCTGGGCCGCGATCGCGTCCGTGGTGTTCTTGTGGTAGTCCTCGTCATTGCTGATCAGCTCGTGCTCGAAATCGATCACGCCGGCTTCCGTCAGCATCTGCTTGGCCTTGGCGATGTCGCGCTTGATCTTAGGCAGTTCGACATATTCCGGATGGATCGGCGCGACATGGTGGTTTTCGGCCGGCGTTCCGGCGTTGCCGTAACCAAGCTGCAGCACCACCGAATTGTCGACGGCCAGGCACATCGCCTGACGCACCTTCTGGTCGCCATAAGGCTTGGCGTTGACGTTGAAACGCGACACCACGGTGGCCGCGGTCACAACTTCCGAGGCCGGCGCGCCGACGCCTTCGATGATCTTGACGTAGTCGGCGGTCGTCTCGTGGTTGGTGTGCACTTCGCCCGATTCGAAGGCTGAAACCGTCGCGGCCGGATCGGTGCCGTAGTCGATGAACTCGACGCCGTCGAGGAAGGCCTCGCCCTGCCACCACTTGCCGGTCGTGCGGCGCTTGTAGACGACCTTCTGACCGACGTCGTAGGATACGAGTTCGAACGGACCGGTGCCGATCGGGCAGTTCTTGAAGTTCGCGCCCTTCTCGTCGAAGGTCTTGTGGACGATGAGGCCGGGATAGTCGCACAGGTTCGGGATGATGGCGATATCCGGCTTGGTCAGCTTGAGCTTGACCGTCATGTCGTCAACCTTGACGATCGAGCCTTCGCGCAGCTTCTTGGTCGTATCATCGACGAGGCTGCCAAGGCGTCCCGGCATCGAGTTGCCTTCGGCGGACTTGTCGGCCCAGCGGGTGAAATTGTAGATCACGTCGTCGGCCGTGAACTTGTCGCCATTGTTCCATTCGACGCCCGGCCGCACATGCAGCGTGTATTCGGTGGCGTCGTCGTTGATGTCCCAGCTCGCCAGCAGGTACGGCGCGAAGGTGTACTCCTTGGTGTATTTCACCAGCGGTTCGAGCGCCTGTCGCTCCGCATTGGAAATCTCCGACCAGTCCGCCGTGCGCGGATCCTTGGGATCCTTGACCGACATGGCGACCTTGATCACGCCGCCCTTCTTGCCTTGCACGTCCTCGGCCCTGGCCGGCGTTGGAGCGGCAAGGCCGAGCAGACCGTAAGCCATGGCCGTCGACGCGCCGAAGACGCTGGCAAGCGCCAGGAATTCGCGGCGGTCCACTGTTCCTGCCTTGGCTTCTTCGGCCATGGCCAGGATGTGATCCGGAACGCTGTCGCCGTTACTTTTATAGATTGTCATGACTAACTCCCATTGTTGGCTTTCCGCCGATTAACATTCCGCATCCAGGCCATGATGTCAAAGATGGCTTGGATTGGGAACATGTTAGCGAATGTGCAACTTTGAAAAGGGAGCGGTACGCGCGATAGCGACAGTCTTGACGCAAAATTGCTAGTGCGCCCAGATTCCTCCCAAGGCGATTAAACTGAGACATTGGCGCTGGTTACGACAGCGCCAGTCGCGGCCATGGTGAGGGCCAGCCTCTCAATATTCCTTTTCGTAGAAGATGCCGCCCTTGGCCTCGCCGGCGTCCGTCGCCTCGCCGCGCAACTTGACGCCACGCCCGACATTGAGGTCGATGGTCGCCTTGCCCGAACCCGGCTTGTCGCCCTTCTGGATGGTCACATAGGTGCGGTCGTTCAGGTATTTGCCGGCCGAGACCGCCGTCCCGCCCTGACTGTCCGTGGTCACATCGAGATCGTCGACCCCTATGGCACTGCGCAGGTTTTCGAGCAGCGAGGTCGAGCCGCCGACGCCGGCCAGTTGCGCGGCGGCTTCGGCAAGCTGCGCGATCTGCAGCGGCGACAGGTTCGACATCGAGCGGCCGAAGATCAGTTGCGCCAGCACCTCGTCCTCGGGCAGCGCCGGCACCGAGGAGAAGGTGAATTTCGGGTTGGTCGCCTCGCCCGACACCACGATGGTGACGGTGGCGCCGGTCGTCGTCGTTGTCGCCGTCAGGTTGAGATAGGGCACCAGCGAGCCGGAGAAGCCAACGGTGCCCTCGGTGAAGGTCAGCCGCTTGCCCAGGATCGACAGCCGGCCGCGCTGCAGGGTGAAGGTGCCGACCGCCTGCGGTGACGAGGCCGGGCCGGTCAGGCGGAGCGAGCCGCCGAGTTCGGCATCGACGCCCCTGCCCTGGATGAAGATCTGGTTCGGCGCGTTGACGGTGACATCGAGCGCGAGACCGCTGCCGCCGCTCTTGCCGCTGGCCGTCGCCGGGCGCAGCGCCTTGTCCTGCGCCTTGACGGCGCTTGGCGCGTTCTTGTGCTTGACGTCGAGCGCCGAGAGCGAGCCCGGCAATTTGTCCGGAACCGTGATGACGGTCTTGGCGAGATTGACGGTACCGGCAATCACCGGTGCCGATGTCAGCGGCCCCTTGATCGTCAGGTCGCCGCCGAGATTGGCGGTCACAACGCGTCCATCCGTATAGCGGCCGTCGGTCAGCTTGATCGAAAGGTCGGCCGGGAAGCCTTGCGCCGGGTCGATGCCGACCGTGCCGCTCGCCGACAGGCTGCCGCGCGTCGACAGCGTTCCGGTCAGCCGGTTGATCCTGGCGACGCCGCCGCCGATCGAGACGTCGGCCGTGAGATCGTTGACGGCCAGGCCCGAGCGCGCATCGACAAGCCGCGCACCGGAGGTGCTGACGCTGCCGCCGATGACAGGCGACGTCGCGGGGCCACGCACCTGGACGTTGACATTGGCGGTTCCCGTCAGTGCCAGGCCTTGCGCGGCAAGCTTCTGGCTGAGGAGGCCGAATGGCACGGCGCCATTGAAGTCGAGCACGAGCGCCGGCGTGCCCGCCGTCGTCACCGTGCCGCCGCCCTTGAGGCCAAGTCCGGCGCCGTCGCTGACATTGGCGTTGAAGGTCAGCTTGTTGCCGGCAAACGTGCCGGACGAGGAAACGCTTACCGCGCCGACCCCGGCGCCGCGGGTCTGCGACGTCTGCACGCCGGTCGCGTCGATGTTGAAGGCCACGGCCGGACTGGCCGGCGCGCCGGTCACCTTCACCGTGCCTGAAATCGAACCGGCAGCATCGAGGCCCGGCGAGAAACTGTTGGCGAGCGACATCGGCACCCGCGCCAGCGTCGCGTTGATGTCGAGCGTCTGCCCGACCTTGCCGGTCACCGTCGCCGTGCCGCCGCCGAGATTGAGCACCAGCCGGTCGAGCGTCGTCGTGCCGTTGGCGATGCTGACGGTCGACGCCCGGGCGATCGCCGCCTTGATGCCCTGGACGGTCGCCTGGCCCGAGGCGAGCTCGATCGTGGTCGTGCCATTGGCCACCTTCACGCGGCCCGCGGCCTTGGCCGGAATGCCCTTGACCGTGGCGCCGCCGGAAAAGCCGGTCCAGTCGCCATCGCGCTTCAGATCGACATCGATGCCGCTGATCACGGTGCCGCCTGATATGACGCTGTCGGCGCGGATCTTGCCCGAAATGACTGGAGCGGCGAGATAGTTGGCGATCAGCGCATCGATGGAGACGGCCTTCGCCTGCAGGTCGCCGCGCGTGATCGAGGCGGTGGCCGCCTTGATGGCAACCTGGGGTGCGGCGCCATTCTTCGTAAAGGCGATCGTGCCACGCACGTCGCCTTCGGCCTTTTCCAGTGCCAGCGCGGCGAGCGGGCCGATATCGGGAAGGTCGAGCGAGATCGTGCCCTCGGGCACGAACTTGTCGTCCAGCGCCAGATCGCCGGAGATCTTATTCTGGCCCAGCGACAGGAGCAGACCGTTGATGGCGCTCTTGCCATCCGCCGTCGCCAGCACCGCGCTGCCCTGCAGGGCCTGTCCCGCGACATTGCCGGTCAACTGCACATTCGCCGCCGGGTTGGCGGCATCGGCCTTGCCGGTGGCGATGAGCTTCAGCCCGGTGATCTCGCGCTCCGCCACCAGCAGCCGATCGCTGTTGATGGTCAGCGACAGGTCGGGGGCGATGGCCGGCCCCTGAGCGTTCAGCGCGAAGGCAATGGCGCCCTTGGCGTCCTTGGATAGCAGTGAGATGTCGCTCAGCGCGCCTTTGATGTCGGCGGCCAGCTTGTTGTCGGCAAGGCTGGCTTGCCCGCCGGCGGTCAGCGCGCCAGAGACCAGCTTCAGCCCATCGACATTGATGCTGCCGTTGGGATCGCGCTTCAGCGTGGCGCTGATCTGCGCCCGTTCACCAAGCAAGCCGCGTGCCGCGGCCGGCAAGGCCGATGACGGAGCATCCGCATTGAGCTTGAGGTCGATGGCGCCGTCGCGCAGCGATACCTGTCCGGCAACCTGGCTGTTGAGCGCATCGCTTTTGAGCGAGCCGCTGTCGATCGCGACGGAATCGGCGCTCAGCCGGGCATTGAGAGCGGCCGTGACCTTGCCGGCGATCAGCGGCGCGATCGCCGCATTGTCGAGGCCGACCTTGTCCACCGACACCGTGCCGGAAACCGCTCCGGCGCGGTTCTTGAGATCGAACGCATCGGAATGCAGCGCCAGGACAAGTCCGTCCACCTTCGCCGGGCTGGTGACGACCGAAGGCAGGATCGCGGAGACATCCAGGCGAGCCTTCGTGCTCTCCCCCGCCACCTTTGCCGACAAGGACTTGACCTCGATCTTCACAGGGCTATCGGCACTGCCGACGGTCAGCGGCAGGCTGGGGCCGGATGAGGTGAGATCCAGGGCAAAATCGCTGGCGCCGTTCGGATTGATGGTGCCGGCGGCCGTGCCGGAAATCTTGTCGCCGGACAGTGTCGCATGATCGAGGACGATGCCGCCAGCCAAGGTGTAGCTGCCGGCCGCATCGACCGCGAGCGGGCCAAGCCCGGCCTGGCGGGTCTGGCTGGTTTCGGCGCCGGCAAGCTGCGCGCTGAACCGAACTTCCGGGGCGGACGGCGTTCCCGTCACTTGCGCCGTGCCGCCAAGTGTACCCAGGGCATCGAGGCCGGGCGCAAAATCATCGGCAAGCGCCGCTGGCAGCGCCGAGAACTGTGCGGCGAGATCGAGCGTCTGGCCGGCGCTGCCCGACAACGTCACCGCGCCGCCACCAATGTCGAGCGCCAGCTTCTCGATGCTGGTGGTGCCATTGGCGATGGTCAGTGTCGAGGGTTGGGCGATTGCCGCCTTGATGCCGCGGACCGTCGCTTCCCCCGAGGCGATCTCGACGCTGGTGGTGCCCTGAGCGATCTTGACCCGGCCGGCCGCTGTCGCTGGAATGCCCGCTATCGTCGCGCCGCCGGTGAAATTGGTCCAGTCGCCGTCGCGCTTCAGGTCGACGCCGATGCCGCTGATCTCGGTGGCGCCCGACGTGACCGAGTCAGCCTTGATGGTGCCCGAGATCGCCGGTGCCTTGAGGTAGTTGGCGATCAGCGCGTTGACGGCGATCGCCTTGGCGGTCACCTCGCCACGCGCGATCGAGGTGCTCTTGGCATCGATGGTGACCGACGGCGACTCGCCGTCCTTGGCGAAATTGATGGTGCCGTTGATATCACCCGTCACCGCCTGCCCGGCAAGCGCCGCCAACTGGTCGATTGCGGGTGCTGCGAGCGTCAGCGTGCCCAGGGGCATGAACTTGTCATCCAGTGCCAGGTCGCCCGAAACCTTGTTGTCGCCCAGCGAGATGAGCAAGCCGTTGATCGACCGCTTGCCCTCGCTCGTCACCAGCGCCGCCTTGACGTCGAGCGGCTGATCGTTGACGGCGCCCGTCAACGAAACATCGGCGGAAGGGCTCGCTATGTCGGCCTTGCCGCTTGCCGTCAGCTTGATCGCCTTCACCGTGCGGCCCGAGGCCGTCAGGCTGTCGCTATTGGCGGAGACGGTGAAATCCGGGGCCGTCCTGGAACCGCTGGCCGACAGGGCGAAATCGACGCCGCCGGCAACCGGCACGCCGACCATCGGCGACAGCACCGAAACGTCGCCGAGCGTGCCCTTGATGTCGGCCTGGATGTCTGTGCCTTGCGCGCTGGCGGTGCCGCTGGCGCTGAGCGTCCCGGAGGTCAATGAGATCGAATTGGCGGCGAAGGCCCCTTGCGGATCGCGCGTCGCCGCGGCCGAGAATTTCACCCGCTCGCCGAGCACCGAACTGATCTGTGGCGGCAAGGCGGTCGACACCGCATCGGCATTCATCTTGAGCTGCATCGACAGGTCCGCGAGTGCCACCGTCATCGTCAGGGAGGCATTGAGCGCATCGGAACGCAGCGTGCCCTGGTCGATGATGATGGCATCCTTGCTCAGCGATCCGGCGAGATCGACATCGACCTTGCCGGTGACCAGCGGCGCCAGCGTCGCCACGTCGGTCTTCAACCCGCCCGCCGTCAGCTTGACGGCGACCGGCCCGGAGCGATTCTGGATGTCGAAGCCGTCGGAATGGATCTGCGCCGCAAGGTCGTTCAGTTGCGTGCCGCCCGCCACCACCGAAGCCAGCGAGGCACCGATGTCGACGATCGGCGCCTTGCCGTCGCCGAACGCACGCGCGGTCGCGTTCCTGATCGCCAGCGTGATCGGTTGCGCGGCACTTCCCACGGTGATCTGTACAGGCGCGCCCTTGGCGGCAATTTCCACAGACAGGTCGCTGGCACCGGCCGGATCGGCGATGCCGGTCGCTGTGCCATGAATGGCATCGCTTTCGATGCTGGCGCGGTCGACACTGATGCCGCCGGCCGATGTCGCGGTGCCCGCGACATCGAAACTGGTCTTGCCGGCAAACAGCGACTTCAAATTCTCCGGCAGGAAGCGGGCAAAATCGCCGTCACCCTTCGCCTCGACGTGGCTGCCCTTGTCGGTCGACTGGTGGCGGCCCGTCAGCTGAGTGACGATCTCGCCGTCTACCGTGAACGTGGCAATGCCGTTCCAGTTGGCGAGCGGCCCCGTGCCTGAGACGGTTATGTCGACCGGCGGCGTATCGGGCAGCTTGAGCAGGTTGGCGATGATACCGCCTGCCGGCTCCGAAGCCTTGAGCTTGAGGTCGAGCCTGTTGTCGGCTGGCGCGAAGTGGATGTTCGCATCGACACTGCCTTGTTTGCCGTCATGGCGGGTGACGTTGAGCGTGGTCTCGACCGCCAGCGGCGCCGCATCGGCCTTGAGCATCCCCTTGGCGGCGAGTTCGGCGATGCCGCTGCCGGCCAGTTGCTGACCAAGCGCGATTTCCGGCAGGTCGATCTGCTTGATGTCGATGGAAACCGGCAATGTCGTCGTGCCGCCGCTCGGCGCCGGCTGTTGCGTGCCGGCCACCGGCAGGCGCGCCAGTTCGACGCGCTCTGCCGCGATGCGGTCGGCACTGAAGCTTTTCGACAGCAGCGCCAGCGGCGACCAGTCGACGGCGACCTTGCGCGCCACCAGCCAGGCACCGTTGCGGTCTTCCAGCACGACATGGTCGACGCTGAGCGCGCCCGACCAGATGCCGTCGATGCCGCTGACCGTGACCTTGCGGTCGTCGCTCGAGGCCAGCCGCGAAATGATACCGGCGAGATTGTCGCGTCCGCGCTCGGTCTTGGTCAGGACGACGAGAGCGCCGATCGCGCCCGCGACCACGATCAGCAGCGTGTAAAAAACAATGCGAAGGATGCGCCAGACCGTCTTCATGTCAAAACGCCTGCCCGATGCCGGCATAGATGCCGAAATGCGGATCGCTGGGATCGCGGTTGAGCGGCACGGCGGCATCGATGCGCAGCGGCCCGAATGGCGTCACATAGCGCAGGCCGACGCCGGCGCCGACCTTGACGTCGGAGAAGTTGGGAACCGACTTGGTCGACACCGTGCCGGCATCGACGAACGGCACGATGCCGATCGTGTCGGTGACGGCGATGCGCATCTCCACCGAGGTCTCGAAGAAGGACAGGCCGCCGATCGGCTGGCCAGTGAAGTCTTTCGGGCCGATGCCCTGATAGGCATAGCCGCGCACCGAGCCGCCGCCGCCGGAGTAGAAGCGCCGGTCGGCTGGAACGTTTTCAAGCCCCGTGCCGACGATCGAGCCGACGGCGACACGCTCGGCCAGTACGAACTTCGAGGCCGTATCCAGCGACTGATAGGCCGACCCCTCCCCCTTCAGCTTGAGGAAGGCGGCCCCGCTCATAATGTCGTAGCTCGGCTCGGCATAGGCCAGAACCCGGAAGCCCCTGGTCGGGTTCAGCCTGCTATCCCTGTTGTCATAGACATATTGCAGCGGAACGCTGGCGATCAGGTAGGTGTGCTTGCCGAACGCATCCGTGATCCTGGAATAGTCGAGCGCCACCTCCGCCGAGACGGTCTGCTTCTTGTCGAGTTCATAGGACAGGCCGGTGCTGCCCTTGACCGAGAAATGGTCGTAGGCGTCGGGATGCTCGAGTACGGTCTTCACGCTGGCAAAGAACTTCGACGCCGGCCCGATCACGCCGGGTTTCTCGAACATGATGCCGGCATTGTAGTTCAGATCGGACAGATTGTTGCTGCCGATACCGCTGATGGCGCCATCGATGCGCAGCTTTTCCGCGTGACCAAACAGGTTGCGGTGCCCCCAATAGCCTTCCAGGCCGAGGCCTTCCGTGTTCGAGAAGGTGCCGCCCAGGCCGAAATAGCGCGGCTTGCGCTCGCTGACCTGGACGCCGATCGGAATGTTGCCGTCGGCATCGAGCTTGTCGGCCTCCTTGAAGGTCACGCTGTTGAAAACCTCGAGCGCCAGCAGCCTGTCACGCGCATCGCTGATCTCCTGCGGCGAGTACTGCCGGCCACGCTTCAGCCCGGTCATGTATTCGGTGAAGTCGCGGTCGACCTTCTCGGTGCCTTCCACCGTTGTCGCGCCGTAGCCGGCGACGGGGCCTGCCGCGACCGTCAGCGTCACGTCGAGCGTCGAGGTGGCATGGTCGGCGACGATCTGCCGGTCGGTCACCTTGGCGAGCGGCCGGCCCTGTTCTTTCAACGTGCGCACGATCAGCGCCTCGGCCTTGAGCACCGCCCCCGATCCCGCGTCGCCGCCCGATATCAGGCCGTAGTCGGCGCTCATCAGCCCTGCCGCGTCCCCTTCCAGCCTGATATCGCCGAGGGTGAACTTGGGGCCGGTCGCGATATTGATCGCCACTGGAATCGGCTGCGGGCCCTTGAATTCGGCGTCCGGCGGCAATTCGTCGAGCGACTTGCCGTCGATGGTGATGGTGACCACGCCTTCGTAGCGGGCATCGGCGTAAAGCGCGGCAACCAGCTGTTCGCGGTCGCTGCGCGCCTTCGCCATCAGCCCGAGCGAGCCGGAGACCGGCCGGTCCTCGTCGCCCTTCAGCGCCGAGGCGTTCTCGAGCTTCTTGACAAGATCCTTGTCCGCATCGGGCGCTGTGATGGTCACGGCATAGCGCAGCGGGTCGACAATGTCGGCGTCCTCGTCGTTGGACGACCCCCACAGCTTGATGCCGAAAAGTTCGAACGCAGCCGCGGACCTTGATTCGGCGACCAGCGCGGTCGAGCAGATCATGGCCAAAAGCAGGGCGCGCGAAAGAACGCGCCCTGGCGCGGTCCCTCCTGACATCTGCTTTTCATGCGCTGGCATTAAGACAACCTAGGTTACAAAACTAAAATTGGAATGAAGTTCTGAAGCGCACGTAAAGGGGCCACAATCCAATTGTCTGAAATAGGACGGGCTTGGAATTCACACCTTCTGCGTTTCCGCAAGAAAGCGTGATCCCCCGCCCTATGGAGGTTACTGTCCGCATACCGGTCCTTGGCCGGAAAATAAACCGTTGGCAGGCGGAACCTGCCGCGTCCGCGCGTTGACAAGCTCGACTGAAGCTTGAACATGCCCGGACGTCTGCAATTGTCTGGAGGGTGTTATGGCAATGCGCACGGCTCGTGGTCTGTCGATTCTGATCCTTCTTTTCTTCGCCTGGGCCAATGCCTTGGCCTGGAACGGCATCGCGCAAGCGGCCGAGGCCCGGCGAATCGCAACGACCGACAATTCCGATTATTTCGGCTTCGATCTGCGATCCGACCAGAATGTCACCCTCGACCAGTGCAAGACAACATGCCTTGGCGACCCGGCCTGCCGCGCCTTCACTTACAACACCAAGGCCAAATGGTGCTTCCTCAAATCCGACTACAACCAGCTGAAGCCCTTCAACGGAGCAGTTGCCGGCAAGATCGTCAACATTGACGGCGATCCGGATATCGGCGCGCCGCCGGAACTCGCCTTCTTCCCCAACTGGATGGCCGATCAGGCGCAGCAATACCGCAACAGGCTGCTTGGCCCGGCCTATGACAAGCCGACCGAAGGCATGGCGGCCCTGATCAACGCGGCCGAGCAGGCCGTGCTGACCGGCGACCATCGTTCCGCCATGCAGAAATACGAGGCCGCGGTCTCGGTAATGCCCGATGATGGCCAGCTCTGGCTCAATCTGGCGCGCGAAACGCTGGCCGTGCAGCCCGCCGCCAACACCTCCGAAGCGTCTACCTTGCCGATGAACGCCACTTCGGCCGCCTTCAACGCCTACAAGCTTTTGCGCACCACCAAGACCCGCGCCGATGTGCTGGCGCTGCTCGGCGCCGGCCTCGACAAGCGCGATCTCTATCGGCCTGCCCTGCAGGCCTATGAGGCAAGCCTTGCGCTCGTAACGTCCCCCGCCGTCCAGGCCGACTATGCCGATCTGAAGGCTCGCAAGGGTTTCCGCGTCATCGACCACAGCGTCGATGCCGACACCAGCGCGCCGCGCATCTGCGCGCAATTCTCCGAGGATCTGGTCAAGACCGGCGTCGACTATGCGCAGTTTGTCACCGTCGACAACGCGCCGCCGAAGGGCGTCGAGGCCAAGGACAAGCAGATCTGCGTCGAAGGGCTCGAACACGGCCAGCATTACGAGGTGACCTTCCGCGCCGGCCTGCCGGCGGCGATCGGCGAAGTGACCGCCGCTCCCGTGGTGCTGTCGATCTATGTGCAGGACCGCGCCCCGTCCGCCCGCTTCACCGGTGACAGTTTCGTGCTGCCGGCCGGCGCGCGCCGCGGCATTCCGGTCGTTACCGTCAACATGAACGCCGCCGAAATGAAGCTCTACCGCATCGGCGACCGTTCGCTGGCGCAGCTTCTGTCGGGCTACCAGTTCCTGCACCAGCTCGACGGCTATGACATCTCCAACATTTCCGAGCAGATGGGCGCGCCGGTCTGGCAGGGCCAGCTCGACATCGTCAACGACCTCAACAAGGAAGTCACCACCTCCTTCCCGGTCGACGAAGCGCTGCCGCAGCGCAAGCCGGGCGTCTATGTGCTGACCGCCCAGGCCGTCAACGACAAGAGCGACAGCTACAATTCGCTGGCCACCCAGTGGTTCGTCGTCTCCGACATCGGCCTGTCGACCTATACCGGCCAGGATGGGCTCAATGTCTTTGCCCGTTCGCTGGGCTCGGCCAAGCCGATCGCCGGCGCCGAACTGACGCTGGTTGCCAGGAACAACGAGGTTCTCGGCACCGCGACGTCGGATGCCGAGGGCCACGCCGTCTTCAACCCCGGCCTGACACGCGGCGACGGCGGCATGGTGCCGGCCGTGCTGATGGCCAAGCAAGGCGACAATGATTTCGTCTTCCTCGACATGTCCAAGGCCGGCTTCGACCTCTCCGACCGTGGCGTCACCGGACGCGCCGCACCCGGCGCGCTCGACGTCTATGCCTGGACCGAACGCGGTATCTACCGCGCCGGCGAGGATGTCCATGTCGCCGCCCTTGCCCGCGATGGCGCCGCCAAAGCGGTTGAGAACCTGCCGCTGACCTTCATCTTCTCGCGCCCCGACGGCGTCGAGGACCGCCGCATCGTCAGCGACGGCGCTTCGGCCGGCGGCCATGCCGTCGACCTGCCGCTTGAACCCAATGCCATGCGCGGCACCTGGTCGGTGTCGATCTACACCGACCCAAAGCAGCCGGCGGTCGCCAGCCAGATGTTCCTGGTCGAGGACTTCGTGCCGGATCGCATCGAATTCGACATGAAGGCCGACAAGCAGGAGATCGAGCGCGGCGAAACCGCCAACATCAACATTGACGGCCGCTTCCTCTATGGCGCGCCGGCGGCGGGCCTGGCGCTTGAAGGCGAACTGACGCTGTCGACCGCGCGCGACTGGGACCGCTTCCCCAACTTTTCCTTCGGTCTCGCCGACGAGCAGTCGGCGGAGCCGACGGTAACGCCGCTCACCAACCTGCCCGTCGTTGGCGATGACGGCAAGGCGACCTTCCCGATCTCCGTTGACCAATTGCCCTCGACCACCAAGCTGGTCGACGGCAAGGTGACGGTGCGCATGCGCGAAACCGGTGGCCGCGCCATCGAACGCTCGCTCAACATCGGCATCCGCCCGCAAGGCCATATGATCGGCATTAGACCGGACTTCGCCGATGGTGAAGTGCCGCAGGGCGGCACGGCCAAGTTCAGCCTGATCGCCGTTGACCCCGATGGCAAGCGCGAGGCACTGAAGGGCGCGCAGTGGACGCTGGTCAAGGTCGAACGCAATTACCAATGGTACCGCTCCAACAATTCGTGGAACTACGAGCCGGTTACCTTCACCAAGTCGATCGCCAATGGCCAGGTCGACCTCAACGCCGAGGGCGACGCCACCGTCTCCGTGCCGGTCGACTGGGGCCAGTACCGGCTCGAGGTCGAGACCTCGGATCCCGAGGGGCCGGCGACCAGCTATGAATTCGACGCCGGCTGGTATGTCGCCTCGACGACCACCGAAACGCCTGACGGACTGGAGATCGCCCTCGACAAGGACAACTATGCCGCGGGCGAAGTGGCCAAGCTGAAAGTCTCGCCGCATTTTGCCGGCGAACTTCTGGTCAATATCGGTTCCGACAAGCTCTTGAAGACCATCACGGCGACCGTGCCGGCCGGCGGCAGCACCGTCGATATTCCGGTTGGCGACGATTGGGGTGCCGGCGCCTATGTCACGGCCACCCTGTTCCGGCCGGGCGATGCGCAGGAAACGCGCATGCCGGCCCGCGCCATCGGCGTGAAATGGCTGACGGTCGATCCGGGCTCGAAGAAGCTCGCGGTCACCTTGACGCCGCCGGCCAAGACGATGCCGCGCCAGCAGCTGTCTATCCCGGTTTCCGTGGCCGGCGTGCAGCCGGGCACGAACGCCTACGTCATGGTTGCCGCCGTCGATGTCGGCATCCTCAACCTGACCAACTACAAGGCGCCGGACCCTGAGAACTGGTTCTTCGGCCAGCGCATGCTGGGCATGGAGATCCGCGACATCTATGGCCGCCTGATCGATGGGTCGCTCGGCACCACCGGCAAGCTCAGGACCGGCGGTGACGGCGCCAACATGCAGGCGCAAGGCAGCCCGCCGACCGAGAAGCTGGTCGCCTTCTTCTCCGGCCCGGTCGAACTCGACGCCGACGGCAAGGCGCGGATCGACTTCGACATTCCGCAGTTCAACGGCACCGTGCGCGTCATGGCCGTCGCCTGGACCAAGGAAGCGGTCGGCCATGCCCAGTCCGATGTGATCGTGCGCGATCCGGTAGTCATCACCGCCGGTCTGCCGCGCTTCCTGGCGCCTGGCGACAACGCCGTCATGCGGCTTGACGTGGCCGACACCGACGGCCCGGCCGGCGACTATGCCTTCTCGATCGACACGACCGGCGACCTGTCGACGGGCGACAAGCCCCTGCCCCAGAAACTGACGCTCGCCCAGGGCAAGCGCCAGACGCTGACCGTGCCGCTGATCGCGAAGACGGCGGGCAATGCCTCGCTTACCATCAAGCTGGCGCATGCCGACGGCACCAAGGTCGAGCAGACGCTCTATGTGCCGGTACGTCCGGCGCAATTGCCGGTCACCACGCGCCTTGTGGTCGACCTCAAGGGCAATGGCGGCGCGCTGCGCGTCGACAAGGAGCTGCTTGCGGCAAGCCTGCTCGAAGGCGCCTCCGTCAGCGTCGGCGTTTCGCAGGCGGCAGCCTTCGACGTGCCCTCGCTCCTGATGACGCTCGACCGCTATCCCTATGGCTGCGCCGAACAGACCACCAGCCGCGCCATGCCGCTTCTCTATGTCAACGAGATGGCCTCGGGCATCGGCATGGAAAGCGACCCTGACCTGCACGGCCGTATCCAGGATGCCATCTACAAGGTGCTGAGCTATCAATCCTCAAGCGGCAGCTTCGGCCTGTGGGGCCCAGGCTCCGGCGATCTGTGGCTCGATGCCTATGTCAGCGAGTTCCTGACCAGGGCGCGCGAGCAGAAATACGATGTGCCGGCTCTGGCCATGAACCAGGCGCTGAGCAATCTGCAGAACTCGCTCGGCTACGACCAGAGCGTACAGGACCGCGGCAGCGAGATCGCCTACGCCCTCTACGTTCTGGCCCGCAACAAGAAGGCCTCGATCGGCGACCTGCGCTACTATGCGGACACCCAGCTCGAGGCCTTCTTCGAGCCCGATGGCCGTGGCCCAGCTGGCGGCGAGCCTTGCGCTCTATGGCGACACCCAGCGCTCGGAAGCGACGTTCAAGACCGCGCTGCAGCTCGCCAAGTCGCAGACCGACTATGACTGGTACCGCTCCGACTACGGCTCGGCGCTGCGTGACGGCGCGGCGATGCTGTCGCTGGCGGCGGAATCGAAGCCGGTTTCGACGGTCGTGCCTGAACTGATCAAGCTGGTGACCAGGCAGCGCGCCGAAGTGCGCTGGACCAGCACCCAGGACGATTCCTGGATGCTGCTGGCGGCCCGTGCGCTGAAGGAAGGCAATGATTCGATCACTCTGACCGTCAACGGCGCGCCGCATTCGGGCGGCTATTCCAACCAGGTCAACGGCTCCGAGCTGGTCGATAGCCCGCTCGAAATCGCCAACACCGGCAAGACCCCGCTGCAGGCCGTCGTCACCACCGTGGCGTCGCCGATCCAGCCCCTGCCGGCCGGCGGTGATGGCTTCACCATCAGCCGTACCTACTACAAGCTCGATGGCACCGAAGCCAATGTCACCGAGGCCACCCAGAACGAACGCTATGTCGTCGTGCTCAAGGTCACCGAACAGAACAGCTGGCCGTCGCGCCTGCTGGTCACCGACCTCCTGCCCGCCGGCTTCGAGATCGACAATCCCGGCCTGGTTTCCAGCGCGCAATTGACGAACTTCTCCTGGCTGGCACAGACCGACGCCGCGCATCTCGAATTCCGCGACGACCGTTTCGTCGCGGCGTTCAACCCGGCCGATGGCGAGCACGACCACAATCTGACGCTCGCCTATGTCGTGCGCGCCGTGACGCCGGGCACCTATGCCCATCCGGCGGCAACGGTGGAAGACATGTACCGGCCGCAATTCTCGGCCCGGACCGCCACCGGCATGATGGAGATCAAGGCGCCGTAAGGTGCCTTGGCGAAGATGAACACGCCGATGTCCGCGACAGTTGCCTTCTCCCCGTTCAACGGGGAGAAGGTGCCGGCCCCCTCTCCGCAGCTGCAGCGCAGCTGCTGCGGGGGACGGGCAGGCGGATGAGGGGCAGCACCATGCTCTCCAGAAAATCTCTCCGTCGAACAGGCATCGCCGTTGCCGCCCTGGCGGGTTTTGCGGCGGTCGCCACAGCCGCCTTGTGGGAACTCGACCGCGCCTTCCCTCCCCCCTTGCCGGCGGAGCTCACCGTCTCGACGGAAGTCCAGGACCGCGATGGCCAGCTGTTGCGCGCCTTCGCCACGCCGGACGGCTACTGGCGGCTGGAAACCAGGCTCGATCAGGTCGACAAGCAGTTCGTCGACATGCTGGTCACCTATGAGGACAAGCGCTTCTGGGACCATGAGGGTGTCGACGTGCTGGCGCTTTGCCGAGCCGCCGGCCAGTTCGCAACCAGCGGCCACATCGTCTCCGGCGGCTCGACGCTCTCGATGCAGCTTGCGCGCCTGATCGAGCCGCGCGAAAGCCGCAGCCTCGGCTCCAAGGTCAAGCAGATGCTGCGCGCCATCCAGATCGAGCGGCGGCTGTCCAAGCGCGAGATCCTCGAACGTTATCTGACACTGGCGCCCTATGGCGGCAACCTGGAAGGCGTGCGCGCCGCTTCGCTCGCCTATTTCGGCAAGGAGCCGAAGCGGCTCACCGTCTCCGAAGCCGCCTTGCTCGTGGCGCTGCCCCAATTGCCGGAAAAGCGCCGGCCCGACCGCAATCTCGAAATCGCCCACGCCGCCCGCGACCGGGTGCTGACCCGCATGGTGTCCTCGGGCCTGATCGGCGAACGCGAGGCGGCACGCGCCGCCCTCGACGACGTGTCTGGCCTGCGCCGCACTCTGCCGGCACTTGCCCCGCACGCCGCCTATGCGATGCTGCCCAGGGCCGTTCCCGGCCAGCCGCTCAAGCTGACGATCCGCAAAAGCGTCCAGCAAGGATTGGAGCAGGTGGCGCGCGACGCCGCCACCAAGCTCGGGCCGCGCCTCTCCGTCGCCATGGTGCTGGCCGATTCCCGGACCGGCGACATCCTCGGCGAAGTCGGCTCGGCCAATTTCTTCGATTCCAGCCGCTCCGGCTGGATCGACATGACCAAGATCGTGCGTTCGCCCGGCTCGACGCTGAAGCCGTTCATCTATGGCCTCGCCTTCGAGCAGGGACTGGTGGCGCAGGAAACGCTGATCGAGGACAGCCCGGTCGATTTCGGCGGCTACAGGCCCAAGAACTTCGACATGGGCTATCAGGGCGATGTCTCGATCCGCCAGGCGCTGCAACTGTCGCTCAACGTGCCGGCCATCCGCGTGCTCGACGCGGTCGGCCCGGCGCGGCTGACAGCGCGCTTCCGCCAGGCCGGCGTCAATCCGATCCTGCCGGTCAACGAGGCGCCCGGCCTGGCCATCGGCCTTGGCGGCGTTGGCGTCACGCTGCGCGATCTCGTCCAGCTCTATACGGGCCTCGCCAATGGCGGCAAGACGCACACGCTGCATGACGGCACCGAGCCCGCCAATGCCGAACGCACCACCGCCACCATCCTCAACGACCAGGCCAACTGGCAGATCATCGACATATTGTCGGGCGTGAAACCGCCGGAAGGCGCCCTGCAGCGCGGCATCGCCTACAAGACCGGCACGTCCTACGGCTACCGCGATGCATGGTCGGTCGGCTTCGACGGCCGCTATGTGCTGGGCGTCTGGGTTGGCCGTCCCGATGCCAGCGCCGTGCCGGGCCTCTCCGGCTATGTCTCGGCGGCCCCGATCCTGTTCGAGGGCTTTGTCCGCTCCGGCCTCGCCACCGTGCCGCTGCCGGGCAAGCCGCCTGGCGCCTTCACCCCCAAGCGCGAGGATCTGCCGGTGACACTCGCCCGCTTCGGCGCCGGTGCCGACGGGCTGGTGCAGGCGACACCGACCGAGCCCGCCCCAACCATCATCTTCCCGCCGGACGGCGCCCGTGTCGATCTCGCCACGAATTCGGCCGATGCCTCGCCGCTGGTGCTGAAACTGCAAGGCGGCCGCGCGCCGTTTCGCTGGCTGGCCAACGGCAAGCCGCTCACTGGCATCGATCGACGCCGCACCGCGACCTGGCTGCCCGACGGCGCGGGCTATTCGACGTTGACGGTGATCGACGCGGCCGGGCGAGCGGCCAGCGTGAAAGTGTTCGTTGAATAGAGTGCACCAGGCGATTCTGCGCGTTGGCTTTTACGCGCTGACGGTCGCTCCCGTTCTGCAGGCACATGCCGACCCCCTCCCAACCGGCTTCGTTCGGCTCGCCGATATCGATCCCTCCATCCGCCAGGACATTCGTTACGCCGGACCGGACGATTTCCTGCACCGCAAGGTGAATGGCTACGACGCACCGATCTGCATTCTCACCCGGCAGGCGGCGCAAGCTCTTGCCGGCGTCCAGCAGGCGATCGCCGCGAAAGGCCTGACGCTGGTCGTGTTCGACTGCTACCGCCCTGCCCGCGCTGTCGCCGACATGGGCGAATGGACGCGAGCGGGCGGTCCGCCCGACCCGCAATGGTATCCCAGGGTCCGGCGTGGCGATCTCATCGCCAAGGGGTATGTCGGTGAACTGTCAACCCATTCGCGCGGTTCGACCGTCGATGTCGCGATTGCGCGGGTCGACGGTCCATCAGTCTCCAAACCTGCCTGTGGCGCCATCGATGCCGATACACTCGACTTCGGCACCGGTTTCGACTGTTTCGACCCGATGAGCGAGACAGCGCACAGACCGCTCGGCAGTCAAGTGACAGCAAACCGCAAGCGGCTTGTCGAGGCCATGCTTGCCGGCGGCTTCAAGAACTACGCCCGCGAATGGTGGCATTTTACGCTCGGGCACGAGCCCTTTCCAAAGCAGCGCTTCGATTTCCCGGTGAGCGCCGAGTAATTGCCGGACCAAGCCCAAACGGCCTTGCCGCGGCATGGCGCATCTCTAGATAGGACCCTCTAGTCCGCGTAGTGCGTCGGCGAGGAAGATATTTCCCGATGTGGCGGAAGATCGTCGAAGATTTTCTTCAGGAGGGCAAAAAAGGCAACATTCGATGCATCTAATTTCTATCAATTCGCTAGATTTGGCGCGGTTCAACGGAGGCGGAAATGACCAAACCTCATTTCAGGAAACTGCTCGGCGCACTGGTCGCCACATCTGTCCAGTTCGGCACGCTCGGTTTCGCGTTCGCCGACACCACCATCCTCAACGTGTCCTATGATCCGACACGCGAGCTCTACAAGGCCTATGACGAGGCTTTCGTCGCCCATTGGAAAGCCGAGACCGGCGAGACGGTGACGATCCAGCAGTCGCATGGCGGATCGGGTGCCCAGGCCCGCGCCGTGATCGACGGCCTCGACGCCGACGTGGTCACGCTGGCGCTCGAGGGCGACATCAACGCCATCGTCTCGAAGTCGAAGAAGATCAATCCCGACTGGCGCAAGAAATTCGAAAACAATTCAGCGCCTTACACCTCGACCATCATCTTCCTGGTTCGCAAGGGCAATCCCAAGGGGATTCACGACTGGAATGACCTCGTCAAGGACGGCACCCAGGTGATCACCCCCAACCCCAAGACCTCGGGTGGCGCACGCTGGAACTATCTGGCCGCCTGGGCCTATGCCAATGCCCATGACGGCGGCGACGAGGCCAAGACCAAGGAATTCGTCGGCAAGCTTTACGCCAATGCCCCGGTTCTCGACACCGGTGCGCGCGGCTCGACCGTCACCTTCGCGCAAAAGGGCATCGGCGACGTGCTGATCGGCTGGGAAAACGATGCCTATCTGGCGCTCGACGAATTCGGCGCCGACAATTTCGAGATCGTCTATCCGCCGACGTCGATCCTGGCCGAGCCGCCGGTGGCGATTGTCGACGCCAACGTCGATGCCAAGGGCACGCGCAAGGTGGCCGAGGCCTATCTCGGCTGGCTCTATTCCAAGGAAGGCCAGACGATCATCGCCAAGAACCACTATCGTCCGGCCAAGCCCGAGCTCGTCGCACCAGCGGATCTGCCCAAGACCCCCGACATCAAGCTGATCTCGATCGACGATCCGCTTTTCGGCGGCTGGAAGAAAGCGCAGCCTTATCATTTCGGCGACGGTGGTATATTCGACCAGATTTACAAGCCGGCCCAGTGAGGTTCGGTTGTGCTGAGGAAGCTAGCTTCAAGCAAAGTCCGGTTGAATAAGAAGGGACAATCCAGAATTTCATGACGACAGCTCCCGCGCAGGCGGGGTGGCGGTTCAAGCAGCCGAGTGTCATTCCGGGTTTCGGATTGACGCTCGGCTTCTCGCTTGCCTACCTCACCCTCATCATCCTCATTCCGCTATCCGGGCTGATCTGGCGCTCGGCCTCTCTCGGCTGGGCTGAATTCTGGGCGATCGCCAGCGACCGCCGCACCATCAATGCGCTGGAAATCAGCTTCGGCACCGCCTTTCTCGCGGCTGCCGTCAATGTCGTCTTCGGCACGCTCGTCGCCTGGGTGCTGGTGCGCTACCGCTTTCCCGGCCGCCGCATCGTCGACGCAATGGTCGACCTGCCCTTCGCGCTGCCGACCGCGGTCGCCGGTATCGCGCTGACCACGCTCTACGCGCCGAACGGCTGGATCGGCAAATTGCTGATGCCGCTCGGCATCAAGGTCGCCTACACGCCGCTCGGCATCGTCGTCGCACTGGTCTTCATCGGCCTGCCCTTCGTCGTGCGCACCGTGCAGCCGATCATGGAGGAGATCGACAAGGAGGTGGAGGAAGCAGCCGCCACGCTTGGCGCCAGCCGCTTCCAGATCGTCACCCGCGTGCTGTTCCCGGGCCTGGCGCCGGCCATCATCACCGGCTTTTCGCTGGCGTTCGCGCGCGGCGTCGGTGAATACGGCTCGGTCATCTTCATCGCGGGCAATTTGCCCTATAAATCCGAGATCGCGCCGCTTTTGATCGTCATCCGGCTGGAGGAATACAACTATCCGGCGGCGACCGCGATCGCGGCGATCATGCTCGCTCTGTCGTTCGTCATGCTTCTGGTCGTCAATCTCGTGCAGACATGGAGCCGCAAGCGCTATGGCTGATCCCGAAATCAAATCCTACGAACCGTATCATGAGAGCCGCTCGGCGGCGGTGACCGAAAGCCGTCCGGCACAAGCCGTACTGATGGCCATCGCCTTCGTCTTCCTCGGCGTCTTTCTGCTCTTGCCGCTGATCATCGTCTTCCACGAAGCGCTGGCGAAAGGCGTCGGCGCCTATACGCAAGCGCTGGGCGAGCCGGACGCACGCTCGGCCATCCGCCTGACGCTGCTCGTCGCGGCAATCTCGGTGCCGCTCAATGTCGTCTTCGGCATCTCCGCCGCCTGGGCCATCGCCAAGTTCGAATTCAAGGGCAAGGCGTTCCTGACCACGCTGATCGACCTGCCCTTCTCAGTCTCGCCGGTCATCTCCGGCCTGGTCTATGTGCTTTTGTTCGGCGCTCAAGGGTTGCTCGGAGATTGGCTGAAGGGACATGGCATCCAAATCCTGTTCGCCGTGCCAGGTATTGTGCTGGCCACCGTCTTCGTCACATTCCCCTTCGTCGCCCGCGAACTGATCCCGCTGATGCAGGAACAGGGCAATGGCGATGAGGAGGCAGCCCTTTCGCTCGGCGCCAATGGCTGGCAGACCTTCTGGTATGTGACGCTGCCCAATGTCAAATGGGGCCTGCTCTATGGCGTGCTCCTGTGCAACGCCCGCGCCATGGGCGAATTCGGCGCGGTGTCGGTGGTGTCGGGCCATATACGCGGCCTGACCAACACCATGCCGCTGCATGTCGAAATTCTTTACAACGAGTACAACGCGGTCGGCGCCTTTGCCGTCGCCTCACTGCTTGCCGGGCTGGCGCTCGTCACGCTGGTCTTGAAAACACTGCTCGAGATGCGCTACGGCGCCGAACTCGCCGCGACGCGCGGACACTGACAGAGGGATTTGTATGGAAGTTCGCGTTGCCAACGTGCGCAAGGAGTTCGAGCGGTTTCCGGCGCTCCACGACGTATCGCTCGACATCAAGTCGGGCGAACTGATCGCATTGCTGGGGCCGTCCGGCTCCGGCAAGACGACGCTGCTCAGGCTGATCGCCGGGCTGGAGCGGCCGACCCGTGGAAAAATCTTCTTCGGCGACGAGGACGCTTCGCAGAAGTCGATCCAGGAGCGCAATGTCGGCTTCGTGTTCCAGCATTATGCACTGTTCCGGCACATGACCGTGGCTGACAATATCGGCTTCGGCCTGAAGGTCCGGCATGGGCCTTCGCGGCCGCCGGCACAGGAAATCCGCCGCCGCGCCTCCGAGCTTCTCGACCTCGTCCAGCTTTCAGGGCTGGAGAAGCGCTATCCGGCGCAGTTGTCTGGCGGCCAGCGCCAGCGTGTCGCGCTGGCCCGCGCCATGGCGATCGAACCCAAGGTGCTGCTGCTCGACGAGCCTTTCGGCGCGCTCGATGCCCAGGTACGCCGGGAACTGCGCCGCTGGCTGCGTGAGATACATGACCGCACCGGCCACACCACCGTCTTCGTCACCCACGATCAGGAAGAAGCGCTGGAACTTGCCGACCGCGTGGTGGTGATGAGCCAGGGCCGCATCGAGCAGGTCGGCACCGCCGACGATATCTACGACACGCCGAACTCGCCCTTCGTCTATGGCTTCATCGGCGAATCAAGCTCGCTTCCCGTCAAGGTCGAGAATGGCGAGGTCTGGCTCGCTGATCGCCCGATCGGGTTGTCGGCGCCGCACGCGACCGAGGGCGAGGCGACGCTCTACTTCCGCCCGCACGATGTCGAATTGCTGGATGGCTGCAGCGGCTGCATCGCCGGCACGGTCGCCGCCAGCCGCCGCGTCGCGGGCACGCGCCGGGTGGAGCTCGAGATCGGAGGCGATCGCCAGCGGGTCGAGATCGAACTGCCCGTCGATCATCCAGCGGCACAGAAAAGCCGGGTGGCGTTCCGTCCCGGGCGTTGGAAGCTATTTCCGGTAGTCTGATCTTCGGGTCAGGCGCTATTCCAGCCAGTTCTCGACCTTCAGCTTCCCTATCCGGGTGAACTCCCCAATATTGGCCGTCACCAGCGTGGTACCCAATACACAGGCGTGAGCGGCAATAAAAAGGTCATTGTGGCCAATGGGTTGGCCAACGGACTCCAACTCGGCGCGAAGTGCGCCGTACTCGGCATCCACGGGCACGTCGAGTGGCAAGACAGGGATCTCGGCCAGCAGGTCCTCGACCTTCTTGAGGAGCTTGGCCGACCCCTTCCTGGCACAGCCATATCGCAATTCAGAGGCGACGACGATACTGGTGCAAACAGCCGCGTCTCCTTCGCGCACCATTGCACTGGCGGCCTTGCCGGCCGGGTTGCGGATCATGTCGCTGATAATGTTCGTATCCAGCATGAACCGCATCAAAGAATGTCCTCAGCTTCAACGGGCGCATCCTTGATCTCGGGAAAGTCGTCCTCAGGACCAAGCGGTGGCTCTTTCGCCCATTGGGCGAGCAGCGCGGTAAGGCCGGGTTTGCGGAGCGGCTCGATGACAAGGCGGTCGCCTTCGCGGCTGATCAGAACCTTCTCGCCGGGAAGCTCGAACTCGACAGGAATGCGCACCGCCTGGCTGCGATTGTTGCGGAACAGCTTCGCCTCCTTCGGTGGCGGCGTTGTTGAATGACGATGCTGGGGCATGGTTGCTTCCGTTTGTATATGCCATATGTATATGCCAAACGACAGCCCCTGGACAAGGCACAAAAAACGCAGGCCGAAGTGAGTGTCATCTGGAACAGAATTCTAAGGACCCATTGTGTTGGCCACATCTTTTCTCGTGGCAAGGTCGCGGAACCGTTATGCATGCCTCGCCCCACCCCTGCGCCACGGCTATCGTCCAGCGGTAACGCATTGCATCCGGAGCCTTTTTCATGAAGCGATTTTTCCTCGGCGTTGCCACCGTCGCCGGCCTGTTCCTCGCATCCTCCCAAGCCTGGTCGGCCGACAAGCTGCTCAACGCCTCCTATGACGTTGGCCGCGAACTGTTCGTTCAGGTCAACAAGGCCTTCATATCAGGGCATCCGGGCGTGACCGTCGACCAGTCGCATGCCGGCACCTCGGCGCAGGCGCGCGCGATCGCCGAAGGCCTTGGCGCCGATGTCGTCACCTTCAACCAGGTCACCGACATCGATTTCCTGGCCAAGAAAGGGTTCGTATCCGCCGACTGGCAGAAGGACTTTCCCGACAACGCCTCGCCGTTCTATTCGCTGCCCTCGTTCCTTGTCCGCGCAGGCAACCCCAAGCATATCAAGGACTGGAACGATCTGGTGCGCGACGACGTCCAGGTGATCTTCCCCAACCCGAAGACCTCGGGCAATGCGCGCTACACCTATCTGGCGGCCACGGCCTACGCCAAGGAAGCCTTCAAGGGCGACGATGCCAAGGTGAAGGAGTTCATCACCAAGCTGTTCAACAATGTTCCGATCTTCGACACGGGCGGCCGCGCCGCGACCACCACTTTCGTGCAGCGTGAAATCGGCGACGTGCTGATCACCTTCGAATCCGAGACGCGCGGCATCCGCAAGGAGTATGGCGACGACAAGTTCGAGCAGGTCACGCCTTCGGTCAGTCTGCTCGCCGAATTTCCGGTGGCGATCGTCGACAAGGTCGCCGACGAGCACGGCACGCGCGATCTGGCCAAGACCTATCTCGACTTCCTCTACACACCCGAAGGCCAGGACATCCTCGCACAGAACGGCAACCGCGTGCGTGACGCAGCCGTCGCAGCCAAATACAAGGCTGACTTCCCTGAGGTACGCCTGCTGACCGTGGAAGACGTCTTCGGCGGCTGGGACAAGATCCAGAAAGAGCATTTCGCCGCCGGCGGCCTGCTCGATCAGGCCTATGGCAGCCGCTGAAGGCTCACGGCACATATTGAGCAGATAAGCAAAGCCGGCAATGAGCCGGCTTTCTTCGTTTTTGCCTTCAGCCATGGCGAATACAGCGCCATCCCTGCGAAACGTTACAAAGAATCAACGCGTTTGTGCCTAACGTGCCATTTGGCATCTCGCTTTCGCAAAATACCATTGCGCGGCAAAACCGTCATTATTTGCACACAAACAGCCGCCAGATGCGGGGTGGTTGGGGTTTCAACGGGTTGACTCGGGCATGCTGACAAAAAAAGGCAAATACGGCCTCAAGGCCCTCGTGCATCTTTCCAGTCTCCCGATTGGGCAATTGGCCTTCGTCAACGACATCGCCGTCGCCAACAACATCCCGAAGAAGTTCCTGGATGCCATCCTGGGCGAATTGCGCAATGCGGGCTTCGTCCAGAGCCGCAAGGGCAAGGAAGGCGGCTATCGCCTCGCCCGCCCGGCCTCGGAGATCAAGATCGGCCACGTCGTGCGCGTGCTCGACGGGCCGCTGGCGCCCATTCCCTGCGCCAGCCGCACACAGTACCAGCGCTGCGAGGATTGCGACGAAGCGACCTGCCAGGTCCGGCACATGATGCTGGAAGTGCGGCAGGCGATCGCCGAGGTGCTCGACAACAGAAGCCTCGCCGCCATGCGCGATGCCGATAACGACGATTTCCCGGTCGAGCTGTCCTCGCAGATCTAGATCGACGGCTGGCGAACACCGTTCATCCCGTGAGATTGCGCGATGCGCGCAGGCGCATTAAAGCGGTCTTGCAACAGGAACAGATGGACGCCCCTGAATGAGGCTGTCGACGTTCGCGAAATCCCGAAAGGCTGCCCGCGGACCGACGCCCACGGCCAGGTTCCAGACTGAAATCATCGCCGATGTCCTTGTGCCGGAAAGGGCTGAGGACGTGCGCTTCTTCAGCCGCAGGATCGTCCGCCCCGGCAAGGTGCGCCGGTTCTCGAACCAGGACCTGCGCGAAACCCTCCTGGCCGCCTTCTATATCATGGTCGCGGCTTCAGTGCCGGTGCGCTGGTGGGCATCGGTTTGCGATCGGATGTCCAGGCTTCGCCTGAAACGCCATATGCGCAAGCAATTTCCAGGCTATGCCGCCGCGACGCGCGCGGTGCTGGGCGGCGGCATCGACGCACGCAAGCTGTTCGAGGCATTGCTCGCGGCGCGCCACCGCCGCCGGCTGCAGCTTGCAGCGCACCTCGCCGGTTTCCGGTGGTCTCCGATTGTCCGGCTGGAGGGACAGGAAGGACTGCAGGCGGGACTGCGGCGCGGCCACGGCGCCATCATCTGGTGCGATCAGTTCACCTCCCAGACCATCTTCGGCAAGCGCGCCTTGCACGAGGCGGGCATCGAGGCGCATCAGGTGAGCGTCAATTCACACGGTGTCTCGGAATCGATGTTCGGTCTGCGTTTCCTGAACCCGCCGATGGTCAAGGTCGAGAACCGCTACCTCAAGAGCCGTATCGTCTTTGAGCGCGACGATGCCTATCAGGTCACCATCCGCATCCAGAAGATCCTGAAGCGCAATGGCGTGGTGCTGATGACCAACACCATCCATGCAGGCTCAACCTTCACCGAGGTCGCGATCGGCGAAGGCGGCTGGACACACCTTGCCTCCGCACCGGCGAATTTCGCCGCAAGGGGCAAGGCGGCGCTGTTTGCAATGTCGACCTTCGAGACCATTCCCTTCCGTGAATACCGGGCCGTCATCAGCCCGGAGCTGCTGCCGCCTGAAGCGGAAATGGGACGGGACGGAACCAAGGACATGGTGCGACAGGCACGCTATATCCTGCTCAAGCGCGACCGGCTGCTCGAAGCGCTGAAACAGTTTCCCGAACAGATGCTGATCTGGTCCAGCAGCCGAAGGCTGACGGAAGCCCCGGACGATGCCATGACAACCGACGATACCGGCTCATGATTTAGCCAGCAGCCGGATCGCGTCGGCAATCACATCAGCGACGGGTTTCGTCGCGTCGATCGTCAGTGCCCGCTCATCCCTCCCCGGCGGCTCCAGTATGGCGAACTGGCTGTCGACCAGGCTGGCCGGCATGAAATGCCCCTTCCGGCTGGCGACCCGCTCGCTCGCCGTCGCCGGGTCGATCTCCAGGTAGAGGAAGGTGATATCAAGGCAAAAGCCGCGCAGACGTTCGCGATAGCCGCGCTTCAGCGCCGAGCAGGCCGCGACCACGCCTTGCCCTTTGCCGACCGATGCCGCGATGTGTTCGCCGATCGCATCGAGCCAGCCTTCGCGCAGCTGATCGGTGAGCGGCTCGCCGCTTGCCATGCGGGCGACATTCTCGGGCGGGTGCAGCCTGTCGCCCTCGATGAAGATGGCGCCCAGCGCGGCCGCCAGCGCGGTGCCGACGGCCGACTTGCCGCAGCCGGCGACGCCCATCACCACGATGGCCGGAGGCACTGAGCCGGGGGCGCGCGTCGGCGCCTGCGCTGCTTCTTCGTCCACGGCTAGAGCATGATGCCGAAAAGTGTGAAGCGGCTTTCGGACGACATCATGCTCTATCTCCTTGATTTAGAGGCGGATTCAGATTTCAGGTCGATTCGACCTGAAATCATCCGGCTCTAGCGGCTTGCCGGCGCGCGGCCGTAGAGCAACAGCATGGCGACGATGACGACGCCATAGATGATCTGCCGCCCCGCCTCCGGCATCTGCATGACCGAAAGGATGGATTGCAGGAGCGTGATCAGGATGACGCCGGCAACGGTGCCGAGATAGGACCCGCGCCCGCCGAGGATCGAGGTGCCGCCAAGCACGACCGCGGCGATCGACGGCAAGAGATAGGCATCGCCCATCGACTGCGCCGCCTTGGAGGCATAGCCGGCCAGAAGCACGCCGCCGAAGGCGGAGAGCCCGCCGGAGACGGCGAAGGCGATCATCACCACGCGCCTTGTGTCGATGCCCGAGAGATAGGCGGCGCGCTCGCGGTTGCCGATGCCGTAGACGGTGCGGCCGAAACCGGTGCGGGTCAGCACGAACACCATCGCGGCCCCGATCAACGCCCAGATGATGACCGCGTTGGGGACGCCCGGAATGGCGAAGCCGGTGGCGAGGTAACGCATGGCGCCGGTGGCCGAATCCTGCGGCGAGAAGCCCCCGGTGTAGACCACCATCAGCCCTTGCGCGACGGCGTTGGTGGCAAGTGTGATGATCATCGAGGGGATGCGCAGATAGGCAACGCCGATGCCGTTGACGACGCCGATCAGCACGCCGCAGAAGATGCCGAACGGGATGGCCAGCGCGACGCCGACCGGACCGTAGGCCGCCGCCGCGCATGCCATCATAGCGCCCGCCGCCACCGCCCAGGGCACCGACAAGTCGATCTGGCCCAGCAGGATGACCAGCATCATGCCGGTGGCGATGACACCGAGGAATGAGGCCACCTTGAGCTGCTGCAGTAGATATTCAGGCGACAGGAAGCTGCGCGAATAGAGGCTGCCCAGCAACAGCAGCACCACGATGCAGGCAAAAGCCGTCAGCACCGCCGGATCGGCGCGGCGGATGAATTTCGGCATGCGGCCGGCAATGCCGCCGTCGCTCTTCCCAACCATCGGCGTCGTCTCGCTCACAGGAACCACTCCAGCCGGTTGCGGACCCGAAACAGGGCGAAGGCGCCGAGGCTGACGGCGACCAGCAGGATAACGCCCTGGAACAAAGGCTGCCAGAGCGGATCGAAATCGAACACGAACAACAGATCGCCAATGGTGCGGAAAGCGAGCGCGCCGAAGATGGCGCCAATGGCGCTGCCCTTGCCGCCGAACAGCGAGACGCCGCCGAGCACCACGGCGGCGATCGAGAACAGCGTGTAGGAGTTGCCGCTGGCATAGGCCGCTTCGCCCGTATAGGTGAAGAAGGTCAGGAACAGACCGCCGATCGATGCCAGCAGGCCGGCCAGCGTGTAGGCGGCGAACTTGCCGCGCCGGATCGGCACGCCCGACATGTAGGCCGCCGTCTCCGACGATCCCGCCGCGTAAGCCGCCCGGCCAAGCACCGAGCGGCTGAACGGCACCCAGACCACCAGCACGATGGCGAGCAGCACGACGAGGCTCGCCGGCACCACGCTGAACACGCGGCCGGTCAGCGCATCAGCAAGATCCTCATTGACCGAGCCGCCCGGGAATGGCCGCAGCAAAAGACCGATACCGTAATAGACGGCGCCGGTGGCGATGGTGGCGACGATCGGCTGCAGTCGTCCATAGATGACGATGGCGCCGTTGATGGCGCCGCACAGAAGGCCGACCGCCAGCACGGCGATGACGCCGAGCGCCGTCTGCGCCGGCGTGCCCACCACCAGCCAGGAAGCCAGGCAGTTGGTGAGCAGGAAGATCATGCCGACGGACAGGTCGATGCCGGCGGTGATCACCACCAGCGTCTGCGCCATGGCGACGAAGGCGAGCAGCACGCCCTTGTTGGCCGCCGTCTGCACCACATTGGCGGTAAATCCGGCCGGATGGTTCGAGGTGTAGATGACGAACATGACGATGAAGATGCCGAGCGCCAGCAGCGTTCCGCGCTGCTCGGCCAGCCAGTAGCGCCAATCTTTCACACGCTTGCTCCCAGGCCCACCGGGCTCTCCTCGCCATGGATGTTGAGCGCGCTCGATATCAGCGCCCGCTCGGTGATCTCGGCGCCGACCAGTTCGCGCTTGACTGCGCCATCGTAAAGCACCAGCACACGGTCACAGCAGCCGATCAGCTCGTCATAATCGGTCGAATAGAACAGGATCGCCGCACCCGCATCCGCCAGCTTGCGCATCAGCTGGTAGATCTCCTGCTTGGTGCCGACATCGATGCCGCGCGTCGGATCGTTGAGCAGGATGATGCGCGGCTGGCGCATCAGCCATTTGGCGATGACCACCTTCTGCTGGTTGCCACCCGACAGCGCGCCGACCGGAATGTCGAGACCCGCCGTCTTGATGGCGAGCAGGCCAACCATATCGTCGATCAGCCGCTGCTCGGCGGCGCGATCGATGATGCCGCTCCTGGACAGCCGGTCGAGCGCGGCAAAGGACAGGTTCTCGCGCACCGTCATCGGCAGCATCAAGCCTTCCGTCTTGCGGTCCTCCGGAATGAGCGCCATGCCGATGCCGTCCTGGCGGGCCACGGCGGGACTGCTGATGGCCACCGGCTTGCCGTCGATCAGCACCTCGCCGGCAAGGCCGCGCAGCACCCCGAAGAAGGCAAGCAGCAATTCGCGCTGGCCCTGGCCGTCAAGACCGCCGAGGCCGACGACCTCGCCCGCCCTGACGGTCAGCGAGATGTCGTGCAGCCGGTCGGCCCAGGAGAGCTTGCGCGCTTCGAGCCTGGGGGCGGCGCTGGCCGGTGCAGCCGCCGGTTTGGGCGGAAAGATGTGGCTGTATTCGCGGCCGATCATCAGTTCGACCACCTCATTGTCGCTCTTCGAGCCGGCCTTGTAGCTGGCGACGTTGCGGCCGTTGCGGAACACCGTGCACTGATCGGCAAGTTCGGCGATCTCGTTCATGCGGTGCGAGATGTAGAGCAGCGCCAACCCTTCCGAGCGCAGCCGCTTCAAGACGCCGAATATCTTCGAGACATCCGCCGCCGTCAGCGCCGAGGTTGCCTCGTCGAGGATCAGGATTCGCGGTTTTCTGGCCAACGCCTTGGCGATCTCGACCATCTGCCGGCGCGACAGCGGCAGGTCCTTGACCAGCGCCAGCGGATGGATGTCGGCCGCGCCGGCGCGGGCAAGGGCTTCCTCCGCGATGCGGCGCTGCGCCTTGCGGTCGATCATGCCGAAGCGTTTGGGCGGGTCGGAAATGACGATGTTGTCGGCAACGCTGAGCTCGGGGATCAGCGACAGTTCCTGGAAGATGCAGACGATGCCGGCCTTGTTCGCCGCACCGGGCGACGCGAAAGTCACTTCGCGGCCGTCCAGCATCATGCGGCCCTCGTCGGGCGCCACGACACCGGCCATGACCTTGATCAGCGTCGATTTGCCGGCGCCGTTTTCACCGAGAATGGCGTGGATGCTGCCGGCTTCGACCGCAAGCTCGGCCTTTTCCAGCGCCCGCACGCCGCCGTAGCGCTTGGATATGCCTTCCATGCGAAAGAGAGGAGCCGCACCGTCCATCAACCCTCCAGGGCCATTGTGGGATTGCAGGCTGGCGCCACGGGGTAAGCCGCGGCGCCAGGCATTGGCCAGCGATTACTGGTTTTCCTTGGTCTGCCCCATGATTTCCTGGGCACTGAAATTGATGCCGCAGGTCGGGAAGGAATTGCCGACGAAGAAATTGTCGGATTCCTTCGGGAAGTAATCGGTGCCTTCCTTCATGTCCGGATCCGTGGCGACAGCCAGCGGCAGCTTCACTTCCTGCGGCACCACCTCGCCTTCGAGTGCCGCGATCGCGGTCTTGATGGCGACGGCAACCTGGGCCGGACCGGAGCCAGCGGAGGTGCATTTCAGGCCATCGGCGGAATGGGCCGCGCAGAACTTGCGGAAGCCGTTTTCGGTTTCACCGCCGAACGGCACGAACGGATGCTTGGCATCGATCATCGCCTGGACGATGCCCGTATCGCCGCCCTGGCCGGTGATGCCGTCGAACGGACCGTTGGTGGCGATGGCGTCGGCGGTCACCTTCTGCGCCACGCCGTCATCCCATTTGCCGGCGACTTCGGTGACGTCCCATTTCTTGCCGGAGGCGTCGAGCACTTCATGGATGCCATTGTGGCGATCGGTATCGACGGAGGTGCCGGCCACACCGCGCACCTCGAGGATCTTGCCGCCATTCGGCACCTTCTCGACCAGCCACTTGGCCCACAATTCGCCAAGACCCTTCTGGTCGACATTGACGTTGATGGCATCCTTGGTGTCGAGGATGTTGTCGAAGGCGACCAGAACGATGCCGGCTTCCTTGGCGCGCTTGATGACCGGACCGAAAGCGGTCGGATTCTGCGCGTCCGTGACGATGGCGTCATAGCCGGAATCGATGAAATTGTTGATCGCCGAGATCTGCGCCGGGACGTCCTCGCCGGTCGAGACGACCTTGAATTCCTTGATCTTGGCCTTGACCTCGGGCTGGGCCGCATAGGCCTTGGCCGTCTGCACCATCTGGATGCGCCAGGTATTGGCGATATAGCCATTGGCGAAGGCGATGCGGAACGGGCCTTCCTTCTTTGGATATTTGAAGAATTTCGTGTCCGCGCTCCACGGCACGAAGCAGTCGGCCTGGGCGGCGGGACCGGATACGATTTCCGGGCCGGCGGCCATGGCGGCCGAGTTGAGCATGACGAATGCGCTGGCGGCAACAATGCCACCGACAAGTGACTTGATCATCGATAATCCTCCCGATTGCAGTTCTGAGTGTCGGTTCAGTTTATGGAATTTTCGCGTTTCGGGCTGGCCCCTCCGCCTTGCCCAGTCACGCCTGCCAGGTGCCGAAGACCTCCGCGATCCCTCCCCTTGCCGCCCCCATCGATCAGGGGAAAATCTATCATATTATACATAATAAACAAGCATGAACTGTTGCTTATGTATAATAAACAGGCGCAATACCTTTGCTGGCGGTGCCCGTTCAGTGAAAATGGTAGCGCTACCATGACGTTGTGTAAAGCGCCATTTGCGGTCGTTCCCGAAAGTGTGTTCAGCGGGCCGTGCTCTCGCGGCGCTTGAGCTCGAAGCCGAGGTCAACGATGCGTTGCTCCGGTCGGTCGCCGGCGATCGCCGCCAGCGCCATGGCCACCGCGCGCCGCCCGATTTCGTAGCGATGGGTGCGGATGCTGGTGATCGAGGGAAAGGCCACCTGCATCATATCGAGATCGTTGAAGCCGACGATGCCGATCGTCTTCGGCACATCGATCGCGGCGCGATGGCATTCGAACAGCACACCGAGCGCGATATCGTCATTGTTGCAGAACACGCCGTCGAGCGTCGGCATCTTGGCAAGGGCATCGCGAAACATTTCGCGGCCGAGCGACACGCTGGACAGCACCGGCGTGGTGGTGATCAGGCGCGGGTCGAACAGCCCGGCTTTCTCCATCGCGGCGCGATAACCAGCCAGGCGCCGCTGCGAGCGCGGATCCATGCGCGCACCGATGAAGCCGATGCGTCGATACCCCACCTCGATCAGGTGTTCGGTCGCCGTCCTGCCGCCGTCGAGATGCGAGAAGCCGACCATCATGTCGACGGGATCCGGCCCGGTCTCCATCACTTGCACCACCGGGCAACCGGCATTTTCCAGCAGTTTTCGCGAGGTTGGCGTCTGGTCGATGCCGGCCACGATCAGCGCCGCCGGCCGCTGCGAGCCGAACACCTGCAAGAGCCGCTCTTCCTCCAGTCCCGAATAATGCGTGTTGCCCAGCTGGATGCGGAACGGGCTGTCCGACAGGCTGTCATAAATGCCGCGCACCACCTCGGCGAAGACGTTGTTGGTGAGCGAGGGCACCAGCACGCCGAACACTTCGGCGCGCGCCGAGGCCAGAGCCCGCGCATTGGGGTCCGGCACATAGCCAAGCTCGTCGACGGCGGCCTGGATCTGACGGCGCAAATCCAGGCTGACACGCTCCGGCTCACGCAGCGCGCGCGACACTGTGATGGCGCCGACGCCGGCCTTGCGCGCGACATCCGAAATGGTCGGGCGGCCGCCGCCCCGGCGCGAGCGCGGCTTGATCAAGGCCACGGCTCGTGCGCATGGCAGCCGAAGCGCGCCCGCAATATGATCATCTGAGCTATCGCCATCTCACCGGCCTGTTGCCGCACCCTTCGGCCTCTGGGGTCGCGCAGTGCCTGCCCGTTGTCAAGCCGAGGTGCTCAGAACCGCGCCCCGCCGCTCGCGTCAGGCTGCCATGACGGCTCTGTGCCTTGCCTTCCACATGAACAGCCCGATCGCCACTATGTTCAGCAGATTCCACGCGATTCCGTTGAGGAAGGCGGCGGCGTAGGAACCGGTCAGGTCGTAGATCCAACCCGACATCCAGCCGCCGATCGCCATGCCGAAGATCGTCGCCATCATGACGATGCCGATACGCTGGCCAGCCTCCTTGGCGGGCAGGTACTCGCGCACGATGATCGCATAGCAAGGCACGATGCCGCCTTGCGACAGGCCGAACACCAGCGACACGACGTAGAGCGAGGCCAGTCCGTCGAACGGAATGTAAAACAGCAGCGACAGGCACTGGAGCACCGAACCGATGAGCAAGGTTTTCGCACCGCCGATGCGATCGGCGATAAAGCCGGAGGCAAGCCGGCTGACGACGCCCGCCGCCATCATGATCGACAACATGTCGGCGCCATGCGCCATGCCGTAGCCAAGATCCATGCAATAGGCGACGATGTGCACCTGTGGCATCGACATCGCCACGCAACAGCCGAGGCCGGCAACGACCAGCAGCATTTGCAGCGCCGCCGGCGACATGGGAATCGGCTGCACCGGCCGGCTCCCGGGCGAGCCAGCAGCGGCCGCGTCAGGAGCACCGCGTCGCAGCAACAGCACCAGGGGCACCATGGTGACCAGGCAGAAGACACCGATCGCCGCGTAGGTGAAGCGCCAGCCTTCCGCCTTGATCAGCGTCGGCATGATGGTGGGCCAGAGCGCGCCGGCGAGGTAGTTGCCGGCCGCCGCCGCTGTCACAGCGACGCCGCGCCGCCGGTTGAACCAGTGCGAGATGTCGGCGATCAGCGGCCCGAAGATCACCGAAGTGCCGACACCGATCAGCACCCCTTGGGCAAGGGTGAATTGCAGGATCGAGGTCGAAAGCGCGGCGAGCAGCAGGCCGGCGGAGAGCGCCACGGAAGAGAACAGCGCCGGGATCCAATAGCCCATGCGATCGATGGCGCGGCCGACCAGCACATTGCCGGCGGCAAAGCCAACCATGGTCGCGGTGTAGGGCATCGATGCCGCGGCACGGTCGACGCCGAACTCGGCCTGCACGGCAGGCAGCACCACGACCACCGCCCACATGCCGACCGCACCGATGGTCGCCAGCAGCATTGAGATGGCCAGCCGCATCCACGCGTAGGAACTGTCGATGCCGGGACTGGGCCGGCTCAAGTCGGTTCGGGTCAAAGGCGTTTCCTGTCGGCGGTCTCGAAATCGGCTGCCGTTTCGGCCACTATCGGCACATTCTCAGCCCACAGCAGCGCCACGGCCAGCAAATCCGTGGCTCCAGAGCGGGCACGAAGGCGGGAACCGACGCCAATGTCTGGAGTTTTCCGATCAGCGAACCCGCAAAGGAGTCCCAGCCATGACCATAGCCAAGAAGAAATGGTCGGCCGAGGTGACCGAGCACAGCGACGCGATGGATCTTGAGGATCACGTCTTCGAATCCGACGACGCCAAAAAGATCGCCGCCTCGCTCAAGCGGTCGGCCGAGCACAGCCACCGCCGCAAGGCCGAACCCTTCCAGTCAGCGATGTCGATGCTGAATTTCTACATCAACCGCGCCGGCAAGAACCTGCCCGCCGCGCGCAGACAGGTGCTCGAGCACGCCAAGGACGAACTGCGCGTGGCCTTCGGCCGCGAGAAGGAAGAGTAGCTCCGGCCTAGGGTTTGTTGAGATTCAGGACGAGCCGAGAATGGTGGTTCTCGAGAACCGGTGCGGGGCGTAAACTGCCGTTCGCGGGCCGGCATCACCTGGACATCAATTCACCCTAGCGCGACTTGATCACGTGGTCGGTGTTGGCCAGCAGCTTGCGAACCGCGGCTCGCGCCGCGTCCGGGCGTTGCAGCCGGATGTTCTTCTCGATCGCCTCATGCAGCTTTTGCGCATGGTTGAGATCATCGACTTCCCGGGTGGTGAAGGTGAACAGGTGATCGAACGCGGATTCGATCAGCACGCCAAGCGGCACCAGAAGATCGTTGCCGGAGGCGCGCAGGATGGCGAGATGAAAGCGCGTGTCGGCGCGGGTGCGCTCCTGCAGGCTGGCAGCCTCGCCCATCTCGCGGCAGGCCTGGCTGATCTCGGCCATCTGCTCGTCGGTCCGCCGCATCGCCGCGAAAGCGGTCGCTTCCGGCTCGATGATGTGGCGGAACTCCTGCACCGTCTTCAGGAACACCTCGCGGTCCGGCGACGTCGCGTACCAGGCGAGCACATCGCGGTCGAGCAGGTTCCAGCGTTCCTTCGGCTCCACCCAACTGCCGATCTTGGGGCGGGATGCAAGCAGGCTCTTGGCCATCAGCATCTTGATCGCCTCACGCACCGCCGAGCGGCTGACGCTGAAGGTCTCCGACCATTTGGCTTCGTTGGGCAGGATGGTGCCGGGCGGATAGTCGCCGCGCACGATCCGCAGACCGATCTCGCTCGCCAGCGACGTGTGCACGCTGGCGCCGGGAATACGCGCCGCGTCGGGCCGGCGAACACCGGTCGAGCGCTCGGCGGCATCCGCCTTAACAGGCGATTTTTCCTTGTTCGGCTTCGCGTCCCGCATACGCTTCAGAAAGGCTGGTTTGCGGAAGCTGTCAAGCACCACGGAACGGTTGGGCCGCAAAGCGCCCCGCTATGCACAGCCCAGCCTCTCTTGTTCGCTCGGTCAGGCCGTTTTGACGTATTTGCGCCAGCTGTGTTCCGGGCGGAAGCCCAGCATGTCGCGCGCCTTGCGGTTCGACAGCAGCGTCTCATATTCACCAAGTTCGGCCTTGACCGGCACGCCCGGATAGAAGCGCTTCAGGAGTTCCGCCGTCGGCAGGTCGGACGAGGTATCGTCATTGGCCGCGTTGAACACCTGGTAGCCGAGACCGTCCTTCTCGATGGCGCGTAGCGTGATCTGCCCAAGATCGCGCGCGTCGACATAGCTCCAGGCAATGCGCTTGCGAAAACCGGGATCGGCGAACCATTTCGGAAACAGCGAATATTCGTGCGGCTCGATGACATTGCCGATGCGCAAGGCATAGATGTCGGTGCCGTTGCGTTGCGCGAAAGCCCGCGCGGTCTTCTCGTTGACGATCTTGGACAGCGCGTAGCTATCCATCGGATCGACATCATACTCCTCGTCGAGCGGGAAATATTTGGGATCGCGCGGCTCGTTGGCGAACACCAGTCCATAGGTTGTCTCGGAGGAAGCGATGATGATCTTGCGGATGCCGAGCTTCACCGCCGCCTCAATGACGTTATAGGTGCCCATCGCATTGATCCGGAACACCTCGTTGTCGGGCGTGATCATGATGCGCGGGATGGCGGCGAAATGCACCACCGCATCCACCGGCTGCGGGCGCAGCGACGGGTCGAATTCGTGCAGGCCCATATAGCTCGACAGCGCGTTGAACACCTGCCCGCTGTCGGTAATGTCGGTGATCAGCGTGCGCACCTTGGGATTGTCGAGCGGCTTGGTGTCGATGTTGAGCACCTGGCAGCCCTGCTCGACAAGATATTGCACGACATGGCGCCCAGCCTTGCCGCTGCCGCCGGTGAACATGATCCGCTTCGTCATTCTGGTCTCCATGACAGGCTCTGGAATCCCCGTCTATTGTCAGACAATATTGCATTCCGCAACCACATAGGTCTAAAACGGCGGCGCAATTATCGATAATCCGGGATAGGACAGACGACATGAATACCTCCGCCGCGCGCGAGACGATCGGCTTCATCGGCCTTGGCCTGATGGGGCACGGCATTGCCAAGAACATCGTCGACAAGGGCTATCCCCTGACATTCCTTGGCCGCAAGAACCGTAAGCCGGCGGAGGACCTTCTTGGCCGAGGCGCCAGGGAAGCATCGACCTCGCGCGATGTCGCGGCGGCGTCTGATATTGTCTTCATCTGCGTCACCGGGTCGCGCGAAGTGGAAGCCATCATCCGCGGCCCCGGTGGCCTCAAGGAAGGCTTGAAGAAAGGTTCGGTCGTCGTCGACTGTTCAACCTCGGACCCGGTCTCGACCGTCGCGCTCGCGGCCGAACTCAACGCGCTTGGCATCGACTATGTCGATGCGCCGCTGAGCCGCACCCCGAAGGAGGCCTGGGAAGGCACGCTCGATGCCATGGTCGGCGCGCCGGATGCCGTCTTTGCCAGGGTGAAACCGGTGATCGAAACCTGGGCCGGCCGCATCGTCCACATCGGCGACACCGGCGATGGCCACCGCATGAAACTGCTCAACAACTTCATCTCGCTGGGCTATGCCGCCATCTATTCCGAAGCATTGGCCCTGGCTGAAAAGGTCGGCATCTCGCCGCCGCGTTTCGACAGCGTCATCCGCAACGGCCGCATGGATTGCGGCTTCTACCAGACCTTCATGCGCTGGACGCTGGAAGGCGACCGCGACGCCCACAAATTCACCATCGCCAACGCCTTCAAGGACCTGACTTACCTGGAGTCCATGGCGGGTGCGGCCGGTATCGCCAACCCGCTCGGCAACGCCACCAAGAATTCCTTCGCCGGCGCCCATGCCACCGGTCCGGCAGAACAGTTCGTGCCCATGCTGGCGACGCATATCGCCAAGATCAACGGCGTCGACCTGATGCCGACGAAGGATGGCAAGAAGCAGACGATTTGAGGCTCAAACGGCCGGACGGTTCACCGCCGCCTGCTTCCAATCCCCTCATCGGTGTCTGCGAGCAGTTTGTGCACGGCATTGCGGGCCGCCGCCGGCCGTTGCAGTCGGATGTTCTTCTCGATCGCTTCATGCAGTTTCTGCGCTCGCCGCTGGTCGCCGACCTGCCGCGTGGTGAAGACGAAGAGATGGTCGAGCGCGGACTCGATCAGCACGCCGAGCGGCACCAGAAGGTCATTGCCCGAGGCCCGCAGGATGGCGAGGTGAAAGCGTGTGTCGGCGCGGATGCGTTCAGGCAGGTTGGCCGCCTCGCCCATCTCGCGGCAGGCAAGGCTGATCTCGGCCATCTGCTCGTCGCTGCGCCGCATGGCGGCAAAGGCCGACGCTTCCGGTTCGATGATATGGCGGAACTCCTGCACGGTGCGCAGGAAGGCCTCGCGGTCGGGCGCGGTCGCGTACCAAGCGAGCACGTCACGGTCGAGCAGGTTCCAGCGCTCCTTCGGCTCGACCCAGCTGCCGATCTTGGGGCGTGATGCCAAAAGGCTCTTGGCCATCAGCATCTTGATCGCCTCGCGCACCGCCGAACGGCTGACATTGAAGGTTTCGGCCCATTTGGCCTCGTTGGGCAGGATGCTGCCGGGCGGATAATCGCCGCGCACGATCCGCAGACCGATCTCGCTGGCGAGCGAGGCATGAACACTGGATCCGGGAAAGTGCGCCGCGTCGGCCCTGCGCATGACCGCCGGATCGCGGCTGGCTTGCGCCTTGGCCCGGCTGGCTTTTCTTTCTGCCTTCTCGTGCGGCATCCACGTTCCAATAGGTCGGCTGCCCGTCGCCCGGATGGATCCGAACCTGCGTGGCGCGCGCCGATCCCGTTGCCGAAAATCCAAACCATGGACGCGACAAGGCCGGAGCCTGTTGCCCCTCGCCACGGCGTCTCGCTCAGGAATTGACGGGGCGCCCGTTTGCCGAGCGCCCCGGATCGAAGACCTACTTCTGGATACAGGTGTCGACCGTATCCTTGGTGCATTCGTCAAGGCCGGTGAAGACCGGATCGTCGACCTTCTTGCCCGTGATCAGGTCGATCATCACCGACGGCGCCTTGTAGCCCATTTCAAAGGGCCGCTGGCCGACCAGCGCGGTGACAAGGCCATCCCTGGCGATCGCCACCTCGTCGCCGATCGTGTCGGCGGCGCCGATGACGAAGTCGTTCTTGGCCAGCCGGTCCTTCAACGGTCCAACCAGGTCGCGATAAGGCTGCGGCGCGCCGAACAGCGGCCAGCCACCCATGATGCCGAAAGCATCGAGCTTGGGGTTGGCGGCAAGGATATCGGTCATTGCCTGGACGCCCTTGGCACCGTCGTCATTGGTGAACACCGGGCAGCCGGCGACTTCGGTCCAGCCGCCTTCGCCTGCGAGTGCCGCAAGCCCCTCCTTGCCCGTCAGGGCGTCGCGCATGCCTTGCGCGCGGCGCAGGATGTTATCGGCTGCCGGGTTGCCCTCGATGGTGCAGATCGTGCCGCCATTCGGCTTGGCCTTCTTGATGTATTCGCCGATCTTCTTGCCCATCAGGTAGTTGTCGGTGCCGAGATAGGTCTTGCGAAGGGCTGCGTCCTCCTTGGCGAGGTCGGCGTCGACGGTCATGATCGGGATCGTCGGATTGGCGGTCTTGAGCGTCTGCGCGATCAGTGGCGCGTTGGACGGCGAGATCGCCACCGCCGCCGTGTCAGGCTTGCTCAGTATATCCTGAAGGATCTGGGCCTCGCCGGCCTCGTCGGAAGTCGACGCTGGACCAGTGTAGAAGCATTCATATTCCGAGCTGGCGTTTTCCTTGTTCCATTTCTCGCAGCCCTGGTGGATGGCCTCGAAGAACGGATTGTCGAGACCTTTCACCACGATGACGAGTTGCTTCTTGGCCAAAGCCGGCCCGGCGCCCAACGCCATGGCGGCGACGGCGGCGAGCAAAACTGTTTTCCTCATATCAGTCCTCCCTTGAAAAACAGACGGACACGGCGTGCCCGCCACACAAATCGGCCCCAACGCGAGATGGCAGGGAATGCCCGTGCCGCCTGGCAAGACCGATAAGCATTTCCAGATGCGACCGGACCGGCAGCGCCGGCACGGTCGATGATCTCGCGCCGACCCCGCCGTCGATCATGGCTCGGGACTGGCAAATCTTCCTCCGACCCTCAGCTAATAACGGCAAGCCGCCAACGTCAATTGCTATTTGTCCTACAAAACGGATTTTTCGGAACCGCTATCCCCTATTCGTCCGACAATTGCCCTATTTCCTATTCATCGGACAATTGACGCCCGCACGGGCATTTGCGTAAATGCCTGACATCGCTGTTTCCGGGAGGAGCTGGGAGAGCGACGCGAAAGCCGCCCCTGTCCCGGGCATGCGGCAAGCACAGGGAGGCAAAGGCTGGTGGCGGTTCTCGAACTCACCAACATCTCGAAGCATTTCGGCGCCATCCAGGCGGTCAACGACGTGTCGCTGTCGATCGAGCCAGGCCAGGTCGTCGGCCTGATGGGCGACAACGGCGCCGGCAAGTCGACGCTGGTCAAGATGATCGCAGGCAATTTCCGGCCGAGCCACGGCGCGATGCGGATGGACGACAAGGAACTGATCCTGCACAAGCCGGTCGAGGCGCGCCAGCACGGCATCGAGATCGTCCACCAGGACCTGGCACTCTGCAACAATCTGACCGCGGCGGCGAACGTCTATCTCGGGCGCGAGTTGCGGCGCGGCCTCGGTCCGTTCCGCATTCTCGACTATGCGGCGATGTACAAGCGCGCTGGCCAGATCTTCGCCGAGCTCAAGTCCGAAACCCGGCCGCGCGACCTGGTCAAGCAGATGTCGGGTGGCCAACGCCAGGCGGTGGCCATCGCCCGCACCATGCTGTCGCAGGCCAAGATCGTGCTGATGGACGAACCGACGGCGGCGATCTCGGTCAGGCAGGTCGCCGAAGTGCTCAACCTGATCCGCAATCTGCGCAACCAGGGTATCGCGGTGGTGCTGATCAGCCACCGCATGCCCGACGTCTTCGACGTCGCCGATCGCGTCATCGTCATGCGGCGCGGCAGGAAGGTCGCCGACAAGACGATCGCGTCGAGTTCGCCCGAGGAAGTCACCGGGCTGATCACCGGCGCCATCGAGCAGGCGGCATGAGGGCGCAAAACCCGTATTTCACCACGCTGGCGCGCATCGCCGCCGGCAGGAAAGGTCGATAATGGCAGTCACCCTTGACCAGACGATCGCGCAGAAGCAGCACAGTTTTCTGTCGCGGATGTTCTCCAGCCAGACGTTCTGGGTGGTGATCGCCGTCATCCTCGCCTGCATTTTCCTGTCGTTTGCCACCGATGCCTTCGCCACCTCGAAGAACCTCTACAACATCACCCGCAACGTCACCTTCGTCGCCATCGTCGCGCTCGGCATGACCTTCGTCATCATCACCGGCGGTATCGACCTGTCGGTCGGGTCGGTGCTGTGCCTGTCGTCGATGGTGCTGGCCGTCACCATGCATGCCGGCTATTCGATCGAAATCGGCATCCTGGCCTCTATCGCCACCGCGCTTGCCATCGGCGCCTTCAACGGTGTCATGATCGCCTATCTCGGTTTCCCGCCTTTCGTGGTGACGCTCGGCATGCTGTCGATTGCCCGCAGCCTGGCCATGGTCGCCTCCAACAACACCGTCGTCTTCCAGTTCGGGCCGGACCACAACAAGCTGCTGGCGTTGGGCGGCGGCGCCTGGCTGTTCGGCATCGCCAATCCGGTGCTCTACATGATCCTGCTGGCGCTGATCACCGGCTTCGTCCTGCGCTGGACCAAGTTCGGCCGCCACATCTTCGCCATCGGTGGCAACGAGCACGCTGCAACGCTGACCGGCGTGCCGGTGCGCCAGATCAAGGTCGCCGTCTACATGATCTCGGCGCTGTCGGCGGGCATTGCCGGCATCATCCAGACCGGATGGCTCGGCGCCGTCACCACCAATCTCGGCACCGGCATGGAGCTGCAGGTCATCGCAGCCACCGTCATCGGCGGCGCCAACTTGGCCGGCGGCGTCGGCACCGCCTTTGGCGCCATCGTCGGCGCCGCCCTCATCGAGGTGATCCGCAACAGCCTTGGCCTGCTTGGCATCAACGCCTTCTGGCAGGGCACCTTCATCGGCGGCGCCATCCTGCTGGCGGTGTTGTTCGACCGCATCCGCAACTTCCGCCGCAGCGATTGAGAGGCCTCTGCCGCCGAAGCGCTATTCGTTCCGGTTCCTATCGCTCAGTCTGAAAATCGGCTGAGGCGACCCGCCATCGGTACCGGCCGCGAGCCGATGCCTTGACGGAAACCGGAAACCGGCCGCACAATCCCAATGCAGGCGAAGGGAGGCCAGTCGCCTGCGGGAGGATATACCCATGACGGAAGCGATCAGGCTCTACTGGGGCCGGTTCGGACATGTTTCTATCCTGAATGTCGCAAGCGACTTCGTCACCCATGCCCATGTCGAGGCACACCTGATCATCTGGCTGGAAGGCACGGCCGGCGAAATGACGATCGGCCGCGAGACGGTTCGGCTGGGACCACACACCGCCGCCGGCATCAATTCTCTGCAACCGCACAGCCACGTCCTGTCGCAGGATGGCAGGCCGGGCCTGTTCCTGGCCTTCTACATCGATCCCGACTGGGCGCGGCGCCGCCGCGACCTGCCCTCCTCCGCGCCATTGTTTGCCCAGGCGGCGATCACGCTGGAGCCCTGGCTGCACCAGGCCGCCGCAAGCCTGCTCGACCATCTGACCGACAATGAAAGCGTCGACGACGTCGCCAATTACGAGATCGAGCGCTTCATCGATAGCGTGCTCGATGCCGCCGACGCCTCGGCGCCACAGGACACGCGCATCCGCATCAGCACGATGCAGGATTTCCGCGTCCGCAAGGCGATCCAGCTGATGAAGGCCAATGTCTGCGAGCGCATCTCGTTCGATGACGTGGCGCGCAGCGTCGGGCTGTCGCGGCCGCATTTCTTTGCCTTGTTCAAGGAACAGACCAACCTGACGCCCAACGTCTACTGGAACACGCTGCGCATGGAAGAAGCGGTGCGCCAGTTGCAGTGGTCGCAGGAGCCGCTGATCTCGGTTGCCTGCAATCTGGGCTTCACCACGCAGGGCAATTTCTCGCGCTTCTTCCGCGACCATGTCGGCGTGCCGCCGACACTCTACCGCGAGGCAGCGCGGGCAACGGCCTGAGCTCAAGCCGCCTGTTTTTTCAGACTCCTTGATACGCGCTCAAGACGCATTGATAAGCGTCACCCGGGCCAGCCCCCTACCCTTGTCACAACGATCATTCGCAAGGGAACATCATATGGCCAAGGTCACCATCTCCAGCGTCATCGACGCGCCGGTCGAGAAAGTCTGGGCGCGCATACGCGACTTCAACGGCCTGCCGGGCTGGCACCCGCGCATGGTCGAAAGCCATATCGAGGATGGCAAGGACGCCACCGCGATCGGCTGCGTGCGCAACTTCCAGCTCGCCAGCGGCGCGCGCATCCGTGAAAAACTGCTCGACTTCTCCGACGACAATTTCCTCGTCAGCTATTCCATCCTCGAAACGCCGCAGCCGCTCACCAACCACAAGGCGACGCTGCAGCTTCGGCGCGTCACCGATGGCGACCGTACCTATGCCGAATGGACCGCCAGCTTCGACGCCGCCCCGGAAGATGCGGACAAGCTGGCCGAGGGCATGGGCGCCAATGTCTTCCAGGGCGGCTTCAACGCCCTGAAGAACCACTTTGCCGGCCAGAGCTGAATCGGGCTGAGAACAGGAGTGTTCAATGGCGCTTGCCCTCCAGACATTTCCGACCGTGAAGGACGCCAATGCCGCGTTGAAGACGGCCGGCACCCGCTATCTCGGTGGCGGCACACTCGTGGTCCGCGCGGCCAATGAAGGCGATGTCTCGGTCTCCGGTCTTGTCAGGTCAACCGACCCGACCCTGTTGGCCATCACGGTCGCCGACGGCAAGATCCGCATCGGCGCCTCGGTGACCATGGCGGCGATCGCGCGCCATCCGGAACTCGGCACGCTCGCCAAGGCCGCGCGCGCCGTCGGCGGCCCGGCGGTGCGCAACATGGCAACCGTCGGCGGCAATCTGTTGGCGCCCGCGCCCTACGGCGATTTCGCCGTTGCCCTGCTGGCGCTCGACGCCACGGTCGGAACCGATGATGGCGAATTGCCGATCGAGACCTTCCTGGCCGGGCGGGACGACAGCCACGCCATTGTCACGTCGGTCGCCTTCACGCTGCCGAAGGCCGACGGCTTCCGCTTCCTGAAAGTATCGCGGATCAAGCCCAAGGGCGTCTCGGTGCTGAGCATCGCCACCGTTCTGGAGCAGGCCGCGGACGGCACCGTCTCTTCGGCACGGATCGCACTTGGCTGCATGGCTGACCGGCCGATACGGGCCAGGGCGGCGGAAAAGGCGCTCAAGGGAAAGTCGCTCGACCAGGGCGGCATCGCGGCAGCACTGGCCGCCTCCACCGAAGGCACCACGCCTATCACCGATCCGATCGCCAGCGCCTGGTATCGCGCCGAAGTGCTGCCGGTCCATCTCGGCCGGCTGCTGCTGAGTTGAAATAACGAGTTGGGGGGCGCGCGTCTGTCCGATCCTTCGGACGGACGCGCAAGGAGGAAACATGGCGAAGGTCCCGGTTCAATTCACGCTCAACGGCTCCGAAAAAGCCGAATTCATCGACAGTGGCACGACGCTGCTCAACGCCTTGCGCGACAAGATCGGCGACACTTCGCCGAAAGGCGGCTGCCACCAGGGCACTTGCGGCGCCTGCTCCGTCATCATCGACGGCGAGCTCCGGCTGTCTTGCCTGACCTTGGCTGAAACTTGCAGCGGAACAGCCATCACCACGACATCGGGCCTCGCCGAGGGCGGCGTCCTGCATCCGCTGCAGCGCGCTTTCCTCGACACGTTCGCCACGCAGTGCGGCTTCTGCACGCCGGGCATGATCATGGCGGCCAAGGTACTGCTCGACCACACGCCCAACCCCACCCGCGACGACGTGGTCGAGGCGCTGTCGGGCAACATCTGCCGCTGCACTGGCTACGAGCCGATCATCCAGGCGGTGCTCACCGCCGCGCGGTCCAACTCTCAGAACGCGGCTTGAGGGAACAAGAGAATGGAACTGCGCAAGAACTACTTCGCCGATGTTCGCAAGGACGATCTGCACGAGATCGGCCAGCCGAGGCCCCGTTCGGATTCGCCCGGCCATGTCACCGGCAAGACAGCTTTTTTCGCCGACCGCAACCTTCCCGGCATGCTGCACCTGAAGATGGTGCGCAGTCCGCACCATCACGCCCGCATCCGCTCGATCGACACGTCGGAGGCGGAGAAACATCCAGGCGTGGTCAAGGTGCTGACCGCCAGGGACGTGCCGCACAATGTCTACACCATCCTGATCCTGATCCAGGTCGGTCCTGAGGACGAGACGGTGCTGGCCGACGGCAAGGTGCGCTGGAAGGGCGAGGCCGTGGTGGCGGTGCTGGCCGAGACGGAGCGCGCCGCGCAGGAAGCCGCGGCGAAGGTCAAGGTCGACTATGAAGTGCTGCCGGCCGTCTTCGACATGGAGGAAGCGCTGAAGCCCGGCGCGCCTTTGGTCAACGAATATCACGGCCAGAACTACTATCTCTATGACAGCGGCGAGTGCCGGAAGGTGCGCTTCGGCGATGTCGAGACCGGCTTCGCCGGCGCTGACCACATCCTGGAACAAAGCTATCAGTCCTCGCCGATCGAGCATGCGCCGACCGAGACCACCGGCTGCGTCGTGGCGCCCGAGGGCAACGACCGCTTCACCTGCTACACCAACACGCAGGCGATGTTCTTCACCCTCGACAACACCTCGATCATCCTGCAGATGCCAGGCTCGAAGCTGCATTTCGTCGGCGGCACGGTCGGCGGCGGCTTTGGCGGCAAGGTCGACGTCATCGTCGAGCCGATCGCCATCCTCGGCGCCAAGCTGACCGGGCGACCGGTCTGTTTCATCTACAGCCGCGAGGAGGAGATGCAGATTTCGTCACCCCGTGCGGCCGAAAAGGTGGTCATCAAGGATGGCGTGATGAAGGACGGCCGCATCGTTGCGCGCAAGGTCACCGGCTACACCGATGCCGGCGCCTATTCGCGTCACTCGCCCTATGGCGCGCAGAAGGGTGCGGGGCACTATCCCGGCCCCTACACAATCCCGAATGTGTGGATCGACACCTACTGCGTCTACACCAACCGCACGCCGTCGTCGGCCATGCGCGGCTTCGGCGTCACCATCGGCGACTTCGCGCTGGAGGTGCAGATGGACAAGCTGGCACGGCTGATCGGCATGGACCCGCTCGAATTCCGCTTCATCAACGCCTATCGCGACGGCGACATGAAGGCGCATCGCCAGCCGACGGAAGGAGCAGCACTCATCGAGTGCATGCAGGAAGCCTCGCGCGCCGCCAACTGGCCGGTGGCGGAGAAATACATGGCGATGTCGTCCTACGTGAAGGGAGCTTGAGATGGCGATCAGGCGCGGACGCGGCGTCGCCGCGATCAACTATCCCACCGGCATGAATCTCGGCGGCGACCCGACCCAGGCGCTGGTCCACTCGACACCGACCGGCAATTTCATGGTGACGCTGTCGTCGGTCGATCTCGGCCAGGGCATGAAGCAGATCATGGCGCAGATCTGCGCCGAAACCATCGGCGTGCCGACCGACCGCGTCGTCGTCGACACCGCCGACACCGATACCGGCCCGCATTGCATGGGTACCTTCGCCTCGCGCGGCACGCATCGCGCCGGCAATGCGGTCATCCAGGCCGCGAAAGAGGCGCGCCAGGTGATGCTGGAAGTGGCGGCGGAAGAACTTGAGGTCAACGCCTCCGATCTGGAGACCGACGGCCAGGGCAACATACTGGTCAAGGGCGCGCCGCAGAAATCGATCTCGATCTTCGATGTCGCGCTGTCGGCGCATTTCAAGCGCGGCCGCTCGATCTCGGGGCGCGGCATGTTCCTGATCCCGCGTTCCTATCCCGAGAAGGAAACCGGCGCGATGAAGCCATCGACCTGCTACGCGCATGCCTGCACCGTGGCCGAGGTCGAAGTCGACGACGAGACCGGCGAGGTCACGGTGCTGACGGTCAAGAACGTCTTCGAGATCGGCCGCGCGCTGAACCCGAAGATGGTCGAGCAGCAGCTGGTCGGCGGCTCCTGGATGGGCATCAGCCACGCGCTCTACGAGACGACCGAGCCCTACTACCCCAACCGCGATCATGGCGGCACCGACTTCAACCAGTATCTGATGCCGGGGCCAGGCGACCTTGCCAAGACCGAGATCATCGTTCTGGAGCGGCCCTCGGCGGATGGTCCCTACGGCGCCAAGGGGCCGGGCGAAATGTGCGCCAATCCGCAGATACCGGCGGTCGCCAATGCCGTCTTCGACGCCGTCGGCGTGCGCATCGACACGCTGCCGATCACACCCGAACGCATCCTGCGCGCGCTCAAGGCGCAAGCGGCGAACTGACATGCCCGAGGTAAACGCCGAGACTGTCGCGACCTCACCGGAGGCGGTGGCGTCGCATCTCGCCGCCTCGCGCTATCTGGCCGACGACAGCCTGGCCACCGCCATATTCCTGGCGATCCGGCTCGGCAAGCCGCTGCTGCTCGAAGGGGCGCCGGGCGTCGGCAAGACCGAGGCCGCGAAGGCTGTCGCCGAGCTGCTCGGCCGCGATCTGGTGCGCCTGCAATGCTATGAAGGCATCGACGCCGCGCATGCGCTCTACGAATGGAACTACCAGCGCCAGTTGCTCGCCATCCGCCATGCCGGCGAACACGAAATCGACATTTACGACGACCGCTTCCTGATCGCCCGTCCGCTCCTTCAGGTGTTGCGGGCACCGGAGCAACGCGTGCTGCTGGTCGATGAGATCGATCGTTCCGACCATGAATTCGAAGCGCTGCTGCTCGAATTCCTCTCCGATTTCCAGATCAGCATCCCCGAGCGCGGCACCATCCGCGCCGCCGCGCAGCCGATTGTCATCCTGACCTCCAACCGCACCCGCGAACTTGCCGAAGCCCTGCGCCGGCGTTGCGTCTATCATTGGATCGGTTATCCCGATGCCGAGCGCGAAGCCGCCATCATCATGCTGCGTGCCGGCGATGTCGCTGAAGGCACCGCGCGCGCCGTTGCTGCAGCCGTGCAGACCATCCGCGCCCGCCCGCTGGCCAAGCCGCCCGGCATCGCCGAGGCCGTCGAATGGGCCAATGCCGCCACCATCCTCGAAAGGGGTGGCAGCCCATGGCCCGAAGCCTTCCGCCGCGCCATCGGCGTGCTGATCAAGGACGAGGAAGACCTGTCCTATATCGCGCCGGAACTCGGCCGGATTGTCGAGGAGGCGCTTGCGTGAGCGCCTTGCCCCGCGCCGCAACGCCCTTCCTCGGCTTCGGTCGGCTGCTGCGCCGCTACGGCTTTGCCATCGCCCCCGAGCAAGTCTCCGGCTTCATGCGGGCGGTGACATTGCTCGGTCCCCGGTCGATGGCCGATATCCGTGAGGCGGCCCTTGCCACGCTGGCACCGCCGCCCGATCGCCGCGACGAATTCGAAGCGCATTTCCAGAGCCATTTCTACGGCAACGCTTCAGCCGTGGTCGAAGGCGACGCGGACGAGGAAACCCGCGTCAAGGATGATGGCGGCGCTGATGACGAGCGGATTGAAGCCGAGCACAGCCAGGAAGGCGGCGAACTGTCCTCGGTCCTGGAGCTATTGAGCAGCCGCGACTTCCAGCGCGACGAGGACAGGCTGACCGCCTTTCAACGCAGGCTCCCGTCGGCCCTGCCCGCCCGCCGCTCCTTCCGCACCGTGCGCACCCCTTCGCGCGGCAAGCTCGATCTGCGCCGCTCGCTGCGCGAAATCGTCAGCGCCGATGGCGACGTGCCCTCACCGCTGTTGCGTCGCCGCCAGACCGTGCCCCGCAAGCTACTGCTGCTGATAGACGTCTCCGGCTCGATGAAGCTGCATACGGCGGACTATCTCAAGCTGGCGCATGCCGCAGTGCAAGGCGCCGACCGCGCCGAGATCTTCACCTTCGGCACAAGGCTGACCCGCATCACCACGGCACTGCGCATCCGCGACCGCGATCAGGCGCTGGCGCGCGCGGCGGCCCAGGTCGACGACTGGGACGGCGGCACCCGCATGGGGCCGACGCTGCTCGCTTTCCTCTCGGTGCCGCGTTTTTCCGCCTTTGCACGCGGCGCAGCCGTGATCATTTTGTCCGATGCGTTGGAGCGCGGCGACCATGCCGAGTTGGAGACGGCCATACGCAGGCTGAGCGCCCGCGCCTTCCGGCTGTCGCTGGCCACACCCTTGGCCGGCGACCCGCGCTTCCGGCCAGCTACTGCGGCGCTACGCGCCATCCTGCCTGATCTCGACGACCTCATCGACGGCTCGTCGTTGACCAGCCTCACCGATTTCATCCTGTCGCTCGCCCGTCCCGCCCCCACGGCATCGACAATCTGGAAGAGGGTTTCCTGATGCAAAAAGCCATCGACGCGCATTTCCACATCTGGCGCCAGAAGGACCAGCCCTGGCTGGTCGGGCCGATGGTGCCGCGCATCTTCGGCCCCTATGAGCCGATCCGCCGCGATTATCCGATCGCCGAATTCCTCGACGACCAGAAGGGATCAGGCGTCGAAAAGGCCGTCTATGTCCAGACCAACTGGGCGAAGGAGGATTTCGAGAAAGAGGTCGCCTTCCTGCAGAAGACAGCCGATGAAACCGGCTGGCCGCACGCCATCGTCGGCTATGCCGACATGACGGTGGATGATGTCAGGCCCCAGATCGACCGGCTGATGAAATACAAACTGCTGCGCGGCGTGCGCATGCAGCTGCACTGGCACGAAACGCCGGCCTTCCGCTTCGCCGCTTCGGCCGACCAGGTCATCGACCCAAAAGTGCGCGCCAACGTCGCGAGGCTGAAGGACTATGGCCTGTCTTTCGACCTGCAGCTCTTCCCCGCCCAGATGAAGGACGGGCTGACGCTGGTCGGGGAGAATCCCGAGACCAGCTTCATCCTCACCCATGCCGGCATGCTGACCGGCACGGATCAAGAGACCACCGAGGCCTGGAAGGCGGGGCTGCGCACGCTCTCAGCGGCACCCAATCTCTATGCCAAGCTCTCCGGTCTCGGCACCTTCGTCCACCGCAACGACCCGGCGCTCATCGCCTATATCGTCGACAACGCGATCGATATCCTGGGTTCCGATCATCTGATGTTCGGTTCGAACTTCCCGATCGAGAAGCTCTGGACCAGCCACGCCGAGCTGATCAAGGCGCACCGTGACGCGGTAGCGAAGCACGGCGCGGCCGCCGAGGCCGATATCTTCTGGAACACGGCGGAGCGGGTTTACCGGCCGGCCTGATCGCCAGGACGACCGCCGCAAGCGCGGCGGTTGCCCTGGAAAAATTCTTATTGCGTCGGCAGCATGCCTTCGACGTCGCTGGCCGCGTCAGTGAGCGCTTCCTTGGGCGAGGCCGACTGGTCGACGATGCGCGACAGATTGTCGACGATCGTCTGCGTCACCTTCACACCGTTGGTGCCCGGGAAGGCATACCACGGAACCATCAGCGGCATCTGCCTGAGCCCGGCCTGGAAGAGCGGGTTCTTCTTGTAGAAATCGCCGAGATAGTCCGACGATTTCGCCGCCAGCTCATTGTTGGGGACATAGCCGGTGCCCGGCACGACGACGGAAGCGCCATAAGGGCCAGCGGCGAATTTCGCGAACTTCCAGGCGGCTTCCTGCTTGGCCGCATCCTTGGTCAGGATGACCACGGCATTGCCGCCGGTCGGCAGATGGCCGTTGACCGGATCGATCAGCGGGATCTTGGCGGTGCGCAGCGTGAACTTGTCGCCGACATTCTTGATCGTATTGACCAGCGCACCGGTGGTCTGGAATTCGAAGCCGACCTTGCCGGCCGCGAAAGCCTGCTCGCCCGCCGGCTTGGTGAAGACCGGCATGCCGCCCTCCTTCACCATCCGCGCCAGAATCTCCACCGCCTTCTCGCCTTCCGGCCCGTTGAAGGCGACCTTGCTTTCGTCCTCGTTCAGCATCTTGCCGCCAGCGCCGAACAGCAGCGCCGAGAACATCCAGTCATCGCCCTGCCAGCGGAAGTCGATGCCGTCGACGCCGTTGCCAAGCGCCTTGATCTTGCCGCCTAGCGCGATGACCTCGTCCCAGGTCTTGGGCGGATTGTCGGGATCGCCTCCGGCGGCCTTCACCAGATCGGCATTGTAATACATGATCGGATTGGACGTGGCGAAGGCGAGGCCAACCTGCTTGCCGTTGACCTGCGCCAGCTTCAGGATCGTGTCGGAGAAACCGAGCTCCGCCATGTTGCCTTCCTTCTTGACCAGCGGCCCGAGATCGACGGCAACGTCACGCTCGTTGAGCATGCGCAGGCGGTTGAGGCCGATGAAGGTGATGTCGGGCATCTCGTCGGTGCCGGCCTGGCGGAGAATGGTCTGGATGCCTTCCTCATAGGTTGCCGACGGGCTGGCGAACTGGATCTTGATATCGGGATTTTCCTCCATGAACTTCTTCGAGATCGTGTCCATCACGTTCTTGAAGAAGCCGGGCATCGGGTAGTGAACCGTCAGCGTCGTCTCGGCATAGGCCGGGAGGGCCGCCGCCAGCGACACCACTGCTGCGGCAAAAATCCTGGAGAAATGCTTCATCGCTCGTGCTCCTTGTTGGCCCAGTCAGTTATTGGCAAGTTCAGCCTTTGAGACCGGTCATGGTGATGCCCTCGACGAAACGCTTCTGCGCGAGCAGGAAGGCGGCGACGAGAGGCAGGGTGATGATCAGCGTGGCGGCCATCAGCGCGCCGTAGTCGTCGCCAGCCTCGGCGGCGCGGAAATACATCAGGCCGAGCGGCGGCGTGGCATAAGCCTGCTTGCTGACGACGATCAGCGGCCAGTAGAGGTCGTTCCAGTGCGCGACGACGGAAAAGATCGCGAAGGCGGTGACCGCCGGCCACGCATTGGGCACGATGACGCGCGCCACGATGCCGAGTTCGGACATGCCGTCGAGCCTTGCCGCGTGCAGCAGGTCGTCGGGCATGGCGCGGAAGAACTGCAGGAACATGAAGATCGCGAACACCGATATGGTGAAGGGCGCGACCAGCGAGGTGTAGCTGTTCAAGAGCGACATCCTGTCGAAAGCGACATAGAGCGGCAGCGCCGTCGCATGGATCGGCACCAGCAGGCCAAGCATGACCAGCACCATCATCAGCCGCGCGGCGCGGAACTTCAGCTTGGCCATCGCGTAGGCGCAAGGGATCGCGACCGCGACCTGGAAGAAGAAGATCAGGCCGCAGACGACGACGCCGTTCCACAGCAGCGTTGCCATCGGCACCTTGGCAAACGCCTTGGCGAAATTCTCGGCGAAGTAGAAATGCCGCGGGATGAGCGTCAGCGACGAGGTGAAGATGTCGCTCTGCGTCTTGCCCGCCGTCGAGATCATGAAGATGTAGGGCGCAAGGATCATCAGCGTGCCGAGCGAAAGCAGCGCGAAGCGGATGATGCGGCCGGCCGGAATGCTCGTCATGTGTAATGCACCCGCCGGTCGAGCACGCGGTATTGCAGGAGCATCAGCACGACCAGGATCGCCAGGAACACGACCGTCATCGCCGAGGCATAGCCGACGCGCAGATAGACGAAGCCCTCCTGATAGATGGTGAAAAGCAGCACTTCGGAGGCCTTGTTGGGGCCGCCATCGGTCAGCATCTTCACCGTTTCGAAAACCTTCACCGCATTGGTGATGCTGATGGTGACGACGAACAGCGTCGTCGGCCCAAGCATCGGCCAGGTGACCAGGAAAAACCGGTCGAGCGCAGATTTCGCGCCGTCGACGTGAGCAGCGGCATAGAGCTCGCGCGGGATCGCCGTCAGCCCCGCCAGGAACAGCACCATGTTGAAGCCGACCGACTGCCAGATGCCGATAATCGACAGGCTGTAGAGCACGGTGTTCGACGCGCCGAGCCAGTTCGGGCCGGGAATGCCGGCCAATGAAAGCAGCGCGTTGAGCGGCCCGATCGTCGGGTGGAAGATGTATTGCCAGACGGTCGCCATGGCGACGATCAGCGAGGCGACGGGCAGGAAATAGACGGTGCGGAAAAAGCCGCGCGCCCGCCCCTCGCCTTCGATCAGCAAGGCAACCCCCAGGCCAAGCACGATCGAGACCGGCGCGACGATCGCCGTGTAGATCGATGTGTTCCACAGCGACCGGCGGAAGGTGCGGTCGTTCAGGAGATGCGCGTAATTCTCGAAGCCGACGAAGCGGAACTTGCCGTAGCCGAGTTCGAAATCGGTGAAGCCGAGAAAGATCACGGCAGCCACGGGCAAGAGCACGAACAGCAGCAACAGCACGATGGCCGGCGCCGCCAGCAGCCAGGCGGTCCGGTCCTCGCTGCGCGCGCGCAGCGCCGCCGCGCTCGAGACGTTGCCCGCCAGCGCGACACTAGACATAGGCCGGCTCCTGCCGCGCGCCCGCCGCGATGCGCAGACGCTTTCCCTCCGGCCCGAAGACCATCGCCTGTTCGGGTGACAGAAGGATGCCCACCGGCATTCCGGCAATCAGGTCCCTCGTCTCGTGCGGCGCCAGCTTGGCGATGATGATGTCGCCGGAGGCGTCGAGGCGGCAATGGGCCATGACTTCCGAGCCGAGAAATTCGAGACGCTCGATCCGTCCGGCAAGGCCGCTCCGGCCGCTGGGGGAAAGTCTTACGAATTCGGGCCGGATGCCGAGGCTGACCGGACCGGTCGCAACCTTCTCCAACAGGGCCAGCCGGATGCCCTCGAAGCCGACACGGCCGCTTTCGGCCTGTGCCTGGATGATGTTGATCCTCGGTTGGCCGACGAAACGCGCGACCTCGATATGGGCGGGATCGTTGTAGATCACTTCGGGCGATGCGAGTTGCAGCAGATTGCCGCCGATCATCACCGCCACCCGGTCGGCCATCGAAAGCGCCTCGGCCTGGTCGTGCGTCACATAGAGCGTCGGCACGCCGGCGCGGCGGTGCAGTTCGACGATCTCGCCGCGGGCATGGACGCGCAGATTGGCGTCGAGATTGGAGAGCGGCTCGTCCATCAGGAAGATGCTGGGATGACGCACCATCGCGCGCGCCAAGGCGACGCGCTGCCGCTGGCCGCCCGACATCTGCCCCGGCTTGCGGTCGAGCAGATGGTCGATCTTGAGCAGACCCGCCATCTCGCGGACATCGCGCGCAATGCCCGTGCGGATCTCTTTCTGGCCGGGCAGCAGCGAGCCGACGAGCGGCAGGCGCTGCGGCCGGCTCAGCCGCTTCATGGCAAGCGGCACGGCGATGTTCTGGCCGGCCGTCAGATGCGGATAGAGGGCGTAGGACTGGAACACCATGGCGATGTTGCGGTCGGCCGCGGCAACCGGCGACATGTCCCTGTCGCCGACGAAGATCTCGCCGCTGTCGGCATGGTCGAGCCCCGCCAGGATGCGCAGCAAGGTGCTCTTGCCGCATCCGGAGGGACCGACAAGCGCGATGAACTCGCCGGGCTCCACATCAAGGCTGATGCCGTTCAGAATGGCATTGCCGCCAAACGACTTTTTTACGCCGCGAAGCGAAAGCGCGCTCATGACGCGACCTTCTTGCGGACCTTGTGCGCCTCATGCGGATAGACCTCCTCGACGACGTCATCCAGGACATGGACCGTCATGCCGGGGATGGCGACGATCTGGCTGGCGACCGTGTCGCCGAATTGATGGACAACGGCGCCAAGCAAGCGCTCGCCCGGCATATCGCGCTCCATGTCGCCGACCACGAAGGCCGCCGACGGACCCCATACAAGCGACGTGTTTTCATATTCGCCCTGCCATGCCCGGTGCAGGTGACCACTGGCGAACAGCGCAACATCGTGGGCGCCGATCAGGTCATAAAGACGCTGCCGCTGCGCCGGCCTGACGCTCCAGTAACCCGTGTCGCCCTCGCCGGGCTCGTCGATGAAGAGCGGCTTGTGGGCAAAGAGGGCGACGCGCCGGCCGCCGCGGCTTTCCAGCGCGCTCCGCAGCCAGTCGAACTGCGCCTCTTCCTCGGCATCGTCAAACCCCATCAGCAGGCTGTCGAGCCCGATGAGACGCCAGGTGCCGGTGTCCTCCACCCAGTAATCAGGGCCGACCAGCCGGCGCCAGCGCTCAAGGCGTCCGGCATTGACCGGCTGCAGCGAGCCGGGGAGATGGCCGACATCGTGATTGCCGGGCACCAGCAGCATCGGCGTGGCGATTTCCCGCATCAGATCCACGCAGAAGCCGATGTCGTCGTCCTTGTCGGCACCGTCGACGCTGAGGTCGCCCGTGTGGATGACAAGGTCGGCGCCGCTCTGCTCGATCCAGGCGGCCAGCGGCTGCCAATTGCCGTTGAAATGCGGCTTGGTCGGGCTGAAATGGGTGTCTGTGATCTGAACGATTTTCATGTCGGCTCCACCATGCGAGCCGAGGCCCCCGGCGAGCGGCATCGCATGGGGCTTCCTTAGTGCCGTTCCATGTCACTTCCTTAACAGACGCTGGGGTAAACCGCGCAATTGCGGGCAGCGGCTGGCGAAGCTAGCCGGCGGCAACCGGCGCAGCGTGGAAAGCGCCCGGATTTCAGTTGCTTGCCGCTGCTTGCCTATGGAACGGCCGCGCTCACAATCTTGCGACAGCGCGGCGGGAAATCACGCTCACTTCACCTCGAATTGCGGGTCGACCGGGATCTGCATCGCCGTGACCAGATGGTTGGTCTGCCCCGCCAGCCCGATGATCGACACCAGCTCGCCATGCTGCGCATCGGTCATCCCCTTGGCCCGCGCCGCCGCCGTGTGCGAATGGACGCAGTAGGAACAGCCATTGGCGGTCGAGACGGCGATATAGATCATCTCCTTGGTCAGTGGATCTATGGCGCTGTCGGCCACCATCACCGCCTTGAGCTGCTCCCAGACCCGCTTCAGCGACACCGGATCATTGGCCAGCCCGCGCCAGAAATTGTTGACGAAATCGGATTTGCGCGTCGCGCGGATATCGTCGAACACGGCCTTCACCGCCGGGATTTTTTCGACCTCGGCATCGCTGAGGAGTTCTTGTGGTGGCCATGTTGTTTTTCCTTCGTTGGATCGGTGGATCAGGTCGTTGAATCAGGTCTCGAGCAGAGATGGCTAATCGGCTCTTCTGATTCAGTTTTCGATGCCGATTGGCGCGGAACGTTGATGGTTAGCCGAGCCCGCCAGCCCCCTAATGCACGGCCGCGTACATGATCTTCTCCTCTGTCGCCTCCGCCGGCGAAAACTCCTCGACGATGCGGCCCTGGCGGCAGACCAAAATCCGGTCGGACAGGTTCATGATCTCCGGCAGGTAGGACGAGATAACCACGACGGCCAGCCCCTCGTCGGCCAGCCGGTTGATGATCTGATGGATTTCGGCGATGGCGCCGACATCGACGCCGCGCGTCGGCTCGTCGAAGATGACAATGCGCGGCTTTTGCACCAGCCCCTTGCCGATCACCACCTTCTGCTGGTTGCCGCCGGAAAGCTCGACCACGCGCGCATTGTCGTTGATCGCCTTGATATTGAGCGTCTTGGTCCATTCCGCCGAGAGCTGCCGCATCTCCTGCTGGTTGATCACCCAGGCCTTTTCGCGGCCTGCCGCCAGCAGCCCGCCGAAGAGGTTCTCGGCAATGCCCATCGTCTCGAAAATGCCCTCGCTCTTGCGGTCCTCGGTGACATAGACGATGCCGTCGGCCACCGCCTCGCTCGGCACGAGATAGCGCACCGGTCTGTCATCGAGCTCGATCGCCCCACCGCGCAGGAAATCGCGCTTGTAGATGCCGGACACGATCTTGAAGGTCTCCGTGCGGCCGGAGCCGATCAGCCCGAACACACCGGTGATCTGGCCCTCGAAGATCGAGAAGGAGTTGTTGCGCACGACATTGCTCATCGAAATGTCCTGCACCGACAACACCTTCTTGCCCGCCTTGCGCAGCTTGGCTTCGTCGCGCTGCCGGTAGATCTGGCCGGACAAGGTGCGCCCGACCATGGCGGCCACGATCTTGTCGCGGTCGAAGGCGGATGTATCGTCGGTGACGACCAGCTCGCCATCGCGCAAAATGGTGATGCGGTCGGCAATGCCAAGCGCCTCCTCCAGCGCATGGCTGATGAAGACGATCGACACGCCACTCGCTTTCAACCGGCGGATCAGCGCGAAGAAATGCCGCTTCTCCTCCGGCGTCAGCGTCGCCGTCGGCTCGTCGAAGATGATGATTTCGGCATTGTGGTGGACCGCACGCGCAATCTCCACCATCTGCCGCTTCGCCGCGCCCAGCGTCGCCACCATCGCGTTCGGATCGACCGGGAAATTCAGCGACTGCAGAAACTGTTGTGCCGAAATATACGTGCCGCGCAGCCGGTTGAGGAACTTTTCAGTACCGAGATAAAGGTTCTGCGCCACCGTCATCGACGGCACCAGGCTGGTCTCCTGGAACACCATGGCAATGCCGGCCTCGAGCGCTGCATGCGGCGAGGCGTAGGCGATCTCCCGGCCCTTGTGAAACATCTTGCCGGATGTGGCGTCCACGACACCGGCGATGATCTTGGTCAGCGTCGATTTTCCCGCACCGTTCTCGCCGAGCAGCGCGTGGATCTCGCCCTTGCGAAGTTCGAAGCTGACATTTTTCACGGCGGGCACGCCGCGATAATTCTTGGTGACATTCTCCAGGCGGACGATCGGTTCCATCAGAAACCTCCCGAAGCAATGTCGATGGCCAGCACGCAATCGCCGCCCCTGGACGCGATGAACAGCCGACGGTCCTTCTCGGCCACGCTGCAAATGCCATGACGCGTGCCGTTGGCGCGGCTGTGCAGGCTGAATTGCGGCTGCATCCTTGCGTCGAGCCTGACAACCAGCCCGTAGGAGCGGCTCGGCGACCATGGCTTGTGGATACCCATGGTGCGGATACCGCCGCATTGCAGCGGTTCGAGGAAGCTGCGGTTGGAGGCAAGCGCCGGCGCGATCCAGTAGGCCGGCGGCACCTGGTCGATCATGTCCTGCCGGTAGTGCGTCTCCTGCAGCACGAATTCGATCAGCCGGTTGCGCGGCGCGAACAGGGCCAGCCAGGCGCCGCCATCGCCAGCTGGCGACAGCCGGGAGGGATAGCCGGGCAGATGCGTGAGCACCGTCGAACGGTTGCCAGTCGCGCCATCGAAGCGGATGAGCTGATGGCGCCAGCTTTCACTGACCAGCAAATCCCTGCCCACGGGATGGAGCCCATAGGGAAAAGCGAGATCGCCGGTCATTTTGCGGAAGTCGCCGCCGGCCGCGTCCCGCTTCCAAAGCGAACCGGACGCGCCCTTCTTCATCAGGTCGGCAGCCCATTGCGATGGCGCATGCTCGGCCGACCCGTTGGCCAGCCAGAGCGTGCCATCATCGGCATAGGCAAGTGCCGTGATGCAACGCACGTCCGTCGGCAGCGAAACCTCCTTGTCCGATATCAGCAGCTTGCCGCTTTCGAGCGCCACCGTCAGCTCACCCGACGGCGACAGCGCCAGTGCCGAGACGGGGGACGCAAAGGTCTCGACAACCTTGGGCTCGGCTCCGGAGCCAAGCGAATAGACGGCGTTGCCGCTTGAGGCGAGCAACCCCTCACCGGAGGCCAGCAGATTGTCCGGCTCGGTCAGTTCGGCAAACGCAGGCGCGTCATCGAGCCGCGTGTTGGGCCGGAAGGCGCCGTCGAGCGGCGGGATGGTGACCGCCTTGCCGCGAAACATATCCAGGATCAGATCGAGGATCATGGCTTTGCTCCCCAATAGGAAGCGGGGCTGGTCCAGTTCGGGTCGGCGCCCGAGATCTTGTAGCGGCCGATGCGGTTGTTGAGGATGCCGCCGACGAAAAGATATCCCTTGTGCTCGCGCATCGAGGTGACCATCGGGTGCGCATCGCCGGTGAGGTCGCCGAGTGCCTCGACGATGCCGCCCTTCTCGTTGAATTTCACCACGCCGCCGGTGTTGATGTTGGGGAACAGCCACTCGTCCTGAGGCAGCCGGCGCGTCATGCGCTTGCGCATGTCGGGATGGCGCAGCGACAGGTCGAAGCTTGGCGTGCGCATGCCCAGCCACGCCATCCAGTAATTGCCGTCCGACGCCCGGTTGATGTTGTCGGGATAGCCCGGCATGTCGCGGATGACGCATTCGGCGGTGCCGGCCTTCGGCCCTTCCAGCCAATAGCGATGCACGCGGCAGGCCCAGCTTTCGGCGAAGAACAGCGACTTGCCGTCATGGGCCATGCACACACCATTGGTGTAGCGATAGCCGTCGAGCAGCGTTTTCGTCGAACCGTCCTTCGGATCGTAGACCAGCAGGCGGCCGGTGGCGCGGTTCTCGATCGAGTCCAGCGCCCAGTCATGCGCGTCGTAGCGCTTCGTTGAATCCGTGAAATAGATGCGCCCGTCCGGCGCGATGTCGCAATCATTGGGATCGCGCAGCCGTGCATCGTCGACGATCGAGGTCCAGGAGCGCGACGTCTCGGCCGAAAGGCGTTTCACCTCGCGGTCCGGCGAAACGGAATAGAGCCCCATGGCGCCGACGCAGCTGATCAGATTGCCCGATTTGTCGAAGGCGAGCCCCAGCGGAAAGCCGCCAATATGGGCAAAAACTTCAGATTTCACATAGTCCGGTGCGAAGAAGCGGACGATCTCGCCATGGCGGGTGCCGCAGTAAAGATGATCGTTGCGGTCGAGGATGACGTCCTCCGGCCCCTCCAGTTCGCCAAGCCCGATATGATCGGCCGCGGACAGACGGTTGTCGAGCTCGTAAGGCGTACCGGAACCAGGCACCGCAGACTGTGTCTCGCCCATCTTGAGATAGACCGGCGCGACATAGACTTCGTTGAGCACCTTGTGGCGGTTCTTCAGCCAGCGGATGTCGATTGTCACCGCCACCGCCAGCATGATGCCGAGCACCATCTGGTTGGTGCCGGTGCCGTAGCCCAGCCGGATCAGCCCGTTGGTCATGGTCAAGACGATGATGGCGCCCATCAGCCCCTTGATCACCGAGCCGCGCCCACCGCCGAGGCTGACGCCGCCGACCACCGCGGCCGTCAGCGCCATGATCTCGAGGTTGAGGCCGGTGCCCGGCCCCGCACCGCTCAAGCGGCAGGCAATGAGGAAACCGCCGATCGAGGCGCAGAAGCCCGAGAAGACATAGGTCATGAACACGGTGCGGCGCACGCGGATACCGGCATTGTGCGCCGAGCGCCGGGAGCCGCCGACCGCCAGCACATGCCAGCCCGGCCGCGAGCGCGTCAGCGCGATATGGGTGACGATGGCGAGGATGATCGCCAGCCAGACCGAGACCGAGAGGCCCCAGAAGGTGCTGTCGCCGATGAAATCCAGCACATCCGATGTGGCGGTCGAAAGCTGCACATCGGCGGCATAGGTGGTGACAAGGATGTCGAACAACGCCCGCCCGAAGATGAAGGTGACCAGCGTGGTGAGGAAGGCGCGCAGCCTGAGATATCCGACGAGGTAGCCGTTGATGGCGCCGAAGACGAGGCCGGTGGCGAGCGAAGCGGCCAGCGCCAGCCAGATCGACTGTTCGAGGATGAAGAATACATAGACGGCCGAGAAGCAGGACAGCGCGAAGATCGAACCGACCGAGAGATCGATGCCGCCGCCCAGCATCACCACCGTCATGCCGGTGACCACCATGGAGAATTCGCCGAGCTGGCGGGTCGATTCCTGCAGCGACGTCAGTTTGAAGAAACCCGGAATGATCGAGCCGAACACGCCGAGCGTTGCCACAAGCGCCAGGAACGGAATGGCATTGTCGGTCCAGCGTTTGGTCAGGATCTCGCCGACCAGATGGTCGGGCACGAGATTGTAGCGCCAGGACTGAAGGCGTTCGCGAAAGGACATCGGCTCACTGCGGTACGAGAAAGAGGTGGCCGGACAATCCGGCCACCTCATTGATATCTGTCGGCAACGTGCGGTTTATTTCGCCGCCGCTTCGGCCTGCAGCGCCTTCAGGTCCCAGCAGCTGTCGGGCTTGAGATCGGCCTTGGTCGTCGCCTTCTCCAGCGTGTAGATGTAGGTGTGCGAGGTGCCGGCTGGCTGGCCGCTCTGCAGCAGGAACTTGATGATGGCGTTCATGTCGCCCGACTGGCGGGCGAGATCGGTCATCACCACCGCGCCATAGGTGCCATCCTGCAGCTTGTCGCAATCGGCCGCCTTCTCGCCGCCGCCGGTGGTGACGAGAAACACCTTGCCGTCGAGCTTGGCGTCGCGGATCGCGGCGGATGCGCCGGTGGCGTCACCATCCCAGAAATCGATGATCGAGCAGATGTCCGGGTTCTGCTGCAGCATCGTCGTCGTCACGTTGCGCGAGGTCGTCGCATCCCAGTTGGAGTCGGGCTTGGCCACCACCTTGAAGTCAGGATGCTTGTCCAGCACCTTCATGATGCCGGCATACTGATAGAGGCTGGAAGAGTTCGCCTGGTCGCCTTGCACCAGTCCGATCTTCTTCGACGAGTTCTCGCCGCAGCCCTTGATCGCCGCTTCGGCCTCGAGTTGGCCGAGCCGGTCCCAGTCGCTGCCGACAAAGGCATCGGCCGGGAAGTTGGCGGGGTTGTCGACCAGAAGCACATAGGTGCCGGCGGCCTGCGCCTTCTTCATCAGCTTGGAATAGGAGTTGAGGTCCGGTGCATGGATGATCAGCACGTCGGGCCTTGTGTCGGACGAGATCGCGTCGGTGATAGCCTGCGCGCCCGCGTCGACCACCCAGTTCGGATCGCGCGTCTCGAACACGCCGCCCCAGGCCTCGACTTCCTTCTTCAGATAGTGCGCCCAGCCCTGCGCAAGGTCGAAGCCCATCGCCAGCGGCACCAGCATGACGCGCTTGCCCTTGAGCGCCTGCGCATAGGCGGCCGGACCCGGATCATCAGCGGCGAAGGTCGGCGCCACGAAGGCGGTAACGGCCAGCGCCGTGGCGGCGGCCATCAGTGTTCTGAGCAGTTTCATGTCACATCCTCTGTTTCGATTGTCATTGCCGGCCGATCGTCGCGATCGTTCCGGGTACCCCTAAATGTCGCCTTGTTGCGCGGTCTGTTCGTCGCGTGGATTGATGATGCCGTCGACGATGATGGCGCCGAGCAGGATCGCCGCCTTGATCAGGTTCTGGTAGAGCAGCGGAATGTCGATGATGGTCATCGCGTTGAGCAGGATGCCGATCAGCGCCGCTCCCACCAGCACGTTACGCACCCCGCCCCGCCCGCCGGACAGGCCGATGCCACCGATCACCGCCACCAGCACGATGTCGTAGAGCAGCGTCGAATTGACCACGCGGGTGTTGATCGAATGCAGGCTGGCCGCTGTCAGCAGGCCGGCGATCAGGGCAACGAAGGCGGACAGCACGTAGCGCAGCACCAGCATCGGCCGCACCGGGATGCCGATGTTGCGGGCCGCGACCGGATTGTCGCCGGCAAAATAGATGTAGCGCCCCCATTTGGTGTAACGCAGGAAGAGGAAGAACAGGAAGGCGAGGCCCGCGAAGACGAACACCTCGATCGGGATATCGAGGAAGCGCAGGCCGCCGAGCAGTTCGACCCAATGTCCTTGCGGCACCGGTACCGCATCCTGCGTGATCAGTTGCGAGCGCACATAGCCGAAGACGAAGGAGCCGGTGGCCAGCGTCACGAAAATCGCCGGGACGTCGGCATAGGCGACGAGAAAGCCGTTGAGCAGCCCGATGGCGAGCACGCCGGCCAGCACATAGGCGAAGGCCAGCCCGTCCGAGGTTCCCGTGTTGAGCAGTTGCAGATACCAGGCGACCGACATCGCCATGATCGCCACGGCGGACAGGTCGATACCGCGGCCGATGATGACAACGGCCATGCCGAGCGCCAATATGCCCAGCACCGACACCGAGCGGACAATGGCGACGAGGTTGTTGGGATCGATGAAGCCCGGCAGCCCTATTGCCGCGGCAACGAACAGCACCACGGCAATGGCAAAGACAATGCCTTCCTGATTCAGGCTCCTCGGATTTAGCCAGCCGATCGTGTTCATGTCTGCATTTGCCCCGATGGCAGCGCTGCCATCCCGAAAGCAAAAGCTAATCGGCTCAGCGCCGGTTCGTCAAATGAATCCGCGCTCGGAACACCGGCTGATGTCGATATTCATCGGGTGGACACATTGATTGCCGAAACTGGCGCAATGCGCGGAAACTCCTGCATTTTTGGCAATCGATTGCGCCATCGCAGCCATTTGCGAAAGCGCTGCATCAAGGCGAAAGGATGAGGCGGAATTTATCTCCGCATCAGGCGAAAAATTCGGTTTCAATTCGCCGGTACGTGGCCGGAAACCTCTGCCCCCGCCGCGGGCGGCAGCACGAGAAAACGCAATGCCGCGATCAGGCCGATGACACCGATCGCCAGGAAGGCGATTCGAAAATCGGCGAGGTCGAGCGCCGGCCGGTCCCTGGCGATCTGCGACAGGTTCAGGATCGCCGCCGCCACCGCGACGCCGAACAGCATCGCCACCTGCTGCAGCATGGACGACAGCGTCGCCGCCGAACTGCGTTGCGCCGCATCGATATCGGCGAAGGCCAGCGTGTTGAGCGCGGTGAACTGCATCGACCGCGACAGGCCGGCGATCAGCATCAGAACCACGACCAGCGCCCGCGGCGTCTGCGGCGAGATCGCTCCGCAAGCCATGATCGAGGCCGAGGCGATGATGCCGTTGACGACCATCACCGAGCGGAAACCGAAACGCCGCAGCGTTGGCGTCGTTACCGTCTTCATGCCGAGATTGCCGAGGAAATAGGCCAGGATCATCAAGCCGGCATCGACGGGCGAGAGGCCGAAGCCAACCTGGAACAAAAGCGGCAGCAGGAACGGCGTGGCGTTGATCGCCATCCGGAATATGGTGCCCGCGGCGAGTGTCGAGATGGCGAAGGTCAGCACCTTGAACGAGGAGAGATCGAGCAGCGGATGAGCCGCGCGGAGGAGATGCCGCACCGCCAGCCAGCCGATGACGATGCCCGCCGCGATCAGCAGCACCGTCGGCCGCAGGCCGTCCTCGGGATGCGCGATGCGCTCGAGGCCGAAGAGCAGGCAGGCGAGCCCGAGCGACGTCAGGAAAAACCCCGGCCAGTCGAGCGGCTTGGGATCGGCTTCCCGGTCGCCCGGAATGAAGCGGGCGACCAGCGCCAGCCCGATCAGCCCAAGCGGTACATTGATGAAGAAATTCCAGTGCCAGGACAGGTAGCTGGTGATGAAACCGCCGAGCACCGGCCCGACCACGGGCGCGAACAGCGCCGGCCAGGTGATCAGCGCGGTGGCGTTCAGCAGCTCGGACTTCGACGCATTGCGCAGGACAAGAATGCGGCCGACCGGCGTCATCAGCGCGCTGCCCAGCCCTTGCACGGCACGAGCAGCGACAAATTGGGTCAGGTTTTCCGAAAAGCCGCAGGCGAGCGAGGCCAGCGTGAACAGCGCTATCGCCACGAGAAAAATGTTGCGCGCGCCGAACCGGTCGGCAAGCCAGCCAGACAGCGGCACGAAAACAGCCATTGTCAGCATGTAGACCGTGATGCCGATGCTCATCGCCACCGCCGGCACGCCGAAGGAGGCACCCATCTGCGGCAACGAGGTTGAGATGATCGTCGAATCCAGCAATTGCATGAAGAAGGCGATGGCGACGATCAGGGCCACGCGCCGCGCACTGGTGGCCGTTGCCGGTAAGGTTTCAGTTTCGGGAATGGCAGTCATGTCGAGACCGGGTTGAACAGCATTTGACCGACTGCGTCCATAGCCAGCGCAACAAACTTTCGTGTCGCCTCGCGGCCTGCTATGGGATGAGCGGGGCGACCGAGGAAAGGGCGCGCATAGAATGAAGCCCATCTACATCGACTATCTCAATGCTCTTGACATCGATGCGCTTGCCATGACCGACGGCGAAATCATTGCCGCCGTCGAGGCCGGCCTGGTCGCTCAGGGCAAGGGCCAGACCGTGATCGAGCCGCGTGTCCACCTGGAACCGGACCCATCCTTCCACGGCCATTTCAACGTCCTGCGCGGCTACGTGGCGCCACTCGACGCGGCGGGCGTGAAGATCGTCGGCGACTATGTCGACAACTATCTGCATGGCCTGCCCTCTGAATTCGGCATTCTCAACCTGTTCGATCCGCGCACCGGCACGCCGCGTGCCATCCTCGATGCCACCGTCATCACCGACATGCGCACCGGCGCCGTCACCGCCATCGGCGCGAAGCATCTGGCACGCAAGAACTCCAAGGTGCTCGCCCATATCGGCGCGCGCGGCACCGCCTACTGGAACGTGCGCCTGCTTGACCATCTCTTCGACTTCGACGAGATCCGCGTCCATTCGCGCCGCCCGGAAAGCCGTGACGGCTTTGCCGCCAGGCTCTCCGCCGACCTCGGCAAGAAAGTGACGGCGGTCGCCGACTGGAAGACCTGCATCGAAGGTGCCGACATCGTTGTCGAGGCCTCACGGCTGCCGGAGCCTCAGCCGCTGCTCAAGACCGAATGGATCAGGCCCGGCGCCCTTGTCGTGCCCTATGGCACGATGAGCGCGGTGGAGCTGTCGCTGACCGACATCATGCAGAAGATGGTGGTCGACGACTGGGGCCAGTGCAAGGGCGGCAAGTTCGGCTCGCTGCGGGCCCATGTCGAAACCGGACGGCTGAGCGAAAAGACGCTGCATGCCGAGCTCGGCCAGATCGCCGCCGGCCTCAAGCCGGGCCGGCAGAGCCACGACGAAACCATCCTGTTCTGGCACCGCGGCCTGTCGTTGTCCGACATTGCGCTCGGCAAGGCTATGCTGGCCAAGGCAGGAGAAAAAGGCGTCGGCCAGAGGCTGCGTTTCGCATGAGCGCGCTCGTCCTCACCGGAGCCGCCGTCAGTGTCGGCGATATCGCCACCGTCGCCCGCGAAGCCCGCAAGGTGGAGATCGGATCCGATGTCCTCGGCAGGCTGGACAAGGCACGAAAAGTGCTCGACCAGGCCGCTGCCTCCGGCCAGCCCATATACGGGCTGAACACCGGGCTCGGCGCCAATCTCGGCACGGCGGTCGAGGGCGACGCCAGTGCCTTCCAGCGCCAATTGCTGGAAGGGCGCAGCGGCGCGGTCGGCGAGGCGCTGCCGGTTGAGGCGGTGCGGGCAACAATGGTCGCCCGCCTGGCGATGCTGTCGGCCGGCGGCTCCGGCCTCTCGCCCGCTGTCTTCGTCGCTCTGGCCGACGTGCTCAATGCCGGTGTCCATCCGGTGATGCCGTCTCTCGGTTCGATCGGCGCCGGCGACCTCGTCCTGATGACGGCGCTTGCCCGTGTCCTGATCGGCGAAGGCGAAGTCGACTATCAGGGCCGTCGCATGCCGGCGGCCAAGGCGCTGATGATGGGCCGCCTCGCACCCATCAGCCTGGCACCCAAGGACGGGCTGTCGCTGATCAACGCTTCGGCGGTCTCTTCCGGCAGCGGCGCGCTTGCGATAACTGACGCGCTGTCGGCGCTGGCCCAGCAGCAGCAGGCCGGCGCGCTGACCATGGAAGGTTTTGGCGCCAACCGCACCATCCTCGATCCGCGCCTGCACATGGCACGCCCGGCGGCCGGCCAACAGGAGGCCGCCAAGGTACTGCACGATCTGCTGGCCCGCGACGAGCCGCCGGCGCCGACCACCCTGCAGGACCCGCTGTCGATCCGCTGCATGCCGTCGATCCACGGCGCGCTGATCGAGGCGATCGGCCAGGCGAAACGTGCCGTCGAGATCGAGCTCAATGCCGCCGCCGACAACCCGCTGGTGCTGGGCGATGACGAACTCGTGCTGTCGACCGGCAATTTCCACACGGCCGCCCTTTCGCTCGCTTTCGAGACGCTCAGCCTTGCGATCGCGCAATGCGCCGCCGCGAGCGTCGCCCGCTTCATTCAGCTCACCGGCTCGGGACGCAACGGCCTGGCGAAGTATCTGTCGCCGGTCGGCGGCGCGTCGGCCGGCTTCGTGCCCCTGCAGAAGACGGCGACATCGATCCTGGCCGCCATTCGCCACAAGGCCAATCCTGTGATGCTCGACTTCCTGCCGGTATCGGAAGGCGTCGAGGACCATGCGACCCAGTCACCCCTCGCCGTTGCGAAATGCGCCGGGATGATCGCGCTGTGGCGGCGGCTGATAGCCTTCGAGCTGATGGCCGCCGCCCAGGCCGTCGACCTGCGTGAAGGGTCAACGCTGGGGCCACGGACTGGCTCGATCTATGCGGCGGTGCGCGCGCATGTATCGATGCTGAAAGACGACCGGCCGCTGGGAACCGACGCCGAGCTGCTCCACGCCATGCTCGCCGATGGAGCGTGGCAAGGCGCTGCGATGGTCAGCCAGGAAACCGAATAATCAGCTCTTTGCGTCTACCCTTTTCATGAACAGGCCGAGCTCGGCCGGGTCCATGTGCACGATGTGCCTGTCCTCGGGATAGGCGCCGCTGTTGACGTCGGCGACATATTCGGAGAATGCCGCCACCCGCTCCGCCTGCAGCCGGTCATATTCGGCGGCGAAATTGCGATAGACCTTGGAGTGGCGCGGCATGTGGCCCCGGTTCTGGCCAAGGATATCCTCGGCGAACAGATATTGCGCGTCGCAGCCGGTGCCCGCCCCCATCGACAGCATGATCAGCGAGGTCCGCTCCGAGATCGCCTTGGCCACCTCCACCGGCACGACTTCGATCTCCGCGCCGATGGCACCGGCAGCCTCCAGTTGCTTTACCGCTTCGAAGACCTGGAGAGCGGTATCGGCGGTCTTGCCGACCGCCTTGAAGCCGCCGGTCCAGGTGGCGCGGGATGGAATGAGGCCGACATGGCCGATGACAGGTATGGCGTCATCCGCCATGCGCCTGATCGTGGCATAGCCGGCGCTGCAATAGACCGCGTCGGCACCGGCCTTGTAGAGCCGGAACGCCCAGCGCAGGAAATCGTCCGCCGTGCCGATCTCGAAGAAGTTTTCGCCCGGCATGGTGAACAGGCTGGGTGCGGCATCGCGATATTGCGGGTTGAGCACCAGTTCGGGCGGCACCGAGACAATGTCGACCCCTGCCCGTTCGGCGGCCTCCGCCTCGTCAAGCGTCAGCACGCGCAGCATGGTCAGCTGGCGCTTGCCCTTCATGGCGCGCAGATCGGCGACGGTCGGTCTCTTTCGGCTCATTAAAACATCCCCTCTAACGCTTGCCATGTGCTGGGTCGGTTGCCGCGCGTCAAATCTGGATCATCACCTTACCGGCCTCGATCTTCACCGGATAGGTCACGAGATTGACGCAGACCGGCGCGCCCTTGGCCTGGCCGGTCTTGTAGTTGAAACGGCCATTATGCTTGGGGCATTCGATGATGTCGTCCATCACCAGTCCGTCGGCCAGATGCGCCTTCTCATGCGTGCAATAGCCGTCGGTGGCGAAGAACTCATCATCCGGCGAGCGGTAGACCGCGAAGGTGCGGCCGCCATGGTCGAAGCGGATGACATCTTCCTCCTCGACGTCATCCACCGCGCACGCTTCAACCCAATCGGCCATCTCAGTCTCCTGCCAACACTCGCGATCGCTATTCGGCGGCTGCCGACATATCGACCTCGTGGAACTCGCCGCGATAGGGCCTGGCCGTCGGCGGCAATTCGCGCTTGAGGTAAAAATCCTCGTATTTCAGCTGCCTGAGCAGAACCGGCCAGACCTCGCGATAGGCATGCCACATCGATGGGTTCGGCTCCGGCAGATCGTGCTTGATCAGCTCGTGCAGCCTGGGCAGCGCGTGATACGGCACCATGGGGAACATGTGATGCTCGACATGGTAATTCATGTTCCAGTAGATGAACCGGCTGATCGGGTTCATGTAGACGGTGCGCGTGTTGAGCCGGTGGTCGACGACATTGTCGGCAAGGCCGATATGCTGCAGCAGGCCGGTCGTCACCATGTGCCAGGTGCCGTAAAGGCGCGGCAGGCCGATCAGCACCAGCGGTATCCATGACCTCAGCGCGATCGCAAGAGCGATCGTCGCCACATAGATGGCCACGTGCCAGCGAGCAGCGACCACGGCCTTGTGCTGTTCCATTTCGGGGATGTAGCTCTTCTCCTCCGCCGACAGCGTGCCGAAGGCCTGGCGCACCAGCGTCGGCAGCGAATAGCGGAAATCGAGAATGCCGGTGAAGGCGAGCGCCGCCTTCAACAAATCCGGCGGACGCATCACGGCGATCTCGGCGTCGCGGCCGACAATGATGGTGTCGGTGTGGTGGCGGGCATGGCTCCAGCGCCATTGCACGGGATTGCGCATCAGCATGAAGGAGGCGATGTGATAGACCACATCGTTCATCCAGCGCGTGCGGAAGGCCGTGCCGTGGCCGCATTCGTGCCAGCGCGAGTCGCTCGACGAGCCGTAGAGCACGCCATAGACGAACAGGAACGGCACCACCCACCACGAACCCCAGAACCAGACAATGCCGGCGGCCGAGCCCACGATGACAGCGAGCCAGATCACCGTGTCGCGGATCGCCGGGCCGTCCGAGCGCTGCATCAGTTCCTTCATCGCCTTGCGCGGCACGTCGGTGTGGTACCATTCGGCCGAGGCCAGGCCGGTCTCGATCGCCCTGCGTGTGCTTTCGCCGACCAGGCTGTAATCGCGCTTTTTTGCCATCGTCGTCATCGTCGCCTCGAGAGCATGATGCCGAAAAGTGTGAAGCGGTTGTTGGACGACATCCTGCTCTATCTCTTTGGACTTAGAGACCGTTGGCGCGGAATTTTCCGTCGAGGAATGTTTTCGCGCGCGGCACGTCATCCTCGGTCAGATGCTCGATGATGACAGGGATGTTCGGGTGCTTTTCGCTGAGCCGCCTCAGATAAAGATCATAGTTGAGCGAGCCGAGGCCAGGCGCCGGCAGCTCGATCTCGCCGACGCCACGGAACGTCAGTCCCTCATGCGCGTCTGCATCGCCGATGTCGGCATGCTTCTCCGTCTTGTCGCTGCCCGAGCGCTTCACATCCTTGGCATGCGCGATCCGGATCTTGTCGCTCAGCGTGTCGAACACCTGGTTCAGCACCTGGTCCATGCGATCGATGTTGTGCGCTTCGAAGTAATTGGTCGGGTCCATCAGCAGGCCGAGGCCCGGATGGTCGACCTGCGCGAACATCTTCACCGTCTCCTCGACCGAACCCACGACATTGTTGACATAGGTTTCAAGCAGGAAGACCGCGCCATGGTCATAGGCGGTCTGGGCAAGATCCGAAATCACCTTGCGGCATTCCTCGAAACCCTCCTCGGTCTTGTTCCTGGGATCATGCACCCAGTCGGACTCGGTGTTGTAGGTTCCGGTCTCAGAAATCACGTAGGGCGAACCGAATTCGCGTGCGTTGCGGATGATTTCCTTGAGATAGCCTACGCGTTTCTCGCGCTCGGCCTTGTCGGGATGGATGATGTTGGTGTAGCCGGAAATGCAGCACACCGGCAGATTGTGATCGCGGAACGTGTCGCGCACTTTTCTGGCCTTGTCCCGTGTGATCTGCCCGGCGGTGAGATCGATATCCCGGAAATGCATGTCGAGCTGCACGGTATTGAAGCCGAGCGCGCGGATGCGCCTGGCAGCCTCGTCGAGCTCGTAGGGAAAGTAGCCGGTAAATATCCCTGCCTGCATCATGATGTGAACTCCTCCCGGTAAGCGATTCAGCCGCCACGCTTTTTACGCGGTCCGTATTTCAGTTGGTCGGAATTTCAGAAAGCCGGACGGTGCGGCCTTCCGCCATCGAGCGATAGCCGGCCTCGACCAGCGCCATGGTCTTGACGTTGTCGGCAACCGAAAGGGCCGGCGGCGTGCCGGTCTTCACCGCATATTGCAGCTGCTCCATCACACCGATGAAGGCGTGTGGAAACCACATCGTGTCCCAGCTGGGGCTCACCCATTCGCCGCCCGTCGTCTCCGTCGAGGCATAGGTCAGCGTCGAAGCGACGCCCGTCGGCCAGCCGATCGTGCCCTTGGCGACCCCCCTGGTGCCGTCGACACGCCAGTTGATGTGCTGGTCGTCACGATAGCCCTGCTCACGCGGACCGGACCAGACATCCTCCAGCGAAACGGCGAGCACCCCGGAAGGAAAGCGCAAAGTCGACACGGTGATGCCGTCGGAATGATCGAAGGCCGTGCGTGGATCCTTGCGTGTCAGCGTCGTGATTTCCTGGGGATCGCCGAACAGGAAGCGCAACACGTCGAGATGATGCACGCTCATATTGGCGAGCGTCAGCCGGTCGTAATCGGCAAGGAAAGCCTGCCAGTGCGGGATGGCATGCATGTCGATCTGGGCGAAGACGATGTCGCCCAGCGCGCCGCTGTCGATGATCTGCTTCAGCACGCGCATCGACTGGTCGTAGCGCATATTCTGGTTGACCGAGAGAATCTTGTCGGACCTGGCCGCCTCGTCGCGCAGCTTGACGGCTTCCTCAACCGACAGCGCGAGCGGCTTCTGCGCCAGGATCGCCTTGATGTGGGGCTGCCTCAGCGCGTGACGGATGAGAGCCGGCTGCTGGTCCGGCGGAAAGGCAAGGTCGACAATCTCGACCTCGGAATCCTCGATCAATTGCTCGGGCGTGTCGTGAACGACGGGGATATCCCAGCGCCTGGCCACCTTCTCGGCGCTGGCCTTCGTCCGCGAGGCGATCGCCACCACCGGGAAACCAGCCTGCGCATAGGCGGCCAGATGGCATTCCGCCATGATCATGCCCGCGCCGACGCAGCCGATCCGGTATTCCCTGCTGCGAACCTTCACATCTGGTTCGAGATCCGTGCCTGCCATCCATTCCTCCCTGGAGGACAGCATATAGCGCCATGGCTTGCCGGTCAGCCAAGGCCAGCACCATCAATTCCCATCACCGCCGCCATCGGCGACAAGATCACCGGGCAGACGAACTGCTGCCGGAAACGACGGTCGCGCCTGGTTGGCGCGACCTCATGAATGTCTGGGTTACAATTATTGGACGGCGGCCAGCTGGGCTTCGGCGGCGTCGACAAAACTCTTGTCGACCCATTTGCCGTAGTCGATCGAACCTTTCAAAAGCCAGAGATCCGGCGAATGAGGCGTCATCTGCTGATCAAGGGTCGGTGCGGGCATCACCTTCCGGATAAAGCGCCTTCGCCAGGTCGCGGATCGCGTCCGATGTGCGCGGGCCGAAGCCGATCATGTAGGCGCCGTCGAGCACGATCAGTGCCTTGTTGGCCGCCGCGGGCGTAGCCGCCAATGCCCGGTTTGAGAAGACCTGCTCCGGCGTCGGCCCGCCCTTGCCGTCGCTCATCATCAGGATCACATCGGGCGCCATCTCCACCAGCTTTTCCTCCGAGGCGGCCTTGTAGCCTTGCACGACATCCATGGGATTGAGGCCGCCGGCATAGCGGATGATGGCGTCGGCCGAGGTGCCGGCGCCGGCGGCGCTCAACTTCACCAGCCCATGGAAGAACACCACCTTCTTGCGCCGCTCCAGCGGGATTTTCGCGGACAGCTCGGCGGCGGTCCGGAAGGCGGCGAGCATTTCGGTGGAAACCGCTCTGCCCTTGTCCTCGAGCCCGAGCGAGGCGGCGATCAGCGTGATCTTGCGTTCGATGCCTTCTGGCGTGTTGTCTTGCGGGATGAAGACGATCGGGATCGCCAGCGATTTCAGCACCTCCATCGCTTCCGGCGGCCCGCTGTCCTCGGCCGCCAGGATCAGATCGGGACGCAGGCCCGCCAGCCCTTCCACCGAAAGCTGGCGGCGATAACCGACATTGGGCTTCTCAGTCACCTCGGGCGGATATTTGCTGCCCCGGTCGACCGCGATGACGCGCTCGCCGGCGCCGAGCGCATGGACGATCTCGGTGACATCGGAGCCAAGCGTCAGGATTCTCGTTGCCGGCCCCGGCGCGACAGTTCGCCCCAGCGCATCGACAACGTTCTCGGCGGCCAGCGCCTTGAAGCCGCAGGACGGTGCCAGCACCGACAGCGCCAGAAACAGCACCGCCAGGGTCCTGCCCGGCCGGAACCACGGACTCCGCCTGCCCTCGCCTACGCTGCCCTGCATCGTTCACTCCTGTCCATTTGCCTTTTCGATGACTAGTTTGGCCTATAAATTTAAAGTTGACTCATGTCATCATGTTTTAATATGTGACCCGTGCCCGACCGCTAGAGTCGAGGGATTCCAATCATGCCAGCCAGGGCCGTTCGGCCACCGCCAGCAGTTTGCATTTGCTTGGGGGCTTGCATGACAACGACAACAAACACGACCTTGATGGCCAGCACCGCGCTCGCCTTCGTGCTCGGCCTCTGCGCCGCGCCTTTTGCCAACGCGCAGGAACAGGAGAAAAAGGCCGCCACCAAGAGCGACCGCCTGGCGCCGGCCACTGCCAAGCAGAGCCAGCCTGCGACCATGCTCGACGTGATCACCATCTCGGCGACGATGATCAAGACCGCCGTCATCGAATCGATGGCCGCCATCAGCGCCGTCGACCAGGATGAGCTCGACCGCATCCAGCCCGACACCGCCGCCGACATTTTCCGCACCACGCCCGGCGTCGCCGCCTCGATGAATGGCGACGACCCGGCCACCGCCATCAACATTCGCGGCCTGGAACAGTATGGCCGCGTTGTCGTCACGCTTGACGGCGCCCGCCAGGATTACTGGCGCGTCGGCCATGGCTCCGGCTCGTTCTATGTCGAGCCGGACCTGATCAAGGAAGCCACCGTCATTCGCGGCCCGGTGTCCAACGCCTATGGTTCGGGCGGCATCGGTGGCGTCGTCTCCTTCGAGACCAAGGACGCCGGCGATTTTCTCAAGCCGCAGGAGAGTTGGGCACTGAGCGAGAAGCTCGGCTATGAGGACAATGGCGACGGCTTCACCACCAGCACCACCGGCGCTTACCGATTCAGCGACGATGCCGACATCATCGGCAACCTCATCTATCGCGACCGCGACAGCTACACCGACGGCAATGGCGACACCGTGCCATGGACCGGCGAGCGCGTGACAAGCGGTTATCTGAAGACGACGCTGCGTCCGGCCGACGGCCATGAGCTGAAGCTCGGCGCCATCCTGCAGCGCTACAACGACCAGATCACCGGTTCGAGCGGCTCGACCTCGCCGACACTGAGCCGCTACGACACCAACACGACCAACCAGACCTACACCGCCGCCTACACCTGGAAGCCTGACGACAACGACCTGATCGACCTCAGCGCCAGTGCCTATCACAACCGCACCCGCGCCGAGCAGACGCAGGTCTGGCCCATCTCGGCGATCGGCAACTTCCGCTTCTATGATGTCGCGACATCAGGCTTCAACGTGAAGAACTCCTCGCGCTTCGACGCCCGGGGCATCGCCCACACGCTGACCTATGGGCTCGACTATTACTATCTCGAGGCCTCCTCGGAAGCCGCGCATTTCGGCGCCGGCGAACAGCAGGGCTATGGCGGCTTCCTGCAATGGCAGGGCGACTACCAGAACTGGCTGCAGGTGATCACGGCCCTGCGCTATGACGGCTACCAGCTCGACGGCGAGACCCGCTCCGTGCCACCGGAACAGGCGTCGATCTCCGGCGACCGCTGGTCGCCTCGCCTGACCGTCGGTGTCACGCCATTCGAAGGCTTCCAGCTCTACGGCACCTATTCCGAGGGCTACCGGGCGCCGGGCCTGCAGGATGTCTTCCGTGGCGGCGGCGCGCATGGCGGCGCCGACAGCTACCGGCCCAATCTCCTGCTGCAGCCCGAAACGGCGAAGAACTGGGAGGCCGGCATCAACGTGAAGTACGACGATGTGCTGACGGCGGGCGACCGGCTGCGCGCCAAGGTCAACGTCTTCCACACCGATGTCGAGGACTACATCGACGTCGACCTTACCGTCCTGCCGCGCACGGCAATCAACATCGGCGACGCGCGCCTCAGGGGTGTCGAGGCCGAGATGGTCTACGACTATAACTGGGGTTTCGTGAACTTCGCGGGCGCGCTGATCAACGCCAAGGTCGTCAGCGGGGTCTATTCCGGCCAGGCTTTGAACAACACGCCGCTCGACCGCTTCTCGGCCACGATCGGCTTGCGCATGCTGGAGGACCAGCTCACCGTTGGCGCGCAATATCTCAGCGTCGGCAAGATCACCCGCACCAGCCGCACCAATCCCAACGCCGTGCCGGTGGTCGACGACGGTTTCGACCTCGTCAACGTCTTCGCCAACTGGACCATCAACGACAATCTCAAGCTCGATTTCGGCGTCGATAACGTCTTCAACACCGCCTACACCGACCCGCAAAGCGCATGGTCGACCACGGCTGCAACGGAACAGGGCAAGGGCCGGACCTTCAAGCTGGCCCTCACCGGCAGAATAGGAGGATGACAATGAGCGAAGCACCGGTGCATGAACTTGCCTGCGAGGCGCGGCTCAAGCTGCGGCGCCTGCCGGACTACATGGACAGCATCAGCGACAGGCTGCGGAGCTTCGAGGCCGATGCCTCGCATCATGGCGGGCGCATCGATTTCCGCTTCGCCTTTGGCGGTGCCTCCATCGACATGGAGCAGTTGGTGATGCGGGCCAACGCGCCCGACCGTGATGGGCTCGCCCGCATCAAGGACCTGCTCGCCACGGCGGTCCAGGTTTACGCCAAGGAAGAAAACCCGGAGATCGTCTGGACCGGCGATCTCTCTGGCGAAACCAGCCTCGCCCAGTTCCGCGAGATGACGGTAATTGAGGTTCGTGACCTCACCCCGCATATGCGCCGCATCCGCCTTGCCGGCCAGGACCTCGGTCGTTTCGCCAAATTCGGCGGCATGCATATCCGCATGCTGTTCCCAACCGGGGACGTGCCCGATCCGCTGTGGCCGATGCTCGGTGACAATGGCCTACCGGTCTGGCCAGCTGACGACCGGCGCCCGGTGGCGCGCGTCTACACCATCCGCGCCCTCGACGTCGCCAAGGGCATCATGGATGTCGATTTCCTCGTCCATCCCGGTGACAGCGTCGGCTCGGCCTGGGCCATGCAGGCGGCAGCCGGGATGAAGGTCGGCGTCATGGGACCGGTCGGCCGCCCCGTGCGGCAGGCTGAGTGGTATGTCATGGGATCAGACGAAACCGGTCTTCCCGCGCTGGCGCGGCTGCTGGAAACGCTGCCGGCGCAAACCAGGGGCGTCGCCTTTGTCGAAATCGCCGACGAGCGCGAGAAGCAGAAGATCGACAACGCCACCGGCATCGAACTGCACTGGCTGACAAGGGATGGTGTGCCGGCGGGCGAGGACAAGCTGCTCGCCGAAGCCGTCCGCTCGGTGGCATGGCCGCAGGACGGCTCGACCTTCGGCTGGTTCGCGGCGGAAGCGGGTGCCGCCAGGATCGTGCGCGAATATTGGCGCGACACGCTGGGTTTGGGCCGAGACCGGACGCTGGCAGCGGCCTATTGGCGGCGCGGGGCTGCGGGGCTCATGGCAGGGTAGACTCTGACGACCGCCCCCCCGTCCTGACCAACGTCGATTGCGATCCCGTCGCCGGAAACAATCCTCGCAATGTCGCAGACGACCAGCGGCATGTGAATGTCGTAGAGAAACTCCGCCACGATTGCGCCCACTGCCAGGATCGGGTCAGGCCGCTGCAGAAGGATACCAGCCGGCGCAGTGTCGCGGCGGATCGCTTCGGCCAGGACAGACGACGAAGACGACGACCCCCGCCCGCTCGGCATGACCAGGATCCTGCCGGCCACGTTCTGGCCAAGGCCAGGATGCGAATGGTCGATGATGTCGCCGGTCTCGGCGTCGATACCGCCCCAGAAACTGAGCGGCTGCGAAAACACCAAAGCCAGGCCTTCGGCCTCGCCGGCGAGTTGGAAAGCGCCCGGCCATTCGACAGCTCCCGTTGCAACCGATCGCGTCATGAACCACTCCTCACGACATGGCCGACCGCGGCGGAGCGGATGCAATCCCTCATGTCGGCGAAGGCGACGGTCACGCCGATATTGCCCGGCGCGTAATGCGCCCATTTGCCGGAGTTGGTCATCACCACGCCGTCGAGCCGCTCGAGAATCGCGGTGACATAGGTGCAGGTGTCGGCGACCGGGATCAGGCCGAATGCCTCCATGCCGGCAAGCGCGCCTTCCTCCTGCAGCCGCGTCAGCGTCGCGCGCCCGGTGTTGACATAGATCGGGATGCCCTTGCCAGGGGATGCCTCGCGCAGCACCGGCAACAGGCGCATCCATTCCTCATGCGAGAAATGCGGCGTGCCGAGCGACACGGCCGCCAGCGGCGCTCCGTCCGGCACCATCGACAGCCTGGCCAGCGCATCATCGATATCGGCGCGGGTGACGATGATCGTCTCTTCCGGTGTGTGGCCGTGCAACGCCTCGTCGAGCGTCCCCGCTTCCGGCGTGATGCCCACCGCATGGAACAGCGCCACGGCACCCGTCGTAGCGGCGGCCGCGCCCAGCGCCTTCAACTGATCCTCGTCGCGTGGCTTCGGTAGACCTGATATGACCGGAACGCGGTCGCCACTGGCTTGCCCGATGATCAGCCCGACGCCGACGAACAGGCTGTCGCTTGGTTCGGCCTCAGCGATGTCCAGTTCGAATAGGATGCGGCCACGCCGGTTTTCGCTGAGATGCAGGCCCCAGGCGGGCGCGCGTCCGGTCATGGCGCAGCACAGATCGATGAAATCGCCATAGCGGTTGGTGCGCGCGCCGATCACCGAATTGGCGAAGACGATGGCGTTGGATTCGCCCCAGGCGATCTGCTGGCCGAATTCAGGCCGAAACCGGGTCTGGTAAGGCGCACAGGTGAAGGTCGCCTGGCAGCCCAGTTCCAGATGCGCTTTCATCAGCCGCCGCGCCGGCACCTCTTGCGCCCCCGGCATCTTCACCATGCCCGGATGGATGAGGTCGAATGAGCCGACATTCAGCGTCGTCGGCACCTGCACGCGCCCGCCGCCCTCGACCAGCCGTTCGACGAAATCGAGCCCGGCCTTGCCGTGATAGAGGCAGCCATCGATATGGGCACCCGAAATGTCGAGCAGGCCGCGCGCGCCGATCGCGTTGGAAAAGGCGATGAGGATCTTCATGGCGGCGGCCGCGGATGGGCCTTGTCCGCCATCGAGCATGGATCGGTCCTGCGGGGTCAGTTCCAAGGTCATCGGCATGCTCCAGGCTCTTGCCTGCCTATGCTGTCCCTGATTGGGAACAGTCTGGCAAGACCCCGGCGCATCAACCCGCAGCGATCAACACCGTGCTTTCCGGCGACCAGCGCAGCACCACATCCTGCCCCTCCGCCAGCCTCTCAGCGCCAGTGTTCTGCACGATGACCTTCAACGTCTGGCCGGCGCGCTCGACAAAGTAGGTGCTGTTGTTGCCGGCGAAGATGCGCTTGGACACCTGGCCCTTCAGCATATTCGCATCGGCCGCATCGGAGACCCCGCCATCAGTGGCAATGCGAATTCGCTCGGGCCGCACGGCGCAGCTCGCCTTGGCGCCGGCGGCAAGCGTCAGGCCCACGCCAGCGGCGATCGCCGTGCCGTCCGGCAGGCGGATGCCGTTGCCGGTCGAGTCCCCGCGAAAGATGTTGGCGTCGCCGAGGAAGGTGGCGGCGAATTCGCTTTTCGGCCGGTCGTAGATTTCCTCCGGCGGCCCTTCCTGCACGAGCCTGCCGTCGCGCAGTATTCCGATGCGGTCGCTCATCGTCAGCGCTTCTTCCTGGTCGTGGGTGACAAAGATGGTGGTGATGCCGATCTCGCGCTGGATGCGTTTCAACTCGATCTGCATGTCGACGCGCAGCGCCTTGTCGAGCGCGCCGAGCGGCTCGTCGAGCAACAGCACGCGCGGCTTGGTGACGATGGCGCGCGCCAATGCAACACGCTGGCGCTGGCCGCCGGAGAGTTGGTGCGGACGCCGGCCGCCGAGCTTGCCCAATTGCACGAGGTCGAGCGCGCGCTGCACTTCGGTGGCAATCACAGCCTTGGCCTCGCCGCGCACCGACAGGCCGAAGGCGACATTGTCGGCGACGCTCATATTGGGAAACAGCGCATAGTTCTGGAACACCATGCCGATGCGGCGCTTCTCGACCGGCACGCGTTCGACGCTCTCGCCGCCGATGGAAATACGGCCGGAGTCGGGAAAGTCGAAACCGGCGATCTGTCTGAGCAGTGTGGTCTTGCCGCTGCCCGACGGTCCGAGCAGCGCATAGAAGCCGCCATCGGCGAAATCGATGGAGACATTGTCCAGCGCCTTGTGCGCGCCGAAGCTGCGGGAGACGTTCGCGACCTGCACGCCAGCCATTATTTCTCTCCGCCGAATTTGAAGAAGCGCGCCGTGAGCAGCATGAGCGCCATGGACACGACAATGATGATGGTCGAGACCGCGTTGATCTCGGGCGTGAAACCCTTGCGGATCGCGGCGTAGATTTCGACCGGCAGCGTCGTCTGGCCGGGTGTCGAGAGGAAGTAGGAAACGACGAACTGGTCGAACGACACGGCAAAAGCAAACAGCCCACCGGCGATGACGCCCGGCATGATCCAGGGCAGCGTGACGCGATTGGTCACCTGCCACTGGTTGGCGCCGAGCGAGCGTGCCGCCTCTTCCAGTTCCGGCGCGAAGGTCTGCAGCCGGGCCGAGACGACGACGATGACATAGGGCAGCGCCAGCGCGACATGGCCGAGCAGAATGGCGAACAGACCGCGCCCGATGCCGACGCCGAAGAAGAAGATCAGCATCGCCGTGCCGGTGATCAGCCACGGAATGGCGATAGGCGGAAAGAGCAGTGCCTGCAGCACCTTCTTGCCGCGGAATTCATAGCGAAAAAGCGCCAGCGACGCCGCCGAGCCGAGCACCACGCTGATGAGCGTGGTGATGATTGCGATCTCGAGGCTGTTCCAGGTGGCCGCGATCAGCTGGTCGTTCTGCCACAGCGAGGCGTACCATTCCGTCGTCCACTCGAACGGCAGTTGGTAGAAGGGCGAGACGTTGAACGACATCAGCGCCATGATAATGATCGGCAGATAGAGGAAGGCAAGCAGCAACAAGATATAGATCCGGCCGAACCATTCGAGGATGCGTGTCGTCATCATCACGCGGCCCTCCGCAGCACTGGTGAGGCAATTGCCAGGATGACCAGCACGACGGCCAGGAGGATGAAGGACAGTGCCGCGCCTAGCGGCCAGTTGAACACGGCGACGAACTGGTCCTCGATGACGGTGCCGTAGAAGGTGCCGGTGCGCCCGCCAAGGATACGCGGCTCCATGAACGAGCCGACGACGGGAACGAAGATGAGCGCGGCCCCCGCCACCAGACCGGGCATCGACAGCGGGATGATCACCCGCTTGAGCACCTGCAGCCGCGAGGCACCGAGCGAACGACCGGCCTCGATCAGCGAATCGTCGATCGCCTGCAAGGTGAGATAACAGGTCAGCACCATGTAGGGCACGTAGGAGTGCACCAGGCCGATGATGACGGCGGGATAGGAATACATCAGATCGATATTGATCTTGAACGGCAACACCGCGTTGAGCGCCGTGTCGAGGATGCCGCCCTCGCGCAAAACCATCGCCCAGGAGAAGATCCGCACCAGCCCGTTCGACCAGAAGGGCAGGATGACCAGCAGGAAGATCGCTTCGCGGCTGCGGCCCTTCAGCACCTTGGCCAGCACGTAGGCGGCGGGATAGCCGATGACGATGCACCACAGCGTCACTTCCAGGCCGAGCCTGAGCGAAGCGAGCAGCAGCGTCAGATAGAGGCTCTGCGAGAAGAAGGCAGCGTAATTGCCAAGCGTGAAAGCCCAAGGCTTCCCCGTCAGCGGCAGGTCGGTCATGAAGGAGAAGAAGACCATGGCCGAGAGCGGCAGGAAGATCGCCACCGTCAGCCAGAGATAGGCCGGCGCCAGCAGCGGCAGGGCCGATCTCAGCCCGCTGCGCGGCGCACTCTGCGCTGCCATGATAAGCCTCCTCCCCAGGATTGAAGGACCAGCCGGCGCGAACCGACGACTGGTCCGGACGTAAGCCTACTTCACGTCGACCTTGAGCTGTTGCCAAAGCGCCAGATAGGCCTCGCGCTGCGCGTCGGTGATCGGCGCCTGGAACTGGATGCGCTTGGCAACCTCGGGATCACCCATGACCTTGCGGTTGAAGGCATTCTCGGGCAGCGCTTCCACCGCCTTGGTGTTGGCAGAGACTGGAGCGCCGACCTTGGTGACCCATTCGACATAGAATTTCGGATCGATCATCCAGTTGATGAAGGCCTGCGCGCCTTCGACATTCTTCGAACCTGCCGGGATCGAGAACGCATCGAGCCAGGCGACGGCGCCCTCCTGCGGAATGACCAGCGAAACCGGCAGCTTGAAATGCGTCTTGGCGCGGTCGGCCGAGCCGCTCCAGTAGGTGCCGATGTCGATCTGGTTGGAAGCGACCATCTGGTTCCAGTCGTTCTCCGAGCTCCAGAAGGTCTTGATCTGCGGCATCAACGAGGTGAGCTTCGTCTTGACCGCATCCATATCCTTGATGTCGTTGATGTTCTGGCCGGTGGCGATGGCACCGAACTGCACCGCCTCGACGGCGTCGTCGCGGATGACGACGCGGCCCTTATGCGCGGGGTCCCACATTTCGGCGATCGACGTCGGCGGCTTGTCGAAGGACTTTTCGTTGATGGCGAGTGCGGTCAGCCCCCACACCCACGGCACGCCGTAGACCTTGCCGTCATGGTCGAGCATCGGCGAGCCCGCCTTGTCCTTGCTGATGTCGGCATAGTTCGGCAGCTTGGACACGTCGATCGGCTGGATCAGCTTTTCAGCCATCGCCTGGTCGTTGAAAGCGGCGTTGATCATGACGACGTCGTAGAGGCCCGGATTGGTCCGGATCTTGGTCAGCATTTCCTGTTCGGAATTGAAGAAGTCGTTGACGACCTTGTTGCCGGTCGCCTTCTCGAAGGCCTCGACGGCCCATGGCTCATCGGCGCCGTAGCCTTTCCAGTTGAGCACATGCACTTCAGCGGCGCTTGCCGCCAGCGTGAGCGCGGTGGTGAAGACGGCGGTCGCCGTCAAGAGAGCAGTCAGTCTTGGCATGCGCATGTTGGTTCCTCTCTTTGTTTGCCCGCTTGGCGGGGCTTGTCAGGCTATCTGATGGGCCTTCTGGTTCTGGCCCGGCGTGCCGGTCGCGGCGGCCTGGCTCAGGAAAGTCTGGATTTCGGCATCGGTCGGCGCCGATGAGCCGCCATGGCGGGTCACCGAAATGGCCGCCGCCGCATTGGCGTAGCGCGCCGCCTCGAAAGGATGTGCCTCCCGTGCCAGCGCGCTGACGAAAGCGCCGATATGGGTGTCGCCGGCGCCATTGGTGTCGACGGCATCGACCTTGAACCCGGCAACGGTTTGCGTCGAACCGTCGGCAAGCCTGATATGGCAGCCCTTGGCGGCGGAGCGGATCACGACACCGGCCGCCCTTGGACAATGATCGGCAAGCAGCCGCGCCGCGAGGGTCTCGACGTCGCCCTGGCCGGCGATCTCGGCGGCTTCCGCCATGTTGCAGCTCAGCCATGCCGAGCGGGCCAGCACCCGCGACAGGATCGGGCGTGGAATGTCTGAAACGACGGGCGTCGGGTCGAAGACAAAGGGAATGTTTTCCGGCAGCGCCTCGATCCAGTCGGCGAGCGCCTCGCGGCTGCCCGGGTAGCTCAGCGTATAGCCCGAGGTGAACACCCAATCCGCCGGAGCCACTGATACCGGCGCCATCATGTCGAGGTCGAGAATGCTCTCCGCACCGGGCCATGACACGAAAGTGCGTTCGGCATCGCTCGAGACCATGGCGACGCAATTGCCGCTGTCCATCAAGGATGATGGCGGTGTCAGCGTCTCGATGCCCTCGGCTGCGAAGGCGGCACGCAGGAAATCGCCGTTCGGCCCGCTGCCGAGCTGGCCACCAAACACTACTGTCATACCGGTGCGGGCGGCCGCGACCATCATGTTGAAGCCGCCGCCGGCGACCTGGGCATAGCTCGATGCCGTCTTCTCGGTGCCGGGCGCCGGCAATGCGTCGATGCGGTAGACATAGTCGACCACCGCGCTGCCGATATGAACGAGCCGCCCGCTCATGCCGCCGCGTCCTTGCCGGAGCCGGTTTTTGGCGCAAGGTCTTTGGACGTACGCGCCGCAACAAGGTCGGCGGCAAGCGCACGAACCTCCACGATGTCGATCCCCCTGAGGCCGGCGACGCGATCCCTTGGCAATTGCGAAAAGCCGGTGCAGGCGCCGGCCATGCCGGCGGCGATGGCGCCGATCGTGTCGGTGTCGCCGCCGAGATTGGCGCTGATGACCGCCGCTTGCCAGGGGTCACCGCCGGCGACCTCGAGCACCGCGAAGGCCGCCGGAACGGATTCCTGGCTGGCCACGCCGGTACCGACCAGATCGGTGATCAGCCGGATTGCATCCCCCATCACCTTGCCCCGCACCAGATCCCGCGACCAGACGATACGCGCCGCGATGTCGCCGCCAGTCACCCAATGGCCAAGCGTCGCCCCTCGCCTCGCCGCCGCGACGCCACTGTCGGATGCGGCGCGCCAGTCGCCGCCGGACACGCCGCGGCTGACGGCGGCCGCGACGGCGGCGGCTGACGATATGGCTATCGAGGTGTTGTGCGTCGCCCGGCAGGTTTCAGCCACCTTGGCGACGAATGCATCGAGCGGCTCCAGCGGCATCATGATGCCCACCGGCGCGATGCGCATCGCGGCGCCATTGGTGTCGCCGCCGCGCCCCGCCTCTTGTGCCGGCACGCCATTGTTGATGGCGTCGATGGCACGCTTGGTCGATGGGCCCAGCAGATCGTAGCTGCCGCGCGCCTTGACCTCGCGCTCCCAGTCGAGCAGCGCGTTGACCCAGCGCGCATGGTCGAAGCGCTCGCCGGACTCGACCAGGATTCGGCCAAGCAGCAGCGCCTGTTCCGTATCGTCGGTGATGGTGCCGGCCAGCAGTCCCTTCGACACCGGATGATCGGCGAAGGGCGCGATGAAATCCTCGACATGGCCGTAGAGCTCGGCAATCCGGGCCGGCGACAGAAGCTGCGTCGGCATGCCGAGCGCGTCTCCCAGCGCTCCGCCGACAAGCGCGCCCATGGCGCGATCAAGCGTGATGTTGTCCGGCATCGCTCAGAACCTCATATGCAGCGCGAAATGCGCGGGATTGAGCAGGCTGGTGACATATTCGATCGGCCGGTCGTCGGCCGCACGCGTCAGCCGGCGGCCGCGCAGGAAGGGCGTGCCCTGCGGGCAGCCCAGAATGGCCGCGTCCTCGGCGTTGAGCATCTCGATGCCCACCCATTCCTCGCCATGGTCGGGGATCAGGCCGGCGCCGCGCAGCGTCTGGTGCAGCGACCCCTCGCGCAGGCCGCGCAGCGGCACATCCTCAAGTTCCGGCGACAGCGGCAGGCGGCTGCGCTCGATGGAAATCGCATGGCCATCGCTGGCATTGGTGCGCACCCGGTCGACGGCGATGAAGAACGGGCTTTCGATCTCCAGCAAGGCAGCGAGATCGGCGTCTTCGATGACTTCCAGCCGCAGCGTCCTTGTCTCGGCATTGGCACCCGCATTCGCGAGCGCCCGCGACCAGCCGATGGCGTCGTCCACCGGCTTGCCGTCAAAGGTGACGAAGGAGCCGATGCCGACCTTGGTGGTGATCAGCCCGCGGCTTGACAGTTCCTCGAGGCCCTTGCGGACCGTGTTGCGACTGACGGAGAAGCGCTGGACGAGCTCGTTTTCGCTTTGCAGGCGGTCGCCGAAACCGAGCAGACCGGAACGGATTTCATGTTCCAGAACGGTCGCGATCTGCTCGGGCTTGCCCGTGCCGGGAGACAGTTGAACCGCGCGCCGCTTCATATGCGTACCTGTTCAGTGAACCTGTATAATCCTGTTCAATATATGGTCACAAAACGCGTGTCAATGCGGCGCCAAGGCAGTTGGAGAAGGCAGCGCGTTCCGGGGAGCCCCGGAAAATGTGGTGGGAGAGCCGGACAACCGACCACTGGTGCCGGCAGTGTGATACGTTCGCGCGGCGAAGGAGCAACATGTCCCATTCAACAGAGCAAAAAAATCCCAGGCTGATCGTCGTGGTCGCGTTCGATCGCGGCGAGGACGGTGACCTGTTTCCAGCCTTCGGCCCCGCTGACCAACAGAGCGAAGACCGCGCCATACGCACGGCCAGGGCTTTGGCGGCAAAACATGCCGGCGTGATCGCCTGGAGCCGCGATGCCGACCCGACACTCGGAGACTACGGTCCGCCGACCACGCTGTTTGTCAGCGGCGACGTCCCGGACATGGAATAATTCGGCAGCGCTCAGGCAGACAGGTGAAATAAAATCTGATTTTAATATTAGCTCGCCTGAAGGAACTGTTTTCTCTCAATACCGTTTGTCTTCAGGTCGTTTATTCCAATGACCTCGACAGAGAGGAATTCCCAGATGAACTTCAAGATGCTCACGATGGGCGCGATGGCGCTTGCGATGATGACTGGCTCGGCGTTGGCCGCTTCTGGCGGCAACACCTCCGCGCTCGACAATCCGGAGAAGATGGCCCCCTTCTATACGGACTCCGGCATGAAGACGATGAAATCCGAAAAGGAATTCAAGGCCGCCTGGATGGCCATGAAAGAAGAAGACCGCGCAGGCATGATGAAGGAATGCGGCGACAACGCCATTGCCAAGTCGCATGACAATTTCTGCAAGATGACCAAGCAGCTCGGCGGCGCAAACTGACGCACCACGATTGGGCGCACGCCTAAATCGAACAGCCGGACGAAGGCGGGCCGAGTGCCCGCCTTTTCGCGATACACGGGACATCACGTCATCGTGGCTGGCGATTCACTTCGCGACAGCGGTCAGGCAAAGGTGTAAAGTCCTTGCTTGGAGAGGCGAAACGCCGCTCGTCTGGCTTCTTGCTCATGTTTCAACCCATTGCGAACATCGAGGACGCGCAGACGCTGGCGCAGGCGATCGTCAACACGATCACCGAGCCATTCCTGGTGCTCGACGAGCAGTTTCGCGTGCTGGCCGCCAGCCGCTCCTTCTACAAGACATTCGAAGTCGACCCCGCACAGACCCAGGGCACGCTGCTCTACGCGCTTGGCGATGGTCAGTGGGACATTCCAGCACTTCGCCTGCTGCTGGAGACGATCATTCCCGAGAAAGCCGCCATGGACGGTTTCGAGGTGGAGCACGATTTCCCGCGGATCGGCCGCCGCACCATGCTGCTCAACGCCCGCAAGGTGCTTTACGACCACAGCCCGGCCGTAACCATCCTTCTCGCCTTCAATGACATTACCGCCCGCCGTGTCATCGAACGGGAAAAGGAAGAACTGCTGCGCCGCACCGAGGATCTGCTCCAGCAGAAGGACGTGCTGCTGCGCGAGATGGAGCACCGGGTTGCCAACAGCCTGCAGATCATCGCCAGCATCCTGTTGCTGAAGGCACGCTCGGTCACGTCGGAAGAGACGCGCCAGCATCTCAAGGATGCCCACCAGCGCGTGTTGTCCGTGGCCGAGGTGCAACGCCATCTCCACACCTCGGTCGGCGTCGACGAGATCGATGTCGGCTCCTACCTTTCAAAGCTGTGCGGCAGCCTCGCCTCGTCAATGATCGGCGAGACTCAGCCGATCGAGGTAACCGTTACGGCAGAGGGCGGCAGGATTGACTCGCATCGTGCCGTCAGCCTCGGCCTCATCGTCACCGAACTCGCCCTCAACGCCATCAAATATGCCTTCCCCAAGGAAAAGTCCGGCGCCCGTATCCAGGTTACCTTCGAGACCGCCGGCACTGACTGGAAATTGACGGTGTCGGACAACGGCGTCGGCAAAATCGCCAACGACTTGTCGAATACTGGACTGGGAACAGCGATTGTCGAGGCATTGGTGAAACAGCTGGAGGCCAAGGTGGAAACCATCAGCGACACCAACGGCACAAGCGTCTCGGTCACCCGGGCAACGTTCACCTCACGAGTGCCGCGCGCGGCGTAAGAACCGCTATCACGAGGCCTGCCTTCCCGACATCGCCTCGATCCTGATCTAATAGAAAAGATGGCTGCCCGAGGGCACCAGAGTATCGCCGGGCTTCGGCGCTCCAGGCTCCCACCAATTCGCATGCATGGGGATTGGCCGCATGACCTTGATCGCCTCCGCTTTCCGCTATGCCATCAACCCATCGATCCCCTGGATGTCTCGATATGCTTGCCAGCCGCCAACATCCGCCGCAGGACATGAAGATCATCGCGAATTTCGCAGAATGTGGTTCTAAGTGTTGCAGGCATCGGGCAGCCTTCCGCAAACTCCACAGTCTCGACGCAAGCCGGTTCCCTCGGCTTCAATGCAAAAGCCCGCTCCGGAATGCCGGGGCGGGCCTTGGAGGAGGATGAAGGGGTGGGACCCTCTCCTCTTGTTTCCACGGGGGGTGTGGACCGAACTCACAATACGAGAGTCGCGAAAAATCTGGGATCACAAGCCGGCTTGCTTTCATCACAATCCGGTGCGCTCCGACCTGAACGTGGTCACGAGATCGCGATTATCCGAAGCCTTGCGGGCCTCTAGATCCGCCCTAGCACGACAAGGACGATAATGATCAGCAGCACAAGCCCGAGCCCGCCGCCACCATAGTAGCCAGTTCCATAGAACGGCCCGCCCCCGAGCCCGCTGAAACCGCCAAGCAGCGCGATGACAAGGATGATGATGAGTATGGTGCCTAAGCTCATGGCTTTCCCGCTCCTGTAGGCGCTGCCACGCCGGTTTTAACATCGCTGCATGCGATGTTTCGAAGACGAGAACGTTCGAGCAGCTCTACCGTTCCGCGCGATTGTGGCACGGCATCCGCTCGGAGATAATTTTCGCCGGCGAATGAAATCTCGGGCAATAAAGTGCCGGTGGAAATTGAAAGCGCTCGACACGCAGGAAGCCCGCCTGAGTGGCGGGCTTCCGACCGGCCGGAGGCCAGGAGAGTGCAGTCAAGCCTCACGGCTGGTTTCGCACTTCCCTCCCTGGCGCTCTTTGCCTCAACGACGGGCGATCAGCAGGCAGAGCTGACGCAGATCGCGGTCATAGGTGCCTTCGCTGCTGAGCACATCGACGCAGCGCTTCTTCATGCGCGCGACCTTGCTGCCGGACATCTCGGCCACGACACCCGGGAGGCTCGCGTTCGACGGATTGCTTGGGTTGGACGCAGTTGTCGGATTGGTTCCGCCGATGCCAACGCCGACGCCGCTCGTGCCGCCGACATTGGCGCCGAGCCCGGCAGTAACGCCACCCGTGCCGCCGACACTCGCACTGGCCCCGGCATTGATGCCGTTGCTTCCACCGGCCGAGGCCCCCAATCCGGCGTTGACGCCGTTCGATCCGCCGACATTGGCACCGGCGCCAGCATTGACGCCACCGCTCCCGCCAACCGAAGCTCCGGCGCCGGCGTTGACACCACCACTGCCGCCGACGGACGCGCCGACACCGGCATTGACGCCACCGCTACCGCCCACCGAGGCGCCGACACCCAACCCTGCCGCATTCGCTGGCAAGGAAAGAACGACGACTATTGCACTACCGGCCAACACACTGGCGACTGTCTTGAAGGTAAAAGCCATAACACTCTCCTGTTGTCGTTGCGCCAAGGCAGTCGGCATACAGCCGATTGCAGATTCAACTACGTGACAGGGGAGATCAGGTTTCAAATCATCTCATACTTGCGAGGATGATGGTGTTAAATGAAAAAAAACAGAAATTATAAAATGAATAAAAATATAATACATGTGTATCGATATAGTGTCTTATCTAGAGATAAAACGATTTTCCATGGAAGCGTCACTCCGGTCATTGCCAACAGACATCTCCGCTTGGCGCAAAACGGAAGATCGGACATCACTCACAGATCAGGACATGAAACAATGAATCGCTCCGGGCAAGCGCTGCCGGCCATCCCCAAGCCTGACAGGATCGGCCCCTCTTCATCGACAGTCCTGCTCTCAGAATATCCGATAGAACAGCCTGTAGTGCACCCGTTCCATATAGGCGCGATATTCCGGCTCGGCCGCAAGCAGGGCCTCCTCGCGCAGGATGCGATACAGTTGCAAATAGGTGATGACCGCATAGACCGCGAGATTGTGGAAGGAAAAGGCCGACAGCAGGTAGAGCACGTGGCCGGCAAGGTAGCCGGCATAAATCGGGTGCCGCACGATACGGTAGGCGCCCCCCGTCATCACGCCACGGTTGCCGGGCAGGATGGCAAAGGAACGGCCAAGCGATATCTTGCCCCAGATGACGAATAGCAGCGCCGCGAACTGCAACGGCGCGGCGATATAGACTGGAACGAGCGCCGTGCCAGGTTCAAGGCTGATCAATGCAACCCCGAAACTGGCGCTGACGGAGACGATGACCGTAAGCGGATTCCAGTCACGCGTCACCGGACGCCGCGACAGAAGCAGCCAGGTGAAGGTGAGTATCTCGGAAATCGCCATCAAGGCGGCGTTGAGCCGGGTCGGATCCTCCACGACCTGATAGAGGCCGCGATAGACGAACAGCCCCGCGCATGCCAGGGCACAGGCGCGAAAGAAGCCTTCGCGCAGGTCGGCAAGGATCTCGCGCTTGCGCACGTCGGACAAGATCCCGTCCCGGCTGGCGCTTGAAAGCGTTTCACTTTTTGACGTGAACAAGGCAAACACCCCGATGATCCCTCGGCGGGACCATTGCATGCAACCATTGCCGTGCGGTTAACCGGCAAGATTGAATCGGGATTGACGGGATAGACCCGAAGGCTGGAGAAAGACGCGCCCCGACGCCAAGCCGACGTAGCGCACCGAGCGCCACCGGCTGACGCGCATCCAGCCTCAACCCAGATATGAATTTGCGAAATACCTGGCGAAATCCGGACGTTGCGTCAGAACCTTGCCATCGGCGTCGCGCAAAATGCCCGCAGTGAAGAGATAGCCCCCGATCGCGTCCATCTTGGCGGGGTCTAACGTGCCGATGGCACCGTTTTCCGCGCGCAGATAGTGTCCGTCGATCAGCGCTTTCAGCGACGCCTCGATCAATGACGGATTGGTCAGGGCATCCTTGTTGGCCGCGATCAGCAGCGCGGAGGCTTCTTCTGGATGATCGACGGTGAACTGATAGCCGCGCCGCGTTGCCTGGACGAAGGCCGATGCCAATGCCGGGTTTGCTCGGAGATACGCTTCGCTCGACGAGATCAGCGTCGTGTGCTCGTCGGGGACGCCGTAGTCGGCATAAACGAAACTGCGCTGCTTGACGCCTTTGAGTTCGGCCTCGACGCCTTCCCAGGTCTCGACCTCCAGCGTGAAGTCGACCGAGCCATTGGCCAGCGCCTCATAGGCGGAGGTGCCGAGCGTCACCGTCTCGAAATTGCCCTTGCCGCCGTCATGGCGGATGATGGTCGAGATCAGCGCATTTTCCCAGGCGCTACCGAAACCGCCATAGATCAGGCCGTCGAGGTCCCTCGGGCTTTTGATCTCGCCGCGCGTCGCATTGAAGACCACCCGGCCGGTTTCGGCCTGCACCACCGCATAGACCGCTTTCAGGTCGGCACCGGCGGTCCTCTGGGTGAAGAGGCTGATGGTGCCGTTGATGCCGAAATCGGCAACGCGGTTGGCGACCAGCGTGCCGGCGCCGGTGTCGCTGTAGGGCAGGATATCGACCTCGAGACCGGCCTCGCGGTAAAATCCCTTGTCACGGGCGACGAACAGCCCGATGTGGTTGGTGTTGACGGTCCAGTCCAGTGCGACAGAGACTTTTTGCGTTGCCGCGAAGGAGCGGCTCGATCCCGCGACCAGCGGAAGACCACTGGCAAGGGTGAGCAGCAATGCCCGCCGGCGCGTCAAGTCAGTCATGGTCATGTCCTTTGGATGGTTGAGGGTTGAGCAAAATGTCGAGGATCTCGGCCTCGAGTGCGCTGGCCTGTTGCGCGGCAGCGCCGATCGGATCGCGCGGGCGCGGTAGTGGCACCCTGATTTCCCGCAGCACACGGGCCGGGCGCGCCGACAGCACATAGATGCGGTCGGACAGGAACACGGCCTCGCGCACATCGTGCGTGATCAGCAATGCCGTCCAGCGATGATGCCGCCACATCTGCTCGAGCCAGCGCTGCATGGCCGCGCGGGTCAGCGCGTCGAGCGCGCCGAACGGCTCGTCGAGCAAAAGCATGTCGCGCTCCTGCACCACCGTGCGCAAAAGCGCCGCGCGCTGGCGCATGCCGCCCGAAAGCTGTGCCGGAAAATGCCGCTCGAAGCCGGCAAGCCCGAACTCGGCAAACAGCGGCGCGACGCGAGCCCGCGCCACCTTGCGCCTGGTGCCTTGCACTTCCAGCCCGAGCGTCGTGTTGTCGATGATGCGCCGCCACGGCATCAGCGCGTCACGCTGCGGCATGAAAGCAAAATGCCTGCCATGATCGTCGAGCGGCACGCCGTCGAACAACATGTCGCCTTCGCCGTGCTCGGCACCCGTCAGGAGCTGGAACAGCGTCGACTTGCCGGCACCCGAAGGCCCAAGGATGGAAACGAATTCGCCGGCGCCGACGCTGAGCGAAATGTCGGCGAGGACGTCGAGCCCACCGAATGCCTTGCGCACATGCCGCAATTCGAGCCGGCTCATCTCTGCGCCCCCTTCCCCGCCGGCTGCCGGTCGGCCCGTTCCCAAGGCATGGCAAAGCGCTGAACGAGCGCCGTCAGCCCGAACAGGACAAGTGTCAGCGCGGCGCTGACACCGACGGCGGCCAGCACCAGGTCGGGGCGGAAATTGTTCTTGGCGTTGAGCATGTAGATGCCCAGCCCTTTCGCCGCACCCGCATATTCGGCGAAGATGGCGCCGACCACCGCATAGGTGATGGAGATCCGCAGGCCCGCGAAAAAATAGGGCAGCGCCGAAGGCAGCCGCGCCAGCACGAAGACGCGCCAGCGCCCTGCCCCCATGGCGCGCAGCATCTGGCCGATCTCGGCCTCGGTCGCCTCGTAGCCCTGCACCAGAGCCACCAGCATGGGAAAGAAGGTGACCAGCGCGACCAGCATGATCTTCGGGGTCAGCCCAAAGCCGAACCACAGCACCACCAACGGCGCGATCGCCACCAGCGGCAAGGTCTGGCTGATGATGAAGACAGGAAACAGAGCGCGCCGCAGCGGCTGGAAGAAATCGACCAGCATGGACAGCAGAAAGGCGGCACTGAGCGAACAGGCAAAGCCGATCAGCGTGGCGCGGATGGTGGGGATAGCGTTGTCGACCAGTGCCCCGCGATTGAGCATCGCCTGTTCGAAGACGCGTGACGGCGCGGGCAAGATCGTCGGCTTGATACCGGAATAGGTGGCATAGAGCTCCCACGCCACAAGCAGCAACCCGACCGAGATGACGGCGGGTATCGCCTTGGCAAGGGAATCCGCGAGCGGGCGCGGCACTGATGATGAGACCACGGGCATAACCTTTGACGGGGTCGCGCGGAAGCGCGGCCGGCTTAGACAGCCGACGGGCTGTTGGCCGAAACCGTGACGTCGAGGGTTACGTGGCCGGCGCCCGGCCCGAAGCGGCAGAAGGCTTCGTTCAGTGCCGAAAAGATCGCGCCCGTGTCGCCGCGCAGTTTGGTGCAGAAGTTCTTGGAACGATCGTAGACGCCGGACTGCTTGAGGAAATCGATGCAGCCATAGATCTCGTCCATGTGGTCGCCCGTGCCCATCACATAGAGCGAGAATTGCGCCGCCGCCGGCTGGCCGGTGGCAGCAGCATTGCGCACTGCGGTGATGGCGGCTTCCTTGCGTGGGCCGAGCGGCCCCACAGGTCCGCCAAACGCGTCGGAGCGGCAGATCGGATCGTCCGGCTCGCCCGGGCAGCCGCGCGAAATGGCCGCCGACAGCACACAATGCTTGCCGCTCCGCGCCGCCGCCACGAACAGATCCCGCAGCGCCGGGAACAGCACTTCGGGCGGCCCGACCAGCAAGGTCGAGATGTCGTCGGTCTCGATCCTGAGCCTGTCCCGGTAAGGATCGAGCGCGCCGAGCGCACCAAGGATGACGCCAACGAAATCGTCGGCCATGGGATATAAGGAAATCTGTGCGCCTGAAAACATCGCCCGCCTCGCTCCGCTGGTATTACCCAGATCAGCTTCTAGGGTCTGTGGGCTTGCCGCCCCCGTCTCAGCCCCGACCGTACGGAGCACCCCTGTGGATGGACGCGTTAAAGCACCATTCGAGCTGAAGGGGAAGCCGTTTTTTCAGCGCACTGGCCCAAAAACACTGCACCAGATCTGATCACAAGATGGACGCCGGAGGGTCCTCTCCGCGCGAATTTTATCGGGAACCTTCGCCACGCCGCGAGGTTGACCACCAGTCGCAACGCGACGAGTTCACAGAAATGGAGACAGAACCATGTTCATGAAAATCCTCGCAGCTTCGGCGTTCACCGTTGCCCTTGCCACATCCGCGATGGCGCAAAGCAATAGCGCAAACGGCACGGACGGGTCGGGCGGCAGCGGCCAGTCGATCACCGTGGACCCCAGCACGCCGGCGTCACCCAATCCGGTCGATCCGGCGGCGACCAACAGCACCACCACCGCCCCCGGCGACATGAATTCCAATGCGGATAAGAACTGCCCGACCAATCCCCAGGGCGCGCAGAGCGATGCCAACGGCAACGCAACCGCACCTACGGTGAACGACAACAACTGCGGCAAATAATTTCGATCGCAGCCAGGGAGGTCGCGGAGCGCAAGCGCCGCGACTCTCCGCGTTCAGCGAGCTCAATGGCGACGCTTCAGCAAGTCCCTGGTCCAGTCGTTTCTCGCTGGAAACGCTATTTCAGAACACGGCTGCTGACGTGAGCGCGCGCGAAAGCGGCGCGCATTTTCAAGAGCCGTTTGACCAGGCGGCCATAGATGAGATACCGGACCCTCCCATCGGCAAGATCGAACTCCACGGTCCCCCATCGTGCGACCGGCACTTGTCCGGTCGGCGGGCCTAGCCGTCCGATCTGGAACGCCAGCCTGACCTTGCGGCCGGCGACATCCAGATAGATCCCTGGAATATTGCCCAGCACATGCCACAACCGAGCGACATGCTCGATCGACATGGCCGGCGAGATCATCGTGTGGGCCGATTCAAGCCGCGCCCAGATGAAATCGCCGGCCGGCTGCGGTTTTCCCCAAAGGCTGCCTTTGCAGTAGGCTGGCGCCACCTCGCTCACCAGCGTGCGCATCGCGCTTGCCAAGCCGTCGATCAGGGCCCGCCGCGACGTCCAGTCTGTTTCCGAAAACGACACCTGCCCAAGGATGTCGCCGTCGTCGAAGGCGGCGGACATCTGATGCAGCGTCACACCGCCATGAACGGCATGCTGGCCGTCCACCGCCAGGCGATGGAGAGGATGCGGGCCCCGATAGTTGGGCAGCAGCGCCGGGTGAAGATTGAGCCCGCCCTTGGGAAAGATGTTCAGCAATTGCTGTGGGACCAATGTGGGGAAAGCATAGCAGATCAACACAGCGGCCCTGACCTGCGACAATTGCTTGCCGAGCGTGTCCCAATCATAAGGTCGCGCAAATTCGATCAGCCTTACCGGCGTGTCGCCGACATAGCGCCTGAGCAGCAATCTGCGTTTCAGTCTTCGGCGTAAATTGCTGATGCTGAAGTGTTTTGGGCGCCGACGCAACCCCGGCACAACAATCGCACCGATGCGATGGCCTGCTTCAAGCCACCCTGCCAGCAGCGGCCCGGTATAGGGGTTGACGTCGAGTATGAACACGGCCGAAAGCCGGTCTTGCCCGGTCCGCGGGCTCAAAAGCGGCACCCTCTCAAAGCGCCTGTCAAGCCGATCACCTCATTCAAACGGCGGTCGAGCCTGGCCTTTTCGGGGCGGGCGACCGCACCTGCCAATGAAGGCTGTCGATCAGGTGGCCTTGATTTGCGAAGGCGGTATCAAGGCGGTGACGTCTGAAAGGCGGCCCTTTTTCACCAGGACTGGCTTCCGATAGATCTTCTTCATGCTCACCCCCGTCAGATCAGCCCGCGCAATTTCGGTAGATGCCACCTCCCGTCAATCGCCATGCGATGGCTGGTCGCGCGGCAATCGGCAAAGCAATTATAGCCCCATGCCGCGCGAAAGCCTATCCGTAAACCTATGAGACGGCCTTCTCACGAACAGGCAGCTTCCAGCCTGGCCTGACGAAATGGCAGGTATAGCCGTTGGGGTATTTCTCCAGATAATCCTGATGCTCGGGCTCGGCCTCCCAGAAGGCACCGGCCGGCGCGACTTCGGTAACGACCTTGCCGGGCCACAGACCGGAGGCATCGACGTCTTCAATGGTGTCTTCGGCGACGCGCTTTTGCTCGTCGCTGGTATAGTAGATCGCGGAGCGGTAGCTCATCCCGACATCGTTGCCCTGACGGTTGCGCGTCGTCGGATCGTGGATCTGGAAAAAGCGCTCCAACAGTGTGCGATAGCTGATCACGGCTGGATCGAAATTGATCTCGATGGCTTCGGCATGGGTGCCGTGATTGCGGTAAGTGGCGTTGGGTACGTCGCCGCCGCTATAGCCGACACGAGTGGAGATGACGCCAGGATAGCGCCGTATCAGATCCTGCATGCCCCAGAAACAGCCACCGGCAAGCACTGCGCGTTCGGTCGAAGTCGCCATGTCACGTCTCCTCAAGAAAGCAATTCAGAAGAAACGGTAGCCGTTTCCGACCTGAATTGCACAACAACAAATTGGATTTCCCATAAATGGGCATTGTCGGCGGCTTCGTCCAGCCGACTGGAAGTGAACGCGGCGCCTACAAGGGGCGTGTGACCATGCACGAACGAAATATCACGATGCGGGAACGGGATCGGGCCGCGCGACAGGCTTCAGCTGTGCGGATGCCGGGTTCGGCTGTCCACGGCAAGCGGCAGATAGCGCGTGCCAGGCGGAATAGCGGCAAAATTGATTGGCACGGGCGGCGCCTTGCGCGACCAGTTGAAAAGAACGGTCTTGACCGGGATGTTACCCAGCCATGCCCGCAGCGACAGCGGCACACCACGCCCCGACCAGACCATCAGCATGCCGTGGTCGCGCAGCCGCTGCCTGGTGATCCACGGCGCGAACCGCATATTGAGGTCGGTGAAGATCGACGGCTTGTCATAGGCATTGAGGCCAGCCAGCATGGCCAGATTGGTGTCGCCGCCGACAACGTCGAGCCGGCCGGGCACCGCCGCGTGCCAGACCGCCTCGGCCTCGTCCGAGATCGGCTGCGCCGGCCAGCAGACGGCATCCATGCGTCCTCGCACATTGCAGTCCGTCCAGCGGATCGCCGCATAGGCGGCCGACATGGTGACGATGCAGGTGAATGCGCAGATCGCCAGCCTTCGCATCTCGAAGGCGCCGAGTTGGTGGCCGAGGAAGGCGAGCACCACGACGCCGACAAGATTGTACATCGGCGCACCCCAGGATTCACCGGTGCCGGTGAACAACGAGGCCAGCATGATCAGGACCGCCGGGCCGAGCCCCATCCATACGAGATAGACCAGAATGCCGCGTTCGACGGACGCTTCGGGGGCAGGCGAGCGCCGCAGCAGCCCTGATATCGACAGCACCAGGAGAAAGCCGGAGAGCCCGGCCATCTGGACACCGATGTAATACAGGCGCGCACGGTGTTCAGTCACCCAGGCGTCGCGGTCGGCGAAATAGGTCAGCGGCAGGAAATCGATGCGGTAGAGTTCAATTGCCAGCGGCGCGGCGACAGCCAGAAAAACGGCGAGGCCGAGCCATGGCCAAGGCGTCGCAAGCCGGCTGCGCGCGCGTGCGTCGGACAACAGCCAGAGAGCGCCGAAGGCAAGCAGCAGGCCGGTGGAGAACTTGGCATAGAGTCCGACGCCCGACACCAGTCCAAGCGCCAGCCACCAGCCGGGCCCACCGCCGCGGCCGGCGCGCCAAAGCAGCCAGCATATGGCCGCCCAGAACGGCATCTGCGCATAGTCATGATTGAATTGCGGGGTCGGCCAGCCGAAGAAATAAACCGACGGCATCAAGAGCACGGCGGCCAGCGCGCGGGTTTGGCCGAGCATGTCGCGGGCCAGCAGATAGACCAGGACGAAGGTCGACGAAATCGTCAGTTGGGCGAGCAGATATTGTGGCCAGCGGAACGATCCGGTCAGAAGATGGCTGGTTTCAAGCAGCCAGCCGGGAAGCTGCGGATGCTTGTAGGTCAACAGCATCCATTCGCGGCCCCACATGAAACCTTCCACGACATCGCCAGGCGGCGCGGGGTCGATCAGCGCCGGCACCACCGTCCAGCACACGATCTGCACCAGGCACAAGAGCGCCAGCAAATACCAGGGATGACGAAGCAGGCCGGACCAGACCGACGAACGGTCGATGCCCACGACAAGCAACCCGGCCGGCAGCCAACCATCTATGGAGTCGTCAATTCCCGTCATGCGGCGCTTAAATCACACCGACCGGTTTGCCGAACAGCCCCAACGTCAAAGCTTACGAAAAAGTATACTTGCAGGCCATTGCAAGACCAAGATTGAGCAGGAATTTCAGCGCTCCGTTGCCCTCCCCGACAGAACAACCCGCATATCTGATCCTGTCTGAACCTTCCGGATACTCGATGCGTCACCAGCATGCCGTCATCCACCACCGCGCGTTCGATTTCTGGCTGGCGCGCGCGGCTGTCCTTGTCATCATCTGCCTGCAGCTTCTGGTCATAAACGATCTTTCGTTCGGCCCCCGCTGGCTGGCGCCGGCCCTTGAAGCGGCGCTGCTCGTGCCGCTGTCGGTCGCCACGGCCTGGACGCAGGTCGCCACCCAGAAGGCGGTCGAGGAGGAGCACTGGTATCTGGTCGGCCGGTTCCGCGTCATGATCCGCAGGACGGCCCTGGTGATGACTGGCGTCGTCAGCGTCATGAACTGCGGTTCGCTGGTGTTCCTGGTGCGCGCGCTGCTGGCGGGCCATGCCGGCTCCAGCGGCCAGACGCTGCTGATCGACGCGCTCAACATCTGGGTCACCAATGTCATCATCTTTGCCCTGTGGTTCTGGAGCACCGATCGCGGCGGGCCGCCGACCTGCGGCCTCGTCAACCGCGCCCATTCCGATTTCCTGTTCCCGCAAATGACCTTGAACGACCGCGAGATCCGCGACTGGCTGCCGGGCTTCGTCGACTATGTCTTCCTCGCCTTCACCAACGCGACGGCGTTTTCGCCGACTGACACCTTGCCGCTATCCCAGCGCGCCAAACTTTTGATGATGGCCGAGGCGATGATCTCCCTGCTGACGATCGCACTGGTCGCGGCCCGCGCCGTCAACATCCTGGCCTGATGCATGGCGCGCAAAAGTGACCGCGGTTTGGGAAGAAGACATGCATAAAAACAAAGACCCAAAGCGCGACGCATGAATCCACTTCGCCGCGACGCGCTTTGGGCCGAAACGCAAAAAAGCCCGCTCCGGCGAACCGGAGCGGGCTGTTGGACTGTCGTGAAGCCGGAGCGCGAGGTGGAGGATCCGCTACCCTCGATCCGTGCCGAGGTCGCGTTCGAAGACCACCTGGTCGCGCAGCGGAATGCCGTTCACAAGCAACCCTTCGGGGTAGCCAGTCGATGGCCCGAACGCGTCCTGCACGATACGGCACATGCGAAATCCCTGTCGCTGGTAGAGCCGGAACTCCTCCCACCAGTCGATGAGCGTCGAAAACACCTTGAAGCGGCCGGATTGCATGCGGTCTAGCATTTCCATCAGCCCCGCCTCGACCGAGACCGAGCCGTCCGGAAATTGCGCGTGGCGCGACAGCATGTTCAGCCCGTGGGCGGCATATTGCTTGGCGAGCGCCACGCCCGCCCCTTCCAGCGTTTCGCGGCGGCCGTCGCGCGGCCAGGCGAAGGGCAGCCATTCGCCCCAGGGTTTCAAGGTTAGCGCCTGCATGGCCGGTGTCTGCTGCGAGGCGCGGACGGCTTTGGAAACATAAACGACATCGGCCTCCGTATCCCAGGCGAGCTCGACGGCGGCGGAAGGATGGTCCCAGCCGAAATCGAGCGCACCAATGCGCGGCCAGTAGCGCGGCAGCCGGAACGGCTCGCAGGCGATCAGCGCCTCGGCCACCGGAAAGATGCGGCCCGAGCCCAGCACCGGAATGCCGCGGGCGCGCGCCTCGCGCTCATGTTCGGGATAGGCGGCGACGATCGCCGCGCGTTCCCCAGGCGAATAATGCGCGGCATCGTCGATGGTCATGAAGGTGACGTGACGGGACATGGCGGGACCTGAATCAGATTGCGAGGTGACCACTGTATGGCGCTGTTCATGCGTGGTTTTTTGGGGTCAGATGCGACAGTTCTTCTCCCTTGTGGGAGAAGGAAGAGCGCGCTCTTCGATCTTTTTACCCAGCCACCGCCCGCATCTCGGCATGCTGCCGCACATGCTCCAGCGTCAGCTCCAGCCCGATATGCGACAGCTCGGTCGCAGCCGCATCGGCGGCGTGCGTGGCCGGTTCCACGACGCGCTCGAACATCTCCTGTTCGTAATGCTTCACCGCTTGCCTCCAGTCATCGGCCTCGACCAGGTGGCGGGCGAGTTCGGCCGCGTCGAGCATGGCGGCGTTGACGCCCTCGCCGCCGAAGGGCGACATGACATGGGCGGCGTCCCCCAGCAGCGTCACCCCGACCCGGTTCGGCCAGTGGTGGCCGATCGGCAGCGCGTGGATGGCGCGGGCCACGATATTGTCGTTGCTGGCCGCGATCAGCGCGACAAGCTGCGGCGCCCAGCCCTCGAATTCGGCGATCAGACGGGCCCGCGCCGCTGCCGGCGAGGCGAAATCGAAGGTTCTCTCCGCCCAGTCCGCCGGCACGCGGAAAATGGCGTAGCCGCGCAGATGCGCGTTGGCGTTGCGCTGCACGATCATGCCGCGGCCGTCGCCCTCGGCGCCGATCTTGCCGCGCCCGACCAGTTTCGACAGCGCCGGATGGCTGGCGTCGACATCGTCGATGCCGAACTCGATGAAGGTGAGCCCGGAATATTGCGGCCGGTAGCGCGAGACCAGCGGTCGCACCCGCGACCAGGCACCGTCGGCGCCGACGACGAGGTCGAACGGGCCGAGCAGGTTGACGCCGAAGGCCAGGTCATAGGCACCGTCGGAGCGCGCATAGACCTCGCGCAGCTCCCTGCCCCATTGCACGCTGCCTTCCGGCAGCGAGGCAAGCAGGATGTCGCGCAACGCCGAGCGGTCGACTTCCGGCCGGTCGCCGCTGTCGTCGTCATCGGCCAGCACCAGGCGGCCATCCCTGTCGTAGAGCCGGCTGCCCTGGTCCTCGTAGCGGGCAATGCGCAAAAATTCCTTTTCGAGACCGGCGCGCCGCAGGGCGAGTTGGCCGGAGTCGACATGCAGATCGAGCGTACCGCCTTGCGGCCGGGCCAGCGCATGCGCCTCGCGCTCGAAGACTGTGGCGGCGATACCGTTGAGATGCAGGATGCGTGCAAGCGTCAGGCCCGCGGGGCCGGCGCCAATGATGGCGATGCGCAAAGGGATTCCGGTCATGGACAGGGGGCTCGCATTGATTTATATAGGAACCTATACAATAAACATAGGCACCAATGCAAGTCATGACCGACTGGACCCTGTTCTCGAACCCCGCCCCGCTCATCAACATGGCCTCGCGCAGCCTCGCCCGCCTCGGCGAGCGCCGGGTGAAAGCCTTCGGCTTCTCGATCGGCCAGATGCCGGTGATCTATCTCTTGCGCGACGGCGCGGCGATGTCGCAGAAGGAACTGGCGCGCTTCGCCAAGATCGAACAGCCGTCCATGGCGCAGATGCTGGCGCGCATGGAACGCGACGGCCTGATCCACCGCACGCCCGACCCCAACGACGGCCGCAGCAGCCTGATTTCGCTGACCGAAGTGGCGCTGAAAAAACTGCCCGCCGCGCGCGAGGCGCTGGACGAAGGCAGGGACGAGGCACTGGCCGGTTTCAGCGAGGACGAGGTGGCGACGCTGCTGGGCATGCTCAGGCGGCTGAACGAGAACCTCGATCGGATGGTGGCGCGGGAGACGGAGTGAGCGACTCCAGGACCCGAGTTCCGAGGCCCACCTAACTCTTGTACCCCTCGTTCAGGCAATCATTCTTCCAGGCCCAGTCGAAGTCGGCCCGCGACATGGACTGGCCCATGCCAGGCTCGACAAACGGACCGGCGGTGTTGTCGATATAGACGATGAAGCGCGCCTCCTTGGTGAAGGTGCCAACCTTGGCGGTGATGACGCCGCAGGTCTGGCCGGACGAACTGTCGCCGGTAAGCTGCACATGTGAGAATGTGGCGGAAGGATCGCTCACCAGCTTGTGCATCTTGCCTTCGGCGGCACTGATTGCATCGGCGCGCCAATCGCCGCTGCCGCTACAGGCTGAAAGCAGGGCGGAAAGGAGGAGCAGTTCTGCAATTTGGCGCATGTCGGACCCCGATCGTCACGCCGGACGCTACTCGGCCACTGGTTGCCGCAAAAGCGGTATTGCGGATCATGGTTTCGCGGCGGTTCACCCCTTCCCCATCCCCTCGACCTGCGCGGCCGACAAAAACAACAGCACCACATCGCTCATCCCAAGCAGCGGCGTGAACGTCACGATCGTTATCCCGCCGGTCGCGTTGGTGCGGGTCAGGCCTTCGGAATAGATGTCGAGCGGCGGCTCCTCGTCGAACCAGACGCCGTGCAGCGTCTCGCCCTGCCATTTCTCGCGGCCCTTCTCGAAACTCTTGAACGACAGCACGCTCTCGCCGGCCTGCACATCGCCGCCGCCGCCATGGCGCACCACGACACTGTCGAGCGCGCCGGGCGCGCCGCGCCCCATGATGGTGTCGACAATGGTATCGGCCGGGATCATGCCGGTGCCCCAGGCCGCCTGCTGCTGCGGCGGGCCGACCAGCACGCGCTGCGGGTTGTCGCGCGTGCCCTCGCCGGTCACGCCGGCGGCCCACAGCCGCACGGGCGTGTCGAAAACCTTGCCTTGCCACCACGCGGGATAGCGGCCGGTCAGGTGCATGGCCCACTCCGCGCCGCCGGCCCTGGTCTTGCCGAGCTGGTTGCCGGCCATGAACAGTCTTTCACGGTTCTGGGCACCCGCCGCGTGAAATTCGGCTTGGCGGTCATACGGCTTATAGGCCGCCAGCAGATTTCTGCGGCGTCGGCGATCAAGCTCCGCGAGCAGCGTCAGATATTCCGTCTTCGCCGCGATCGGTGGGCTCTTGGAGGAACGGCCTGAGGACGGCTTCGAGGCCGCGGATACGGCTGCGGATTTCTTCATCGCTCATTGCATCCAGATGGTTGACGGCGACATCGAAATCTTTGGGCAGGACTGACAACACGATCTTCAGATACTGGTCCGGCTTGTCGGCCCGCACCTCGGCGATGACGCCGGCGCCATGCGCGCGGAAATCGGCCCGCACGGCGGCGAGAAAGTCGTCGCCGAGCGTCTTTTTCGTCCGCTTCGGACGAGGCGTCGGCGCGACCGTCTCGCGAGCCGGCTTGTGCCTTGCCGGCCTTGTCTTGCGGCGCGCCGGTTTGGCGTCGACATCATCAGCCATCGACAGGGTCCATCGCCTTTGCGGCGGTATCGTTGGCCGCCTTGCCCGCGTTCGGCATCGATCCGGCCGGCTTCTTCGAGTGGGTGGCTTTTTTCTTGGCCCGCTTGGCGCGCTTCGACTTGGCCACCGCGGCAGGTTTTGCCGCACTGGCGCGTTTTGCCACGCTGGCCTGCGCCTTGAGCCGCGCCAGTACGAGGCCCATGGCCTGCCCGCCAATGCCGGACCGCGGAAAACCAAAGCCGCCGGCCGCATCCCGCACCATGCCGATCAGCACGCCTGGCGCGGCCGGCTCGACGCGCCCCAGACGCGCCTGCGGCGCGCCGCCCTCGAACTCGCCAATGGCGCTGACGATGTCGCGGCCGTCATCGTCGGTGATGATGGTGGCGTAGCGTTGGGTCATCGGATTCTCGCAGAGGGGGCGCGGTCCCGCCGGCATTTCAATGTTGGCACAAGGCCGTGTCGCTTGATGAAAAAAACAAAACCCGCCTCGGCGGCGGGTCGTTGGCGCAAATCAGCACCATGGACAAAATGATAGCTTGGCTGCCCTCACTCGGTCAAGGAAAAGATTCCTAGACCTTCAAATTCGCCTCAAGCCTCCTCCTCGATCATGCTCTGCGCGACCTGCGTGGCGCCGCCATTGATCCGGGCGGCGATGATGTGGCCGAGCGCCACGGCACCCACGCACAGCAGCACCGAGAGGCCGATGTTGAGTGCCGCACGGCCGAAGCCGCCGGCCCGCAGCAGGTCGAGCGTCTGCAGGCTGAACGACGAAAAGGTCGTGTAGCCGCCGCACAGGCCGATCATCACGAACAGGCGCAGACCTTCGGAGGCGGGATAGCGCCCGCCGGCCAGCGTCAGCGTGCCGAAGAAGCCGATCAGCAGCGAGCCGCTGATGTTGATGATGATGGTTCCCCAGGGCAGTTCACTGCTCACCGGCAACGCCCAGGTGGAAACGAGGTAGCGCGCCAGCGTGCCGATCGCCCCACCGGCCATGACCAGAAGACAGTTTGAAAAAGACATGCTCGATCCTCTCTGAGACGAGCACATCGGCCCGCCATGGCGGCGGAATCGACGGATTCCCACCGCGGTTTTCACGGCAGGAGTCATCAGCCATCACTGGCGGTTTCGGGAGAACCCCATTCCCATCACTGGTAAGATGCCAGACATCTCCCATTACTGGCAAGATGCCAGAGCGCGGGCGCTTCGACAAGCCGCCGGCGGCGGGAGCGGGAGGCCGAAAAAACAAAAACCGCCTCGGCGGCGGGTCGGCGGCGCAAATCAGCACCATGGACGAAATGGTAGCACAGCTGCCCTCACCGGACAATCGGATGGCCGCCGGCAGATCGCCGAAATCCGGCTTTGGCTAGCCGGCTTTTCTTCGGCCCCCGGCTGTGGAATCATCAGTTGAAGCTCATGGAATGATTCGCGTCACGGCCTTTGTGGGAGAGGACGATGGACAGACCAGCCATGGCATCCGTTTTCAGGATGCGACATGCTCCAGCCTCGGTTTCCGGGGTGCGAAGTACCGGCCAGGGTCAGGCCGATCCGGTGATCCGCGTGAACTCGCTTGGCGAGGCGATCCGTTTCGTCGCCGGTGCTTACCCCAACTACGACATCGGCGCCGTTGCCATCACTTGCGGCGATCCGTCGATCCCGCGCCTCGGCAGCCTGGAGGTCAAGGCGCTGTGGCGCGAATATGGCGAGCGCCTGACGCAGGAATAGATCGTTTCCCGCGGCAGACGACCTGCCCGCCGTCCGGATTGAAGATGACCGTACCGGCGCCTTCATCGGCTCGCCGGGATAGCGGCGGCGATCCTGCTGGTCCTGCTGTTCGCCAACAGGGTCCGAGGCGGCATGCATTGCCTCCGGATCGGAAACGCCGCTGGCGCGTTTCAGCTACGGTGAATAGAGGGAGCAACCGCCATGAATGTCGCCAACCTGCAACTCGAAGGCCTGCTGATGGCCGTCGCCTCGATCAACCACGTGCTGGTGCGCAAAGGCGTGCTGACATCGGAGGAGATCGATATCGCCTTGCGCAAGGCCGAGGCCGGCGAGACCAGCGAGGAGAGGTCCGGCGGCATGTCGGCGTCGAGCCGTGACGCCGTCAACTTCCCGATCCGGCTCCTGGAGCTCGCCAATCAATGCCAGCCGGAGGCGGACATGCCCTCATTTTCGAAACTGGCTCGCATGGTCGGCCAGATGAAGGAACCATACAACGACCAGATGTGAGGTTCGCCGTTTCACGGAACGGCGAACACGTCTGACCTGGAATTATCCTCGCCTCACGCCCTGCCCGGCCAGCCCAGGTTCAGCGCCAGCGTCTGTCCCGGCCCATGCACCGCCGCGAACAGCAATCCGGCGATGAAGGAAAAATGGTCGACGAAGAAGCCGAACTCGGCCTGGTTGCCGGCCCAGTGGCTGGGGCCGTGGAAGGCAAAGGCCAGGAACAGCACATAGGCCGCGGCGACCAGGGCCGCCTGCGTGAAGAAGGCGCCGCTCAGGAAACACAGCACCAGCGCAACCTCCAGGATCGCCGCGCACCAGGCGAGGAAGAGCGGGAAAGGAAAGCCGGCGGCGGCGATGAAACCCGCGGTGGCGCCCATGCCCATGAACTTGAAGGTCACCGCCATGAGGAAGACGGCGGCAAAGATCAGGCGGGCAATGAGAAGGGCCGTGGTCTGCCACGGCGATTGAGCGATTTGCGACGGCATGATTTTCTCCAGGGGTTGAAAAACGTTTCGCTCCCAAGGACGTGCGACGGGAGGCGGTTCCGACACCCCTTCGCGAATTTACCCGAAAACCCATAAGGCATCCGCCGCCACGGTGGCGGCAGTCGATCACCCTGCTTCAAACGCCCTTCTGCCCGGGCGAGGCTCTCGCCACAATATCGCGAAACTTGTTCGTAACCATGATCGTGATATCGTTAGCTTGGGCTAATGCACAGCTATGTCTGATGCAGTGTTTGGGTGGGTAAGAATTGGGCGCGCGTGTCAGGCTGGGGACGAGATCCTTTCTGGTCGGGTCATCGGTGGTGGAGTGTAATGGCTGCGGCGGCAGCGGGCAGGTTTTCCAATGCCCGCGCTGGACAAGCTCCAACGGCCTTTGCTGTCCCGCCGGCACCCACCATCGTGGCTGCCCCGGCGCCAGCGCGCCCTGCGTCGAATGCGGCGACACCGGTCACCGCGACGCCGGCCCGGTTCATTCGCCGGCCTGAACAACTGCTTGCAAGCGCTTCCTGCCGGTGCGATCCGCCATCATGGAACCAGCAGCGCCGATCGCTGTTATGTCTGATCGCGGCATCGCGTGGTACAATGTCCGCGCGACCATGCGGCTGACAGAAAGCGAGGCAAGCCATGCCTGACGACAAATCGAAGATCAAACAGGACCGCAAGCTGGTTTCGAGCGAGGAAACCTACGAGGTTGCCGCGTTTGCCCGCAAATACGGCATCCCGCAAAGCGAAGCCCAGACCATCATCAAGCGCTACGGGCCTTCGCGCAAGAAGCTCGACAACCATATGGCCGCGCGCGGATAGAGGTGGCGGCCGCGCGCCGCGGGAACGGAGGGCCGCCGATGTCCGACACCATACGCAGGACCGGCAGCTGCCTGTGCGGCGGCGTGCATTTCGTCGTCACCGGTCAGCCGACGCGGGTCGGCCTCTGTCATTGCAAGGACTGCCGCAAGGCGGGCGGCTCGGTCTATTCGGCCTTTGCCATCTGGCCGCGCGATGCCTTCGAGACATCGGGCGAAGTCGCCACTTACGGAACGCGCAGCTTTTGCCCGACCTGCGGCGGTCGCGTGGCCTGGGTCGGCGACACCGAGGCCGAGGTCATGCTTGGCAGCCTCGACGTCGCGCCGACCGACCTTGCCCCCGAATATGAATTGTGGATCAGCCGCCGCGAGACCTGGCTGCACGCCCTGCCCGGCGCCGAGCAATTCGAGCATGACCGGCCGCAGGCCGAAGACGCCGATCCGCCGGCGCCGAGACCTTTGTCGGACGTCGTCGCCGGCGATTGAAAATTGATCCCTAGGCTCTGGAACCCTCCCCTGCCGGCGGCGTTATCCGGCGCCCCTTATGCATGCCGCGGTCCCTCAAAACCGCAGGGCCATATGCACCCGTCACGGAGACTTCAGTTGAACGACAAGATGTTTCCCCGACCGATCCGCCTGAAATTTGCCCCCGAGCGTGAGCGCGTGGTGCGCAGCGCCTGGGAGGGCCTGGAATGCCTCGGCGACTGGCCGGCCGGCCAGGGCCGGCGATACCGGGCGGCATTGCGCAGCTGCCGCGATGCGCTGGATGGCTGGACGCCGCCGGAAAAGGCGATGCGGGCCATGATCGATGCCGCGCGCGAAGCACACATCCTCCAGTAGCGGGAAAAACAATGGCCGATGCGATGCTGTCGACACCAATGCGCATCAGGCCGCATGGCTCGGACACGATCCGTGAGGTGGCGAGCCTTCAGGACGCCAGTGAGATCCTGATCGATTGGCCGCATGCCAGCCGCGGTCCCTTCTACCAGGCCGCGCGCGAGAAGGTGGAGGCGGCGCTGGAAAACAAGGACGGCGCGGCACAGGCGCAGGAAGCCTTCACCGCACTGTGCGATCACGCCGGCATTCTGGTTCGCTAGAACCACTCCCAGGAAAAGTGCGAACGGTTTCGCCCGACAAAAAGCAGGCGATGCCCTCGCCTGCTTTTTCGCGAAGCGGGTCTGTTATTGGGCAGGCAGGTCGCCGTCCACGATAGGATGAGAGGTTTCGAACCCGAAATTCTTTGGCGCCATCAGCATCAGGGCGATCACGATTGCGATCGTGGCAATAAATGTGGCGGTTCCGGCAATATCCCTCAAGGCTCCGTCCTTTCGAATCCAATCCACGAAAGAAACGTTTCCCGATCTAAGAGGTTCCGCTGCCCGGCGATAATGCGCCGACCTGGTTTCTACTTGGAAGGCGGCTGTGCCGGCACTTGGCCGGGCTTGATCACCGGCGTCTTGCCTTCGTCGGGCGCTGGCGCGGCCATGCCCTGGTCGCCGGTGGCCGGCGGCTTCAGCACCCCGCCGCAATCATTGAGCTTTTCGGTCAGATTGCCGCCGCTGGACGGCTGCTTGCCTTGCTCCGGCTGGACCTGGCACTTGTCGGCCTGCTGGGCCGGGTTCTGCTGCGGATCCGTCTGTGCCGCCGCCGGCGGCACTGCCAACGCCAGCATCAGGGACGCGATGGCGAGAGGTTTCATCTCGATCTCCTTCTCCTGCGCGGCCGCCCGCGGCGGCTTTCCATTTCGCAGGACAACGCCTGTCGGCGCGAAAGGTGGCATTCAAGGCGTGACAGGATCAAAGCCAACGACGGCATGTTCGGTTGTCGGCTGCAACGGGATCAGCGAGATTTTTCCGCATCGTCCTCGGACGGGGCAGCGGGCGGGTCTGCCCTTTGCGGGCACTCCTCATAGCGGTGGTCGCGGCCGCCGCAGAAAGAACAGCACATCGCCTCGCGGCCCTCGTCTCCGGGCCACCATCGCGGTGTTTCGTAAGGTTTCCTGCTGTCCATTCCCAGCAATGCGCGACACGTGATTTGGTTGCGCTGGTGGCCGCGCCGCGTCTCGCCACGCTCCATGCGTAGCCTGTCGCGGAACCGGCGGGACGGAGGAAGAGTTCCATGGGACGATGAAAGCCGCTCGGGCAGCTCCGGCAAAAGTGAAGCGGCTTTGTCCGAAACCGCGTTAGAAGAGAAACATGATGTCAGCTCGCGTTCGAATCCTATTGATGACCTTGGGCACGGTGCTAGCGGCGACCGGGCTCGCCGAGGCGCGGCCCGACAGCCGCGCCATGAGCTGCGCCGAGATCCGGGCCATGATCCAGAGCCGTCGCGCGGTGGTGCTGACCACCGGCCCCAACACCTATGACCGCTATGTCAGGCAATTCGGCAATGAATGCGACTGGCCGGAGGTGCCGATGTCGGCCTATATACCGGCGCGCGATGGAAACTGCCCGGTTTATCGCTGCGAAGAGCCGGTCAACAACTTCCCGAATTGACGCTTCGCCGTACTGGCGCCATAACCGTTCCCAGCTTCTCCCGCTTCGTCTAATGGTAGGACAGCGCCCTTTGAAGGCGTGAATCGTGGTTCGAGCCCATGAGCGGGAACCAGCCCTTCAACAGGCTGGAGCAATTCCAGGAAGCCGTGAAACGGTTATTCCATCGGCAATTGCGTCAAGAGAGCTCCGGTTTGGAACCGGTCCTCCTGAAACCATTTCATGGACCCTGCGTTGACGACCGGGGCATGGCCAGACACAGGAGACATCTCATGACCGTCAACTGCCGCATATCCATCGACAACCGGCCGGACGCCACCGACGCCGTTTTCCAGGCGGTGCCGCGGATCGGAGAAAGCATTTCGCTGTCGGTCGATGGAAGTCCGCAGGACCTGCGGGTCTCTCGCGTCGTGCATGTCCCCGGCGGCACATTGGATGGTGCCGCGATCATCGTCGAGGTGACGACCAACATCCTCTAGCCCCGCGCTCCTGGCGCCGGCCAGGGGATGATTGCGTTCTGCCGGCGGGGGGCCACCGAGCCTCACGCGACAGTGATTGGCAGGGATGAAACTTTGCGCCGACGCGGACGTTTAGTACCGCAACGCCGTCGAGGTTCCAATGCAGACCGCTTGGTTCTCCAAACCCGTGGTGGTTTCCGTCGGTGTCACCGGTGCCACCCGCAACCTGTCCAACACGCAGCAGGCCATCGAATTGCTCACGACCCATTGGCGCGATGCCGGCAGCCTGAAACATCAGTCCGCGCTGCGTGCCTGCCGCCGGGCGACGAGCGGCGACGTGTCTCCCGATGCCGCCAGGGAGGCCTTCGTCGAGGCCGCGCGCGAAGCGCACATACTGGTCGAATGATATTGGACCGGCAGGCCGGGGCGGCGGAGAAACCTGCCGCCCCCACCTGGGCACAACGCCGCTCGGGCAGCGGCCGTTGTCCACGCGCATCGGGCATGTTCCCGAGTTGCCGCGATTGCCATCGACGTGGGGATCAACGTCCGGCAGTTGCCCGCCGCCGGATAGGCGCGACACCAGGTTCTTTTGACGGGGCGTCAGAGGCCGAAGCCGAGCGCGGCGGCGTCATCGGACTCGGCGCCGGGTTGCGGCACGATGATCGATGCCAGCGGCGCGGCCAACTGCCATCTGAGATGCCCCGCGGATCGCTCGAGGACGGCGGAGCCGCCAAGCGACTGCGGCGCCACCCGCTGCAGGACGACGGTGCCGAACCCCTTGCGTGTGGCCTGGTCGGGCCTGTCGTCGGGACGGGGCGTGGATGTCTCGTTCCAAAGCAGCTGGAACTCACGCTCGCCCGAGGCGCCGGCATCGTGGGTGCCGGGGCCGATCGTCCAGGTGACTTCGACGCGGCCGTCTTCGCTGCCCAGCGCGCCATATTTGGACGAATTCGTGCCGAGCTCATGGAAAGCCATGCCAAGATTCTGCACCGCATTCGACTGCAGCGTCAGGACCGGGCCGGAGAGCAGGATCTGCTCCTCGCGGCCGAAAGGCTTCAAATGCTCCTGGATCAGGTCGAACAGGCTGGCGCCGGCCCACTCCGAGGTGACAAGCAGATCATGCGAACGCGACAGCGCCATGATGCGGGCACGGATCAGCTCCTCGAACTCGCGCGGGTCGCTCGAGCGCTTGCTCGTCTCCCGGACCATCGACAGGATGACCGCGAACTGGTTCTTGACACGATGGTTGACCTCTCGCATCAGCAGCCTGATCTTGCGCTCGCTCTCCTTGGCGGCGGAAATGTCGCGGGCGATCTTGGAGGCGCCGACGATCTCGCCATTGGCGTTCTTGATCGGTGAAACCGTCAGCGAGACAGAAATAAGCGCCCCATCCTTGCGCTTTCGCGTCGTCTCATAGCTCGCCACCCGCTCGCCGGCGCGAACCCGGCTGATAATCTCGATTTCCTCGCTCTTGAGGTGATCGGGAATGAGCATGACGATCGACCGGCCAATCGCTTCCTCGGCGCTGTAGCCGAACATGCGTTCGGCCGCCCGGTTCCAGCTGGTGACGATACTGTTCAAATCCTTGCTGATGATGGCGTCGAAAGAGGAATCGACGATCGCCGCAAGGCGTGCATCCGCGGTCGCGCTCAGTTTTTGGTTGGTTGTCGCCGCCACGATGTCGCTCATTTGCATGAGGTAGCGCGCAAACGGATCAAGGCAATCTCGCCCCGGACAATTCGCACGGTCCGCGAATCACGGCCGAAACGGAATTCACTCCGAAGGCCGATCGGTTACCTTGCCGTCGCTCTCGGGCAGGACGCCGAAGTCTTGCGATTTGACGCCCTGCCCGGCCATCAGGAATCCGTCCGAGGCCAGGCCACGCCGCAACAACTCCCTGACCGCGGCCGAGCGGCTTGGCATGCGCTTCTCGAAGCGCCAGTTTTCCAGGGCCGCCAATTCGTCGGCGGCGAGCATGATTTGCAGCCGTTCGGGGCGTTCCAGTTCAGCCATGTGCGCTTTCCTCGCTCAGGACTAAAAATACGGTGAGTTAGTATGTAACTCATTTATCTTATAACTATGATAGCGCTCATCATGCGTCAAGACCGGCCAGTGAGCACTCCGCGCATCAAGCTCATGATGCGTATCAAGCCCCGGATGCACATTCTTGCAACTATACTAACTAATTGATTTTATTTGGATATTTTGAAAATTTCACTTGCCCGCCCGCCTCTTGGAGCGCATGCTTCAGACTGAACAGAAAACCGTTCCCTTTGGGAGGTTTCGATGCGGTACGACTACTCCACGCGCTTGCGCGACGACGTCCATTCAGCGGTCCAAATGGCATTCAAGACGGCAGGCATCGTCAACATCTCGGCGACGGCCGAGCAGATCAGGGTCAGGAACCTGGCCGAGAATGTCGCCCTCGAGGACATTGAATATCTGGTTCTCCAGGCGGCCCAACTGCTTGGCGCGGCAATCGAATTCGACGCCTTGGGCAGTGGTTTGGCACTGTCTGGAGACGATGTTCTCCATGATGACGAGCCGGCGATCAGCACATCCGTTTTCTCCCCGCCGGCCTCGATCCAATAATGTCGCCCTGACGCGACGCCCTCCAGCCGGAATGCCGCTTGCCGATATCTGATTGAACGCCGCGCGGCTGTCCGGCCCGTGGCCGGGAGAATCCCGGTGCCTCGCGCCTTGGATCACAGTCGGTTGAGAGAGCGCCAAACGCCTTTGGGAATAGAGCGCGCGCTCTATATGGTGCTGCTGAATCTCAACCGGAGCACCGTAGCCATGACCCTCGCCACACGAAAACTCGGCAGCCAGGGGCTGCAGGTCTCGGCCATCGGCCTCGGCTGCATGGGCATGAGCCAGTCCTATGGTCCGGCGGACGAGGCCGAATCCATCGCCACGCTGCACCGGGCCATCGAGCTTGGCTGCACCTTCCTGGATACCGCCGAGGTCTATGGTCCGTACACCAACGAGGCACTGCTCGGCCGGGCGCTGAAGGGCAAGCGCGATCAGGTGACCATCGCCACCAAATTCGGTTTCCGCATCGAAAGCGGCAAGCAGGTTGGGGTCGACAGCCGGCCCGGCCACATCAGGGAAGCCGTGGAAGCCTCGCTCGGCCGGCTCGCCACCGACCATATCGACCTGCTCTACCAGCACCGCGTGGACCCGGCGGTGCCGATTGAGGATGTCGCCGGCGCGGTCGGCAAACTGGTCGACGAGGGCAAGGTTCGCTTCTTCGGCCTGTCGGAGGCAGGCAGCGCCAACATTCGCCGCGCGCATGCCGTGCATCCCGTCTCGGCCGTGCAGAGCGAATATTCGCTCTGGGAGCGCAATCTGGAGCCGCAGATCATCCCGCTGCTCGGTGAACTCGGCATCGGCCTGGTGCCGTTCTCGCCGCTTGGCCGCGGCTTTCTGACCGGCGACGTCAGGCGGGCCGAGGATTATCCCGAAGGCGACTACCGCCGCAACGACCCGCGCTACCAGGGCGCGAACTACGACGCCAATGTCGAGGCGGCCGCCACCGTGCGCGCCATCGCGGCCGCCAGGGGCGCCAAATCAGGCCAGGTCGCACTGGCCTGGTTGCTCGGCAAAGGCTCCGATTTCGGAATCGATATCGTACCGATCCCGGGCACCAAGCGAAGACAATATCTGGAAGAAAACATCGCCGCCGCCTTGCTGAAGCTCGATGCCGCCGAAATGGCAGCACTCGACGAAGCGCTTGCGCCCGGGAAAATCGCCGGCCCCCGCTATAACGAGCGCGGCATGGCGATGGTGGATCGGTAAGGCGACCATAGCCTGATCCGGAAAACCCGAATTCCGTCTCGTCCGAAGGGTCGCGGGATCAAGCAGGGACGTAGGTCAACCTGATCACGTCCCCACCCATCCGATCATGAGCCACAAGGCGCAGCCGCGGCCGGGGTCCGGCGAAATAGGGCTTGCCGCCACCAAGCACGACGGGGTGCAGGTAGATCCGATACTCGTCGATCAGGCCAAGATCCGTGAGGCTCCGCGCCAGGTTCGGGCCGGCCACTTCGACCTCCCCGTCGCGCTCGGCCTTGAGCGCGCGTATGGCGCTCTCCAGATCACCCTGGACAAGCCGCGCGTTAGGGCCGACCGATTTCAAGGTGCGCGAGACGACCCATTTCGGCTGGCGCCGCCACGCCGCCGCGAAGGCGCGTTCATCCGCGTTCCATTCAGCATGATCATCGTCCCAGTAACGCATGATCTCATACATCTGGCGACCGTACACACTGCCCGCCTGCCGCTCCGCCTCCTCGACGAAGTGGCGGAACAGCGCGGGGCCCGGCGCGAATCCCGTATGGTCGACGTAACCGTCCAGCGACTGGTTCATTCCGAAGACAAGCCTGGCCATGCCCACTCCCCTTTCCTTGCGCGTCGTATTCGAGCGAAATCTGATTGCGTTATGCAATCAGATTTAAGCTGTATCGCCTGAGCTTGGCAATTGGTTTTGGCGTGCATGAACGCCTGACGAGCTCAGTTGGCCGTTGCCTTGTCCTGAAGATCGACCACTCCCGGGTGCACGGTCATGGCGACCGCGCGGGGCGACAAGCCAGGCCAGATTGCTCTGATCCGCCGCTCGGCAAGGCAGCGACGTCGACATCGATCCCCGGCAGCGGATTCAAGAGGCTCGAATTTTTTTGCGCAGGGGTCTTGAAGCTGTTTTCGACGCTGCCCAAATCGTCCGCCGTCGAGGCTGTATGGCTCGACGACGGGCGCTGCCGCTGGGCGGCGCACCTTGTACCCATGTTGCTTCAAGGAGAATGTGGCTATGAGAACCTTTGACTCGCTTTATCGAACCACCGTCGGATTCGATCGTCTTTTCGACATGCTCGAAAACAGCGCCAGGACCGACTGGCCACCTTACAATATCGAGAAGACGGGTGAAAACGACTACCGTATCGCCATGGCTATCGCCGGCTTCAGTTCCGAGGAGGTGGAGTTGACGCAGAATGGCCCGGAACTTGTGGTTGTCGGCCAGAAATCCACCGACACGGAGGGGCGTCAAGTGCTGCACCAGGGCCTTGCCTTGCGCAACTTCAGACACGTGTTCAAGCTGGCCGACCACATGAAGGTGGTGGCTGCGTCCCTTGAGAATGGCTTGCTCAGCGTCGAGATCGTGCGGGAAATCCCCGAGGAGCTGAAGCCTCGCCGCATCAACATCGGCTCGGGCGACGCTGTAGCGGTCAGCAAGCAGATCGTCCAGGATGTCGAAAAACCGCGCAAGGTTGCCTGACGCCGATCTTTCAACACGAACACTGCGGTCGCCTCCCGGCTTCGGTCGGGAGGCCTCGATTGCGGAGATTGGAGATGAATCAGCAGACTGAAACATTCCGCGCGGCGACCCGGCGCACCGGACGTTTCGAGGGTCTTTTTTGTCTTCTCGACAGTCCGAGCGATGTGCTCAAGCATCCACGCATGGCCTTGGACGAAAAGCGCGCCTTGCTCGCATCATGGGCGTCTGATGCGCATGCCGTCGAAAATCGCCCCACCCTACGCAAACTGGACAATGGCAAGATCGTCCCCGTCGACGATATCTTGCGATGCCTGAAGGCGCTGGATCAAGTCGGCCCCGCCGGCAAGGGTCTTTCGCGTCGGGCAATGCCGTGGACCGTGGCGTTCGATCGCCGCGCCCGGCGCATCAATGGATCGCCGCGCAGACGGCGCTTTACTGGCAGGGACGACGATGATGATCCGCCGCCTTGCCCGGCTGCCGTCGCGCCGCGCGTACCGGGTGGGGGGCAAGGTGGCGCGTATGTGATGGCCAATCACCAGCCGGCCTATGCCTGACTGAGCGCTTGTTGGCGAAAGGCACATGGCAACCCGCTGCGCCGGTTCGCAGCGGGTTCGCAAAGGCTGGCCTTCCGCCCTGCTTTTGAAGATGACCCGGCAAACGCCGCCCATTTCCTGAAGTGCCCGGCGTGCTGGGCTGCAATGCACGGCTGTGTGTCTTCATCATCGTCCAGCATCTCCATCAGGACCGTCCCCAGTCTTTGCAATCCGGTTTTGGTAGAGGCGCTTGCCGTCCATTGAAGCTCGAACATTCGGTTAAGCGTTGTCTGAATGGTCGCCTGCAGTCCGGCCGCTCATGGGCATCCGCGTGCGACCGGCCGCGTCTGTGTCGTTGACTCAGGACATGCCAAAAGCGTAAGTCGCGGTGCGCGTCTCACGTCCAAGGCGCAGCGCTTCACCCATAAAGGTATCAAAAATGGACGACAAATATGCCAACGCGCGCGAGCACTTTTTCGCGGCGATCAGGACGCTAGCAGCCTCTGCCGACAGTGTTCAAGCGCGCCTGATCGACGCAAATACGAACATTCTGGACGTTACGATCGACGAGTTCGATGGTGACCCGGAACTCAAGTTCAAGTTTGCAAAAATACTGGATCTGCTTGCTGTCGATCAAGACGATATGGAAACGGTCGCTGTCGAGACCGCCGCACACATGACGGATTTCGAGGCCGTCAAGGTCGCGGACCTGATTTGTGATTTCTACTATGAGCTGACGTAATCTGGCGTGACGGGCGGAGCGATTCCGCTTCGTCCGCGGCCAGTTCAACGATTGGCACGCCCAATCTGATGGCAGCGCTCGACGCGATACATGCATGCGCCCGTTTCGCTTTCACATGACGGCATGAGACGCATTGCGGCCCGCAGGCTTCGGGGTCAAAATCTGTCTGCCGCTTCTGGCCTCCGGGACTGACCGTCTGTCGTCATATCGCGTTCCTATGTGAGACAGAGTTAAATTGCATAGCCAGCGGCCCACAATGTGATAGGGTGTGTCATGTTTTTCGGCCGGACGTATTCCGGTCGACGTTCCTGCCGAGTGATGGCTCGCTTCGCGCGCTTTCGGCCCTTGAGGGCCACTTTCATGGCATCCATTTCAGCATCCACATCCCATCTAGAAGCGGCGAGTACGCTTGCAGTCGTCGTTTCATCGAACGAGCCGCTTCTGTTCCTGACCGATGATCTCAGGATCATTGTTGTCAGTGCCTCGTTTTGCCGGACCTTTCAGGTCGATCCCGCAACGATATCGGGGAAATTGCTTTCGGAGATCGGCGCCGGCGAATGGAACATGCCGAAGCTGAACTCATTGCTCAAGGCGACCGCCGCCGGCAGCGCCAGGATCGAGGCCTACGAGATCGACCTGAAGCGGGCCGGCCAGAAGACCCGCCAGTTGGTCGTGAACGCGCGCGTGCTCGAAGACGGCGATCCCGATCGAATTCGCCTTCTGGTGGCCGTGGCCGACGTCACCGATGCGCGCGCGGACGCCCGGCAAAAGGACGATCTCATTCGCGACAAGGCGATCCTGATGCAGGAAGTGCAGCACCGGGTCGCCAACAGCTTGCAGATCATCGCCAGCGTGCTGATGCAGAGCGCGCGCAGGGTCCAGTCAGAAGAGGCTCGCGGCCATCTGCGTGACGCCCACAACAGGGTGATGTCGATCGCGGCCGTGCAGCGGCACCTTGCCCAGTCCGGCGTGGAAAACGTTTCGCTTCGGACCTATTTTACGCAGTTAAGTGAAAGCCTTGGCGCGTCGATGATCTCCGACAGGGACCGGCTTTCAATCGTCGTTTCCGTGGACGACAGCGTCGTAAAGTCGGACATTTCGATCAGCTTGGGGCTGATAGTCACCGAACTGGTGATCAACGCACTGAAGCATGCGTTTCCGCAGGAGCGGTCCGGCAAGATCTCGGTCGACTACCGTTCGCACGGGCAGGATTGGACCTTGTCAATTCGCGATGACGGGATCGGTATGGGCGACAGTGCCTCAAAGGCTGGGCTTGGCACCGGCATCGTCGAGGCGCTTGCCAGGAACTTGCAAAGCGACATCAGCGTGACCGACGCAAATCCCGGAACGCTCGTGTCGGTTACCCACCTCGCCGACGCCATCGACAACGTGCCGGCGGCAGCATAGCCAGATGACCCCAGCAAAATCCGCTGACGCGGGGCAACCATCGCCCAATGCGAAACTTGGTCCCGCGCAGGCCGGAGACATCACGGCAAACCGCAAGGCTTTCATTCTGATCGTCGAAGACAACGCCATCATCAGGATGGGAGCGGTCGACCTCGTCGTCCATGCCGGTTACGGGGCGCTCGAGGCCAGCAATGCGGAGGAGGCAATTCGGCTGCTCGAGGCACGAACGGACATCGTGCTGGTGTTCACCGACGTTGGCATGCCCGGCACCATGGACGGCATCAAATTGGCCCACCACATCCGAAATCGATGGCCGCCGGTCAAGCTGATCGTCGCTTCCGGCAGGTCGATTATCGAACAGAGCCGGCTGCCTGAAGGAAGTCACTTTTTTCCCAAGCCCTACAACGACGGCACGATTGTCGAACAGATGCGCCGGATGCTGTCGCCGATCGAAACGCGTCAGAAGCCTTGAGCGCGGACCGTCTGGCCCACTCTTTAAAGACTTAAGGCTGGCCTCACATCCAGTTGAATTATTAGATGGAACTAAATCGGGCTCGAAGCCGTAGTATGAGCCTACCGAGACCGTGGCGTGGACCGCCGAGGGAGCATCCAGATGAGCAACGGCGCGGTTCTGGTCGTGGACGATGAGCAACTCATCCTGCTTGATGTCGAGTCGGCCTTGGAAGAAGCCGGCTTTGAAGTCGTGGCGGCTCACAATGCGGTTCAAGCCATCGCGGCCTTTGACGCCGAGCCGGGCAAGTTCAAGGGCCTCGTCACCGACATACGCCTGGGGGCGGGCAAATCCGGCTGGGATGTTGCAAGGCATCTGCGCCACGCCAACCCGACAATTCCCGTGATCTACATGAGTGGCGACAGTGCCATCCACTGGGGCGCCGAGGGCGTTCCGGAAAGCGTCATGATCACCAAGCCCTTCTTCCTGCCTCAGATCATCACGGCTTTATCGACGCTGCTGAACCAACAGCATCCCGATCACACCTGACGCCCCCGCTTGTGCTTGATCACGCTGCGCTCCACCCCCTTTGGGAAGCGACCTCGAACCCGACGACGCACTATCGCCGACAACGAAACGCCCCTATCGGGATAGCTATTCCTGGCGCATCAAAGCGGACATGTCAGTCCGCCAGGACGTGAATTCGTCCGAGTGTAACCGAAGCTAGGCTCAGGCTCGAACCAGCGCGCTCGCAGCCATTGGATTTTGCCTTAACTCACCACCGCCGCCACCTTCCTTGGCGGTGCCCTTTGCCGTCTCGCGCGCCGTTTGGCGACCAGCTTCAGCGCCACCGGCGGCTCCTTCGACAGCGCGCCCGTCACCGCGCCGACCATGCCATGCGCGACGAAATCCGCGCTGATGTCCTGGGCCAGCCTGGCGGCCGCTTCGTCGTTGCCGGTCTCCGACCAGAACACGATGACCACCCGAAGTGCTGCCTTCGCCCGCTTCAGCCGGCGAACCAGGAAGCGGGCGTGCTTGACGGAATCGCGGTTGAGGAAGCCGACCACGACCGTATCGATGGCTTCGAGTTCGAGGCGGCGGATGCTTTGAAATGCGCGGCGAAGCCCCTCGCAGCGCTCCGGCTATGCATCGCGTGCGGCGGGAGGACGCTTCGTCTGGGCAAAGATCATCTCGAACAGCGCCCCGCCCCCGGGCGCGCTGCGGTAGCGAAGATGTCCGCCATGCGCCTCCACGATCGCGCGCACCACCGACAGGCCGAGCCCGTTGCCGCCCAGTTCCCGCGAGCGTATCGGGTCGCCCCGGATGAATGGTTCAAGGACGCGCGTCGCCATCTCCGGCGAGAGCCCCGGTCCGTCGTCGGCGACGCCCAGCCGAATTGCGCCGTCGTCCTGCGCGAGGCAGATCGTTATAGTGCCCCGAACCGCATAGCGACGCGCGTTGGTGACGAGAGCCAGCAGGGCCTGGCGAATGCGTGTCGGATCCGCCTCCACGGTCAAATCGGCCAGGTCGAGTTTCAGGTGGTAGCCGCTGGCACGCAGGTCTTGTTCCATCAACTCGGCCATCTGCTCGATTTCCCACGCAAGGCGGATCGGCTCGATGCGCAGATCCAGATGGCCGCTGTCGGCAAGCGTCACCGTCCGCAGGTCCTCGACCAGCCGCGCCAAGCCGTCCACCTGCAGGATCAGCCCCTGAAGCGAGCGCTCGTCCGGCTCGAAAACGCCGTCGATGATGCCCTGCAGGCGTCCCTTCAGGATGGTCAGCGGGGTGCGTAGCTCGTGCGCGATCGTGGCGTTCCACAGGGCCATGTCGGCGGCCATGTCCTGCAGGCGTTGCGCCATCGTGTTGAAATCGTCGATCAAGGCTGCTGTCTCGCCGAGGGCACGGTCGCCGGCCGATGCGCGCGCGGTGAGGTCGCCGGCCGTGATCCGCCGTGCACTCAGGGCAAGCGACTCCAGGGGCTCGAGGATCCGGCGTGCGAGACGCAGGGAAATCAGGGCCGCGATCGGCAGGGTGACGAGGATCAGCACGCCCACGATCACGAAATCGAGCGAGGTAAGCCCGCCGTCCTGTTCCGGCATCGGATAAAGGGCGACGATGGCCGTGTAGGCGAAATAGGTTCCGAAGAAGACCAGCAGCCCGGCCGTTACGGTGATGGCCGACATGGCGATGAGGATCTGCCGGCTCAATCCGGTGCGCGAACCCATCGCGTCAGGCCGACAGCCGGTAGCCTATGCCGCGCACGCCCGGCAGCAGGCCGATGGCTCCAGCCTGTTCGAGCTTCCTGCGCAGCTTGCTGACATGGCTGTCCACCGTGCGGTCAAGCGCGTCGGAGCCCGGCAGGCACGCGTCCACCAGCTCGCTTCTCGTGAAGACCTTGGCAGGATTGCGCGCCATGTGGGCGAGGAGGCGGAACTCGGTCAGCGTCAGCGCAAGCCGTGTCGCCTCGTCGCCGGCGCCGAAGCTTGCCTGGTAGGCATCGAGGTCGATGGCGAGATCGGCGACCCGCAGGATGCCCGCCGCGGTCGCGAGGCCCGAGCGACGCAGGACGGCCTTGGCCCGGGCGACGACCTCGATCGGGTTGAAGGGCTTGACCACATAGTCGTCCGCCCCGATGCGCAGGCCCTGCAGCCGGTCGATGTCCTTGTCGAGCGCGGTGATCATGATGGCGGGGGTGTTTCCCCGGCGCCGCAGTTCCGCCAAGACCTCCCATCCGTCGAGCCGGGGCATCGTGACGTCGAGAAGGACGAGGTCCGGCTTCAGCGCGAGGTGCAGGTCGAGAGCCGTGCGGCCATCACGAGCCTGCACCGTCCGAAACCCCTCCCGCACGAGGTAGGCGTCGAGGATCGCGGCGATCTCGTCATCGTCTTCAGCTATCAGAACGAGGGCTGTCATGGCGTTCTCCTTGGACAAGGAATGCCATCCGGCGCGGCCTGCGTCGAGCGCTCCAGGCCCGTCTCCATCAAATCGCAACATAACGTCCACACGGCAGCAACCCGGCGGATGGATAGAGGCGACGTCGCCCCCAGCGACGGAACCGCTTTCACGGATGACCGCACGATGCGCCTTCGCCCACTCCTGACGTCTGCTGCCTTCGCCAGTATGGCGCTGTTTCTCGCTGCCTGCACGGATAGTGCAGGAGGCCCAACGTCCGATGCCAAGAGGCAGCCGGAGGCAATCGCCGCCCCCGTCCGCATTTCTGTGCTGAAGGTGCAGCCGCACCGAGTGGTTGTCTACGACGAACTGCCCGGCCGCGTATCGGCACTGCGAACAGCCGAGATACGTCCGCAAGTCAACGGCATCGTGCAGAAGGTGATCTTCACCGAAGGAGCGGAGGTTTCGGCGAACCAGCCCCTCTTCCAGATCGATCCCGCGCCTTTCGCCGCCGATGTCGACGCCGCTTCCGCTGTGCTGGCGCGGGCAGAGGCCGATCTCGTCAATGCGACGGTCAAGCATGAACGGGTCGAGGCGCTGGCAATGGCGCGGACCGCGAGCGCCGCGGCCCTCGGCGATGCGAAGGCTGCATTGGCACAGGCACGTGCGAGTGTCGCCGAAGCCAAGGCGAACCTGGTCCGCCGCGAACTCGAACTGTCGCATGCGACCATCCGAAGCCCTATCGCCGGGCGCATCGGTCAGGCTCTCACCACCGAAGGCGGCCTCGCTTCCGTCGGCGCCGCGACGGCCCTCGCCGTCGTCCAGCAGATCGACAGCGTCTATCTCGATGTCCGTCAGCCCTCGATGCGTCGGGAGCAATTGGAAGAGGAAGCCGAAAGCGGTCGCGGCGAGGATGCCGCCGCCCTTCCGGTCGACATTCTGACGATCACCGGAAAGCCCTACGCGTACCAGGGCAAGGTCCTCTACTCCGACAGCACCGTGGATCCCGGCACCGGCAGCATCGCCATGCGCGTGGAGGTGCCCAACCCATACAGGCAATTGCTGCCGGGCATGTATCTGCGCGCCAGGGTACCCAGCGCCATCTATCCCGATGCCTTGACCGTGCCGCAGGAGGCCGTACGCCGCGATGCTTCGGGGCGGGCCCAACTCACGGTTATCGCGAACGGCAAGACCGCCACCAGCCACGACGTCGAGCTGGGAGCGCTGGTCGACCGTCAATACGTCATCCTGTCCGGCCTGAAGGCCGGCGAGACCGTGGTCGTGCAGGGCCAGGATCGGACTGAAGGGGGCCAACCGCTGGAGCTCGTCCCCTACCAGCCTGCGTCGCCCAAGAACGACGTCTGAGGAGAACTGTGCGATGCCCAATTTCTTCATTGATCGGCCGGTCTTTGCCTGGGTCATCGCGATCTTCATCGCGCTGGCCGGTCTCGTCTCGATCCCACAGCTTCCGGTCTCGCGCTTCCCCGTCATCGCGCCGCCGAGCGTCAGCATCAACGCTACCTACACCGGCGCCAGCCCACAGACGATCAACGACAGCATCACCGCACCGATCGAGCGCGAGCTGACGGCTGTGAAGAACGTCCTTTATATCGAATCGTCGTCCGACTCGGCCGGCAACGCCAGCGTAACCGTCACCTTCAAGCCCGGCACCGATCCGGAGCTCGCCCAGATCGATGTCCAGAACAGGCTGAAGGCCGTCGAGCAGCGCCTGCCCGAGCCCGTCCGGCGCTCAGGCCTTTCCGTGGAGGGCGTCACGTCGGGATTCCTGATGATCGTCTCCCTGCGCTCCGAAGGCGGCAAGGCCGATTCCCTGGCGCTGGAGGACTATCTGGTACGCGGGCTCACCCCGGAGCTCAAGCGCGTGCCGGGCGTCGGCCGCGTCCAGTCATTCGGCTCCGAGGCGGCCATGCGCGTCTGGATCGATCCGGCCCGGCTCGTTTCCTATTCGGTCTCGATGGCCGAGATCACACAAGCCATTCAGGCCCAAAACGTGCAGGTGGCGCCCGGCCGCCTCGGTGAGGCGCCCACCATTCCCGGCCAGATGATCAGCGTTCCGCTCGGCCTCGACGGACAATTGAAGACTCCCGAGGAGTTCGCCGCCATCGTCCTGCGTTCCAATCCGGACGGTTCGAAGCTGACGCTCGGCGACGTGGCCAAGGTCGAGATCGGCGCACAGACAATGGGTTTTTCGATCTTCGACGGAGGAAAGCCGGCTACCGCCGCGGCCATCCAGCTAGCGCCCGGCGCCAACGCCGTCTCGACCTCGGAAGGTGTCAAGGCACGCCTTGCCGAGCTCGCGCCGTCGATGCCGAAGGGCGTCACCTATGCCGTTTCCTACGACACGGCACCCTTCGTGAAGTTGTCGATCTCGAAGGTCGTGCGGACGCTCGCCGAGGCCATGGTGCTGGTGTTCCTGATCATGCTCCTCTTCCTCCAGAGCATCCGCTACACGCTGATCCCGGCCATCGTCGCGCCGATCGCGCTGCTCGGCACCTTCGCGGTGATGTGGGCAATCGGCTACTCGATCAACGCGCTGACGATGTTCGGCATGGTGCTGGCGATCGGCATCATCGTCGACGACGCGATCGTGGTGGTGGAAAACGTCGAACGGCTGATGGCGACCGAGGGCCTGTCACCGCGCGAGGCGACCCGCCGCGCCATGCGCGAGATTACGGGCGCGGTCGTCGGCATCACGCTGGTTCTGACGGCGGTGTTCCTGCCCATGGGCCTCGCCGGCGGGTCGGTCGGCGCAATCTACCGCCAGTTCACGGTCTCGCTCGCGGTCTCGATCCTGTTCTCCGCGTTCCTGGCCCTCAGCCTGACGCCCGCGCTCTGCGCCACGATCCTGAAGCCGGTGCCGTCTCATCACGAGCGCAAGGGCTTCTTTGCCTGGTTCAACCGCGGCTTCGAAAGGCTGACGGGACGGTACACGTCATGGGTCGGCTGGCTCGTGAGGCGGACCGGTCGCGTCATGCTGGTCTACAGCGTTCTCATCGGCGCGCTGGCGCTGGGCTATGGCACGCTGCCGACCGCCTTCGTGCCGGACGAGGACCAGGGGACATTCATGGCCTCGTTCACGCTGCCTGCCGACGCCACCTCCGAACGCACCCAGGCACTGGTCGAACGCTTCGACCGCCACGCCGCGACGCGCCCCGACATCGCCAACAACCTGTCCATCATGGGCTTCGGCTTTTCCGGCTCCGGCTCGAACGCGGCGATGGCGTTCACGACGTTGCGCGACTGGGATGCGCGCAGCGGCAGCACCGATGCGGAGATCGCGGCGGCCGAACGGGCGATGCGGGAGGCGACGGAAGGCGAGGTCATCATCATGAAGCCGCCAGCCATCGAGGAACTTGGCACGACCTCGGGCGTCTCGCTTCGCCTCGTCGACCGCGTCGGGCGCGACGCGGGGGCGCTGCGGGATGCGTCGGAGACGCTGGTCGCACTCGCCGGTCAAAGCAAGCTCCTGCGCAATGTGCGCGTGGACGGCCTGCCCAACGGGCCCAGCGTGAACTTGCGCATCGACCGCCAGAAGGCCGGCGCGCTCGGGGTCTCCTTCTCGGTCATCAGCGATGTGCTCGCTTCCACCATGGGCTCGACCTATGTCAACGACTTTCCGCGTGCCGGAAGTCTCCAGCAGGTCATCGTGCAGGCGCAGGCCAGGGACCGCATGCAGGTCGAGGACGTCCTGAAGCTCCAGGTGCGCAACGACAAGGGCGGCATGGTTCCCCTGTCCGAAGTGGTGACGCCGCAATGGTCCGTCGGCCCGCTGCAGCTCAACCGCTACAACGGTTACCCCTCGCTCAGCATCTCGGGAGATGCCGCGCCCGGTGTGTCGAGCGGCAATGCGATGAACGAGATCGAGCGGATCGCCGCGCGGCTTCCCGCCGGCTTCGCCGTGGAATGGACAGGCCAGTCCTTCCAGGAACGCCAGTCGGGCGCGCAGGCGCCGCTTCTGGTGGCGTTCTCCGTCGTCGTCGTGTTCCTGGTGCTGGCCGCCCTCTACGAGAGTTGGGCCATTCCGCTCTCGGTCATGCTGGTCGTGCCGCTCGGGATCCTGGGCGCGGTCGTCGCGGTGCATCTGCGTGGCTTCGAGAACGACGTGTTCTTCAAGGTCGGCTTGATCACGCTGATCGGCCTGTCGGCCAAGAACGCCGTGCTGATCGTGGAGTTCGCCCGCAAGCTGCGCGACGAGGGGCGGAGCCTGCGCGAGGCGGCCGTCGAAGCGGCGCGGTTGCGGCTGCGCCCCATCGTCATGACATCGCTGGCCTTCACGCTCGGCATCGTGCCCCTGGTCGTCGCCAAGGGTCCGAGTTCCGAAACGCAGAACGCTTTGGGCACCGGCCTCTTCGGCGGCATGATCTCGGCCACCGTGCTTGCCGTGATCTTCGTGCCCGTGTTCTTCGTCCTCGTCATGCGATTGCCGGGCCGCAAGGCGCCGGCCGAAGGCGGAGCCGGCGCGGCTCCGGTCAAGGCATGAGTATCCGGGCTCGATCGGCCGAACGCGAGCGCCGCTTCTTCCCTCAATCTGGAGACTTCCGATGACAGCCTCGCCGAACCAAAGCCGTATTACGCTCGACATCGCCACAGAAGCCGATCTGCCCCGCTTCCGCTGGGATCTCGGGGAAGCCTTCGCGATCGCCGCCATCGAGGCGTTCGGGTCTACCGAAGACGGATCGGTTCCATCCGACGCAGACGTGACCGCCTCGTTCGAGGCGCCGAACGCCGAGGTGCACCGCATCCTGGAGGACGGGCGATGGGTCGGCGGCGCCGTCGTGTCCATCGACATCGAGACGCAGCACAATTCGCTCGACTTCTTCTTCGTGCGCGCAGGCGAGATCGGCCGGGGAATCGGCCGCAAGGCGTGGACCGCGATCGAGAACCGCTATCCCGCCACCAAGGTATGGACGACCCACACGCCGTATTTCGAGAAGCGCAACATCCACTTCTACATCAACGTCTGTGGCTTCAGCATCGTGGAGTACTACAACGCACGCCACCCGGGCCCGGAACATTCCGCCGGACCGGACTTGCCGGAGGACGGCGGGATGTTCCGCTTCGAGAAGCGCATGTGATCCGACGAAATCGAATCGAGCCAGCCGCCTCAGCGGAACCGGAAATCCAGGGCACCCACGGTTACGTCCGCTTTCCGGATAGCGATCGAACTGATCGAAAGACTGACATGCGGCGCAAAGCCGTCATGAGCACCTTCCCGGGAGAGCCCACTCAGACTCAAACTCCCTCGCTGTAACCGGCTTTCGTCTCTAAGCCGTCGCCGCGGCAGCCACCTTTCTTGGGGCAGCGCGCGGCCGGCGCCGTTTGGCGACGAGCTTCAACGCAATTGGCGGCTCCTTCGACAGCGCGCCCGTCACCGCGCCGACCATGCCATGCGCGACGAAATCCGCGCTGATGTCCTGGGCCAGCCTGGCGGCCGCTTCCTTGTCGTCGTTGCCGGTCTCCGACCAGAACACGATGCCCACCCGAAGTGCTGCCTTCGCCCGCTTCAGCCGGCGAACCAGGAAGCGGGCGTGCTTGACGGAATCGCGGTTGAGGAAGCCGACCACGACCGTATCGATGGCTTCAAGTTCGAGGCGGCGGATGCTGGCGGGTTCCATGTCGGCAAAGCCCGCCTTCGACGCGGCCGCGCCCTGGACTTCCAGCACCTGCGCCAGCATCGCGGCGGCGGCATCGTCGAGCTCGCCTCGCCCGCCGGCGCAAAGCACCGATAGGCCGGTGCCGTCTGGCAGGTCGGCCGCGTCCTCATCGGCCGCGTCGCCGGGCTCGCCCGTCTCCTCGGCCTGCGCATCCTCCTCGCCCGCTTCCTCTTTCGCGTCGTCTTCCAGATTGGCCACCAGCGTCAGGGCACTGGCCGCCACTTGACGTCTTTGCAGGTCACCCATGACGCCGCGCACACGGTCCCGCTCGCCCAGCAGAAGAGCCGGAATGGCGACCTTGTCGTAGAACTCGACCAGATATTTTTCTTCCAGCATCTCCTCGGCATGATCGGTGGCTTCGTCCGGATCGCCGGCCAGAAGCCGCTGGTAGAGCCGCGCATGAGGTTCCAGCACGGGCTCGTTGCCGAACAGCACGTCGAGGAATTCGAACTGCGGCACGTGCCTGCCCAGAACCACCAGGCAGACGGTGAGCGGCGTCGACAGGACCAGTCCGAGCGGCCCCCAGAGCCACGTCCAGAAGATGGCCGCAACGATGATCGCCAGCGGTGACAGCCCCGTTCGCGAACCGTAAAGCCAGGGTTCGACGACGTTGCCGGTGACCAGTTCCATCACCACGAACAGGGCGGCCGTCCACAGGACGAGCGACCAGCCGGGTGCCACGGCCAGCGCCAGGAGCAGCGGCAGCAGCATGCCTATGGCCGGACCGATATAGGGAACGAAACGCAGCGCGAGTGCGAGCAGGCCCCACAGCAGCGCATTTGGAATGCCGAGGATCCACAGCCCGATCGCGATCGGTATGGCGTAGACGATGTTGACGACCAATTGCATGAGCAGGTAGCGGCCCACCCGCTTGCCGGCATCCTGAAGCGCCTCGGTGGTGCGGTGGAGGTCGCCATAGCCGACAAGCCGGATGAAACGGTCGCGCAAATCCTCCCGCTCGAGCAGCATGAAGATGACGACGACAATGATCAGCCCGGCCGATCCGAGCGGGCTGATCAGCGGACCGACGATGTTCTGCAGGACTTCGAGCGGCCTTTCGCGCGCGACGATTTCGACGGGCACCGGCTCGCGCGGCGGCTTGTCGGGCGTGGCGGCCGGCAGCGTGGCGTCCTGCCTGTCGATCTCCTGGCCGACACGCTCGACCACGCCGCTCAATCTCGAAATGATCCCTCCCCCGACCCCGGTTTCCTTGAGGGAGCGGATCTTGGCCAGGATGTTGGTCTGATAGACAGGGATGTTCTGCGCCAGTTCGCTGACCTGCGTGGCGACGACGAAGCTGAACAGGGCAAGTGCCGCGAAAGCGGCCAGCACACTGGCGATGACAGCGGCGATCCGGGGAATGCCGATCCGCTTGAGCGCCGAAACCAAGGGCGCGAGCGCGAAGGTCAGCAGCAGTGCAATGGCGATCGGCAGGAAAACCTCGCGCCCGAAATAGAGTGCGGCCACCGTCGTGACGGTGGTCGCCACATTGGGCAACGAGGTTCGCGGGTGGGGCGCGGCGGCCGCAAGAATGTCGTCCAGCGCTTGAGGCGCCATTCCATTCGGACGATTGTTCGCCACCTCGTACCTCTCCCCTGCCAATGGCCATGGTCTGATATATTGAGCCGGCGTGCAACCTTGGCCGGCGGCAATGCGCTGCTTCCAAACGAACGCCGGTCCGAATGGCTCCACACGCCTGACATTTTGTGCACACCGCAATAAATGAGTGACCACTCACTCAAACGGGTTGGACATGGCACGCCCCCTCGGCGAAGAAAAACGTCAGGCAATCCTGGCCTCGGCCACCGAACTGGTGGCGACGCTTGGAACCGGCGCGGCCACGGCCAGGATCGCCAGGGAGGCCGGCCTCTCGGAAGGCACGCTCTTCAACGACTTCGCCAGCAAGGATGAGTTGCTCAACCAGCTCTACTCGAGATCAAGACCGACCTCGGCAACGCCTTGCTGACTTCATATCCGTCGCAGCGCTCGGGCGATATCGCCAACATCTCCTCGGTCGGCGGGCGGATGGCCACGCCGGCCTCAGCGCCTACCAGGCAGCAAAGTGGCGGTGGGCGGCCCAACCGAAGTGCTGGCGTCGGAACTCGCCCCCTTCGGCGTCAAGGTCATCTCGGTCGAACCGGGCGCCCGTCCGTTCAGCCTTCCCTGGCAAACAGCGCAATGCCGGCAGTGCCGGCGACCTTCAGGACTTTCCCCAGTTCGAGCGTCGGCTTGCCGTTCTCCAACTCCGACAGGAAGCGCCGGCCGACCCCAGCGAGATCGGCGAACTGCTGCTGGGAGAAATCTCGCCGCTTGCGGGCCGCGCGAACCAGCCGGCCGAGATCCGCCGGCGACGTTATGGTGTTGCCCTGCAAGGCCGATTGCGCCAAGGCGCCCCCGTCATCGTCGCGGACCGACGGAAGCCGCCGCGGCAGCGATGCGCGGACGGACCCGGAGGCATCGCGGGGGTTCTCAAGGCTCCCATCATGCTTATTCGAAACGCCGCCAGCCGGGACGGCCGGCGCCAGCGACCCGAATAAATCCCCCTGCTCGGCGGGCGCGGATCGTACGGCGCGGCGCGCAATTTCGACAGCGCTTTCAGGCGACGGTGTGGTCTCGGTCATGATTCTGCTCCCGAGCGGGAGCATATGCCTTGCCGGGATGAAATCAAAGCCATTTTGCTACCGTACGGGATCACAAATCATGATACCGTACAGGATCATCTGTACATACAGCAAATGCCGTCGGCTTCCAGCCGGAAGCAAGCGCGATGGGGGCTTGCTCCCGAACGGTATCAGTCGATCACCGCGCCGCATACCTTGCCAGCGCGTGCTCGATGAGCACGTCGATAACCTTGCTGTAGCCGATGCCTATCGCCGCCAGCGCCTTGGCGTACATCGAAATGTCGGTGAAGCCCGGCAGCGTGTTGACCTCGTTGACCAGCAGCGAACCGTCGGCGCGCAGGAAGAAGTCGACGCGCGCCATGGCCTCGCAGCCAAGCGCCCGGAAAGCCTGCGCGGCCATCTCCTTCGCCCTGTCGGCAACCGCGGCCGGCACATTGGCGGGCACCTGGACCACCGCGCCGTCGGCGTCGAGATACTTGGCCTCATAGGTGTAGAAGCCATGCTTGCCGGCCGGAATGATCTCGCCGGGCAGCGACACCGTGAGTGAGCCGTCGGCCCGCTCCAGCACCGAACATTCGATTTCGCGGCCTTCGACGAACTCCTCGATCAGCACCTTGCCGTCATAGCGGAAGGCCGTTTCGATGGCCTGCTCGAAGCCATCCCTGTCATTCACCTTGCTCACGCCGAAGGACGAGCCCTGGCGCGCCGGCTTGGCGAAGAAGGGCAGCCCAAGCGCGCCGGCAATTTCCTGGAACGAACCTTTGTCGTTGCGATGCACGGTCACGGAGCGGGCAACGCCAAGCCCCGCCTCGCGCATCAGCCGCTTGGCGACGTCCTTGTCCATGGCGACGGCGGAGGCCAGGATGCCGCAGCCGACATAGGCGACATCGGCGACCTCGGCATAGCCCTGCACCGAGCCGTCCTCGCCGAACGGCCCGTGCAGCACGGGAAAGACGACATCGACCGGCGGCAGGTCGTGCTGCGCGCCACCGTGCGGCACGGCCACCAGCCTTCCCTTGCCGCCTGGCAACAGGGCGACCTCGATACCGTCCTCGGATACCGCGGCCCCTGCCCCGTCGCCGCCAGCCTCGGACAACGTTTGCAGCAGCCATCTGCCGTCCCTGGTAATGGCGATCGGGACCACTTCATAGCGCGTCCGGTCGATCGCCTTCAGCACATTGGCCGCCGACAGGCGCGACACTTCATGCTCGGCCGAGCGCCCGCCATAGAGGATGGCAACTCTTGTCTTCCCGGTCATTGAAACCCCTCAAAAAATCAAATGGCGACGGCAATGCCGCGATTGGCAAAGAAACGGTCGAAATCATATGGCGCCAACATTGCGTTCTCTTGTGTGGCGCTGGTATGGCCGGATGGGTTGTGAAAGCGAAAACCATCGTCCGATGCCGCTGTCACCAGCACCAGATGGCCGCCCTTCGAGGGCGGCTCGCGCTCGGGCCAGCGGATCGAGCTGCTGACCGAAGCGATGAAGAAGCGCGACTGCCTGAGGATCGCCGGGATGTCCGATGTCGCGACATTGGTCATCACCTGCGCCTCCAGGCCGAATTCCGCCTTCACGAAGGTCACGAAAGGCGCGTAGATCAGGCCCTTGATCGAGCCTTCCTTGACGACATAGCCGCCATATCCAGTGCACCGCCTGGCCAGCTCGATCGTCGGCACGATCTCACCCCGCGTCGCCAGGATCATTTTCAGGCACGCCATGCCGCAGATGTTGTCGGCCCAGACCGCGTATTCTTCGAGGGTGTCCGCGCCTGATCCTCGCCACAGCGGATCCCGCCGCAACGCGGCCTGGGCGCCATCGGCGAGCACGGCCAGCGTCATGTCAGGCGTTTCCCACTGGCTGAAAAACGGCACGGCTTCAGGCAACGGGCTCATGCGAATCCTCGGGGCGGCTCATTCCAATCTCGTATACGAGGATACGAGACCAAATAAAAGCCGACGCTTGGAGACTGTTTCGAATTCGCTCTTGCCGCCAGGGAGGAATGTCCAGACAGTCTCTCAGAAGGTGATCTTCACCGAAGCGGTACTGCGCGTGTGCGGACCATGATGGACGGCCTCGATGTTGTTGCCGTCCGGATCGAGCAGGAAGGCGGCGTAGTACCCGGGATGATAGGGCCGCTCGCCTGGCGCGCCATTGTCCTTGCCGCCGGCCGCCAACCCGGCCTTGTAAAAGGCGTCGACCATCGCGTGGTCCTTTGCCTGGAAGGCCAGATGATGACGGCCGGTGAGCTGTCCCAGCGCGGCGCGGCTGTCGGCACTGGAGACGAACAGCTCGTCGCACCAGAAATAATCCGTTGCCGTCCCGCCGATCGGCACGTCGAGCGCTTGCAGGATCGCCTCGTAGAAACGCCGGCTGGCGGCGAGATCCCTTACCACCAGCTGGATATGGTCGATGAGCCGGCCGCGATGCAATTCCTGGGTTTCCATGCAAATCCTCCTTGCAAGGCTCCGAATGTAGATTCGGACCGGGCGCCGTCAATACGGGCGACTGTGTCAGCTGACATGCCTTGCCTGGTTTCGCTGGATTTCCCTTGAGCCGGCCCTGCGCGGCGGCTGGTAAATTCCCGGACACTGTCCGCCGCGCTGGGCCCGCCCCGTCACTTCGTGTTGGTTACCGTGTGTTCCGGACCCCGCGTCCGGCGAAATGACCGTCAATTGGCCGATACCACCATCAATTGGCCGATACCGCGGCCGGCCCTGACGGGCCTTCCCCTGCTGCATCGTTCGCCGTGCCGCGTTCTTGGGCTGGACCGCATGTGAATTATCCTGAAGTGCGCCGCCGCACTTGGCGCACCGGTGTGACCATTCGGCATCAGCCGAGACGCCGTTCAGAATTTGTAGGCGATGCCGAGCCGGATATCGTGCGTCTTCAGTTCGATCGCATCGGGGTTCACGGCGGCCCCATTGAAGGTCGAGTGCCGTATGGAGGTGTGGCGGCCGAAGTCGGCAAAGCGGTATTCGCCCCGGACCACCCAATTGTCGCTGACGGCATATTCGGCGCCGGCGCCCAGCGCATAGCCCGCGATGGTGTCCTCGACATCGGCATAGGTATCTCCGCTCGGAAGGAAGACGGTGCTGTGCTTGTAGTGCGCCATCGCCACGCCGGCGGTGACGAACGGAAGCCACCGATCCATCGCGTAGCCAGCCCTCAGGCGGGCGGACCCGATCGAGCTCAGTTCCAGCACACCGCCAAAGCCGGGATCGTCGACGCCCAGCGCCTGATAGACGGTCGTGTCCTTGAGATTTGCGAAGTTGTAGTCGCCCTCGACGCCGAGGACCAGGCCGCTGTCGAACTGCTTCATATAGCCGGCATAAAGGCCGCCGAAGCCGCCCGAAAGGCTGCCGTAGCCCCAGCCGTAGCCGCCAAAACTGTCAGCCGCGAAAGTCTGGCCGACCCTTGCGTCCCCCCATCCGTATCCGGCCTGCGCGCCGATATAGCCGCCGGACCAGTTGTAGGAGGCCGAGACCGGCGGGCCGGCGTCGGCGGCAGAAGCCATGCCGGCGAGCCCGAGAAAGAAGGCTGTGGCGAGAAATATCGTTTTCATTGCTTGTCCGCGGTCCCCGAGATGCACGCCACGGCGGAAGTGCTTCGCGGCGATACATCGCGGTCTTGCATTATTCGCTGTCCCGCGTCTTGGTCTGGACCGCACCGGACTTGTCTTCGAACGCGCCGTGCTGCTTTCCCGCCCCGTGTGGCCGTTCCGCACCGGCCGGATGAAACCGGATCGCCCGATGCGGTAGAGCGGTTCACCGTCTCACGACGACGGCGAACCGCCCCAACTCCTTGTTTTGGCGCTATTCCCAAGGGAAAGCCCGTTTCATGCTTCTTGGAGTTGCCCTATCTGGCGCCGCTCGGCGTCGAGCCGAAGCGGCGGCGGAAGCAGCGGTTGAAATAGGAGACGTCGGAAAAACCGCTCAGCAGCGCGATCTCACTGATGCGCATGCGGTCGTTGCGCCTGTCGCCAAGCATGCGGTGGGCTCTCTGCAGGCGCAATTCGAGAATGCGCTCGGCGAAGCTCGCCCCGGTCTCCTGCAGGAGGTCGTGGACATAGCGCACGGAAAGCCGCAACTGCTGGGCGACCTGCTGGGCCGAGATGGCGGGATCGGCGAAATTGTCGCGGATCTTGTCCAGTATGGCCTGCAGCCTCGCCGCGCGCAGGCCGCGCATGCCGGCGAGTTCGGCGGGATCGCCCTTGGCGCCGGTCACCAGGCCGATCAGGTCGACGATGGTTTCGGTGGCATGGGTAACAAGGTTGGGCGAGACCAGGGCCGGGCCCGCCTCCAGGAACCTGCAATACCGCCTGAGCATGCCGAGCGCCTCATTGTCGGCCGCGACAGTCAGTGCCAGCCGGTCCTCGACACGGGCAAAGGCATTCTCCAGGATCTCGCGCGGGACGACGATGTTGGCCCACACATTGCTGTCGCCGCCGCTCATTTCCAGCGCTTCGGAGGCAGAGACCAGCGCGGCCTCGTTTTTGCCGACGCTGTAGTCGCGGCCGGCCTGGATGCCGCTCAGCCTTGTGTCGCCGTTGTTTATCAGGAGGAGATAGCCGTCGCGGCCGTCATCGGCGATGTTGCGGGCCTTGCGGCTGGCATGCTGGATCGTTCCGGCCATCTGCCCCAGCACCAACGGCCCGACCGCCGTCGCCTCGATGGCCGCGGCGAACGGCCGGTTGGCCGAGATGGCATATTCGACCGACCATATCTCGGCGACATGGATATCCTGCCAGAGCGCGAACCGTGCTTGATCATCGAGATGCGACGGCAGATCGATCGACGAGAAGACGTTCTTTTTCAAAAGTAACCGGCCCTTCCCGCGCCTTCCAGGAAATGCACCGTATGAAACTTGCTTGCGTCTTGTCCAGAGTTGGCGATATTTGTGCCTTGCACGACAATTTCATTGCCGTCCCGGTCAAGAATTCAGTCGATATTCGTCGATCCCGCGTTCGAAAATTCAAGACAATCGAAAATATACAGGAGCGCGGGAATCATCTCCGCCGCGCGACCTGCGTACACTCGCGGTGGCCGAGCCCGTATCACGCATAACGGCCCCTAAGCCCGCCGCACCGGTCGGCGCGCCACTGGGTGGCCCGCCGGCCGCGCCTCAAACAAAAAGCCCGCCAGGAGGGGGATCCAGCGGGCCTTTGGAAAGCTGATATTGAGCTTTCAGATGTCTGACGGGGGATCAGACGCAGTGACAACCTTTAGTGAGCACAGAGGTTCCAACAAAACCAAAAGAATGCCGACAGAGGTTGGACCTCGGCGATTCAAACGCGGAAGCGATTTATTTTCACGGGACCGCTCCGAGCTGGAACCTTCCACTGCTGACCGGGTTTTGTGGCGCGGTCAGGAAGGAATGGAATTGGACAGTTTTCAGAGGCTCGAAGCACTCGTCGATAGCGCCGGCGGCGACAGCATCGAAGAAGCCACCGCTTTGCTGCGCCGCTTCAAGGGCAGGTCGCAAGAGATCACAGCGGCGGTGGACGAGTTCATGCTGGACCTCAAGACATTGGTCTTCGTCATTGAAAGCGGCAAGGAAGGGTTCGAAAAATCGATCCGCAAGCTGGCTCGCGCCAGGCTTTCGAAGATCAAGCTCTTGGTCGGCGTTCCGGCGTAACGGGCTGGTGGCCAGGTCCACAAGCCTGCCGAGCGCCGATACGTGGTTTCCGCGTAGCCCACCCCGCTTCAGTTCCTTCGCTGGTCGCAAAGGTAGGGAGATGACTTTGTTGCCATTGGCGACATCGCTTTATTGCTTATCCCTGGGAACAAAGCTCTCGGGCGCAGATTAAGTCCTCGGCACATCAGTGCATCAACAAGGACCTTCACCATGAAAACTCGCCTTCTTATGGCCTCACTGGCCACAGCCACAACTATGGCTTTCGCGCTGCCAGCCTTTGCTGCCGACAGCGCGCAAGACTTTGTCGACAAGGCAGCGAACGGTGCAATGTTCGAAGTGGATTCGAGCAAGATCGCCGAAACCAGATCGCAGGATCAGAGCGTCAAGGATTTTGCGCATAAGATGATCGGCGATCACGGCGCGGCCAATGCCAAGCTGGAGACGATCGCCGGCGAGCAGAAGCTGACGGTTCCCAAGGAACTGGACGCCAAGCACAAGAGTGACGTCGACACCCTGCAGAACGGCAAGGATCCGATCGACGGCCCCTACGTCCAGATGCAGCGCGACGCGCACACCGATGCCGTGAAGCTGTTCGAGAGCTACGCCAAGGACGGCGACAACGCCGAGCTGAAGACGTTCGCCGGGCAGACTCTGCCGACACTCAAGATGCACCAGGAGATGATCGAAAAGATCGCGGCGACCCAGGGCACCCAGTCGTCAACTTCGCAGACGCCCAAGGTTACGGTCGGCGACAAGCCTGAGCAGACCCCTCCGCTTTCCGGCGCGAACAGCTTCACCGAAGACCAGGCAAAGAGCCGGATCCAGGATGCCGGTTTCTCGGATGTTTCGAAGCTGACCAAGGACGACCAGGGCATCTGGCGTGGACAGGCGAGCAAGGACGGCAAGAACACCGCCATCGCGCTGGACTACAAGGGCAACGTCGTTGCCGGCACCAACTGAATCCGAAATCCAGGAGATCAAGAACATGAAAACCGTAACCGGACTATTCGACAATTATGACGACGCTTCCGATGCCGTTGGCGAACTGGAAGCCACGGGCATTCCGCATTCCGACATCAGCATCGTCGCCAAGAACGCGGACAACCGGCACGAAAATGACGGCTCCAAGGCCGCGGATGATGCCGCGGGCGGTGCTGGACTGGGAGCTGCGATCGGCGGAGCCGGCGGGCTGCTGGCTGGACTTGGCCTCATGGCCATTCCGGGCGTCGGCCCGGTGGTGGCGGCTGGATGGTTGGCGGCCACCGCGGTCGGCGCAGTGGGAGGTGCCGTGGTTGGTGGCGCCGCGGGTGGCATCGTCGGCGCGCTGACCGACTCCGGCGTGCCTGAAGCCGATGCACACGTTTACGCGGAGGGCGTGCGCCGTGGGGGCACATTGGTCACGGCCAAGGTTGATGACCAGTTGGTGCCCGAGGCTGAAAGGATCCTCGGGCAGGCCAAGTCCGTGAACCTGGAAGAGCGGCGCGGTGAATACCAGGCCGACGGTTGGACCGGCTTTGACGCCGATGCGGAGAATTACCGCTCGAACGAAATCGGACGCGACGGAGCTCGTGACGTGAACCGCGTCTGACTTCGAGCAATTCCAGGAAAAGTGTGAAACGGTTCTTTCGGGAAAAGCGCGTAGCGCTTTCCCCGGGGAATTGCGTCAAAACAAAGAGTTAAGGCGGTTTGCCGTTTCCGTGAAACGGTGAACTGCTCCAGAAGCTTCGCTGCCGGATCGTCATTTCGGCGGCGAAGCTCAACCAAGCCTACCCCTTCAGCAGCGCCGCCAGCCTTGGAATGCCCTCGGTCACCGCGCGGCGGTCGGCGAGCGTGAAGGACAGCCGCAGCGTGTTGCGCCCGGTGCCATCGGCATAAAAGGCATTGCCGGGCACGAAGGCGACGCGGGCCTCCTTGACCGACCGCGCCAGCAGTTCGGTTGCATCGACCCCCTCCGGCAGCGTCACCCAGACGAACATGCCGCCTTCCGGACAACTCCAGGTCACGCCCTTGGGCATATTGGCTTCCAGTGCGCCCAGCAGTCCGTCTCGGCGCTCGCGGTAGGCGCCGATGAGTTTTTCAACCTGGCCGTCGAACACGGCCTCGGCGACGCGGTGCATGACGAACTGGTTGATCGACGGGCTGTGCAGGTCGGAGGCCTGCTTCATCAGCACCAGCTTCTCGACCACATGGCGCGGCGCGCACACCCAGCCGACGCGCATGCCAGGCGACAGGATTTTCGAGAACGAACCGCAATAGAGCGTGCGCGCCTTGTCGATGCCGCCGGACCGCGCGCAGTCAAGCGCCAGGATCGGCGGCACGGCCTCGCCGTCATAGCGCAGCGCGCGATAGGCGGCGTCCTCGATGATGGCGATGTCGAGTTCGCCGGCAAGGTCGAGCACCGCCTCGCGCTGCTGCCGGTCCAGCGTGTTGCCGGTCGGGTTGGCGAAATCAGGAACCAAATAGGCGAATTTGACCTTGCCGCCATTTGCCGCCGCCGCCGCCCGATAGGCATCCGGTGTCATGTTGCCGCCTTCGGGCCGCAGCCGGTCATAGCGCGGCTCATAGGCGTTGAAGGCCTGCAGCGCGCCGAGATAGGTCGGCCATGTCACCAGCGCGGTATCGCCCGGCGACAGGAACAGCTTGCCGAGATAGTCCAGCGCCTGCTGCGAGCCGGAGGTGATGAAGATGTTGGCTTCGTCGCAGGCGACGCCCAGCTTGCCCATCTGCCCGGCGATCCAGCGCCGCAGCGGCAGATAGCCTTCCGAGACCTGGTATTGCAGCGCAGCGCCCGCCTCCGCGCCCCCCAGCACCTCGGCATAGGCATCGCGGATGGCGTCGGCCGGAAACAGCGACGGATCGGGAATGCCGCCGGCGAACGAGATGATATCAGGCTGGTCGAGCAGCTTCAGCAACTCGCGGATTTCGGAGGCTTTCATGCGCGACGAGCGAGAAGCCAAGAGGTTCAAAAGGGTCAAGTCACGCCTCCCCAGACGTTTCCGATATAGGTCAACTTGGCTGACCTATATCCGCTTTGCCAGGAGATTTGAATAGTGCCTGACAACCTTGCGGTATACGCCAGTCACCGCACGGGCGGAAACGGAATTGCCCTAAAGGCTCTTCTTGTAGCCAATATGGCTGCCTGCGAAGCCGAGGCTTTCATAGAAGCGGTGCGCGTCCGCCCGCCCCTTGTCGGTGGTCAGTTGCACAAGGCTGCAGCCCCGCGCGCGGCATTGATCGATCGCCCATTCGAACATCAGCCGGCCGACGCCACCCGAGCGGCGATGGCCGGCGACACGCACCGCCTCGATCTGCCCGCGCCAGGCGCCCTTGCGCGACAGCCCGGCAAGGAAGGTGATCTGCAGCGTGCCGATCACCTCCGCGCCATCCACGGCCACCGCCAGCAACTGGTTCGGATCGGCGTCGATGGCGTTGAAGGCGTCGAGATAGCCTTGCGCCAGCGGCAACGAGGCATCCTCACGGGCAGCGCCCAGCGGATCGTCGGCCAGCATGGCGACGATGGCGGGAAGATCGGAGGCTTGCGCCTTGTGGAAGGTAATCATGCGCCGGGATAGCGCGAGGCGGTGGTGGCGGCAAGGCGCTAGTTACGCCCACCCTCATACACTCTCTGCGCCTGCGTCAGCGCCCGGTCCAGCCTCTCGCCCTCGGCATAACCAGCCAGATTCTTTGGCCGCTCGATACCAGGCAGGATCCTCGGGCACGGCTCGTCCGCACCGATCACCATCCGCACCGGGATGACGCCCGCCCAGACGGGATGGCCGTAATCTTCCTCGTCATCGCCGACACCCTTGGCGCGCACTTTCGCCGACGCTTCCTCTATGCGCATGCCGATCACCGTCGTCGCCTTGGCCTCCTGCGCCGAGATCGGCCGCAAGGTTTCGCTGCGGCCGGGGTAGAAGCGGTCGACGACGCCGGCCAGCGCCTTCATCTTCTCCTCCGGCTCGTCGACAATCCGTGCCGTGCCGAAGCACATGGCCGAGCGGTAGTTGGCGGAATGGTTGAAGCCGGTGCGCGCCAGCACCAGCCCGTCGAGATGCGACACGGTGAGACAGGCAGGCGTGCCCCCGCGCAACTGGCGCAGCATGCGGCTGGCGGAAGAGCCGTGCCAGTAGAGCATGTCGCCCTCGCGCCAGTGAATGGTCGGCGTGCAATAGGGCTGGCCGTCGAACGTATAGGCGACGTGGCAGAGCAGCCCCGCATCCAGCACCGCGAAAACGGCCGCATGGTCGTAGCTGCCGCGCTCGTGCAGGCGCTTGACCCGGTTGCGGCTGGTGGTCGGAAAGCTGGCGGCGACATCGTTCACGGCTTGCATCCTCACTTCTTGTCTGCCAACCATGCACCATGGCATTGGTCGATAAAAGAACCAATCAAGGTGATAAAATTCAGACCAATCCGCCGGATTGGTCGGCGCTGATCCCGGTTCTGCCCGGCGGCGGCCCGCGCAGCCGCGAGCTTTACGCGGCGCTCAGGCGGCTGATCGAGACCGGCGCGCTGGCCGCCGGCGCCAAGCTGCCGACCACCCGCGACCTCGCCCGGCGCTTCGGCCTGTCGCGCTCGGCGGCGGTCGCCTGTTTCGAAATGCTGATCTCGGAAGGTTTTGCCGTCGCCAAGGTCGGCGCCGGCACTTTCGTCGCGCGCGATGTACCGTATCTGCCGACAACACTGTCAAAGCCCCGTCCGCCCGAGATCGATGCCGCCACGTCGTTGCCTTGCGGCCTTGGCGTCGCGGTGTCCGACCCGCGCACGCTCAACCTGTTCCGCATCCTGCTGTCGCGCCACCTCGCCCGCCCCGGCCCCGAACATTTCCGCTATGGCGATCCGCGTGGCGGCATCGCGCTGCGCACCGCGATATCAACCTATCTGAGGACCGCGCGCGGCGTGCGCTGCGACGCCGGCCAGATCGTGCTGACCTCGGGCACGCAACAGGGGCTCGACCTCCTGGCGCGCGCGGCACTTCGCCCCGGCGACGCCGTCTGGCTGGAAAATCCCTGCTATCCCATGGCGCACGCCGTGCTGGCCGGCAGCGGCGCCAGGATTGTCGCCGTGCCGGTGGACAGCGAAGGGCTCGATCCCGGGATCGGCGAAAGCCTCTGTCCAAAGGCGCGCGCGGCCTATGTCACGCCCTCGCACCAATATCCGCTCGGCGTGACGATGACAATGCAGCGCCGCCTTGCCCTGCTCGACTGGGCGCGGCGCAACGATGCCTGGATCATCGAGGACGATTACGACAGCGAGTTCCGCTATGCCGGCCCGCCGCTGACCTCGCTGCAAGGCATGGATGGCGCGAACCGCGTCGCCTATCTCGGCACCTTCTCCAAAGTGCTCTTCCCCGGCCTGCGCATCGGCTATGTCGTGGTGCCGGAGCCGCTGCTCGATGCCGTGATGGCGGTCAGGGCGCGCTCCGACCGCTACCCTTCGACACTGGCCGAAGGCGCGCTGACCGACCTGTTGAACGAAGGCCACTTCGCCGCGCATCTCAGGCGCGTGCGCCGCCGGGTGCAAGCCGCGCGCGACGTGCTGGTCGCGGGGCTAGAGTCGCATTGCGGCGATACGCTCGAGGTGTCCGTGCCCGAACAGGGACTGCATCTGATGGCGACGCTGCAGGGCTCAGGCCCGGACACCGCGATCGTCGAAGCCGCAAAAGCGGTGGGCGTCGGCGCGCGGGCGCTGTCCGCGATGTTCATCGACGGGGCGCCGAAGCACGGGCTGGTGCTGGGGTTTTCCGGGTTTTCGGATGAGGAGTTGATGGGAGCGACGATGCGGCTGGGCGGGGTGATGCGGTAGCATCCCCTCCCATCGTCATCAACTCTGAGGAAGGCGCGGGTACCGCCCTTAATCCCCGTCGTCCGCGGGCTTGGCCTTGCCACACTGCGCCAGCACCTTGCCGATAGCCCCGCTCGAGCCCTTCAGGGGAAAGCTGATCGCGCCATATTTGGCTGAGCTGACCGAGACATCACCCTTCGAACGCAACAGGTCGAGCAGCGGATCGGCCTTGGCCAGATTGACCACGAAATAATTGTACATTTCCTCGAGCTGCAGCGTCTTGGTCACCGTCTTGCCGTCGGCCTTGAAGTCGAACGCGCCGCTGATTCCGGGCTCCGTCTGCTGGCCGCTGGCGCCCAGATCGTAGCTCAGCACCGGCGTGTCGAAACAGGTCAGCATCAGATACGCATCGCCCTTCGGTCCGCCGCAGACCGAGGCTGTCAGCACCTTGCCGCCCTCGTCTTCCTCCATCTTCGCGCTCCAGCCGCCGCACGACGCGGCAACGGCCGGCTGCGCGGCCTGCAAGACCGCCACGGCACCGGCGACGACGAGATATCCAGCTTTCATGAATTCCCCCTGACAATTGCAGCACCCGCGGGCAGCATATAGGAAAAGCGATCCCGTGGCATTGCCCGTTGCGGCACGTACGTTCGGGATCGGTTTGGAGAGCGTTGTGTCGAAAGTTCGCCTGTATCTTCTGCTGGCCGCCCTGGTGGCCTTGCCGCCCACCGCCCATGCCGAATGGAAGCCGGTCGAGAAGGTCGAGACCTACGCCATTTCGGGCCAGTCCGGGCTGGAGCTCTACCGGTCGATCGGCGAGAACGGACCCAATGTCGGCATTGCCCGCGCCATCGCCTACACCAATTTCAAGCTGACCTGGGGGGTCAGGGACTACAAGCCCCGGGGCAAGGATTGCGTGCTGACGGCGGGCAAGCCGAAACTGATCATCACCTACACCTTGCCAAGCCCTTCCGCGCCGCTGCCGCCGGCCGTCCAGAAGACCTGGGAGGTGTTCATCGCCGGCGTCAGCGCCCATGAGAAGGTGCATGGCGCCAGCATGATAAAAATGGTGCATGACATCGAAGCCGCGACAGACGGCCTGACCGTCTCCGATGACCCCAAATGCAGCAAGACCAGGGCCGAGGTGGTCAAGCGGCTCGACGCGATCTCGAAGGCGAGGATACAGGGCAGCCGGGATTTCGACCGTGTCGAGTTCGGTCAGGGCGGCAATCTGCAGAAGCTTGTATTAGCCTTGGTGAGCGGTCCTTGAAACGAACCGCAGCGCCTTGACGACGCGGCGGCGGATTTCTGACCTGCCTCTGCCCTAGCGGCTGAGATCAAGCGCGGCTGACAAATCGCCCATCGGCGGCTGGTCGTTGTTGCGCAGCGCCTTGTCGCGGGCGACTATGCCTGAAAGCACCGGCAGGTCGTAGCGCGCGGTGATGAAGCGCAGGATCGACGTCGTGTCATATTGCGTGTGGTCGACCGTGCCCATCTTCGCGTAGGGCGAGATGATGAAGGCCGGGACGCGGTTGCCCGGTCCCCAGCGGTCGGCCTTGGGCGGCGCGACATGATCCCAGAAGCCGCCATTCTCGTCATAGGTGACGACCACCAGCATGTGGCTCCATTGCGGGCTCTTCTCCAGATGCGCGACGAGGTCGGCCAGATGCTGGTCGCCCGATGTCACATCGGCATAACCGCTGTGCTCGTTGAGATTGCCTTGCGGCTTGTAGAAGCTGACAGAAGGCAGCTTGCCGTCATCGATCGCCTTGATGAATTCGGAGCCGTCCAGACCGCCATCCCTGAGATGCGCGGTGCGCGCGGCGGTGCCCGGCGCATAGGCGGCGAAATAGTTGAACGGCTGGTGGTGGAACTGGAAGTTCGGCACCGGCGTCGCATTCTTGCCGTCGAGCGTTGCCTGCCAGGCGCCGGCATACCAGGCCCAGTCGATCCCCCGCAGCGAAAGGAGGTCGCCGATGGTGATGTCGTGCTGCGGCGGCAGCGTCGTCGGCTGCGCCGGATCGGCCAGCGCCTTGTCGCCACCTTCGACGGGCTTGTTGGCACTCGGCTGGTAAGGCGGCTGCATGGTGTTGACGGCATAGAAGTCGGGCGTGATGGCACCGTCATTGACGAATTTCGGCACGCCGCCAAGGGCGGAGGGCGGCGAGTTGTCGGCCACCTTCAGCGTCTTGCCATCGGCCTCGACGACGGCGATCTGTCCCTTCACCGGGCTGGTATCGGCATTGGGATAGACCGGGGCGCAGGCGCAGGCGAGCTGGAAATGGTTGAGGAAGGAGCCGCCAAAGGCGCCCTGGAAGAAATTGTCGGCCAGCACGTATTTCTTCGCCACCGCCCACATCGGCAGGCCGGAACCGTCATAATGGCCCATGACGAGACCGCCGGAATCGGCCCAGGCGGCGAACTTGTCATTCTTGCCGCCGTCGATCTGCATCTGCTCCTGGTAGAAGCGGTGCCAGAGGTCGCGCGTGACGACGGAGGCCTTCTCGTTGAAGCCGTTGGCGTCGTCGATGGCGAAGCTGGCGTTGCTGAGATGCGCCGACTGCGCCTCGGTCACAACAGGCGTCACGCCCTTGGCGGTCAGTCCGCCCCAGGCCGGCGGCAATTCGGCGAGCGGCTTGCCGTCGCGATCGAGCTGGCGCGCCTGGTCGGCCGAGACATTGGCCAGCCCATTGGCGCCGGGGAAGCCGCCATAGAGATTATCGAAGCTGCGGTTTTCGGCATAGATGACGACGACCGTATCGATCTTGTCGTAGCCGGGAGGCGCGGCGTTGGCAGCACTAGCAAACGATGCCAGGGCGGTGGAGGCCAGGAAAAGCGAATTGAAGGGCCGCATTAAGGAGTCCTCATGGCTAGGGGGGATGGCTAGAGGCGTCGTGCATGGCCGGTGGCCGCGCACGCAAAGAGCTACGTCGATGCCTTGTCACCTTTGTGACACTTGCCTCGCCCGCGAACACGGTTTCGTGAAGAGCGGGAGCAGTCATCAATCCGTTGCAGTGCGAACCTACTGCGGAATGAAATGGACCTGGAAGCGATGACGACGGGACGAGGCAGACGCCTGATGATCGCGGCCGCTGCCGCATCGTTGTTCGGCTTTGCCATCACTTTGCCGGCAACCCTTGTTCGCGCCGGAACCGGCAGCATCCATCCCGGCCCGCTGTCGCGCGCCGATGCTTTCGCGCGGGCGCGGGCGCTGACCGCGCTTGGCCGAAAAATGTTCTTCGATCCGGCGCTGTCCGCCTCGGGCAGGCAGGCCTGTTCGTCCTGCCATGACCCGCATCACGCCTTCGGCCCGGCCACGGCCGCGCCGGTCGAGATGGGCGGTCCGAACCTCGACCAACCAGGCGTGCGCGCCGTGCCGTCGCTGCGCTATCTGCAGGCGGCGCCCGCCTTCACCGAGCATTTCTACGATTCCGAGGACGAGGGGGACGAGAGCGTCGACAATGGCCCGACCGGCGGCCTGACCTGGGACGGCCGGGCCGACCATGGCAAGGACCAGGCGAAAATCCCCCTGCTCTCGCCCTTCGAGATGGCCAACAAGGACGGGGCCGCCGTCACATCAGCCTTGCGCAAGGCCGCCTATGCCGGCGAGTTCAAGGCCGCCTTCGGCGACGACGTGTTCGACCACCCGGGCGATGCCTTCGACGCCGCCGCCGAAGCGCTCGGCACGTTCGAGCAGAGCGCGCCTGATTTCTATCCCTATTCCAGCCGCTACGACGCCTTCCTTGCCGGCAAGGCGCATCTGACGGCGCGGGAGTTGCGAGGCCGCGCGCTGTTCGAGGACGAGGCCAAGGGCAATTGCGCCAGCTGTCACCTCAGCGAACCCGCCAATGACGGCGAGCCGCCGCAATTCACCGATTTCGGCCTGATCGCCATCGCCGTGCCGCGCAATGCGGCGATCCCCGCCAATGCCGATGCGGCCTATGTCGATCTCGGCCTGTGCGGCCCGCTGCGCACCGATTTTCACGGCCGGTCCGAATACTGCGGCCTGTTCAAGACGCCGACCCTGCGCAACGTCGCGCTGCGCAAGAGCTTCTTCCACAACGGCGCCTTCCACACGCTGCGCGACGCGGTCGCCTTCTACGCCAGCCGCGATACCGATCCCGGCCATTGGTACCCCAGAAATGCCGATGGCACGGTCCGGCAATATGATGATCTGCCAAAGGCTTACTGGCCGAACTTGAATCAGGACCCGCCCTTCAACGGCAAAAAGCCCGGCGACAAGCCGGCGCTCAACGACGCCGAGATCGACGACATTGTCGCGTTCCTGCAGACGCTGACGGACGCGGATCAGCAGGCCGGGACGGTGCCTGCGAACTGAACCCCTGCTAGCTTCGCCAAGCCGCCAGATCGGCCAGGATCCGTGCCTTCAGCGCGGGGTCGGCGTAGCTCGCCCGCACCGACGTCGCGGCGAGCTGGCGAATGGTTTCCTCGTCCCAGGCAAAGGCCTCGGCGCAAGCGGCGTAGGATGCTTCAAGCGTGGTGTCGAGCAGCGCCGGATCGTCGGTGTTGATCGAGACCGGGACACCGGCCTTGCGCAGGGCGTCGAGCGGATGTTGCGCAAGCGAGGGATAAACGCCGAGCGCCAGATTGGAGACCGGACAGATGCCGAGCGGAATCTGCCTTTGCGCCAGCAAGTCGACAAGGTCCGGTTCCTCGATCGCCCGCACACCGTGGTCGATGCGGTCGGCACCCAGCAGTTCGATTGCGTCGCGAACACCTTCCGGCCCGCTCGACTCGCCGGCGTGAACCGTCCGCCGCAAACCCGCCGCGCCGGCGCGGCGAAACGCCTCGGCGAAGCGTGGACCGGTGCGACCGGCGGCCGCCTCGTTTCCGTCGATCGACAAGGCGACGACGCGGCTGTGCCTGATGTCGCTCAGCAACTCCACCAGCTCGATCGCTTCCGCCGCCGATTGCGTGCGAAGCAGGCTGACGCAAAGCCCGGCCGGCGGGTGCCCATCCTGTTCGGCGGCCGCGAAGCCCGCATCGAACGCGTCGATCATCCCCGGAACGTCTTTGTGCCAATGCGGCCAATGCGTCGGGTTGACGATGACGTCGGCGTAGCGCACGCCGCTTCGGCCCATGCGCTGCGCGAACTTGTAGGCCGTGGTGGCGAGCTGTTCGCGTGTGCGGAATGTCCCGCACAACCAGTCGAGCATCTCGAGGAAGCTCTCGAGGTCATGGGCTTCGAAGAGCCTGTCGCGCGGCGCGCGCAGCGGAATGCCGGCTTCCTCGCAGTTCCTGACCACATCGTCGGCCTCGAAGCAGCCCTCGATATGGATGTGCACTTCGGCTTTCGGCAGTCCTATGAAGTCGGTCAATGACGCCTCCCCTCTTGGCCGGCGCCATCAAACCATGAAACGATCGCTGCTGGTTTCAAGAAATGATTGAAAGTACTGCGCATGGGCCGCGAGATTGGCGCCTGCCTGGATCCAGGCAGGCGCCTCACAGCGCCCTGATGACACCGCCATCCACCCGGATGTTCTGGCCGGTGATATAGCCGGCGCCTTCGGAGGCCAGGAAGGCGATGGTCGCGGCGATCTCCTCCGATGTGCCATAGCGCCGCATCGGCACGTTGTCTCGGCGCTCCTCGGTGGCCGGCAGGCTGTCGATCCAGCCGGGCAGCACATTGTTCATGCGTACATTGTCGGCCGCGTAGGTGTTGGCGAAGATCTTGGTGTAGGCGGCAAGACCGGCGCGGAACACGGCCGAGGTCGGGAACATCGCGTTCGGCTCGGCGACCCAGGCGGTCGAGATGTTGATGATGGCGCCACCCTTCTGCTTGACCATTTGCGGCGCCACGATGCGCACCGGCCTGATCACGTTGAGCAGATAGACATCCATGCCGGTGTGCCATTGCTCGTCCGTGATCTCCAGGATCGGCGCGCGCGGGCCGTGGCCGCCGCTGTTGACCAGCACGTCGATGCGGCCAAAACGCTCCAGCGTCAGGTCGGCGAGGCGCTGCAGATCCTCATTCGACTGGTTCGAGCCGGTGACGCCGAGCCCGCCCAATTCCTTGGCCAGCGCCTCGCCCTTGCCCGACGAGGACAGGATGGCGACCTTGAACCCATCCGCCGCCAGCCGCTTGGCCGCCGCCGCACCCATGCCGCTGCCGCCGGCCACGACCACGGCCACTTTTTCTACACTCATTGGATTTTCCTCTTCGGGTTGGCAGGAGCCGCAAACGGTATTTTCGGGATCTGAGCGCCGATATAGCTGGTTTTTCCGATCGGTTCGAACCAGAATGCCTGAAATCAACCAGTAGAAAAACTCCTGCATGCCAGAAGCCTTCCTGCGCCTGCCGCCACTGAATGCGCTGCGCGCCTTCGAGGCCTCGGCACGCCATCTCAACTTTCGCATCGCCGCCGAGGAGCTGAACGTCACGCAAGGGGCGGTGGCCCAGCACATTCGCGGGCTGGAGGCCGATCTCGGCACGAAACTGTTCGAACGGCTGCCGCGCGGCCTGGCGCTGACCGATGAGGGCCGCGCCTATGTGCCCAACATTCGCCGCGCCTTCGACCTGATCTCGGAGGCAACCTTGCTTCTGCGCCCCGAACCGGCGCGGCTGACGATCAGCGTGACCCCGAGCTTCGCCACCAAATGGCTGATCCCCAGGCTGCAGGACTTCATGGCGGACAATCCGCTGGTCGACCTGCGCGTGCTGGCCAGCGAGAGCCTGTCGAGCTTCCAGGCCGACGGCGTCGACATCGCGGTGCGGCAAGGCCGCGCCCCCTTCGGCCCCGGCCTGATCGTCGACCTGTTGTTCCCCCAGCAGATCATCGCGGTCTGCAGTCCGGCCCTGCTGCCGGCCGGCACAATCGAAATCGCGGCGGCCGAAATCCAGCATCACGTCCTGCTGCACGACGCGCACAATCTGTGGCCGGAATTCATGGAAAAGGCGGTCGGCCTGAAGATGACGACCGAGTTGAAACGCATGCGCTTCAACCAGACCGGGCTCGCCATCGACGCGGCCATCGCCGGCCAGGGCATCGCTCTGGCCAGCCGCTTCCTCGTGGCCGCCGACCTCGCCGCCGGCCGGCTGGTCCAGCCCGTGCGTGGCGAAATGCGCGGCACGCAGGATTTTTATGTCGTGATGCCGAGAAAACAGCGCCATCCCGAACCGACACAGGCCGTGCGGCAATGGCTGCTCGATGCGGGGGAACGGGCGTTGTCTTGACGATGACGCCGCACCCGTTGGAGACGTCAAGCCGCTTGCCTATGAAGCAACGAAGAACGCACGTTTACCAGAATGTAGGCATGTCTTCGATTTGAGTTGAGACGTCTAACGTCCCATTTTCGGAATACATATATTTGGCAGAACGGACCAGGATCAGGACTGTTTCTGTCAATGGACGAAGACGCTACTGCCAATCACAACTCGCACTCCGTCCAGTTGGACCCGGAGTTGGAGGCGGCCAAAGCCCTCTACCGGTCCGGGGATGAGGCCGACGCTGTACCCCTATTCAAAAAGCTTGCGGAGTCCGGCTCGGCGCCGGCGATGACATGGGTCGGATATGTCTATCTGAAAGGCAAAGGTGTAGCGGTCGACACCGCGGCGGCGCTTGAATGGTTTTTGAAAGCCGCGGAAGCAGACGACGCGGAGGCCATGGGCTGGATCGGCAACATTTATTTCAGAGGCAGCGGTGTCGACGTGGACAAGGCCACGGCATACCAGTGGTATGCGAAGGCGGCGGATGCAGGTGATGCCAGCGCGATGTCCTGGCTCGGTTACATGCTCTCGCAAGGGATCGGAGTGCCCGTCAATCTCGATGCAGCACGCCTTTGGTTCTCCAAGTCGGCAGAATTGGGGGACGCTGACGGCCAATACAACTATGGATCGGTTCTAGCGGCAGCGGGCGAACACGAAGAATCAGATCGGTGGTTGCGAAAAGCAGCGGCACAGGACCATAAGCCTTCGATCAAATGGCAGCACCAACGTGAAGCTCACAACCTCCTGACTGCAAAACGCTATGCGGAGGCTTTACCTGTCTTCGAAAAGCTTGCCGAGGAAGGCGATGCATGGGCTCACGAATGCCTAGGGTATATCTACTTCTGTGCCTGTGGTGTCGCCAAGAATTTTGGCCAGGCGGTCCGGCATTACGAGGCAGCTTACGAAGGTGGCCGGCACGCGGTCGCAAACATCGCGGGGGTCGCAAACTTCCGGGCTGGCCGTCCAGAGGTGGCGCTGAAGTGGTTGCGGACAGAGACAAGCAAGCCGATCTCCTCACTCTACTGGCAGTTCAGGGTCCTGGACACGAACCCGCAGCTGGAACGCCACGCGGGCGAGCGCAATGAGCTTCTGCTGAAGGCGGCCAATGCCGGTCATCTTTTTGCGCAACGCGCGCTTGCAATGCGGATGATCAAGGGCCGAGGGAACTTTGGTACCCGGCTTCAAGGGCTTCGAATGTTCTTCGGGATCTTCCCGCAAGTGGTGCGGATTGCCGGCAGCGATCAGTACGACGAGCGCCTCCATTAGCCAAATGGGGCGGTGAATTCACTAAGCCTTCCCGCCCCTACCCCTCCACAGTCTCCAGCACGCTCAGCAGCGTGCCTTCCATGTCGGGCTCGTCGCCGGAACACACGCACAGCATCTCGGCGTCGCCCTCGCCCACCGAGAGGTAAGCGTGGCCCATGGTGGAATCGATGTAGACGCTCTCGCCCTCCTTGAGCCGCACCGGCGCGTACTGGTCGGTGTGCAGTTCGATCTCGCCCTTGAGCACGATCAGGAATTCCTCGCCGGCATGCCTGGTCAGCGGGCCGAACTCCTCCGGCGTGCGGGCGCGCGCATAGGCGCGGATCGGCACCATGCGTTTGCGCACCAGGTCGGTGGCAAGATAGCGATAGTCGTAGTTGCGGGTCAGCTGGCGCAGCGTGTTGGCTGGCGACGTCACCGAGCGGCGGGTGCGCGACGCGGGCTGCTTGCGGTCGCCGCTGAGCAACTCCGTCACATGGATACCGAGCCCCTCGCAGATCTGCAGGAGCTTGTCGTAGCTCAGCGACATCTGGTCGTTCTCGACCTTGGACAGCGTCGACACCGCGACGCCGGTGAGCGTGCTGACCTCCTGCAAGGTCCAGCCATGCGTCTTTCTCAGCGCACGCAGACAATCACCGAGGTTCGGTTGCTCCGACATCATCAGCTCCATGGCGCGGCCACCCGTCGCTCGTTTGCTCTAGGTAGTCGAACTCCCCACCGCCATCAACAACACCAACAATTTTCTTATACGCTAAATATTGACTGGATACGAAAACATTTTTACGAGTGGTGGATGCAGTCGAAGTCTCCCCAAAAAATCGTCGTCATCGGTGGTGGCATTGCCGGCCTGTCGCTGGCGGCGGCCGTGCGGGACTGGGCTGATGTCATCGTCATCGAGCGTGAGCCGCATCTGGGCTACCACGCCAGCGGCCGCTCCGCCGCCCTGTTCACCGAGACCTATGGCAACCGGGTGGTACGCGGGCTGACGCTGGCCAGCCGGCAGGCCATCGTCGAGGGCGGGTTCGTCGCCCACCGGCGTGGCGCCCTGCATGTCGGCTGGCGCGGCGACGACGCGGCGATAGACCGGCTTGCCGGCGAATTGCGGGCGCTGGTGCCGAGCGTGCGCCGCCTCTCCGCGGCCGAACTGCACACGCTGGTTTCGGTCATTGCCACGGAGGCTACCTGCGGCGGCGTCTATGAGCCGGACGCGATGGATGTCGACACGGGCAAGATGCTGGGGTCAAGCGCCTCGGCGCTGAAGGCCAGCGGCGGCATCATCCGCACCGGCGAGGAAGTCCGCGAGATCGCCCATGCTGGAGACGGCTTCCGCATCACCACCAGTGCCGGCGAGCATCGGGCCGACATCGTCGTCAATGCCGCCGGCGCCTGGGTCGATGTCGTCGCCGGCCTTGCCGGACTCTCCGGCCTTGGCTTCCAGCCGAAACGGCGTACCGCCTTCCTGTTCGACCCGCCCGCGGGCATCGACATTTCCGGCTGGCCGCTGGTGGTCGATCTGCACGAACAATTCTACTTCAAGCCCGATGCCGGCAGGCTGATCGGCTCGCTCGCCGACGAAACGGACTCCGAGCCTTGCGACGCCTGGCCCGAGGACATCGACATCGCCATCGCTGTCGACCGCATCGAGCAGGCAACGTCGATGCGCATCGGCCGGCCCTCGACGCCGTGGGCGGGCCTGCGCACCTTCGCGCCCGACCGCACGCCGGTCGCCGGCTTCGACCCGCGCCTGCCCGGCTTCTTCTGGCTCGGCGGCCAGGGCGGCTACGGCTTCCAGGTGTCGCTGACGCTGGCCAGGCTGAGCTCGGCGCTGATGCGCGGCCAGCCCTTGCCGGCGGATGTCACGGCGCTCGGCGTCACCGCCGCGGTGCTGGCGCCCGACCGCTTCCTCGTCCCGGCGGCAACGCCATGAAGTTCATGCCCTTCCCTCAACCCCGAAAGTGTCATCAGGAGCGTTTGCGATGAAATCCACCGTTCTGCGCGCAGTGCTTGCCTCGACCCTTCTGGCCTCGTCCGTCCTTCTCGGCGGGCAGGCCTACGCCAAGACGCTGGTCTATTGTTCCGAAGCCAATCCGGAGACCTTCAACCCGGCGATCGGCATCGCCGATTCCACCATGGACGCCGCCGCCAAGACGATCTTCAACCGGCTGGTCGAATTCAAGCCGGGCACGACGGAGGTCGGGCCGGCGCTGGCCGAGAGCTGGGATGTCTCCCCGGACGGCAAGACCTACACCTTCCACCTGCGCCACGGCGTGAAGTTCCAGTCGAACGAGCATTTCACCCCGACGCGTGATTTCAACGCCGACGACGTGCTCTACACCTTCAACCGCCAGCGCGATGCCAACAATCCCTACCACAAGCTCGGCGGCGGCACTTACGAGTACTTCAACGCGCTGGGCATGGGCACGCTCATCGACAAGATCGACAAGGTCGACGACTACACGGTGCGCTTCACGCTGACATCAGCCAACGTCACCTTCCTGGCCGGGCTGGCGCTTGACTATCTCTCGATCCTGTCGCTGGAGCAGACCGAGAAGATGGTGGCTGCCGGCACACCGGAACTGATCGACAGCCAGCCGGTGGGCACCGGCCCGTTCATGCTCGAGGCCTATGTGCCCGACAGCCAGGTCCGCTACACCGCCAACAAGGATTACTGGCGCGGCGCGCCGAAGATCGACACGCTGGTCTTCGCCATCACGCCCGAGCCGACCACCCGCGTCGAGCGCATCAAGGCCAATGAATGCCAGATCGCCGCCCCGCCGCCGCCAAGCGCGGTGGCCGACCTGCGCGCCGATCCCGACATCACGGTGCTCGATCTCAAGGGCCAGAACATCGGCATCCTCGGCTTCAATGTCGAACACCAGCCGCTGAACGATGTGCGCGTGCGCGCCGCGCTGGCCAAGGCCATCGACCGCAAGGCGATCGTCGAGGCCGTCTATGCCGGCGCGGGCACGGTGGCCGGCAGCGTCGTGCCGCCGGCGCAGCTCGGTGCCGTCACCGATGCCGGCATCGACTATGATCCCGACGGCGCCAAGCAGCTGCTGAAGGAAGCCGGGCACGAAAGCGGGCTGAAGATCAGCCTGTGGGCGATGCCGGTGTCGCGTCCCTACAATCCCAACGCCAAGCGCATGGCCGAGATGATCCAGGCCGACTGGGCCAAGGTTGGTGTCCAGTCGGAGATCGTCAGCTTCGAATGGGGCGAATACCTCAAGCGTACCGCGGCGGGCGAGCAGGACACCTTCCTGCTCGGCGGCAGCAGCGACAATGGCGATCCCGACAACATGCTGAGCTACCTCTTGTCCTGTGACGGCGTGAAGGGCGGCTCCAACCGCTCGCGCTGGTGCGACAAGGATTTCGAGAAGCTGCTGAACGAAGGCCGCGTCGCCGCCGACCCGAAGGAACGCGCCGCGATCTACGGCAAGGCGCAGGCCATCCTGAAGGCGGAAGTGCCGGTGGCCCCGATCGCTCATTCCATGGTGGCGATCCCGATCCGCAAGAGCGTGCTCAACTACGTGCTCGACCCCTTCGGCCGGCAGAATTTCGCCGCGGTCGATATAGCGGAGTGAGGGCTCGGCTCCTCGTGGTCCATCCTTCGGCAGGATGGACCACGACATCCATGAAACCAGCAATTTAGCGGCGAAAGCAGAATCGATGCGTGAAAATTTGAACGCCCTCCTCGACAGTTACCTCGCCGATGGCGCGGTAGGCGCCTCGCTGGCCTATGCGCGAAACGGCGCGACACCGACCGCCCTCGCATCAGGGCTTTCCGACCGGCAAAGCGGGGCCGGCGTCACATCGGACCAACTGTTCAAGATCGGCAGTTGCACCAAGACCTTCGTCGCGGCTGCACTGGTCAAGCTCGCCGAGACCGGCAAGCTCGATCTCGGCGCGCCGATCTCCATCTGGTTCCCGGACCTGCCAGGCGCTAGGGATATTTCGGTGCGCCAGCTGATCAACCATCGCAGCGGGCTGCCGGAATTCGAATATTACATTCCGATGGACCCAAGCCGGCGGTGGACGCCGCAGCAGCTGGTCGATATCGCCTTCGCCTCCGACAAGCAGAAGGCCCCGGGCGGTCCGGCCGTCTACAACAACACCGGCTATGTGCTGGCCGGCATGGTGATCGAGGCCGTCACCGGCCAGTCGCTGGGCGCCTATGTCAGAAGCGCGATCCTGCAGCCGCTCGGCCTGAAAAACACCTGGTCGCCGGCGACCGAAGCCTTTCCGGAAAAATCGATGGTGCGCGGCTATTACCACCGGCCGCCGCCGGCGTCGAACGCACCCACCGACATCGCCTCGGGCGGCGAGATGTGGCGCATGGACGGTGTTCTGCCCTATTCCGACGCCTTGCAGGATTCCTCCGATTCCTTCCCCTTCGGCGCCGCCTATGGCTGCGGCGACATGGTGTCGACCCCGTCCGACATGGTGGGCTTCATGCGCGGCCTGTTTTCCGGCGGGCTGCTGTCGCCGCCCTTCTTCGCGGAGATGTTCGAACACCGCGTGCCGGCGAGCTTTCCCGGCACACGCATGCGCGAAACCGGCGCCGGCATGTTCCAGAGCGCCTATGCCGACCGCGCCTTCTACGGCCACCAGGGCAGCATTCCTGGCTATGTCGCCGTCATGCTGCATGACCCGGAAACGGATCTCACCATCGCCATGACCAGCAATGTCGGCTCCGGCAACCGCCTCTCCTTCCAGGCCAGCGGCCTCCATCCAGTGGTCGATCAAGCGATCCGGATCATTCTCGAGTAAGCTGAGCACGCGATCGCGAAGAAAGACGTGATGCCGCGATCGTTACGGTTGGTGCGCTCGCAACTGGCATGCCGCGCAGGGATATGAGACGCTGCCTGATTCCCGGACGCGAGATGCCGCCATGAAGCCCACTCTGCCGCTGCTGTTGAGCCTCAATGGCGGTTATGTCGACACGGCGGGCTTCCTGGCGCTGCAGGGCCTGTTCACCGCGCATGTGACGGGGAACTTCGTCACCCTGGGCGCCTCGCTGGTGCTCGGCATTTCGGGTGTGCTGGCAAAGCTCCTGGCGCTGCCGGTGTTCTGCATCGTCGTCATCCTGACCCGGCTGGCCGGCGAACATCTGCGCCGGCATGGCCGGCCGGCGCTCGGGCCGCTATTGGGAACCAAACTGGCGCTGCTTGTCGTCGGGGCCGCCCTGGCGATCCGCTTTGGCCCCTTCGCCAGTGGCGACAGCGCGGCCGCGATCCTCACCGGCATGGTGCTGGTCGCCGCCATGGCGATCCAGAACGCCGTGCATCGGGTCCATCTGGCGGCAGCCCCGCCCTCGACGCTGATGACCGGCACCACCACCCAGATCATGATCGACCTCGCCGACCTCATCGGCGTCCCGGCGCCGGAGACCCGTCCGGCGCTTGTTGCCCGCCTGCGGCGCATGGCGGCGGCGGTCGCCGTGTTCGCCGCCGGCTGCGCGGCAGCCGCCCTCGGCTTCGCCTTCGTCAATGTCTGGTGCTTCGTCGTTCCGCCGGTGATCGCGCTGGCAGCGCTGGTGCTGCGGCTCGCGGCGCCGGACGAGACGAGGCAATAGGATCAGCCCCGCGACGAGAAAATCGCCACCGCCGCCGCAACGATTTCGGCATTGTCCTTCGCCACCGTTCCATCGGCCAGCGTCTTGCCGTCTTCCAGCCCGACCCGCGTCGACCAGCGCTTTTGGCGCGCGAGCTCCACGAACGGCCAGACCGTGGCGTCGACGCCATGCAGCAGGATCGGCCGCCGCATTTCGGCGCGTTCGAGCACGGCGCCGATGCCTCGAGCCTCGTCGAGCCCTGCCGGCAGGTCCTGTATGTCGATCTCGATCAGGACGCGCAGCACCCGGTTGCGGTCGGCAAGCGCCACGAAGCGCTCGGCATCCTCCGTCGTGGCAAGCCCGGCCTCGATGCCGACGCCGCGCTGGCGCAACAGCTCCATCACGGCGGGCGCGTCGGCTTCCGACAGATTGACAGAGGCGTAGTCGGGCAGCTCGCGCCAGCCGGCGATCGCCGCGCGGGTCACCCCGACATCGTTCTCGATCCAGGCGCCGGTCGACACACCGACAAGCGTGCCCGGGCAAGCCCGGCGCACCGCCAGCACCGTCGCGTCGACGGCGGCCAGGCTTTCGCGGCCCTCGGCGCCGCGCGGATGGATGTGCAGTTCGCCGGCGCCGGCGGCGACGCAGGCCGCGGCATCGCTTGCCATGGCCTGCACGTCGAGCGGCAGCCTCGGGTGGAAATCGCGCGGACGCGCGCCGTTGATGCAGGCCTGGACGATCATGAATGTCACCTCGGGCGAGGAAGTCACAGTCTAGCCGTGCGGCCAGGCAAGGCAAAGAGTTGCGCGGTGTCTCTCCTGACAGCGCGGCAAGGTCCGGCGGCATTTGATTAAAAAACGCCTGTGGATATTTACCCAGCGTTCCGGCGGGCGAGCCAAGATAAATTAGGGCGAGATCATGGAGGGACCATTGACCAGTGATTTTTCAGCCGCCCGCATCCATCTCGAACGCGCCTATCACTATCTGCGCGGCAATGACGAGACGAGCCGCTCGACATGCGAGGCCCTCGACCTCCTCATCGAGACGGTGGCGGAGGCCCAGCACAGGCGGCCCGAGACCGGAGTGCTGGACTTTGCTCAGGCGACGATGCGGCAACCGAGTTGATATAAGCGACAAGCATCAGGATGCCTTGCGGGCAGCGCTTGCCGGCCCGGCCACACGTGCCACGATCTGCTCCAGCGGTTCGGGCCGGTGCAGCAGGAAGCCCTGGCCGAAATCGACGCCCATTGCCTGCAGGATGCCGAGCGTCTCCACCTGCTCGATCTTCTCGGCCACGACGGCGCAGCCGACGCTGCGGGCAATGCCTGATATGGCCAAGACGATCTCGCGGTCGAAGCGGCTCTCGGCGATGTGCTCGATGAAGGAACCATCGATCTTGATGGCATCGACCGGAAAACGCCTGAGATATTCGAACGAACTCATGCCGGCGCCGAAATCGTCGAGGCTGACCTTGCAGCGCCGCTCGCGCGCCTTGCGCACGAACGCCTCGGCGGCGTCGAAATTGGTGACGGCGGCGGTTTCGGTGATCTCGAATCCGATGCCGGAATGCGGCGCCCCGGTTTGCTCGATGATGCTGTCGACGAAGTCCCACAGCCCCGGGTCGCTCAGCGTCTGCGCCGAGAGGTTGAAGCCGAGCGTGATCGCGCCGGACTTCATGGCCGCGCCGTACCGCGAGAGCGCGGTGCGGATGATCCAGCGATCGAGCCTGGCGGCAATGCCGAAGCGCTCGGCCGCCGGTATGAATTCGCTGGGCGGGATCAGCTTGCCGCCGCGCCCGGCAAGCCGCGCCAGCACCTCGACATGGCGGCTTTCCTGCCAGGGCCGGCCCAGCCGGTGGATCTCCTGGCCGAACAGTTTCAGCCGGCCGTCCTCCATGGCTTCGACCGTGTCGGCGGCGAGCCGTGCCGCGTTGAGGCCGCCCGAAGCGGCCTCGGCCGAGAACACCGCGAAACGGTCGCGCCCGGCGGCCTTGGCCGCGTAGCAAGCATCGTCGGCGCAGGCCAGCGCGTCGGCAACCGTGGTGGCTCGGTCATCGACGATCGCGATGCCGATGCTCGCCGCAAGCCGGCGCGAGGTCACGGCGAGGCCGAGATCGGCGCCGCGCACGGCCGCCAGGATGGCGCCGGCCAGCCGCTCGGCCTGCGCGGTGTCGCAATGGGGCACCAGCAGGGCGAACTCGTCGCCGCCCAGCCGCGCCGCATGCGCCGATGGCGGCAGGCAGCGGCCGATGCCCGCCGCCACGCTCTTCAGCGCGAGATCGCCGGCGGCGTGGCCGGCGAAGTCGTTGAGCGCCTTGAAGTAGTCGAGATCGACGTAGAACACCGCCAGCGGCATGCCCGTGGCGATATGGTCGGCAAGCAGCCTGTCGAAGGCGGCGCGGTTCCACAGGCCTGTCAGCGCGTCGTGACGCGCGGCGAAGGCAAGCTCCTGCTCGCGCAGCTTGTCCTCGGTGATGTCGCGCACCGTGCCGAGGACCTGGCCGGCAGCGCCCGCGGCGGCGACGAAACGCACCAGCGATTCGATATGGCGGATCTCGCCGTCGCGCTTGATGATGCGGTATTGCGAGGCGGTGACGCCGTCCGATCCGGGTATCGGCTGGTGCGCGCGCTCGGTGGCTTCCTTGTCGTCAGGGTGCAGAAAGCTGTGCCAGAGGTCGGCGGGCACCTCGTCGGCATCCGCGGTGACGCCGAATATGGCCCTGGTGCGGGCGTCCCAATAGCTCCTGTGGGTGGCGATGTCGTAGTGCCAGATGCCGGTGCCGCTGGCGGCGAGCGCCAGCCGGAAGCGCATCGTGACTTGTTCGAGCGCGGCTTCGGCAGCCTTCTGCTTCGAGATGTCGGTCTGCACGCCCATCAGCCGCAGCGGCCGCCCGTCCGTGCCGCGCTCGACGATACCACCGCGATCGAGCACCCACACCCAGTGCCCCTGCTTGTGCTTCAGCCTGAGTTCGGTCTCGATGATATCGGTCAGCCCGGCGATGTGGCGGTCGCCACTGGCCAGCGCCCGCTCGCGATCTTCGGGATGGGTGAGTTGCAGCCACAGGTCGCTGGCGTTGGCGAGTTCATCTTCCCCGTAACCCAGCATTCGCGCCCAGGTCGCCGAATAGAAGCAGTCGCCGCTGCGAAGATCCCAGTCCCAGACGCCAAGATGGGCGCGTTCCAGGGCCTTGGCCCAGAACGCTCCATTGCGACTTTTCTTGCCCGGACGCGCCATAGTCTGTTTCGCTTGCCCCACCCAAGGGCAATCTGCGCCAAAACCAGAGAAGAAACAGTTACCGGAGGGGCGGATTGCCATGTCTGGAAGGTCAGCGGCCCGTCAAGGCGTCCACGCTGCTTGCCGCAACGGGCGGCCCGTCAATTTATCTCGACCGTTGACACGCCACTGGCCGCCGTCACGCTGGACAGCTTTTCGCGCCTTTCGAGCCTCGGCTTTTCGTAGTCGCCCCACACACCTGCCTTCCGCCATCGGACGAAGCGATTGTAGCAAGTGGTACAGGGGCCGTATCACTCTGGCAGATCGCGCCAGGGCGCACCCGATCGCAGCACCCAGAAGATGCCGTTCAGCACCCGGCGGCCGTCTACGCACGGCACTCCTCGCGGCTTGTTAGGCAACAGCGGCTCGATCGCGCGCCATTCGAGATCGGTGGAAGTGGCGAATGCTCTTTGATTGGGCTATGATTTTGGGGAAAGCTTGGGGCTATCCTTGATGACGCAAACCGAAGAAAGCCAAATCAATGCTGTGGTTGAGGCCTACGTCCTGGCCATGTCCGCTGCCGACGAACAGAAGCTGCGAGCGGCGTTTCACGCATCAGCATCAATCATCGGCAACTACCAAGGCGCGGTCGAATGGCTGAGCGTCGATGCCTATGTGGGCGAGGTGATGGGCGCGGGCTTGGCACCGAACAGCAGCCCCAACTGGAAAGTCTCGTTGCTCGACATCACGGTCGACGCAGCCACGGTGAAGGTTGAGGACGAGTTCGGGAGCATGAAGTTCACCGACTATCTTTCCCTGCTCAAGATCGACGGAGAGTGGAAGATCGTCAGCAAGCTCTACCACCTTCACACGTAGGATGATCCTCATCTGCGATCATTGCTGCGATGAGCGGAGGCGGCAACGCGATCTCCATATTGGCTTGAGATCGAGATCCGAGGAACGCGATGCACCTGACGGCCGAACTCATCGCACTGATTGAGCGGAAGGAACCAGATCCTGGTCCCGAGGCTGGCACCGCCGAACACACTGCTGGCGATTTCGCGTCGATGGCCGATGCAATGCTGGCTCAACACGATCCAGAGCACCTGTGGGTTTTCGCCTATGGTTCCTTGATCTGGAACCCGGAGTTTGAGGCGGTCGAACAACGCCGTGCCGTCGCAGCCGGATGGCATCGATCCTTTTGTCTGAAGCTGACAAGATGGCGAGGCACACGCGAGCTTCCTGCCCTCATGCTGGCACTCGACCGCGGCGGCTCCTGCGTGGGAATTGCGTATCGCTTGCCACCCGGCGACAAGAAAGGGCAGATCGTCCGGCTGCTTGAACGTGAGATCGATGCAAATCCTCCAACGAATGTGCCTCGATGGATAGACGTTTCAACAGATGAAGGACGTTTCAAAGCTCTCGCCTTCATAGCTTTGCGCAGTGGCGGCGCTTACGCTGGCAAGAGGCCTCTATCGGAGGTCGCCAGTGTGCTTTCTCAAGCGGCTGGGCACTGGGGGTCCGCGGCGCAGTATGCGTTCAACACCGTCAGCAAGCTGGAAGAACATGGAATCCGCGACAGAAACCTGTGGCAAATCCAGAAGCTGATGGCCGCCGAAATCCAGGCTCGTCAACGCAGTCGACGCTTTCCCTGAAGTCTGCTTCCACCCCATGTCGGTTTTTCCGTATTTATGACTTCACGGCCTGGGCGGTGGCCCCTTGGTTGAAGCTGGGAGCCGTTCAGGGTGTTCGGAAGCGGCCCGCGACATCGTCAATACTTATGCATTTCACGACGATATCTTCGTCAACGATTCCTTGATAAAAAAGGAAGAATTATAGAGGTCTAATATTTCCATTTTTATCCTTTGCCAAGTGTAACTGAATAGTAATACACAATATGCGAAATACCCATCAATAATGCTTTGGGCAGATGGCGGGACGTCCCTCAATGAGTGCGTACACCGGGCAACAGGGCCGCGATCGCCGATCTCTTGCCGTTTTCGACGTGGACATCGCGGTGACCAGGAGCGGCTGGCTGCTGACCGCCCTTTGCCTTACCCCTATCGCGGCGGCGATTTGCCTGCGGCCGGAGCGTTATCTGCGGCTGTCCATACAGTATTTCGGGACATTCCTCAGTGTGCTGCCGGTGCTCCTGGTGGTTGGCCTCGGGCTGGCGGCCCTTATGTATGGCAGGCCCAGGCCGACAAGGTTCATGGTGCGGGTGCTCAGGGAACGTGGCCTGGCGGCCGCGCGGGTCGTCCTGCTGTTCTTTCTCGGCATCACCGCTTTCACGACGTTCAGGATCACCATACCGGAGGTCGTGCCTTACTATGCCGATCCCAAGCTGGCAGAACTCGACCATTGGCTGCATGGCATCGATCCCTGGGTATGGACGCACCGCATCGTTTCAGAGCCCGCCTCCATGCTGGTTTTCAAGGCCTACATGTCCTGGTGGTTCATGCAATGGTTCGGCGTCATGCTCTTCGTCGCCTTCTGGAACAATCCCGCCCGGCGCATCCGCTATTTTTGGGCGTTCGCGCTCACCATGATGTCGTGCGGCGCCGTTCTTGCGACCGTGCTGTCATCCACCGGGCCGATATTCTACGACCGGTTCTACGGCGGTGACCGATTTGCCGGGGTGCTGGCCGCGTTGCTGGCGGACCCGCATGCCTTGCCGGTGAGGTTCGCCGCCAACTATCTGCTCGATGCACACGACAACGGCAGGTCCCAGTTGGGCACCGGCATCACCGCGATGCCCAGCATGCATGTCGCCATCGCCACGCTCAATGCTCTCTTCCTCACCGGTTTCGGCCGCCGCTGGGCCGTCGCCGGCTGGTCTTTTGCAGCACTCATCCTGTTCGGCTCGGTCTACACCGGCTGGCACTATGCCGTGGACGGCTACCTTTCGATCCTTGTCGTGTCCGCGATCTGGTACCTGACGGGGCGTTTCGTCCTGCCGCAAGCGAGCCGGGAAACCGTTGGGATGGATCTGCCGCTGCCCGAACCGGTGTCGCAATGACCGAGCCGGCTGACGCCGGCAAACCGCCCCGCTGCCTTTCGGCCAGGCGGCCTCGGCGCCGCCTGGCCTTGGCTGGCTACTGGCTCGGCGCCATCGTGTATTCGCAAGACACTTTCGGGTTCATGTCGGCGAAAGTGCCGGTCGGGTTGCCCTTCCAGGCCCAGACATGCAGCTCGTGGAATTCACCAAGGCCGTAGCGGTTGGGCGCGCTGTTGAAGTTGAACAGCTGTCCGTCCAGCGACGCCGGCCCCTTCTAGGTGATGTATTCGACCGCCACCGACCTGCACACGATGACGGCGATCTGGATGAGGTTGCTGACCGTCGAGAAGGCCGGCGCAAAGGTCTCCCTGACCGACGACCAGGCCATCGGCAGGAAGATGCAGACCTGGCTCGGGCTCAGCCCGTTCGCGGTCGAGCCCAAGCGCGCGGCGTAGGAGGGTCTGGCGGCGGCTTAGGCGCGCTTGCGGCCCCTGTCATTTGCGAGATGGTAGGGTTGCACGAGGACTTCTGCAGGAATGTTCCATTCCTTGTTCAGTTTGAAGACCATATCCAGGGTGAGAGCCCGCTTCCTGTTCAGCACCTCAGTCGCCCGAGGCGATGATCCGATCACCTCGGCCAGAGCCTTTCGCGACAGGCTGAACAGTTGCATGTGCGACTGAATGGCTTCAACGGGATCGGGCGCTTCGATCGGGTAGTGCTTGTCCTCATAAGCCTCGATCAGCGTTGCGAGGACATCGAAGCGGTCACCATCGAGGGAGCCGACCTCCGGCTCATTATCGAAATATTTGGTGATTTCGGCAATCGCCCAATCATAATCGGCTTCGGTCTTAATGGGTCGAATATTCTCCATCACACCTTCTCCGGATCAACCTTGTCATACTCTCGATGCGTCCCGACGAATTTGATCAGAACGCGGTGAAACTTGTAGGCGACGTGGACAATCAAGCGGTACTTGTTGCCGCCAACGTCGAAAATGACGCGATTGTCGCCCACGAAATCGACTGTCGCTCCAAATGCGTTTTTGATGTCTGTCGGAGTCTTCCAGTCAGCATTGCTGACAGCCACATACCAAGCCGTCAAAGGAGCTTCGGCCTGATTGTGTTTGGCCCAAAAATCCTTCAGCGCTTTCTTGGCGATGATCTGCATGTCCCGATATAGCAACTTCCCAAATTGGGAACAAGAGGAATCTTCCCAATCTGGGAAGACCCGTGAGGCATCCTGACAGTTGGCAGGAAACGGGTGGCGAGCCCGGCTTCGCTAGGCTTCAATGCGGCCATGTTCGTCACCCTGGCCAGAGATCTGAAATCCACGCCGCTGCCGGTCACGGATGATCCGCGTTGGGCGCGCATCGTCGCGCGCGACAAATTGGCGGACGGGCAATTCTGGTATTCCGTGGCGACGACCGGCGTCTATTGCCGGCCCTCCTGCCCGTCGCGGCAGGCCAACCCTGCCAATGTGCAACTGCACGACACGCTGGCCCGGGCGAAGGCGACCGGCTTTCGCGCCTGCCGGCGCTGCAACCCGGATGGTCGATCGCTCGAGGCCGGCAATGCCGCGATGGTTGCCGATGCCTGCCGCAGGATCGAACAATGCGAGGAAGAGCCCTCGCTCGCCGAACTCGCCGATGCCGCCGGCCGCAGCGCCGGCTATTTCCACCGCATCTTCAAGGCGACCACCGGGCTGACGCCGAAGGACTATGCCGCCGCGCACCGTGCCGCCCGGCTCCGCCAGGGGTTGGAGGACGGCGCCAGCGTGACGGCCGCGATCTACGACGCTGGCTTCAATTCGAGCGGGCGCTTCTACGAAAAATCGACCGGCATGCTCGGCATGACGCCGACGCGCTACCGCGCCGGCGGCGCCAACGAGGATATCCGCTTCGCCGTTGGTGAATCCTCGCTCGGCACCATACTGGTCGCGTCAAGCCACAAGGGCGTCGCCTCGATCCTGCTCGGCGACGATCCGGATGCACTGGTCCGCGACCTGCAGGACCGTTTCCCCAGGGCCCGGCTGATCGGCGGCGACCGCGACTACGAGGCGCTGGTCGCCCGCGCCGTCGGCTTCGTCGAGGCCCCACAGTTCGGTCTCGACCTGCCGCTCGACGTGCGCGGCACCGCGTTCCAGCAGCGCGTCTGGCGGGCCTTGCGGGATATCCCGGTCGGCAGCACGGTTTCCTACGCCGAGATCGCCGAACGCATCGGTTCGCCCAAGGCAACCCGCGCCGTCGCCGGCGCCTGCGCCGCAAACGCCCACGCGGTCGCGATTCCCTGCCACCGCGTGATCCGCAAGGACGGCGCCCTCTCAGGCTATGCCTGGGGTGCCGAGCGCCGGCGCGCGCTTCTCGACCGCGAGGCGGACGGGACGGCGACCGCCGCCGACAGGGCCGACCGGCCTTCGCGGGCCTGACGAGGATCGGCGATGCGCGCGATGGCAAGGTCCTCCACCACCGGCGCGAACAGCCAGATCGCGGTCAGCCGCCCAGAAGACGCCAAGTCGCTGGTGTTGGCCGCCATCGGCGAACTGGTCGACACCGGCAGGGCGGAGTGGAGCCGCACCGCGACAGGTGAGATCGAGTTGCGGCTGTCATCAGGCGAGGTGCTCGTGCTGGGCGAGGTGTCCGTCACGCGTGTGGCATAGGCACACTCAGCGCTCTACGGCGTGCTTACCTTGGCATCGCTAGTCCCTCGAACGCCAGGATTTGAATTTGAAAGCAAGCACCGGAGTGAGCGCCCACCGGCACGCGGCTAGGGTTCAGGCACACAGAAGGAGTAAGGACAATGAACCTGATGCAAACCCACATACCCGCGACGGCCCGCAACACTGCCACCCTCGACACCATCGCCTATGCCACCGGCCAATCCGCGATCGGCCACATCCTGGCGGCGCGCAGCCCCTTCGGCGTCTGCGCCATCCTGATCGGCTCCGACGCCGATGCATTGAAGCAGGATCTCGCCAGTTGCTTCCCCGGCAAGCTCTTGGCCGAGGACGAGGCCGCCTTGCGCGACGATCTCGCGGCAATAGCGCGCTTCATCGAAACACCTCGCGCCGGCCTCGACATACCGCTCGACATGCGTCACGGCACGCCGTTCCAGCAACGGGTCTGGGAGATGCTGCGCACCATACCGTGCGGTGCCACCATCACCTACACCGCCCTTGCCCGGCGCCTTGGCCAGCCGAACGGTGCCCGCGCCGTGGCGATCGCCTGCGCCGCCAACGCGATCGCGCTCGGCATTGCCTGCCATCGTGTTGTCAGAGCCGACGGCACGCCGTCGGGCTACCGCTGGGGCATCGAGCGCAAGCGCGCGCTGCTGGACAAGGAAGCCGCGATATGAACGCCCATGCCAAGGTTGCCACATCCGTGGTCGAAGCCGCGGAGACCCGCATCGCCGGCTACGACTGGCCGGCCCTTGCCGCCGAACTCGACGGCTTCGGCTGCGCGGTGATGCAAAAGCTGCTCTCACCCGAGGAGTGCCGGCGGATCGCCGGCCTCTACCCCCAGGAGCAGCATTTCCGCAGCCATGTCCACATGGCCAGGCACGGTTTCGGCAAGGGCGAATACCGCTACTTCCGCTATCCCTTGCCCGACCTCATCGGCGGCCTGCGCGGCGCGCTCTACCCAAGGCTGGCCGAGGTCGCCAACCGATGGAACGAGCGCATGGGCATCGCCCTGCGCTATCCCGGCACGCATGCCGCGTTTCTGGACCAGTGCCATGCCGCCGGCCAGATCAGGCCGACGCCGCTTCTGCTGCAATACGTGCCCGGCGACTTCAACTGCCTGCACCAGGACCTCTATGGCGACCTCGCCTTCCCCCTGCAGGTGGCGATCCTGCTCTCCGAACCGGGTGAGGATTTCACCGGCGGCGAGTTCGCGCTGACCGAGCAGCGGCCGCGCATGCAGAGCCGCGTCGAAGTGGTGCCGTTGCGCCAGGGCGATGCGGTGGCCTTCGCCGTCCACAACAGGCCGGTGCAGGGAACCATGGGCAACTACCGCGTCAAGCTGCGCCACGGCGTCAGCCGGCTGCACTCGGGCATGCGCCACACGGTCGGCATCATTTTTCACGATGCCAAGTGAGCGCCGCTCAAGCCTCCCAATAGGGCGGATGGCCAAAGGCATCGCGTAGCCATGTGGTGAGCGCGCGCAGTTTGGCGGATCCGCGCCTATCCTCGGGATAGGCGATATAGATGGTGGCTCCTTGCGGCTCGGCGCCGACATCGACGACCGTCAATCGCTTGTCGGCGATTTCGGTCTGGATGAAGTAGGCGGGGAGCAATGCCAGGCCGAGGCCGGCAAGAGCGGCGTCGCGCATCAAGATCCCGTTGTTGACGCGCAGCGCGGTTTGCGGACGGATTGTCACCAGCCGCCGCGAAATCTTGAAGCGCCAGTCGGCGGCGCCCCGGATGGAATAGATGATCCCCTTGTGGCATTTCAGGTCGTCGGTGGTCGCGGGTCGTCCGAACCGCTCGATATAATCCGGCGAGGCCACCAGGAAGCGCTCGCTGGAAGCCAGCTTCTTGACGATGATAGGTCCGTCATCGACGACCGGCCCGTGACGCACGATGGCATCGTAGCCATCGGCCACCATGCTGACGAAACGATCGTCGAGATCAAGCGTCAGTTCGATTCCCGGGTGTCTGGCCAGGAAGCCATACAGCGCTGGGCCGAGATGGAGGATGCCGAAACTGGTCGGCGCCGATATCCTGAGCGGCCCGGCCAGTTCGCCGCGATGTTCGGCGATTTCGGCGCTCGCATCGGCCACCTCCTGCAGGATGCGCTTGGCGCGTTCGTAAAAGCCCCGCCCCGCTTCGGTGATCGAGAGTTTGCGGGTGGTGCGGTCCAGCAGCTTTGTGCCGAGGCTGCGCTCGAGCTCCGACAGCCGCTCGCTGATGACGGACTTGGACAGGCTCATGCGCCTGGCCGCCTCGCTGATCGAACCGGATTCCGCTACGGCGACAAACGCGGCGGCGGCTTCAAGCTTTAGCATTGTTCGGCGTTCCCGAATTCACAATCAGGCGACCGACGCCTAACGAAATCAAGGGCATGGTGCCATAGTTGGAAGGACCGCGATAGGCGGCCACAAAAGCTCGGGGTAATGCATCATGTTTCGTCCTTTGGTTATCGTGCTTGGTCTGCTGTCACTCGCCGCTCCGGCCTCGGCGCGGGTGATCCCGTTTCCGGCGGGCTTCAAGACCCAGTCGATCGAGACCAACGGCACCAGCCTGCATGTGCGCGTCGGCGGACAAGGGCCCGCGGTCATTCTGCTGCACGGCTTCGGCGATACCGGCGACATGTGGGCACCGGCGGCGATAAAGCTGATGAAGGATCACACGGTGATTGTACCGGACCTGCGCGGCATGGGCCTTTCGGCGCATCCGGACAGCGGCTACGCCAAGAAGAACCAGGCAATCGACATCGCCGGCGTGATGGATGCGCTGAAGATCGACAAGGCCGACCTGGTGACGCACGACATCGGCAACATGGTCGGCTATGCGCTGGCCGCGCAATATCCGAAGCGCATCACGAAATGGGTTGTCATCGACGCACCGCTGCCGGGCATAGGTGACTGGGACAAGATCAAGCAAAGCCCGCTGCTCTGGCACTTCAACTTCCGCGGCCCCGACATGGAGCGGCTGGTCGCGGGCCGCGAGCGCATCTACCTCGACCGCTTCTACAACGAACTGTCGGCCGACCCGAAGAAGATCGACGAGGCGACGCGCGCCCACTACGCAAAACTCTATGCGCGGCCGCATGCCATGCATGACGCCTTCGAGCAGTTCAAGGCATTCGACCAGGACGCCATCGACAACCAGGCGATGCTTGCCGCCGGCGGCAAGCTGCCCATGCCGGTGCTCGCGGCCGGCGCGGAGAAATCGGCAGGCACGTCACAGGCCGACATCCTGCGGTTCGTCGCGTCGGACGTGACGGGCGCCATCGTGCCCGCGTCCGGCCATTGGATCATGGAAGAGAACCCGGATGCCACGGTCAAGCTCATCACCGATTTCCTCGCCAGGTAACAACCGACCGGCGATCATCTCGGGCCTGCTGAAACCGATCTCATGAACGAATCCGATGGGTTGTCCCCCGCAAGGCGGCCCTCACGACAAAAATGGAGCCATTCGATGTCGTTGTCGCATCTTCTCTTGTCGGGAACCGCCGTCCTGATGGCGATGGCCGCGCCGGCTTCGGCCGCCGGCGCGCCGAAGAAAACGGTCGTGCTGGTGCATGGCGCCTTTGCCGACGGCTCGAGCTGGAGCAAGGTCATCCCCTTGCTGGAGGCCAAGGGGCTCAATGTGGTGGCGGTGCAGAATCCGTTGAGCTCGCTGGCCGCCGATGTCGACGCAACCAGGCGGGTCATCGATGCCCAGCCGGGTCCGGTCATCCTGGTCGGCCATTCCTGGGGCGGCGTCGTCATCAGTCAGGCGGGCGTGAACGACAAGGTCAAGGCGCTGGTCTACGTCGCCGCCTTCGCACCGCCAAAGGGCGTGTCGGTGAACGATCTTGGCAAGGGTCAGCCGCCGCTGCCCTGGGCGAGCGCCCTGGAAGCCGATAGCGGCGGCTATGTCAGGCTAAGCGCCGAAGGCGTCGCCAAACATTTCGCGCAGGACCTGCCGCCACAGGAAATCAGCCTGATCGCAGCCACGCAAGGTCCGCCCTTTGCCGGTATCTTCGACGAGAAGCTCACGGCCGCCGCCTACGAGACCAAGCCGAGCTTCTACATCGTCGCCAGCAACGACGGCATGATACCGCCAGCGGCCGAAGCTGCGATGGCCAAGGCGATAGGCGCTGAGGTGACCGAGCTTGCGACCAGCCACGTTCCGATGCTCTCCAAACCGCGCGAGGTGGCCGATGTCATTCTGGCGGCGGCCAACTCCGTGAAATAGGACGCGGGCCGGATAGGTCCGTCACCCGTCCGCCAAGACCATCTCCAGGATCCAGGGGCAGGCATAATAGTCTGCTATGCGATCAATGACGCCGCCATCGGCATGGATGCGCACCAGATAGGCCGGCCGCCACGCCTCGCCCTGCAGCCTGTCGACGACCAGCACGGTCTCCCCTTCGATCGCATCTTGCCGCATGCGCCACGGCTCGCCGCGCTCGTATTCGACGAAATAGGGCGAGCGGGAGAGCAGGCCATTGTAGCAGTCCGAAACCCGCAGCCGGGCATCGGCGCTGGTCAGTGCCCGCACACCGTCCCAGTCCCGGGCATTGAAGAGCTCGACATAGCGGCCGAGCAGCCGCGCCAGTTCGGGGTCGTGCGCGGGTGCCGCGACCGGTTGCGCCGGAAGAGCGGCGAGCTTGGCGCGGCCACGATTGAGCGCCGACTTGACGCCGCCCGATGTCGAGCCGACCAGGTCGGCGATCTCCTCCAGCGAATGGTCGAGGACATCCTTGAGCAGCACGCAGGCGCGCTCCTTCGGCGGCAGGTGCACCACCAGCCGCTCGATGGCGCGGCCGGCGCCCGCACCGGCGGGCTCGACGGGCAGCACGATCTCATCGCTGGCATAGCCTGCTTCGGCCTTGAGCCGCGTGCGACGGGTGCGGATGAAGTCGATGCACCTGTTATGGGCGATGCGGAACAGCCATGGCCGCAATGCCTGTGCATCGTCGAGCAGCCCGATCTTGCGGTAGGCCTCGAACAGCGCCTCCTGCATGATGTCCTCGCCGTCGAGAGCCGAGCCGGTCATGCGCGCGCAGTAGCGGTGCAGACGGACGCGCAAATGCGAGACCGTCTCCAGGAATGCCCTGTAGCGCAGGTCGAACAGGCCTTCGGGATCGAGGCGCGGCTCGATGCCTTGCCTCGTTTCATGGGATGTGCGGATCTGCTGGTTCATCGCGGCACGTCGCTTAGAGCAATTCCAGGAAAAGTGTGTAGCGGTTTTCCGTTCGGAGTTGCGTCAAAACAAAGAGTTAGAGCAGTTCGCCGTTTCCGTGAAACGGTGAACTGCTCTAACGTCACCGCAGCATCGCGCAAGCGCGGCACATCCACAAGCGCGAAGCTCGCCCGGCTCAGCCGGCGCATGGTCACGCCGCCCTTTCGCCGGCCGCCATGTTGACGGCATCCGGCAGGCCCAGCCTCGGCCGCACCCATGCGGCCAAGCGGCCGATCGCGTCATCGGCCTCCGGCGCCCGGCCGGCCATCATCTGGAAGGAGTGCAGCATGCCGTCGAAGACATCGAGGCGCGTCTCGATGCCCGCCTGCCGCGCGCGCTCGGCGAACATGCGGCTTTCGTCGACCAGCGTCTCGTCGGCACCGGCCTGCAGGAACACAGGCGGAAAGCCCCTCAAGTCGGCGTAGAGCGCGCTGACCTCCGGATCGAGCCGGTCGCGGTCGCCGATGAAGTTGGTCACCAGCCAGTCGACGGCCTCCCTGGCGAAGGCTGGATCCTTCTTCCGGTTGGTCTCGTAGCTGGCGCCGGTCAGCGCCATGTCGAACCAGCCGGAGATGATCAGCGTGGCGGCTGGCAACGGCCGGCCTTGCGAACGCAGCCGCTGCAGCACGCCATAGGTCAGCACCGCGCCGCAGGAATCGCCGGCAAGCGCGACATGCCTAGGGTCGACGCCCTGGTCGATGAGCCAGTTCCAGGCGGCCATCGCCGCCTCGAGTTGGGCCGGATGCTTGGCTTGATGCGCCAGCGGATAATCGTATGCCAGTGCCCGGCAGCCGACGGCCTTGGCCAGATGGCCGACCAGCTTGCGGTGCGTGTGGACCGAACCGCCGATGAAGCCGCCGCCATGGGCGTAGAACAGCACGCGCTGCGCGTCGGCGCCCTTCGGCACGATCCATAGCGCCGGCACGCCGCCGGCATCCACCTCGCTATAGTCGACACCGCCCGGCTCGCCGGTCAGCGCCGTCCAATGCGTGTCGTTGTGGTCGATGATCGCCTGCGGGCTGGTCAGCTTGCCCGCATTGGCGGCGATCGCCGCGTAGTGGTTCCTGTTTGCCTCGCTCTCAGTGCTCGCCATGATGGTCTCCCGGGTTACGGATCGCCGACTGCGACCTTCGAGAAGCAGAGACGGACGGGCGGGCAAAAAGGATACGCGGCCGCGGATGCTTTTTCCAAGGCTCGGCTAAGCCTCGCCCCGGAACATGGCCGCCTGGCGTTGGGCGAATTCGACGAACGGCGTTGCACGCACCCCGAACATGTCGTGCGTCGCCAGATGCACCCGCGATTTCGGCCGCCGCAGCCGCTCGGCCAGTTGCTCGTCGAGCGCATCGGCGAAACCGGGCGGAATGCCGGCGGCCAAAAGGTTGCGCCGCCGCTCCGCGGGGCTGACATCGACATAGCGGACCGGCTTGCCGATCGCTTGCGATATACGCGCCGCGATGTCGCTCATGGTCAGCGCCTCTGGCCCGGTCATGTCGAGGCTCTCCCCCTCATGGCCGCCATCGCGCAACAGCCGGAAGGCCACCTTGGCGATATCCTCGACATCGACCGGTGACAGTTCGGTCTCGCCAAGTGCGAGGTAGAAAGCCCCCTCGGCGGCAATGGTCGGCGCGTCGCGCAGGTAGACCTGCATGAACTGGCTGGGGCGCAGATGCGTCCAGGCCATGCCGGCTCCCTCCAGATAGCGTTCGACCTCCTCATGCATGCGCGTGAAGCGGAACCTCGTCGCATCGTAGCCGATGTTGGATTCGGCACCGGAAAACTTGACCACATGCGCGACGCCGGCCTGCTTGCAGGCATCGACGAAACGGCACTGCGTCTCCGTCATGTCTTCGGCGGCGGTCGAAATCATCAGCACGCGGTCGACACCGTCGAGCGCCGCGCCCAGCGTCTCCGCCCGGCGCATGTCGCCCTCGACCAGTTCGACGCCGGCAAGTCCGCCGAGTCCCGCCACGGACGCCCGCTTCGGATCGCGCACCAGCGCCCTCACCTCATGTTTCTGCCGCGCGAACTCGCGCACGATCGCTTTGCCGTTCAGGCCCGTGGCGCCCGTCACCAGGATCATCGTCTTCTCTCCGTCTGGGATTGAGACGGGCGCCACAGCGGCGACCGCACCCTGAAGACGAAGAGACGAGGGCAAAGGATTCTCCCCAAACAGTTTTTTTGACTGAAACCTTCGTGCCCCCAATCACCCTGCCGGGGCGTAACGGTTGACCACCATGCCGCAGGCATAGGCCTTCGAGCCGAGCAGAAGCAGGTTCTGGAAACCGCCTTCCTCGAAGATACGACGTCCCGCGCCCAGCACCGCCGGGTTGATGAACAGCTGAAACTCGTCGACCAGCCCGGCCGCGATCAGCGCCGACGCAAAGCCGGCACCACCGAAGACGGCGATGTCGCCGCCCTCGCCCGCCTTCAGTGCCTCGACTTCGCGCGGCAGGTCACCACTGACCACCGTCGTGCGCTCCCAGCGCGAGGTTTTCAGCCTGCCGCTCGGCACCACCTTCCGGGCCTCCACGATGCGCTGGGCGAAGGCGTGGAACGGATCGGCCGGAAACCTCTTCGCCGCATTGCCCCAATGGGTCAGATACCCCTCCTCGGCCATCTTGCGGCTGAGCAGGATTGTGTCGATGCCGGCGAAGACGGCGTTGAAGTCCCGCTTCAGCTCCTCGTCCCAGGCGCTGTCGTCGCCCCACTCCCAGAGCTGCCAGCCATGATCCTCATGGGCGCCGACGAAACCGTCGACCGACATCTGCATCTGAAGGATGAGCTTCTTCATCGTCGTCTCCCCTGCAGGATCAAAAGGCTATTGCTTTACTTTTGGAACTATTGACGCAAGCCAAAAATGATGTCAATAGTAAAGTGATTTAAAAATGGAAGCATAGACATGTCGACGCGTGAAAGATCCGGCTGTCCGATCAGCCTGTCGCTGGAACTGCTTGGCGACCGCTGGACGCTGCTCATCATCCGCGACCTGGTCTTCGCCGGGAAAAAGCATTTTCGCGAGTTCCTGCAGTCCGATGAAGGCATCTCCTCACGCACGCTGGCGGAGCGGCTGCAGACGCTGCAGGACGAAGGCATCCTCACCCGCAGCGTCGACCCGAGCCATGGGCTGAAGGCGATTTACCGGCTGACCGAGGCCGGCATCGACCTTTTGCCGGTGCTGGCCACGCTCGGCGCCTGGGGCAGCAAGCACCGCAAGGCCGACGATCACCTGGCCCGGCTTGCCGACGAACTGGCGGCCGGCGGCGAGCCGGCGCTGGAACGGATGAAGGCCGCGCTGCGGGCGGAGCATGTTGTCTAGGCGCTGCCTCTCCTTTCCCTCAAGGGAACGGGTTTCGGTAAACGGTTTCCCTTGACAACAATCACCTTTTGTTCTCTATCTGTTCGCATCTATCAGCAACTGCGGATGAGCGGTCGGGATGGAAACGACAGCCACCATCCTGCATGCCGATCTCGATGCGTTCTATGCCTCGGTCGAGCAGCTGCTCGACCCGTCGCTGCGCGGCAAGCCGATCGCTGTCGGCGGCGGCGTGGTGCTCGCCGCCTCCTATGAAGCGCGCGCCTTTGGCGTGCGCGGCGGCATGCCGGGGCGCAAGGCGCGCGAGCTTTGCCCGCAGCTGATCTTCGTCGGCGGCAATTTCAGCCACTACCAGCGGCTGGGCGACGCGGCGATCAAGGTACTCGACGATTTCACGCCGGTGGTCGAGCGCATTTCCATCGACGAGGCCTTCGCCGACGTCGCCGGCTGCACGCATCTGTTCGGGCAACCGGCAGAGATCGCCACGGCGATCCGCCGCCGCGTGCGCACGGAACTTGGCCTGCCGATCTCGATAGGCGTGGCCCGCACCAAGCACCTGGCCAAGATCGCCTCGCAGGTCGCCAAGCCCGACGGGCTGGTGGTGGTCGCCCCCGGCACCGAACTCGCCTTCCTGCACGATTTGCCGGTCTCCCTGATGTGGGGCGTCGGCCCGGCGACCAAAGCGCGGCTGGCCGAGATCGGTGTCGAGACCATCGGCCAGCTGGCCAGGACGCATAGCGGCGCGCTGACGCGGCTGCTCGGCCCCGCCGCCGGCGAAAAGCTTGCCGCCCTGTCGTGGAACCGCGACCCGAGAAAACTGGAACCCAAGCGCCGGGCACACTCGGCCGGTGCGCAATCGGCGCTTGGCCAGAAACCCGCCGTGGCGCGGGTGATCGAGCCGACCTTGCTGCACCTGGCCGACCGCGTCGCCAGCCGCCTGCGCGCCAAGGCGCGGCCCGGCCGCACGGTGACGGTGCGGGTGCGCTTTGCCGATCTCAGCGCCGTCACACGCTCGATCACGCTGGACCAGCCGATCTCGGCGACCACCATGCTGGCCGAAATCGCGCAGGACCTGGTGCGTGGCCTACTCGCCGACCATCCCCGGGAAAAGACGATCTCGCTGCTGGCGATCTCCGTTTCGCATCTGGAGGAGAACGCCGAACTGCAACTCGACCTGCCGCTTGGCCTCGCCGACGAGAAGCGCCGGCCGGGCAGCAAAAAAGGCCTCGCTCGCTTCGGCGCCGACCGCGCCATCGACAAGATCCGCGAGCGCTTCGGCAAACAGGCGGTCGGCTACGGCACGGTGGCGCTGGAAGCAGCGCGCTCCGTGCCCGACGAATTCAGGGAATTGGCGGAAAAGGAGCTGTGAGCGCGTGAGGCGTCAGCCCCCTCGCCCCACGGCTTCCGGATCAACGCCCGGAAGTGGCAGGCGCGGCGGTCACGGCGGACAGCAGCTCGCGCTTCACCAAGACCGGCTTCTGATATGTCTTCTTCACGGCAAAGTCCCCAGCCCAAGCGGCTGGCGGCAGTAACATCCGGCCAGCACAGCTTGTCAAGAAGGTGCGGACTCCGGCCTGGCGCGTCTTGAGGCTCGCCCGGTGATCATCGCGACAATCGACGTCGCTGGACGTATGATTTGTGGCCGCGAATGGTCGGAATGCACCCGAGCCAGGCCCTCTCGCCGTGAGATGCTTGCCAAATCCCGCCATGCCGCCCATACAACAGCGCGGGCGGATCGCCCCCGAAAGGCGTTGTCCGCGCCACACCTCTTCTTGCCGGGATACTGTCCGATGTCTGCGACGCCGTACCGTTGGTCGAAGCCTTGACGGCCTCCTCCCCCGCCTCGTCACCATCGCTTGTCAACCTTGGCTGGTCGGATTTCTTCGCCGATCAGCTCGAATCGGGCGAGGCAAGCCTGATCCCGACCCGCATCGCGATGGTGCATCGTGACCGCCTGAGCGGCCTGTACCAGGCAGGGCAAACCGACCTGACATTGCCGCCGCAGGCCACCACCGGCGACTATGCCGTTGGCGACTGGGTGCTGGTCGAGCCGCATGATCAGCTTGTGAAGCGCCGCCTGACCCGCAAGACGGTTCTGGAGCGCCGCGCCCAGGGCGGCCGGGTGCCGCAGCTGGCCGCGGCCAATGTCGACACGCTGTTCATCGTCACCTCCTGCAATGCCGACTTCAACATCGCGCGGCTCGAGCGCTATCTGGCGCTGGCCAACGAGGCCGGAACGACACCCGTCATCCTGCTGACCAAGGCCGACACGGCTGAAGACGCCGAGGCGTATCAACGCCAAGCCGCCGCGCTGCAGCGCGGATTGGCCGTGGTGACGCTGAACCCGCGCATAGCGGATGCCGCGACCGCCCTCGCCGCCTGGTGCGGCGCGGGGCAGACGGTGGCGCTGATCGGTTCCTCCGGCGTCGGCAAATCGACGCTGGTCAACACGTTGGCTGGATCGGCGCAGCAATCGCCGCAGCAGACCGGAGCCATTCGCGAACACGACGCCAAGGGACGTCACACCACCACGGCGCGGTCGCTGCATGCCATTGCCGGCGGCGGCTGGGTGATCGACACGCCGGGCATGCGCACGCTGCAGGTCAGCGACGTCGGCTACGGCATCGACACGCTGTTTGCCGAGATCACCGAGCTTGCCCCGCTGTGCAAGTTCCGCGACTGCACCCATGTGCACGAACCGGGCTGCGCGGTGCAGGCTGCCATCAAGGCCGGCACGCTCGATCCCGAGCGCCTGGCCCGCTGGCGCAAACTGTCCGAAGAAAACCAGCACAACACGCCAGTGCAGAGCGGGCCGCGCGGAGCGAAGTCCCCCGCCGGCCGCGGCAAGCGGCGCTGAACCACTGCCCTACTGCCGCCTTAAAGCCGCGCCGTGCCGAAAACCCGATCCCACAACAGCGACGTCACGCCGAAATTGGCGTTGTCGTCGATATGGTGGTGCACCGCGTGGCGGCGCTTGAGCGTGTAGAGATAGCTGGGATGGGCGGGATGCCAGTGGTGGATCATGTGGTGAACACTGATGTACCAGAGATAACCCAGCATCAGCCCGCAGCCGACCGCGCTGGCGGTCGCGAAATCCGAGATCAGCCAGACGGGCAGTGCGATCAACGCATGCACGCCGAGACTCAGCCAGGTCGGCGTGCCGACCGGACTGCGCTCCTCGACATGATGACGGTCGTGCAGATCCCTGATGTAGGGAACGTGATGCAGGACGAAGCGGTGCAGGACGTATTCGATCAAGGTCCACAGAACGAGACAGATCAGCACCGTGCCGATCCATTCCGGCGCGCTCTCTTCGCCGGCCTCGATCAGCCCGGCCACCCCCAGGAGGGCGATTACCAAGGGATAGACCACGAAGTCGCTGTAGTAGCCGATCAGACTCAGTTGCATTCCGGACGTCCCATCCGATTTTCGACGCCGCCCCAGAAACGATGCTATCAGATTGCCTAACTCGCGGGTGAGGTGCAATGCAGAAGCATCTGACATAGCGTCGCAATTTCCCGGTGCAAGTTCGGCAACCATCATCCCTGCGGAATCGGCCGACTCGCACCAGCACGGCAAACGGACACGCTATCATGGCAAAACGCAGTGCGGGCCTGCTGATTTATCGTCGAAACAATGGCGAACTCAAAGTGCTTCTGGTTCATCCCGGCGGCCCATTCTGGGCAAAGAAGGACGATGGCGCCTGGTCGATCCCGAAAGGCCTCGTCGAGGAGAACGAGGATGATCTCGCGGCGGCACGACGCGAGACCGGGGAAGAGCTCGGTATCACGGTCGACGGCCCCTTCACGCGCCTTGGCGACTACAAGCAACCGGGCGGCAAGATCGTCATCGCCTGGTCGGTCGAAGCGTACACCGAGATCGATATGACGAGCATCAAGAGCAACAGCTTTACGATGGAATGGCCGCCGCGGTCTGGGTCGATGAAAGAGTTCCCGGAGGTCGACAGGGCCGGCTGGTTCGGCCTGTCCGAGGCCGAGGCCAAGATTGTCCAGGGGCAACGCCCGATGCTGGCTGATTTGGCGAAGCAGCTGGGAGTTGAGTGATCTCCCCGCTTGTCGAGAGATCCGCTGTCATCCTCCAAACCTTGCCGCCGTCCAGGCCCCGCCCGCCGCGTTCGACTCCACCGCCGCCGCGACGAACTTCACACCCCGCGCGCCATCGACCACGTCGGGCACCTGTGCCGCGCGTTCCGGATCGACCGTGCCGCCGGAGCGATGCGCACGGATAATGTCGGCGGCGTCGCGGTAGAAATTGGCGAAGGCCTCGATATAGCCTTCCGGGTGCGCCGCCGGCATGCGCGACACGCGCCGCGCTTCCGCCGTCGATCCGTGACCGCCGCGCACCAGCGTGCGGGTTTCCTCGCCATAGGGCGAAAAGCGCAGTTCCTCCGGCCGCCCGCCCGACCATTCGAGCCCGGCTTTGTCGCCATAGATGCGCACGGAGAGATCATTGTAGTGCCCAGGCGAGGTCTGGCTGGCCAGGATCGTGCCGCGCGCGCCCTCCGTCCAGCGCACCAGCACATGCGCGTTGTCGTCGAGCCGGCGCCCGGGCACGGCGGTGAACAGGTCGGCCGAGACCGCCTCGGCCTCGCGGCCGGAGATGAAGCTCGCCAGGTTGAAGGCATGCACGCCGATATCGGCCAGCACCGCCGACTGCCCTGCCCTTGCCGGATCGGTGCGCCACTCCGCCTGCTTCTGGCCCTCGGCGTCGATCGGCTTGGTCAGCCAGTCCTGGATATAGGCGCCATGCACCGACACGATGCGGCCGAGCTCGCCCGCCATCACCATCTCGCGCGCCTGCCGCACCATGGCGTAGCCGGTGTTGTTGAGCGTGACGACGAAGCGGCGTTGTCTTGCTCGTGCCAACGCCACCAGCGCTTCGGCATCGCTGAGCGTCGTCGACAGCGGCTTGTCGCAGATGACGTCGATGCCGGCCTCGAGGAAGGCGGTGGCGATCGGCGCGTGCAGATGGTTGGGCGTGACGATGACCACCGCCTCGATACCGTCAGGCCGCGCGGCTTCGGCCTTGGCCATGGCATGGTAATCGGCATAGCTGCGTTCCGGCGCGATGCCGATCTCGGCGGCCGAAGCGGCGGCGTTCTCCGGGTCGGAGGACAGCGCGCCTGCCACCAGCGCGATCTGGTCGTCGAGGCGCATCGCCAACCGGTGCACCGCGCCGATAAAGGCATTGCGGCCGCCGCCGACCATGCCGACCCTCAGGCGCTTGCCCGCCGACCCATCCGATGTTGCGTAGACCATGTTTTCTCCTCCGGGCAGATCATTGGCGACGCGCCAAGCCTCAAGCTCGGCTACCACTTTCGAACATAATTTCCAATTTCCATATTGTAATACGATTGTGCCGCGCTAGCCTGAACATCATGAGTGGGGCGGGCAAATCATCGGGACGGTCTCTCAGCGACGAGGCGGCGACACGTAAGCGCGGGCGCTCGCTGGCGGCACTGGGCTATATCCAGCCGCAGACCTATGAGGAACTGCGCGCCGTGCTGTCATCCGGCACGGTACATTTCCCCAAGCGCCTGCGCCAGGTGGCGATCTTCCTGTGGCAGCATCCGAGCGATGTAGCGCTCGGCACCATCGCCCAGGTGGCGGCACAGGCCGGCGTGCAGCCATCGACACTGGTGCGCTTCGCGCAGATCTTCGGCTATTCCGGTTTTTCCGATTTCCAGGGCCTGTTCAAGGAGCACATCAAGGGGTCATGGCCGGACGGGCGCGGCGAGCAGCGGACCGAGGCCGAACCCAATGCTCTCCTGCATTTCCTGCATGGCATGGTCGGCGCCTCGCAGGCCTCGCTTGGCCGCATCGAGGCGGGCTTCGACGTCGAGAGTTTCGAGAAGATGGTGGAGGTGCTGGCGGCCGCCGACCTGATCTATGTCATCGGCTCCAAGCGCGCCTTCCCGGTCACCACCTATCTGTCGCTGACGCTCTCCCAGCAGGGCGTGCGCAACGTGCTGGTCGACAATGTCGGCTCCACCGCGCTCGACCAGGTCGGCTGCATTGGTGCGCGCGATGCCGTGCTGGCGGTGTCGTTCAGCCCTTACAATTCGATCACACCCGACCTCGTCGCGGTGGCGCATGAGCGCAAGGCCCGCATCGTCACCATCACCGACAGCACCTTCAGCCCGCTGATACGGCTGTCGGACAGCTGGCTGGAGGTGGTGGAATCCGACTTCGCCGGCTTCCGCTCGCTGGCGGCGTCGCTGGCGGTCGGCATGGCACTGGTCCAAGGCGTCGCGGCAAAGCGCGGCACATGAGGTGGTGCTGGCACAATTGACTATCGGGAATTATCATTCCATATTTCAAAAAATAGAAACTTTGTTCCGGGAGGAGGAATGGAGATCAGGCTCGACGGCAAGGTGATATTGGTCACCGGGTCGACGCAAGGCATCGGCCGGGCCATCGCCGAGACGCTGGCGCGCTCCGGCGCGGCCGGGCTGCTGGTCACCGGCCGCGAGAAGACGCGTGGCGATGCGGTGGCGGCGGAGCTCTCGCGGCTGGGCACGCCGACTGTCTTCGTGGCCGCCGACCTCGGAGACCCGGCAGCTCCTGCCCTTTTGACGCAGGCCTGCGTCGAGCGCTTCGGCCGCATCGACGGTCTCGTCAACGCGGCGGGGCTGACCGACCGCGCCTCCTTCCTCGATGCCAGCCTCGACGATTGGGCCTCGCTGTTCGCCGTCAACGCGCGCGCGCCCTTCTTCCTGATGCAGGCGGCCATCGCCGACATGAAGAAGCGCGGCGAGCGCGGCGCCATCGTCAACATCCTGTCGATCAACGCCCATTGCGGCTCGCCCGAGCTTGCCGTCTATTCCGCCACCAAGGGCGCTCTGGCGACGCTGACCAAGAACGCCGCCAACGCCCACCGTTTCGACCGCATCCGCGTCAACGGCATCAATGTCGGCTGGACCGACACGCCGGCCGAACGCATCATGCAGTCCGAAACGCTCGGCCATGGCCCCGGCTGGCTCGACGCCGCCAGCGCCGCGCAGCCTTTCGGCAGGCTGCTCGAGCCAGGCGATATCGCCAGCCTCGCGGTCTTCCTTCTTTCCGACGCGGCCGGGCCGATGACCGGCGCCGTCATCGATCAGGAGCAGTCGGTGATCGGGGCGAACCGGTGAACGCTGCTCCCAAATCGCCGGAAACACTTGGGCCGGCCTTGCTTGACCGGCTTCCGTCGGCTGTCCAGACACCGTCCTATGACCGCGCTGCGTTGGCCCCGGGCATGGCGCATCTCGGCGTCGGTGCCTTTCACCGTTGCCACCAGGCCGAATACACGGACGATCTGCTCTCGCTCCAGTTCGGCCGCTGGGGCATTGTCGGCATCAACATCCGCCCGCCTCACCTTGCCGACACGCTCGGCCGGCAGGGCGGGCTCTATACGAGGCTGATCCGCGAGAACAGCCATGTCGAGGCGCGCGTCATCGGCAGCATCGTCGAAGTGGTCGACAGCCAGGATAGTGCCACGCCGGCGCTCGACGTACTGGCTTCTCCCGACATCGAACTGGTGACGATGACGGTGACGGAAAAAGGCTATTGCCACATCCCGTCCAGCGGCGCGCTCGACCTCGGCCACCCTGACATCGTTCACGACCTCGCCAACCCGCAAGCACCGCGCAGCGTGCCCGGCATACTGACGCGGGCGCTGGAATTGCGCCGGGCCACGCATGGCCGGAAGCTGACGCTGCTCTCCTGCGACAACATCCCGACCAACGGCGTCATCCTCGAAAATGTCGTGCGCACGTTTGCCGAACGGCGCGGCAATGGCCTGGCCGACTGGATCGCGGCCAATGCCGCCTTCCCTTCGGCCATGGTCGACCGCATCGCACCGGCGGTGACGCAGGACGATCTCGACAGCGTCGAGCAATGGTTCGGCTACCGCGATACCGCCGTTGCCGTTGGCGAACCGTTCCGGCAATGGGTGATCGAGAAGAAATTCGCCGGCCGCATGCCGCGCTGGGATCTGGCCGGCGCGACCTTCGTCGAAGACGTGACGCCGTTCGAGCATCTCAAGATGCGGGTGTTGAACGGCGCCCAGACGACGCTTGCGACCCTCGGCGTCCTGGCCGGGCTTGAACACACATTCGATGCCATCGCCGACCCGCTGCTGTCGGTCTTCGTGCACCGCATGCTTGTCGAGGAAACGCTGCCGACGCTGATGCCGGTGCCCGGCATGGAGCCGCTGGCCTACGTCGAGCAAAGCCTTGGCCGGCTGAGGAACACGGCGATCCGCCACCGCAACCACCAGATCGCCACCGACGGCTCGCAGAAGATCGTGCAGCGCCTGCTCAACCCGATCCGCGACCGCCTTGCCATGGGCCAGGGCATCGGCCTTCTGTCGGTACCGGTCGCCGGCTGGATGGCCTACCTCGTCCAGGCCTCGGCCCGCTTCGGCAAACGCTGGCCGGTGTCGGACCCCTATGCCGGCAAGGTCGCCGAGATCGCGGACACGACCGGGCGCGATGCACCGGCGCTGGCCTCCGCCATTCTCGCGATCGACACGATTTTCGACCCTGGCCTCGCAGCCAACGCTACGTTTCGCGAGGCCGTGACCTCGGCGCTTGGCGAGCTGCTCTCGGACGATCCGATGGCTGCTGTCAGGCGCGGTCTTGAACAAGATGAGGTCGCGAGGTTGAAGCGATCCAAACAATCGGCATTATAGGCACTGGCTTTAGGGGAGGCATGATGAAACTTGGTGTGCTTACGGCACCGTTCGCGCAGACGTCGCTTGGCGAGGTTGCCGGCTGGGCGAGTTCCGCCGGCTTCGAGGCGTTGGAAATCGCCTGCTGGCCGAAAACATCCGGCGCGACCCGCCGCTATGCCGGCACCAGCCACATCGATGCGGATGGCACCTCCCCCGCGCAGGCCAAGGAAATCGTTGCCTCGCTGGCGCAGAAGAACCTCACTGTCTCAGGCCTCGGCTACTATCCCAATCCGCTGCACCCGGATGCCGCGCATCGCGAGGCGGTCATCGGCCATCTGAAGAAGGTGATCGTGCTGGCCGCCACTATGGGCGTGCCGGTCGTCAACACCTTCTGCGGCGGCGATGCATCCAAGACGGTCGACGTCAACTGGCAGGACGCGCTGAAGATCTGGCCCGAGATCGTCGCCTATGCGCGCGGGCACGGGGTGAAACTCGCCTTCGAGAACTGCCCGATGATCTTCAGCCATGACGAGTGGCCGGGCGGGCATAACATCGCCTATTCGCCGCAGGTCTGGCGCCGCATCCTGGAGACATGGGGCGGCGATGTCGGCATGAATTTCGACCCCTCGCACCTGGTCTGGCAGATGATCGACCAGGCCCGCTTCATCAGGGAGTTCGGTCCCTACATGCTGCATGTCCACGCCAAGGACCTGATGATTGATCATGATGGTTTGTACGAGCGCGGAATCCTTTCGGCCGGCATAGGCTGGCAGGTGCCGCGCATGCCGGGGCTGGGCGATGTCGACTGGAGCGGCTTCTTCTCCGGCCTTTACCGCGCCGGTTATGATGGATCCGTCATCATCGAACACGAGGACAGGCGATTTGAAGGCAGCGACGACAAGGTGAAGCGCGGTTTCCTGCTCGCCCGCGACGTGCTGCGCCCCTTCGTCAAATGAATGAGGGCGCGCCGCATGACTCACTTTGTCAGCGGCGTGTTTCAACAGGTTGAAACTGAAACTGAAAAACAATGTGGAGGAGTACTGAAATGAAGAAAATCCTGACCATGGTTCCGTTGCTTGCGGGCGCGGCCTTGCTGGCCTCGGTGGGCGTCTCGTCGGCCGCCGGCAAATACACGATCGGCATTTCCAACACCGTGCAGGGCAATGGCTGGCGCGAGGAGATGGTCTGCGCCATGAAGGCGCAGGCGCTGGCTTCGGGCGAAGTCGCCAAGCTCAACATCGCGCACCGCAACACCGACGCCGCCGGCCAGTTGGAAGACATCCGCAACCTGATCAGCGCCAAGGTCGACGCCATCGTCGTCAACCCCGCCGATCCGGCCGGCATCAAGGCGGGCCTGGAAGAAGCCACCAAGGCCGGCATCGTCGTCGTCGCCGTCGACCAGGCGGTCACCGAACCGTCGGCCTACATCATCTCCAACAACCAGGAGCAGTATGCCTATCTCGGCGCCAAGTGGCTGTTCCAGCAGATGGGCGGCAAGGGCGAGGTGTTCTACATGCGTGGCGCCGCCGGCGCTTCCGCCGACAGCGATCGTGACAAGGGCTTCAAGAAGGCGCTGGCCGAATTCCCCGACGTGAAGGTCGCGCAGGAAGTCTTCACCGGCTGGCAGCAGGACCAGGCCAAGCAGCAGATGCTGTCGTTCCTCGCCACCGGCACGCCGTTCAACGGCGTCTGGACGTCGGGCATCGACAACGTCATCGTCGACGCGCTGGTTGAATCGCAGGCGCCTTTGGTGCCGGTGGTCGGCGCCGACAATGCCGGCTTCGTCGGCCAGTTGAGCTCGGTCAAGGGCCTCGTCGGCGCTGCCGTCACCAACCCCGGTTCGATCGGCGGCGCGGGCGTGACGCTGGCCCTGCAGATCCTCGACGGCAAGAAGCCGGCACAGCAGACCGTGCTGGTCGACCCGCAGCTGTGGGACAACGCCACCGACGAAGGCAAGGCCAAGCTGAAGGCCGCCGCCGACCCGTCGCTCAGCCCCGAATGGCCGGTCTCGATCTCGATCCCGGACTGGACGACATACACCAAGGACCAGATCGTGGCCTGCAAGGGCCCGGGCGAGTAAGTCTGGGCTTTGAATTGCATGGCGAGGACGGCGAACTGCCATCCTCGCCACTCAGATTGGCGCTCTGCGACGCCCCTCTCTTTCCTGCCGGACAGAGGGGGCGCCGTAGAATGCCAGCAAGAGAATTTCTGATGCGGACAGCGATTTGACCACCAGCCCCCTCCTCGACGCGTCAGGCGTCGCCAAGAATTACGGCGCGGTCGCGGCACTGCGCAACGCGTCGCTCTCCGTGCTGCCGGGCGAGGTGCATGCGCTGATGGGCGCCAATGGTGCGGGCAAGTCGACGCTGGTGAAGATCCTGACCGGCGCCATATCGGCCAATGCCGGGCGCATCCTGATCCGGGGCGAGGCGCGCGACATACGCTCGCCCGCCGCCGCCCGCCGCGCCGGGCTGCTGCCGGTCTACCAGGAGCCGTCGCTGATCCCCGATCTCGACGTTCTGTCCAATCTGCGGCTCACCGGCACGCCGGTCGAGCCGTTCCGCGCCTGGGTGCGCGAACTCGGCATAGCCGACCTCGACCTGCGCGACACCGCGCGCGACATTCCGCTGGCCGTGCTGCGCGTGCTCGACCTTGCCCGCGCGCTGGCCGTTGAGCCCGATGTGCTGCTGCTCGACGAGATGACGGCCGCACTCCCGGCCAACCTCGCCGAAAAGGTACTCGAAGTGGTGCGCCGCCAGGGTGACGCCGGCCGCGCCGTGATCTTCATCTCGCACCGCTTCGTCGAGATATCGGCGCTCTGCGACCGCGCCACGGTGCTGCGCGACGGCGAGACCGTCGGCGTCGTCGACATCGTGCCCGGCGTCGAGGAAAAGATCGTCGAGCTGATGCTCGGCACCCGCATCGTCAAGACGCATGTCGCCGCCCGCAGTGCCGCCGAGAAGGCCGCGCCCGCCCCTGCCCGGCCGCGCATCGCCGTGAAAAACCTGCGCGTCGGCACCAAGCTCAACGACGTCTCCTTCGATCTCGGGGATGGCGAGGTCGCCGGCGTGGTAGCGTTGGAAGGCCAGGGCCAGGACGAATTGTTTTCCGCCCTTGCCGGCTCGATCCGGCCTTCCGGCGGCACGATCGAGGTCGATGGCCACCCGGTGAAATTTTCGCATCCGATCGACGCCATCCGATCGGGCATCGCCTATGTGCCGGGCGACCGTTCCGAGGCGCTCGCCATGCAGCGTTCGGTGCGTGAAAACATCGCGCTGCCCTTCAGCGCCGCGCTGCGCAACTGGGGCCCCATTCCCATGCGCCGCGAGCGCGCGAAGGTGCTCAGCGCCATCGAGCGGCTGCAGATCGACACCCGCGCTCAAGGCGAGGTGCAGCGCCTGTCCGGCGGCAACCAGCAGAAGGTGACCATTGCCCGCTGGATCGCGGCCGACGCCCGCACCATCCTGTGCTTCGACCCGACGCGCGGCATCGATGTCGGCACCAAGCAGGAGATCTACAAGCTGCTGCGCGAGCTTGCCGGCCACGGCAAGTCGGTGCTGTTCTACACCTCCGAACTCGAAGAGGTGCAGCGCGTCTGCGACCGCGTCATCGTCATCTTCGGCGGCCGCCTTGTCGACATCTTCCCGGTCGAGGAGGCCGACGAGCCGGCGCTGATGCGCGCCGCCTACGGCCTGCCGCGCGGCGCCAAGGCCGATGTCGGCATCCTGGCGGCCCCCACTGCCAACGCCTCCGATGCGCCGGAGGCAAAGCCATGAACCATTTCCTGCGCCGCCAGGGCTGGGTCATCGGCCTGTTCGCCCTCCTCGTCGTCCTGTTCATCGCCACCAGGATCATCCAGCCCGCCTATGGCAGCGGCGATTTCGGCTCGCTGGCGCGGGCCGTGCTGCCCTACGCTTTCGCCGTCGCCGCGCAGACGGTGGTGGTCATCGCTGGCGGCATCGACCTCTCCGTCGCCGCCATGATGGCGCTGACCAGCGTCACCGCCGCCTCGATGATGGCGGGTGCATCGGAAGAATACGCGCTGTTCGTCGTGCCTTTCGTGCTGGCCATGGGTTTTGTCCTCGGCGCGCTCAACGGCGTCCTGATCGTCGTCACCCGCGTGCCCGACATCGTCGTCACGCTCGCCATGCTGTTCGTGCTGCAGGGCGCGGCCCTTCTGGTGCTCGACGCGCCGGGCGGTGCCGCGGCCGAATGGCTGAAGGCGCTGATCTCCGGCACCGTGCCGATACCGGGCCTGCCCGACGCCATCGACGCCTGGCTGCCCAAGGCGCTGCTGGTGCTCATCGTCTGTCTCGCCATCATCTGGATACCGCTTCGGCGCTCGCGCCTCGGCCTCTCCATCTACGCCATCGGCTCCAGCGAGCTGGCCGCGTTCCGCTCAGGCGTGCCGGTCAAGCGCACCCGCATCATCGCCTATGCGCTGTCGGGCCTGTTCGCCGCCTTTGGCGGGTTGGCGCTGACCATGAGCACCGGCATCGGCGCGCCCATCCCCGGCCCCTATCTCCTGGCCAGCGTCGCCGCCGTGGTGCTGGGCGGCGTGGCGCTCGGCGGCGGCAAGGGCGGCCTGCTCGGCCCGATCATCGCCGTCTTCGTGCTGCGCCTGGTGCGCACGGATCTCACCTTGCTCGCCATCGACCCCAACGTCACCGCCATCATCGAAGGCGCCATCATGGTCGCCGTGGTGATGTTCGGAGCGTTCATCACCATGCGGAGCCGGCAACAATGAGCAACGCCGCGACTGTTCCCCAAACCGTCCCCTTCGGCCGCCGCCTGAAGCGCTTCATGGCCGACCGGCCGCTGGTGCCGCTGATCATCCTGCTCGTCATCCTGGTGGTGATCCTGCAGCTCCTGCGCCCCGGCATCGTCAACGAGCGCTGGATCGCCAACACCATCAAGTTCGCCATTCCGCTGGCGATCCTGGCTGGCTGCCAGACCATGACCATGCTGACCGGCGGCATTGATCTCTCGGTCGGCACGGTGGCGACGATGAGCGCCTTCATCATGGCGACGCAAATCGTCAACCAGGACCCGGCCATCGCCTTCCTGCTGGCGATGATGCCGGCGGTGCTGATCGGCCTCGTCAACGGCATCGGCGTCGGCGTCTTCCGCGTCCACCCGCTGATCATGACGCTGGGCACCAGCCTGATCGGCACCGGCTGCCTGCAGGTCTACCAGCGCACGGTGATCGCGTCGGGCGCCAAGATCCCCGACTTCCTGGCCTGGCTCGGCACAGGCGTCACCCGCCTGCCGGACGCATGGGTGCCTTCGGAGGCGGCGCGCCAGTGGTTGACCGACGCCGGCATCGGTTTCAGCTTCCCCAACGCGCTGCTGCTCTACGTGCCGCTGGCGGCCCTGATCGTCTTCACGCTGGCGCGCACCGGCTTCGGCCGCCTGCTCTACGCCGTCGGCGACAATGAGCGCGCGACCCGCCTGTCGGGCGTGCAATACTGGCAGGTCATCACCGCGCTCTACATCACGTCAAGCGTGCTCGCCGGCATCACCGGCCTGCTCTATATCGGCCTGATCAAGGCCCCGTCCCTGTCGCTCGCCGAACCCCTGGTCCTGCCCTCGGTCGCCGCCGCCGTCATCGGCGGCACCTCCATCTTCGGCGGCCGCGGCGGCTACACAGGCACCATCATCGGCGCCCTGATCCTGACCGTGCTGACGACGCTGCTGACGATTTTGCAGATGCCGGAGGGGGCAAGGCGAATTCTGTTCGGGCTGATCGTGCTGTTCGTGACGGCGGCCTATTTGCGGATTGTGGAGGAAAGGTAGGGGAAACGGCTCACTTTGGGCCGTATCCTGACGGTCTGCTTCTAGGAAGCGCTCGTCGGTAAGCTGCCGTTCGAGTTCACAGTCATCGGGCAAAGTTTGCCTCGTCAGCTGACGACCCCATCCTCGTCGTTCGCGAGCGAACCGCACCATTCTGATACCGGCAGTTCATCAGGCGGACGACGAACTGGGCTCGAGGTCGGCCTGGAACCTGTGCTGCGGTTAAGGCAGACGACGTGTTGATCGCGGTCGACAACTAGGTCGGCGAATTGGAAATGAACCGCAACTCCAGCAAATCTGCGTTAGAGCAAAATTGCACGCCGGCTTACAGGCTGTGCGCGGCAGAGCCAATTCCCTTGCGATGTCGCCCCGCTTACGACAGGATTGCCGCAACTTGAGGTTAACCTATGACGCCAGACACCTTGCGGCCCGACCACCTGCCACTCGACGCTCCGCCCGTGCAATACCTGAACCTGGACCCTTCGCTTTATGTCCGCGATGATATCTGGCAGCAGGAACGGGGCGACATCTTCGCGCGCACCTGGCAGTTCATGGGGCCTGCCGCCTCGGTCGCGACATCAGGTCAATACCTTGCCATCGACATCGCTGGCACGCCGGTCTTCGCCATCCGGGGCCGGGACGGGACCTTGCGCGGATTTAAGAACGTCTGCCGCCACCGGGGGGCGAAACTTCTGGCCGATGGCGCGGGCAAATGTGGGCTGATCGTTTGTCCCTATCACAAATGGTCCTTTGCCGACACCGGACGGCTGGTGCAGGCCCCATGGTATGGCAAGGATCCCGCGATCATCGCCGAAGACTGGCCACTGGAGACGGTGCAGTTGTCCGAATGGCGCGGGCTGCTCTTCGCGGCACTCGACCCGAAGGAAAGCCTTCTGGATCAACTTGGCTCTCTGCCCGCCGAACTGGAGGACGAGCCGTTGGAGACCTATGCCGCCACCGATCAGGCCACTGTCAGCTTTGCGGCGAACTGGAAGATCTACACCGACAATTTCGTCGAAGGCTACCACATCCCTGGCACGCATCCCTCGTTTTACGCTGCCATCGACTTCGAAGCCTTCCAGACCACCGCCCATCCCGGTTATGTCCGGATGACCGCACCGCCGAAAGACGGTCTGTTCTATCGCGGCAAATGGCTTTGGATGTGGCCGAACTGGACGCTGTCGCTTTTCGATGGCGGCATGAACGTTAGCCGGATCAACCCGACCTCACCGCATCACACAGACCAGCACTACCATTTCTTCTTTGCCGACACCTCCGCGGAAGCATCCGAGAGCAGGGCGAAATCCGTGCAAGGCACCCTGGCCGTGGTACGCGAGGACTATACCATCTGCGCCGATACGCATCGCAACTATGCCGCGGGAGCCTATAGCTCCGGCCCGCTCTCGGGGCGGCATGAGCGGGGAGTGCAGTATTTCCAGGAACGGGTCGCTGCGGCACTGGGGCTGTGACCGCCCTGGCGTGCGCGGGGTCGGATTACCGTTCGTTAACCAATGGGACACGGTGGCTCACGTGCAGGTGCGGCCTTCACCCCTAGGAAACCGTTGCCGGGCTACCAACTCCATCCATTGGAGATTGCCATGGCCGCTGAGACGACGACTGCGAACGCGCTTGAAATTCGTGGGCTCTACAAAAGCTTCGACAAGCCTGCGGTGGCTGGCCTCGACCTGACCGTCAGGGCGGGAGAGTTTTACGGCCTTCTTGGCCCAAATGGCGCCGGAAAGACAACGACGCTGCGCATGGTAGCTGGGCTGCTGCAACCGGATGCGGGAACGATCACCATTGCAGGTCGCGACGCGCTCCGAAGCCCCATCGAAGCCAAACGCATCATTGCCTGGATATCGGACGAACCGATGATCTACGATAAGCTCACGCCATTCGAATATCTCGAATTCGTCGCCGGTCTGTGGAGCGTCAAGGCAAGCACGGCACAGGAACGGGCAAGGCAGCTGTTCGATCTGCTGGACTTGACGCCGTATGCACACACGCATTGCAGCGGCTTTTCGAAGGGCATGCGACAGAAGGTGGCGTTGGCTGGAGCATTGGTCCATGACCCGGAAATCATCATCCTCGACGAGCCGCTGACCGGCCTTGATGCCGGCTCGGCGCGTCAGGTCAAGCGGGTGTTGCGCGAACGCGTCGATGCCGGCGCAACGGTCATAATGACGACGCACATTCTGGAGGTGGCCGAACGCATGGCTGAGCGCATCGGAGTCATTGCCAAGGGTAGGCTGATCGCCGAGGGCACTTTCGAGCAACTGCGGCGGCAGGCCGGCCATGGGGTGGGAACCCTAGAAGATACCTTCCTGGCTCTGGTGGCCGAAGCGGCATGAGCGCCCATCCCGCAACGATCGGTTGGCTGGCGGCACATGAATTGCGCCTCTCGTGGCGCGACTGGTTTTATCTCTTCACTGCAGGCAAGAAGGGGCGTTCGCGCGGGTTAGGCATACTCTTGATAGTCGGCGTGCTGCTCGCGCATGCCTTTGCTCTATTTGTGATTGGGCGTTTCACCGCCGCCGATTTTCCCGTTTCGCGCGCCAACTATCTACTGCTGACCAGCGGTGTTCTGCTCTATTTCTTCCTGATGACCTCGCAGGCGATGGAGGCGGCGACCCGTGTGCTGTATGCCCGCGCCGATCTGGAATTGCTGCATTCATCCCCGGTGGCGCTGCGGCGGGTCTTTGTCGTGCGCCTGACGATGATCGCGATTTCGATCGCCACAATGGCGATGCTGATCGCATCGCCTTTCATCAACGTCTTGGCTTGGCGCCACGGAGCTCAATGGCTGGCCGCCTATGGCGTGGTGTTCGCGACGGGGTGCGTTGCAGCTACTTTGGCCATCACGCTAACGGCGTTTTTATTCAACGTCGTCGGCCCACGGCGCACGCGATTTGCCGCCCAGTTTGTGGCCGCAATCGTCGGCGCGCTGTTCGTCATATCTCTGCAGGTCATCGCTATCTTCACGACCGACACGCTCTCGCAATTAGCGGTCTTGCGGGACGAGTGGGTAATCGCGCTTTCGCCGCCCGAGGACAGCCTGGTGTGGTGGCCGGCGCGGGCCGTGCTTGGCGACGGCGTGAAGCTGGCCTGGGTGCTTGGCTGTGCGGTGGCTTTGGCCGCCGCCGCCATTGCAGTTTTCTCATGGCGTTTCGTGCGCTACACGGCGCTCACCGCCAACATTGGCGAAAGCGGTTTGATCCGCCAAGGCAAGGCAGCGTCGTTTCGTCTGATGTCGCCGGGACACGCCTTGCGTTCAAAGGAATGGACATTGTTGCTTCGCGATCCTTGGCTCATATCGCAAAGCCTGATGCAACTGCTTTACATGCTGCCACCCGCGATATTGCTGTGGAAGAGTTATGGCCACGGCACGGACGCTCTGGTTCTGATCATCCCCGTGCTGGTGATGGCATCCGGGCAGTTGGCCGGCGGCCTGGCCTGGCTTGCCATTTCCGGTGAGGATGCACCCGATCTGGTGGCAACCGCGCCGGTCACCGCGACAAGCATCATACGCGCAAAGGTCGAGGCGGTTTTGCGCGCAATCATAGTCGTCGTCGCCCCATTCGTCCTGGCTTTCGCATTGGTTTCGACGCGACACGCGCTGGTTCTGGCAGCCGGCTCGGCACTGGCCGCGATCTCGGCGACGATGATCCAGCTTTGGTTCCGCGCGCAGGCGCGGCGTGCCCAATTTCATCGTCGCCAGACCTCCTCGCGGATCGCTACGTTCGCCGAAGGGTTTTCGTCGGTCGGCTGGGCAGGCACAGCCGCCCTCTACGCTGGTGGCATTACAACGGCCAGCGTTGTTGCCGGGATTCTGACCGTACTGACGCTGGTGGTAGCTTATTTTGCCGCGCCAAAAGCGACGGGATAGGTAAATCCGAGTTGTCTCCGACAATCATCTTCGTCCAAAGTCCGACTCCAGCAATCGCACTCAATGACCGCTTGCGGAAAATGGAAAAGCTGACTTCAACGGCTTACATGAGGCGCAAAGCGGACCTTGAATTAGCGCGGGCGCGCGACGCCTCGGCCCACAACACACTTATTTAAGTCCGACCCTGGGCTTGCTTCTTGCTGTTAAGCAAGCGTCGGCTGATGGCCAACTTCGCCCCGCCTCTCAACCACCCCGCACCATCCGCCCAATCCCCTCAGCCCCCCTGCTCCCCCACCCAGAACCAGGGATCCTCCTCCTCCACCTCGACAAACCGCGCCCCTGCTATCCTTGCCGCCAGATACCGCCCGGCCTCAGCCCTCACCGCCCGGTCACCCTTGCGGTGGAGCACCAGCGTCTTGGCCGAGACTTTGACGGCAACGGCCGCACATCGGCGTCGCGCAGCGCTTGCAGCAGGCCGACGACCGCGCGGGGCTGGAGGCGGCTCTAAGCAGGCCGGCCCACCAGGCGCGCGCTGGCGGTAGGAGGCGACGCCTAGAGCAATTCCAGGAAAAGTGTGTAACGGTTTTCCGTCCGGAATTGCGTAAAAACAAATAGTTAGAGCGGTTCTGCGATTCCGTGAAACGCTGACCCGCTCTAGCGCGAAGGTTTCGATTTCGGCCGGGGCGCCCCAGTCGGCGAGCAGGAACCCCACAGAACGAGGCCGCTCAGCCGGTCGGAGTGGTCGACGGCAAAGCGGATGCAGCCCGGCCCCCTCCGAGGCGCCGACCAGCAGCGCCGGCTGCCGGAGGCATCCATCACGAACCCGCTTCCAAATCCTGCCCCGCTCCACCTCAAAAAGGCAGGAGCAACGGAACCAGGATCACGCTCACGATCAGCACGATGAAGGAGAAGGGAACGCCGATGCGGACGAAATCCCCGAAGGAGTAGCGCCCCGGCGCGACCACCAGCGTGTTCACGGGCGAGGAAACCGGCGTCATGAAGGCTGTGGAGGCCGCCAGCGCGACGGTCATGGCGAATGGATAGGGGGACACACCCAGTTCGTGCGCCACGGCAAGGGCGACCGGAGCCATCAGCACCGCGGTTGCCGTGTTCGAGATGAACATGCCCAGGGCAGCCGTGATGGCGAAGAGCATGGCAAGGACAATGCTGTTTCCCGCCCCGGCGGTGAGCGTCTTCAGGCCTTCCGCCGCCAGGTCGACGCCGCCGGTTCGCTCCAAGGCGACGGAAAACGGCAGCATGCCGACGATCAGGATGATCGTCTTCCAGTCGATCGATCGATAGGCGCTCGCGAAGTCGACGCAGCCGAGCACGCCCATGAGCAGGCAGCCGATGAGCGCCGCCTGCACATTCGGCACGATGCCGCTGACCATCAGGCCGATGACGAAAAGCAGACAAATCACCGCGTGCAACGACTTTCCGGGGACCGGAAGCCGTTCCTCGATCTCGACGGGCAATTTGATGACCACCAGATCCTTCGTATCGGTCCGATACCGCTCGATTTCCTTCCAGGATCCGATCACCAGCAACGTATCGCCGGTCTGAAGTCTCTCGGCCAGGAGATTGTCCGTGTGCGGGCCGTCGCCGCGGTTCAGGCCGACGGCCGTCAACCCGAACCGGGTCCGCAGCTCGGCCTCCACCACCGTCTTGCCGATGAGTTCCGACGTCGGCGGCACGATGGTCTCCGCCATGCCGATCTCTTGTGACCGATCCGCGAAATAGCCGCCGCTCAATGGCAGGTCTTCCAGGGCCATCCGCGCCCGGAGCTCGTCGAATTGACCGCCGGGAGCCGTCAGGTCGATCAGGAGAATGTCGCCGGCCTGCAACTCCGTGTTGATGGCCGGCCTGAGAATTTCCTTTCGGAACTTGTGACTACGCTCGATCGCCAGGATGTTGGCGCCCGATGTGCTTGGCAGGTCCAACCGCTCCAGATTCTGTCCGACCAGGGGAGACCGGTCGGAAATCTTCACCCGCCGCTCTCGATGAGCGAGCTTGTATTCGTCCACCCAGGCCCCGAACGTCGCCTGTTGGGATGCTTTCGGCTCGTTTTCGCCAGGCAGCCAGCGTCGGGCAAAGATCATGTACACGATCGCAAGACCAAGAACCGGAAGGCCGAACGGCGTGAAACTGAAGAAGCCGAAGCCCGGCACGCCGTGCCGCTCGAGCTCGCTGTTGACGACAAGGTTGGGCGCGGTGGCCACGAGGGTCATCATGCCGCTGATGAGGGCAGCGAAGCTGAGCGGCATCATCAGCCGTCCCGGGCCTATGCCGGTGCTTTGCGAAATACGCAGGACGACGGGAATGAAAATCGCGGTTACCGCCGTCGAACTCATCGTCGCCCCCAGCGAGCAGACGACCAGCATGAGGAGCACGGTCAGCCGGAGCTCGCTTGATCCCGCTGTTGCAATGAGCCAGTCGCCGAGCTGCTGGGCGACACCTGTCCGCACCAATCCGTCGCCGATGACAAAAAGAGCCGCGATGAGGACGATGTTCGGATCGCTGAAGCCCGCCAGCGCCTCTCCCATCGAAAGCACGCCGGTAAAAGGCAGCGCCACCAGCATGATAAGCGCGACGGCGTCCAGCCTTGGCTTGTTGACCGCGAACATGACAATCGCGGAGACCAGCAGGGCGAGGACGAGCCCGAGTTCTGCATTCATTTTGCATCCCCGTTCAATGGCAACCAACCCGCCCGGGCGATTTCCTCAATTGAAGGCATCTTGGCTCGTTGTTGGCGGTCGGCGGCGGAATGGAAGGCGTTCGGTCAGCGAAGGCTATCCGAGAGTCGAGATTCCCACCAGCAGGGCTTATGCACCGACACCAAGGGAAGACTGCCTTCAAGGACAGATGCTTCAGCGTATCGGAACCGCGGAGACTGATACGTCGACATGCATGCCGGTCGGATCTGCGGCGCTGCCGACAAAGCCTCCCGAGATTGGAAGGGCCTGCGAGGCTTCGCGGGTCACCCCCACGCGGATCAGGTTGGCGCCCGCGACCAGCCCGTTGGTCGGGTCGTACTCGACCCAGCCGGCGCCCGGAAGATAGACACCGCACCAGGCGTGCGTACTGCCGCCTCCGCGCGTCGTGCCGGAAGTGTCGTCGTAGAGGTACCCGGTGACGAAGCGGGTGGCCAGGCCGAAGCTTCGCAGCGCCTCCATCATCAGGACAGCGAAGTCGCGGCAGGTACCGGTGCCGAGCTCGATTGTCTGGGCGGCTGTCTGCGTGCCTTCCTCATGGCGGGCGCCGTAGCGGAACTGCCGCTGGATGGCGCGAGTCATCGCCTCCAATACCTTCAACGTGTCCGTGCCGCCGGCCTCGGCGACCACGCGTCGCGCCCAGGCCTCGACCTTGCAGTCCGCGTCCGGCATTTGCAGTTCGGTCAGACGCCCCAGGTCAGCGGTTTCGCTCTGGTCGTAGGAGAGCGGGAATTTTTCGGCCGCGGGCTCAAGGCTGTATTGCGGCAGTGGCGGGCCTTCGGGATGATGCGTCAAGTCCAGCGTCGAGACGATGCTTAGACGTTTGGTCCTGAGCGTTTCGGGCCATTCGACGAAACAGATGGAATTGTCGAATGTGTCGTGCTTCCAGTGGATGGAGGCTGGCTCCGGCTCGATCTTGAGGTCGGCGTGATGCAGTCTCAAATCGTGGCTGTCGTCTGGCCGCACCATCAGCCGGTGGCGCAGGAGGCCGACCGGATTGCGGTAGGTGTACTCGGTCGTATGGACAATCTTGATTCGGGCCATTTGGCGTCCGTCCCGGCTCCGAATGGTCTGTTCGGCTTCTGATCTCTGCGTACAGCTATTTCGCGGCATGGCCAAGGCGATCGATCGGAAGCAAGGGATAGGGGGCGCCCATGTCCGGTTCATTCCCTGGCGCAACCGAGGCCGCCTGCCCATCGAGCTCTTGACGAGAACCGGTGCGCCTGTTTGAGACACTAGGGCAAATGGGGCAATCGCTCCATGGGGAGATGAGCAGGGCAAGCTGTGAAGCGCTTTTTTCGATTGCTTGCCGCTGTGGTCATGGTCTCCGGGGTGGCCGGGTGCACCAGCGTTTCCTACTACGCGCAGTCGCTGGAAGGCCATGCGCGGATCATGGCGGCGCGCAAGAATGTCGGAAGGCTCATCCACGACCCCTCGACGCCGGAGGCATTGCGCGCGAAGTTGACGTCGGCGAGCGCCATACGTCGCTTTGCCACGGATGAGCTGGCGCTGCCCGACAACAGCAGCTATCGAAGCTATGTCGACATCGGACGGGACAATGTGACCTTTGCGGTTTTTGCCGCGCCGCAATTCTCGCTCACACCCATAACATGGTGCTTTCCGGTCTTCGGCTGCGTTCCGTACCGGGGTTACTTTTCCCAGAAAGCAGCGGCTGAAAGCGCCGGCGACCTGCAGCGGAAGGGGCTGGACGTCTACGTCTCGGGCATCACCGCCTATTCCACGCTGGGCTGGTTCAGCGACCCGCTGCTCAGCACCATGCTGCGTCAGGACGACACCTATATTGCGGGCCTTATCTTCCATGAGCTGGCGCATCAGAAAATCTATGTGAACAACGACTCCGCGTTCAACGAGGCGTTCGCTGTTGCCGTCGAAACCAGCGGCGTGAGGAAATGGCTGCGGGTCACCGGCAATCGCGCCGGATTGCGCCGCTACGAGGTCGGCCGCAAGCGCAGTGCGGATTTTCTCGGACTCATCGCGCAAACGCGCGACGAGTTGCGGCAGGTCTACGGAAGTCCCCGCGCCCCGCGGCAGATGGCTGCCGCCAAGACAGCCGTGATCGACAGACTGCGGGTGCGCTACCGGCAAATGCGTGACGGGCGCTGGGCCGGATACCGCGGATACGACGCCTGGTTCAACAGCCCCATCAACAACGCAAAGCTCGCCGCGACGTCCGTCTACGGCGAACAGGTCCCGGCGTTCCTTCGCCTGCATGATTTGTGCTCCGGCGACTATCCAAGGTTCTATGCGTCCGTTCGGCGGATCGCGGCCTTGCCCGAGCCTTCCCGTGCGCAGGCACTGAGGACCGCGACGACGTGTAATTGACGTCGCGGCGGCCGGCCTCGCAAGCGCGGCCCCGACCAATGCCTGATATGGCCGACACGCGCGGAAGCGGGCCTGCCCTCACCGTGCGCCCGCCATCGCCGCGATCGTCTCCAGCAGTTGCCGCTGCTCCCCCACCCAGAACCAGTGATCCTCCCCCTCCACCTCGACAAACCGGGCTCCCGCGATCCGCGCCGCCAGGTACCGCCCGGCCTCGATGCGCACGGCGTGGTCGCCGGTGCGGTGCAGGACCAGCGTCCTGGCCGAGACTTTTGACAGCAGCGGCCGCACATCGGCATCGCGCAGCGCCTGCAGCAGGCCCGCCACCGCGCCGGGGCTGGAGGCGGCCCTGAGCAGGCCGGCCCACCAGGCGCGCGCCTGGCGATCCCGGGCGACACTCGGCGCGAAAGTCTCGATTTCCGCCGGGCCGCCCCAGCCCGCGAGCAGGCGCCGCTGCCACAGATCGTATTGCGCCGATGTCAGCGCGAAGGGGTAGTCGGGCGCGTGGCTGCCCTTGGCGAGCGAGCCCCACAGAACCAGGCCGGTCAGCCGGTCGGGGTGGTCGACGGCGAAGCGGATGCAGCCCGGGCCGCCCTCCGAGGCGCCGACCAGCAAGGCTTTGCGGCTGCCGGCCGCGTTCATCACCGCCAGAATGTCGCGCGCCGTCGCCTCGACGGTCGGGCGGGCGCCGACGCGGTCGGACAGGCCCATGCCGCGCCGGTCGAACAGGATCAGGCGGCCAAGCCGCGACACCGCGCTGAGCCAGGCGCGGCAGCTCCTGTCCTCCCAGATGCGCTCGACATGCGAGATGAAGCCCGGCACCAGCACGATATCGGCCGGGCCGTTGCCGACGGTCTGGTAGGCGATATGGATGCCGTCCACCTCGACATAGCAGGTCCTGGGCATCTCCAGTTCGGGGTCGGGCGTCGGCGCGCGCAGCAGGGCGAGCGTGGCCGGGTCCGGCGCCACGCCGAGTTCGTCGCGCAGCAACCGCATGCAGGTTTCGCCCTGGCGCTCGGCCGCCGCCCTGTCGCCGGCCGCCAGATGGGCGCGGATCAGGTGGCGGTGCGCGCTTTCGCTCAAGGGGTCGAGGGCGGCAAGCCGCGTCGCGTGGACTACAGCGCCGCGCGGTTCGCCCCCGGCGATCTTGGCTTCGACCAGCCGCTCCAGCGCCTGCACCAGCCGGCTGCGCAAGGCCTCGCGGCGAAAGAAAACCCATTCCTCGAATTCGGGACAATCCGGCAGCGAGAAACCGGCGAGATAGTCGCCGGTGTAGAGGTCAGCGGCATCGTCGAGAAGCCCGGCGTCGCAGGCGTGGTCGAAAGCCCGGGAGTCGGCCTCGACCGACAGCGCCGGGCGCAGGCTCAGCGATGCCGCGCTGGCGGATATGACTTCCTCGCCGAACGCGACGCGGATCTTGTAGAGCGTGCGCCGCAGGCGGGCGCGGGCGGCTTCCGCGTCGGCCTCGGGCCACAGCAGCGTGGCGGCGACGTCGCGCGCCACCGGCCCGCCGGCCTCGGCGAGGTAGATGACCAGCGCCGCCGCCTTGCGCAAGGCAAGCTCTATCGGCCGCCCGTTCAGCCGGAACTCCGGAAAACCCAGAAGTCTGAGTTGTATCAGCTCCATCGATCCGCACGCGGCCGGGCAAGGGTTTTCAGAGGACGTTGAGGGGACGCCGGCCTTCTATCCCCGGTTTCGAGCCGATCCGGCCCGATCAACTCCCTTGGAGCGAGAAATGTCACCGGTCAATACATCAAGCCATCGCACATCAGAACCGCTAGCCGGCGCCCCTGCCGCCGGGCATGGAGGCTGAACCATGTGCCAGACCTGCCTTTCCTGGTACGCGCGCTGCGTCGCCCCTTACTTCGTCCACGCCGGCTGTTCGGCCGGTGCCTTTTCGCGGATGCGCGGGCGCGTGATCCCGCGCGCAAAGGGAATTGTCGTCGAGGTTGGCTTCGGGTCCGGCCTCAACCTTCCCTATTACGACCCCGCCAAAGTGGAATGGCTGATCGGCGTCGATCCCGACGGCACGATGCTCGGCCTTGCCGGACCCAGGAGCCGTGGCTTGCCATTCCGGGTCGAGTGCCTGCGGGCGAGCGGCGAAAGCCTGCCACTGGCCGATGGCCTCGCCGACACGGTCGTCGTCACCTATGCTTTCTGCACCATTCCCGACCCTGAAGCCGCGCTCGGCGAAATCCGGCGCATCCTGAAGCCCACGGGCCAGCTGATCTTCATCGAGCACGGCCAGGCCGAGGGAAAGTGGTGCCGCCGCTGGCAACAGCGGCTCAACGGGCTATGGGGGCGTCTCGCCGGCGGCTGCCACCTCAACCGCGATCCGCTAAGCCTGATCCGCGCCGCCGGCTTCAGCCTCACCGAACAGCAGCACGGGCGTTTCCCCCTGCCCCTGTGGCAATTGGGCAGCCATCACGCCGGCATTGCGACACCCTCCGCGGGTTGACGGGCCGGTGACGTCAAGCTTGCCGGCGTCCGCCCACCTCACCAAAAACCCACCAGCGACCTCAGTATCGCCGCGGGACCGATCGCTTTCCGGCAGATTTTGCGAAATCCGGCCCGGCCCGTCGCCTCGAGCACATCATCGTCGATGTCGCGCAGGATGCGGCGCGCATTGCGCCATCCGATCCTGGCAAGCGCCGATGCCAGATCCGCGCGCGCGGGATCGAACGGCCCCTGATTGGCGGCCGGATCGGCGGACCGGTCGATGTCATTGCTTGCGCCCATCGCGTAGCGGGGGACCGTCACCGAGGCGCCGGCGTCGAAAGGCGAGGTCAAATCGAGAAAACGGGACATCGAACTCAGGCAAAGGGCCGGCGTGGAAACGAGCTGCTCATAACATACGAAATGCACCGGCGCGCCGGTGCGGCGCAGGGCTTCCATGGCAAAGTAGAACTGGTTCCAGTAGTCGGCGGGCGTGCGGAACCTGTACTCCATCTGGCCCGGCCGCGTAAAATCCTGCCTGATTTCCAAAGGCCTGTTCAGGAACGGACCGAGATGTCTGGCCGGCCTGAAAATGCTGCTGTTCCTGGTGAAACGGAACCATGACAGAAGCTGGGTAATGGGGTCCTTGCTCATCACGATGATAGGCAAGCCGCCATATCCGAGGTCGCGCCCGCTCATCAGCGCCGGAAATATCCCATGCTTCCAAAAGCCCTGGTCGAAGACGACAGGCACGCCGAGATGGGTTTGGACAAGGTGCTTGGCGAGATTTGTGCCGGATCTCGGCGTCCCCATGATGCGCACCCGGGCGGCATTGCCGCCAGGCTGCCTCTGGGGTCCGTCGGGGGCTGAACGCGTCATGGCCGTCTCACAGCGCCAGGCTCCCCTGCTCCGCCTCCTCGGCATTGGGATCGCCCGGCGCCGTGGCCCAGGCGAGTTCGACCAGTGTCACGGTGCGCTTTCCCGTGCCGTCGATCTGGCAGACGATGAGGCCTTGCTCCTCGATATAGGTCAGGAGGCGCCGGGCGCGGCGCAGCGAGTGCGAACCATAGGCGCGCGCGATCGCGGCGTCGCTCGGGCACGGCCAGCCCTCCTTCGCGGCACGCGCGATCATCATGAACACGCCCTGCATATCGTCGGGCAGCAGCGAGGCGCGGACGGAAACGTCCCGCCACGCGTCATCCTGCGTCGTCTCGGAGCCGAGGCCGGCGCGCGCGCGCGTCAGCATGCGGCGGAACTCCGGCAGATCCGGCACCACCGAGGCGAGGCCCTCGATGCGGCAGCGTACCACGAATTCCTGGTAGAGCACCCCGATGACGCGGAAACCCGCGTCGGGTTGCGCGAGAATGGCGCGCAGCACGCGGTCGACCCGTTCGCGCCGATCGGCCAGATCCTCGGCGCTGATCTGCGGCTCCGGCGGTTCGGGGCGGATTTCGAGCGCCGCCGACTTCGCCGCCATCAGCTGGTCGAGCAGATCCGGCGACGCCACCCGGCGCGGCGCGCGCACCGTCTCGGGCGGCGGCGCCGCCAGGATGATCGCGCGGGCGTCCTCAAGCGCTGCCTCCGGCATCGCCATCAGCCGCGGCGTGCCGTTGCGCGGGCTGGTGTCGGTCGGCCCGATACGCAGGCCGAGCGGACGGCGCGACAGCGCCGGCCCCAGCGCCATGAACTGCCCGCGCTCCAGATCGCGAAAGGCTTCCGCCTGGCGCCGCTCCATGCCGAGCAGATCGGCGGCGCGCGCCATGTCGATGTCGAGGAAAGTCCGGCCCATGAGGAAATTCGACGCCTCGGCGGCGACATTCTTGGCGAGCTTGGCCAGACGCTGCGTGGCGATGATGCCGGCCAGCCCGCGCTTGCGGCCGCGGCACATCAGATTGGTCATGGCGCCGAGCGAAAGCTTGCGCGCCTCGTCGGAGACCTCGCCGGCCACCGCCGGCGCGAACAGCTGCGCCTCGTCCACCACCACCAGCATCGGATACCAATGGTCACGGGCGACCTCGAACAACCCGCCGAGAAAGGCGGCGGCGCGCCGCATCTGGTTCTCCGCGTCGAGCCCTTCGAGGTTGAGAACGGTGGAGACGCGGTGGATGCGTGCCCGCTCGCCGGCCGCCTGCAGGCCGCGCTCGGTATGCTCCTCGGCATCGATCACCAGATGGCCGTAGCGCTCGCCGAGCGAGACGAAGTCGCCTTCGGGATCGATGATGGTCTGCTGCACCCAGGGCGCGCTCTGCTCCAGGAGACGGCGCAAGAGATGCGACTTGCCGGAGCCGGAATTGCCCTGCACCAGAAGGCGGGTCGCCAGCAGTTCCTCGAGATCGAGGTTGGCTGGGGCGCCCGCCGTGGTGTGTCCCATCTCGATCGCAACGGTCATGTCTCGACTCAAAAAGGTCTCCTGCGCGGCATGGGGCTTACCAACCCAGGCGCTGCCCGTCGAGCACTGATGGCCGACTGCCCGGCGTTGCACACAGTTGCGAGAGACAGCGAAGGCCGGGCGAAGAGTGCGCCATCGCCTGGCCGGCCCCTGTGGATAGTAACCCCTCATTCACCATGGGCAGGCGTTCCGATTGAAGATGCCGGTCATCCGCCTAGCCTGACCCTGCATCGCGCCCCAACGGGATGCACCCAACGCCCCAAATGGCGGCCGGCGTCTTCAAGTCCCTTCGTGTATACGCCGGTCGCCAGTCTTTTCGCCAGTCGGCGGACCACCATTCGCCATTGAGCCGCCACTTTATGCCGGTTAGCATGGGCTGGGCTGATCGGGGTTGTGCATGGCGGGTTGGTGTCGCTTTGCTCTTTGCGCTGCATTGCTGCTGGCATTGCAGGCCGTTGTGCTGGCCTGGCCGGCACGGGCCGACGACGCCAAGCCGCTGCGCGGCGTGGCACTGGTCATCGGCGAATCCCAATACCGCACCCTGCCCGCGCTTCCCAACCCGGCCAATGACGCGCGCGCCGTCGCCCAGCTTCTGACCAGCCTCGGCTTCGAGGTCAGCTCCATTCCCGACGGCGACGCGCCTCGCCTGGCGCGCGGCCTCAAGCATTTCGTCGAGGACGCCGCCGGCGCTGACGTCGCGCTGCTCTACTATTCCGGCCACGGCATCGAGGCCGGCGGCGAGAATTACCTGGTGCCGGTCGAAGCGGACGCCACTTCGCTGTCCGATCCGGCGAACCGGCTGGTGCCTGTCTCCGCTCTGCTGGCTGAGCTGAAGGCCAGCGTGCCGGTGGCAATCGTGCTGCTCGACGCCTGCCGCTCGAATCCATTTCCACCGGGTGCCAGGCTGACCGCCCCGTCCGGCCCGGCGACGGTCGCGGCCGCCGGACTAGACCTGGCGCGCGGCGCGGCGCCGCTGGCGGATGCATCCGGCGCGCCGCAGAGCCTCGGCGAGGTCATCGGCTTTGCCGCCGAGCCCGGCCACGCGGCGCTGGACGGCGAGCCCGGCGGCAACAGCCCCTATGCCGCGGCGCTCTTGAAACATCTGGCCGCCGGCGGCTTCGCCTTCGGCGACGTCATGACCATGGTCGCCGAGGAGGTCTATGTGAAGACCGGCGGCCGGCAACTGCCATGGACCAACGCCAGCCTGCGCCGCCTGCTCTATTTCGGCCAGGCACCGGAAGAAACCGTCAGCGACGAGGCCTCGATCCGCTCGGCCCGGCGCAAGCTCCTGCTGACCATCGCCGCGACACCGGCTGAACAGCGCTCCATGGTCGAGACGGTGGCGGCGCAGAACGAGGTGCCTCTCGACCAGCTGTACGGCATGCTCGGCGCCTTGCAGGTCGATACGTCGGCCGGTCCCGCCGATTTGCGGGCGCAGCTTGCGGCGGGCGCACAGAAGTTGCGTGAGATCCTCGACCGGCACGACACCGAAACCAGGCAGGACCCGGAATTGATTCGGCTTTCCGGCCTTGCTGACCGCGCGCAGTCGGAAGGCGCGATCCGCCTCGCCTTGACCTTCCGGGCCAAGGCCAGCGCCCGCGCCGAGGAGATCGGCAAGGCGCTTGACGAGGCCGAGGCCGATATCAGGCAGCGCCGGCTGGAACTGGCCGACACCTTCGCCGACCATGCCCGCACCGCGATCCTCAACTTCGACTACCGCACCGCCGCGGCGCGCTACGAGGACGCCTTCCGGCAAGCCGAGCGCTGGGACCCGAAGACCGCCTTCATCTACAAGATCTTCGAAGCCGACGCGCTGACCGACCAGGGCATGATCAAGGGCGAGAACGCCGCGCTGTCGCAGGCCGTCGATGTCTACGAAGCGGCGAAGCTCCTGCCGGGCGTCACAGTCTTCACCGGCGGTCCGGCCGGCGTCGCCATCAATGAGGGCATCACCCTCACCGCGCTGGCCGAGCGCGAGAACGGCACGGCCCGTCTCGAGCAGGCGATCAAGGTCTACGAGGACGCCCTTGATTTCTTCACCCGCAAGCGCAAGCCGCAATTGTGGGCCACCGTGCTGATCAACCTCGGCAACGCCTACCACCTGATGGGCCAGCGCGCCGGCGGCATGGCCTATTATGCCAAGGCCATGGAGGCCTACCGCCAGGCAACCAAGGTCTACACGAGAAAGACCTATCCCGAAAAATGGGCGGGGCTGCAAAACAACATCGGCAACGCGTTCACCGCCCTAGGCGACGCCGCCGACCCCCAAAAGAACTACACTTCGGCGATCGAGGCCTATCATGCCGCGCTCACCGTCTGGACCCGCGACAAAATGCCGATGCAATGGGCCATGGCACTGGGCAACCTCGCCGTCGCCTTGCAGAGGCTCGGCGACGTCGGCGGCGGCACCGAGAAACTGGAAGCATCGCGGGCCGCCTTCGAGGACGTGCTCGCCTTCCGTGCTCGCGAAACCCAGCCCATGGACTGGGCCAACACGCAAAACAATCTCGGCTCGGTGCTTCTGTCGCTCGGCCAGCGCGGCAAATGCCCGGACTGCTTTACGCAGGCCCTTGCCGCCTTCGACAAGGCGCATGAGGTGATCACCCGGGAGGTTGACCCCTTCACCTGGGCAACCATCACCCACAATATGGGGAGGGCCTACCGCTTGATCGGCGACGCCGAGGCCAGCGTGCCAAGCTACCGCAAGGGGCTGGAACAGATGGACCTCGCGTTGACCGAGCTGACACGCGGCAAGTCGCCGATCATCTGGGGCAAGACCCATTCGGTGCGCGGCGAAATCCTGCTCGCCATCGGCACAAGGACGCATGACAGGGCCAGCCTGCTCGCCGCCCGTGACGCCTTCATCAGCGCGCGCGACATCTTCCGCGAGCAGCATTATGCCCCCGGTTTCGAGGGCTTCTACGAGAATGAACTCGGCCTGGTGGAACAGCAGCTCGCCCAGGCGAAATGAGCATATCCGGTCGTGCGAAGCCTTCGTCCTCGCATCAGCTTGGTCGCCATTCCGCGCCGTGCCTCAGCCAGGCTGCACCGGCGGCAGCTGAGGTGCATCCAGACCTCTGAACGGATCGCGCCAGGGCTCGATGCCTTCAAGCCGGCGATACCACCCGGCAAGCACGGGATAATCACCGAGCGGCAGGCCGGCGACATCGTTGAAAGGCAGGAACGTTGCCATGCGGAAGTCGGCATAGGAGACCCGATCCCCGACCAGCCATTGCTGGCCCCCAAGTGCGCCCTGAAGGATCGCCGCCATCTTGTGGAACAGACTCAACCCCTCCTCGACCAGTTGATGATCGATTGGGCCCAGATGATAGCGCTGCTTGGTGCCACGCTCGAAATGCACCATGTCGCAGGCCCTGGCGAAATTCTCCTTGCCCCAGCTTATCCAGCGGATCATGTCGGGCTCGTCATCGCCGGTGCGCCAGAAATCCGACCCGACATCACGCGACAGACGGCAGGCGATGGCGTCGGTCTCCCACAGGCTGCCGCCCGGCCATGCCAGTATCGGGATGGAAAGATTGGGATTGAGCGGACGATACTTGTCGGCCTGCCCTGGCGCGAACGGTGAGGCGAATTCGAAAGTCACCCGCGCCTTGAGGTGACGCGCCACCGCGACCGCCAGGCGCGGATTGGGATTGCGGCTGAAATACAGTTTCATTTCGCCCGCGGCCGGCACCAGCTCGACCTTGTCACTCATGAATGCCTCTCCTTGTCCTGGCGAACATCGCCAGACCAAGGACGAAAGTGGACGGTGCAATCCGACAAAGTTTGGGTTGACCGGCCCCGATGGCGAGGCGACACTTCCTCTCGCACCAAAGGCAGGAGGAAATGCGATGGACGAGCCCGAACGGTGGCGCCACATGTCGACAGCGCCCAAGGACGGCAGCCGCATCCTGGTCACGGTCCGTCCCTCCGAGCAGGGACCGGCCGAAGTCGATCTCGCCTATTGGTCGCGCGGCGACCAGTTCGCCGGCGAAGGCTGGCGGGCGTCGGATTCCTCGCCCGGCCGCGTCGTCGAATACGCCGACCCCGAGCTGAAGTGCTGGATGCCCCTGCCCTCGGCCAACCTCAGCCGCGGCGGCTCGCTGCCGGCGCCCTGGGAAGGTGAGGATGCCCAGCAGTTGGATGGGTCGGGGATTTGAGGGTTCCCAGCAAGATATGATATCTCCCTGATCAAATCAGATCAGGAGCCCGCCATCACCAAGCCGACCTTCGCCGCCATTGCCCGCCGCGCCGGCGTCGGCACCGCGACGGTCGAGCGCGTTCTCAACGGCAGGGGCGGCGTGCGACCCGAGACGGTGGAGAAGGTGGTCGCCGCCGCGCGCTCGCTCGATTATCCGCGCCGGCTTCCCGAAGCGCATCGCGGCATCATCCGCATCGAGGTCATCCTGGTGCGGCCGGACTCGACCTTTTTCTCCCGCCTGTCCCGTGCCTTCGAGCGCATCGCCGCCACGCTCGACCGCACGGTCGCCGTGCACCGGACCTTCCTCGACGAAGGCGACGCCACGGCCATCGCCCGGCGCATCCGCGAGCCCGGCATGCGCCGTGGCGGGCTGATCCTGGCGGTGCCGGACGATCCGCTGATCCGTGCGGCGCTGGCCGAAGTCGAAGGGCAAGGCGTGCCGACGGTCCAGGTGGTGACCCGCATCGCCGGCTCGAAGGCCGATTATGTCGGCATCGACAATTACGCCGCCGGCCGCATGGCCGCGCAGTTGATTAGCCGCATGCAGATGGGCAGTGGTAGCATCGTCGCGCTCTGCCACAGCCAGATCTACCAGGTGCACCGCGACCGCATCCGCGGCTTTTCCGATTATCTTGCCGAGCACCCGCGCGCCGACCTCACCTTCGCCGAGGTGCTGTTTGGCCATGACGAAGGGCGCCGCAGCGCCGACCTTCTCGTCGATGTGCTGGGCCAGCGCCCCGATCTCGCCGGCTTCTACAACGCCGGCGGTGGCAACGGCTCGCTGAACGAGGTGCTGGCTCGCCATCCGCGCCGCCACGAGATTTTCTTCGTCGGCCATGAACTCACCGAGCGCAGCGGTGCTGCCCTGCGCGCGGGGACCATGGACGTCGTGCTCGACCAGGCGCCGGAAGCGCAAGCGCGCCGCGCCATCGATCTCATCATGGCCCGGCTTGGCCTGCACGATCTGCCAATCGACAACCCGCCGATCCGCTTCATCACCTTCACCGCCGAGAACCTTTGATCTGATTTGATCAAGGAACAAGCGGCCTTCCGCCGGCCGCGATGCTACGCCTCTCGCAAATGGGAGGATCACTGGTGACAAGACGGCTGACGGTACACGACTTGCAAGGCGCCAAGGGTAGCAAGAAATGGCTGCAGCTGCATGTCGACACCCCGGCCGAGGCCGGCGCCGCTGTCGCCAGCGACATTGTCATCCTGTCCTGCGAACCCGACCACAATCTCGAAGCCATTCGCCAGGCAGCACCCTTCGCCTTCCTCTCCGTGGGGATGCCGCACGGCGCGGTCGCCTCGCCTGATGAGGCGGTGCGGCTCGGCTTCGCGATGATGAAGCGCGGCGCCGATGCGGTCTATTCATCGCATTCGCCGCGCTTCATCGAAGCCATGGCGGTCGAGGGCATTCCCGTCACCGGCCATGTCGGCCTGGTGCCCAACCGCGCCACCTGGACCAATTTCCGCGCCATCGGCAAATCAGCCGAAGAAGCGATCACGGTGCTGCGCGCCGCCAAGGATTTGGAAAACGCCGGCGCGGCCTGTATCGAGGTCGAGGTGGTGCCGGTCAGGCTTGCCGAGCACATCACCCGCTCGACGCCGCTGATCACCATGGGCATGGGTTGCGGCAGCGCCTGCGACACGCAGTATCTGTTTTCCTCTGACGTGCTCGGCACTCATACCGGCCACTATCCGCGCCACGCCAGGCGTTACGCCGACTTCGTCACGCTGGAAGCCGAACTGCAGGAAAAGCGCATCGCCGCCTTCCGCGCCTTTGGTCGCGACGTGGCAGATGGCCTTTACCCCGAGGCCAGGCACCAGGTGGACATGGACGATGCCGCCTACGACCGCTTTCTCACCCTCTCCCAATCCTTGTGAACCAGCACCTTGTGAGGCCGCCATGGACGATCTGAAATACGGCACACGCAACAAGCGCGGCGACTGGGCGCCGAACGAGCCTGCCGGCACGGCGCCGCTCTTTACCTTCCCGCCGCAACCGCTGGCGTTCCTGAAATGGCTGCCGCACTATTTCCTGCCCTACAATCTCCTTTTCGCGCTCTCGGCGGTCGCCTGGTGGCACTTCGTGCTGCCCGATGTCGAGGTGATGAAGACGCTTGGCTGGGGCTGGATCCTGCGGCTGTTCCTCGTCAACTGCGCGGCATTGCTTGTGTTCTTCGGTGTCTTCGAACTCCAACTCTACATCTTGAGAAGCCAGGGCAACCGATTCAAATACAACGGCAAATGGCCGTCGGAGCAGAAGAGCAAGGCGTTCTTCTTCCAGAACCAGAACCTCGACAACATGCTGCGCACCTTCGGCACCGGCATGCCGATCTGGACGGCGATAGAGGTCGGCATTCTCTACGCCTACGCCAATGGCTATGTGCCGTGGCTGACCTTCACTTCGCACCCGGTCTACCTCTTCTGCCTGGCGCTGGCGGTGCCGATCATCCACGAGACGCATTTCTTCCTGCTGCACCGCGCGATCCACTGGCCGCCGCTCTACAAATGGGTGCATTCGGTACACCACAATTCGGTCAACCCGTCGCCGTGGTCGTCGCTGGCGATGCACCCGGTCGAGCAGTTCGGCTACCTCGGCGTGGCGCTCTGGCACCTCGTCATTCCGTCCAACCCGATCCTGGCGCTCTACCAACTGAATTATGCCGGCTTCGGCGCCATTCCCGGCCATGTCGGCTTCGACAAGATCGAGCTGGGCGAGAAGGCCAGCGTCGATAGCCATGCCTACATCCACTACCTCCACCACAAATATTTCGAGGTGAACTACGGCGACGGTCTCATCCCGTTCGACCGATGGTTGGGCACTTTCCACGACGGCGGCAAGGAAGGTGAGGCCCGCATGCAGGCTCGCTACGAGAAGAAGAAGGCGCGCGCCAACGCCGCCAACTGACCCCGGCCCGACCAGGCAGCCAGTAGACGGCGCCAGCCGGAACGCTCACATCATGCGACAAAGAAGGAAGCAAAATGTCCAGTTGGATCAAGGCCTGCGGCCTCGACGACATCGAACAGGAGGGCGCGCGCCGTTTCGATCATGGCGGCCGGACCTACGCCATCTTCCGCTCGCCCGACGACGAAGTGTTCTGCACCGACGGGCTGTGCACCCATGAGGCGGTCCACCTCGCCGACGGGCTGGTGATGGACTACGAGGTCGAATGCCCCAAGCACGGCGGCGCCTTCGACTATCGCACCGGCGCAGCCAAACGCCTCCCGCCCTGCATCAATCTCAAGAGCTACGCAGCGCGCTTGGAAGGCGGCGCCGTGCTGGTCGATCTGCCGGACTAGCTCAAAACAAGAATGCCGCCGTGGCCGGGTTCGGTCCGTCGCGTCCATCGGCCGAATCCATGCCTGCGATCGTCTTCAGGTCCTGCTCGTCCAGCTCGAAATCGAAGACGTCGAAATTGGCCGCGATGCGATCCTGGTGGATCGACTTCGGGATGACGATCAAGCCCTCCTGAAGATGCCAGCGGATGATGGTCTGCGCGGCCGACTTGCCGTGCTTCCCCGCAATCCCGGCAATCGTCGGGTCGGTGAGCAGCCGGCCGCTGCCCAGCGGGCTCCAGCTTTCGGCGTGGATGCCGTAGCGGGCATGGAAATGCCTGAGCTCGCGCTGCTGGAAACGGGGATGCAGTTCGATCTGGTTGACCACGGGGACTACGCTGGTCTCGCCGATAATACGCTCCAGATGATCCTGGTTGAAATTCGAGACACCGATCGACTTGATCCGCCCCGCCTGCTTCAATTCGACAAGCGTCTTCCAGGCCTCGACATATTTGTCCTGGCTGGGTACCGGCCAGTGGATCAGGAACAGGTCGAGCTGCTCGATGCCGAGCTTCTTCATCGTATCGTCGAAAGCGCGAAGGGCCGCATCGCGCTGATGCGCGCCGTTGCGCAGTTTCGAGGTGATGAAGAGCTCGCTTCTCGGCACGCCGGCGGCGCGGATCGCCTCGCCGACGCCCTCCTCGTTCTGGTAGCCCTCGGCAGTGTCGATCAGCCGGTAGCCGGCCTTGATCGCCCAGCCCACCACATCAGCCGTGATGTCACGATCGACCTGCCAGACGCCAAGGCCAAGCTGGGGAATGGTGGCGCCGTCGTTCAGCGTGATCTGTTCGGGCATGGTCGGTTCCTTTGCGAAGAGATGTCCGGGCGGTCGCCCAACGCAGCCTATCTAGGCGCGCACTGGGGCGACGGCCAGTCACCGGTGGACAAATTCGCAAACGCGGGCTGCCAGCCCTGATGCCCCTGTCAGGAGAACCGTCTCATCTCGGCCGACGCACCGCCCGCACCACCCCAGAGGATGTGCTGCCGCAGAAGAGGCGGTCGCCGCCATCGGATTCCAGCCCCGAGACGCCGATGCCATCAGGCATGTCGAGCCTCTCCAGGACCTTGCCGGTCTGTGGGTCGACGCGGCGCAGATCGCTCTCGTCGCCTTCCCAGGTGGCATGCCACAGCTCGCCGTCCACCCACGTCACCCCGGTGACGAAGCGGTTGGATTCGATCGTGCGCAGGATTTGTCCGGTCTCGGGATCGATCTGGTGGATCTTGCGTTCCCGGTACTGCCCCACCCAAAGCGTGCCTTCGGCCCAGGTCAACCCGGAATCGCGGCCGCCGCCCGGCGCCGGGATCGTGGCGACCACCTTGCCTGTATCGGGATCGATCTTCTGGATGCGATCATTGGCGAGCTGGAAGAAATGCTGCCCGTCATAGGCGGTGCCGGCATGCGCCGCGACGTCGATCGAACGCAGCGCCTGCCCGCTTTCCGGATCGAAGGCGTTCAGCCTGTCGCCCGAGGCGAACCAGACGTTCTCGCCGTCGAAGCTCACCCCATGCACCCGCTCCACCCCGGAAAAGGGTCCGTATTCGCGCAGGATTTCGGCCGCTGAATGTTTCATGTCTTGATCCTCATGGTCGTCATCCAAGGTGTCGAAATCCGGGTCAGGCCGCCATTTGCAGGCCGGCCTCACCTGAATATCGCCACACCTTAGCCGTTCGGCAGCGGCGCCGGGAGTAACAAGGTGGTCGTGAATCCGGCCACTGGCGGCGTCATCCAGCGACGCGCCCGGCCATGGCCGAAGGACTGTACCTTGCCGGCCTCGGCAAGCGGCTCGAGCGCCCGCTGTACGCTGCGCTGGCCAGTGCCGAGCGCCAGCGCCAGCGCCGAGCTCGACCAGGCCTCGCCGTCGGCGAGCAAGGCCAGCACCGCCGCGTGCCGTTCCTCGATCGGCCGCGCCAGCACCATCACCGCGCGCGCCTGGCGCGGCGCCAGCGTGAAGCCGCGCTTGGTGGCGCTGATATCCGTCAGCGCGGCAAGCTCGGCGCGCAGCCGGCCGATCTCGACACGCAGGCGCGCGCGGTGCGATTCATCGGCGTGCTTGCCGCCGAAGGCCCGCGCCACGAGATCCTGGCGCGATACATCCCCGGGCCACGCTTGGGCGAGCGCGCGCGCCAGCGCGAACAGCACCGGCCGGCTCGCCAGCGAGACGGTGCTGGCGCCGGCGCGCACGACATGGCGAATGGCGTCGATGACCAGCGCCGGCGATGCCTGCAGCGCCTCGACCTCTTCGAGCAGCAGCGGCCGCTCCGCACCTTGCGTGATCAGCCGCGCCGCCGGTGTTTCGAGCGCCAGCGATGCGCTGGCGACCTCCGCCATGAGGCCTGGAATGCCGGCCTGGCGGGCGGCGTTGCGTGCCCATTCCAGCGCCGCGCGCGCCGGCCGGATCCTGAGGCGCCGCATGGCGATGCCGGCGACAGCGAGCTCATGGGCGGCCCTCGCGGCCGGCGGCAGCGGCGTCGGGTCAAGCCCCGCCAGCACATGTTCGGCCTCGTCGAGGCGGCCGATCAGCAACAGGCGCCGAACCTTGAGTTGGCCTGCATGCGCCGCGTTCAGCCGGTCGCCATGCTTCTCCAGAGCGGTCCGCGCCGCGTCGAGCGCCTTGGCGGGCCAGCCCAGATCGCGCGAGACCAGCGCGATCTCGGCCTCGGCGACGACGCATCTGGCGCGCGCGACGGCTTCTTTCGGGCTGAACGCGCGGGCCGCGCGCCGCAACAAAAGCTTGGCGCGGTCGAAGTCGCCGAGCTGCGCCATGGCAATGCCGCGCAGCGCCAGCGCCGGCGCATCTTCGCGCAGCGCGACGCGGTCGAGCGCGCCGAGCGGATCACCCGCCGCCAGCGCAAGTGCCGCCGCCGTGATCAGCGAGTCCATTCAAATCCCGTCACACTTGTAACTCCCACCTTCGCGAAGCACCGCCCTAACTTAAGTCACCACGGCCAGGCAGCAAGCCGCATCGGCAACGGGCGGCGCACCAAGGAGAACGCAATGACTGTCTCAACCGACCTTGCTCTCGACGCATCGAAGGACGGCGCCGGGCATGCCCGACGTCACCCCTGCTGCGCCGGACCGGACGATGCGGATCCGACCGCTTTTGCAACACCCGTCCCTCACCGCCCCACCCTGGCTCAGGATCCCCGGGCGATCACAGGCCGCGGCGGCCCCATGACTGGCAAAGGAGAAGATCAATGACCAAGCACATGACGATGAAGACCCCGCCGATCGTTTCGAGGCAGGAATGGGACACCGCGCGCGAAAAGATGCTGGTGAAGGAGAAAGCGACGCTGCGCGCCAAGGACGCGCTGGCCGCCGAACGCCGGCGCATGCCGTGGATGGAAGTGGACAAGGCCTATGTGTTCGAGGGCCCCAACGGCAAGGCAAGCCTGCTCGACCTGTTCGAAGGCCGCCGCCAGCTGATCGTCTATCGCGCCTTCTTCGAGCCCGGTGTCTATGGCTGGCCCGATCACGCCTGCCGCGGTTGCTCGCTCGGCGCCGACCAGGTCGGCCACCTCGCCCATCTCAACGCCCGCGACACCACGCTCGCCTACGCCTCGCGCGCCCCGCAGGCCGACATTGCGCGGCTGAAGACGCGGATGGGCTGGGAAATGCCCTGGTACACCATCACCGACAGCTTCGACAAAGACTTCGGTGTCGACGAATGGCATGGCCACAACGTCTTCATCCATGACGGCGACCGCGTCTTCCGCACCTATTTCATCAACAGCCGCGGCGACGAGGCGATGGGCACGGTCTGGAGCTACCTCGACGCCACCCCGCTCGGTCGCCAGGAGGTCTGGGAGGACTCGCCCGAAGGCTATCCCCAGACGCCGCTCTACAGCTGGTGGAACTGGCACGACAATTACGAAGCCGGGGCCGACAAGAAATGGGCCGAAGTGTCCGCCGCAGGCGAAGCCGCCTTCCGCGACAAGGGCGAACAATAGGACCGGTGGATCGACGCCCCATCCAGCCTGGGTTCCTCTTCCCCACACCGTGGGGCGAGGAACCCAAGCCCTGGCCTCGTCACTGGCATGATCATCAGGGAAAAAAGGACCATGACCGACATCCATTCCGGCACCGGCGGCGCGACCCCCGAAAATACCGCCTCCCTTGGTATCGCCGACTGGCTGTGTCTCGCGGCGGCACCGACCTTCGCCCTGATGGCCCTGCTCTCGTGTCTTCAAGGTGGCGACGCAGCCATGCTGTGCATGGGCGGCTCGCCGCTGACCGGCATGGCGGCCATGTACCTCCTGATGAGCGCCTTCCATCTCGCACCCTGGCTCAGGATGATTTCCGGCCGGCAGGTCCGGTAGACCTGGCTCGCTGTCGCCATATCAAGACATCCACACGTCGGAGAAGACAATGAAGCTGGTCGGGCTGAGGGCGCGGGGTGGCCTGGACAGGCTCGAACTGGTCGAGAAGGATCCGCCGCGGCCGGAGGGGGGCGGGGCGACGTGCCGGTCAGGATACGCGCCTGTTCGTTGAACATGCGCGACGATTTCGCGGTGCAAGGCAGGACACCGCTCGCCGACGGCCGCGTGCCGCTGTCCGACGGCGCGGGTGAAGTGATCGCCGTCGGCGGCGGCAGCCGGGCGGACCAGGAGGACATGATCCGCGCGATAGCGATCAAACAGCTTGAAGCCCGTCATCGACCGCCGCTTCCTGCTGCGCGACATTGCCGCCGCCTTCACGCATTACGGGAGCGCGAAAGCACTTCGGCAAGGTTTGCCTGGAGCTTTGAGCCTGCGGCAGATTCACGCCTCGACGTGCCTTCATCCGTCAGCCGCCTGGACCGTCAGCGCCCGCATGACTTCGGCTTCGAAAGCGCCAGGCACGCGCCCCACCTCGGCCAGCTGCCGTGCATTCCAGTCACGCGCGATGCGGCCCTCGGCCAGAAGCAGGACGCGGTTGCACAGGCCAGGCACGGAATCCACGACATGGGTGGAGATGATGATGGCATGGCGGCCGGTCGAAGCCAGGGCCTGGATGATGCGCTTCACCTCGAAGGCGGCAAGCGGATCAAGGCCGTTCAGGGACTCGTCGAAGATCAGCAGCGGCGGCGCACCAAGCAGAGCCGCGGCAATGGCGATCTTGGCCCGCGTGCCCAGCGAATATTCGCCGATAGGCCGGTCGATCCAGCGCTTGAGCCCGAGCCGATCGGCGACATTGACGCCAGGCCAGTCGTCTTCGGCGCAGCCGCGGATCGAGGCGACGAGCTGGAGATATTGCCACCCGCTCAGTGCTGCCGGCAGTTCGGATGGATCCACGGCAAGGCCGAAGCCTGACTTGGCGCGCTCCGGTGCGCCGGCAAGGTCGACGCCGTTGATCGCCACGCTGCCCGCGAGCGGCCGGATCTGACCGCTGATTGCTCTCAGCAAAGTGGATTTGCCCGAGCCGTTGGCGCCAAGCAGGCCAAGGATGTCACCACGGCCGAGCGACAGGTCGGCACTGCGGACGACCGGGCGGCCCCCATAGCCGGCGCTGAGACCGCGAACCGCGAGTATCTCGGCAGGGTCGGCGCTGCTATCCATGGCGGTATCTCCGTTGCGCCCGGTGCCACAGGAACAGGACAAGGGCGGCAAAGCCGATCAGCACCGTGCGCCCATATTCGAGCAACTCGTAGCTGGTGTAGGCGATGGCACTGAGAAAGCTCAGCGCGGCGACGAACGGCGCGCTCATGAAATAGGCGGCAAACACCGCATAGGCGCCGTTCAGCGCCAGCAGCCAGAAGCCGCTGGCGATCGGCATCGCCCAGGCCGACGGCTCCGCCGCCAGGGCAGCACCCGCCGGCAGGAGAAAGAAGGCGAGCGACAGTTGCAGCGGCAGCCGCGCCAGGCGCAACCAGGCCCTGACGAAGCCGAGCGGAGCCGTGCGCAGCACCGGCGAGCCGAGCGGGTGGAAGCGCGCGCTCAGCATGAAGACGAGAACGCCGCCGGCCAGCCCGGCCATGGCCGCCGGCACGGCATCATGGCGAACGAAACTGATGGAGGCCGCAACGACCGCCACGAGACCGAGCAGCATGGCCGCGCCCATCAGCCGCCATGAAAGCCTTACGCGGCCGGCCGGCAGGTCCCAGGCCCAGCTCGAGAGCCAGGCCGGCGTCGAACGATCGAAGGCGCCGAGCGAGGGCTTGCGCCCGCCGCGATCGCCCGCCGGCTCGGTGTTGCCGGAGTGGATCAGGTCGCGAGCGCTCCGCAGTCGCAGCCCGGCCGCGGCGCCAAAGCCGGTGCCAAACAGCATCGCGGCACCGACACCCCAGACCGACGCAAGCGGCTTTGCGATGACGAAACAGCCGAGGCCCGCGGCCACCGCGACGATGAAGGCAATGGGAACGCCCAGCGCACATGCCGCTACCGCGGCCATGCGCCGCCGCTCGAAGAGGGAGAGCGGAAATGCTTTCAGGAACGGCGCGAATGCGCGTGACAGGCAAAGTCTTGCGACCGCACTGCCGGCGAAGCCGCCAAGGCAAAGCAGTACCGCCGGCAGGCCGGCCATCCACAACACCTGCGCTTGCCGCAACGTGGCGGCGGCCGCATGCAGTGCGACGACGATGTCGGCAATGGCGTAGGCGAGCAACGCCCCACCGCCAGCCACGATCCAGGCAAGGTCGCGGCGGCGCATCGAGCGCAGACCAGCCGAGAACTCGCGCCAAAGCAGGGTTAGGACAAGCCTGTCGTGCCGCATTATTCCATCTTCGCGATCGCAAGCCGGTTGGATACCGACATGGGTCGGCGACAATTGTGCCGCCAGTAGGGCCGCCGCGGCTCAACCTCCCGCGGCGGGCCTGGCGTTGACATTCTTCAGCGCGGTCAGGAGATAGTCCTGCATGGTCGCCTGAAGGTTGGTCGTTGCGCTGCGCACAGCCGCCATCGCGTCCTTCGCCGCCGTTTCGTCAAAGGGTTTGGCTGTTTGTGCCGCCGCCAGGGTGGCGCGCGCGCTACGCAGGTCGCGCAGAGCCTGGAAGGTGCGCGCGCGGTTGTCGCGCAGAATGCCACGGAACTCCTTCCTCACCTCGGGCGGATAGCTGCTGGCAATCTCCGACAACAGCACACGCGTCGCCGCGCCTTGCCGCAGGCCATGCATGGCATAACCGACCAGGAAGAAGTTGACGGCCAGCGAAAGAGCAAGCAGCACCAGGGTCGCCGTCCATATCCAGGAGCGCTTCAAAGCGAGCCCTCCCCTTCTGGATCGGCCACGATACCGCGGCCTTCGGCCAGCGACGAACCGGACGCCAGCGCCAGCAGCTCCGTATCAGACAGATCGTCCTGAAGCCGTGCCAGCTGGTAGCCTGCCAGCGTCGCCGCAACGAGCGCGGCGGCGGCGCAGGCCGCGAACCCGGCCGGGCTCAAAAGGAAGCGCGGCAGGAAAGACGAGCGCGCCGGAACACTACCGCTGTCGATACGGGCCAGCACCTTGCGCGCCAGCGCCTGGTCGTCGCCATCGGTCAGCGCCGCCTCGAGCACAAGACGATCGAGCACGGCATCCGGATCGTCCTTCCACTCCGCCGCCAGCAAGGTCAGCGCCTGCTGGCGGAAGGGCGCCGGCCATGCCTCGACCCTGTCGCCGAAGCGGCGCCTGTTTCGTTCGAATTCGTCCCGTGTCATGAGGACTTCCTTTCACGGCCCACGGCCGCCATTGCCAAATGATCCCTGAGCGCGCGCCGTCCGCGCACCAGCAATTGCTCGGCCGAGCCGATGCTGCTGCCCATCACTTCGGCGATCGCGGCGATATCGAGGTCGCCGACCGCCCTCAGCAGCACCGCCATGCGCTGCCGTTCCGGCAGGCGCGAGAGCCCGTCGCGCACGATCGCCAGTTCCTGCCGCGCCGCTGTCGTCACTTCGGCATCCGCCTCCGGCGACGCGACCTCTTCCTTTATGTCGTCCAGCCCGATGAAACTGCGTAGCGCCCTGCGTCGACGCTGGTCAATGCACCGGTTGGCGGTGATCCGATAGAGCCAGGTCGAAGCCCGCCCCTTGGCCGGATCGAACCGCGTGGCCTGTTTCCAGACGGCCACGAATACCTCCTGCACCACATCCTCGGCGTCGCCGGCATTGCCGAGATACCGCGCCGCGAACATTCGCAGCCCACGGCCATGGCGGGCGATGAGCTCGGACAGCGCGCTTTGGCTGCCCGCGGCGATGCGCGCCAGAAGCTCATCGTCACCGCGGGGTTCCTCATGTCGCACGGCGGCGCGCATCCACGGACGAGACTGCTGGTTCGGCGAATCCGAAATTCGCATCGATCAGGAGGAGCACAGAAACGAATTTCGGGTTCAAATCCATCACATCAGATGTCAGCGCCGCCAGCGGCGGAAGCCGTGGACCGTGTTGCCGTTCGGGCCGGTGAAGCTGCCTGCCGAACGGCCCCGAAACACCCCGCCCGCCGATACACGCTTGCCAGAGTAGGTCTGCCCCTTCGGCCCGGTGCCAGAATAGCTTCTGGCGCAGCGGTCAACAACGCCTGCAATGCACTTGGAGCTCGACGTATAGGTGCCGCCATTGGGGCCGGTGCGGGTGGTCGAGCCGGTGTAGACATTGCCGTCCTTGCTGACGCTTCGGCTGATCTCGCCGCCGTGCGCGGTCGGACGCTGCCATTCCTCGGCCGAAGCCGGCGAAGCGGTCGACCAGATAAGCATCGCACCGAGACAGAAAATCGGAATCTTTACCGAAGACAACATGTCGTACTCCTTGTTTTGTAAAGGGAATGATCGCTGCCGATCATCAGTTGGCGTGCTCGGCGATCAGCTTGCGGACGGAGGCGATCTCGTCGGCCGAAATCTTGCCGTCACCATCCCGGTCCGCGAGGTCGAACAAAGGCATGCTGCTGGCGAATTCCTGCTCGGAGACCTTGCCGTCGCCATTGGCGTCCATGCGCCGCCAGCGGCTGCCGAGCCGCGCCTGCGCCACCTCGGCGCGATCCTTGATCGCCTGGCGGGCACTCTCCATCTCCTTCTCGTCGATGACGCCATCGCCATTGCGGTCGAGCTTCCTGAACAAGCGCTCGCGGGCGGCCGTCATCTCATCCTTGGAGATGGCGCCGTCTCCATTGGTGTCGATCCGTTGCAGAATGCGCTGGCCGGGCATGTCCTGTGCCTGCGCCGCAAAGAGCGGCGTAAGCCCGATGAGCAGGCCCGCAATGAGTGCAGAGCGTTTCATGATGGTGGTCCTTTCGTGTCTAGTCGGGGGGCGACTGCTGACCGATACGCAGCACGGGGCCAAGCCCTACGCTCGACGCGGAGGATTCTTTGCCGGACCTGCCAATCCCTGTCGCGGCGGGGTAGGCCGTTACGCCTGCACCACCTTGAAAAAAAATGACCTCGCGCCGCGTAGGGGCACGGAAGGCGCCGCGTAGAAGGCTCTGCAAGGACGGTCCGCGGCGGACCATCCGACCCAATGCGGAGACCAGCATGAACAAGATAGTCATGGCCTTTGCCGGCCTGCTGCTTGGCGCGGGAAGCGCCTGTGCGGCGGACGGCAGTGCCAAGGAACTCTTCCGGCGCATAGACACCAACGGCGACCGCAAGCTCGAATTCAGCGAAATCCAGGCCGCGCGAGCGCGGATGTTCGACCGGATGGATGCCAACCACAATGGTTTGCTCGACGCGGGCGAAGTGCGCGCGGCGGTGGAAGCGGTGAAGTCGAAGCGCGACTTCCAGGCCGCCCAATTCGGCGGCTTCCAGGCCCAGGCCGGCCGCATCGACCGCAATGGCGACGGCAGGATTTCGCGCGACGAGTTTGCCGCCTTCATTCCAGACCGGTTGCTGCGGGCGGACACCAACGGCGACGGCGCGCTTTCGATCTCCGAACTGCGGGCGCTCAGACGCCAGTGATCCCCTTAACACCCCTCACAGGAGAGACATGATGAAACGGACACTTACAGCGTTTTGCGGTTTGATGATTGGCGCCTCGGTGCTGGCCTCGCCGGCCGAGGCCTTGCCGGTCGTGCCGGCTTCTGCCCCGGCGTCGGTCACCACCGCGCCGACACCAGTCTGGTTTCGGCGCGGTTTCTACGTCGTCGGCGGCGGATACTACTACAATGGCTATCGCGGCTATGTGCGCATGCGGCCCGGCTACCGCTATTACAACGGTTACTGGTTCCCCGCCGCTGCCTTTGCCGCCGGCGTCGCGGCCGGGTCCGCCGCGCCATTGCCGGCGCCTCCTGCCGTCCGGCTGGAAGCGGCGCATGTGCGCTGGTGCTATGACCGGTACGTCTCCTACCGCGCTTGGGACAACAGCTACCAGCCTTATAACGGGCCTCGCCAGCAATGCTGGTCGCCCTATAGTTGAAGCGGAGAAATCCGTCCTGGATGCCCCGCGCGGAAGGCCACGGAGAATGACATGATCGCCAATCGCTCCATGCCCGCGAGCGCGGTCATACCCGTGCTGTCCTATCCCGACGTCGAGACGGCCAGCCGCTGGCTCTGCCAGGTTTTCGGGTTCGAACAGAGGCTGATCATCGGCAACCACCGCCACCGGCTCGGCTTCGGCGACGGAGCGGTGGTTGTCACCGGGTCGAAGAACGGCGAACCGATACCGGAACAGGCCGGCGCGCCGTTCGCGGTGATGGTGCGTGTCGAGGATGTCGATGCCCATCACAAGCGAGTTGCGCGCCACGGTGTCGTGATCCTGAGCCCGCCGGCCAGCTACCCCTATGGCGAGCGCCAGTATACTTGCCGCGACCTCGCCGGCCACCACTGGACGTTCTCCCAGTCGATTGCCGACGTCGCGCCTGAGGACTGGGGTGGCGTCGCGGTCGGCACTCGAGCAGTCTGGGAATAGGCGTCAGTCCCGCATGGGTCGCAATATCGTCGACCAGCAGCAATGGCTTCCAATTCATGGCTACAAGCACGGGTAGAATGCACGTCACACCGTTCGCAGCCCTGATCTGTCGGTGACTCCACGTCACCGCCACTCCATCAGCAATGGCTAATTGACAGCCGATGCGAAACGGCGCTCAGTGCCTTGTACAGGTGGATCGCAGCAGCAGGCGGGCGATTTCGACCGCCGGCGTCACCCTGGGGAGGATGCCATGCCAACCGTAATCGGCCATCACAACATCTCGAAAGACAGCAAGCACTGGCTCGGTTCACCCAAGCGCAAGGAGCTTTTCGGCTCGCTGGGGATCACGAACATCCGCACCTTCGTCGACCCGCAGAACCCGAAACGGGTGGCCGTGATGATGGATGTGCCGGATATGGATAAGATGGCCGCGCTGATGCAGAGCAAGGCGGCCGCTGATGCCATGGCGCACGATGGCGTGGTGCCGGAGTCCCTGGTGATCCTGGTCGAAGCGAAGGCGTAGCCGCGCCAGGTCCAGCACTTCAGGTCGCGATGTCGTTGACCGGCAGCAATGGCTTGGGGAGGTCAGCCTCGCCAAGCCCGGCGCGCAGCTCGATCTCGATGTCGCGGCATATCTGCGAGATCGGAACGTCGTTGGCGCTGCCCTCGAACGGGTTGGCGCTGCTCTCGCCGACCTGGTCGAGAGACATGTAGGCCCAGCCCAGCAGCGTGCTGAACGGGATCGTCAGCCAGATGCCGAGCGTACCGAGCACGCCGCCAAGTTTGCCCATGTCGGCAAAGACCGGAACGACGCCGAACGGCAACAGCGTGCAGAAGATCATGACGAACATGGAACTGACGATGGCATACTGCCTCGGATAGGGATTGTTCTTGATGCGGTCGCAGCGCGCCTGCTGATCGTGGAAGTCGCGGATCAGCTTCGTCAGTTCGACATAGATCTGAGGAGGAATCCTGGCGTCCTTGAACAGTGCGTTGACCTGGACCGATTGCATTTCGAGCAGGGCCAGCGCCGGCTGTGGCGATTTCAGCACCGCCTCGGCCTGTTCGGCCAGCAGCGGCCGCAATTCGTCGGCGATCGAGCCCTTGTCCTCCTGGATGCGGTAGCGCCGCCGGTATTCGATATTGGCGGCCTTCCCCATGGATTCCCAGGGCATCGGCCGCCGCAGCGAAAAGCGCAGTGCCGTCATCCAGGCGATATGGCGGTAGATGAGCTGCCTGGCCGTCGGCGCGTCGAGGAAGTCCCGGCAGAAATTGGACCACACCCGGCTGCTGGCGGTGATTTGCGTGAACGCCTGCAGCGCCTCACCGCTGCGGGTGAACACCTGCGAATTCTTGAACCCCGCGACAAGCGATACGGTGGTGCCGAGCACCAGCACGACCGACCATGGCACCGAGAAGCCGGCGATACCGGGAAGACGATAGGCCGCGACGGCCAGCCCGCTCACCACCACCATGTAGATGACGCTGCGCCGCGACCAGAGCGCGAAGTCGATCAGCTTGTAGGAACGGCCTACATACATCGGATTCCCCTCAAAGATCGTGGACAGGCATGGTTGTCACGCGGCCGATATCCAGCTCCTCAACGCGGGCTGTTTGCCCCGAACCGCAAGCCGTCCATCAGGAGCTTGACCAGCCGGCGCGAGCGGTCGCGCCACTCCGGCGTATCGGGTGCGGAGTAAATGCCGGACAGCGCATGCAGCACATCGGAGGCATCGACGTCGCCCCGGATCGTGCCCTCGGCCACCGCAGCCTCGACCAATTGACGCAAGGCCTGGGAGACCCTGCCCGACGTGTCGGAAAACAGCGTCGAGTTGGTGGTGAGCAGAATGCGCAGGCTGGTTGCCAGGCCGCGCTTGGTGGCGATGTAGTCGACGAAGCGCCGCATCCATTCTTCCAGCGCGACATCGGACGGATGCTTTGCCGCAAGCTCGCCGGCGGCCGCGCACAGCGCCTCCACCTCGCGGCGGTAGACCACCTCGACCAGATGCTCGCGCGTTGGGAAATGCCGGTAGAGCGTACCGATGCCGACACCGGCGCGGCGCGCAATGTCCTCCAGCGAGGCATCGATGCCGCGTTCGGCGAAGACCGATGCGGCCACCTCGACCAGCCGGTCGCGGTTGCGTCGCGCGTCCGCGCGCAGCGGCTTGGCTTCCGCGGCGGTCTTCGTTTCGGCGATGACGGACGGCTCAACGGCCAATTTTTTCTCCACGGTCGAAATATGGGGGCTTGAACCCGGCCGGGCCAGCCCCCACGTAATAAACGGAGGCGCCTCCGATTTAGTGGAGTGCTTTCATCATATAAGAAGGGGAACGCTTATGTCACGCCTTTCGAACCTGCAAGCTGACATCTCCCCTGCCCGCCTATCTCCCGGGAGATCCGCTGTCATCTCCGCCAACACCTGACCAAAAGGTTACCTTGCCCTTCCCCGGCAAGGCACCAGTTCACCTCCCATCCGCGTCAAGCAAACTGGAGCCAGACGCCCATGACCAGTCTTCCCATCACGCTTACCATCAACGGACACCGACACGAACTGGAAGTCGATCCACGCGTAACCCTGCTCGACCTGCTGCGCGAGCGGCTTGACCTCACCGGTACCAAGAAGGGCTGCGACCGTGGCCAGTGCGGCGCCTGCACGGTGCTGGTCGACGGCAATCGCATCAACTCCTGCCTGGCGCTGGCGGTCAGCCATGACGGCGCCGATGTCTTGACCATTGAAGGCGTCGCCCGTGGTGAGGAACTGCATCCGGTGCAGGCCGCCTTCATCGCCCATGACGGCTTCCAATGCGGTTTCTGCACACCGGGCCAGATCATGAGCACGCTCGGCCTGATCGCCGAAGGACAGGCCGGCGACGATCCCGAGCGCATCCGCGAGGGGCTGAGCGGCAACATATGCCGCTGCGCGGCCTATGGCGGCATCGTCGAGGCCGTCCTGGAAGCCCAGCAACAGCTTGCCAAGGCCGACCGGAGGACCGCGGCATGAAGGACTTCGACTATATCAGGCCCGCCACCATCCCCGACGCCATCGCGGCGGCGGCCGAGCCGGGTTCGGCCTATCTCGCCGGCGGCACCAATCTGCTCGACCTCATGAAAGGCGGCGTCACCAGCCCCGAGCGCATCGTCGACATCTCGCGGCTGCCGGAACTCAACCGCGTCGAACGGCTGGACGATGGCAGCCTGCGCATCGGCGCGCTGGTCCGCAACGCCGATCTCGCCCACGACACGGCATTCGCCAAGGCCTATCCGGCGGTGGCCGAGGCGCTGCTGTCGGGCGCCTCCGCGCAGCTTCGAAACGCCGCCACCGTCGGCGGCAATCTCCTGCAGCGCACGCGCTGCAGCTATTTTTACGACACCGCCAGCGCCTGCAACAAGCGTGTATCAGGCGCCGGCTGCGACGCGCTGGGAGGCGAGAACCGCCTGCACGCCGTGCTTGGCTGGAGCGATGCCTGCATCGCCACCCATCCCTCGGACTTCTGCGTGCCGCTGGTGGCGTTCGACGCCGTGGTCGAGATCGAGGGCAAGCAGGGCCGGCGCCATGTGACGCTGGAGGAATTCCACCGGCTTCCCGGCGAAACGCCGCAGCGGGAGAATGTGCTGGAGCCCGGCGACCTGATCGTGGCGGTGCGCCTGCCGGCCGAGGCAACCGCCTTCGCCGCCAATGCCCGATACCTGAAAGTACGCGAACGCACCTCCTATGCCTTCGCCGTCGTCTCGGCCGCAGCGGCACTTGTCGTCGACAGCGGCAAGATCCGCGCCGCGAGGCTGGCACTGGGCGGCGTCGCGGCCAAACCGTGGCGTGCCCGCTCGGCGGAAGCCGTGCTGCTTGGCGCGGATGCCAACGAGGCGACCTTCGCCAGCGCGGCGGACGCGGCCTTGGCCGACGCCAGTCCCTCCGGCGACAATGCGTTCAAGATCGAGCTTGCCCGCCGCATCGTGGTCAGGGCGCTGATATCGGCCCTGGCGGGGACGCCCGAGCGGATACCGGCCCTTCCGGCCTCTCCCTTTTCCTCCATTCCCGGAGTGCGCCATGACGCTTGAACTCAACCAGCAACCCGCCCACGCGCGGCAAGGCTCCAGCATCGGACAGCCGCTGACCCGCCGCGACGGCTTTCTGAAAGTCACCGGAGCCGCGCGCTACGCGGCCGACAACCATCCGCCCGGCATGCTCTATGCCGTGCTCGCCGTCTCCAGCATCGCGCGCGGCCGCGTTGCCGCGCTGGATATCGAAGCGGCCAAGGCGCACAAGGGCGTGGTCGAGGTGATGACGCCCAGCAACCGGCCGGCGCTCGCCATCGATGCGGATGCCAAGGACAATCCCTTCATGTTCCGGCTCGACCTGTTGCAGAACGATCAGGTCCGCTACCCGAACCAGACCATCGCCGTGGTGATCGCCGAAACGCTGGAGGCGGCGACCGAGGGGGCGGCGCTGCTCTCGCCGCGCTATGAGGCGCTGCCGGCGCGCGTCGGTCTCGACGGTGCCGAAAGCTTCGTGCCGCGTGGTGTCGGCGTCGGCAATCCGGCCGTGCATCACAAGGGCGATGTCGAAGCCGGCCTCAAATCGGCAACGACGCGGATCGAAGCCACCTACGAGACGCCTGCCCAGTACCACAACGCCATGGAACCGCATGCGATCGTCGCCGCCTGGGATGGCGGCAGGCTGTCGATCGACACGCCGAGCCAGGGCCTTGCCATGGCCCAGGGCCGCATAGCCGGCCTGTTCGGCATCGCGCCGCAAGACATCCATATCCGCAGCCCTTTCCTCGGCGGCGGCTTCGGTTCGAAAGGCATGATTTCGGGGCCGCAGGTTCTGGGCATCCTGGCGGCGCGCCTCGTTGGCCGTCCGGTCAAGCTGGTGCTGCGGCGCGAGCAGATGTATGGGCCGGTCGGCCACCGTGCTCCGACGCGCCAGACCTTGCGCATGGGCATGGATGGCGAGGGCCGGCTGACGGCGATCGACCATCACGCCAAGACCGCTTCGAGCACGTTCGACGATTTCTTCGAACCGGCGGCGGATGCCTCCCACACACTCTATGCCAGCCCGGCAATCGCCACCTCGCACGAGGCGGTGCGGCTCGACACCGGTACGCCGCTGTTCATGCGGGCACCCGGTGAAGCCACCGGCTCGATAGCCCTGGAGAGCGCCATCGATGAGGCGGCTCACGCCTGCGGCATCGACCCGCTGGAATTCCGGCTGAGGAACTATGCCGAGGTCGAGCCGATGACCGGCAAGCCGTTTTCCTCCAAGGCGCTGCGCGAATGCTACAGCCAAGCCGCTGAGGCATTCGGCTGGGCGAGCCGCCCGCTTCAGCCCCGGTTGATGCGCGACGCCGACGGTTTCCTCACCGGCTGGGGCATGGGTACGGCGACGTTTCCGGCCCTGATGTTCCAGGCCGAGGCGCGTGCGGTGTTGAGGGCCGATGGCAGCGGCCTGATGGAGACCGGCGCGCAGGACATGGGGCAAGGCGCCTGGACCGCCTTCGCCCAGATCGCCGCCGATGGGCTGGGGCTCGACATCGACCAGGTCGATTTCAGGGCCGGCAGCTCCGACCTGCCCAATGCGGGCATTGCCGGCGGCTCCGGCCACACGGCGACGGCCGGCATGGCGATCCACAATGCGGGCGCCGCCGTCATCGCCAGGCTCGCCGATCTCGCCACCGGCAACGAGGCCTCGCCATTGTTCGGTGCCGGCAATGAAGGCGTGCTGGCGCGTGGCGGCTGGCTGTACCGGCGCGACGATGAAAGCCGGGGCGAAAGCTATGCCGAGATCCTCACGCGCGCCGGCCTCACGGAGATCGAAGGCCGCGGCAAGGGCGCCCCGGACCCGGCGTCCCAGGAGACCTATGCCAAGCATGCGCACGGCGCCGTGTTCGCCGAAGTCAAGGTCGATCCGGATTTCGGGCAAATCCGCGTCACCAGGCTGGTCGGCGCTTTCGCCGCCGGACGGGTCATCAATCCCAGGCTGGTGCGCAGCCAGTACTATGGCGGCATGATCTGGGGGGTCTCCTTCGCGCTGCATGAAGAAGCCAGCACCGACCGGCGCTCGGGCCGGATCCAGAACGCCAACCTCGCCGAATACCATGTCCCGGTGAATGCCGACGTGCCGTCGGTCGAGGCGATCCTGGTCCATGAGGACGACCCCTACGTCAACGCGCTCGGCATCAAGGGCGTCGGCGAAATCGGCGTCACCGGCACGGCCGGCGCGGTTGCCAACGCGGTCTGGCATGCGACAGGCGTGCGGCCTCGCCGCTTTCCGATCCGCATCGAGGACCTGCTGGTGTGAAGAGTGGTTCGCATAATGGACGGGAAGCCAATTGCCCGGCTTCCCGAACAACGAACGGTGAAGGCCCGGTCCGCCTTCGGGCGGATCAAAAGGTCCAGTGGAGCTTTTTAAGGGGCTGAACGCCCGAAGGGCAGGAAGCGACAGCGAAGGGCCGGACGGCTGGAGCTAGACCCGCCGGCTGCCCCGCCCGCGCAACATGATCAACCGACTTCGCGTCAAGCAACTGGAGCCAGACGCCCATGACGAAAATCCCCGTCCATCTCGAGATCAACGGCCATCATCACGAATTGCAGCTTGAGCCGCGCGTGACGCTGCTCGATGCCTTGCGCGAGCGGCTCGGCCTGACCGGCACGAAGAAGGGCTGCGACCACGGCCAGTGCGGCGCCTGCACCGTGCATGTCGACGGCGAGCGCGTGCTGGCTTGTCTCACGCTGGCGGCGCAGGCCGAGGGCCGCGCCATCACCACCATAGAGGGGCTTGCACGGGAGGGCGAACTGCATCCCGTGCAAGCTGCCTTCCTCGAGCAGGACGCCTTCCAGTGCGGCTATTGCACGCCGGGCCAGATCATGTCGGCGGTCGCCTGCATCCGCGAGGGCCACGCCGGATCGGATGAGGAAATCCGCGAATACATGGCCGGAAATCTCTGCCGTTGCGGCGCCTATCCGCACATCGTCGCCGCCGTGCGCCAGGCAGCCCTGGAGGTCGCATCATGAGGGATTTTTCGTATCTGCGCGCCACTTCGGTTGATGCCGCACGACAGGCCGCTGCCCTGCCCGGCGCCATGCTGCTTGCCGGCGGCACCACACTGATCGATCTTGCCAAATGCGGCGTCGCCGAACCCGACACGCTGGTCGACATCACCCACCTCAAGGGGCTCGACCGGATCGAAGTGGGCGAACACCGAGCCACCATCGGCGCGCTCGCCAGAATGAGCCATGTCGCCGACCATGCCGACATCCAGAGCGGCTTCCCGGCCGTGTCGGAAGCGCTGTGGCAGGCGGCGTCGGCGCAGATCCGCAACATGGCGACCATCGGCGGCAATCTGATGCAGCGCACGCGCTGCCCCTATTTCCGCGATCCCTCGAACTTTTCCGCCTGCAACAAGCGTGAGCCAGGCAGCGGGTGTTCGGCGATCGGCGGCGTCACCAGGGGCCACGCCGTGCTCGGCGCCAGCGAGGCCTGCATCGCCATGTATCCCGGCGACCTCGCCACCGCACTGGTCGCCTTCGACGCGATGGTCCATCTCGGCGATCGCCGCATCGCGGTCGACGACTTCTTCCTGCTGCCCGGCACCACGCCCGACAGGGAGCACGCGATCGAGCCGGGCGAAATGATCACGGCGATTGAGATCCCCTCATCCGCCGCTGCGCGCCGTTCGACCTACCTAAAGATCCGGGACCGGCAATCCTACGAATTCGCGGCGGCCAGCGCGGCCGTAGGGCTCGAGCTGGAAGCCGATGGGCGCACCATCCGCGACCTGCGCGTGGCGCTCGGCGGCGTCGCGACGAAGCCGTGGCGGGCGCGGGCCGTGGAGGCCGCCTTGATAGGCAAGGTGCTGGAACCGGCCGCTGTCCGCGCGGCCAGCCTGCTTGCCGTCGAAGGCGCCGTCGACCATGGCGCCAACCACTACAAGATCGAACTCGCACCGCGCGTTGTCGCGCGGGCCATCCTCAAATTGGGAGAGACGGCATGACTGTCCACGCAAGACATGGCGACGCCTCGGATGGCGCGCTGGCGGAAGCCATAGGCGGGCGGCTGTCTCGCGTCGACGGCCCGGCCAAGATCACCGGTGCGGCCAAATACGCCGTCGAGCAGCAGCTCGAAGGCCTCGCCCATGCCGTGCTGGTCGAAAGCACGATTGCCTCCGGCAAGGTGCGCGCGATCGACACCGCGCGGGCAGAGGCGGCGCCGGGCGTCCTCAAGGTGCTCACACCGGACACCATCATCAGCCTGAGAACCGCGTCGGACTGGTTCGGCACGCCGCCGCCGGACAGGCCTTACTGCCCGCTGGCACGCGACATCACGTTTTCAGGCCAGCATGTCGCCGCCGTCGTGGCCGAAACCTTCGAGCAGGCGGTCGCCGCGGCGGCGCTGGTCAAGGTCAGCTATGACGAGACGCCTTCCATCGTCGACCTCAGCGACGGCAAGGCCGGTGACGGCATCCCGATCGACGCCATGACCAAGGAATGGGGTGATGCGGCCACCGCCTTCGCCTCGGCGCCGGTGCGGATCTGCGCCGCCTACAACACGCCGCGCGAATACCAGGCGCCGATGGAGCCGCATGGCCTGATCGCGCGCTGGGAAGGCGATCGTCTGACCGTGTGGGAGCCCAGCCAATGGCTGGACGGCATGGCCCGCACCTATGCCGAATGGTTCGAAGTGCCCTTCGAGAATGTGCGGCTGGTCTCGCCCTATATTGGCGGTGGCTTCGGCTCCAAGGCGCTGGCGCTCGGCCACGGCGCGATTGCCGCGAGTGCGGCCAGAATGCTGGGACGGCCGGTGAAACTGGTGATGACGCGGCCGCAGACTTTTACCGGCTATGGCGGCCGCGCCGCGACCCGGCAGACGGTGACGATCGGCGCCGACCATGACGGCGTGATCCAGTCGATCGTGCATCGCGGCGTCAATGAAACATCCATCGACGGCATGTGGGTCGAGCCGCTGGGATCTGTCACCTCGATCATGTACGCGACGCCGAATTTCTCCTCGAAGCAGAATGTTGTGCGGGTGAATTCCGTGGTGCCGGGCGCCATGCGCGCGCCGGGCGAAAACCCCTCGGCCTTCGGCATCGAGAGCGCCATCGACGAGCTGGCCCACGAGGTCGGCATCGATCCACTGGAGATCCGGCTGCGCAACTACGCCGAACAGGATCCGCACGCCAAAAAAGCCTGGTCGACCAGGCAGTTGCGCGAGGCTTTTGCCGCGGGCGCCGAACGCTTCGGCTGGTCCAAACGGACACCCGAACCGCGTTCGATGCGTGACGGCAATCAGCTGATCGGCTGGGGTGTCGCCGCCGGCACCTATCCGGTCCGGCGCGCCTATGGCGAGGCGGTCGTGCGTATCCTCGCCGACGGTTCGGTCGAGGTCGAAAGCTCCTCGATCGACATGGGCCAGGGCACCTACACCATCCTGGCGCAGACCGCCGCCGAAACGGTCGGCGTGAGCGCCGACGACGTGGTGGTGAAGCTCGGCGACTCCCGCTTTCCCCGCGCCGGCGTCACCGGCGGCTCGCGCCTGGCAGGCGTGATGACGGGTGCGGTCTACAAGGCGGCCACCTCGGCGCTCGACCAGCTGGTGGGCTTGGCGATCAGCGACCCGCGCTCGCCCTTCCACACGCTGCAGGCAAACACATTGGTCGTCGCCAATGGCCGCATCGGCTCGCCGCGCGGCGATGGCCCCGATGTCTCGATCGCCGACCTGCTCAAGAGCGTGGGGCGCGACCGCATCGAGGCGACCGGCGACACCATGCCGGCCAATTCGACCGCCGAGGACCGCTACAAGAACTACACCACCATCGCCATGGCGCTGCCGCACACCGAAGGCGACTATTCCCGCCACTCCTGGTGCGCGCATTTCGTCGAGGTGCGCGTCGACGAGGATTTCGGCACGGTGCGTGTGTCACGCGTGGTGTCGGCGCTGGATTCCGGCCGGCTCTACAACCCGAAGCTCGCCGAGAGCCAGTGGAAGGGCGGCATCATCATGGGCATCGGCCAGGCGCTGTTGGAAGAAGGCATCGTCGACCGCCGCCACGGCCGCATCGTCAACAACAACCTCGCCGACTATCTGGTGCCGACCAATGCCGACATCCCTGACATCGAAGTCATCTCGGTCGGCATCCCCGACCTGCATTCCTCGGTGCTCGGCGGCAAGGGCGTCGGTGAGCTGGCGATTGTCGGCGTGGCGCCGGCGATCGCCAACGCGGTGTTCCACGCGACCGGAAAGCGGGTGCGGGACTTGCCGATCACGCTGGAGAAGCTGATTTAGGGCCGCAACGGCCCTCTCGTATCGCAACGGGAGGGCCGTCATCCCGGCTCCGTCGGCCTACCCCGGAATATCCCAGTTCGATCGTGTCAGAACATCGGCGGGAGGAAGAATCTCTTCTGTCTTGATATCCCGGCGCTGGATCTCATCGGCGACAAATTCCTCGGATCCCCACTCGCCGCTTCTGATTTTCAACGGGATGCCGTCCTGCGTGAGACAGTGGTGAAGGCTCCCGTCCGCCATATTCGGCGTCATGTCGAACCATGCGCACGGCTCGCCCATAACGCCGCTGTTTTTACCGGTTCTTGTCGGGGTGCCAGCGCTGCCACGACCATCGGGAAAGTAGATTCTCTGTCCAGGCAGGTATTTCTGCAGCATAGAGAGCCGTTCGAACGCGCCACCTTTGAGCGTATTGAAGGATAGTTGCTGCCCCGTCTTGTCGTTCCAGATGACGAGATATCGCCGCCCGTCAGCATACGATCTCTCATCATAGGTCCAGGCACCGTGCCGGCGTACTGTCCTTGTCGCCCCTTCGGAATGCATGTGGAGGGCATAGTCGGGAAACTGTTCAACGGCGGTTGCGCCCTGCGCCGGCTGGTCGTCGAAATGCAGCCATTGCGCGACGTCGAGCAGATCGGCGGGCGGCCTTACGTCCTCGGCGGGCACAGGCCGGCGCTCCAGCCTGACCAGCGTCACCTGCTCCTCCGGCGAACCATTGTTACCCAGCACCTTCGCGCCGATCTCGATCCCGTCGGCTGTCAGGCAACTCAGCCATTGTGGCCCGTTCTTCATCCTGTCCGGATCGCCGCGCAGGAGCTTCAGCACAGTGCAGGACTCGCCGGCATGTATTTCTGTTTGCCCCGTCTGGCTTGTTCCGCGCACTCCAAGCGACGATGCGGGTATCTCACGGTAGATCAGGACAGACGAATAGCTTGCCTGTGGATGTGAGCGGATGACGATCGATGTCTGTTTTGCCGGATTTCCATAGATGGTCTCTTGCTGCTGGTCGACACGCACCCAACCGCCATGCTGTATGACGATCCGCGTTTGCGGGCCGATTGATTTTCCCCAAATCTCCTGGACCGTCATGGTCGCGACATAGTCGGGGACATCGGCCGAGGGCGCATAGGGCATGCCGCCTGCCCACGCCGGGGAACTTGCCAGAACGAGGCCCGCCATGATCGATCGTTTCATCATGGCTCTCCCCTCGCGCCATATAGCTGCTTGGCCGCACGATTTCCGGCAACAGCGGCTATTTTGCGACCGGCGGAACGGGTCGAGCTCGGAGGCGATGTTTCACGCTACCGGCAAACGGGTACGCGACTTGCCGATCACGGCGGAAAAACGGATTCAGGATGCGACGTCGAAGCTGCTGATCCCCTCCAAGGGAGATGTCGCCGAAGGCGACAGAGGGGTCGTCGCGTTAGAGCGCCGACCCCGTCCGCGGCAGCAGGCCGAGCCCCCCGGCCCCTTGGCCCGCCGGCCATCTCCCGAGGGAGATTTGCAGTTCAAGCGTCCGAACTTGTAGCTGAGGCCTACCCGGACATCGTGCGTCTGCAGGTCGACGTTCGTCTCCGTGGGCAGGCCGGCTGCTATCGACAGATCCTGGCTGCCGAAATCGGAGTAGCGGTATTCGGCCCGCGCGATCCATCTGTCGGTGAAGGCATGCTCGATGCCGGCGCCAACCGTCCAGCCGACATGGCTCTCGTCGTGGAACGGTATCTCACCGCCGGGGCCGGCGCTGATCGCGGTCACTTCATATTTGGCCGCGGCCACGCCCGCGGTGATGTAAGGCAAGGTCCGGTCGAACGCATAGCCGGCCCGCAGCCGCGCCGACCCCGACCACTTGAGTTCGCTCTTGAGCAACGTATTGACGCCACCGCCGCCAGCGTCGACGCCTGTCAGCCCATCGGCATTGCTGTAGGCGATGTCGGCCTCGGCGCCGATCACGAAACTGTTCGCCATCTGGTAGTTGGCGCCGATATGGATGCCGCCGATAAAACCGTCCGGATCAAGCGGCACGTTGAGGTCGGATCCGCCGCCGAAGCCGCCGCCAGCGATGAGGAGATTGGATTTTCCGGCTGCGTAGCCGGCGTCGACGCCGGCATAGAGGCCGGACCAGTCGTAGCCGGCAACAGGCGAGACCTCGTTGATGTCGGCCGCGCACGCCATGCCGACAGGCGCCAGAATGAAGGCCGTCGCGAGAAGAATGATTTTCATGTTTGTCTGCCGCCCCATATGTTGTGGTCCTCGCCACGAAAATACTCCGTGGCGATCCAGGTGTGGTCGAGGCCCCCGATGTGGCATTGTCCGTGGGCTGCGTCTTGGGCTGGGTCGCACCGGAATTGTCCAGGAAAGCGACACGCCGCTTTCCCGATCAGTGTGACCATTCAGCCGCAGTCGATCGGCGCGAACGCGGCATTGGCCGTCGTGACACCGAAGGCGCCGACGAGGACGGGGGCGCTGCGGCACCCTACTCCGGCGACGGCACCGGTGGCTTCGAGGTCAGCGCCGTGCCGGCGGCGGCCGCGATGACGGCGGCGATGCCGGCCAGTTGCGCCAGGCTCAGGCTTTCGTGCAGGAACAGGAAGCCGGCGAGCGCGCCGAGCCCCGGCTCCAGGCAGGTCAGCGTGCCGTAGATGCGGGCCGGCATCCGGGTCAGGGCCACCATCTCAAGGAAGAACGGCAGCGCGCTGGAAAACAGGCCTACGAGCAGGGCACCGACCAGGATCGACGGCGCCAGCAGGCCCGTTCCGGCCTCGGCGATGCCGAAGGGCAGCACCAGCACGGCGGCGATCGCCATCCCGTAGGCGGTGGTGCGGGTGCCAAGCTGGGCGCCCGTCTTCTGCGCGAGCACGATGTAGAGCGCCCAGAAGCCGCCGGCCGCCAGCGCCAGCATCACCCCGGTCGGATCGAGCGGCTGCAGCGAATGAATGAAGGGCGACAGCAGGACGATGCCGGCCACCGCCAGCGCGATCCAGGCAAAGTCGCTGGCGCGCCGCGACGTCAGCGTCGCCACCAGCAGCGGCCCGGAAAATTCGAGCGCCACGGCGACGCCGAGCGGGATCCTGGAAAGGGCCGCATAAAACAGGAGGTTGAGCGCGCAGAGCGTCACTCCATAGGCGGCGAGCCAGGGCAAGTTGGCGCGCGTCGGTCGCATCTGCCAGGGACGCAGCACCACGATCAGCATCAGCGCGCCGACGACCAGCCGCAGCGTCGTCGTGCCTTGCGCACCGATCACCGGAAACAGGGTCTTGGCGAAAGTGGCGCCGATCTGGATCGACACCATCGCGCCCATCAGCGCCGCGACGGGCAAGGGCGCCGCTTCGCGACTGGCAACCGGCATCGATGTCACTTGGTGCTATCCTCCGTGCCACCGGGCGGAAGCCCTCTGGCGCATCGGGATAGGCCGGACCGAACCGCCTGTCGTGAGACAGAGCGCAGCGTTTGATGGGACACGGCCAGGCGTGCCGCCGGCCGCGGGCTCTCCCCTCAGTTCAGCGACTGGCGCCGCGGCGGTGGCGCCGGGTGACGCTGCTCGAGCTGCGTCGCCGCCGCCGCGCGACCCGTCCGGCGCAGCCTTTCAAGATAGCCCGGCAATTCGCCACGGCAATGGAAAGGCCCGCCTTCCTTCATCACCGTGACCAGCGGATCGACGTCGCTGTCGCCGCGGACGGCCATGGCGCCGCGCCAGTCCTCGAGCAGGCGGCTGGCGTGATCGACGATGTCGGTCCGGGAGCCGGAAAGATCATGCTGCTCATGCGGGTCCTCGCTGAGGTTGAACAGGCTGACCGGGCCGAAATCCTTGTAGCCGTCATGGTAGGTGCGCAGCATCAGCCAGTCGGCCCCGTCGCGCCGGAACCGCACGCCGCGCTGCACCGCCCATGCGCCCTGGCTCAGCACCAGGAAGTCGCGACCGCCGTCCTGGCCGGCGGCGAGCGCGGGCGCGAAGGAGCGCCCGTCCCACAGCGCCGGCACGCTGCCGCCAAGCCGGTCGATCAGCGTCGCGGCCCAGTCGAAATGATAATGCAGCCCGCGGTTGACGCCGCGCATGTCGTCGGCGCCGGGCCAGCGGATGACCAGCGGCACGTTGCAGGTGAACTCGTCCGCCGTCTGGTGGTCGCCCCAGACATTGAGCTCGCCAAGGTTTTCGCCATGGTCGGCGCCGATGACGATGATGGTCTGGTCAAGCAGGCCCTGCCGCTTCAATTCCTCGACGATGAGCCCGACATGGTGATCGGCGTAGAGCACGCCGGTATCGTAGCCGTCGAACCAGGCCTTGACGGTGTCCATGTCGCTGATCGGCGACGGCATGCGCCGGTATTTCGATCCGCCCGGCTCGACATCGAAGCCCGAAGGCTCCTGCGGGCTGTGCGGGCCATAGCCGGCATGGCTCTTTTCGAACACCGCCTGGGTCATCCAGTCGGGAAGCGGTTGATCGGCGAAGGGATCGCCGAAGGCATCCGGTGCGCGATAGGGCGTGTGCGGGTCCCAGACATTGACATGCAGGAACCACTTCTTGGCCGAGCCGTTGCGCTTCAGCCAGTCGAGCGCCAGGCCTGAGACCTCGTCGGCGTTCTCCATGCCGGCCTTTCCCGGATTGATGATCTCGTTGAAGCCGGCATACCAGTGCCAGCAGCCATGCCGTTCGCCGAAACTGCTGATCGTCGTGGTGTGGTAGCCGAGATCGCGCAGCGCCCGCATCCAGCCCTCCTCGTAAAAGGTGCCGGCCCAGGCCCTTTCGGCGCCCTCGCGGAACGGCTCGCAGGCGGTTCCGCCATGGCCGACCACGCCGGTCCGCATGCCGTGGCGGCCGCTCCACAGCGCCGTGCGCGAGGGATGGCAGGGCACATCGGAAACATAGATGTTCTCGAAGCGGATGCCGTCGCGAGCAAGGCTGTCGATGACCGGAGAGGTGTTGCGATGGTAGCCGTAGCAACCGAGATGGTCGCGCCTCAGGCTGTCGATGTCGATGTAGAGAACGTTCATGGATGGCTCGCCGCTGGTGGTATGATTTTCAGAAGGCGGGTCCCGGTTCGGAACCGGGACCCGAGATTGCAAGGGATGGTTTCCGGGCCGGCTTCAGGCCGCGATATACTGATCGCCTAGGTAGTAATCCTTGGGATCGAGCGAGGTCTCGAACTTGCCGAAGGTCTTGAACAGCTCGTTCATGGTCGCGAACCAGCCATTGACCGTGCCGTCCTTGGTCAGCTTGATCAGCTCGGCCGACGTCATGAAACGGCCGTAGCCGGCCTCCGTCTTCAGCTGGTCGGCAGGGATGCCCAGTAGCTTCGAGGTGATCTCGATCGCCTTGCCCTGGTTGGCGGCGCGGAAGTCCTGCGCGTCCTTGATGGCGCGGACCACGTTGCGCACGAGATCGGGATTGCCCTCGATAAGGTCATTGCGGGCGATGAAGACGCTCGGGAAAGTGGTCTGCGGATAGAAGTCGTCATTCTTGGCCAATTCCACCAGATCGGGAACGGTCTTCTGGATGATGCCGACGAACGGATACCAGATGCCGGCCGCGTCGACCTGCTTGGAAGCGAAGGCCGCCACGATGGTGCTGGGGTCCATCTGCACGATGTCGAGGTCGGTCATCGCCATGTTGGCCTTGCGCAATGCCAGCCGCAGCAACATGTCGCCCGACGTGCCGGCGGCGATAGCCACCTTCTTGCCCTTGAGGTCGGTGATCGAGGTGATGCCGGCCTGGGCGATCACCCGGTCGGAGAAGCCGACATCGTTGACGGCGATGATCTTGGCCTTGCCGGTCGCCGGCAGCCAGAGCGCGCCCGGTCCGAGATAGCCGAATTCCAGGCTGTTGGCGCCGAGCGCCTGCACCTGGATCGGCCCATTGGTAAAGACCTTGATATCGGCATCGACGCCGTGCTTGGCGTAGAACCCCTGGTCCGCGGCGACGCCGGCCACGCTGGCGCCCCAGAAATCGCCGTTATAGCCAATGCGCGCCGCCATTCCCGCTGCCTTGGCGGGAACGCCGGAAGCGGCGAATGCGGCCAGTGCCGCCGATGATGCGATGAAGTTACGTCTTGTCAGTGTCACCATACTCTCCTCCTGTCACTGTCACTGGTGGTAAACGGCTTGCCAGACGCGATTGCGGATGGCCATGAACGCTGCCGAAAGCCGGATTTCCTCGGTTCTCGGGTAAGGCAAAGGCACGTCGATGATCTCCTTCAGCCGGCCGGGCCGCGCCGCCATGACGATGACGCGGTTGGCGAGGTAGACGGCCTCGTCGACATCGTGGGTGATGAACATCACGGTGCGCCGCTCCCGGCTCCAGGTGTCGAGCAACTGGTCCTGCAACTGCACGCGGGTCAGCGCATCGAGCGCGCCGAACGGCTCGTCCATCAAAAGGATCGACGGGTCCACCGCGTAGGCGCGGGCGATCGCGCAGCGCTGCTTCATGCCGCCCGACAGCGTCTTGGGCAGCGCGTCGGCGAAGTCGCCAAGTCCCACGAGGTCGATGAAGCGCGCGGCGATTTCCCTGCGCCGCGAAGCCCCCTCGCCCTTGACGCGCAGCCCGAACTCCACGTTCTGGCGCACGGTTAGCCAGGGGAAAAGCGCGTATTGCTGGAAGATCATGCCGCGCTCCGGCCCAGGTCCATCGACCGCCTTGCCGTCGACCAGCACGGTGCCCTCGCTCGGCGTCAACAGGCCGGCGGCGATGTTGAGCGCCGTCGACTTGCCGCAGCCGGACGGACCGACAAGGGTGACGAACTCGCCGTCGGCGATGTCGAGCGACAGCCGGTCGAGCGCGAGGAAGGCGTTGTCCTTGAGGTCGAAGCGGCGCGTCACCTTGTCGAAGACGATTTTTGGGGCAATCTTTGGCTTTGGGGCGATCTCGGGCGGCATCACACGCGCTCCTGCCAGACGGTGAGCCGGCGTTCGATCACCAGCAGGATGCGGTCCATGGCAAGGCCGAGAACGCCGATGGTGATCAGGCTGACGAAGATGGTAGGCAGGTCGTAGTAGAGCTGCGCCTGCTGCATGCGGAAGCCGAGGCCGGTCTGCGCGGCGATCAGTTCGGCGGCCACCAGCGTCGCCCAGGCCGATCCAAGCCCGATGCGCACGCCGACCAGGATGAACGGCGTCGAGGCGGGAATGATGACGCGCAGGAAGATCGTCATGTCCCGGGCGCCAAGCACGCGGGCGGCGTTGATCATCGTCTTGTCGACGCTGATGACGCCCTGATAGGTGGCGACGACGCTGGCCAGGAAGGACGCCAGGAAGATGACGAAGATCTTCGGCGTCTCATCGATGCCCATGGTCACGATCGCCAGCGGAATGATGGCAAGCGGCGGGATCATGCGGAAGAACTGCAGGTAGGGCTCGATGAGTGAACGCGCGACCTTGTACCAGCCCATGACAAAGCCGACCGGGATCGCCAGGACGACGCCGAGAAGGAAGCCGGTCAGCACCCGTGCCAGGCTGGAGGCGATGTCGGTGGCGAGCTGGCCGCTGGCGATGACGTCGACAAACCTTGCCGCGACCTGCGGCGGCGGCGGCAGGCCGACCGCCCCGCCTGCCGTCAGCGCCCACCAGATGGCGATGCCGGCGACGAGGCCGCACAGATTGAGCGCGAGGCTGGAGTAATCGACGCCCTGGCCTTCCGGCTGGGCATTGCCTTGGCGGGTCGTCTTCGATGCCTCGCTCATCGCGACACCCCCGAATAGAAGAAATGGTCGAGCGCCGCGGCGGAGGCGCCGATGGCGCCGGCACCAGGGCCAAGGCTCGACCGTTCGATCCGCAGCACGTCGCGCATCGGCGGCAGGACGCGTGGCGGAACGCCGGCCCGGATGTGATCGATGAAGCTTTCCGGCGCTTCGGCCAAATGGCCGCCGAAGACGATCAGGTCCGGGTTGAGCAGGTTGGTCGCGGTGGCGATCGCCGTCGTCAGGTGCCTGAGGGCCGCGCTCCACACGTCCGGATGCTTTTCCACCGCGGCCAGCAGGTGCCGGGGATGAGGCGTGTCGACATGCGCGGCGCGGGCCAGTGCGCGTTCGGACAGGAAGGTTTCCAGGCAACCCCTGTTGCCGCAGGCGCAAAGCTCGCCATCCTCGATCACCTGGACATGGCCGAGTTCGACGGCGCCATAGCCGCCGGGGCGGAACGGCATGCCATTGATCACCAGGCCGGCGCCGAGGCCGGTGCGCAGGTAGATGTAGAGCAGCGCGGTGGCGTCGCGCCCGATGCCGTAGCGCGATTCCGCCAGCGCCATCGCGCTGACATTGTGCTCGACCACGACCGGCATGCGCAGCGCCGTTTCCAGCTCGTCGGCGAACGGCACGTCCTTCCAGTCGTAGTTGACGGATTGCAGGTTGCGGCGGCGCTTGGTGTCCACCGGCCCCGGTACGCCGAGACCGAGGCCGATCAGGCGGGACCGCTCGACCCCGGTCTTTCGGATCAATTGCTCGACGGTTCGCACCACCTTGCCGATCACATCGGCGGGTTCGCTGGTGGCGGTGTCGAAATGCTGAGAGGCCATGGCTTTCGACGCGGCCCTGAGATCGGTGATGGTGGCGTCGATGGTGCCGGCGCCGATATGCACGCCGACCACCGACAGCGCATCCGGCACCAGCGCGACACCAATGGCCGGCCGCCCGACCGGCGCGTCGCCCGTGGCCGCCTGGTTGAGTTCGACCACCGTGCCTTCCCTCAGCAGATGGGCCGTCAGATGGGTGAGCGCGGTAGGCGAAAGCGAGGTACGCCGCGCCAATTCGGCGCGCGACTGCGGGCCGTCATCACGCAGGATGCGCAGGATGGCTCCGTGATGGGCGCCCATGTCCTTCCTCCCTATTATTTTCTAATGTTAAGAAATTAATTAGGCCTGTCAAGCAGACGGACGGCAGCGGCCGGCAGGCACAGCCTCGTTGCATCGGACCAAGGGCGGGCCAGCCTGTTACGCCGTCGCACGGCGTTGTCACCCGCCGCTGGTTCAGCCGCCGAACGACACGCCCCTGCGGCGCATTCCCGCCTGCACGCCGCGCACGATCAGCCTGGACAGGACTTCCATGTCCCAGGGCATTCCTGGACGCCAGACATCCAGGAGCAGGGCTATGCGGGCTTCATCGGCATTGTTCATCACCTCGTGAAGATAGGTATCGTCCCACAGCATGCCTTCGCCGTCGGTGATCCGTTTCTCCTGATGGTCGATCATCATGACGGTTGCCGGGCGGCCATCGGCCTGGCGCGGGATGACCAGGCCGAGGTGAAACCGCATGATCCCGCGGAAGGGTCCGCGATGGCTGGGAATGTGCTTGCGCGGCGCGAGGAACGAGACAGCAGCCGATTTGACTTCGGGGCATTCGGCAAGCAACCGGCTGAGAACCGGCATCCGCGCAAGGTTCTCGGGAACCGCCATGTCGTAGGCCTTGAGCACGAACATGCGCCAGTCGAGACCGTCATTGGCCGAGATTTCGGCCTGCTCGGGCATGATGTCGTGAAAACGCGGGACCTTGCCCAGATGCACGCCCAGCGCTTCGTCGCGGATCTCACGCCAGGCGTCGATGAATTTCGCCGCGTTGGGAAATTCGGTATCGGTATCGAGGATCGCCGGCGCCTCTATCCGCTTCTCATAGACACGCCGGATCACATCGGATGCAAGATCGTAGGTACGGGACATCGCATTGCCTCCACGCTATCATAAACGGACGGCCCCGGGTTTGCTTACACATCTTGTTCACTGTGCCGTCATCGTCGACGCCAGTCTTGGCCCGGTCTTGACGTCGATGATCTCGGGCTTCGCGCTGTCGAGCGCGCCGTCCCAGCCGCCACCGAGCGCCTTGTTGAGGGCGATGTAGTTGGTCGCCAGCAGCACGCGGCTTTGCAGCAGCGAATCTTCCGCCGTGTAGAGGGAGCGCTGGGCGTCGAGCACGTCGAGCAGGCTGGTCTCGCCGGCCTTGTAGAGCGTGCCTTCCAGGCTGGCCGCCTCGCCATAGGATTTGGCCGACGAGGCAAGCTTGCCGATCCGGATGCGCTCCTGCGCCATCAGCACCAGCGCATTCTCGACATCCTCGAGCGCGGTCAGCACCGAGGCGCGATAGGCGATGAAATACTGGTCGCGCTGCGCCCGGGCGACGTCGGCCGCCGCCTGCAACTGGCCGGCGTTGAACAGCGGCACGCTGAGCGAAGGCCCGAACGACCAGCCGATCGACGAATTCTTGCCGAGATCGCCGAGATTGAGGGCCGCCGTGCTGATGTTTCCCGTCAGGCTGACCGAGGGATAACGCGCCGCCTCGGCCTGGCCGACCTTGGCGGTGTATTGCGCGTATTGCCGCTCAGCCATGCGCACGTCCGGGCGCGACAAAAGGATGTCGGCGGGAATGCCGGTCGGCATCGGCAGGCGCGGCGACGGGATCGGTTTGCCGCGCTTCAGCCGCTCGCTGAGTGCGGCCGGCGGCCGGCCGGTGAGCACCGACAGGCGATGCACCGCCTCGGCATAGCTTGCCTCCAGCGTCGGAACCTCGGCCTCGGTGCCGGCCGCCTGCCCCATCGCCTTGGCGACGTCGGCGGCCGTCGCCGACCCCGCCAGCGCCATGGTGCGGGTGAGTTCGGCGGTCTGCCGCTGCGAGGCGGCCGAACGCCGGGCGAGCGCGATGCGGGCCTGGTAACCGCGCGCCTGGGTGTAATAGGACGCGACATCGCCGACCAGGGTCAGAAGGGTCGAGCGCAATTCCTCTTGCGCCGCGTCCACGCCGTAGCGCGCGGCCTCGACGCCCCTGCGGTTGGCGCCGAACAGGTCGAGCTCCCAGCTGGCGTCGAAACCGGCTTGGTATTCGCTGTAGATCGAATTGGTCCCCGCCGTGGTCGTGGACGACTTGTTGCGCGTCACCGAGCCGGAGCCATCCACGGAAGGCAGCAGCGTGCCGGCGCTCTGGCGATAGCTGGCGCGCGCCTCGCGGATCTTGGCCTTGGCGGTGGCGACGTCGAGATTGCCAGCGACGGCTTCCTCGACAAGCGTGTTGAGCTGCGGATCGCGCAGGCGCTGCCACCATTGCGACAGCTGCGCCGGCTGGACGGATTTCGTCGGCTTCTCACCGCTCCAGTTTGCCGGCATCGGCAGGATCGGCGACTGGTAATCCGGGCCGACAACGCATCCGCTGAGCAAAACAGCCGTAATCATGGGCGCAATGAGCCGCCCCGCGGCCACAGGGCCACGTTCAAAACCTGTCATGGGAAGTTTCCTTATTGCTGGTTGGCTGTCGCTGGCTTCTCGTCCGTGCCTTGCCCGAGATCCGGCCCGGTATCCTGTTTGGCCACCCTGCCCTTGAAGATGCGCCGCACCGTGACGAACAGCAGCGGCACCAGGAACACGCCGATCACCGTCGCCGCGATCATGCCGCCCATCACGCCGATGCCGACCGAGTTCTGCGCGCCCGAGCCGGCGCCGCTGGCGATCGCGAGCGGCGTGACGCCGAGGATGAAGGCCAGCGACGTCATCAGGATCGGCCGCAATCGCTGTCGCGCCGCTTCCAGCGTCGCCTCGACCAATCCCATGCCGGCCGTCTGCCGCTCGATGGCGAACTCGACGATCAGGATGGCGTTCTTGGCGGCCAGGCCGATCGTGGTCAGCAGGCCGACCTTGAAATACACGTCGTTGGTCTGGCCGAAAAGCGTTGCCGCAGCGAGCGCGCCGAAAATGCCGATCGGCACCGACAGCATGACCGCGAACGGGATCGACCAGCTCTCATAAAGCGCCGCCAGGCAGAGGAACACGACCAGCGCCGAAATCGCATAGAGCGACAGCGCCTGGTTGCCGGAAAGCCGTTCCTGATGCGACAGCCCGGTCCATTCGTGAGAATATCCGGGCGGCAGCTGCGCCACCAGCCTGTCGATCTCGTCCATCGCCGCGCCGGAGCTCACGCCGGCCGCCGCCGCGCCCTGGATCTCGACCGCCGCCGAGCCATTGTAGCGTTCCAGCCGCGGCGAACCGAACGTCCAGTGGCTGGAGGCGAAGGCCGAGAACGGCACCATGGCGCCGCTGGCATTGCGCACCTGCCATTTGTCCAGGTCTTCCGGCTGCATGCGGAAATTCGCGTCCGACTGCATATAGACCGGCTTCACCCGCCCGCGGTCGATGAAGTCGTTGACGTAGTCGCTGCCCCAGGCGCTCGACAGCGTGTTGTTGATGTCGGCGAGGCTGACGCCGAGCGCGCTGGCCTTCTCCTGGTCGATATCGATCGAGAATTGCGGCTGGTCCTCCTGGCCGTTGGGCCTGGTATTGGCGAGCAGCTTGCTCTGCGCGGCAAGACCCAGCAGCTGGTTTCGCGTCTGGATCAGCGCGTCATGGCCGGCGCCGTTGACGTCCTGCAGGTAGAAATCGAAGCCGTTGGTGTTGCCGAAACCCTGGATGGCGGGCGGGGCAAGCGCGAAAACCTGCGCATCCCTGATCTCTCGGAAGGCGCCCATGGCGCGCCCGGCGACCGCTTGCGCCGACAAGGCCGGCGATTTGCGCAGGCTGAAATCCTTCATCGGCACGAAAGCGATGCCGACATTCTGCCCGGCGCCGCCGAAGCCGAAGCCGGAAGCCGTGAAGACGCCCTGGACAGCGTCCTTTTCCTGCTTGAGATAGTGGTCGGTCACCTCAGCCAGGACACGCTCGGTCCGGTCCTGCGTCGCACCGACCGGCAGCGACACGCTGGTGATCAGGATGCCCTGGTCCTCTTCCGGCAGGAACGAGCTCGGCAGCCGGGCAAACATCCAGCCCATGGCGACGACGATGGCGAGGAACACGGCGAGGAAGCGCCAGGACCGGTTGATGATGCCCTGCGAACCGTCGCGATAGGCTGTCGTGCCGCGGTCGAAGACGCGGTTGAACCAGCCGAACGGGCCCGTCTGCGTCGCATGGTCCTTGGGCCGTTTCAGGATCGTGGCGCAGAGCGCCGGCGTCAGCACCAGCGCGACCAGCACCGACAGCACCATGGCCGAGACGATGGTGACCGAGAACTGCCGGTAGATGATGCCGGTCGAGCCGCCGAAGAAGGCCATCGGCACGAACACCGCCGACAGCACGGTGGCGATGCCGACCAGCGCGCCGGTGATCTCGTTCATCGATTTTCGCGTCGCCTCTTTCGGCGATAGATCTTCCTCCGCCATCACGCGTTCGACATTCTCGACCACGACGATGGCGTCGTCGACCAGCAGGCCGATGGCCAGCACCATGGCGAACATGGTCAGCGTGTTGACCGAATAGCCGAACAGCGACAGCACGCCGAACGTGCCGAGCAGCACCACCGGCACGGCGATGGTCGGGATGATGGTCGCCCGCAGATTCTGCAGGAAGATGAACATCACCAGGAACACCAGCACGATCGCCTCGGCCAGCGTCTTGACCACCTCCTCGATCGACAGCCGCACGAAGGGCGAGGTGTCGTAGGGGTAGACGACCTCGACGCCTTGCGGGAAAGTCGAGCTCAGCCGGTTGATCGTCGCGCGCACCGCTTCCGCCGTGCTGATGGCGTTGGCGCCGGTTGCGAGGTTGACGGCGACGCCGGCCGCCGGCTGGCCATTGTATCTGGCTTGCGTCGTATAGCTCTCGGCGCCGAGCTCCACCGTGGCGACGTCGTTGAGGCGAACCAGCGAACCGTCGGTCTGGCTCTTCAGGATGATGTTGCGGAACTGTTCGGCGGTCTGCAGCCGGCTCTTGGCCGTCACCGTGGCGTTGAGCTGCTGGCCCTTGCGTTGCGGCATGCCGCCGAGCTGGCCGGCCGAGACCTGCGTGTTCTGCGCCTCGATCGCCGAAGCCACGTCGCTCGGCATCAGCGTATATTTGGCGAGCTTGTCGGGATCGAGCCAGATGCGCATGGCATAGCTGGAGCCGAACAGCTGCGTCGAGCCGACGCCTTCGACGCGCTTCAGCGTGTCGTTGATGGTCGAGTCGACGTAGTCGGCAAGATCGGTCGAGTTCATCTTGCCGTCGCTGGAGACGAAGCCGATGACCATCAGGAAGCCGGTCGAGGATTTGGAGACGGTGATGCCATTGCTCTGCACCACCTGCGGCAGCTGCGACTGCACCAGCTGCAGCTTGTTCTGCGTCTGCACCTGGGCGGTGTCGGGATCGGCCGCGCTGGTGAAGGTCAGCGTGATGGTGGCCGCACCGGTCGAGGTCGAGGTCGCCGTCATGTAGTCGAGATTGTCGATGCCGGTCATGCCTTGCTCGATGACCTTGGTCACCGAGTTCTCGACCGTTTGCGCGTCGGCGCCCGGATAGTTGGCGCTGATGTTGACCGTGGTCGGTGCGATCTGCGGATATTGCGAGATCGGCAGCGTGGTGAGCGCGAGCAGGCCGCCCAGCATGATCACGATGGCGATCACCCAGGCGAAGATCGGCCGGTTGATGAAGAATGCTGACATCGCCTCAGTTCCCGGTCGACTGGCTGCTATCGGCCATCTTGGACGTGGGAGATGCGGCCGAAGAGGTCTGCGCCCGGTCCTTGACCTCGCCGGTGGTCTCGTCGATCGTCACCTCGACGCCCGTCGCGTCGCCGCCCGCGCGCACCAGCTGCAGGCCCTCGACGATGACACGGTCGCCATCGCCGACGCCGGAATCCACCAGCCAGTTGTTGCCGACACTGTTGCGCACGGTGAGCACGCGCGTCTCGACCTTGCCCTGCGCGTTGATGATCATGGCGGTCGCCTCGCCCTTGGTGTTGCGGGTGACGCCGCGCTGCGGCACCAGGAAACTGTTCTGGGCGACGCCCTCTTCGACCAGCGCGCGCACATACATGCCCGGCAGAAGCAGGCGGTCGGGATTGGGGAACTCGGCCCGCAGCGCAAAGGTGCCGGTGGTCTGGTCGACATTGGCGCCGGCGAATTCCAGCTTGCCGGTCTGGTTGTAGATGGTGCCGTTCTCGAGCTTGAGCTTGACGCTGACATTGGGGCCGCTGAACTTCAGCCGGCCCTCATTGATGGCCTGGCGCAGATTGAGCAGGTTGGTGCTCGACTGCGTGACGTCGACATTGATCGGATCGAGCGAACGGATGGTGGTGAGCAAGGTGTCCTGATTGGCGGTGACCAGGGCGCCTGGCGTCAGCGACGACTTGTCGATGCGGCCGGCGATCGGCGCGGTGATCTTGGTGTAGTCGAGATTGATGCGCGCGCTTTCGACACTGGCCTTGGCGGACGCCACATCCGCATTGGCCTGTGCCAGCGTTGCGGCGGCATCGTCATAATCCTGTTTGGAAACAACGTTCTGCTTCAGCAAGCCGGCATAGCGGTCGAACTTGGCCTGCGCCGTCGGCACCGCCGCTTCGGCCTTCTGCTGGGCCGCCTGCGCGCTGTCATAGGCGGCCTGGTAGCTCGCCGGATCGATGAGATAGAGCGGTTGCCCGACCACCACCTCGCTGCCCTCCTTGAACAGGCGCGCCTGGATGATGCCGTTGACCTGCGGGCGCACATCGGCGGTGAGCGAGGCTGACGTGCGTCCCGGCAGTTCGGCTGTTATCGCCACCGACTGCGGATGCAGCGTGACGACGCCTACTTCCGGCTTGCTTGCACCGGCCATGCCGGCGGGAGCTTTGCTCCCCTCCTGCGAACAGGCAGCCAGGAGAACCGTCGCGGCGAGCGCTGCGGCCCATGGCGCGAGCCGGCGGCGGGAAGACGGGCTAGACTGGATGGACATGGCCTGGATGATCTTTCGCTGAAGTTGCGGTCGCCGTCTGGCTGTCGGGGTCGGATCGTTCAACCAGCAGCCGGGCGAGATGCCGGCCGAGGAAGCGCTGGATGTCGTCCATGAAAGTGTAGACAACGGGAACATAGACGAGGCTGAGCACGGTCGAGGAGATGAGCCCGCCGATCACGGCGATCGCCATCGGCGCCCGCGTTTCGGCGTCGGCGCCGATGCCGAGCGCGATCGGCAACATGCCGGCGCCCATGGCGATCGATGTCATGACAATGGGTCGTGCCCGCTTGCGGGCGGCATCGAGCAGTGCGTCGAAGCGGCTCATGCCACGCTCCTTCTGAGCGACCAGGGCGTACTCGACAAGCAGGATCGAGTTCTTGGCCGCAATGCCCATCAGCATCAATATCCCGATCAGCGGCGATATGCCAAGCGCCTTGCCGGTAATCAGCATGAAGCCGAGCGCACCGCCGATCGACAGCGGCAGCGCGACCAGGATTGTCACCGGGTGCACGAAACCGCGAAACAACAGCACCAGCGTCAGGTACATCAGCAGAATGCCGGCGGCGATCGCTGTGGCAAAACCCGAAAACAGCTCCTGCATGCGCGCCGCGTCGCCGCGCGCCAGCTCATCCACGCCGGCCGGCAGGTTGCGCATCGCCGGCAAGGCATGGATGGCGGTGGTCGCCTGGCCGAGCGTCAGGCCGGAAAGGTCTGCCTCGACAGTGGCGCTGCGGCTGCGCCCCACCCTTGTGATGCTATTTGGCCCGGCATTGAAGCCGATATCGGCGACGGCGCCGAGCGGCACCGTGCCCTTGCTGCCGATCAGCGGCAGCACGGCCAGTTTCGCCGGATCGTCGATGGCGCCGTCGGGCAAGGTGACGACGATCGCCACCTGGCGGTCGCCGAGATTGAACTTGGCCAGGCTGGTGTCGGTGTCGCCGATGGTGGCGATCTTGACTGTCGACGCGATCTCGGTCGGTGTCACGCCAAGCTCGGCCGCCCTCGCGCTGTCGGGGCGCACGATCAGTTCCGGCTTGGTCGTCGCCGCCGTCGAGGTCGGGTTGATCAGGCCGGGCACCGACTTCATCGCGTCGATCAGCGCGTCACTGGCCTTCTGCAGCGCCTCGCCATCGTCGCCGACCAGCGTAATCGCCACCTTGGCGCCGGCAAAGCCGTCGGCGCCGAACTGGATGCGGGCACCCGGGATATCGTTGAGCTTCGGCGAGGCCTCGGCCTCGAACTGTTGCTGGCTGACGCTGCGCTCGCCGCGCGGCTTCAGGTTGACGGTGACGTTTGCGCTGCGCACCTCGGCCGAGGTCGAGCCGCGGTTCGGCCCGCCGCCGGATGAGGCCGCGGTGCCGATCGTGGCGAAGATGCTGTCGACGGCCGGCTCGTCCTTCAGGCGCCTGGTAATGTCCTGGACGACAGCTGTCGTCTGTTCGATCGTCGACCCCGGCTGCAGCTCGACCGAGATCATCGAGCGGCCGCGATCGGTCGCCGCCATGAATTCGGTCGGCAGTTTGGTTGCCAGCGCGAGCGAACCGGCGAAGAAGGCGATGCCGGCGACAAGTGTGATCCAGCGATGGTCGAGCGCCTTGCGCAGCAGCCACAGATAGGTCGGCACCCAGGCCGGCAGGTCCTCCTCGCTATGGCCGCCGGCACGCACCAGATAGGCGCCCATCAGCGGGGTGAGCATGCGCGCCACCAGCAGCGAGAACAGCACCGACACGCAGACGGCGACGGCAAAGGAGAAGAAGAATTTTCCCGGAATACCCGGCATGAAGGCGACCGGCAGGAACACCGCGACGATGGTCGCCGTGGTCGCCACCACGGCAAGCCCGATCTCGTCGGCGGCCTCGATCGCCGCCTGGTAGGCGCTGGCGCCGGTCTGGCGCATATGGCGCACGATGTTCTCGATCTCGACGATGGCGTCGTCGACCAGGATACCGACGACCAGCGACAGCGCCAGCAAGGTGATGTTGTTGAGCGAGATGTCGAACGCCGCCATGACAGCGAAGGTCGGGATCAGCGACAGCGGCATGGCGACCGCCGAAACCAGCGTCGCCCTGATGTCGCGCAGGAACAGCCAGACGACGCCGATGGCGAGCAGCGCGCCGAGCCATAGCGCCTCGAATGCGGCGTCATAGCTTTCCTGCACGAAACCGGATGACGAAGTGACTTCGGTGAATTTCGCGGTGTCGGTCTTCGACGCGATGCCCGCGATCGCGGCGCGCGCGGCCTTGACCACGTCGATCTCGCTCGACCCGACCGACCTGTAGACGTTGAAGGCAACGACCTGCCTGCCGTCGAGATAGGCGGCCTGGCGCGGCTTTTCCCAGCTGTCGACCACCCTGCCGAGATCCGAGAGCTTGACGCCGCCGGCGCCCGACAGCGCGATGCGCGTATCGCCCAGCGCCTCGACGGTGCCGGCGCTGGCCAGCGTGCGCACCGACTGCTCCTGGCCACCGACGCTGGTGCGGCCGCCCGGCTGGTTGACATTGTTGGAGGCGAGCGTCTGGCTGACATTGCCGGCGCTGATGCCGAGTGCGGCCAGACGGTCCGGATCGAGCTCGACGCGGATGACGCGGTCGACGCCGCCCGAACGGGTGATCTTGGAGACGCCGTCGACGCCGAGCAACGCCTTGGCGACATCATTGTCGATGTACCAGCTCAGCGCGTCCGGCGACATCGAGGGGGCCTCGACGACGTAGGTCAGCACCGAATTGCCGGTTGCGTTCATCTTGGCCACGACAGGCGTCTGCGCGGCCGCCGGCAGGCTCGACTGCACTTCGGACACGGCGTTGCGGACATCGTTGGTCGCGGTCTCGGGATCGGTGCCGAGCGTGAATTCGACCGTGGTGACGGACGCCCCCTCGCTGATCGAGGTCGAGACGTCGTCGACGCCTTCCAGCGTCGCCACGGCGTTCTCGACCACCCGCGCCACCTGCACTTCCATTTCGCTCGGCGCCGCGCCCGGCTGCGAGACGGTGACGGTGACCGTCGGCAGGTCGATGTCGGGCATGTTGTTGGTGCGCAGCTGCATGAAGCCGTAGAGGCCGGCAATGGTCAGCGACAGGAACAAGACGATGGTCGGCACCGGGTTGCGGATCGACCAGGAGGAGATGGCGTTCATCGCGCCGCCTCCGTCAGCTTGCCGGCATCAGTGCCCGCTTGCGCATCGGCGATACGCACCAGATTGCCATCGCTGAGGAAGCCGGCGCCGGCGACAACGACTCTGTCGCCCTCCGACAGCCCGCTTTCGATGGCGACGCGGCCGTTCCGGTGCGCGCCGGTGGTGACCGTACGCGCGGCGGCCTTGCCGGCGGCGTCGACCACGAAAACCCTGGGCTTGCCGTCCTGCCAGACAAGGGCGGCCTCGGCGACATCGAGCCTTTGCGAGGTGGCGCCTGCGATCGAGACGCGGGCGAACATGCCGGGCTTTAGGCCCGAGCCTTCGCCGAGCGCGACATAGACGGTGGCGAGCCGCGTCGTCGAACTGACCGTCTCGGCGATCGAGGACACGCTGCCGGCAAAAGTCCGCCCGGAGGCGTCGACGACGCTTGCCGCCTGCCCGACCTTGACCAAAGGAAGGTCCTTTTCGGGAACAAGCACGCCGACCTCAAGCCTGCCGTCGCGGATGATCTTCATCAGCTCGGTGCCTGCCTGGACGATCGAGCCGGCAACCGCGGGCCGGCTGGAGACGATGCCGTCGAAAGGCGCGCGGATGGTCGCCTGGTCGAGTTCGGCCTGCAGCCTGTCGGCGGCGGCCCTGGCCTGCTCGACCGAGGCCCGGCCGGTCTTGACGGCGGTCGCCTTGTCTTCCGCCGTCTCGGCGCTGATCGCCTTGCTGGCTAGCAGCCTGTCGGCGCGGCCGGCGGCGGAGATGGCCGTATCCAGCGTCGCCTGCGCCTGGTCGACCGCGGCCTTCTGCTCGGCCAGCTGTGCCTTGAGCACCGAGGCGTCGAGCCGCGCGACGACATCGCCGGCCCGCACATGGTCGCCTTCGGAGACAAGCACTTCCGTCAACTTCAGGCTGGACGTCTCGGCGCCGACAGTCGCTTCCTGCCAGGCGGCGACGGTGCCGGTGGCGCTGATCGACGAGGCGATCGCCTCGGAGCGCACCTTTTCGACCGCGACCGTCAAACTGGCCCGCGGCGCCGCCACCGCCTGTGCGGCAGGCTCGACTGTCGAGCGGCCATAGGCGTTCAGCGCCGCCATGGCGACCAGGACGATCAGCACGGCGGCCAGGACAAGATAAGTCTTACGCGATCTTGCGGTCATGATGTCCGTGGCCGTTGGGCTGCCGCGAAACCGGCAGCGACAGGCGCCAGGCGGCAAAGTGCAAGCGCACCGCGCGCTTCAGCGTGTCGGCGGGCAACGCCGCCGGCACGGCGGCGTGATTGGCGCGCTGGCCGAGCGAGAGCCTCGGGCTCAGCGACGCGATCAGCCGCAGCATCATCAAGGCTTCCCACATTGCCGAGCTTCCATTGTGCGTGATTTGAAGGGTGGGATGGCTGGATATGTCAGCCATCCCACGGGACCGGCCGGCCCGAGAACGGGTTGGGCGCGGGCCGGCCGGCGCAGCCGGCTGGAGTTATCAGCCATTCCCGGGCTGGGGTGGCGGAAGCTGCCCGCCCTGGTCGGGCGGACCTCCAGGTGCGGCTGCATCATTCGGCGGGCCGCCCCAGGGACCGGGGGGTGGTCCGTGAGGGCGTTCCGCCGAAGCGAGAATTTCGAGTTGTTCGGGAGTGAGCTTGGCGCGCAGCACGGCGATCGCATCCTTGAGCTTGGCGGCCGAAGCCGCGCGCGCGGTGATGTCGTCGGCCAGCCTTTCCTGGAAGGCGAAGGCATCCGGCTTGCCGCCCGGAACCGCATCAGGCCCCTTTGCCTCGGGTTCTCCGGGACCGCCAGTGCCGCCGGGGCCGCGATCAGGCCGGGGCGGCGAAAGCACCGCCTGGAGCGCGCTGGTGTAGTCGCGCCAGGCGTCGAGCTGCTCGCTGCGGATGCCGACGCGCGTCTCGAGCGCCGCCAGCCGGGCGGCCAGCATGAATTCCGGCGGCGGTCCCATGCGGCGGGGACCAAAGCCTTCCGGGCCAAAGCCCTGCCGACCCCAGCCTTGCGGACCCCAGCCTTGCGGACCATGCCGCATCGGGCCATGCGGGCCAAAACCCTGCGGTCCGGGCATCGGGCCGTCCTGCATGGCCATGGCGGGCGGCGGCGCGCCGGGAGCGGGTCCGGCATCGGGCTGCGCCGCCAGCACGGGATGAATCGCGGCGACGGAAAACAGGCCGAGCGCAAGAAGTCTGCTTCGCATGGATGGTGTTCCTTTCTCTCATGCATCGGACGGCCATGAGGATAGGAAGCCTGTTTTTCCGCTTCGCGTCGGCATGTTGCCGAAGGTTTCCGCAAAGCGGCAATTTGTTTCCGAATGTTTCCCGCCCCCGGCCAGAAACATTGCGTTGCAATTTTCCATGCCGCCGGCGAGCGCTCTCCCTATAATCACCGCCAAGCAAAGGGCACCGCATGATGCAATCACAACCCCATATCCTCGTCGTGGACGACGACCGCGAGATCAGGACGCTTCTGGGCCGCTACCTCGACGGCCAGGGTTTTCGCGTCTCGGTGGCGGCCGACCGGCGCGAATGCGAGCAGAAGCTGGGTGCTGGCCAGTTCGACCTCGTCGTGCTCGACGTCATGCTGCCTGATGGCTCGGGGCTCGACATCTGCCGTGCCTTGCGCGATCGCAAGCCGCACGTCCCCGTCATTCTGCTGACGGCGCTGAAGGAAGATGTCGACCGCATCATCGGGCTGGAACTGGGAGCCGACGACTATCTCGGCAAGCCCTTCAACCCGCGCGAGCTCACCGCCCGCATCCGGGCCGTGCTGCGGCGCGCGGTTCCCGAGGAAGCGCCCGCGCCCCGCGCCCGCATCTACCGCTTCGCCAGCTATCGGCTGGAGCCGGACACCCGCAAGGTGATGGATGCGCGGGGCGAACTCGTCGACCTCACCGGCGCCGAGTTCGATCTGTTGCAAGTGTTCCTCGACCGCCCTGGCCGGCTGCTGTCGCGCGACCAGTTGCTTGACCTGACGCAAGGCCGCGAGCGCGACCCGCTCGAACGCTCGGTCGACGTGCTGATGAGCCGGCTGCGCCGCAAATTCTCCGATACCGGCGACGGCCCGTTGTTCAAGACCGTGCGCAATGGCGGCTACCAGCTGACCGCGCGCGTCGAGGCGGTGGAGGCGCAGGCGTGAATTCGCTGCGCCGCCGCCTCATCCTGCTGCTGGTCCTTTCGATCGTCGGCGTCGTCGGCCTGGCGACGGCCGCCGTCCTCAGCGTGCGCGGCGGCAGGCCGCCGCCGGAGCTGACCGTGCCCTGGATCGCCCAGCAGATGGAACTCGTGGTGCGGCTGCTGCCGGGCCCGATACCGGATGTGCTGCGGGTGCAATTCACGGACCATCCGGCCGCCGGCAAGGTCGCCCGCGCGGAAACGGAGATGCTCAACGATATCCTGCAACGCCGCGGCTTCGACCTCATGGCGATCATCAGCCAGAAGCCGGACGAACCCGGCCAGATCGCCTCGGTGCAAATGCCCGACAGGCGCTGGGCGATCATGGAGGTGCCGCACGTCAACCCGCCCGGGCGCGAATGGCTGGTCCTGGCCGGCTGGATCTCGCTGATCGTGGCCGGCGCCACCGCCGTCTCGGTGTACTTCACCTCGGTGCTGATCCGGCCGCTGGAAATGCTGGAGGCCGCCGTCTCCAAGATCGGCAGCGATGGCGTGCTGGCGGCGGTGCCGGAAGTGGGCTCGGCCGAGGTCAAGGCGACCGCGCATGCGCTGAACCAGCTGTCGTCGCGGCTCAGGACCGCCATGGAAAGCCGCATGCGGCTGGTCGCCGCCGCCGGCCACGATCTGCGCACGCCGATGACGCGCATGCGGCTGCGCGCCGAATTCCTCGACGAGGAGCGTGACAAATGGCTTCACGACCTCGACGAGCTCGACCGCATCGCCGACAGCGCCATCCGCCTGGTGCGCGAGGAGGTGGACCAGGATGCCGTCGAGCCGCTCGACCTGGAAAAGATGGTGCGCGACATATCGGCCGAAATGGTCACGCTCGGCCATCACGTCTCGGTCGGGCATCTGGACAAGGTTTCGGTGCGCGCCGGCGCGCTCGGCCTGCGCCGCGCGCTGCGCAACCTGATCGTCAACGCCGCCACCCACGGCAAGGCCTGCGGCATCGACCTCGCGCTCGCCGACAGGCGCGCCGTGCTGACCATTTCCGACAACGGCCCGGGCATTCCGCCCGACCTCATCAACAAGGCCTTCGAACCTTTCTTCCGCGTCGATCCCGGCCGCCAGCAGTTCATTCCGGGCGCGGGGCTGGGCCTGGCCATCGCCAAGGAGATCATCGAACGCTATGGCGGGACGGTGACGCTGGAGAACCGCGAAGGTGGCGGGCTGGCGCAGACGGTGGTGTTCAAGGCTGTGTGAGGGGTGCGGCGCGGCCCCCCCACCCCGATCCGCTTTGCGGATCGACCCTCCCCACAAGGGGGAAGGTAAAGAGCTATCCCGCGATCGCCATCGGCACAGCGCTCTTGTTGGGGATCTGGATATCGATCTCCAGCGTCGACATGGTCTCGCCGCGGTCCATCGAGACCTGCAGGTAATCCTGGTCGATCTGCACGTGCTTGGCGATGACGGCCATGATCTCCTCGCGCAGGATGGAGACCAGGTCGGGCTGGCTGCGGTTGCGGCGCTCATAGGCGAGCAGCACTTGCAGCCGCTCGCGCGCCACCGGCGCGCTGGAGCGCCGCTTGAAGATGTCGAGCAGGTTCATGCCGCCCTCCTTCCCAAAAGACGATCGAGGAAGCCCTTGCGCTCGAAGGGCACGATGACAGGCAATTCCTCGCCCTCAAGCCGCCTTGCGGCTTCGATGTAAGCCTTGGCCGCCGAATTGAGCGGCTCCGACAGCGTCACCGGAGAACCGAGGTTGGAGGCGCGGAGCACATCCTGGCTTTCCGGAATGATGCCGAGCAGCGGCACCGACAGGATTTCCAGCACATCGTCTATGCTGAGCATTTCACCCCGCGCGGCGCGCGCCGCGTCATAGCGGGTGACCAGCACGTGCTTGGCGATCTGCTCGCCCTGTTCGGCACGCATGGTGCGGGCGTCGAGCAGGCCGATGATGCGGTCGGAATCGCGCACCGACGACACTTCCGGATTGGTGACGATGACCGCCTCGTCGGCAAAGCGCATGGCGAGCTGCGCGCCGCGCTCGATGCCGGCCGGGCTGTCGCAGAACACGTAGTCGAACACCGAGCGCAGCTTGTCGATGACTTCGCCGACGCCCTCTTCCGTCAGCGCGTCCTTGTCGCGCGTCTGCGAGGCCGGCAGCAGGAACAGCGTCTCGACCCGCTTGTCGCGGATCAGCGCCTGCGACAGCTTCGCCGTGCCCTGGATGACGTTGACGAGGTCGAACACCACGCGGCGTTCGGCGCCCATGATCAGGTCGAGATTCCTGAGGCCGACGTCGAAATCGACGAGCGCCACCTTCTTGCCGGTCTTGGCCACGGCGGCACCGAGCGCCGCCGTCGAGGTGGTCTTGCCGACGCCCCCCTTGCCCGAAGTGACCACCACTACCTTGCCCATCAAAAAGCCTCCGTTGTTGTTCGTTTTGTTGTTCCGGGCCGGCTTGCCGGCCTTCAGTCGGCCGCACCGGCTTTGTTTCTCAGTCGGCCGCCCTGACGGCCTTCGGTTCAGTCAGTCGCTCCAGCTCCCAAGTCGCTTCAGCTCAAAGTCTCGACGCGCAGGCCGTCGCCGTCGAGGAAGGCCTGCACCGGTTTTCCGCGCGACACCCCTTCCATCTCCTCGGCGGTGATGTACCAGCCGTCGACGGACAGAAGCTCCGCCTCGTTGCGGCGGCAGAAGATGCGCGCGCTGGTGTTGCCCAGCGCACCCGCCGAAGCGCGCCCGCGCAGCGTGCCGTAGACATGGATCGAGCCGGCGGCGACGATCTCCGAACCGGACGCGACCGAGCCCAGCACGATGACATCGCCATGCGCATGCATGATCGCCTGGCCGGAACGGATCGGCGCCTTGATCATCAGCGTGCCCGAATCATAGTGCGAAACCTGCGGCTCGCTTTCCCCAATCTTGCTTGCGCCAGCCTTGCCCTTCGCAACGCTGCCGGCGTGCGCGTCCATGCGGTGGTCAGACGCCCTGCCCTCGGCCTTGCTGTCCGATGTGCCGGAACCCTCTTGCCCACCCTTGCGGCCCGGCAACAACCCATCCGTCGTCGCCTCCTTGGCGCCGACCAGCAGCGGCGGCAGTTCAGGGCCGAGCACAGCCCCTTCAAGCTCGATGGCATAGATGCGAATGCCGCGCGTACCAAGCTCCGCCACAAGGGCCGCGATCTCGCTCGGCGCGGGCTTGAGCACGTTCAAATCCAGCAACACCGGCCGCCCGGCAAAATAGCCCGGCGAGTTGCCGATCCAATGATCCAGCCCCTGCAACCACTCCACCATGGGCGCTTCCGGGGTCAATGTGAAAGCGACGAAAGAACGGGCACGAAAGCGAATGGATTTGGCCTCGAGGGGAGCGGCAAAGGTCACGGCTGGCGAATCCTTACTGAGAGGTAAACGCTAGCGAGGGAATGGTTAACGAATGGTTAATGAGGGAGGGTTAAGGACCGTTGAAATTAAGGTTCCTGACAGAGCCCCTGCCGACCTTTTCAGCGAATGAGCCGGCTGCGCATTCGGTAGCCTCAACGCCACTGCCATAAAAACCTCAAGTGAGAAGAATGGCCAGCGCCTGTTGTCAAAAATAGTCGTGTGTAACACGCTGCCCAATACTTGTGCGAATTCATGCACCACGTAATGGTACCGGCGGGTGGATTTATTGAAAAGTGGGGGAATAGTGAAATGCGCTGTTTTGACAATATCGGTATTGGCCGGCCTAGCAGGCTGCGCCACGCCGCCGGAGAGGATTTCGGGAATTCCAAATTCAGGCCCTTGCACACAGGCTGATAGGGAGCGCCTGGCCGTCATATCCAACCAGCAGAATAAGGCTGCGACTGGAGATGCGTTGGGCGTGTTCTTGATTGGCGTGCCGGTGGCGTCGATGTCGGGGGGTGATCATGAAGCCGAGATTGCCATCCTCAAAGGGCGCTGCGGTCCGCCGAAGACTTAGAACGCCCGAAATATCGTCAAGATCGGTAACTGCGGTGCTGTGTATGTTTATTGTCCGGCAAAAAATAGCCCGGCGAGTCGCCGATCCAGTGATCCAACCCCCGGGCCGTTCTAACGAACCTAGTAGGGCTGCCGAAGGGATCGCATCGGAGTCGTTTGGCTCTCCATCTCAGAGGCTTGGCAAGTAGAATCAGCAAACGCATCGCTCCAAGTACAAACCGCTTGGCGCGTGCCTCTCGTTGGCTCATTTGTAGGCCCTTGCTTTCATACCCATGTGTCGCGACACTACCTCAAAGTAGGCATGGGGGATTTCCGGGTGGACGCTGAAGCTAAAACTACAATTGATGAATTATTCGAGCTTAAGGGCGCTAATAGGGAGGCGAAGGCATACGCATTCCTATGGGCAGCTTTTAGGCGCACGGAGATCAGCGCAAACCCAGTACGCGATGCGCTCGATTGCCTTATTCCGTTCGTCGCGCCCTACACGAACAAGATTGCCGGAAAGCAAGTCACAGCCCAGGGCATCCAGACTTACCTCAAACAGGACTTCGGTTTTGACATCCCTCAGTACGCGATTGACCAACTTATCAAGGCACTCGCTCAGCAAGGCTTTGTGGCATATCGTCAGCAGGTTAAGGCCCACTTTGCCGTACCACACGAGAGCAAATTCGATGTTGTTAAGTCGGAGATTGAGACCGAGTTCGATGACATTACTGCCGAGCTAGCAGCTTACGCTGAGACGGTTGGCTTCACGGTGAAGCCCCCACCGTCGGGGACATGGGGACAGGCACTTATCGCGTTCTTGCGGGTCCGTACTGATAAGGGCGCTGCAGGTATTGTGAAGATAAAAGGGGCGCTAATTGATCCCAGTTCGGCCGAGATGGCGGTTGTCGCCACTTTTATCCGCAAGCTGAACACGGACTCACCCGAGCATTTTGAAAAAATTGTCCACATCTTCATGGGCGTATTGATTGAGGACTTCATCTCGTCAATCACGGAAATCGGCACACTCAGCCTCGATAAACCTGTGACGGTGTTGTACGACACCGCCGTATTGCTTCGGCAGTTGGGATGTTCCGGCAAGAGTCTGAAAGTGGCCACTGAGGAATTGACGCGCTACTTGCAAGATCTTGGGATGGAAATTCGATATTTCTCTGGCAACGAGGCTGAAGTATCCAACATCCTAAATACCATCGTGTACGTTAAAGACACGGGAGGGGAATTGGAGGGTGAGACGGCGGCCGCGATCGCGGACGGAGAGGTTACGACAACCAGCCTCCGCATGTTGCAGAATAACTTTCCCGAGCAGTTGGCACGGTTCAATATATTTCCAGCGGGAACGCTGGAATCCAACGCTGCCGATGCCGCTCGCTTTCAAATCGATGAGGCGGGCTTCTCCACTTATCTCGTCACCCAAGCAAGGAAGTCCGGACGCCTATACAGCGAGAAGAACCGCACCAATGACTTCTGGTTTTCTCGCATGGATTATGCGACTGCGGCGCGGTAACAGAACCCGCGATCTCGCGGATTGCGGGTACGTCTTCGTGACGCCCAACACCTTTCTCGCCTATGCGTCGAGGCGCTTCCTCATCGAGGAACGGATGCTTGGTTACAACAACTTCCCTCCAATTATCTCGCTCGGGCAGATGGCCACCATTGCCTGGCTCCTGAAAGATCAGACGATTCCGCCTGAGAAGGCGGGGCGCGAGCTTTTGACCAACTGCTTCGCCGCAGTTCGGCCCGACGCAGAATGGTTCAAGTATTTCCGCGAGGGCATAGAGCAAGTCGTTTCCGACTCATTGGAGGATTATTCAAGCAATGGCACTAACGCGTTGACCATCCAGGCCGCGCGCAGGATTGCACAGGACGAGAGTTTTGGTAGTTCCGCCATCATGCGTCAGCTCAATATGGCCGAGATATTGAGCCGGGCCGAAGCCGAACAGAAGCGCATGGTCGAGGAGCAAGAGGCGAGACTAGCTGATCATCGAAAGCGGGCCGAGGAAGAGAAGGCTTCAATCGTGCAACAGATGGAGCAGACCAAGGTTGAGGAGTTGGAGCACGCGCGCCTTCGTGAGCGAAGCGCCGTTGATGTAGCCGTTGCGGAGGCTAAAGCTGAAATCCGGGCTCAACTCGATGACGAGAAGAAAAGGACGGCCAGTGTGCGCGCACATCGGGTGGTGACGGGGTTGAAGGTCTTGTTATTGCTGGCACTAGTTTGGGTTGTAGGCGATGCCTTTCTCCTACAAAATGAAGAAGCTCACTCTTCCAGGACTTTGTGGGTTTTGAGTGGCATCCTATCCGTTATGACGATTCTTGCGTTTGCGGACCTCTTCAAATTGCGGTTCATGGAACCGTTCTTTGATGGATTGCACAAGCGGCTTGCTCACTTATTCGGCGGCTAGCCGCGCCATCCAAAACCGGAGACTGGCGGGTGCAAGACCTACTGACATTGCAACCGCCAGGATATGGTAGCACCCACCCCCTCAGTGCCTCTTAAAATACTGCACCTCCTTCTCATGCTTCTCCGCCGCTTCCCGCGTCTCGAACGTCCCCAAATTCCGCCGTTTCCCGGTCTTCTCGTCCTTCTTGCGGGAATAAAGCCGGTATTTGCCGTCCTTGAGTTTGCGGATCATATCGCTCTCCCTTGTCCAGGATCGATCAGGATTTGCGCCTGGCCTTGAGGCTGCGGGCGGCTTGTTCCGTCGCCGCGCGGTCGGCGCCCAGGCGGTCGATCAGGTCCTGCGCCTCGTCGCCCGACAGGCCGGTGCGCACGGCCAGTTGCTCGACCTCCAGCACGTCGGTGCTGGCGATTTCGCGGGTCTGCGGCAGGGCATCATCGGCCGTCAGCGGCAGGGCTGCTTCCCGGTCGATCTCCATTTCGGCCTGGTGCCAGTGGCGCTCGTGGTCGCCATGGGCGCCGCCTTCGCGCTGCCAGATGGCGTAGGCGCGGTCTCGGATCTTGTCGTTGCGGTCGTCGGTCATCGTCGTTCTCCCTTGGTGTTCGGGAAGAACGCCGCGCCTGCGCGAACGATCCAAAAATTTTGCGTGATCGCTGGCCCGGGTCGGATCGCATCAGCGAGGCGCCGGGCCCACCGGCGTGGCCACCGCCGTGCTCGGCCGGATCAGCTGCGACCTCGGCGCCATGAACCGTCGAGAAGATCGCCCGTTCGGACGCGATCATGCAGGCGGGCCAACCAAAGGTGGGCGATGCGCCCTGCAAAGACGTGGGTTAGAGTCCCAGGCGATGATCACCACTTCCAAAATGCTTCACTTCCTCGTCGGCGCGTGGTTGGCGCTGGCACCCATATCGCCTCGCCATGCGCTTGCAGCACCCCAAACCGCCGTTGCGACGAACGACTTTCTCAACAGCATCGGCGTCGTTTCCACATTCCCCGATCGAGGCCAGCCATTGGCCAAGACGATCGAGATGGTCCGCTATTGCGGCTTTCGATGGGTAAGGGCCGGAATAGAAGGTCTGAGCGACGACGGCCCCACAACCATCCAGACCTTTCTCGATCTGCATCGCGAAACCGGAGTGCTGCTGAACTGGGGATTGGTCAGTGGGGGGACCGACGTGAAGAAGCTGGTCGAAACGGGCAAGGTGCTTGCCGAAGCCGGCGCGCTGCTCGCATTCGAGGGCAACAACGAGCCGAACAACTGGGGCGTCACCTATCAGGGCGAGAAAGGCGGCGGCAGGGAGCCTTCGTGGATGGCCGTCGCCAAGCTTCAGCGCGATCTTTACCAGGCTGTCAAAAGTGATCCTGTGCTTGCGAAGTATCCTGTCTGGTCGATCTCGGAACCCGGTGCGCAGCGGGACAATGTCGGTCTTCAGTTCCTGACGATCCCGCCCGGCGCGCAAACCCGGATGCCGGACGGCACGAGATATGCCGACTACGCCAATGTGCACAACTACATCTATCACTCGCATTCGCCGTATCCGGCGGACAACAAGACGTGGCGCGCCGCCGATCCAACCGCCGCATCCAGGGTGGACGGGTTGTTCGGCAACTTCGGCGTCACCTGGGCGAGAGGGTTTTTGGGCTACACCCAGGAGCAACTCGATACGCTGCCGCGGGTCACGACCGAGACCGGGGCGGCGATCGGAGGCATGGTCACGGAACAAATGCACGGCTTGAACTTGATGAGCATGTACCTTGCGCAGTTCAAGCGCGGCTACGCCTACACATCGGTCTATCTGTTGCGGGACCGTACCGACGAAGGCGGCAACCAGTCTTTCGGCTTCTACAAGGCTGATTATTCACCCCGCATGGCCGCCATCTACCTTCACAACCTTACGACGATTTTGGCGGACAAAGGCGCCCTCGCCAAACCCGGCCAGCTCGACTTCACCATCGCGGACCAACCCGAAACCGTTCACGACCTGCTCCTGCAGCACAGCGACGGCACGTTCCAACTTGTCGTGTGGAACGAACGTTTGACCGGTCAGGACCGCTTGACGATCCATTTCGGCGAAAAGCAGATGTCGGTAAAAACCTACGATCCAACAATTGGCGTCGACCCCATCCAAACACTGAGCAATTTGCGTTCGCTGGAAATTACGCTCAGCGACCATCCGATCATCATCGCGCTTTCGCCCGGATGAAACGATCCAGGCGGCGGGCAAGCCCGCCGCCTGGCTGTCGGCCGTGCTGGCCGGCTTTGAGGTCAGCGGCCCCAGATGCCCTGGCCATAGCCCGATGCGGGCATGCCGGAGGTCGCATTGGACCCGGCCGCGCTGTCGGTGATGCTCTTGGTGATACCCTGGTCGACCGCGCCGCCGGACATCATCGCATGGGTGGTGGTCGGGTAGCTGCTGACGGCGGGGACGAAGTCCGAGCCGAAATGGTCGCTGCCGGCAAAAGCCATGCCGGAGGCAAACAGGAACGCAGCAGTAGCCAAAATGATCTTCTTCATTTCAAGTCTCCATCTTTCAAAAGGTGACATCGACCTCGACGCGCCGCCCGCACGCGTCCTTGAGGCTGTCTGTTCATGGTCTCAGGCGAACCGGCCAGCCGCGACCCTCACTGGATGCTTGCGGTTGCCGGTTTCAGCGCTCGGTTCGTTGTTGCGCTGTTGGCGGCTTCAATAAGGGGCCGGTGTTTGTGCCAGCGTGGGTGCCGGCGTGGTAAGAACCGCCCGGAGAGTGGGATTTTGCGTGGAATGCGGCAGGAAAGCGCTGCGCGCGCCTCAAACCGGCAGCCTTACATCCACCGTGAAGTCGTTCTCCAGCGCCAGCAATGCCGCGACCATTTCCTTGTCGCGCCGGCGCTTTTGCAGATAGAGCCCCAGCAGCCGGTCCAGCGAGAGCCTGCCGGCGCCGACGGCGGCCAGCACGAACATGCCGCCTGATATGGCCAGGTCCTTTTCGAAATGCAGCAGCTCGTTCTGGCTGGCGAAGTTGATGTGGAACAGCAAGGCCGTGGACAGGCAGAACAGGCCGAGCCCGATGCCGCCCAGCCGCGTCAGCAGGCCTGTTGCCACCGAGAGCCCTGCCCCCAGTTGCAGCGCGATGGTGGCGACGAACAGCGGCAGGCCGACACCTTGAGTTGCCATCGCCTTGGCGGCGGCTTCGAAATGGGTGGCCAGTGTCACGCCCTCATGCAGGAAGATGAGGGACAAAAGCAGGCGGTCCGCGAGCAGGGCCACGTCCCTGATGTGGTATTTCGTGGCGAGGCCGGTGAGCTTCGCGGCGATGTCATTGGGTGTCATGGTCAGCCTCCAATTTTTGGGCACAAGCCAATTTTGGTAACAGGCGGGCGCCGCCCGCCCGGTCGGGCGCGCGGATGGCGCTGCGATGTCGGTTGTTCGAAAAGGCCGGAGCCGGCTCGAGGGAGAGGCGCCGGCTCCGGCAATGGGCGCCAGCCACGAGCGCCCGAACTGGTGGTGGGGGACTGGAGCGGTCAGGGCCAGTCCCCCACTCCGGCCGCTTCGCGGCCACCTCTCCCCCGCCCCCGCGGAGGGAAAGGAAATGCGTCGCGGTCTTACTGCGTCACCTTGGTGTCGATGGCCTTTTGCAGGTCGGAAAGCTCGTCGCAGCCGGCGGGGCAGAGTTTCTGCAGCGAGGCCAGCTGCTCCTTGGCCTTGGCCATGTCGCCGGTCTCGACATAGAGCTCGCCCAGATATTCGCGGGCGGCCTTGTGGTCGGGCTTCAGCTCCAGCGCCTTGTTGTAATAGGTCAGCGCGGTGGTGAAATCGCCGGTCTTGCGCAGCGTGAAGCCGAGCAGATTGTAGACGTCGGCCTGCTGGTTGTCCTGCGCGAGGTCGCGCAGATCGGCCAGCGCGCCCTTGTAGTCCTTGGCGGCGATCTTGGCCTGGACGGCGGTCAGGTCGGGCGCATCAGTGCCCTCGATGTCGTCGACCGCATAGGCCGGCATGATCGTCGCGACGGGAACCACGGTCAGCACGGCAATGGCGCCGAGCAGGCCGTAGAGGGCGTGCTTGCCCAGACAGGATTGTTTCATTGTCTTTCTCGCTTGGTTTGGGTTGCCGCGTTCAGATCTGAACCGGTGTGAAGCCATAGGCATTGCCGTCCTTGACGAAGACGCCGGTGCCCGGGAACGGGAAGTGCGAACCGGAAATGCGGATGTTGTCCGCGATCACCCGGTCGATGATCTTGTGGCGCGTGGTGATGGCGGTGGGCCCATCCTGGTCGTAGCTGCCCTGCCATTCCGGGTGCGGCGCCAGAAGGGCCGGCACATACATGGTATCGGCCGAGATCATCAGCTGCTCCTTGCCGGAATTGGCGAGGTAGACGGAATGGCCCGGCGTGTGGCCGGGCGCGCCGATGATCTGGATGCCGGGCGCCACTTCCGCGCCGTCCTGAACCAGCTTCCAGTTCTTCCATTTCGGGAAGTTTTCGGCGATGCGCTTGCCCGCCGGCTTGCGCCCCTCCGGCAGCTTGGCCAGCCGGCTCGGATCGGTCCACCAATTGTATTCGGTGGCGTTGACGATCAGCTCGGCATTGGGGAACACCGGCGTGTTGGTGCCCTTCTCCATCAGGCCCCAGACATGGTCGGGGTGGAAATGCGAGATCATGATGGTGTCGATCGCCTTGTAGTCGATGCCGGCGGCGGCCATGTTGGCCGGCAGGTGCGTGGCGTTGGCCTGCCACTGGCCGACGCCCGAGCCCGCATCCATCATGATCAGCCTGCCGCCCATCTTGAGCACGACGACGGTGAGCGGGATGGGCATGAAGTCGGTGGTCAGCCCCGCCTTGGCGAGCGCTGCCTTGGTCTCGTCGACCGAGACGTCCTTGATGAAGGCCGGGTCGTGCGGCTTCTTCCAGATGCCGTCATAGATGGCGGTCACCTCGATATCGCCGACCGTGTATTTGTAGAAGCCGATGGTCGGCTCGACCAGCAGCTCCGCGAAAGCGGGACGCGTGAATTCGAGCTTGCCGGCAAGGCCGAAGGCGGCAGCGGCGGCAGCGGATTGAAGCACTGTGCGGCGTGTCATGCTGAACATGGTGGTCTCCTGTGGGGTTGCGGTGGCGGCAAAAGTCGGAAGGCGAGAAATTCCGGGGGTGACGGAGGGCCACGCCACATGGCCCTCCGTCCTGAGTGCGGACCGGGTCGGGACCTCGAGGAGGGGTCGCGACCCCTGAACTCAGTTGCCCGGCACAGGCGGGCCGACGAATTCACCCGCATCAGTCTGGGGAGCGGTCTGGCTGGGACCGGTCGTCACCTTGGTGTCGACCTTGTTCTGACGCGCCTTGTGGGGGATCGAGGCGGTGGCGTTGCTGTCGACGGCGGCAAGCGGCTGGTTTGCCGTGTCGGCGTTGAAATGGTCGCTGCCGGCAAAAGCAGCACTCGAGGCAAGCAACATCGCAGCCACGCCGAGAGCGAGCTTGGTCATTTCCAAAAATCCTTGTTTCGTTTTCTTTGGGTCGCGGGCCGTATTGGCCCGCTGTAGTGAAGACCCGGCGGGGTGGTGCTTTATTCCCGGGGGCGGTGAGATTTTTTTGAAAGAGAGGATTTCACGGCGGCGCGGCCAGCCAGGCGCTTTCCGCCAGGTGCATCGCACAAACACACAAAAGGCGCCGGCGCAGGGCGCCGACGCCTCCGATAATGCGCCAGGCCGGCGCCGCTTACGGGCAGGTCTTCTTGCCGCAGACCGCGATGCAGATCGCCTCGTTGGAGCAGGTGTAGGTCTTCTTGGAACTGGTGCCGGATGAAGAGCCGCCGCTGGAGGCGGCGAGTTGTCCGGACGCGCCGAGGTCCAGCGCCTTCATGTCGCGATTGCTGGCGCTGATCTTGCCGCATGTCTCGCTGCCGCAGACAGCCCTGCAGATCGCCGGGTTCATGCATTTGTAGGCCGCGAAGACCTCGGTTGGAAGAAGGGCGCAGAAAACCGAGATACCGAGAATCCACCTTTTCGCCGCACGCATTGTTGCCTCCTGTGGCCAGGTTTCCTGATGTCGCGGAGGCCCGGCCGCCCAGCCTCCGTTCCCGCGCGTGCCTCCGGCACCGCGTCCGCCGTGCGACTATGCGGATGCCAAGCAATGGGCGTATCGCACGGGCGGCACAGGCGGATGGCACTGACGGAACAGGCGCCTCACTGCGCCAGGCCGGCGCGCACCTCGGAAGGCGTCATCCGATAACGCGACCGGAACTGCCGGTAGAAGGTCGACGGCTCGACCAGCCCGGCCTCGAAGGCGAGATCGGCGATCGGCCTTGCCGCGAAAAGCGGGCTGGCGAGCTGCCGGTGGATCCGCTCCAGCCGCCTTTGCATGACATAGTCGGAAAAGCCCTGCCCTTCCTCGGCGAAAAGACGCCTGATGTAGCGCGGGCTGAGCCCAAGGCCCCTTCCCGCCATCTCCGCCGACAGCCGCGCTCTGTGCAAATTCTCCTCGATATAGCGCTTGATGGCCTCGATGCGCGCGGCGCGGACGCCGCGCCCGGCGATCACCTCGCCCACCTCGCGGCTGGTTCCGACCGCCGCGGCGAACAGATCGGCAATGTGCTGGGCGGCCAGCGGCGCAAGCCCGGCGCTCATCCCGCCGCGCGCCACCGCCGTGACGTAGGCCAGGAGAAGCCGCGCCTCCGGCGTGCCGGGGTTGATCGCGTCGGGCCTGAGATCGCCGACATGGCGCACCAGCGGCTCGAGCGTCGACCTGTCGAAGCGGGCGCAGATGGTCCAGTCCCCGCCTGGCGCCCTGGCGCGCCAGCGTTCCTCCATCGGCATGATGCAGGGTGCGCCGGCCGGCGTCTCCACGGTTCCCTGGCCTGGCGTGTCGAAGCCCCAGCCACCCGCGATCCAGGACACGACGAGATCGTCATTGGCGTCCTGCCGCAAGGCTGCCGTGCGTTCCCAGGCCATCGGCGAGACCGTGCCCTCGGCCACGCTCACCCCGGGCAGCAAAAGGGTGGAGGCGCTCAGATGCAGCGCGCCGCGATCGAGCGGAGCAAGGTCCAGCCGCATGCAGATGCGGCCGTAGAATTCGCGCACGGCCGCTTCGCGCTCGCGGTCCGCGATCTCGTCCGTGGACAGGACGATGACATTGTCCTGGCTGGCCACCTGTGTCCGCCCCCCGTTCTTCCGACTGGTTTTCGTGCGGGCGGCGGCGGCAATTCAAGGCTTGTGTGAACGCTCCGCGCAAATGTGGCGGCACGCGCAAGGAATGTGGCCGTGGGCGCAAAACCGGCACCGGATTGCTGGCCGGCGCGACCCAGGCATGGCCCTAGCGGAGGTCGCGGATCCAGCGCCACAGGGTGCGGTCCGGCCCATGTCCCGCGGGCAGGCCGCGCCCCTGCGCGGCGAGCGCCCGCATCTCGCGTGGCGTCATGTCGAAGCAACGCCGGAAAGCACGGACAAAACTCTTGCGGTGGCCGAAGCCGTAGCGGTCGGCGATCTCGCCGATGGCTTCGTGCCGGCGGGCGGGATCGACGAGCTCGGCGCGGCAGCGGCGCAGCCTTTCCTCCTGGATATATCTGGAAAGGCCGCCATACGGCTCGAACAGGTAATAGAGCTTGCGTGTCGAAATGCCGAACAGCGCGGCTATCGTTGCGGCGGTAAGGTCCCGGCTGCCGACATGCCTGTCGATGTGGCGGCGGATTTCACCGGCCAGCGCCAGCTGCACCGAAGCGGCGTTTGCCTCCGCCACGGCCGAATTGATGGCCGCGGCGGCAAGGTCCAGCGTCGGCCTGGTCACCGCTTCGGCGTCCTGGCCGCTCATGGCGGGCGCTGCCTCGTAGAGGCCGAGCAGATGGCCGCGCAACAGCGCCGTCAAAGGGGCATTGCCTGGGATGACGCGCAGATTGTGCTCGTCCGGCGCCTTCAGAAGCGGCGCCAGCAGGCGGCGCGGCATGGTCAGGTTGAGGCTGTCGATGCCGGACGTCCCCGTCGACTGGGCCTGCGCCAGGTCGGAGACGATCAGGTCGCCCGGGCATGCCTTTTCATCCGGCCCGCCATCGCGCCGGCCGTGGCTGCCCCGCAGGCAGACCTGCACGGTGATCTGGTCGAGACCGTCGCGTCCGATGCGGGCGCGCGAGCGGTCGAAGTTCTGCGCGACACATCGGTACGAACTGAGTGCGATCTCGCCGAAATAGAATGCTTCCGCATGGACATGGAACCGGTCGTCGCCGCCATTGCGCAGGCGAACGTCATAGAAGAAACCCATGTTCTCCTGCCAGAGCGCGACCGCGTCCCTGGGCGCCAGGCCCGCCGTGTCCAGCACGGAACGCGGCACCCCGCGCCCCACGGGAGCCCTCCCCGGCACCACGTCCTGACCGTTGCCTCCCGATGCCATCCGCCACGTTCCTCCGCGAACCGCGCAGCATAGGCATGCATACCGGGCCGCGACAACACCGGGTTTTACGCCATCGCGGGCCGATTCCTCCGGCCCCTCCCCGTGTTCGCGATGTCTCGCTCAGACACAATTCAGAAACAAGTTTCAACAGTTCGGAAAAACTGGCGAAAAGATCGGATGCCATAACCATCCCGCGGGGGACTGCGGGGATTTCCTTTTTGGAAGCTTCGGTCCTCACCAACAAGGGTCAAATCGCAGCGGCGGCACAGCCGAAAATGCCTGCTCGAACGGCGGCATGAACAGCCGGGCGATGCGCGGCCAGGACGAGAAAGTTTGGAAATGGATCACGGTGTCGATATCGCCGAACTCGACAGGGACACGGCAAGACTGGACGGAGAGCCCGAAACCAGCGTCGCGAGCTTCGATGCGCTCATAAGAAGTGCCCAGCGGTCCGTGGCCGTGCATGGCCAGGTTCTGACCGGCGCGGATTTCGCCCGGGCAGGCCGGCCCGATGAGCGGCTGGACTCGATCTTCGAAGAGCTTGCCGAGACATTCGCCACGCTGCCGGCGGTGATCTCCGAGGGACGTGTCTGGACGTATCAGGAGCTCGACAAGCGCGCCAACCAGTTCGCCCGCCTGCTGGTCAAGCGCGGCGTGCGGCCGGGCGACCGGGTCGGGCTTATCCTCGACCGGTCGGCGGAGACCTATGTCGCGGTGCTCGCGGTCGTGAAGGCGGGTGCCGCCTTCGTGCCGCTAGCCACCGCCTTTCCGCAAGAGCGCATGGCGCTGATCATCGACGACGCCAGCGTCAGCCTGATCGTCACCATCGCCACCTATGCGTCGCGCGCCGACCAGTTGCCGGTTCCCCACGTGCTGATCGACAGCGCCGCCGCCGAGATCTCCAGACAGTCCGACGCGCCGCTGAAACCGCGGAAGGCGCCGGCCCCCGTCGCAGTCGAGGACATCTGCTACATCCTCTACACGTCGGGCACGACAGGCAGGCCGAAGGGCGTGGCCGTCCGGCACCAGAGCTTCGTCAACTTCATCCGCGTCGCCGCCGCATCCTATGGCTACCGGCCGGGCGACCGCGTCTACCAGGGCATGACCATCGCCTTCGACTTTTCCTCCGAGGAGATCTGGGTGCCGTTCGTCGCCGGTGCGACGGTGGTGCCGGCACCCGGCCAGATGCCGCTCGTCGGCGAGGAACTCGCCGATTTCCTGCGGCATCACGACATCACCTGCATGGCCTGCAGCCCGACCTTGCTGTCGTCCATGACGAGCGACGTGCCCAGCCTGCGCACGCTCCTGGTCGGCGGCGAGGCCTGCCCGCACAATCTCGTGGTGCGCTGGTCCAAGCCCGGGCGGCAGATCCTCAACACCTATGGGCCGACAGAGGCGACCGTCACCGCGACCATGGGCGCGCTGACGCCGGACAAGCCCGTAACCATCGGCGCGCCGCTGCCCACCTACTCCATCGTCATTCTCGACCCTTCGCTGCCGGAACTCGCCGAGCCTGGCGAACTGGGCGAGATCGGCATCGCCGGCATCGGGCTCGCGGTCGGTTATCTCAACAGGCAAGACCTCACCGAACAGAAATTCATCCCCGATTTCATCGGCCTGCCGAACAACCCGTCGAAGCGCATCTACCGCACGGGCGACCTTGGCCGGATCAACGGCGATGGCGAGATCGAGTATGCCGGACGCATCGACACCCAGGTGAAGATCCGCGGCTATCGCATCGAGCTCGGCGAGATCGAGGCGGTTCTGCTCGACCAGCCCGACATCGCGCAAGCTGCCGTCACCACCTGGGAGATCGAGCCCGGCCGCGTCGAGCTTGTCGCCTACTACGCGCCCAAGGCCGGAGCGCCGGCGCTCTCGCGCGCCGATCTCGCCCAGACGATGAAGCGGCGTCTGCCGGACTACATGGTGCCCTCCTATCTGGAGGAACTGCCGGCGATCCCGATGACCGTCTCCAACAAGGTGGATCTTCGCCAGTTGCCGAAGCCGACCAGCGTGCGGCTTTCCGCCGACCGCGAGATGGTCGCGCCCGGCAATGACGACGAGCGCTTCCTGGCGGATGCGCTGGCAGCGGTGCTGAAATTCGACGCGGTCTCGGTCGAGGACAATTTCTTCGACGACCTCGGCGCGAACTCGCTGCTGATGGCGCATTTCTGCGCCCGCGTTCGCACCCGCAAGGAATGGGCGACGACGTCGATGCGCGACATCTATCTCTATCCGACCGTTGCGCGCCTGGCCAAGCATCTGAGCGTGGCGGAAGAGATGACGACGGCCACCAACGAGCCTGTCCTCACCCGCCAGGCATCGAACCTTGTCTACTGGACCTGCGGAGCGGGCCAGCTTTCGTTCTACCTGCTCTATAGCTATGCCGCGCTGTGGGTCCTCAACCACGGCCTCGACTGGGTCTATGACGCACTCGACGAACCGCTGGAGCTCTACGTCAGGTGCGTGGCGCTGTCGGCCGGCGTGTTCTTCGGCATGTCCGGCTTTGCCGTTGCCGCGAAATGGCTGCTCATCGGCCGTTGGAAGGCCGAGGCGTTCCCCATCTGGGGATGGCGTTACTATCGCTTCTGGATCGTCAAGACACTGATCCGGACGGCACCCGTCGTGCTGTTCCGCGGCAGCCCGCTCTACAGCATCTATCTGCAACTGCTGGGCACCAAGCTCGGGCACAATGCCGTCATCGAATCCAAATCCGTGCCCGTCTGCACGGATCTCATTTCGATCGGCGCCAACACGATCCTGCGCAAGGAATCGATGATCCTCGGCTATCGGGCCCAGGCCGGCTATATCCACACCGGGCCGCTGACCATTGGTCGCGATGCCTTCGTCGGCGTCGGCTCCACGCTCGACATCGACACCTCGATCGGCGACGGCGGCCAGCTCGGCCATTCGTCCTCGCTGCAGAGCGGGCAAAGCATTCCCGACGGCGAGCACTGGCACGGATCGCCGGCCGTGCCGACCACGGCGGACTATTGCAAGGTGCGCAATGCGAACCCTTACGAGGTCCGGCGTTTCCTCTATGAAGCCGTCCAGCTGGTGCTGCTGTTCGCTGTCATCACCCCGCTGCCGCTCCTGTTCCACAGCTACTGGGAATATGTCGGCGACGACTATCAGGAGACGATCGGCCTTGTCGCGATCGGCACCACGGTCACGCTATTCGGCTATATCGCCGTGGCCTTTTTGGCCGCCACGGTTGTGCCGCGCGTTTTCAGCCTGATCCTGAAGCCGGGCCGCACCTACACGCTCTATGGCTTCCGCTACTGGTTGCAGACCGTCTCCGAATTCTTCGAGCAACTCGCGCGTGCTGGGGCTGCTGTTCGGCGACAGCTCGGCCATCGTCCACTATATGAGCGCCATCGGCTGGAACCTGAACAAGGTGGTGCAGACCGGCTCCAATTTCGGCTCCAACCAGCAGCACGAAAACCCGCTTCTGTGCGAGATCGGCACCGAGACCATGGTGTCCGACGGGCTGTTCATGATCAATGTGCACAAATCCGCCTCGGCGTTCCGGCTCGAGCCGACACGCATTGGCGAGCGCAACTATCTCGGCAACAACATCTACTATCCGCCGGATGGCCGCACGGGTGACAACGTCCTGCTCGGCACCAAGGTGATGATCCCCATCGATGGCCCGGTGCGCGAGAATGTCGGGCTCCTGGGTTCGCCTGCCTTTGAAATCCCGCGCATGGTGAACCGCGACAAGGAACTCATCGCCGGCGTCGACGAGGCCGACCGGCGCCAGCGCATCCCGTTCAAGAACCGCCACAACCTGGTGACGATCCTTCTGTTCATGGCAACGCAATGGGTCATGCTGTTCGCCACGCTGGCGATCTGGGACCGCGCGCTGAACTACTACACCGAATGGAACGAGGTCGCCCTCTTCGTCGCCGTGCTCCTGACCTCGGCGATCACCATTCCGTTCTACATTTTTGTCGAGCGGGCAAGCCTTGGCTTTGGGCGGCTGAAGCCGCGGATGACGACGATCTACGACGTCGACTTCTGGCGCCACGAACGCCATTGGAAGCTTGCCGATACACCGATCGTGCGCCTGTTCGCCGGCACGCCGTTTCGGCCGATCATCCTGCGCATGCTGGGCGTCAAGGTCGGCAAGCGGGTCTATGACGGCGGCAGCAACCTGACCGAGCGTTCGCTGGTGGAGATCGGCGATGACGTCACGCTCAACGAGGGCTGCGTCATCCAGGCCCATTCGCTGGAAGAAGGTGCGTTCAAGTCGGACTTCATCCGCATCGGCGACGGTTGCACGCTCGGACCGTCCGCCTTTGTCCATTACGGCGTCGTCATGGGCAAGGGATCGATGGTCGATGCGGACTCCTTCGTGATGAAGGGCGAAGTGCTGGAGCCCAACTCGATCTGGCGCGGCAACCCGGCCAAGCTGCATCGTTTCGTCGAGCCGATCATGGATGACGGCTCCACGGCGTCATCCTGACGCTCGATCCCGAGAGCATCGGAGGTCATGTGACAGAGCGATCCGGAAGCACGCCGGACATCCGGATCGCGCCGGTAACCCCCGCCAATCGCGCGCTGGTGACAGCACTGCGGCTGGCCCCGGAGCAGATGGATTTCGTCGCAAGCAACGCGGCCTCGCTGCGCGAAGCCAGATCCGATCACGACGCGCGGCCGCGCGCGATCATGGCCGGGGATCATGTTGTCGGGTTCCTGATGTACGAGGCGCCACGCGATGATGACGAGGCGCGCATCTATCGGTTCATGATCGACCGCGCCAGCCAGGGCAAAGGCTACGGCAAGGCCGCGCTGCGCGAGGTGCTGCGCGAAATCGGCGGGCTCGGCCACATCAGGCACGTTTCCATCTGCTATGAGCCGGAGAATGAAGCGGCACGCCAGCTCTACCGCGCCGCCGGTTTCGTGGAAGAAGGGCTCGACGAGGATGGCGAAATGATCGCCAACCTCGCCTTGCCGGCATCGATGGGCGATCGATGACGCCTGCCGTAAATCCTTCGCCTCCGGATCTGCCCGAGGAAACCTCCTTGGCCCAAGCGCTGGCCGCCCTCGCCCCGTATGGGGTCCGCACCGGATGCCGGCTCATACGCGAAGGCGACGAGACCCATCTTTTGCCCGAGGAGGCGCGCTCCATTCCGGCGCGCCGGCCGGCAATGCGGCGGGCGAGCGGCGCGGCGCGATGGATCGCGCACCGGCTGCTGGCCGACATCGGGATCAAGAACGTCGCCATCCCGCGCGCGCCATCCGGTGCTCCGGTCTGGCCGGACGGGACAATTGGTTCGCTCGCCCATGACGACGACATGGCCGTGGCGGCGGTCGCGACGGTCGGCCGGATCCTCTCGCTCGGCATCGACGTCGAGCCGACGCTGCCTCTGCCCGATGACATTTTCGCGCTCGTTGCAACCGGCGCGGACCGGATGGGCTCAGCCGACCAGCGTCTTGCCGGCCGCATCCTCTTTGCCGCCAAGGAAGCGGTCTACAAGGCCGTCTATCCGCTGGACCACCAGGTGCTGGGCTACGAGGATATCGCCGTCGACCTGAACGCCGGCTACGCGACGACAACGACCGGTCGTAGCGCCAGCCTCGTCTACCGCATTGCCCCGCGCGTGGTCGTGCTGGCGTTCGTCGGGGAATAGCGCACCGCCCTATTCGGCCAGAATCTCCCGATACTCCCTCACCTTCCCATCCAGCCCGCGTATCCGCCAGTTCTCCCCGTCGCGGCCCTCGACAGGGCACGGTCCGAGCGGCACCTTGCCGCCGCCTTCCGGCAGATCGAGCACATAGACGGGATTGCAGATGCCCGAGAGCCTAGCCCTGAGCGCTTCCACCAGCGCCTGGCCCTGCGCGATCGTGGTGCGGCGGTGGGCCATGCCGCGCGCGAGATCGCCATGGTGCAAATAGTAGGGTTTTACCCCGAGCCGGTACATCAACTCGCGGCAGAGCTCTTCCAGCACCTCGACGCTGTCATTGACGCCTTTCAGGAGAACACTCTGGTTGAGCAGCACGAAGCCGGCTTGCCGCATCCTCCGGCAGGCCGCCTCGGTGGCGTCTGTGATCTCGCGCGCGTGGTTGAAATGGGTGACGACGGTGACCATCAGCCGGCCCTGCAGCGCTTCGACCAGCCCTGATGTGATGCGCGCCGGCAGCACCACCGGCACGCGCGTGTGGATGCGCAAGAGCCGCACATGCGGGATGGCCTCGATGCGCGCGACGATCTCGGCCAGCGCCTTGTCGGGCAGCGACAGCGGGTCGCCGCCGGTCAGGATCACCTCGCGGATTTCGGAATGGTCCGCGATATAGGCCAGCGCCGGCTCAAGCGCCTCGCGCGTATAGCCGCGGCCGATCGAGGTCAGCGATTCCTTGCGGAAGCAGAACCGGCAATAGACCGCGCACTGATAGGTCGGGAACAACAGCACCCGGTCGGCATGGCGATGCGTCAACCGGGGCACCGGGCTGAAATCATGGTCGGCGATCGGATCGCCAAGCTCGCCCTCCGTTTCCACCAGTTCGCCCGGTGACGGGATGACCTGCGCGCGGATCGGATCGCCTGGGTCGTTCCAGTCGATCAGGTCGAGATAGGCTTTCGGCGCACGCACCTTGTGCCGGCTGGCGGCCTCCAGCGCGGCTTGGCGCTCGGCGGGCGAAAGCGGCAGGGCGGCGAGGTCGCGTACATGGCGCACGCCCTGGCGGACATCGTCCTGCCAGGCGGTATAGGGGGCATCGTTGAGGTCGGTCATTGCAGGTCTCGGGCTGTTCGCGCGGACCTATCGGCCGGATGGGCGGCGCGGTCAACCGCCACGGTGCCGACGACGCCCGCCCCACTCCGCGACCTTTGTGCGATGCCCTCAGAACTTCGCCGTCAGCGACCCATAAAACGTCCGCCCCGGTCCCGGCTCGGTCACCAGCCCAAGCGGATCGACATAGTACCTGTCGAACAGGTTCTCGATCCGCGCTGTCGCCGTCAGGTTCGCCGTCAGCTTGTATTCGGCAAAGACATCGACCAGCGTGTAGGGATCCCATTTGACCAGCGAAATGAACTGGCTAAGCCCCTGGCTGGTCACCTGGCCGTGGCCGATGACGCGCGGCCCGACATAGGAAGCCCTGCCGCCCAGCGTCAGCCTGTCCTCGAGGAATTTCTGCGTCAGCGTCAGGTCGAGCGAATATTTTGGCGGCACCTGGTTGGTGGCGTAGTCGCCATACATCGTCTTTGTGTCGCAGGCGCCGTTCAGCTGACAGAACTCGACATTGAGATAGTAGTTGGCCGCGAAATCCGCCGCGAAGTCGCCGACCTCGTAGCGGCCGGACAATTCCACGCCGGAGAATCTGGCGCGGTCGATGTTGTAGACCTGCATGCCGTACCAGGTGTAGCCGTCGCCCTGGAACGACCGGAACGAGCGCGCGATATAATCCTTCACGTTCCAGTTGAAGTAGCCGAGCTTGAGCATGCCGGTATCGGTATCGGTGAACAGGCCGTTCCTGTGGACATTCATGCCAAGCTCCCAATTGCTGGAGCGCTCCGGACCGAGGTTCGGATTGGGGATGATGGTGAAGGCCGAGACCGACTCGAACAGGCTGGGAAAGCGCAAGGCATTGGAATAGTTGACATAGAACTGCGTGCCGTCGAACGGCTCGACCGTCACGCCGACCGACGGGCTGAAGCCGCCGTCGTGGCGGTCGGGCTTGGCGTTCAACTGATCGGGTGAGTTGGCCTGCGTGCGCCGGTCATGCGACCAGAACTGCGAATAGCGCAGGCCGGCATTCAGCGTCAGCCAGTCCACCGGCTTGTAGGCCAGCTTGGCATAACCCGCCGCCTCCTGCCGCTCGGCGTCGCGCAGGTTGAGCCAGCCTTCGATCGTGTCGGTCAATTCGCTCGGCTTGGTGTCCTCGTTGCGGTAGGTCAGGCCGTAGGTGAAATCGAGCGCGCCATAGTCGGTGACGAATTTGGACTTGTTGGAGACCTCGCCGCCCCACATCACCGTATCGGAGCCCGTGCGGTAGTCCGCCGGCACACCCGGGGGCCGCTGGCCATAGGCGTTGCGCGGCGGGTTGCGCAGCTCGAGATTGGTCACCCACAGATTGGCGGTGAGATCGAGCAGGTCGTTGCCTTCCGGATTGAGGCGGTAGCGCAGCGTGCCGGTGTCGACCTTGGTGCCGGTTGTCTGGGCCTGCTGGACCGCCTGTCCGGTGGCGCTGCCGAGCGCTGAAGCCAGCCGGTCGCCGGCCTCGCTGCGGAAGCCGGTATAGCCAAATTGCAGGCTCTGTCCGTCACCGAAACGCCAAGTGCCCTTGGTGATCCAGGACTGGGATTGAAGCTGCGTGTTGAGCACTTCCTCGCCGGGGCGATAATTGGCGATGCCGGTGTTCACGACATAGTCCCTGTAGAGGAGATAGGATGGGCATTCACCGCTCGCATAGCAGTAAGGCTGGGGACCTGTTCTGACGGGATTGGCGTGGGGGCCGTACTTGCCGGCGTGGTAGTTGCCCTGGTCACGATAGGCATAGCCGACGAGAAAGTCGAAGTCCTCCTGCTTGACCGCCGCGACGATGCTGGCCGAGCCCTGCGTGGGCTTCAGCAAGCCTGGCCGATCCAGTCCGGTTCCGGAGGGTGTGATCACTCCATAACCCGAATTCGGATCATTCGTGGAGCCAAGGGGGTTGCTGATGAGATAGCCGGCCTTGTCGCCAGGCTGGGGCGTGCTCGTGTTGGAGCCAAAGCCGCCCTTCAGCCGCACCCCGAATGTCTTGCCGTCCTCGACGATGTCGGACGGGTTCAACGTCCTCATGGCGACGGTGCCGGCAATGCCGTAGGATGCGACATCCGAGCCCTTGGTGATGTCGACACCGCCCAGAAGGTCCGGATCGACGAAGGTGCGGTTCGAGATGCCCTGGTAGCCCTGATAGACCTGCAGCGAGTTTTCCGCCCCGTCGACGGTGACGTTGACGCGGCCCATGCCTTGCATGCCGCGCACGTTGACGTCGATGGAACCGGCGCCGTTGCGCGCCTCGCCCGACATCACACCCGGCGTGCCGCGAAAAATGTCGGCCGGGCTCGAGCCGCGGAACCGCTCGATGGTTTCGCCTGAAATGTAGGCGGTGGGAGCCGCTGTTCTGTACGGTTCCTCGCCGGGACTGCCGCCGCCGGCGATGACGGTTATCGGGTCGAGCGTCAAACCGTCCACCGCGCCCGCCGCCGGCGCGTGCGCGGCGGCGACCCTGTCGCTGATCGTCACCGTGTTGGCGCCGGTGAAGGCATGGGTCAGGCCCGTGCCCTGCAGGATCCGCGCCAGCGCCGCACCAGGTGCCGCCGCGCCGGAGACGCCGGGCGACCGCTTGCCGGCGGCGATCTCGGGCAGATAGGTGACCTGCAGCCCGGCCTGCCTGCCGAAAGCCGCCAGCGCGCCCGAAAGCGAGCCGGGCGGAATGTTGAAGGTCGCCTGCTGCGCGGATTGCCCATGCGCCTCCCCTTGCACGGCAACCATTGCCGCGCCCACCGTCGATGACAGCAGCGCCGCGATCAGCAGCCTTCGTCCAAATCCTCTTGTCGCACCAGTCTTCTGCCCCAGCCCCATGGCCCAGCCGCTCCATTTTCATTTTGTGGAAGGGAGACCTGTTGGCAGCGGCTGACGGCAACCCCTGTGAGATCAAACGAACGGGGGGTTCGGATTTTCTCCCCTCGGCCCGAATTTTTTCAGATCGATGACCAATCTCTCAGGTCGATGACCAATTCTCAGATCGATGAAATAACGGTCAGCCACGGCGATATCCGCCGTACCTTGCCGTTGTGCGGCTGCACGACCGCTTCCAGCGCGGCGAGTGGATTGCCGAGGTCGAACACGCCGCTGATGCGCCCTGCGCCAAGCCCGGAATCGGCGATCACCACGCGGCCGGCCTGCCAGCGCGCGATCCTGGCCACGACCGAAGCCACCGTCTCGCGCTCGGCGACGATCAGCCCGTCGCGCCACGCCGCGATCTGCCCGGCGTCACGGGTTCCACGCTCGACGGCGAGCGTGCTGTCGTCGAGCGCCAGCCATTCGCCGCCGGAAAGCCTCTGCGTCCGCGCCAGCGGCGAAGCGGGCATCGCCACCTCGACCAGCCCATGCGCCACCGACACCGTCAGCAGCCCGGCATCTCGGCTGACATCGAAAGCGGTGCCGAGCGCGGTCGACGTCAGCGTCTCCATCTGCACTTGGAAGGGTCTGGCGGCATCCGCCGCGACCTCGAAGAAGGCCATGCCGGCCAGCAGCTCGACCCGCCTCAGATCGGGCGTGAGCGCGCTGCGCATGGCGCTGTTGGGGCCGAGCGTGACGACGCTGCCGTCGGACAGGGTGACGCGGCGCAGCTCCGCCGTCGACGTGATCTGGTCGGCCTTGAGGCGGATCAGCAGGTCCGGCCCATAGAGCGCGCCGCTGCCGAGCGCGGCCAGCCCGGCAAGACCCGTCAGTATGACCTTGCGCCGTGACACGCCTTCCACGCTGCTCGCGGCCTTGCGGCGGACCTCGAACACCTTGCCGGCCATGCCGTGGATTTCAGCAACCTCCGCCCAGGCCGCTTCATGCGCTGGGCCGCGGGCACGCCAGTTCTGGATCAGCTCGCGCGCGACCGGATTGGCCGGCTCGTTCTGCAGGCGGATGACGAGGTCGGCCGCCTCCTCGAAAAGCCTGTCGTCGTCGCTGATGTCCTCAATCATGCCACTGCAAACCCGCCAGCGCCCTGCTTCCGAAGGCCAAATCCACCCTCCAGCAATTGAAACGAATGAACGGCGGCAATTTCCTGCCGCGACTTGCGGTGCCGTCGGCAATCATCGCGGCACATCCTCGTTGAGGCGCGCGCGCAGGTGCTGGTAGGCGCGGCGGATCAGCGTCCAGGTCCGCGACGTCGAAAGCCCGAGCTCGACGGCGACTTCGCTCATCGTCTTCTCGCCCAGCCGGTGCATCTCGAAGGCCATGCGCGTGCGCTGCGGCAGTTCCAGCAGCGCCTTCTCGACAATCGCCAGCCGCTGCCGGTCATAGACGACAGTCTCGGCCGAAGGCGCGCTGTCGGCGATGCGCTGGAAGTCGTCATCGGCCAGATGCACGTGCTCGACGACGCGTTCGCGCCGCTTGAGGTCGGTCGAAAGGTTGCGGGCGACGCGCCACAGATACGCGCGCGGGTTTTCGCCCTCGCCGTTCGGCATCGCCGTCATCACCCGCACGAACGTGTCCTGCGTCAGGTCGGCGGCGGTCTCTGGCGTATGGCCACGACGGCGCAGGAACCGGTCGATCTCGCGCGCATGCCTGACGAACAGGCCGTGCGGATCCCACCTCACGCGGCCTCCGCGAACCGGGGCGGCCCCAACGCGTCGGTCGACAATGATCGCTTGCGCCTGCACGAGAGCCGCGAGCGGCTTTGGAAATGACGATCAGTAGCCATTGGACGGATACAACAACTGTGAGTTGGCTTGCATCCTGTCACCAGGCAAGCCGTTGATCGCCATCCCTACGGGTTCTGAAATTATCCTGCAATGGCAACAGGTTAGAATGATTTTTCGAATCAGGGAACGGCCGCGGCTAAATAGATGAATATTTTTATCATGTTTTTCACGGTGATAGCGCTTTTTGGGCAACGGCGCGACCTTGCCCCTGCCGCGCCATGGCGCGCAGGATTTGCCCGGACGTGTTGCTCAAATGCCGCAGCGATTGCTTACGCTTTTCGCATCGACTGGGCGACATGGCTGCGACAGGCCGGCGTCGACGGCATCGACCCCAAACGCGGCGTGCGCTTCGATTCCGCCACCTTCGCGTCGAGGCCGCCGTGCATGGCGAAGGCGTGCTGCTCGGCCGCGGCGCGCTGGTCTCGGCCGATCTCGCGGCAGGGCGGCTGGTGCGGCCCTTCGACCTCGCGCTGAAATCGGCGGCCAGCCACTACCTCGTCCATCCCGACGGCGCGCCGCGGCAGAAAAAGGCCAGGGCATTCCGCGACTGGCTGTTTGCTGAGGTGGCGGCTGACTGGCTTGGGATGCCCAAGGGCGGTTGAGGGAGGCCTATGCCTATGCCGCTCTCGACCCCACCAACCCCAGCCGCACCAGGCTCTCGGCCGTGGCGACGATCGCCTCTTCGGCCGGGCGTGGCGTCCAGCCGAGCAGGCGCGTCGCCTTTTCGCTGGTGGCGTCCATCATCACGCCGAGATGCCTGGCCAGCATCTTCGTCGTCGGATCGCCGCGCATCGCCAGCAGGCGGATCACCCAGTTGGGAATCTCCCGGGTCGGCACCTTGCTGGCCGCCGCGCCCATGCGCCGGCGCAGCACTTTCGCGACTTCGGCCATCCACAGGCTGTGGCCCGAAATGCCGATGAAACGCTCGCCCTTTGCCGCAGGACTGGTCATCGCCAGCAGGTGCAGATCGGCCAGGTCGCGCACGTCGACATAGCCGGAATTAACCCGGGGACAGCCGGGCATGCCGTCCATCAGCCGCTTGATCAGCCCGATCGAATGCGAGTAATCGGCGGCGAGCACAGGGCCGAGCACCGCGACCGGATTGACGACGGATAATTCGAGGCCACCGCCCTCGCGAGCAATGAAGTCCCACGCGGCGCGTTCCGACAGCGTCTTCGATTTCTGATACGGCGCGATGGCGCCGCTGAGGTCGGACCAGTCCGTCTCGTTGAAGGGCCGCGTCTGCGGCTTGTGGCCCATGGCGACCGCGCCGATGGCCGAGGTCAGCACGACACGCTTCACGCCGGCGTCGCGCGCGGCCTTGAGCACCCGCAGCACGCCGTCGACGGCTGGCCGCACCCATTCCTCCTCGCGCGTCTGGCTGCCGGAGGGTGTTGGTGAAGCACCGTGCATGACATAGGCGCAGCCGGCGACAGCCTCCGCCCAGCCGGCGTCCGCGGTCAGGTCGGCGGCGACGAAGGACAGACGGTCGCCGGGTTCGGCGCCGCCTTCCCTCAGCATCGCGCGCACCTCCGCTTCGCGCTTGAGCGAACGCACCGTCGTGCGCACGCGATAGCCGGCGTCGAGCAGCTTCAGCATGCAATGCGATGCAATGAAGCCTGAGCCGCCGGTCACCAGCACCAGTTCATCTTTCATGTCGACCTCCTACAATTGATCGACCTCAGCTATGCGCCCGCGCCCGGATTGTGAATGCTTGAAAATCCGCATAAATTGCGTGAGAGTACGGAATGACCGGTGATCCCTTCTCCGACATCCTCAAATTCACCAGCGCGCAAACCATGGTGACGGGCGGCTTCACCGCCGGCGGGCCATGGGCGCTGCGCTTTCCGGCACCCGAAAAAATCAAGTTCTTCGCCGTGGTGAAGGGCAGTTGCTGGATCCGCCTCGAGGGCGAGGACGAGCCGGTGCATGCGCAAACAGGCGACGTGCTGCTGCTCGCCTCGCGGCGCTCCTTCATCCTTGCCAGCGACCTGTCGGTGCCGCCGCTCGACGCCATGGCGGTGTTCTCAGGCCGCAAGATCGCACAGCTCGGCGACGGCGAGGATTTCGCGCATATTGGCGGCCATGTCCTGCTCGACCAGGCGAGCGGGCGGCTGCTGGCCGATGTCTTGCCGCCCTGGATCCACATCCAGGCCTCGTCGCCGCAAGCCACGATCCTGCGCTGGATCCTCGACCAGCTGGTGCGCGAGCAAGCGGATGGCCAGCCCGGCGCCAGCCTTGCCTCGGCGCAGCTGGCGCAATTGCTGTTCATCCAGGTGTTGCGGGCGCATCTGCAGACGTCGAGCCTGATGCCCGCCGGCTGGCTGCGCGCGCTCGCCGATCCGCGCCTGGCACCGGCGCTGCGGCTGATGCATGGCGATCCCGGCCGCGACTGGCATCTGGAGGACCTCGCCAAGGCCGCCGCCATGTCGCGCACCAGTTTTGCCTTCCATTTCAGGCGGACCGCCGGCGTCGCGCCGCTGGCCTACCTGACGCAATGGCGCATGCATCTGGCCGAGCGCGCCTTGCGCGAGGAAGACACGCCCGTGGCGGTACTGGCCCGCTCGCTCGGCTACACCTCGGAAAGCGCCTTCAGCAACGCCTTCAAGCGCGCCACCGGCACCGCGCCCAAGCGCTATCGGACCGCGGGGAAAACCGAACGGCTCGACGACGCCGAAGCACGGCCGCTGAGCCTGGTGTCTTGAAAAGTCAGGAGAGGCGGAGGCCCGAGACAGGTGGACAGCTCGGGGCTGTCCACCTGGCCCCCGCCTGGCGCATGTCGCCCCAAAGGGGGCATCGGTTTTCAGGGAACCGACATGCAGCCCCGCGGACAGAGTGGACGTTAGCGTCCGCGGCGACCAGTCGTCATATGACGACTGTCGAGCACTGCATGGGCCGCTCCCGCCTATTCCTTGGCGCGATAGGCCTCCGGCACGACGAACACTTCGTCGGCCCGGCCATAGCCGCCGTCGGCGACCTCTTCCACCAGCACCATCGTGGTGGGCCTGGCGACTTCACCGAAAAAATCGACGAACATGGCCGTGGTTCGGTGGATGAGGTCTTCCTTCTGCGCCCTGGAGAGTGCGGCCTGCGGCACCTTGATGTTTGCGAATGGCATGATCGTCTCCTTGCTTCTTGAGATTGGATTTCAGGCTTTGGGATGGAGCAGGTCGGCAAGGCCGATCCGTTCCATGAGTTGCGCCCGCACGCGGTCGGCAACACCGTTGACGATGGCGGCGCCATCATCGGAGGGGTCGATATGCACGCGTAGCGGTCGGCTGCCGTGCGGCATCGCCACGAGATCGACGATTGCCGTCGCGACCTCGGCCGGGTCGGCATCCATCGGCTCCAGGGCCGCCAACCCCTTCAGCACCTTTTGGTCGACATCGGCGTAGGGACCGGACCAATAGAGGCCGGCGCGCTCGGTGTCGGCTGGTGCCGCCGCATGGTGGAAATGCTCCGTGCCCTTGGTGAAGGCGCCGGGCACCACGATCGTCGTTTCGATGCCGAAGCGGGCGAGTTCCAGCGCATAGCTCTGCGCCATCGCATCCATGCCCGCCTTGGCCGCGAAATAGGGCGCCAGGAACGGCGGCGTGCCACCGCGCGTGCTGCTCGAGCCGACCCAGATCATCTGGCCCCGGCCGAGAGAGCGCATATGCGGCAGGGCCGCGCGATTGACGCGCTGCGTGCCGACGACATTGACGTCATGGAGCTGCGCCAGCTGTTCGGGCGAGAACGCCTCGGCCGGTCCGAACCCCATATGCCCCGCATTGTGGATCAGCACGTCGAGCCGGCCGGCCTCGCCCAGGATCTGCCGGATCGCCGCTTGCGCCGAGGCATCCGAGGTGACGTCGAGCGCGACGGTCTTCAGCGTCACACCCTCGTCACGAGCGAATTTTTCCATCTCGGCGACCGCAGCTACACGCGCCGAGGGGTCGCGCATCGAGGCATAGACCGTGTGGCCGGCCCTTGCGAGCGCCCGAGCCGTCATCGCGCCGAAACCGCTGGAGGCGCCGGTGATCAGGATTGTCTTTTGCATCATTGCCTCCTCAGATCACGCCGCCATTGGCGCGGATGATTTGCCCGTTGATCCAGCCACTGTCCGACCCGGCCAGAAACGAGACCACGCCGGCAATATCGTCGGGCTGGCCGAGCCGGCCGAGCGGGATCATCTTGCCAATGGCCTCGATCTGCGCCGCGCTCTTGCCGTCCGTGAACAGCGCCGTCTCGACCGGTCCGGGCGCCACGGCGTTGACTGTGACGCCGCGCGCGCCAAGCTCCTTGGCGAGGATATGCGTCATCGCCTCGACCGCTGCCTTGGTGGCGGCGTAGACGCCGTAGCCCGGCTGGTACAGGCCGACGACGCTGCTCGAGAAATTGACGATGCGGCCGCCGTCGCGAAGGCGTTTCGCGCCCTCGCGCATGCCACGGAACACACCGCCGAGATTGATCGCGACCTGCGTGTCGAACGACGCATCGTCGGTCGCGGCGATCGGCGACAGCTTCATGATGCCGGCATTGTTGACGAGGATATCGACGCCGCCGAAGGCTTTCTCGCCGGCGTCGAAAAGTGTTGCGATGCCAGCCGGGTCGGCGATGTCGGCCTGCACGGCGATCGCCTTGCCGCCATCGGCCTCGATCGCGCCGACAAGCGCTTCGGCCTCGGCGCGGCCCCGTGCGTAGTTGACGACGACGGCGATGCCGTCACGGGCGAGCCGCCGCGCGATCGCCGCACCGATGCCCTTGGAGGCGCCGGTCACGATCGCTGTTCTGGTTTGCTGGCCCGTTCTTTTTTGCTCAGTTTCCATGGAAGTCTCTCCGTTTGTTGGTGACACGGATATAAGCCAGGCCAACTTCCGGATAATCAACTCACACTTGACATCACTATTCGGGAACTGCGAACAAAGGCGATGGATCGGCTGGACACGATGCGGCTCTTCGTTCGCGTGCTGGAGCGGCGCAGCTTCACCGCTGCCGCCGCCGATCTCGGCCTGCCGCGCTCAACCGCGACGGAAGCGATCCGGCGGCTCGAGGAACATCTCGGCGCTCGCCTGCTGGAACGGACGACACGGCAGGTGAACGCCACGCAGGACGGCGAGGCCTACTATCAACGTTGCCTGTCGATCCTGGCCGAGATCGAGGATGCCGAGGCCGCCTTCCGCAAGGCCGAGCCCTTCGGCCTGCTGCGCATCGATGCCAGCACGCTGCTCACCCGCACCTTCCTGTTGCCGCGCCTGCCGGAATTCCTCGCCCGCTATGCCAGGATCGACCTGCAGATCGGCCAGAGCGACCGGCTGGTCGATCTCGTGCGCGAGGGCGTCGATTGCGTCATCCGCGTCGGCGAGCCTCCCGACAGCGGCATGATCATGCGCCGGCTGGGGATGATCCGCGAGATGACCTGCGCCAGTCCCGCCTATCTCGAACGCCACGGCACACCCGCCTCCCCCGATGCGCTCGACGGCCACCAGGCGGTGGGCTTCGTCTCGTCGCGCACCGGCGAGGTGCTGCCCTTCGAGTTCACCGTCGGCGGCAAGACGCGCGAGGTCCGATTGCCGGGCCGCGTCGCCGCCAACAATTCCGACACCGCCGCCGACCTGGCGCGCCTTGGCCTCGGCCTCATCCAGGCGCCGCGCTATCGCTTCGAGAAGGACCTTGCCGACGGCACGCTCATCGAGGTGCTGGCCGACTACCCGCCATCGCCGACGACGCTCTCGGCGCTCTACCCGCAAAACCGGCAACTCTCGCCGCGCCTGCGCGTCTTCCTCGACTGGGCGGCCCCCATCTTCGCCGAGGCGAACTTGTAAGGGCAATTCCAGGAATGTGTGTGGCGTTTTTCCCGGGAAAACGCTTGACGTTTTCCCTTGGGAATTGCGTCAAAACAAAGAGATAGGCTTCCGTCGTTGCCCATCGGCGCCATCTGATGGCATTGTTGTCGCGACAGCGCGCCATGGGGAGATGGGGCGCCGCCAGGGAGGACTGACATGACCAGCACACAAGCCGGCCTGCCGCGCTACGGGGATGCCGTTTCGCGCTTTCGCATCGAGGATGAGATCGCCCGGCTCGACGGTGACCCGGCGACCGGCATCAATGCGTATGTCGAATGCTGCGGCCGCCATACCGGGCAGAACCGGCTGGCGCTGCGCGCGATCTCCGCCGCCGGCGAACTCCGGCTGTTCAGCTTCGATGACCTCGCCGATATGTCGGGCCGCGTCGGCAATATGCTCAAGGGGCTGGGCGTCGGCCCCGGCGATGTCGTCGCCGGCATGCTGCCGCGCATTCCCGAACTGGTGGCGCTCATCCTCGGCACCTGGCGCATCGGCGCCGTCTACCAGCCGTTGTTCACCGCTTTCGGGCCGAAGGCGATCGAGCATCGCCTGGGCTACAGCGGCGCCAGGCTGGTGGTGACCAACCCGGCCAATCGCGGCAAGCTCGACGAGATCGAGAACCGCCCGCCTATCGCCACTATTCTTGGCCCCAGTGATGCCTTGCCCCAAGGCGACATCGATTTCCGCGCCGCCCTCGCCGCCGCCTCCCCGGACTGCGAACCCGTCATGCGCAAGGGCGGCGACCTGTTCATGATGATGTCGACATCAGGCACGACGGGCCTGCCCAAGGGCGTGCCGGTGCCGCTCAGCGCCCTGCTCGCCTTCGGCGCCTATATGCGCGACGCGATCGGGCTGCGCGCCGACGACGTCTTCTGGAACATCGCCGACCCAGGCTGGGCCTACGGCCTCTATTACGCCATCACGGGCCCGCTGCTGCTTGGCATCGCCACGACCTTCAACGAGGGCGCCTTCACGGCCAGGAGTACCTACGAAATCATCGAGCGGCTCGGCGTCACCAGCCTCGCCGGCTCGCCCACCGCCTTCCGCCTGCTGCTGGCCGAAGGGCCGGAGGCCGCCGCCAGCATAAAGGGCCGCCTGCGTGTCGTGAGCAGCGCCGGCGAGCCGCTCAATCCGGAAGTGATCCGCTGGTTCGACACCCATCTCGCCGCCCCCATCCACGACCATTACGGCCAGACCGAGAACGGCATGATGGTCAACAACCACCATGGCCTGGCGCATACGGTGCGCGCGGGCTCGGCCGGCTTCGCCATGCCGGGCTACCGCATGGTGGTGCTCGACGAGGCCGGCAACGAACTCGGTCCCAACCAGCCCGGCATCCTCGCCGTCGATATCGCCAACTCGCCGCTGCGCTGGTTCGGCGGCTATCACCAGGCCGAGACGCCGGCGGTCGCGGGCGGCTATTACCGCACCGGCGACACGGTGGAATACGAACCGGACGGCTCGGTCTCCTTCATCGGCCGCGCCGACGATGTCATCACCTCGTCGGGCTACCGCATCGGCCCCTTCGACGTCGAAAGCGCGCTCATCGAACACGCTGCGGTCAACGAGGCGGCCGTGGTCGGCGTGCCCGATCCGCAGCGCACCGAAATCGTCAAGGCCTTCGTCATCCTGGCGCCAGCCTACCAGGGCAGCCCCGAGCTTGCCGAGGAGCTGGCCCAGCATGTCCGCAAACGGCTTTCGGCGCACGCCTATCCGCGCGAGATCGATTTCGTCGCCGAACTGCCGAAGACGCCAAGCGGCAAGATCCAGCGGTTCCTGCTGAGGAAGGCGGAGGTGGAGAAGCGGAAGGGCTGAGAACCCGCAATCAGGCCACGAACTCCATGGCCAATCTGATCTTCAGCCGAGGCGCGCACGAAACAAGGCGGAGCCATCCGCCAGGCGCGACCTGGAGATGTCGCGCAATCCAGCCTCGGTCATCCAGGCGCGATACTGACCTTCCGTGTAGGATTCGCCGTGGCGATAGAGGTTCAGGAAGGTGAGATTGAGAAAGACACCCTCGGGCGGGCCGAGGCGGTCGTCATCGACGACGCCCCACCCCGCGATTGCGATCTCGCCGCCTTGCGTGAGGCAACGCGCCGCGTTCAGGATCGCACTGCGCGCCCGGTCCGGCGGAAGGACCTGGACGACGGCCTTCAGGATCGCCAGATCGTGCCGGCCGATCGATGGCGCGACGGTTATGTCCCCCTCTTCGACAGTCACGTCGTCGGCACCGTATTCGGCCAGGATGGAAGGCGCGACCGCCGCGACCGTTGGGAGTTCCATCAGCGTCGCCGTAATCCGTGGCCACCGCTCGCGAAGTCCGACCAGAATGGTCCCGGCGCCACCGCCGATATCGATCACCGAACGGATCGCGGAGAGGTCCATCTCCCGGGCCAGGTTTCTGCCGAAAATCACCCCGCCCGGTGCGAGCATGCGGCTGAAGGCGGCCGCGGCCTCGGGTCCGGCCTCGGAAAAATCGTGCAGCGCGGCCGGCCGGTTCCGCCGCAGCGACTCCGCTGTCAAAAGGTCCGCTCCCCAGAGCTCGCGCAGCAGCGCATGATCGCCGCCGCGATAGGTCGGCTTGGACGCGTCGAGGAAGGCCGACGCTTCGGCTCCGTTGCGAAAGCGACCATCCTCGACCTCGAGGAGACCGATGCTGGCGAGCGCATAGAGGAGCCGCGACAGACGATCGGGCTCGACTTTGAGCGCGGCCCCAAGGCTGTCGGCAGTCGCCACATCGCCACCGAGCCGGGTGAAGATGCCAAGGTCCAGCCCGGCGCGAAGCGCCAGGGCGGCGGGCACCGCCGCGATCAGTCCGTCGATCCGATCATGATCCGCCATGTCACGCCCCCTGCCGCGATCCAGGACCGAGCTTGAAGCAGCTCACATGAGATTGGAACCTCCGTTCCGCGGAAAGTGAAATCTTTGTTCGAGCGACCATAAACCAGCGTTCAGCCGCAGGCGTTCAGCCGCAGGCGCCCAGCCTTCGGCAACGGGTCCGCGCGTATCCATGATAATTGCTGACGCCGACAGGACCGCGCCCAGCCGCCCACTGTCCTGGCAACATCGCGTGGAGGCGCCACGAAGCGGCCTGCCCGCATCCAACTCGGTGCCTCCGGGCGACGCCCCAGCCATCGCCGGCATCAGCAGCAGATCGAAATCTCCATAGCCTTCGCCTGTAGCACGGGTTCCTTCCTCGGGGACTTTCATACGCCCGCCGGCGCCCGAAACTCTTCACGAAAGCGGAATGGCAGATTCTGGCATCTAGAAAGCGCGGCAGACATTCAACCAGGCAGGATTGAAGTCCCTGACTGACCCGAAGCCGACTTTCGGTATTGGATGCCCAACTTGTTTCACCACTTGACCCGGAGGCCGAGCGAGCCGGTCAGTACATGACTGTCACCGAAGTCTTCCAGGCCTGTCCGGGCGATGGCTTCGCCAAAGACCGAGAACTTGTCGTCGGCCCAATTGACGGTGCCGCCGATGCCGAGACCGCCCCAGAGCTGCTCGTTCCTGCTCGAAGAGGCTGCTGCCGGCCAGGTCGACCGACGAGCCATCCTCGAAATCATAATAAAGGTTGGCGATGCCATAGAGGTTCGTGTGGCCGGCGCGGCCCGTGTGGTCTTGCCATTGCGACTGGTGGTCGAGCGACAGGCCGAGGCGGCCAAGCAGGCTGTCGCTGCTATCCAGGCTAACCCTTGCGCCGAAGGTATCGGTAAAGGCGTCGAAATCGACGGATGACCAGGCAAGCTGCGCTTGCGGCGTCAGCGACCAGCTCGGATCGAGCATGATGCGCTTGCCCGCTTCGACGCCGAGCGCGTAGCCGACGCCGTTGTTGCCGTCGACGAGCCGCTGTCCGGCGGTCGCCGAGTCGAGATTGCTGTCGTACCAGATCACCTGCGCCTGGCCGTCGAGGTAGAAGCCTTCCGCGCCGTACCAGGTCAGCGAACCGGAAACGCCGGTGCCGGTGCTGTCGATCGACCCGCTGCCGAACACCGACGAGACGTCGGCGGACACGGTGCCATACTGGAAGGCGATGCCGCCGATGAGCTGGCCGGCCGCGCTGTCGGACAAAAGCATGTCGGCGCCGGTCTGCAGCCTCCAGGTCGATGTGTCGTATGTCGTTGCGGTGGTGGAGCTTGCCGGATCGTAGGAGCCGCTGGCGCCTTCGATCCTGCCCCACAGCCCGATCCCGGCCTCGGCCTTTACGTCATCGGAGATCCCGTCGGCGCCTTGTGCCTCTACGGTCCAGGACCGGTTGCCGAGCCGCTGCTGCAGCGTGCCCAGCTGGTTGAAGCTCTGCAATACGCCCGCATAGGCCTCGTACACAGGTGCGCCGGCCTGGAAAAGCAGGCTGTTGTCGAGCTCGGAGCGCAGATACCAATCGCCGTCGGTGGGCGTGCTCACGCCGCCCTGATAGAGCCTGTAGGCATAGGCGCCCGCGACGACCGCCGCATCGCCTTCGAAGGTATAATCGCCCTTGAGCGAGAAGGTGCCGTTCGAGACGCCGCCGATGTCGACGATCTTGATGCCTTCGGCCGTTTGATCTCCCGCGCCGCCGAAATTGGCGACCTCGAGCGTGCCCGTCCCCGACGTGCCGCCGGCGATCACCAGCATGTCGGTCGCCGAGCCGTCGCCGCCGAGCGCGGTGTTGAGGACGACGGTGCCGCCATTGCCGACATAATCGCCGCTGATGGTCAGCGTGTTGCCGAGAGCGCCGCCGGCGATGCGCACCGTTCCGGCATTGGTCAGCCCGGCAAGCGTCTGGGAGGTGCCGGCAAGATCGAGCGTGGCGCCCGAGGCGACCGAGAACTGCGAGGAGGAACTGAATGCGTTGGCCGCGCCCGCGGCAAGCGTGCCGCCAACGACCGACGTGGCCCCCGTGAAGCCTGAGTTGTCCGAGGCGAGCACCACCGTGCCCAGCCCGTCCTTGACGAAAGTGCCGGCGCCCGAGAGCACCCCGGCATAGCTCGCATTGGCCTCCCCATCGAAGGTGAAGGAGGCCCCCGCGCCGATCGCGACATCGCCGCCGAAGCGCTCGGCCGCCGAGACGAGGCCACCCTGATCGATGGTCCAGTCGAGCAGCGAGGTACCGGTCAGCGTCAGCGCGCCGGCGCCGTCCTTCACCATCGTGCCGGTGCCGGAGATATCGCCGGCAAAGCTGGCATCCGCCGCCTGGTCGAGCACGACCGTACCGGCATTGCCGATGTCGCCACGGATCGAAGCCGCATTGCCGATCAGCGTGCCGGCGTCCACCAGCGTGTTGCCGCCATAGCTGTTCGCTCCCGTGAGGGTCAGCGTGCCGGAGCCTGTCTTGGCGAGGCTGCCGGCACCCGAGATCGCGCCGGAAAGGGTGAGGTCGGCCACGGTGTCGAAGGTGCCGCCGGCCGCCGAAAGCGTGACACCGCGCGCCGAGGAGAAGGCGGCGGTGTTGCGCAGCGTGCCGCTGGAAAGCGTCAGGCCGCCAGCGGCGTCGCCGAGATTGTTATCGGCCGCAACCGAAAGCACGCCGCCGGAGACGTTGGTACCGCCGGTGTAGGTGTTGGCGCCCGAAAGCACCAGCGTGCCCGCATCGGTCTTGGTGAGGCTGCTCGCCCCGGTCAGCACGGAGGCGATGGTGGCGGTATAGCCTGCTCCGGCGACCGTGCCGTCACCGACCCGGATGATGCTCTCGCCGCCAGCGCCGGCAAGCGTGATGGCGTCGCCTTCGATGCGGTAGCCATCGGCGGCGAACTGCATGCCGGTAACCTCCAGCGCGCCAGCGCCGTCGTCGGCGGTGACGATGCCGCCGAGCGTCTGGAAGATGGCGAAGCCGGGCTGCGGCTTCATCGCTGCGTCGACCAGGCCGGTGCTCGTCGTCCAGTTCAGGCTTGTCGCCGTCCAGGTGCCGTTGCCACCGTCGACCAGATCATTGTTGGCATTGCCGGCCGCGTCGCCGTCCCAGAACAAGAGGTCGTTGCCGACGCTGCTGATCAGATTGACCTGGTTGGCGACGGAGGTCTGCACCGTCAGGTCGGCAGCCGTGACGCCGACCGGCAAATCGCCGAGTTCGAGACCATTGTCGGTAAGCGCGCCGCCATAGTTGATCAGCCGGTAGACGCCGGGGCCGAAGCCGCCGACATCGGTAATGTCGAGGCTGCCGTCCAGCGTCAGGGCGCCGGTCACCACGATCAGATCGTTGACGCCGCCACCGACCACGCCGGCCTGGCCAAGCTCGTAGTCGAGGGTCGAGCCGGAACTCAGGCTAAGCGATCCGATCGTCAGTGTACCGGGGCTGGAGCCCGGCGCCAGCGTGCCGCCGTCGGCGACGATCACCGCGCCGCCGATCGAGCCGGAGCCGCCGAGCGTGCCGCCGCTGTTGACCGTCGTCTCGGTGTTGCCGAGCGATCCCTCGACGACAAGCTTGCCGCTATCGACCGTGGTGCGGCCGGTATAAATGCTGTCGCCGTTCAGAACCATGGTGCCGGCGCCTTCTTTGTAGAGGCCGCCTGCTCCGCTCAACTCGCCGTTAACGGTCAGCGTCGTGCCCGTCGCCGTGCGGAAATAGCCATAGGCGGCAGTGAGGCTGATGTCGCGGCTCATGGCGAAGCTCGCCGTGGTGCCAAGTTCGCCGCCGTCGAGCGTCAGCAGACCTGTCGCCGCGCCCAGATTCTGGTCCGACGCCACGGAGATGCTCTTGCCCACCCCGACCGTGGTGCCGCCACTGTGGGTGTTGGTGCCAGTCAGGGTCAGCGTGCCGATACCTTCGACGTCGAGGCTGCCCGTTCCGGAGATGTTTCCGCTGAAGGTGTTGGGGCCGAGGTCGAGGAACGAGACGGCGCCATTGTTCAGAATGTCGCCGCGGATCGCCACCGTATTGCCGGCGAGCGTACCCGCATTGACGACGGTGCCGCCGGTGTAGTTGTTGGAATAGCTGGTGACATTCAGCGTGCCGGCGCCGTTCTTGACCAGCATGCCTGAGCCGGTCACCTGGCCGGAAAGGTCCAGCTGCGTGCCCGCCGCCGTGTCGAACCCGCCCGTCGAACTGATCAGCACATCGCGGTTAGTGGCAAAGCTCGCTGTCGTCCGCAGTGTGCCACCGTCGAAGGTCAGACTGCCCGAGGCCGCGCCAAGATTGCCGTCCTCGGAGACCTGAAGCGTGCCGCCGTCTATGGCGGTGCCGCCGCTATAGGTGTTGGCGCCGGTAAGGATCGTCGTTCCGCCGCCGATCTGGCGCACCATTCCGCTGCCGCTGATGATGCCGCCATAGGTCAGCTCATTGCTGCGGTTGAAGGCGAACGTGCCATTGTTGTTCACGTCGCCGATGATAGAGCCGCTGGTGCCGCCATTGCCAAGCTGCAGCGTGCCTTGCTGGATGTCCCAGTTGGTGGTGGCGGTGCCCGTGCCGGTCAGCGTCCAAGTGCTGGTGCCGGTTTTCTGGAATGTGTCAAAGTTCCGGTACTGCGCCGTGGCGCCGATGGCCGAGACGTCGAATGCGGCGTTGGTCGTGCCGCCGAGGCGCAACGTATCGGTGAGCGCGTTGGCGTTGGCGACGACATTACCTTCAATCACCGAGCCGGCCTGCAGCTCCAGGGTGAGTGAGCCCGTCGTCGGGGTAACGGAACTGGACCACTGGATCGCATTGGCGCCGGCGCCGGCCTTGATCGTGCCGCTGTTGACGAAGCTGTAAGCCGAGGTGGCTTGATTCAGGACGATTGCCGCCGCTCCGGCGCCGCCCTCGATCGTGCCGGTGCCGGTATTGACGATCGGGTTCGTGGTTGCATTTCGAACAAAGATTCCCGCGCCGCTGGAGCCGACGCCGTTGGCTGGTCCGGTTCCGCCACGGATAGTCCCATTGTTGACGAATGTCTTCGCCCCGCCAGAGGTTCCCACCAGCACGCCGGGGCCACCGCCTCCTGTTTGGCTGTTTCCTCCCTGGATGGTGCCGTTATTGGTCATCGATGAGCCAAACGAGGCTTGAACACCCGCGCTGCTCGACGCGGCCCCATCGCTGCCCTTGAAGTTGCCGACCAGTGTATACATGCTGCCGGTTGTTGGGAGGGTAAGGGCCTGTATGCCCGAGCCGGAGAGCGTAAACCCCTGGGTGTCAATCGTAATCGGCTTGGCGGCCGTATCCGGACTGCCCGAATTGACCATCGTAATATTGGTGGTCAGGATGATCGTTGCGCTCGCATCGCCATCAGCGTTCGCCGCTGTTACAGCGGTACGCAGCTGTCCCTCGGTGCTCACATAGTAGGTCGCGGCCAAAGCCGCGCCCGGAAGCCCGCAGGCCAGCATGAGCACGGCGCAGGAAGCGCCCGCCAGAAGGCGCCTGCGGCCTCCGTCCAGAAGCCTGTCGCCCCCCAGAATTTGCCCCGCCATGCCCCTGATCCCCTTGATTCCCAAGTGCGCCGAAGGCAGCACGAAAATTATTGGCCCGCAAGGCACTTATAGTCTTGAGGACTACCAAAAAGCTAACGTTGATCAGTAAAATGAAGTCCGTGACGTCTGTGCGACAGGAAACCTATTTAATTAGCTCCCCCTTACTAAAGAAAAGACTCAATAATAACGTGGATGACCTCGCCGCATGCGGAAATCTGGAGCCGCTGGCTGTCCAGCCGATTTCCATGGACAAACTCAGAGCTTGCGGGCCCAGGACGACGCAGCACAAAGGCCACTTGCACGTCGGAACTGAACCGGAATTGCACCTCGCGCCCACGCCCTCTCGTCGCCGGCGACCGCCTGCGGAGCACTCAAATGAATGGATTCCTGCCTAGGCTTGTGCCTTCACTGGCGCAGAGCGGAATGGCCGTCGTGGCGCAGCCGCGACCTCAGCGTCGGCGCCAGAAATGTCCGCTCTTGGTAGGCGTCAAGTCGGTCGGAATAACCGACATGAGGCGCATTACCGCCATTCGAAGCGCAGCCAATCAAAGCTCGATCGGGTCAGTGCGCCACACCATCCGAAGCGTGCAGCAGCCGCCACGCCGAGCCAACGCGCCCATCGAACTGCGAGGCGAAATGCTTCGCGGCGACATCCTCCAGGCCGTCATCGACGAGCGCCTCGATGCTCCGCCGCATCAGGGCAAGCTGCATCCGCCTGGCGTGATCGAGGTCGGCCTCCCGCATGATAGCCGTGACGTGGTAGGCAATGACGGGCTGGCCGAGGCAGGACAGCAGCGCGCTGGCCTCGGCTGTTACAGCGGTCACCGCGTCTTCGATCTTCATTCTGGCGATCCTCATCAAGATGATGCTGACGCCTCCCCGCAAGGCGACGGTGGTCCGTCGCTCCTTCTTTGATTTCAGCCTGCCGCTTGATTTCAGCCTGCCGCGCGACCGAGGCCCCGCGCCAGGCTCACAATTGCTGTCTTCTCCAGGTCCCTCGAGCAGCCTCGTCTGGCCCGGAAACAGTATCCGTCAGATTTGATTCAAAGGCGACCGGATAGTTAATCGATGGTTAATGACCGCACTTGCCATCCCACCCCGATCAGGATGTTTCGCCTCGGCGTTTCCTGCCGCGCAATAGCCGCAAAGCTGCCCGATGGCTGCCTGGCCTGTTGATCGCCACGAAGAAAGGTTCTGTCATGCGGTTGGTCTGGACGGTCATGTTCGCACTGGCGAGCAGTGCTGCCTTCGCCGCCTCGCCCGAGGACGATTATATCGCCGCGCGCGACAAGGCGATTGCCGAGATCGCGGCGATGGAGAGCACGAACACAGCCGTGGAAACCCTCGACGCCGCCAATGAAAAGGCCCGCGCCGATCTCGAAACGCGTCTCACCGCCCTCCTTGGCCCCTTCACGGTCAAGGATTTCCCGGCTGCCGGCACGATCAATATCGAAAGCCTCAGCTCCTCCGATGTCGGCTTCGGCATGCTCGACGGGCTGCGCCACGGCACCGAGGACGGCCCCAGCATCGTGGCATCGACACGCGGGCTGGTGGAGCGCTGGCTCAAGTCGCGTGCCGCCGAGACGGACGCCGATCTCAAACTGCCCACCAGCTTCGACGCCGCACTGAAGCTCGACGCCTTCTACACCCAGGCCATCGGCAGCGACGCCGCCTTCACCGGCACCCTCGACTTCGCGCTGAAGACACCTGATGGCGCCGACATGGCGATCGCGCGGCTCGGCGGCTGGGCACAGGATATCGGGCCGAACTACGACCAGGAGGTCATCGTCACGGTCGTCAAGGGCAACAGCGTCCTGATCGCCGAAGCCCCCGCGACGCCGCCGGTCCCGAAGATCGCGGCCTGCGACGCCGTCTGGACCGCCGCCGACGCCGCCGCCCAGAAACTGGCCAAGCAGGCCACCGACGACAGCGACGAGAACACATCCGATGCCGCCAACGCCGCCTGGACCAAAGGCGACAACGACTTCCGCGCCTGCATGGGCAAGAACCTGCCTGCGGATGCGGCCTTCCCGGCGCTGCTGGCACAGGCGCAGACTCTGGCGGATCACATGGCGGGGAAGTAGGCGCGACGCCGACGCTAACGATCTCCCCCCTCGTGGCGGAGATTGGCAGCGTTGCCGCCGGCGCCCGCCCCCCTTGTCACCCTCGCATCCCATCACAATATTGTCGTCGCGCTGGCACCTGCCGAGTTGCCAGCAACGCAAAAAATGGTTGAAAGGAAGTCCTGCACGCGCCCCGGCGCGGCGGGCGGATGAACAGCGTGGGAAAATTGGAATGACGACGGATACGAAAGCGACTGAAACCAGGGCGTTCGAGGCGGATGTTTCGCGGCTGCTGCACATGATGGTGCACTCGGTCTATTCCGATAAGGATGTCTTCCTGCGCGAGCTGATTTCCAACGCCGCCGACGCCTGCGAAAAGCTGCGCTTCGAGGCCGTCAGCCGCCCGGAACTTCTGGCCGACGATCCCAAGCCGCGCATCTCGATCTCGGCTGACGCGGACAACAAGCAGATCACGGTCGAGGACAACGGCATCGGCATGAGCCGCGAAGACATGGCCGAGGCGCTGGGCACGATCGCCCGCTCGGGCACCCGCGCCTTCATCGAGCGCGTCGGCTCCGGCACCGAGGACACCCAGCTCATCGGCCAGTTCGGTGTCGGCTTCTACTCCGCCTTCATGGTGGCCGACCGGGTCGATGTCATCAGCCGCCTGGCGGGAAGCGAGGAAGCCTGGCGCTGGTCGTCCGACGGCAAGGGGTCCTACGAGATCGCGCCCGCCCCGCTCGAAGCCGCGCCGAAGCGCGGCACCCGCGTCGTGCTGCATCTCATGGACGATGCCGTCTCCTACACCGGATCCTACCGGCTCGAGCAACTGGCCAAGTCGCAGTCGGGCCATGTGCCGGTGCCCATCACGCTTATCGAAAAGCCCGGCGCCGAGGCGCGCGACATCGCCGACGGCACGGCACTCTGGGTCAGGCCGAAGAGCGAGATCAAGTCCGAGGAATATACGGACTTCTACCGCGGCGTCGCCGGCCAGTATGACGAGCCGGCAGCCACCATCCATTTCCGCGCCGAGGGCCGGCAGGAATATTCAGTGCTCGCCTTCGTGCCGGGATCACGTCCGTTCGATCTGTTCGACCAGGACCGCAAGGGCCGCATGAAGCTTTATGTGCGCCGCGTCTTCATCACCGACGATGCCGACCTTCTGCCGCGCTACCTGCGCTTCGTGCGCGGGCTGGTCGATTCCGCCGACCTGGCGCTCAACGTCTCGCGCGAGATGATCCAGGAAAGCCCGCTGCTGGCCTCCATCCGCAAGGGCCTGGCCAATCGCGTGCTCGGCGACCTCGCCAAGCTGGCCGAGAACGAGGCCGACGCCTATGCGAAAATCTGGGACAATTTCGGCGTCGTCCTCAAGGAAGGGCTCTACGAGGACTATGAGCGGCGCGAGCAGTTGCTGAAGCTAGCCCGCTTCCGCTCGACCGCCTCTGGCGAAGGCTGGCGCGGCCTTGCCGACTATGTCGCCGCGATGAAGGAAGGCCAGAAGGCGATCTTCTTCATGGCCGGCGACGACCGCGCCCGGCTCGAAGCCTCGCCGCAGCTCGAAGGGTTCAAGGCGCGCGGCATCGAGGTACTGTTGCTCACCGACCCGGTCGACAGTTTCTGGGTGACGATGGCGCCCGAATTCGACGGCAAGCCGTTCAAATCGGTCACACAGGGCGTGGCCGAGCTGTCCGACATCCCGCTGCTCGACGACGCCAAGAAGCCGGAGACAGCAGCGACGCCGGAGGTCGATGGCTTCCTGGCTTTCGTCAAGTCCGCCCTTGGCGATGCCGTCTCGGACGTGAAGGCATCGGATCGCCTGACCGAAAGCGCGGTCTGCCTTGTCGCCCCCGAACACGGTCCCGACCGTCAGTTCGAGCGGCTGATGAACGCCGCCGGCCGCCTCGACAAGGCGGCCAAGCCCATCCTCGAAATCAACCCGAGGCACGAGCGCGTGCTGGCGCTCGCCGGCCTGGGCGAGGACGAGCAGGCCTTCAAGGACGATGCCGCCCATCTTCTCTACGACGAGGCGCGCGTGCTCGACGGCGACAAGCCGGCCGACGCCAGGGCGTTCTCGGAGCGGCTCGCAAGGCTGATCGCGCGCGGCATCTCGAAGGGCTGAGCAATTCCAGGAAAAGTGTGAACGGTTTTCCGTCCGGAATTGCGCCAAACAAAGTGTCAGCGCCGCTTCGCGGCGAGCCTCATTGCCCCGCGGCTGTGGCGGGCATCCGGTTGGGGTGCCTGAGATGGGTCGGCGTGATGCCGGTCTGCTGGCGGAACACCCGGCTGAAATGGCCGGCATTGGTGAAGCCGCAGCGATAGGCGATGTCGCCGATCTGCAGGTCGCTGCCTTCGAGCAGTGACTTGGCATGATGCACCCTGAGCGCCAGGTAGGCCGCCATCGGACCGATACCGAGCTCGGTCCCGAAAAGCCGCTCGAGCTGGCGCCGCGAGCAGTTCAGGCGGCTCGCGATCTCGGTCACCGAGAGCGTCTCCTGGAGGTTGCTCTCCATCAAGAGAAGAGCGCGCTTCACCGCGCGGCTTGACGCCTCCGGAAACAGGTCGCCGACGGGCTGCACGTCCCGGCTGCTCCTGATCCGGTCGAGCACCAGGATCTTGGCGGCCTTCTCCGCCGCCTTCTGGCCGATGAACTGGGACACGAAATGGCCGGCGAGGTCGGCGGCGCCCGTGCCGCCGGCGCATGTCGAACGCCCACGGTCGACGGAAAACAGACTGTCGGCATGGGCGTTTACATCAGGGAATTGGCTGCGAAAGTCCTTGATGTGGAACCAACTGACGGCCGCGGCGTAGCCATCAAGCAGGCCGTAGCGCGCCAGCACGAAGCTTCCCGTGCAGAGCGCCGTCAATGGCACCCCCTTCTCGGCGGCGCGCAGCAGGAACGTTTCCTTATCCGAGCTGAGGCTGCGGTTGGTGTCGAGCAGGCCGCCGACCACGACGACATTGTCGAAATCCTCCGGATTGCCGATCCCCTTGGTCGGCAGCAATTCGACGCCGCAACTCGCCCGGATCGGCAGGCCGCGTTCGCCGACGATCTCCCAGTCGAATTCGATCCTGCGGCTGCGGTCGCCCTCGTCGCCCGCCAGCCGCAGCGTGTCGATGAACAGCGACAGCGGCGACAGCGTGAAGTCGCGAACCAACAGAAACGCAAATCGCCTTGCCATTTGTGTCCGGAACCGTCCCCTCGCCCGTGCTGGAGCTGTTATCACCGATGCGTATTGTTTGGCACAGGCGTCAAGCCCCGCGATCCCCAGGAGTGGCCATCGGATGTCGGAGATGAGATCGACGACCCGGGAAGAGGCTGCTGGGCGTGGCAGCAGAAACCGGGTACGAGGCACCCATGCGAACGGCAGGGCTGCCGGCATGGAAGGCGATTGCCGTCGGGAAAATCAACCAGGTCGAACGGCCATGGCCCCCTGTTGCCGTGCCGTCCGCCCATCAAGTTTCGGCGTCCATCGCGGCCGGCGGCGTGGCGATATCCACTGGCTCAATCGCCGACTGTAGACATCGGGCCTTTAATCACCCAATCTTGGTACCGGGAACAAAACACGCGCTTCAAAGAAAGCGCACCGGGTGGTCATGAAACGACGATGGACATTGTATGATCCGCGGCTGGCCTGGATGCTGGTCGCGCCGGTGCTCTTGCTGCTGATCTTCTTCCTGGTGCTGCCGATCGCCGTGATGGGTGCCTACACCTTTTTCACCTTCGTCACCGCCGGTGTGGAAACGAGCGCGCTGACGACCGCCAACTGGCACGAATTCCTCACCGACAGCTACTATCACGGCTTCCTCCTGAAGACGCTGCGTGTCGGCGCGATGACGGCGCTGCTCTGCGGCGTGCTCGGCTATTTCCCGGCCTATTTCATCTGGGCCACGACCTTCAAGCACAAATGGCTGCTCCTGCTTTTGCTCATCGTGCCGTTCTGGATCTCCTTCACCATCCGCACCTTCTCCTGGATCAACATCCTGGGCGAACAGGGGGTCATCAACGTCGCGCTGCTGAGGATGGGGATCATCAGCGATCCGCTGCCGATGCTCTACAATGAGGGCGCGGTGATCCTGGGGCTCCTGCACTTCCTGCTGCCCTACATGATCCTCAACGTCTATGTCAGCCTCGAGGGCATCGACCGCACGCTGATCTCGGCCGCGCGCTCCATGGGCTGCACCAGCGCGCAGGCGTTTCGCGAGGTCACGCTGCCGCTGTCCCTGCCGGGCCTCGCGGCGGGCCTGCTGCTCTGCTTCGTGCTGGCCGCCGGCAGCTATGTGACGCCGCAGCTTCTGGGTTCGGGGCGCGACGCGCTGTTCGGCAATTTGATCTACGACACCATCATGGGCGAGCTGAACTGGCCGATGGGCGCCACGCTTTCGATCGTCCTGTTCCTCGTGCTTGGCTTCTTCGCCGCCATCTACACCCGCTACATGGGCATGTCGCAGATCGTCAAAGGACTTGGCGGATGACGGGATTGGGCGAATGAAGGCGCGGCGCAAGGAGGAAGGCAGATGGGCCTGGCGGCTGACCGGCTTCGTCACGCTCTGCGTCTACATCTTCATGTTCGCGCCGATCGTGGCGACGGTCATCCTGTCGTTCAACGCCTCGATGTTCGGCGGCTTCCCGATGACCGGCTTTTCCCTGCAATGGTACGCCAAGCTGATGACCAACGAGCAGGTGCTTGCCGCCTTCCGCACCTCGCTGTGGATCGCGCTGGTCACCGCCGCCGTCACCACGGCGATAGGCGTGGTCACCGCCTTTGCGCTGGTGCGCTTCGAATTCCCCGGCAAGCAGGCGCTGAGCACGCTGGTGATCCTGCCGGCGCTGGTGCCGGAGACCATCCTCGGCGTCGGCCTTCTGGTGCTGATCAAGGCGGTCGACCAGCCAAGGACCATGCTGCTGCTGGTGCTCGGCCATATCCTGCTCGCCGTGCCCTATGTGGTGCTGATCGCGCAGGCGCGCATGGTCGGCATCCGGCGCGTCTACGAGGAGGCGGCGCTCTCGCTGGGCGCCTCGCGCTTCTCGTCGTTCCGCGAGATCACGCTGCCGCTGCTCATCCCCGCCGTCGTCGGCGGCGCGCTGCTCGCCTTCACCATCTCGTTCGACAACACGTCGGCCAGCCTGTTCTGGCGCCCGGCTGGCGTCGAAACCATGCCCACCCAGATCCTTTCGATGCTCAAGATCTCGATCAGCCCCGAGATCAACGCGCTCGGCACCGTGATGATCCTGGTGACCGTAGGCATCCCGCTGCTCGGCGGCCTGATCCTGCAAAGCTTGACCAGATTGAAAAGACGTGGCGAACCAAAGGAGGAAGCACGATGAAACTGTCCAACGGCAAGCGGCTTGAACGGCTGCAAGATAGATATCGCAACGGTGATCTCAGCCGCCGCACTTTCCTGACGCTGACAGCCGCCGCGGCTGCCGCGGCGGGTCTCGACATGCCCTGGATGCGGCAGGCGCTCGCCGCGGTCCAGGAGGTTCGTTTCGACGGCTGGGGCGGCACGGTGCAGGACGCGATCGACAAATACGCGTTCCAGCCTTACACGACCAAGACCAAGATCAAGGTCGTCCAGGGCACGTTCGGCGACGAGGACGAGATCATCACCAAGATCAAGACCTCGAAGCCCGGCGACTACCAGGTCATCCATTCCTCCGGCGTCAACTACTACATCAAGTACGTCAATGGCGGCCTGACCTCGGAGATCAACGAGGCCAACATTCCCAACATGGCGAATGTGCTGCAGCCGATGATCGACCCGTTCCGCAAGCTGACGCCGAAACTCTCGGCCGTGCCTTACGACTACGGCACGACAGGCATCGCCTACAACACCAAGGTGATCTCGCCCGAGGAAGCCAAGGAAAAGGGCGCCGCCCTTTTGCTCGACAAGAAATATGCCGGCAAGGTCGGCGGCTATGACGACATGACGACGCGCGTCTGGTACGCCGCGCTCGCCACCGGGCAGGACCCCAACAACATCAAGGACATGGACACGATCTGGGCCAAGGTGCGCGAGACGCGCGACCTCGCCAAGAAGTTCTGGAGCTCGGGCGCCGAGCTGATGGACCTGCTTTCCAAGGGCGAGATCGTGGTGACCGACGCCTGGTCGGGCCGCGTCGCCGCCTTGCAGGACCAGGGCCATCCGATCGGCTATCTCGATCCGGCCGGCTCCTACGCCTGGATGGAGGACATGCTGATCCTGAAGGGCTCGCCGATGGCCGAGTGCGAGGAGCTGATCAACTTCATGCTCGACCCGGCGACTTCCATCGCGGTGGCCGAGGGCCAGAGCTATCCGCCATCGCTCGACCCGACCAAGGTCAAGCTCACCGAGAAGATCGAGAAGCTGCCGGCCTTCGACAAGACGGGCACGATGAAGTCGCTGACCTTCGCCGACCCGGTCTACTGGGCGACCAATGAGGACGCCTGGACCAAGCAGTGGAACAGGATCTCGAAAGGTGCCTGACAGAAACGACCTTTCAGCATTGCCCCGGCCGGAAGCGGCCGGGGCGGGCAAGGCCGCACCGGACAGCGCCGAGGCGAGCCAGCCGGCGGTCGAGTTCCGCGACATCGACATCGCCTATGGCAAGTTCGTTGCCGTGCGCGATTTCTCGCTGTCGATCCGCAAGGGCTCCTTCGTCACGCTGCTCGGCCCTTCGGGCTGCGGCAAGACCACGATCCTGCGCTCGATCGCCGGCCTGGTCGACATTTCAGGCGGCCAGATCATGATCGATGGGCGCCGGGTCGACGACGTGCCGATCTACAAGCGCAATATCGGCCTTGTCTTCCAGAGCTACGCGCTGTTCCCGCACAAGACCGTGTTCGACAACGTCGCCTTCGGCCTGAAATACCGCAACGTGCCGAAGCCGGAAATCGTGCGCAGGGTCGGCAAGGCGCTCGAAATGGTGCGGCTGCCGGGCAGCGAGAAGAAACTGCCCTCGCAATTGTCGGGCGGCCAGCAGCAGCGCATCGCGCTTGCCCGCGCCATCGTTTTCGAGCCGCAGGTGCTTTTGCTCGACGAGCCGCTATCGGCCCTGGACGCCAACATGCGCGAGGAGATGCGCGTCGAGATCAAGAAGATCCAGAAGGAAACCGGCATCACCGCCATCTTCGTCACCCACGACCAGGAAGAAGCGCTCTCCATGTCGGACCGCATCGTGGTGATGAACGCGGGATCGGCCGAGCAGATCGGCACGCCCGAGGAAGTCTACGAGCGGCCCGCCACCGCCTTCGTCGCCGACTTCCTCGGCAAGGCCAACATGCTGGCCGGCACCGTGAGCGGATCGGGCAAGGCAACGGCGGTGGTGCTTGCCAGCGGCCAGACGATCAACGTGGTCTGTCCAAGGCGGCTTGCCGACGGCAGCAAGGTCACCGTCGTGGTGCGGCCGCAGAAACTGACAGTCGGCGCGGCGCCGGGCGCCAACCTTCTGTCGGGCCGCGTCGTCTCGGCGTCATATCTGGGCGGCAGCGCCATCTACGAGATCGACATCGGCGGCAAGACCAGCATCCGGGCCAACGCAACGATCAGTGGCCGGGTCCTTCGCGAAGGCGAGACGATCGACCTCGGATTTGATCCCGAGGGCTGCGTTCTGCTCGACGAGGACGGTCAGCGCATTTCGTGATGCGGGCCGCCCTGCCCCAGGCGGGGCTCCGTCCTGACAGCGACGACATGGTGAAGTCGCGAACCAGGAGAAACGCAAACCGCCTTGCGATTGTACTTCCGCAATCCGTCCGCCCCGCCTTAGCTGATGCTGAAACTTCCTGCCAGCCTGGAAGGGCAAATTTAAGCGTTTGCTACTAGGCTCGATCGATGAGCTATTGTCCAGGAAAGGTATCCGGGTTGAATTGACCACAACAGGATTCAGTGTCGGCCGTGTAAGCCGGGCCGTTTTTTCTTCCGCCAACTTGCCGGCGGCGATCGCTTTTGTCGTGCTTCTGGTCTGCGCCGTCGTTGCCGACCAGCAGAACAGAAGGGTCTCCGATCAACTGGCGCGCGCCGACGTGCTGGCAAAGGTCAACATCATTCGCGCCAAGCTCGAAGGCAATATAAACGGCAATCTTCAGCTTGTTCAGGGACTGGTCTCGGCCATCGATACGGAACCCTATATGGGCCAGCAGCGATTTGCATCGCTTGCCGGCAATCTGTTCGAGCAAAAATCGCAATTGCGCAACATTGCCGGCGCGCCCAATCTTGTCATCTCGTTGATGTACCCTGTGGAAGGCAACGAGAAGGCGATCGGCCTCGACTACCGCAAGAATGAAGCGCAGCGCATGGCAGCGCTGCGGGCGCGGGACCAGCGCGTGCTGGTGTTTGCCGGCCCGGTCGACCTTGCCCAGGGCGGTCGCGGCTTCATCGGCCGCATTCCGGTCTTTGTGCCGACCGCGCGCGGCGGCGAACGCTTCTGGGGCATCGTTTCGGCGGTGGTCGATGTCGACCGGCTCTATGCGGCGAGCGGGCTGACCGACCCGGATCTCGACATCGATGTCGCGCTCACAGGCAAGGATGCGCTGGGTGGCGGCGGCGAACGCTTTTTCGGCGGCGAAAAGGTCATCGCCGGAAATCCCGTATCGGCCAATGTGCAAGTGCCATCAGGCTCCTGGCGGATTTCGGCCATTCCCAAAGGTGGCTGGCTGACAGCTCCGAAGAACGAATGGACCTTGCGGTCGCTGATGTTGCTCGCTGGCGCGCTGGTGGTGCTGCCGATCATGGCGGCCGGCCGGCTATTCGGCGAAAGGCAGAAAAACTACGCAGAGCTCAGGCGCCTGTCCGGGCGCCTGGAGCTGGCGCTTGAAGCCTCCGGTATCGGCGTTTGGGAACACGACCTCACAACCAACGAAATGGTTTGGGATGACCGCGTCAACGAAATCTACGGCAAGTCAGCCGACGGCAAGCCACGCGGTTATGATGACTGGGCGCAGGCGATCCACCCTGAAGATCTCGGACGGGCAAGACAGGATTTCGATTCAGCCGCAGCCCAAAAAGGCCCCTACTCCTCGCAATACCGGCTACTGCACCCCGACGGCACCGTCCGCCATGTGCGCACGCGCGCAACCTACTTCCAGGACATCGGCGGCACGCCCAAGTTGATCGGCGCCGAGTGGGATGTGACCAGCGACGTGCTGCTCAACGAAAACCTCGTTCGAGAGCGCCAGTTGACGGAATCGAAGAACGCCGAGCTCAATCTCGCCAAGGCACATATTGAATATGCGGCGCTGCACGATTCTCTGACCGGCCTTCCCAACCGCCGCTATCTCGATGAGCTGCTGGTCGAGAACGGCGAACCGGACCGGCGCACGGCACTGCTGCATCTGGACCTCGACCGCTTCAAGCAGATCAACGACACGCTCGGCCACGCCGCGGGCGATGCCATGCTGATGCATGCCTCCGAGGTTATCATGGCCAAAGCGGGCCCTGACGATTTCGTTGCGCGCATCGGCGGCGACGAGTTCGTCGTGGTGAGCCGTGGGCTTGACGACGACGAACTCTCGGCACTTGCCGACCGCATCATTGAGGACATGCGCCAGCCTGTCGATTATCGTGGCCATCCGTGCCGTTTTGGAGTGAGCATCGGCATTGCCGCCAACAGCGGCGTCGACGTAAAGCAGTTGCTGGTCAATGCCGATCTCGCGCTTTACCGGGCGAAAAGCCGTGGCCGCAACCGCTACGAATTCTTCAACGAGGAATTGCAGAGCGAGATCGTGCGGACCAAGCAGATCGCCGACGAGATTCTCGGCGGGCTGGAGCGGCACGAATTTGTCGCCTACTATCAACCGCAGTTCGACGCCAGGACGCTTGAGATCGTTGGCGTCGAGGCGTTGTCGCGCTGGAGGCATCCGCAACGGGGCATCCTGGCCCCCGACGCCTACCTCAAGGTGGCCGAAGAACTCAACGTCGTGTCGCTGATCGACCGCATCGTCCTCAAACACGCGCTTGAGAATTTCGAACGTTGGTCGCGCAGTCATCTCAACATCCCGCGCGTGTCGGTCAACGTCTCGGCCAGGCGCCTGGAGGACAAGGACTTGATCGAGGGCCTGCGCAAGCTCGCCATCAAGGCGGGAACCGTGTCGTTCGAACTGGTGGAGTCCATCTTCCTCGACGAAAACGACGATCTGGTCACCTGGAATATCGACCACATCAAGGGACTCGGCATAGACATCGAGATCGACGATTTCGGCACCGGCCATGCCTCGATCGTGTCGCTGCTTAAGCTGCGGCCGCGTCGCCTCAAGATCGACCGCCAACTGATCACACCCATCACCGGCTCTATGGCGCAACGGCACCTGGTGGCGTCGATCATCGAGATCGGCAAATCGCTCGGCATCGAAGTGGTTGCCGAGGGCGTCGAGACGATGGAGCACGCGCGTATACTGAAAGAACTTGGCTGCGATATCTTGCAGGGCTACCTTTTTAGCCGCCCGATGGAGGCCAAGGCCTTCAAGGCCTTCGCCCAGTCGCGCAAATGGCTGGCCGCGGGGTAGTGGCCCTACCCCCGGCGGTTGCCGCTTTGCCACCGCCTGTACGCGATATCGTCACAACCAGAAAGGGAGTCTGTCAGCTTGACGGTGTCGAATGCGAGCCAACGATCTAGGTCTGCGGTTCCGCTTTGGATTCCGGACTGCCTTGCCCCAGGCGCGGCTCGGTCCCGGCCAGCAGCCGCCGGATGTTGGCGCGATGGCGCGCGATCACATAGAGGCCGCCGGCAATCACCCGCAGCCGGTGCGGCAAGGGCTGCTCCAGGGCGCAGACCAGAGCGATCGCGGTCAACGCCGCCAGCATCGAACCCAGCGAAACAATCCTCCATATTGCCAGCACAACGCAGAAAACGGCGGCGGCACCGAGACCGATCGGCCAGGACAGCGCCAGCAGCACGCCAAGCCCCGTCGCTGCGGATTTGCCGCCGGTGAAATTCAGCCAGACCGAACGGCCATGCCCCAGCAAAACGGCAAGTCCGGCGAGGCACACCGCCCAGGGTACGAAGCTTTGCAGCTCAAGTCCTGCCGGAGGCGTCAGGAACGGCAGCGCGTAAAGCCTGCGGGCGAACAGGATCGCCGCCACGCCTTTCAGCACATCGACCAGCAGCACCGCCAAAGCGGGTCCTTTGCCAAGCGTCCGCAACACGTTGGTTGCGCCCGTCGATCTGGAGCCATGCTGGCGTATATCGATCCCCTTGAGCATTTTCCCCGCCAGATAGCCGGTGGGCGTAGAGCCAAGGAGGTAGGCGATCGCCAATCCAGCCACGCTCGCTATCCAGAAAACCATGGCTCACCCTGTTGCGGATCGATCGCCATGACCTTATATCGGCGCTGTCGGAAAAGGCAGGGTTGGTTTGGTAAGCCCAACTCCTCTCGGTAACGGGAGCTCTGGTCTTTGGCTTCGTGCACGAGATCCCCACGACGAACATCGGACGCTGTTGAGCGCCCAATCGTTCGTCCGTGTGGCTCTCGAACGCGAGGAACGCTCCGGTCGAACACATCGACCAAGGAGCAGTTTCATGCACAACCCTATTCCCCGTGATGTCATCATTGCCGGTGCCGGTCCCGTCGGCCTGTTTCTCGCCTGCGAGCTGCGCCTGGCAGGCCTTTCCGTGCTGGTGCTGGAAAAGGCCGAGGATCCCCGCTCGCCGCTGAAGCGGCTTCCCTTCGGCATGCGCGGCCTCTCGGCACCCACCATCGAGGCCTTCCATCGGCGCGGCCTGCTGGACGACATTGCGGCGCGGCCCGCGAAGGATGGCCCCGCTGGCGGCAAAGCGGCCGCCGCGCACTGGATGCGGCAGCCGCGCCGCCCGGGCGGCCATTTCGCCGGTATCCAGTTCTACCTCGATGCCGTCGACACCTCGCAATGGCCCTATCGCCTGCCCGGCCCGGCCGGCACCAGCATGGCGGTCGAGATGGAGCATCTCGAAACCGTGCTTGCCGCCCGCGCGAGCGCCATGGGCGCCGAGATCAGGCGCGGCCTTGGCGTCGACGGCTTCAGCCAGTCGGACGAGGACGTGACCGTCAGCGCCGGTGGCGAGACTTTTCACGCCCGCTGGCTCGTCGGTTGCGATGGCGGCCGCAGCACGGTTCGCAAGCTGGGCGGCTTTGCCTTCACCGGCACCGATGCCGAGTTCACCGGCTATTCCGTCGAAGTCGAACTGGCCGATCCCGACACGCTGAGCCTCGGCCGCCATTACACGCCGACGGGCATGTATACCTACGCACGGCCCGGCACGATCGCCATGGTCGAGTTCGACGGCGCCGCTTTCCACCGGACAAAGCCGATCACGCTGGAGCATGTACAAGCGGTGTTGCGCCGCGTGTCCGGCACGGGGGTCACCTTGACGGCGCTGCGCCTCGCCACGACCTGGACCGATCGCGCCTACCAGGCGAGCACCTACCGAAACAAGCGGGTGCTGCTTGCCGGCGATGCCGCGCATATCCATTCGCCTTTGGGCGGCCAGGGCCTCAACCTCGGGGTCGGCGACGCAATGAACCTCGGCTGGAAGCTCGCCGCCACCATCCGCGGCGACGCGCCGGCCGGCCTGCTCGACAGCTATTTCGATGAGCGGCATCCGGTGGGCGCGCAAATTCTCGACTGGTCGCGCGCCCAGGTCGCGCTGATGCGGCCAAACCGCGGCTCGCGCGCGCTCGAAGCCATCATCCGCGACCTCATCGCCACGCGCGACGGCGCGACCTACTTCGCCGAACGCGTCTGGGGCGTTTCCCTGCGCTACGATCTTGGCGGCAGTCACCCACTGGTCGGCCGCGGCGCGCCCGATTTCGAACTGGCCGACGGAACGAGGCTCGGCGAGCGCCTGAGGAGCGGGCAAGGCCTGCTTCTGGACTTCGATGCCCACCCTGCCCTGCAAGCGCTTGCAAGCCGCTGGGGCGACCGGATCACCTATGTCGCCGAGGATGCCAGGGAGCGGATGGGCCTGAGCGCCCTGCTCGTGCGCCCCGATGGCTTCGTCGCCTGGGCTGCCGATGGTGAGCTTGACCCCGAGCACGCTGCCCAGGCCGCGTCGCGATGGTTTGGCCAAGGCGACTAGCCGCCCATGTGCTAGAGGAACCGTTTGAGCATGGTTTCGGTTGTCTTCTGTGCGAACTGTCGTTCCACGAAGGCCCCTGATGAGCGAACATGAAACATGGCAGCCAAGAAGCGCGACTCCCTGCGGAAGATCCTGAGCGGCATCGTCGCCGCGATTGCCGCCTCGCCTGATCGCACATCAGAGCAAGGCGCGAGCGCCGCCAAGGCGTCAGTGGTCGCCGAATGGCCGCTGCCGCCATCGGCGACGCTTGGCTCCGCCTTGCGCCTGAAGGGGATCGAACGCGAAATTCGAGCCCGCCTGCCATGGGCAGTGAGGAAGTTTGCCAAGGCTGATACAGGCCGCATCGTATTGCGCATGTTGAAAACCGACGCGGATGCGTTCCAGGCCGCCTCTGAAATCATCTCCAGGACGCTGGAGGGCATCGAAACACTGGCCGTGCTGCCGCGCGAGGCAGAGGACATTCTCACCATCTCCGCCCGCGAGCGCCATAAATGGCTGAAGGACGGTCGCCTGAAGAGCATCGGCACCCGCACCGTCAAGATGCGCGGGCGATCCAAGGCGGTGACCTTCCACGTTTTCGATCCACGCCACATCGAGGACATTCTCGATCGTGACCTGGCCAGCGCCTGGCGGGAGGAAGATGCGCGGGAAGCGTCCGAAAACAGACGGCGCGGTGCCGGTAAGGCCGCTCTGACGCGAGCTGGAAAACGGCAGCGTAAGGCGCGCAGCGCCAGGAGTTCAGGAAAGGATAATACTCCACGGCTGGAAGGTTGGGACACATTCGAGGCGGAAGGCCTGCTGCGCTAGGACCGAGGACGCACTGCTCCGGTTCGAGCCGCGAAATCCAATGGCCGAAAAACGAGATGGCGTGTCGGGAATGACGTCGGCCCTTCGTCCTCTGGGTGCCACCACCAAGAACCGGACACCGAACCGACCACCGGAGCCTGCCAATGACCCCCACCATCACAGCCTTTGAACGATCGCCCGATGGCGGCAAGGGACTGGCGCGTGATACGCGCGTTCGCTGGGCGCTCGAGGAAGTGGGCCAGCCCTACGAGGTTCGTCTCGTTTCCTTCGCCGGAATGAAGGCGCCCGGCCATCTGGCCATCCATCCCTTCGGCCAGATCCCCACCTATGAGGAAGGATCTCTGTGCCTCTTCGAGACCGGCTCGATCGTCTTTCATCTTGCCGAGCAGCATGCGGGCCTTCTGCCTCGGGATCGCGATGCCCGCGCCCGCGCGATCACCTGGATGTTTGCCGCGCTCAACACCGTCGAGCCGCCGGTCCTCGACTTGACGACGGCCAGGATATTCGAAGCCGACAGGTCCTGGGCCAAGGAACGCCTGCCCTTGGTGAAAGACCGTGTTCGGGCAGTGCTGGACAAGCTCTCGGCCTATCTGGGCGCCGCAGAATGGCTCGATGGTGCATTCAGCGCGGGCGATCTGTTGATGGTATCGGTGCTGCTTCGGCTGCGAATGTCAGGCATTCTGGACGAATATCAGACCCTGGCTGCCTATGTCGCGCGCGGCGAAGCCCGGCCTGCTTATGCCAGGGCCTTCGCCGCGCAATTTGCGATAAACGCCCTGTCAAAGAGCTGACGCTATCAAAACCGATCAACGGTCTTGCGACCACGCTCCCAAGCCGGCCATGTCGGTCAGGCGGATCGCTGCCAGCGTATCGATCTCCTTCAAGACCGGCGTCTGCCGGGTGGCCTGCGCTTCGGGTTCGCTCTTGGCGGTGATGAGGCGGGCTTGGCCAATCATGGCTCGAACGGCGATCAGCATGCGTAATGTCCCTTAGCTTGTCTTGGGCTAAGAACTTGGCGAATGCACTTACGTTCCAAAGGCTGCTGACAAAGCCGTTCGGTGCAATCCAATGGCGGCTACGATGAGCCACGCAGCCCTTATCCAACAACAGAAAGTGATGGCCGGGATCAAAACCGTTTTAGGCAAGCTGCGAGTGAAGCGCTACGGTGGTGGTCAACTGGGGCAGGTAAATGAGTGGAATGAAGTGGAACGCAACGACAGCGACTGAGGCCCCCAGCTCAAATAGCCCCGATGAAACTATCGCTGGGACCAAAAATTTTGGAAGCGTAACGCAGGAACCGGTTCGCATTGAACAGTTTTGGGACAGGAACCGATTGGTTCCACCATTGATGGAGAGTTATCTTCCAAGCAATAGAATGTGGGCAGACGGAATATCAACGGTTGTTCAGCTCTTCATCGCATTTTTTATATCTGCAATAGTTTTTCATATTTTTTTAAAGATCGATAAAATATTTGCGGCAGTCACTCTCTTGGCGTTCTCATATATATTTGGTAGCTTTAACGCAAGAATGGCTCGCGCGCAGCGCAGATTTTATCTAGCCAAGAAAATAGAGTGAAGAAATTTGCAGGCCCTATAAATCCAGCTTTTAGGCGGTATATCGATAGGCGCTCGGGGGCAACGCTTCACCCTGAGACCGCCAACTATGTCCTGATCGACGTCGCCAGCGGCATGTTGCTGAGAGCGGCCCGCCGTGCGTGAGCCAGGCAGGCTGCCCCTCTAGCCACGACTACGGATATTTCGCCTGTGCGGCCGCCGGGCTCAGGTCACCCTCCAGCTCCTTCGGCAAGGGCAGGCTCGAGCATTGCAGGTGCACCTCGCGGGCGAACAGCTTTCGCTGCTTCTGCTCGGCCTCCTTGGTGGCCGCGATGATGCCTAGGCCGTACGGGCCAAGCGCCGCGAATTCCCAACCCGGATGCTGTTTCTCGCGAACCGCATAGTCCGCCGCCGCCGCGCGGGCCTGCTGGCATCCCGGCGACGCCCATTTCGGGTCTTGCGGCGAAAGCGACGCGCCATAGTCGACGGGAGAGGTCGCGCATCCAGCCACCGTCGCGGCCAATGCGGACATTGCAATGCGTATCGCAAGTCTCATCCCCGAAGCCTCTGCTGTTTGCCGTTCCGCTTTCCACGGACATTCGGGCCGCGCCATCACGTATACGCGATGTGCCGCTCCAGCGCTTGCCACAGGCCTCGCTTCGTGTCGATCTTCCCGCGGCCAGATTCGGGCCGCGTGCCTGGAACCAAATGACCGGCGAGACTGTTCAGTTGTAACTTTGACACAGCGCTGACGCGCCCGGCTGGTTGGGCAAGCGGCGATTTTAAGGAGCTTTCATCATGAAGATTTCGTCCGGATTTCGGTCCGTCGCGGTTGCCGCCATCGCCACGGCGGCAGTCAGCGTCGCCAGCGCCGCCCATGCCGATAGCGGCACGATCCGCTTTGCCGTCTACAAGGCTGCCTTCTTCGTCGGCGGCTCCGGCGGCGAAGGCACGTTCACCTTCCACGGCAAGACCTATCCGATCTCGATCGGCGGCGTCTCGGGCGGCCTCGCCTTCGGCGTTTCCAAGACCTATTTCCACGGCACCGTGCGCCACATCAGGCGCGCGCGCGACGTGACGGGGGTCTATGGCGCGGCGGGTGGCGGCGGCACGCTCGGCAAGGGTGCCCAGGTGATCGTCATGACCAATGACAAGGGCGCCCAGCTCGAACTCACCGGCAAGCAGGTTGGGCTGCAGGTCAACGCCGATCTCAGCGGCATGGCCATCTCGCTGCGATAAGGGCGGTCATTCCGCCCTTTACACGCAAGCTGGTCACAAGGGCGGCGTCGGCTCGACGACCGCCCTTGATGTCAGCTCCGCAAGCCCGGTGCTTCCTGCCCCGTCCTCTCGACATATTCCGTATAGCCGCCGCCATAGGTGTGGATGCCTTCGGGCGTCAGCTCCAGCACCCGGTTGGAGAGCGCGGCCAGGAAGTGCCGGTCGTGCGAGACGAACAGCATCGTGCCTTCATATTGCGAGAGCGCCTCGATCAGCATCTGCTTGGTGGCGATGTCGAGGTGGTTGGTCGGCTCGTCCAGCACCAGGAGGTTGGGCGGATCGAACAGCATCAGCGCCATCACCAGCCGCGCCTTCTCGCCGCCTGACAGCACCCGGCATTTCTTCTCGATCTCGTCCCCGGAAAAGCCGAAGCAGCCGGCAAGCGCGCGAAGCGGCGCCTGGCCGGCCTGCGGGAAATTGTCTTCCAGCGTCTGGAACACGGTGCGCTCGCCTTCCAGCAGCTCCATGGCGTGCTGGGCGAAATAGCCCATCTTCACGCTCGGTCCCCGCGCCACCGTGCCGGTGTCGGGGTCGGAAGCGCCGGCCACCAGCTTCAGCAGCGTCGACTTGCCGGCTCCGTTGACGCCCATGATGCACCAGCGTTCGCGGCGGCGGACCTGGAAGTCGAGCCCCTCATAGATGGTGCGGCTGCCATAGGCCTTGTGCACGTTCTTCAAGGTGACGACATCCTCGCCGCAGCGCGGCGCCGGCTGGAATTCGAAATTCACCTCATGGCGGCGCTTGGGCGGCTCGACGCGGTCGATCTTGTCGAGTTTCTTCACCCGGCTCTGCACCTGCGCCGCATGCGAGGCGCGCGCCTTGAAGCGCTCGATGAAGGCGATCTCCTTGGCCAGCATCGCCTGCTGGCGCTCGAACTGCGCCTGCTGCTGCTTGTCGGCGATCGCCCGCTGCTGCTGGTAGAATTCGTAGTTGCCCGAGTAAGCGGTCAGCGAACCGGCATCGATCTCGACGATCTTGTTGACGATGCGGTTCATGAACTCGCGGTCGTGCGAGGTCATCAAGAGCGCGCCGTCATAGCCCTTGAGGAACTGCTCCAGCCAGATCAGGCTTTCCAGGTCGAGATGGTTGGACGGCTCGTCAAGCAGCATGACGTCGGGCCGCATCAGAAGGATGCGCGCCAGCGCCACGCGCATCTTCCAGCCGCCGGAGAGCTTGCCGACATCGCCATCCATCATTTCCTGGGAAAAGCCCAGGCCATCGAGCACCTCGCGCGCCCGGCCGTCGAGCGCATAGCCGTCGAGTTCCTCGAAGCGATGCTGCGCCTCGCCATATTTCTCGATGATCTCGTCCATGCGGTCGGCCTGGTCGGGATCGGCCATGGCGGCCTCCAGTTCCGCCATCTCGGCCGCCACCTCGCTCACCGGCCCGGCGCCGTTCATCACTTCGGCGACAGCGCTATGGCCCGCCATGTCGCCGACATCCTGGCTGAAATAGCCGATGGTGACGCCGCGATCGACCTGCACCTGGCCCTCGTCGGGCTGCTCCTGGCTGGTGATCATGCGAAACAATGTCGTCTTGCCGGCGCCGTTCGGCCCGACAAGGCCGACCTTCTCGCCCTTCTGCAAGGAGGCCGATGCCTCGATGAAGACAAGCTGACGGCCGTTCTGCTTGCTGATGCTTTCAAGTCTGATCATGCGGTTTCCGGAGAATTGAAACTTGGGAGGATTTTCCCGGGGCCATACGCGATGGCGCGCATCAAAGGAAGAGGCGCTACCGCCGCAGCGGGCGCGACGCTTCTCCCTTCTCCCCTTGTGGGAGAAGGTGGCCTCGCAAAGCGAGGTCGGATGAGGGGTGCTCCAGCTTGGCACCGACGGTCCTCTGTGGCGCGCCCCTCGTCCGTCTCGGCGCTGCGCGCCGATCCACCTTCTCCCACAAGGGGAGAAGGGAAAAAGGCCCCCAGACACACTTCAGAAACAAGATTCAACATCCGGGAAAAACTGAGGAAAACATCGTCTGCGATAACCATCCTCGCGGCGGTCGAACAGAGACCGCCACATCAACGCAAAGGGATGGTCCCGACAATGCAACGACGTTCGACCGGATGGATGGGTGCCCTGACCGGCATTTCGCTTGCCATGCTCGCGGTCGCGCAGTCGGGTGCGGAGGCGGCGGTTACCCGGAGCGAATATTGCAGCCGGCTCGGACTTCAACTCGACGGAGCCATCCGGACCAAAGCCGAACCCGGTGCCAGTGCGAGCCAGATCGCGCAGGCAACGGCACTCCAGGACAAGGCGAACCGGTTCTGTTCCGAGCGCAAGCAGGCGCAAGGCATCCGGACCTACGCCAACGCCCTGAAACTTCTTGGCGTGACGCCGGTCGACCTCGACCAGTGACAGCAACCATCAACCCCTAGGGAAGCCTACCATGAACAAGCCCCTCCTCTCTGCCCTCGGCCTGGCCATCGCTCTCGGTCTGGCAATGCCGGTTGTCGCCAATGCGGCGGCCACGACAGCCACCACGACGACGACGACAGCTCCGGCCACGACGACCGCCCCCGCGGCCGCTCCGGCGGCTGCCGCTGCCGTGGACGCGGCGAAGACGCCGGTCAAGGCGGCCGCGCACAAGCGTCACCGGCACCACAAGAAGCACCACGGGCATGTGCGCAAGCACGCTCACCGGCACGCGGGCAAGAAGCACGGCCACCGGCACGTCGCCAAGAAGCATCACCACATCCGTACCCACAAGAAGCATGGCCACAAGCACGCCAAGGCTGCTTGAGCTGCCCTGACTTCTCTCTGACTTCCTCCCGGGAAAAAGCCGCCACTCGCATGAAGCGAGGGCGGCTTTTTCTTGCGCGCGCTGCCCTTTGCCGAGCTATTTCTCGCCCAGATACTGGAAAACGGCCTGCTTCCACCAGTCGCTCTCCATCGTCTGCAGCAGGGCGACATCGAGAGGTTTGCGCAGCGGGCTGCCGAGCGGCAGCGCGATGGCGTATTGCTGCTGGTCGAAGCTCGCGTCGAGAACCTGCAGGCTGGTCGCGTAGTTCTGCCCGACCAGCCAGCCAAGCAGCGGCTTGTCGTGGACCAGCGCATCGATCTTGCCGGCGCGCAGCGTGTCGAGGCCTTGCTCGACCGTGGCGAAGTCCTGATGGCGGGTATGGGTCGAATCCAGGTAGGACGCCGTCGACGAATTCCGCACGGCGCCGACCCTGACCTTGGCGAGATCGCTTTCGCCCTGCACCATGCCTTCCATCTGCGTCACCGTCAGCACCGATGTGACGCCGGCGGTGAACACCGCGATCGCGATGATCGAGCCGATCATCCAGATCGCGGCGAGCACGCGTCCCGGCACGGTCCGCGGCCCGAAATCGCCGGTGCTGGCCTGTGTCGCGGCGATGGTCGACCACCACATGCTGGAAAACAGGCCCCTGGCGACGCCGCCGCCGAAATCATCATTGTGGCGGCGCTCGAACATCCAGATCAGCACGCCGACCACCACCGATATGACGATCAGCCCCAGCACCGCCTGCAGGAATCCGAACGAGGTCAGCGCGCGCAGCACCGGCCGCCAGGAGGGCTGGCTGTTGAGCGGCGTGGCGATGCCGAGCCCGGTCGAGAAAAAGGGCTGCGTGAAGTCGACGACCTTTTCGCGGTCGGCGGTGACCGTGATCGCGGCCATCGCCGCATCGAACTTGCCGCCGACGACACCGTCGATCTGGTCCTGCACGCTTGGCACTTCGACATAGCGGAAGCGAAGGTTGAGCCGCCCCGCTATTTTCTGCCAGAGGTCGACGCTCAACCCCGACCAGGTGCCGTCCTGCAGCTTGAAGGCGAAGGGCGGCGCGGCCTTGATCCCGACCGCTATCTCCTTGGCGGGCAGGGACGAGGACTGATCGGTCTGCGCGGTGGCGCCGGTTGCGGCACACGCGACGGCGGCGACGAGGAACAACGTCATCGCCCACGAAGCAACTCTTCTCAACGGCAAGGACTTCCGCGACCAGCTCCGCCGCCCGATCGTCGCGGCGTTCGAAAAGTAGCGGTCACGCCGCCCTTCGTCCACCCGCGATGTTGGCATCGGCCAGCAAGCGGAGCACGATAGGCCGGCGCCGATTCAAGTAAAAACAGGCAGTTAGCGCAATTTCGCGATTCACCTGTTGAACCGCCAATGCCGAGTGCGGCCCGAACCTGTGGGCCGCTCATGCCGCTGTCGAAGACGACAGTGCCGGGATCGAGCGGCGGGCCTGCGACGGCGGTCCGGCCTCGACCCACAACCGTCCGACCGTGCCGCCGGAACCTGTCTGTTTACACCATGGCAGAATAGGGATATTTCATATCCTTAATAGAGTTCGGTCGGCCGGAATCCGTGGATGATCCTGAAAAGCCAAGTCGAATGGGCGCTGCACTGCTGCGCCATTCTCGCCGGTCTGCCCGAGGGGCGCTATCTTTCCACGAAAGCGCTCGCCGAATTCCACGGCCTTCCCAAGGAATATCTTTCCAAGGCTCTGCAAAGCCTGTCGCAGGCGGGTCTGGTCGCTACGACGCTGGGGCCGTCAGGTGGATACCGGTTGGCGCGGCCACCGGCCGAGCTGACTTTCCTCGACATCGTCGAAGCGGTGGAGGGCAAGGCGCGGACGTTTGTGTGCAACAACATCCGCGAGAACAATCCGTGTCGTCCCCAGGGCTATTGCGAAAGCGGGCCTTGCCCGGTGGCGCGCATCATGTGGGAAGCCGACGAGGCCTGGCGTGAAAAATTGCGCGCCGTCAGGCTTTCCGACCTGACCGAAGCGCTGGCCCTCGACATTCCGGCGGACCTTTGGAAAAGCAGCTTCGAATGGGTGCTGGAGCGAGCCGGATGACCGCGACGGGCGACGGGCCTCTCGTCGCGGGTAGAACCCCCGTGATCCGGGTTAACAGGCACGGCCGGACGCCAGGAAGGGGCGCCCGGCCTTTTGCACCTACTTCTTGATCGGATAGGTCAGTTCTTTCTGAGCGGTATCGACCACGAAGACGGCCAGCAGCTTTGCAGGCTTCGTCTTGCTGCCATTCGCGCTCACGCTGTGGCGATCGCCCGGCATCTCCGAAAAGCTTTCGCCGGCCTTGTAGACCTTGATCGGGCCGTCATTGACCTGGCTGCGGATGGAGCCCTCCAGAACCGTCGCGTAGATGAAGGCGGAGCTTGGATGCGTATGCGCCTCCGAAGTACCGCCCGGGCCGTATTCGACCAGAATACCCTTGATGCTCTTGCCCGGGACATTCGGCAGCTCATGCTCATAGACGAGGGTGACCTTGGCCGCCTTCTGGCCGGCGTCATGGGCCTCTGTGGCTCCGGCCGGGCCGGCCAGTGCTGCCGTCATGACGAGGGCGGCGGCTATTGACTTGAACATCTGAGAACTCCTTTTTGTGTTGAGCGACGTGCCGCGACCCGCATCCTGGCGGTCACTTCCGCGCCGAGGTCGGAAACCACTGCTCGAAGGTGATGCGGCCAAGACGGGGATTGTTGTCGGAGACGAGCGAAGTGTCGTTCAGCCGCGCGCCGAAGTAGAGCGCCTCCGGATCGGCCACCACCTCGCGGGGATCGCCGACAGCCTTGAGGTAGCGGGCGACGAGCTCGCTCATGCGCACACGCTCTGGACCTGAAATCTCGATCATGCCGTTGATCGGCGCGGCGAGCGCGACCCCGGCCATGACGTCGGCGACGTCGTCCGATGCGATGGGCTGCACATAGGCCGGCGACAGATGCACGGCCTCGCCAACAGTGCCCGACTTGGCGATGCCGGCCAGGAATTCCATGAACTGCGTGGAATGAACGATGGTGTAGGGAATGCCGGAAGCCTTGATCAGATTCTCCTGGACGAGCTTGGCGCGGAAATAGCCGCAATCCTGCAGGCGTTCGGTGCCGACCACCGAGAGCGCGATATGGTGCCTGACCCCGGCGACCTTGTCCGCGGCGAGCAGGTTGCGGCCCGACGTCTCGAAGAAGTCCATCGCCGCCTTGTCCTCGAAGGAGGGTGAATTGGCGAGGTCGATGACGACCTCCGCGCCTTGGAGCGCCTCTGGCAGGCCTTCGCCGGTGATGGTGTTGACGCCGGTATTGGGTGCGGCGGCAATCACCTCGTGACCTTGCCCGCGCAGGCGTTCGGCGGTCTTGGAACCGATGAGACCGGTGCCCCCGATGATGACGATTTTCATAACAGTCTCCGTTTGCGGCCGCACTGTTGCGCCGCATCGATCGATGGGTTTGTTCGGCGACGGGTTAGTTCAGGCCGGCCTTGTCGAGACCGTAGGCCTTGTCCGCGGAGCCGGGCACGGTCTTGAAGGCGACGTTGACGCGGTTCCAGGCGTTGATGGCCATGATCGAGAAGGTGAGGTCGGAGATTTCCTTTTCAGAGAGCTGCCCGCGCACGCGCTCGTAGAGTTCGTCCGGGATACCGCCTTCGGGGAGTTTGGTGACGGCCTCGGTCCAGGCAAGGGCGGCGCGTTCACGGGGAATGAAAAGGCTCGATTCCCGCCAGACGGCGACGTGGTAAAGCCGCAGCTCGCTCTCGCCATGGATCTTGGCTTCCTTGACATGCATGTCGAGGCAGAAGGCGCAGCCATTGATCTGGGAAGCCCGGATGTGGACCAGATCGCGGATCTTCTCTTCGATGGCGCCATGTGTCTCAGCCATGCTGAGATCGATGAGCTTCTTGAACAATTCAGGCGATTGCTGCGCGGCGTTGAGGCGGTGTGTCATGGCTTTCCCTTATTTGAGGATATTTTATGTCCTTAAGGATATTTAATATCCATAATCTCTGGACAGTAAAGTGCCACCCGCCTAGAATGCGGACATAAGGCTTATGTCGAAAAGTATGAGGGCGAGGATGGACGTCGTATCGGCGTTGCGAACGTTCCTGCGCGTGGCGCAGACAAAATCCTTCTCTGCGGCTGCCATCGACCTCGATCTGACGCAGCCGGCTGTATCCCGGCAGGTCTCCGCTTTGGAGGCGCATCTGAAGACCCGCCTTCTGCACCGCACGACGAGCGCGCTCGCCCTGACGGCGGAGGGTGAACGGGTGCTGCCGATGGCGCTGCGCGTCATTGAAGCGGTCGAAGCGCTCGGCCAGGCCAACGGCGCCGAAGCGGCAGCCGTATCCGGAAAGGTGAGGCTCAGCCTGCCGACGCCGCTTGGTTTCTTCATCAGCGACCGCCTGGCAACGCTGCTGGAGCGCCATCCGGCACTTCAGGTCGAACTGCTCCTTCGCGACGAGCCGTCCGAGCTGGTCGCGAACGCAATCGATCTCGAGGTACGGCTCGGGCCGGTAGGTGACAGCAGCCTGATGTGCCGCCGGATCGGCTGGACAACAGCCTTTCTCGTCGCCTCGCCAGCCTATCTCAAGGGACGCGACGCACCGCGAACCCCGCAAGACATCAAGGATCACGCCTGCATCTGTTACAGCCGTGGCGGCGACGGCCGGTCATGGTCGTTCTCCGGTGGAGCGGATGACGTTGTTCTGCGCATCGAGCCCCGCCTTGTCGCCAACAATTCAATGGCCGTCCATCGCGCGGCATTGGCAGGAGCCGGGCTTGCGGTGCTCTCCCACATCCTGGCCGGGCCGGACATCGAAGCCGGCAGGCTGGTCAGGCTGATGCCGGACTTTCCGCCGACACGCCTGCCGATCAACATCGTCTACCCATCCCGCCGGAATATACCGCCGCGTGTGACGACAGTCCTCGATTTTCTTGTCCAGGCCGTGCGCGACGACATCCTGATGGCGTCGGCGCCGCCCTCGCCGACCATTCCTATAACGTCGACCCACGCTCCAGCGCCGGACGCGCCCTACTTCTTGCCCTGCGGATAGATCGTCTCGCCGCGCTTCAGCATCGCCACGAAGGTCTCGATCTTCTTCTTGCGGCCGGCCTCGGTCTTCATGTTGTGGGTGCGGAAGGCGAGCGAGAAGCGGTTCTGCGCGCTGAGCTTTTCCAGCATCGCCTTCGCCGCTGGTTCGGCGTCGATCGCCGCCTGCAGATCGTCAGGGATTTTCATCTCCTTGCCGCTGCCATAGGCGCGCGCCCAGCGTCCGTCGGCCTTGGCGGCCTCGACCTGGCTCAGCCCATGCCCGGTCATGCGGCCCTCCTCGATGAGCCGCGCGACATTGTCGATGTTGATCTTGCTCCAGATGCTCTTCCTGCCGCGCGGCGTGTAGCGCTGCAGGAAACTGTTCTCGTCGAGCCCCTTGCGCACCGCGTCGATCCAGCCGAAGCACAGCACGACGTCGATGGCCTCCTTCGGCGTGATCGACTTCAGCCCCGAGCCGACCTTGTGCACCTTGATCCACACTTCGGTTTCCGTGGCATGGTGCTGGCCGAGCCAGGCGTGGAAACTGGCCGCGTCGGGGAATTCCCGGACCTTGGCGGGATCGACCTTGACCGGTGCCATCAGCCAGCCCGCCTGTTCGGCATCATTGTCGCTGGCGTCGCTTTCATCTTGCCTCCGTCATGGTGCGATTGCCCGCATCATGGCGCAGTCCACTGTCAGTTTTAGGCAGCAGTGGGGCACGCCGCCGCGAAGCAACGGAACGGCCCATCCATCGCCGCGTTGCGGCTTCAGTGCAACCGCCCGATGGAGGTCCCGATGGCGATAGAGACCATTTTCGCCCATGTCAGCTGTTCCGATCTCGAAGCCAGCATCGGCTGGTACGAAAAGCTCTTCGGCAAGCCGCCGCTGCGCCGGCCGATGCCGGGGCTGGCCGAGTGGCACTTCACCGAGAGCGCCGAGCTGCAGCTGTTCGAGGACAAGGACAAGGCCGGCACCTCGACGCTGACGCTCGGCGTCCTGCCCCTGGCACCCGAACGGCAGCGGCTGGTGGCGGCCGGCCTCCAACCCGGCCCGATCGAGGAGGCCGACCATTTCTGGATCATGCGCATGCGCGATCCCGACGGGAACCTGGTGGTGTTCGCGAGCCACGAACGCGAGTAGGAGCGCCGAACTGCGCCCGCACGGCGGGAAGATAGGCCGCCTAGGCCGGTGGCGGGGTGGCCGGCGTCAGTCCATGGCGGCGTATGATCCCCATCATCCCGGCTTTGTCAGGCGGGCCGCCCGCGGTGGCGTGGAACATGGCGAAGATCTCGTGGAAATAGTCCGGGCCGATCGCCGCCGGGGACATATTGCGCGACATCGAGGAGGAGTGGCGCACCGAGCTCGGGCCGGAGCGCTTCACCAGCTGAAGGCGCTGCTGTTCGCGGTGTGGGACAGCCCGCTGGTGCGTTGAACGAGACGGTCCCACTGGGCGGCCAACACCATCGGCCTCTCCGATAGCACCATCGGTTTCTTCCGTTTTCCCATGGTGCCCTGACCTGCCAATCCCCTGCCCTTGTCCAATCCAGCAAAGGCAGAGCGACATGAGCATTTCAAACCAGAAAATCCTGATCGTCGGCGGCGGCTCCGGCATGGGCCTGGCGCTGGCCAGGCGTTGCGTCGAGGCCGGTGCCGAAATCGTCATCGCCGGGCGCGGCGACCAGAGGCTGCAACAGGCGCGCGAGGCGCTCGGCAATCCCGCCGGCCTGGAGGTAGCCGTCGTCGACATCGCCCGGGAAGACCAGGTTGCGGCGTTGTTCGCGCGCATCGGCGGGCTCGACCACATCGTCAGCACGGCGGCCGATATTGAAGGTGCCTACAGGCTGCTGCCGGAGCTCGATCTCGAGGCGGCGCAACGCGTGGTCGAGAGCAAGTTCTATGGCCCGTTGCTGCTCGCCAAGCACGGCGCGCCACGGCTGGCGGCAACCGGCTCGATAAGCTTCGTTTCAGGCATCGCCGCCTACCGGCCGGCGGCGCGCGGCTCGGTCGTCGCCGCGGTCAATGCCGCGCTCGAAGGGCTGGTGCGGGCGCTTGCCGTCGAGCTCGCGCCGATCCGCGTCAACGCCGTCTCGCCCGGCTGGGTCGATACCGAGATCTGGGCGCAGGTCGCCGGCGACCGCAAGGCAGAGACGCTTGCCGCGATGGCCGAGCGGCTGCCCGTCGGCAGGGTCGGCCGACCGGAAGACATCGCCGACGCCATCGCCTTCCTGATCGGCAATGGTTTTACCACCGGAACGACGCTGCATGTCGAGGGCGGGCACCGGCTGGTTTAGCTGGTGACGCTCGTTTTCAGAGAGTTGTTTGGAAACAGGGCCTTGGACCCTTCGGCCGATTCAAGACCTGAACGAGCCCCGGAGCGTTCCGGCGCCAGTATGTCGCGCGCGGCGGCGAGCAATTGCCTGAGCGCCGGCGGCTGGACGCGCCGGCGCCGCCAGATCATCGCCAGCGGCGCCGCCCGCATCCGGCCGGGCCATGGCAGTTCGACAAGATCACCACGCTCAAGCGCGTCGCTGGCGGCAAGGCGTGGAACGAGGCCCAGGCCGGCGCCCGCCGCCACCAGCCGGACGATGGCGCCGATGCTGCCGGCTTCGGCGGCAAGCCTCGGTGCCGCCATGCCCGCCTCGGCAAAAGCAGTGTCGACCATATGACGGTAGATGCACCCAGGCTCGGTCGCCACGAAGCACAGCGCGGCAAGGTCTTCCAACCCGCGTGGCGCGGTGGCCTGCCCTGGAGCCGCGACCAGCACCAGCGGTTCGGCCCCTATCGTGCGGCTGGCCAGGCGTTCATCGGCGGCGCCCCCCACGCGGTCGCGACGTTCGAAGCAGAAGGCGACATCGATATCGCCATCCCTGAGCAGGTGCCGCAGCGTGCCGCTGTCGGCCACCTTCATCCGCACGGTGATCTCTGGATGGCTGGCCTGGAACCCAGGCAGCCAGGGCGCCAGCCGGGCCGAGGCGATCGTTTCCAGCGCGCCGATGCTCAGCGCCCCGCTTGTCTGCCCGGCGGCCAGCAGAACCGCCGCGCGCGCCTCGACGTCGAGCCGCAGCAACTCTTCCGCGATCGGCTTCAGCGCCAGCCCCGCCGGCGTCATCTCCAGGCCCGACTTCGAGCGCGTGAACAAGGCAGCGCCAAGCTCGGCCTCGAGGGTCTGGATCTGGTCGCTGACACTCGATTGCGCGAGGTGAACCGCCTCGGCGGCGCGCGTGATGTTGCGGCTGCGCGCCACCGCGAGAAAGGTCTTGAGCAGTCTTGGATGCATCGCCTGGCCGAAATCGCCCAGCCTACTGCAATTGCGGCTTCTTCAGGAAGCTGCCGCGGTCCGCGGACTTGACGCGCAGCCAGGTCTCGCGGCCGTCGCGCACCACGCGCATCGGGATTTCGGCACCGGCCGAGCCGCTGTCCCATAGCTTGCGGTAGAAATCGGCGAGCCCGTCGACCGCGCCGTCGCGGACCTCGGAGATGACGTCGCCCTGACGCAGGCCGGCTTTTGCCGCTGGGCCGCCCTCGGTCACGCTCATCACCACCACCTTGCCGTCGCTCTCGGCCGACAGGGCGCCAAGCCATGGACGCGGCGGCCTGGCCACCTGGCCGCGCGTCAGGAGATCGTCGAGGATCGGCGGCAGCAGATCGATCGGCACCACCATGTTGATATCGGCGACCTCGCCGGCGCGGCTCATCTGCAGGCGCAGCGAGCCGATGCCGAGCAGTGCGCCATCGGCGCCGAACAGCGGCGCACCGCCCCAGGACGGATGCGCGGGCGCGATGAAGATCGCCTCGTCGAGCAGATACTCCCAATAGCCGGCGAATTCCTGCTTGGTGACGATCTTGGCCTCGACCGCCCGGCCGATGCCGTCGGCAAGCACCACCGCGTCGCCGATCCGGGCCTTGCCGGCATCGCCCAGCGCCACCGCCGGCAGGCCGGTCGGCGCCAGTGCCTGGACCAGACCGAAGCCCGATTCCTGGTCATAGGCCAGCGCGTGCGCCGGGATGACACGGCCGTCATGCGCGGTCAGCCAGACCTCCTCGGCCTCGGTGATGAGATAGCCGATGGTCAGCACCAGCCCGTCATCCCGGATGACGACGCCGCTGCCTTCCCTGAGCGTGCCCAGCGCGCCGGCCGTGAAGGCATCGTCGGGAACGGTGGCGCGCACGGCGACGACGGAGCGCGGGTTGGGATTGATGGCCATGATTTTGTCCTGCGATGCAAATGCCCTGGCGGCTTCTTCTATAGGTATGCCTCGGAGGGGATGGTGCAAGGGGTGAGAAGCGGTCCGCGCGGCGGACGAAAAGCCAATTGCTTGGCTTTTCGAGCTTCGAACGGTGAAGGCCCGGTCGGCCTTCAGGGGCTGAACGCCTGAAAGGCAGGAGCCAGCGAAGGGCGGCACGCGGCGAGAAGGTCGAGACCGGCACCCACATTGACAATAGTTCAACGCAAGTTGAACTTCCGCCTCCGCAGCCCTAGCTGTAGATGGATCTGCCCATCCCGTCCCACGCTATCTTCCCCACGAGGCCCGACATGACAGAGTACACCCCGCCGAAAGTATGGACCTGGAACAAGGCAAATGGCGGCGCCTTTGCCAGCATCAACCGGCCGATCGCCGGGCCGACGCATGACAAGGAATTGCCCGTCGGCAAGCACCCGCTGCAGCTCTACTCGCTGGCGACGCCGAACGGCGTCAAGGTCACCGTCATGTTGGAGGAGCTTCTGGCGCGCGGCCACGAGGGCGCCGAATACGATGCCTGGATCATCAGGATCAACGATGGCGACCAGTTCGGCAGCGGCTTCGTCGAGGTCAACCCGAACTCCAAGATCCCGGCTCTGATGGACCGCAGCGGCGCGACGCCGGTGCGCATCTTCGAATCCGGATCGATCCTGGTCTATCTCGCCGAAAAGTTCGGCGAATTCCTGCCCACCGAGCAGCCGGCGCGCGCCGAAGTTCTGTCCTGGCTGTTCTGGCAGATGGGCTCGGCGCCGTATCTTGGCGGCGGCTTCGGCCATTTCTACGCCTATGCGCCGCAGAAATTCGAATATGCCATCGACCGCTTCTCGATGGAGGTGAAGCGGCAGATGGACGTGCTCGATCGCCGGCTTGCCGAGACCGAATATCTCGGCGGCAAGGACTATTCGATCGCCGACATGGCGGTATGGCCCTGGTATGGCGGGCTGGCGCTTGGCCGCATGTACAATGACGCCGCCGAGTTCCTGTCGGTGCAGGACTACAGCCATGTACAGCGCTGGGCGAAGGCGATCGACGCCCGCCCCGCGGTCAAGCGCGGCCGCATGGTCAACCGCGCCTTCGGCGAACCGGCCCTGCAGTTGCACGAGCGCCACGACGCCGGGGATTTCGACACCAAGACGCAGGACAAGCTGGCCGCCGAATAGACAGCGGCAAGACCAGCTTCACAAGAAAGCCCGCCACGGACCGTGGCGGGCTTTTCCCAAGGCTAGACTGGTGTCGCACCCACTGTCATGGCCGCGCCATGGATCAGTGCAGCACCTCGACGATCTGACGCGTATCGGGATCGACCAGCACGGTCTGGTCGTTGATCACGGCGACGCGGTACTTGACGTTCGGCACCTCACGCAATTCTACCTTGTCCGGCACAGGAGAGCCGAGCTTGAGCTCAAGGCCGAGCAGGTTAACCGACGCCAGCGGCTGCTTCTTGACGTATTCACGAACCACCGTCTCCTGCTCGGGCTGAACGACGATTGTGTCGGCCATCGCCACACCCATGCCGCCCATCAGGACGATCGCGGCTGCTGCACTCGAAAGATAATGTTTCACGGTAACCTCCATTTGTATTTATTCAGTAGCCACCCAGGAGAATAACTCAGCCGATACCACGAGGTTCCATCGCAATTTGTGGAATAAATGCGGCATGCCAAACAAACGCCGATTTTATTAGTTTACGCATGAGTTGTATCACTCAGCCTATGGCGAAATATCAAAAATTAATCCTAATATTTAAGACATAAAGCAAAATACGCTTACAACGGAAAGATGCGCATAGGTGCCTCTTCCGTAAACACGATTTACCGATCGCCTTAGCGATAGCTAACGTAAAGAGCGCGATGTCGTTCCGGATGCCGTTGCGCGGTGCGACGAAAAAGGCTCGCGCTGCCGGGAGCAGAGCGAGCCTTAGACGATGCCGGCGGAGGTGGCAGCCTCACCGGTCACACCAGGAAAACGCCGGTGCCGGCATCCGGTTCCAGCCAAGGCGACATGGGCTGCCCTCGATGCAACCACGGCGCCCTGACGACGTTGTGCACGCATTCGAGGAAATCCCAAGCAAGGATATCGCGCCATGGCTCCCCGCCCTCCCGTGACCAAGCATCCCTTCACGCTGATGTTTGTCGTCATCGCGCTGATGGCGCCCTTTGCTGGCCTCGCCTGGCGTACCCGCGAATGGATAGGTTGGTAGGCTTCGCGGCTGTCTGTAAGGCGCGACCAGGAAACTACCGCTTGGTCGTCTTTTTCCCGACGGTGACCGATGGAGCCTCGGGAGGCGGCGATGCTTCAGATGGCTTAGGCTTATCCACCGCCGGCTTGTCCGGTGCCGCCGGCCCGCCCGCCGTGAGGTTGACCGAGACGCCGAAAATCTTCCATTGCCGGTTTACCGGCTCAAACAGCAGTTCGAAATTCACCTGCAGCGGCGCCGAGGGAAAGAAGCCGGCCATGTGCAGCATGCCGTTGGGCTCAATCTGCGGCAGCAGCGTCAATTGCGGTTCGAGCACCGCAACCGCGCTGAAATCGAGCGCCTGTTTGCGCTGGGCGGCGAAGATGTCGCCGAGCCCTGCCGCGCTGTTGGCCTGGAAATTGGGCGAGCCAAGGTCGCGCAGCACGGTGTAATTGCCGGTCTTGTTGGCCTGGTCGAGCGCCAAGAGGACGCTGCGCGTCAAGATCAGCACGCCGTTGCGATCGATCTGGGCCGGCTTGGGCTGGACCCTTTTGTCGGATGTGCCGGACGCTTGCGCCATTGTCGGCGAGGCGACAAGATTTGCCGGCATCGCGAGCAGCAATGCGGCCAGGGCAATGCCTCTCCAGGGCGAAGCTGGCCGGTGGGCAGCGCTCATGACCAACAGCCCGGCTTGGTCCCGAACTACCAGGCGACAGTCACGCCGGCACGCCCGCCAACGGTGTGATTGCCAGCGCCGACGCCGATGCCGCCGCTCAGGATGACGTTTTCGCTGATGCGGGCCTGCGCGCTGCCGGCAAAGGCATTTTCGCCCTGGAACGTGCCCCAGTTCAGCGACACGGCATAGTTCTTGTCGCCGGGAAGGCCGCTGCCGGCCATCGCCAGCGCCATGGCTGTGCCTTCGAAAGCCTTGTCGATCCTGCCATTGACCGCATTCAGCCCGCTTTCAAGGCTGCCCACGCGGCCGTCCAGCAACGCGATGTTGCTGGTATTGGTGGCGATGTCAGCGGTGTTGATGGCGATGTTGGCGGTGTTGATGGATATGTTGCTGGTGTTGGTGGCTATGTCGGCGGTGTTCGTGGTCACTCGCGTGTCGAGCGAGGCGATCTGGGTCGTGTGCTGCGCAATATCGCCCTCATTGTTGGTGATGCGCGTTTCATGGTTGGCGAGTTCCGTGGTGTGGCCGCTGACCGTGCCCTGCAGGGCGCTGATGTCGGAACTGTTCTGCGCGACCGTCGCCGGCAAGGCCGACAGCGTTGCCAGGTCGAATGTAGAGGCAGCCAGATTCCCGGCGCTGTCTGTCGTTACAAAGTAAGTCGTGCCGGACTGGGCGCTGGTGCTGGCTGCCGAAGGCAGGCCGGCCAGCGTGTACGTCGCCTGGCCAGTGCCGATGGCAACCTGGTTATCCCTGGTCGTGGAAACACCCTGGCCCACAGCCGTGGATGCGTCAAAGCTGGCATTGGCACCTTGTCCGATTGCGGTGGCGCCGTTGCCAAATGCGAGCGCATTGTAGCCGACAGCCGTGTTGTTGGCACCAAGGCCGGCGGTCGCAGCCGCCCCAACCGCAGTATTGCCGCCATCGCTAGTGGCCACGGCATTGTTGCCGAATGCGCTGTTGGCCGGGCTGTTGGATGCGAGCGCGCCAGATCCACAGGCATAGGCACCGTCCAGACCGGACCCGTCGCCGCAGTCATCGGCAAGAGCCGAGGTGCCCGAACACAACGCGATGCCAAGCGCGACTGATGAAACATTCAGGAAGGTTCGAGTGGTCTTCGAGCATTCCGAAAAAACGCTGCCACCCCAAACGCCGACCGTAACCGCACCACGCACCACGCCGCACTGCTTCGTCATCCGCAAACGCCCCCGCCTGATCGAAAACCAGATTCGCAATCGACAGGAACCTAGTCGGCGAATCGGATGCCGGCATCCACCAATTGGTGGATACGGCGAAGCTGGAGCCAGTGTATCAACGGGGAATGGGACAAGATCACTGTCCTAACTAGCCAACGTACCCACACTATGCTGTATTTCAGTCACTGGGCGCTTTCGGGGGAGAGCATCGCTTGCCAGATAGGTCTTCAGAACTCACCGACATGATCGGCACCTTCTATGATGCGGTCATTGAGCCCCACCTCTGGCAGAAGGCGCTCGACGATATGCGCCGCCACTTCGGCTTCCATCTAGGCGCAATCTCCGTAATAGCCATGCCTACTGGGAGCGCCGTTGTGCAGGTAACCACCAACATTCCCGACGAGTACCTCGCCGGAATGCAGGCTTACAATAACGACGTGATCGAGCTTTGGGGCGGCGTGGCTCGGATGGCCGAGATGCCGCTGGAGGAGCCCATCCTTCAGTCGCGGATCACAGGGCCGGATGTCTGGGAAGGCAATCGCTTCTATGAGGAATGGGTGCGCCCGCTCGGTCTTGTCGATCAGGTCGGCATCATGTTGGCGCGCGACCGTACAATGGTGGGCAATATCGGGCTTGGCCTGCACGAATCCTCGCGGCCGCTCACGCAGGTGCATATGGACGGCCTGCGCTTCATGGCGCCACATGTGCGGCGCGCGGCGATCATCAGCCGCCTGCTGGACAGTTCGGCTTCGGCTGCCGCGACATTCGAGGCCGCGCTCGACGCAACGCGTTCGGCCGTGGTTCTGGTCGACGGGGACATGGCGATCGTGCATGCCAATGCCGTGGCCCGGGCCATGTTGGGGAACGGTGATCCGATAGCCTCCGTGCGCGGCAAGCTCACCTTGCCGCGCGAACTCGTGCCAAACCGTTTGCAAGCAGCGGTGCAGGCCGCCGCGCGCGCCGAACAGGAACTGGGCCGTCGCGGCATCGGCATCGCGGCAAAGTCCCGAGACGGTACAGCACTTGCCGTGCAGGTGATGCCGCTCGAGAACCGCTCTTTGCGCGGCGGAGTGGACCGACGCGCCGTGGTCGCCGTGTTCATCGGCGACGCCGCCGCTCCCCTCGAAATGCCCGCCGATGCCATGCGCCTGCTCTACGAACTGACGCCTGCGGAGCAGCGCGTTTTCGAACTCGTCGTGGCCGGCGAAAAGACGGCCGCCATCGCACGGACGCTGGGCGTGGCGCCAAGCACCGTTCGCACCCATCTGCTAAAGGTGTTCGAGAAGACCGGGCGTCACTCGCGCGGCGACTTGGTGAAGCTCAGCCGCGAGATCACCCTGCCGGGCTGATTCCGCCCGGCCCGCATGTTCAACGAAACGACAGGCCATGAAAGGCTCACAGCCAGATCCCGTCGCGATGCAGCGGCGGGACAGCGTCGACCTGACCGTGGCGTGTCGCATTGCGCGCGCCCCTGTAGATCAGCCGCACGACGAGCACCACATAGCCGACCTGCAGGACAAGCAGTGCTGCTATTGTCCACGCAAGCGCCTGCCAGAAAGAACCGGTGGCTATATAGGTCCATACCGCGACAATGATTGAAGTGGCTGACATCCCAACGAGAAACTGTCCAAAGTACATTGATTCCCAAAGTCGCCGAAACCGCCCCGGTTCGCACGACTCCCTGCCCGAATTCCCATTTTCCCGCACACAACGCTCCATTGTTTTAGCAAAATCGCAAGTATGTGGTCGACCGGTTGGGCAACGGCTATTGCGCGTTGGCCCGGTCCGGCGCAATTTGATGCTCACGGACTGAGATAACGCAGAAAATAAGTCTGCGGGGGATGGGGGAAATGACGCTCAAACTGATTGGGGCCGGTTTCGGCCGCACAGGCACGTGGTCTACTTTTGTTGCGCTGAACAGGCTCGGCCTGCCCTGCTATCACATGCAGGAAGTAATCATGAACAAGGCCAACAAGGGCCATCTCGATTTCTGGCGCAAGGTCGCCAACAGCCCGCCCGGCACCCAGCACGACTGGAACCGCGTCTTCGCCAACTATACGGCGACCGTCGACAACCCGGGCTGCTGCGTGTGGAAGGAATTGCTGGCCACCTATCCCGATGCCAAGGTGCTTTTGACCTTGCACCCGCGCGGCGCCGAGGCGTGGTACGAAAGCACCATCGACACGATCTACTTCACCGAGAATGTCTGGCAGTTCAAGATCCTGGAATGGCTGACGCCGTTCGGGCGGAAATTCGGCGACATGTCGCGCAAGTTGATATGGGGCCGCACGCTGGACAGGGTGATGGGCGACCGCGCCAAGGCCGTGGCGCGATACAACGCCTATATCGAGGAGGTGAAGGCGGCGGTGCCGCCGCACAAGCTGCTGGTCTACAAGGTGACCGAGGGCTGGGCGCCGCTCTGCGAGTTCCTCGGCGTGGCGCTGCCCAACGATCCCTTCCCCAATCTCAACGACCGCGAGACGATCAAGAAGATCATCCGCGACATCATCAAGGGGTCGTACATCATGCTGGGGCTGGCGATCGCCGCTGTGGTGGCGGTGCTTGCCGCACTGTGGTGGTGGCTGGGGTAGCTGCGCCTGGACCCCGCGGTCCGAAGCGGAACCAACAGCTGTATCCCGAGTTTCGCCTTCAGTCTTTCATGGATTGGAGTCCAAGCATGGCACGGCGCAGCAAACCACGCACCGACGATGACGACGGCCCTGATGTCGAGGGTCCGACCATCGCGCAACTGGACTGGGATGCCGTCAAGGGCGGCCAGATCCTGCCGGATTCCGTCTCCGAAAACGGCGACATGCGTTACGGCACGGAAAAGGATGGCGAGCTGCCGGACGAAGACGACGACAACGCCAATCAGGACAGCGACGACGCCTTGCCCGACGACGAGGAAGAAGCCGCGATCAAGCGCCACCCGACGCGCGAGGGTCGGTTCGACGAGACGTGAGGGCTGCAATCACCGGCCCTTTTCAGAGCTGCAAGCACCTCTTCCCGCAATTTCGGCGTAGGCCCTTGCAGCTGACCCCACTCCCGCAACAGTCGTGTGGGATGCATCTTGAGTTTCGAAACGAGCGAGTGTGCCTGGCCGCGGGAAACGGCGATGTTCAGCAAGTTCATGGATCTTTGCGGGCGGCTGCGGCAATCCAGGATTTTCCTGCTTCGCCTGCAAGCCGGTAAGCCTCTTCAAATGGGTCCGCTTCCTCGCGGACTTCCGGCATCGGCATCGGCATCGGCATCGGCTGGGGTGCCGCATGACGACCTGCCGCGCAAGAAGCCCTATAAATTCTTTGTCCCTGGGCTGCGGCCTTTGCCTGATGAAATGTGGCGAATTCCACCTCGCAGCCACATGTCGCCGGCTGATAATTGCCCTTCCCAACACCCTTCTGCCTCTCGGGAGGGCAAGGGCATTATATCTCCTTTGGCTAAAATAACGGAACGTCCAATGGACATTGCCGGAACCGAACAGGGCCTCCCGGACCTTTGCTACAGATACCCAAGACCTTGGTCCTGCAAGGAAACGCAAAGGGCCGATGACGCTCCTCATCGGGAACATCCCGCCTCTGCCATCGTTTGCCGCAAGGTCCCCAGACCGGATCATTTAGGAGGAAAAGCGATGTCACATCGGTCCATCATCACCAGGACAGGCCACGGCCCCGGTACGGCGATCGCCGTGTTGATGGTCGGGCTGATGGCGGTGGGAATTGTGTTCCTCGTCCTTGGCGGCGCGCTCTACTTCGGCGAGGCGTCTTCGGACTCACACGCCCTGTCTTCGGTGCCGGCGCGATCGTTCCAGCAAGCTGATCGCGGAGCGGCGAATTGATCGATCCGCGCTTCGGAGCGCCCTCTCGCCTCATGTCAAGGACGCCGCCTCGGCGCGCCAGTATCGTCTCGTCCATGGCCACCGCCTTGTCCCGGCGATAGACCGTGCGGTCCTTCGGCACGGCTACCACCGCCTCGGGCACATGCAGCGCCCGCATGGCCACAAAATCGGCCTTGGCGCCAACCATGATGCCCTAATCCACCACCACATCGAAGGCAGCAGCCAGGTCGCGGTCCTCGTAGAAGCCGGAGCGGTAGAGAAATTCGCCAGCGACCCATCGGCCAGCTTCGCGTTGCGGAAAATCGTCAGTTGGCTCACCGGTCCTGTTGAAAGCGCCAGTCCTCGCCGCCCGCGCGCCGCGGGTCAATGCGGCGGAGGCGAGAACTGTTTCACGCAACAGCCCGGTCGGGAACCACGTCTTGGCTCCTGCCTATTCCGCTTTCGCGGAAGTTTCGGCGGGCGCCGCGATATGCAATGATGCTGTCGCGGCGGTACGAGCCGCCCTGGTTGACGCGGGCGCCCAAGCACACCCCAACAATGCGCCCCCCCGCCCGCGTCGGCCACGGCAAGCGCATGGCGCCAGACGACGCCGCCGCGCGACGTGACGATCGCGATAGTCCAACATTGCGGAGCAGATGCTGCCGGCAATCCAGCAAAAGCCGATCCACCAATTCATCCAGGCGTCTTATCGGACCAATCGTCAGCTCGGAATTAAGCCGTCGTTGTATACACAGTGACAAATCGTCAAGGCGCGAGCCGAACATGGCTTGTCTTGCCCTCGGCCTCTCCAGCCCTCACTGCGGCGCACCGGCAAACAGCACCACGCCGTCGCCGCCGGCCGCCGGCCAATCCCTGATAGTGCGGTCGTAGCCGCCGGTCAGCACCGTGCCGTCGGGGGCGAAGGCCACCGCGTAGATCGGGCCGGTCTGGCTGTCGAACATCGCGATCTGGTTGCCGGTTTCCATGTCCCACAGGCGCGCCGTGCCATCGAGCGAACCCGACAGCAGGCGCTTGCCGTCCGCCGACAGTGCCACCGTGTAGACCGTGCCCTCATGGCCGTCGAAGCGCTTCACCTCGCGGCCGCTGTCGAGATCCCAGACCTTGATCGTCAGGTCGCCGCTGCCGGTGATCAGATGGCGCCCGTCGGCGGTGAACACGGCGCCATAGGTGCCTTGCTCGTGGCCGTGCCAGCTGCGCAGCTGCTTGCCGCTTTCGACGTCCCAGAGCTTCAGCGTGCCGTCGATGCTGCCGCTGAGCGCCTGCTTGCCGTCGGGTGAGACGGCGACCGCGCTGATCGACCAGTCGTGCCCGGTCAGCACATGCAGCACCGAATTGTTGACGAGATCCCAGACGATGACGTTGCCGGTATCATGTCCGCTGACGGCACGCTTGCCGTCCGGGCTGATCGCCAGCTTATTGACGCCGCCATTCTGGCCGGCCTGGAAGACATGCAGCACGGCGCCATCGGCAAGTTTGCGCAGCACGATCTCGCCGTCGTCGCCCCCCGTCAGCGCGCTGACGCCGTCGGGCATGTAGAGCGCGGTGCGCGCCATGTCCTTGTGGACGCCGAGGTTGCGGATCAGGTGCTTGCCGCCCATGTCCCAGAGCTTGATCACATGGTCGGTGCTGGCGCTCATGATCGATTGGCCATCGGGCGCCACCGCCAGCCACACGACCGCGTCGCGATGGCCATCGGGCTGCGTCGGAGCCGCCGGTGGCGGCGGCGGCAACGGCGCCACGGTGGGCGGCGGAATGACCGCAACCTCCGGCGGGGCGACGGGCGCCGGCGCCGGCGCGGCCATGGGCGGTGCTGGCGGCGCCGGTGCCGGCGGCGGATTGGCGGCTACCGGCGGCGGAGCTGGTTGCGGGGCTGGCGCGGGAGCCGGCTCCGCTGCCGGTGGCGCGCTGGCCACATCCTGGCCTTCTGGTTCACCGGGTTTGGGTTCGGCAAGTTTGGGTTGATCTGGCTTGGGTTCATTGGGCTTGGGCTCGCTCGGCTGGCTGGCCACGTCGCCGCCATCATGCCACGGGCCGAACCGGTCGGCGGCCAGCGCCGCCAGCACAACCAACGGCAAGGCGAAGAACACCTTGCGCAGGCCGGGCCTGCCAGTCTCCCGCACCTCGGCCGTGCGGCCGAACAGCGGCGCCCCGGCGGCATGCGCCGGCCGCCCAGGCAGAAGACCGGCCCAGAACAGCAAGGCGCCGACCAGGCAGGCTAACGCCGCCACGGAGAAAGCCGCCAGCCGGGGCAAATTCGCGCCCGGCCCGGAAAAGCCGTGCAAGGCGACAGCGCCGATCAGCGGATAGATCAGCGCCAGGCAGGCGATCGCAAACGCGGCAAGGACAAGCGCAGCCAACCTGTCAGCCAATCTGTTCATCGCGCTCCCCCCTCGCCGGGCTCTCGGGCGACACTACCAGCGTCAACCGTCTATCGCAAAACGCATCCTGTGCCTGCATGCGACGGATGGATGCGTCTAAAACCTTGAAGAAGATCGGTTAGTGACCTCGATCAAGAGAGCAGTTCGAAGCTGATCGCGATCGCCCGCGTCGCGGCGCAAAAATGTGTTCTTCGGCTTGATCAGGCGCTACAAAAAGAACCGATGTCAATTTACCACAGTCATCACCGATACGCGTTGGACTATCCCCTGCGAAATATTGACACCAGGCGGCACTGTGTCACTGTCGTGCTGGGATATAGTGGAGAGTCTGCATTATGAAGAAAATTTATGAACGGCCGGTATTGGTCAAGAAGGGCAATCTGAAATCCGTCGTCGCGGTGACGCCGTCGATCCAGCCGCAATAAGAATATCGCGTCTTCGCCGGGTTTTCCGGTATGGCCCTGGCTGTCAATGGTGTTGATTTGACGGCTTTAATTGATTTACGCCATCACCATTGTCGAGAGCTGGAATATGAAGAAGACCTATGTACGGCCCGTCCTGGTCAAGAAGGGCAATTTGAAATCGGTCACGGCGACCGCCTCGGCTCCGCCGGTCTTGGATTGACCCTCGGAACCTGATCAACCAACACGACCGGGCCTGGATTGACGGCGGGCACGGATAGGCCGCTGGAGATTTTGTAGGCTACGTGTTGGCGCTGCCTGTTCGTGTGACGATTGTCGCGCGGCCGCTCACTTCAACTCCACCCAGACCGGCGCATGGTCGCTGGCGCCGTCCTGCCCGCGCACGTCGCGGTCTATGCCCGCCCCCTTCAGCCGGCGGACGAGCGTCTTCGACAGCAATATGTGGTCGAGCCGCAAACCCGCATCGCGCGGCCAACGGTTCCGGCGGTAATCCCAGAAAGTATAGAGCGTCTCCTTCGGATAGACCTTGCGCAGCGCATCCGTCCAGCCCTGCTCGATGAGGGCGGCGAAGGCGGCGCGGCTTTCCGGCTGCACCAGCGCGTTGTCGTCATAGGAGCGGGTGGCATAGATGTCGCGCGGCTCGGGCACGATATTGTAGTCACCGGCCAGCACGACAGGCAGGCCGGTGCCGAGAAGCTGTTCGGCATGCGCCTCCAGGCGCTTGTGCCATGCGAGCTTGTACTTAAATTTCGGCCCCGGCTGCGGATTGCCGTTCGGCGCGTAGAGGCAGGCGATGACGATGCCGTTCACCGCTGCCTCGATGTAGCGGCTTTGCTTGTCGGCATCGTCGCCGGGCAAGGCATCGCGGGTCAGGACGGGTTCCGCGCCGCGCGCGAGAATGGCGACGCCGTTCCAGGTCGGCTCGCCCCTCCACACCGCGCCATAGCCGGCGTCCGCCAGCGCGGTACGTGGGAACTGCATGTCGCGCGCCTTGAGCTCCTGCAGGCAGACGACGTCGGGTTCTGCCGCCGCCAGCCAGGACAGGAGGTTTTCCAGCCGGCTGTTGATGTTGTTGATGTTGAAGGTGGCGATTTTCATTTCGGTTCGTCATCCTCGGGCTTGACCCGAGGATGACGAAGTCGATGGTTGCACCATCCAAACCTTCACCGCCTCCGCCAGCGTCTTCAGATGATCGGCCGCCGAAAATCCCGAAATGCTCTTGCGCGGCTTGAGATCATGGTCGCCATCCTCGAGCCAGATCACCTCGATCGCATCGGACAACCCATAACCGGCCACCTCGTCGCGCGTGCCGAACTCGTCGCGCGTGCCTTGAAAAATCAGCGTCGGCGTCTTCAGCCCTATCAGATGCTTCGTGCGCAACTGGTCAGGTTTGCCGGGCGGATGGAAGGGATAGCCGAGGCACAGCAGGCCTGATATTTCGCCCTTGGCGAACATCTCGTCCGCGACCATGGAAGCGACGCGCCCGCCCATCGACTTGCCGCCGATGATAAGCTTCCCGGTCACGCCCCTGGCGCGCAAGTCGGCGATCGCCTTGATGTACTCCGGATTCACCGTCTCGGCGCGCGGCGGCGGCTTGCGCTGGCCGTAGCGGCGGGCCGCCATATAGTGGAATTCGAAGCGCGCCACCTGGAAGCCCGCGGCGGCCAGCGCCTTGGCGGTGGCGGTCATCGAGGGCGAATCCATCGACGCGCCGGCGCCATGCGCGAGCAGGATGGTGACGGGGGCGGTGTCGTCGCCGTCGAAGAGGAAGGTGGTGGGCATCAGGCGGGAACTCCCGGAAGAGAAGAGACAATCCGCTTCGACATGCTTTCTATCACATGCCCTCGCTTTTGCCCGCCGCGGTTGCGCCGTGATGACGAAAAAATCGTCTTCCTGGCACGGTGGATGGCATCGCGTGCCTACCCGCCTCAGCGCCGCGACCAGATTTCCGTCTGGCAGAAGATCTTGAGCGCGCAGCCGGTGAGTTTCAGGGAATTGCCCTTCAGCGTCGCACGGCCCGAATATTCCCTCTCGTCGCGCGGATCGGTAACCGTGCCGGAATAGATGCCCTTGCCCGACGCCTTGAGCCGGCCGATCTCCTTGCCCGGCCAATCGCCGGTCTTCATGACGATGCAGAATTGATCGCCGCAGCCGTTGATCGTTGCGATCGACGTATCTGATGTCTTCCACTCTCCCTCGATCGGATCGGCCAATGCCATGGCGGGCGCGAAGACCACGGCGAGCAGAACTGACAGTCGCAACAATTTCATGAAGCATTTTCCTCTTGCAAGTTTTTAGCAGCCCGTGCCGACGAAGCCCGCCGAAACCAGCGTGGCCGATGTCGCCTCGTCTATGATCCCGCTCTGCGTCAGCCCGTATTGCCGCTGGAAGCGGCGAACGGCCTCGGCCGTGGCCTCGTCATAGACAGTGTCGGGGAATTCGAGCAGCAGCCCCAGCCGGCTGAGCAGCCGTTCGACCCGCTTGACGCGCGGCGAGATGTCGCCCGGCTGGAGAGCCGCGAACACATGGTCGGGCAAGACCTTGCACTGCTTGTTTCCCTCATCCCGGGAGACCCTGAATTTGCCCACCAGCGAGGCGAGGTCAGGCCCCGGCTGCACCGTGAAAAGACTCTCCGAACCGGTCATCGAGTAGATCAGCGAGCTGTCCAGTTCCCACGCCCCGTCAGGCGTCGACGAAACCGTGACGTGGCCTCCGTCGCAATCGATCTGGCATTCCAGCTTGCCCTTGACGAGATAGCACTTGGCACTGGTCTCGAACTCGGTGTTGGGCACATCCCACTCGGTGAACGAGATCCTAATGATGTCGTCTTGCAACTGCACGGCCATGTCCTTCACAGGCCCGTCCTTGCGGTCATTGTGCAGTGTCATGCATTGCCCGGACTCGAACTTGTCCGCCGCCCGCGCGATTTTCGGAACCAATCCCAGCATGACCATCGCCAGCATCATTGAAAAGATACGCGTCATGCTCATCTCTCAACGCCAGTTGCCGGTGAGCAGGAAGGGCGCCCAGTAGTAAGGGTGCGAAAGCCCGCCCTGCGCATCCGGCGGCACCAGCGAAATGGCGCCGCGCGCCGCGGTCTCGGTCACGATGCTCGGCCCCGCCGCGATATCCGTCGACCCGATCTTGCCGGCGATGAACTCGCGCTGTGTCAGCGCCAGCGCCATGGCCTTCGACATATTGCCCCGCTCGCGGATCTCGTAGAAGCGCTGCATGCTGAGTGCCGTCGAGGCATCGTCGACCGGCCACAGGCTGGCCAGGATCGCGCGCGCGCCACGGCTGCCGGTCAGCATGGAAAGGCTTTCGAGCTCGCGCCCGTCGAGACCCGGATCGACATAGCCGGTCTCGCACGCGGAGAGCGTCAGCAGGTCGACGCGGCCGAAATCGAAGGCGCGCCGATCCTTCTTGATATCGCGCAGCGACAGTTTTTCGCCCGTGCCGAGCAGCAGGAAAGACGCCCCATCGCTTCCCGCCAAGTTGAAATGCGAGGAGATATGCACGACGCCGAGGCCGGCCGGCGAGCGCGCGCCGATGCGCAGCGCATCGGCCAGCGCGTCCTTGTTGAACGCAGCATCGAAGACGGCGCGCCCCTCGAAAAGGCCGTATCCGTCCTTGCCCTTGATGATGCCGTCGATCTCGGCTTTGACGCCCGGCAGCGCCTTGAACCCATCGGCAGCGCGCGTCATTCCAAGCGCGGCGAACGGAATGCCGGTCGTCTTCCTGCCGGCGATCTCGTAGCCGGCGTCGGACAGCATGGCGAACTCGAAATGCTCCACGGCATAGCCCGTGCCGTCATAGAGCGCGGCGAAGGGGATGTAGCGCAGGCGGCGGTCCGGCGACAGCAGCACAAGCTTGGTCTGGACCGCATCTAGATCGGCCCTGAAGGGGGCGATAAGCAAGTCGTAGAGCCTGCGCGCCTGTGACTTCGGGTCGCGCGACGGCGACGTCATCGCGAGGTGCAGCTTCTGTATCTCTTCATTGAGATGCGCCTCAGAGAAGGGCTGGCCGTCCCATTGGTCGATCGTCACGCTTTTGCGGTCATAGGCGGTCGTCAGGATGATGTTCAGCCTGTCGGGAAGAACAAGATAGTGCAGCACCGCCGGCTGCTCGGGTTCATCCCTCAGATAACCCTGCAGCGATCCGAGCGCGTCGATCCGCGCGACCTCCTCGCCGCGTCCCAGCGCCTCGGCCTTTTCCACGATGGCGTCGAGCGCCTTGTCATAGGCGGCGTCCGCCTCGGCGAGCCTTGCTTGAAGCGTATCGAGCTCTTTCGTCTCCGCGTCGTTGAGGCCGCCCTGGCCGCGCTTGACAATCAGTTCCTCGGAACGCCTTGCATCCTGCGTCGTCGGCGGACGCAGCGTGTCGATCGCCGCCTTCAGCCCGCGCTCCGGCTCGGACAGCGGCAGCGTATCATAGGAACGGCCCCGGAAATCGGCATCGCGGTCGACGAACTGGAAGGCCTCGAAATCCTTCAACATGGCAAGCACGGACTCGGCTTCGGCAAGACGGTTCTGGCGCACGAAGAAGTCGGCAAGCCAGCGATAATTGTCCGCGACCAAGTCGCTGAAACATGTCTGCAGATGTTCGGGCAGGGTCGACAGCGCCGAGCGCACCGTCTGCAGCGTGTTGACCGCGTCCTTGGCCAGCACCATCGCCACGTCATTCGAGCCCAGGGCCAGCGTCCGTTCGCTGGCCTTGGAGAGCAGGCAGACTCGCGTCAGGTCGCGCTGCAGGCTTCCCTCGGAAAGCCCCGCGATCTCGTTGAGCTGAAGTTCGGCCGAAAGCGCCGTCAGTTCCATGCGGAGTGCCTCTTTCGGCTGCTCTACCTGCTTGAACGCACCCGACAGATCGCGTGCGGCGTTGACGAAGGCGCGCGACAGGCCGCCCTTGGCGGCAACACGCCCGAAAGCCGCGCGGGCATCGTCGAGCGGAGGCACCGTCGGCTCGCGCTTGCCAGCCGAACCGCGCTGCATCAGCGTATCGAGGAAGGCCATCGCCTCCTCGTCGCCATTGTCCGCCAGGAAGGTCAGAAGCGGTACGAACCCTTCCGGTAGCGCCTTTAGGTTGCCGGCGTCGCGGGAAGCGACGAGGCGCCGGAAGGTGGGCGTCCGGGCATGCTGCTCGCTCGGACCGGTGACCTGCGACATTTCAAAGCTTGTCGGTCGGATCCGGCGGGCCCGCGCCAGCGCGCCGTCGAAGTCGCCATACGCGGCCAGAATGTCGACCAGCTCGTTCGAATCGAGCTCGGTCAGCTTGGCGAGCCCCGGCGCCACCGCTGCAAGGTCGAGCCGGCCCGAAGCCATGGCCCGCGCGGAGCTTTCGCAGGCATACTGGTCGTCCTTGCAGACACGCTTGAGCAATGCGGCGGCCGCGACCGGCACCGCCCTTTCACCGTCCCTCTGGCGGGCCTCCTCGAGAGCCGCGGCGACGAAGGAATCGATGTGCTCCGTCCCACCCGCGCGCAGGCGTTCCAGTCCTTCATTGGGCTGCTGCGCAAGATCGGGCCGGGCGCGCAACAGGAGGTAGAGCTCGTAGCCGGCGTCCTGATTGCCGAAATCATGCGCCAGGCGAAGCCATTCAGCGGCCCTGTTGACGTCTATGACGCCGCCGCATCCGCTGCAGAGATTGACCCGCGCCAGGGCGAGCGCGAAGTCGGGCGCCACCTCCGCCACGTTCATGATCGCGGTGGCCGCCGCCTCTGATGACAGCGCCAGTCCGGGCGACATCATCCGGTTGGCCATAAGCAGCGCCGCCGCCGTCGGTCCCTCGGAGGCGCGAAACCGCCCGGGCTCGGACAGGAACCGCTGATAGAGGGAGAGCGCCATGGAAGCGCCCGCGCGCGTCTCGTCCGTCTCGGCCATGCGCGCCAGCTGGTAGATGGCGAAACCATCGCCGGCATCGGCGGCACGTTGCGCCCACCGCCTGGCGGCCGCCTTGTCCTTCTCGACACCGAGACCCTCCTGATACAGGAAGGCCAGGCGCGATTGCGCCAGCGGACTGCCGGCCTCCGCCGCCATTTCGAAAAGGCGCGTGGCGGCGACAGCATTGCGGCCATCGACCGTCCCCTCGAGCAAGCGTTCCGCTACGGCGACCTGCAACGCCGGCGGGGCGGGCCGCAACGCCTGCATCCCTGCCTCATAACGACCGGCCAGCGTGGCAACGCGGGTGAGAGTGGCGATGTCGGCGACGCTGACCTGCTCCCAGGAGTGGGTGACGAAAGGCCCTGCCGAGCCCAGTTCCGCATCCTCGTTTTCAGGGCTGGCGGCGCCCGGCTCCTGCTGTGCGCCCTCGTCTGCCGGCATCCATTTTCCGGCAGCGACCTCACCGCGCACGAAGAACGTGACGGCGTCGGCGGCAGAAGCCGGCTTATCCAGTGCCTCTAGGTAACGCTTGTAGAAAATATCCGAACCGGAGGGCGTCGAAAAATCTTCGACCGCATCGCTTTGAGCCTGCGACGCACACATCCAGCAAAGCACCAAAAACGGCGCCAGCAGAACACCCCTCAAACGCATATTGCTGCCCACGCAAACTGCTATCGACCCACCCGAGCGTAGCATAGCTGGAGCATTAGGACGATTTCAAGACACTCCGATCGACACTTGATCGACACTTGACTGCCCGTCAACAGTAACGTCGAACCGACTGCCGATCAGAAGACTTTTCCCTCACCCCGCCGTCCGCGCCAGCTGCAAATCCACGAACTGCACCCCCCTGGCCGCCACACCGGCCCATTCGGACTCCGCATCGAGCTCCAGATACCGCACCCACAGCCGCCGCGCTTCCGACAGATTGCCGGCATCGAACTCCAGTCGCGCCAGGTTGAACACCGGGTCGGCATAGGCCTTGTCGAGCGCGATCGCTTTCTGCAAATGCCGTCGCGCCGAGGCCTCGCGGCCTTGCTCGCTCATCAGCCCGGCGAGGTTGAACCAGGCTTCGACGAAGGCGGGGTCTAGTTTTATCGCCCTGGCATAGTCATGCGCGGCCTCGGCAGCGTGGCCGCCGGCGCGCAGGCAATTGGCGCGGTTGAAGGCGGCGATGGCATCGCTGGGGTCGATGGCGAGGCAGCGCTGGTAGAGCGCGGCGGCACCTTCATGGTCGCCGCCCTCCTCCGCCGCTTCGGCCTCGGCGAACAATTCTTCCAGCGTGTCGTCGCCCTGTGCAGCACTGCCAAGATCGAACAGCAATTGCCCGTCGAGCTCGCTTTGGCCGCCCTCGAGATAGATCGCGTCGGGCCGGCCGTGCTGCGAGCCGACATTGAGCGATTTGGCGGTGAGCGAGGCGACCGGACCGGAGCGGTGCACGGAGCGCGCGATCGCGCCCCAACTCGCCCCGCCGGCCACCAGCCCGGCATATTTGCGCGCCAGGATCAGGTCGCGGAAGGAATAGGGTTCGCAATCATGCTCGAAGGCATCGAACAGCGAGAGCAGATCGAGGTCGGCGCCGGACAGCCGCGACTGATCGATCAGCGACTGCCTGGACAGTGACGATACCTCCGGCGCCTTCATCAGCCCGAGCAGGCGCAGAAAACCATTCTCGCTGATCAGCACGCGCCCTGCCGCACGTTCGGCGGCGACGCGGCGCCCGATCCCGGCATCGCCGTTTTTCGTCAGACCAGCCTTGGCGAGAAGCGTGCGGCCGAACACGACATGCGTGGTGCGCCGGGTGATGCCGCGCCTGAGCTGGCCATGCTGGCGCTCGACCTCGCGGGCGGCGAGCCTGAGCGGAAACGCCGACAGCGCGCCGACAGTCCCGAAGACGGCGCCCGGTAGCCCGACGGCCGGTGCCGTCATTTCTTGCTCTTGCCGACCGCCTTGAGCAGACTGGCCTTCAGCGGATTTTCAGGGGCACCGCCCGCTGCCGCCTTCTTGGCGGCGGGCTTGGCCGCCACCTCGTCGGCCTTGCTCTTCGACTTGGCCGGCGGCTTCGACTGCGACAGGCTGGCCTTCAGCGCGTCCATCAGGTTGATGACATTGCCGCGCTCGGGCGCCGCCGCGATGATCGGCTTGTGGCCCTTGAGCTTCTCGCGGATCATCGCCATCAGCGCGATCTCGTAGCGGTCCTCGTAGTTCTTCGGATCGAAGGTGGTTTCCTTCTGCTTGATCAGCGCTTCGGCGAGTTCAAGCATTTCCGGATCCGGCTTGCCGGCCGGAATGTTGCCGAAATATTCAGCCGTGCCGCGCACTTCGTTCGGATTTCTCAAGGTACACACGAACATGCCGTTCTCGCGCGCGCCGATCGTCACCACCCGCTCGCGGCTGGACAGAACCAGCCGCGCGATCGCCAGCTTACCGGATTTGCGCATGGCCTCGCGCAAAACGGCGAAGGTCTCCTCCGCCATCGCCCCATCCGGCGCCAGATAGTAGGGCGCGTCCTGGTAGATGACATCGACCTCGCCCTCGTCGACGAAGGCTTCGATGTTCATCGTATGGTTGGACTCGATGCGCACCGCGTCGAGGTCGGCATCATCGATGATGATGTACTGCTTGTCCTCGTACTCGTAACCCTTGACCAGATCCGAGCGCTCGACAAGCCCGAGTTCCGGGTCGACGGGCTTCATGTTGATGCGGTTGTGGGTCTTCTTGTGCAGCTGGTTGAACGAGATGCGTTCGCTGGTGGTCGTTGCGGGGTATAGCCGCACCGGACAGCTGACGAGGCTGAGCTTGAGGTAACCCTTCCAACTTGCCCTGGGCGCCATGATACACTCCTACGCGGCCATGCACTGACATTTTAGCTTGAACATGATCTTACCCAAAAACCGGTTCCCACTTTTTGGGATCATGCTCTCTGCAGCGCTTTCGTCCGAAGGACGATTGGCGCCGTGGTAATCCTACACCGACCCCGCACAATACCAGCAAATCCCTGACGAAATCTTCCATCTCGCCGGAGGGGTCAGGGGCGGAGAATAATTCAAATTGTCGGAAGCGTCGATGGTGGGCGAGGCGCTGGTGATTGGCCGATTGCCTCGAAGCTTCGTCACCCTAGGGCGGAGCAAGGAGCGAAGCGACGCGCGCAGACCCCAGGATGACGAATGCGAGGGTCGCGCGCCATCACGAATGATCTACCGCGCGGTCCCAAACACCGGCAAATCCCGCGCGAACTCATCAATCTCCGCCCACGGATCGCCCGACGTCTCCAGCAACCCCGGCAGCGAGGAATAGTTCAGATCCTGCGGCGCATCGATCGCTTCCAGGTCGCTCCAGCTCACCGGCGTCGAGGCCGGCAGATTGGTCCGCGCCCGCAGCGAATAGGGGGCGGCGGAGGTGTGGCCGCGCGCGTTGCGGTGATAGTCGATGAAGATGCGCTTCTTGCGGTTTTCCTTGCCCATGGTGGTCGTGAAGGTGTCGGGCGCGGTGGCCGCCAGATGGGTTGATATGGCGCTGGTCGCCTGATGCAGCTTCTTCCAGTTCTGTTTTGGCGTCACCGGCACGGTGATGTGGATGCCGTTGCCGCCGGATGTCTTGGCGAAAGGAACCAGCCCCAGCCCCTCCAGCTCGCCCTTGATATGGACGGCCGCCTCCACCACCTCGCGCCACGAAATCCCCTCGCCCGGGTCGAGGTCGAAGACGATCTGGTCGGGCTTGTCGAGGCTGGCGCGGTGCGTGCCCCAGGTGTGGAACTCGACGACGCCGAACTGCGCCAGCGCCAGATAGCCCTTGGCGCCTTCGACCGAGAGATAGGATTTGGTTTCGCCTTCGGAATTGGTCGCCTGGAACGTCACCACCGAGGGCGGCATGCCGGTGAAGGCGTGGCGCTGGAAGAAGCAATCCTTGGGCAGGCCGGTCGGACAGCGCACCAGCGACACCGGTCGGCCAAGGATGTGCGGCAGCATGAAGTCGCCGACCAGCGCGTAATAGACGGCGATGTCGAGCTTGGTCGGTCCGGTCTTGCCGAACAGGCGCCGCTCCGGATTGGTCACCCAGATGGTGGCGAGGTCCGCCTCGGATATCAGCCGTTTGCGCTTGGCCGAGACCGGTGTCGACAGGCCGACATCCCTCAGACCGCGAAACACGCCATGGCGCAGCGAATTGTCCGCCGTTCGGTTGGCATAGTGGATGCGCGCCGAAAACAATGGCTTCACCCAGTGCATCTCGCGCATGATCTCGCGCGGCACGCCTTCGGGCGGCGTCGCGCCCGCTGTCAGCGGCTCCAGCCGTGCCAGCAGGTCCGAGGCCGTCTCGGCATCGAAGCCGGTGCCGACCTTGCCGCGATAATGCAGTTCGCCGTCCTCCCACTCGGCCATGCCAAGTGCGGCCAGCCCTTCCGCCGCTTGCGAGGTCGTGTAGCCCGCGATGACGAAATCGTCCTTCTGGAGCGCCTTGCTTTTGGTCCAGCTCTTGGTGCGGCCGCTCTGGTATATGGCGTTGGCGCGTTTGGACACGACGCCTTCGAGCCCGATCTCCGTAGCCTGATCGTAAAGCCCCTGCCCGGAGCCTTCGACATGGTCGGAGAACTGGATGGCGGAGTTGGCGCCAAGGCCGGCAAGCAGTTCCGCCAGCAGCGCCTTGCGCCGGATCAGCGGCACCTTCGTCAGATCCCAGCCGTCGAGATGCAGGAGATCGAAGGCATAGAAATGCAGCTTGCTGCCGGCACCTTCGGCCAGCGCATCCTGCAGCAGCGCGAAGCGGCTGATGCCCCGGCCGTCGAGCACGACGATCTCGCCGTCGACGATTGCCTCGCGGCACGGCAATCTGGCGAAGGCGTGCGGCAGGTCGCCGTAGCGTCTTGTCCAGTCTATGCCGCCACGGGTGATCAACCGCACCTGCCCGTCGGAAACATGCGCCATGGTGCGGTAGCCGTCGAACTTGATCTCGTGCAGCCAGAGCTCGTTTGTGTTCTCGGCAACGCTTTCGCCGCCCGGCGGTTTTGGCACCTGCGTCGCCAGCTGCGGCTCGATGCGGCTGAGCGCCGGCGCCTTGACGGCGCCAGGCAGCGTGCTTGGTTTCAGGGAACCCGGCTTGGGCGAGGACTTCGCGGCCGGCTTCGCCGTTGCGGCCAGTTCCTCGATGCGCAATCCCGATTTCACGCTTTCCGGCCGCGCTTCGAGGATGTTCAGCGTCGTGTCTGCGGCAAGGTCGCGCTCCTTGAACAGCAGCCAGTTTTTCTTCTCCGCGCCCTCGCCGGGCTTGGGCTTCAGGCGCGTCAGCATCCAGCCGCCATTGAGCTTGTCGCCGGCCAGCCGGAACTTGAAGGCGCCGGTCCTCAGGCTCTTTTCCACATCGTCCATCGGCGCCCATGTGCCGGTGTCCCAGACGATCATCGGCCCGCCGCCATACTCGCCCTCGGGGATGACGCCCTCGAAGTCGATATATTCGAGCGGATGGTCCTCGGTCTCGACCGCCAGCCTCTTGTCGGCCGGGTTGAGCGAGGGCCCGCGTGGCACCGCCCAACTCTTCAGCACATCGCCGACCTGCAGGCGCAGGTCGTAATGATCGGCGGTGGCATGATGCTTGTGGACGACGAAGCGGTTGCCGTCGCCGGTAATGAGGCCGCCCGCCGGCTCCGGCGTCTTGGAGAATTCACGCTTGGCGCGATAGGGTTTGAGCTTGGAGGAAGCGGGCATGGGTCAGCGCCCAAAGCGTTTGGCAAGCAGGAGCAACCGCCGCGTTCCGTAACCGATGGACGTCACGCTCTCAATCGTCGGCGGCCGGCGTGAGTTCGAGCTCGGCCGGCGACAGCCCCTGCCGAAGTTGCTCGAGCCGGAACTCATCCACCCAGTAGGCCTCGCCGTCGACCAGCACGCGCGCCCTGTAGGCACCGTCCGAAAAGCTCTGCGCGGTGATGTAGACCTTGTGGGCGTCGAGCGCCTTGCGCACCGCGGCGCGCTTGGCATTCTGGCTGGTTACGGGACTGAACATGACGCTGCCCTCGGTCGCCCTGACACATCGGGCGACTGGGCTCAAGGATGACGGAGACAAGCAGTCCTGTCAATTTCGGGCGCGGGACCATGCCGCTGGTCCCGCGAAAATCCGGCATCGCTGTCGAAATCCGCTCCCGGCGAACGACATTGGTGCGGCGCCGACGAGGCGCGATCACCTCAAGCAGGGAGCTCCACCATGGCCAAGATGCTTGTCATCTACAAAACTCCCGCCGATCCAGCGGCGTTCGAGCGCCATTATCACGACATTCACGTGCCGCTGGCCAAGCAATTGCCCGGACTGCGGCGCTACGAGATCAGCCGGTCGCCGATCATGAATGTCCTGCCGGGCGAGACGCCCTACAGGGTCGCCATCCTCCATTTCGACAGTCCGGAGGCCATTCGCACGGCCTTTGCCAGCGAGATCGGCCGGGCCTGCGCGGAGGACCGGCGAAAGTTCGCCGGCGATGATGATCTGGTGACGATGCTGCTCTTCGACACCGAGCCGCTCTGAACCATCACGTCATCGCGCACGGCCATCAATTCCTGCTCCCGAAGCCGCTTCGGGAGCCGTTCTTCAGTTCTTCAATCGCCGCAGCCGGCGCATCACACCCTGCACGGTCTTGTACAGTTCCGGCTTGGAGCGCACGAAAAGCTCGATCCTGCCGCGCAACTTGATATAGGCCGTCGCCCCGCTGCCTCGCAGCGTGATCGGCTCGCACAACTCCGCCAGCACCGAGCTTGAAGCGCCGATATGCTGCTTGTAACCCTGGCTGCCGACCGACAGGTCGAAATAGCCGAGCCCTTGCGCCACCCCCCACATCATCAGCTTGCCGATTGTCGCCAGGCCCGGCGAGGCGTTGGCCACCGCGTCCTGGTCGATCCCGAGCAGAAGGGCATGCAAGGTGCCCTTCATGACCAGCACATAGATGACGGCGAGATAGGTTTGCCCGACACGCAGCCCGAACAGCCGCACCGAGCCGTCGGACAGGCCTTGCAGGGCGGCGTTGCGATAGAACTCGACGACCGGTGCCTGCGTCAGGAGGTCGAAACGCCCGAGCTCGCGGAAGCGATTGAGCCTGAGCTCCAGCAGCGTCGCGAACTGCTCTTCCACCATATCCGGTGTCTCGGCTTCGGCCAGGTCGAGCTTGCCCATCTGTTCGAAGCGGCGGCAGTGCTTGTGGAAGTTCTTGGCGAAGGACGATTTGCAGATGCGCTTGATCAGCGTCGCCGGCTCGCCATGCATGGCCAGGCCCGAGGCGATCTGGATGGAATCGCGCGTCGCCGAAAGCAGCGCCAGCGGATTGGCGACGCCATGGATCTGTTGCGGAATGCCCGCTATGTGGATGCGGTCCGCCGGCGGCAGCACGGCGCGGACCGCTGCCCATGCGGCATCGGCACCTTGCCTGGTCCAGGGTCTCGCATCGGCCAGCAGCGGCGCCGAATAATCGCACACGCCGCAGCTCAGCCATTCGATGACATAGTGCCCAAGCGCCCGGCGCCGCATCAGGGGCAGCAACATGGCCGGCCCGCCCGTAACGGCGTCGTTGACCTCGACGACCAGCAGCTCGGCGCTTCCGGGCATCAGCCGTTTGGCGATCCCTTCCACCCAGGCAAGGCCCTGATGACCGGTGCATAGGCCGGTCGCCTCAAGGCGCTGCCACAGCGGCCTTACGCTGTCGAAGCTGGTGTGCAGACGCGCCGTATAGTGCGCGACGGCGCCCAAACCGGCGACATCGGGGGAAACCAGCTGGCCCGATACATCCGCCGCCGCTTCCATTCGCATTGCCTGGCCTGCCACGTACTTCTCCCGTCGTTCAGGCCCGCCTTCGTCATCCCCCACGAAGACGCCGCAAACCCCGCATCATCCCCTGGGCCGCGCTGCGCAGCCGGGGGTTGGAACGCACGAAGGCCTCGGTCCGGTTGCGGAGCTCGATGGCGGTGCTCGCGACACTGCCCCGCACCGTCAACCCATGGCGAAGCTCGGCCAGCACCGAAGCCTTGGCGCCCATACGTTCCTTGTAGCTCTGGTCGCCGACCGACAGGTCGAAATAATCGAACCGCCGCTCGCGCGCCCAGCCTATCAGCCGGCCCATGATCAAGAGGCCCGGCGAGACGTTGGGCACCACGCTCTGGTCCATGGCTATCAGCAGAGCATGAACAGTCCCTTGATGGACCACCGCATATTGGACGGCGATCAGGGCATCGCCGACGCGCAGCCCGAAGAGCCGCACCGATCCGTCCGGCAGGCCCTGCAGGGCGGCGTTGCGGTAGAAATCGACAACCGCCTCCTGCGTCAGCAGGTCGAAGCGGCCAAGTTCGCGAAAACGGCTGAGCCGCATCCGGATCAGTTCGCCGAAGAGCTGCTCCACCTCGGCCTGCGTGGCGGCCTCGACCAGTTCCACGCCGCCGAGCCGTTCGAGCCGCCGCCAGTCCTTGCCGAATTCCTTGACGAAGGATGGCCTGCACAGGCGCTTGAGGACGGTTTCCGGCTCGCCGTCGATGGCCAGGCCGAAGGTGGTCTGCAACGAATCGCGCGTCGCCGGAAGCAGCGCCAGCGGATTGGCGACGCCGTCGATCCGCCGCGGAATTCCCAGGATGTTGACGCGGTCCGCCGCCGGCAGCACGGAACGCACCGCCGCCCACGCGGCCTGCGCGGATTGTGCCGTCCACGCGCTCGCATCGGCCAGCAGCGGTGCCGAATAGTCGCAGACGCCGCAGCTCAGCCATTCGATCACCCGATGGTGGAAGGCTGGCCGCAGCATCAGCGGCACCAACATCAAGGGCGCGCCCGTCACCGCGTTGTTCACTTCAACGATGAGCGGCTCCGCGCCTGCAGGCATCAGCCGCGCCACGATCCCCTCCACCCACGCGAAATGCTGGTGGGCGGTGCAGACGCCATCCGTCTGGAAGCGCAGCCAGAGCGGCCTGACCGTTTCGAGGCTGGTGTGCAATCGCGCCGTGTAGGCGTCGTTCGCGGCGACGATGGCGGGATGAGAGGCCTGCCCGTCGGGCAAGTCGGTCGCCGCGGCAATGTGCAATGCCTGGTCTGTCACATCCCTCTCCTATCGCTTTGCCGCGGCGAACGTGACCGCCCGCCGCCAGGAGCCCAGGCGGCTGTGCCGCTGCTGGTCCGGATGCTCGATGTTCCACATGCGGTGATGCGCGAAATACCATGATGCCACGAGCACGAAGGTCTCGGAGACCGCCGAGCCCAGCAGCGCCCATGGCGGGGACGCGACGGCCAGCAGGATCGCGATCAGCGCCAGCCCGACGATCGCGCCGCCCATGGTGATGAAGGCGACGATCCGGAAATCACCGAAGATCTCGAGCACGATCCGGGGCATGATGTAGAGCATGATCGGCACGAAATTCGCGATCGCGAAAAGCCCGATGAACCCGACCGAGGCATCCTGCAGAGCCTGGGATTTTATCATCGGCAGGACGAACATGATGGCGCATCCATAGGCCAGGCCGCCGAGCCCCATGACGAGCGACCAGATCTTCGCCTGCGTCCAGACGCGGCGCGTTTCGTTGTTCTGCATCAGCTTCGCGAGTTCCGGCTGCGTCATGTTCACGAAGGCAAGGCTGATGATGCGCAGCGGAGCAAACAGCACGAGGACCGCCGCCAGCGGCGCGTAGGCGGCCGGTCCGGCAATGCCCGCGACCAGCAGCGCCAGGGATTGCCCCTGGATGTTGGTGGTGGTCGCGCTGAAGCCCGACCAGCACAGCTGGCGCCAGAGCTTGGTGTAGCGCCGGCGCGTCGGCATGCGGAAACTGACGCGAACCCTGCGGCCCGCCAGCCGGACCAGGACGAAGATGCCAAATAGGTTTGCCGCCGCGAGGGCGTAGAACACGGTCTGCAGCACGTCCCTGGCGAACCAGATCGCAGACCCGGCGAGCACGGTGCCGGCGATCGTGAAGGCGGCGTCGCTGATGGAGACGACCACCTGCTGGCGACGCGTGAAGAATGCCGTTCGCATATGGCTGCGCAGCGACCAGGCGCCGACGAAGCAGCCGGCGGCAATGCCGCTTGGGTCGCCCAGGAGATGCATCAGAATAGCCGTGCCGGCGGCCATCAGCAGCGCCACGACCAGCGCCGCCGTCCCGAAGGCCACGTCATGGGCATCGACGCCGGCCCTGTTGCTGCTCTTGCTCATCCATATCGAGGCGGGGACGGCGGTGAGCGACCTGATGTAGGAGAGGCCAACGCCGCCCATCACCATGGCGAGGGCGAAAAGGCCGTAGCCTTGCGCCGACAGCATGTGCAGCAGCGCGAGGTTGAGGGCGAAGTGAAAGCCGCTCTGCATTGCCTCGCCGCCGATCATCAGCACGAGGCGCCGCACCAGATGGACGGGGAACTTCACGGCTGCGTCTCCGCCTGGCGGGTGGTAGCCGCCTTGCCTGGCCTTGCCATCGCCGCCTTCAGCTTGTCGGCGGCGATCGCGGCGATCGCCGCGGCCGCGACCGGCTCGCTGAACACCGTCTCGTAGCGCTTGCGCCCGGCGGCGACGAACCCGCGCCAGGCTTCAGGGGCGAGGACGATCTCCTGCAACTTCGCGGCAAGCGCGGGAGCATTGTCAGGCGGAACATGCCAGCCGGTCTCGCCGTCGCTGACCACCTCGACAAGTCCGCCGATCGCCGACACCAGCGGCGGCCGGCCATAGGCCATCGCCTCGATGGCGACGCGGCCGAGCGATTCCGGGCGTCGCGACGGCACGGTGACGATATCGGCCCAGCGATAATGCTCGGAAGGGTCGGATATGAAAGGCAAGGTGCTGACCTGGTCGGCCAGCCCCATGGTCCCGACGAGTTCGGCCAAGGCGCGCTCGCGCTCGACGCTTTCGAAAGCGCCGCCGACCAGCCGCACCTCGATCCTCGACTTCAGCTCCGCCGGCATCGAGGCGATCGCCTCCAGAAGCACTTCCTGGCCCTTGATCCGGTTGATGCGGCCAAGCAGCAGAACCCGCAGCGGGCGTTTGCCGTCATAGGTCATCGCTTCGGCCGCCGGCGGGCCGGCAACGCCGTTGTAGACGACGTATGAGCGCGCGGATTTGGGATCGCCGAACGCGGCGCGTGTGGCGCGCGAGTTGAAGATGAGATCGGCATGGCTCCAGTGCATCAACCCGACCAGGATCCGGCGCAGCACGCCTTCGGGAATCTCGTGGATGTGCAGCAGGGCTTTCGTCGGCAGCAGGCGCGAGGCCAGCGCATAGTCGGCGACGATCGAGGTGTTGACGTAGACGAGGTCGCAATCGCGCAGGCGCCGCCATGCCCGCCACAGCGCGACCGGCAGCCGCGCCATCTCGATGGTCGCCAGCCTCAGCATCGCCTGGCGCCGCAGCACCCAGAGCGGTTCGAAGACGATCCGGCTGGCATGAGGCTCCAGGATCTGCAGGATCGGCCCGCTGCGCGGCAGGACCACTTCGATGTCGGCGGACGGAAACGCGGCGCGCAGCGCCGCCACGCTCTCCGCGAAGCTGCGGTCGGAGCCGTAGAGTTCGTAGCCTTGGTGGATGCAGGCAATCCGCATCTTCACATGCATCTTTCTGTCAGGGGTGGTGTGACGATCCCGCCGCCTGACGCTACCGGCGGCCGGAAACACCCCTTTGGACTTCACTGGTTGCGAGTGTGGTCGTGAACGGGATCACCACACCAATGCTGCACGCCCTCCGCCGATTCCGGCGCGCAGAAGTCCATCAGCAAGGATCATACCGGGCTAATATACCCATCCGCGGGCCGACTGGCCCCGGCATTGCCTCGTTTCGATACACATACGTGCGGAAAGTTGACCGATAGTGAAACAACTCCGGCGGTTGGAAGAAATATTTTACAACCCCAGTGCGATGATGGCCGGAACTGAGTCTGGCATGGATATCGCTAGGCTGCGGTTCTGAGATGACACAGCCTCGCGTCACGGATCGAGCGGACCTGAAAGTACCAGCAGTCATGAAACCGGAACAGCCTTCCATCCTGATCCTGGGGACGCGCGGCATTCCCGCGGCCCATGGCGGCTTCGAGACCTTCGCCGAGAAGTTGGCCCTTTTCCTGGTCGCACGCGGCTGGAAGGTCGGCGTCTACTGCCAGGAAGAGGTCGAGCGGGTCGACCAGCGGGTGCGTCTCGACAGCTGGCGCGGCATCGACCTGATCCACATCCAGGTCGCCTCGAAAGGCCCGCGCGCGACGCTGGAATTCGACTGGCAGTGCGTGCTCGATGCAGCGCGCCGGCCCGGTGTCTGCCTGGTGCTAGGCTACAATGGCGCGGTCTTCCTGACCTGGCTCAGGCTGATGCGGCGCAAGATCATCACCAATATGGACGGCATCGAGTGGCGCCGCCCGAAATGGGGACCAGCGGCGCGCACCTGGTTCTGGCTCAATGAATGGATCGGCGCCTGGGCTTCGCACCGCCTGGTCGCCGACCATCCTGTCATCGCCGATCACCTGGCGACGCGCCGGCCGCGCAGCGCCATCGCCACCATCACCTATGGCGCCGACCCGGTGACATCGGCACCCGAGGCGCCGGTACGCGCGCTCGGGCTCGAACCTGGAAAATACCTCATCTCGATCGCGCGCATCGAGCCCGACAACAACATCCTGCCCATCGTCGAAGCCTTCTGCAGCCAGAAACGCGACATGAAGCTGGTGGTGCTGGGCACGCTCTCCGACCAGAATCCCTATCATGTCGCCATCCGCAAGGCGGCGAACGCCTCGGTGGTCCTGCCCGGCGCCATCTACGACCAGGCGGCGGTGAAGGCGCTGAGATATCATGCGCGCGCCTATATGCATGGCCACACGGTTGGCGGCACCAACCCGTCGCTGGTCGAGGCGCTGGCCGCCGGCAACATGGTGATCGCGCACGACAATCCCTACAACAGGTGGGTCGCCGGGGCCGCCGCCGTCCACTTCACCGATACGCAGAGCTGCGCCGAGCGGATGCGGCAGGCGATGGAGGATGACGCGCTGGTCAAGGCCTGCGGTGAAGCCGCCAGGACGCGCGCCCGCGAAGCCTTCCGCTGGGAGGATGTGCTGCTTGCCTATGAGGATGAAGCCTACCGGCTTCTCGGCGTGACATCAGAGCGGACAGCCGCGATCGACCGCCCCTCGCCCGGCGCCGTATGACGGGCTGGTCGCGGCGGCGGTTGCTGCGCACCGCGCTGTCGACGGCGCTGGTGCCCGCGGCGCTGGCGCAGCTTCCCGCGCGGTCCGCCTTTGCCGGCGCCGGCGAATGGCGTTTCCGCCGTGGCGTCAACGCCTGGCCCTGGTTTGCACTGACACGCGAATTCCCCGCCCCGCGCACCGACTATGACTGGCCGCCCTTCCAGTCGCAGCGGCCGGTGCCAACCCCAAACGACCTAGGTCGGCTGCGCCAGACCGGGCTCGATTTCATCCGCCTGCCCGTCGATCCCGGCCCGTTCCTGGCAGCCGACGCCACCACGCGCGGCAAGTTGCTGGATATGCTGGACGCCGCCGTCACCGCCACGATCGACGCCGGTCTCGGCATCATCGTCAACGTCCAGGCCAACGGCGCCACCCATTACTGGAACCCCGACCGCATGGTCTCCAGCACCGCGGCACCCGAATTCGCGGCCTATCGGGCGCTGGTCGGCGAGCTTGCCGGCAGGCTGGACCGGTTCACGCGGGGCATGGTGGCGCTGGAGCCGGTCAACGAACCGCCTCAGTCCTGCGACTCCAATGTCTGGTCGCAGGTCCAGGCATCCCTGCTGACCGCGGCCAGGGCGTCATCCCGGGCCTTGCCGCTGGTCGTCACCGGCGGCTGCGGCTCGATGGTGAGCAGGCTGGCCGCGCTCGATCCGGCGCCGCTGGCGGCCTACGAGCCGATCCTGTTCACCTTCCACTTCTACGAGCCCTATCTGTTCAGCCACCAGGGCGCGCCGTGGATGCGCGAGCCCGTCTACCGCGCGCTGAACAACGTGCCGTGGCCGGCCTCCGCCGGTTCGCTCGAACGGACGCTGGCCTCCGTCCGGGCGCGCATGGCCGCGGATACCGAGACCTCCGAAGCGGACAAGAAGGCCGCCTATGCGGAGACCGAGCGCGTGCTGAAGGTCTATTTCGACGCCCGGCCCGACCGCTGGTTCATCGACAAATATCTCAGCCAGGCGCGCGACTGGGCAGACAGAAACGGCATCGCGCCGCAGCGCGTCATCATGGGCGAATTCGGCGCGCTGCGCACCGACGCGCGTTATGTGGCAGCACCCAACCCCGACCGCGCCCGCTACATCGCCGATGTAAGGCAGAGCGCCGAGGCCGCGGGCTTTCCCTGGGCGTTCTGGGACCTCTTCGACGGCATGGGCATGATGGACGACACCACGCGCGCGCTGGATCCGGCGATGGTCGAAGCACTTGGGTTGAGGATGCCGGCGGAATAGCGCGCCGACCGTCGAGATTGAGCTTCCCCCTTCGTCACCCTAGCGCGAAGCAAGGAGCGACGCGGCGCGGTGCCGCCCCTCAAAACACCATCTTCACCCCGACATTGGTGTCGATGCTGGCATTGTTGTTCAAGGCCGTGCCGTTGACGGCGCCGTAGAGCGAGACGGTGTCGCTCATCTTCCAGTTGCCGCCGAGACCGAAGCTGATGCCGAAGAGGTTGCTGTCGCCTTCCGCCACGGTCGAGGCGATGCCGAGAAGGCTGACATCCGTGCCCGAGCCCTGGACGCGCTGCAGGGCGACGACGCCGAGAGTGGTGAAGAGGCTCCAGCGCTCATTGTCGAATTGAAGCTTCGCCAGCGCCCGCTCCTCCAGGAAGCCGGTATAGTGCGAGGACACCGTCATGTCGGCGCTCGAGCCGGTTTCGCCATAGCCCTCGGCGTCGACGCCGAGATAACGGACGCGCAGTTGCGGCGTCAGGCTGGTGCCGGGCTGCAGGGCGACACGATAGCCAAGGGCGAGCTCGGGCGATACGAAAGTCGAGCCATAGTCGCCGCTGGCCGTTTCCGTGGCGAGGCCGTTGGTGACCATGCGCTCGGAACGGTTCTCGGCATAGCCGCCAGTAAGGTTCCCCTCGACAAAGGCGGCACCGGGCGACCAGCTGCCATAGAGCCCTGCATAGTACCATTTGGACTTGAGCGAGGAATTGCTGTCGGTCTCGGTGCGGCTGTCCGCGAGGCCGAAGAAGCCGCCGAGGCGCAGCGTGTCCGAGACGCGATGATCGCCGCCGAAGGCAACGCCGACGAAATTCATCCAGGAGTCTGCACTGGCCGCGTCCTGCGAAGCCACGCTCCGCCCGGCCAGGACACGCGACCAGACGATGTTGCCGGCAGCATCGCCGACAGCCCCGTTCGAGAAGCCCGAGAACGCGTTGTCCTGGCCTGAGCCGGTCAGCGCCGCGGAGGTAAACCTCCGATCGACGGCATTGTCGTCGGCATAGGCGAGCGCGCCGCCGGAGGAACTGGCGCCGGAGGAACTGGCAATGGGCAAGGACGACGGCGACAGTGACAGGGCGTCGCTGGCGAGGCCCGAGAGCGAGCGGGTGATGTCGAGCGCGCTGCGCGCGCCGGCCTGCACCGCGGAGCCATCGGCGACGATGATCTGGTGTCCCTTCACGACATAGGCGCTGCCGCCGGTGACGATCGTGTTGTCAGCGGCATCGTAATTGGCGACGTCGAGGATCCAGCTGCCACGGCTGAAGCGGGTGGTGTTGCCGGTGGTGCCGGCATAGTCGATGGCACCATCGAAGCGAGCACCCTTGTCGAGGCCGATGCTGTTGCCGTCCTTGTTCAGCAGGACCGCGGCAGCACCGCCCGAGATCAGGCCTGTATTGGTGAGCGTGAGCAAGCTGCCTGCGTTGATGCCGTATTGGTCGCCGGCGATGGTCCCCGAATTGTCGATCGTCGTCGTGGCGACCATCGATGAGACGCCCACGTTGCCAGTGATCGTGCCACTGTTCGTCAGCACCAGGGATGCGCCGGAAAGTGAGCTGTAAGCACCGATGCCAACGCCGAAATAGGCCGCACCGGCGATCGTTCCGGCGTTGTCGATCGTCGTCGTGGCGACCTGTGCATTGACGCCGAAGCCGCTGGTGATCGAGCCAATGTTGGTCAACAGCAGAGACGAGTCGGCGCTTCTGCTGAAAGCATAGACGCCAGTACCGAAAGCGCCCGTGCCGGTGATGGTCCCCGAATTGTCGACCGTCGTCGTGGCCACCTGCGCGTTGACGCCGAAGTAACCGCCGGCGATCGCCCCGCTGTTGGTCACCGCCAGGGACGCATTGGCAAGCGCGCTGAGCGCAAAGACCCCGGAGTCGCCTGTGCCGGTCATGGCCCCCGAATTGGCGACCGTCGTCGTGGCAAGCTGGGAATTGACGCCTTCATAGCCGCCTGTGACCGTGCCGCTGTTGGTCAGCGCCAGGGACGCGTCGGCAAGTGCGCTGCGGGCAAAGACGCCGGAGTCGCCTGTGCCGGTCATGATCCCCGAATTGGCGACCGTCGTCGCGGCCACTTGCGAGGAGACGCCGGACACGCCGGTGATCGTGCCGTTGTTGGTCACCGTCAGGGATGCGGCGGCGGCGGCGTTTTCGGCATAAACGCCGGCATCGTATACGCCGGTGATGGTGCCCGAATTCGTGATTGTCGTTGTGACAAGCTGCGAATCGACACCGTACTCGCCGGTGATCGTGCCGCTCTTGCCGTTGGTCAACGCCAGAGACGCGTTGGCGGCCGCGCTGTCCGCGTAGACGCCAGCGCCACCCGTGCCGGTAATGCCTCCGGAATTGTCGATCGTCGTCGTTGTGACCTGCGAGGACACACCGAACGTGGCGGTGATCCGGCCGCTATTGGTCAACGCCAGGGACGCGTTGGCGTCGGTGCCGTCGGCAACGATGCCCGTGCCATAGACGCCGAAATTGTCGATGTTGCCCGAATTGGTGATCTTCGTGGTGACGCCGTGGGCCGCGACACCATCCCAATCGCCCGAATTGCCGATGGACTTGATCCAGCCTGAATTATCGAGGGTCAGATCTCCATCGGTTGAAATGGCCGCCGAAGAGCCAGAAATCGTACCGGAATTGACAATAGTCGCACTGACAGTGCTGAGACTATTGGAGGCGGTATAGACTCCGATGTCGCCGCCGATCGTGCCGCTGTTGGTCAAGCTGAAAGAGCCGACGGAAACGTTTTTTACGTAGACCTCCGCGTGGATGCCATAGCCGCTGTCGCTCCAGATCAGCCCCGAATTGGTGATCACGGTGGTGCCGCCCCAAGCCCTGACAGCCGTGCTGTTGGTCGATGGGTCGGTGTCCGTGACGATGTCGCCCGAATTGTCGAGGGTCAGGTCGCCGATGGCCCTGAGCGCGAAGTAGCCACCCGAGATCGTGCCGGAATTGGTCGCCTTCACCGTGTAGCCGTCGATGCCGAATGACTGCCCCGCCATGACCCCGGTGTTCGTCAGGTCAAGGTAGTGGTCCCCATCGAGGGCGTAGATGCCTTCGATCCTGCCATCGTTGACGATCGTGGTGAGGCCACTGGGGCCTACATTTATGGCTCCTCTCGATCCAAAGATGGTGGCGCCCAAGCGATTGGTCAGGGTCAGCGTTCCTTGCAACCTGATTGCCGAGAAGGAGCTGCTGATCGAGCCGGCATTGTCGATCGTCGTGGTGTCGGTGCTCGCCGTATCCCCAACGCCGCCTATCATGCCCGTATTGGTGTTGGTCAGGTCGACAACGCCGCTCGTGGTGACGAAGCAGATCGCCGTCGCATTGGTGTAGGCCTGGTTGTCGAGGGACAACTGAGGGCAGCTGGCTCGCGCCACCGCAGGTGCGGCGAGGAGCGCGAGGCTCGATGCGGAGGCAAGGAAAAACGGCTTGATCGGCACGGGGCGGGTCTCGAGGGCTGGAACCAGATTGTCCCACCCTTGCCATGAATCTCCTGCGTAATCTTCTCGTTCCAGGGGACCGCGTCAGACTTTTTCTGGGCGGACTTTTGCGACCGGGTCGCCTGGAACCCATGCCGCGAACATCAAATGAGGCAACGGTCGAAACCTGACGTGTTGCGCCTGACGATGGCCCCTGGGAGAAGCGCTGGCACGGATGACGAGGCGCGGGGGAATCTGACGCTAACGACGCAGCGGCAAGCCCTTTGGCTGACCATCCCCCGGTCCGCGCACTCCTTGCCTCACCACCCCCCTCGTCGGCCGATACAGCGCCAGCGCGATCACCACGAATTTGGTCGTGAGCGTCGTCTTCGACGCCAGGCTTTCGGACGTGTTGAGCAGGATCAGCCAGCCCAGCATCAGCAGCCAGATGCCGGCATGGCAACGGCGCGCCACTTCATGCATGAACAGCGCGAAGCCGACGAACAACAGCAAGGTGAAGAAGGCGCCCTGGTAGAGGACCATGCGGATGATGGGGTTCTCGATGCCTTGCTCGAGGCCGCTGATGCGGCGCAGGCTCTCGATGAGGTCGATATCCGGCCCCACGATCACGTCGCGCAATTCCAGATGATTGAAAAGGTCGAACATCTCGACGCGGGCGTTGGCGCTGCCGGAGTCCGACACGAAGCGCTCGAGCAGCGCGTCGAAAAAGCCGTAGGACGCCGCCACCGCGATGACCACCGGGACCAGCGCGGCAAGGATGAGGCCCAGGGCCGCGCCAAGCAGGTTGACGCGCCCCGTGCGCAAGCCGCGAAGGCCCTGGATGAGCAGGTAGCAACCGCCGAGCAAGATGGTCAGCACCATCGCGGAGCGGCCGCCGAAGGCGACGAGAGCCGCGCATTGCAGGCCGATCAGCCCCAGCCGCAGCGGCACGGACAGCGATTTCGAGCCGGAGAGCAGCGCCAGCACATAGATCGAGGTGACCGTGGCATTGGAAAGCGGATGGCCCTGAAGCGCCGTCGAGCGCAGGTCGGTCATGAACGCTTCGCCGTCGAGGCGATAGGGAAAGATCAGCGTCTTGGTGGCGAACTCGAACAGGGCCAGCAGTGCGTTCACGGTCATGATGGCGTGAACCACGGTCTGCATCCGGGTGAATGTCTTCTCGTCGTCCTCGGCCAGCATCATCACCAGCAGCGCCGGCGCCACGAACGTGTCGATCATGCCGGCCATGCCAGGGCGCTGGCGCGCGATGACGACGACCAGCAGCACGATCGAGATGACCGCCATCAGCGTGCTGGCCGGCCGCCGGTCGGCGATGGCCACCGTGTAGCCGACCGGATTGCCGAAGGTGCAGGCGCGCCAGGCAAACACCAGCACGAGCAGATAGGTCGACGGATGGATCTTGGTGGCGGGGTTGCCGGTCAGGCCGTCGTAATTATAGCCCACCAGCCACAACATGCCGCCGGAGATGGCGAATAGCAGCGCCACGACCGCGACCAGGCCGAAGCGCGTCACCCAGTCGACGGAGTCGGCGCGGGGTGCGGCCGCGACCTGACCCGAACCGGCCCAGCCGGCTGCCGGGTTGGCGGTCCGGATCGCGGCCATGTCAGGCCGCCTCGTCGACCAGCAAGGCGCCGGTCGGCAACCGCCCCATGACGGAAATGGCCTGCGAGGCCGTCGTGACATCGCGCATCGGCGTCGAGTTCAGTGTCGCGACCATCACGATCTCGTCGACCATGGCGACCAGCGGCGAGGCGTTGAGATTGTCGGCCAGCGCGCCGCCGTCGACGACGACGAGGTCGAAATTGCGGCCCGCCTGCGCCAGCATGTGCTGCGTGAAGTAGACGGCCTGCGCCTCGGAAAGGACGGCCTTCTGTCGACCCCTGCCCAGCACCGCGACATTGCTGCCGGCCGTGTACTGGCTCAGCGACTCGAAGGCATATTCGCCGCGCAGCACGTCGAGGAGACCGGGTTGCGGCTCCTTCTTGCCGCCGGCATTGTTGGTGTCGATGAAAAGGACACGGCTGCCCCTGGCAGCCGCCGCATTGGCGAGCAGGCGCGCCACCCTGCCCCGTTGCGCGGCGTCCTCGGGCGGCGATGTCAGCAGGATGGACGGCACCAGCGGCCAGTTCGGCGGACGCCGGCTGGAGGCGAAAAGGCGCCTCAGCGCCAGGCCCGCGACCGCATCCGTTTTCTGCCCGGCCGAGGCGGCCGCGCCGCCGAAGGGCCACCAGCGGCGGCGCGCCGATTTCGCCGGCAGAACGCCAAACACCGGCGCGTCGATGGCCGATTGCATCTGCGCGCTGGAAAGCACGGTCGGCGAGGAATATTCCGCGATCAGCGCCAGCGCGGTGCCCAGCCCCAGCCCGCCGAAGAGGGCGCCGAAAAGCAGCAGCGGCAGCGGCGGCCAGCTCTTCTTCAAGGCGGGCATGGCCTGCGAGATGATGCGCGCATTGGTGCTGTCGACGTTGATCTGCTCGCGCGTTTCCTGCGCCCGCTGCAGATAGGTGGCGTAGACCGAGCGCACCGCCTCGAGGTCGCGCTGCAATTCACGCAGCTTGACCGACGCCTGGTCGGTGTCGAGCGACTTGCTCTTCATGCCGGCGACCTTGGCCTCCAGCGCCTGCTGGTTGGCCAGCGCCCGTTCGTAGTCGGTCTCGGCGGCGGCACTGATGCGGCCGAGTTCGCGCGCGATGAGGGCGCGCGTGTCGCGCAGCTGCTGCTGCGCCGCGATCATCGAGGGGTGGCGCGGCCCGAGTTCGGTGCCAAGCTGCGAAACCTGGTCGACAAGCGTCGCCTCCTGCGCCCGCAGGCTCGATATCACCGACGAGCGCATCGCTTCCGAGGTCGCGTCCGGCGCACCGCCGGACCGGCGCAGCTGGTCGACCTGCGCCTTCAGCGTCGCGGTGCGGCTCTGCGCGGCGGAAAGCTGCGTGTTGATCTCGGTCAGTTCCTGGTCGCTGACCAGATTGCCCGCCGCCATCACCATGTTGTGGGCGGATTTGTAGGCCTCCACCGCGTTCTCGGCCTGCTGGACGCGCTTGCGCTGTTCGTCCAGCCGCGCGGTGATGGAATCGGAAGCGTCGGTGGCCATCTTCGCGCGAGCGCTCGCCTGGTCGGCGAGGTAGGCCTGCGCGATGGCATTGGCGAGCTTCGCCGCCTTGTCGGGGCTCTTGGCGGTGACGATCACATCCAGGACCAGCACCTTGTCGGCCCGCTTCACCGCCAGCCGCCGGCGCAGCGCATCGAGCGTCTTTCCGGTCCTGTCGGTTTCGGCCGACCCCGAACCCAGCAAGCCGCCAAGCAAACGGCCCACCAACCCGCCCTGCCCGTTGAATTCCGGATCCTCGGTCAGGTTGGTTGCCTCGATGGCCCTGAGCAGCACGCCCGTCGACTGGACGACGCTGACCTGGCTTTCCACCATGGTGATGCCGCCATCGGGCGGAACGCGGCTCGGATTGACGTCGTTGGTGACCACCTGCAGGTCTTGCGGGTCGATGATGATCTCGGCCACCGAACTGTAGAGCGCCGGCGTGAACAGGCCGTAGAGCAGCGTCACAAGGGTCAGCAGCGCGGCGGTGGCGAGGATCAGGAAACGACGGCGCACCAATATGCGCTTCAGGTCACCCAGCTCGACGGTCGAGGATGCATAGGACGCCGTCGGCGCTGGCTCCGGGGCGTATTGCGTCACCTCTGGAGCATGTTGTTGCGGCAACGAGAGCAGGGATGATTGCAAAGGTCGCTCCGACAACACTCCATATGCCCCAAAAGATTAATTGCGGCCTCAGCCTAGCTATTCCTCCAACTGTTAAAACACTGTTAATTATGTTGGGAGCTCTCCTGATTTTTGGCACGGAGTTTGCCTGATAAAGGCACGAGCGTGGTGACGCGGGCGCGGGCGAGCAGGAGACGGACGCAAATGGGGCAACATTTCACTTCGACCCATCCGTCCGGGCCTCTCGCGTGTCCAATTTTCGAACACCGGCCAGATGCCGAACGTCGAAATGCCAGGGGTGCGACATGCGGGTAAGCCTGCGCCTGGACAGCGAGCGCGTCCGTGCTTTTCACCTGCTGCTCCTGCAGCGCCTGGCCGAGTTGGCCCCGGTCGAGGTTTCCGTCGACGCCAGGCCGGCCGGGGGCGGCATTCCAGGCAGCGCCACGGCGCTGTTTCAGCTTGAAACGGCCATCCATGGCCTGCCGGCGGACGGGCTGGCCAAGCGCCTGCCGCTGTCGGCTTTGGCGCCCTACCGGACGCAGCCGCCCGCCTCTCCTGATCTGGTGATCGACCTCTGCGGCGACGTCCGCCTGGAAGGAACGCGGGTCTGGCGCGTGACCTATGACGGCGCCGCCGGCGAAGCGGCCCTGCTGGCGTTGATCCTCGACGGCCGCACGCCGGTCGCCCGCATCGAGGAGAACGGCGCCGCCGTCGCCGAAGGGCGCCTGGGCACCGAATATGGCGGCATCGCGCTTGCCTCGTTCCAGGACATGCTGGCGCGCACGGCAAGCCTGATCGTCGCGGCGATGCCCCCGTCGGCAATGAATGGCACGGCGCGCACCGTGCCCGTCCTGCCTGAACCGGCGCAGGCCGGCGCCTCGCCGCGGATACCCTCCACCGCCAGGCTTGGCATCAGGGCGGGCAAGGCGCTGGCGCGGCGCGTCGTCCAGAAGATCTATCACCTCTGCTACAATGCCCCGCACTGGAAGGTCGGCTGGCGCCAGACCAATGGCCGCGACCTGTTCGACCTGCGCGCCCATCCGGCAACGGGCTGGCAGGTGCTGCCCGACGATGGCAGCCGCTTCTACGCCGATCCGTTTCCGATCCTCTACCAGGGACAGGTAACCCTGTTCGTCGAGGACTATATCCACCGCCTCGGCAAGGCCATCATCTCCGCCGTGCCGTTTGGCCCATCGGGGCCGATCGGACGTCCCGAGCCGGTGCTCGACCTGCCCTATCACCTCTCCTACCCCTTCGTCTTCGAGCGCGACGGCGAAGTCTGGATGGTGCCGGAAAGCTGCGCCAACCGCACGGTCGACCTTTACCGTGCCACCGCCTTCCCCGGCGGATGGGTCAAGGAGGCGACGCTCTTGTCCGACATCGTCGCCAGCGACGCTACGCTGGTCGAGCATGGCGGGCGCTGGTGGCTGTTCGCCACCGTCCGCGACGGCGGCGGGGCCTTCTCCGACGCGCTGTATCTGTGGTCGGCGCCGGATTTTCGCGGACCCTGGACGCCGCATCCCAAGAACCCCGTGTTGGTCGACATTGCCTCGGCGCGGCCGGCCGGCCGCATGGTCAAGCGCGGCAACGACCTGCTGCGCCCGGTGCAGGATTGCCGCAGGAGCTACGGCGCCGCCCTTGGCATCGCACGCGTCGCTCACCTTGATGTGAACGGCATGGAGCAGGTGGTCGAGACCATCTTAACCCCAGGCGCGCTATGGAATGGGCGCAAGTTGCACACGCTCAACGAGGCGGGCGGCCTGGAATTCATCGATGGCTCGGCGATCGCGCCGCGCTGGAAACAGGAGAGGCGCCCACCATTAACCTAAACATTGGTTACCACCAGCCACCCGTGCTGGTTGCTTGAGGTTGATATGGGCCCGGAAGATAGTTCCACCAGAGATTGTGGAGACGGAAATGACTAGCATAGAGGGCGTCGACATGCCGCCCGCCGAGGCTACCCCGACTGAAGTCGACGTGGCGATCATTGGCGCCGGGATGGCCGGCACCACCCTGGCAACACTGTTGGGAAACGCCGGCCGCAAGGTGGCGCTGATCGATCCGCACCGCGTCCATCACGACGAGTTCCGGGCCGAGAAGATCGGCGCGAACCAAATGCGACTGTTCGAGAAGCTCGGCCTCGACAAGATGGTCATGCCTCTCGTCACCCCGTTTACCGACGTCGATGTCTTCCGCCTCGGCCAGTTCTTCGCCCGTGAAAAGAAGTGGGAATACGCATTTTCCTACGGCGCGCTGATCAACGGCCTGCGCGACGCCTTGCCGCCGCAGGTGCCGTTGACGGTCGGCAAGGTAACCGAGGTCTCGACCGGACCGGACCGGCAGCGGCTGGTGCTGGCCGACGGCAGCGTCATCAATGCCCGCCTGCTGGTGGTGGCCACCGGCTACAGCGAGGCGGTGCGGCGCGCCATCGGCGTCGAACGCATCGAGCTGTCGAAGGCGCATTCGCTGTCGATGGGGTTCGACCTCGCCATTGCGCCGCGTGATTGCGCCTATCGGGCCGTAACCTCCTACGGCAAGCGGGCCTCGGACCGCGTCGCCTATCTCACCGTTTTTCCCATCGGCGACAGGATGCGGGCGAACATGTTCGTCTATCGCACCGTCGCCGACCAGTGGACGCGGGATTTCCGCGCCGATCCGCAAAAGATGCTCTGCGAGCTGATGCCCGAAATATCGGCGCAGTGCGGCAACTTCGAAGTGGCGAGCCCCGTCGAGGTCAGACAGGTCAATCTGACCATGACGCAAGGCCATCGTCGCGATGGGGTCGTCTTCATTGGCGATGCATTCGTGACGACATGCCCGACGCCGGGCGTCGGCATCGGGCGGGTCATGATCGATGTCGATCAGCTCCATTCGGTTCACATTCCGCGCTGGCTGGAAACGCCAGGCATGGCGGCTGACAAGATCGGCGCTTTTTATGACGACCCGGTCAAGGTGGCTTCGGATGAGGAAGGTATGCGTGTGAGCGTCTACGCCAAGCAGATCACCACCGAAACCGGGCTGGAATGGCGCGTGCGGCGCCTGCGCAACAACACGGCACGTCAACTGATGATCATCGGCCGCAGGATGCGTCATCTGGGACCGCGGCGGGCGCCCGGCATCGCGTGAGGGGCCAAAAAGCAAAAGGCGCGATCGAGCGACCGCGCCTTGCGTTTCGGCAGGCGAATGCGCCAGACAGCTCAGGGCGGCGGCGTCGCACCTGATGATGGGCTCGCCTGGGCCGTGACGGCCGAAAGCCGCTCACGCTTCTGCCAGCTTGGCTTCTCGTATTTCTTCACCGGATAGCGCCCTCCGCGTTGGATACCGCGCCATAAAAAACCGCTTCGGCGCGCGATGTCAATTGTGCGAGCCGCCTCAGGCACGGCGCTATGGACGATGCGGCTGCTATTGTCGGTCCCCTTCCCCGGAAGGCGGGCCGCTGCCTGGCGAGCCAACGGATTCCCGCATCAAGACCCGGCAAGGTTCGAGCCGCGCCGTCGGCGGTCCCTCCTTGCCTTCGATCCTGGCAAACAGGGCGTCCATCGCGTGGCCGGCGATCTGGCGCACCGGCTGGACCACGGCGGCGATGGCCGGCCATGTCGCCTGCATCCATTCGGCGTCGTCGAAGCCGACCAGCGAAATGTCGTCGGGGCAGTGCCAGCCGCGACGGCGGAATTCCGACAACGCCACCAGCGTGCCCTTGAGAAACAGCGAATAGACCGCCGTCGGGCGCTCGCCTTCTGCAAAATAGTCGCGCAACCGTGCCCTGAGCGGCTCGACATCGGTTTCGGCAAGCACGACGTCGATGCGCACATCCGGCGCCAGTCGCAGCGCGGTGGCGCGGAACCCGTCGAGGCGGGCGCGCACCGTCGCCGCCTGCTCGCCGAGGCCGACGACCAGTATGTGGCGGTGGCCCTTGCCGAGCAGCTCGCGCGCCACTTCGGCGCTGGCCGAGGCACTGTCGGCCGACACCGTGTCGAAGGCATCGTCGGACAACACGCGGTCGATCAACACGCCGGTCATGCCGTTGGCCTTCATGAATGCGGCCGCCGGGCCATGCTCGTTGCGCACCGGCGCCAGCACCACGCCGGCGACGCGCCAGTCATGCATGCGGGCCAGGATCTCCGTTTCGCGCGCTTCGGATTCGCGGCTCGACGCCGCCACCAGCGTGTAGCCGCGCTGCTCGGCGAGGCTCTCGAGCTGGGTGAGCATCTGGCCGAAGAACTCGCTTTCGAATTCCGGCATGATGGCGCCGATGATGCGGCGCCTGGCCCTGCGCATGTCGGAGGCCAGCGGATCCACGCGGTAGCCCAATTGCTCGACGGCATCGAAGACGCGTTGCGCGTTCTCGGGCTTCACCGTGGTGACGCCGGCCATGACCTTGGAGACGGTGGCGGCCGACACGCCGGCGCGGCTCGCCACGTCGTGGATCGACGGACGCCGCGGCTGGTCCTGCCTATGTGCCATGGCTCGTCCTCCCGAGGCGCGGCCAGAGGCATATTCTTGTCGGCCGAGGACATGAATAATCGATTTTTGCGAGTTGTAAATCGGTTCACGCGAGGTGATTATTGCCGCGAGAGCGCGGGTCGCGCCGGGAGGAATCATCATGTCGAACAAGGATTTGCCGCTGGTGATCAGCGCGCCGGAGCCACGCACGCTCGAGCTGATCTTCACGCCGCCGCAGCTGGCGCGCTTCAAGGCGAAATACCGCGTCGTTGAAACCACGGCCGATGGCGTCGCCAGCCTGCCGGCCGATGTGCTGGCGCAGGCCCGCTACATCGTCGGCCAGCCGCCGATCGCGCCCGGAACCCTCGACGCCATGCAGGCGCTGCGCTGCGTCTTCAACGTCGAGAGCAACCTCCTCAACAACATGCCTTACGAGACGCTGTTCGCGCGCGGCATCCATGTCGTCACCACCGGCCTCGTCTTCGCCGATCCGGTGGCCGAGCTTGGCCTTGCCATGGCGCTGAACCTTGCCCGCGGCATCGTCGACGCCGACCTCGCCTTCCGGCAAGGCAAGGAGTTGTGGGGCGGCGACGGCAATTCGACGGCACGGCTTCTGTCGGGCGCCGATGTCGGCATCGTCGGCTTCGGCGATCTCGGCCGCGCGCTGAACCGCCTGCTGTCGGGCTTCCGTACCCGCACGCGGGTCTTCGACCCCTGGCTGCCGCCATCGATCCTGATCGACAATGGCGTCGAGCCGGCCTCGCTCGACGAGGTGCTGTCGCGCAGCGACTTCGTCTTCGTCGTCGCCTCGGTAACCTCCGAGAACCAGGGTTTTCTCGGTGCCGATGCCTTTGCGAAAATGCGCAAGGGCGCTGCCTTTATCCTGCTCAGCCGCGCCGGCGTGGTCGACTTCCCGGCACTGATGGCGGCGGTGAGAAGCGGCCACATCGTCGCCGCCAGCGACGTCTTTCCGGAAGAACCGCTGGCGCCGGACCATCCCGTGCGCACCCTGCCCGGCTTCCTGCGCTCGGCCCACCGCGCCGGCGCGCTCGACATCGCCTTCAAGCGCATGGGCGACATGGTGCTGGAGGACATGGACCTGATCGACCGCGGCCTGCCGCCGCTGCGCTCCAAGCGGGCGGAGCGCGAGACGGTGTCACGCATGCGCTCGAAGCCGGTGGACAGGAACTGACGGAGAAAGAGCGGAACCTTTGCGCGGCGTTTGCGTTTCAGGGGTGGATCGTCTCCCATTCGATCCGCTACTCCTCCAATCAGCCCCGCCAGGCCCCGGCCGGCGGGGTTTCTTTTATCTGGCGATCAAGGCCGCCCGCATGCGTCGCGGAAGACGGGCTTTTCGTCACGATGGAACGATCGTCCCGCTGACAGGTTTTGCAAACGGCCGGGCGGTGGGACGCCCGGTCTACTCCAGAAGGCCCGTCACCCCTCGCGTCGGTGGCGGGCCTTTTCGTTTGCCGCGCTCTCCATGGCATGCGGACCCATGGCATGCGGAACCTTCCCGACAAAGCGACGTTGGTCCTCGCCGGTCAGGCAGACAATTCGCAAAAAGGAACATTCCATGGGAAGCACCAGTGACAAGGCCTCGGGTCTCGCCAATCAGGCTGTAGGCAAGGCCAAGGAAGGTGTCGGCAAGGCCGTCGGCAATGATCGCCTGCGCGCCGAAGGCGCGGCACAGGAAGCCAAGGGCAAGGTCCAGAAGGCCGTCGGCGACGCCAAGTCCGCGGTCAAGGACGCGACCAACAAGACCGCCGCCGCGATCAACAAGAACCTCTGAGGGCTTCTTCGCTCTTGAAGCACCCGAAGGCCGCCGTACCAACCGGCGGCCTTCTTTACGTCCGGATTTGAAATCGGCAGGGAACACATTGCCCCGCCAGAGATTGAGGAACCAGCGCAGCCCGCGCATTGACCCCTCGAGGACTTCAGTCATGGCCAAGCAAACATCCAAGCCGGCCGGAACGGCCGCGACCATTCACGATCAGAAACTGCAGCGCGGCGAAGGCGGCGAACTGCACCAGACCGCATCCGGCTCGACGCCGGTGCTGACCACCGCGCAAGGCGGGCCGGTCTCGGACGACCAGAACTCGCTCAAGATCGGCGCCCGTGGCCCGACGGTGCTCGAGGACTTCCATTTCCGCGAAAAGATCTTCCACTTCGATCACGAGCGCATTCCCGAGCGCGTCGTCCATGCGCGCGGCTATGGCGCCCACGGCTATTTCGAAACCTATAAATCACTGGCCAAATACACCCGCGCCGACATCTTTCAGCGCGCTGGCGAGAAGACGCCGGCTTTCGTGCGCTTCTCCACGGTCGCCGGCAACAAGGGTTCGGCCGACCTTGCCCGCGACGTGCGCGGCTTCGCCGTCAAGCTCTACACGCAGGAAGGCAACTGGGACATTGTCGGCAACAACATACCGGTGTTCTTCATCCAGGACGCGATCAAGTTTCCCGACCTGATCCACGCCGCGAAGGCCGAGCCCGACAGCGATTTCCCGCAGGCGCAGACCGCGCACGACAATTTCTGGGACTTCATCTCGCTCACGCCTGAAAGCATGCACATGATCATGTGGGCGATGTCCGACCGCGCCATCCCGCGCTCGCTGCGCTTCATGGAAGGCTTCGGCGTCCATACCTTCCGGCTGCTCAACGCCAAGGATGAATCGACCTTCGTGAAATTCCTCTGGAAGCCGAAGCTCGGCCTCCAGTCGGTCGCCTGGAACGAGGCGGTCAAGATCAACGGCGCCGACCCCGACTTCCACCGCCGCGATCTCTGGGACGCGATCCATGCCGGCAATTTCCCGGAATGGGAGCTGCAGCTGCAGCTCTTCGACCAGGCTTTCGCCGACAGTTTCGATTTCGACATCCTCGATCCGACAAAACTCATTCCCGAGGAGGTGCTGCCGCCGATCGCGGTCGGCCGCCTGGTGCTCGATCGCATGCCCGACAATTTCTTCGCCGAGACCGAGCAGGTCGCGTTCATGACGCAGAACGTGCCGCCCGGCGTCGACTTCTCCAACGATCCCCTGTTGCAGGGCCGGAATTTCTCCTATCTCGACACGCAGATCAAACGGCTGGGCAGCACCAATTTCACCCACATCCCGATCAACGCGCCGAAATGCCCCTTCCACAATTTCCAGCAGGACGGCCACATGGCGATGCGCAACCCGGTCGGGCGCGCCAACTACCAGCCCAACTCATGGGATGAAGGTCCGCGCAAATCCCCGCAAAAGGGTTTCCGTTCCTTTGCCGAGGTCGAAGCCGGACCGAAGGCACGGCTGCGGTCGGAAACCTTCGCCGACCATTACAGCCAGGCGCGCCAGTTCTACATCAGCCAGGACCCCGTGGAGCAAGGCCATATCGCCGCCGCGCTGACCTTCGAACTGAGCAAGGTGCGGACGCCTGTCATTCGCGAGCGCATCGTTTCCCACCTTCTCAACATCGATGACGGCCTGGCCGGCAAGGTGGCGGATGCACTCGGCTTGAAAGCCATGCCGAAGCCCGCCGATGCGGCGGTGCCGACGCGCAGGGATCTTCCCGCCTCGGATGCGCTCAGCATCCTCAAGAACGGCCCCGGCCGTTTCGAGGGCCGCAAGCTCGGCATCTTGGTGACCGAGGGAACGGATGCCGGTTTGCTGAATGCCTTGAAGCAGGCGCTGACCAAGGCCGGAGCCAAGTTCGAGATCATCGCGCCCAAGGTCGGCGGCGCCAAGGCGAGCGACGGCGGCTGGATCGACGCGCAGCAGATGATCGCTGGCGCACCGTCGGTTCTTTACGACGCCATCGCACTCCTGCCGGCAAAACCCGCAATGGCCGACCTGCTGAAGGAATCGAACGCCCGCGATTTTGTCGCCGACGCCTTCGCGCACTGCAAGTTCATCGGCTTCGTCGAAGCGGCGGCACCACTGTTGGACAAGGCCGGCATTGTCCAGGATGAAGCGGTGATCCCGCTTGCATCGGCCAAGGACGTGGCAGGCTTCGTCACCAGTCTCGGCGACCTGCGCTTGTGGGCACGCGAACCGAAGGTGAAGCTGGGCTGAAGCCGATCTTTGGTGACATCAGCTGGAACCGGCTTCTTTCTCGGACATTACATCAGTCAGTCCGATCGGCGGCTTGCCGATCGGCAAGGAGCTCGCGGCCCTCATCGGCATGGCGGGCTCCTTGCATCCTCAGGCGGAGATTTGGGTGGACAGACCTCTCTATGCCCTCGCCGAGTTCTTCTCCAAGCCGCCGGGCTTCTACGTGATGCTGGCCGCTGCGCTCGTCTGCGCACTGCTCACCAGCGCGACGCTCGGAACCTACATCATATCCATTTCAGCGATGTGCCTGACAGGCGTGGTCCTGATCCAGAACTACCGCGACACCTCGGCCATGCAGGCGAAGCTCAATGAGATAATCGTCGCCCTGGACGCCGCCCGCAACGAGGTGGTGGGGCTTGAACACGCTTCGCCCGCGGCCATCGATGCAGAGCTGAAGGAAATAGAGAGCCGGGCCACGGCCGCGCCGCCACGCGAGGCTCAAGGAGGCTAGCCCTCTTCCGCCTTTTCCGCCTTTTCCGCGTTCGCCGTCTTGGCCCGCTCGCAGGCGGAGCGAAATTCCTCCACCTCCCTCTCCGTGAGATGCTCGATCCCGATAAAGTCATTCTTGCCCAGACCGGACCGGATGAGTTCGTCCAGCTTGGCCTGGATGGCCGCACCATCCCGGTTCTGTGTGTTCTGGATGAGAAAGACCATCAGGAAAGTGATGATCGTGGTTCCGGTGTTGATGATGAGCTGCCAGGTCTCGGAATAGTGAAAGACCGGACCGGTCGCCGCCCAGATCAACACCGATGTCAGGCACAGGGCGAAGGCCGAAGGTCTGCCGGTGGCGCGGGCGACCGCGCCGGCCATGCGGTTGAACGTTTTTTCCATGGAGCGGCTTTCGAAAGGGTTGAAGGAGCTTTGCCACAACTTCCCCGTCGACTCCCGGTTCCGGGCAATGAGTTCGTTTTCGTCCCATCCCCGTCGGAACATTTTCTCCTGGCGCGCATTCTGCTGCCAATCGAAGGAGAATTCCTTGGGCCGAATGCCGCAGGACAAGAACCGGATTGAACGCGCCACCCGCGAGTCTCGATCCATCATTGCCGGAGAACGTCAGGCGCGTGAGGCCAAGACCGCTCGGCTGCGGGCACAGCGGCTCTCTTCCGACGAACCAACTCCAGCCGAATCCGCTGGCTCCAAGCCCAGGACCGCCGCCCGCAAGGCCACACCGAAAGTCAGCGACGTCGACTGACGCCGTGCGGGTCCTCTTCGGCGGACGGTAAAGCCTACTTGGCCACAATCCAGTCCAGAACGTCCGGGTCGATCTCGTCAATGTCGGTCAATTCGCGCGCCAGCTCCTCGGCGTGCATTCGCCATTCCTGTTCGGCAATGCGATTTTCCACGACCGATTTCCTGAAGGCACCGCGAATAATCTCGCAGTCCCGGGCGGATATATTCTTGCTTGAATGGTAGTCAGCCATTTTAGCCTCCGCATTGGTGGCGGGAGCACCTGAGTTGGCTTCCAAGCGTCCGGATGCCGTGAAAGGCGGACGACCGGGGGACTGTACGCCTCCATGCAGCAATGGCGAGTCAATTCATCATGGGGAACGTTGCAACCACTTGGTGGTTGTAGCCTGAGGAGGGATGCCCGTGTCAAACCAACCCAGCGTTGTCGAGACCTTGCGGATCGTCAGGGGATTTTTGACCCTCGCGCGAAAGGCGGTCATCGATGCGCACCATGTCGAAGCCATGATCGAGATCGATACGCTGATGCAGGTCGCGCAGGTTGAGACCGACAGACGCATTGCCGTCCTCGAACGGGCAGCGTCAGAGAAATAGGTGCCGCGCGCGATCCCCGAGGGCACGGCGCGGGCCTCATTTGACAGTGGCCGGGCCAGGGCAGCCGTCGAACAGTGCAAGGGCCTTATTGGCCAAAGGTCCCATTCGCGTCAGCGCGATGGTGTGAGAGATTGACGAAATATAAGCAATTTCTTGGATAGCGATCCGGACAGCTGTCGAGAGGCGGTGTCGTGCCAATCCGCGGGAATCTTGCCAGGAATCTCCGACGGCTGGTGAGCAGCCATGCGTCGGTGGCCGCCGTATGCCGCGGACTGAACATGAACCGCACGCAGTTCGAGCGCTATTTGCAAGGCAAGAGCATGCCCAACCGGGCGACGGCCAAGCTGATCTGCGACTATTTCCGGATCGATGAGGATGAATTGTACCGCGCGCCGGAGGCGCCCGCGGACGCGGGCCTGTCACCCATCCACCAGATCCTTTACGAGAACATGGTGCGCGGCCCGTCCCCCGCCATCGCCAGCGGCGCCTATTTCACCTACTTCGCGGTTCCGGACCGCCCCGACCTTGTCATGCGGTCGGTCACCTTCGTGCGGCGCGAGGCCGAGCGCGTGACTTTCAGGCGCGTGACCCGATGGGCCGAAGGCCACCGCCAGGGCGGAGCGCGCGTGCCCGGCTGGCACTATGGCGTGGCGATCTCGCGGCTGAACTGGATCTATTTCGCCGGCATCAACCGGCGCCAGACCAGGGAGCCGTCGGTGATGGCCGTGCAATGGGCGCCGTTCTCGGAACCGGTCCTGATCGGCAATGCCTTCGTTCTGACCGGATCCGGACCGGCCTGCGTCTCGGTCATAATGCGCCAGGCAGTCGGCGGGCTCAGCCTCAGGCAGGCGCTGCGGATGTGCCAGCCTGTCAGCCTGGACGACCCGCTGCTTGACAGGCTCGTGGTCAGCCTTGTGCGCGAACGCAATTCCTGAAGAAGTGTGAAGCGGTTTCCCGGGAAAGCGTGCGCTTCCCCAGGGAAATCGCGTCAAGCAAGACAGATCGGTTCGGCGTTTCCGTAAAACGATGAACCGCCTAGAATGACATCCCCGCCAGACAAGGCGCCGGGAACGACAAGGATTCGCGATGCTCAACGGCTTCGACTATGGCGGCAAGGAAGCCGACACGGTACACGCGCTGGAGGAAGACATCATCTTCGGCAGGCTGGCGCCCGGCACGCGCCTGGTCGAGGATGTGCTCCTCGCCCGCTTCCCGGTTTCACGCCACACCATCCGCCAGGCGCTCTATCAGCTGGAAAAACTCGGCATCGTCACGCGCGAGCGCAACAAGGGCGCCATGGTGCGCCGGCTCGCGCCAGACGAGGTGCGCCAGATCTATGAAGTGCGCGAAATGCTGCAGCGCCAGGCGGCGCTGATGATCCCGCTGCCGGTCAGCGATGAACTGATCGCGCAATTGACCGACATCCACCGCACTTACAGCAGCCATGTCGACAACGGCTATCTCAGAGGCATCCACGAGGCCAATGACCGTTTCCATCTCACAATGTTCTCGGCCTGCGGCAACGCCTATCTCGTCTCCTCGATCGAGCATTACATGCGGCTCAGCCTGCCCGTGCGGGCCAATTCGCTGGCCGACCGGGAAAAGCTCGACGTCTCGCGCCAGCACCACACGATGATGATCGAGGCACTGAAACGCAGGGACAATTGGGTGCTGGCGCAGCTCTGCGTCGACCATCTGCAGCCGAGCAAGGTTTTTTATCTCCAGGAGATCGAGACGGCGCCGGCGGGCGGCAACGCCGGCTAGGCCAATTCCAGGAAAAGTGTGAGACGGTTTTCCCGGGAAAAGCGCGGCCAGGCCGGCTCGAACAACAGCTCGAGCCAGCCTTTACCCCTCGCCGCGAGAGGCTGCGGATATCGGTCTGTCAGGTCGCTTCGAGCACCATGTTGAGCGGCGTCTGGGCGGCGCGCCGGACACGCGAAAAGCCACCTGACCGGATGACCTCCGCAAGGCGGGTCTCTCCGGCCTGCGCGCCAAGCGCGAGCCCCGTCTCCTGCGCCAGCGAGGTCGGCACGCAGATCATCGTCGAGGCCGCGTAATAGAGCCTTCCGACCGGATTGATGTTTTCCTCCAGCGTGTTGCCGGCCATCGGCTCGACCACCATCCAAGTGCCGCCTTGCTTCAGCGCCTGGCGGATATGCGCCGCCGCGGCCTTCGGATCGCCCATATCGTGCAGGCAGTCGAAACAGGTGATGAGGTCGAAGCCGCTGCCGCCGAAATCCTGCGCCCGGCCGACCTCGAAAGTGAGGTTGGCCAGCCCGTGCGAGCGGGCATGCGCGGTCGCGGCGGCAATCGAGGCCGGATGGAAGTCATAACCGGTGAACCGCGAGGCCGGGAACGCCTGCGCCATCAGGATCGTCGACAGCCCGTGCCCGCAGCCGACATCGGCCACGACAGCCCCCGCCTTCAGCCTGTCGACCACCCCGTCCAGCGCCGGCAGCCAATCCTGCACGAGGGCATTGACGTAACCCGGCCGGAACAGGCGTGCGACCGCGCAGAACAGGCAGCCTGCCTGATCGCCCCAGGCAACGCCGCGCCCGGTCTTGAAGGCCGCCTGCACCTTGGGCTGGTTCTCGACCATCGCGGCCGCGGTATCGAACCCGCCGATCAGATTGACCGGGCTGTCGGGCTCGGCAAAAACGAAGGACTGCTCCGGCGTCAGCGAGAACCGCCCCTGCTCATAATGCACGTAGCCGGAGGCCGCCTGCGCCGAGAGCCATTCCCTGACATAGCGGGGCGAGCAGCCCGCCGCGTCGGCGAGCTGGTCGGCACTTGCCGGGCCGATCTCCTTCAGCGTCTTGTACAGGCCGAGCGCGTCGCCGATGCGCACCAGCGGCACGCTGACCGCGCCGCCAAGGTCGCCAAGGATGCGGCCAACCAGTTCGTTGAGCGTTGCTTCATTGAGTTGCGTCATGTCGGTTTCCCCTGTCGAACGGCGCCTTGTCGCGCCGTCGATCGAGGGGATAGACCCCGCAATGGCCCTTGGCATGATACGGCGGTCCCGCGCGGCCAGGAAAATCGCGGCCATCGAGGGACAGATGTCCCGCCTTCGCCCCCGCCTCGGCGACCGATGCGCTGTCGATCCGCCCCAAATGTCCGGCCCTTGCCGGACAATGTCACGATGGCGTCCGGCCCATGCCCGACAGGGCCATGACGATCGCCTGCGATCGGCTGTGCACGCCAAGCTTGCTGAAGATCGCCGACAGCTGGTTGCGCACGGTCTTGACGCTCTTGCCGAGGCGTTCGGCGATCGCTCGGTTGTCGAGCCCCTCCGCGACCAGCTCCAGCAGCGCCGTCTCGGCGGCTGTCAGGCCGGCCTCGCGGATGATTTGTGGCTGCTTGGGCCGCTCTCGCCCGAGGAAGGCGGCCAGTTCGTCCTGGAACACGGCCCAGGCCGGTTCGTCCGGCAGGAGCACGTGATTCTTGCTTTCAAGCGGCACGAAGCGTGCGCCGGGGATCGCCGCGGCAAGCTTGCAGCCTTCGTCGAACGGCACCCGCATGTCGCCTCGGCTATGCGCGATCAGCGTCGGGACGCGCAGCCGGGCCGCAAGGTCCAGCACGTCGATCCCCTGCATGTGCGAGAGCAGCTGCGCGGCGACGTCGGCGGTTGCCGTCACGCGTTCGAGGTCACCCCACCAGCGATGCTGTTCGGGCGTCCCGTCGGGGATGAACAAATTGGTGAAGAACCGGCAGAACGCCGGGTTTTCGCGTCCCCAGCCGATGCGGACAAAATTGACCAGCGTTTCCGCTTCCAACCGTTCGGCCTCGGTCTTGGCCCGCACCCGCCCGCCCTGGCCGTAAGCGTTCAAAAGTACAAGATGCGACACACGTTCGGGATGCCTCAGCGCGTACGCAATGCTGAGCGCGCCGCCCTGCGAAAGGCCAAGCAGGACGAATCTTGGCTCCTCGATGGTTGCCGTCACCGCGTCGAGGTCGGCGTGCCACGCTTCGATCGAGAGATCGGCGACATGGCGGTCCGACAGGCCGCAGCCGCGCGGGTCGTAGCGCACGAACCGGTTGCGGGCCGATAGCGCCTGCAGCCATGGCCGCCAGATGGGGCTTTCCAGATCATAGTCGACATGGCTCATCCAGTGCGCTGCCCGCACGATCACCTCGCCCTTCCCGCATGAGGCGACGGCGATGCGCGTGCCGTCGGCGGAGGTACAGAACCCTATGCTCTGGCCGAGTTTCATCGCCAGAGAATATCGCAGCGCGGCGCCGCGCGACAGGCCGGCCTCAGGGGCGGGTCGGGAGCCGGTCGATCCCGGCCACCCACGGCAACAGCCGCGCCCAGGGTCGTGAAACTTTTCGCAAGCCGTTCTCGTTGCTCCAGGGATCGCCCCCGGGCGATCGCAGACCTCCGATCAATGCCCCGCTGGCCCTGCCGGTGGGGCCTTTTTCGGCGGCCGGCACGGAACAATCACGGGGCCGGGAAATTCTGAAATGGCCGGATGCTGCCGCGTCCGGCCCGCCCGCGCCGCCCGCGTTTCGCGTCGGCAGTGGGATTGTTGCGCGATCATAATGCAACAAAGGAGCTTTCGTCCGGGATTACGATAAAATCCAGAAAAGTTTCAAGATTTTTCAGATATATTTTGGAAAATCGAGCGCCATTTCGCGCTGGAAACCGGAACTTTTACCCAAATCCTTCCGTTATAACCTTGATCGTTGCTTCGACGGTCACAAAGCAACAGGGAAGGATCCTATCATGAATATCAAGATGATCTGTCTTGGCGCCGTGGCGCTTTCAATGGCCGCCGGCTCCGCTCTCGCGGGCGGCAGCACCGGCACATCCGCTCTCGACGATCCGGCCAAGATGCAGCCCTTCTACACCGATTCCAGCATGAAGACCCTGCGCGGCAATGACGATTTCGTCAAAGCCTGGAAGGCGCTGACGCCGGACGACCAGGCTTCGATGAAGACGGCTTGTGCGGACGAGGCCAAGAACGCCACTCCCGCCAACTCCCATCCGGAATTCTGCAGCAGCGTGAAATTGAACGGCGGCAGCTGATAGCGTTTGCCCTCCGTTAAAAAAACAGCCCCGTTCGCGGGGCTGTTTTTTGATGGTGGGCTGTCGAACAGTCGAGGTGCCCGACAACGGTCCGCCTCGCCGCCCGCCTGCGAGCGGCGAAACCAGCCGGCTTAGACGGGCTTTCCCGATGCCACACTGGCCGCGGTGACGCGGGAAAGCTGCTCGCGCTTCACGAGCACCGGCTTTTCGTAGGTCTTCTTCATGATATCCCCTTGCCAAAATGACGAGCCGAGATCGCATCGCCGCCGCGTCGCGTCAAGCAAGGGCCAGACACGGTTCCGTGATCGCCGGCCGCGCGGCCGTGGCACGCCTTGAGTCTCTCCCTCGTCTCCTTGTTCTGGCCATGTTGCACTGCGAAAAACTTGCTGCATTGCGATAGCGACCTGCCCGGCCGAGATCGGCAAGCGCTGGGCTTGGGCAGGGTTGTTGGGCTTGGGCGCACGAAGGAGGCCTCGTGACGGCATCGTTCCGGCCAGACATACAGGGGTTGCGCGCGCTGGCGGTCGGCGGCGTCGTCGCCTATCATTTCGGCCTCACGGCCTTGCCCGGCGGCTTTGCCGGCGTCGACATCTTCTTCGTCATTTCCGGCTGGCTGATCACGACGCATCTGATGGGCGAGATCACCAGGACCGGCCGGCTCGACCTCTGGCGCTTTTATGCCCGGCGCGCCCGGCGGCTTCTGCCGGCGGCCCTGTTCGTCATCCTGGCGACGCTTGGCGCGGGCTATTTCATCCTCGCGCCGCAGGAGCAGGCGCTCTATTCGCGCGGCGCCATGTTCGCCTCGGCCTACGCCATCAATCTGTGGCTGCTGCGCTGGTCGTTCGACTATTTCGCCGCCGATGCCTTGAGCAATCCCTTCATCCATTTCTGGTCGCTGTCGGTGGAGGAGCAGTTCTATCTCGTCTGGCCGGCGCTGCTGCTCTTCGCCGCCTGGCTGCATCGGGGCAAGCGCATGGCGGTCGTGGTGATCGGCGTCGCCGGCCTCGCCTCCTTTGCCGCCTGCCTGTGGCTCACCAGCCTTTCGCCGGCCTGGGCCTTCTACTTCTCGCCGCTGCGCGCCTGGGAGTTCGCCGCCGGCGGCCTGGCGACGCTGGCGCCCGCGGCCTTGTGGCAGCGCCGGCCAGGGCTGCGCGCGGCGCAGGGCTGGCTCGGCCTGGCGCTGATCGCGGCGGCCTATCTCACCTTGAGCGAAGACCTGCCCTTCCCCGGCTGGTACGCGGTTCTCCCGGTTGCCGGCACGGTGCTGGTGCTTTTGAGCGGCGCGGGCGAGGAACGCGTCGGCCACAGAGCCAGCCCGACCGGTTGGCAGGCCCTGGCGCCGGCCACCGTGCTTTCGCTGCCGCCCCTGCAATGGATCGGCACGCTCTCCTATTCGCTCTATCTCTGGCATTGGCCTGTCATCGTCTATGCCGGGATGCTGGCGCCGGACCTCACCACCCCGCAGCGCCTCGGCTGCGCCGCGCTGGCGCTGGCGTTGGCGTTCCTCACCTACCACCTGATCGAGAACCCGGCGCGCCTTGGCGGCGGGCTGATGGCCGGCGCTCGAGCGCTCGCCCCCGCCCTGGCGCTGACCGGCGTCGGCGTGGCCGTGGCCTATGCCAACGCGCATCTGGCCACGCGCAACATCGACCCGGCCCAGCGCGGCATCGAAGAGGCCGCCGAACAGCCCTCCATCGCGCGCGCCACCGACAAGAACTGCCTGCTCGACTTCCACACGGTGAAGCCCAAACCCTGCACGTTCGGCCCGGCCGACGCCGCCCACACCATCGTGCTGTTCGGCGACTCGCATGCCGATCACTGGTCGACACCGCTGGTCGAGGCGGCGAGTCGCAACGACACAAAAGTGGTCACCTATCTCAAATCCTCGTGCCGCGCCTCGCGGCTCTCGACCTTCAACACGGTGCTGAAGCGCGACTACACCGAATGCGACGCCTGGCGCGAACAGGCGATAGCGGAAATCATCCGCCGCAAGCCGCGCCTGGTGGTGATCTCGGAATTCTCGATCGGCAATCTGACGCGCGACATGAGCGCCGCCGGCCGCAAACAAGAAACCGCGCGCTGGCAGGCCGGCCTGCGCTCCACCTTGCAGGCCTTCAGCCAGGCCGGCGTCGAGACGGCGGTCATCCGCGACACGCCGATCGGCGACAGCTTCGCCGATTCCTGCGTGGCCCGCGCGCTGTGGTGGCGCGAAGCCCCCTCGCGCTGCGACACGCCGAGGGCGCAAGCCGCCAATGACGGCAGCGCGGCGCAAGAACGCGCCGTGGTGAAAAGCGTGCCCGACACGCTCTATGTCGACCTCACCGACCGCTTCTGCGGCCCGACCGAGTGCCACGTCTACATCGGCGGCAAACTGGCGTTTCGCGACCGGCACCACCTGGCGACGGCGTTCGCCGAGACGCTGGAGGGGCCGCTGGAAAAGGCGCTGTTTTAGGGGGTGAGGCTTCACTTTCGAGGCAAAACACAACACCATCATAGCGAATCATCGAGACTACGGAAAAGTGGACACCCTTTCGACCACCGAACGCAGCGAACGGATGGCGCGTATTCATGGCAGGGATACGAAGCCGGAAATGCTAGTGCGTCGGCTTCTCCATCGGATGGGATATCGCTACCGACTCCATCGTGGCGACCTGCCGGGGAAACCGGATATTGTTTTTGGAAAACGCAAAAAGGCGATTTTCATCCACGGGTGCTTTTGGCATCGTCACGATGATCCCGCGTGTCGACTCGCCCGCCTTCCAAAGTCACGGCTGGAGTTCTGGGGGCCGAAACTATCGGCGAACGCGGAGCGCGATGTCCTAAAACAAGAAGCCTTGAAACGACTTGGCTGGAACGTACTGGTTGTCTGGGAGTGCGAATTGCGGCAGAGTGAACAATTAGAGAACACACTGCGCCAGTTCGTGGGGGAATAGCATGAAATCGATCGAGCTCTTCGCGGGCGCAGGCGGGCTTGGCATGGGTGTAAGCCGCGCCGGTTTCACGCCACAGGCCGTGGTTGAATGGGACCGGTGGTGCTGCGACACCATTCGCGAAAACCGGGCGGATGGGCTTGGCCTGGTTGGAGATTGGCCCGAGCCGATCGAGGGCGATGTCCGCGACGTGGATTTTCGAGAGCACGAAGGCAAGGTGGACTTGGTGACCGGCGGCCCGCCCTGCCAGCCGTTCTCGCTGGGCGGCAAGCATCGAGCCCACGCCGATTCCCGTGACATGTGGCCAGAAGCGGTCCGGGCACTGCGAGAAACCAAGCCTCGCGCCTTCATCTTCGAGAATGTGAAGGGCCTAACCCGCGAAACCTTCGCCACCTACTTTTCGCACATCCTCCTGCAGATGACCTATCCGGAACTCGCGGCGGAACATGGGGAGGGTTGGGAAAGCCACCTTCGTCGACTTGAAAAGCATCACACCGGCCGTCGCGGTCCGGCGGGCCTGGAATATCGGGTCGTCCATCGTGTGTTGAACGCGGCCAACTATGGAATCCCGCAACGCCGGGAGCGTGTGGTTTTTGTCGGCTTCCGCGCCGACCTCGACATCAAGTGGGCTTTTCCACTGGAAACGCATTCCCTGGACACCTTGTTGTGGGACCAAACCCAGGGCGACTATTGGGACCGACACAAGGTTCGCAACGCTGATCGCAAAGTTGGAGAGCGACATTCTGAACGCGCGGCTCGACTTGACGCCAAACCAACAACCGAACCATGGCGGACAACACGAGATGCGATTGGCGATCTGCCCGATCCCGAGCATGAGTGGCGCAAGGCCGCGAACCACAACAACCATCGGTTCCAGCCTGGTGCGCGATCCTACCCTGGCCACACAGGGAGCCCTCTCGACGAACCCGCCAAGACCTTGAAAGCTGGCGTTCACGGTGTACCGGGTGGGGAGAACATGCTGCTGCGGCCAGATGGCAGCGTGCGCTACTTCACCGTCCGCGAAAGCGCTCGTTTGCAGACCTTCCCAGACAATTTCCGTTTCCATGGAGCATGGTCGGAAACCATGCGCCAACTCGGCAATGCCGTGCCGGTGGAACTGGCGAACATCGTCGCGCGTAGCGTGAAACGTCATCTCACTTTTGGGGGATCGGACTTCCTTAAATGAAGGGTTACGTCGAATTCGAGTTCGACCTTCCAGGCGCACTGTTGGCACGGCTTATAGAGGTGCTTGATGGTCTTGATACCGCTCCGCTCAACAGCACGAGTTTGCACGAGGTTCCCGAGGAGCAGGGTGTCTATCAACTTCTGCTCGACGATCGCGTCGTCTATGTCGGCAAAACCGACGCCGAGGCCGGACTGCAGAAGCGCTTGTCGCGCCATGCACGCAAGATCATGCACCGGGTGGGCCTCGACCCAGCGCGTGTAAGCTTTAAGGCGGTGCGCATCTTTGTGTTCACGGCGGTGGATCTAGAATCGGACCTCATCCGCCATTATGGCGGCGTAAAGGCTATCGATTGGAATGGCAGCGGGTTCGGCTCCAACGATCCTGGTCGGCAACGCGACACCACGAGAGTCGACCCCAAGAACTATGACGCCAAGTTTCCGATCGACATCGATCGGGAGATGGCGTTCGCGATCGACCATGGCGAGACAGCGGCAAGCGCTCTTGCCCGACTCAAAGAGGCCTTGCCTTATACGTTTCGCTATCAGAGAGCGGACGCGGATTTCGATAAGACCACATTGGTGAGCTTGGGCGGCCCTCTGACCCCGCGATCTGCGATCAGACATATCGTAGAGCCCCTACCTCAAGGATGGCAGGCAACCGCCCTTCCCGGCTACATCATTCTCTACAAAGAGGAACGCGAGTACCCTCAAGCGGAGGTAGTCGCGGTTTCGAAGGCGTAGGAAAAGCACTCGAGCAAGCTAAAAACGCGTCTCCGCCCGCCGCCCCATCATCATCCCATAGTGCACCGCCAGGAGGTCCAGCCCGACCTTCAGCAGCTTCGTCACCACGTCGCGGCCCTCGCCGGTCTGCTCGGCCACGCCTTTCACCGACTCCCCCGCGCAGCAGACTTTTTGCACCACGACGGCAACCTCCCAATGACCCAGCGCCCGTGTGGCGGCGGCGTGGGCGCGGCCGGCGTCGAGCACGCCGTCGGCGATGCCGCCGCCCTTGCGGCCGCCGTCGACGCGTTCGCTCCAACGCATCGGTTTGACGCTCGCCTGCTGGCTGCACTGGAAATCCTCGCGGTAGCGCTGGCCGGCCTCGCGCTGCTGGCGCGACAGCGAGGTGATGCCGATGAGCGGATCGACAGTGCGGACCCGCACGATGCCGCCGGTCGAGGTGTGACCGTCATTCGACACCTCGTAGACGCGCCGTGCTTCAGCCGTGCCGGCGGCCAGCCGCTTGCGGCCGAAGGCGTCGTCGCTCAGCGCGAAATCATGGCCGATCTCGCGGCGGATGCGCACCTGCTCGGCCTCGCCCTTCGGCAGTTTCGGCGCCTGCGGTTTGGCGGCTTTGGTTTTCCTGGGCATGGGGAGGCTCCTTGGGTTTGAGGTATGGTGTTTTGGTGGAGAGGTCGCTTGTCCCGCCGACCTCATCCCGTCACCTGCTTCATGGGCGCCTGCGCCGCCCTTCTTGCCATCAGCTCGCGCATCGTTTTCCTCTCCCGCACTTCGATGCAGAGCTGGGCGCTCGACGGGCAGAACTGGGCGTTGCCGCTCCTCACCTCGCCGCGCACGAAGCGCTGGATGGCGGCCTGCAGATCGGCAAGCTCGGCGTCGCGCACCGCGCCGAGATAGCCGCGCATCTGCATCTCGACATCAGTCAGGGCGGATTGCGGGAAGCAGGAGAACATCGCGGCCAGCGCCTTCGTCGCCTGCTGCAGTTCGGCTGCGGTCATGGCTGCGGATCTCCTCGATGATGGCGTTGGCGGCGTCGGTGTGGGTTTTCGGCCTGACCCAGCCGGGTTTCTTCCCCGGAAAAACGGGAGCTGTCTTGCCCGCGCGGGACAAAGGCTCCGCCTTCTCCCGGGAGAACACCGCCGCCGCTTGTGCTCCTTGAGCCGAAAGAGCTTCCGCATTTTCAGGGGAAAAAGCCGAAGCTTTTTCATTCTGGTTTCTGGAGTCTGGAGAATGCCGCGGCAACGCGCCGGCATTTGGTCCCGCATGCACCTTTGTTTTCAAGGCGGTGGCGGCCCCGCCGCGTGCGCCGGCGGCGGCCCTCGCCTCGCTTTTGACCAGCGCCTTGCGCAGCTCCTTCGTCAGCCTTTTGTGGCCGATCTCGCCCGCCTCGCGCTCGAAGAAGGTCAACAGATCGGCGCTGATGGCACGCCATCTCTTGAGCGACAGGCGCGCCACGCGCGCCAGTTTGGCGTCATCATCGGGCAGCCGGCCGCCAGCATTCCACATCGCCATCAGGATGAGCATGTAGGCGCCGATCTGCTCGGTGGAGAGTTGCAGCGTGTCGCCGACGAAATCGGAGACATAGAGCTGCATGAAGGGCCGCTCGCTCATGCCGGCCCCATATCTGCACGCATACTGATGGAACCAGCCGCCGGCCCGCACGTTATGACGCGTCCACGCCAAGGGGAGGTTTGCCGATGACAGCTTTCATACCGGTTACGCTGCGCTTTTGCGACAACAAGACCATGCTGGTTGGGTCGGTGGCCGAAGCCGAGACGGCGTTGCAGCACCAGTGGCCCGACAAGACAGCCCCCGCCTTTCTCGACGCCGCGCGGCTGGTCAGGCAGGCGGTCGAGGGCAATTGCTGCCCGCGCACCGCCTTCGAAGCCTTCACTGGCGCCGCCGGGCAACAAGGCATACTGGTGGTCAAGCCGCGAAGTCGCGCGCATGACTGGCTCGACGCCGCAGCCAACCCCTGAAGCAGGCACGAAGGTAATGCAACCGCCTGACGGCCTCGCGCGTTTATAAGCGCTGGCTTGAAAGCCGCGCCCAGAACGAAGGTGAATGCCATGGGTACGATGAAAACCGGAGTACCGCTTAAAGTGTCGCTGGACGGGCATGTCGAAGAGATCGACAGCGTCAGCGACGCCGCTGATTTCCTGCAGCGCTGGCCGATCGAGCGGCGCGGCCATGTCTACCGCAGCGCGCTCAACGCCTGCAGCGCCGCGATCGCGGCGCAGATCTCCGAATCCGACGCCATAAAAGTGTTCACCGGCTTCGCCCGCGTCACCGGCATTCTGCTTGCCGACAGCGGCCCGGCCATGAGGCTGGAGGCACGCACGGTGCAGAGCCGCATGCCCAAACAGGGCCGCCAGATGCCGAAATAGGCTCACGCGCAGACCCGGCGCTGAAATCGGGCCTGGTGGTAGCCGCAATAGCTCTTCAATGCCTTCGTGCGCATGCCGCAGCACAGCATCTCGGCGCCCGGCCGGCCGCCCGGCGCATCGTTTTGCGGATCCTCCTCCAATGTCAGGTCGAGTGGCGCCCGGCAGCGGGAAAACAGGCAATCGATGAAGCGCATCGCCACGCCATGCGGCTGGCGGCCGATGGGTCCGCGCTGCGGCGCCGGCACCTTGAAGCGGTAAGCTTCGCCATCGGCGATCAGCACGCCCACCTCGCGCACGAACAGGCGCGGCGGCAACCAGGCCGGCGACGGATCGTGCCTCGCCCGGACCTTGTTCTTGCGCGCGACGGCGGCCTTGTCGGCGTCCGCCCCGGCGGCCGTCTTGCCATTGGTTTTGCCCTTCGCCGGCCTTGCGGGCGCCGGCTTTCGCATTGCCCGTTCGGCACCTTGCGGCCGGCCATTGGCAAAGCCGATCGCGCCCAGCATGGCGTTGCGGTGCACGATGCCGATGATGGCGTTGCGCGAGACCGGACTGCCGCGCAGCGCGCTGAACGCCGCCGCGATCCGCGAGGCCGAAAGCCCATCCTTCAGCCAGCGGGCGATCTCTTGCAATTCGGCGTCGCTGTAGCTTGCCATGTCCAGGCTCCATCCAAGGGTCTGCCTTCGGCAGCACGTGGAAGCGCGCGCCGTCGGCCAGGCATCAGGGTGCGGGCCCGGTCAGGGCCACGGTCAGGGTGTTCGGTGCGAAAGCCGGCTCGCCGCCGGTATCAGTCGGGAGGCGGATCAGCCCGAGCGGATCGAGTGCCCGGCGGTGAGGCGCGCCAGCCGCGCCTCCGCTGTCTTTCTGTCGGGAGCGGAAACCGCCCTGCCCGTCATCGGCTCGAACAGGATGACGGTGCCGTCCTGCGTGCGGATGCAGGAGCGGGCATAGGGACCGGCGGCGTGCCGGTCGAATGGGGGGCCGGAGCCGAGGGGATCGGCGGCTCCGGCCGTTCCGGCCGCCGGTGACGGGCGGGCCGGACCCGAGGCATCAGAGCGCTCGGGCTTCGCCCCGGCCGGGGAGGAGGACGGCCGGGACGGAAGGGAATGGCTGGCGACTTCGGTCGCCGGATGCGCCTCACGGGAGGCCGGCGCTACCGCGCCATCAAAGCTGGACAGGTTCTGCATGGCCAGATATAAGCATAACTCAAAAATAGATGCAAGCCATTCTTTCATAGACGAGAGCCGCTTTCATCGCTCACATGGGCGCCATGGCAAAAACGGAACTGTCGATCAAGGTCGGGGCGGCGATACGCCAGGCACGCAAGCAGCGCGGCCTGGTCATGCGCCACATTGCCGAGCACAACGACACCGATGTCGCCGCCGTCGGCAATTGGGAAACCGGGCGCAACCTGCCCAAGACCGAGAACCTGCTGAAGACCGCCGCCTTCCTGCGCGTCGACCCGGTGGCGCTGGGCCAGGGGCAGGTCGTCTTCCTCGACGATGCCGGCCCGGTGGCCGACGCCGAGATCGTCACCGATGCCGGCCCGATGCCCGCGGGATCAATGGATATCGAGGTGCTGGGCGCCGCGGTTGGCGGCGATGACGGCGACTTCACCTTCAACGGCGAGCCCGCCGGCTACGTGCAGCGCCCGCCGGGCGTGCGCAACCTGCCGAAGGTCTTCGCGCTGCACGTGCTCTCCGATTCCATGGTCCCGCGCTACGAACCCGGCGACCTCATCTATTGCGGCGGCCGCGACGCCGTGCCCGGCGACCATGTGGTGATCGAGACATTTCCGGAAGAAAACGAGCGCAACGGCAAGGCCTTCATCAAGAAGCTGGTCAAGCGCACGGCGGGCGAGCTGGTGGTCGAGCAGTACAATCCGCCCAAGACCCTGACCTTCAACCGCTACGCGATCAAGCATGTCTGGCGGGTTATACCGCTGAAGGAATTGCTGGGATATTAGGGGCTGGGCGGTTTTTCCTTCTCCCCTTGCGGGAGAAGGAAGAACCAGCGCCTGCCCCGCCCCCTCAAGCCCGCCTCGCCTCCACCAGCACCTCGCGCTCGCTCAGCATCTGCGCCTCGCTGCGCACCCGCTGGCGCTCGTCGATGAACGCGGCCTGGATCGACACCGCCGTGCCCGGCAGCCCGTCGGCGCGGCAGGCCGAGCAGACGATGCGGCCCGAAAGCTCCGCCAGCGGCGTGCTGCCCGTGACCCCGAAGCGCCGGAGTTCATCGGGTTTCCACCATCTGTTGCGGCCGCAATCGGCGCACTCGACCGATATCGAGACGACATGCGCGATGACTGGTTTCCTGCCCGGCAATGCCATTGCCTCTCCACCCCATTTGTTCCTGATTTGTTCGTATATTCCTGCCTTTTCAGCCCGGAGTTGAGTCGCAGTTTTAACACTTCGCCAAAAGTTTCTCTTCTATAATTTTTTGAGTTATGCTTATATATCTGAATAAATATGAGTCGCCTGCCACAGACCCGGGAGCAACGATGGATGCCGCCGATTTCGCCCGCGCCTGCGGTTACACCGGCGACAGCCCTGCTTTGCTCGAAGCCTTCGAGGCGATTCGCCGCAACGGCATCGCGCAGGCCCGCCAGGACCATTTTCGGCGCAAGGCCGTCATCGACGAGCTGAAGCAGTCAGAGCCCCTGTTCCTGGCCGCGATCGGCCCGGCCCTGTCGGCGGAAGAAGCCATCGAGGATACCACCCGCTTCATAGCCTGCTGGCGCAACATGCCGCGCTGGCGCCAGGAGCGGCGCCTGCCCGACCTTACCAGGGCCAGGCAGCAGCGCCTCGTGGCGCGCTTCTTCCGTCGGTACCGCCATCAGTTGTGGGCAAGGGAGGCGGCGTAGGCGCCCAAACCTGTTGAGGATGGCTGGTTGGGCGTCCCCGCAAAGGAGCGCTCGCGCAGCCATCACTGATGCGGGATCAACTCCAACAATTCAAAAACTCTTGCCGCTGCATGTCTGGTCTTGCACGCGCCATAGTCCATTGAGGCCCTCGTGCCGTCATAGTCTGAAATGGCGTGGCAATCGAACTCGTTCCACGCACTCCACATCGATTGCGATTTGGCTATGTCCTTCGGAGCCCCTGCCGATTTCACAAGGCGGGCATAGACATCGTCGACAACCTGGCCCCAGGCAATACCCGAATAGTAAGCACACTGGTTCTGGGCACGCTGGTTTCCGCTCCCATTGTCAAATTGCGTGACGCAAATGTCGCTTGGCTTGTATTCACACGGTTCGATCTGCCTGCTCTCGTCAAACTCGTCCAAGCACTTCACGATAATCCGCTTGGCGGACTCCGCCCCCGCTTCGTCGCTCCAATCATACGGCGCGTCCGCAGCTTGGGCTTGAGACATCAGCATCGCCACCACTGCAATGCTTCGGTACGCTCCGGCTAAAGCTATCCTCATGGCAGCCCTCACCTTCGCACCCGCGATTTCAGCCACCGGTCGAACGCCACCGCCAGGATCAGGATCAGCCCGATGACGATGCTTTGCGTGTAGGACGACACATTGTTGAACTGCAGCCCGTTCTGCAGCACGCCGATCAGCGCCGCGCCCACCACCGTGCCGCCGACCGAGCCGATGCCGCCGAACAGCGAGGTGCCGCCGATGACCACGGCCGAAATCACCGTCAGCTCATAGCCGATGCCGGCGACCGCTTCCGAGGAGTTGAGCCGTGCCGACAAAACGAAGGCCGCCAGCCCGGCGAAGAAGCCGACAATGACATAGACCGAGACCAGGATGCGGTCGACGCGCAGGCCGGACAGCCGCGCCGCCTCCGCATTGCCGCCCACCGCATAGACGGCGCGGCCATAGCGCGTGTAGCGCAGCACGATGTGGCACAGGATGGCGGCAATGGCGAAGATGATCGCCGGCACCGGCACCGGGCCGATCAGGCCGGTGCCGAACCAGCGCATCGAGGCGTCGAAGCCCGAGATCGGGCCGCCATTGGAAATGGTCAGCGTCAGCCCGCGAAACACCGTCAGCCCGCCCAGCGTGACGACGAAGGGCGGCACTTTCAGCCTGGTGATGGCAAGCCCCTGCACGCCGCCGGCGGCGGCACCGACGATGACGGCGGCGAGAAGTGCGGCGAACCAGCCATAGCCCTGCGTGCCTGATGTCGACAGCGACAGCGTGTTGGCCGCCCCGCCCTTGGCGACGACGGCGGCCACCATGCCGCAGAAGGCGAGCAGCGAGCCGACCGACAGGTCGATGCCGGCGGTGAGGATGACGAAGGTCATGCCGAGCGCGATCAGCCCGGTGATCGAGATCTGCCGGGTGATGTTGAACAGGTTGATCGGGTCGATGAAGCTCGGCTTCAGCACGGTGAAGACGATGACCAGCGCCGCCAGGAACAGCAACGGCCCGAAACTCATCAACAGCCGCGCGATCGTCACGCCGCCGCGCTGGCTCTGCTCTTCGGCGATGCTCATCGTGCCTGTCCCTCCGCTGGCTGTCCCTGCGCGTCCTGCCCAAGCGTATCCAACTTGTCGAGCGCCATCAGTTCCATCAGTTTTTCCTCGTTTGCCTCGACGCCCGGCATTTCGCCGGTGATGCGCCCCCGGCGCATGGTGACGATGCGGTCCGACACCGCCAGAACCTCGGGCAGTTCGGACGAGATCATCATCACCGCTATGCCGCGCGCTGCCAATTGCACCAGGATCTGGTGGACCTCCGCCTTGGCGCCGACATCGACGCCGCGCGTCGGCTCGTCGACGATCAGCACTTTGGGATCGCGCGCCAGCCAGCGCGCCAGGATCACCTTCTGCTGGTTGCCGCCCGACAGGCCCTCGATCGCCTGTTCGGCCGAGGCCATGCGGATCGACAGCATTTTTCTGAAACCCGACAGCGCATCGCGCTCGCGCCGCTCGGCCATGAAGCCGAATCCGTTGCTGAATGTACCGAGCGAAGCGACGGAAAAATTCGGCAGGATGCCCAAGGCGGCAAAGATCGCCTGGTGCTTGCGGTCCTCCGGCACCAGGCCGATGCCGAGCGCGATGGCGTCGGCCGGCGATGCCGGTGCGATCGGCCTGCCATCAAGCGTGATCGTTCCCGCCGCGATGCGGTCGGCGCCGAAGATGGCCCGCGCCAGCTCCGTGCGGCCGGAGCCGACAAGCCCGGCGACGCCGAGGATCTCGCCCGCCTTGAGGTCGATGTCGACACCGTCGAGCACGATGGCATGCGGCGCTTCGGGATCGCGTACGGTGCGCAGGCCGCGCACCGACAACACGACATCGCCCGCCACCGCGCGCTGCGCGGGTCGCGCGTAAAGTTCGGAAGCCGCGCGGCCGACCATTTTCTCGATGATCCGCGGCAACTGGATCGGCCGTCCCTTGTCGCGGTCGAGATGCCCTGCCAGCCTGCCGTCGCGCAGCACCGTCATGCGGTCGCAGATGGCGGACGCTTCCTCCAGCCGGTGGGTGACGAACATGATGGCGACCTTGTCCTGGCGCAGCCGGTCCATGATCGACAAAAGCCGCTGCACCTCGGTCTCGGTCAGCGCCGAGGTCGGCTCGTCCATGATGATCAGCCGGCTCTTCAGCGACAGCGCGCGGGCAATCTCGACCAGTTGCTGTTCGGCCACCGACAGGGCCGAAACCGGCGTCATCGGATCGATGGAAAGCCCGACGCGGGCGATGATCGCGCGCGAGTCATCCTCCATCTTGCGCCAGCTCACCAGCCCGAGCGGCCCAACCGGCGCGCGGCCGATGAAAATGTTCTCCGCGACCGTCAGCGTCGGGATCAGGCTGAGTTCCTGGTAGATGGTAACGATGCCGAGCCGCTTGGCATCCTGCGGGCTGGACGGTGCGTAGTCGGCGCCGTCGAAAGTGATGCGGCCGCTGGAGGGCGGCATGACGCCCGACAGGATTTTGAGCAGCGTCGATTTGCCGGCGCCGTTTTCGCCGAGCAGGCCGAGGATTTCGCCGGCGCGGATGTCGAGCGAGACGTCGCTCAGCGCGGTGACGCCGGCGAAATGCTTGGTGACACCCTCGACGGCGAGCAGGACAGGTGCGGCTTCAGCTGGCAAGGGTGGCTCCCTGAGACACGAGACGTCTGCGCTGCCCCTCACCCTTACCCCCTCCCCGTATAGAGACAGGGAGAGGGAGGCGCCAGCGTTGGAGCGAGTCCCTTCTCCCCGTCACTATACGGGGAGAAGATGCCGGCAGGCGGATGAGGGGCGGCGCCAACTTCGGCGATCGATCCTTGCTGGCGGAACAACGTCACACCAGCGCTGATCACAACCCTACTTCGTCTCGTTCAGCCTCTCGGCCTTGTCGAGATTGTCCTTGCCGATGACGATCGGCGTCAACAGCACCAGCTTCTCCTTCGGCTCGGTCTTGTCCTTGGCGTAGGCGACCGCGATCTGCACGGCGGTGCGCGACTGCTGGCCGGGGAACTGTTCGACCGTGCCGGCGAGCTTGCCGTCGCGGACCGCGACCAGCGCTTCCGGCAGCGCGTCGAAGCCGTAGATCTTGACGTCGGTGAAGTTGCGCGCCGCGCACGCCTCGAGCGCGCCGAGCGCCATGTCGTCATTGGCGCAGATGATGGCGTCCGGCTTGCCATTGGCGGCAAGGCCGGCTTCCGTCACCGACAGCGCTTCGGCGCGGGCGAAGTTGGCGGTCTGCTCGAAGACGATCTGGTACTTGTCCTTCAAGGGATCGAGCACGTTGTGGACGCCCTTGTTGCGGTCGATGGCCGGGCCGGCGCCTGGCTGGCCCTGCAGGTGGAACAGCTTGGCGCCATTGGGGAACGCCGCCACGACCGCCTGCGCTTCCGCCTCGCCGCCCTTCACATTGTCGGCGCCGACATGGGCCAGTATGCCCTCGACACCGTCGACGCGGCGGTCGATCGTCACCACGGGAACGCCGGCCTTGACCGCTTCCTCGATCGCCGGCGCCAGCGCGTTGACGTCGAGCGGCGAGATGACGATGGCGTTGACCTTCTGCACCAGGGCCGCCTCGATGTCGGCGGTCTGCTTGGTGGCCGAGTTCTGGCCGTCGCTCTCGGTCAGGTTGACCCCTTGAGCCTGCGCCTCGGCCTTGATCTCGTTCAGCATGTGCACGAAGAACGGAAAACCGAGATTGGGCACCGAGCCCAGTATGGTGAGCTTTTCCTCGGCGAACGCCGAACGTGCGGCCAGCACCATGGCGCCCGCGGCCACGGACGTCATCAGGAATTCACGTCTGTTCATGGTTGATCCTCCTCCACAGAGACGCATAATCCCCAAGACCGGGATCGGTCCTGGGAAGGGATCATGCGTCGGTTCAAAGTGTTGGAGCATCCTCCTTGCGCCGGGTGGCGCATGCCGCTCCAGCTGATCGCCGTTGCAAAACTGCCTCCCATCGGCATCAGCAAATGGATGCTAACCCAGGGTCAACCATTTGTGCAACATCGATATAACAGTGCCGGGCGACGAATTATCGGAATTGTCGGATTTTTGGCCGAGCCGGGCTGCCTGGCTTCCATTCTCCGGCCACGACCCTAGTTTGAACCACGCCCAAGCCCATCCCTGGAGAATTGCATGAAGCCGCACATCATCTGCCATATGCTCGCCTCGCTCGACGGCGGCCTTCATCCCAGCCGCTACACCGCCAGCCCGGACGGGACCCGGGCGGAGTGGTCAGGCCTGTATGAACAGATCCACGGCGACCTCGAAGGCGACGCCTGGATCGTCGGTCGCGTCACCATGGCCGAGATGAGCAAGGCCGGAGCGCACCCGCCGGCGCATGCCGGCGAAGTCGAGCGGCCGCACCATTTCGCGCGACGCGACGCGGGAACCTATGCGGTTGCGCTCGATGCCTCGGGCAAGCTCCACTTCGCCAAGCCGAATGTCGGCGGCGACCATGTCGTGGTGCTGCTCGGGCACGGCGTCGCCGACAGCCATCTGGCGGAACTTGCCGCCGACGGCGTCTCCTACATCGTGTCGGAAACGGCCGACATCGATCTCGCCGCCATGCTCGACGTGCTCGGGCGTGAACTCGGCATCCGCCGGCTGCTGCTCGAAGGCGGCGCCGGCATCAACGGCTCCTTCTTCGCGGCCGGGCTTGTCGATGAGCTCAGCCTTCTCATCGCCCCCGCGCTCGATGCGCGGGCGGCAAACCAGGGCTTTGTCGAGTTCGGTGAAAGCGGCCTCGCCGGCAAGACGCAACTGTCGCTGACAAGCTGCGAAGCCCTGGCGCATGGGCTTGTTCATTTGCGCTATGCCGTCAGCCCTGCGTGATCCCGGAAAGAAGGAACCGGTTTTCCGCCAGTAGCTTGGCACAGAAGTCTAATGGCCGGGTGTGCCTGCATTGACGAACCGCAGGCCTCCATCATTTCGTCATCCTATGGCGAAGCAAGGAGCGAAGCGACGCAGCGCAGACCCCTGGAGCTGCTCCGCAGCCCAAGGGATCCATGCCGGGACTCCTGAGCCCCGCCACGGTGCAGAATTCTGCTCCGCTGCACATTCGTTCAACGTCACGGAATGGATCCTCGGGTCTCCACGACGCCGCTACGCGGCTGCTCCGTCCGTGGATGACGAAGTCGGGGAGGCTTCCGCCAACCTCTAACGGTGCTACGCCCCTCAGTACCGCATGGCGTCCAGATCGGCGATGAGCGTCGGGCCGGTCGGATGCCAGCCGAGCCGAGCCTGGGTCAGCGCGCTCGAAGCCGGCAGGTCCATCGGCGCGAACATTGCCATCCAGCCGAAATGCTCCGCCGCCTTTTCCGGCGCGATCGAAACGACCGGCAATTTCAGACCCCGGCCAAGCGCTTCGGCGATGGCGCGCACCTCGACGCCTTCTTCGCCGACGGCGTGATAGCGCGCGCCCGGCTGGCGCTTTTCCACCGCGAACCGGTAGAGCCGCGCCGCGTCGAGAACATGGCCCGCCGAAAAGCGGTTGCGGCCTTCGCCGACATAGGCCGAGACGCCTTTCTGCCGCGCGATCTCGATGAGCGGCGAGATGAGCCCCTGCTTGACCGGATTGTGGACCTGCGGCAGGCGCACCACCGACACGTTGACGCCAGCCTCCAGCAAGGCATTGCCGGCGAGTTCCGAGGCGATGCGCGGATTGGGATGGCTGGGATTGAAGACATCCTCGACCGCCAGCTGGCCATGTCCCGGGCTGCCCATGCCGACGCCAGAGGTGATCACCAGCGGCCGGTCGGATCCGGCAAGAGCTTCGCCGAGGGCGGCGATCACATGGCTGTCCTTTTCGCAATTCTCGACAAAGCGCGAGAAATCATGGTCGAAGGCGGTGTGGATCACGGCGTCCGCCTTGGCCGCGCCACTGCGCAGGCTCTCGGGGTCTTCAAGCGTCCCGCGATGCACCTCGGCTCCCGCGGCGGTGAGTGCCTCGGCACCGGCGTCGGAGCGGGTCACGCCGACGACCTGATGGCCGGCCTGGATGAGTTCGGGAACGATGGCGGAGCCGATGAAGCCGGTCGCGCCGGTCAAAAAGATACGCATGCAAAATCTCCTGCGGTTGCCTGCGTAATATCGGCGGTCTATTATTCCATTAAAGTAGTGATCTTATCATGGTATAATTGCTAACAGGGTGCCTGACAAAATGCCTTCCCCCGGTTCGCTCGCAGCCTTCCTGAAAGACCGGCGCACCCGGCTCGACCCCGCCTCGTTCGGCTTTTCCGGCCGCAGGCGCACGCCGGGGCTGCGCCGCGAAGAGGTCGCCCAGCGCGCCAACATCAGCCCCACCTGGTACACATGGCTGGAACAGGGCCGCGGCGGCGCGCCCTCGGCCGATGTGCTGAACCGCATCGCCAAGGGGCTGCTTTTGACCGAGGCGGAGCGCGAACATCTCTTCATGCTCGGGCTCGGCCGCCCGCCCGAGGTCCGCTACCGGGGCGACGAGGGCGTCAGCCCCCGGCTGCAGCGCCTCATCGACACGCTCGATGCCAGCCCGGCTCTGGTCAAGACCGCGACCTGGGACGTCGTTGCCTGGAACCGCGCCGCGGAGGTCGTGCTGACCGACTACAGCACCATCCCCGCCGGCCGGCGCAACATCCTGCGCTTCATGTTCCTCACGCCCCACATCCGCGCCAAGCAGCATGATTGGCAAGACCTCGCCCGTTTCGTGGTGGGAGCGTTCCGGGCCGACGCGGCGCGTGCCGGCGCGGTCTCCGAGGTCACCCAGCTGGTGGACGAACTGTGCAAGGGCAGCCCCGAATTCGCCACCCTGTGGCGGGAGAACGACGTGCTCGCCCATGGCGACGGAACAAAGCGCCTGAAGCACCTGGAACTGGGGGACATCGAACTGGAATACTCGTCCTTCGCGGTCGACGGCAGGCCGGATTTGAACCTGACCGTCTACAACCCGATCGACAGCAAGGTCGCCGACCGCATCCGCGCGCTGGCCCGGCACCCTGCGGCGGTTTGAAGCTCTAACTTCATCGCCTAAGCTATTACCTTGGCAAGAAAATCTCGGGTCTCGGCAACGCGATCCAGGAATTGCGGGGCACGGGCAAGCGTCGAGGCGAGCATGGGCTCACCGACCTCATCGTAATAGACGCCGGTCACCCCTGATGGATTGAGCAAGGCCTTGGTTATGACGCGGGCCGCGCGCTTTGGCGTGCTCCAGTATTTGATATAGGGGGACGTAGAAGTGACCGAACAGGAGACACAGGCAACATGGTGGGTGACACGAACCTTCGGGCTGGCCAGTGCCATTGCGGCGCGGTGCGTTTCGAGGCCACGCTCAGCGACGGCTTCAATTCGATCCGCCGCTGCACCTGTTCCTACTGCCGGATGCGAGGCGCCGTCGTCGTGATGGCTGAAATGGGCGGGGTCAAGATCCTGCAGGGGGAGGATGCCCTGACGACATATCGCTTCCATACCGGATCGGCGCAGCACTTCTTCTGTTCCCGCTGCGGAATATACACACATCATCAACGACGCTCGAACCAGAACCTGTATGCCGTGAACGTGGCTTGCCTGGACGGGGTAAGCCCATTCGATTTCCCGGAGGTACCTGTCATGGATGGCGTCAATCATACGAACGACACCGGCAGGCCGACGCGCCGAGCAGGCACCCTGCGCTTCATCCCGACTGACTGACCGCCGTCATGAGCGCCGCTCGCAGACCGCCTTCAGGATCTGCAAGGTCGGCCCCCAATAGAGATTGGCGTGCGGACGGATCGCCGGTTCGGCGAAGTTGCTGAGCGTCAGCGTCAGCAGCGTTCCGCCATTCGCCGGCGCCAGGGCGAAACTGACCACGGTGTGGTTCTCAGGCAAGTCCGCCAGGCGCGGGGCCGACAGCGTGCTCCAGTAGCTGTAGGCGAACCGCCTCTCCGGCTCGAACGCCCGCACTGTGCCGTGGTTTTCGAACGGCATTCCATGCAGCACGCCGCGTATCACGATCGTACCGCCTTCATGTCCCTCCAGGCTGACGGTCAGATCCTCGTCCGACATCCATTGCCGGATCATTCGAGGCGTCGTCAGCACCCGCCAGACCTCAGCCGGCTCGGCATCGATGGCGATGGTCTTGACGACCGGCGCGGAGGGATCGGTCACGGCACGCCTGGGCCTGCCGGCTCGGGCGCCAGCACCAGCGCGATCTCCCGCGCCGCCTGCGCGGCGTGGCGGCGCACGGTGGCAAGGTCGAGCATGCTGTAGGTGGTCGCCACATAGGGCACGGTGAGCGCCGCGACCGACTGGCCGAACGGCCCGATGACCGGAAAGGCAAGATCGATGACGCCCGGCTGCAGCCCGTCAGCCACCTCCTCATGGCCGGCGGCACGGATGCGGGCAAGCGCATCGCGCATTTCGGCCTTTTCGTCAGGAATACCCGAGGCTTGCAGCCATTGGCTGACTTTGTCTTGCGGCTGGAACGCCATCAGCGTGCGGCCTGTCGCGGTGCCGAACAGCGGAAACTCGGCGCCGACACGGACACGGAAGCCGAACGCCGCCGGGCTTTCCACCTGCGCCAGGATCAGCACCCTTCCGGCATTGTGGACGCCGAGATTGCAGGATTGCTGGATGGCGTCGGAAAGCCGCCGCATCGACGGCAGCGCCGCCTGGACGAGACCACGCAACGGCTCGTGCCGGTGCGCCAGTTCGAAGAGGCGCGGCGACAGGAAATAGAGCCCGGCCGGGCGGTCGCGGAAGATGTAGCCGCGCCGCTCCAGCGCCTGCAGCACGCGGTAGATCTGGTGGATGGAGCGGCCGACCGCTTCGGAAATCTGCCCCTGGTTCAGCCCGTCCTTCTGCTCGGCCAGCAGTTCGATGATGTCGAACGCCTTTTCCAGGGCCGGTACCGAATAATCCGGCGCTTCCGCGGTCTTGCCAGCCATGCCCCACAACCCTTCCCGGATCATCCAGAATCAGGGGCCTACTATAGTTACAAGGCAGCCCCCATCGTAGCCACCATCAGCCGGGCGATGCGCCGGTTGATGTCGTCGGGCACCGGCTGCGCGCCCCCCGCCAATCCCTCCCCCCTGACCACCCGCTCCAGCGACAGCGCCTGCAGCATGAAACCGATATCCATGGATTCGATCGAATTGCCCTTCGGCTCGACGCCGGCAAGGTTGAACATGCGCCCTTCGGCAACGAGGATGACATGGCGTCCATTGGCAAGGTCGATGCGCCGCAACGTGCCGTCCAGGTCCGTGGCGGACGTGGTCATGGCCTTGAGACCTTCGGTGTCGATCTCCCACGGGAAATGCCCGGAATTGGCCAGCACCGCGCCATCCTGCATGACGGCGATCGCTTGCGCCGGCAGCACGCCGGCGCGGCCGGTGGCGGTGATGAACACTTCCGCCCACGGCGCGAGGTCGGCGAGCGGCGCCACGCGGTAGCCGTCGAGTGCCGCCTCCAGCGCCTTGATCTCGTCGATTTCGATGATGGCCACGCGGCCGCCCAGTGCCCGCAAATATTGCGCGATGCCGCGCCCGCACCAGCCATAGCCGATGACGCAGAAGCGCCGGCCGGGGATCATCAGATTGGTGATGCGCATGAAGCTTTCCACCACGGACTGGCCGACCGCGTGCTTGTTCTCGCCGATCGCCTTCAGTGGGCTGTCATTGATGACGATGGAGGGGAACGGCACCTTGCCAGCCAGTTCGCCGCGCAGCCGGTCGCCACCCGAGGTCGTCTCCTCGGTGCCGCCCAGTATGGACGCCGCCCTGCCCCGCTCGACGATGCCGGCGGCAAGGTCGGCGCCATTGTCGAGCAGCATGTCGGGCTGCGCGTCCAGCACCCGCGCCAGATTGGCGTGATGGTCGGCGAGTGAGTTGGCGCGGCGGCCGAAAATGCCGATGCCCTGGCTCTGCAGGAAGGCGACGACATCATCCTGCGTCGAGCCATGATTGCCGGTGCCGACGATCTCGGCGCCGCCTTCGGCCAGCACCTCGAGCAGCACCGCCGTCTTGGGCTCGACATGCAGCGACACGCCGATGCGCCGGCCGGCAAAGGGCCGCGTTCGGCGGAATTCCCCGCGCAGTCCGGCCAGCAACGCCATGCGCGAACGGATCCAGGCAATGCGGGCGCCACCGCGCTCGACCAGCTCGGGGGGCGCCGGATTGGCCTGGGCTTGGGTCATTCGAAGTCTCCGATCACGATCCAGATTCAGCACTTGCAAAAAAGTTTTTTGCATGTGACAAATCTTGCAGAGGGTCGTCAAGCCCCCACGAGACGGGGCAACGGACAGCAGCGCGGCGCGCCCCAAGGCGTACGGCGCGCCATCGGCTTTGCATGTGAAGGGGTACGAAATGGGAAATCTGGATATAGCTGTCGTCGCCATCTATCTCGTGGCGGTCACCGGCATCGGGCTGTTCTTCGCCCGCTCGATCAAAACCGAGGAAGACTACATCGTCGCCGGCCGGCGCATGGGGCCGCTATGGCTGACCATCTCCGCCTTCGCCTCCTGGACGGGCCTGGCCGGCCTGTTCGGCACGCCCGAAATGGTCGTGCGCTACGGCATATCGGGAACCTGGTGGTGGTTCACCTTCCCGATCGGCCTGCTGTTGATGGGCATCTTCCTGGCCAAGATCGTGCGCCAGCGCATGCATGTGACGACGCCCGACATCGTCGCTCAGGATTATCCCGATTCAGTGCGCGTCGCCGCCTCGCTGGTGACGAGCTGGAACTATCTCGCCTGGGCGGCGGCTCAAGTGTTCGGCATCTCCATGGTGTTCACCCTGTTCTCCGGCATGGATCCGAGGACCGGCGCCATCGTCGCCTTCCTCGTCGTCATCGTCTACACCATGCTCGGCGGCTTCCTCGCCGTGGTGGCGACCGACGTGCTGCAGGCCGTCATCTTCCTCATCGTCATCGGCGTGGTGGCGCCGTTGTTCGTCATCTTCGGACCCGGCGTGCCGCACATCTATGAAGCGACCAAGGACATTCCCGGCTTCTACAACCTGTTCGCCAACGTGCCGCCGGCGACGCTGTTCGTCTGGTTCCTGCTCCTGCCCGCCGGCTTCATCGACACGATCGGCTTCCAGCGCGTCTTTTCCGCCAACTCGCCCGAAACGGCGCGCCGGGGCATGATCAACGGCTTCCTCGTCATGGCCGTGTTCGGCGTCATCCTCACCTTCCTCGGCGTCGCCGCCAAGGCGCTGCTGCCGGCCGACACCAACCCGGTCAACGCCATGCCCGACCTGATGGTGCAGCTTCTGCCGCATGGCGTCATCGGCGTGCTGGTCGCCGCCTTCCTGGCGGTGGCGATGTCGACGGCGAGCACGACGCTGCTGGTGACAGCCACCACGCTGCAGCGCGACGTGATCTCGCGGCTGCGCCCCGATGCCAGCGACCGGGAGAGGCTGTGGACCAGCCGCATCCTGCTGCTCGTGCTCGGCCTCGTCGCCCTGGTCGTGGCGCTCAGCGTGCCCGGCATCGTCACCATCCTGATGCTCGGCTTCTCGGTCTATGTTCCGGGCCTGCTGCTGCCGGTGCTGTCGGCCACCTTCGGCTGGCGCATTCCGTCCTGGTCGATGCTGGCGACCATCGTCATCGGCTCCGGCTCGACCGCGATCCTGGTGCTGCTGGGCGAACCGGGCGGCATTCCAGCCTCGCTGGTCGGCTTCATCCTCTCGGTCATTCCTTTCGTCGCGGGACTTGTCACGCGATCGGAACGGCAGCCGGCCTGAGCCAGCGAAAGACCCGGTAAAGCAATGAGATAAAGCTCCATCCTGAATCAGTGCGGGATGGAGCCCGGATGCGGAGAAACCAATGCTGAAGACCACTTTCGACAGGCTTTCGAGTGCCGACCAGGCGCTCGTCACCGCCGCCGCGCAAGCGCGCGACAAGGCCTACACGCCCTACTCCAACCACAAGGTCGGCTCGGCCGTGCGCACCGCATCGGGCCGGCTTTTCGCCGCCTGCAATGTCGAGGTCGTCACCCTCCAGCAATCGGTCCATGCCGAGCGCAACGCCGTGATGCAGATGGCGGCGGCGGGCGAGCGCCAGATCGAGGCCATCGTCTGCCACGGTCCCTATTCGGGCGTGCCCTGCGCCGAATGCCGGCAAGTGATCTGGGAGTTCTGCTGCGACGATCCCGAGGTGAAGATCATCGGTTCGACGCTCGACGGCGAGATCGAACTGATGACCATCGGCGAGATCTATCCCAGCCCCTACGGCCCGGGCACCAAGGGCATCGACCCGCGCAAGTTCTGAGGCGGGCCACCCGCCCCGTCGGTTCGATCCTTCTTGACCGGAAGCAGTCGTGCTCCCCAAAAATTGACCACGGGCTTATCGCCTGCGACTGATATGGTGAATGGAGAAACCTGAGACGAAAGCCGAGCCGATGGAGAAAGAGGCATCGCGGTTGCACTGGAATGCCACATATGAATTGAAACGGGAGGACGGCGTCAGTTGGTTCCAAGATAGTCCCGAGCCCTCCCTTTCGTTGATCAACGAGATTGCACATCCCGGATCGGCGATCGTTGATGTAGGGGGCGGCGCTTCGCGACTGGTGGACAATCTTCAAGAACAGCACTTTGAGGATGTCGCCGTCCTGGATCTGTCCGCGGCCGCGATCGCGGCTGCTCGCAGTCGACTGGCTGAGGCAGGCGAGCAAGTCGATTGGATCGTGGCTGACATTCGCACGTGGTCGCCGACGCGGCTTTACGATGTCTGGCATGACAGGGCCGCCTTTCATTTCATGGTCGAAAAAGCGGATCGTGACGCTTACCTCTTCACACTTAGGCAGGCACTCGCACCAGATGGCTACGCGATTATCGCTACTTTCGCGCTCGACGGGCCAGAAAAATGCAGCGGCTTGCCCGTTCAACGATACGATGCAAACAGCCTCGCCCAAGCCCTCGGACCTGGCTTTGCATTTGTTCGCACACTCGACCATCTACATCTGACGCCATGGGGCTCTTCTCAGTCCTTTCAGTTCAGCGTTTTCAGACGAGCACCAGCGATGTGACGCTGTTGGTAGCCATCCGCGTCGGGTGCTGCCGGTTCGGCCGTGCCACTCTTTTGAGGGCCGCGCGACTGCCGGCTGATCAGCGCGACGGCGGCGAAGACGGCGATGCCGAACAGGCCGACCGCGACGTTGAGCCACAAGGCCGGGAAAACGCCGAGGCCCGATATCATCAAGGTGAGGCCGAACGGGGCGAAGGCGGAACTGAACTGGCGCGCCGCCGTGATCCAGCCGACATAGGAGCCGTAGCGCTCCTGGCCGAACAATTCGAGCGGCAGCGTGCCGCCGACAATGCTCATCAGGCCCGAGCCGAAGCCGAAAAGCACGGCAAACAGCATGGCGCCGGGAACGGAGGGCGCCACCAGCAGCAGCACCGCGAGGCCGCCGGCCAGCGCGGCGGTCGCGCCGAGCGCCAGCGATGTCTGCGACAGGCCCCGGCCGAACAGCATGTTGACCAGCCGGCTCGCCACTTGCGACGGCCCAAACAGGCTTGCGACCAGCACCGAGGCCCCGCCGAGCCCGACCAGTGTGAGCAGCGGCACCATCTGCACGAGAACGGCCGAAAGCACGAACCCCTCCATGGCAAATCCGGCCAGCACCAGGACGAACAGAGGCGACCATCGCCGGCCGGGCACAGGCGCCGACAGGCCTGATAACACTGGGACGATCCTCTCCCGCGCCTTGCCCGCACCGCCCGGAAGCCGGGCCAGCCACCAATGGATCGGCAGGCAGACAAAGGCGTTGAGCGCGGCAAAGAGAACCAGCACCTCGCGCCAGCCGAGATGCTGGTGCAGCAGCGTCGTCAAGGGCCAGAACAAGGTCGAGGCGAAGCCGGCGATCAAGGTGAGATGGGTGATGCCGCGCCCCGCGCCGCCGAGCTGCACGATCGCGACGAAGGCCGTGCTGTAGAGGACGAAGCAGGAGGCGAGTTCCATGGCCAGCACGCCAAGCGCAAAGCCGGCGCGCCCCGGCGCCAGCGCGCACAACAGCAATGCGCCCGCCGCCGCCAGCGATCCCGGCACCATCAGACGCCCTGCCCCGACCCTGTCCGCAAGGCTGCCCGCGAACGGCGACAGGATGGCGCTCGCCAGCAGCGACACCGACAGCACGGCGAACACCCATTGCTGCGACCAGGCGAGCTCCACCGCCACCGCCGGCGCCAGGATGCTGTAGCTGTAATAGAGCGTGCCATAGCCGATGATCTGGGTGGCACCCAGCGCCCAGATGGCCGAGGCAGGGATCTTGCTATCGCTCACTCGGCCGCTTCCATCTTGCCGGCACAGCCGCAACCGCCTTTGCCGGTCGCCTTGGCGTCGGCATCCGCCACGCAGCAGGCATCGACCTCGGCCGGTGCCGGTCCGCCGCAACAGCCCTGCGACGCGCGGCCCGCCGGCACGGTGCAGACGCCGGTTTCGGGCAGCACCAGTTGCACCGCGTCGGCCGCCGCCATGTCGCCGGCGATCGCCGCCGTGACGGAGCGGACCTGCTCGTAGCCGGTCAACAGCAGGAAGGTCGGCGCGCGGCCATAGCTCTTGATGCCGACCGTGTAGAAACCGGGCTCGGGATGGCTGAGCTCACGGTGGCCGTGCGGCGGCACGTCGCCGCAGGAATGCTCGTTGGGATCGATGAGCGGACCGAGCGCCTTGACGCTTTCCAGCCAAGGATCGAGATCGAGCCTGAGCTCCCTGGTCAGCGACAGGTCCGGGCGCTGTCCCGTCGCGGCGATGATGCGGTCGACGGGGCCGAGTTGCACCAGGCCTTCCTCGCCTTGCCCCTCGACCACCAGCCGACCGGCATGCTCGCGGATCGCAAGCGTCGCAAAGCCGGTCACCAGCTGGACGCGGCCGCTTTCGGCCAACTCGCGCACATCGGCGCCGAGTTCGCCGCGCGCCGGCAACTGGTCGGCATCGCCGCCGCCATAGATGCGCACGAGGTCGGTTCCCCGCACCGCCCAGATGAAAGCCGTGCCGGGCTCGGCATCCGCAAGCCTGGCAAGGTCAAGCAAGGCGTTGGCCGCCGAGTGGCCAGAACCGGCAACCAGCGTCGTGCGGCCGGCATAGAGCGCGCGGTCGCGGTCGAGAATATCGGGGATGCCGTAGGCGATGCGGTCGGCAAACTCCGCCTCGCCCTCCGCCTCGATGCCGCCGGCACCGAGGGGATTGGGCGTGCGCCATGTTCCGGAGGCGTCGATGACGGCCCGCGCGCTGTCGCGCCTGGTGCCATCGGCGGTCTCGACGACGAGCATGAAGGGCCGTGTCCCGCGCTCGCTGCCGCGTACCTTGTCGGCGCCCCAGCGTGATATGGCCACGACACGCGCATTGGTCTCGATCGCCGGCGCAAGTTCCGGAAGCCTGGCGAGCGGCTCGAGATAGCGCGCGACGAGGTCATCGGCGGTGGGAAAGGCTTCCGGGTCAGGCATCCGCCAGCCATGGCTTTCGAGCAGCCGGCCGGCCGCCTCATCGACGCAATAGCGCCACGGCGTGAACACCCGGACATGGCCCCAATCGCGCAGGCTGGCCGCGACATCGCCGCCGGCTTCGTAGAGCTTCACCGGCAGGCCCCGGGCCATGAGATGCACGGCGGCCGCCAGCCCAACCGGACCGGCGCCGATGACGGCGATTGGCAAATCGTTGCGCGTGGCCATAGTTTCCATCCTTCCGGTACTATCGAAATAAAAGGCAAAAAAATCAGGCGGCCGCGTCATCCGCCGCCGGATTGCAAGCCGCATCGGCGCAGCATTCATCGGCCAGGAAGCCGATGAGATCGTTCATCATGGGATAGTTGGCGCGGCAGATCAGCGTCGTCGCCTGCCGCTCCTGGCTGACCAGCCCAGTCAGGATCAGCCGGTGCAGATGGTGCGACAGCGTCGAGGCGGCAATGCCGAGGCTTTCCTGCAGGAAGCCCACCGGCCGGCCCGCCTCGCCGGCCCTCACCAGGATGCGATAGAGGTTCAGCCGCGTCGGATTGCCGAGCGCTTCCAGTTGCTTCGCTGCTTGTTCGAGTTTCATGGAAATAGCATGAGGCCAGCGACGAAAACCGTCAAGTCCTATTTCGAAAAATATCGAAACAGCAATCAGACGACCCGCTTGCCGCCGGCATCGACGACGACCTCGCCGTCCTCCTTGGTGAACGGGCCGATGTCGGGATTGGGCAGGATATCGAGCACCTTTTCGGACGGCCGGGCCAGTACGACGCCGAGCGGGCTCACCACGATCGGCCGGTTGATCAGGATCGGATGCGCCAGCATGAAATCGAGGATCTCGTCGTCGCTCCATTTGGGATCGCCAAGGCCGAGTTCCGCATAGGGCGTGCCCTTCTCGCGCAGCAGCGCGCGCGGCGTCATTCCCATTGCCGCGATCAGCTCGACAAGCTTTTCGCGCGACGGCGGGTTCTTCAGATACTCGATCACCTCCGGCTCCTCGCCGGACTGGCGGATGATCGCCAGCGTGTTGCGCGAGGTGCCACAGGCCGGGTTGTGATAGATGGTGATGGTCATTGCGGGGTCCTCTCGCTGGATGCGGCGTGGCGGACGGCGGCCCCCCGCTCGCCTGCCGGCACCCCCTCGGCCCCGGCCCGAACCAACAGCCGGAACACCTCCAGCCTTGTTTCCTGACCGAGCGCGGCGAGCGCCAGCAATGCTGTTGTCTTGTCCATGAATCCATATGTCTGGATTCATGGATCAATAGCAACCGACGATGACATCGATATGACAGCCACCACTCACGCTTTGCGCTAGGAACCCGTTGCGCGTGGTTCGCTGAGATGCGGGCGCCAGCCATGCACGCGGTCGCGACCGGCCGCCTTGGCGCCGTAGAGCGCCTCGTCGGCGCGCCGAAGGAGATCGGCGATCTCGATATCCGCGCTGCCGTCGAACGTACCGACCCCGATGCTGACGGTAACAATGCCCTTTTCGCTGCCGGCATGCGCGAGCCCGAGGTCGCGCACCTTGCCCCGCAGCGTTTCGGCGATGATAAAGGCGCCTCGCGCGTCGGTTTCGGGCAGGATGAGCGCGAACTCCTCGCCGCCATAGCGGGCCGCCGAGTCCCCCGGCCGACGGGCCGTGGCGTCGATGCAGCGGCTGACGGCGCGCAGGCATTCATCGCCCGCCGGATGGCCATATTGGTCGTTGAACCGCTTGAACCGGTCGACATCGATGATGAGCAGGCTGAGCGGCGCCATGGTGCGCCGGCCGCGGCCGAATTCGCGCGCCAGCGCGTCGTCGAAGGCCCGCCGCGTCAACAGTTCGGTCAGCCCGTCGCGGTGCGCCAGAAGGTTCAGCTTCTCGTTGGCCGCCAGCAGTTCGGCCTCGACCTGCTTGGCCTCCGTGATGTCGGAAAACACACTCAGGCTGCCGCCATCGCCAGTCGGCCGGGTCCGCACGTCGAGCCAGCGGCCGTCGGCGAACCGGACCTGGCGATGATTGGCAACCGTCTGCATGGCCATGACGTCGGCGATCCACTCCTCGACCGCATCGGGCGGCGTGACACTTTCGCCGCGCGCCGCCGAGGCGCGCAGTATGTCGCGGTGGTTGGCGCCCGGCACCCTGATATCGGCCGTCTTCGGAAACAGGGCGCGGTACTGGGCGTTGCACAGCACCAGCCTGTCCTCGGGGTCGAACATCACCAGGCCGTCGGCCATTTGCGTCAGCGCGTCTCCGAGCCTGGCCTGGCTTTCCGCCAGTTCGGTCTCCAGCTGCTTGCGCTGGGTGATGTCGCGATTGTGCGTGATCAGGCCGATGATGGCGCCCGTCCTGTCGCGAAACGGCGCCTTCAGCGTCGCCAGCCAGGCATCGGTGCCATCCTCATGGTGCAGGCGCTGTTCGATGGTGGAGGAGACGCCGGACGCCAGCACCGCAAGCTCGTCCTCGCGGAATTCCTGCGCCGTTTCAGCCGGATAGAAGTCGAAATCCGTCTTGCCGATGAGTGCCTTGGCATCAGCCGCCTGCATCAGTTCGGCCGTTGCGGGATTGGCGGCGATGAACCGTCCATCGAGGTCCTTGACATTGAGGCAGTCGGGCAAGGTCTCGACCACCGCCTTGAAGATGCGCCTCGACTGCAGCGCTTCGAGGCGCCGCCGCTCCTGGTAGATCGCAAGCCCGGACATCGCCACGGAGACAAAGATGAGCAATGTGGAGGGAAACACCACTTTCGGCAGAACCGTCTGCACGACAGGCTGCGGCAGGACGCTGAGGCCAAGCAGCGATCCGCATGCGGTGGCAGCACCCAGGATCATGATATCGCCCATGCCGGGCGAACGGCCCCTGAGCGCAAGGTTACCGGCAATACCGACCAGCATGGTGGCCGCGATGCCGACCGCGCCCGCCAAGGCGCCGACACCGCCCTCGAAAGAGCGGAAGGCCCCGGCCATTACCCCCGCGACGATACCGGCGACAGGACCGCCGAAGAAGCCGGCAACGGCAATCATCGTCGCCCTGAGATCGACCAGGACGCCCGGCTGCAACTGCATGGGCGTCAGCATCAGGATGATGGCGCCGGCGCCCATCAGCAGGCCGAAGGCCGCCGCCTTTATCGCGGCCGGGCTGCGATCCAGCCACACATGCGTGTGGATCCAGACCGAAACGAACATCGCAACGACCGCGAGATTGGCCAGCAGTTCGGACCAGGGCGAACCCATTTTCCTGCGCGTCCCCCTTCTTTCATGCGTCGAGGGTGCGTCCGCCATTGGGGACGCTGCCCCCGTGGATACGGCGGGCAAGGAAACAAAGTGTTACGGTTCGCGTTTGGATTGTCCGGATGTGCCAGCAAGTTGCATGGGCGCGGGCCTCACCCCCAGCGCATCGTGCCGACGAAATCGATGAAGGCGCGCAGCGGTGCCGGCGTGAGGCGGCGGCCGGGATAGTAGAGGAACGGCCCGGAAAATTCCTGCCACCAGGGCTCCAGCACAGGCTCCAGCCGGCCATCGTCGAAATAGGGCCGCAGCCAGTCCTCGAACAGCGAGACGATGCCGCCGCCGGCAACCGACACTTCAAGCGCAAGGGCCATTGCCGTGCCGGTGCTGACCAGCAGCGGCCCGGTCGGTTCGACGCTCACCACCTCGCCGTCGCGTTCGAATTCCCAGGCCGGCGTCAGGCCGCTGGTGAAGCGGCCGCGCAGGCAGGCATGGTCGAGCAGGTCGCGCGGGTGCCCGGGCCGGCCGTGCCTGTCGAGATAGGCCGGAGCGGCGGCGGTGGCGAAGCGCTGCCGGCGCGGACCGATCGGCACGGCGATCATGTCCTGCTCCAGCCGCTCGTCATAGCGGATGCCGGCGTCGCAGCCGCTCGCCAGTATGTCGACGAAACTGTCCTCGGCGGTCACTTCCATGCGGATCTCGGGATAGGCGGCGAGGAACGGCGGCAACAGGCGCGGCAGCACCAGTTTCGCCGCGACGACGGGCACGTTGAGCCGCAGTGTGCCGGCCGGGCGTCCGCGAAAGCCGTTGACCACGTCGAGCGCGGCCTCGACCTCGCCGAGCGCGGGGCCGAGCCGCTCGAGCAGCCGGGCCCCGGCCTCGGTGGGCGCCACACTGCGCGTGGTGCGGTTGAACAGCCGCACGCCGAGCCCGCTCTCCAGCCGCCGCACCGTTTCGCTGAGGCTGGAGGCGCTGACGCCGCCCACCCGTGCCGCTTCGCGAAAGCCGCCGGCGCGCGCCACCGCCATGAACGCCTGGAGGTCGCCGAGATCCGTCGCCATTGTTCGCCTTTCCGCACAGGGTGTGCTGATTGCACCATATTATCGTGCAGGCACGCTTTGTCTACATTGGGCCGATCCAAAGGAGATGAGACAATGACAGACATCAGCAAGGCCGGAACCTTCAAACTCGGCGACCGCACCGTGAAGCGCCTCGGCTACGGCGCCATGCAACTGGCGGGACCGGGCGTCTTCGGTCCGCCGAAAGACCACGATGGCGCCCTCGCCGTGCTGCGCGAGGCGATCGCCAGCGGCGTCGACCATATCGACACATCGGATTTCTATGGCCCGCATGTCACCAACCAGATCATCCGTGAGGCGCTGCACCCCTACCCCGCCAACCTCACCATCGTCACCAAGATCAGTGCCCGGCGCGGCGCCGATGCATCGTGGCTCCCCGCAATGTCGCCGCCGGAGCTGACGCAGGCCGTGCATGACAATCTGCGCAATCTTGGCCTGGACGTGATCGAGGTGGTGAACCTGCGCTCCATGCATGGCATCCACGGCCCCGCCGAAGGGTCGCTGGAGCCGCAATTGAACACGCTCGCCGAATTGCAGCGCCAGGGCCTGGTGCGCCATATCGGCATGAGCAATGTCACCCGCGCCCAGATCGCTCAGGGGCGCGGCATCGCCGATATCGTCTGCGTGCAGAACCAGTACAACATCGCGCATCGCGAGGATGACGCGCTGATCGACGAGCTGGCCGCCGACGGCATCGCCTATGTGCCCTTCTTCCCGCTCGGCGGCTTCACGCCGCTGCAGTCGGACACGCTGGCCAATGTCGCCCGCAAACTTGGCGCGACCCCCATGCAGGTGGCGCTCGCCTGGCTGTTGCAGCGCTCGCCCAACATCCTGCTCATCCCCGGCACCTCCTCGGTCGGCCATCTCCGCGAGAACCTGGCGGCGGCCGAACTCGACCTGCCGCGCGAGGCGATCGATGTGCTGAACGGGATCGGCAGTGAAGCCGAGCAAGCGGCATAAGGCGGTTCCTGCTGCCGATCGGCAGCCTACCGGCTGCCGATCTTGGCGATCCTTGTCCGCGGATCGCAATAGATGCCGTAGAGCGTCTGCAGGATTCGCTCGACCTCCACCGAAGCCAACCGGTAGTAGACCTGCTGGGCGTCGCGCCTCGTGTCCACGAGCTTGAGCGCGCGCAACTTTGAAAGTTGCTGCGACAGCGCCGACTGGTTCATCGCAACCAGTTCGGCCAGTTCGTTCACACTCGTCTCGCCGTCCAGCAGATGGCACAGGATCATCAGCCGTTTTTCATTTGCCATCGCGGCGAGCAGTTCGGACGCTTCGCGCGCTCGCTTGTCCAGTTCGGCTATTTTTATGTTGCGCATATGAACACATTATCATATTAAGAGTTACAAATAATATTAGCCTGACGCCGGCGCCTGTCAAGCCGATGGATCGATACGCTGGAGATTCACGCCAGCGCGCTCGTTTGATCCGCATCAAGTCGCGGCCGGCCATAATGGCGCAGGATCAGCCAATGCCGCTCCCTACGTGGGAATCGCAATGTCGGCGTTGCGCCAAAGGCCGCGCCGCGAAGGAGGAAAGAGCATGGCGCATGTTGTCGTCCTTGGTGCCGGACTGGGGGGCACCATCATGGCCTATGAGCTTCGCGACGAACTGGCCGGGGAACACAAGGTCTCTGTAATCAACAATGGCAGCCACTATTCATTCGTGCCATCCAACCCTTGGGTCGCCGTGGGCTGGCGCGACAGGCAGGCGGTCGAGATCGACCTTGCTCCGGTGCTCGCTCGGCGCAACATCGGTTTTCATCCGCAAGGAGCCAAGCGCGTCCACCCGGCCGAACGCACGGTGGAACTCAACGACGGCTCGTCCCTCTCCTATGACTATCTGGTGATCGCCACCGGCCCCGAACTCGCTTTCGACGAGATCGAGGGGCTCGGGCCGGAGCACAACACCCAGTCGGTCTGCCACATCGATCACGCCCTCAAGGCCAAGACGGCCTTCGACGCGCTCGTCGCCAAGCCGGGTCCGGTCGTCATCGGCGCGGTCCAGGGCGCGTCCTGCTTCGGACCGGCCTACGAATTCACCTTCATCCTCGACAAGGCGTTGCGCGACGCCAGGGTGCGCGACCGCGTGCCCATGACCTTCGTCACCTCGGAACCCTATATCGGCCATCTCGGCCTCGACGGCGTCGGCGACACCAAGGGCCTGCTCGAGAGCGAGATGCGCCAGCATCACATCAAGTGGATCTGCAACGCCAGGGTCGACAAGGTCGAGCCGGGCAAGATGTTCGTCCAGGAAATCGCCGACGATGGGTCGGTCAGGCAGGCGCATGAATTGCCGCACGCCTTTGCGATGATGCTGCCGGCCTTCCGTGGCGTGGCGGCGGTGCTCGGCATCGAGGGGCTCACCAATCCGCGCGGCTTCATCGTCGTCGACAAGCACCAGCGCAACCCGGCCTTCCCCGAAATATTCGCGGTCGGCGTCTGCGTCGCCATCCCGCCGATCGGCAAGACACCGGTTCCTGTGGGCGTGCCCAAGACCGGCTTCATGATCGAATCCATGGTCACGGCGACGGCGCGCAACATCGGCCGGCTGGTGAAGGGCGAGGAGCCCGATGCCCAGGGCACGTGGAATGCGGTCTGCCTCGCCGATTTCGGCGATTCCGGCGTCGCCTTCGTGGCGCAGCCGCAGATCCCGCCGCGCAACGTCAACTGGTCGTCCTCCGGCAAATGGGTGCACACCGCCAAGGTCGGCTTCGAGAAGTATTTCCTGCACAAGATCAGGACCGGCAAGTCCGAGCCCTTCTACGAGCGCCTCGCGCTGCAGGCGCTGGGCATCGACAAGCTCAAGCAGATCAAGGTCGAGGCGCCGCCGGATGTACCGGTTGCCTGACCGGGGCAAGCCACCGCGGCTGGCCCTCGGGCGGACAGCGGCTGGCGGCCCGATCGAAGGCCCGCAACCGCCGGCGGCAAAGTCGGCGCCACCCCTTGCAGCCAACGATAACATTCATATATCTAAATATGATCACATACAAATGGAGATGACGATGTCCCTCGACCGTTCCGTTCTCGCCTTCGCCGGCACCATGGTGCTTTTGTCCGTGGTGCTTACCGCCTTTGTCTCGCCGCTGTTTGTCTGGCTGACGGTCTTCGTCGGCTTGAACATGCTGCAATCGGCGTTCACCGGCTTCTGTCCGGCGGCGATGGTCTTCCGCAAGCTCGGCGTCAAGCCGGGATGCGCATTCTAAGGATGACCCGCATGCGCATGCCCCTTTTGGTCGCCGCGTTGCTGGCAACCTCTCCAGCGCTTGCCGGCACGCTGACGCTGGCGCCGACGACCGTGACCGAATGGAAGGCGGTCTATGGCCGTGTCGAGGCGCGCGACACCGTTCCGGCGCGCGCCCGCATCGGCGGGCTGATCGTCGACCTCGCCGTCACCGAGGGCGAACTGGTCAAGGCTGGGCAGAAGATCGCCACCGTTCAGGACGACAAGATCGCCTTCCAGGTCGCGGCGCTGGACGCCCAGTTGCGCGCGCTGCAGGCACAGCTGGACACCGCGCAATCAGAACTCACCCGCGGCCAGACGCTGGTCGACAAGGGTGTCATGACCGCGCAGCGTCTTGACCAGCTGCGCACCGAGGTCGACGTCGCGCGCAACCAGCTTGCCGCGACCGAGGCGCAGCGATCGGTCATCGTGCAGCAGGGCGCCGAAGGCGATGTCTTTGCTCCCGGCGACGGCCGCGTGCTGACCGTTCCGGTGACGCGCGGCGCCGTCATCATGGCCGGTGAAGTGGTCGCCACCATCGGCGGCGGCGGCGTGTTCCTGCGGCTGGCCGTTCCGGAGCGTTACGCTGCGTCCCTGAGGGAGGGAGCCGCCATCCGCATCAATGCCGGCGGCAAGGGAGCCGCCGGCCGCCTCGCCAAGATCTATCCGCAGATCGACAACGGCCGCGTCATCGCCGACGTCGAGGTCGACAATCTCGATACCAATTTCATCGATGCGCGAGTCCTGGTCGAGCTGCCGGTCGCCGAGCGCTCCGCGTTGCTGGTGCCGGCGTCGGCGATCGCAACCCGCTCGGGCATCGATTTCGTCCGCGTCACCGCCGGCGGCGCACAGGCCGAACGAGCGGTGGTCACCGGCGAGCGGACCAAGCGCGCCGACGGCGACTATGTCGAGATCCTGACGGGCCTCGCGGCCGGCGATGTCGTGGTCACGCCATGAAGGGTCCTGCCTCGTTCGGTATCGCCGGCGCGCTGACGCGGGCTTTCATCGCGTCGCCGCTGACGCCGCTGTTCCTGGTCGCCGCCTTCGTCTTCGGGCTGGTGGCGCTGCTCACGCTGCCGCGCGAGGAGGAACCGCAGATCTCGGTGCCGATGGTCGACATCTTCGTGCGCGCCGACGGGCTGAAGGCCGACGATGCCGTCAAGCTCATCACCGAGCCGCTGGAGACGATCGTCAAGGGCATCGACGGCGTCGAGCATGTCTATTCGCAGACGCGCGACGACCAGGTGATGGTCACCGCCCGCTTCGTCGTCGGCACCTCGTCGGACGCTGCCTTGCTGCGCGTCCACGACAAGGTGCGCGCCAACATGGATCGCATTCCCGTCGGCGTGCCCGAGCCGCTGATCGTCGGCCGCGGCATCGACGACGTCGCGATCGTCACGCTGACACTGTCGCCGAAGCCGGAGGCGGCCGCGCGCATGACGCCGAACGACCTAACCCGCATCGCGCGCGAACTGCGCACCGAGATCGCCAAGATCGACAATGTCGGCCTGACCTACCTGGTCGGCGACACCGGAGAGATCATCCGCGTCGATCCGAACCCGGAAAAGCTCGCCCTTTACGGCGTCACCTTGCAGCAGCTCGCCGCCAAGGTGTCAGGCGCCAACAAGGCCTTTCCGGCCGGACGCGTGCGCGACCGGGGCGAGCAGATCGACATCGTCGCCGGCGAAACGCTGGCCTCGCCGGACCAGATCGGCAACCTGCTCCTGACCTCGCGCGACAACCGCCCCGTCTATGTTCGCGACGTCGCCGACGTCGCCTTCGCCACCGACACCGGTGATGCGCTGGTGTCCACGGTCACCAGGGCTGGCGCCGGCGTGGAGCGCGTGCCGTCGGTCACGCTCGCCATCGCCAAGCGCGCCGGATCGAACGCGGTCGCGGTCGCCGACGCCATCCTGCACCGGGTCGCCCTGCTCCAGGGCGGACTGATCCCGGGCGATATCGCGATCGACGTGACGCGCAACTACGGCGAGACCGCCAACGACAAGGCCAACGAGCTTCTTTATCATCTCGGCCTGGCGACGATCTCGATCATCCTGCTGGTCTGGGTCGCCATCGGCCGCCGCGAAGCCATGGTCGTGGCCGTCGTCATTCCGGTGACCATCCTGCTCACGCTGTTTGCCTCGCGCGTCATGGGCTACACGCTGAACCGCGTCTCGCTGTTCGCGCTGATCTTTTCCATCGGCATCCTCGTCGACGATGCTATCGTGGTGATCGAGAACATCTCGCGCCACTGGGCCATGGGCGGCGGGCGCGACCGCCGGCAGGCGGCGATCGAGGCGGTGGCCGAAGTCGGCAACCCGACCATCGTGGCCACCTTGACCGTGGTCGCCGCACTGCTGCCGATGCTGTTCGTCTCGGGAATGATGGGGCCTTATATGAGCCCGATCCCGGCCAACGCCTCGGCGGCGATGATCTTCTCCTTCTTCGTCGCGGTGATGGTGACGCCGTGGCTGATGCTCAAACTCGCCGGGCGCGCGCCGGTGCATGCCCATGGGGACCATGGCAATGGCGGTCCGCTCGGCCGCGCCTACACAGCCGTCGCCCGGCCTATCCTGGCCTCGAAGAAGGCGAGCTGGGCCTTCCTGCTCGCCGTCGGCCTGCTGACGCTCGGCTCGCTCGCGCTGTTCTACACCGAGCATGTCACGGTCAAGCTCCTGCCCTTCGACAACAAGTCCGAATTGTCGGTCACCATCGACCTGCCGGAAGGGTCTTCCGTCGAGGCGACCGATGCGGTTGCACAGGCCGTCGCCGCCAGGGTTCTCGAGCTGAAGGAGGTTCGATCGGTCCAGACACATGCCGCAACAGCGGCGCCCTTCAATTTCAACGGCCTCGTGCGCCATGCCGTCCTGCGCACCGAGCCGCAGCAGGGAGACGTGGCGCTCAACCTGCTGCCGAAAGCGAGCCGTACCCGCTCCAGCCACGAGATCGCGCTCGACGTGCGCCAGCGCATCGCCACGATCCCGGTGCCGCAAGGCACCAGCCTGAAGGTGGTCGAGCCGCCGCCCGGTCCGCCCGTGATGGCAACCCTGCTGGCGGAGGTCTACGGACCCGACGGCGAGACGCGCCGCAAGGTCGCCGAAAAGATCGAGACGGCATTCCGCTCCGTGCCCTTCATCGTCGACGTCGACAATTCCTGGGGACAGCCGGCGCGCCGGCTGCGCGCCACGATTTCCACCGACGATGCGGAGTTCTTCCATGTCGAGGAAAGCGACGTCTTCGACACGCTCGCCATCCTCAATGGCGGCAAGACCGTCGGTTATTCGCATCGCGGCGGTGGCCGCCAGCCGATCCCGATCCGCATCGAGCGGCCGAAGGGCGAAAGGACGCTCGACGAGCGCTTCCTGACCACGCCCATTCCGACCAATGTCCTGCCCGGCGACCGCGGCGTGGTCGAACTCGGAGATGTTGTGCGGGTGACGCCGGAGCGCGCCTCATTCCCGGTGTTCAGGCACAATGGCCGCGCCGCCGAAATGGTGACGGCCGAGCTTGCCGGCAGCTTCGAGGCGCCACTTTACGGCATGCTCGCCGTCAGCAAGGCCATCGACGCGCAGGACTGGACCGGATTGCAAAAGCCCGCGATCTCGCTGCATGGCCAGCCGGAGGATGAAAGCCGGCCGGCGCTTCTGTGGGACGGCGAATGGGAAGTCACCTGGGTGACCTTCCGCGATATGGGGGCGGCCTTCGGCGTCGCCCTGCTCGGCATCTACATCCTGGTCGTCGCCCAGTTCGGCTCGTTCAAGGTGCCGCTGGTGATCCTGACGCCGATCCCGCTGACCTTCATCGGTATCCTCGGCGGACACTGGCTGTTCGGAGCGCCGTTCACCGCCACCTCGATGATCGGCTTCATCGCGCTGGCCGGCATCATCGTGCGCAATTCGATCCTGCTGGTCGATTTCATCCGTCACGCCGCCTCGCCCGACAGGCCGTTGCGCGAGGTCCTGATCGAGGCCGGCGCGATCCGGTTCAAGCCGATCCTGCTCACCGCACTTGCCGCCATGATCGGCGCCGCGGTGATCCTGACCGATCCGATCTTCCAGGGCCTGGCGATTTCGCTGCTGTTCGGCCTCGCCTCCTCGACGCTGCTGACGGTGCTGGTCATCCCCGCGATCTACCGGGTGCTGCGCACGTGAAGGTGCCGGAGGGCCGGATTATGACCTGGATCACGCGAAAATATTCAGGTGAAGAATTTTCCAGCTCCCGTTTCAGGGATGAGGGTCTTCGCCTCGCGCGATCATCATGTGATGGCGCTGATGGTGCATCCCCTGAGCCATGAGCCCGAAGAACCCGAGGCCGCGCAGTTTGGCGGCATCCGCCGCCGGGGGCCACACCGTCAGGGATGCGCCGCCGTCGATATCGGAAGCGTCGAAACGCCAACCGTCTACCCCGTTCATCGTCGCCGCATGGGCCTTCACCATCCGGCGCACGGAATCCCGAACGGCTCCCGAACCCGTGACCAGGAAGCGGGTTCCGCCCACGACCGGCTCGCTCTTCACATCGGCGGCCAAAGTAACCGCGTTCATGTCGACGAGATGCGCGCGCAGGGCGTCGATGTCCACTTTGGACCAATCCGTGTGAGGATCAGCCTCAAGGATCGCCACGATCTCCTGGATCGCCGCGAACGCACCTTGGCCGGGCTCCGTCGGAACCTCGGCACCTGTGGCTTGCCCGCTCATCATCCGCATATGCATCTTATGGTCCATTCCGCCTGACTGGGCTTGCTGGGCACAGGCCGTGGAAGAAACCAGGCAGGCGGCGACCGCGAGGGCGCGTATCATGGCAATTGCTCCGTTGACCAGCCATGCTTGCCACAGCCTCGAGCAACGCTACATGATAGAAATCATGTCGCCACCGCTAATTGCCTTGCTCGACCGTTTGGAAGGCCGCGAGATCGAGTTCGCGGCGGGAGCACCGGTGTTTCATCTGGGTGATCCCGTCCGGTTCATTCACGTCGTGCGTTCGGGCGTCGTTCATCTGGTCAGGCATCAGGACAATGGAACGGCCCTGATCCTTCAACGTGCGGGTCCAAATTCCATCCTGGCCGAAGCCTCGTTGTATTCAGCCTCTTACCATTGCGCGGCCCGAACAGAGGTTGCAGCCGTGACCTGGGCCATTCCGCGCGCCGGCCTGCTCACCCGGATCGAGGAAGACACGGAGCTGGCGAGCGCGTGGGCGCGCCATCTCGCCCACGAGGTCCAGCAGGCGCGATTGCAGTCGGAGATCTTGTCCCTCAAGACAGTCGCGGCCCGCCTCGATGCGTGGGTGTCCTGGCATGGGAGCCTTCCCGCCAGGGGACACTGGTCAACGTTGGCCCGTGAAGTAGGTGTCAGTCCCGAGGCGCTTTATCGTGAAATCGCCTGGCGCCGAAGGCGTGACACGATTTGATTCCCGCGGACGACCGCTTCTTCCAGAACTCCACACAGGTTTCCGCCCGTACACCGGCGGCGCGAACCCGAGTGCAAGCAGGGACGCGATGCAGGGCGGTTTCGACCATAAGGTCAACTTCAGGCAAAGTCCTTCACCTTGATGTCGACGCCAATCTCGCCGCTTACCGACATCAAAGCGCGTCACGCAATCGTTCAATCAGGCGTCGAGGACCAGACAACGGATGCTCGAGCAATGGAGGCACCTGGGCATCCGGGATGACTTCAGGCATCGGCGGGCCGGGGCAGCCGTCCTGAACCTTGGTCCAGGACGGAGCATTGAGCACGGTGTCGCAGCGCGCGAGGTGCGCGCCGCCGGCCACGACGAGGCAGGCAAACCCGCCCTCCGGGATGAACTGGCCATTGGCACGACAGACGGATGTAGCCGGCGCGGGCCCCGGCGCCGGATCGCCCGGGCAATGGTCAAGAACCTCGTTCCAGGACAAGATGTTGAGGTTCATCTCGCAACGGGCCAGATGGCTCGTCTCGCCGGCCCTCAGGCAGGCATACTGCCCGGGCTCAAAACGTCCCGTGTTGGCCATGCATACCGCATCGGCCCATGCCGGCACCGTCATGCCGGCGAGCAGCACGGCGGCAGGAAATACGGCGCTCTTCACTTTAGCGGCCCCATCGCTGATACCTGCTCCATCGCATTGTCCGATTGTGGCAACATAAGGTCCAGACAGGGCTTGGCCATACATGCACAGGGACCAAGCGACCGGATTCTGATCTGGATCAACACCAGGTTCACAAACAGAGCCTGGTCGACGCGGAAAATGGGATGCCGCGCTCGGCATCGGGGATTTGCGGTTTGCGCACCACGGTTCCGAACTTGACAAGAGTCAAGGTGATCAGGCCGTCGAGGCTTTAGGACCTGTCCGGCGTGGGCCGGAACCGGAGTCCGCATGCCAGTCCAGAGACCAGACGTAGAGAGTTCAGCCATGCAGCCCCTGGCCCCGGTATTCGTCGCCCGGGGATTGACCAAGGTCTATGGCGCGGGCGATTCACGTGTCGTGGCGCTGAAGGACGTCGACCTCGATATCCGACAAGGCGAATTCATCGTACTTCTCGGCCCTTCCGGGTCAGGCAAATCGACCCTGCTCAACATCCTCGGCGGATTGGACGCGCCAACGTCAGGCACGGCGACCTGGCGAGATCACGAACTGACCGGAGCCAGCGACGAGCAGCTGACGACATACAGGCGCGAGCATGTCGGCTTCGTATTTCAATTCTACAACCTGATACCGAGCCTCACTGTCGAGGAGAACGTGCGGCTGGTCGCGCAGATCGCCAGCAATCCGATGACACCAGCCGAAGCGCTCGAACTCGTCGGACTGTCACATCGCGCTGGTCACTTTCCTTCACAATTGTCCGGTGGAGAACAGCAGCGCGTCGCGGTGGCACGCGCAATCGTGAAACGGCCGGATATCCTGCTCTGCGACGAGCCGACCGGCGCGCTCGACGTCGACACTGGCAGGCTGGTTCTTGCGGCAATCGCCAAGGTCAATGCGGAGCTGAACACGACGACCGCCGTGATCACTCACAACTCGGCAATCGCGGGGATGGCTCATCGCGTGTTGCGGCTGAGCGGCGGGCGCATCGTCGAGGAAGAACCCAATCCGCGGCGCATACGGGCCGAGGATGTGACGTGGTGAACGTCCTGGACATCAAGGTGGCGCGCGACCTCTGGTCGATGCGGCTTCAGGTCCTCAGCATCGCGCTGCTCGTCGCGGCCGGCGTGGCCGTCTTCGTGATGTCGGTGTCGAACTACCAGGCGCTGATCGGCGCCATGGAGGCACACTACCGCAACGAACGTTTCGCCGACATCTTCGTGGGCATGACGCGCGCGCCGCTCTCGATCGTGGATCGGCTGCGCGAAATCAACGGCATTGGCATCGTGGAGCCGCGCGTCGCCGAGCCAGTGCGCGTGATCCGCGAGGACACCAACCTCCCGATCTCGGGGCGCGTCATCTCGCTCCCTGCCGCGGGTCAGCCGTTGCTCAACCGCCTGCATCTCGTGCAGGGACGCTGGCCCGATCCGCTGCATCCGGAAGAAGTCATCATCAACGCGGCGTATGCCGAGGCGCGCGCCGTGCGGAGCGGAGAAACCATCGAGGTGGTACTCAACGGCCGGCTGCAAGGCTTCCGCGTCGTGGGCACCGCCCTGTCACCCGAATTCATCTTTGCCACCCGCGCCGCGGTGCCGCTTCCGGACGATCGGAATTTCGTGGTGGTGTGGGCAAACGAGGATGCGGTGGCAAGCGCATTCGACATGAAAGGCGCCTTCAACGACGCGCTGATGACTTCTGGCGCCCGGCGCGGGGTCACAACATGTCCTGGAAGAGGTCGATCGGTTGCTGGCGCCATACGGCGGCACCGGAGCCTATGGCCGGAGCGATCAGCCGTCGCACCGTTTTCTCAAGGACGAACTGGCGGAGCAGGAAACCCTGAGCATCGTCATGCCATCGGTCTTCTTCGGCATCGCGGCGTTGCTGCTCAACGTCGTCATCGGCAGGATGGTGGAGGCACAAAGGGGGCAGATCGCTTCGCTGAAGGCGTTGGGGTTTGCGAACCGCACCATCGCCTTCCACTACTTCAAGCTGGTCACCGCCATCGCATTGCTGGGATCGGCGATGGGTCTGGTCATGGGGTGCTGGTTCGCGATCGGGGTTGTCGGGAGCTATGCCGCCTTCTTCCGGTTTCCATCGCTGGAGGCGCCACTGGAGCCATGGCTGCTCGTTGCGGCGACCCTTGTCAGCGTCGGCGCGGCGAACCTTGCCGCGGCATCGGCGGTATACCGGATTGCCATGCTTGCTCCCGCCGAAGCCATGCGTCCCGAGACGCCGCCCGCGTTGCACACATTCAGCTGGCTGCAGACGATTGGAAGCCAGCGAATTCCGCTCCAGTACGTGATAGCGGCGCGCACGATTCTCGGACGGCCCGTGAGGACGCTGTTGACGACCGTCGGAATCGCGCTGGCCATTCCGCTCATTCTGTTCGGGCTCTACTGGTTCGACGCCATCGACTACATGATCGATGTAAGTTTTGGACGCATCGAGCGCGGTGACGCGTTTGTTACTTTCACGGAACCGGTCTCGGCGGATGCACTCTACGAGTTGCGGGCGATACCTGGCGTGCTTGAGGCTGAAGTCCAGCGAGTCGTGCCGATCACATTGCGAGCTGGGCATCGCGCCTATCGCACCTCGGCGACTGGTCTGGATTCCGGTTCCGAGCTCAAGGTGCTGAGAGACAGCGCGCTACGGCCGATTGCCGTACCCTCCGATGGCATCATGCTCAGCCGGACGATCGCGAGGCAGCTCGATCTCAATGTCGGTGACAGTGTCACGATCGAGGTGCTCGAAGGCAGCCGAGCCGTGAGAGAAGTCACCGTCCGCAGGATTTCGGACGATATTTTGGGGGCGTCCGTGACGATGGAGCGCACCGCACTCAATCGCCTGATGCGGGAGGGTTCCGTTGCGAATGTCGCGACCTTCAGGATCGATCCGGGTCAATCTGAACTGCTCTGGTCCAGGATAAGGTCAATGCCGAAGATCGAGGGAAGCTCGGTCAAGGTCCTGTGGTTTGCCTTGTTCAACGAAACGATCGGCGGAATGGTGGTTATCGGCGCGCTGGTCCTCTCGGGGTTTGGAATGCTGATCGCCATAGGCGTGGTCTACAACAGTGCCCGCATCGCCCTGCAGGAGCGCGCCTGGGAATTGGCCAGCCTGCGCATCATCGGACTGACGCGGCGTGAGGTATCCGCCGTCATTATCAGCGAGCTTGCCGTGGAGCTGATTGTGGCCATCCCCGCAGGGCTCCTGATCGGACGGTACCTGATCGAGTTGATCGCGTCGGCGCGTGCGAGCGAGTCGTTTCAGATCCCCGCTGTGATCGATCGCAGCAGTTATGCCATCGCCGCGCTCCTGGTCATCGGCGCGGCCATCGCCAGTTTCATCACAATCCGCCGCAGGATCGACAGGCTCGATCTCGTGGCTGTCCTGAAAACGAGGGACTGAACATGAAGCGTCGAACAATTTCGATCGTGGGCGCACTGGGGCTGGCGCTTGCGGCACTGGGTTTCTACTGGCTCCTGATGCCGCAACCGATCCTTGTCGAAACCGCCGAGGTGATGACCTCGCGCTTCCAGGACATTGTTGAAGAGGACGGACGCACGCGCGTGCGGGATCGCTACCTGGTTTCGGCGCCTTTGTCCGGGCGGATCCAGAGGTTGGCACTCAAGGCCGGCGATACCGTGCGGACGGGACAAAAGCTGGCGACCATTACGCCGCCAGTTTCGCCGCTTCTCGACCCCCGCGTGCGGCTGGAGCTCGAGGCCCAGGTCGGAGCCGCCGAGGCGGCAGTCGAGGAGACGGCATCGCTTCACGAGCAGGCCAAGGTGCTGCTGGCCCAAGCCAGTGCCGATCTCGAACGCACGAGAGAGCTCGTCAAGCGCAAGGTGGCGGCGGCGGCTCAACTGGAGCGCGAGGAATTCCTGTTCCGCTCCACGCAGCGACAAACCGATGCCGCCGAGCGGCGCTGGCACGCGGCCACCCATCTTCTGGAACAGGCGCGCGCGGCACTGAACTCCGCCGACAATTCCGAGGCCAGCGAGAGTTTCCCGGTATCCTCCCCCATCGACGGCCGCGTTCTCAGGGTCATGCAGGAGAGCGAGACCATTGTCGCGCAGGCAGCCCCGTTGCTCGAGTTGGGTGATCCTGGCGATCTCGAAATTGCCGTCGACGTTTTGACGACCGATGCCGCCCGAATAAGGGAGGGCGACAAGGTGATCATCGAGCGCTGGGGCGGCCCCACGGATTTGCATGGGGCCGTGCGGCGTGTCGAGCCCTCCGGCTTCACCAAAATATCGGCGCTCGGCGTCGAGGAACAGCGCGTCTGGGTCATCGTCGACATAACCTCGCCACGAGAGACGTGGGCCAGCTTGGGGGATGGCTACCGCGTCGAGGTCAAGATCGTGGTCGACGAGAACGACCAGGCAATCGTCGTGCCGATCGGAGCCCTGTTCCGGCGCGGCGATGCCTGGAGCGTCTTCGTTGTCGAGGCCGACCGCGTTCATCTCCGAGAAATCCAGGTTGCGCGCCTATCGGCTCGCATCGCCGCCGTTGCGCAGGGCTTGCACCCTGGCGAGATCGTCGTCGTCTATCCACCTGCTAGCCTTGCGGAGGGGCGCAAGGTCAAGCTCCAGTAAGGGCAATCAGCCGCACGCCATTTCGCCGCCGCAGGATCATGGCTGGCCCTCGTCAGCGCTTTAACATCCAATCCGGACCTGACGTGGATCAAGATCATACTCCCGATGCGGTGCTAAAAGGGTTCACTTCAACGAGGTGACAGGGCAGACAAGGCAAGCAGCACCATGTTCGAATACAGCGTTGAAGCCAGACGGACCGATGCACGAGGCAGCGTGGCCACCACCAAGAACGCCACGCTTGTTCTCGACACCTGTCTCGAGGGCCGGGCCGATGCCTTCAATCCGGCCGAACTGCTTCTGGCGGCGATCGCCGCCTGCATGATCAAGGGCATCGAGCGCGTCACCCCGATGCTCGGTTTCAAGCTGCGCGGCGTCAGGGTCGCGTTGCATGCCGTTCGGCGCGACAGCCCGCCGGGGATTGCCTCGATCGACTACGAGCTTGTCGTAGACACCGATGAAACCGACCAGCGGCTGGAGCTGCTGCACAAGAACGTCCGCAAGTACGGCACGATTTCCAACACAGTCGCCGCCGCCACCAAACTCGAAGGCACGATCAGGAGAAAAGCATGAGCCGCCTGCATGTCGAAAACCACCTCGTGTCGCGCATCGGCTGGCTGCGCGCCGCCGTGCTGGGAGCCAATGACGGGATCGTCTCGACCGCGAGCCTGATCGTCGGCGTGGCGTCGGCCGCCGCGCCGACTTCGCAGGTTCTGGTCGCCGGGATAGCCGGGCTGGTCGCCGGCGCCATGTCGATGGCTGCCGGCGAATATGTCTCGGTCAGCTCCCAATCGGACACCGAGAATGCCGACCTCGCCCGGGAGCGCGAGGAACTCAGGACGCAGCCGGAATTCGAGCGCGAGGAACTCGCCAACATCTACGTCAAGCGCGGGCTCGATAAGGGCCTGGCGCGGCAGGTCGCCGATCAGCTGATGGCCAGGGACGCGCTGGCCGCGCATGCCCATGACGAACTCGGCATTTCGGAAATGACCACGGCGCGGCCGATCCAGGCGGCGCTGACCTCCGCGGCGACCTTCAGCGTGGGCGCGGCGATGCCGCTGCTCATGGTGCTGGTCGCGCCGGCCTCCATGCTGGTGCTGGCGGTCTCGCTTGCGTCCCTGCTCTTCCTTGCCTTGCTGGGCGCCATCGGCGCCAGGGCGGGCGGCGCCAACATCCTTCGCGCAACGCTGCGCGTCACCTTCTGGGGCGCCTTCGCCATGGCGCTCACCGCGGGCATCGGCGCGCTGGTCGGCACCGCGGTGTAGACGCCCGACCCCAAGATCCAGAGGTCATTCCTGTTTCTTGCCGCTGCTGATCTTATCGCGCGCGGCCCATACCTCGATGAGCAGCATCGTCACCGTGACAGCCAGGGGTCCCAGTATGAATCCTGGAGCCCCGAACAGGGCGAGCCCACCTATCATCGATATGAAAGCGGGAATTGTGTGAAGCCTCAGCTGGTTTCCGACCAACATCGGACGAAGGACGTTGTCGATGCCGCCTACAACAATACCGCCCCAGCCCGAGAGGATTAGGGCCTTGCCCCAATCACCATCAAGCAAGAGGAGGATTGCTGCCGGTATCCACACGACGAACGAACCCAACACTGGCACGACGGAAAGCAGACTCATCACCACGCCCCAAAGAAGGGGCGTCGGCAACCCGAGGATCCAGAACATCAGCCCGCCCAAGGAACCCTGAACTGCCGCCACGGCGAGCGTCCCGTATACCGTGGCATGGACGGTATCGAACACCCGCTGAAACAGTCGCTCGGTGTCTGCGTTCTCCAGCGGTATCCAATCGCGAAACAGGCGCGCGATTGCGTTCCGATCACGCAAGAAATAGAACAGCATGTAGAACGTCAGGAGGACTTCCGCCACCTGCAACACGGAACCCTTGACGAACGTCGCACCGGCGTTGCTCAGCCATGTTGCGAGGCTCGCCATAATCGACGGCAGATCGATCTGTTGATTGATCCACCTTCCAATGGGTGCGATGCCGGGATGGGCGTCCAGGAGACGTTGGAGCTCTCCATCGGCCACCCGGGTTCGGACGGAGGCTGCCCCGGAAGCAGCTTCCTCCACCAAGCGCTCTACCAGGAAAGCCGCCGGGACAACGACGAGCAGTACTATCGTCAAGACCGAAACCATCGCCGCAACGTTGGGGTGTTTCAACTTCGTCTCGATCCAGGCATGGAAACGGACAAAGAGGATTGCCAGGGCCAACGCCCATGTGATCGCGCCCAAGAATGGCTCGGCCAAAAGCACGCAGACGACAATCCCGCCGATCGCGGCGGCGGCCAGTACAAGTGTGCCCACATGGCTTCCACGAACTCGTGGATTGTCGGCGTTCATCTTGCCAGCACCGAAACGGTTCGTCCGGGGATTTCCTTCACGTATCCAACCCTTGTTGACATCCAACTCTTCTCCAACCGACGACTCGTGGATCGGCTCATTGAATCCGCGGCTAGGCCTTCAGCCGCTCCCCCCAGAATGGCTTCAGCAACTCCAAGCATGCCAGCACGGCGGATCCCGCGGCAAGCGTTACCACCAGATCGTCGAGGTGTAGCGGTCCGAAGCGGAAGAGACTGGTGGCAAACGGCCACAGAAGGGTACCGCCCAGCATTGAAGCAACGGCCACGACAACGATCATGAGCGACCGGTTCGGCCTGATGAGCGCGGTCAAGAGCGACGCGCTGAAGGAGCGGTTGACAAAAATCAGCCCCACGATTGTCAGCACCAGCGAGAAAAAAATCAGGGCGCGGACTTCGTTCTCAGCCATGCCCTGTCTCAGGGCGACAAGGTAAATGGCCGCGAGAAGCGCGAAGGCGAGCGCCCCCTGGATCAGTCCCCACCCGATCAACGCCCCGGAGAACAGTGGCGAGTCCGGATTGCGAGGCGGACGGCGCATGACATCGTCTTCTTCGCTTTCAGCCTCGAAGACCAGCGAGCACACCGGATCGATCACCATCTCCAGAAAGGCGATATGTATCGGCCCGAACAGGATCGGCAGGCCAAACAGCAACGGCAGCAGCGAGAGACCCGCGATCGGCACATGGACCGCGAAGATGAACCCCATGGCCTTGCGCAGATTGTCGAAGATGCGGCGGCCAAGCCGAACGGCTTTGACGATCGAACCGAAATCGTCGTCGAGCAGCACGATCGACGACGCCTCGCGCGCGACGTCGGTGCCGCGGCCACCCATGGCAATCCCGATATTGGCTGCCTTGAGGGACGGCGCGTCATTGACCCCGTCCCCAGTCATGGCGACGATTTCACCGCTCGACTTCAGCGCGCTGACGATGCGAAGTTTCTGTTCGGGCATGATGCGCGCGAACACGGTCGCACTTTTCACACGCAGTGCCAGCTCGTCGTCACTGAGCGCTTGCATCTCACTGCCGGTCACCACGCTTTCGGCATCGAGGCCCGCCTGGCGCGCGATCATTTTGGCGGTTGCCGGGTAGTCGCCGGTGATCATCATCACCCTGATGCCGGCGGAACGGCAGTCGCTCACGGCTTCGGGAACGCGCGCGCGCAGGGGGTCCGTCAGGCCGACCAGCCCGAGAAATTCGAATTTGAAATCGTGTTGCGTCTTCGGCAAGTCGGTGCCGCGATGAGACCCGTGGGCCACGCCGAGCACACGCAGCCCCTCGGCCGCCATGGCCTCGACCGAGCTCTTCAGGGCCTTGAAGTCCCTTGCGTTCAGATGGCACAGCGCCCCGATCGCCTCTGGCGCGCCTTTTGCCGCAACCAGCGAATTGCCATCGCCACGTGTCGATTGCCAGACATTCGACATCGCCAGCAGTCCGGGTCGAAGCGGATATGCGTGGACCAGTTCCCAACCCGGTTTGTCCAGAATCCTGTGCTCGGACAGCCGTTCCTTGCCGAGTTTGTGAAATGCGATCTCCATGGGGTCGAAAGGAATCTGGGCGCTGGCAAGCACACCCGTCTCGACCAGATCGGCGAATGCCGCCGGCAGGTCGGTGCCCGGCTTGTCCGCCATCCGAAACGACATTCCATCCGCCGACCGAAGTTCGGCAATCGTCATCCGGTTCTCGGTGAGCGTGCCTGTCTTGTCGGTGCAGAGGATCGTCGCCGAGCCAAGCGTTTCGATCGCGGCGGCCCTGCGGGTCAGGACGCGCGCCTGCGATATGCGCCACGCACCCATGGCCATGAAGATCGTCAGCACGACGGGAAACTCTTCCGGCAGCATCGACATGCCGAGCGCGATGCCCGCGAGCACGGCGTCAAGCCATCCGCCCCGCAGAAGCCCATAAAGCAGGACCGCGACGAGGCTGACCGCGCCACCGACCATTGCGAAAATGCGTACGACGCGCCGCATCTGTGCCTGCAATCGCGGCGGTTCCGTCTCCATTGAACTCAGCGAGTGCCCTATCTTGCCGATTTCACTTCGTGGCCCCGTCGCCAGGACTTCGCCCATGCCTGAACCGCGAACGATCAGCGAACCCGAGAATATGAAAGGCAGGTCGTCACCGCCTGGTCGGCATTCGCTCAGTGGCGGGGCGCCGTCGGCGGCAATCTTTCGGACCGGTACGGATTCGCCGGTGAGCAGGGATTCGTCGCTCTGCAGATCCTGGCTCTGGAGAAGCCTGGCATCGGCCGGTACCCGGTCACCCTCGCCGAGCACGACGAGATCCCCCCGAACAACCTCGCGACCGGCAATGCGCTTGCGTTCACCACCGCGTATGACCAGGGCGCGAGGGCTGGTTAGATCACGCAGCGCTTCCAGGACACGCTCGGTGCGTGTCTCCTGTATGATGGTTATGCCGATTGACATCGTGGCAAAGGCCAGCAGGATCAGCGCTTCCTCCAGATTGCCCAGAATGAGATAGACAACGCCGCCGCCAAGCAGGAGCGCCAGCATAGGCTCGCGAATGACCTCGAAGGCAATCCGCAACGGCGTGCGTTGGTTGGACCTCGGCAGTTCGTTGTACCCTTCGGCGGCAAGCCTGGCTTGCGCCTCGGCCTCCGAAAGGCCTGGAAAGGGATCTGTCGGCACCTCGGCCATGTCAGCTATCCTTGATGGCCTGTTCGACGCAAGTTGGCTCGTGGAAGGACCTAACTGCTTCGCGGCGCTGATAAAGGACCATCATGAAGCGAGGTAGAGGGCTCAGTGTGACAGGAGGATGGGGAGCCGCAAATCCGCAAGAACACCCTCGGTTGCGCCGCCGAGCACGAAGTCCCTGACCCGCGAATGACCGTATCCACCCATGACCAGCAGCTTGCCACCAATCTTGACGGCATGCTCCTGGAGAGCGGCGCCTATCGAACGGTCGCCCGCTCGGATCGCAGCGCTTTCGACGGTCAGTCCCCGCATCCGCAGGCCCTCGGCAAGGCGTTCGCCGATGTCCTTTCCGGGAAGCGGCTTTTCGTCGACCACGCTGATGACCGTGATCCTGGCGGCGCGTTCCAGGAACGGCCGCGCGTCGGCGACGGCCCGTGCCGCCACGCGGCTTCCATCCCAGGCGATGACGACATGGTCGAGCACACCAACATCCGTCGCTTCGGGAAAAAGGAGCGTCGGCCGGCCTGCGCCGAACAGTATGGCCTCGGCAGTCATGCGCGCCGTCGGATTGTCCGCGGCCAGGCCGACCAGTGAGAGATCGAAATAGCGGCTTTGTTCCGCGGCAGCATCACCCATCAGGGCCGGGGGCGCCGCGATCTCCTGCGTGGTCAGGGTCACCGCGCCCTGTGAGGCCTCCTTGGCAACCGCCTCCAGCAAGATCTTGCCGCACTTGCGGCTGGTCGCCTCGACCTCTCGAATCTTGCTTGGAAGATCGAGCAGATAGCTCGAAAGCGCGTTCGAAACGTCGGGAATGTCGACATCGACAACGACCGCATGAAGCGCTGCCCCCACCTGCCTGGCGAGCGCCACTGCATTCGAGGCGACCTTCGCCGTATTCGCTTCGGGATATGTAGCCAGCGCCAGACATGCCATGAGTTTCATCGGATTTCGCCTCTATTCCATCGGCGGCCAGATGGCCAACGGCATCTTTAACCCAATGGATGGGTCAGGCTTTGATTCAACGCAAAACCTCCAGATGCTGAGCCTCCGATGATTGCCTCGCAGCGCATCCGCCAGCGATGCCCCCAAAATCGGGCTCCGTTGGATCGCCATGAACAGGCGACGTGGCCTTCACTATAATCTGTTCGCCAACCAGCGAAGTGCCTTCGCCATGGTGCTCACCGCCGATATCGGCGCGCTGGTCGCAATGGCGGTGTAAGCGGCGGGCCAGCCGGCCGCTTGCGATGCCGGTATCACCCGTGCCATCTGTCCGGTTCAACGGACAGACCCGCGGCAGCATGGCAGCACGACCACCCACCGGGAAACCACCCGCCGGCAAGTCGCCGGGCGTCAGCCTCAATCGCGCGCTGTCGAAGCTTGGCCTGTGCTCGCGCACGCAGGCCGAGCTGCTGATTGCCGAGGGCCGTGTGCGTGTCGGCGGCAAGGTGGTGCGCGATGCCGCGCTGCGCGTCGACCTGAACCGCGACCGCATCGTCGTCGATGGCGAAAAGGTGGTTGCCGAGCACAAGGTCTATGTCATGCTCAACAAACCGCGCGGGCTGGTGACCACACGCGACGACCCGCAACAGCGCGACACCGTCTATGCTTGCCTCGAAGGGCTCGACCTGCCCTTCGTCTCGCCGGTCGGCCGCCTCGACAAGGCGAGCGAAGGCCTGCTGTTGATGACCAACGACACGCACTTCGCCAACCGGCTGATGGACCCGGCCTCGCATCTGCCCAAGACCTATCATGTGCAGATCGGCACGGTGCCCGATACCGGGATGCTGGGCAAACTCCGCGCGGGCGTCACCGTCGACGGCGAGACCCTGACCGCCAATTCGATCGCGCTTTTGCGCAGCGGCGGCCGCACCGCCTGGCTGGAGATCGTGCTCGACGAAGGCCGCAACCGCCACATCCGCCGGCTGCTCGCCGCGCACGGCATCGAGGTCAAGCGCCTCATCCGCATCGCCATCGGCCGGCTGCCGCTGGGCGACCTCGCCAAGGGCTCGGCGCGGCATCTGACGCCGGAGGAGCTGGCGCTGCTGGCGGGCTGAGCACCGAGGTTGCGCGCGCGAAGCGCTATTCGACGTCGATGCTCACGACCGTCTTATGGGCATTTCCCATATAGGTATGGGTCGAAAACGTGACCTCGTCGTGTCCCTTGAACCCGGGATTCGACCGGTAGAGCCCCTTGATGCCGTTGACCTTGTGCGTGTTGCATTTCCAGCGCTCATTCGATTTTGGGAAACCGGAATAGAGCTTTGCGTGCACAAGCCTGACCTTGCCGTGGCTTGGGCCGGCGATGACCCTGACATCGTTGGCGCCCGCGCTCGAACAGTCCTCGTTGAGGCTCACATCCCTGAGGATATAGATCTCCTGTCCGGACAGCGCCGTCTTTCGATAGCTCTCCGTCCCCGCGGCCGCCGGCCAGGCCGCCAATCCCAGAACCGTCAATGCCGCGACGAAGCCTGCCGTTTTATGCACCATTTTTCAGCGATCTCCTGGCTGCATGAAGTCTCCCCCCGGCCGAGAGGCGGGCGATTGCGGCACCGCTTTCCCGCTACTCGACCTTGATGTTGGCGACAAATCTGAAGGCATTGCCCTCATAGGTGTGGACCGAGAACGTGACCTGGTCCCAACCCGTGAATCCGGATTTCGACCGGTAAAGCGCCTTGACGCCATCCACCATGCGGGCATTGCATTTCGAACGCTCGTTCGATTTGGAATAAGACGGATGCACCTTGCCGTGAACGAGTTTCACATTTCCATGGCTCGGGCCGGAAACCACTCGCACGTCGTCCTTGCCGGCGCTGGAACAGTCCGGGTTCAGGGTCGTACCACCGAAGACATAGATCTCCTGGCCCGAAAGCGCAGTCTTCTGGTAGGTGGATGAGCGGGTGTAGGCAGCCGCCGGAAAGGCCGTAAATCCCAGAAGCGCAAGCCCCGATATGACACTTGTCGCGCGGCAATTCATGCCAGCTCCCCCAACCCGTGAATTCTCCCACCGACCGTTTTATGACAGCCACAGGAAAGCGGCCAATCACGGAAGCAGTCGCATCCATCAATTCATGGTTATCGGCACAGGATCGAGACAAGCTCCGTCGGCACCCATCCAGGACAGGGCTGGGAAGACTTCCGTCGAATTGGGGGACGGACGTCAGGGCCTCGTTCCTGTTCTGCAGGGCCGGCTACCGCGCCGTGGCCACGCGGGCCGACCGCCAGCCCGCCGTGGCGATCCATGCGCGGCGCCACCAGGACCCGGAATGGCGCGCGCACTCGCTGCACGTCATCGAGCCGGCCGCTGGCGGCATCGCCTCGCTGACGATCTATGTCGGCCCGCTCGCGGCAGGGCTGTTCGCCGCCTTCGGCCTGCCGCCCGTGGTGCAGGGGAGCTGGTCCGAACCGGAAGCGTGAAGCTTACATCTCTCTCCTGACAGAAAGCTGGCAGGAGGCCTGGCCTATAGAGAGGCTGGGAGCCCGGCCGCGGCTTCGACGATCAAGGAGCCCTGCGATGAATTTCGTCTCTGTCCGCATCATCACATCTGACGTTCAGCGCCTCGTGCGCTTCTACGGCGAGATCACCGGCATGCCGGTGACGGTCTACACGGAGGACTTCGCCGAACTGGCGACGCCTTCCTGCACGCTGGCGATCGGCAGCACCCGCACCTTGATGCTGTTCGGCGGCGATATTGCCCGCCCCGCCGACAACCACACCGCCATCCTCGAATTCCGCGTCGGCGACGTCGATGCCGAATTCGCCAGGCTGTCCGACTTGATCAGGAACGTGACCGTGCAGCAGCCGACCACCATGCCCTGGGGCAACCGCTCGCTGCTGTTCCGCGACCCCGACGGCAACCTGGTGAACTTCTTCACGCCCGTGAGCGCAGAGGCGATCCGGAAGTTCGATAAATAGGGAGCGAGCCGTGCGGTTCAGCGCCAGGCATCGGGAATTAGCCGGAGCCTCCCCGCGTTCGTCATCCCAGGGTCTCCGCGACGGAGCTTCGCTCCTGCTTCGCCCTGGGACGACGAACTCGAGGAGGCGTCCGTGCCGAGCGAGCGCCGCTGCCGCCGCTACTTCAGGTTCCACCTGCGCACCACCGGCTCGCTGAGGTCATGCTCATAGCCGAGCACGCTGATGCTGGCCGTATCGAGCACGAACAGCGCGCCGCCTTCCGGCGGCAGGCCGAGCCAGCGGGCGGCGAGCACGCGCAGGAAATGCGCGCTGGAAAAGATCAGGATCGAGCCGCCGGCTTCACGAAGCTGTCTGATGATCCTGTCGGCGCGGGCGCCGACATCGGCCGCCGTCTCGCCTTGCGGGCAGCCGTCGCGAAACACGGTCCAGCCCGGCCGCTCGGCCAGGATCTCCTTGGTGGTGCGCCCCTCATAGGCGCCGTAGTCCCACTCCTGCAGATCATCGTTTCTGACGCTTGTCGCGCCAAAGCCGGCAAGCACGCTGGTGTTGTAGGCGCGCTGCGAGGGGCTCGACCAGACGGCCGAGAACGACAGGCCCTTGAGCCGCTCCGCCACGCCACGCGCGGCCGCTTCGCCGGCCGGCGTCAGCGGCATGTCGGTGCGTCCGGTATGCTGCCCCGAAAGGCTCCACGCCGTCTCGCCATGCCGGACCAGATGGATTTGCGGATACGCGTTGCTCATGGGCTGCCTTTCGTTGATGTCAGGCCAAGCTGTAGCGGTCGGCACAACACAGCGAAAGACCCGGCGGCTAACGGTCCCGGCCGGACCTCCAGCCGGGGGCTGGCCGCCTTACCAATCCGTAAGGTCCTTTGCCAACGAGTTTCATGAACCTGTCATGTGCCCGCACCTATCCTTGATCCATCGCGCCTATTTCTGATCCATCGCGGGCCGCGACATGAGGGACACTTCAATGAAAATGCTATCTCTGGCGCTGGCCGCCGGCACGCTTACGACGGCGTTGGCGGGCGCGCTGTCTGTTTCCAGCGCCAACGCCGCACCCTACAAGCACGTACTGCTCATCAGTATCGACGGGCTCCATGCACTCGATCTGGCAAACTATGTCGCCGCAAATCCGAAAAGCGCGTTCGCCACGCTCGCCCATACGGGGATTTTCTATCCCAACGCGCTGACCAGCGCCCCGTCCGACTCGTTCCCTGGCTTTGTCGCACAGGTGACCGGCGGCACGCCCAAATCGACGGGCGTGTTCTACGACGACAGCTACGACCGCACCTATTTCGCGCCGGCCTCGGATTGCAAGGGCGAGCCGGGTGCCGAAGTGGCCTTCGCCGAGAACATCGACGTCGATTCGAAGCGCCTTGATGGTGGCGGCAAGCCGGGCGATTTCCGCAGCCAGATCGACCCGGCAAAGCTGCCGATGACGCTGATCAACGGCAAGTGCTCGGTGGTCTATCCGCATGATTTCGTGCGGGTCAACAACGTCTTCGAGATCGTGAAAGCTCATGGTGGCCGCACAGCCTGGTCCGACAAGCACCCGGCCTACGAATGGCTGAACGGACCTTCGGGCAAAGGCGTCGACGACCTCTACGCGTTGGAACAGGACAGCCTGATCCCCGGCACGAAGGTCAAGACGACGGGCAGCTTCAAGGCCGAACGTGACTTTGACGAAGCGCGGGTCCAGGCGGTGATCAACGAAATCAAGGGCCTCGACAGCACCGGCGCGCATCACGTTGCGGTTCCCGCGCTTTTCGGCATGAATTTCCAGGCGGTCAGCGTGGGGCAGAAGCTTCCCAAGGCCGGTCCCGGCGACGAGGCCGGTCTGGTCGGCGGCTATCTGGATGCCAGCGGCGCGCCGAGCAATGGTCTTGCGGGGCAACTCGCCTATGTCGACGGCGCCCTCGGCGAATTGATGGCGGCACTCAAGGACAACCATCTCGCCAGTTCGACCCTGATCATACTGGCCTCGAAGCATGGCCAGTCGCCCATCGACCCGGCGACGTTCCAGCCGCTGGACGATGATCCATACACGAAGACACCAGGCTACGCCTTCCACATCGCCGACGACGCCGCGCTGATCTGGCTCAAGCCGCAAGACAGGGTGAAGAACCTCGCGGCGGCGCGGGATTATCTCGAGAAATCGAGCAAGGCCGAAGGCATCGCCCAGATCCAGCCGCCGAATGCGCTGGCTCTCGCCTATCAGGATCCGGCCACCGACAGCCGTACGCCGGACTTCATAGCCACGGTCAATCCGGGCGTGGTCTACACATCTGGTTCGAAGATTGCCGAGCATGGTGGCGCCAATGCGAATGATCGCAACGTGGCGCTCCTCATCAGCGGTCCTTCGCTCAAGCCGAGGTCGGTGCCAGCCCTGGTGCAGACGACGCAGGTAGCGCCCACCATCCTGCGGGCCCTTGGCTATGACGCCAACGAACTCCAGGCCGTGAAGCTCGAAGGCACCCAGGAGCTGCCGGCGATGCCGTTCTAAGCCTGGAACGGGATCATACGGTTTCACAATTGGCCGCCGGGCATGCCCGGCGGCCAGTTGTTTGGGACCGGCATTGTTTGCGGAAAGGCGGCCGCATCGCCAATAGCAGGCTCCATCGGACCGGCCTGACGCCGGTTTCAGGTCCCACCCTCCTCGCCTGGCCCTGATCCACATAAAGCTGGCCCTGTGAGGAGGCCCGCCGCGCAACTATATCAGGGTAAGCCGCACCAAGGCTCCCGCCACCCCAAGGGCATCGGCCCTTGCACAACAGGTCAGATCACCATGTACAAACATCTGCTCATCGCCACCGACGGATCGGAACTGGCGGACAAGGGCGTCGCCCATGGCCTCACATTGGCCAAGGGCATCGGCGCCGCCGTCACCTTCGTCACCGTCTCGGAACAATTCCCGATCTTCGCCTGGGGCGGCGCCATGGCCGGCTACGCCGCCGGCGATGAACTGGCCGTCTACCAGGAAGAATCGCGCAAATACGGCAAGGAGGTTCTGGCCAAGTGCAAGGCTTCGGCCGATGCGGCCGGCGTCTCCGCCGAGGTGGTCCATGTCGAGGACAAAAGGCCCGCCGAGGCGATCCTGGAACTGTCGCAGGCGCTGGGCTGCGACCTGATCGTGATGGCCTCGCATGGCCGCCGCGGACTGGGCAAGCTGCTTCTGGGCAGCCAGACGGCGGAAGTGCTGTCCTACACCGCAATCCCGGTGCTGGTCGTTCGATAGGGCGCGCCGCAAGCGCGGCTAGTGCAGCGCCTCCCCCGCGAGGTAGGCGCCCAGCACCAGCAGGCCGATCAGGAACACCGTGCGGAAAGTCTCGACGCTCATTGTCCGGCGCAGTGCCTGGCCGATGAACATGCCGGCCAGTGCCGGCGCCAGCGTCAGGACCGAGCCCGTCAGTTGCGTCGCCGGCGACGCCAGGGCGCCTGTCCGGAGCAAGCCGATGGCAAGCGCAACCGTCGATATGGTGAAGGACAGGCCGAGCGCCTGGATCAGGTCTTCCTTCTCCAGCCGCAGCGATTGCAGATAGGGCACCGCCGGAATGACGAAGACGCCGGTGGCGCCGGTGACCAGCCCTGTCGCCACGCCGACCAGCGGTGACATCAAGGCCTCGTGGCGCGCCGGCGCAATGACCCCGAACTTGAACAGGCCGAGCAGGGCATAGAGCACCAGCGCAGCGCCGAGCCCTGCCGAGGCAGCGCCCGAATGTGCGCCGGTGAGCACCCCCGCCCCGGCGACCGTGCCAAGCACGATACCCGCCATCATCGTCCACAGCCGCCTGATGAGCCCGCCGAAGGAAGGACCGGTGAACAACTGCCAGAGATTGGTGACCAGCGACGGAATCAACAGCAGGGCGGCGGCCTCGGCCGGCGGCATGGTTACCGCCAGCAGCCCCATCGCCACGGTCGGCAGCCCCATGCCGACAACGCCCTTGACGAAGCCGGCGGCGAGGAAGACGGCGGCGATCCACGCGATGACGCCGGCGCTCAGCACGGCCGCACCGTCTCCACGGGATCAGTCATGCGGCAGCATGTCCGTCGCGTCGGCATCAAGGCCGGGTCTTGGCGCGGCATCGCGGCTGCCGGCTGATGCCGCGCATCCCCGCAAACCAGACTGCGCCTGCGCCACGGCAAGCGAGGCAACCGCGACCGCCAGCACGATCGCCGCGCTTTCAAGGATGCCTTGCCGGCCTGAGATCCTGTCACTCATCGCACATCTCCATGGCGAATGATTTGACTGACACATGGACCGCGCACAATGTGGAAGTTGCGCTGCCAGCCTTCGGCTGTGGCGAAGGCTGATCGTCGGGGGGTCAGCCGACTTTCCGAACCGTCAGACTGTCTTGCAGGGAACAAAAGGATGCGCTTCGACCTCACCGATCTCCGGCTGTTCCTGCTGGTTGCCGAGCGCGGCAGCATCACCCATGGCGCCGAACTCGCCGGGCTGGCGCTGGCTTCGGCGAGTGCCCGCATCAAGGGCATGGAGGAGCGGCTCGGTGCACCGCTTTTGGAGCGCCGCCGCCGTGGCGTGGTGCCGACGGCGGCCGGCCACGCGCTGCTGCATCATGCGCGCGCCGTGCAGAACCAGATCGAGGCGATGGCCGGCGACCTCGGCGCCTATGCCGGCGGCCTGCGGGCGCGCGTGCGGCTGATCGCCAACACCGCCGCCACGGCCGAGCTGCTGCGCGACATCCTGCCGGCCTTCCTGGTGGCGCATTCCGGCATCGACGTCGATCTCGATGAACGCCCCAGCCATGAGATCGCCGAGGCGGTGGCCAGCGGTGCGGCCGATCTCGGCATCGCCGCGACATGGGCCGGCCTGTCGCATCTCGAGCAGAAACCGTTCTTCATCGACCGGCTGATGGTGATCGCCGCGCGCGACTGGCCCGGGCTCCCCGGCGTGCATGCCGTCAGCCTCGCCGGCATCCTGGGCGAATCCTTTGTCGGCCTCGGCCTCGGCCACGCGCTGCAGGAGCACATCACCCGCCAGGCCGCCCGTCTTGGCGGCCACCTGCATATTCGCATCCGCGTGCCCGGCCTCGACAATGTCTGCCGGCTGGTCGCGCAAGGCGCCGGCATCGCCATCGTGCCCGAAAGCGCCGCGCGCCGTTCGGCCCGCCGGCTACGCAGCCTGCGGCTGACCGACGACTGGGCGACGCGCCAGCTCAATCTCTGCGCCCGCAGCTTCGGCCAACTGACACCGCAAGCGAAACTGCTGGCGGCGGCGCTGGCCTGAGGACTATGGACCGGCGTTGTCGATGCGAAAGAACCGCCCAAGGCTCGCATAGTTCTTGCGCGGCCCTTTGACCCGCCAGACCTCCACCCATTCGTCCTGTCCGCGAAAGAAGAAGCGCCCGACATAGACATCGGCGCCGCAGAGATGGCGGACGGTCTGCGCCGCCTCCGGCCCAAGCTCGATGAAGTCGCGACCGTCGGCATGGAGGATGCGCATCGAACGGTCGCGCTGCTCGAGCCGGTAGCGCCGGCTTGCCGGCATTTCGTTGGAGCCGATCCGCATGGTTCCATGCTCGGTGAAGGCATCGGCCGTGACCACGGCGTCGCCGGCGAAGCGGTGGGTCGCACCGGTCAGGAAATCGATCATGGTGCGGCGGACTTTCCAGTCGCCGACGAGGTGGTCTGCCATTGCTCCCCTCCTCGTCACAGGGATCAACCGTGGTTCTCTGGTCAAATGCGACAGGGCACTATGCCGACTGATCAGACAAATTCTTGATCTTCGCAAGTCACCGTAAAAAAGAAATCCGGCCAAGCCAGGCCCAACTCAATGCCCGTGGCTCTCGGCCAAATGGTCGTCCGGTCGCGCATCAGCGCGATGGCTGACCGGCCCCCCGCATGGGGAGCCGGCCGCTCTTCCGTCGTGGGCCGGCGAAAGGCCGTCCCGACGGGCGGCTCAGGCCGCCGTCGGATAGTCCGTATAGCCCTTGGCATCACCGCCATAGAACGTCGCCTTGTCAGGGGTGTTCAGTTCGGCATTTCGCTTCAGCCGGCTGACGAGGTCGGGATTGGCGATGAACAGCTTGCCGAACGCGACAAGGTCGGCATAGCCGTCGGCGATGGCCTTTTCGGCCAACTCCTTGTCGTAGCCATTGTTCACCAGCCAGGCGCCTGTGCCGCCGGCCTTGCGATAGCTGGCCTTGAGTTGTTCGTAGTCGAACGGCTTGTCGCCCTGGCTGAAATCGCGCGCGCCGCCGGTCGCGCCTTCGACGATATGGACATAGGCCAGGCCGCGGCCGCCCAGGCCTGCCACCGCATGGTTGAAAAGCGGCTGCGGATCGGCGTCCGAAGTGTCGTTGGCGGGCGTCACCGGCGACAGCCTGATCCCGGTCCTGCCGGCACCGACAGCGCCCGTCACCGCGTCGACCACCTCGAACAGGAACCGCGTCCGGTTCTCGATGGAGCCGCCATAATCATCGGTGCGATGGTTGGTGCCGGAGCGCAGGAACTGGTCGATGAGATAGCCATTGGCGCCATGGATCTCGACGCCGTCAAAACCCGCCACCTCGATCGCCGCCTTGGCGGCACGGCGAAAATCATCGACGATGCCGGGGAGTTCGGCCGCATCGAGCGCGCGCGGCTCGGAAGTCTCGACGAACTCACCGCTGCCATCGGGCTTGACCAGGAAAGTCTTGGAGTTCGCCCTGATCGCGGACGGCGCCACCGGTTTGCCGCCGCCGGGCTGCAACGCAGTGTGCGAGATGCGTCCGACATGCCAGAGCTGGACCACGATCTTGCCGCCGGCTCTATGGACGGCATCGGTGACGCGCTTCCAGCCGGCAAGCTGATCCGCGCCATAGAGGCCGGGCACGTCGGCGTACCCCTGGCCCTGATGGCTGATGGCGGTGGCCTCCGTCACGATCAGCCCGGCCGTGGCGCGCTGGCTGTAGTAGGTCACCGACAGGTCGCCGGGCACCGCATTGGGCGAGCGATTGCGCGTCAGCGGCGCCATGACGATGCGGTTCGCCAGCGCCAGGTCGCCGACCCGCAGGGGATCAAAAAGGGTAGCCATGAGAAATGCCTTTCATGCATTCGGGGAGGAAGCGGGGAGGATCGTCAGAGATCGGACAAGGCGGCCTGAAAGGCGGCGATGGTTTCTTCGTTGCGCTTGTAGAACACCCATTGGCCGACCCGCCGCGTGGTGACGAGGCCGGCCGACGCGAGCGTCGCCAGATGCGTCGACACGGTGGACTGCGCCAGGCCGCAACGTTCGAACTGGCTGGCGCAGACGCCCATTTCCAGCGGATGCTCCTGCGCGGTGAAGTGCTTTTCAGGCTCCTTCAGCCACGCCAGGACATCGCGTCGAACCGGATGCGCCAGCGCCTTCAATATGATGTCGCGGTCCATCTTCACCTCGCATCGATCTCGACCGATATATAGATCGGGTGGAGGCGATATGGCAGGAAATCCATGCCATTATTTGCTGCAATCACAGCATGTTGATCTCCGGCCAGGGCACGAAACCGGAAATGGCGCCGCCGGGCGCCGGCCGCCGCGGCGAACGCGCCGCCATCCCGTCAGGTGACCGCCAGCACCTTGCCCGTATCGTGCTGGCGCACGAAATCCACACGCTTGCCATCCCAGTGGTAGCTGTAGTGCCGGCCCTGCACCGGGACCGGAATGACGTCGGGCCAGAAAATGCCGATGCATTGCCCGTCCGGCATGCGCACGCTGTTCCACACCAGCCCGTCGCTGCCTTGCGCCCGCAGCGCCTGCCCTTCCGCCTGCGAGGCGGTGTAATCGTCCGGGTCGAGCACGCCGGGCACGGCGTTGACGTCATCGAGGTCACGGTCGACGCTGCCGATCAGCACGCGAAAGTCAGCCGTCCAGCCCGGATCCTCCTTGGTGGCGCGCATGAAATTCTGGTGATGGTGGATGGTTTCGGCCAGCGCCACATCCTCGCTGTCGCCGGCATAATAGAGGCCGTAGCTGCCATCGGAGAAGCGCCCGGGCCGCAGCGTCGAACAATGCACGAAAGGCGCCATGACGAAGCTGGCGCCGGGCCCGGTCACCCGCCTTGCCGCCGCCACCTTGCCGAGGTCGCCGATCTCCAGCCTGATGCGCGGGTTGGTCTTCTCCTCGACGGACGCCAGCGCCTCCCAGTCGCGCGGATCGGCGATGTCCTCGAACAGGTCGATCGGCGGATGGATGGAGCGGATGATGCGAAAAGTCTGGTGCCAGTGGACGCGGCGCCGGACCGCGAACCCACTCACCATGCACCACGCTCCGCATCGAGCCATTCGCGCATGGCGGCAAGGTCGGAGATTTCGCCGCGCAGCATCAGGTCGAGCGCCGACTGGCCGCCGAAAGTGGCATTGGGCTTGCGGATCCAGGCATAACCGCGCGCCGGCTCGGTGAAGAGATAGCGCAGGCCCTTGTGGATGCCCATCAGATGCGCCATGCGGGTGCGCAGGTCGCGGTCGATCCGCCCGATGCCGCCTTCCTTCCAGCGTGCCCAGGTGCGTGCGGACATCCCGCCGAGCAGGATGCAGGCCTCCAGATCGGTCAGGTTCCACGCTTTGAACAGATTGACCGTGGTGCGCGCCAGGGCGCCCGCCTCCTCGTCCGAGATGGCGCTGCCGACCGTGGCCGGCGTTGTGACGATAGACTGAAGCTGCATGTTGCTCACCCTGCTATTGGCAGAGATATAGCATGCATTTGCCAATTGGCAAGAAGAAGACAGAGATACGCCACGCAATCGCTTCGTTTCGAACGCGTGACGAGAACCTAAATTGCCACGGCAATCAACTCCACCGCACCATGTAGGAAGGTCAGCGCGCCGCATGAGCGGCGCGCTGGCTCGGCGTTATTCCGCCGCCTCGTACCCCGCGATGCCCTTGATCTCGAGGAAATCCTCAAGCCCGTATTCGGCGTATTCGCGGCCATTGCCCGACTGCTTGTAGCCGCCGAAGGGCAGGCCGGCGTCCCAGGTCGGGTAGTTGATGTAGACGTTGCCGGAACGCATGCGCGCCGCCACGTCGCGGGCCTTCTGGATGTCCTTGGCCTGGATGTAGGAGGCAAGGCCGTAGACGGTGTCGTTGGCCTGCTCGACCGCCTGTTCGACCGTGTCATAGGGCAGGATCGCCAGCACCGGCCCGAAGATCTCTTCGCGCGCGATGCGCATGTCGTGGGTGACGTCGGCGAACACGGTCGGCCTGATATAGTAGCCGCGGTTGAGTTCGGCCGGGCGGCCGGGGCCGCCGGCGACCAGCGTCGCGCCCTCGTCGATGCCGCTCTGGATCAGGTCCTGGATCTTGTCGAACTGGACCTGGCTGACGACGGGGCCAAGCTTGGTGTTGGCGCCGTCGGCCGGGCCGACCACGAACTTTTCGGCTGCCGCCTTGGCATAGCCCGCCGCCTCGTCGTGACGCTCGCGCGGCACGAACATGCGGGTCGGCGCGTTGCAGGACTGGCCGCTGTTGCCGAAGCAGCCGGCGACGCCCTTGGTGACCGCGGTGGCGAGATCGACATCCGGAAACAGGATGTTGGCCGACTTGCCGCCAAGCTCCTGGTGCACGCGCTTGACCGTGTCGGCGGCGGCCTTGGCCACCAATATGCCGGCCCGGGTCGAACCGGTGAACGACATCATGTCCACGTCGGGGTGGCTGGACAGTGCCTGGCCAACGCCAGGGCCATCGCCGTTGACGAGATTGAACACGCCCTTCGGCACGCCCGCCTCGTCGATGATCTCGGCGAAGATGATGGCGTCGAGCGGCGCGATTTCGGACGGCTTCAGCACCATGGTGCAGCCTGCGGCGAGCGCGGGGCCGACCTTGCAGGTGATCTGGTTCAGCGGCCAGTTCCACGGCGTGATCAGGCCGACGACGCCGATCGGCTCCTTGACGATCAGCGCGCTGCCCTTGACGTGGCGAAACTGGAAGGTCTTCAGCGTCTCGGCCATCTTCTGCAGATGTGCAAGGCCAACGCCAACCTGGCTGTCGAGCGCCATCTGGCGCGGCGCGCCCATCTCGCGCGATACGGCGAGCGCCAGGTCCTTGGAGCGCTTCTTGTAGACCTCGATGACGCGGTTCAGGATGTCGAGCCGCTCTTCGACCGAGGTGAAGCCGAATGTATTGAAGGCCCGCTTGGCGGCGGCCACCGCCTTGTCGACATCGGCCTTGGAGCCGAGCGAGATCTGCGCGAAGGCATCCTCGTTCGAGGGATCGATGACATCGAGCGTCTTGGGCACGACAGGATCGACCCACGCGCCGTCGATATAGAACTGCAGATTGTGTGACATGGTTTCTCCTTGGGGGTGCCGCAGGGCCGTTCCGGCCGTGATATCCAGCTAGAGATAACGATGCACAAACGCCGCTGTCAAACGCAACCCCGAAGCGGTTGAGCCAGCACGCCAGTGATTGAGCCAGACGCTTTGGCCCAGCGGACCTGACCGCTTTCGATGGCAGAGGTCGGGATGAATTACAGCAGCGTATGTCCCGCCTCGCCCAACAGCCGTCTCGCCGCTTCCTGATCCGCCGCTTTCACCAGCAGATGATCGCCGTCGAAGGTGGATACCACGAAGATGCCCAGCCCGTTTTCCGACAGCGGCCGGATGACCGACAACACGATGCCGGTTTCGTCGAAAGCAAAGGGCCCCTGCAATTTGAGGGCGACCCATTCGCCGTCCTGCCTGACACTGTCCGGAACGCGATCTTGCAGGCAGACGACCGAGAGCTCGTCGTCGGTCCTGGTGATGCTGACGAAGCCCGGTCCGTCCGCCCAAGCGGGAATGCCGTCGCCCGCATCGAGCCGCGAGATCACGTAAAGCCCGGGAAGTTGCTTCAATTTGATCCTGGCAGCCATTGTCGGTCTCGTTCTTCCGATCGCCGCTATCGTATCAATTTCTTGCTCATATAGACCGTCATGCCGCCCATGAATGGCTCCTCCCGGTCGATCACATAGCCGTGCCATTTGTACAACGACACATTGGCGGCGAAAGCACCATTGGTCAGCAGGCGCAGCTCCGGGCGACCGGCTTCGAGCGCCTTCTGTTCGGCCCGCTCCAGCAACAGCCGGCCGATGCCCCTGCCCTGCGCCCGTGGCGCCACGCAGACATTCTCGATCCACAGGTGGTCGTCGGCCAGCACGGTTTCGATCATGCCGACGACGCGGCCGTCCGCGATTGCAAGATCGAACGGATGCTCGGCAACGGCCTTGTCGTAATCGGCGCGCATGGGCAGCGGCTCGCGGCCGATCACCGGCACCCATTTGGCATAGGCTGATCGCACGATGTCCCTGATCGCGGCGGCGTCAGCGGGCTCGGCCGGCCGAAACCGGATGGAATTATTCGTCATCACAAGACTCCAGACATGAAAACCCCGCCGGCGTTGTCGCGGGCGGGGCTGGAAACGAACGAACCGGATCTATCCTGCCGGCCTTCGTCGTCGCGCAATCAGCTTGCCGCTCCGTGTGGTGCGGCGGCGTCGCTGGGTGTTGGTGGGCGCGAGGGCGAACATGGGGCCAAGCTGGAACAGGAAGGGCGGCGCTGTCAAGACTGGCCGAATGTATGGCGGCGACCACTCAATTGCCGAGATCGGCAGCGCCAGCGTCCGGAGAAGGTGACGGGCAAATTCGAAATCCGAAGCGCTCCATCTGGACTGTCCCCACGGTCGTTCTATCTTCCTGCCGAATCTGCCGAACTGGAGCCGTTGCCGTGACCCAAACCGACCTCTACCGAGGCTATATCGACTGCCTCAACAACCAGGATTGGCAGCGGCTGCATCGCTTCGTCCATGACGAGGTGCACTATAATGGCGACCGGGTCGGCCTGTCAGGCTACCGCGCCATGCTGGAACGGGATTTCCGGGAAATTCCGGATCTCTATTTCGATGTCCAGCTGCTGATTGCCGAGCCACCCTTCATCGCCAGCCGCCTTCAGTTCAACTGCACGCCGAAGGGGACCTTTTTCGGCTTGCCCATCAACGGCAAAAAGGTCTCCTTCAGCGAGAATGTTTTTTATGAGTATCTGGATGACCGGATCAGGAACGTGTGGTCGGTCATCGACAAGGCGGCGATCGAAGCGCAGATTTGATTTCGGGTGAGATGAATGTCTCCTCCTTGCAGCTGGTGGTAACTTGCCTACCTTGTGTCGCAGGAGAAGACACAGATGGCCAATGTCGAGAAAGTGAGCGTTGCCCTCACCCCTGAAATGGCAAGCATGATGCGGGAGGTCGTTGCGGCGGGCGAATACGCCTCGGCGAGCGAAGTCATGCGTGAGGCGCTGCGCGAATGGAAATTTCGCCGGATGCAGCGTGATCAGGCTGTCGACGAATTGGGCCGGCTTTGGGATGAAGGCATGGCAAGCGGTAACGCCGTCGACGGTGGCGAAGCCTTCGCTCGGATCAAAAGCAAGCTCGATGCCAGGATCGCCGAGCGCACGTCGCGATGACACCGCGCCTACGGCCGGAAGCCGAAGCGGATATCGAAGCCATCGCGCTCTATATCGCCGAGGATAGTCCCTCGGCGGCACTGCGCTGGTATGACGAAATCCATGCCCATTGCCAGCGCATCGCCGACATGCCGGGAATGGGTGTTGCCCGGCCGGACGTGCGAGCGGGCTTGCGCACATTCCCTGCGGGAAACTAACTGATCCTCTATCGCCAGATCGACGACGGTGCCGAGATCGTGCGCGTGATTCATGGCGCGCGTCGGTGGCAGGAATTGTTGTAGCCGGACGACCGTTCGTAAAAATCGATCATTCTAACCATAACAATTCGTTGGAAAGATCGAATATGAAATGGCATTCCTCCGGCATACCCGCCTGGAGAATTGCATTGTCTTCCGCCGCCCGCATCGCGAACGATATTCCGAAAAGCCTGATGCCTGCCGATCTGGCCGCCGGCCGCAAGCGCCTCGATTCGATGTGGAACGGCATCATCCCCGGCATCGTGCTGGTGGCAATGATCACGGCGGTCGCCTTCTCGGCGCACGATGTCTCCGGCTTTGCCCTGTTCAGCCCGATGATCCTGGCCGTCGTTGCCGGCATGATCTATTCCAACGTGCTCGGCACGCCTGCCCACGCCAGGGCCGGTATCGCCTTCTCGCAAAAGCGCCTGCTGCGCTTCGCCATCGTGCTTCTCGGCTTCCAGCTGACGCTCGGCCAGGTCGTTTCGATCGGCGCCGGCGGCATCGGCATCGTGGCGGCCACGCTTGGCGCCACCTTCCTCTTCACCATCACGCTCGGCCGGCTGATCGGCGTCGACCGGAAGCTGGCGCAACTGATCGCCGCCGGCACCTCGATCTGCGGCGCCTCGGCCATCGTCGCAACCAACATCGTCACCGATGCGCGCGACGAGGACGTGACCTACGCCGTCGCCTCGATCACGCTGTTCGGCACCGTCGCCATGCTCGGCTTCCCGCTTTTGGCGCCGCTGCTCGGTCTCGACCAGCACGCTTTCGGCCTGTGGGCCGGCGCGTCCATCCATGAGGTGGCGCAGGTCATCGGCGCCGGCTTCCAGAACGGCACCCAATCCGGCGAAATCGCCACCGTGGCCAAGCTCACCCGCGTCGCCATGCTGGCGCCGATGGTCATCGCGCTCGGCCTGATGGCGCGCAGCAAGACGAGCAGCGGCCAGTCAGGCGATCAATCCGGGGCGCGCCCGCCCATGCCATGGTTCGTCGCCGCCTTCGTCGCCGTCGTGGCACTGAACAGCCTGGTCACCGTGCCCGCCGAAGTGAAGTCGGCAATAGTGCTCGCCACCACCATCATGCTGACCATGGGGCTCGCCGCCATGGGCCTGCAGGCCGACATCTCGCAACTGCGCTCGCGCGGCCTGCGCCCGCTGGCGCTCGCCTTCTCGGCCTTCCTGTTCATCGGCGGATTCAGCCTGGTGCTGGTGAAGTTTGTAGGCTGATCAATCCTCGAACGAGCTCGACGCGGCATAGATCGCCGCGAGCTTTTCGATGCCGGCCTGGTCTGCCTTGTCGAAGCGGCCTGGCAGCGGGCTGTCGAGATCGAGCACGCCGAAGACACCTTCTTCGTCTTCCAGAAGAACGACCAGTTCCGAGCGTGAATCGGCGTCACAGGCAATGTGGCCGGGGAAATCGTGCACGTCCTTGATCAGCATGGAGGTGCCGAGTTCGACCGCCGTTCCGCACACACCCTTGCCGACCGCGATGCGCACGCAGGCCGGCTTGCCCTGGAAGGGCCCGAGCACCAGTTCCTCGTCCGAGGCCAGGAAATAGAAGCCCGCCCAGTTAAGGTCGGGCACCATCTGGAAGATCAGCGCCGCGGTGTTGGCGGCATTGGCGATCGAGTCGCTTTCGCCTTCGAGCAGCGCCTTCAGTTGAGCGGCGAGGTCGCGGTAGAACGCGGCCTTGTCCGTGGTGTCGATGGCCTTGGCCGCAAACATGGCTTGTCTCCGAACTGAGAATCGCGGTTCCGTTTCCGCAAGCTCTCTGCACCAAACGACCACCGGACGACATTAGCGTGAATCCCACCCCCGGCGAAAGCCGCAAGATCAGGATTGCCGCCGCCATCATCGCGGATGCTTCCGGCAGGCTGCTTCTGGTACGCAAGCGCGCCACCAGCGCCTTCATGCAGCCCGGCGGCAAGATCGAGCCGCATGAGGCGCCGGTCGATGCGCTGGTGCGGGAATTGCGCGAGGAGCTTGGCCTGGTGATCGACCCCGCCACGGCCGTGCCGCTCGGCCTGTTCCGCGCCAAGGCCGCCAATGAACCGGACAGCACGGTCGAGGCGGAGCTGTTCGCGGTTTCGATCGAGAGCCAGCCGGTACCGGGCGCCGAGATCGAGGAGATGATCTGGCTCGCCCCGGGATCAGCCAACGGCATCGAACTCGCGCCGCTCACCCGCGACGTGGTGTTGAGGTTGAGCGGAACGTAGCGGCCCCGCCACCGCGACGCTTACATCGGGCGCTTGGGTTCGCCCTTTTGTGGCGTTGCCGTGTCGGAATCGGATTTCTTGTGCTTTTCGGCGGCAATCCTGCGGATGCGGTCGAAGCGGCTTTCCTCGGTGGTTTCGGTCGTGACGACCGTCTGTGGCTTCTGCGCGAACACGATCATGGATCGATCTCCTGGGCTAGAGGCCTGCGCGCCGGGAGAGAATCCCCCGGCGGTAGTCTTCCCGGCTCAGAGAAGAGCCGACTTGTCGAGATTCAGGTCAGGTCGAAGGGCGGCTTCCATGAAGCCGCCCTTGCAGCCGGCTGAATCCTTAGTAGCCGCCCATGGCGCCGCCGCCACCACCCGCCGGTGCAGCATCCTTGGCCGGAATGTCGGTGATCATGGCTTCGGCGGTGATCAGCAAGGCCGCGATCGAGCCGGCATCCTGCAGCGCGGTGCGCACGACCTTCGCCGGATCGACGATACCTGCCTTGATCATGTCGACATAGGTTTCGTTCTGGGCGTCAAAGCCCTGATTGTGATCCTTGCTGTCGGTGAGCTTGCCGACGACGATCGAGCCTTCGACGCCGGAATTCTCGGCGATCTGGCGGATCGGCGCCTCGAGCGCGCGCAGCACGATCGAGATGCCTGCCGTCACATCGTCATTGGCGCCGGTCAGGCCGGCAAGCGCCGACCTGGCACGCAGCAATGCCACGCCGCCGCCGGGCACGATGCCTTCTTCGACCGCCGCACGCGTCGCGTTCAGCGCGTCGTCGATGCGGTCCTTCTTTTCCTTGACTTCCAACTCGGTGACGCCGCCGACGCGGATCACGGCAACGCCGCCCGACAGCTTGGCCAGCCGCTCCTGCAGCTTTTCCTTGTCGTAGTCGGAGGTGGTCTCCTCGATCTGGCCCTTGATCTGGGCGACGCGCGCCTGGATCGTCGCCTTGGTGCCGGCGCCGTCGATGATCGTCGTGGTGTCCTTCTCGATCAGCACGCGCTTGGCGCGGCCGAGCATCTCGATGGTGACGTTCTCGAGCTTGATGCCGAGATCCTCTGATATCATCTGGCCTGCGGTCAGCACCGCGATGTCTTCCAGCATTGCCTTGCGGCGATCGCCGAAGCCCGGCGCCTTGACGGCAGCGACCTTGAGGCCGCCGCGCAGCTTGTTGACGACCAGCGTGGCGAGCGCCTCGCCTTCGACGTCTTCCGAAATGATCAGCAGCGGCCTGCCGCTCTGCACCACCGCTTCGAGGATCGGCAGCATCGCTTGCAGATTGCCGAGCTTCTTTTCGTGGATGAGAATATAGGGCTCTTCCAGTTCGACGCGCATCTTGTCGGCATTGGTGACGAAATACGGCGAGAGATAGCCGCGGTCGAACTGCATGCCCTCGACCACGTCGAGTTCGGTTTCGGCGGTCTTGGCTTCCTCGACGGTGATGACGCCGTCATTGCCGACCTTGTCCATCGCCTTGGCGATCATCTCGCCGACGGTCGCGTCGCCATTGGCGGCGATGGTGCCGACCTGAGCGATCTCGGCCGACGACTTGACCTTCTTGGCCTTCGACTTGATTTCCCCGACGACGGCGGCAACCGCCTGGTCGATGCCGCGCTTCAAGTCCATCGGGTTCATGCCGGCGGCAACCAGCTTGGCGCCTTCGCGCAGGATCGAGGCGGCCAGCACGGTTGCTGTGGTGGTGCCGTCACCGGCAAGATCGTTGGTCTTCGAGGCCACTTCGCGCACCATCTGCGCGCCCATGTTCTCGAACTTGTCGGCGAGCTCGATCTCCTTGGCGACGGTGACGCCGTCCTTGGTGATGCGCGGCGCGCCATAGGCCTTGTCGATGATGACGTTGCGGCCCTTGGGGCCAAGTGTGACCTTCACCGCGTTGGTGAGGATCTCGACGCCGCGCAGCATGCGGTCGCGCGCGTCGGTTGAGAATTTGATTTCCTTGGCAGACATTGTTGTTATCCAGTTCGTATTTGGAGTGGATCAGTCGCCGCGCGGTGCGCGCAGCGCTGTCGTCGCTTAAGTCTTGCGGCGTCCCGAAGGACACGCGATGCACTGATCAGGCGGCTTTCTTGGCGGCCACGGTCTTCGCGGGCACGGTCTTGGCGGCACCGGTTTTCTCGGTGGCCGTCTCGCTCTTGTCGATGACGCCCATAATGTCGGCTTCCTTCATGATCAGAAGGTCCTCGCCGTCGATCTTGACTTCGGTGCCCGACCATTTGCCGAACAGGATCAGGTCGCCTGCCTTCACGTCGAGCGGAACAAGCGCGCCGTTTTCGTCGCGGGCGCCGGGGCCGACAGCGATGACTTCGCCTTCCTGTGGCTTTTCCTTGGCATTGTCGGGAATGATGATGCCGCCCTTGGATTTGGTGTCGCCTTCGGCGCGCCGGATGACGACGCGGTCGTGGAGTGGCCGAAACTTCATGAAAACTTCCTTCTGGGGCCAGCATAGGCGGCCCATTCCCATCATATAGGCGCATTGGCACTCGATAGATAGGAGTGCCAAAAATTATTCGGGGTGCCGGTTAAATATATAAAAGTATTATTTCGGCCTGGCATTTCGTGATATCGGCAAGGCGCCAAATAATTCAAAAAATTGAATTTTGCCGGTCGAGTGCCTATTTATCGGACAAGTTCATTTTCACGATTTCAAACCCAAGGGAGATTTGTTCGATGGCCGACGGCAATCAGACGATCATGGAAAAAGCTGAAGCTCGCTTTGTCGACAAGCAGAAGAAGACGGCCGAGCGCAACAAGGCAACCGCCGAGTATATGTCCGAGGCGAAGGCCAGGGAGATCAAGACGGCCAAGCTCAGGATTTTGCGACTGGCCAAGGAAGAAGCCGACCGGGTCGCCGAAGCCCTGAACCCGACGCCGAAGAAGAAGCGGGCGACCAAGAAGGCCGCCGCAACGGAGGTCAAGACATGAGCCTCACCTTCCCCAACCGCAGCCGCAGCTATGACGAAGCCGGCAAACGCATCCGTTTCGTCGGCCATGACGGCATGTTCCAGATTTCCTTTTCCGTCGCCGCCGACGCCATGACCCGGATGCAGCCGGCGACCGCGGCCAACGAGGCCGGTTACCTCGCTACGTTCGACACCGAGAGCAGCGCCATCCGCGACGTGGCGGCCAAGGCCTATGACCGCACCCGCAAGAGCATGTATGTGCTGACGGCCGCCGACTTCGGCTGATCAGCCTACGCGCATGTCGCTCAGGAGTGGTCTCGGTTTTGAGACAACGACATGCATGGAAACGAAGACTAAGAGTCCATGTCCTCGACCATCTTCCGTATCTTCTCGGCCTTTTCGAAATGGTCGAGGCGGTGGGTTCTGATCCACCATTCCGCTGCTTCCATCAGCAGTTCGGGGTCATCGTTCCTGTTGGCGAAAAACGCGTAGAACGACACGCCGACGGCGGGCCCTTTCTCGGAGATCTTGCGGTCGCAAACCGCCAGTATCTTTTGCCTCAGGCTCGCTCTCACGGGAATCCTCTGATTTTGTTTGGGCGGGGTTTTGGTCCGCCCTTTGAGCCGGCGGCCGGAGCGTTCAATCCTTGCGCTCCGCCCTCTCCCGGCGCTTGATGTCGCGGACATTCATCTGATCGAGCATGGCGTTGGCGTCGCGCGGGTTCATGCCGACCATTACTCTTTGCCTGACCTCGACCGGCTGGCCGGTGAAGACATCGATGATGGCCCAGCTCTGGGGCAAGTCCATGCGCAGTGCGTATCGATTTGCCATGCTGCTCATCCCTGCATCATGAAAAACACCGCGCCCAGGACCAGCATCGTCCAGGCAATCACCGACAGCTTCAGCGCCATCCCGCCATGCGTGGCGACAGCCTCGCGCAAGCGCGACACGATGCCTGCCGAAGCGGCCGGCGCCACCTTGACGAGGACGGGTGGCTTGGTGCCAAGTTTTCCAAAGACGGGCAGCAGCGACGGTTCACGCACGAAAATGACCTCGAATGTCGGGGAAAATCGGAGCAAGCATGCCCGCCCCCTTGCCATAGCACTCTTTTGGCGAGCGCCCTGCATGCCAAATTCAAATAAATGGTTTTAAGCTCGCCCCTCGCCTTCACGGCCGGAACGCGCAAATCGGCCGCGATAAGGTCCGGCGCAGGGTCTCTTCTAAGTGACTTTTGGAGGCCTCGCCTCGGGATCGAACCGAGGCTTCAGAGATTTGCAGTCTCCAGCGTCGCCGCTCCGCCACGAGGCCATCGCGGTCGACCTAACCGGCAAATGCTTGCGGAAAAGTTAAGCGCGGAGCGCGTTCTGTTGGCACGTTGCAAAATGCCTCCCCGCCTCGAGACCAGGAAGGCCTAGTGGTTATGCCGCGGCACTGCGGCCTTTCGCGCCGGCTTCCGCCTTGAAGATGCGGAACGTGTTGCGGCCCGCCGCCTTGGCGGCATAGAGCGCGGTGTCGGCCTGCGCGAACAGGTCGCAAGGCGAGCCTGCCCCGGCAAACGCTATGCCGACCGAGGCGCCGAGCTTCGGCGACTGGCCGCGGATCGCGACCGGCCTGCCCATCGCCTCGATGATGTCGCGCGCCACGCCGGAGACGGCACCGCGGTCGAGATGCGACCCGAGCAGCACCGCGAATTCGTCGCCGCCGACACGCGCCACCAATTCCGCCTCGCCACATCCGCCGGCGAGGCGCTCGGCCGCCGCCTTCAGGCACTCGTCGCCGATGACGTGGCCGAACGTGTCGTTGACCGCCTTGAAGCCGTCGAGGTCGATCAAAAGCAGCGCGCCGAGCGGACGTGCTTCGTCCGCATGCGCCAGCCGCGCCTGGAACCGGGCGCGGTTGGCAAGCCCCGTCATGGCGTCGAATTCGGCGAGATAGCGCATCCGATCCGACAGGATCTTTTCCTCGGTGATGTCCTGCTTCATGCCGAAGATGCGCACCGGCACGCCGGCTTCGCACTCGACGCTCGCGGTGATACGGATCCAGCGGCTATGTCCCGCGAAAGTGGTGATCTCGGCGTCGAGGGTAAAACCGCTGCGTTCGGCAATGGCCTGGCTGCGCAAACTGTCCAGCGCCTTGCGCGACTCCGCCGGATAGCACTTGATGATTTCGCTTCGATCGAGCGCGGCGCCGCGCGGCAGATCGAACAGATCATAGATCACATCGGTCCAGGTCAGCCGCTCGTCGGGCAGGCTGCATTCCCAAACGCCGATGCGCGCCGCGACCGACGCCCGGTCGAAGATCTTGCGGCCGTGCGCCAGCGAAACCTGCTGCGTGGCGATCAGCGCGGCCTGCGCGGCGAGTTCCGCCTTGAGCCTGGCGATGGTTGCGGCATCGCGGCGCTGTTCGTCGGCGCTGCCTTGCCCCACCCGCTTGCCGGGCTGCGAGGCCGGGCCTTTCGGGGTGTATGATGTATCGGGCATGGAGAAACTCCTGGCGGGCGACCACCATGGCGCAACAGCCCTTAAGACTTCGCTGACAAGCCGTGAGGCTCCTCGCCCCATGGGAGTGGCCACGGCACGCACACATTTCCAAGCAGCGGGTCTTTGGCGATAGCGTGCATGGCAGGGTGGCTGCGGGACGGCTGAGGCGGGCCTTCCCGCTCTCACGACTATGTCCGGCTTGATTGGGCGGCGGTGGCAGGCAGCGCCGTCTTCGATGCCGCTTGCGGCGCGCCGCTGTCGACATGCGCCCAGGCCGGCCGCTCGAACAGGAACATGCCGAAGCCGACGCGCTGGATGATGAGGTAGAGCACGACAGGGCTGATGATCGAGACCAGCAGCACCGCCAGGCTGAGCACGCCCGTGTCGGTCAGCAGGCCGCTTGCAAGTGCGGCGCCCCGGAAGAGCGACATCGGGATGGTGAAGGCGACATAGACGACCAGCGAATGTTCGCCGAGCCAGCGCAGCCATTCCATGGCGGCAAATTGCGACAGGAAGCCGCCAAGAACGCAAAGCGCCACGGCGCCCGCGACGGCCAGAGTGAGATGCAGCGGCGGCCATGCCGCCAGGCCCATCTGCATGCCGACCGGCTGCATGGCATAGCCCGGCGAATAGACGAGCAGACCGTTGACGACAGCCCACAGAGCCAGGCCGGCAACGGCCAGCATCGGGCGGGGTTGCGTCCACTCGACGAGCCGGAACACCAACGGTGCCAGCACGAAACCGAGATAGAAGAACACGAAATAGGCCGCGAATTGTTCAAGCGCATAGCTGTCTGGATGCGGCGCCCACATCTGCAGGCCGGCAGCGACCGGGATGACGATCCAGGCCGGCACGCGAAATTGCCGCAAGAGCTTCGCGACCAGGCCGAACACCGCCAGCATGTAGATGAACCACAGCACGCCATAGGGCTGGACGACGGCCATTGCGAGGTCGTGCAGCATGCCGCCGGGATCCCGGCTGAAGATGCCGATCTTCAGTCCGATCGAGATGATCGCCCACAGCACGTAGAAATAGAGATAGTGGACGACGCGCCGGTCGACATAGCGCCGCCACGGCCGGTCGATCACCTGCGACAGGAACAGTCCGGAGATCAGGAAGAATTCCGGCATGCGGAACGGCGTCGCGAAGCCGATGACATAGTGCAGGAAGCCGACACCGCCCGTGTACTCGCCGGTGTTGTAGGCCGAATACATCATGACCACGAGGATGATCGAGAGGCCTTTGGCCGTGTCCACCCACGGCATGCGCATCGGGCTGTTCATGGCAAATCCATCCGGGGCCGGCCAACCCGGCCAGCCATCATTCCGAGATGTCTAGCACCATCAAGCTTCCCAGATCGTAAACGCGGCTGGCTTTGTGGAGTGGCTGGCTGGCGTTGCTCCAGCCCCTCTCGCCCCGTTTACGGGGTAGATGTCCGGCAGGACAGTGAGGGGCGGCGCCGACGTTGACATTCATGCGTAGTGGCGATGACGCAGCAGAATTACTTTCGACCCTTCGACTTGTTCAGCGCCACGGCGGAGCGCACCAGCGCCTTGAAAGCCTCTTCGTCAACCTCTTCGCCCTTCTGAAAATCAATAGCCCGCCTCGTGTTACCCTCGAGGCTGGAATTGAACAGGCGCGAGGGGTCGGGCAGCGCCGCCCCCTTGGCGAAGGTCAGCTTGACGACGCTCTTGTAGGTCTCGCCGGTACAGATCATGCCGCCATGCTCCCACACCGGAACCCCGCGCCATTTCCACGTCTCGACCACATCGGGATCGGCTTGATGGATGAGCGCGCGCAGCCGACCGAGCATCTCGCCGCGCCAGTCGCCGAGTTCCGTGATCCTGCCGTCGATCAGTTCGGAGGGGGATTTGCTCTCCTGCGATCCGGTCATGCCATTCTCCTCAAAAAATGAACAATAGCGCGCTCACATGCGCTCGCCAGGCAAGTGGCTGGCCTGCTTCACCCAGGCGTTGAACTGCGCCTCGTCGAACGGATCGTCCTCATGGATGTCGAGGTAGCGCGTGTCACGGCTTTTGGATTCGCCCTGCGGTACCGGATCAAGTGACATGCCGCGAAAGAAAGCCACCTTGATGTATGCTGTGAAGCAATGGAAGCTGAGGAACCAACCCTCGCCTTCGATGCCATAGAACGGCGAGTTCCATTTCACCGCCTTGTGCACGCCGGGCACGGCGCGCTCGATGAGCGTGTCGAGGCACCCGCCCATCGCGCGCTTCCAGCCCGGCATGGCCGCGATATAGGCCTGCACCGGGGCGTCGCCATAGCCCTTGGCGATCTGCGGGTTGCCGCCCGAAAGCAGCTGCGGCTCAACGTTTGCCGCGGGCCTGTTCGGTTTTGCCATGCCTTCCCTCCCTTCCTAGCCGTTGACGCGCTGCACGCCGCGTCCCTTCGCAATGTAGGGCAGCACGAACATATAGAGGCCGCTGAACAGCATAAGAAAAAGCGGCGGCAGTGGCGAATAGACCACCCAGGCCGGCGGTTGCCCAAACGCCATGGTGGCGAAGTTGGCGACGACGGTTACGGTGAAGATGATCGACAGCCAGCGATGCGCCTGCCTGATCCACTTGCTCCAATCCAATTTTACCTCCCGTAGAAAGACGCGTGAAACCACCCGGGCGCCGCTACCAGCGCGCCAGTTCGGTGATCTGGATGAGATTGCCGCAGCCATCGTTCAGCTTGGCGATGGTCGAGCCGGTCACTTCGGTCGGGGCCATGGCGAACGTGCCGCCGCGCGCCTTGATGCGCTCATGATCGCCCTTGACGTCGTCGGTGAAGAACATCACCGCCGGCTGGCCCTGCTCGAACATCGCCTGCTGATAGGCTTTGGCCGCCGGCTGGTTGTTGAGCGCTAGCTGCAGTTCGGTGCCCTCGGGTTCGTCAGGCGAGGCGACCGTCAGCCAGCGGAACAGCCCATTGCTGAAATCGGCCTTCTTGGTCAGGCCCAGCACACCGGTGTAGAAGGCAAGCGCCTTGTCCTGGTCGTCGACATGGATGCTGGTCAGTTTGATCTTCATCGTCTTTCTCCATAGGTTTTGCTGGCGGCAAGCCGCCCTGTTTGGTCAGGCATAAGGTTCAATCGGCCGGTCAGTCCGTCCGGTCGAGAAGCTGTTCCAGCTTCTCGAAAAACTGCGGCCAGCCGGTTCTTGCGCCGCCATAGGCGCGCCGCTGATCGGGGCGGAAGCCGGATTGTTCCATGCGCAGATGCGTTCCGGTTGGCGTCGGGGTGAGCGTGAAGGTCACCACGCTCCTGAGATCGAACGCCGGATCCTGGTGCGCGAGGTTCCAGCTGTAGGACAGCGTCTTGTTCGGCTCGACGGCCAGCACCTCGCAGTCCAGCACGCCGCCCCAATCGGCGCTGATGTTGAAGCGGTGGCCGACATCAGGCTTGAAATCGTTCTTCATCAGCCACTCCTCGATCAGGTGCGGTTGCGTCAGCGCGCGCCAGAGTTTTTCCGGCGGATGGGAAATCTCCCGCTCGACGACGACAGTGCGAGTCTCGGTGGCACTATCGTTCATTGGTCCATCCTTTTGAGCAAATCCTCGAGATCGTCGAACCGGCTCTCCCAGAACCCGGCCATCTCACGCGTCCAGTCCATCAGCGGCGCCAGCGCGCCAAGCTGCGCGCTGTAATGCGTCTGGCGCCCTTCATGGCGGTCGCGCACCAGACCGGCCTGCTTGAGCACGCCGAGATGCTTCGACACCGCCGGCTGCGAGACCCCGGACTGGCTCGTCAGCGCCCCCACCGTCTGCTCGCCCTGGCGGCACAGCCGTTCGAAGATCGCCCGCCTGGTCGGGTCCGCGAGTGTCCTGAAGAGCATGTCATGAGCGTCCGGCATGTCGGATCGATAACCCGTTGGCTATTGGTTGACGTATAACCACAGGGATATATGTTCGTCAAGAGCGAGATTGGAGCGGCAGGAATGATCCTCGTCACCGGAGCCACCGGCCATGTCGGATGCGCCGTCGTCTCGAGGCTGGTGTCATCAGGCCATGAGGTCGCCGCGCTGGTCCGCAAGCCTGAGGCCGCGCAAGGGCGCCTGCCCCAGGAAACAGCGCTGCGCGTCGGTGACTACGAGGATGTCTCCTCTCTGAAGGCGGCCTTCGCCGACATCGACGCACTGGTCCTGATTTCAAGCGATGGCGATGCGGACACGGTCTTGCGCCATCACGCCAACGCCATCGAGGCAGCAGGGGCGGCGTCTGTCCGCCACATCACCTTCACCAGCATCGTCGATATCGGCGAATCCTCGCCTTTCTACTACGCACCGGCCTACCGCGACGCGGAGCTCCGGCTGGCCGCCTTGCCCTCGACCATCCTGCGCTGCGGCCTCTACAGCGACTTCATCCTCGACACCTGGCTGGCGCCAGCCTCGGGGGAATTGGTGCTGCCTGCCGGACAGGGCCTGGTTGCGCCTGTCTCGCGCGGTGACGTTGCGGCGGCCATCACGGCGGTGGCGGCCAGACCGGGCGCCGCCCGCGCCCTTTACACGATCACCGGAAACCAGACGCTGAACTTTGACGAGATCGCCGCAGGTTATGGCGAGGCGACAGGACAGCCCCTGCGCTATCGTCGCTGCTCCCTCGACGATTACCTGGCCTCCGCGTCGGCACGCCTCGACGCCCCCTGGCCGCAGGCCTTCGCCACCCTGTGCGCCTCGATCGCCGAGGGTCGCTACGCCACGACCTCCAGCGATTTCATCGCGCTTGCGGGTAAGCCGCCGGAAAGCTTCCGGGATTTCCTGGCTCGCATGGCGCTTGGAGTGCGGAAGGAAGCCTAGACGGCGGTACCAACTGGATGGAAATTGGCCGGAAACATCCACCGCTTCGTCATCCACGGGCGGAGCAAGGAGCGAGGCGCAGACCCCTGGAGCTGCTCCGCAGCCCAAGGGATCCATGCCGCGACTTCAATGCGCTGCAACGGTCCAGAATTCTGCTCCGCTGCACTCCGCGGCTGAGGTCACGGAATGGATCCCAGGGTCTCCGCCACGGAGCTTCGCTCCTGCTTCGCCCAGGGATGACGAAGTTGAGCGGCTTCCGCCAATCGTGAAGACAAGCGATCCGTCGACGCAGGCGATTGGTATAGAGCCACTAGACCCCTGCATGCACTCGCCCGATCTCCTGCGCCACCAGCTCCTGCAACTGCCACAGATTGCGGTCGCGTATCCCGAAGGCGTCGAGGTGGCGGATCGTCTCGAACAGATATTGCGCGCCCGAGCCCCAATGGCCGACGGCCCTGGCCAAAGTCGCCGCCACCGCAGCCCTGTCGAGCTTGCCGGCATAGCGCGGATTGGCGGGATCGACGACGAAGCCAAGCGCCCGGCCCGCTCCGCCTTCCGTGCCGACCCGCAGCCAGCGCGGCACGTTGACGGCGGGCAGGATGGTCATCTCGCGGCGCAGCAGCGCTTCCAGATTGGCCGCGACCGGCTCGGCGATCTCGAACACCATGCCCTGGCACTGGCCGCCGCGGTCGAGCGCCATCATCAGGCCGGGCTGCTCAAGCGTGCCGCGAAAGCGCTGCACCGTGAAACAGAACGACCGGTGCCAGCCCCGCGCCACCGCACGCTCGCCTCCCCTGACCTCGCCGGCCGGCTTCCACAGCAGCGAGCCGTAGGCGAACAGCTTCAGCGGTCCAGGCGGTGCCGAGGCCAGGATCTCGTCGCGAAACCGCGCATAGTCGGCGTCCAGCATATGGACCATGCCCGGCGTCGGCCCGGCATCCTCGACCACGCGCATGGTGCGCGCGACGAGTTCCTCGGTCAGCGCCATTTGCGATTTGCGCGGTGCGATGGAAGTCGGCTTGTTCATGTTCGTCATGTTGCTGAAGGCAGAGGGATTCTCAAGGGCCAGAGCGTCTCGGGCGCCGACTCAGAATCTGAGCGGGCGCGCTCAAACGCTTGAAAAGACTCGGCGCACAGCATTGGAATTGGCCGAAGCCACCTCGCGTTCGTCATCCACGGGCGGAGCAGGAGCGAAGCTCCGTCGCGGAGACCCGAGGATCCATGCCGCCACCTTGGCCGAGGGTGCAGCGGAGCAGGATTCTGCACCGTGGCAGCGCATCGGAGTCCCGGCATGGATCCTCGGGTCTGCGCCGCGTCGCTACGCTCCTTGCTCCGCCCGTGGATGACGAAGTGTCGGGCGTTTCCGCTAACGGCCGAGATAAGCCGCCACCATCCATGCCCTCTCCTACCGCCCCGGCGCCGCGCTCAACTCGCTGCGTCGCCAGGCGGCCGGCGAAATGCCCACGGAGCGTTTGAACTCGCGCCCGAAATGATAGACGTCGCAGAAGCCACAGGCTTCCGCCACTTCGGCCAGCGGCTGATCACCCTGCACCAGCAGCGATTGCGCCTGCATCAGCCGCTCGCGCATCAGCCATTGGTGCGGACTGGTGCGCAGATGTTTCTGGAACAGCCGCCGCACCTGCGAGGCGCCCAGCCCGGTGACGGCGGCAAGATCGGATGCCGCCCACGCAAAACCGGGTTCGGCGCGCATGGCGTCGAGCGCCGAGGCAAGCGGCTTCGGCAGATCGTCATTGCCGGCGCCGTTCACCGCGCGGTCGACCAGAAGCAGGAACTCGGCGACCAGTTGGTTCAGTCGCAGGTCGAGACCGGCGTCGCGCCGACGCAGCGCCGAAAACAGCCGCTCGAACCATGGCGCCGGGCTGGTGGCTTCGGTGAAGGCGGTGCGCAACACGCCCTCGCCGAACAGCTTGCGCCGCAGGATCGCCGGATCCGGACCGTCGAGCCGGAACCACAACAGCGTCCACGGCTCGTCCGGATCGGCGCAATGCACATGCGGCGCCTCGTTGGCCATCCACACCAGCTGGTGAGCGCGCACGTCCAGCCGCTGCCCAAGCGTCTCGACATGGCCCCTCCCCGACAGGCAGTAGAGGATGTCCTGGCCGGGATAGACCGGCCGTTCTATGCGGTAATCGCGCGCCGCCGCCACCTTGCCGGCGCGCAGCACGCTGAAGGCCGTGCGCGTCCAGCCCGCGGCCGGCACATAGTGGAAACTCTCGAAAACATCCGTCTTGCTCATATGCGCGTTTTATACAAAACAAGCGTCTTGCTGTCCATTTTGTTCGCCGCCCAGCGTCGCTATGGTTGCTCGCATGAGGTCGGGGATTTCTGCGGGCTTTTGCCGAGAACCCCAGTTTCACGGGTTTTCCCGGCGCCTTGCGCCGCTGACGGCCCGACAGTCCAGGGAGGCAAGACGATGTTGGCGATGACGAGGAAAGAGGCGGAAGACTACGCCCGTGATGGCTATATTATCCGCAGAGGACTGCTCAGCGTGGCGGAAGTGGAGGATTTTCGCGACCATGCCCGCGCGCAGCTGGAAGCGGAAAACAAGAATGGCGCCGTGATGGCCAAGGGCGACAAGGAGGGCAAGACCACCCTTCTGAAGATGTGGACCAAGGCCGAGGACGACAAATACGGGCTGCTCGCCCGCGACGAGCGCATGGTCGATCTGGCGGAAGACGCCGTCGGCAAGCCGATCTACCTCTACAGCCACAAGATGACGATGAAGCAGCCCAATGAGGGCGGCGCCTGGGAATGGCATCAGGATTTCGGCTATTGGTACAATTACGGCTGCCTGGCGCCGGAGATGATGAGCATCTATGTCGCGCTCGACAAGGCAACCCGCGAGAATGGCTGCCTGCAGGTGCTGAAGGGCACGCACAAGCTCGGCCGCCTCAATCATATCCGCGAGAACGACCAGACCAATGTCGAACAGGAACATCTGGAAGCAGCACTCAAGCGCTACGAGCACATCTATGTCGAGATGGAAGCCGGCGACGCGCTGATCTTCGACGGCAATCTCCTGCACCGCTCCGATGCCAACCGGTCCGACACCTATCGCTGGGGCTACATCTGCTCCTACAACGCCGTCGAGAACGCGCCGTTCAAGAAGGTTCGCGAATACGGGAATTTCGACGAGCTGCGCAAGGTGCCGGCCGGTTCGTTCCGCCAGGCGTCCTGACGCCGGAGAATACCGGCATGGGCGGCGACGCCCACGCCATGGCCATGATCCCCGGAGCCGCACACGGCTCACCGAAAGATCATGGCTGAACAGGGAGATAGAGCCCGACCCTGAATCAGTTTGGGATCGGCACGAATGCATCGGCCCGCGCACGAGCTCGGCTCGGGTCGATGGAATGGAAGAGTGGTCACGCTGGTGAGGACCGGCCGATCACGCTGAGGGAGGATGCTGTATGGCCCATGCGGTCAGGACCGGCGCGCGCGCGCCAGCCACGGACCGATTCACGCTGGCGCGGCTTTTGCGGGCGCGCGAGGCAGGTGTGTTCATCGCCCTGCTCGTGCTGTGCCTGTTCCTGTCCTTCGCCACCGATGGATTCCTGACATCGCTCAACCTGCTCAATGTCGGGCGCCAGATCTCCTTGCTCGGGATCATGGCGGTCGGCATGACGTTCGTGCTGATCGCGGGCGAGGTCGACCTGTCGGTCGGCTCGACCTATGCGTTTTCGGGCCTCGCCACCGGCATGCTGATCATCGCCGGCTGGGCACTGCTGCCGGCGATCTGCGTCGGCCTCGCCACCGGCGTCGTCATCGGCCTCATCAACGGCGTGCTCTCCACCTATGGCCGCCTGCCCTCGCTGATCGCCACGCTCGGCATGCTGTCCATCGTGCGCGGTGCAGCGCTGATCCTGACCAACGGCCAGCCGGTGACGGTCAACGCCCGCAATGGCGCGCTGCCCGATGTGCTGCAGGCCTTCTCCTTCATGGGCCAGGGCTATCTCTTCACCATCATTCCCATGCAGCTGGTGTTCCTGGTCATCGTCGCGGTGCTGGCCTGGCTTGTCCTGTCCTTCTCCAATTTCGGCTTCCGCGTCTATGCCGTCGGCGGCAGCGCCAAGGCCGCGCGCGTTTCCGGCATTTCCGTCAACAAGGTCAAGATATCAGCCTTCATCCTGATGGGCGTGCTTGCCGCCTTCGCCGGCATTCTGGGCCTCGCCTTCCTGCCCTCCAGCCAGGCCGGACGCACCGGCCTTGGCCTCGAGCTCGACGTCATCGCCGCGACCATTGTCGGCGGCGCCTCGCTGTCGGGCGGCGAAGGCACGATCCTCGGCACCATCCTGGGCGTGCTCATCATCGGCGTCATGCGCAACGGCCTAGTGCTGCTCGGCGTGTCGCCCTTCGTGCAGGAACTGATGATCGGCCTGGTCATCATCATCGCGGTCGGCATCGACAAATGGAGCACGCGCCGAGCGGGTTAATCGCAGAAGACAGAAGCAACCAGAACCAAAAAGGGAGGACTATCCATGAACATCAGACACGTCATTCTCGCGGCAGCGATCGGCCTTCTTCCGCTCTCGGCCCATGCCGAATCCAAGCTCGCCGATTTCCAGCTTGCGCCCCGCATCAAGGCCAAGATCGATGCCGGCCAGCCGCTCGACTTCTACGTCTCCTACCATGACGTCTCCAACGAATTCGCGCCGTTCATGAAGGCGGGCGTCGAGCGCGCCGCCAAGGAGGACAAGGTCGGCGCTCAGTTCATCGGCCCGGTCGGCGCCGATGCCGACGGCCAGATCTCGGAGATCGAGACGCTGATGGGCAAGATGGACGGCCTGGCGATCTCCTCGGTCTCGACCGACGCGCTGGCGCCGGTGATCGACCGCGTCATTGCCGCCGGCATCCCGGTCGTCACCTTCAACACCGACAATCCCCAGAGCAAGCGCCTCGCCTTCGCCGGCCAGGACCTCGTCCAGTCCGGCCGCGAGGCGGGCAAGCTGATGTCCAAGGTGCTGGGCGGCAAGGGCAAGGTGATGATCACCACCATCGACGCCGCCGCGCAATGGTCGCTCGACCGCGAGAAAGGCGCTCGCGAAGCGCTCAAGGCCGAGCCCGGCATCGAAGTTGTCAACACGCTCAACACCGGCACCGACCCGCAGAAGATCTATTCGGCGATCGAGAACGCCATGCTCGCCAACCCGTCGATCTCGGGCGTGCTGTCGCTCGAATGCTGCTCGACGCCGGCCGCCGGCACCTGGGTGGAACGCAACAAGGCCGCCGACAAGGTCAAGGTGGTCGGCTTCGACCTGCTCGACCAGACGGTGCAGCTCGTGCAGGACGGCAATGTCGATGCCACGATCGACCAGGCGCCGGAGAAGCAGGGCTTTGCCGCCGTCGACCTGCTGGTCAAGTTCCTCAAGGGCGAGCCGATCGACAATGTCGATACCGGCGTCGGCATCTACACCAAGGAAAACATCGCCGAGGTGGCCAAGAAGTAACAAGCCAGCCTTGCGGTCCGCCGGTCCTCGGGACCGGCGGGCCCGCCTGGCCAGCCAGCCGATGACAGAACAACAGACCCCTGCCCCGATCGTCGAAATCTCCGGCCTGACCAAGCGGTTCCCCGGCGTGCTGGCGCTTGATCGTATTTCCGTCGCCTTCCGCGCCGGCGAGGTACATGCCGTGATCGGCGAGAACGGCGCCGGCAAGTCGACGCTGATGAACATGCTGGCCGGCGATCTGCAGCCCGATGGCGGGGAGATCCGCATCGACGGCAAGCCGGCAATTATCGCCTCGCCGCTCGCCAGCCGCGCCGCCGGCATCACGGTGGTCTACCAGGAACTGGCGCTCTGCCCGACGCTGACCATCGCCGAGAACATCATGATGTCGGACATGGCGACGCGCTCCGTCGTGTCGCTGGTGCCGCGCGACGAGATGCGGCGCGAGGCGCGCGAGGCGCTGACCCGGCTCGGCATGGGCGCGCTCGATCCCGACACCAGGGTCTCGCGCCTGTCGGTGGCCGAGATGCAGCTGGTCGAGATCGCTGGCGCCATCCGCCAGCGCGCCCGCGTGCTGGTGCTGGACGAACCCAATTCGGCGCTCTCCAAGCGCGAGAGCGACCGCCTGTTCGAGATCGTCAAACAGTTGCGCGGCGAAGGCGTCACCGTCATCTACGTCTCGCATCATTTGAAGGAAGTGCTCGACCTTGCCGACCGCATCACCGTGATGCGCGACGGCCGCACCATCGAGACCATCGACAATGACGGCCTGTCGGAGGACCGGCTGATCCGCGCCATGGTCGGCCGCGAACTCGACACGGCGGCGCAGTGGTCGCTGCAGGCCGAGGCGCGCTCGCATGACGCGCCGATCGTGCTCGCCGTCGAAAAGCTGACCGCGCCGAGCCTGGACGAGCTGAGCTTCCATGCCCGCGCCGGCGAGATTCTCGGCATTGGCGGCCTGCCGGATTCCGGCAAGGACATGCTCGGCGAAGCCCTGTTTGGCCTCTGCGCCCGGCGCGGGCGCGTCACCATCGACGGCACGGAATTGCGCGCCGCCGACCCGCGGGCCTCGATCCGCAACGGCATGGCGCTGGTGCCGGCCGACCGGCGCGGCGCCGGCGCGCTGCTGAGCATGAGCGTCGCCAACAATGTCGTCTCGGCCTCGCTGCCGCGCTTTTCGCTGGCCGGCTTCATGCGGCGTGGTGCCGTGCGCCGCGAGGCCCGCGCGCAGGTCGCCCGGCTCGATGCGCGCATTTCACATCTCGGCCAGAAGCTCGCCACGCTGTCCGGCGGCAACCAGCAGAAGATCATCCTGGGCCGCAGCCTCGTCACCAATCCGCGCGTGCTGGTGCTGCACGAGCCGACGCGCGGCGTCGATGTCGGCGCCAAGGCCGAAATCTACGCCATATTGCGCGGCATTGCCGGCGAAGGCGTGGCGGTGGTGATGATCTCGTCGGAGATTCCCGAATTGATCATGAACGCCGAACGCGTTCTGGTGCTGCGCAATGGCCGCGTTTCGGGTGAACTGACCGGAGCCGGCATCAACGAGGAAGCGATCCTGGCGCGCGCCATGGCGTCCTGAACGAGGCGATTGATGAGCAAACCCCAGACCGCACCAAGGATCACCATCGTCGGCAGCTTCGCTGTCGGCCTGACCATGCGGGCGCCGAAACTGCCGATCTTCGGCGAGACCATGCTCGGCACCGATTTCGACATGGGCGCCGGCGGCAAGGGCTCGAACCAGGCGGTGGCGACCTCCAGGCTCGGCGCCGCCTCCTCGCTGGTCGCCATCATCGGCACCGACAAGCTCGCCGGCATCGCCACCGACCTCTATGCCGCCGAGGGCGTCGATGCGAGCTTTGTGACGACACGGACGGAACGCGCCACCGGCGTCGGCTTCATCATCCTCAACGACAAGGGCGAGAATTTCATCATCCTCGACATGGGCGCCAACGAGCTGATGGACGCGGCAGTCGTCGATACCGCGGAACAGCGCATTGCGCGGAGCGATGTGGTGATGACCGTGCTCGAAGTGCCGATACCCGCAGCCGCCCGCGCCATGGAGCTTGGCCGCAGGCACGGCGCCCGTACCATCCTCAATCCAGCCCCCGCGCGCCAGCTTCCCGACGCGATCTTCGCCAATGTCGACTATCTAACGCCGAACGAAAGCGAATTGCGCATCCTGCTTGGCCTGCCCGCCGACGATCCGCGCTCGTCACGCGAACTGGCCGGCGAACTGCGCCGCCGTGGCGTGCGCAACGTCGTGGTGACGCTTGGCCGCAGCGGCGCGCTGATCCTGACCGACGAGCTCGACATCATGGTGCCGGCCGTGCCGGTCGAGGTGGTCGACACCACCGGCGCCGGCGACGCCTTTAACTCAGGCTTTGCCGTGGCGTTGGCCGAGGGCCGCGACATTGTCGACGCCGTGCGCTTCGGCGTCGTCTGCGGTGGCATAGCCTGCACAAGGCTCGGCGTCATTCCCGGCCTGCCCGAACGCGGTCAGGCCGACGCGCTTTATGCGCAAGCCCTCAAGACAACTTGGAAGGAAACGACATGAACCGGAACCGCCTGCTCAACGCCGAACTGTCGCACGCCATCGCCTCGATGGGCCACGGCGATCTGATGATCGTCTGCGACGCGGGCTTTCCGATCCCGTCGAGCGCCTGGCGCATCGACCTCGCCATCTCGCCCGACGTGCCGGACCTGGAAACGGTGCTCGGCCCGATCGCGGCGAACCTGATCGCCGAGCGCGTCGGCTATGCCGACACGCTGCCGGTGCACAACGCGCCGCTGCTGGCGAAGCTCAAGCGCCTGTTCCCGGACGCCGATTTCGAGACGACCACGCACGAGACCATCCTCGGCGAGATGGCCAAAAAGGCCAAGGTCATCGTGCGCACCGGCGCCTTCGACCCCTGGGGCAACATCCTGCTCTATGCCGGTGTCGACGTGCCGGCCTGGTTCTCCAAGCCCGGCGTTGTCGCGCCCGACTACTATGCGAAGAAGCTGAAGGGCTGACATGCCCCGCATCTTCGACTTCGGCGGCCGCGAGGTCGAGCGCAGCGCAACCGTCGCCAGCCTGCGGGCACTGAAGGGCAGCGGCCGGCACGTCGCGCAGGTGACGGCCGAGACGGTGGACGAGGCTGCGGCGGCGGAGGCCGCCGGCATCGAGATGGTGGTGTGCCGCGCCGCCAATGTGGCGCGCGTGCGCGAAGGCTCGCGCCGTGTCTTCGTCACCGCCGCCCTCGGCTTCGCCGACGCGGTGACATCGGACGAGATCCTGCGCACCGCCTTCAGCGCGATCACGGCCGGCGCCGACGCCGTCATCACCGGACGCGGCCACGAGACCGTGCGCATGCTCGCCAACGAGCAGATCCCCGTGATGGGCCATCTCGGCTTCGTGCCGCGCAAATCGACCTGGGTCGGCGGCATACGCGCCGTCGGCAAGACCGCCATCGAGGCGCTCGAATTGTGGGACCGCTTCCGCCGGCTGGAAGATGCCGGCGCTTTCGCCGTCGAATGCGAAATCATTCCAGCCGAGGTCATGGCCGAGATCAACCGCCGCACCGGGCTGGTCACGGTCTCGCTGGGTTCCGGTCCATCAGCCGATGTGATGTTCCTGTTCACCTCGGACATATCAGGCGAAAGCGCCCGCCTGCCCCGCCACGCCCGCGCCTGGGGCAATCTGGCCGCCCTCCACAAGGCCGTCCGCGATGCTCGCGTCGAGGCGCTGTCAGGCTTTCGCAAGGAGGTCGCCGCCGGCGGCTATCCGGCCGAGACCGAGATCGCCGGCATTGCCGATGCCGAGCTGGAGGAGTTTCGCACCCGTCTCAAGGCGGGCGAGATTAGCCAAGGATAAACAAGCGGATAGAGCCGGCCCTTGATCCGTTCAGGGCCGGTTCTCGATCATCTGCCGCAGGCTGCGATAGGTCCGCTCCAGCCGCTCGAAACCGCCCTCGGCAAGCGTGATCGGCGCGGCATTGTCGGCTATCACCGCGAACAGCAGCGCGGCGTCGGCCGGCACCACATTGGGCGCAAGCTCGCCGCGCCGATCCGCCGACGACAGCGCCTCCGCAAACAGAGCCGAGAGCTCGACGCCGAAATGGCTAAGCATCTGCCGGCCGCGATCGCCCAAGAGATCGGCATCCTGGCGCAGCCGCGAGATCAGGCTCCAGCCGTGCCCCTCGGTACCGCTCGGATTGAAATGGCTGAAACGCGCGCGGCTGTAGGCGATCATCGCCTCGACCTGATCGGACAGGCTGGCTCCCTCCGCCGACCAGACCGCGCGCAAGCCGCTCAGCGTCGCCTGCATGTAGTCGCCAAGCACCTCGTCGACCAGCGCCTGTTTGTTGCCGAAATGATAGTGGATGTTGGCGCGCGTCGTGCCGAGCGCCGCCGAGATATCGCCGAAGCTGGTGCCGCGATAGCCATGACGCACCAGAAGCTCCAGCGCCGTATCCTTGATCGCCTGTCTGGTGTCGGTCTCGTCCATGCTTCCATCATAGCCAAATGCGTTGGCCTTGGACGCCGAAGCTTTGCGGCATCCCCAGCATTTGACGAGAAACTGACTTGCAGGTAAGTAAGTATAAAATCAGCGGGGAGGATACGTGGTGCGGATGCAGACATTCAGCGATATCGAAGGATCAACGCCACAGGCCGTCCGCGCCGGCGACCTGGTCTTCATCGGCGGGCTGATGGCGACGGACGCCAGAGGCAATATCGTCGCAACCGGCATAACCGGTCAGGCGCGCGCCATCTTCGACCGGTTGGCGGCCCTTCTCGCCCAGGCCGGCGCCGGGATGGCCGATGTGGTCAAGCACAACATCTATTTCAGTTGCGAGGCCGATGCCGTCGGCGCCTTCCTCGACGAACTCGATGCCGTGCGCGCCGGCTGCTTCGCGGCCCCCGGCCCGACTACCACGGAAATCCGCTGCGGCCTCGACCGCGAGGGCGCGCTGTTGATGGTCGACGCCTGGGTGGTGATCGGCGGCAAGCGCGAGCTGCTCGACCCGCCGGGTCACTGGCGCTGGCGCAAGGATCTGCCCTTCGTCCATGGTTGGAAGGTTGGTGACATGCTGTTTGTCGGCGGCCAGCGCTCGCTCGATGCCGAGGGCAATGTGCTCGGGCTCGGCGATATCGAGGTGCAGACCGACGAGGCCTTCCGCAACCTCGACACCATGCTGCGGTCGGGCGGCGGCGACCGCCACAGCCTGATGCGCCAGAACACCTATTTCCGCTTTTTCGGCGAGGGCCGCGAGGTAACCGACTACTGGGAGAAGATGACCAATGTGCGCCGCCGCTACATGTCTGTGCCTTCGGCGGCCGGTGCCGGACTGCGCATCCAGGGCATGGGCAATGCCGACGAACTGATCCAGGTGGAGGGCATCGGCATGCTCGGCGACGACAAGCAGCGCCTGCAGCCTGCCGACCATTGGGACTGGAGCATTCCCAACACCCAGTTCACGCAAGGCTGGAAGATCGGCGGGCTCGCCTTCATCGGCGGCCAGATCTCGGCCGACAACAAGGCACAGGCCGTCGGCGACGACATGGAGACGCAGACCCGCAACGTCTTCGAGTTCATCCGCCGCACGCTGGCCGAAGGCGGGCTCGACGAAAGCGACGTCGCCAAGCTCTATATCTACTATCACGCCGAAGGCAGCTGGGCCGGGATCGAGGCCACGCGCGCGGTGATTGCCCGCGTGCAGCGCGAATTCTACCCCGAGCCCGGTCCGGCGGTGACCGCGATCCGCGTTGCCGGCTTTGCCTTCGAGAACCTGCTGATCGAGATCGAGGCAATGGCGGTGACGCGAGACTGATGTCGAAACACGATTTCACCGTCGCCGAGTTCGCCGATCGGCTGGCGCGTGTCCGCGCCGCCATGGCCGCACACGACCTCGACTGGCTGGTTGCCGTTCACCCCGCCTCCATCCATTGGCTGACCGGCAGCGACGCCAAGAGCTACCAGGAATTCCAATGCCTGCTGGTCGGCGCGCGCAACGAGCCGCTGGTCGTGCTGACACGCCAGGGCGAGGTGCATGAATTCGAGACGGACGCCCTTGCCGGCGAGGTGCAGGGCTATGGCGGCGGCGAGAACGAGGATCCGGTCGCGGCCTTCGCCGGCGTGGCGCGGCGCCACGGCGTGCTCGGCAGGCGCGTCGGCCTCGAAGTGCCGGCCTACTACCTCCACCCGCATCACTATCTCGGCCTTCGCGCCGTCATCGGCGATGCCATGGTCACCGAGGCGACCGAGTTGATCGCCGGCCTGAAGCTGGTGAAGTCGCCGGCCGAGATCGGCTATATCAGGCGCGCGGCGGCCCTTGCCGACCTTGGCATGGAGCGTTTTGCCGGCGAGCTCGCGGCGGGCCTGTCGGAACTGGCGCTGGCCGGCGGCATCCACGAGAGCTTGCTGCGCAACGGCAGCGGCATCGCCGCCAGCCCGATCAACCTCGTCTCCGGCCCGCGCTCCGCCTACAGCCACGGCGCGCCGACCGCACGCCGGCTTGAACATGGCGATTTCGGCAACATCGAATTCGGCGCTACCTTCAACCGCTACACCGCCACCATCGGCCGCAATTTCGCGCTGGGCACGCCGACGCCGCGCATGGCCGAACTGCACGACATCGTGCTGCGCGCCAGCGACGCCATGATAGCGGCGATCCGCGACGGCGTGCCGGCAACCGTGCCGCACCACGCGGCCCGCGCCGTCATCGGCGAGGCCGGGCTCGAAGCCTGCCGTGTCCACACATCCGGCTATGCGCTGGGGCCAGGCTTTCCGCCGAGCTGGGCCGAGCCGCTGCACATGATCGGCGACAGCCCGCACATGCTGAAGGCCGGCATGGTGGTCACCATCGAGCCGCCGGTCTATATCGGCGCCGAAGGCCTTGGCGCCCGCATCATCGACAATGTGCTTGTCACCACGACCGGTGCGCAGGTGCTGTCCCGCACGCCGCGCGACATCATCGTCGCGGGCTGAGCCCCGCTACCCTCCAAGCTCATGCGCGATCTCGGCGCAGGCGAGCTTCAGCCGCGCCAGCATGGCCTCGAAATTGGGCGCGGCACTGCGTCGGCTGACCGCCGCCACCGTCACGCAGGCCACGGCGCGCCCATCGCCGGCGATGATCGGACAGACGACGTCTGTCACGCCGATGATGTCGCGGCTCTCGTGGATGATGGCGCCGCGCTCGCGCACCGCGTCGAGTTCGGCGGCGAGCGTCGTCGGATCCGGCGGCTCGCGCATCAGCATCAGGCATTCGGCGATCATCCGGTCACGCACGGGCTTCGGCTGGAACGCCATCAGCACCAGCCCGGAATGGGCATCCGCCAGCGGCCGGCGATAGCCGAGCTTGAGCGAGAAGTTCATGTCCGCCCCGCCCGACGCGGCCGCGATGATGACGGTTTCGCCGCGATGCGCGACGACCAGATGCGCCGCCTGATGCACCTCCTCGGCGAAGCGCTCGACGATGGGGGCCGCCGTGCTGACCAGGTCGCGGGCGCGCGCCGTCTGCATGCCGAGCCCGAACAGCTTGTTTGACAGCATCAGCCCCTCGCCGCCCTCATCGCGCTGGATATAGCCGCGCGCAAGCAGCACATGGACCATGCGGAAGATCTCGTTCTTCGATCGCCCCAGTTCGTCCGCGATCTGGCGCGTGCCCATGGGCTGGCCGGCATTGGCCAGCAATTCGAGGATATCCAGCCCCTTTTCGAGGGCCGGCGCGCTGTAATTGAGCTTGTCGTCCGTCATTTGCATCCGCTTCATAGATGACGCTTGACGTCACATATGAAGCGACGATAGCGTGGTGTCCAGCAAATCCGAGCGGAAAATAGCGATCTGCCTGGAGTTGCATAGGGGGACGCTCTGCATCCATGAGCTATAATTTCAAATTTGATGTCCTGCTGCGCTATATCCCCGAGATCGCGCAAGGCGTGCTGCTGACCTTGCAGTTCTCGGTCGTCACCATGCTCTGCGGCCTTGCCATCGGCTTGATCGTCGCCATGGCCTCGATCAGCCCGCTTATGCCGCTGCGCGCCTGCGCCCGCGTCTATGTCGAGGCGCTGCGCAACACGCCGCTGCTGGTGCAGCTGTTCATCGTCTTCTTCGGCCTGCCTTCGATCGGCATCAAGCTCGGCGCCAACACCGCCGCGCTGATCGCGCTGTCGATCAACATGGGCGCCTATGGCGCGGAAATCCTGCGCGCCGGCTTCCAGTCGGTGCGCCAGAGCCAGGTCGAGGCCGGCCGCTCGCTCGGCCTCACCGCCGGCCAGACCTTCCGCCATGTCGTGCTGTTCCAGGCGGTCAAGACGATCTACCCGGCGCTGGCCAGCCAGTTCGTGCTGATCATGCTGACCACCAGCGTCGTCTCCTCCATCGGCGCCACCGAGCTGTTCCACCAGGCCGCCTTCATCAACTCGCGCACCTACCGCTCCTTCGAGACCTACACGCTGATCACCGTTTCCTATCTCGTGCTGACGCTGGGATTCCGGGCCTTCTTCGCCGGCGTCTACTGGATGGTCTTCGTCAGGAGGCCGCGCCGATGATCCGCGAATTTGGCGGCACCGATATCGTCTACCTGATCGAGGCCGCACGCTGGACGCTGCTGCTGGCGCTCACCGCCACCGTGGGCGGCGGCCTGCTCGGCATCGTCGTCGCCGTCCTGCGCGTCATCCCGTTCAGGCCGCTCAACTGGCTGGCGATCGCCTGGATCAACCTGATCCAGGGCACGCCGCTGCTCGGCCAGCTCTTCGTCTTCTTCTTCGGCCTGCCGCTGATCGGCCTCTCGGTCGACGCCTGGACGGCGGCGGCACTTTCCCTGTCGATCTACGCTTCGGCCTTCTTCGGCGAGATCTGGCGCGGCAGCCTGCAATCGGTGTCGCAGCGGCAATGGGAGGCAGGCGCCGCGCTCGGCCTCACCTATGCGCAGCGCCTCGGCCATGTCGTGCTGCCGCAGGCGATCCGCATCTCCGTCGCGCCGACCGTCGGCTTCCTCGTCCAGCTGGTGAAGAACACCTCGCTCACCGCGCTGATCGGCTTCGTCGAACTGACCCGGGCCAGCCAGATCATCAGCGGCGCGACCTTCGCCCCGCTGCCGGTCTACCTCACCGCCGCCGTCATCTATTTCGTCATCTGCTTTTCCCTCTCCCAGCTCGCCCGCATGCTGGAAAGGAGACTTCATGTCGCTCGTTGAAATCGCCGATATCCGCAAGCGCTTCGGCGCCGTCGAGGTGCTGAAGGGCATCTCGCTCAACGTGGAAAAAGGCGAGATCGTCGCCGTCATCGGCCGCTCGGGCTCGGGCAAGTCGACCATGCTTCGCTGCATCAACGGGTTGGAGAAGGTGCAGGCCGGCCGCATCGTCGTCGACGGCATCGACGTCACCGCGCCCGGGGCCGACCTCAACCTCCTGCGCCAGCGCGCCGGCATGGTGTTCCAGAGCTACAATCTGTTCCCGCATCTCAATGTCGAGCGCAATGTCACGCTGGCGCTGAAGCTGGTGCGCAAGCTGGACACGCCGGCCGCCCGCGAAGTCGCCCGCGCCGTGGTCGCCAAGGTCGGCCTCGCCGACAAGCTGCTTGCCTATCCCGACGAGTTGTCCGGCGGCCAGCAGCAGCGCGTCGCCATCGCGCGCTCGCTGGCCATGCAGCCGACCCTGATGCTGTTCGACGAGATCACCTCCGCGCTCGACCCCGAACTGGTCGGCGAAGTGCTGCGCGTGCTCGAAAGCGTCGCCAGCGAAGGCATGACCATGATGCTCGTCACCCATGAGATGAACTTTGCCAAGAACGTCGCCGACCGCGTGATCTTCATGCACGAGGGCCGCATCCACGAGGATGGACCAGCGCGTGAGACCTTGCTCGAGCCTCGTACGGCCGAACTCAGGAGCTTCCTGAGCGCCGTCCTTCACTAAGAAAAGAAAGTCCAACCAGAAAAAGGGGAAGTTCCATGTTCAAGCATCTCACCAGGATCGTCACAGCCGTGCTCCTGGCCGGCGCCGTCTCGGCAATACCGGCGCGAGCGGCCGACCTGCAGAAAATCCTGTCCGCCGGCACGGTACGCATCGGCGTGCCGATCGACGTGCCGCCCTTCGGTTCGGTCGACGCCAAGAACGAGCCGGTCGGCCTCGATGTCGACATGGCCAAGAAGATCGCCGAGGCGCTGGGCGTCAAGCTCGAACTGCAGCAGATCACCGGCGCCAACCGCGTGCCCTATCTGGTCACCGACCGCCTCGACATCGTCATCGCCGCCATGGGCGCGACGCCGGAGCGCGCGCTGCAGATCGCCTTCACCTCGCCCTATGCGGCGCTTTCGATCGGCGTCTTCGGCCCCGACAGCATCACGGTGAAGAGCCCGGCCGAACTCAAGGACGAGACCATCGCCGTGGCGCGCGGCACGACGCAGGATCTCGAACTGACCAAGGCCGCGCCCAACGCCAAGATCGTGCGCTTCGACGACGACGCCACCGCCGCGGCCGCTTTCACCTCCGGCCAGGCGCAACTGCTGGCCACCGCCGATGTCGTGGCCAAGGATTTGATGGACAAGGACGCCAAGGTGCAGCTGAAGCCCAAATTCATCCTGCAATTCTCGCCCTGCTACATCGGCATCCAGCAGGGCAGCCCGGAGCTGCTGCGCTGGCTCGACACCTACATCCATCTCGGCATGCTCGACGGCTCGCTCTCGGCGCTGTCGCAGAAGTGGATCGGCACCACGCTGCCGACCCTGCCGCCGATCTGACCTTTTTCGGCGGCGGAGGCCTTTCCGCCCTCGCCGCCCCTCCCTCGCCATCTCCAGTCCCGCAGAGTTTCAAAGAGAAACATGGCCCGCATGTCCACCGCCCGCACCACCATCGATTTCGACCGTTCCGGCAAGCAGATCGGCTTCGTCGACATTCCGCATTCGCCGCATGACGACGCCTGGGGCGCGACCCGCATTCCGCTCGCGGTGATCCAGAACGGCAACGGGCCGACCGTCATCCTGCAGGCCGGCAACCATGGCGACGAGTATGAGGGGCCGATCACGCTCGGCGAACTCATCCGCGATCTCGACCCGGGCATGGTCAGCGGCCGCATCATCTTCCTGCCGGCGATCAACCTGCCGGCCGTGCTGGCCGGCCGCCGCACCTCGCCTGTCGACGGGCTGAACCTCAACCGCACGTTCCCCGGCGATCCAACCGGCACCATCACCCAGCAGATCTCGGCCTATGTCAGCGACGTCGTCATGCCGCTTGGGCATGCCTATGTCGATCTCCACTCCGGCGGTTCCTCGCTCAACATCCTGCCCAGCGCCATCATCGAGCCGGCGCCCGACGCCGCTCACCGCAGGCGCAACATGGAGGCGGCGCTCGCCTTCGACGCTCCGCTCACCGTCGTCATCGACAATCTCGGCGAGCCGCGCACCTCCACGGCCACATCGGTGCGGGCCGGGCTGACCACCGTCGGCACCGAGATGGCCGGCGCCGGTACGGTCTCGCTCGACGCGCTCGGCATCTGCCGCAAGGGCGTGCGCAATGTGCTGAGCCACCTCGGCGTGCTGCCGCCGACAGGCGGGCCGCCCGCCGCGAGGCCCGAAAACATCCTGCGCATCCCCGGCCATGACGGCTATGTGCTGGCCACCACCAATGGCGTGTTCGAACCGTTCCACGCGCTGGGCGCCGAGGTGCATGCCGGCGAGGACGCCGGCCGCATCCACAATCTGGCCGATCCCGGCCGCGCGCCCGAGACCGTGCGCTACCTCTCGGACGGCATCGTCTATGGCCGCCGCCAGCCCGGCCGTGTCGTTGTCGGCAATTGCTGCGTCACCGTCGCCACGCGCTATGACGGAGAGCTGGCGTGATCGCGCTGGAAGACATCCGCACTGCCGCCGCGCGCATCGAAGGCAATGTCAGGCGCACGCCGATGATCGCCGCCGGCAACCTCAAGACGCCGCTGGCCGGCGGCGTCGACCTGATGCTGAAGCTGGAACTGCTGCAGGTCACCGGATCGTTCAAGGCGCGCGGCGCCACCAACAGGCTGCTCTCGCTCGACCCCGCCGTGCTGAAGCATGGCATCGTCACCGCCTCGGGTGGCAACCATGGCATAGCTACCGCCCGCGCGGGCTTCATGGCCGGTGTGCCGGCAACCATCTTCCTGCCGACCAACGCCTCGCCGGCCAAGATCGAGAAGCTGCGCGCCTGGGGCGCGGCCACCCACATCGTCGGCTCGGCCTGGCACGAATCCAACGAGGCGGCGCAGGCCTTCGTCCGCGAAACCGGCGCCGTCTATTTCCACCCCTTCGCCGACCCGGCGGTGGTCGCCGGGCAAGGCACGGTCGGCCTAGAAATCCTCGACCAGATGCCGGATGTCACCACGGTGCTTGTCGCCATGGGCGGCGGCGGCCTTGTCAGCGGCGTCGCGACCGCGATCAAGGCGTTGGCGCCGCATGTGCGCATTGTCGGCATCGAGGCGACAGGCTCGCCGGTGCTGCTGCGCGCACTCGAAGCCGGGCGCAATGTCGCGCTGGACAAGGTGACGACCTCGGTGGCGACCATGGCCTGCGCCAAGACCGACGACCGCATCTTCGACATTGTCCGTGACAAGGTCGACGAGATCGTGCTGGTCGACGACGACGAGATGCTGCGCGCCGCCAAAAGCCTGTGGTTCGAGATGGGCCTCGCCGCCGACCTCAGCGGCGCCGCCGCCATCGCGGCACTGGCCGAGGGCCGAGCGCGGTTGAAGCAGGGCGAGGGCGTCTGCGCCATCGTCTGCGGCGCCGGCCCGGATGCTATTTTGGGATGATCGCGGGTGGCGATGCGAGAATGGACACGCCTCGTTCCTTCGCGCCCCCTCTGTCCCGCCAACGCCTGAAAGAGTTCCGCAACTCAATCACAGCCGTCTTACGCTGCAGCCTTTTGCGCTGGCGATAAGGCGAAGTTCAGCAAATTGTACCTCATGTGGCAATCCTAGCCATGGCGAGCACCACTACAACTGCCAGTTTCGCCAACCACTACGACGACAGCGGCAGCGGCGCCTCCAGCCCCTCCAGCAATGCGTCGCGAAACAGCGTGATCGGCCGGCCGAGGCGTCCGGCCGGTGGGCGATGCAGCATCCACGCCCGCACCCGCGGTTTGAAATCCGTGCAGTCGATGATCTCGACCTTGTCGCGCCACGGGCTTTCGGCGAAGGCCGCCGGCGTGACGAGGCCGATGCCGTGGCCGCGCGCGACCAGCGACATGCGCAGATCCGCGCTCATCGCCTCGACCCCGACCTGGAAAGGCAGACGTGCCGCCTCCAGCGTGTGGCGGATAAAGGCGCGGAAGCCGCAGCCATTCTCGTTCATCACCCAGGGAAAGCGTGAAAGCGTGGCGAGATCAACGGGCTTCGGCACGCCGAGACCAGGTGCCGCGACCAGCAGCACCGACTGCAGGCCGAGATCGTCGCAGGCCAGATCGTCCGGCGGCTTGACGCCGTCGGGAAGACAGACCGCGACCGCGTCGAGTTCGCTGCGCACCGCCTGCTCCACCAGCCGTGGCGACCAGCCGGACTTGATGCGCAAGGTGAGGTTCGGAAACGCCGCGCGCAGCCGGTCGAGCGGCAGCGCGAGGGCCGCATCCGACAGGTAGGGCATGATCCCCAGCCGGAACTCGCCGTTCAATTCGCCCTGCGGCGACACGCCGGCCTTGAGATCTTCCAGCGAACGCAGCACGCGCCTTCCATGCTCATAGGCCTGGCGCCCAGAGGCGGTCGGCTTCAGCGGCTTTGACTGGCGGTCGAGCAGTGCCGTCGCCAGCCCATCCTCGAGGTTCTGGATGCGGCGCGTGACACCCGGCTGGGTGAGGTTGAGCCTGGCCGAGGCGCCGACGATCGAGCCGGTTTCCACCACCGCGATGAAGGCTTCGAGATCATGGATATTCATGCGTATCTCGCATAATCATTATCGAATTGATTGAATTGTAGCATGATAATCCTTCGGCATAAAGTCCTCACCCAGTATGCAACCTTATTGAGGACCTTATGCTCGACACCAATGACGGCCAAGTGTGCGAGCGGCTGCCCGCCGGCACCATCACCGGTCCGCAGACGCTGCTTTTTGCCGCCTCTACCGGCATCATCGTCACCAATTTGTTCGCGCCGCAGACGCTGGTCGGGCTGATCGGCCCGTCGCTCGGCGCCGGTGCCGCGAGCGTCGGTCTCGTCGCCATGGCCACCCTGCTCGGCTATGCCGCCGGCCTGTTCTTCCTGGTGCCGCTGGCCGATCTCGCCGAGAACCGCGCCCTGATCCTGCGCATGCTCCTGGCGGCCGCCCTGGCGGCTGGCGTCGCCGCCTTCGCGCCCACCATCGCCTCGCTGCTGATCGTCCTGTTCGTCCTCGGCGCCGCCTGCTCGGCGATCCAGATCCTGGTGCCGATCGCCGCCTCGATGGCGCCGCCCGGCGCGGCCGGCCGCGTCATCGGCGACGTGATGAGCGGGTTGATGATCGGCATCCTCTTGGCGCGGCCGCTGGCCAGCCTTGTCGCCGGCGCCTGGGGCTGGCGGGCCTTCTACGGCCTCAGCGCCACCGCACTGGTCCTGCTCGCCTGCGTACTCGCCTTCACCTTGCCGCGCCGGCGCCCTCAGGTGAAGTCCTCCTACGGCGCGCTGATCGCCTCACTGTTCGACCTGCTGCGCGACGAACCGATGCTGCGGCGCCGCGCACTGACGGCGGCCCTGGTGATGGCGGCGTTCAGCCTGTTCTGGACGGCGGTGGCCTTGCGCCTGGCAGAGCCGCCTTTCGCCCTTGGCCAGCGCGGCATTGCGCTCTTCGCACTGGTCGGCGCCGGAGGCGCCGTGGTCACGCCGCTGTTCGGCCGCGCCGGCGACCATGGCTGGACGCGATCCGCCACCATCGTCTGCCATCTCGTGCTGATCGGCGCGATGGCGCTCGCCGCCTGGGCCGGCTCCTCCCAGTCCGGAGCCGCATGGCAACCGTTGGCGTTGCTTGGCGCCAGCGCCGTACTGCTCGATATTGGCGTCACCGGCGACCAGACGCTCGGCCGCCGCGCCATCAACCTGTTGCAGCCCAAGGCGCGCAGCCGCCTCAACGGCCTGTTCGTCGGCATCTTCTTCCTTGGCGGCGCCGTCGGGTCCTTGCTGGCCGGCATAGGCTGGAGCTGGGGCGGATGGCCCTGTGTCTGTGCCATCGGCGCGATCTTCGGCCTTGCCGCCCTGCTGGTCGACTGGATCGGCGGGCCGGAGTGACGGCCAGCCGGCTCAGGGAAACACGTTCACCTTGCTGACCTTCACCTCGGCCGATCCATGGTTGTGACGGTAGAAGAAGTCGTAGACGCCGGGCAGGCCGAACACCGCATCGTTGACATGGACATAGAGCTCACCCGATGCCTTGGGCTTGATCTCGGCGGTCAGCTTCATGTTCGCGCATTGGCCGGGGATCACCGGCTCGACGGCATTGAGGACATACTCGTCGTTGCCGAAGCGGCTAACGCGGGCGATGGGCTTGAAATAAGGCTCCGCCCACCAGCGTTTCATCAGTGTTCCCAGATAATGCGCGACGCTGCCGCTGGCGAGGCCACGTGTATCGGCACACGCCTTGTCCTTGTCCCCGTCTCCGTCGATCCATGGGTCCCCGGTAATGATGGAAATCTCCACCTCGTAGCGAACCCCTTCCTGTAGCCAGTTGCCGGTGTCGCCGCACATGTCGGCGGTGTGGAGGAGATAGGGTGTTCCCGTCAGCCTTTCGCCTTCCGGCGGGTCGCCAAGCCCGGGTTTGGCGCAGAACGCGCCCATCGAATCGGCGACCTCGAATGTGGCCTTGTTGACGGCAAACAGGATGAGGCCGATCGACAGGATAAGAAATACCGCCGGCAGCACAAGTTCCCTCAGCTTGTCGTAGACCCATTGGGCGAGCGGGTTCGTCCGCACGGCGCGGGCGAAGCGGAGCGAGACAGGGGTCGGCGCGACCCCGCGGCGCGGCCCCCTGCGGGTCAGCAGGAGATAGGCTGCGAACGAGCCGAGCGCCCCTGCGGCGAAGACCCAGCCGGTGTAGTAATTTCCGCCAAGCCACACGGCCAAGGCACCGATGCCGAAGCTGACCGCTCCCAACAGCGACGTGCGGCGATGCGCGTCATTCCTGCTTGATTGCAGCATTGTCGCGCTGCGCCCGGCATTGACATTCCAGGCGGCCCGCGCACGGTCGTTGATGCGCGTGCGCAACACGCCGTTGACCCACAGGAGAATGCCAAGCAGCGCGGCCAGGATCGCGGCCGCCGGCGGATGATTGACCACCGCATCGATCCATGGCGCGGCAAAACCAGGCAGCAAGCCGCTGACCAGACCAAAGATCGGCCCGATGAGGCCGGAGGCGGACTTTCCGAGCTCACCGCCGACATCGAGCGTGACATAGCCGGCAAACAGCGGAAACGCCAGGAACAGGACCCCGATCGACAGCAGCGCATAGTACAGCCCACGGCGCCACCACACGGTGTCGCGCATCAGCTGCGCGCGTTCCAGGCGGCCCTGCGAATAACCGCGGCCGGCGGCCTTTTCGCCAGACGCCGGCGCCTCACCGGTGTCGTTCTCCTGGAGCTTGCCCAGCGCTTCGCGGAAGTTGTTTTCCATGTCGGCCAGATCGCGCTTGCGTCCGGCCGGGAGCGGCAATTTGTCGATCAGGGCGGCCTCGCTCATCGGCGCCAGGCGATTGTCCGGCAGGCCGGTGAAAGGTATCCGTGCGCCGAGCGGCGACAGCACGTCGATATGTTCGGGCAGCGCGATCGGCGCGTAGTCGTCGCATCCCTTGGCCATTCGGATTATGACGCTCGCATCGACCAGCGGCTTTACGCCATGATTGATGCGCCGGCCGTCACGCTCCATCAGATCCTGGGCGTCGCGCGGATGGTAGCGGTAAAAGACGCTGATGCCGGATCGCGAATCGTAGATGCGCCCGGCCTCGGACGCGTAGTCCCAATAGTCGGCGACCAGATCCTTCTTGAATTGCAGGCCCTGCTCCGCGGCTTCGCCGATCATCCAGCACAGGGGGATGTGGGCAAGCCTGTCGTCCGGGTAGCCGCCGCCGACATTGGCATGGCAGCCGGCGAACCAGACCTGCAGCAGGCGTGGATCGGCCATTGCCGCGGCGCGTTCATTCCAGGGAATCGGAAAGAATGTGCGCCGTTCGTCGTCGATGCTGAAGGCCTGCCGGGCACAATCGACGGCACCGAGAAGGTCCCTGTTGGCGAATGTCATTGGCCAGACCCATTTGTCCACCGCCTTGGTCAGCTCGTCGACCGGCAGGCCATAGGCGGAGACGGTGTCCCACACACCAATGAAGGCGACGCGGATCCTGGCGGCGGAACGGTCATCGTCATCCCCGGGTTTGACCGCGCTGTAGGGGCGGCTCCCCGTGATCTCATTCCAAAGGTCGACCGCCCTGTCGCGCACGAAGCGGGCGAACACGACCCAGGGCAGCGAGGAACCGAAGGCCTGGGGGCGGTATGCCCGATAGGCGGCGAGCGCGTTGCGGTCGAGTTCCTCTTCCGACTTGAAGTTGACCAGCCCTTCGCGGGCAATCATCCCGACCAGCACGCGAATGGTGAAGGCGCCGCGGCTGAAGCCGAAGGCGAAGATCCTGTCGCCCGGCTCATAGTTGAGACAGAGGAACTTGTAGAGCGCCAGCACGCGGCGCTTGACACCGAAGCCAAGCGCCAGGCCGATGATCTCGAACGGCTTGAACTGCGAGGTACCAACGCCGTCGCTGAACACGGCGATCTGGTCGCCCCCGGTGAGGTCCAGCGCCTGGTAGAGGCGCCAGACATTGGTCTTGAACGCCTTGGCGGCGCTGTTGCCGGTGCCGTCGGCGAAGACGACGATGTTCCTGCCCATCTCCTGCCCCTCCAAGACCTACACTGCTTTGCCACTCCTGTTCGATTGCCGGCGCTGCCGGCATCAGGCTGTCAATCCGCCGGTACCCAGCCGGCGCAATACGGATGCAAACAGCTCGCCCTTTATCCTGTCCTGCGAAGGGCAATGGACATCCTGCGCCTGAGCGCCGGATCTGGGAATGAGACAGCCAGGGCCAGAAGCCCTGGCGATCCGCCTGGTTTTCACCCGAACCCCCAGTTCGTTGGCGTCACTATCCAACAACCAGGGCCGGCGTGCAAGTTGGGCAGTAAAATCGCCGCTTTGACTTCCTTGAGCGGAAAATCGACTGGAATAGAACCTGATGGAATCTTTCCGGGCGGCCTTTCGGCACGAATTGCAGGGTTTCCCCCAAGCAAACGGCGCCCCTCGCCACCGCAGGCGAATATCTTTCCGTCTTCAGAACCGCGTCGAGAAGCTTGCCTTGAAGGCGTTCTCCATGGCCCCGGAGGCGAACTGGCCGTCATAGGTGAAGCCGAGCCGGCTCGCTTGGCCGATGGCGACGTCGATGCCGGCCTGCAGCGCCAGCGCGTCCCTCGCGATCGGCACCCCGGTCACCGTGAAGGCGTCCCCGCCGGCGAAGGACAACCGCGCCGCCGGCAGGTCAGCGAAAGCATGCCGCCAGCCGAGCGAGGCACGCGCTTCGAGCGCCGAGCCGTCGACCGTGAACGTCCGCGACAGGCGCGCGCCAAGCGTGGTGAAGGTGGCGTCGTTGGCGATGCCCTCGGAGGCTAGGGCCGCCGCGCCGCCCTCTTCGCCAAAGCCGTTGGTCGACAAATGGACATAGGCCAGGCCCGCGAAAGGCTCGACCTTCATCGCGCCGACATCGAAGGCGCGCGATGCCTCGCCGAACACCTGCACGGTGCTGGCGCCGTAGCTGGCCTTCAGCTGGTCGCTGAAGCCGGAGAAGGCCGGATCGCGCGTGGTGTCGATGTCGTGATGGCTGTAGCCGGCGCCGAACTTCAACTGCACGCTGTCGACCATGCCGCCGCCATAGGCGGCCAGATGCACGCTGGTGATTCCGGACGAGGAGGCGCGGTCGCCGACGTCGAGCGAGGTGACGCTGATGCCGCCGAGGAAGCCGAGCGTCCAGCCGTCGGCCACCGTCGCATCGACACCGGCAAAGAAGGCACCGGTGCTGGCGTCGACATCGGCGGCATTGCCGTCGCTGTCGAGCGAGCGCGCGAGGCCGGCGCCCTGCATCCAGAAACCCCGCACGCCGGGATTGGCGATTGCAGCCCCCGTCCGCGCAAGGGCTGCGTCGCGCAGCAGCCGGCTCTCGTCGAGCAGCACGCCGGACACCGCCGCATGCACCTCGCCCGACAGCTGGTCGAAGGCAAAGCGCGCGCCGTCGGCCGAAAGCGGGGCGACAGCATTGTAGACTGGATTGCCGGCGCCGAGCGCCTCGATGCCGCCGGCCGCCGCGCTCTGGTTCGGCGTTTCGGCCACGGACGAAAAGTCGACCGCGTTGCGGGTCAGCGTCAGCAGGACATTGTTGCCGTCGCCGCCGGTGTAGATCACGTCGGGCGTCAGGAAGGCGTAGACATGGCTGATCGCGGCGAACTGTCCGGTCACCGCGCCGGCGCCCCGGTTGTCGATGATGGTGTAGGTCTGGCTCGGCTGCCAGCCGGTGCCGGTCAGCTCATGCAACGCAAGCGTGCCGCCGGTCAGGTCGACAGTGCCCGTCACCACGACCTTGTCGGCACTGGCCGTGTCGACCTCGATGTCGAGCGTGCCGGCGAGCCTGTAATTTCCGTTGATGGTCTGCGTGCCGATCGAGGCGCCGGGCGCATGATGGCCGCCGGCCTGGATGGTCACCGTGCCGCCGGCCACTCCTCCGATCGAACCATTGCCGCCAAGCGTGGCTCCGCTCGCCACCACAAGATCGGCCGAGCCCAGCGAGCCGTCGACCTGCAGAATGCCGGCATTGACCGTCGTCGTGCCGAGATAGGTATTGGCGCCGGACAGGATGAGCTTGCCGGTGCCGTCCTTGGTGAAGCTGCCCTTGGCCAGGGCGCCGCCATCGGAAATCACCCCCGAAATCATCTCGTCGAGATTGAGCGCGCCAACTCTAAGCGTATGCGCACCGAGCAGGATGTCGCCGTCACCGGACACCGAACCCAGCGAAACGCAGTTGCACAGGCCCGCCGCGTCGAAGGTCGAGAGATCGACCTTGCCGCCGGCCTGGTTGACGATCCTGGCCGCATTGGACGCATTGTCGCCGCGGAACGCCGTGGTGCCGCCGCCCTGGTTGGCGATGACGGCCGAACCGCCGCTGCTGCCGGCCAGGAACACCGTCTTGCCGTCACCCTGGTTGGTGAGCGTGGACGTGCCGGCGCTCGACTGGTTGTCGAACACGACGGAACCGTTCTGCGTCGAGATCGACAGGCCGCCGGCGCTGACCGGGCCGGCAAAGCGCAGAACAGGCTTCAATGTTGCCGCCGGCGCGCCGGTCACCGAAACCCCGCCGGTGCCGAGCGCGCCATTGGCCGCCGCAATGAGTTCGCCCTCCTTGATGGTCGAGCCACCCTGATAGGCATTGGCCACGCCCAGCGTGAGTGAGCCGTCGCCGAGCTTGACGATGCTGCCCGTGCCGGAGATGCCGACATTGACGATGGCGTTGTTGACGCTGGCCCCCGGATCGGCGGCGACGATGATTTCGGTGGCCGCCGAATTGGTGACCAGCGAGCCGCCCGCACCGGCTGCAAGCGTGTAGGTCCAGTCTGTCGGATGCGAGACGAAGCGCAGGCCGGTGAAGGTCTGCGCACCGACCACCGTCACCGTGCCCGGCGTCCCGGCGAACACCGCCTTCTGGCTTGCCCAGGCGGCGTTGATGTCGCCGGCCGCATTCGTCCAGTTGGTGCTGGAGGAATCCCAGACGCCGTTGCCGCCACGCCCGTTGGCGACAACGCCGGGCGTCATGTTGGCGCCGTCCCAATATTGTTCGCCGGCGCCGCTCGCCACCAGAAGGTTGACCGCGCCGCCGCCGCTCTGGATCGACCAGTCGCCGGGGTTGAAGCCCGGCGGCACGCTGCCGATCACCAGGCCATTGTTGGTGAAGGTGCCGCCATAATTGGCGATGCGGTAGGTGCCGTTGCCGAAGCCGCCGGCGTCGCTCACCGACAGCTTGCCATCCAGCGTCAGCGCGCCGGTGACGTCGAACAGGGGCATGGAGTTCGCCGCCCCCAGCGAGACGCTGAGGCTGGAGGTGTCGTTCAGCGTCAGCGAGGCCATGGTGAGCGTCTGGCCGGCAACGCCCAGCAGCGTGCCGCCATTGGCGACCGTCGTGGCGCCCAGCGATCCGGTACCGCCGAGCCGGCCGCCGGAATTGACCTGAAAAGTGCTCGACGCCATCGAGCCGTTGACCTTGAGCGTTCCCGCATTGACGTTGGTCGTGCCCGTGAATGTGCCGGAAAAGGTGGTGTTGGGGACCATCGTCAACGTGCCGGTGCCTTCCTTCGTGAAGGTACCGCTGCCGGTGATGAGGCCGATGAAGGAGGTGTCGGCCGCGCCGCCGGCGGTCAGGCTGCCGGCACCAACGAAAATCCGCCCATAGCCGGAAAGGTCGCCAACCGTCTGGCTGAAATTGCTGAGGTCGAAGATGCCGCCATTGACGGTAAGCGCGCCGGCTGATGCCAGCCGGTTGTCGCCGCCAAGGATCAGGCTGCCGAACGACACCAGCGTGCCGCCGGTATAGGTGTGCGCGCCGTTCAAAGTCAGCGTGCCGTTGCCGGTTTTCTCGAAACTGCCCTCGCCCGAGATCACGCCGGAATAGGACGGCGTGCCGTTGAAGAACACCGACAGCTTGGCATGGTTGACATAGTCGCCGGTGAGCGCGCCGTCGTTGTCGAAGTTGCCGATACGCAGCTCGCCTGAATTGATGATGGTGCCGCCGCTATAGCTGTTGGCGCCTATCAGCGTGATCAGCCCCGTGCCGTTCTTGATCAGCGAACCCGAGCCGGAGATGACGCCGGCATAGCGGGGGAAGATATCGGCCGAACGGTCGATGATCAGCGTGCCGTCATTGTTGACGACACCATCGCGGATGCTGCCGGTCGTGCCGCCATTGCCGAGCTGCAGGACAGCGCCAGGGCTGATGTTGGTGACCGCTGAATAAGCGTTCTCGCTGGTGAAGATAGTGGTTCCGGCAAGGATGTTGACGGCGGCGGGGCCGGCCAACGGACCGAAGCCGGCAATGTTCGGCGCGAAGACATAGTTGCTGGAGGTGTGGTTGAAATTGATCGCCATCGATCCGGTGGCGGAGCCCGAGAACATCACCTGCGCCGCTTCGAGCGTGCCGGGCGCTGCCGCCGGGCTGCCGGCGGCGGCGCCGATGTTGAGCGTGCCCGAGGAGCCAGCCAGGGCGCCGATGCCGACCGTACCGGTGCCGCCATTGACCCTGACGACACCGCCGTCGGCGATGGTCAGCACGCCCTTGCCGGCGCCCCCGATGGTAAGTCCCTGCAGATCGCTGGGACCTGAGCCAAGCGTGTCATTGATTGTCCACAGCGACCCCGCGCCGGTCACCGTCACCATGTCCGACGTTGTTGCCGTGGCGTCGCTGGCACTGGCGATGCTGGTGTAGCCGGTGTTGAGCTTGCCGCCGCCCGAAACGGCCACGCTAGCGGTCGAGTTGGTGGCGTTGCCGAGATAGAGGCGGTAGGGCGTGGTGAAGCTCGAGCCCCCGCCGTCGACGGTGATCGCCGCCTTGGAGTTGATGGTGTTGGCGATCCTGGCGTCGCCGTTGAGGAAGCCACTGGCGGTGGAATCGATCAGCACCGTGCCGCCGGCCAGCACATTGAGTTCCGATGTCTGGCTGATGGAGCCCATCGCCAGCGGCACATTGCTGTAGGCGCCCGTGATCTTCCATTGTGATCCGGCGCCGGTCACCGTCACCTTGCCGTTGACGATGTTGGCCGCCGTGCTGGCCCCGACCGTGTAGGTGGTTGTGAGCTTGCCGCCGCCCGAGACGGTCAGGTCGCCCTTGCCCTGGAATCCGACAAACAGATTGCCGGTCGACCATGATGCGCCGCCCGAGACCGTGGCGGTGCCGACCCCGCTGGTGCCGACATTGCCGCCGACATAGGTGCGGATGGTCGTCGCCGTGGCATTGTCGAGCAATTGGAAATCGCCCTTGCCGGTCGCGCCGATGACGAACTGGGCGGCTATCGATCCGGTCATTGTGAAATCGGAGCCGCTGCCGGTGACGATCAGCTGGCCATCGGCAAGCGTGGAACTTTCGCCGACCATGACATTGCCGCTGGACGACAGCTTGCCCCCGGCCTCGACCCTCATGCGCCCCACCGCGCCGGCGTCGGCCGAGATCGACAGGAAACTGTTCGTCCACTGCGATCCGGTACCGGTGATGGTGGCCGTGCCGGAAGATGACGGATTGTTGGCGACGACACCGCCCGCGCTGGTGATCTTGCCGCCGGCCGAAACGGTTAGCGTACCGGCGCCGAAATCGCCGACGATGAGATAGTTGCTCGCCACCGACAGCGTGCCGGCGCCGGTGACGACAAGCGCGCCGTTCGAACCGGCCGAGCTGCCGATATTGATTGTCTGCGCCGCCGCCCCGGCAGAGCTGATGGTTGCCGTGTTGACGCCGGCACTGTTGATGGTGAGCTGGTCGCTGGCGATCGGCAGCGAAGACGGCGTCCAGTTGCCTGATGTGAACCAGTTGCCCGAGCTTGATCCGTTCCAGGTCAGCGACGCCCCCAGCGCCAGGGACGAACTGGACAGCAGGAGCGCCGCCAGCCCCAGCGCAAGCGAGGCACGCCGGCCTGCCATCGGTCGCCGGCCTGCCATCAGTTGATTGTCCATTCCGCCCCTGCCCCATCGCCTGCGGACCGGCCTCCGGCCCGCGCACATCCCCTCGGGCACACCGGCCGGTGGCCCTCCAAAACGCTAGAGGCATGCGCCGATCGTCGATACCGGCAGTTAGGGACAGATGCGGGCAATTCAGGACATCGGGGGGCGTCCGCCGGCTCGCGATTACCGCCAGGGCGCTGTCGCCGGGACCGAGTCGCTTCCTTGTCGCGCCGATTGGCGATCGGCGCGCTGCCTGCGGAAACCGGGAACGATATTGCCGGCAAACTGTTCTAGTCCTTGCCGGAGGATGCCATGAACGACGCGTCGGCAAAGCCTGCTGGCCCCGCCCTTTCATCGACGGAGCGCGTGAACACGCTGTCGCATTTCCACCGTGCCGAGATCGCGCGCATGGCCGGATGGCGCGATCGTCTGGACAGGACGACGAACTGGGCGATCACCGTCGTGGCGGCCATGCTGTCGGTGTCGCTGTCGACGGCCAGCGCCCATCATGGCGTGCTGTTGTTTGCCATGCTCCTGATCCTGCTGCTGTTGTGGATCGAGGCGCGCCGTTACCGGTTCTTCGACTTCTACCGGGCACGCGTGCGCCAGTTCGAACGCCACTATTTCGCGCAGATATTCTCTCCGCAGCCCGACTTCGCATCGGATTGGCTGCTCATTGTCGGTGAAGGCCTGCGTGCGCCGAAGTTCCTGCTGTCGCAGCGTGCCGCCTTGGCGCGCCGCCTGCGACGGAATTACATCTACCTGTTCCTCATCCTGCTGCTGGCCTGGGTGCTGAAAATATCGACACCCAGCCTTCAAACCGTCGGCGTCAGGACCGGCTTTGTCGGCTCGCTGCGCGAGACGGTCGACAACGCCGCCCTTGGTGCCATTCCAGGCGTCGCCATCGTCGCGATCGTGGCCGCGTTCTATGTGGGATTGCTCGCCATCGTCTTTTTCGCGGCGGGCGACGATGGCGAACTCTCCTTCGGCGATGTCCATGTCTGAGTTCGATGGCTGAGGCCACGCGGCTGCAACGCAAACACCGGTCGCGCGTTGTGATGGTCAGCCCGACGCAGCGCATCTTGGGGGACCCATGAACCGTCAACCGGCTACAAGGTCACACGGCATCGTGGCCGCCCTTCTGCCGGCCATTGTCGTCCTGGCGCCGGCAAGCCAGGCGTTGGCCGCGCAACCGGCCGGACATGCCTCGGGCATGGGCGGCTCGGCCGAAGGCGTGTTCGTCGCCGAGATCGTTCTTCTCCTGCTGGTCGGCCGGGGCCTGGGCGAAATCTTCCAGCGCTATGGCCAGCCGGCGATCATGGGGCAGTTGATCGGCGGCATCCTGCTCGGGCCATCGCTGTTCGGCTGGATATGGCCCGACGCCCAGCACCTGATCTTCTCCAACGACCCGGCGCAAAAGAGCATGATCGATGCCGTCTCCCAGCTCGGCATCCTTCTCCTTCTATTGCTGACCGGCATGGAGACGGACCTGCGCCTGGTGCGCCGGGTGGGCGCCGCCTGCTTCTCGATCTCGATCACGGGCGTCGTCGTACCCTTCGCCCTCGGTTTCGCGCTGGCGCAGTTCCTGCCGGACTCGCTCTTGCCGGACCCGACGCAGCGCGTCGTTGCCGGGCTGTTCATCGGCACGGCGCTGTCCATCTCCTCGGTCAAGATCGTCGCCATGGTGGTGCGCGAGATGAACTTCATGCGCCGCAATCTCGGCCAGGTCATCATCTCCTCGGCCATTATCGAGGACACGATCGGCTGGCTGATCGTCGCCGTCACCTTCGGCATCGCCACCAATGGCAGCCTGCAGGTACTGCCGCTCGTCACCACGGTGGCCGAGGTGGCGCTGTTCATGGTGTTTTCCTTCACCATCGGCCGCCGTCTGGTGTTCACGCTGATCCGCTGGAGCAATGACTCCTTCCGTGGCGAATACGCCGTCATCACGGTCATCCTGATTATCATGGGCGTGATGGCGCTGATCACCAACCTGATCGGCGTCCATACCGTGCTCGGCGCCTTCGTCGCCGGCATATTGGTCGGGGAATCGCCGATCCTGTCCGATCACATCGAGAGCCAGCTGCGCGGCGTCATCACAGCTCTGTTCATGCCCGTGTTCTTCGGCATGGCCGGCCTCTCGGCCGACCTCACCGTGCTTACCGACCCGACGCTGGCGTTGCTGACGCTTGCGCTGGTGGCGATCGCCAGCGTCGGCAAGTTCGGCGGCGCCTTCCTCGGCGGCCGGCTGGCCGGCATGTCGCTGAAGGAAGCCATCGCCGTCGGCAGCGCCATGAACGCGCGCGGCTCGACCGAGGTGATCGTCGCAAGCATCGGCCTGTCGATGAACATCCTGTCCCACAATCTGTTCACAATGATCGTAACCATGGCCGTCATCACCACGCTCGCCATGCCGCCCATGTTGCGCTGGGCGCTCGGTCGCCTGCCCGTCAACCATGCCGAGAAGCAGCGCGTCGAGCGCGAACTGCTCGACGAGCGCGGCTTCGTCTCCAGGCTGGAGCGCCTGCTGCTGCTGGTCGACGACAGCCCGGCCGGCAAGTTCACGGCTTACCTCGCAGGCCTGGTCGGCGGCGGCAGCGGCATGCCGACCACACTGCTTCATCTCCAGGATGGCAAGCTCGCCCGGCAGGTCAGCGACAAAGGCCCGGAGCGCGCGTCCAGGGAAGTCAAGAAAGGTGCCGCCAGGAGTGCAAGGGCCGTCAGCAAGGCCGAGGACACGCCTGTCGACAAGGTCCATCTGACAGCCCGCACCGAGCCTGAAGCCAGCGCCGAGACAATCGCGGCGGAAGCTCGCAAGGGCTATGGGCTTCTGCTGGTTGGGCTGGAGAACACTCTGAGCGACAAAGGTATCTTCAGCGGCGCGCTGAAGGACATCAGCAGTGGCTTCGACGGCCCGCTCTGCCTCGTGCTGAACGGCGCCAAAGCCAATGGAAAGATGCCCGTACTGCGCGCCGGAACGACGATACTGGTCCCCGTCAATGGCACCGAGGTCGCACGCCGCGCCGCCGATTTCGCGCTGGCGCTGGCGCGGCCGCACCGGGCCCGCGTCAAGGTACTCTATGTCTCGCAAGCCAGGCAGGGCAACCGGCCCGGCTCGGTTTCGCACCGCCGGGAGGAAGCCGTGCTCAAGGATGTCGCCGATCTCGCGGACCGCTACGGCGTTGCCGTCGACACCGCGATCCGCACCCGGGCCACGGCCGACAGATCGATCGCCAGGGAAGTGGCCAAAGGGGCCGCCATGGTGGTGATGGGTGTCACCCAACGGCCGGGCGAGGAGCTGTTCTTCGGCGACACAGCGACAGCGGTACTAGCCGCGGTCGCCTGCCCGGTCGTGCTTCTGGCCAGCGAACGCGTCAAGCGGGCTGACGCCAACACCGAGGAGACGGCAGCCGAAATCAGCGCCTGATACACCCTCGGCCGAGGTGCCGGAATCTATATGCCGAAGAACTGCCGCCCGATCATGTAGCCCAGCGCCGCCACGACCAGCGGGAACAGCGCCGGCGCGGCCTTGCTGAAGAAGGACGCTTTTGTGTCCTTGGGCGGCACATAGCGTGCATTGCCGAGATTCTTGGTCATTTGCGTACCCCGCGCCAAACCAATCAGTTTCGCGCATGTCCTTATCGCGAAACCGCCACGCGGTTCCGGTGAACATGCATTAGAATACACTTATTAACAGCATGGCCGAATTAACCGCCTGCAAAGAAATTAGATCAAATAGCCGGCTTTCCCGCCTCGATCCGACAAACCCTGTCGAAGGAAAATCGGCAGCACCGGGAACCGAAGGGCCTGTCCCGGGGTTGTGGCGATCGGGGAGGAAATGCCTGTTCACATCTCGCCAGCTGCTATCCGTCATGGCCCATGGTCGCGCCCGCGCCGCGATGTCGTGCGGGCCGGCATAAAGCGAACGATCCACAGAATCTGACACGTTAGCCGCCAATCGACCCTCGAACAACGCCGACCGATCCGGGACTCCATGCCGCAAACCAGCACAGCGACCGTAGGCAATCCTCATCTCGCTTTCCTGTCGGGCGGCGGAGAGCTTGGCCGCCTGATCGCCGCGTTCGACTGGGCCTCGACGTCGATCGGACCGATCGGGGGCTGGCCGCAGAGCCTGAAGACAGCGGTGTCGCTGATCCTGCGCTCCAAGGTGCCGATCGTCATGCTTTGGGGCGAGGACGGCGTCATGATCTACAATGACGGCTATTCGGAATTCGCCGGCGGCCGCCATCCGCAACTGCTCGGCTCGAAAGTGCGCGAAGGCTGGCCCGAGGTGGCCGACTTCAACGACAACATCATGAAAGTGTGCCTGGGCAACGGCGGCACGCTTGCCTATCGCGAACAGGTGCTGACGCTGAACCGCACCGGCAAGCCCGAGCAGGTCTGGCTCGATCTCGACTATTCACCAGTGCTCGACGAAAGCGGAGAGCCGGCCGGCGTCATCGCCATCGTCATCGAGACGACCGCCAAGGTCGCCGCCGAGCGCTGGCGCGCCGGCGAGCGCGACCGCCAGCGCCAGATGTTCGAACAGGCACCGGGTTTCATGGCCATGCTGTCTGGTCCGCAGCATGTCGTCGAACTGACCAATGCCGCCTATATGCAACTCGTCGGCCACCGCGACATCATCGGCCTGCCGATCCGCCAGGCCTTGCCGGAGATAGAGGGCCAGGGCTTCTTCGAACTGCTCGACCGGGTCTTCACCAGCGGTGAGGCATTCATTGGCTACGCCTTGAAGGCGGAGTTGCAGCGCACGCCGGGCGCGGCGATCGAAGACCGCTTCATCGATCTTGTCTACCAGCCGGTGCGCAACCCCGCGGGCGAGGTGTTCGGCATCTTCGTGCAAGGTGTCGACGTCACCGACCGGCTGATTGCCGAACAGGCGCTGCGCCAGAGCGAGACGCAGTTCCGCACCTTCGCCGAGGCGATGCCCAACCATGTCTGGACAGCCACGCCGGAGGGACTGCTCGACTGGTTCAACCCGCGTGTCTACGACTATTCCGGCGCCAAGCCGGGCGAACTTGACGGTGATGGCTGGGCCGATATCGTGCACCCCGACGACATCGTCGCGGCCTCGGAGAAGTGGCGGCAGACGGCGGCCGCCGGCACATTCTACGAGACCGAGTTCCGACTGCGTCGCCATGACGGCATCTATCGCTGGTTCATCGCGCGCGCCGTTCCGATCCGCGATACCGACGGCGCCATCGTGCGCTGGATCGGCACCAACACCGATATCGACGAGCAGAAGCAGGCGGCGCAGGCCCTGCTGCAGAGCGAGCGTCGCTTGCAGCTGTCGCAGAATGCCGCCGGCATCGCGGCCCTCGAACTCGACATTGCCAGCGGAACCGTGGTCGGCTCCGAGGGTTTTTGGGGTCTCTGGGGGCTATCGCCGCGCGACAGCGTGCACATCTCCGTGCTGGAAAACATCGTCATTCCCGACGACAAGGATATCCGCTCCAACCAGGAAACGCGTGAGAAGGGCACCGCCGTGCCGGCGGTGGAATACCGCATCCGGCGGCCCGACACCGGCGAGTTGCGCTGGCTGTCGCGTCACATCGATTTCGTCCACGACGAGACCGGCAAGCCGGTCAAGATGTTCGGCGTCATGCAGGATGTCACCGACCGGCGCGGGGCGCAGGCGCGTCAGGAACTGCTGACCCACGAGCTTGAACATCGCATCAAGAACATCCTGGCGATGGTCGCGGCCATCGCCTCGCAGACACTGCGCAACACCGACATCGCCACCGCAAGCGCCACCTTCAACGAACGGCTGCGCGCGCTGGCCAACGCCCATGACATCCTGAACAAGACCCGCTGGACCAGTGCCTCGATCCGCGAGGTGGTCGACAACACCGTCGCCACCTTCCCGCTCGAACAGATTTCGATTTCCGGCCCGGCGCTGCCGATCAATCCCAAGATGGCGTTGACGCTGGCGCTCGCCGTCAACGAACTCGCCACCAACGCGCTGAAATACGGCGCATTGTCGACACCGGGCGGCAAGGTGTCGATCGAATGGTCGCTGCAGCCATCGCAAGATAGGCCCAGCGACATCAGGCTGATCTGGCGCTGGCGCGAGAGTGGCGGTCCGCCGGTGACGCCGCCCAGCCGGCGCGGCTTCGGCCGCTTCCTGATCGAGCGGGTCTTCGGCACCGACTTCGGCGGAACCGTGCGGATCGATTACCACCCCGACGGCGTTGAGTGCGTGTTGAACGCACCGGCACCCCAGTTGCCGACAGCACCGTACTGACTACATAGGGCATGCCATGACCACTCAGAGCCCCGTCACCGTCCTCGTTGTCGAAGACGAAGCCTTTTTGCTGTTCGCCATCGCCGACGATCTGCGCGAGGCGGGATACGATGTGCTCGAAGCCAGCAATGCGGACCAGGCGATCAGCCTGCTGGAGACCCATCAGGACATCGGCATCCTGTTCACCGACATCGACATGCCCGGTTCCATGGACGGGCTGCGCCTGTCCGCCGCCGTGCGCGACCGCTGGCCCCCGGTCAAGATCATCGTCACCTCCGGCAAGCAACAACCGGCGCGGAACGCCATGCCGAGCGGCGGCGTCTTTCTACCCAAGCCCTATGAGGCCGCGGCGGTTGCAGCCACCATCCAGGGCCTGCTCGACTAGACTCTACGGACTCACTTGTCGCTGTTCTCGAAGGCGCCGATGCCTTGCGCGATGAGGTTGGTGGCCATCACCAGCGAGATGATGGCGGCTGAATTGAACACCACCACCCACCATTTGCCGCCGGTGAGGAAGCCGTAGCCGTCGGCGATCGCCAGCCCCCAGTCGGCCGATGGCGGCTGGATGCCGAGGCCGAGGAAGCTCAGCGTCGCGATCGAGAAGAAGGCGTAGCCGAGCCGGGTGATCAGCTCGATCAGGATGGTTTCCCGCACATTGGGCAGGATTTCCAGGAACATGATGGCCAGCCGTCCTTCGCCGGCGAGCCGCGCCGCGCTGACATAGTCGCGCTCGCGCTGTTCGCGCACGGCGGTGCGCACCGTGCGCGCCACCAGCGGCGCATAGGCAAGGCCGATCACCAGGATGACGGTGAGGTTGGACGGGCCGATCGCCACCAGCGCCATCGTCACCAGCACGATGAACGGCAGCGACATGACGGCGTCGAGCAGCCGCGCGCCGACCGCATCGACCAGGCCGCCGAAGGTGCCGAGCACCAGCCCGATGATGCTGCCCGCGGTGACGCCCGCCAGTGTCGCCAGCGGCGCGACCAGCAGGATATCCCACGAGCCGACGATGATGCGTGAAAGCACGTCGCGCCCAAGCTGGTCGGTGCCGAACCAGTGCACCGCGTCGGGCGGCGTCATCATCGACAGGAAATCCTCGGCATAGGGGTCGAACGGCACGAATTGCGAACCGAACACCGCGCAGACGACCCAGAACAGAAGCACCGCCAAACCCATCAGGGTCGATGGCGCCGCGTCAGGCAGAAGGCCACGCAGCCGGCCGATCCAGGAAAGCCTGATGTCGCCATGCACGGGAGACTGCACGAGATCGGTCATGGCGCGTTGCGCCGGCGCTGGCGCGGATCGAGTAGCGCCTGCAGGAGATCGCCGATGGCCGCCGTCGACACGAAAATCGTCGCCATCACCAACACGCCGGCCTCGAGCATCGGGAAGTCGCGCGCCTTGGCGGCGCTCAGCACCAGATTGCCGAGCCCCTGTATGCCGAACAGCGCCTCGATCACCACCAGCCCGCCGAGCAGGAAGCCGCTCTGCGTGGCGATGACGGCCACCGTCGGCACCAGCGCGTTGCGCAGCACATGCTTGAACAAGACTTGCGACGGGCTGAGCCCCTTGAGGATCGCGGTGCGCGTATAGTCCGCCGCGCGGGCCTCGATCACCCCTGCCCTGGTCATGCGGGCGACATAGCCGATCAGGTTCAGCACCAGCGGCAGCGCCGGCAGGATGAGATGGTAGCTGGACGTCCAGAAGCCGGCTCCATCAGGCGCGGTGCCGGTGATCGGAAACCAGGCCAGCCACAGGCCGAAGACCATCAGCAACAGCAGGCCGGAGACGAAGTCTGGCACGATCGAGAGCGAAACGCCGGTCAGCACGATCAGGCGGTCGACAAGGCTCCCCGAGCGCAGGCCCGCGACGACGCCGGCGCCGATGCCGATCGGCACCAGGAACAAAAGCACGACGCCGGCCAGTGCGGCTGAGTTCTTGATGCTCGACAGAACGAACGGCGCCACCGGCGCCCGCATCGACAGCGAGTCGCCGAAATCCCCTGAAATAGCCCGGCTGAACCAGTGCCAGTATTGGGCAAGGATCGGCTGGTCGGTGCCGAGCTTGCGATTGAGTTCGGCGACCGCCTGCGCATCGGCGAACGGGCCGAGCATGACGCGGCCGACATCGCCGGGCAGCACCTGCCCGGCGAGGAAGACCAGCGCGCTGACCAGCCACAGCGTCAACAGCAGCGAGCCCGCGCGTGCCGCCAGCGGCCGCACGATCGCCATCGAGGCGATGCCGTTCAAACGAACGACACCTTGTCGAGCAGCAGGTGCGAGATGGCGGTGAAGCGCACGCCTTCGACCTTCGAGGAGACAATGCGGCTGTATTGCGAGAAATAACCGATGATCAGCGGCGTCTCGTCGAGCAGCAGGGTCTGGATCTTTCCGGCGGCCACGCGCTGCGCCTGCAGGTCGCGCGCCTTGCCGTAGTCGGCCAGCAGCGCATCATAGTCCGGATTGTTGAAATGCGCCGCGTTCCAGGCGCCCGAACTCTTCAGCGTCGCGTTGAGGAAGATGTCGGGCGTGCCGCGATGGCCGAAATCGGTGATGCCGAGATTGGAATCCAGCCATGGCGAGCTGCCGAATGTCGCCGAGCCGTAATAGGCATCCTGCGGCAGCACGTTGAGCTTGATGTCGATGCCGGCCTTCTTGGCGAAATTCTGGATCAGCACCGCATAGTCGGGAATGTCGTAGGCGCGCTCGGTGGTCAGCGTCACCTCGAAACCGTTGGGCACGCCAGCCTCGCCAAGCAGCCGCTTGGCCTCCTCGATGTCCTGCTTGCGCTGCGGCACGGACGGATCGGCCGAGGGGAAGATCGGCGCGAACGGGGTGTCGTTGCCGACGATGGCGCGGCCCTTCAGCAGGCCCTTGACCACGGCCTCGCGGTCGATGGTGAGCGCCAGCGCCCGGCGCACGCGCTTGTCGGTGAACGGCGCCTGGTCGGTCCGCAGATGCACTTCGTCATGCGAGCTTGCCTGCACGCTGAGCAGCTTGAAGTTGGGATTGCCCTCGATCGCCAGTTCCAGCCGCGTGGTGGAGGGGATGACGTCGAGCTGGCCCGCCTGCAGCGCCAGCACCTGTGCCTGCTCGTCGTCGAAGAACTTGATCTCGACCCGGTCGGGCAGCGCCTTGTCGCCCCAATAGTCGGGGTTGCGCACGAAGCTGGCACCTTGCTTGGGGCGGAAGGAGTCCAGCTTGAACGGGCCGGTGGCGTTGAAATTCTTCTCGAAATCGCCGGCATAGTCGGCCGGCAGGATGACGGCATTGTAGACGTCGGAGGAGACATAGAACGGGAAGTTGCTGTTCGACTGGTCGAGGTCGAAGGCAACGGTTTCGTCGTCGACGATCTTGGCGCCGCCCTTGGAGAGGATGCCCTTGTAGGCCGACAAGGCGGACGAGCCGCTGGCCGGATCGACAAGCCGCTCGAAGCTCGCAACCACGTCCTTTGCGGTGACCGCGCGGCCATCATGGAATTTCACGCCGGGCCTGAGCTTGAAGGTCCAGCGCTTGGCCGTCTCGTCGGCTTCCCACGACAAAGCAAGCTTCGGCTGCAGCCCATCCTTGGGATCGTCGAGGATCAGATATTCACCGACCTGGCTGATCACCCCGATGCTGGCCGGATCGGTCACCGTGACGGGATCGATCGCCTTGGTCGGCTGGCCGAGACCGACGCGGACCGTGCCGCCACCGGCTCCTGCCGCGCGTGCCGCGCGTGGCGTGAAGAGGCCCTGCGAGGCGGCAAAGCCGGTGAGACCGAGAAGTGCTGCGTATTTCAGGAGATCGCGGCGCTTGAGGAAGCCCTGCGCGTATTCGTCGACCGCGACATTCCAGATGTCGCCGATGTGGTCACGTCCAGCCTGGTTGCGCAGCAAATCGATATCGGACCGTTTCGTCATTTTTTCTCTTTCTTGAATGGGATGATGGGCATGAATGGGTGGGAAAGCCGCCGTCAGGCCGGCTGGCCGTCGAGATGGATGCGGTCGACCGCTTGCGGATAGAAGGCGATCAGGCCTTTGATCTTGGGCATTTCGTCGATCGGGTCGCGGTAGCTCCAGGCAATGTCGGGGCGAACCGAACCGTCCTTCAAGAGACCCGACCAGTAGGAGGCGATGCCCTTGTAGGGACATCGCGTCGTGGAAACGGACGCCGCCAACCGGTCCAGCCGGACATCCTCCGCGGGAAGGTAGAAACGCGTCGGCAGATGGGTTTCGAACAGTAGCACCGGGCGCTGGCTGTCGGCGATGATGTCGCCGTCGAACCAGACCTGGACGTGGCTGGAACTGTGCAGCACGTCGATACGCGCATAGGGATCGCGGGCGTGGACGAAGACTTCTTCTTCCTCCTCGAACCACTGGTCGACCGCCTTCCAGGTGAAGGCGATGCGGCCGGCGAGCGGCGACAGGTTTTCGTCCGGCGGTGCCGTGAACGACCACGCCGCATTGGCGGCGCGCCTGTCGCCGCTGTCGATGTCCCAATAGGCGGTCTCACCGCCGACCGCGTGCGGCTCGCGATGCAGCGACGGCTTCAGCACCGACGGATCGACCGAGGACGGCGGGAAGAAATAGATCGGCAGGAAATGGTTGGAGCGCAGCACCAGCACATTGCGGCTGTCGGCGATGGTGCGGCCGCCAAACTTGACGCGCACCCGCTTGGGGCTATGCAGGACGTTGACGAGACGCGGAGCGGTGGCTTCGCGAGGCTGGAGGTTCGGTGCGGCGGTCATGGCCGTTGCCTCAGGACACGGCGCGCGCATTGGCGCGCTGCTCGGCGAAGCGGTTGGCCGGTCGCGCAAGCCCGAAGCGGTCGCGCAAGGTGCCCGGCGCATATTCGGTCGGCACCAGGCCGCGCCTCTGCAATTCCGGCACCACCTGTTCGGCGAAGTTCACCCAGTCCTCAGGCAGCAGCGGGAACATCAGATTGAAACCGTCGGCGGCTCCCGAGACGAACCAGTCCTCAAGCTGGTCGGCAATCTGCTTCGGCGTGCCGGCGACCGTCGGCACCGAGCCGCTGTTGGCGAGCTTGCGGGCTATGTCGCGCAGGCTGAGATTCTGCTTTGACCATTGCTTGACGCGGTTGAGCGATGTGCGTCCGCCATTGAAAGTGCTTTCGTCCGGCAGTGGCGGCAGCGGGCCGTCCGGCGGGTAGGCCGACAGGTCGATGCCGCTCCAGCTCGACAGAAGATCGATGCCGACTTGGTCGGGGAGAAGCGTCTGCAGATATTCCTGCTTGTCCCGGCCCTCGGCTTCGGAAGCCGCGACGATCGGCAGGATGCCGGGCAGGATCTTAAAGCTTTCCGGCCGCCGGCCGTGGCGCGCCAGCCGCTCGTTGATGTCCTGGCGGTATTTGATGCCGTCTTCCCTGGTGCTGTAGATGGCGAAATGCGCATCGGCCTGGGCAGTGGCGAAATTCTTGCCGTCCTCGGACGAGCCGGCCTGGACGATCAGCGGATGGCCCTGTGGCGGCCGCGACACGTTGAGCGGCCCGCGCACCTTGAAGTGCTTGCCCTTGTGGTCGATCGGATGGACCTTGTCCGGGTCGGCGAAATAGCCCGTCTCCTTGTCGATGAGGAGCGCCTCGTCCTCCCAGCTGTCCCACAGCGCCTTGACGATATCGAGGAACTCGCCGGCCCGCTCATAGCGGAAAGCGTGCTCGATATTGCCGTCGCGGCCGAAATTGCGCGCCTCCTCGTCCATGGCCGAGGTGACGACATTCCAGGACGCCCTGCCCTTGCTGATATGGTCGAGCGAGGCGAACAGGCGCGCGACATTGTAGGGCTCGCTGTAGGAGCTCGACGCCGTGGTGATCAGGCCGATATGCTTGGTCACGCCGGCCAGTGCCGACAGCAGCGTCAGTGGTTCGAGGCGGGCATTGGCGTAGTGAGCGACGCCGCTCTTCACCGAATCCCAGATCGACACGTGATCGGCGACGAAGATGGTGTCGATCCTGGCCCGCTCGGCCGCCTGCACCAGCTCGCGATAATAGTCGAAATCGAGCACTTCGCGGCCCGGTGCGCGGGGGTGGCGCCATGCCATGCGATGGTCGCCCTGCGGGTTGAAGAAGAACGCGCTGAGGATCATGTGCGACATCTGGATACCCTTCCCTGCGGATGCGGAAAACCGCCGGTGCCGCGGCCTGTGGCCGTGCCCCGAAAATCTTCCAGTCAGCGAAAGTTAGATTGCGCTCGGGTTTAATTCGAGTAATTTTATAGAGATTGTTCCATATGAAAGCGGAAGCGATTGCCCCTGATCGCCGCGCGGACAGAAAGTGGTTTCGGGCATGTCCTCTTCATCGTCGTCTTCGGTTCTAAACGTCGAGCACCTCTCCGTCTCCTACAGGGGAGCCCGGCGCATCCACCGCGCGGTGGATGACATTTCGCTCGAGATCGCCCAGGGCGAAGCGCTTGGGCTGGTCGGCGAATCCGGTTCCGGCAAGAGCTCGGTGGCGCTGGCCGTGCTGCGCTATCTGCCCAGGCACGCCCGGGTCGAGGCCGCGCAACTGGCCTTCGAAAACCGCGAAATCCGCGACCTCTCGACCAACGAGCTGCGCCGGCTGCGCGGCGACCGCATCGCCGCCGTCTACCAGCATCCGGGCTCGGCGCTGAACCCGAGCATGACCATTGGCGGACAGATCACCGAGACGATCCTGCGCCATCGCCCGATGCACCACGACGAGGCCCTTGGCCGTGCGGCACAGTTGCTTGGCCGCGTCCGCGTCGCCAATCCCGAACGCGTACTACAGCTCTATCCGCACGAATTGTCGGGCGGCATGCAGCAGCGCGCCAACATCGCCATCGCCATCGCCCTCGACCCGGCACTGCTGGTGATGGACGAACCGACCACGGCGCTCGACGCCAGCGTCCAGTCCGAGATCATCGCCATCCTCGACGATCTGCGCCGCGAGCACCGCACCTCGATCCTGCTGATCAGCCACGACATCAATCTGATCCGCCGTTCCTGCGACCGGGTATCGGTGATGCAGGCCGGCTCGATTGTCGAAACCGGTGCTGCCGGGGAGGTTTTCGACAATCCGCGCCACGCCTACACAAAGGCGCTGGTCGCCGCCATTCCAACGCTCAACCGCACCAAGCGCGATGGCAGGCTGGCCGAGGATGCTAGCCCCATCGACCTCGCTTCGGATGCACCAGCCGAAGAACAACAAGACATTGCCTCGCCCACGCCGCAGCGCGAAATCGCCGTGTCTTGCCGCGGCATAAGACAATCCTTCGGCGGCCAGCCGGTGCTGCACGGCATCGACCTCGACATCGCCAGCGGCGAGACCTTCGGGCTGATCGGGGAGTCCGGCTCCGGCAAGTCGACGCTGGCCCGCATCGTCACCGGCCTGCAGCCGCCGACGGCTGGTACCGTCGCGCTGTTCGGCAAGACCGTGGCGCCACTGGTCGAACGGCGCCAGCCAAGCGAGCGACGCGATGTGCAGATGGTGTTCCAGTCGCCCGACCGCACGCTCAACCCGCGCCAGCGCATCAGCCGCATCCTTGGCCGGCCGCTGCGGCGGCTGGCCGGCCTGCCCCGCCGCGCGGTGCCACGCCGCGTCGGCGACCTCCTGGCTTCGGTGCGCCTCGCCCCCACCACGGCGGAACAAAAGCCCGGCACGCTGTCAGGCGGCCAGCGCCAGCGCACGGCCATCGCGCGCGCCTTCGCGGGCCTGCCGAGGCTGGTGGTGCTGGACGAGCCGACCTCGGCCCTCGACGTGTCGGTGCAGGCGACCGTGCTCAACCTGCTCAACGACCTGCAGAAGAGCAAGGACACCGCCTACCTCTTCATCAGCCATGATCTGCGGGTCGTGCGCTACATGGCCGACCGCATCGGCGTGCTCTATCGCGGCCGCCTGGTCGAGACCGGTTCCTCCGACCAGGTCTTCGCCGGCCCCAACCATCCCTACACGCAAATGCTGCTGGCGGCGTCCTCGAACGATGGGCAGGCGACGACCATGGCCGAAGCGCAAGCCGCCCTCGAGGCCGGCCCGGGCGGCTGCGCCTTCGCCGGCCGTTGCCCGCTGGCCGACGCCCGCTGCCTCGAGGCCGAACCTGTCGCCCGGGAAGTTGAAGCCGGCCATTTCATCGCCTGCTGGAAGCGCGCCGGCTGAGACATCCGGGGAGAACCCGGTCGCGCCGGGAAGCGTTACGCCGGCAGCGACGGCTCGGTGTTCGGCTCCAGCGGCTCTTCCGCCTCATGGTCGTCCGGAAGCACGTCGCCATGCACCCCCAGCGGCCGGCCGATCCAGACTGGATCGACCAGATGGTCGCGCTTGGGGTTCTCCGTATTCGGGTGGATGAGGATGCTCAAGCCGCCATGGTTCAGCATCAGCCAAGGAACGAGCGTGCCGAAAATCTCGTTGGCGAAGGAGACCTGGTACATGGCCTGGTCATGCGGGCCGACTTTCTCGTCGTGCCAATTGCCCAGGCGTACGCGGAAACGCTCGCCGATGCGAAGACGAAGCCATTCGGCGCGTTGCCGCTCGGTCTCTCCGTCATAGTAGATGTGGGCGTGATAGCTGGCGATTTCCGCGAGAGGCCTTGGACTGGCTTCGTTCATCACAATGCTCTCCTTCGATGATTCTCGCGCCCGGCAGGCCGATGCGCGGAGGCGGTCCCTGTTTCACTTGTTTCGGCAACGTGGCGAATGTCCAAGTATTCAGCCCAAGAACGAGGTTTTAAGCAAGATCGCCCGACCGCCCCGAGGCTCTCATCGGCCAGGCGGACCGCCGCGATCGATCGTCAAAGACGCGCCACGGCCGATGCGAACCACGTCAGCGGACGAGAGATCGGGGACGGCCTTGCCGCCATCGCGACGACATTGCGAGAGAGGCAAACGTTTTGTTGTGAGGGTGAGCGCTCGGGCCGACGACGGACATGTGTCGGCCTGGATGGGTGCCCGAGCAGCCTGCGTAGTCCGGTCGGACGGTAAAATCGGTACGAGATACAGCCCCGCCGGATCGCTCCGGGGGCTCGAACCACGCGACTATTCAAATCCTGAGATGCTGCTATCCGGTGATTAGCCTTTATCGTCCTGGTCACGCCACGGCGGTCTCATTGACATGCTCTCCCAGGATTCGCTTGATGATCCTGTCGAAATCGTGAGGGTCGGCGCCGTTGACTTTTATCAAGGGCCATCCGTCCTGGCGCAAGCATTCGCCCACCTCCCTCGAGATATTGGCTTGCTTCAAGCCCCTGTCCACGCCGAGTTCGAACAGGAGGACCTCGATCGCCGGTTGCCCGGCATGGCGGTCCATAAGACGGCGGCGCAAGGTTTCCTGCGGCGCATCGATTTGGATAAGGACATCCGGTCTTGGCAGGAATGCCAGGGTGTCACGAACCGCGTCGATGCTTGGAGTGCGCGCCAGCAGAACCAGCGCACACAAAGCCTGGATCAGGCCTTCCTCGAAAATGAAGTAACCTTCCGATTCCTGCGCCTTGCGCCAGGACTCGCATAGCAGGGCGATGTCGACCTTCATGCGCCACGACCATGTGAGGCTCCGCAGGGGGATCGACGCCAGAAGCCGCGCCGCTACCCCGTCCCTTGGCAAGGTCGATAGCAAGACAGGACCCGAGGTGGCGATCTTTCTGCCGATACGCCCAATGCCATGGCGTACCTCCGGGCCGTCATCCTGGGCCGACCCGTATTCAATCAGGCGATAGCCGTTCACTGTCTTGACGTTGATGCCTTGCTTCGCCATCCCCTGGCAGAGGCCGCGAAGAAGTGTGGTCTTGCCTGCACCAGGCGGCCCAAACAACTCGATGATCATGCCGAAATGCCCAGCGTCTCCAAGCAGGCAGTCACTCACCTGCGACTCGAACCTTAGCCAGATTACAAACCCCACCAACATTCATTTGAATGACTGTTCAGACCCGTGGACTCTTGGGAGGGCTCATGGGTTCCTGCCCCGGAGACAGGTGGCATTGGTCCTGGGCAAACGTCTCGCCGCCGGGGACCTTGGGGCGGACCCGGCTGTTGCCGGAGGGCATTAGAGTACTTCCGGCGAAGGCCGGCCGGGAAGAAGCTGTCCGGTCACGATCGAGGCATCATCCGAATGATTGATGAAAAGATTCCGGTGGCGAGCGATGGTCGGCATTCAGCTTGGTGGGGCTCTGAATGTCTCCAGCGTATTTGCAATCGGAAGCAGTGGATCAGGATCTACAGGAGGATTGTCGACCAACGACACCCCGCGGATGGTCTGACGTGCCCGAATATGCTCTTGACGAGGGTGGGCCTGTCTGGCGCCGCTATCAGCGGATGGGCGCCGATTTTGCGGACAGTCCCATCTTCGATCACCTCGCAAATGTCGCAAGGCAATATCCGGACAAGCTCGCGATCAGCGACGGTGCCGACCGCCTGACTTACTCCCAGCTTTTCCGGGCTGTCGAGACACTGTCCCGCCGTCTTGCTGCCGTCGTCCCCGAAGGACAGGCGGTCGGGATCCTTCAGGCCAACTCGGTCTGGTACCCGGTGGCAATGCTGGCGAGCATGGCGGCCGGACGGCCTTCGGTCCCGCTCAACATGAGAGATCCCGGCTCTCGGATCATCGAGATTGTGAATGCCGCGCGGCTTGGCGCCATCATAGGCTCTGGAAATGGCCGCCCCGTCGATCTGGCGCAGGACGTGCTGTGGATCGATATTGCCGCCGGCGTCGCGCCGGACGCTCAGCGGGCATCACCACAACCGCCGCCCGTTTCCGTCGATGCGCCCGCAATGGTGCTTTACACCTCAGGCAGCACCGGGCGTCCCAAGGGGATCGTCAACAGCCAACGCAGCCTGCTCTGGCGGGTCCTGCAATATGTCGACGCGTGCCATATAAACGCGGATGACGTGTTCCTGCCGCTGACCGGGCCGGCCACGATTGCCGGTTGCCGGGAGATTCTGGCCGCGCTGCTGACGGGCGCCGCGTTGCATCTTCTCGAGGTGGAGGCGGTCGGCCTGCGCGCGGTGCGCGCCCGGTTGCAAACCGAAGGCGTGACGGTCGCCTACCTGGTGCCGGCGCTGCTTCGGGCGCTCCTGACCGAGGCCCCCGCCGACGCCTTCCACTCACTCAGAGTGGCCCGGATCGGCGGGGAGAAGGTGTCGTGGACGGACATCGGGTTGCTGCGCAAGGCCGTTTCGGACCAGTGCCTGATCCAGATCGGCTACTCGTCGACCGAGACCACCGGTTCGCAATGGTTCTTGCCGGCGAACTGGCCGGAGCAAGACACGTCGGTCCCCGTTGGCAGGCTGCTTCCCGGGATGGCATTCGCCATTGTCGACGAAGCGGACCGCGGTGTCAGGACAGGCGAGAGTGGAGAGCTTCTGATCAAGAGCCCCTATGTGCTGCTTGGCCACTGGGAGAACGGCGTCGTCGTTCCCGCGCGGCCGGACCCGGACGATCCCGGTGTTCGGGTTTTCGCGACGGGCGACCTCGTTCGGCTGGACGATGATGGGCTGTTGTGGGTCGTCGGCCGCAAGGGGCGCCAGATCAAGATCAATGGTCGACGCGTCGAACCCGCCGAACTCGAACGGGTCCTGCGTGGCGCGCCTTCGGTGGCGGATGCCGTGGCAATCGTGACGCCGGAGAAAGAACTCATCGCGTTCGCGGTTCCCAAACACTTGGCCGGGGCTGCTTTCGCGGAGGAGCTTCGCCAGCTCGTCAGAACGACATTGCCGGCGCCACTGCGTCCCTCGAGGTTGCACACCATCGCCGCCATCCCGCGCCTGCTGGGCGGAAAGGTCGACCTGGCAAGCCTCATCCAATTGGATCGCTCGGACAGAAAGACGGCGCCAGCCGCCCAACCGCCCGCTGCCCGACCGCCGCCCGCCGGAGGCGAACTGAATACCAGGCAAATCGTGCAGCACGCGTGGATGCAGGTTCTCAACACGGGCGTTGCGGCGGGAAACTGGGACGAGGCGGGAGGAGATTCGCTGCAGCTGCTGCATTGCGTCATGGCGATCGAAAGCGCCATCGGGCAGGAACTAGGCCTTGAGGCCTTCACCGTCGGAATGAGCTTCAACGAGATGGTTGAGGCGGTCGCGTCCGCGCAGGCAGGCGAACGGCGCGAGAAGAAGCATCACCCCCCGGTTCTTTTCCTGTTTCCGGGATCCGTCGGCTATGGTCCGAGCCTGGCCGCCTTCGCGGCCGCCATGGGCAAAGTCGCCCGGGTCAATCCCATCAGGTACCCCGGCCTCGCCGCGATATTGGACGGACATAACTCTCTCTCCGCCATGGCTGCCGCCGCGCTCGAACAGATAGGCCGCGCCCAGCCTGCCGGCCCCGTGCGGCTTCTCGGCCATTCGCTTGGCGGCGCGGTCGCATTCGAGGTTGCCGCACGGCTGCTGGCCGCCGGTCGGCCGGTCAGGTTTCTGGGCATCCTCGACACGAGCCTTCTGAACGAGCCGAGCGACTTCTGGGCAACGCTGACCCGCACATTCCATCGCATTCGGACAAATCGCATATCCGCCCACCGGATGGCTTGCCGGGCCCTTGCGAAGATCACCGTTGCAATGGGCTGCGAGGCGTATCTCGCCAGGTTTCTCGACCGCTCGGCCAAGGGAGAGTTCAACCCGACGAGCTTCAGAACCAAACTGGAACTGCAGGAGGTCTTGCGGGCGCGGTCTTTCTTCCAGTGGCTGGACGCACCGAAACCGGCCCTGCCGATCGCCGGCACCTTGTTTCGATGCCGCCGGGAGGGAATGCCTCGGGCCTTGGGCTGGGATAGCGCCTTGGCACGGCTGGACGTGGTTGCGATCAACGGCAACCACATCGACCTTGTCGTGGAGCCTCATCTTGCCACCAACCGTCCCCTCATCGAGAGGGCGGTTGTGCAGACCTACTCCCCGGCCGAGTCTCGCAAAAGGGAGGATTTGTCATCGACGTGATCTCACACTTCAGCAAGGACGCGCTGCTGCTCGATGCTCGTGCGCAGGTCGATCGCATCGTTGACACCTTGCGCACGCAGGTCCTTGGCACGCTCCATCGTCGCGGCGTGGTTGTCGGCCTTTCCGGCGGCATCGACAGCTCCGTCGTCGCGACCTTGTGCACGCACGCGTTCGGCAAGGACAGGGTCCTAGGACTGTTCATGCCGGAGCGGGATTCCTCCGGCAACTCGCTGAGACTTGGCCGCCGTGTCGCGGCACAGCTTGGCATTGAAAACGTCGTGGAGGACATGGCACCGGCACTGGAGGCCACTGGCGCCTACAGCCGGCAGATCGAGGCGATCCGGACCGTCGTTCCCGACTATGGGGAGGGCTGGAAATGCAAGCTGGTGCTCGCATCGGTGCTGGAGAGCAACGGCCTCAACATCACCCGGCTCACGGTCCAGGATCCGGAGGGCAAGGTCGACACGGTGCGCCTGTCGCCTGCCGCCTACCTGCAGATCGTCGCCGCGACCAACTACAAGCAGCGCCTGCGCAAGATGACGGAATACTACCACGCCGACCGCCTCAAATACGCGGTTGCCGGGACACCAAACCGCCTTGAGTACGACCAGGGCTTTTTCGTCAAGCAGGGTGACGGAACCGCCGACGTGATGCCGATCGTCCACCTTTACAAGACCCAGGTTTATCAACTCGCGGAATATCTCGGGGTGGACGAGGAAATCCAGCGGCGGGCGCCCACCACCGACACCTTCTCCATGGCGCAAAGCCAAGAGGAATTCTATTTCGCGCTACCCTACCACCTGATGGATCTATGCCTCTATGGCCTGAACCACGGGATCGCCGGCGATGAGGTCGCGGCGGCGGCCGGCCTCACCGAGCCCCAGCTCCAGAAAGTCTTCAAGGACATCGACGCGAAACGGCGGGCCGCCCACTATCTTCACGCGCGGCCCTTGCTGTCCGCCGGAATTGACGAGGATTGACCGGGGATGTGCGGCATCGCTGGAATTGTGGGGCTGAACGCCGCGGCGGCTTCTCCTTCGCGTGAGGCGCTGATGCGGATGGTGGGGGCGCTGGCGCATCGCGGCCCGGACGAGCACGGCCTTTACCGGGACAGACGCGCGGGGCTGGCGCACGCGCGGCTTTCCGTCGTCGATCTTTCCAACGGCCAGCAGCCGCTCGCGGACACAGGCGATACGACCTGGATCGTGTTCAACGGCGAGATATTCAACTACGTCGAGCTGCGGGAAAAGCTGATCGCGCTCGGCCATCGCTTCCGGACCCGCAGCGACACCGAGGTCGCGCTCCATGCCTATCGTGCGTGGGGCGAAGCAGCCTTCGAGCGGATGAACGGCCAATGGGCAATCGCAATCTGGGACTCGATGGCGGGTCGTCTCGTATTGTCGCGCGACCGGTTCGGCATTTGCCCCCTGCATTTGTGCGAGCACGCGGGCCGCCTTTATTTCGCCAGCGAGGTGAAGGCCATCTTCGCGGCCGATCGAACCGTCCCTCGCGCCTTTGATCCGGCCGGCATCGATCAGACTTTCACGCTCTGGACGGTCGTTCCGCCGCAAGGGGTATTCCAGGGAATCCATGAACTCGAGCCGGGGCATGTCCGCACCTACCAGGATGGCACCGTTCGCGAGCGGGCCTTTTGGCGGCCCTCCTACCCAGAGATTTCCGGATCGCGGCAGGGCGGGTTCACCGGGTCTTGCGGTGACGCGGTGGACCGCGTGCGTGACGCCCTTGAGGCCGCGACGGCGCTCAGGATGGTGCGCGCCGACGTGCCTGTCGGGTGCTACCTCTCCGGTGGACTGGACAGTTCGCTCGTGGCTGCGCTGGGAAGGCGCTTCGCCGGCGAACGCTTCCAGACCTTCTCCTTGCGTTTCGCCGACGCCGAATATGACGAAACCCGCTTCCAGCGCCTGGTTGCCGAGGCAACCGGCAGCGAGCATCACGAAGTGGTGGTTTCGCGCGGCGATATCGCCGCCATCTTTCCGGCGGTGATCCACCACACCGAGCGCCCGATACTGCGGACCGCCCCGGCGCCGCTGTTCCTGCTCTCGCGGCTGGTGCGCGAGCGTGGCATCAAGGTCGTGCTGACCGGCGAAGGGGCTGACGAGATGTTCGCCGGCTACGACCTGTTCCGCGAAGGCAAGGTCCGCCGGTTCTGGGGCCGCCAGCCGGCATCGACACGGCGCTCGCGGCTCCTGGAACGTCTTTACCCCTACCTCACCCGCTCGCCGGTGCAACAGCAGGCGATGGCGCGCCAGTTCTTCGGGCGCAACATCCAGGCCTATGACGCGCCGGGCTTTGCCCATGACACACGCTGGCACACCACCAGCGCCATCAAGCGCCTGTTTTCCGCCGACATGCGCGCCGAGACCGAGCGCCGCGACGCCGTGTCCGAGTTGCTCGCCCGGCTACCCGCGGAGTTCCCGCGCTGGAGCCCGCTCGCGCAGGACCAGTATCTCGAGGTCCAGACGCTGATGTCGGGCTATCTGCTCTCCTCGCAAGGCGACAGGATGCTGATGGCCCACTCCGTCGAGGGGCGTTTCCCCTTCCTGGACGATGAACTTGTGAGCCTGGCGAATTCGCTTCCGGCCGCCTACAAGCTGCGCGTCCTCGACGAGAAGCACGTGCTGAAACGCGTCGCGGAACCGATCGTGCCCTCCGAGATCGTCACCCGCAAGAAGCAGCCATTCCGCGCGCCCAACGCGCTTTGCTTCGTCGCCGACGACGCGCCGGAATACGTTCGCGAGGCGCTTTCGGAGACGGCGCTGCGCGAGGCCAATATCTTCGATCCGAAGGCGGTCACGCGCCTGCTCGGCAAGTGCCAGGCCAGGACCGGCGACGGCGATCTGTCCAATGCCGACAACATGGCGCTGGTCGGCGTGCTGTCGACCCAACTCCTTCATCGGCAGTTTGTCGCGAGCTGTCCCAGTGCAACTCGCGAATATGCGCTCAGCGTCGACGTCGATCGCGAACATCGGGAAGAATGCTTGCATGTTGCATGATGCCGTACCACTGCTGCATGACTACCTCGCCCACTCCGCCAGCCGGCTCGGCGGCAAGGTTGCACTGGTGTGCAACAAGCAACGTGTCACCTATGGCGAGCTTGAGACGCGCGCCAATGCGATCGCCCGGGATCTGGCCGCGTCAGGGGTCGTGCGCGGCGACCGCGTGATGATCTTCGCCGACAACACCGTCGAGACGGTGGTGAGCTTCTGGGCGGTGCTCAAGGCGAACGCGGTGGTATGCATCGTCAACCCGCTCACCAAGAGCGACAAGCTCGATTACCTGCTCAACGACTGCAAGCCGACGGCGTTGATCACGGACGGGCATCTGCACGCGATCTTCCGCGAGCCGGTGCGCGGCTGCCCGTCGCTTCTGCGCATGATCGTTTCCGGGTCGATCGACGACGTCGAGCTCTCCCGATTGCCGCATGCCGTGCGCTGGGACACCGCGGCCGCCGCCGACGGCCGCGCACCGCCGGCGCGGCGCTGCATCGATGTCGATCTCGCCGCCATCATCTACACCTCCGGTTCGACGGGTGAACCCAAGGGCGTGATGCTGACGCACAGAAACATGATGACCGCCTGCACGTCGATCGCCTCGTACCTTGAGCTTGGCGAGGACGAGGTGATCCTCAACGTCCTGCCCCTGGCTTTCGACTACGGCCTGTACCAGATGATCATGGCCTTCCGCACCGGCGCCCGGCTGGTGCTCGAGCGCTCGTTCGCCTTCCCGGCGCGGGTCCTTGAACTGATCAGGCAAGAGGGGGTTACGGGTTTTCCCGGCGTGCCGACCATCTTTGCGGCGCTCTCCGAGCTCAAGTCCCTCAAGGACCAGGATTTCTCACGCATTCGCTACGTCACCAACACCGCGGCCGCCTTGCCGCTCAAGCATATTCTCATGCTTCGCGAGCTGTTTTCGAGTGCACGCATCTATTCGATGTACGGCCTCACCGAATGCAAGCGTTGCACCTATCTGCCGCCAGAGGACCTCGAGCGAAAGCCGTTGAGCGTCGGGATCGCGATCCCGAACACGGAGATGTGGATTGTCGACGAACATGACAGGCGGGTCGGCCCCGGCGTCGTCGGCCAGCTCGTCATCCGCGGCGCGACGGTGATGAAGGGATATTGGGGCAAGCCCGAGGCGACGGCCAGGAAGCTCAAGCCCGGCCCGCTGCCGGGCGAGCAGGTCTTGTACACCGGCGACTACTGCCGGATGGACGCGGAGGGTTATCTCTACTTCGTCGGCCGTGGTGACGAGATCATCAAATCGCGCGGCGAGAAGGTGGCGCCGAAGGAGGTCGAGAACGTGCTCATGGATATTCCAGGGGTCCGGGAAGCGGCGGTGATCGGTGTTCCGGACGAACTCCTTGGGCAGGCGGTGAAGGCATTTGTCGTGATGGAGAATGGAAGGATCATCGGCGAAAAGCAGTTGCGGATGGAGTGCCAGAAGCGACTGGAGAACTTCATGGTTCCGAAGTCCATCGTCGTCGTGGCCAGCCTGCCGATGACGGACACCGGCAAACTCAAGAAGACGGCCCTGTCATGAGGCGGGCCACCGCATGCCGCTCGAAAGTGACCCCGATCCTGGGAGAACGACATGCATGAAAACAAGGACCTGGAAAGAGCGTCGCATGAATCCTTTTCAACGCGAGGCGCTTTGGGGGACGAAGTCGCTGGATTTTTGAGGCCGCAACGGAGGGCGAATTCATGTTGACTACCAAGGAACGCACCGGAATCTACAGCGAGCAAATTCGCAGTTTCCTGGTTTCGAATTTCTACGTGAGCGACGCCAAGGCATTGGTGGACGACACGTCCCTGCTCGATCAGGGCATCGTCAACTCCACGGGGGTGCTCGAGATTATCGGCTTCATCGAGGAGACCTTCGGCATCATCGTCGAAGACAGCGAGCTCTTGCCTGAAAACCTCGATTCCATTCAGGGCATCGAGCAGTACATCCTGCGCAAGATGAATTGATTGCCGGCGTAGGCCTTGATGGATGTCGCCCGGAAGCAACCCCGGCTTTGGGAAAACGGCATGCATGAAAACAAGGACTTGAAGCGCATCGCATGAATCCGTTTCAACGCGAAGCGCCCTATCCCTTTGTTTCCACGCAATTTTGGGCGAAACCGCTTCACAGTTTTCCTGGAATTGCCCAGGCGTTCCGCACGCTCATGCCTGCGCCCTGGCTTGTCCCAGGACCACCCGGCCCTCGCCCGCTTCGTTGGAGACGGCGCGGATGTTCTCATATGCCTTGCTGCGCTCCAGCAGGGCCATCACCTGCCGGTCCTGGCCAAGGCCGACCTCGAAGAGCAGGACGCCGCCAGGCCGCAAATATCGCGGCGCGTCCTTCACCACCCGCATATGGATGCTGAGGCCGTAAGGGCCTGCCGCGAACGCTTCACGCGGTTCGAGCTCGACCAGATGCGCGCGGTCGCCCTCGAGCCGTTTTTCTGAAATGTAGGGCGGATTGCAGACGATCACGTCCATCGTCCCTTCAAGTCCCTGGCCCGAGAGGGCGTCGAACAGATCGCCCTGATGCACCGAGACACGGTCGGCCATGCCGTGATGGGCGGCGTTGCGTCGTGTCACCTCGACGCATCCATCGGTGAGGTCGCTCGCCCAGACGCGTGCGGCGGGCACGCGGTGGGCGATGGCACAGGCCAGATTGCCGGCGCCGCAGCACATGTCGATGATGCGCGGCGCCGGCAGGTTCATCTGATGCAAGACATCGAGAGCCGTCGCGCCGAGCAACTCCGTCTCCGGCCGGGGCACGAGCGCACCGGGCGCGACGATCAGCTCAAGTCCCATGAAGACGGCGCGGCCCGTGCCATAGGCGTCGGCCACACTGAATTCCTTGCTCATGGCGACCCCACTCGCTTGATGTTCCCAGTATAGGTGTTCGGCATCCGCGCGCCAGTCAAACCTGCGCCGAGACCATGAGTTTCTCCGGCCTTTGCCGCGAAACCGGGACACGAGGTCACGGACGCTTGCTGCGATCCTCCGCCACGGCCCACCGCCGGCCTTTATTTGAGAGATACGCCGTAAACCGCTGAAATCCTTAACACGATTTTCATTCCACTGTCCTAACGAGGATGCCATGGCAGGGCATTTCAAGCGCTTGTTTGCTGGCCCTTCTCCCCAGGGGCAGAGCGAAGCCGTGGCAACCGGGATCCTCCGCGATCAGTTCGCTGATCTGCGGAAGGGCATCTTCATTTCCATGCCGATCGCCTCGATGCTGTCGGCGCTGATCCTGGCCGTGCAGATGCTCTCGCATGGCGGCCTTGGCGCGGTGCTGTGGTTCGCGGCGGTCAGCATCATCAACGGCGCGCGCCTGGCGCTCGCCGCCGCCCAGCCGGACATTTCCGGGAACGGCCCGAGGCCGGTCAGCGCCCGGCTCTCCCTTTACGGCGCATTGGCTCTGGCGTCCGGCATTGCCTGGGCTTTCCTGGCCGTGCTGGCCGACGGATACACCACCGCGCAGGCGCCGCTCTATCTGATCGTGCTGGCGGGCCTGTCGGCCGGCTCCGTCACCTACTCGGCCTCGTACACGCCGGCGGCGATCAATTTCATGACGCTGCCGCTTCTGGTCGCCGCAGGATGCGTGCTGGCCAGGGGCGGTATCGAGAACTACGTCCTGGCTTTCACCATCGTGCTTTTCCTCGGCGGAATGGTCAGGAGCGCGCTGCTCGGCCAGGCCAGCTTCCGCGAGACGAGCCGCCTCAAATACGAGGCGCGGGAATTCGCCGCCGAGATGGACCGCAATTCCAGGCGCGATCCGCTGACGAATTTGCTCAACCGGTACGGGCTTGAGCAGGCAATCCGACAGCTGGGGCCTTCCGACGGCCCGTTCGTGACCATGCTGGTCGACCTCGACGGCTTCAAATCCGTCAACGACACCTATGGCCACAACATCGGCGACGACCTGCTGGTCAAGGTCGCGCGCAGGATCGAAAGCCATGCGCCGCAAGGCGCCACGATCGCGCGCATCGGCGGCGACGAGTTCGTGCTGCTGTTTTCCGCCGCGCGATCCGCGCATGCGGCCGGCGCGCTCGCCAGCGCGCTCATCGCGGCGATCGCGCAGCCGGATCCGGCGTTGAACTCGGTGCGCGTCGGCGCCTCGGTCGGCATCTACGTTTCGGACAATCCACGACTGACGGAAATGCTGCTGCGGGCCGATTTCGCGCTCTACGCGGCCAAGCGCAAGGGCAGGAACGAATACTGTATCTTCGATGCCGGGCTCGACCAGGCGCTGGAGCGCAAGCATTGCATCGAGCGCGACCTGCGCGGCGCCATCGAGGCCGGCGCGCTGTGCTCATGGTTCCAGCCGCTGGTGCGCCTGGACACCAACGCGGTGGTGGGTTTCGAGGCGCTGCTGCGCTGGCAACACCCGCTCCACGGGGCGATCTCGCCGCCCGAGATCGTCACCGCGGCGCGCGAGACCGGCCTGCTGCCGCTGCTGACGGAAACGGTGTTCCGCAATTGCTGCGCCATGATCGAGGCGCTGGCGGGGAGCGGCCGCGGCGATGTGCGGGTCGCGATGAACCTGTCGCCGCGCGAGCTCGAGGCGGGCAATGTCGACGACATGATCCTGGACATGCTGAAGGCCAGGAACCTGCCCGCGGCGATGCTGGAGATCGAGATCACCGAGGAAGCGCCGGTCGACCGCGACCGGGTCGACGAAAAGATCGGCCGCCTCGCCGACGCCGGCATATCGATCGTGCTCGACGATTTCGGCACCGGCTTTTCGACCCTGGTCGCGCTGAAGGACAGCCGCATCCGCAAGATCAAGATCGACAAGCATTTCGTGCGCGACCTGGCCAAGTCCGTGGAGGACCAGGCGCTGGTCAAGACGGTCATCGATCTCGGCCGCGCGCTGGGCATAGAGGTGATGGCCGAGGGGGTCGAGACGGACGCCGACCGCCTGATCCTGCGCTCCCTCGACTGCATGGTCGCGCAAGGCTTTCTGTTCTCGCCCGCCCTCCCCGCGCCCGAGGCGCTCGCCTATGAAGCGGGCCATTCCAGCCGGACGCTCGCGGCGGAAGCGCTCTTCGACCCCGCCGCAAGGCGCCAGAGCGGCAGCGCGGCCTGACCTTGCACACGCCGCTCGCGGCGAGAGGCTTTCGGTCCCGCGCGCATCGTGTAGTCTGATGATCTCCTAGAGCCGGATGATTTCAGGTCGAATCGACCTGAAATCTGAATCCGTCTCTAAAATCAAACAGATAGAGCATGATGTCGTCCGAAAACCGCTTCACACTTTTCGGCATCATGCTCTAGGGAACATGACAAGATGAACAACCAGTCCCCGGCCGCCGAAACGCTGCCCTATCTCTCGTCGGCGGTTCTCGATCGCCTGGCGATTTCCACGCCTGACATCGTCGACGAGATCGAACGCCAGATCGCCGGCCAGCGGCGCGGCGAAGTCTGGTGCGCGCCGAAGGCCGCCGTGTGGCCGGGCGACGACCGCTACTTCATGGCCACGCTGGGCGTCGCCACCGTGCCGCCGGTGCTGGCCACCAAGTCGCTGGTGGTGAACCCCCGCAACGCCCAGCGCGGACTGGCCACGATCAATTCGCTGATCACGCTGCTCGACGCCGAGACGGGCCTGCCGCTGGCCCTGGTCGACGGCAATTGGGTGACGGCCAAGCGCACGGCGGGCCTGAGCGCCGTCGCCGCCCGGCGCATGGCACGGAACAATTCATCATCCGTCGCCTTCATCGGCTGCGGGGTGCAAGCGCGCGGCCACCTGGAAGCCTTCGCCGACCTCTTCCCCCTGCGCGAAATCCGCGCCTTCGGTCGCGGCAAAAGCAATCGCGACGCGCTTTGCGAGATGGCCCGCTCGCGCGGCCTCCAGGCAATCCCCAGCGACACGGCAAGGGCCGCAGTCGAGGGTGCCGACATGGTGGTGACGACCGTGACCCTGGTGCCCGAACCCGAACCGTTCCTCGACGCCAACTGGCTGAAACCGGGCAGCTTCACCGCAATCACCGACCTAGCCCTGCCCTGGCTGCCCGCAACCATGCGCCGCTTCGACCGCATCGTCGTCGACGACCTGGAGCAGGAGAAGCAGATGCCCAAACCCATGGTCGACGCAGCGCTGGTCGCCGGCGACCTGACGGGCCTTGTCTGCGGCGACTTTGCGGGGCGACAGAGCGCAAGCGAGGCCACGGCGTTTGTGTTCCGGGGCATGGCTGTGGGCGATCTGGCGGTGGCCGGGCTGGCGTATGTGCGGGCGCAGGCGGCGGGGGTGGTTGGGGCGTAGAGCAATCCTACGGGAAGCAGGATACAGCTGAGCCAGATTTGTGTGAACCGAGCCCCAGACTGGGAGACGGTCTAAGGAGGAGTTGACTAGGGCTTTGAGATGCAGGCGACAACGACGCTACGGCAGAGTTGCCGTTAATTTGGAGGCCAGCGACAATAGATTTTAGGGATGCAAACACGACGCTTTGCTCAAAAGGCCAATTCGCTGCTCGATTGCTGAGATTCGTAGTAGACGAAACCTAGAGAGCCGAAGCTGATTCCCGAAGCTGACCAGTTCGGGTTTGCGTTCGATTGTGCCCAATTCGGCGGCCCGTTGGAAGCCGGCCCGATAACTGACATGCCCATACCAAGTAGGGACCTGCCGTGGACCGTCATCTCAAAAATCACAGCCGGCGAGCCTTGGGGGCATACTATACATCAGCGCCAGTGGCGGATCTGCTGTGCAGGTGGGCTGTAAGAACCGGCACCGACTTGGTGCTTGAACCGAGCTTTGGGGGTTGCGAATTTATCGCCGCAATCCAAAGGCGTCTCATCTCGCTTGGCTCGTATGCGCCGTCGAAACAGGTCATGGGAACCGACATCGACCCCTCCGCTTTTCAGGTGCTTAAAGAGCGAGGCTTTTCGACCGAACCGACGCAGTTCAAGAATGAGGATTTTCTATCACTTTCAACTGACGCCTTTGATGTGCCTGGATTTGACGTCGTCGTCGGGAATCCGCCCTACGTTCGCCACCATGTATTTGGTCAGACGATTCGAGAGAATGCCAAACTTGTAAAGAAAGCCATTGGCATAGACATGCCAATGCAAGCAAATCTTTGGGCATTTTTTCTATTACAAGCGACCCGGTTTTTGCGCCTTGGTGGGAGGGCGGCATTTGTATTGCCCCACAGTTTCTTGCACGCAACCTACGCAGAAAAAATAAGACAGTACATTGCGACGCATTTCAAAGAGGTACAAGCCTTCTCAATCAGAGAACACCTATTTGAAAACGAGGGAGCCAGTGAGAGATCGGTTCTCTTGTTCGCCGACGGCTGGGGTCAAAGACGAAATGAGGCTAGTTCGACAATTTCGATAGTTGCCGTCAATGACATAAATGTTGTCAAGAATATTCTCTTTGGCAATGCTGATATTCCGGAGTCCCCAAAGCGCCTTGACGAACACGGTCTGGACCTAGGACGGACTCGACAGTTAGGCGATCTATGCAAGATTAGAATCGGATTAGTCACGGGCGATTCAAACTTCTTCCTTTTCGACGTCGAAAAAGCACGGCGAACCAGGATCACCGGCAATTGGCTTTTGCCAATAGTATCTAAGGCCGATCAAATTAACGGGCTAACAGTTTCCGCCAATGACTTATTGACCGCGTTCGCCTCTGGCGAACGGTCGGCAATTTTAGATACGAGATCCGGCGATACAGAGATCGACGCCGAAGTTACAACATATTTGGAAAAAATGGATGAGGCTAAAATAGCGAGCAATATTACTTTCCAAAAGAGAGATATTTGGCATCAGCCGTTCGATCATTTGATTGCAGATGCGTTCTTCACTGGAATGTCCCACATTGCCCCAAGAATGGCTTTAAATCCGGAGCGTCTGCATTGCACTAATACCCTCTATAGAATCTTCTTCGATTCCGCTGCGGCTCTTTCAAAAAAGCAAATCGCCCTTTCACTGGCATCGTCGTTTGGGCAGCTGTCAGCGGAACTCGAAGGCAGGCCATACGGATCAGGCTTGCTCAAGCATGAGCCCCGCGACGTTAGAAGGTTACGAGTGATTCTCGACGGCCCGGACGATGCTGCCGTCGACGCCGCATTCCATAAAGTAGACATTCGTTTGCGCAACAAAGAATATCATAGCGCAGCACAGATCGCAGATCAGTTTTGGATTGACAGGGGCTTCCTTCACAAAGAATCGCTTCGCGAGATAGAAAGAAGCCTCGGCCGTCACCGTAAAATCAGGCTGCGGAGGACTCAATAGGTTTCGATGATAACGCCCTTCAATTTCTCGAGATTGGACGGCAAATCGATGAAAGGCGAAACCATTATCTTATCCAGCCAACGATGCTTTTTTGCACGATCAAGCAGCCTCTCTCCGTCGAAAACATGCTGATGCAGCACTGCTTGGATTAGTTCCCCGTAGGGAGAATGATCGAGGCTGGCTACGCCACCACCTTTTTTCCTCTCATCGACGAGATACCCGAACATCGACTTTACGGACAAATCAAAGGTTAGAGATGCTGCCCTGATCGTTTGCGCCAACCGTTGAAGATCGCGTGGAAGCGCGGCCGACTCCCAATGGGCTTGTAGCAGAACGATGATCTCAGCAACCTCGCGAAATTCCTTGTGATCTTTGGCGAGAATCTCAGAGCCGGCCAGCTTATCGAACTGGTCGATAGATAATTCGGCGTGCTCCAGCATTGCGCGTATTTGCGATGCTACACGAAGTTTGGCCCAACTGACTTTATCCGTTTTGTATGTCAGATCGTGCGTGGCGATTGCCCAAGCATGCTGAAGGAAAGTTTTGACCTGAATTTCGAAGCGAACATCATTGATAGGCTGCCGCCCTCGGAACGATTCCTTTAAATTGGCATAAAGGCGAAGATCGTCGAAATGAAATTCCGTAGGCCTGCTTTTGGTTGCCGTACTGCTGGCCGGGCGACGTTCAACGATATCAAATACATCCTCGACGAGCGCGGTTGCTCGCGTGATCTCCGTTGAATTCCTGACAACAATAGTGCACGCAAATAAATCATCAATGGCCATATTCGAATGGCATAGGCCAGCTTCAATTTTCTGCGCGAAACTCTCGATAGATTTAAGTCGAGAAGTAAAATGCCACTCTGGGGGAAACTTTTTGCTTAACGCTATTACATCGCTCTCGACGAGGCTGCTCAGTTTCAGCTGGTCGTCGTAAGCATCCCTTATTGCTTTATCAATTTTCAATTTTCAAAGCCCGGCGAAGTGCGCTGAAACGTTTGGCCCGTTGCGGAAATTCGGTCGTCGCACTCTGATTGGCGTCAAAGTAATCCAAGGCTTCAGGAGAAGCCAACGACCCATAATCTACCGCCGTTTGGAGTGCATCCTCGCCTGGAATCGGTGCAGTTCTTTCGATTTTCTTCTGCTGCGCAACCGCGTCTATCTCCGAAACGAACTTCAAGTACCGGTCACTCAACTCCGTATCACTAGGCAGCCTCTCTCGATCAAGAACGAGAACGGCCCACAAAGTGTACAGATTGGAGACGCTCGACAAAAATGCGGATACCGAATTATCTGCTTCATAGATTTTTTGGAGGTCAGATCGGGATTTTGCTAATCGCTCAGAGAAAGACTCTTTGTTGAAAGCTAAGTCGGGATTTTCAGGATCCTCATAATTGGCATAGGCTTCATCAATTAAGTTGTGTTCAAATCCGACGATACGATCGTCAATTACAACCATGAACAATTCTGCAATGAATTGCGCATCTGCCATTCGACGAGCTCGACCAGCAGTTACTATGCCAAGATTTCGCCAGATAGGCTCTTCAAGTTCTCGGTCAACCTCATTGCTGAACCAGCCATCATAACGAGCATTTCTAAGCTCCTGCTGAGTAAGCTTGCGAGAGTTTTTATTCATTCTTTCAAAAATTTCATTTACGACGGTACTGTCAACATCATCAAAATACTCTACGACAAATGGATAGTTTAGAAATTGGTTTCTCAACGGAGTGTCCGCAAGGATATCTTTCCAACGTTTATTGTTGAGGCGATCATCGCCATAGTCCTCTGGAATACGGAGTTTTCCTTGAGAGAACCGTATGATCGTCTCAATCCGTTGCTTCCCGTCTACAATATGAAAGACCGCACCTCCTGTCTGGTCGATTGTCTTGTGCAGGTAGATAGGAGGGCATGGAAAGCCACGGAACAGCGTGTCCAAAAAATATCTCCTATCTTTGGGGGTCCACACGCTTCTCCGCTGATACGGCGGCGACAGGTCGAGCCTGCTAAGCGCATGTTGATCCAGAAACCAAGAGATATCTTGAGTGCCAGGCCGCCTGTTGATTTTTAGCAAGTTGATAGTCCCAACTAGATTTTTGACACGGGCCGTAATGCTATATTATTGGGGAATATTTGCAAAAAGAAAATTTGTTGACCGCAGAATAGCTACCAAAATTGCGGCCAGTAACTCCCCCTCACCAGAATTATTCGTCTGCTCAGGAACGGCGGATAAAGTTTGTAACTTTATGTCGGCCAAACAAAGTCCGACGAAGATTGTAACCTAGGCATTCACCCCCCAGCCAACCGCGGCAGCAGAAAAATCTCCGCGCCCGGCGGTAGCTCCTTGCTCCACGTATCCCGATAAATCACCCCGTCGATCGCGACAGCAATCCCGCGATCGATCCACGGCTCGAAGCCGGGATACTGTTCAGCCAGTTTCCTGAACAGCTCCCTGATGTCCTTGGCTTCGACCTCGACCTTGCTCTTGCCGCCGGCGAGCTGGCCGAGCGCGCCCCAAAGGGTGACTTCGACCAGACTTAACCTCCCCGTTCCGCCTCGATGGCCGCGAGAATCCGTGGCGGCGACATCGGGATGTGGGTCATGCGCACGCCCGCCGCGTTCGACACCGCGTTGGCGATCGCCGCCAGCGGCGGCACGATCGAGGTTTCGCCGACGCCGCGCACGCCATAGGGGTGGTTGGGGTTGGGGATTTCCAGGATCTGCGTGTCGATCATCGGCAGGTCGGAGCACACCGGGATGCGGTAGTCGAGGAAGCCGGCGTTCTGCAGCCTTCCGTCCTTGCCGTAAATATACTCCTCGTTGAGCGCCCAGCCGATGCCTTGCGCGGCACCGCCCTGGTACTGGCCCTCGACATAGGTCGGGTGCACCGCCTTGCCGGCATCCTGCACCACCGTGTAGCGGATCACCCTGGTCGAGCCGGTCTCGGGGTCGACCTCGATGTCGCAGATATGGGTGGCGAAGGAGACGCCGGCGCCGTCGGCGACGAGCTCGCTGTGGCCGGCGATCGGCCCGCCGGTCTTGCCGGACTGCGCCGCGATCTCCTTCAGCGAGAGCTTGCCGAGATTGCCGTGCTTCTCGCCCTTGGCGACCGCGTGGCCCTGTTCCCAGACCACGTCGTCGACGGAAATGTCCCACATCTGCGCGGCGCGCTCGCGCAGGATCTTGATCGCGTTGCGGGCGGCCGAGATGGTCGCCATCGAGGAGGAGAAGGTGCCGCGGCTGCCGTCGGTCATGTCGTTGTAGCCGAGGGTGGAGGTGTCGGCGACCACCGCCTTGAGCTGGGCATAGTCGATGCCGAGCTCCTCCGCCGCCACCAGCGACAGCGACGCGCGCGACCCGCCGACATCGACCGTGCCGACGGCCAGCGACACCGAGCCGTCCATGCCGATGTTGAGGTCCACGCAGGTCTGGCCGCCGAAGTTGAACCAGAAGCCGCAGGCCATGCCCCTGCCCTGGTTCTTGCCGAGCGGCGCCTTCATGTGCGGATGGTGCTTCACCGCTTCCAGCGTCGGGCCGATGCCGATCGGTCCGTAGACCGGACCGTAGGACGAGCGTGTGCCTTCCTGGGCGGCGTTCTTGATGCGGAAGTCGACCGGGTCCATGCCGATCTCCTTGGCGAGCTCGTCGACGGCGCTTTCCACCGCGAAGGCCGCCATCGGCGCCGAGGGCGCGCGATAGGCCGCGGTCTTCGGCCGGTTGACCAGCACTTCGTAGCCGACCGTCTTGACGTTATCGAGCTTGTAGCAGGCGAACGCCGTCATGGCGCCGATCTCGGCCCAGGCGCCGGCATAGGGGCCGCAGGAATAGCGCAGCGTCGCTTCGGCGGCGGTGATGGTGCCGTCCTTGCGGGCGCCGATCTTGACGTCGATCGAGGTGGCGCTGGTCGGCCCCGAGGCGCGGAACACCTCGTCGCGTGTCATCACCAGCTTCACCGGCCGTCCGGCCTTCCGCGACAGCGCAAGCGCCACCGGCTCGGCCCAGACATGGGTCTTGCCGCCGAAGCCGCCGCCGATCTCCGAGGAGGTGACGCGCAGCTTCGAGGCTTCCATGCCAAGCAGCTGGGCGCAGTGCTGGCGATAGACGAAATGGCCCTGCGTGCAGACCCAGAGGTCGGCGGTGCCGTCGGACGAGACGCTCGCCACGCAGGCATGCGGCTCGATATAGCCCTGGTGCGTCTGCTCGGTCTTGAAGGAGCGCTCGACGATGAAGTCGGCGTGGCCGAAACCCTGGTGGACGTCGCCATGGCCGAACTGGCTGCGCTTGGTGACGTTGGAGGGTTTTACCGGCTTTTCCTCCAGCCCCTCGGTGAAGATCGTGTCGTTGATCAGCGGAGCGTGGTGCCGCATCGCCTCGTCGACATCGGTGACATGCGGCAGGATCTCGTAGTCGACCTCGATCAGCTTCAGCGCCTGCCGCGCCGTGCGGGCGTCGACGGCGGCGACCGCGGCCACCGCATGGCCGTCATAGAGCGCCTTGGTGCGCGCCATGCAATTGTCGAGGATGTCGTACATGGCGGCATCGCCATCGGTCAGGTCGGGCAGGTCTTTCGCCGTGATCACCGCCTTCACGCCGTTCAGCTTTTCCGCCTTCGACGTGTCGATCTTCCTGATGATCGCATGCGCGTGCGGGCTGCGCAGCACGCGGCCGACCAACTGGCCGGCCATGTTGAAGTCGGCGCCGTAGCGGGCGCGGCCCGTCACCTTGTCGACGCCGTCGGGGCGGATGGGGCGTGTGCCGACGGATGTGAATTTACGCCCGGAAAAACGCGGATCGAAATTCATCTTCAGGCTCCCTTCATCACATGTGCCGCGTCCTGGACGGCGCGCACGATCTTGTCATAGCCGGTGCAGCGGCACAGGTTCCCGGCGAGGCCGAAGCGGATCTCCTCCTCGCTCGGGTCGGGATTCTTGGCGAGCAGGTCCTTGGCCGCGATCAAAAAACCCGGCGTGCAGATGCCGCATTGCAGCGCGGCATGCTCGAGGAATTTCTGCTGCAGCGTGTGCAGCTGGTCGCCATGCGCCATGCCCTCGACGGTCTCGATACGCCGCCCTTCGGCCTCGGCGCCCAGCACCAGGCAGGAGCAGACCAGCCGGTTGTCGAGGATGATCGAGCAGGCGCCGCAGTCGCCGGTGCCGCAGCCTTCCTTGGCGCCGGTCAGGCCGAGCCGGTCGCGCAGCACGTCGAGCAGCGTCTCGTCAGGCTGGCAGAGATATTCGATATTGTCGCCGTTGATTGTCGTCGAGACTGCTATGCCAGCCATCATTTGCCTCCTGCACGTGCGTAGGCTGATGTGGCGGCACGTTTGGCCAGCACACCCGCAACCTTCCGTCTGAATTCGATGGTACCGCGCTTGTCGTCGATGGGGCGGCAGGCGCCGGCGCAGACTTTTGCCAGCCGCTCAAGCGCTGCCTCGTCCAGCTTCCTGCCGATAAGCGCCTCGGCGGCCTCCTCGACCAGCAGCACGGTGGGTGCCGCAGCACCCAGCGCCACGCGGGCGGCGGTGATGACGCCGTGTTCGTCGATCGTCAGGTTCACCCCGGCGCTGACCACGGCGATGTCCATCTCGGTGCGCGGAATGAACCTGAGATAGGCGTCGCCCGAGCGCGGCGTGCGCTTGTCGAGCAGGATCGCCTCGATGATCTCGCCCTTGGCGAGCGAGGTCTTGCCCGGTCCGGTCGGCACGGCCTCAACGGGGATGGTGCGCTTGCCCGAAGGCCCGGCAACCACGGCCCTTGCACCCGCCGCCACCAGCGCCGGCACGCTGTCCGCCGCCGGCGAGGCGTTGCACAGATTGCCCGTGATTGTGCAGCGGCCCTGCACCTGCTTGGAGCCGATCAGCTTGGCCGCCTCGACCACGCCGGGCCATGCCTTCTTCAGGGCCACGTTCTCGCCCAGCACGGCGCAGGGAACGGCGGCCCCGATGCTGAAGCCGTCGGCCGTTTCGCGGATTTCGCTCAAGGACGCGATCGACTTGATGTCGACGATCAGGTCGGGCTCGACAAAGCCCCCCTTCATCCTCACCAGAAGGTCGCTGCCTCCGGCCAGGATGGCTGCCGTGCCAGCCGATCCGGCCAGTTGGCCGACGGCATCTTCGATTGAAAGCGGACGTATGTAGCGCATCGTCTCCCCTTGGATATCGCGATTTCAGCGACCGTTATAAACACTCTCCTCATAATGGCTATCCGGTTCGTCATTTGCGACGATTGGTCCAGCCGCCGCAAAATCGAGTCCCAAATCAACCGGAATTGCCCTACGCCAAGCCTGCACGGCCGCATTGCCGCCGGTTCTCAAAAATTTGAGAGCCTGTGTCGGATCGGTCAAGCCCCGTTCGTCCTTGGGACATCGAACACGCATCATGAAAGGACACGATATGCCCGGAACCGTACGTTTGCACCGCGTTCTCACCACCAGCCCGGAGAAGGTCTATCGCGCCTTCGTCGAAGCCGACGCGCTGGCCAAGTGGCTGCCGCCGAACGGCTTCACCTGCACGGTCGATCATCTCGAGGCCAAGGTCGGCGGCACGTTCAAGATGTCCTTCCGCAACTTCACGACGGGCGGCGGCCATGCCTTTGGCGGCGAGTATCTCGAACTCGTTCCCGGCGAGCGCCTGCGCTACACCGACCGGTTCGACGACCCCAATTTGCCCGGCGAGATCCAGGTGACAGTGATCCTGAAAAAGGTCTCGGTCGGTACCGAGATCGACATCACCCAGGCCGGCATCCCCGACGTCATCCCGGTCGAGGCCTGCTATCTCGGCTGGCAGGAATCGCTGCGGAACCTGGCAAAGCTCGTCGAGCCCGAGATCAATCAATAAGGCCAGTCCGGAAAGTGCCCGCCACCGATGGCATGTCCGTCGGCGGCGGTTGTGCATCGAGGGCCTTGACCGCGCGATCGCGGGCGTGAATCCTTTCCCGGCCAAGGGAGGAGTTCCATGCGACATCTGTTGGTTGTGTTGCCCGCCTTGATCCTGGCGACAGCGGCGCAGGCGAGTACGATCTATTACGGCAACAAGGTGGGGATGGAACTGACCATCGTCAAAAAGTCAGGCATCGGCTCCACGCATGCCAGCATCCTGGCCAAACACGACAGGCGCAAAGCGGGTGTCTACTGCCGCGAATATGGCCACGATTTCTCCAAGGAGTGCATTGACGCGGAAATGAAGGCGCCTCTGCACTTCGAGATCACGGCCAACTGCAAGACCGGCAAATTCACCACCTTCTACGGCGCCAACATGCTGTTCCAGGGCCGCAACAAGGGCACGGACGTGACCACCGACTATCTGATCACATCGATCGATGACAATGTGGTGCTCGATGGCTCCGGCGCCTCGTCATACGATGTCACGCTGGACCAGTTCAAAGCGCTCTGCCCCAATCGCGTACGCTAGCGGCGTTTGCGACACTGCGCCGATCAGGGCAAACGGCGGAGGAAACGCGTGACCCTCACCAACCGGGATATCGTCGAGATCACTGAGTGGCGGCGCAAGCTGCACCGGCAGCCGGAAATCTCCAATGAAGAGGAGAAGACGGCGCAAGAGGTCGTCTCCTTCCTCGCCGATACCGGCCCGGACAAGGTGCTGACGGGATTGGGCGGGCACGGCGTGGCGGCGGTCTATGACAGCGGCAAGGCCGGCCCGACCGTGCTGTTCCGCTCCGAACTCGACGCGCTGCCGATCGAGGAGCTTTCGGGCGTGCCGCATGCCTCGCGGGTGCCGGGCAAGTCGCATATGTGCGGCCATGACGGACACACCGCGATCCTGGCCGCCCTTGGCCGTCAGCTCGGCCGAGAACGCCCGGCAAGCGGCCGCGTCGTGCTGATGTTCCAGCCGGCGGAGGAAACCGGCAATGGCGCCGCCGGCGTCGTCGCCGATCCCCGCTACGGCGAGATCGCGCCCGATTTCGCCTTCTCGCTGCACAATCTGCCCGGCGTGCCGTTCGGCGAGGTGCGGCTGAAGCCCGGCGTGGTCAATTGCGCCTCGCGCGGCATGCGCATCGTGCTGGAAGGCAAGACCGCGCATTCCTCCATGCCGGAGACCGGTATTTCGCCCATGCCGGCGATCTCGGAGCTGATGCCGGCTTTGCCCGCGCTCGGCCGCGCCACCTTCGCCGATGACGATTTCTCCATGGTCACCGTCACCCATGCCGAAATGGGCGAAGCCGTGTTCGGCATCGCGCCCGCGCATGCGCAGGTCTGGGCAACGCTGCGCACCCGCCGCGACGAACGCATGGCGGATTTGTGCGCCGCCGCCGAGGCGCTGGCCGGGGAGATCGCGGGCAGGCACCGCCTTTCCGTCCGCTGGGATTATCACGAGATCTTCGTCGCCAGCGTCAACGCGCCGGATGCGGTGGAACACCTGCAACGCGCGCTTCAGGAAGAAGGCGTCGTGCATGGTGAAGAAGCCCTGCCGATGCGCGCCTCGGAAGATTTCGGCCTGTTCGGCCACAGCGCCAAATCGGCGATGTTCTTCCTGGGCGCCGGCGAGCGCCACCCGGCGCTCCACAATCCGGACTACGACTTTCCCGACGACCTGATCCCGATCGGGTCGAGGATCTTCATGCGCACGGCACGCAATCTGCTGGGGTGAGTTCGCGCGCCGCCGCAAGCCGGTCGCTGCCTCGGAAACCGCGTTCGCCCGCGCCTGTCAGGCGGACTTGAGGAACGGGCGTTTGTGGAGGGCCCTCTTTGCCTGGAAATTCGCGGCGGGAACGGGTCGGCCGACGCGAAAGCCCTGGATCTTGTCGATGCCGAACTCGCGCATGAGGGCGATCTGCTCGTCGGTTTCCACCCCTTCGACCAGGATCTGGTGGCCGCGATTGCGGACCAGGGCAATAATGTCCTGGAGCATGGCCATGCCCTTCGGGGTGCCGCAGTCGTGAAGAAACGAGCGGTCGATCTTGACCGTATCGAAATCGATCAGACGCAGCCATGAAAGGCCGGCGAATCCGGTCCCGAAATCATCGAGCCAGATCTTGATGCCAAGCAGCTTCAGGTCGCTGATGCAGCGCAGGATGTCCGAATGCATCTCCATCTCAAGCCCTTCGGTGATTTCGAAGGCCAGCCTGTTGCCGGTCACGCCGGTCTCGCCCAGAATGGTCGCGACGGACGCCGCGAAGCCAGGCGTCTTGAGCTGGATCGGAGAGACGTTGACGCTGACGAGAGGGATGTGATCGTCCGCCAGGAGTTCGCAGCAGACCGTCCTTATCGCCCAGCGCCCCAGTTCCAGGATCGCGCCGGTTCGCTCCGCGACGGGAATGAACAGGCTCGGTGGAACCAATGTACCGTCGAGCATCTTGAGACGCATCAGCGCCTCCACGGCTTCGACCCGGCCCGACACGACATCCTGGATAGGTTGATAGACGAGCGAAACGAGGCCCTGGCCGATCGCGATCTTCAGCAAGGCCGCGAGGTTTTCGCTTTCGTCGCTGCTTTGCGGATCGGTCGGGTCGAACAGCCGGGCACAATTGCGGCCGCTGGCCTTCGCCAGATAGAGCGCGCGATCGGCCTCGTGGATGATCTTCTCCAGCTTGGCACCGGCCTGCGTCCTGGTGAAGGCGGCACCCACGCTCGCCGTGACGATCGAGATCCCATCCCGCCTGAGTTCGTGGGTAAGCGCCAGGTTCTCCACCGTGCGGCAGATGGCTTCCGCCAGTTCCGCCACCTGGCTCTTCTTGTCCATGCGGGCGAGCACAATGAATTCCTCGCCGCCATAGCGCCCGATCGAGCCATTGTGGTTCTTGATCAGATCGCTAAGAGCATTGGCGACATGGATCAGGCAGCGGTCGCCTTCCTGGTGGCCGTAGCAGTCGTTGAATTTCTTGAAGAAGTCGACGTCGATGAGGATGGCCGCGAACTTGCTGCCAAGCTTTTGCCAGTCGCTCCAGTAATCGCGCAGCTTCTCGTCGATCGCGCGCCGGTTCTCCAGGCCTGTCAGCGGATCCGTCCGCGACAGCCTCAGCAGGGCCTTGCCGCGTTCGGTGGCCTCCTTGTGCTGGATCTTGGCCTCGAGAGCGTTCAGGAAGACGTTGTAGCGCTCCTCGTTCAGCTTCCAGTTCACATAGGAGGTGAACGTGAAGCACGAAACGTAGAAAGTACCAAACACCATCTTGTACGTCAGCGACGCCGGAACAAAGTAATTTACCACATACAAGATGCACAATATGATTGTCGACGTTATGATCGACACTTTGAACCTGAACGTAAAAAATAGATTGGCACTCATCATGAAAATGGTGCCGAACACCATGTAATAAGCGACGCTTTCCTTGTTTTCACCCATGGATGCCGGCAACAACCACCCGATATAGCCAAAGATGATGGCCGCGGCGCAAGTCACGTCAAGCCATTCCGTCGCGGCTCCCCGGCGAAGCTGTGCTTCCAGGACCAGCAGTGCGGTCAGGCCAACCGCGAAGCGCGCGGTGATCGTGTAGGCCGCCACGTCAGGTATCAGCAGCAGATCCGATGCCGAAAACAGCAAATAGATGACGACGGCGATCCACAGGCCCGGCCTGGCTTCCGCCCTTCGCTTCGCCTGGGCTTCCCTGCGGTAAAGGATGCGGAGTTCGTCGGCCCCCAGTTCGTGACGCGGATCGTACGGTTCCACATCCACCGTGTCGGCCAATCTGGATGACGCGCGCTCGTCCACAAACCCCTGCTGAAGGGGACTTTGCGGTCCGAACTCTTTTCCAGCTTCTGCCCCCACGCAGGACGACTCCTTGGGACGCGACACGATTGCCACGCGGTAAAATGCAGTGGCGCCAGACAAGTTTGCGTTAACTCGAACCCAGAATCTTATCTGCAAGATCGCTAATAAATTGAGATGGTTAGCGGGAAATTAATCATAACAATAAAATGCGGTCGGCCCGCGTTGGCAAATGGAGCATTCTAAGTAATAAGTTAACTGACTGTTAACCAAGGAGTCCTGGTTGTGCAAACCGTGTTCGATGGCCAAAGCCTGATTACCGCAGAGACGATCGCCGGCAGTCTGCGTAAAGGCACGCTTGAGCATCATGGCGAAGCGTTCGAAACCGCCCGCGCGGAACTGGCGCTCATCCTCCACGCGACACAGCAACAGGTCGAGCAGCAGAAATTTCCCGCCGAGATCGTCCGCCGCCTGCTGTCGCTGCTCAATGCGCTGCGTGCCAAGGTTCATCCCGATGTCTGGCAAGCCCTGATACCGGTGGCGCAGAACCACCCGATCCTGAACTACTTCCTCCAGGATCCGCTGACGCACTGGTCCTTCACCAAGCCCAGGGGGTATTCCGGCGACGCGGAGCTGCTCGACTACATCTATTGCGACCCGCACGTGGCCGAGAGCGTGGCCAACGCCTCGGAGATCGGCAAGGCGCTTTACAGCCATACCCAGAACGTTCCGTCATGCGTCGCGGCGCGGGAACGGCGCGATCTCCTGACCCGCTATGTCGATGAGGTCGCGGCCCGGAACGGACCCGAAACCGAGGTGCTGGCGATCGCCGCCGGCCATTTGCGCGAAGCCAATCGCTCCGTCGCCTTGGCCGAAGGCGGTCTCAAGCGTTGGGTCGCGCTCGACCAGGATCCGCAGAGTGTCGGACTGATCGCGCGCGACTTCCAGGGCACCGCGGTCGAGGCCATCGACGGCTCGGTGCGGACGGTGCTCACCAGGGGCCACAAACTCGGCAAGTTCGACCTCATCTACGCCTCCGGCCTCTACGACTACCTCCAGCACAACGTCGCCGTGAAGCTGACCAAGACCTGCCTGCAGATGCTGAAGCCGAACGGTACATTCCTGTTCGCCAACTACGCCGAGGGAACCCCCGACGCCGGCTACCGGGAAACGTTCATGGACTGGGTGCTGCTGCTGCGCTCGGAAGTCGACATGTGGAACATCGTCAATGCCAGCGTCGACCGCAACACCGTCGAGGCGCGGGTGTACTTCGGCGAGAACCGCAACGTGCTGTACGCCGTGATTGAAAAGCGCGGTTAACGACTTCCGCTAAACCTGCCATCAGGCCGGCGGTGATGCTTGCGCATCGCTGCCGGCTGCCAAAACGTCGCTGAGCGAAATCGGCGCCAGGTCGCCCCTCATCAGTATCCGGTGCCGCGGCCGAAGGATCCGCGTCCGCTGGCAGCACCAGCTCGGCTTCGTCGGTGACATAGCCGACTAGCGATAGTCGCGGATGAAGCTGATCCGCCCTTCCCGCCAAAGGCTGCGGCACGGGCGCCGCGGCACATGTTGCTCGTTCACACGATTCCGGTGTCACAAGGACGATAGCGGGCAGCGTTATGGTGACGCGCGACGGGTTGATTCGTGGAACATGAGCTACCGACCAGTCCGCCGGGTCGGCGCCCCCGTCAACTCGTTCACGCCAAGCCACAGGACCTGCGATGGCCATACAATTTTCGCCTTGATTGATCGGTCCTCGTGCTATCGATCCAGGCTCGGCAAGGTCCTCGAGACGCATCACTCCGATGATGTCGCCCGCCTCGCCGACCGCGAAACCCACCTTGAAACAGCTTCCTTGCAAGAGACATCAGATGTGGCTGAGTGAATTCGAGATCGTCCTGCGCGACCGTGTCGTCCCGAACGGCGCCGTCAGGATCGAAGACGGCCGGATTGCCGAGATCCGCGACGCGCCTGTCGAGCATGCCGACATTGAGGGCGGCGGGCGCCTGCTTCTGCCGGGCTTCATCGACATGCATGGCGACATGGTGGAGAAGGAAGTCGAGCCGCGCACCGGCGTCCACGTGCCGATGCGGATCGGCATCGCCGAGCTCGACAAGAAGCTTGCCTCATGTGGCGTCACCACGGCCTATGCCGCGCTCTCCTTCATCGGCGCCAGCGTCACCAGCGGCGTGCTGCGCTCGGAAGATCATACGTCGGCGATTATCGAGACCATGGCCGAACTGAAGGACGACCTGCTGGTCGACCACCGCATCCATGCCCGCTTCGAGGTGACCTTCACCCCCGCGATCGCCATGCTGCAGAAGCTGATGGATGCCGGTCGGCTGCACCTGATCTCGCTGATGGATCACACACCCGGGCAAGGACAATACCGCGACGTCGAACTCTACATCGCCCGCATCGCCAACGAGCGCGGCATGTCCGTTGCCGCGGCCTCCGAGGTCGTCGGCAAGCGCATGGCCGGCCGCAAGGGCCAGGGCGATGTGCTGAACGCGCTGCAGGACCTGTCGGCCCGCGCGCGGGCCCATGGCGTCGTGCTGGCCTCGCATGACGACGACACATTGGAGAAGGTGGAGCTCGTCCATGGCCTGGGCGCCGCGCTCAGCGAATTCCCGGTGACGCTCGAGGCAGCGCGGGAAGCCCGCAGGCTCGGCATGCACACCGCCATGGGCGCGCCCAACGCGTTGCGCGGGGAATCCTATTCCGGCAATCTTTCCGCGCGGCAGGCCTACGAGGCCGGGCTGCTCGACATGCTGGCCAGCGACTACCACCCGGCCTCGATCCTGCCGGCCGTGCTCGGCCTGGCGGCGCTGCGTGGCGAAGGGCTCGTGACGGCGGCGGCGCTGACAAGCGCCAATCCTGCCGGGGCCCTGGGGCTCACGGATCGCGGCGCCATCGAGCCCGGCCTCCTGGCCGATCTCGTGGTGGCCGACCGCCATCCGGTGCCACGCGTCCGTGCTACCTTCCGCGCCGGCCGGATGATCTACGGCGATGGCACGCTGGCACCGGCGCGGAAAGCGGAGCGCCTTGGCCACGCGAGTTGAACGGTACCGGCTGTGTTCGAATTGCGCTGAAGCTGCTCCGGGAACGTGTGAAACGGTGGCTTGCCCTAGACGTCGAGCATGACCGTCATGCCGCGCACCTCGGCCATTTCCAGCAGCAGGTCCTGCAGGGTTTCGACGGTCAGCGCCGCACCGGTCATGGCCAGCAGCTCGGCGACACTCTCTTTCATGGAAATGACCGCGACTCCGGTTTTCTCCGAAAGCAGCCGTCCAATGGCCGCGCGGATAAGGGCATTCTGGTCAGACATGATTCCCCTTCTCATGCTGGGATAACGGCGGTGTTTTCTTCTATGATATGCTCTTTGTACAACTTATGCGAGCTTCAACTTACGCTTGCAACCCGTCCGGCGGACGATCTTTCAAGTCATTTTGTTGACGCCAGCCGCCCAGCACCGTGAGTGACTGCAGCAGCGACCCGGCTCCAGGCCTGAAAGCATCCATTGCGGCGAGCAGGGCCAGTGGCACTTCGTGCCGGTAGAGCCCGATGAATGTCTTGCCTCCCACCGTCGCCGGCAACTCCGTGAATCTGTCGAAAATGGAATACGTGCCTGTCGGCTCGTTCAGGATCTCAAAACGGTCCAATGCAAACCTCGTGTTCCCCCCGGGGAGTCGTTAACGCAACCGTTCGCCGGAAGTTGCAACGGGTGATGTTTTTTTTATCACAATGGAACGTATATGCCAGTGGCATCGCCGACTGGGCCCATGCCATGCGGCGGGACGCGCAAAAAATCGCTTGGAGACCGACGTCTGAACACGGCCAGCGGCCGCAGGAACAACACGTTCCGGCAAAGACTGCTTGTTGGCCCTTGCCGAAGCTGGCGGCCTCGCTCATCCATGGCCTGGAAACGCCCCAGGGACCAGAAGATGACCGATGCCAGCCTGCACATCGTCGAAGCCACCATCGAACAATTGCGCCGTGCGCTCGACGAGGGCCTCGCCACCAGCGTCGAACTGGTCGGGGCCTATCTCAGGCGCATCGCGCATTTCGACCGTCACGGCATCAGCCTCAACGCCGTTCCGGTGCTCAATCCTGATATGTTCGAGGAGGCCGCCGCTTCCGACCGGCGGCGGCGCGACGGCGCCTTGCTCGGGCCGCTCGACGGCATCCCCTACACCGCCAAGGACAGCTACAAGGTCAAAGGCCTGACGGTCGCCGCGGGCTCGCCGGCCTTCGAGCATCTCGTCGCCAACGAGGACGCCTTCACCATTGCCCGGCTGCGCGCCGGCGGCGCGGTGCTGGTCGGCCTCACCAACATGCCGCCAATGGCCAATGGCGGCATGCAGCGCGGCGTCTATGGCCGCGCCGAAAGCCCCTACAATGCCGATTACCTGACAGCCGCCTTCGCGTCGGGCTCGTCCAATGGCTCCGGCACGGCGACATCAGCCAGTTTCTGCGCTTTCGGGCTGGGCGAGGAAACCTGGTCGTCCGGGCGCGCGCCGGCCACCAACAACGCGCTGGTCGCCTACACGCCCTCGCGCGGCGTGATTTCCGTGCGCGGCAACTGGCCGCTGGTGCCGACCATGGATGTCGTGGTGCCGCACACGCGCAGCGTGCCCGACATGCTCGAACTGCTCGACGTGATCGTCGCCGAGGATCCTGAGACGCGAGGCGACTTCTGGCGCGCGCAGCCCTGGGTCGTGCTGCCCAGGAACTCGGAGGTGCGGCCGCCACGCTACACCGAATTGACGCTCGGGGGTTCGCTGAAGGGCAAACGGCTCGGCGTGCCCCGCATGTATATCGGCCGCGACGGCGAGGCCAACCGGCCGATCGAAACCCGGGCCTCGGTGCTTGCACTATGGGAACAGGCAGCCGCCGACCTAAGAAGGCTGGGCGCCGAGGTGGTGGAGGTCGATTTTCCTGTCGTCTCCAATTACGAACGCGACCGCCCCGGCGCGCGCACCATGGCCGAGCGAGGGCTGGTGCCGCCGGATTTCGCCGACCGCGAAATCTGGGACCTGTGCATCTGGGGCTGGGACGATTTCCTGCGCGCCAATGCCGACCCGACGCTGCCCGATCTCGCCTCGGTCGACGGCCCCAGGATCTTTCCGCAGCCGCCCGGCACGCTGCCCGACCGCTATGAAGGCGGCTTCGATGTCGCTGAATATGTCGAGCGCGCCAAATCCGGTGTCACGCCCTTCAAGGACATCCCGACTATTGCAGATGGGCTGAAAGGGTTGGAAACAACAAGGCGCGTCGATCTCGAGGACTGGCTGGACGCAAACGGCATCGACGCCGTCGTGCTGCCCGCCGTGGCTGATGTCGGCCCCGCCGACGCCGACATCAGCGAGGCGTCGGCCGCGCTCGCCTGGCGCAACGGCACCTGGGTCGCCAACGGCAATCTGGTCTGGCGTCATTTCGGCATCCCGACCGTCACCGTGCCGATGGGCACCATGGCCGATATCGGCATGCCCGTCGGCCTCACCTTCGCCGGCAAGGCCTATGACGACGAAAGCCTGCTGCGCATGGCCGGTGATTATGAACGCGCCACGCAGCGCCGCACGAGCCCGCCACGCACGCCGGAGCTGGCCGATGATGTGTTTTCACGCCGGTCCACTCGAGCCGGCAGCGGCAAGGCGCCACCACTCGCAATCGCGCTTGCCGCCGAGACGCGCACTTTGGACGGACGGGACGAAATCGTCATCGCGCTCGATCTGCCCATCGAGGCGACGAACGCCAGCATCAAGGTGCACGTCAACGGAGAGCCCGTCGCCATGCAGCGGAGCGACGCGCGCTTCAAAGGACGGGCGCTTGTTCCGGCCGCCGAGCATCAGCGCTTCCACAGCGTCTGGCGCGGCTCGTATGGCTCGATCGTTACGGCGGTGGTGCGATTGGAGGATGGACGCAGCGCGGGCGCCTACACCGTCACCGGCGGGATTGGATGAACGCCAGTTGCTAGGAAGGCAGCGAAGCCAGCCATTCTTCCCAAAACTCCTGCTGCATATGGACGAAAACCGGAACCACGTCAGGGCCATCGTCAAATATGTCGACCAGATCGGTCTGCTGGGGAAGCTGTCCCATCTTCACCTTGCAGGCCATCAGGCCGCGACTTTTCTCCATCACGGTATTTTCGGGATAGACATTGGCACTTGCCCCGTAACAGAAGGGCAGCAAGCCATCGACTTCGAGTGCCTGACGGATCTGGAACAGAGCCTCGAAAAAGTCTTCCTCATCGGCCTTGATAACCTTGCCGCGGTAGTCGCATGTGAGGCTGCAGACGGCGCCGTCCACATGCAGTGTAAACACGGCTTCCTCGTCTCCGCCCGTGCCCCCTCCGACCAGGAATACAGTCCGCTGGTGATCCATTCTGTCCCCCTCGCCATTCACCGGATGGTAATTCGATAGCGGCGGCTTTCCAGCCATTGCAGGAATGCGGACACCGCTGCCGCCTTGGTTCCCGGCTGCCCCATTGCAATTGGTGACCGGTATAGGTCAACCCCGCGCCGCCCAGAGCAAACCGCGTTCCACGATCAGTGCCATCTCAGGCACCGCGAACTCATCCGCCGTGTGCCCAAGCGAACTGTAGAAGATCTTCCCCGCGCCATACCGCCGCTTCCAGACCACCGGCATGACGACGCCGCCAATGCCCGGGAAATGGGCATCGCGGAACGTCGTCGTCGCGAGCACCTCATTGCTCGGGTCGACATGCATGTAATACTGCTCCGACCGATAGGCGAAGTCGCCGATCCCCCTGGTGATCGGATCGTCCGGCCGGGTAATGACCACCCGGTAGTCGATGATGTTGCCGGGATGCGCGACCCACTGGCCGCCGGTCATGAACTGGTAGTCGGGCTCGTTGCGAAAACTGTCGCCCATCGTGCCGTGGAAGCCGCCGAGCCCGCTTCCGCCCCGAACGGCCTGCGTCAGGTTCTGAAGCTCGGCCTTCTCGATCGTCGACATCGTAATGACGGGCACGATGAGGTCGAAGGAAGGCAATTCCGGATCTGCGAACATCGCCGTGCCCTCGCCCAGCGCGACATCAAATCCGTTGCGCTCAAGTAGTTTGCGCACAACCTCGGCGCTACGCTCGGGCGTGTGGCCTTCCCAGCCGCCCCAGGCAATCAGGGCCCTCTTCGCCATGCCGTGAACCTCCCGATCCGCACGCCGCGCTTCGGGAGATGGTTACACGGCGCGGCCGTCAGCGCCAGCCCAGCGCTGGCGCGACATGGGTCAGGATCGCCTCGATGACATGGGCGTTGTAGTCGACGCCGAGTTGGTTGGGCACGGTGAGCAGCAGCGTGTCGGCCTCGGCGATCGCCTCGTCCTGCGCCAATTCCTTGATCAGCACATCCGGCTCGGCGGCGTAGCTGCGGCCGAAGATCGCCCTGGTGTTCTCCTCGATGAAGCCAATCTGGTCGCGGCTTTCATTGCCACGCCCGAAATAGGCGCGGTCGCGGTCGTCGACCAGCGCGAAGATGCTGCGGCTGACCGAGACGCGCGGCTCGCGCGCGTGGCCGGCCGCCTTCCAGGCCTCGCGATAGACCCGGATCTGCTCGGCCTGCTGGATGTGGAACGGCTTACCGGTCTCGTCGAATTTGAGCGTCGAGCTCTGCAGGTTCATGCCGAGCTTGGCCGCCCATTCCGAGGTGGCGTTGGTGGCAGCACCCCACCAGATGCGCTCGCGCAAGCCTTCCGAATGCGGCTCGAGCCTGAGCAGGCCGGGCGGGTTGGGGAACATTGGCCGCGGATTGGGCTGGGCGAAGCCTTCGCCGCGCAGCGTGTCGAGGAAGACCTCGGCGTGATGCCGCGCCATGTCGGCGTCGCTTTTGCCCTCATGCGGCTGGTAGCCGAAATAGCGCCAGCCATCGATCACCTGCTCGGGCGAGCCACGACTGATGCCGAGCTGCAGGCGGCCTCCGGCGATGATGTCGGCGGCACCCGCATCCTCGGCCATGTAGAGCGGGTTCTCGTAACGCATGTCGATGACGGCGGTGCCGATCTCGATGCGGCTGGTCTTGGCGCCGACAGCCGCCAGCAGCGGGAATGGCGAAGCGAGCTGGCGGGCAAAATGATGCACGCGGAAATAGGCGCCATCCGCGCCGAGCTGTTCGGCCGCGACGGCGAGATCGATGGATTGCAGCAGCGCGTCCGAAGCCGAGCGCACCTGCGATTGCGAAGAGGGCGTCCAATGCCCGAATGACAGGAAACCGATTTTTTTCATGGCCCTGAAGTATATGCGAGCGGCGCGTGCTTCAATGCCAAAACAGTGGGGTTACACACCGTCGCCCCGCGCGATACCAAAGGGGATGAACGCCGTGGAGGGTGGAATGCTCAGAGGTGTCCGCATCGTCGAGATCGAGGCGCTCGGGCCGGCGCCCTTCGCCGGCATGCTGCTTGCCGATCTCGGCGCCGACATTATCGTCGTCCACCGCAAGCAGGCGCACCTGCCGGGCCTGCCCGAACGCTCGCTGCTCGATCGCGGCAAGCGCTCCATCGCGCTCGACCTCGGAGATGCCGAAGATGCCGCCCTGCTGATGCGTCTCGTCGCCACCGCCGATGGCCTGATCGAGGGATTCCGGCCCGGCGTCACGGAGCGTCTCGGGCTCGGCCCGGAGGCCTGCCTGGCGGCCAATCCAAAGCTGGTCTATGGCCGCATGACCGGCTGGGGACAGGACGGCCCGCTCGCCCACACCGCCGGGCATGATTTGAACTATATCGGCGTGTCGGGCGCGCTCTGGTACGCTTCCTTGCCGGGCGAGCCGCCCATGGCGCCGCCGACGCTGGTCGGCGACATAGGCGGCGGCGCGCTCTATCTGGTGATCGGCATGCTGGCCGCCATCATGAACGCGCGCGCAAGCGGTGAAGGCGCCGTGGTCGACGCGGCGATCGTCGACGGCTCGGCCCACATGATGAACCTGATGATGGTGCTCGGCCACATCGGCGGCCTCGCCGCCGAACGCGGCAGAAGCCTTCTCGACGGGCCGCATTGGTGCCGCGTCTACCGCACATCCGATGATGGCTTCATCAGCGTCCAGTGCATCGAGCCGAAATTCTATGCGCTGTTCCTAGACCGGCTCGGCCTCGCCGGCGATCCGCAATTCGCCAACCAATTCGACCGCGCTCTCTGGCCGCAGCTCGGCAGCCGGCTGGCGGCGATCTTTGCCGCAAAACCGCGCGACGAATGGGCCAGGCTGTTCGAAGGCTCGGACGCATGCGTCGCCCCTGTGCTCAGCCCGCAGGAGGCAGAACGGCATCCGCACATGGCCGCACGCGGCTCGTGGCAGACGGTGGACGGCATTTTGCAGGCCGCCGCCGCTCCCCGCTTTTCCGGACAGACGCAAAAGACGCCGGCGAAAAGTCCGGTGCGCGGCGAACACGACGCGGAGATTCGCGCAGAACTGCCGGGTCCAGCCACAAGCCGTTGAAATCACGCAGGAAGCACAGGGATCAGCGAACACGCAAGCCGTGCGCGTCGAAGATGCGCGTGCGGCCGGGCTGGAAGCGCAACGTGATCGTCTCGCCGAAACGCGGCTGGTCCTCGCGCCGTTCGGCGACCACCGTTTCGCCGCTCGGCAGGGCGCCGTGTACATAGGAGGTCGATCCCAGGCGCTCGGTGACATCGACGGCGAGCGTAAGCTCGACGCCCTGCTTTTCGTCTAGATGCTCCGGCCTGATGCCCAGGGTGACCTGCTGGCCGCCGACGAGCTTGGCGACAAGATGCGAGACGTCGACCCTGGCATCGCCGACGAGCACGGCCTTCCCGTCCTCGGCCGCTCGCGCTTTGAGGAAATTCATGCGCGGCGAACCGATGAAGCTGGCGACGAAAGCATTGTCGGGGTCGTCATAGAGCGACAGCGGCGTGCCGATCTGCTCGATCTTGCCGGCCTTGAGCACGACGATCTTGTCGGCGAGCGTCAGCGCCTCGGTCTGATCGTGCGTTACATAAACCATGGTGCGGCGGATCGACTGGTGCAGGCGCTTGATCTCGGCGCGCAATTCGGTGCGCAGCGCCGCGTCGAGATTGGACAGCGGCTCGTCGAACAGGAACAGCCGGGGATCGCGCACCAGCGCCCGGCCGATGGCGACGCGCTGGCGCTGGCCGCCGGACAGCTCACGCGGCTTGCGCCCCAGCAAGGGTTCGATCTGCAGCAGCTTCGCCACCGCATCGACCTTTTCCTGTGATGTCTTGCGGTCGAGCCCGCGCATCTTCAGCGGGAAGGCGATGTTCTCGGCCACCGACATGGTCGGATAGAGCGCGTAGGACTGGAACACCATCGCCACGTCGCGCTCCCGCGCCGGCAGATTGGTGACGTTGCGGTCGCCGATGACGATGGTGCCGGAATCGATCGGGTTCAGTCCGGCAATGGCATGCAGCAGCGTCGACTTCCCGCAGCCCGAAGGCCCGAGCAGCACGACGAAGGAGCCCTCCTCGACCTCGACCGAGACATCGTCCAGCACGTTGACCGCGCCGTAGGATTTCGACACCGACCGTATCGACAAATTCGCCATCGTATCCCCTCAGCCTTTCACGCTGCCCAGCGTCATGCCGCGTACGATCTGCCCCTGCACCAGAACGCCAAGCACGATCATCGGCAGCATGATGAGCGTGGCGGCGGCCGTCAGCGCGCCCCACTGGATGCCCTGGAAGGTCAGGAACGAGGTGATGGAGACCGGCAAGGTTTGCGTGTCGCGGCCGGTCAGCACCAAAGCGACGAAGAACTCGTTCCAGGTGAACAGCACGCACAGGATCAGCGTCGCGATCATCCCGCCGCGCGCCGCCGGCAAATAGACATGCCAGAAAACGCCGAACTCGCGCGCGCCGTCGACGCGGGCCGCATCGCGCAGTTCCTTCGGAATGTCGTCGAAGAAGGTGATCAGCAGCGAGATGGCGAACGGCACGTTGACGAAGGCATAGGCGGCGATCAGCAGCCAGTGCTGGTTCAGCGCGCCGATCCGCGTCGCCAGGTAGTACATCGGAATGACGAACAGCAGCGCCGGTGCGATGCGCAGGCTGAGGATGAATTTTTCCTTGGAACGGCGCAGGTCGGCCGGCTGCTGCGCCAGCCCGTAGGCGGCGATCGAGCCGATGGCCACCGCCAGCGCACTGGACAGGATGGAGATGATGAAGGAGTTGGCGAAGGCGCTGAGGAAGCCGCGATTGGCAAACACCGTGCGATAATTGTCGAGCGTCGGGTCGAACAGCCAGACCGGCGGGATGGCGAAGGCATCGCGCGTCGTCTTGAACGAGGTCACCACCACCCAATAGAGCGGGAACAGCACCGCCAGCAAAAGCATGAGCAGCCCGACATAGAAAACCGCGCGCCGGCCCATCAGCGCTCTCCCGCTTTCGGAAACAGGACGCTGTACATGGTCAAGAGCGCGACATTGGTGAAGATGGTCAGGATGACGGCGATGGCCAGCGCGTAGGAAATGTCGAAATTGGTGAAGGCGACGATGTAGCCGTAATAGTTCAGCGTCTCCGTCGACAGCGCCGGTCCGCCGCGCGTCATGATGTAGAACAGGTCGAAGGCCTTGATGCTGTCGATCGCCCGGATCAGCGCCACGATGGCAAGCGCCCGGCGCAGCATCGGCAAAAGCACATACCAGGTAACCTGCCATTCGCGCGCGCCGTCGACGCGGGCCGCATTGAGCGGATCGGTGGGTGCCGATTCCAGCGCCGCCATCACCAGCAGGATGACGAAGGGCGTCCATTGCCAGATGTCGGCGATCAGCACCGCAAACAGCGCGATCTGCGGACTGCCCAGCCAGTCGACCTGGGAAATGCCGGCCAGCGACAGCAGATAATTCGCCATGCCGGTGGCGGGATCGAACAGGAAGCGCCAGGTCAGGCCGACGACCACCGGCGTCATGATGATGGGCACCAGAAGCAGCGTCCGCACCAGCCGCTTCATGGCGAAGTCGCGGTCGAGGAACAGCACGACGGCAAGGCCGAGCGCGATCTCGATTATTGTCGCCAGCGTCGTGAACAGCACCGTGCGCCAAAGCGCTGCCATGGCACGGGGATCGCCGAAGAAGCGGAGGTAATTGTCGAGGCCGACGAATTTTTCACGCCCGGCGCGCATCAGCGACAGGTCGTGCAGCGAAATCCAGATCACGAACAGCGTCAGCGCGACCGATGCCACGGTCAGGCAGACGATGATCGGCTGGAAGAAATGCTTCGTCGGATCCGACGCTGTTGTCGCCACGGTCTCAATCCATCAGTTGAGGATTTCGCCCTGCCGCGCACAGGGAGCGCACGCGGCAGGGCACGCCTGCCCGCTTACCGGGCGAGCGCGGCGTTGTTGGCCTCGTCCGCCTCTTTCAAGGCGTCGGCGGCGCTGGCCGTGCCGGCAAGCGCCTTGGAGACGGCGATACCGGTGTTGTTGATGATCTCGTTGGCCTGTTCGACCGTCGGCAGATATTGCGGATTGCCGGCGTTGATGGCCGCGATCATGCCATCCTTGAAGGCGCCGTAGCGTTTGCCGAAAGCGTCGCTGTTCAGCACCGAAAGCGAGGTCACGCCCGAATTGGGATCGGTCTCGATCGCCTTCAGCTGCTGCTCCTTGGCCGTCGCCCAGGCGGCGAAGAGTGCTGCCGCTTCCTGGTTCTTGGATTCGGCCGAGACATACATGGAATGCACGGCGAGCGAGGACGAACCGCCTTTCGGCGAGGCGGACTTCATCGGCACCGGCACATAGCCGACCTTGCCGACCACGGTGGAGACGGTGGGGTCCTCATTGTAGGCGCCGTTGACGGTGGCATCGAGCGTGATCGCCGCCTTACCCTGCTGGAACAGCAGCCGGTTTTCTTCCCAGCCGAAATTGGCGACGCCCACCGGACCGTAGTCCTTCAGCACCTTGGTGAAGGCGTCGAGTGCGGCGACGCCCTCCTGCGTTGCCAGCGCCGACTTGCCGTTGCCGTCGAGGAAGGAACCGCCGAAACCCCAGAGATAGGCCGCCCAGACATAGACGCCCTGGATGCCTTGCTGGCCGCGCATGGTGATGCCGGCGACCTGCTTGTTGGTCTTTTCCGAAATCGTCTTGGCCGCGGTCTCGATGTCGTCGAACGTCTTCGGCGCCGCCAGCCCATACTGCTCGAACAGGTCCTTGCGGTACATGACGAAAGTGCTCTCGCCATAGACCGGCAGCCCATAGAGCTTGCCGTCGACCACGTTGGTGTTGAAATAGCCGGGCACGAAATCGGCCTTGTCGAAATTCTCCTTGTGCTTGGCCAGGAAATCGTCGAGCGGCACGACATAGCCCGACTTCACGAAGCCCGGCAGATAGATGATGTTGTTCTGGACGACATCGTAGCGGCCGGACTTGGAGGAAAATTCCAGCAGCTCCTTGGCCGTGATGTCCTGCTCGGGCACAACTTCGAGCGCCACGTCGATGCCGGTCGCCTGCTTGAATTCCGGCAGCAGCTTCTGGATGGCGTCGGTGGTCGGATGGCCTTCCAGCAGCACCGACAATTGCACGCCGTCGAACGGCTTGTCCTGCGCCAGGGCCGGCAGGGCGGTGGCGAGCGCGGCCACGGCCACGCCAAGCATCAATAGATTACGTCTGTTCAGCATTTTTCGTCTCCCATTGTGGGCCGCTTTGGCCTCGTTTCAAATTTTCTCTGTCTGTCTGATCGTCACCTCTGGCCGAGGCGCACGATTTCGCCGCTCTCGGCCGACTGCATCATCGCCAGTGTGAGCTCGAGCGAACGAAGACCATCGCGGCCGCTGGCGATCGGCATGGCGGCGCCATCGAGCCAGGCCAGCAGGCCGCCGAGCTGCCGCGCCAGGTCGCCATCGAGACGGCCGTTGACAACAGGCCAATGCTGGGTGTCGATCTCGCGCGAGGTCTCGTTGCTGGCGTAATAGAGGCCGCTGTCGCCGCACTGCACCTCGAACGACCCTTCGGTGCCGATCAGCTCCATGCGCGCGTCGATCATGTGGCGCGCGCCGGCCGGCAGCGACCAGGCGCTTTCGAAATTCACCACCGTGCCGCCGGAGAAGCGCACGATCGCCGCCAGGCTGTCCTGCGTGCCCGACGCCCCGAGCAGAATGTCGGTCTGCTGGGCATAGACGGAAACCGGATGCTGCCCCTCGAGCATCCACAGCACCATGTCGACATCGTGCACGGTGACATGCAGTGCCAGCGGCAGCCTGCCGCCATAACGCTTGGGACCTTCGGTGCGGGCACTGTTGCGGCGGGCGTAGATGTGGATCGGTTCGCCGATCTTGCCTGAAGTCATCAGTTCCTTGGCCGACGCGTAGCGCGGATCGAAGCGCAGGAGATAGCCGATGCCGAGCTTGACCTTGGCCGCCTCGCAGGCCGCGATGATGGCTTGCGCATCCTTGACCGTGGAGGAGATCGGCTTTTCGACGAAGATGTTGATGCCGGCCTTGGCTACGGCAACCGCCGGCGCCAGATGCAGATTGTCGGGCGTGCAGATCGAAACGAGGTCGAGATCGCGCTCGCCCGCCAGCAGCACCTCGTGGCTGGCGTAGACCTTGCAGCCCGGCGCCTTGGCGGCAACGGCGCCGGCCAGCTCCAGATTGGGATCGACGATCGCCGCCAGTTCGCAGCCGACCATGTCGGAGAAGATCGCGGCGTGCATGGAGCCCATGAAGCCCGCACCGATAACGGCGACGCGGCGGCGCTTGATCATGACTGGTTCCTCTTCAATTGCGGATTGGCGCTCCACGACGCGACCTGGTCGACGAAGCCGCGGGTGATGGCGTCGGGCCGCGTGATGGCGCCGCCGACGACGATGAAACGGGCGCCGAGTTCGAAGCAGCGGACAGCCTCCTGCGGCGTCCAGATGCGCCCTTCGGCGACAAACGGCAGGCCGGCGCCGGCAAGCTGTTCCATCAGCTGGAAATCCGGCCCGCGCTGCTGGTTGGAATAGGGCGTGTAGCCGGCCATGGTGGTGCTGATGAGCGAAGCGCCGGCATCGAGGGCGCGCTTGCCTTCATCGAGCGTGCTGACGTCGCCCATCGACAGGCGCCCCTTTTGCGCGATCGCACCGAACATCGTCTGGAGGTCGGTCGGGCGTGGCCGGTTGGTGGCGTCGAGCGCCACGATGTCGGCGCCGGCCTCGATGATCGACGCCACATGGGCAAGCGTCGGGGTTATGTAGATTTCGGTGTCACCACGGCGCGCCTTGATCAGGCCGATGATGGGAACGCCGACCTGCCTGCGCACGGCCTCTATGTTGCCGGCACCCTCGATGCGCACAGCGGTGGCGCCGCCGAGCACGACCGACCGGGCAATGGCGGTAATGTGCTCGGGAGCGTCGAGCGGCATGTGGGATTCAGCCTGGCACGAGACGACCAGCGTTCCATCGAGCTGAGCGAGCACATCGCCTTGCACCTGGGGTTTCTCCTTCGAGCGTTACCCCTGCAATCAAGCGTGAATGAAACTTTTTGTCAAGAAACTATTTTAGATGAAAATTTCCGTCAGAAAGCAGTGCAACCCCCAAAAGACCCGCATCGGCGCCGGCTTGCGCGGTCACGATCGGGCGCTGGAACACGGCTGGAAGCTCACGGGAACGCGCTTGCAGGGCCGCGATGAAGCCCTCCGCCAGCCCGACGCCGCCGCCGACCGCGAAGCCATCGATGTCAACGGATGCCGTCAGATCGGCGAAGCCGTTGACCAGCGCCTCGCCGGCGGAGGCGATCACCTCGGCGGCGATCGCGTCGCCTTGTTTGGCTGCCGTGAACAGGTCCGGCGCACCAACCGGACGGCCAAGCCGCTCGCTGCCGCGCCGCGCAAGTGCTGTGCCCGAAGCGATCGTCTCCAGGCAGCCGCGCCGGCCGCAGCCGCACATCACCCCCCCGGGATCGGACATTGTGTGCCCGACATGGCCGGCAAGCCCGGCAGCACCCATCTGCAACCGACCGTCGATCACCAGGCCGCAACCAATGCCGGTGGAAACCGTGAAGAATGCGAAGTTGCGATAGGCACGGCCGGCGCCGACACAGAATTCGGCCCATGCGGCCGCCTGCGCATCGTTGACGACCAGAGGCGGCACGCCAAGTGCTGTCTCGAGCGCCCGGGCCAGCGGATAGCCGTTCTCGATCGGCAAGGTCTGCGGGTTGAGCGCGGTCAGCCCGCCGTCTCGGACGATGCCGGTGGTGGCGACTGCGACGGCGTCAAGCGCATGCTTGGGCGCAAGTCCGGCGATCGCCGCGACCAGATCGTCGCCCCTGCCCGTTCTCGGCGTCGCGGTCTGGCGTCTGTCGTGCAATTTGCCGCCCCATACTTCGGCGGTGGCGATCTTGGTCCCGCCAATGTCGATGGCGAAGACCGCACGATCAGAAGCTGCGGTCACTCACGACCTCCGCCGTGCGGCCGAGCAGCGTGAGCCGCGCCGGATCCTGCCGCATCATCTCGGCCGCCAGCGCATCGACAATCAGCAACTGGCTGATCTTCGATGGAAACGCGCCGCCGGTGAGCGGCGTTTCCGGCCAGGAAGCAATCAGAGCGAGGTCGCAGGCGGCGACCAGCGGGCTCTTCGAACGGTTCGAGATGCCAATGACGAAGGCGCCCTGCGAGCGGGCAAGCTCGGCGATGCGCACTGCGTCGATGGTCGAACCCGAACTCGAAATCACCACCTGCACGGCGCCCTTCTGCGTGGTTCCCGCCGCCATGACCGCCAGATGCGCGTCACCCAGCGCGCGGCTGAGCTTGCCGATGCGGGTCATCTTGTAGGCGAGGTATTGTGCCGTGATCGCGGAAGCGGCGATGCCGAAACAATCGATCGCCGTCGCCGCCAGCAGCTGCCGCGAGGCGGTTGCGATATCCTCGCGGACAATCAGCTGCTCGGTCTCGCGCAGCGAGATGATGGCGGTTTCCACCAGCCGCTGGATGTCGTCGGTCGGCAGGCCAATGTCCCGCGCCCGCTCGTCGGTCGCCAGTTCCTTGGCCAGCGCCAGCTTGAAATCCTGGAAACCGGTAAAGCCCTGGTCACGGCAGAAGCGCATGACGCTGGCCTCGGACGAGGCGGAGGCCTCGGCAAGCTCGGTGATGCTCTGGCGCAAGGTGGCGTCGGGCTGCGCCAGCACCGTCTCGGCGACGCGCGCCAATGCTGGCGTCATGTCCCCGGCCGCCGCCCTCAGCGAGGCAATAAGCGCATGTGTCATGAATGTCCCTGTTCCTAAAAATGCTCCGCCACCCAGGGCGGCGGTCCGGCAAACAGCTGGTCACACAGACGTATGGCAGCTGCATCGCCGGTCACCTGGCCATACTGCGCCAGTTTCGAGGCGCTGCGAAAGCCCGTGAATATCTGCACGAAGGCCGGCGCCTGCATGGCGACGGTCGGGCACCTGCCGGCCGCTTCGCGGACCTCGACCGCGCCACCGCTGATCGCGATCTCCAGCGCCGTCTCCGTTGGCCCGATGCGTAGCGCCAGCCTGATATCGTCGGCATGGTAGCCGCGCTGGCGCAGCGCCGCGGCCGGGTCGAGCACCCGCAACAGCCATTCCTCCTGATGGGCGAGGCGCCAGCCCTTGTCCGGCATCCCCGCCACCAGATCGTCCTGCGGGCCGCCATGCCAGCGCATGGCCGGATAGACCGAGCGGAACCTGGCCAGGAACGAGAGCAGCCCTTGCGCGGCGTCAGGCGAAGCGGCGTACCAGTCGCGGACATCGAGACGGGCCTCGTTGCCCATATCGAGGATCAGATAGGCCGCATCGCCTTCGGCCAGATAGGCGGCGAGCGCACCGGTCGGCTCGCGCCGCAACTCGTTCCAGTGCGCCGGGCCACGGCTGAGCAGCCCGGCCTCGCGACCCGCCTTGATGGCATAGGCGCTGGCAAGGCGCGGATCGTCCGGCTCGACCCGTTCGAAGGCGAGCCTGCTCGTGGCCGGCAGGCTGACTGTGTCGGCCTCATAGATGATCTCATGGCCGGCGAGCTCGAAGCCGCTCTTGCGATAGACCGGTCGCGTCGAGGCAAACAGCGTGGCGATGACAGCGCCTTTGCTCTGCGCCTCCGCGCACAACGCGTCGACGAAAGGCACCGCCAGCCCCTGCCCGCGACGCTCCGGCGCGATCGCCACATGCGCGATATTTGCCGCCCGCACCGGTCTGCCGTGAAAGATATGCGCCGTTTCGAGCAGTGCCGCGCAGGCGCAGGCCTCCGGCTGCCCGCTTTCGCCGCGCAGCAGCCTGAGCGAGCCGAGACCGACACTGGCGATATATTCCCCGGATCGTGCCTTGCTGAAGCCGAAAGCCCAGCTCAGCAGGCGCGCTATTTCCGGCGCATCCCCGACCGTTGCCTTTTCAATGGTGACGGATTTGGAGTTTTTTTTCATAACTGTCTCACGATTGGCGATTTTCATCATAACTTGAAATCGCCAATGCGCAATGGGCAGCAAAACAGCGGCGCCATCGGGCCGTCGCCATCGTGTCCGTAAGCTTCCGGGAGGAGACCGGCCTGTGCAGGCCGAAGGCAGGTCAGCCGGTCATTTCCCGCAGTGATGATCGTTGATCTTGTTCGTCGCGTTCGCGTCCGGGCTCACCCTATCGTAGGAGCAGGCGCCGGCGGCGGTCGTGAACAGCTGCTGGTCGTAATAGCGCGGGCCACCGAACAGGAAGCCGATGAGATCGTCATCGGCGGGAACGTAGCGTTCGGACCCGGCCTGACTGTAGTATTGGCTCTGAGTGTGGTGATGCCGGTGGTGGTGGCGATGCTTGGCTCCGGCAAATGCCGGCGCGGACACGCCGCAGGCCATCGCCAGGGCAAGAGCGCGGATCGCAAAGCGTTTCGTCGTCATCGGCAACACCCTTCTGGCTATTCGCATTCTTATATAGGCAAAATCACCAGCCGAACAAAGGTTCCCAGGCAGCGGTTACCTGTCCCGCGATTTGCCGTCCGCCGGGGCGAACTGCACAGCGTATCAGAAAATCGAAATTGCCCCTTCCGCCCCGAGCCGCAATGGTCTTCAGGGAGGCAGCCGGCTCAGGGCTGTGGAGGAAACGCCGGAGCGGCAAGTCCGCTCGGGCAAGCTGCCGCTTGAGGCTGGCAGCGAGGGAGGAATGAAATTGGCTGGTTCGGGCAAATCCGACGGCGCGCGCATGGGCATCAAGATGTCCCAGGAGCTCGTCGTCGTCGCGATCTCGGTCATACTCTTCCTCGCCTTCTCCGCGACGCTCAACAATTTCCTGACCCAGGGCAACATCATTGCCATCCTGAAGAACGTCTCCATCCTCGGGACGCTGGCGGTCGGCATGGGCTTCATCGTCGTCGGCCGTGGCATCGATCTCACCATGGTGGCGGTGATGGTGGTCGGCGTCGCCTTCTCGATCTGGATTTCCACCTGGGGCGTGGACTTCACGCTGGCCGTGGCCTGCGGCGCCCTTCTTGCCGCGGCCATTGGCCTGTTCACCGGCATCATGGTTGCGATTGCCGAAATCCCGCCGATCTTCGCCACGCTGGCCATCGCCTCCTCGGTCTACGGCTCGGGCCGCATCGTCTTTGCCTCCGACGTGCTCTACGCGCCGTCAAACATTGCCTGGCTGAAATTCATCGGCAGCGGCACCATCCTCGGCATCCCGATGGTCGTGGTCATCTTCGCGGCGGTGGCGGCGCTGATGGGCTTCTTCCTGCGCAAGACCCGCTTCGGACGGCTGGTCTATGCCACCGGCGACAATCCGAACGCGGCCCGCACCACCGGCCTGCCGACGCGCCCGATCATCGTGACGCAATATGTGCTGAGCGCGCTCATTGCCTTTACCGCCGGCATCATCATGCTGGGGCTTGTCACCGGCATCGACACGCGCCTTTACAATTCCAGCCTGATCTACGACGTGCTTCTGGTCGTGGTGCTGGGCGGCATCGGCCTCTCCGGCGGCCAGGGCGGCGTGCGCAACGTCATCGTCGGCACCATCCTGGTCGGCATCCTGACCAACGGCATGACGATCCTCAACTTCAGCTACACCAGCCAGAACCTGATCAAGAGCGTGATCCTGCTGGGTGCGCTGGCGATCGACGCCATCATCAATCCGCGCGACGAGCAGACCTCGCAAAGCGGCGACATCTGAAAACATCAAGCCGAAACATCAATCAGGGAGGAAACCATGAAGTTATTCAAGAACTGCCTGTTCGCGGGCCTGACGGCGCTCACGCTGCTCAGCGCCGCGAACGTCACCACGGCGCAGGAAACCGACCAGGTCGGGCGCGCCCCCTACCTGGAGTCGCTCAAGGGCAAGAAGGTGATCTTCGTGCCGATCTCGCAAGGCATGGACCTCAACCAGTCCTGGGTGGTGGTATGGCAGCGTCATGCCGCCCGTTACGGCTTCAGCATCGAGGTGCGCGATCCCAACGGCGACACCAATGCCGGCATCCGCGCCATGCAGGGCGCCATCGCCGAGAAGCCGGACCTGATCATCGTGCAGAACCCCGACGTGCAGACCTATGCCCGCTTGCTGAAGCAGGCGCAGGCCGCCGGCATCAAGGTGCTGCAGGTCAACATGCAGTCTGCGACCCAGACCGACTCCTATGTCGGCAATGACTGGATCGAGATGGGCCGTCTCGAAATGGGCGAACTGGCCAAGCACTGCACCGGGCCGAATGCCGTCTCGCACAAGGTGGTCTGGCTTGCCGGCGTCCAGACGGGCGCGGCCAACATCTACATGCGCACCGGCATCGATGAGGTGCTGAAGGCCAATCCCGAACTGCAGCTCGTCTCCGACCAGCCGGCCGACTACATGAGCGAAAAAGCCCGCCAGATCACCGAGACGGTCCTCCAGCAGCATCCGGACCTGTGCGGCATCATGGGCATCTGGGACAACGCCGAAGTCGGCGCCGGTGCCGCCGTCGCGGCCGCCGGCAAGCAGGACCAGGTGACCATCGTCACCAATGGCGCGGGCAGCGCCACCGGCTGCGAAAGCATCAAGAACGGCCTGCTCGATGTGATCTTCAACTTCAACTCGCCCATCCAGGCGGAGATCGCCGCGCAGCAGATTTCGGAATTGCTGCAGCATCCCGAGCGGCAGGCGGGCAGCGAGAAGACCATCTTCTTCGGTCCGATCACCCGCGTCGACAAGACCAACGCCACCGGCAGGAACTGCTGGAAGCTGGACGAGCTCAAGTAACGGACTGTCCTGATGAGCATGGCCGAAAGCCTTGTGCGCTGGCGCTACCGCCTGCTCCCCGACCACGTGGTCGGGGAGATCCTGACCAAGAAGTGGATCGACAGCGTCATCCCCTTCACGGCGCTGATCATTCTGTGCGCGATCTTCGGCTCGATCGTGCCGGGCTTCTGGAGCGTCGCGACGCTGACCAATCTCAGCGGCCAGACCGCCGAGCTCGGCCTGGTCGTGCTCGGCATGACCATCGTCATGGTCTCGGGCGGTATCGACCTGTCGGTCGGCTCGACCTTCGCGCTGGCCGTGCTGGTGACGCTCTACGGCATGAATGTCGGGCAATGGAGTTTTGGTACCGGCCTGCTTGCCTGCCTCGGGCTGGGCGTGGTCTGCGGCGCCATCAATGGCTTCCTGGTCGGCTTCCTGCGCATGCGGGCCTTCCTGACCACGCTGGTCACGCTCATCATCTACCGCTCGACCTTCGACGTCATCTTCCCGCAGGTCTCGACGCCGATCGTCACCAGCGGGCCGGATTCCCCGATCTATGATTTTCTCGGCTTCGGCACGATCTGGGGCGTGCCGACCTCCTTCGTCGTCTTCGTGGTCATCGCACTGGTGATCCATCTCGTCCTGTCGCGCGCCCGCTATGGCTGGCGGCTGTTCGCGGTCGGCGGTGCGCGCCGTTCCGCCTACAATGCCGGCATCAATGTGCGCTTCACCCTGTTCAGCGCCTACGTGCTGTGCTCGGTGCTGGTCGCGCTCTCCGGCTTCTTCTTCTCGGCCCGCATCGGCAGTGCTGCTTCCGATATCGGCACCGGGCTGGAACTGCAGGTGCTGACCGCCACGGTGCTCGGCGGCATCTCGCTTGGCGGCGGGCGCGGCTCGGTGGCCAAGGCGCTCATGGGGACGATCTTCGTGCTCGTCCTGTCGAACAGCCTGCTCGCCCTGGCCGTGTCCGGCCCGGTCAACTATCTGATCCTCGGTCTGGTGCTGCTTTTCTCGGTCCTGCTCGACGTGCGCTGGGTGAAGAACCGCCACAAGATCCTGCGCAGCGTGTACATCTCGCCGACCTTCGCCAAGATGCGCGAGCCGATCTCGACAGCGCCGGGCACGCCGATAGCGGTGAACGACCGGCTGAAGGATGTCGGCGTCATCGGCCTTGGCATCCTCGACGGCGCGGAGGATGTCATCTTCGACCGTCAGGACCGCCTCTACACCGGCACCCGCCAGGGCGACATACTGCGCTTCAAGCCGCCGCATTACACCGAGAGTGAAGTGTTCGCCCATATTGGCGGCTCGCCGCTCGGCATGGCCTTCGACCGCGACGACAATCTGGTCATCTGCGTCGCCGGCATGGGCCTCTACCGGGTCGCTCCGAATGGCGATGTGAAGCTGCTGACGGCCGAGACCAACCGCTCGCTGACATCGGTCGTCGACGACTCGACCATGAAGCTCGCCGACGATTGCGACATCCTTCCCGATGGCCGCATCGTCTTCTCCGAAGCCACCGTGCGGTTCGAGATGCATGACTGGTATGCCGATGCGCTGGAAAGCCGCGGCAACGGGCGCATCATCGTCCACGATCCCAAATCCGGCTCGACCCGCACGCTGCTGTCGAACCTGGTCTTCCCGAACGGCATCTGCACGGCCTTCGACGGCCAGTCCGTGCTGTTCGCCGAAAGCTGGGCCTGCCGCATCAGCCGCTACTATTTCGACGGCCCGAAGAAGGGCAAGGTCGAGCGGGTCATCGAGGGATTGCCCGGCTATCCCGACAACATCAACCGCGCCTCGGACGGCACCTACTGGCTGGCCTTGATGGGCATGCGCACGCCGGCGCTCGACCTGTCGCTGGAAATGCCGGGCTTCCGCCGCCGCATGGCGCGGCGCGTCTCGGAAGATGCCTGGCTGATGCCCAACCTCAACACCGGCTGCGTGCTGCGCTTCGACGAAAAGGGCCAGATTCTCGAAAGCCTATGGGACCGCGCCGGCGAGAAGCATCCGATGATCACCTCGATGCGCGAGCACAAGGGCGTGCTTTATCTCTGCGGCATCTTCAACAACCGCATGGGCACGCTGCCGCTCAAGGGCGTCGATCCCAACTGGTTCAGCTCGGATTCCTACTGGGGCAAAAAGGCATGAGCGCCGTGAGCCAGCTTTTCGACCGTTTTCTCGGCCGTGGCGACTGGGCGGTGACGGTGCCGACGCTTGACGGCCCCTTGCTGCCCAACCAGGGTCTCGAGGAAGCCGGGACCTTCGCCAGCCTCGCCGAGGCCGACAATCTCGTGCGCACCGACAAAGGTGTGCTGGCGAGCAGTGCCGCCGCGCTGGTGCGTTTTGGCGCCGACGGCCATGCGGAGGTGCTGCAGGAATTCCCCGGTGAGATCACGGCACTTGCCCATGCCCGAGGCATGACCGCGCTGGCGATCGACGGCAAGGGTGTCGTCATTCGAGGCGGCCTGCATGACGGGCGCGAAGCGACAGGGGACGAAGCGCGGCGGCTCTCCTGCATCACCGCCCTCACCTTCCTCGACAGCAACAGCCTGCTGATCGCCAATGGCTCGGCGTCGGTACCCGCGACCGGCTGGCGCCGCGACCTGATGCAGAAGAACGCGTCCGGTTCGCTCTGGCGTCTCGACCTGAAGAGCGGCCGGCTGGAACTGATCCGTGACGGCCTGGCCTGGCCAGCCGGCATCGCCACCACCGGCTCGAACCGCATCTACGTCACCGAGGCCTGGCGCCATCGCGTGCTGGCCATCGACCTCGCCACCAAGGCGACAATGCCGGTGCTGGAACACCTTCCGGCCTATCCCGCGCGCATAGCCCCCGCCTTCAATGCCGGCTACTGGCTGACCTTCTATTCCGTCCGCAACCAGCTGGTGGAGTTCATCCTGCGCGAGGAGGCCTACCGCAAGCGCATGCTGACCGAGGTCCCCGAAGCCTATTGGATGGCACCGTCGCTGAGTTCATGGCGCGACTACCGCGAACCGATGCAGGGCAGCCAGCTCAAGCAGATGAATGTGCTGAAGCCTTATGCGGTCACCCGATCCTACGGGCTGGTGGTGCACTGCGACCAGAACATGAAGCCGCTGTCGAGTCTCCATTCGCGCGCCGACGGCACGGTGCACGGCACCGTGAGCGCCTGCGAGGCGGGCGATGACCTGCTGGTCGCCTCGCGCGGCGGCTCGAGGGTGGTGCGCGTGGCCGGGGCCGCCGGCGGCAAGCGGGGTTAAGCGGATGTCGGATAACATCATCGAGCTCAGGGACGCCACCAAGGCCTTCTCGCGCATCCCCGCCTTCAAGAACGTCAATTTCGACCTGCGCAAGGGCGAGATCCACGCACTGCTCGGCGAAAACGGCGCCGGCAAGTCGACGCTGACCAAGGTCATGGCGGGCGTGTTCAAGCTGACCGAGGGCAAGATGACCTTCGACGGCAAGGACGTGTCCTTCGCCACACCCGCCGAAGCGCTGCGCGCCGGCATTGCCATGGTGTTCCAGGAAACCAATCTGGTGCCGGCCATGACCGTGGCGCAGAACCTCTATCTCGGCGAAGAGAAGATGTTCAACCGGCTGCGCGGCCTCTACATCCAGGCGCGTCAGTTCCTCGCCGGCATGGGCTTCCAGGTCGACCCGACCGCGCAGGTCAGCACGCTGGGCGCGGCGCACAAGCAGATGGTGGAGATCGCGCGCGCCGTCCACCACAAGGCCCGCGTCATCATCTTCGACGAACCGACCGCGACGCTGACGCCTGAAGAAAAGAGCCACTTCTTCAACCTGCTGCAACGCCTGGTCAAGGAAGGCATCGCCATCATCTTCATCAGCCACGCGCTGGAAGAGGCGCTTGATGTCGCCGACCGCATCACCGTCATGCGCGACGGCGAGATCGTCGCTTCGGGAGACGCCAAGGGCTTCACCCGCGCCACCATCGTGCAGGCGATGGTCGGCCGCACCCTGACCGAAACGCTGCATGGCGAGGTCAAGCGCGCGGCGCGGCCCTATGGCGACAAGGTGCTTTCGGTGGAGAACCTGTCCTGCGCCGGCCTGGTGCGCAACTCGTCCTTCTCGGTCTTTTCGGGCCAGGTCACCGGCATGTTCGGCCTCGTCGGCGCCGGCCGCACCGAAATGGCCAAGGTCGTTGCCGGCCTGTTGAAGCGCAACATCTTCCACGGCGGCGAAATCCGCCTGCTCGGCAAGTCGGTGCGCTACCGCGTGCCAAGGCCGGCGGTGCGCGACGGCATCGTCTATGTCACCGAGGACCGCAAGCTCGACGGCTTCTTCGAGACCATGACGGCCGGCGAGAACCTGCAGATCGGCGAACTCACCGAGGGCGCCAACCCGGTCTCGATGGTATCGCTGGCGCGCGCCAGGCAGCTTGCCCGCGAATGGGGCGAGCGCCTGAGCCTGCGGCAGACCAGCGACCGCGCCCGGATGATCGAACTCTCCGGCGGCAATCAGCAAAAGGTCGTGATCGCCAAGTCGCTGATCCAGAAGCCGAAGCTGGTGATCTTCGACGAGCCGACGCGCGGCGTCGATGTCGGCGCCATCGTCGAGATCCACCAGCTCATCAGCGATCTCGCCGACCAGGGCATGGCCGTCGTCGTCATCTCTTCCTATCTGCCTGAAATCCTTGCCGTTTCCGACCGCATCCTGGTCGTCAAGCGCGGCCGCGTGGTCGAGGAGATGATGCTGTCGGACGCGACCGAGGAACGCGTCATGTTCGCCGCGGTCCACTGAGCCCCGGTTGCAGGGGAATGTCTTTGCTGGCTAAGCCAGGACCAATGCCTGGCGAGGCCTATTGCCTTGCAATCGGTTCCGCGTCTGAATAGGTCAGGAGGTCAGATCACCTGCCCGAGCGGACATGTCCAGCATCAACCTCAAACTTCTGCAGACGTTCCTGCTGGCCGCCGAAAACGGCAGCTTCCGTCGTGCCGCCGAAGAGAGCAACCGCTCGCCATCGGCGGTCTCCATGCAGATACGCGACCTCGAGGAGCAGATCGGCATCTCGCTCTTCATCCGCACCGCGCAGCGCGCCAGCCTGACGCCGGAAGGCCAGATCCTGTTCGAGGAGATCGCCAATGCGATGTCGCAGGTGCAGGCCAGCCTCGACCGGCTGACCGAGATCGCCGCGCGGCGCAAGGGCAAGGTGCAGATCGCCTGTGCCCCGACGCTTGCCGCGAGCCGGCTGGGCGACATACTGGCCACCTTCAAGCTGCGCTATCCCCGCTCGGTCGTCGAGGTCATCGAGACCCCGCCGCAGGCGGCCCTTGGCCTTTTGCAGCAGCAGGAGGTCGAGTTCTACATCGGCCCCGAACTGCCCAACCTGACCGACTTCCAGTTCGAATCCATCCTCGACGATCCGCTGATGGCCTGCATCCCCACGGAAATATACGGCGGCGAGAAGAAGCTGCTGCTCTCCGACCTGCTGCGCTATCCGCTGATCCTGCTCAACCGCAAGACGGCGGTGCGTGGCCTCGTCGACCGGCTTACCGCGGCCGAAGGCATCGAACTCAAGCCGCAATACGAGGTCGAGAGCGCGCAGACCGCCGTGGCGCTCGCCTCCTCCGGACTGGGCGTATGCGTCGTGCCCGGCATCGCCATCTCGCGCAATGACGAGCGCATGCGTGTCGTGCCGATCGACCACCGCGACGCCCACCGCTCCGTCGGCATCATCACGGCGCGGGGCTATGTGCACCACTCCTTCTCCGAACAGCTGATGAACCTCATCCGCACCAACCTGCGCGAACTGGCGCATTGAGCACCGCTCCCGGCACACGCGCCAGGGTGTGTCGAGATTCAGGTCAGGGCGAGTCGAGAATGGTGGCGTTCGAGAACCGGAGCGGAGCGTACTAAAGTACGTGAGCACCGGAAGCGCAGAACGCCACCGTTCGCAGGCCGCCCTCACCTGAATATCGGCATACCCTCAATCGGTCTGGATCCAGACGGCCTTCGTCTCCAGATACTCATGCAGGTGCTCGATGCCGCCCTCGCGGCCGTAGCCGGACATCTTCATGCCGCCGAACGGTACGGCGGGATCGATGGCGTGGTACATGTTGACCCAGACCGAGCCGGCCTTGACGCGGCGCGCCAGCTTGTGCGCCGTGCCGAGATGGGTGGTGAAGATGCCGGCGGCCAGCCCATAGGGCGTGGCATTGGCGCGTGTGACCGCCTCGTCGAGCGTGTCGAACGGCATCGCGGAAATGACCGGCCCGAAAATCTCTTCGCGCGCGATGGTCATCTTGTCCGACACCGCGCCGAAGACCGTCGGCGCGATGAAATTGCCGCCATCGTAGAGCTCGCCCGTCAGCCGCGATCCGCCGGCGACCAGTTCCGCGCCCTCGTCGCTGCCGGCCTTGATATAGCCCTCCACCTTGCCGGCCTGCCTGGCATTGATGAGCGGCCCGATTTCGGTCTCCGCCTCGATGCCGTGGCCTATGCGCAGTTTGCTGGCGAACTCGGCCACCCGGCGCACGAATTCGTCGTGGATCTCGCGCGCCACGAACAGGCGCGAGCCGGCGATGCAGATCTGGCCGGAATGCACGAACACCGCCATCGCCGCGACCGGAACGGCCTTGTCGATGTCGGCATCGCGGCAGACGATGATCGGCGACTTGCCGCCGAGCTCCAGCGACACGCGCTTGAGATTGGTGACCCCTGCCCGCGCAATCGCTTGGCCCGTCAGCGTCGAGCCGGTGAAGACGATCTTGTTGACATCGGGATGTTCGGCCAGCCGCGCGCCGGCCTCGGCTCCGGTGCCGGTGACGATGTTGACGACGCCATCGGGCATGCCGGCTTCCTGCATCAGCCTGGCGATCAGCAACGGCGTCAGCGACGCATCCTCGGAAGGCTTCAGCACGATGGTGCAGCCGGTGGCGAGCGCCGGCGCGATCTTCCAGATCGAGGCGGCGGTCGGCGCGTTCCAGGGAATGATCGCGCCGACGACGCCTACCGGCTCGCGCCTTGTGAAGGAGACGATCTCGCCTGGGATCGAATTGTCGATGGATTCGCCGTGCAGCGCCGTCGCCATGCCGGCATAGAAGCGCAGCATGCCGATGACGCGGCGCCGGTTGGCCAGCGTGCGCGTGATCGGCAGGCCCATGTCGAGCGTGTCGGAAACGCTGAGCTCTTCCCAATGCGTCTCGAACAGATCGGCGATGCGCAGCAACACGCACTGCCGCTCGTAGGGCGAGAATTTTGACCAAGGTCCTTCGAAGGCCGCGCGTGCCGCCTTGACCGCGGCATCGATGTCGGCCGCGCCGCCGCGCGGCACCGTCGCCAGCACCTCGCCCGTTGCCGGGTTGAGCGCCTGCATTTCCTGGCCGGACTGCGCCGGCACCCACTTGCCGCCGATGAACATCGGCCGGAATTCGCCATGGTAGAGCGTCGTGGCCTTCGCCCTCGGGTCGAAATTCAGCGTCATCGCGTCCTCCTCACGAATTCCGTGGCGACTATTACTCCCGCTGCCGGCGACCTCAAACAAGGAAAGCTAAAAGGGCGTTCAGATAATCGGACTGTGCAATCACGGCGACTTCCCCGATGGTGCCGGCAACGGAGGAACAGATATGAGACTTGCTGGCAAGGTCGCCATCGTCACCGGTGGCGGTTCGGGATTTGGCGAAGGCATCGTCAGGAAATTCGTCGCCGAGGGCGCGCTGGTCGTGCTGATGGACCGTGACGAGGCGGCAGCGGCCAGGGTCGCGGGCGAGATCGGCGAAAAGGTGCGGCCGATCACCGGTGACGTCTCGACACTGCAAAGCTTCGAGGCGGCCGCCGACCTCGCCCGGTCGGCCTTTGGCGGCCTCGACATACTGGTCAACAATGCCGGCGTCGCCCAGCCGCCCTTGCCGTTGGAGACGATGGACGAGGACCTGTTCGACAGGATCGCCAACGTCAACATGCGCTCGATCTACAATGGCTCCCGCGCCGTGGTCCCGCATTTCAAATCCAACAAATCGGGCGCGATCCTCAACGTCGCCTCCACCGGCGGCGTCTCGCCGCGCCCGAACCTCACCTGGTACAACGCCTCCAAGGGCTGGGCGATCGCCGCGACGCGGGCCATGGCGGTGGAACTCGCCCCCTTCGGCATCCGCGTCAACGCCATCAACCCGGTCGCCGGCGACACGCCGCTGCTGTCGACCTTCATCGGCTCCGGCGAGGAGAACCGCGCCCGCGTCGTCGCCACCATTCCGATCGGCCGGCTGTCGACGCCCCAGGACATGGGCAACGCCGCCGCCTTCCTGTGCTCGGACGAGGCCAGCATGATCACCGGCGTCGACCTCAACGTCGATGGCGGCAAGTGCATCTGAAAAACTGTTGTCCATGAGGTTTTGGCGATGAAGGATATCTACGAAATCGCCGTGGTGCATGGCGACGGCATCGGCCCGGAAGTCTGCGCCGCCACGATCGAGGTGGTGAAGGCCGCACTCGGGCCCGACAGCCCGCTGCGCTTCAGCGAATATCCGGCCGGCGCCGAGCATTTCCTGAAGACCGGCCAGAGCTTTCCCGAACCGACCTTCCAGGCCTGCCGGGCGGCGGACGCCATCCTGCATGGCGCCGGCGGCCTGCCCGGCGTCGTCCATCCCGACGGTACCGAAGCGGGGCTGGATTTCACGCTCAAGCTGCGCTTCGAGCTCGACCTCTACGCCAACATCCGCCCCATCAGGCTCTTCGAGGGTGTTGAGAGCCCCTTGCGCGGCGTGAAGGCCGGCGACATCGACTACATCATCCTGCGCGAGAACAGCGAAGGGCTCTACGCCGCGCGTGGCTCGGGGGCGCTGCTGCGCGGCGAGGTCGCGGTCGATACGCTGGTGCAGACCCGTACCGGCATCGAACGTATCGTCCGCAAGGCCTTCGAACTGGCGCGCCAGTCGGGCGGCGCGCCGCGCGACGGCGTGCGCCGGGTGACTTGCTGCGACAAGGCCAACGTGCTGCGCAGCTATGCCTTCTTCCGCTCCGTCTTCGACGAGGTGGCGAAGGACTATCCCGACATTGCGACCGAATATGCGCTGGTCGACGCCATGGCCATGCACCTCGTGCTGAAGCCAGGCCACTTCAATATCATCGTCAGCGAGAACATGTTCGGCGACATCCTGTCCGACCTTGCAGCCGCCACCGTCGGCGGCATGGGCCTGGCGCCTTCGGCCGAGATCGGCGACGCCAACGGCTTTTTCCAGGCAGCACACGGCTCGGCGCCCGACATTGCCGGCAAAGGCATCGCCAATCCCTATGGCACCATCCTGTCGGCCGCCTCCATGCTGGACTGGCTCGGCCACAAGCATGCCGACGCGAAGCTCAACCAGGCAGCCGAGCGCATCCGAAGCGTGACGGAAGCCTGCCTTGCCGGCGGCCTGCTCAGCGCCGACCTGAAAGGCAGCGCGTCGACCCGCCAGATAACCCATTCAGTCTGCGACCGGCTCGCGGCCGCGGCGTGAGGTGTAACGCCAGAGCCGCCGGGACAAGTTTCCGCCTGTTTTGCCAAAGCCGATCATATAGCCTTCAGCCAATGTCGAATGAGGCTGAAATGACGAAGCTGAAGATCAATCTGATTGGGCCCGGCAAGGTCGGCCAGACCCTCATGCGCCGGATCGTCCTGGCCGGCGGGCACGAGGTTCAGGACATTGCCGGCCGCGCCGCGGAAACTGCCTCCCGGGCGGTTGAATTTATCGGCGCGGGAACCGCCGTTTCCGGGATGGCCGACATGCGACCAGCCGATCTCTGGTTGCTCACCGTGTCAGACACGCGGATCGGGGACGTGGCGGCCCGTCTTGCGGAACTGGCCCCGGCCAGTCCCTCCATCGCCGTGCATTGCAGCGGCTTCCTGCCGGCGTCCGAGATGCAGCCCTTGCGTGCCCTCGGCTGGCATCTGGCAAGCGTCCATCCCGTGCTGACATTCGCCGATCCGGCAAGGGCTGTCGGACAGTTCGAAGGGACACTTTGCGGCGTCGAAGGCGATGCCGAGGCTGCCGGGGTTGTCGATGCGCTGATACGCGGCATTGGCGGCCAGCCGTTTCCGCTCAGCTCGCAATACAAGGCGATCTACCACGCGGCCGCCGTGTTCTCGAACAATTTCACCGTGGTGCTGCAGGCGGTAGCGCGGGAAGCCTGGGCGCGCGCCGGCGTTCCACAGGAAATCGCCGGGCAACTGAACGCGCGCCTGCTTGCCGCCACGGCCGAGAATGTCGGAAGGCTGGGGCCGGCCGCGGCGCTGACCGGACCGGCGGCGCGCGGCGATCTCGCGATCGTCGCGCAACAGGAGGCGGCGGTGCGCTCATGGCATCCGGACGCCGGCAGGGCCTATGCCGAGCTCAGCCTCCTTGCCGGCCGCCTCAAGCGGACGGGCACGACGCTCGAAACAAGCGGGGTTTGAGATGGGCGCTCTCGCGCGCAAGGTTTCAGTCGACGATTTCCGCACCCTTGCCCGCCGCCGCCTGCCGAAGTCGATCTTCGAATTCGTCGATGGCGGGGCAGGACAGGAATTGACGCTCCGCGCCAACCGCGCCGATTTCGAGCGTATCCGGCTGCTGCCACGCGTGCTGACCGACGTATCGCGACCGGACCTGACCACATCGCTATGGTCGCAAACCTTCACCACACCACTGGTGATCAGCCCAATGGGCTCATGCGCGCTGGTCTGGCCGCAGGCCGACATCGCCATCGCCAGGGCGGCGACCGCGCGCGGCATTCCCTACACGCTGTCCACCATGTCGACGACCAGCATCGAGCGCATGGCCAGGGCCGTGCAGGGATCGCTCTGGTTCCAGCTCTATGTGCTCAGGGAATTCGACTTCAACCGCGAGCTTGTGCGGCGGGCGGAAGAATTCGGCTATTCGACGCTGGTGGTGACCGTCGACCTGCAGGCCGGGGGAAAACGCGAAAAGGATCTCAGGAACGGCATATCGATCCCGCTGCGCCCCTCGCCTCGCCATCTCTGGGAGGGCATGCTTCATCCCGGCTGGTCGCTGCGCCTGCTGCGCGGCGGGCTGCCGCAGTTCGAGAACGTTCGCGGCTATCTTGGCGACACCAGCGCCGGGTTGACCATCGCCGCGCGTGTCGGCGGCAATCTCCACGCCGGTTTCGACTGGGACGATTTCCGCCGGATCCGCGACTGGTGGAAGGGCCGGCTGCTGGTAAAGGGCGTCCTGCACCCCGCCGATGCCGCCGGCCTGGTGGCGGCCGGCGCCGACGGCATCTGGGTCTCCAACCATGGCGGTCGCCAGCTCGACAGCGCCATATCAAGCATCGACGCGCTGCCCGCCATCCGCCAGGCGGTGGCCGCCGAGGTTCCGATCCTGATCGATTCCGGCATCCGAACCGGAATGGACGTCATCAAGGCCAGGGCGCGCGGCGCTGCCGCCGCGGCGATCGGCCGAGCCGCCCTGTTCGGAGCGGCGGCCGGCCAAGCCGGCGTGGCCAAGGTGCTCGACATCCTGCTGGACGACATCGCCAACGGCCTGAAGCTCGCGGGCACGCCAGCTTTCAGCCAGATCGGTCCCGACCTGATCGCGTGAGACGGGTTCGCATCGACGGCAGGACCGGTGGGCGTGATCGCCGCCGCCTTGGACCAATCCCGAAAGCCCATCGATGACGCTGCAAATCCGTTAGTCCAATATGGACCAAATTGCCGTCATCGCACCCACCATCATTCTGTAGCGTAGCCCTCACGCCGTTCAAACGGTTGTGGGAGGAAATCATGGAGACGCCAGCCGTTCTGACGGTCAGAGGCCTGCGGAAATCTTTTGGAGGAGTCCAGGCTCTGAAAGGCGTCGACTTCGATCTCGAGGCCGGTGAGATCCATGCGCTGTGTGGCGAGAACGGTGCCGGCAAGAGCACGCTGGTGCGGATGATCGCCGGGCTGATGAGCCCGGACGAAGGAGAAATCCGCGTCGATGGCAATCTGCTCAAGCCGGGGCAACTGACCAGCGTCAGGCAGGTCTCGGTCGTCTACCAGGAACTGTCGATCATTCCGCATCTGTCTGTTCTGGACAACGTTCTTCTCGGCGATCCCGATGTCGGTCAGCTCTATATCCGCAAGCGCTATGCAGCCCGCGCGCGCCAGACCCTCGACCAGCTCGGCCTGGCCGAAGTGCCGCTCGATATCGAGGCCGGCCGCCTCGCGATCGCCGAGCAGCAACTGCTCGAAATCTGCCGCGCCGTCATGCGCGGCGCCCGCATCCTGATCCTGGACGAGCCGACCGCGAGCCTTTCCGACGCAGAGATCCAGCGCGTCTTCAAGACGGTCCGCTGGCTGCGCGAAAACGGCACCGCCGTCATCTATATCAGCCATCGTCTGCCCGAGATCTTCGCGCTCACCGACCGCGTCACCGTTTTCCGCAATGGCCAGCGGGTTCTCACCAAACCGACGGCGCAGTGGACCAATGAGGAATTGGTCGCCGAGATGATCGGCCGGGAGATAAAATCCGCCCATTCGGTGCGTGACCGGGCCGATCTCCAGCAGGCCGCCAAGGTTCTTGAACTCAAGGCGCTCGCGGTGGCCGGAAAATACCGGCCGGTGACGCTGGATTTCCGCGCCGGCGAAGTCGTCGGCGTCATCGGCCAGCTTGGATCGGGCGCCAATGCACTGATCGAGACGCTGGCAGGGTTGGAAAGCCGCCATGAAGGCACCGTGTTCCTGAATGGCACCGCCATCGACGTCACCTCGCTGTCGTCGGCGATGGCCTGCGGCATTGCCTATGTCCCGGAAGATCGCGGCGGCAAGAGCCTGTTCCTCGGCGCGCCGATCGAGGTCAACCTCACATCCGCCATACTCGACCGCCTGAACCGCGCCGGCGTGCTTTCCCTCGGCGAGGCCCGCAAGCGGGCGCTGGACCTCGCGCGCCGTTTCCAGATCGACGGCCGGCGGCTGCCGGCGGCGGCGTCGACGCTTTCGGGCGGCAACCAGCAGAAGGTCGCCATTGCCAAGTCCGTCGCGCTGGAGCCGAAAGTGCTGGTGCTCAACGAGCCGACGCGCGGCGTCGATGTTGGGGCGCGGACCGAGATCTACCGCGAGCTCCAGGCGCTTGCGCGCCAGGGGCTGGTCGTCCTGTTCTTCTCGACCGACCTCGAGGAAATCCGCGAACTGTCGCAGCGCGTGATCACCGTTTTCCGCGGCGAGATCGTCAACGATCTGCCGGTCGAGGACACCGCCATGGACTCGATCCTGGGTGACGTCCTGCGCGGGCCAGCCACGGCGAGGGCGGCATGAGCGTGGAAACGAGGACAGGAAGCGGAGGTTCCGGCTTGGCCGCTCTCGAGATGAAGTCGGTGGGCGCGGCATTGCTGAGCCCCGAGCGTGTGCAATCGACGGCCGTCTGGATCGGCACCATCCTTCTGGCCATCTGGGCCAGTGCCGCGGTGCCCGGCTTTGCGTCGAGCGCCAACATTTCGGCGATCATGTATTCGACATCGGCGGTCGGCATCGCTGCCGTCGGCATGGCGTTCATCACCCTCTCGGGCAACCTCTTCATGCTTTCGATGGGCGCCACGGCGGCCGTTTCGACGATCGTGTTTGCCTCCTTTCTTCATCTTGGTCTCCTCCCGAGCATCGTCGTGGTGGTGTTGGTCGGTGCCTTGTTCGGACTTGCCCAGGGCATTGCCGTGGGTGTCTTCAAGACAAACCCGATCATCACCACCATTGCGATGGCTTCGATCATCACCGGCGCCGGCTCCTTCTATTCGGGCGGCCTGACCATTGTCGGGCAAGGCGATGCGAGCTGGCTCGGCATCGGCCGCATGGCCGGCCTCCCCAACCAGATCGTGCTGTTCCTGCTTGCGGCGCTCGTCTTCAGCTTCATCGTCGAGCGGACCCGCTTCGGCCGCGAATTGCGCCTGATCGGGCTCAATCCGAAGGCCGCGCATTTCACCGGCCTGCGCGTCGGGCGAACCCTGGTGATCGCCTATGTACTGGCGGCGGCGGCCGCCGCCTTTGCCGGTGCGCTCTACGGTTCGCAGGCCGCGCAGGGCAACCTCAAGCTCGGTGCCGGGCTGGATTTCGACGCCATCGCCGCCGTGCTCGTCGGCGGGGTGGCGATCAAGGGCGGCCAGGGCCGCATCCTCGACGCGGCCATCGGCGCGGTTTTCCTGGCCATCATCACCAACATCCTGCTGCTCAAGGGCCTGTCGCTGGAAATCCAGCTGATCGTGAAGGGCCTGGTCGTGATCGCCTCGGTCATCCTTGGCGCGCTGGCGCTCGGCGGGAGGAGATGACCATGGCCTCCCCAAGGAAGTCACAGTCCATGTCCACGGCCACCTTGCTGCGCATCGCGCTCCTGATCGCCCTGGTCGTTGCCTTCGCGCTGTGGAACCCGGCCTTCATCAGCGGCCGCAACATCTACGCGCTGACGCAGTCATTCGCGCTGCTCGGCCTGGTGGCGCTCGGCTTGTCGCTCACCATGATCGCCGGTGAATTCGACCTCAGCGTCGGCTCCATGGTCGCGGTCGGCGGCCTGCTGACGCTGGTCGCGGGCGGGAGCAATCTCGTCCATGGCATGGGTGTCGCATTGGCCTTCGCGGTGGTGATCGGCGCGGCCAACGCCTTCGTCGTCAACCGCTTCAACGTATCCTCGCTGGTGGTCACCGTCGGGTCGATGATGGCGCTTTCGGGGTTTGCCTTCTGGCTTGCCGGCGGCAAGGTGATCAGCACCGACAATTTCGACCTGGGCTTTGCCCTCGACAATCCGATCCTGACGGTCCTCTCCTGGCGCAGCGTGATCACGTTGGCCGCTTTCCTCCTGGCCGGACTGTTCATGCGCCACACGCTGATGGGCCGAGACATCCGCGTCATCGGCAGCAAGCGGCTGGTGGCGGCGGCGAGTGGGGCGAAGGTCGGGCTGTCGCTTTATATCGCCTTCATCGTCTCGGCCCTTTGCGCCGCCCTTGCGGGCAGCCTTCTGTCGATGAGCCTGGCCAGTGCGGCCGCGACCACGGGAAACAATCTCATGCTGCAGGCGGTGTCGGCGGCCATCGTCGGCGGCGTGGCCCTGTCGGGCGGAGCCGGCTCGCCGCTGCATGTGCTGATCGGCTCGCTGATCCTGACGGTGATGAACAATGGACTGAGTTTGATGGGCATGGGTGCGACGGGAATCTTGTTCGCGAACGGGCTCGTGCTGATGGGAATCGTGCTGCTCGATGGACAGTTGGGGGCATGGATGAGTGAACGGTTCGCGGCATCGCGGGCCAGGCATTCCGCTTAGAGTCGGATGATTTCAGATCAATCGATCTGAAATCTGAATCCGCCTCTAAATCAAAGAGATAGAGCATGATGTCGTCCGAAAACCGCTTCACACTTTTCGGCATCATGCTCTAGCGGAAGTAACCGACGAAACCCAGTTCTGCCTGCGCCGTGTTGGGCGGCGGGGATGGGCGACGTGCAACCTGAAACGGGAGGAATGACGACATGAATACCGCGAAATTGACCAAACTCGCGCTGGTGGCCAGCGTGTTCACGGGGCTGGCCATGCCCGGCATGGCATTCGCCGGTGCCAAGGGATCGAAAGTGATCCTGCTGACGGTGAGCGAGGAATGCGAATACTGCGCCCTCCACCAGCGCGCCTTCAAGGAAGTCGCCAGCGCCGCCGGCATCGATCTCGACGTGAAGATCACCAACTTCGATGCCGCCGAGCAGGCATCGCAGGTCGACCAGGCGCTTGCCCAGAACCCGGCCGCGATCGTGCTGTGGCCGGCGGACGCGAGCGCCATCGTGCCCTCGCTGCGCAAGATCAACCAGGCCGGCATTCCGCTGGTCATCACCAACTCGAAGCCCGACGACAAATACGCGGACTATTGGAACGTCTTCACCGGCCCCTCCGATATCGGCAACGGCCAATCCGCCGGCGAGGCCATGATCAAGGGTTTCGCCGAGAAGAAGTTCGGCACGGAAGGCAAGATCTTTATCGTCGAGGGCGTGCCGGGAACACCGCCCCAGATCGCGCGTTCCAAGGGCCTCGAGGAGGTGCTGGCCGAGAAGGCCAAGGGCATCGTCGTCGCCGGCAAGCAGAACGGCAATTGGGACCAGACGAAGGCCACCGACGCCGCTGCCGCGCTCTTCACCCAGGTCGGTCCCGACGTGAAGGGCGTCTACGCCCAGGCCGACAACATGATGTCGGGCGTGATCGTGGCCGCCAAGCGCGCCGGAATCGATCCGGCCAGCCTCGTGCTCGTCGGGTCCAACTGCTCGATCGAAGGCGTCAACCAGATCAAGGACGGCACGCAATACGCGACCGTGCTGCAGTCGCCGATCGATGACGGCAAATACGCGGCCAAGGCGGTGATCGATCTCCTCGACGGCAAGAAGGTCGAGAAAGAGATCTTCCTGCCGCACGAGATCGTCACCAAGGCCAATATTTCCGACTGCGACGCCGCCATCGGGCGCTGATTCCATCGGGCGCGGCGGGCCTCCCGCCGCGCCTTCCAATCTGACTTAGGAACCGAGGAGTACCCCATGGCCGAGGAGCCACTGTTTACCAATGTTCTGCCTGAACTCGTCGTGGTTTCAGGCACGGCTTCCGGTCTGGGCACCAAGATCGCCCATCTTCTGGTCGCGAGCGGCGTGCGCACCATCGGCCTCGATCTCGCGCCGGCGCCTTCCGAGCTCTCCAGCGAGCTCTACACGCATGTGCGGGGCGACGTGTCGCTCGAGGAGACCTGGAGCGACATCGCCCGCTCCGTGACCGCCATCGATCCGGGAACGCTCGGACTGGTCACCTCGGCCGCCATGCTGAACGTCGGCACCGTGCTGGAGTTCGACAAGGCGGCGATGGAAAAAACCATGTCCGTCAACTTCATCGGCACGGCACTCGCCTTCCGCGCGCTGCTGCCGCTGATGATCGCGCGCGGCGGCGGCCCGATCGTCGCCGTTGCCAGCATCGACGCGACCTTCGCCGAGCAGCAGCTCGCGATCTACGCCGCCTCCAAGGGGGCCGTGCGCCAGCTGACGCGGACCGTGGCCATGGACCACGCCCGACAGGGCATTCGCGCCAATGTGCTGAGCCCCGGCCCCATGCTGGCCGGCCTGTTCGAACGGCATATGAAGTCGGCCAGCGACCCGGACCGCTTCCTTGCCACGCGCGCCAATCGCCAGCCTTCGGGCCGGATCCTCGATCCGGGCGAAGTCGCCCGCGCGGCGCTTTTCCTGCTCTGTGACGCCTCGACCGCGCTCAACGGCGCCGAAATCGTCGCCGATGGCGGCCTGACGACCAGCTTCGACTTCCGGACCGGGTCCGAAGGCGCATCGGTCTGAAGGGGGCGAACCATGACCAAGAGCACGGAACTCGTTGCCGCCTACTGGACGATCGCGGGCGATGTCTATCCTTTCGCGCCCAACGAGATCAGCCCCTTCCCCTTTGCCCAACGCGTCGAGGCGGCGGCGAAGGCCGGCTACAAGGGCGTCGGTCTCATCCACGCCGACCTCCAGGCCACGCGCGAGCAGATCGGCCTCAAGGAAATGCGCCGCATTCTCGATGCCAACGGCATGCCGCATGTGGAGCTGGAATTCATCACGCACTGGTTCTCCGGCGGCGAGCTGAAGCTTGCCTCCGACAAGGTGCGCAGGGAACTGTTCGAGGCGGCCGAGGCGCTTGGCGCGCGCGACGTCAAGATCGCACCCGAATTCGACGCCAGGACCATCGACCTGCCGCATGTGACCGACAGCTTCGCCGAGATCTGCCAGGATGCGGCACGATACGGAACCAGCATCGCGCTGGAGGTAATGCCGTTCTCCAATGTCGGCACGCTGGAAACCGCATGCGCTATTGTCGAAGGCGCGGCACAACGCAATGGCGGCCTGCTGCTGGACATCTGGCATATCGGCCGCGGCGGCATCCCCTATGAGGCGGTGGCCAAGGTCCCCCGGCAATATGTCGTCTCCGTCGAACTGGACGACGCCGATGCGGATGTCGTCGGCACGCTCTGGGAAGACACGATCTATCAGCGGCGGCTTTGCGGCGAAGGCGTGCTCGATCCGCCGGCCTTCATCGACGCGATCCAGCGTACCGGCTTCGACGGCTTCTACTCGGTCGAAGTGATCTCCAGGAAACACCGCGTCCTGCCGCTCGAGGAAGCGGCGCGGCGCTCTTTTGAAACCACCATGGCGCAGTTCGCCGGGACATAAGGGAGGATAGGATGGATACCAATCTCAAGGGCAAGACGGTACTGATCACCGGCGCCGCCAAGGGCATCGGCCGGGAAACCGCGATCGCCTTCGGACGCGAGGGCAGCCGCCTGGCGCTGCTCGACATCGATGCCGAAAGCCTTGCCGAAACGGTGGAGGCCGTCGCCGCGGCCGGCGGACAGGCCACGGCCTTCAAGGCCGACCTTTCCTCCGCCGGCGATATCGAGGACAAGGTCGGCGCGGCGATCGCCCACCTGGGTGGCGGGCTCGACGTCCTGGTCAACAATGTCGGCTCGGGCGCGGTCCGCACCTTCGACCAACTGACCGATGCCGAGTGGGACAAGACCTTCTCGCTCAATTTCATGAGCTATGTGCGCACCACGCGCATCGTGCTGCCGGTGATGCGCAAGCAGGGCAAGGGTGCGATCGTCAACAACGCTTCCGATCTTGCCCGGCAGCCGGAAGGCGTGCCGATCGACTATTCCGCCTCGAAGGCGGCGGTGCTCGCGCTGACCAAGGGGCTGGCCCGCAGCGAAGGCGCAAACAACATCCGCATCAACGCCGTGGCGCCGGGCCCGGTCTGGACGCCTTTCTGGACGCAGCCGGGCGGTTTTGCCGAGACCATGGGCAAGTTCCACAATATGGAACCGCAGAAGGCGGTCGAACACGAAATGTCGTTGCGCCAGCTTCCGCTCGGCCGGCTCGGCAAGCCCGAGGAAGTCGCCAATGTGATCGTCTTCCTCGCCTCCGACCTTGCGTCCTTCGTCACGTCGTCGGTCTGGGGCGTGGATGGCGGCTCGATCCGCGCCATAGCTTGATAGGCTAGACGCCGATCGTGCTGTCGATGATCCGGTCGAGGCGGTTCTGCGCGTCCTTCAGAGCCGCCCGGTCGGATTTTCCGCCGGACAACGCGTCATGGATTTCCTCGCCGATGATGCGCTCCATGTCGGTGTAGAAGGGAACCGGCGGCCGCTGCCAGTTCCTGAGCAGGTTGCGGTTGCCGAGGTTGCCGACGAAGCGCACCAGCTGCGAACGGCCGGTGGCCTCGGGATCCGCGCTCACCGAAAAGCGCGGCGCGACCGGAAAGCCGTTCTTCACATGCTCCTTCATCGCTTCGCGTGAGGCCATCCAGGCAAGTGCCTCCGTTGCCAGCGGCAGTCTTTTCGGATCGATGTTGGAAGGGATGCAGAGCAGGAAGCCGCCGATCGGCGACGTGTTGGTGCCGCCCGGCCCGCTGGGCTGCGGCACATAGGAGACCCGGCGCTTCACGGCCGAGCGCACCTCCGCCTCGAACTGCGCCGCGCGCATGGTCCAGACATAGCCCATGGCGCTCTGGCCCTTCAGGAACACCGCGCAGGAATCGTCCCAATGCGCATCGAGCGCGCCCGGCTGGGCGATCTCGAGAAGCCGGTGCATGTAGTCAAGCACGGTGAGTGCGGCCTCGCTGTCGATCTGCGGCCGCATGTGCTGGCGGTCGAGATTTTCCGTCGAGTAGCCGGTCGGCGTGCGCCGGATCGACAGCACTGTCTGGCCGCAGCAGCCGAGGAAGAACATGAAACTTGACGCAAGCGGCATGCGCGCCGCGTTCCAGGCAATGCCGTAGCGCTCCGCGGACGGATTGTGGAAGACCCGGCCGGCCGAGATCACCTCCTCGAAGGTCCTGGGCAGGGCAAGCCCGGCACCGTCGAAAAGGTCGCTGCGGCAGGCGAGCACCTCGATGGTGCAATAGATCGGTACCCCGTATTCAACCCTCTGCCAGGTCGTCGTCGACCAGATCGACGGGTGGAAATCCATTGGATTGATGCCGGATTCGCGGATCATGTCGCCGATCGGCATGACCAGGCCCCTGCCCGCGAACTCGCCGAGCCAGGGCATGTCGATGGCGATGATGTCATAGGCCGACACCGCGCGCTGGCCGTTGGCCAGACCTTCGCGGTAGAGGTCGTTCTGGTGGACGAGCTTGAAGCTCCTGGCACTGGCGAGGTTGTTGCGGAAATCCGACCACATGTTGCGCATCGCCGCGAAATAATTGTCGTCGTTGAGCAGGAACTGCAGCTCGACGCCCTCGGTGATCCGGCTCTTCAGCAGGTTGATCGGCGGAATGACAGGATTGCCGCGTCGCGGTGCGCCGAAATAGTAGTTGGTTTCGTGTTCCTCCGTGCCGCGCCCGCCCAGGATCTCCGCGATCAGAGCCTTGGTTTCCGCCGCATAGTTGACCGCAAGCGTCGTCAGCTCCTCCGTGGGATGCAGCGTGAAGCTCCTCGGCTTGTCCGGCGACGGCCGACGCTCGACAAGCCCCTTGCCGATCATGTCCTGGATGCGCCGGATCGCCGTTCCATGGCTGAGGCCGGAGACCAGCGCGAGCTTGCTCATCGTCACCGGATAGCCTTCGAGCTCCGATCGCATGATGTAGTGCACCATGCGCCACGACGCCTCGTCCTCGACATCGGCGACACCGAGGAACGGCGTCCTCAGCCGGTCGACGAAATCGTAGACGCGCAGGAATTCGTGGTCGTTCATGAGACCTCCTCTGGGTCGCGCCAAACAGGGCGACGCTATGATTTAGTCCAAAATGGACGAAACTATAGCGGCGTCGGAGGACTATCGGGTCTTAGGCGGTGCCCGCCGATTTGCGCGCCAGTACGAAATCCCAGTTCACCGCCCAATAGGGAGACGTGAAACCAAGCTCCGCCGCGCTTGTCGGATCCGTGATCTTCTTGAAATCCGCGATCAGCGAATCCTTCACGCCGAAGACCGCGTCCTCGGCGAGATACTGGCAATCAGGCGTGAAGATATGGGTGATGACCGGGTCGTAGCCCGGCGCGCTGATGATGAAATGGATATGGGCGGCCCGGTTCGGATGGCGTCCCAGCGCGGCAAGCATCTTGCCCACGGGTCCGTCGTCCGGGATCGGATAGTAGCGCGGCTTGACGGCCCGGTACCAATAGTCGCCGTTCTCGCCGCTGGTGAACACGCCGCGCAGGTTCCAGTCCGGCTGCAGCCCCTTCTGCTGGACGTCGTAGAAGCCGTCGTCATTTGTCTGCCAGACGTCGATCAGCGCGCCGGCGACCGGTTTGCCTTCGGTATCCACCACGCGTCCGCGCACCACCAGCGGCTCGCCCTTGCCGTCCAGGCAGATGTTCGTGCCGTGCTCGTAGCGCGGTGCCTCGGGCACGTAGAACGGTCCGAGAATCGTGTTCTCTGTCGCGCCATTCGGACGCCGGTGATTGATGGCGTCGACCAGCATCGAGACGCCGAGCGTGTCGGACAGAAGGATGAATTCCTGCCGCCACTCCGAGCACATCTGGCCGACTTCGGTCAGGAAGGTGATGCCCTTGAGCCATTCCTCATGGGTCGGCTCGATCTCCTTGATGGCGGCGTGCAGGTGCTTGACCAGCACGCTCATCACCTCGCGCAGGCGCGGATCGACGTCCGGCCCCATGCGCGCGTTGACGACGTCGACCGAGGTCTCCTCCTCGAAATACGGATATTTCGGCGGCCGCGCATGGCTGGCCTCTGCTTTGCCCAAGATCGATCCTCCTCCAGATGTCGCCACGCGTCAGGAGCGCGGCCGTTCGCCTGCATAAGCCCGGGCGATCAGCCCCTTCAGCGCCTCGCGCTCAAGGGGGCGCGGGTTCCAGTAGGGGTTGGACAGCGCCCTGTCCGTCGCAAGCTCGATGCCATTTTCAGGCATGCCGATATCCGCGAGCGCTCGCCGTGCGCCGACCCTGCCGGCAAGGTCGTAGAGCGCCATGGCCGGGTCGTCCGTGCCGAGCACGTCGCGCAGCCTCTGCATCACGTCCGGCACCGCCGGAGCGTTGTAGGCAAGCGCGTGCGGAAGCACGATCGCATGCGTTTCAGCATGCGGCAGGTCGAAGCTGCCGCCGAGCGTATGGCAAAGCTTGTGGTGCAGCGCCATGCCCACCGAGCCCAGGCAGATGCCGCAAAGCCAGGCGCCGTAGAGCGCCTTTGCGCGCGCTTCCCGGTTGCCGGGCTCGACGGCGATTGTCGGCAGGGCCGCGGCAAGCGCGCCGATCGCCTCTGTCGCCATCAGGCTGATGACCGGGTTGCGCTCGCGTGCATAAAGCGCTTCGACCGCATGCGCGATCGCGTTGAGCCCGCTGGTGCCGGACATGGCCGCGGGCAGCGACAGAGTGAGGTCGATATCGTAGATCACGATTTCGGGCAGCACCTTGAGGCTCGACTGGGTGACCTTCACTCCGTCTCTGGTCTCACCGAGGATGGGCGTCATTTCCGAGCCGGCATAGGTGGTCGGCACCACGATCTGCGGCAGGTCGGTCCGCAGTGCGATGGCCTTGGCAAGGCCCGTGGTCGAGCCACCGCCCACGGCGACGAGCCCGTCGGCCTTGAGGTCCAGAATGACACGCAGCGCATCCTCGGTGACTTCCACCGGCGTATGCATCGTTGCCCGCGCGTAGACGCCGGCGGCGCGGCCGCCGAGCTGTTCGACGAGCCGTCGCGCTTCCGGCTCCTGCGGCGGCGTTGCCAGCACCGCGACCCGCTTCAAACCCAGCCGGTCCAGTTCCGCCGGCAGCTGGTGGATGGTGCCGGATCCGAAAATGACGCGGGCCGGCTGGCCGTTATAGACGAAGGGGTCCATGAATTCGCCTCGGGCTTTGAGCAATTCCAGGAAAAGTGTGAAACGGGTTTTCCCACAGGAATTGCGTCAAAACAAATAGTTGGAGCAGTTCGCCGGTCCCGTGAAACGGCGAATTGCTCTAGCTCCGGTTGTCGACGCGCATCAGGAACGGGTTGATGCTGACGGACCGCCAGACATTGGCCGCGTTGAAGGGGTCTGCGGCATTGAATGCCCTGACATCCTCGATCTTTTCGGCGGAAAACACAAAGAGCGAGCCGATCATCGTCTCCCCGTCCTCTGCCACCAGCGGACCGGAGATGACGGTCTTCACACGCCCCTGCGCAAGATGCGCCTTGTGCGCGTCATAATTGGCCAGGCGCCTCGGCAAGGCATCGGCGTGGTCCAGACAGTGGACGGCAAACAGTGTCACGACATTCCTCCCAAAAGGCCCGGCAGGCCGTTGCCAGCGATCGGAACGAACGACCCTCAAAACGGGTCGAATGACCTTAGGGGGCTGGCGACGAAAGACGGGCCAGAAGAGGTTAGCCCGAAATAGGGCTGACCGGTTTCAAGATCTGTCCAATTTGGACAAATGCGATGGTGTTGTGAACCACCCCTCCCAACGCCGTCGCATGGGCCCTGCTTTCGAACCGATCCCCCATGCCGTTGCTTTGGGCCATTGCGTTCTGCAATGCCGGCGAATATGCTTGTTGTACGATCGTTCAACAAGCATATTCGCCGAGTCCCGATGACCTGCAATCCCCGCTACGAAATCCTGTTCGAGCCGATGCGGATCGGGCCGGTCACCGCACCGAACCGCTTCTACCAGGTGCCGCATGCCAGCGGCATGACCAACGCCCTTCCAAGGGTGCGTGCGGCCTTTCGCGAAGCCAAGGCCGAGGGCGGATGGGGCGTGATCTGCACCGGCGCCTGTTCGATCGATCCCAGTTCGGACGACGCCCCGCTGCCTTTCGCCACTTTGTGGGACGACAATGATATCCGTGCCCATGCGCTGATGACGGAGGCCGTCCACCGCCATGGCTCGCTTGCCGGCGTGGAACTCTGGCATGGCGGCGCGTCCGTCATGAACAGGACGAGCCGGCTGCCGCCGCTCTCGCCATCGGGAATTCCCTGGATGGCCACGCATGTCGGCTTCATGGGCAATCTGCGGCCGAAGACCATGGACAAGGCCGACATGAAGGAGGTGCTGCGATGCCAGGCCGAGGCGGCGCGCAAGGCGCGCACGGCCGGCTTCGACGTGGTCTACGTCTATGCCGGCATGGGCTATCTCGGCTACGAGTTCCTGCTGCCGGAGTACAACCATCGCACCGACGAGTACGGCGGACCGATCGAGAACCGCGTGCGCTTCGTGCGCGAGATGATCGAGGTCACCAAGGATGCCGTCGGCAAGGATTGCGGCGTCGCGCTGCGCGTCAGCCTTGAGGAACTGCGCGGCCGGCCCGGCCGCAACCAGCCTTCGGAAGCGCATGAGCTGATCGAACTTTTGGCCGACCTGCCCGACCTGTTCGACGTCAAGATGGATTCCAGCCCGACCGACTGTTCGGCGTCGCGCTTCACCGGCGAAGGCAGCCATGAGCCGGTGATCGATTTCGTCAAGTCGCTGACGAAAAAGCCGGTTGTCGGCGTCGGGCGCTTCACCTCTCCCGACACCATGGTCTCGCAGATCAGGCGCGGCGTGCTCGACTTCATCGGCGGCGCGCGGCCCTCGATCGCCGACCCCTTCCTGCCGGCCAAGATCCGCGAGGGCCGCGAGGCCGAAATCCGCGAATGCATCGGCTGCAACATCTGCATTTCGAGTTGGCATGACGGCGTGCCGGTGCGCTGCACGCAGAACCCGACCGCCGGCGAGGAATGGCGGCGCGGCTGGCACCCCGAACGTGTCGAGCGTGTCGACAGACCGGAGCGCATCCTGGTTGTCGGCGGCGGACCGGCCGGGCTCGAATGCGCGCTGACGCTTGGCCGGCGTGGCCATGAAGTGACACTCGCCGACAGCAGCCGTACGTTCGGCGGCCGGCTGACCTTCGAAAAGACCCTGCCTGGCCTGTCGGCCTGGAACCGCGTCGTCGAGTACCGGCTCGGACGGCTCGGCGAGATGAACAATGTCTCGCTCTATCCCGAGAGTGTCTTGGGCGCGGACGAGATCATCGACCTGGCGCCGGACCGGGTCGTGCTTGCGACCGGCGCACGCTGGACCGACATGCTCTATTCCTCCCTGGAGATTCCGGTTGGCACGCTCGATCATCCCCGTGTGTTCACACCCGATGACATCGCCGCCGGCCGGCTCCCGCAGGGGCCAACCTTGGTCTTCGATTTCGACAATTACTACATGGGCGGCGCCCTGACCGAGCATCTGGCGGCACAGGGCGTTCCGGTCAGCTATGTCACACCGGCCGGCCAGGCGTCCGCATGGACGATCATGACCAACGAGCTGCCGCTGGTGCATCGCGCGCTGGCGCGCCGCAAGGTGCCGGTGACGACCTTGCATCTGTTGAAATCCTTCGATGGCGATACGGCGACGCTGGCGCATCTGTTCACCGGCGAGGAGAGCCGCATTGCCTGCCGCTCGGTGCTGATCGTCGGGCTGCGCTTGCCGCGCAACGAGCTGTTCGAGGCGTTGACGGAACGGGCGGACGCGCTTGCGGCCGTCGGCATCCGCAGCGTCGATCGTATCGGCGACACGCTCGCGCCGGGCGCCATCGCCCACGCCGTTCACAGCGGTCACAAGCTGGCTCGAGAGATCGGTACAAAGGTTCGCTGGCAGCCTTATAGACGCGACACGCCGATCGTCGACGCGGTGGCGGATTTCGATATGCGCACGGCAGCCGAATAGGAGCAATTCCGGGAAAAGTGTGAAGCGGTTTTCCCATAGGAATTGCGTCAAAAAGGGAGGTCTAGAAGGCCATGGAACGCACCGCCGCACGTCGCAGACCCGGCCGCCCGCAGCGCGAGATCGGCGGCATCGAGCAGCGGCCGTGGAAGCAGCTGACGCGGCCCTATGCGCCGATCGAGATCCTGTCCGACGATCAGGTACGGACGATCCACGAAATGGGCCTCACCATCCTGGAGGAGATCGGCATGCGCGTGCTGCAGCCGCAGGCGCGGCAGTTCTATCGCGCCGCCGGCTGCGATGTCGACGAAGGCGCCATGCGGGTGCGCTTCGACCGCGCCATGGTGATGGAGCGCGTCGCCATGGCGCCATCGTCCTTCGAGCTGCGCGCCCGCAATCCCGCAAAGAACGTCAAGGTTGGCGGCCGGCACTGCATCCTGTCGTCGGTCGGCGGCCCGGCCTATGTCATGGACAATGATCGCGGCCGCCGTTCCGGCACCTATGCCGAGATGTGCGACTATCTGAAACTCATCCAGTCGTTCAACGTGCTGCACCAGGAAGGCGGCGGCCCGTTCGAGCCGCTCGACCTGCACCAGAACACGCGTCATCTCGACCTCTACTATGCCGAGATCACCTTGCTCGACAAGAACTGGCAGCCGCAAACCCTTGGTCAGGGGCGCGCCATCGACGCGCTGGAGATGGTGGCGATTTCGCTCGGCACGACGCGCGAGAACCTTGCCCGGGAGATGCCGGTCTTCACCGGCATCATCAACACCAACTCGCCGCTGCAGCTCGACGAGCCTATGGCCGAAGGGTTGATCGCGCTGGCCGAGCATGGCCAGGTCAATGTCATCACGCCGTTCACGCTGGCCGGCGCGATGAGCCCGGTGACGCTTGCGGGCGCGCTGTCGCAGCAGCATGCCGAGGCGCTGGCCGGTATCGTGCTGACCCAGATCGTGCGTCCGGGCGTGCCTGTCATGTATGGCGGCTTCACCTCCAATGTCGACATGAAGACCGGCGCGCCGGCTTTCGGCACGCCCGAATACACCCAGGCCGCGCAGATCACCGGGCAGCTCTGCCGGCTGATCGGCGTGCCGTTCCGCTCCAGCAATGTCACCGCCGCCAATTCGGTCGACGCGCAGGCCGCTTATGAAAGCGCGATGTCGCTGTGGGGCTGCCTGATGGGCGGCGCCAACCTGGTGCTGCATGCCGCCGGCTGGCTCGGCGGCGGGCTCACCGCATCGTTCGAGAAACTGGTCATCGATGCCGAGATGCTGCAGATGATGTCGGCCTATTTCGATCCGCCCGTGGTCGACATCGACACGCTCGCGCTGGAGGCGGTGCGCGAGGTCGGCCCGGCCGGGCATTTCTTCGGCGCCGCGCACACCATGCAGCGCTACGAGCGCGCCTTCTATTCACCGCTGGTGTCCAACTGGGACAATTACGATACCTGGGTCGAACGCGGCCAGGTCACGGCGCGCGAGCGGGCCAATGTCGTGTGGAAGCGCATGGTCGCCGAATACCAACAGCCGCCGATCGATCCCGGCATCGACGAGGCGCTGCGCGACTATATGGAGCGCCGCAAGCGCGAGGGTGGGTCGCCGTTGAATTAGCAGAGCGGTCAGCCACCTGCGGAGCCAGCCGAGATTGCACCTTAAGATTGTTGATTGGCTCTTCGATGGTCATAGCTTGCTATAACATGCAACGCATAGCCGTTCGATTCGAAGCTGGCGCAGCCGCAATAGCATAAGAACAGTCGCTCGAAGATTGCTCTGGCGCGAAGGAGTTCGACATAGGTGAGGTTATGATCAGCTATCAGTCGACCATGAACGATGTCATTTCTTGCTTTAATTAGACGCTCTAATCCAATGAATAATTTTTGCGTATCAGGCTTGTGTCTAAATCCCTTTGCCATCCGTAGAATACGCTCTTCCAGTACCAAAGTTGGTGGGGAGCTCAGCTGTCGCTTCACTCTGGCCACAATGTCGCTCGGTATTTCAAGGCTAGAAATCGCACCCTTGATGACCTTTGCCAGAGGCTTCCAATTTTTCGTTGAGACCAGCTCCCGAGACACTGATCTCGTCTGCTCGAAGGAACTGACTAATCGCTCGATCGCCTCGACTGCGCTGGTTAACCCGGCCTCCCAGATAAGAGGATCAAATGAATTGACGTATCCGTGCGCAGCAGCATAAAGCAGTTCATGCTGCTCCGGATGAATCGTTAACGATAATAATCCCTTCTTGAGAAAACTTTCAATTCTTTGACCGTAATATAGGTTGTCGTCCGGCCTTCCTGTTATCTTCTTTTTTGGTCGAACTGCAACTGAATGCCAGGTGGTTGATATTTCTTCGGGTGAGGTTCGATCTTCCCTTAGCGTTGCAATATGCTGGCGAAGCTCCACTGTTAGAAGTATTCGTAGGCAGCTCCAAAGCGCGTCCGCCGCAGCAAAAAACCTGTCGGACGCCACGCTACTATCTATAGACTCGATCTGAACACCGGGAATTTCCAAGGTTTCTCGCTCGGCAGACAATCGAGGGTCATCACGGTCAAGCGAGAGCGATACGACTTTGAACTTGAGGCCAAGAGATTTTAGAGCGGTCCAATCGCCAGCTCTTGTTGCATGATGTCCTCGGCGTGGGCGGCGAGGAAAGACGCGCCAATAGGGCGTACGCTGGAGAAACCAATAGATCGCTCTGGTCGGACCACGCAAGCCCTCGCCGCGATGTCGTTCTATTGTTTTGAGGATATGAATCTCGGCGACAGCTTGGATGGTCTGGTCATCAATATTTTGACCACCTGCTGCTCCGCTAGAGTGGAGGTATCCCACTCCTGTTTTCGTAGAGCTATAGGATTCTTTCGGCCCATATGACCATCTAGGGTTGGTTACAGTCTCCCATTTGAGATCTCCTCCAACGTCCAATCTCATTGTCTCGATTTCAGTTTCCCGAGTGCCAAAGACATACATGAGGTTCGGATGTAGGTAGTGCTGCTCCTGATGAAAAATCACAGAAGCAGCTATCTCACCGCCAGATCCGGATATTCGTACCTGTGACGGAGTGTCATATTTTCGAGCCATACCGACGAATCTACCGTGCTTAGTTTCGGTGACCAAATACTAATTACGGGTCGAAGACTCGGGAGAAGCGAGCACGAGCGGACCAAACCTGTATGCCATGTGCCTTTGAACTAAACGCCCCGCAAGGGCCCCACCTGCGCTTCGAGCATTTCGAACCCAGCCGCCTCCGCCGCCTGCGGCGTCACCACACTTTCATCGAGGCACCATTCGAGCCACAGCCCGTCCACCAGGGCGATGAAATTGCGCGCCAGCGCCGGCGCATCGACTTGCCTGCCGCGCGGTATGGCGACAGCGGCGATGTCCTCCGCGAGTTCCGCGCGATAGGCATCGTAGAGTTCGCGATGCGCCGCCTTGAGCCGCGGGTTGACGGCGATCTCGCCCCACAGCGACAGCCAGATCAGCAGGTTCTCGCGGCTGAAATATTCCGGCGAGAAATTGGAGTGTACCAGGGCGGCAAGTGCGGCCTGCGGCGACCAATCGGAAGTCTCCGCACGACGGCGCTTGGCCTCGGCGATCTGGTTGTTGACGCTGGCGTAGAGCGAGGATTTGTAGACCTCGACCAGCAGCCCGTCGAGGCTTTCGAAATGATGGTTGATGAGGCCGCGCGAGACGCCGGCCTCCTTGCAGATGCGGTCGATGGTGAAGGCGCCGATGCCGCCGACGGACAGGCAGCGCGTCGCCGCCTCGATCAGCATGGAGCGGCGCACATCAGCCTGTTCGCGGCTGAAGCGCGGCGGAGCCTTTTTCGCGCCGCGCTTCCTTTTTGCATCTTCTGGTTGGGCTTCCGTCATGGACTCCAGCTAATCGATAATGCCCATCCTGTCCACATAGAGCCTGTTCCATCCCGATGACATCGGGATGGGGCTCTATCTCCTTGTTGACCATGATCTTATCCGAAAACCGGTTCCCACTTTTCGGGATCATGGTTCGGTTCACGCCTTCTTCTTGAACAGCACCGGATTGGGGTGACCGTCGGGATAGATGACCGGGTCGAACGCCGTCTTGTGGATGGCGACCAGCGGCTGGTGGCAGATGAAGACGAAGCCGCCGGACTGCTCCATCAAATCCTCCATCCGGTTCGACAAGGCGATGCGCTTGGCCTCGTCGCTTTCGGCCACCAATTGCTGGTAGCTGGTCTCGAATTCGGGACTGTCGAAGCCCGACCAGTTGTAGGCGCCGATCTGGTCGGGGCGGAACCAGACCAGGTTTTCGGACGGATCGATGCCGCCGGCGAAGTCCATCAGCGCCAGGTCGATGTTCTTGTAGCCGTCACCCTGCGTCTTGTCGCCGACGCCCCAGAAGGCGGCTTCGTCATAGGGCTGGATCTCGACCTTGATGCCGGCCTGTTCAAGGCTGGCCTGGATGATCTGCGCAGTCGCGGTGCGGATGGAATCGTTCATCACCGTCAGGGTCAGTGACAGGTCGCCGACGCCAGCCTCTTTGAGGAGTGCGGCCGACTTCTCATAGTCGGGCGCCGCGATCAGATTCGAGGCCCGCGCGAATTTGGTACCGGGCTGGACGACACCGGTGGAGCGCTTGGTCAGATCGTCATAGACACCGGTGAGGATCTGCCCGACATCGACGCCATATTGCACCGCCTGCCGCACCTTCGGATCCTTGAGCCGCGGGCTCAGCATGTTGATGGTCAGCCAGACATAACGGGTCGACTGCGCCTCAATCAGGTTTGTGTCCGCTGGCGGCTTCTCCTTGACAGCCTTGGTCGCCGAAATGGCGATCTTGGTGTAGTCGAAGGCATCGGCTTCATAGGCGAGTTGCGCTGCCTGATCGTCCGACACGACATAGATCTCGACCTTTGAGAAATCCGGCTTCGGGCCCGGCCAGTCCGGGTTGGCCGTCAGCGTCACCTTCTGCTTCTGCTGCCAGTCCGAGAAGAGATAGGGCCCGCACGTCGCCGGCGGCTGCGTGGTGAATTTGCCGCCGGCCTTCTCGGTGCCGGCGCGGCTGATGATGTGGCCGCCATAGTAAGGCAGGCTGGTGACGAAGATCGGCTGGTAAGGTTCCTTCAGATGGATGATGCCATTGCGGGCATCGACGACTTCAACGCGATCGAGCTTCTCGAATTGATAGGCCCAGGGCGATGCGAGCGCCTTGTCCGCGATGCGCTCGAACGAGAACTTCACGTCGTCGGCCGTCACCGCGCCGAAGCCACCAGACCATTTCAGCCCGTCGATCAGGGTGAAGGCGATGGTCTTGGGGTCTTTCTGCTCAAGCTTTTCCGCGCCCCACAGCGACCACGGCGAGCCTTTCCTGATGTCGCCGAAATGGTTGAGCGAGACATAGATGCCGCGCATCATGACATCCTCGATGCCGCCATTCATGAAGGCGGGATCAAGGCACTGCAGATCGCCTTCCATGCGGATGCGCAACGTGTCGCCGGACGCCGACCAGGCAAAGCCCGGCTTCATCGCCAGGCCGGCGCCCAGTACGCCGGCCGCCTTCAGGAATGCACGTCTGTCCATGGTCCATTCTGACATCTCAGTTTCCCCTTTGGTTGATGGAAGCGCGTGAGAAGGCTTCCCGTTCTTGCCCGCCTGTCTGCAGCGGGAAATGGCAGCGCACCATGCGATCGGCGCCCATCGGCCGGTAGACCGGCGCCTCGGTCCTGCAGCGCTCGCGTGCGATCGGGCAACGCGTGTGGAACTCGCAGCCCGAAGGCCGCCGGAACACGCTCGGGATCTCGCCGGTGACGGCAGGGTTATGGCTGCGCCGGCGCGGATCGGGTATCGGCTCGGACTGGATCAGCGTCGCGGTATAAGGATGCATCGGCGCGGAAAACACGGCCTGCGTCGGTCCGGTCTCGACCAGCCGGCCGAGATACATGATGGCCAACCGGTCGCTGACGTGGCGGATCATGGCCAGGTTGTGGGTGACGATCATGGCGGCGAAACCGAGTTCGCGCTTGAGCTCGCCGATCAGGTTCAGCACGTCGCCTTGCACCGAGACATCGAGGCCGGCGGTCGGCTCGTCGGCGAGCAGCAGATGCGGCCTCATCGCCAGGGCCCGAGCAACGCCGACGCGGCGCGCCTGCCCGCCTGACAGCTCATGCGGAAAGCGGTCGACGAAGGAGGCGGGCAAACCGACAAGCGCCAGCAGCGCTTTTGCCGCGGCGCGGCGGTCCGGCATCGGCAACCCCTGGATAATCTGCGGTTCGGTGAGCAGCGTGCCGATGCGCAGGCGCGGGCTGAGCGAGGCGACAGGGTCCTGGAACATCATCGCCGATCGCCGCCGCATGGCGCGGAAATCGGCCGGCGTCCGCACCTCCCTGCCCTCGAAGACGATGCGGCCGGCGGCTGCCCGGATGAGCCCGAGAATGGTGCGGGCCAGTGTCGTCTTGCCGGAGCCGGATTCGCCGACGAGCCCGAGCGTCTCGCCCGGCATCAGCGACAACGTCACGCCATCGATGACGTTGAAGCCCGGCAGCGGAAACGGATTGACCAGCCGGTTGAGGAAGCCGCCGCGCACAAAGCTCACGGAAAGGTCTTCGACGGCGAGCAGCGGGCTCATGGTGTCACCGCATGGCAGCGCGCGACATGGGAAGCGGCGAGTTTCACCAGCGGTGGCGCGACGGTGGTGCACGGTGCGAAGGCAAGGTCGCAGCGCGGTGCGTAGACGCATCCGGACGGTGGCTGAGTGAGGTTCGGCAGCGAGCCGGGAATGGTCGGCAGCCTGTCCAGCCGCTCGTGAAAGCGGGCGGGATCGCAGGCGAGCAGCGCTTGCGTGTAGGGATGCCTGGCATCGTGGAAGATCGCGTCGACCTCGCCGCCCTCGACCACCTCGCCGGCATACATGACATAGACCCGGTCGCAGAGCTCGGCGATGACGCCGAGATGGTGCGAGACGACGATGATGATGCCGTTATAGTCGCGCCTGAGCTCGCGCAGCAGATGGATGATCTGCGCCTCCATCGTGACGTCGAGCGCCGTCGTCGGCTCGTCGGCGATGAGCAGCCCGGGATCGGTCAGCAGCGCGGCGGCAATAGCGACACGCTGGCGCATGCCGCCGGACAGTTCATGCGGATAGCTCTGCATGCGCCGTTCGGCGTCCGCAATGCCGACGCGGCCAAGCATGGCGGCGATGCGCGCCCGCTTCTGCGACCGGCCAAGGTCCTTGCGGTGGTGCTGGAAGTCGACGAGCTGGTCGCCGATGGTCAGCACCGGGTTGAACGCCGTCATCGGATCCTGGCTGACCAGCGCGATCTCGTCGCCGCGCAGCAGGCGCTGGTGGTACGCGTCGAGCTTGGCCAGGTCGACGCCGTTGTAGGAGATCGAGCCGTCGATGCGGGCATTGGCCGGCAGGAGATTGGCCAGGGCAGTGACCAGCGTTGACTTGCCGCAGCCGCTCTCGCCGACGATGCCGATCACTTCGCCCGGATGCGCCTCGATGTCGACATGACGCAGAGCGTGCACCGCGCCATGCGGCGTCTCGTAGCGGACGCTGAGATCGCTGGCGGCAAGCGAGCCGGTCATGCCGGTCTCCGCAACTGCAGGCGCGGATCGAGATAGTCGCGCAGGCCTTCGCCGAGGAAGGTGAAGCCAAGTGTGGCCAGCACCAGCGGCAGGCCACCGAAGATGACCATAAAGGGCGCCGCGCGAATGCTGGTGTAGCCATCATAGAGGATCGAGCCCCAGGATGGTGTCGGCGGACGCACGCCAAGGCCAAGGAAACTCAAGCCGGCCTCGACCATGATGACGACCGGAATATCCATCGACAGAAGGATGATCAGCGGGCCGACGACATTGGGCAGCAGATGGACGAGGATGATGCGCGCCGCACTGGCATCGATCAGGCGCTCGGCGAGGATGTAGTCGCTGTTCTTCAGCGCCAGCGTCTGCGCCCGGATAAGCCTGGCATAGCTCGGAAACGACGTCGCGGCGATGACGATGATCAGCGTGCCGGTGCCGGCGCCGAGCACGGTGATGATGGCGAGCGCGAACATGATCATCGGCAGCGAGTTCAGGCTGTCGAAGCTCAGCACCAGGATGGCGTCGAGCCAACGCGGGCCGTAGCCGGCGATCAGGCCGAGCATCAGGCCAATGGCGCCGGCGATGGCCACCGACACCATGGCGATGGTGAGTGCGGTACGCGCGCCGTATATGACCCGCGACAGGAGATCGCGGCCGAGATGATCGGTCCCGAACCAGTGTTCCGCCGATGGCGGCTGCAGCTTGTGCAGCACGTCGATCTTGACCGGCGAATAAGGCGCCAGCCACGGCGCGAAGATCGCGGTGACGAGGAAGCCGGTGACCAGGATCAGCGCCACGCAGGTGAACGGATCGGCGAGCAGCGTGCGCAGCATGACAAACACTTGTCGATCAGGCGTGGACAACGAGGCATCAGCCACGGAAGACATCGCGCACCCTCGGATCGAGCCGCGCGATCAAGAGATCGGCGGCGATGGTGATGGAGACATAGATGGCGGTCATGATCAGCACCGTGCCCATGACGACCGGATAATTCCGGGTGTTGACGGCGTCGGTGATGAGCTTGCCGATGCCTGGCCGGGCGAACACCGCCTCGACGAAGACCGCGCTGGACAGGATACTGCCGAGGCCGACTGCGACCAGCGAGATGGTCGGGATGATGGCGATGCGCAGCGCGTATTTGGAGACGATCTTCCATTCCGGCAAACCAAACGAGCGCGCGGTGCGGATGTGCGGTTCGCCCATCACCTCCATCATCGAGGCACGCACCATGCGGGCGATGTAGCCGATCCAGCCGAGCGCGATGGCGGCGGCCGGCATGACCAGCGCCTTGGCCTGGCTGATGAAGTCGCCGGTCTCGCCGGCGCCGATGGCCGGCAGCCAGCGCAGCGTGACGGCAAAGACCAGCAGCGAATAGATGGCGACGACGAAGGACGGCACCGCGATGACGCCGACCGAGAGCACGCCGATCACGGCATCGGCCGCCGTGCCGCGCCGCATCACCGACAGGCAGCCGAGCGGCACGCCGATCAGGAGCGCGACGGCCAGCGCTGTCAGGCCGAGGATCAGCGTGTTCGGCAGAGCCTCCAGCACCAGGGTGGAGACGGGCCGGTTCGACCAGACATCGTAGCCGAGATTGCCGGTCAGCGCGTTGCGGAAGAATTCGATGATCTGCCACCAGACCGGCTGGTCGAGGCCCATGCGCTCGATCAGCAGCCGCTTCAGTTCCGGCGTGGCGCGCGGGCCGAGCGCCACGGTAGCCGGATCGCCGGGAACCAGGAAGACGGCCGCGTACATGGCGACCATGACAAGAACGAGGATCAGAAGGCCGAGACCGATGCGCTTCACTGCATATGCGAGCATGGCCTCCTCTCCTCCCTAGAGCATGATGCCGAAAAGTGTGAAGCGGTTTTCGGACGACATCATGCTCTATCTCTTTGATTTGGAGCCGAAATCGCGCCTGATGCGCCGCGTTGTTGAGGCGCTGTGGACGAGCGTGCCCCGTTCTCGGGCCTCGAGCCGCCAACTCAGGTTGAAATGGGTTTCGTCCGATGTCAGCTCGGTCACTGCGATCGCCTCGGTGTCGGCATCGCCGCTGGCAATCGCCCAGCGATATTCGGTGACGAGTTTTGCCGACAGCGGATCGTCACTGCGGATGCTCATCGTGTCGCTGTTTGCGGAAGACACGGTGATGGCGCGATCGTCATAGCGCCGGCGTCCGTGGTCCGAGGTCAGCGCGATGGTCTGCACGCCCGAGCCGACATCGTCGGTGACGACGCGGCGGTCGAAGCCCTCGTCGAGCGTCGTGGTGGGCACCGGCGGCGCGGTTTCGGCAGGCCCGAAACGGACGTCGCGATCGCGCGGCGACGACGGGCGCACCGGAAGCATCATGGTGCTGTCGCCGCTCGATACCGACAGCGTCGACAATTTCGGCTGCGGCCACAGGATCGGCCAGTGCTGGTTGGCCAGCGCCAGCCGGATGCGATGGCCCTTGGGCACGGTGCGGGCGAAATCATTGAGCTTCAGCTTGACGCGAAAAGGCGTTCCGACCGGACAGGGTGTCGGATGCTCATGGCTGTCGCGGTGGCTGAGATTGAGCACGCCATAGGTCATCAGCGCCGAGGTGCCGTCGGGATAGACGTCGCACAGCCGCGCGGCGAGATTGACATGCGGCTGGTCGACGCTGACGAGCAGGTCCAGTTCCGGCGCGCCAAGCAATGTCAGATCATCATCCAGCGGTCGCGTGTCGAAGCATAGCGCCATCCCATCCTCGCGGCGCTGGTCGATGGGCATGTCCGGGCAGGCGCCGCCATAGCCGCCCCAGCGGCCGCAGTCGCGGCCGGCGGTCGCCGGTGAGCGCACAGAAAGCGTCGCTCCCGGCGCGGGTTCGCTGCCCAGCCCGGCGGCGTTCAGATGCAGCGTGCGGCGCTCGATGCGCGGCGACGGCCAATGGTCCTCGGCGGCCCAGTTGCCGGCGTGATCGGGGAGATAGAATGGCCGCGGCCTCTCCTCGCCGGTGATCCAGACGCGGTAGAGCGGCTCATCCATGATGCCGGTGTCTTCGCCGCACAGCCAATGCCGCCACCAGCGCAGCGCCTCCTGCAGATAGCCGATCAGCGGCCCCGGCGCACCGCGGCAGGGATAGGCATGCGACCACGGCCCGACGATGCCGAGCTTCGGCCCCGGCAGATGCTCGAGCAGGCGCGGCACGAAGTTGGAATAGCTGTCCTCCCAGCCGCAGACGGCCATGACGGCGCATTCGATCGCGGAATGATCCTCGCAGACGGAACCTTGCCGCCAATAGTCATCGCGGCGCTGATGCGCGAGCCACACTTCCGAGAGCGAGCTTGTCGCGGCAAGCCGGCTTTCCCACATGGCGCGCCAGGCGTCGCCGACGATCCGCGGGTCAGGCGCCATCGCCTTCTTCACCAGCATGAAGTTCGACCACATCTCCTGCTCGGTCAGCAGCGCGCCGCCCATATAGTGGATGTCGTCGGCGTAGCGATCGTCGGTGGCGCAATTGGCGATGATCGCCTTCAGGGCCGGCGGCCGGCGCGCCGCGACCTGCAGCGCATTGAAGCCGCCCCAGCTAATGCCGGTCATGCCGACATTGCCGTTGCACCAGGGAAGCGCCGCCAGATGGGCGATGATCTCGCAGGCATCTTCCTGTTCACGCGGCAGATATTCATCGGCCAGGTCACCGTCGGAATCGCCGCTGCCGCGAATGTCTATCCGGGCGCAGGCAATGCCGTGGCCGGCAAGCCAGGGGTGGATGTCGATGTCGCGCGCCACGGTGCCGTCACGGCGGCGATAAGGCACCATCTCGACGACGACAGGCACCTTGCCCTCGGTGCGCGGACGCCACAGCGTCGCGGCAATGCGGGTGCCGTCGGCCAGCGCGATCCACAGCGGATCGACGGTTTCGACGGCAAAGGGAAACTCGGTTCGTACCACGGCAGGTACCCGCAAATGCTCTTGTTGAACGTTCGTACAACAAGAGCATTTGCGGCGCAATCCCGCTTCGCTTTTTTGACGCCGAATGCGAACCGTTCTTCGGCGGCCGTGAGGCGCCGTTGGGCTTCCTGGTCGGGTGGAGGCCGGCGTCTGTCATCGCGATGTTGAAGTACAGCCGGTATGCCTTCGCGATCGAACCGCATCCGCGAGGGTCGGAAAGCGCTCCGGAAATCGGGGGGTTCCATCTTCTAAATTTCATTGCTTGATATGTGCTGCTATGGCATCGCGGCAGCGGCAGTGCCTCCAATCAGGAATTTCCGATGACGATCCAGAGCAAATTCAGCGGCCTCGGCACCGACGCGGCGCCCGGACAGGAGGGCCGCCAGTTGTCCGGCGGGATCGACGCCGTATTGCTGGGCGACGTGATCACCGGCCGGCCGGTGGATTTTTCGCATGGTGACGTGGACGCGTTCACCCCGACACCGGGCTCGTTCGAGGTCTTCTCGGCCGGCGTCGAAGCCGGCGGCAGGCAGGCCTACACGGAATATCGCGGCGATCTTGGCATCCGCGAAGAACTCGCCACGCGGCTGGCAGGCTTTACCGGAGCCCCTGTCGATGCGCGCGACGGCCTGATCATCACCCCCGGCACCCAGGGCGCGCTGTTCCTGGCCGTCGCCTCCACCGTGTCGCGGGGCGACAAGGTGGCGATCGTCCAGCCCGATTATTTTGCCAACCGCAAACTGGTGGAATTCTGCGAAGGCGAAATGATTCCCGTCCGGATGGACTACGCAACGACCGAAGGCCGTTCGGGCCTCGATCTTGGCCAGTTGGAAGACGCATTCAGGTCGGGCGCAAAAATCTTCCTGTTCTCGAACCCAAACAATCCGGCCGGCGTGGTCTACTCCCGAGCGGAGATCGAAGCGATTGCCGCGCTGGCAAGCCAGTACGGCGCGACCGTCATCGTCGACCAGCTTTACTCGCGCCTGCTGTACTCCGGCATGGACTACACCCACTTGCGCGCGCAGAAGCTGGACGCGGAAAACGTCGTGACCATCATGGGGCCATCGAAGACGGAATCGCTCAGCGGTTATCGGCTGGGGGTGGCCTTCGGATCGAAAGAAATCATTGCCCGCATGGAGAAGCTGCAGGCCATCGTCTCCTTGCGCGCCGGTGGCTATAGCCAGGCCGTTTTGCGCAGCTGGTTCGACGAACCGGCCGGCTGGATGGACCAGCGCATCCGCGAGCACCAGGCGATCCGCGACGATTTGTTGAAGGTTTTCCGCGCGACTTCCGGAATCCAGGTCCGCACGACCGAGGCCGGCAGCTACATCTTTCCGGCTCTGCCCCGCCTGGCCGTGGCAGGTGGTGATTTTGTCCGCATCCTGCGCCTGCAGGCGGGCGTCATCGTGACACCCGGAACGGAATTCAGTCCGTTTTCCGAAAACAGCGTCCGCCTGAACTTTTCGCAGGATCACGCCGCCGCTGTTGCGGCCTGCGAGCGTCTGGTGACCCTCGTCGACCGATATCGCGCGTGAGCGGCAACAGTTAGGATCAACAACGGGCCTCCCCGCGACGCGGCATGGCGGCGTGATGTTCACCGCGACCCGAGCAGGAAACAGGCGAGGACCGAACTATTCCGCGGGGTGGAGAGCCGCCAGTTGAAAGCCGGCATTCGTTCCGGCAGCCGTCTCGGTCAGGACATCCAATGCAAACGCCGCCGAGGCGATGTCGAAGAAAATATCATAGGATATCGCGCCGAAACGGTCGAAGCGGGCCACGACCGCGTCCAGATGCAAGGCGCGGGTCTGGGAGAGATCACCGGCCTTAAGGCTTTCCGGCCTCAGATCGGCCATCGAGATCCGCCGCATCAGCGCGGGCGCCGCCGGACCCGATATCACGAACCACGCCCAGCCTTCGTCGCGATAGGCGTCATATCCCTTGGAGGGAAGCTCACTGTCGTGCCAGGCCTTGCGCAGGTCGCGCAACCGCGCACCGCCGCCGCCGGGAGGCGCCGCCAGCAGCACCTCCTGCTGGCCAAGTCGCAGCACCGACGTGCCGCAAGGCAAGACAATGGCGGTATTCACCGTTTCCGGTGTCGAAAGACCTGCTTCACCGAGCCAGTCCATTGTGCCGGGACCACGCAGTCCGAACCGCTCGGTCGGCGTGCAATCGAGCACGACGTTCTCCTGCGCTCCGGGCGGCCCATCCCTGCGCGCGAGGCGCCGCGCCAGGGCGTGGTGGCGCAGACCGGGATCAATACCCTCGGGATGACCGACCGACGCGGAATGGCTGCTCGGGGGCATGCTACATCTCCTGCCGCTGGTTTTCGGGGTCATGGAACGGTGTCGGCACCACCCTGGCCTGCAGTTCCTTGCCGCACAGGCCGCGTATGCGCAGGCTGGATCCCGGCGCCGCGTCACGCGGGTCGGCGTAGGCCAGGCCGATCCATTTGCCCAGCGTTGGCGAGAAGCAGGTCGAGGTGACGAAGCCCACCGGGCGTCCGTCGCGCAGCACGAGGCAGGATTCCGCCAGCCGGATGCCGTGTCCCTCGGGCAGTTCGAAGCCGCAAAGCTTGCGCTTGAGGCCCAGCCCGCCCCGCGCCTCGATGGCAGTCTTGCCGACATAGCGCGTCTTGGCCTTCGACAGCGCCCAACCCATGCCCAGTTCGTCGGGGGTCGAGAGCGCGTCGGTATCCTGGCCGATGATGATGTGCCCCTTTTCCAGACGCAGGATGCGCGAGGCTTCCAGCCCATAGGGTTGCAGCCCGTGGGGCGCCCCCACCTCCAGCAGCTTTCGCCAGAGTGCCGCGCCGAAGGATTGCGGCACGTGAAGTTCGTAGCTCAGTTCGCCGGTGAAGCCGATGCGCATGACCCGGACCGGGCATCCGCCGATCACGCCGCTGCGGCCATTGAGGTAGGGGAAGCCCTCCGGGGAGAGATCGATGTCCCCGCCGAGTGCCTCAAGAACCTTGCGTGCCGAAGGGCCGGTGACATTGATCGCTGCGAAGGCGGCGGTGACGTTCTGGATATCGACCCGCATGCCCCATTGCGTGTTCGCGAACAGCATGTCGGTGAAGACGCGGGCAACGGCGCCGGTGGTGGCGGTCACGTAGAATTCGGTCTCGGACAGCCGATAAGCCACCCCGTCGTCGATGACCGACCCCATGTCGTTCAGCATCAGGCAGTAGCGCACGCGCCCCACCGGCTGCCTGGCATGCGCCATCGTATAGATGCGGTCGAGGAAAGCGCCGGCATCCGGCCCTCGTATCGCCAGCTTGCCCAGGGTCGAAACGTCAAGCATGCCGACCTTGTCACGCACCAGCCTGACCTCGTCGGAGATCGTCCCGCCGGCATCGCCATCTCCACCGTAGTGCAGCGGTCGCCACCACGCACCGACAGGTGTCAGCTTCGCGCCGCTTGCGACATGTTCGGCGTGGATCGCCGTATGCCGGTAGGGCACATGGTTCGGGCCGGCCAGCAGTCCCAGTTTTTCCGGGCCGAATGGCGGCCGCGACGTGGTGATACCCACCTCGCCCACTGAGCGGCCCGTCTCCGCCGCCACGATCCTGGCCGTTGCCAGCGCGGAATGCCGTCCCTGCGACGGCCCCATGCCGACGGTGGAATAGCGCTTCACCAGCTCGAGCTCGCTATAGCCGTCGCTGACGGCGTTCTTGATATCCTTGACCTGCAGATCCTCGTCGAAATCCACGAAGTCCCGCCCCTTCGCGTGCGCGGACAACGGTTGAAAATGGTTCATCGCCGCCGCGCCGGCATCCGGGATGATCGCCGGCAGTTCGGCATCATGCCCCGCCCCCCGCGCCGCCGCCGCGCCCGCGATCTCGCCGCTGCGCAGCACCGAGTTCAGCTCGAAACAGCCTGCCGCCGAACCGGCGACATGAAACGCCTCCGGCAGATTGCTCAGCACGAATTGCCGGCTGGTCTCGTCAAATCCCAGCTTCGCGCCGGCATGCAGCGGCAGCTGGTAAGACGGCGTGTAGCCCGCCGCCACCACCAGGTGATCGCACTCCAGCAGCTCCGCGCCATGTTCGGGCGTGCTGAAGCGGACGGCTCTTATATGGCGATTGCCCCCGGTCCCCAGCGCTTCCGTGACGGTGACATTCGGGATGATCCGGACGCCGCACTCGACGAGGTGTTGCGCGAGGGTGTTGTCGGACGCATTGGCTGCCGGGTCGAGAACGGCGGCCAATGACACGCCTGCGTCGAGAAGGTCGTGAGCGGCGAGATATCCATCCCGGTTGCCGGCAAAGACCACGGCGCGCCGGCCAGGGCGAACCGCATAGTGGCGCATCAGCCGCTGTGCCGCGGACGACAGGAGGATGCCGGGCAGGTCGTTGTTGCGAAACACCAGGGGCTGTTCATGCGATCCCGCGGCCACCACGACCTGCTTGGCGCGAACGCGATAGAGCGTCTCGCCCTGCAGCACCGGAAGCCAGTTGTCGGCGAACCACCCATTGCAGGTGGCGCCGGTCAGCACCCGCAGATTGCCGAGTTTCTCGGCCGCGTCGCGCAACGCCTGCAAGGTCGCCTCGGCCTCCGCCGTCTCGAGGTCGAAGCGCGCATAGGTCAAGGCGCCGCCGATTTCCGGGTTCAAGTCGACCAGCAGCACCTCGGCGCCCGCCTCGGCTGCCTTGATGGCCGCCGAAAGCCCCGCCGGGCCAGCGCCGACGACCAGCACGTCGGTGTGCAGGTTTTCCCTGATATAATGGCCATGACCGGCAGTGAGATCGACCTTGCCGAGACCGGCCGACCTGCGGATCAACGGCTCCCAGAATTTGAGCCAGCTTTTCGCGCCGGGGCCAAAGAAGCTGCGGTAGTAGAACCCGACGGGCATGAAGCGGCCCAACCTGTCGAGCACCGCGCCCCGGTCGCGTTCGGCGGTGCCGTTGACGTTCTGGGCAGTGACCCTCAGCCCTTCGGCGATCGGGCGCAGATCAGCCCGCACATTCGGTTCGTCAGGCAGTTGCACCAGCGTGTTGGCGTCCTGCCCGGCCATGGTGAGGATGCCGCGCGCACGGTGATACTTGAAGGAGCGCGACAGGATCCAGCGGCCGCTGCCGGCCATGGCGGAGGCAATGCAGTCGCCGGCGAAACCTTCGAGCGGTCGGCCGTCGAAATCAAAACGGATTTTTTGGGTGCGGTCGAGGCGCGATCCCCACGGAAGCGGCAGCCGTTCGGTCATGTCAGGCAGGCTTTCGATTGGGAAGATAGGTGGCGAGGATCTGGTCGCTGACGGTGTGGCGTTCGGCGATCAGCACGGTGTTGGACGGGGTGTGCCGCCACCACTCCCGCATCACGCCGAGCGGGTTCTCGGCATAGAACAGGGCTTCGATCAGTTGCTCGGGCTGGTCGGCGCTGGCCTCGCGGACCGGTCCGAGATACTGAAACTCGGTGATGTTGCGCGGGCCGTTCACCGGACAGGTCAAGAGCTTCATCGGAGTACTCGTCAGTGGCTGGCGGCCGTGGCGCCCATTTCGTTCAGCAGCGCGAAGCTGTCGAACCGGCGCAGGTCGAACGGTTTCAGGACATCGGGCACGCGCCCGCTGGCGATGGTCTCGGCCATGCGCTTGCCTGCCACCGGCGTCGCCTTGAAGCCCCAGGTGCCCCAGCCGCAGTCGAGCCAATAGTTCCGCAACGGCGAGGCGCCCATGATCGGGCTGTAATCCGGCGTCATGTCGGTGATCCCGGCCCATTGCCGCAACAGCTTGACCTTGTGCAGGAAGGGGAAGAGGTGCAGCGCGCCTTCGGCGAGGTGTTCCTTCTGGTCCAGCGTCGAGCGCGTCGAAGCCAGCTGGTACGGATCGGAGCCGCCGCCGATGACGACCTCGCCACGCGAGGACTGCACCAGATAGGTGTGCAGATTGGCCGACGAGACGAGTATGTCCAGGAATGGCTTCAGCGGCTGCGTCACCATCGCCTGCAGCGGGAAGCAGCGTATCGGCAGCCGGATGCCCGCCATGGCGGCGACCTGGCCGTTGAGCCCGCCGACTGCCTGCAGCACTTGGCCCACGGCGATCGTTCCACGGTTCGTCCTGATGCGGGTGACCCGGTCGCCGGCGTGGTCGAAGCCGGTCACCTCGGTGCGCTGGTGGATCTCCACGCCGCGCGCGCCGGCATGCCTGGCATAGCCCCAAGCCACGGCGTCATGGCGGGCCGTGCCGCCGTCGGCATGCCAGAGCCCGCCCATCACCTCGTGCTGACCGCCGAGATCTAGGTTGAGATGCGGGCAAAGCTCCTTCACCGTCCGGACATCGACCACTTCGATCCTTGTGCCCATATGCTTGCCCATCTCGGCACGCAGGTGGAAGCTGCGCAGCGTCGCCTCGGAATGCGCGAGCGTCAGTTGCCCGCGCTGCGAAAACATGACGTTGAAGCCAAGATCCCGCGACATGGTTTCGAACAGTTCGACACCTTCCTTGTAGAAGCGGACCGATTCCTCGGTCATGTAGTTCGAGCGGATCGTGGTGGTGTTGCGGGCCGTATTGCCGCCGGCGAGATAGCCCTTTTCCAGCACGGCGACATTGCGGATGCCATGCACGTTGGACAGGTAGTAAGCCGCCGCGAGGCCGTGACCGCCGCCGCCGATGATCACCACGTCGTAGGATCGTTTCAGCTCGGGCGTCGCAGGGATGTCGCGAAAGGGAACATGCCTGGAACGCAGGCCGTATTTCAGCAGAGAGAAAGGCATGGTTTCCTGCGGTTCAGCGGCTGGGAATGGCTTTCAGAAAACCCGCCGGGCGGACCTGGCGCAAGAAATCGTTCTTTACCCAGTGACCACGTTTCCGTAATGCATGAGAAATCTGAATGAGGTCTCTCCGTGCGAAACCTGCCGCATCTCATTTATCTCGAAGCCTTTGAAGCAGCGGCCAGGCATCTGAGCTTCACCCGGGCCGCCGAGGAACTGAACTGCACCCAGGCGGCGATCAGCCAACGGGTGCGGGCGCTGGAGCAATTCTTCGCCCGGCCGCTGTTCCACCGACGCAGCAACGGTTTGGAACTCACCGAAGTCGGCACGGCCTATCTGCCGGGAATAGCCGAGGCCCTGGATCGGGCCGAGGCAGCGACCGAAGGTATGCTCGGCGCACAGGCGCGGACCAGCGTGACGGTTTCAGCCCCGCTCAGCTTCGTCACGCTGTGGCTCGCACAGCACCTGGCTGGTTTCTCCGCTGCCCATCCGCGCATCGAGGTGCGGCTGAACAGCACGATCTGGACCGACCCCAATGTGGAACTGGCGGATCTCAGCATTCTGGCGCTCGATCCGTTGCAGCCGGTAGCGGGTGCCGTGCAATTGGGACAGGAGCGGCTGATGCTTCTCTGCGACCCCGAGACCGGCCGCCAGGCCGCAGCGAAACCCAGCGCAAACTGGCTCAACGCCGCCCGGCTCATCTACGTCCAGGGCAGGATGCAGCTGCTGGATCTTTGGGCGAAGCAGGAAAACATCGTCATCGCGCCGCAAAAGGCGCCGATCAAGGCCGACAATGCGGCGGCGGCACTGGAGGTTGCGGCATGCGCGGGCGGCATCACCGCGGTCATGTCGACTTATGCGGCGGCCTATCTGGCCTCGGGGCGGCTGGTGGCGCCATTCGGCGCGGGCGAAATCCTGCCGGTTGCCTTGCATGTGGTTCCCAATCAGCACCGCCGCCTCTCGCGGTCGGCGACGCTGTTCGTGCAATGGCTGTCAGGGGAGATCCCGCTCCACGGCGAGATCTAGCTCACCGATCCTTGCTCGGCTCAAAAGAGATCGGTCTTCCGTCCTAGGGTAGCGCGACATGCCATGGAAGCCCATCGGCAAGATAGGATGCAAATCTCGTTAGAAGTATGGCTCAGAAAATAGCCCTTTGTTTCCATCGTTCGATAAGGAGCGCACCGAATGGCTCTGTCCGACGAAATATCATTTATATCAAGGAAACCCTTATTGCAGAACAAGTGGATCTGAGGTATCGATCCTGTTATCATATAGAAGTGTAAGCCATAGAATATTAAGTGTTTCGAAACAATACTGTTGGCGCCGGCAACCATAAGCGGTGGGGTTCTATGCGCAACCGATATTTCGCCGGGGGCAGTTCGTCAAATGACGCGGCGATTCTGCACAACAGTCCGAAGCGATCCTTAGTGCTGAAGTTGGCGTTCGGTGCGATGTTGGCTGCTCTGTTTGCCGCACGCCTTGCTGACGCCAAACAATCGCAAGTGGACCGTAGCTCGCGCAGCGCGTGGTTCATTACGAAAACCAAGGACGCGATGGGGGCGCCTGAAGTTTCCGCGTTTCTCGTTCCTTGGCTTGATGAGCCGGAGAAAGCTACTTCGCCAACTTCTTCTCTGATTTCAGTGGGCTGCAAGGCGGGTAACCTGACAGTCGCACTGGTGTCGGACGTTGGTATCAGCGGCGAGTTCCACGATATTTTTGTCCGTCGGGATGAAGGTTCGGAGCGCAAGGAGATCTGGGCCGTAGAGCGGATGCTGCCTGGCATTTGGAAGACCGCGGAAGCTGGGCGGTTTCTAGAACTCTCTAGCAAGTCTGCACTCTCTCTCAATACGGTATGAAGCCAACGATGGAAGCTGGTCTCGCAAGTCAAAATATAGAATGAATAACTACGACGAGGCGATGCGAGAACTTAAGGTCGCTTGCCCTTGGTGAATGTTTGACACTTTGTGCAATCGAAAACAGACGCGCGCAACTCTGATCGAACCGATCGATAGCCACGGCGCGCCGAGAACGTCGGGCAGCAAAGTGGTCCGCCAGCCATAGCCAACCACCTGCTGCCAGGTTCACCTCGGCAGGCCCAACCCCACTTGCCGATGCTCGGGCTCAGCCCCGCTTCGGGATCTGGATATCCTCGAGCAGGAGCGTCAGGGCCATGGCGACGAAGTAGAGCGCCGCCACCCAGAGGAACATCACGTTGAAGCCACTCGAGTAGTGGCCGAGCACCACATCGCGGACCGCGACCGGCAGGCTCGAGGCCAGATGCGGGTTCAGCCCGGTCAGGCCGTCCGGCAGCAGCGCGGCGGCATCGGCCGGAAGCTCCGAAGTCTGTCGGTTGAGGGCCCATGTCATCACCGCGCCGTTCAGCGCCAGTCCCAATGATGCCCCGATCGTTCGCGCCTGGGTGATCAGCGACGTCACCGCGCCGATATCCTGCAGCGGCGCCGCGGCCTGGATCGCCACGATCAGCACCTGGAACTGCAGGCCCATGCTGATGCCGAACAGACCCATCATCACCGCCAGCACCCAGATCGGCGTGTGCGAATTGATGAAGACAAAACCTATCATCAGCAGCCCGCCAATACCCATCGCCACCACCGGCATCCATTTGTAGCGGCCGGTCGCGGCAATCACCCGCCCGGCCACGATCGAGATGACCATCGAGGTCAGGGAAGCCGGCAGGAACAGGAAGCCGACTTCGGCCGGGCTCAGTCCGGTCAGCGTCTGCATGTAGAGCGCGAAATAGAAGAACATACCGAGCGTCACCGATCCGGCGACCACCGACACGCCCGAGACGATACGCACCGTCGAGATGCCGAACAGCCGCAAGGGCACGATCGGCTCCTCGGCCCGCCGCTCGACCATGATGAACGAGGCGATTGCCGCCAAGGCGAGGGCCGGCAGCACGAAGGTAAGCAGATCCGGCCCGGCCGGGTCCAAGACATGGTAGCCCCAGTAGACGATTGCCGTGGTGCCGACGGCCAGCAGCAAGCCGCCCAGATAGTCGATGCGGTGCCTCTTCTCGTTGAACCGGCTGCGCATGGCGAACGCCAGCACCGCCAGCACGACGATGCCGATCGGCAGATTGACCAGGAACACCCAGCGCCAGCCGAACAGGCTGGTGATATAGCCGCCGGCCAACGGACCAAGGACCGAGGACAGGGCGAACACCGCCGAACTGTAGCCTTGATACTTGGCGCGGTCGCGCGGCCCGAACAATTCGCCGATCATGGCGAAGGCCGAGACCATCAGGCCGCCGCCGCCGAGACCCTGCAGGACGCGCGCGGCGATCAGGCTCTCCATCGACCATGCCGTGCCGCAGACCAGCGAGCCCAGCAGGAACAAGGTGATCGCCGTCAACACGACGTTCTTGCGGCCATACATGTCGCCGAGCTTGCCGTAGAAGGGCGCGACCGCGGCCGTCGACAGCAGGTAGGCGGCGCCGACCCAGCCGAACAGATGCAAATTGCCCAGTTCTCCGGCGATGGTGGGCAAGGCGGTGACCACGATCTGCATGTCGATGGTGGCCATGAACATGGCGATCAACGCACCGAAATAGACGATCAGCGTCGCAATGTCGGGCCCGGCGTCCTCTACGGGCGCCGCATCCGGAAGGGTCGAGTCGAGAGTCATCGGTATCTCCGCAGGCTGGGCGCGGTTTATGTGCTCACGGCAGATATATGTCAATATCAGATATATGCCATTAGCATGTAATTGACATCGACATGTATTTTTGTTAGCGCGCTGTGATATGAGCAGCAACGATACCGGGCCGGGCAAGCCCGACCGATTTTCCACACCGTGCCAGACGCATGGCGATCAGGATCTGGCGGATCTGGCGCGCGGCAGTGGCCTGTCGGAAGCGGCGGCCGAGGCTGTCGCCGCCATCGATGCGGTAATGAACAAGGTGCGCCGCTCGGTGCAGCGCCGGGAATTCGGTCGCTTGATCCTGGAGCGCATCGATCCCTCGCTGGAAGTGAGCCATCTCGATGCGATCATAGCGCTCAGCGCGATCGTCGGCGACACGCCGCAGGACGAGGTGACGGTCGGCATCATCGCCGAACGCATGGGGATCGATCCCTCCCGCGCCAGCCGCATCTCGGCCGATCTCGTCGAACGCGGTTACGCCTTCCGCGTCGCATCGCAACTCGATGCCCGGCGCATTTGCCTGAAACTCACCGCCAAGAGCGAGCGCCTGGTGACGGCGGTGCGCCAGACCAAATTGCGGATCTTCGCCGGAGCACTCGCGCAATGGGACGAGCAGGAACTGGTGACGTTCGCCACCCTGCTGGAACGCTTCGCCGGTTGGGCCATCGACGAAGCGGGGATGCGCAGGTCGGCGGATGCCGTCAAGCAGATGATGGACGAGACCGAACCGGTGCTGGAATCGCCCGAGGCGAAATAGTCGCCGGGCCCAGGATCATCGAGACGAGATCCCCCGAAAAATCAGTTCCTCAACCCACGCAAAATGAGTTCGGCGACCTCGTCGTGAAATGCCGCCTGGCCGAACTGTCTGACCGCGAAGGGTCGCAATGCCCAGATATCGCAGACCGCATCGACAAAATTGGCGGCGATCTCGGGCTCGACAGCACGGAACTCTCCCGCCGCTATTCCTTCGCTGACGAGTTGCGCGATCTGCAGCAGCAGCTTGCGATATTCTGCCAGAACGCGAATCCTGGCGGCCGGCGACAGGGATTTGAGTTCGCGGTTGAGCACGCCGACATCCCTGCCGAAGCGATCGCCCTTGTCTATGATCGCCGTGATGGTGGCGCGAAGCTTTTCGGTGGCCGTGCTGCAATTGACGGTGGCAAGGTCTACGTCGGTGCGCACGCGCGCCATCGTCCAGATATAGACCAGCTCGAGCATTTCATCCTTGCTGGCGACATATTGGTACATCGTCGGCACATGCATGCCAGCCGTGTCCGCGATTTCGCGCATGGTGGCATTGCCAAAGCCCTTGCGGGCAATGACGGCGGCGGCGGCAGCGGCAATCTGGGCGCGTCTTTTGTCGGCCGGGCTCATCGTTTCGTCCGACGAAGCGTCATCGGACACCGGCGCGCCGGAATTCGACAGGGGTTCGGCCGGCTCGCCGATGGCCGTCGGCTCGGCCTGCACGACCAGATGGGTCATGCTGACGGCGCAAACCGCCTTGCCTTCCTCGTCATGGACCAGGATCTGCCAGTTCATTGTCGAGCCATCGCTGAAGAGCAAGGTCGCCTCGCCTTTCAACCGGCCTTCGACATGGCGGGAAAACAAACTTGTCCGGCATTCGATCTCTTGCGCCTTGCGCGTCGGGCCAAGTGCCGAGGCGGCACCCGCGGACGCGAGCTGGCCCGCGAAGTCCGTCAGCAGACCCAGCGGCGAGCCTGCCGAACGCCCGCCTGGGACCGTCAGGCGCCCGACCACACTGTCCGGCGCGGCGGAGGTGATCGTCACCGCTGACGACCATGCCGAAGACGTTTCGAGCTTTCCCATGTTCCTCCCTCGCCGCCGCCGCGCAACAAACGTCCTTCATATTGCAAAAAAAGGGAATTCCAATCGCTTGACTCAAAAGCCTCCGATACGCTTCATTACTGAACGATCAGTAGTGCCTGTCAATCGCTTGTTTTCAAACGTCATGGAGATGGAAATGTCGTGCAAAATCGGACGGCTCGCGGCTTGGGCGGCAGTTTCAGCGCTCGCGATCCTGGCCTCGGCACCGGGGGCCTATGCTGAACCGCTTGATCTGAAAATCGGGGCACTGCTCGAATCGACCGGTCCCCTTTCGGAGCTCGGTCCGCCGGCCGAGAAGGCGATCAACCTGTCGGCCAAGGTCGCCAACCAGGCAGCCAAGGACGCCGGCGCGGCGGTCACCGTCAGCATCGTCTCCGCGGATTCGCAGGGCGATCCTCAAGCCGCGCTGTCGGCGACGCGTACGCTGGTCGACAAGGGCGCTTCTTGCATCATGGGCCCATCGACAACACCGGAATCCATCTCCGTGCTCAACGGCATCACCATGCAGCGCAAGATCACGCTATGGCCGCTTGCGTCGAGCACGCGGTTGCGCACGGTCAAGGACGACGGCACGATCTACCGCCCCGTGCCGGCCGACGATCTGCAGTCGAAGGCGCTGGTCAAGGCGATCGAAAATCATGTCGGCAAGGGCAAGGCCGTCGCGATCATCTTCCGCAACGAACCCTATGGCGATGCGCTGTCAAAGAGCTTCACGCAGGATTGGCAGGCTGAGGGTGGCACCATATCGACCACGATTTCCTTCGACCCGCAGCAGGAAAGCTTCGATTCCGAGGCCGGTCAGGCCGTGGCTGGCAATCCGGACGCCTATGTCGTGATCGACTATCCGGAAACCTATGCGAAGCTCGGCGCCGCGCTGGTGCGAACCGGGAAGTTCGACGCGAAAAAGGTCTTCGTTGCCGACGCGCTGTCCTTTGCCAAGGTTCCCGACAATATCCCGCCTGAAGCGCTCGAAGGCGCCTATGGCGTGGCCGGCGGATCACCAACCGGGACCGACGCGTTCAAGGCATTCAACAAGCTTTGGGACGAAGCCGGCGGCGTCGCCAATGCGTCCTATACCGCCAACAGTTTCGATGCTGCGATCCTTTGCTTCCTGTCCGCGGTTGAGGCCGGCTCGACCGAGCCCGGCGCCATTCGCGACAAGATTCGCTCGGTGACCAAGGACGGTGCGCCGCAGTTCACCATCCAAACCCTGGCCGATGCGGTGAAGACCGCCGCCGCCGGCAAGCCGATCGACTATGTCGGCGTTTCCGGCGCTTTCCGCTTCAAGGACAATGGTGATCCATCGTCCAGCCTGTACGACGTCTTCCAGTATCAGGGCGGCAAGCAGGTCAAGATCGAACAGGTGGATGTGAAGTAGCGTTCGTGATTACCACTGCCCAAACCGAAAGGGCGCAAGCCAAGGCTTCCGCCCTTTCATCCCCTCTTTCGGCTCTGCCACGGCCGGCCTTGCTGCTGGCCGTGCTGGTCGTTTTGTTGTGCGCGCTGGCTGTCGCCTTCGGGCCGGTGCCGGCATTGCAGGCCACGATCAACGGTTTCGTCGCAGGGAGCTATACCGGCCTTGGGGCGATCGGCCTGACGCTCGTGCTCGGCGTGCTCAAGCTGGTCAACTTCGCGCATGGCGACCTGCTGGTCACCGGCGCCTATTTCACGATCCTGTTCGCCTGGCTCGGTCTGCCTTTGCCGCTGGCCATGCTGGCGGCCATGATAGCGACGGCGGCGCTGGCGCTCCTCACCGAGAAGATCATCTGGCAACCGCTGCGCCAGGCGAAAGCCGGCAGCCTGCAGCTTTTCCTGTCGGCCATCGGGCTTGGCCTGGTGCTGCGCTTTTCCGTGCAATTTTTCGCCGGCAGCCAGGTCAGGACACTTGGCGCCAATGTCGTCTCCTCGATCGCCATCGGGCCGCTTCGGCTCGGCACGTTGCAGGCTCTGGCCTTGGTCGTCGGCCTCACGGCGATGATAATCGTCGGACTGGCGCTGCGCTTCACCAGCATCGGCAAGGAGATGCGGGCCTTCGCCGACAATCGCGCCCTGGCGGAGGTGTCCGGCATCGACACGCAGCACATCATCAACGTCACCTGGATCGCCGCCGGCTTCCTCGCGGCGCTATCGGGCATTCTTTATGCGACCGCCATCGGCAGTTTCAATCCGAACTTCGGCATAACGCTGCTGCTCAGCCTGTTCGCCGCCACCGTCCTGGGCGGCGTCGGCAACCCTTACGGCGCCCTTGTCGGCGGGCTGGTGATCGGTCTCTCGCAGGAATGGTCGACCCTGCTGTTCAACGCGCGATGGAAACCCGCGGTGGGCTTCGCACTGCTCATCCTGATGTTGATGTTCATGCCGCAAGGCATATTCGGTCGGGCAAAGCGCCGCTCATGAGCATCGATTTCTGGATCAATGTCGGCGTCCTTGCAGGCATATACGGCATATTCACGCTCGGCCTGCAGCTCAATGCGGGCTTCACAGGCCTGTTGAACTTCGGCCAGGCCGGCTTCATGGCGATTGGCGCCTATACGGTTGGCATCCTGGTCGTCGACCGCGGCTGGTCGCTTTGGCTGGCGCTGCCGGCGGGCATTGTGCTGGCCGTTCTGGCAGGCCTGTTCGTCGGTATCGCGTCGCTGCGCCTGCGTTCGGACCACTTCGCCATTGCAACCATCGCCTTCGCCGAGATCGTCAGATACACCTTGCAGAACGCGGCCTTCTCAGGCGGCAACCAGGGTGTTCTCGGCTTCGACGCCGAATGGCGCGCCGTGTCGGACTGGATGCTCCCATGGCTCGCCATGATCGGGCTCGGCAGCTACACGCAACTGCCGCTGTTCATCGTGGTGTGGCTGGTCTTCATCGCGCTTCTTCTGATGCTCAGGGCCTTGCAGGCAACGCCGTGGGGCCGTGTGCTGCGCGGCATTCGCGAGGACGAGGATGCCACCGCCGCGCTTGGCAAGGACGTGTTCGCCTACAAGCTACAGTCGCTCGCCCTGGCGGCGGCGCTGGCAGCGGTCGCCGGCTTCTTCGTCGCGCTCAACGTCACCTATCTCTACCCGACCGTCTTCGATCCGACATTCACCTTCTTCGGTTATGCGCTGCTGGTGCTGGGCGGCTTCGCCAGCTATGGCGGCGTGGCGCTCGGCAGCGTGCTGTTCTGGATGCTCCTGGAAGGCACCAGGCTGATCGAGACATCGCTGTCGGCCGGCCAGCAGGCCTCACTGCGCTTCGTCATCGTCGGTCTGTTTCTGCTCCTGATCAGCCGGCTGCGGCCGCAAGGCCTGCTCGGCAATGTCAACGAGATGAAGGTGCGGCCATGAGCACCGAAACCATCCTGGAGGTGGCCGACGCGGTCAAGGATTTCGACGGCCTTCGCGCCGTCGATGGCGCGAGTTTCAGCGTCGAGCGCGGCTCGATCACGGCGCTGATCGGCCCCAATGGCGCCGGCAAGACGACGATGTTCGATCTGCTGAGCGGCTTTGCCAGGCTGGACTCCGGCGCCATCCGCTTCGCCGGACGATCGATCGGCGGCATGGCGCCCCACAGGATTGCACGGCTCGGCATGGTGCGTACCTTCCAGTTGACTCGGGTCCTTGCCGGCATGTCGGTCATCGACAACATGCTGCTCGCCGCGCCGCGCCAGCCCGGCGAACACCTCATCTCGCTGCTTGTCGGGCCAGGACGCGCCAGGGCCGCCGAGGCCGCCGCGCACGCACGGGCCGCGGGCTTGCTCGAGACATTTGGTCTGCGCGACAAGGCACAGGACTATGCCGGCGCGCTCTCGGGAGGCCAGCGCAAGCTTCTGGAAATCGCACGGGCGCTCATGACCGAGCCCTCCATGGTGCTGCTCGACGAGCCCATGGCTGGAGTCAATCCGACGCTTGGCCGCGCCATTCTCGACCACATCGCCGCGCTGCGGGAACAACGCGGCACCACTTTCCTGTTCGTCGAACACGACATGGACATTGTGATGAGCCGCGCCGACCGCGTCGTCGTGATGGCTCAGGGCCGTGTCATCTCGGCCGGCACGCCGGCGCAGGTGCGCGCCGATCCCGGTGTCGTCGAAGCCTATCTCGGCAGTCCGTCCCCGGAGGCGGCGGCATGAAGCCCAATGTGCTCACCATCGCCTCTCTCATTGCCGGCTACGTGCCTCAGCTTGATATTCTGAACGGCGTCAGCATCACGGTGCGGCAGCACGAGATCGTCACCGTCGTCGGCCCCAACGGCGCCGGCAAATCGACGCTGCTCAAGGCGCTTGTCGGCCTGGTGGCGCCAAAGAGCGGAACGATTGCGCTCGATGACAAGGATATAGCCGGCCTGCCGCCGAGCACGATCGTCCGCCAGGGTTTGGGGTATGTCCCGCAGCGCGAGAACGTGTTCGAGACGATGCCTGTCGAGGAGAACCTCGAGATCGGCCTGAAGCCACGTCGCGACCTCCAGCTGAAACAGCGGCTGGAACTCATGTACGAGCTTTTTCCGAGGCTGCGCGAGCGGCGGCGGCAGATGGCCGGAAGCCTTTCGGGCGGCGAGCGGCAGATGCTGGCCATGGCGCGGGCGCTTATGCCGGAGCCGAAGGTGCTGCTGCTCGATGAGCCGACAGCCGGTCTTGCGCCGCGGTTCGTCGACGTGATGTTCCAACAGGTGTCTGCGATCAACAAGTCCGGCGTCACGATCCTGATGGTCGAGCAGAACGCCACCCGGGCGCTGGCCATGTCGCATCGCGGATATGTGCTGGACCTCGGCCGCAATGCCTATGAGGGCGAAGGGCCGGCCCTGGCCCGCGATCCGAAGGTCGCCGATCTTTATCTGGGAGGATTTCATGGCTGACGCCGCAGTGGATTTCGAGGCGTTGGATGGCATGGTTCGCGACGCCCCGTTTCATCGATGGCTCGGGGTGACCCTCAAGTCGATGTCCGCGGACGGCGTGGAAATCCTGCTGCCGTGGCGCGAGGAGTTCGTGTCGGATCCGGTTGTGCGCTACACACATGGCGGCATCTTGGCGGCGCTGATCGATCTTGCCGGCGACTATGCGGTCGCCGCGAAGATCGGCCGAGGCGTGCCGACCGTCGATATGCGGGTGGACTATCATCGCGCCGCCTTGCCCGGCGCCCTCGTGGCCCGTGCGACCATCATCAAATTGGGCGGGACGCTGGCGACCGCCGAAGCCAAGGTGTTCGATGAACAGGACAGGCTCGTTGCCAGCGGGCGCGGCGTCTACCTGACGCTGTCGCGCAAGGACTGACAGGAAGGACCGACATGAGCGTCGAACTCGATCATATTCTGTGGGCGGCGCCCGATCTCGATGCCGGGTCGGCACTTATCGGCAAGCTCACCGGCGTCGATCCGGCCCGGGGCGGCTCGCATCCCGGCTTCGGCACGCGCAACAGCCTGCTTTCGCTTGGCGCCACCTATCTGGAAATCATTTCGCCCGATCCGGCGCAATCGCTCGAAGGCAATCGCGGCGGCAGCATCGCCGCCCTCGCCCACCCCGGGCTTGCCACCTTTGCCGTGCGCACCAGGAACCTCGACGCCTATGCGGCGGCGGCAAGCCGAGCGGGCATCCGCACCAGGGGCCCGATCGAAATGGGCAGGACGCGGCCTGACGGGGTGCGGCTCGACTGGGCCTGTCTCTACATCGAGGATACCGCGTTCGGCGAGATGATCCCCTTTGCCATCGACTGGAAGGCATCGCCGCATCCCGCCGCGAGCACGCCCGTCGGCTGTACACTGCGCGAGTTCATCGTGCTGCATCCGCAAGCCGAAGCGCTGTCGCGGATCTATAGCGAAATGGGCATCGACGTGCCCGTACGGCTCGCTGCCCAACCGGGGTTCCTCGCCGTCCTGCAATCACCCCGGGGTGAGGTCGTTCTCACGGCCTCCTGACCGCGCCAGACCATACGATTTTTCGAAAGCGAGCCTGCCATGCCGATCACGCCAGACAATCCGCGCTGGAACAATCTTGGCTACTGGAACCACGATGCCGCCGGCCTTTACCCCGACAACATCGCCATCATCGACCTGTCGCGCGACCAGCCACGCGAGGTGCTTTATCGCGAACTTGAGAACCGGCTCGACAGGGCGGCCCGTCTTCTGGTCGACAGCGGCCTGAAGCCCGGCGACCGGCTGGCTTTGTCGGTCAGCAATCGCTTCGAATTTGTCGAAACCTTCTTCGGCGCGATGCGCGCCGGCATCGTTCCGGTTCCTCTCAACACCAAGCTCGGCGCCGACACGCTGGAGTACATAATGCGGGATGCCGAATGCGTCGGCGCCCTCGTCGAGGAAGCGGCGAATCCGCACGTCGCCCCGCTTGCGGAGCTGATCGGATGCAAGGTGAAAATCGCCTTCGAGACGTCGCGGCCCGGCTGGCTGGACTACGAGGCGGCGCTGTCGGCAACCGAGCCGCGGTTCGATCCAGCCCGGCTGTCGGATGACCATCCCTCCTTCCAGCCCTACACGTCGGGTTCGACCGGCCGGCCCAAGGGCGTCGTGCTCACCCATGCCGGACAAGTGTGGTGGCTTCGCTGCCTGCAGAAATACTGGCCGGGTCTGCCCGAGCACCGGGCGCTGGCGGCGGTTCCGCTCTACCACAAGAACGCCATGGCCGGCGCCATCAAGCCGATGTTGAGCTGGGGCGCCTCGGTGGTGCTGTTGCCGAATTTCGAGCCACGCCGCTTCCTCCAGACCCTGGCGGATTACCGCTGCACCCATGCCGGCGCGGTTCCGGCGGTGTTCACGCTGCTCCTCCAGGAGCGCGACCTGATCGAGACGCTCGATTTCTCGGCGCTGAAGGGCCTGAAGATCGGCTCGGCGCCCACGCCCAAGGAACTGCTCGACGCCGTCGAAGCGGCCTTCGGTGTCGCTGCCTCGGAGAGCTACGGCCTGACCGAAGGCGGACCGGTGATGATCGGCACGCCGACGGATGGACGCGCCGTTCCACATGGCAGCTGCGGCGTGATCTGGCCCGAGGGCGAAGTGAAGCTCGTTGACGCGGCCGGCAATGAAGACCCGTCCTACGGCGAATTGCTGGTACGCAATCCGGGCGTGACGCCTGGCTACTGGAAGCTGCCGGAGGTCAACAGGCAAAGGCTGAAGGACGGTTGGCTCAGCACCGGCGATGTCTTTTCCAAGGACGACGACGGCTTCTTCTATTTCCGCGGCCGCACCGACGACATGTTCAATTCAGGCGGCGAGAATGTCTATCCGCTCGAGATCGAGAACATGCTGCTGCGCAATCCCGCCGTCGCCGAAGCCTCGGTGGTGCCGGTTCCGCACCGCATCAAGGGCGAAGTGCCCGTGGCGATGGTGGTCAAGGCCAAGGGCCGCGATATCACCGAGGAGGAACTCAAGCAGTTCTGCCTATCGGTCGGCCCTGCCTATGCCCATCCGCGCAAGATCGTCTTCACCGAAGAGCTGCCGCTCAATGGGCCGGGCAAGATCGACCGCAAGGTCGTGCAGCGGATGATGATCGAGCGCTTTGGAACACTGGGCTAGTCAGCTGGCTCGTCGCCACTCGAGACAAGACAAGAAACGATACAAGGGAGATCAGCATGCGTGCCGTCGTAACCTATGAACATGGTGGTCTCGACCGGATGGTCCATGAGCCGTCCTACAGCGATCCGATACCCGGCACGGACGACGTGGTGGTCAGGGTGCGCGCCTGCACGCTCAACTATCATGACGTCTTCACCCGCAAGGGCATGCCGGGCATCAAGATAAACATGCCGCTCATCCTCGGCATCGATGTCGCGGGCGAGATCGCGGCTGTGGGCGCGAATGTCCAGGGCCTGAGCGCGGGGCAGCGCGTGCTTGTCGACCCGATCGACCGCGTCAAGGGCGGATTGCTGGGCGAGACCTTCGACGGCGGGCTCGCCGAACTGGTCCGGGTTCCCGCCCACATGATCATTCCGCTGGCCGACGACGTGAGCTTCGCGGACGCCGCCGCACTGCCCGTGGCCTATGGCACCGCCTATCGCATGATGATGACGCGGGGCAAGATCAAGCCGGGCGAGAAGGTGCTGATCCTCGGTGCGTCCGGCGGCGTCGGCACGTGTTGCGTGCAGCTTGCCAAACAGGCCGGCGCGACGGTGATCGCTTGCGCGTCGAGTGACGAAAAGATCGATCGCCTGAAGGCGTTGGGTGCCGATGTCGGCATCAATTACGCGCAGGGAGACTGGGTCGCGGAATGCCGGCGACAGTTCGGCCGGGCGCGGGTCTTCGGACGCGACGAAGGCGGCATCGATGTCGTCGTCAACTTCACCGGCGGCGACACCTGGGTGCCGTCGCTTCGCGTCATGCGCCGTGACGGCCGGCTGCTGACATGCGGTGCCACGGCCGGCTACGATCCACACGAGGATCTGCGCCTGATCTGGACCTTCGAACTGAACATTGTCGGCTCGAACGGCTGGTCGCGCGACGACGTGCTGGCACTGCTCGACCTTGTCAAGGGCGGCAAGCTGAAGCCGGCGCTCCACCCACGGCGGTTTTCCCTCGAGGAGGCCGGCGAGGCCATGCGACTGCTGGACGACCGGCAGGTCTACGGCAAGGTGGTCATAGAACCCTGACAGCAACACCTGGCCGGAAAACCGATCCTTTGCGATCCCAACGGTGATCGGATCGCTGTTGGGCGGGCGACCGCGCCCAACATTTCCTTGAAGCCTGCATCGCAACGTCGTGCGATTATGGCGAAATCGCCGGCCCGGCGGTCTCACTCGATGTCGAATGAGACGCCATGGGCCAGCGGCAGCGCATCGGGCCGTGGATCCTTGTCTTTGATCTTGCCGGGAAGTGTCGCGGATACGGCCCTGTTCAGACACCTTTGCCGGATTGCGAACGGCCCCGCAGGAGAAGCGCCCGGGCCTGGGCGATAATGGGAGCGTCGATCATTTTGCCGTCGACAAGGCGCGCCGCGCCATCCTGGGCCGCGTCGACGACACGCTGCGCCCAGCCCAGTTGCTCGGCGCTTGGCCGAAAGGCCGCGATGACATCCGACGTTTGGGCGGGGTGTATGCAAAGCTTCCCGCCGGCCCCATGATTCAAGGCTTGCCGGCATTCGGAGGCCAGTTTGGTGGTATCCGCGACTTCGAAGGACGGGCCGTCCAACGGCAGGGCCTTCCCGGCGGCCCTGCTTGCGACAGCCAGCCGCATCAAGGCATGCGCTTTGATCGCATCGGAAGCTGCCGCACCCAGGTCCAGGGCGAAGTCCGCGGGGCCAAACGCCAATCTTGCGACATGCGGGTGGGCGGCCAGGGCGGCCGCCGCCTCCAGGCCCCTGGCGGTCTCGATCAACGCCATGATCTCGACGTCCTCACCGAGGGTCTCGATGATCGCGTCGAGCGTTGCCACGGACTCCGCCTTTGGCAGGCAGATACGTCGAAGCCCGAATGCCCTGACGGCGGCGAGGTCGGCATGGTACCAGCCGCTGTCTTCGCTGTTCACCCGGACGAAGGTGGGGTTCTGCAATCTCAGGGCATGGCAAAGGTTCGAGCGGGCGCCATCCTTGGCGGCGGGTGCAACAGCGTCCTCGAGATCGACAATGACCGCGTCGGCTCCAGACCGGTCTGCCTTTTCAAAACGCTCGGGGCGGTCGGCCGGCACAAACAAGGGCGCGACAGGCGCACTTGATATGGGCGCGATCATCGGGCCGGTCCCTGGTCGATATCAGCTTCCATGTGCACGGCGCCATTCCCGCCTTGCGCCCAGAACCGCTGCCCATCCATGCCGGCCCTGAAGGTCAGTTCACGGTCCGCGATTGCAGGGGCAAGGCCACGGTAGCGAAACGTCAAGGGTAAATCCGCGCGTCGGGACGCCGCGAGATTCAGGAGCAGCGTCGCCTGGAGGGGGCCGTGGACCACCAGCCCTTCATATCCCTCCGCCTTGGTCGCGTAAGGCAGGTCATAGTGGATGCGGTGGCCATTGAAAGTGATGGCCGAGTAGCGAAAGAGCAGCGTGGGCGACGGAACGACCGACCATACCTTTCCAGCGGGCTGGAGTATCGCCGGCGCCGCGGGTGTATTGTTGGGACGAGCACCGTCCCCCGGCGTGGCCGCTTCCCGGTAAACGATATCCTGCCGTTCGCTCAGCACCAGGCCACGATCTGAGTGATAGTCATGGCCGACAGCGACAAACCACAGCTCACCAGACCGGCCTTGCTTGCGGACAATGTCGCGGATGGTGGAGACTCGGCGAACTTCATCGCCGACTCGGAAAGCATCGAGCACCCGGATTTCACCTCCCGCCCACATGCGGCGCGGCAACGGGACGGGCGGCAGCGACAGGTTCTTGGCAGGATGGCCATCGGCACCCAGCTGGTCCATGCCGGCTATCGCCGGCGACAGGCACCAGTGGATGCCAAGCGGCGCCTGGCGTGCCGCCGAAGGTGCGAGATTGGGTTCAAAAATTGCCCTGAAACTCCGCACGAGACGTTCCGAGACGACATCGAAGCTCTCGCTCTGACGGCCAATCCATTCCGCGAATGGTTTCTGTTCGGTCGCGTCCACCTGACCGCCCGTCAATAGGAACGTGGCATTCCGAGCACATGCTCGGAAAGGTAGGACAGGATGAGGTTCGTCGAGATCGGCGCGACCTGGTAAAGCCGGGTTTCGCGGAACTTGCGCTCGACATCGTACTCTTCGGCGAAACCGAAACCGCCATGGGTCTGGACACATGCGTTGGCGGCTTCATTCGAAGCATCCGCTGCGAGCATCTTGGCCATGTTGGCCTCGGCACCACAGTCGAGGCCCGCTTCATAGAGCCGCGTCGCCTCGCGGACCATGAGTTCGGCCGCGCGCATGTTGGCATAGGCCTTGGCGATGGGAAACTGGATGCCCTGGTTGGCGCCGATGGCCCGGCCAAAGACGTTGCGGTCACTGGCGTAAGTGGAAGCCTTGTTGATCAGCCACTTGGCGTCGCCAACGCACTCGGCGGCGATCAGGATCCGCTCGGCATTCATCCCGGACAGAATGTAGCGGAAGCCCTTGCCCTCTTCTCCGACCAGATTCTCGGCGGGGACTTTGACATTGTCGAAAAAGACCTCGGTCGTGGAGTGGTTCATCATCGTCCGGATCGGCCGGATCGACAGCCCCTCTTGAAGCGCCGCCCGCATGTCCAGGATGAACACTGAAAGGCCGTCGGTTCGTTTGGCCACCTGGTCCTTTGGAGTGGTCCGCGCGAGCAGGAGCATGAGGTCGGAATATTCCGCTCGGCTTGTCCAGATCTTCTGGCCGTTGACGACGTAATGATCGCCCTCCTTGCGGGCGAAGGTCCGGATCGAAGTCGTGTCCGTGCCGCTGGTCGGCTCGGTGACGCCGAACGCCTGCAGTCTCAATTCGCCGGAGGCGATCTTCGGAAGATACCGCTCCTTTTGAGACGCATTGCCATGCCGCAGGACTGTCCCCATGACATACATCTGCGCATGGCATGCGGCACCGTTGCACCCGGCTCGCTGGATCTCCTCGAGCACGGCGGCCGCGGCCGACAGCGTCAAGCCGGACCCGCCATATTCCTCGGGGATCAAGGTCGCGAGATAACCAGCCTCCGTCAGCGCGTTGACGAAATCCACCGGGTAGGCGCGGTCCGCGTCGAGCTTGCGCCAGTATTCGCCCGGAAATTGCTCGCAGAGCCGACGCACGGCGTCGCGGATGTCTTCATTGTCAAAGTCCTTGAACATCAAGCACTCCGTGCGGCGCGGACCGCGGCACGCGCATCGCCAGCTATTTCAAACAATCCCAGCGAGCGCACGGGACGGTTATCGGGCAGGCCAAGGATCGCCCTGATCAGGTCGTCGGCACGGCCTTCCGAACAGCCGCCTTCGACAAGTTGCGCGCGGGCTTTCCGAGACAGTTCGGCGGTCGTCACCGGATTGTCGGGATCGCCCTTGGCATCGTGGCGCGTGGCCGAAAGGCGCCTCCCGGAAGCGGTCTCCACCACGATCTCGGCTCCCCATGACCTGGGATAGGCCGCTTCAATCCCGGGCGCGAGTTCGACCTTGACCTTGCCGCGTTCGCCGACCATCCGTTGCCGTGCATCGACATCGAAGCTGGCCTGGTCGACGCGGCCGTCCGCCAAGGCTATCGCGACCGTATGCTGCAGCGAGAATTTGGCGCTGTATGGATCTTCCGGGGTCGGGCGGTCGCACACGTCGAGGGCGGCACGATACGTTCCGACGTGAACCTGTGCGATGGCCTCGCCGGCGATCTCGTGATGCAAGGCGATTGCGCCGTCGATCGCGGGGTGGGTATGCCGGCAGCAAGGCCAGGGCTTGATCGAGGTGTTGATCAGCTGCCACGGGCGCTCGGGTCCGCTTGTCACGGCCTCCGGGATCGGGTCCGGACAGAGGCCGGCGTAAAACCCCTTTTCACCTTCGAGGATATTCTCCGCGCCGGTGAATCCCTCCTTGGCCAGGAATGACGCGAGAAGGCCTGATTCCGCGGCTCTGGCGGTGTGGAGATGCTTGCTCATGGCCCCTTCGGCGAGGAATTCCCAGAGCCCTGACGACTGCGTGCCCGCATTGCCGAGCGCCCACACGGTCTTGGTGTCGTCGAGGCCAATGAGTTCAGCCGCGGCAAAAGCGGCGCCGAACGGACCGCAGGTCGAGGTATTGTGCCAGACCCGGTAATGCTTCTTGCCTACGGACATGCCTATTCGGCAACAGGCTTCATACCCCGCGAGAACTGCCCTGAGAAAAGCTTCGCCACCAAGATCGAGGTCATGAGCCACCGCCCAGGCCGCGGGAATGACGACACTGCCCGGATGGGTCACCGAATCCCGGTGCAGATCGTCCATCTCCAGGATATGGGACAGACCGCCCAGATAAAACGCCTTGCGGGCGGTGTCCGCTTGCGTCGGCGGCGCGACCGTCCTGAGCATGCGGGCCGGCTCGGTCGGCAGCGCGCCAAGGGCGCAGGCAAGCGTATCAAGGACGAACAGCGACGCCCATTCGAGGTCGCGTGCGGTTACCGGCTTTTCGCGGATCAGGCGGGTCAGGTTACGGGTCAAGCTCATGGCGCTGTATTTCCTATCCGTTTGGCATCCACCCTGCCGGCAGTGCCGAACTCCTGCCGCAAGGCCAGGTCGTGCTCGCCAAGCGTCGGCACCCTGCCAAGCACCGGCCGCCTGCCGTTGACCGTGACAGGCGGGGCAAAAAGCTCGACCGGCCCCACCGATGTCTCGACCGGGACTTTGGTCGCGCTGCGGTGCACCGCCAGATCCGCCATGGTTGAGACACGCCCATATGCGATGCGCACCTGGTCCAGCAGTTCGCATAACGTAGCCATGGTATAGGTCGCCAGAAGCGCCTGTACGCATGCGTCCAGCGTCTCGCGGTTCTTGATGCGCAGGACGTTGCGTTCGAACCTTGGGTCCGTTGCGATCGATGGCTGGCGCAGGACACTGTCGCAGAACACGGCCCATTCGCGCTCATTCTGGACGGCGATCAGGATTTCGCCGTCGCTCACCCTGAACAGCCCATAGGGCGCGATCGAGGGATGGGCGAGGCCGAGCCGTCGCGGCTCCTTGCCGCCGTAGCGCCGCGCCAGATAGGGCACGTTCATGTATTCGGCGAGCGTGTCGAATAGCGAAACCTGCAGGTGAGCCCCTTCCCCCGTTCGGGCGCGCACGATCAGCGCTTCAAGGATAGCGGCGTAGGCCCCCTGCCCGGTGGCGATGTCGGATATCGATATGCCGACGCGGGTCGGGCCCGACGAAGCGGATCCCGTCACTCCTGCCAAACCCGCTTCAGCCTGGATCAGCAGATCGTAGGCTTTGCGATCATGGTCGGGTGTTCCCGGCGCATAGCCGCCAATGTCACACACGATCAACCTGGGAAACCGCTTCCTGAGATCGGCGCTGCCGATGCCCAGCCTGTCGGTCGCGGCAGGCGCAAGGTTCTGCACGAACACATCGGCTGAGGCAAGCATGGACTCGACCAGTGCGAGATCATCAGGCCGCTTCAGATCGACGGTGCAGGATTGCTTGCCGCGGTTGTTCCAGATGAAATAGCTGGAGAGGCCGTCAACGTAGTCGTCATACCCTCGCGCGAAGTCACCCTCGGGACGTTCGAGCTTGATGACACGTGCGCCCGCGTCGGCCAACCGCGACGTCGCCAGGGGCGCGGCCACGGCTTGCTCCAGCGAAATGACGGTCGTTCCCTCCAGCGCGCCGGGCATGGCATGCTCCCTGTCCTGCTTTTCCGACACCATCGCACCGGAAGGGGCCACTGCGTCAAATAGCGTTTTGTAATGGGAGGTATAGCGAAACGGTACAGTCGTCCGCCCGCCCGCAACACGCTAGCCAAAGAGGTCGGGGCGCTGATTTTCGTCGGACAGCTCGGCGCTCCAGATCTGGTCCTTGACCAGTTGGCGAAGGATTTCCCACGATAACTGCCCGACGGCACGGGGTGCGGTTTGCAAGGGGCGTTCCGTCGAGTAAGCCAGATACACTTTCCGGGTAATCGGAGGGTTCTTGAAACTCCACGCCCGGCACAGTCCGGCCTGGGCCTCCGCGTTGATCGCCATCCTCGGCAAGATCCCATAACCGATTCCGCGCGTCACCAATCTCTTGATCTGGGTGTAGGAGTCGATTTCAATCGCCGGGTTGATGACGGCCTGGACCGATGTCGCCACGGCTTCGATCAGTTCCCGCAGGCCGTGCCCGGGGCCTGGTACGACAAGCGGCAATCCGGCGACGTCGCGAAGCTCCACGGAGGAGCCCCGAAAGGCGTCCGACCCGGGCATCGACGGGCTGGCAAAGAGACAGATCTCCTCGGACAGCCCATGATGTACCGCGAGTCCCCGGGGATCCGACGTCGCGTAGATCATCGCAAGGTCGACTTCCCCGCGTTTCAGCCATTCCAGGATGTAGCCGCTCATCGCCTCCACAACGCGGATACGAACCTCGGGGAAGCGCTCGCGGGCGGCCTCGATCAGCGGCGCCGCGAGCAGCTCGCTGACTGTACCCGGCAATCCGAAGCGCACCTCGCCACGGGGGGCGATGGCGGCGCCCCTGACGCTGTCGGTGATTTCGGCGAATTCGGCAAGAATGCGCTTGGCGTGCACCATGAGCCGCGCGCCGGCTTCCGTCGCGCTGACCCCATGCGGCCCGCGATGCAGAAGAGAGAGGCCAAGCTCCTCTTCCATGTGCCGGACATGCTGGCTCAACGCCGGCTGCGCCACGTGCAGCTGCGTCGCGGCCTTGGAAAACGAGCCGCTCTCCACGACCTGGGAAAAATATCTAAGCTGACGAAGGTCCAAACCGGCTCCCTACGCTTGATGCAGGACCACCGTATAACATTTTGTTATTGAGGCAACGGCAAAAACCGGCCCTCCGTCTACCCCGGCCCCGACGGCATCGCGCAAGGATCGCCCTAGAATTCCGAGCGATCATGAACCACGTCCGCCAATCTCGCCAGAGTTGCCGCGACATCCGCCTGCTGGAACACGTTGCGTCCGAACATCAGGCCGGTCGCGCCGGCGCTGATCGTGTCCTTTGCGAACTGCAGCGTACCCGCCAGGGTGGCCAAGGCCGGACCGCCCGCGACGGCGATGGGCGCCAGCGATTGCCTGGCAATGTCGGCGAAGCGCTCTGGTTCGCACCAGTCGGTCTTGATCATGTCGGCGCCGAGTTCGCCTGCCATGCGGCAGTTCATCGCCACCACGGCCGGGTCGTCAGCGCGCGCGAAGCCACCCTTTGCCGCCATCGCCTCGATGACGTGCACGACACCCCATTTCCGGCATTCGGAAGCGACAATGCCGGCGGTTTCGAACGATTTCGTTTCCTCTTCCGGGCGGTTGTTGCAGGTGAACAGGTAGGTGATCACCGCTTCGGCGCCCATTTGCACGGCTTCCTCCACCGTCGCGACGAGACGACTGTGCGTGTCCGGATACCCTGTCGGCGTCCCGTGGCGCCACATGGTCGTCTGGTCGAGGCGCAGGATCACGGCGGGCCCGCCTGCCAGGCGGCGGCCATGGCGCAAGAGCATGCCGGGATTGACGATGACCGCGTCGACCCCTGCCTCCGCCACCATGTCGATCAAAGGCGCGGGATCCGTGATACCGGCGATCGGTCCGACCTGCATGCCGTGGTCGAGCGGAACACAGAGCATTCGTCCCGAATTCTTGTTGAGCAACCGGGCAAGCCGGCGTGCCTTACCGATTTCGGACATTTCTTTCGTTCCTTTGGGTGGGATGCGGCCAGTCAGACAAGTTCCAGCCTGACGCCCGCTTCCTTCATGTTCTGCACGATGTCGCGGTCCACCGATTGCGAAACCAGGACCACGTCGAATGCCGTGAGTTCGGCCACGTAATTGAGTGCCGAGAAGTGGAATTTGCTCTCGTCGACAAGAAGAATTTTCTTGCGCGCGATCTCCATCATGGCCTGCTTGGAGCGCACGACCTGTTCGTCCTGGGTATAGAGGGACATGCCCTGGATGGTGGTCGTCGACATCAACGCCACATCGACGTGGTAGGAGCGGATCGCCCTTTCGCAGGCTATGCCGAAAAAGCCGTTGTAGACCCGGTGGTATTTGCCGCCCAGTCCGATCAGTTCGACGTCCTGTTTGTCGCGCAGCCGCTCCATCACGGGTAGTGCATTGGTGATGACGGTTATCGGCGTCACCTGCTCGATGAAATCGCAGACATGGAAGGTGGTCGAACTGTCGTCCCAGACGATGGCGTTGCCGGGTTCGATATGGGCGGCCGCGGCACGCGCCAGCCGGCGCTTCTCCTCCACGTGCTGGCGCGCCCGGTAGAGGTAGCTGCTCTCGAACAGCATCGACTTCTCCACCGAGACGGCGCCACGAATACGTCGCACCAGCCCCTGGTCATGCAGATCGTTGAGATCGCGGTGGATGGTCATCAGCGATACGTCGAGCAGGACGGCAAGGTCCTTGATCTGCGCCGTTCCGCTTTCCATCAGAATGCGGATGATTTCCGAACGGCGATGGTCCGCCTTCGACAAATGTTGCGCCTCTTCGGATTCCAAGCTGCTTGTCCCTCCGGCGATTTGCCCCTTGCCTGTTTTAACATCATTGACAAACCATGCCAGAGAAAAATGTTAAGATATCAAAATTTCGATGCTGCACTGCGCCGCGAGAAAACATCCGGATTCCGTGGTCTCAGCGCGAAGCATCTCAAAATCATGGATTTAAATGGTTTTTTGCAGTGCAGCACGAGCCAGGAATGGGGCGTGTTAGCAAATGTTTCGTGCAAACCGCGCAACCATATTTAACATCAAAAAGCACTGTTTGTAACTTTTCTATTGATATTTATAACGCCCGTGCATAGGCTTCGGATAGGGGTAGGAGAGGGTCGGGTCCGACCATTGCCCCCTTGAACTGACAAGTGGAGGAGAACATGAACATGGCCATGCGCACGCGTCTGTTGACGTCAGCCGCAGCGCTTGCAGCCGCGCTCGCTGCAACCGCGGGTTCTGCCCGCGCCACCGATCTGACTTTCGTCTGGCACGCAGGCACTTGCGCCGACGCGCTGACGACCATCGCCAAGGATTACCCGGACAAATCGGTAAGGATCGTGCCCGCGCTTGTCCCCTATGGCCCGCAGTGGCACGACAAGATCGCGTCCGAATTCGCCATCCAGGGCGACGCTTTCGACTTCGCAATGTGGGACAGCCAATCCACCGCCGAGTTCGCCCAGCATGCCGTCAAGCTCAACGACATCTTCGAAAAGTCGACCTACCTGAAGGCCGACATCTTCCCGGCGGCTTCGCTCTCGCGTTATGGCGAGTATCCGGATGGCTCCGGGCAGTTCTTCGGCCTGCCGGCCAACCAGGATGCCTATGGCCTGACCTACCGCAAGGACCTGTTCGAGGATCCCAAGGAGAAGGAAGCCTTCAAGGCCAAGTACGGCAGGGACCTGGTGGTGCCGCAGACCTATCAGGACGCCAAGCAGGTGGCCGAGTTCTTCACGCGTCCCGACCAGGGGCTCTATGGCTGGGGCCAGATGGGCGGCCGCGACTACGACTTCGCGACCACGGCTTCCAACTCCTTCCTCTGGTCGTTCGGCGGCGAGCTCTACAATCCGGAAACGATGGAAGTGAAGGGCTATCTCGACTCGCCGGCTTCGGTGGATGGGGTGCAGGCCTATGTCGATATGTTCAAGTATGGTCCGCCCGGATCGACCAACTGGGGCTTCGACGAGGTCAACACCGCGATCCAGCAAGGCCAGGTCGCCATGGCGATGCAGTGGTTCTATTTCAACGGGTCCAATGTCGATCCCAAGGTCAGCAAATTCGCCGACAAGATCGCATTTGGGGTTCTGCCGGGCGCCATCGGCCGCGACAAGAAGTTCCGTCGCCAGTTCTCGGTCGGCGGCCAGGGCATGGGCATCAACAAGTACTCCAAGAAACTGCCCGAGCTGACCAAGTTCATGGAATGGTATTTTCAGCCCGAGCAGCAGAAGCGCTATGCCGCCGTCTGCCAGACCGGCCTGAAGCAGGTGCTGGAAAGCCCGGATTGGCAGGGGTTGAATTCCTACAACCGGCAGTTCTCCACCGCGTTGCAATATCTGAACGACTATTGGCACCTGCCTGAATATCCGGTGCTGCTCGACGAGTTGCAGCAGGAGATCTCAAACGCCGCCACCGGCGCCAAGACGGTGCAGCAGGCCCTTTCGGACGCCGCGGAAAAGAACGAGCGCACGCTCCAACGCGCCGGATACGAAATCAAGCGTGGCGACAAGACCCCGGAAGTGCCGGACGAGGTCATATCGCCGGTTGGCGTGGACGCGGTCGTTCCCGTCGAATAACCGCCTTGACCCGAAGGGCACGCGGAGCGTCTTCCGCGTGCCCTTTCTCATCCCCGTCCCAGGCAGCAGAGCCCGCACCGCGCCGGCTCAAAGACAGGTCGTCATGACGCATTCCAAGACATCGACGATGGACCTCGCCGGCAGATGGCTTGTGCTGGGATTGCTCGCCATCTACACGGTCTACAATGTCGGCCCGATCTTCTGGCTGCTTTTGTCTTCGTTCAAGAGCCGCATGGATTTCTTCACCATGCCGCCGAAACTCTTCTTCACGCCGGACTTCAGCGGCTACCAGGCGGTCTTCGGCATCGGTGCGGCCAAGGACAGCGCTTCGGCGGTCGGAGTCCTCGACTCTTTGATCAACAGCATCATCGTCTCTGTCGCCGGCACGTCTCTCGCCGTCTTCTTCGGGACGCTGGCCGGCTATGTCTGCTCGCGCTTCAATTTCGTCGGCAAGGGCGACTTCATGTTCTTCGTCCTGTCGACCCGCATGCTGCCGCCGGTCGCCGTTCTCGTCTTCTATCATCTGATGTTCGCGCGGCTCGGGCTCGCCGACACGCGTATCGGTCTGGTTCTCGTCTCGATCTTCGCCAATGTCGGTCTGGCCACCTGGATCATGAAGGGCTTCTTCGACGGCGTGCCGAAGGAGGTCGAGCAGATCGCCATCGTCAACGGTTACACGCGCATGTACGCATTCCTCAAACTGGTGCTGCCAATGGTGAAGGGCGGCATCGCCGCCACCGCCGGCTTCTGCTTCATCTTCGCCTGGAACGAGTTCGCCTTCGCATCCATTCTGACGACCACCCAGGCCAAGACCCTGCCCGTCAAGATTTCGGCCGCTTCCGGCGCAACCGGCATCGAGTGGACGCAGATATGCGCGGCCGGCGTCGTCCTCATCATTCCCGTGCTGATCTTCTTTTATCTCATCCGCAAACATCTGCTGATGGGGATGACCTTCGGCGTGCTGGGAAGGAGGTAGACCATGACTGCCACCAACACGCCTCTTGCACCCGAAACGCAGGCCGCCGCCCACGCGGCGAGGCAGACGCAACTGCGCAAGCGCTCCTCTGGCCGCATGATGATCTTCGGCTTCCTGTCGCCGACGCTGGCGATCCTGATATTCATGGTCGCCTATCCGATCTTCTCGCTGATCTATTATTCCTTCTTCAATTTCTCGGCCTTGCGCCAAGGCACGATGAAGCCGGTCGGCTTCAACAACTACAAGTTCCTGCTTTCGGATCCCGATCTCTGGGACCGCTTCATATTCACCGGCAAGTTCGTGTTCATCTGCGTCACGCTGCAGATGCTGATCGGCATTTTCGTCGGCTACCAGATGCAGAAGAATTTCCGCGGCCGCGACGTCATCTTCACCATGCTGATGATGCCGATGATGCTGTCCCCGGTCGTGGTGGGCTTCCTGTGGCGCTACATGCTGAATTCGGAGTGGGGCGTCATCAATTTCCTGGTGTCGTCGGTCGGCTTCAGCAAGGTCGACTGGCTCGGCCAGACCAGCCCGGCGCTCTGGGCGGCGGCCGCCGCCGACACCTGGATGTGGACGCCCTTCATCGTGCTTCTGGCGACCGCTGCCTTCCGCGGCATCCCCGAGACCATCTACGAGGCGGCCGAGGTGGACGGCGCCAGCCCCGCCTATCGCTTCTTCCGCATCACGCTGCCGATGTCGGCACCTGTGCTGTTCATCGCGCTGATCCTGCGCCTGATCGACAGCTTCAAGCAGTACGACCTTTTCGTCGCGCTGACGGGCGGCGGTCCCGGATCGAGCACGGAGACTGTATCCTTCTCGGTGGCCAAGACGGCATTCAGCTATTTCTACACCGGGGAAGCGTCGGCGCTCGCGGTCATTCTTCTGGTCATCATTATCGGACTGTCGATGATCCTTGTCCGGCACCTGACCAAGATGGGCGAGAAGTACTGATGGCCGAGATCACTCTCAGGAACCTGAGCATCCAGTTCGGCGCCTTCAAGGCGGTGGACGACGTCAGCCTGACCGTGAAGAACGGCGAGTTCGTCGTCTATCTCGGGCCTTCAGGCTGCGGCAAGACGACGACCCTGCGCTGCATCGCGGGCCTGGTGAAGGCGACCAGCGGCGACGTCCTGTTCGACGGTACGGCCGTCAACGATCTGAGCGCCAGCGAGCGCAACATCGCCATGGTGTTCCAGTTCGTATCGCTCTACCCGCATCTCAGCATCAAGGAAAACATCGTCTTTCCGCTGAAGGCGCGCGGCGTCGCGAGGGCCGAGATCGCGCGCAAGCTCGACTGGGTCACCGACATCTTCAAGCTCGGCGACGAGCTTGCCCGCTATCCCGGCGCGCTGCCACCCGGCGCAAGGCAGAAAGTGGCGCTTGCGCGTGCCGTCATCCGCGATCCGGCCGTCCTGCTGCTCGACGAGCCGCTATCGGCGATCGACGAGCAGTTTCGTGAGGAAATGCGCTGGGAGCTCGGGCATCTGCAGCGCCAGCTCGGCGTCACCACGATCTATGTCACGCACGACCAGCGCGAGGCCATGTCGCTCGCCGACCGCATCGTGCTCATGAACAACAGCCGCATCGTCCAGGTCTCGAACCCTGACCGCATGTTCTTCGAACCGGTCGACATCTTCGCTGGCCAGTTCATCGGCTCGCCATCGATGAACCTCATCGACCTCGCGCCTGTCGAGGGCGGCCTGCGGCTGGGCGACAGCGACGTCACGCTGACCGCGGCGCGCGACCGACTTCCCGACTGGGCTCTGTCGTCGAAGCGGCCGTTGAAGCTCGGCGTGCGCCCGCTGAACGTGCACCTGACCGACGATCCGGCCTCCGGCGTCGCGATCGCGGTGGACGATGTCTTTTCCATCGGCCGCGAACGCTTCTTCTCGTTCCGCATCGGCGACACGATCCACCAGGGTGTCGACAAGCGCCGGTCGCCATCGGGCTCCGTGATGCGCGTGCATTTCGATCCCGATGGCCTGCTGTTTTTCGATGCCGCCACCGGCCGGCGTGTCGACGCGGAGGTCGCGGCATGACCCCCAGGCCAATGCTCCAACTGAAGGGACTGAAGAAGTCCTATCGCGGAAAGACGGCTCTTCGCAACCTTGACCTCACCGTCAATGACAACGAGATATTCGCGCTCCTCGGACCGACCGGAGCCGGCAAGAGCTCGACGCTGCTCGCCTCCGCCGGCCTGATCGATCTCGATGCCGGGCGCGTCGACCTTGCCGGGCGCGATGTGACCGACTCCGACCCGGGCAGCCGCGACATCGCCATCGTGTTCGAGGGCTTCAACCTTCTGCCGGTGCTCGACGTAAAGGACAACATTGCCTTTGCGTTGCGCTCGCCAGCGTTCCGCGAATCCGAAGGCGAAATCAGCCTTCGCGTCGGCCGCACCGCGGAACTGCTGCGCATTTCTCATCTGCTCGATCGCGACGTGGACACGCTGTCGGGCGGCGAACGTCAACGTGTCGCCATCGCCCGCGCGCTTGTACGCCGCCCGGTGATGTTCCTGCTCGATGAGCCGCTGTCGGCGCTCGATCTCAAATTGCGCGAGGGCCTGCGCGCGGAACTGCGCCAGATCCACCGCCAGCATCGCTCGACGATGCTCTACGCCACGCACGACTATCATGGCGCCATCGCCATCGCCGACCGGATCGGCATCATCGACGGCGGCGTCATCCAGCAAGCGGGCACGATAGAGGACATATACCGGCTCCCGGCCAACGTCGTCGTCGGCCGATTGGTCGGCAGCCCTTCGATGGCCTTCTTCGAGGCCGGCATCGAGGACGGCCATGTCATCGTCAAGGGTGCGCGGCAGCGCATCCCGATCGGCGAGTTCGGCACGGTCGCCAGCGGGAGCGGCAAGGTGCTGCTGGGTGTCTGGCCGGAGGACATCGAGGTCGGCTCCGCCGATGCCGCCGGCGCCAGCACGGGCACGATCTATGCCGTGGACAATCGCGGCTTCGAGCGCGCCATCCAGGTCGAAACATCAGGTGGCTCATTCCGCAAGGTCGTTCCGCTCTCGATGCGCTTCACGCAGGGCGATGCCTGTTCATTCCGCATTCCGGAAGGCCGCGGCTTCCTGTTCGACGCAGCCGGCGGACGCCGCATCTCGCAGGCGGAGGGTTCCCGCTGATGGGTCCGTTGCTTAGCAAGAAATGGTTTTATCGCCTGGCGAGCGTGCTGATCCTTGGCGGCTTCGCCATGCTCTGCCAGCCCTTCACGCACAGGCTTTTCGTCATCGGTTTCCCGGTGCTGCTTGCCGGGGTTGTGCTTTTCATGATCCTGGATCACGTGCCCGACGGGCGGCCGGAAACCGAGGAGGAAGACCGTGGCTAATCCGAAGAAAATCCTTAACGACGTCAAGCGCGTCGTACCAGAAATGATCGAGGGGCTGGCGCTTGCCAATGACGGCCGTGTCTACAAGCTCGACGGCAAGCCGGCGCTGATCCGCAAGGACATCCCGGACGGCAAGGTGGCGCTGCTCATCGGCGGAGGCTCCGGCCATGAGCCGCTTTTCCATGGCTTCGTCGGCAAGAACATGGGTGACGGCGCCGCCTGCGGCAACGTCTTTGCCGCGCCCTCGCCCGATGTGATCGCGGCCGCGGCCAAGGCGGTGCATCGCGGCAAGGGCGTACTGTTTCTCTACGGCAACTATGCCGGCGACAACATGAACTTCGACATGGCCGTGGAACTGCTCGAGGACGACGGCATCGAGGTCCGCACCGTGCGCGTCTGCGACGATGTCGCGGCCGCGCCGCCGGAACGGATGCACGACCGCCGCGGCATCGCGGGCGACATCTACATGATCAAGGTGGCCGGCGGCGCGGCCAGCGAGCTTGACACGCTCGACGAGGTCGAACGCGTCGCGCGCAAGGCGCAGGGTTGGGTGCGCAGCATGGGCGTGGCGGTTTCAGCGGGATCGATCCCGGAGACCGGCAAGCTGACCTTCGAACTCGGGGACGACGAGATCGAGGTCGGCATGGGAGCCCATGGCGAAGCCGGCATCGCGCGCCAGAAGCTGAAATCGGCCGATGCGATCGCCGACGAGCTCATGGACAAGATCCTCGCCGATCTGCCGTTCGCCAGGGGCGACGAGGTTGCCTTGATGATCAACAATCTCGGCGCCACCACCATGATGGAGATGCTGATCGTCAACCGCCGCATCCGTGCGATCCTGGAGCGTGAAGGCATCTCGGTCCATCGCACCGATGTGGGCACATGGCTGACCGTGCAGGAAATGGCCGGTTTCTCGGTGACGCTGATGAAGCTCGACGACGAGTTGAAACACTATCTCGACATGCCGGCGGAATCGCTCGGCTATTCAAGGATGTAACGGCGATGATCGAAACGCTCGATGCCAACGCTGCGCGCGAGATGATGCGCTCCGTCGCGCAATCCCTGATCGACCAGACCGACGTGCTGACCGAGGCCGATCTGACCATCGGCGATGGCGACCATGGCGTCGGCATGCGCCGCGGCTTCGAGGCCGCACTCGAGGCGCTCGACGCCGGCGCCGCCGAAAGCGCCGAAGCCGCCTATAAGGCGGTCGGCACCGCCATCCTGTCCAATACCGGCGGTGCGGCGGGTGCTGTGTTCGGCACGCTGTTTCGCGCCGGCTCCAAGGCCTTCGCGGCATCCGATGTCATCGACGACGCCTCGTTCGCGGCGGCGCTGGAAGAAGGCCTAGCGGCGGTGCTGAAGCGCGGCGGCGTGACCGAGGGCCAGAAGACCATGGTCGACGCGCTTGCCCCAGCCGCGCGCGCCGCGCGCGCCGCCGTTGGCAAGGGCCTCGCCGCCGCGACGGCGGCCGCCACCCAGGGCGCGCTGGATGGGGTCGAGGCCAGCAAGGCAATGATAGCGACGACGGGAAAGGCGCGCTCGGTTGGCGAGCGCAGCATTGGCTACCCGGATCCAGGCGCGATCTCGGTTTCGCTCATTCTAAAGGCAATGCAGGACTTCACGGCCAGGGCTTGACCCTGCCGGTTACGGGAAAAGGACTTCGACATGGCTGATCTCGACGACATCAAGGACGGCAAGGACTGGGGCCGGGACCGTCCCGCCGACACCAGCCGCTTCTACCTCAAGGGAGCGGCGCATCACGACTGGGGCATGAAGGCGAGGCTGGCGCGCATCTTCAATCCCGACAGTGGCAGGACAGTCATGCTCGCCTTCGACCATGGCTATTTCCAGGGTCCGACGACTGGCCTTGAGCGGATGGACCTGACGATCGCGCCGCTTGCCCAGCACGCCGATGTGCTGATGTGCACGCGCGGCGGCCTGCGCGCCACGATACAGCCGGAAGTCAACAAGCCCGTGGTGCTGCGTTGCTCGGGCGGCAATTCGATTCTGACGGAACTGTCCAACGAACTGGTGGCGGTCGACATCGACGATGCGATCCGCCTCGGCGCGGTGGCCATGGCCGCCCAGGTCTATGTTGGTGCCGAATACGAGCACAAATCCATTTCCAACGTCGTCAAGCTCATCGACACCGGCACACGCTATGGCATTCCCACGATGGCGGTTACCGGCGTCGGCAAGGACATGGTGCGCGATGCCCGCTATTTCGGCCTGGCGACGCGCATCGCGGCAGAGCTCGGAGCTCAGTTCGTGAAATCCTACTATGTCGACGAGGGCTTCGAGCGCATCGTGCTTGGCTGTCCGGTGCCGATCGTGATTGCCGGCGGCAAGAAGCTGCCGGAGCGCGAGGCGCTTCAGATGGCGTGGTTGGCGATCGACCAGGGCGCGGCCGGCGTGGACATGGGCCGCAACGTCTTCCAGTCGACGAACCCCGTCGCCATGCTCAAGGCGCTCGCCGCCATCGTTCATCGCGGTGAGAAAGCGGACAAGGCCTATGCCATGTTCCGCGATCTGGAAACGGCAGAGGCAGCTTGACGATGACCCTCGATGAGGCATCACGCGACGTGGCCCTCAAGCCGATGCAGGGCAAGGTCGTGGCTGTAACCGGCGCGGCGAGCGGGATAGGCCGCGAGATTGCGCGCGTCTTTGCCCAGGCGGGTGCCGCTGTCGCAACGCTGGACATCAACGATGCCGCACTCGGGTCGCTCGCCGCGGAATATGGCTGCCGGCCATACCGGTGCGACGTGACGGATGCGGCGTCTGTGAAGCGCGTGGTCGAACTGGCGGCGGATGAGCTGGGTGGCCTTGATATCCTCGTCTCCAACGCCGGTTCCGCCCAGCAAGGCGCGATCGGCGACCTGCCGATGGAGGAGTTGCGGCGAAGCTTCGAACTGAACTTCTTCGGCCACCAGAACGCCTGCCAGGCGGCGATACGGATCTTTCGACGCCAAGGCAGGGGCGGCGCGATCCTGTTCAACATCTCCAACCAGTCCGTCAATCCGGGAAAGGATTTCGGTCCGTACGGCATACCCAAGGCCGCGACGCTGGCCTTGATGAAGCAATATGCGGTCGACCATGGCCGCGAGGGGATCCGCGCCAATGGCATCAATGCGGGGCGCATCCGCTCCGGCCTGATGACCGATCAGATGATCGTTGAGCGTGCCAGCGCGCGCGGGATGACCCCGCACGAATACATGGCCGGCAATCTGCTCGGAGTGGAGGTAACGGCAAGCGATATCGCCAACGCATTCCTGCATCTGGCCCAGATGGACAAGGTCAACGCGGCCGTCCTCACCGTCGACGGCGGCGTCATGGCGACATCACTGCGATAGCTTGCAGCTTCGAACAGCCAGGCGCATTGCCAGGGTCGGAGGCTCGCGCCTTTCGCGACGCCACGTGCAGCGCGGAGCTGTCGCTCAATTCACCTCGAAGAACTGAGCGTAGCATATTGATGCAGAACAATCCGGCAGCCGGAGGGGCATCATTTTCCACAAAAAATCAATACGTTGGCGGTGGGTTCGCAACCCATTTCCTTCGTATTCCCTCGTATGGCCTGACGAACCCAAGTACCAGGAGGACGACTGGTTTTCCCTCCACGCGGTGTCTCGTCATCCCACGAAATGGGTCGATGAACCGCGACGAACGCGGCTGGTTCGGGGCGCTGAGATCGGTCGTCTGCTTTCGGCGACATTCGCAGGTAAGCAACCATCCTGCTTCAGCTACCCCCCCCGTTGGGCTGGAACAATGGACCAGCCTGCAACAAATCCTTCGCGACAAGGATTGACAAATTATGAAACTGCATTCAGTTTCATAATTGGAACAGACAAGCGCCGCCGGCAAGGCAGCCAAACATGGGGAACTGACATGAAGGCACTGATCGCATTGTCGACGGTTGCAGGTTTGACTCTCGCCTGCTCGGGAATCGCGAAGGCGGAGGATGCCGCACTTTCCGGCAAGACAGTCTGTGTGAACAGATATGCCTCGGCGCCCGTCATCGATGACATCTTGAAGGGAATGAACGACGGCCTGAAGGCTTCGGGCGGCGAAAAGATCGTCCAGAACATCCAGAACCCCGAGGCTGACGCCGCAACCCAGCAGACCATAGCGCAGCAATTTGCCAATGGTGGTTGCGATCTTATCGTGGTCATCGGCACCGCCGCGGCGCAATCCATACAGCAGGCGACCAAGACCGTGCCTGTGGTCTTCGTCGGAGTGTCGACACCCGTCGAGGCCGGCATTGTCCAGTCCCTCGAAAAGCCCGGCGGCAACATGACCGGGGTTTCGGATCCCCTCCCCGTCGAATCGGAAATCGACGGCATGCTGAACATCCTGCCAACGATCGAGACGATCGGCCTCATCTACAAGGTTGGTGATCCCGCCGGCGATCCGCTGGCTGCGCGCGCTATCGCGCACCTTGAAAGCAAGGGTTTGAAGCACGTCACCGCGGGCATCGCCAATGCCGGTGAAACCACCCAGGCGGCGCAATCGCTTGTAGGGCGCGTCCAGGCAATCGAGTTCCCCTGCGATACGACGACGATCTCGGGCATGGCGGGAGCGCTGAAGGTCGCCAAGGACGCCAAGCTTCCCGTGTTCGGCTGCACATCCGATGCCGTCAAGGGTGGTGCGATCCTGGCGGGCAGCTACAGCTATGTGACCGTCGGGGAGAAGGCGGCCGACCTTGTGGTGGCGGTGCTGAAGGGCGCCAGCCCCGCCACGACACCGGTCATCATCCCCAAGATTGCCGGCTTCGAGATCAACAAGACCGAAGCGGGCGCTTTGGGGCTCAAGATTCCCGAGACTATGATGACCTCGGCAGTCAAAACCTACTGAGGCGAATTTCGATGCTGATCGATGTGCTTGTGATCGGAGCCCAGATCGGGCTCCTCTATGGACCGTTGGCGCTCGGTATTTACCTGGCGATCAACGTGCTCAGCCTGCCGGATCTGACACTTGAAGGCTCGTTCGGCCTCGGCGGTGCGGCAGCCGCGAGCAGCCTGCTCATGGGGTTCGATCCTATCAGTTCGCTGTTGCTCGGCATGTGTGCCGGCGCGCTTGCCGGACTTGTGACGGCTCTGCTGCACGTGATCCTGCAGATGAACGTCCTGCTCGCGGGCATTCTGATGACCACGGCGGCATGGTCGGTCAGCATCGCGGTGATGGGCACGGGCAATGTCTCGCTCGTGCGGGTGGAAACGTTGTTCACCTGGGCGGAGCGTCTGGGCCTCGGCAACCAGTCCGCTTCGATACTTGTAGCGGGCTTCGTGACCTTGATTTTCGCCACTCTCCTGGTCTGGCTCCTGCATACCGGATACGGCCTCGCGACGCGCGCAAGTGGGCTGAACATACAGACCGCGCGAAGTCTCGGCATCCGCACGGAGATGCACCAGGTTCTTGGCCTTATGCTGGCCAACTCACTGGCGGCTGCATCGGGCGCGCTGGTGGCGCAGAGCCAGGGTTTCATGGATGTCTCCATCCAGGGTGGCGTGATCGTGGTCGGCCTGGCAGCCCTGACGATCGGCACCAGCGTCATTCGTTCCGACAAGGTCGCTGTAGGGGTGGCCTCAGTCATCGTCGGCGTGATCATCTATCGCTGTATCGTGGCGCTGAGCCTCAGAATGGGCATTCCGCCAAACTCCGTTCGGTTGATCACCGCGCTCCTGGTCTTCGCCTTCATCGCGGCCCGCATTCACGGAAAGGGCACGCTTACGCTTTCCGGGTTCGAAGGCTGGCGGGCCCGTCGGCGCAAACATGTGCAATTCCTGGAGAACGATCGTGTCACCACCCTTCTCTGAGCGACGCATTGGTGGCGCACCACCAGCCATACGGCTTCGCCATGCGACGAAGCGCTTCGCCGGCCTTGGCAAGAAGGAAGTCTTCACCGCGCTGGATGATCTGACCCTTGATATCGCACGCGGCTCCTACGTTGCGCTCATCGGCTCCAACGGTGCTGGCAAGTCCACCCTGCTTTCAATCCTCATGGGGACATTGCTCCTCGATGAAGGATCCCTGCACATCGACGACGAGGACATGAGCGAGAAACCGTCGTGGCAGAGGGCTTCCAAGATTGCGCTCGTTCGCCAGAACCCCGAGCACAACGTGCTTTCCTCGCTCAGCATCGAGGAGAATTTCGCGCTGGCCGTGATGGGAAAGGAGCGTGCCTTCCGCCTTCGCCGCTATGACCGCGATGGCGTGAGGCTGGCGGCGAGAAGCGCGCTTCAGCGATTTGGCATGGGGCTGGAAGACCGGCTCGGGGAATCGACGGGCACCCTCTCCGGGGGGCAGCGCCAGGCTGTGGCGATGGCGATGGCCGCGGTCCGCAACCCGCGCGTTCTGCTGCTGGATGAGCACGTATCGGCGCTCGACCCCAAGCGCGCGAAAATCGTGGCTGATGTCACCGGAGAGATCGTGCGCGCGCAAGACATCACGACGGTGATGGTCACGCATGATCTTGGTCATGCGCTCAGCCACACCGATCGCGTGCTGATGATGCATCGCGGCAAGGTGGTGATGGATCTGTCGGGCGAGAAGAAAGCAGCGCTCGACGTGGCCGAGTTGGCCGCCCAATTCGAGAGGCTGGTCGGCGAGGCACTGCCCGACCGCACGCTGCTTGCGGCGGCTTCCTGATGAGAGACAAGATGACGGACCGCAACGCGCCAAATGCCTCGCCGGCTGGAACCTCCGCAAGCCAGGGCCAAACAGGTCCTGCCGGATCCCATCTGGCATTGGGTGACCGCTACGTTGCCGCGCTCAATGCCCAGATCAAGGGCGCCGGTGGCGAAGGCAAGAGTGCGCGCACACGCGCAAAGCTGAAGCGGGCGGCGTTCGATTGCTTGACGGAAAGCGACCTTGCCAGCCTGACGATCGGCTCGATCACCGGCAAGGCAAAGGTCGCGGCGGGAACGTTCTATCTGCATTTCGACAGCATCCGTGACCTGGTGCTCGAGGTGTTTTCGGAGTTTGCCGCGGTCGACATCGCGCCGGCGATTCCCGAGGGCGACGAATTTGTCGACCTCTTCTCCCAGATGAAGGCGACATTCATCGAAATCGTGGGGGCGTTCCGCCGCCGCCGGATGTTCTTCCGGTCGCTGTTCCAGATGAAGCGGCAGGACGCGGAAGCCAACGCGGTCTGGTTGAGGCTGACAGCGCAGTGGGCTGAAGTACTTTCGACCATCGCCAGGGATCATGCCAAGCAGCCGGTTCCCGCAGCCTTCGATCGGTTCATCGGGCACGCAACGAGTGCATTCGCCGACGAGATCATGACGCGCATCTATGTCGACGAGATCTTTGGCGCGGCTTTCCCCGACGATCCGCGCAACGACGAGCACGTGGCCGAACTCCTGGCCTTCACGCGCCATCGCATGCTGTTCGGCTCCGACCCCGACCCGAAGCTGCTGACGGCGAATTCCCCACTCAATGGCTTCTCCTACCCTGCCAAGCGGTCCTGAAGAGACCCGCCTCCCGCAGGCAACCGTGCGAGGATACTCATGACACTGCGCTATCAGCATTTCATCACGCCCGAGGGCACGAAGGAATTTCCCAAGGTCGTGCGCGGTGAAGGCGTCTATATCTGGGACAGCACGGGCCGGCGTCTTCTGGACGGATCGTCGGGTGCCATCTCGGTCAATGTCGGCCATGCCCATCCAAGGGTCCTGGAGGCGATGCGCGACCAGATGGGGCGCATCATCTACGCGCATTCGATGCGGTGGGACAACGACCCCAATGAGCGCCTGGCCGCCAGGCTCGAGCGCTTGAGCAACTGGAACTACGGCGCCGCCTTCTTCGTCTCCGGCGGCTCGGAGGCCAATGAAGCCGCGATCAAATTCGCCCGCCAGGTGGCGGTGGCGCGAGGCCAGGCATCGCGTTTCAAGATCATCAGCCGCATCCCGTCCTATCATGGCGCGACAACGGCGCTTCTCGGCATCACGGGTGACCCGGACTACGCGGCAGCCTACAGGCCGATGTTTGTCGACATGCCAAAGATCGACGCGCCGCTGATGTATCGGCGCCCGGCTGGCGAGAGTGAGCAGGATGTCGTCGACCGCTGTGTACGGCAGTTGGAAGAAACGATCCTCAGGGAAGGTCCGGAAACCATCCTCGCCTTCATGATCGAACCGGTCGGTGGCGTATCAACCGGAGCCCTGGTTTCCCCGGACAGCTATTCCACCCGCATCCGCGAGATTTGCGACCGTTATGGCGTCATGCTGATCTACGACGAGATCATGAGCGGCGCCGGCAGGACGGGCAAGTTTCTCGCCGGCCATCACTGGCCGGATTGCCGGCCCGATATCGTCACCCTCGCAAAGGGCGTCAGCGGCTCCTATGCACCACTTGGCGTGGTCCTGGCGTCGGCGGACATGGTCAGCGATGTGCGCCGTTCGGGCGGCTTCAAGCACGGCCATACCTATTCGGCCAATCCCGTCAGTTGCGCTGCATCCGATATGGTCCTGAGGGTTGTCGAGGAAGATGGCCTGATGGAACGGGCGCGGAATCTGGGCGCGCTGATCAAGTCCCGATTGGAGGAGATCAAAGGCAAGACCGGCATTATCGGCGACATTCGCGGCCTTGGACTGCACATGGCCGTGGAGATCGTCGCGGATCAGATCACCAAGGAACCGTTCCCGGCAGAGATGCGGGCAAGCGAACGGATCGGAATGATCTGCCGCGACCACGGACTGCTCTTGTTCTCGCGGCGCACCGCGGGCGGTTCGTTTGGAGAATGGCTGATGGTCTGCCCTCCCCTGACGATCAGCGAAGCGGAAATCGAGGAACTGATGGAATCTTTCACCGCCGGCATCCGCGCTTTCGAGAGCGAGATTTCGGCAAAGCCGGAATGGCGCGCAAGCGCCTGACCGCAATGGCGGCAGTGCGTGCCGCAAGCAAAAGAACGGCTGATTGGACGGCGCTCGTCGGGTGCCGAAAGGAACTGGCATGGCCAAAGCACGGATGATCGGTTGGGCTCACGGCGATTTCGGCAAGTCCGCCGCGCCCGACACCGAGACACTGATGGCAGAAGTCGTTGGCCCGGCGCTCGACCATGCGGGCGTCGGATCCGCCGATGTCGATGGCATCTTCGTCGGCGTCTACAACAATGGCTTTTCCCGTCAGGATTTTCAGGCGGCACTTGTCGGCATGAGTCATCACGGCCTTGCCGCGACCCCTGCCGTGCGCTTCGAGAACGCCTGCGCGACGGGTTCAGCGGCACTTTTCGGCGCACTCGATTTCATCGAGGCCGGTCGCGGACGGATCGCCCTGGTGATCGGCGCGGAAAAGATGACCGGCCTGCCTTCCAGCGAGGTTGGCGATGTCCTGATGTCCGGCTGCTATCGCAAGGAAGAGGCGGATGTGGAAGGCGGCTTCGCGGGCGTATTCGGGCGCATCGCGCAGACCTATTTCCAGCGGCATGGCGACAGATCCGAGGAACTGGCGATGATCGCCGCGAAGAACCATCGCAACGGAGTCGCCAATCCGGTTGCGCATATGCGCAAGGATCTGGGCTTCGACTTCTGCAATACGGTGTCTGAGCGCAACCCCTATGTCGCCGCCCCTCTGCGGCGAACCGATTGCTCCCTGGTGTCGGACGGGGCTGCCGCCATCGTCATAGCGAACGAGGAGACGGCGGCCCACATGTCTCGTGCGATCGCATTTCGCGCCAGAAGCCATGCCAATGACTTCATGGCGCTGAGCCGGCGCGATCCGATCGCCTTTGATGGCGCGCGGCGGGCCTGGGCAACGGCGCTCGGGACCTCCCTGCTGGCCATCGATGATCTCGACCTTGTCGAGACACATGACTGCTTCACCATAGCGGAACTGATCGAGTACGAGGCGATGGGCCTGGCGCCCCCCGGCCAGGGGTTTCGCATCGTGCGCGAAGGGGTCGCTGAACGCTCCGGCCGGCTGCCGGTCAATCCCTCCGGAGGCCTGAAGGCGCGCGGTCATCCGCTCGGCGCCACCGGCGTCTCCATGCATGTGATGGCGGCACAGCAACTGATGAACGAGGCCGGCGCAATGCAGGTTTCGAATGCAAGCCTTGCCGGTGTCTTCAACATGGGGGGTGCCGCCGTCACCAACTACGTCTCGATCCTGGAGCGGTCCCGATGAGCAGGCCAGCTGAAGGCTCGATCGAACCGGTGTCCCGGCGCGTGATGAACCTGTCGCATTTCCTCACCCAGGCAGCGCGCCGATTTCCCGAACGGATTGCGTTTGTCTGGGGAGATAAAAGCTGGACATGGCGCGAGATCGATCGGCGCGTCGATGCGATGTCCTGCGCGCTTGCCGGAACTTACGGGGTCAACAAAGGCGATCGCGTTCTCGTGCAGTCGCAGAATTGCAACCAGATGTTCGAGTCGATGTTCGCCTGCTTCCGCATTGGTGCGGTATGGGTCCCCACCAATTTCCGGCAAACACCGGAGGAAGTGGCCTACCAGGCAGAGGCAAGCGGCGCCGTGGGAATGATCTGCGGCAATATGTTTGCGCATCATCAGGCCGCTTGTGCAGCGTCCTCCGCGCCTCTGCGCTTCTTCATATCCATCGGCGAAGCTGCCTTCGGTGCGGACTACGACATGGTGGTTTCTCAGCACGACGGCAAGCGCGTCGAGACGGCGGCGGTTGAACGAGACGCCCCCTGCTGGTTCCTGTTCACATCAGGCACGACAGGACGGCCAAAGGCGGCGGTGCTGACGCACGGACAGATGGCGTTCGTCATCACCAACCATCTCTGCGATCTCATGCCAGGGACGACGGAAGACGACGCATCGCTGGTGGTGGCGCCACTGTCCCACGGCGCCGGCGTTCACCAACTGACACAGGTGGCGCGAGGCGCCAAGACAGTGCTGCTGGCGACAGATCGCTTCGACATCGAAGCAGCGTGGGCCCTGATCGAAAAGTGGCGCATCACCAACGTCTTCACCGTCCCGACAATTCTCAAGATGCTCGTCGAGCATCCGGCCGTGGATCGGTATGACCACTCATCGCTGCGCCATGTCATCTATGCTGGAGCCCCGATGTATCGCGCGGATCAGGAACACGCGCTGACGAAGCTCGGGCCTGTTCTGGTCCAGTATTTCGGGCTCGGCGAGGTGACAGGCAACATCACCGTTCTCCCGCCCAACCACCATCGACCGGGTGACGGCCCCGATGCGAGGATCGGCACTTGCGGCTTCGAGCGGACGGGGATGCAAATTGCCATCAGGTCACCCGAGGGCAAGGAACTCGAGCTCGGCGAAACGGGAGAAATCTGCGTGATCGGCCCGGCCGTCTTTCCCGGATACTTCCACAATCCGGAAGCGAACTTGAAGGCCTTCCGCGACGGCTGGTTCTGCACCGGCGACATCGGGCACATGGATCGCGAAGGCTTCTTGTACATAACCGGCCGTGTGTCGGACATGTATATTTCCGGTGGCTCGAACATCTACCCGCGCGAAATCGAGGAGAAGATCCTTACCCATCCCGGCATCAGCGAGGTGGCGGTGCTTGGCTTCCCGGACCCAATCTGGGGCGAAGTTGGGATTGCCGTCTGTGTCGCCGCGCCAGGCACCGACGCCGCAACGTTGGACATCGATGCTTGGCTGATTGACAAGATCGCACGCTACAAGCTGCCCAAGCGCTATCTGTTCTGGAGCGAGTTGCCAAAGTCCGGTTATGGCAAAGTGGTCAAGAAGACGCTCAGGGAATTGCTCGCCAGCCAGATCCAGTCGAGTTAGGACGATGAGCGACGATAGGGGATTGGCACGACAAGGCCGTGGAGGCGACACTGCTTTCCAACGGAGCGATAGTCGTGGAGTACTGGCAGTTGCAGCGGTGTTGACAAGCTTGCTGGCGCGGCCGGGTCCCATGATGTTTTCTTGTGTGAAAGGCTGAAGGGAGGGATTGCCGATTGCACGAACGCGTCCATAGTCACGCGGATGGGGGCGCAGTACGTTGATCTCGTTTTACTTGAGCAGTCGCTGGCCGATACTGGGGGTTTGAATCGCCCGTTCTCCGATCGTGTGGGCGACATTGCGCAGAAGACGGCCGGCTGCGTGTTGTTCGACGTTCGCGTCGACGGCGATCCCAGCATTCAACGGATCGCGGCAATCGGCTACGGGGCGGACGGCGTCGTCGCGGTCGTCATGGACAGGGACGGAGGACTTGCTTCAGCGCCAGTCGACGGAGGCAGCTACGCTCTGATCGCCGAACTCAGCGCCTGGTGCGCGCTGCCGATGGCCGAGCAGATAAGCGCCAGCTACCTCGAGGCGGCGACCAAGCTGCTTGCCGAGCTTGCCAAGGCTGGCCGCATCGACCGCGACGGTGCGGCCTCTTTCGGCGGCAACGAGACGTCTTAACGTCGCAGCCCAGGCGAGGCAACGAACTCCCGGCCGGTCACGGGCTCAGCACATCTTCGTAGGCAAACAGGCCGGGCACGCCACCCGTATGAACGAAGACCACGTTCTGATCCGCACAGAAGCGTCCCGTTCTCACGAGATCGATCAGGCCGGCCATGGCCTTGCCGGTGTAGACCGGATCGAGGAGCAGCGCCTCAAGCCTTGCGCACAGGTCCATGGCTTCGCGCATGGCTTCGGTCGGCAGCCCATAGCCTGGTCCCACGTACCCGTCGAGAACCTCCACCTGCTCTCGCTTTATCACGGCGGAAGCTCCGAGCTTGGTGGCCGTCTCGCCGCACAATTCGTGCACGCGCGCCTCGATCACATCGCTCGGTTCCGCAGAGCTGATGCCGACCACGGGCGTCTGATGCCCCAGGACGGCGAGGCCAACGAGAAGGCCGGCTTGCGTGGCACCGCTGCCGGTACAGTGGACGATCGCGTCGACCGTCAAGCTGCTGTCGCTGCTTTGTCGAACAAGCTCCTCGGCGCAGCCGACATAGCCAAGCGCTCCGGTCGCGGTCGAGCCGCCGATTGGCATGACAAAAGGCCTTCCGCCGCGCTCACGGATGTCCTCGGCAACACGTTCAAGTTCGATCGCGGGGATTGAATCGCCGGAGACGAAATGCAGTTCAGCCCCGAACATCCGGTCGAGCAGAACATTTCCGGTGCGGTCGTAGCCCGGCGTGTTGCGCGCGACGTTGCGCGACAGAACCAGTTCGCAGCGCAATCCATGTCGCGCCGCGACCGCCGCGGTCTGACGGCAATGGTTTGACTGTACGCCGCCAGCCGTCACCAATGTGTCGGCACCAGAAGCCATGGCCTCGGCAACGAGAAATTCGAGCTTGCGCGTTTTGTTGCCGCCGAGCGCCATACCCGTGCAGTCGTCGCGCTTGACGAAGAGGTTGGGTCCGCCAAGGTGGCGCGACAGCGCAGCCATCGGCTCAAGCGGCGTGGGCGTGTGACAGAAGCGTGATCGAGGGATCGTATCCGGCAACATGGGCGCCTCAACAGTCATTCAGTTCGGCCGTGGTGCATGAAAGCGGGCCGGCGACAATAGGCTGGGATCAGCGCCTTCGCCAGGAAATGGCATTGGCAGGTCGCTACCGGTCACGAGCGCCGCGGTCAGTTGACCGAGCGCGGGTCCGGTCTGGATGCCGTAGCCGCCTTGCCCGGCCAGCCAGAAGAAGCCCTCGACACGGTGTCCCAACCAACCGCCGGCGTCTTGTCCGCAAAGAACGACCGCAACCCCGCCCAACTGCGTGAAACATGCGTTACCGGCAGTGCGGCCGCCTGTTGAACGCGATCGACCGCGATGGCGATATCGATCTCTTCGGCCTGTGCATCGCACGGTTCGCTCGGCGTCTCGTCGGCAGGTGAAAGCAACAGCATTCCCGAGGATGGCTTGAAATAGAACATCTCGTCGACATCGATCACGCCCGGCCAGTCCCTGGCGTTGATGCCGGGTGGCGTTTCGACCAGCATTGCCGTTCGTCGCTTCGGGACCAGGCCAAGCGGCGTGGCTCCTGCCATCGCGGCCACCTGGTCCGCCCATGCACCCGCCGCGTCGACAAGGGTAGGCGCCTCGAAGACACCGGCCGTGGTCGTTACAATCCATTTGCCACCGACCCGCTCGATCGCCTCGACCCGAGCATTGGTGGCGACCCGCGCGCCCTGACGGCGTGCGCCCCGCAGAAAGCCCTGGTGAAGAGCGTCGACATCAATGTCCATCGCCGAACGGTCCAGGAACGCACTCGCCTCGTAGTCAGGTCGCAGGATTGGAATGACCGATCGGCACGCGTCGGGGTCGAGCCATTCCATGGCTGTTGCCGATTCCGCGACCCTCTCGGCAAACAGCGCCTCCAGCCTGGACCTCTGCGCGGCCGTGCCGATCAACATGGTGCCGCGAGGTGTCAGCAAGGGGACGTCGCAGAAGCCGGACGGCGGCTCAAGGAAGAACTGCCGGCTGGCGCGCGTAAACGCGCGGATAGCGGCATTTCCGTAACCCTCGATGAAGAGAGCGGCGGACCGTCCCGTTGTGTGCATGCCGCAATGGGCTTCGGCTTCAAGCACGGTCACCTGTCGACCGGGCGCAAGAAAGAACGCCGCCGAAGCGCCAGCCATGCCGCCGCCGATGATAAGAACGTCCTGCATAGCCTCCCTCGCGCAAGCGCCGGCAGCCAAGCAGAATATTTCCGATCGGTCAAACATCTTTCCTATGATAAAGGCGGCGTCGCTTGCGAGTCGACTTTGTTCGGTCTCAACCCTAGACTGCGGCCAATGCAAGAAGGGTCCGCCATGAGCGATTCGAAGCCAAGTCTGGGAGAATGCCTCAAACTGCTGCGCCGGGAGCGGGGCTGGACACTGACGCAGGTCGCCCAGATGTCGGGGCTCGCCATCTCCACCCTGTCGAAGGTCGAGAACAACCAGATGTCGCTGACCTATGACAAGCTGCTGCAGCTTGCCCAAGGGCTCAAGGTCGATATAACCGAGCTCTTCGGCGTGAGAAAGGCCAGCGTCTCTCCCATTGCGCACGGCGCGCGTGCCGTCAGCCGGCTTGAGGATGGGCGGATCGTCGAGACCCCCAACTACGTCTATCGCTTTCTATGCACCGAGCTGTCGCGCAAGGAAATGATTCCCATGCTGGGGGCAATCACCCAGCAAAGCATCGAAACGTTCGGCGAGCTCATCCGTCATCCCGGCCAGGAGTTCACCTATGTTCTCGAAGGCGAAGTCGAGCTGCACACCGACGTGTACGAAACGCTGAGGCTGAAAACGGGAGAGTCGGTCTACTTCGAAAGCACAATGGGGCACGCCTATGTCAGCGTCGGCGACACGCCGGCCCGGATCCTGTGCGTGTGCACGTCGGCATCCGGCCAGTCGGAGCAGACCCTCATCAGCGGCGCCAAGAGCGTGCGCCCTCATGACGAGCGCGAGACTGTCGAAGCTGAAATGACACTTGGCTAATTAGAAAAATCGCTTTCCTATCAGAAAAATCGGCTTGCCATCCGAAATGCGGGTGTTAGCGTGTGCGAAAGGCATCCCTCGGTGATCCCGTGAGAGATGCAAAACACAAGCTCGAGGGGAGCGCATCATGTTGTTACGTCGCCTGCCGACTTTTGCGGCATTTGCCGCTTTGACAGCCTTGACCTTTGCGGGACCGAGCTGGGCCACCGACAAGGATGTCCTGGTTATCGACAAGGCCGAGGATCCGCCCACGGCCGACCCCGGCGTCGAGGTTTCCAACAACGGCTATACGCTGATCTTTCCGGCCTACGAGCGTCTGGTGAAATACGACGGCGCCAAGACCGAGGTCATTCCCGAGCTTGCCGAGAGCTGGACCACGGCGCCCGACAACCTCAGCTGGACATTCAAGCTGGCGTCGGGACACATGTTCGACGATGGTTCGCCGGTCGATGCCGCCGCGGTCAAATATTCATTCGACCGCGTAAAAAAGCTGGCGGCTGGCCCGGGCGACATGTTCCCGACCGTCAAGGACGTCGTCATTGTCGACCCGCAGACCGTGAAGTTCGAACTGTCGGCGCCATTCGCACCGTTCCTGTCGGCGCTCGCCACTTCGGCCGGGTCGATCATCAATCCGAAGGCGCAAGAGCACGCGGTCAACGGCGACGACGCGAAAGCCTGGCTCGCCGAGCACACCGCCGGCAGCGGCGCTTTCAAGATCTCGGCCTGGGAGCGCAACCAGCAGATCACGCTCGATCCCAATCCCCACTATGCCGGCAAGAAGCCGGCTTTCAAGCAGGTCATCTTCAAGATCGTACGCGAGATGTCATCGCGTCGCTTGCAACTGGAGAACGGAGACGCCGACCTGATCGACCAGGTTCCGGTCGACCAGGCCGAGGCCATGAAATCGAGCGCGGGGGTGGTCATCGAGAGCAATCCCAGCCTCTATGTCGTCTATCTCTATCTGAACAACAAGAAAGCGCCGTTCGACAATCCGAAGGTCCGTCAGGCCATCTCCTATGCAGCCGACTACAAGGGGCTGGTCGATGGCGTCATGCAGGGCCAGGCCGAACAGATGCGCGGGGCTGTTCCGGACGGCATGTGGGGCCATGACCCGCAGGGCATGCAGTACACCTACGATCTGGAGAAGGCCAAGCAGCTGCTAGCCGACGCCGGTGTTTCCAATCTGCACATCAGCTTCACCTATTCGCAGGCTGACTCCGCCTGGGAGCCGGTGGGTCTTGCGCTGCAGGCTTCGCTCGCCGAAATCGGCGTCACGATGGATATGAAGAATGTCGCCGACACGACCAAGCGCGAGCTGGTCGCCAAGGGCGACTACGACATCGCGACTGGCGCCTGGACGCCCGATTTCGCCGATCCGTTCATGTTCATGAACATCTGGTTCGACCCGACCAAGATGGGGGCTCCCGGCAACCGGGCCTTCTATGAAAACCCGAAAGTGACCGATTTGATCACCCAGGCGCTGGCGACCGTCGACCAGAAGAAGCGTGAACAGCTCTATATCGACGCGCAGAAAATCACCAACGAGGATGCACCATACGTCCTTCTGTTCCAGAAGAACGACATCTTCGCCATGCGATCCTCGGTGAAGGGGTACGTCTACAATCCGATGCTGATCCAGGTCTACAACATCGCCGATATGTCCAAGTCCGAATAGAAATCGGCGCCGAAGGTATGTCGCTAATTTCAACGATCCTTCGGCGCCTCGTCTTGCTGGTGTTCGTGGTGGCTGGTGTCGCGATCATCACCTTCACGATTTCGCATTTGATCCCCGGCGATCCGGCGCAGCTGATCGCCGGGGACAAGGCTTCAGCCCAGACATTGGCGCATGTGCGCCAGGAGCTCGGGCTGGACAAACCCGTTACCCAGCAGTTTGTCATCTACGTCAAGCAGCTCCTGTCGGGCGATCTCGGCCAGTCCTTGCGGACGCGGCGCCCGGTGGCCGGCGATATTGCCCTGTTCCTGCCCGCCACGCTTGAGCTCGGCATCGCCGCGCTGGTGATGGCGATCATGATCGGCGTGCCGCTCGGCGTGCTTTCGGCAATCTACAAGGACGGACCGGTAGACCAGGCAGCGCGCGTCGTGTCGGTCGCCGGCATTTCAATGCCGGTATTCTGGTTCGGGCTGGCGCTCATCCTCCTGTTCTATGTCAAGATACCGATCCTGCCGGGCAGCGGCCGCATCACGCTTGGCATCGCCGCGCCGCCGCGCATCACCGGCTTCTTCCTGGTCGACTCGCTTGTCGCCGGCGACCTCAAGGCCTTCTGGTCGTCGCTCTATCACCTCATCCTGCCGGCCTTTGTCCTCGCCTTCGCCAATCTCGGCATCATCACGCGCCAGATCCGGGCCTCGATGCTGGACGTCCTGCAGGAGGATTATGTGCGCACCGCGCGTGCGAATGGTTTGTCGCGGTCGGCGGTCATCCTGCGGCACGCCTTGCCCAATGCCCTGATCCCGTCGGTGACGCTGCTTGGCCTCGCCTTCGGCGATCTGCTCTACGGCGCGGTGCTGACCGAAACGATTTTCGCGTGGCCTGGCATGGGGAGTTATGTGGTGTCATCGATCCAGACGCTGGATTTTCCCGCGATCATGGGCTTCACCATTGTCGCTTCGCTGGGATACGTGCTGATCAATCTCGCGGTCGATCTGACCTACATGGTGCTCGACCCACAGATCAGGGAACTCGGCTGATGGCGGCGGATGGCATCGCCACATCGCCCCGGCCGGCATCGCGGCTTCGCATGGGACGGTTGTGGTATCGCGTGAAGGGAAGCCCCCTCACCCTGGTCGGCGCCGCGATCGCGCTGCTGGTGCTGTTTGTGATCGTGGCCGCGCCCCTGCTGGCGCCCTACCCGCCCGACAAGATCTCACTTTCGGCAAGGCTTGCCGCGCCCAGCCTGCAGCACCTCTTCGGCACCGATGAGGTTGGGCGTGATCTGTTCTCGCGGGTCCTCTTCGGCGCGCGCGCGTCCTGCGGCATCGCCTTTGCCATCGTCATCATCTCGACCGTTATCGGCTCGATCATCGGCTGCCTGTCCGGCGTTGTCGGCGGCATCGTCGATACCGCGATCATGCGGCTGATGGATGTCTTCCTGGCGCTCCCGGCACTCATCCTCGCCATGGCGCTGGCCGCCGCGTTGGGACCGAGCCTGTTCAACGCCATGTTGGCCGTTGCCGTGGTGCGGGTGCCCGCCTATGTGCGGCTGGCGCGTGGGCAGACGCTGTCGCTGCGCAACCGCACCTATGTGAAGGCATCGCGCAGCTTCGGGGCTTCGCCTGCCTATATGCTGCGCTGGCACATACTGCCTAATGCCCTGTCACCCATCATCGTTCAGGCAACGCTGGATCTCGGCGGCACCATCCTGACGGCCGCGGCCTTGAGCTTCATCGGCCTCGGCGCCCAGCCGCCGACGTCTGAATGGGGCTCGATGGTGTCGAGCGGGCGCAACTATTTCCTCGACCAGTGGTGGTATGTCACCTTTCCCGGCCTGGCCATTCTGATCAGCGCGATGGGTTTCAACCTGCTGGGTGACGGATTGCGCGACATGCTCGATCCGAGGCTGGGTGGCCGATGACCGAACCCTCCGGCGATGTCCTGCTCGAAATCACCGACCTTTCGCTCGAGTTCCGCACCTATCGCGGGCCGATCAAGGCGCTGAACGGGGTCAGCCTCAATGTCCGTGCCGGCGAGATCGTCGGCATCGTGGGAGAATCCGGGTGCGGCAAATCGGTGACCATGATGGCGGCGACGCGGCTTTTGCCCAAAGGCAGCGCGCACATTACCGGCGGCGGCATCCGCCTGTTCGGCAGCGATCCGATGAAGCTCAGCGAGCGCGAACTCCAGCATGTGCGCGGGCGGCTGGTGTCGACCATCTTCCAGGAACCGATGAACGCCCTCAACCCGACCCGACGGATCGGCGAGCAGATCGTCGAGGTCATCCGCCGTCACCAGCGTCTCGACAACGCGGCAGCGACGAGCAAGGCCTCGGGCCTGCTGCGCGACATGCTGATCAGCGAGCCGGAGCGGATCATGCAGGCCTACCCGTTCGAGCTTTCCGGAGGCATGCGGCAGCGCGTGCTGATTGCCATGGCCTTCTCCTGCGAACCCAAGCTCATCATCGCCGACGAGCCGACGACGGCACTCGATGTGACGGTGCAGGCGCTGATCCTGGGCCTCATCAAACACAAGGCGATGAGCACGGGAACGGCCGTCGTTTTCATATCGCATGACATGGCCGTGGTGTCGCAGCTTTGCGACCGGCTCTACGTGCTTTATGCGGGACGGGTCGCGGAAGCCGGAACGACCGCGTCGGTGCTGGCGGCGCCAGCCCATCCCTACACGCGCGCCTTGATACGCTGTCTGCCGGGGCTGGCACCACCCAAGCAGCCGCTGGAACAGATTCCCGGTACCTTGCCCGACCTGCTTGATCCGCCTGCCGGCTGCCTCTTTCGAGCGCGCTGCCGAGAGGCGGATGATCGTTGCGTCTCGGTGCCGCCGCTGGCTGCCATGGAGCCTACCCGCCGCGCCGCCTGCTGGCGCCGTATCGAGGAGACGCAAGCCGCGTGACCGAGCCTCCGCTCCTCTCCGTCGAGAACCTGGAAGTCCGCTACCGCGTCACCTCGGGCTGGTTCGGTGGCGCCGACGTCCATGCCGTCAACGGCGTGTCGTTCAGCGTGGCCGAAGGCGAGACCATCGGCATTGTCGGGGAATCCGGCTGCGGAAAAACCACGCTCGGACAGGCTATCCTCGGCCTGACCGACATTTCCGCGGGCGCGATCAAACTCAGGGGAACCGAACGGGACCGCGCACGGCGCACCCAGCTGCAGATCATCTTCCAGGACCCCCAATCGTCGCTCGATCCGCGTCTTCCGGTCTGGCGCCTGATCACCGAGCCTCTGCACATTCGCGGCGGCTACACCCGCAAACAACTGATCGAGCGGGCAACCGAACTGGCCGTATCGGTCGGCTTGCGGCCGGAGCATGTCGATCGCTATCCACACGAGTTCTCGGGCGGCCAGCGCCAGCGCATCGCGATTGCCAGGGCACTCGCCGTCGAACCGGCGCTGCTGGTCCTCGATGAGCCGACCTCGGCGCTGGACGTGTCGGTGCAGGCGCAGATCGTCAATCTGCTGCTGTCGCTGCAGGCGGAGCGCAAACTATCCTATGTGCTCATCTCGCATGACGTGTCGCTGGTGCGCCACGTGGCCGATCGTGTCGCCGTCATGTATCTCGGCCAGATCGTCGAAGAAGGCCCGACGCTCGACGTGCTTGACGCTCCCAGGCATCCCTATACCAGGACGCTCCTCGATGCCGTTCCGAGTTTCGATCGTCCATTGAACTCGATCGCACCGCGCGCCGGCGAATTGCCGAGCAACCGGACGCTGCCGACCGGTTGCTTCTTCCGGGAGCGCTGCCCTTCCGCGACGAGCGGCTGCGAACTGCCGCAGGTTCTGGTACCCGCCGACGGATCGCGAACAGTCCGCTGTCATCTGGTCACGCGCGCAAACGACGCCGCGCTACCGCGCACGGCGCAGCGACCGGCGTTTTCCTCCCCGAATGATGCGATTGCTTAAGCCGCGTCGGCCGCGAATGGGTCTTCCACTTTGGGCCAATAGGGCGTCTTGAGCTTTGTGTAGGGGATCGCGGCGAAGTTGGGCTGCGTCGCACCGGGCGGGGCGCAGAACAGGATGCGCTTGGCGATCGGCGCGAAACCAGCCTGGAAATGGTAGTTGGATTTGACGATGACGATGCGTCGCTCGCTTGGATTGAGACCGAGCGCGGTCATGCAGTCGGGATGGAAGACCTGCGTGCGTACCGTGTTGATGATCAGGTCAATGCCGCCGTCGGTGGTGACCCACGCCGCATCCCCGAGCGGCCACGGCATGGTACCGAACAGCTGCGTCAGCTCGCGGCCGAGGCCTTTTACTGTAACGCGCAGGTCGACAGGCATACCCGAGAACACGCCGCACTTGCCGCCGACCCGCAGGTTTATGGTACCGCCGATCCCTGCCTCGACGCAGAAGCGATAGGCGATCGGATCCCAGTACATGGCGCTGGCCACGTTCCCAATGCCGCGCTCGATCAGCCGGCGCAGGATGTAGGTGGAGTCCCCCGGTGCGCCGCCGCCGGCATTGTCCGAAACATCCGCGATGACGACCGGCCCATGCGGCTCGGCGAGCGCGATGTCGAGCGCCTCGTCGATGCCCAGGAATTTCGGGATCAGGTCGTTGCGCAATGCGAAAAGCTGCTTGCCGAACCTTTCGGCGGTCCGCTCGGCAAGCGACTTGTCATTGTCGGTGACGACCAGCATGCGGGCTCCGACATCCTCGACATCGCCATGCGGAAAGCCATGTCCAAGCGACACTGACAATATGCCTGGCTCGGCTTCGGCGGCACTCATGCCGTCAACGAAGCCGCGCATCGGCTGCTCCTGCACCCGGAAGGTGCTGATCATGCGGCAGTCGTAAAGCGCCATCGCCGGCGTGACCTTGCCCTCCACCGTGTCGACGATAATGCGGTAGAGCTCGCCGGCACGGTCCATGATGTCGGTGTGCGGATATTCCTTGTAGGCGACGATAGCGGTGGCGTTATCGACCATCTTCTGGGTTGTGTGGCAGTGCAGATCGAGCTCTGCCCCGATCGGAATGTCGGGGCCGACGATAGCTCTGACATGCGCGAGAAGGTCACCCTCGGTATCGTCATAGCCTTCCGCGACGAAAGCGCCATGCAGCGCCAGAAGCACGCAGTCCACCGGCATGGCCGCCTTGAGCTCGTCGAGGATCTCGTCGCGGAACTGCTCATAGACATTGCGGATGGTTATGCCTCCGGGCTCGGCGCAAACGCACAGGCTTTCCACGATCTCGTGGCCGTCGGCTTCGCCGCGCTGACGCCACACGAACAGCTGGCAGGACGGCTCGTTCAATGCCTTCGAGGTGGCGTCGCCCCGCGCGATGCCCATTTCCTCGAAACTGTGGTAGCCGGTCGGGATAGGCGCGAAGGTGTTGGTCTCGGTGTCCATGCCCGCTATGAAAATGCGCATTCTTTCGCCCTCAACTCGTCTTTCGTTTAAGAAAAATCTTTTCTCATCATCAAACTATTATATAATTTCCGCAAGCACCTGGACCATGTAAGAGCTGCGCCAAGCCGCATTCACGCGGTCTCCGGCGGGTGGCACAGAATCGGAAATTCACATGCATCTTCACCCGCTCGACGATCTGGTGCTGGACGAAACCACCAAGGCCATTCCGCCTGGCGCCGCGGTCCGTCTTCATGATGTCGGTTCGATGGGCTGGAACCTCCTGCGCGGTGATGTTCCACTGCCGGCAGCGGTCATCAGGGAAGCCGCGCTCGACCACAATTCGCGTTGGATGCAGCGTTTCCTCGCGAAGCGCAACGCGGTCATCGCGCCGCATGTCAAGACGACGATGTGCCCTCAGATCATGCAGAGGCAATTGCGCGACGGCGCCTGGGGCGTGACCGTCGCCACGCTGCACCAGATGAAGGTTTGCCGTCGGTTCGGCATCGATCGCATCGTGCTCGCCAACCAGCTTGTCGGACGGCTGGAACTGGACGCTCTGGTCGCCGAGCTGAACGCTTCGCCCGGCCTCGACTTCTACATGCTGATCGACAGCCTCGATGCCGTGCGCCTGGCGAGCGAGGCGGTTGGACGCGCCGGACCGGCCTCGCGGCCGATCCAGGTGCTGGTCGAGCGCGGCTATCCGGGCGGCCGCACCGGTTGCCGCAACAACGACACGGCGCTCGAGGTCGCGCGCGCCGCGCATGCGGCGCCGCAACTGCGGCTCTGCGGCGTCGAGGCTTTCGAGGGACTGATCAAGCCGAAGGACGGTGGCCCGGCACAGGCAGTTGCGGATTTCGTCGACGAGATCGGCGCACTCTACGAAGCATGTGCCGGCGAAAACCTGTTTGAGCGCGCGCCACCGATCGTGACGGCCGGCGGTTCGTCGTTCTACGACATCGTGCTCGATCGCCTCTCCGGCAGCGGCGCGCAGGTGATGACGCGCAGCGGCTGCTATGTCAGCCATGACAGCGGCATCTACCAGGCCGAGCAGAAACGCATCCTCGCCGCGACCGGCGAGAACGAAGGTCTGGTCAACGCGCTGGAAGTATGGACCCATGTCCAGTCCTGCCCTGAACCGGGGCTGGCCATCCTGACCGCCGGCAAGCGGGATTTCGGAACCGACTCCGGACTGCCGGTGCCTCTGCTCATTTCGCGCAAGGGTGGTTCGCCCGAAACGCTGGCGGGCTGCGAGATCTTCGCAAGCAACGACCAGCACGCCTATATGCGCGTTCCGGCGACGGTTTCGGTAAAAGTCGGCGATCGCATCGGACTGGGCGTGTCGCATCCCTGCACAACCTTCGACAAATGGCAGATTCTTTTGCTGGTCGATGATGCCTATGAGATCGTCGGCGCGCTCAAGACCTATTTCTGATCGGAAGCCAGCGACACCGCGATCATCGAGCCGTCGAAACAACTTCACTCTACTCCGACGACATGTCGCAACAGCCCGTCGACGATCGAACGGGCCGCGCCGGAAACAAGTCGATCACACTGGCGGGCTAGAGCGTTTCGCCGTTTCACGGAAACGGCGAAACGCTCTATCTCTTTGTTTTTGAGGCAATTCCGGACGGAAAACCGCTCACACTTTTCCTGGAATTGCTCCAACTCATACGACAAACCGTATCGCGCGCTGGATGTCGAAGAAATTGTCCGCCTCGAAGCGAAGCGTGCGCGCGGCGGGATGTTCGATGCCCGGGTACCAGCTTCCCCTGTAGGCCTCGATAGGCGTGGTGTATTCGACGATGAGCTCGAACCGGTCGGCCAGCTTCGGCAGGCATTTCGACAGATCGCGCGAAAGCGAGGCCTCCACGGTCTCGCGTATGGCCTTGACCGAGCCTTGAGGCGAGAGGGACGAGGTCGCCGGTCCGAAGCCTTCGCTGGTTGCGACGGTTGATATCCCGGGCACCAGTGCCTTCGCCTCGCCGCACATGCCGGCATCGCCAGACAGAAAGACCGAAGGCACGCCGTAACGGGCGGCGCAGTGCGCGTTCAACGTATATTCGGATGCCACCTGCCCGTTGATCAGCATCCTGGACACGGTGCCGGTCAACGTGTGTGCCAGCGGATTCGTGTCGGTGCCGGCCTTGTTGTGGTAGCCGGTATAGAGAGCGGCATCGAAGGTGTCATCGATGCCGAACATCATCGCATCCGGATGGCCGCTCCAGCCGCGCACGATGCGGACATAGGCTGGAAGCTTGGACAGGATAAGGTTGCGCGCCGTCGAATGGGCGTCCTTGACGACGACTTCGGTCGCACCCGCCGCCTTGGCGCCTTCGCAGGCTGCGACCAGTTCGTCGGTCATGTATTCCCGGAACTCGGCATAGTCGGGATTGCCCTTGCGCGCCTCGTCCCAGTTGGTGATGCCCGCCGTACCTTCGATGTCGGCGCTGATAAAGACTTTCATGTGCTTGCCTTTCGATTTCAGAGAAGGTCACCGCGCACACGGCTTCAATGGCGTCCGGGCTCGTGCGGTGGAGGCGGCCCGCGCAGCGTGGCTGCCCGGGCCGAGGCGTCTCAGGCTGCCATTTCAGCCCGCCGTCGCTCCAGGAACATGGGGCCGACGCGAATGCCGCGGCGTCCATTGTCGTCGACGGCGTCCAGCTCGAGAATCTCCTCCTCGTAGAGCAGCCCGTGCATGCGGAACCGGCCGGCATCCACGGGCTCGCAGGTATGGGTGCAGAAATACTCGATCAGGCATTTCAGCTGGCCGTGGCTGTAGGTCAGATAGGTGATGTTGAAATCCGGGCCGTACTCGCCGAGGTGCGGCGCGATCTCCGGCGGCACCTTCTCGACAGGCAGACTATCGACACGCGACCAGTTCGCTCCTTTCCAGGTCAGCTGGTTGGCCTTGGAGAAGGAGAGATTCATATGCGCGTAGTCGGCGCCGCGACCGTAGATGCGTCCGTCGATGACGAAGTCGTTGCCCGAGACCGGACGGATCTGCAGCGGCACGCCCTCCCCCATCAGATAGAGCTTGCCGTCCTTGTTCTTCACCTCGACGACCTCGCCGCCCACCTCATGACGATAGAGGCCGGGCAGGCTTGCGAACTGGTCTTCGGTGATGGGCGGCGGGGTCTGGCTGCGAAGCGGCATGCGTCCCATGCCGTTATCGGCAAGGGCGATGCGCAAGCCATCGCCCGCGAGCCGGGAGGCTATCTGGTTGGCGAAATCAAGCGTGGCGAAGATCAGGACGCCGAAGCCGGCCCTCGGCAGGAGCATCATCTGCGACGCATAGCCGTAAACCGCGCCGCCATGGCCGACGGAGGTCCACCCGTCCATGTCACCGACACCGAAGCACAGCCCATACCCGTTGAGGTCCTTGTTGTGACCTTCGGGGCGTTTGCCGATCGGGGTCCACATCTTGCGCAGCGATGCGGGGCTGACAATGGAATCGCCGTTGGGCGCGAAGCCGCCCCGCAGCAGGCACCGCGTGTAGTTGGCCATATCGGAAGTGGTGGAGAAGATGTTGCCGGCGGGCGATCCGCCCAGATTGAACACCGGCGCGGGGCTGTCCCCGTCCAGCGTCCACATGTCGGCCGGCGCCAGCCTTTCACGGATACCCGGGGCCATGCCTGACGACGTGTCGTTCATGCCCAGCGGTTTCAGGATGTTCTCGGTGATGTAGTCGGAGTAGCTCTTTCGCGTCACCCGCTCGATCACCATGCCGACCACGGCAATGCCGGCATTGGAATAATGCATGATGCCGGCGCTGGGATCCTGCTTCAACGTGGATGTGGCAAGCTCGGCGACGGTGTCGGCCAGCGGCGGCTTGTGTGAATCCAGATAGTGCCCGCTCTTGGGTTCGCGCACGATCCCGGCGGTGTGGCTCATGAGCTTGCCCAGGCTCACATGCGAGCCGTGGGGTCCGCTTTCACGCCCGGCGAACGGATTGACCGGGTGAAAACCGGGCAGATACTCCGAGACATCGACATCAAGGTCGACCAGTCCCTTCTCCACGAGTTGCATGATGGCAACCGATGTGAAGGTCTTCGTGATCGAACCAATGCGGAAACAGGTGTCGTCCTTCATGTCGAAGTGGCGATCGTGCCGCTGTATGTGGCCGTGCGTCATGAGGCCGTCCCTGTCGACCAGGGCATAGGAGATCGACGGGATCGCCTTGTCCTCCACCTCGTGGCGGATAAGGTCTTCAAGAAGCTCGATGGCGTGGGGGAAAGCGAAGACACGGGGGATACTCCCTGATTTCAGTTTGTATGGCGGGGATCGAGAATGTCGCGCAAGGCGTCGCCGACGAGGTTCCACGCCAGCACGAACAGGAAGATCGCGGCTCCGGGAAAGGCGAGCGTGTACCAGTACTGGAACGGATTGCCGGGCTGGCCGACGATCCAGTTGCGCGCATAGGCGATGAACTGCCCCCAATCGGCGTAGCCTTCCTCCGTGCCCACTCCGAGGAAGCTCAGGGCGGACGCGGTGAGCACCATCGAACCCGTCGCCATGGTAGCCAGAACCAGCACAGGGAAGAACGCGTTGGGAAGGATGTGGAATACGATCAGCCTGAAATCGCCGGCGCCGTAGCTTCTCGCCGCATTCACGAAATCCATCTCGCGGATCCGCAGGATTTCACTGCGCACCACACGCGCATAACCCATCCATCCGAAAGTCGTCAGCGCGACGGTTATCGGCCCGAGTCCCTTGCCGAGCAGGGCGGTCAGGACCATGGCGGCGATGAGGAAGGGAACCGCCATGAAGACGTCGACGATACGCATCAGCACTTCGTCCACGATGCCGCCGTAAAAGGCCGCGAGCGATCCGATGATCGTGCCGATCAGCACGGAGATGGCGACGACGCCGAGGCCGATCTTGAATGCCGTGCGGGTGCCCCAGATCACGGCGTAGTAGATGTCGTACTGGCCCTCGGTTGTTCCGAAGATCGCCTCGGGCGACGGCGGTTGCGGCGTCGCCAGGAAACCCGCTCTCGGCGTGTCGTATACCGACATCTGGAATTCCTGCGGCGGTGCAAGTACCGGCGCGAAAATCGCGATCAGCACGAATGCCAGCAACAGCAGCACACCAACCAGCGAGATCGGATTACGCTTCAGATAGCCAAGCGCTCTCATCGCGTCTTTACCCTCGGATCGAGCAGCGGATAGATCATGTCGACGGCCAGGTTCAGCACCACGAGAACGACCGCGAAGTAGAGCCCGAAGCCCAGCACGGCCGGAAAATCCAGGTTGGCGGCCGTCTTGGCCGCGAACTGGCCGAGGCCCGCATAGTCGAAGATGGTTTCGGTGATGACGACGCCACCCATCATGGCGGCGAGTTCCATTCCGGCGATCGTCGTGACAGGAAGCAGCGCGTTGCGCCTGGCATGGTGCAGTTCCACCACACGCCGGGGCATGCCCTTTGCGCGTGCCGTGCGGACATAGTCCTGGCGCAGCGTTTCCAGCATCGACGTGCGCATGACACGCGTCATGTTGGCAAGATTGACGTAGGTCAGGGTTATGACGGGGGCGGCGAGATGCCTGAGCGAATCCCAGAAAATGGCCAGATTGCCGTTGAGCAGCGCGTCGATCGTGTTCGCGCCGGTGTAGCGGGTGAAGCCGGGCGAGGTGACGGCGGCCTGGGCCCACTGGCTGAGGCGCCCGGGCGGGAACCAGTCAAGCGCGGAGTAGAAGATCAGCAGCATCAGCAGTCCGAAGACATAGACCGGGAATGACCAGCCCAGGATGGTGAAGATGCGGATCACATGGTCCGGCCAACGGTTGAGATGGATGCCGGCCCGCGAGCCCAGGTAGATGGCGAGCAGAAAGCCGGGAATGAACGCCAGCAGGACCAGTTCCAGCGTCGCGGGCAGCAGGGAAGCCAGCGCGTGAGCAACAGGCTGGCGCGCGGTCTCGGACCAGCCCAGGTTGCCGCTCAGGATATTGCCGATCCAGCGTCCGTATTGAATGTAGAAGGGATCGTTCAGCCCATACTGCTCGATCATCCTGCGAATGCTGTCCTGGCCGCCCTTGAGGAAATCCGGGGACGGCGCGTACGCCGCCAGACGCTGTGTCGGCGACAGCGACATCTGCAGCGCGAAAAGCATCAGCGACAGGGCGAAGAGAACGACCGGCAACATCAGGAGCCGCCGCAAAGCGTAGTTCAGCACATCAGCATCCGCACCATGAGGAATAGCCGTTTCGCCGGGCGACGATGGCACCCGGCGAAACCCGAAGCTCTCTAGTCGGCCTTCTTGGTGACGGGATAGAAATCCCAGGCGCCGTAGAGGATCATGTTGTGCACGTAGCCGTCGATGTTGCTGCGGGTGACGATGTACCCGAAGTCCTCCCAGAGGAACTGCGTGGTGGCATAGTCGTAGGACATCTCCTGCAGCTTGGCATAGATCGGCTCACGCACGGCGGGATCGCTCGAGGCCCAAGCCTGGTCGAGAAGCGGCTTGAACTTCTCCGTCATCAGGTCACGGTAGCCTTGGCCGAGCATGCCACCGACAAGACCGGTCGGGGACAGATAGTAGGTCGCCGCACCCAGCGGACCACCCGGGTCGGAATAGTCCGGTCCCCAGCCCATGTAGGTGAGCGGCGAGGCAGGCTTTTCACGATTGTTGAGCTTGTCCGAGATGGAGGCCCAGGGCAGCGACTGGATCTTCATCTTGAACTTCGGGTTGATCCGCTGCAGTCCTTGCTGGAGCGCGGAAAGTGCGGCCGTGCCTTGCGGCGTTCCTTCCTGCACATAGGCCGTGAAGGTGAAGCCGGTATCCCAAAGCTTGCCGCCGAAGGCCTTCTTGAAGTGCTCCGCGGCCTTCTTCGGATCGTAGCTGTAGATCGGCGAGTCCGCGCGGTAGCCCATGATGCCGCGCACGGTCGGACCGCGCGCCTGCACGGTCTTGCCGAGCAGCGCCTGCTTTATCAGCGCATCGTAGTTTTGGGCGTAGTTGAAGCCCTGACGAACGTCGATGTCGGAGAAGAAGTCCGGCGGGATGCCGTTGCCGTCCAGCTTGCCGCTGCCGATGGCGGGGTTGTCGGCATCATCCAGCGGCCACGCGAAATACAGGCCACGGCTGAACACCTTGGGCAGGCCGTCGACGACCTTGACACCGTCCGTCTTGCTGAGCTCGTCCAGGAACTCGACGGGCGTCGTCACGAAGTCGGCATCGCCGGAGAGCAACTGCAGGCGACGCGTGGTCCATTCCGGAACCGTGCGCATGACCACGCGCTCGAGCGAGGCCTTGCCCATGAAGTAATTGTCGAAACGCTTCAGCGTGATGCGGCGATCGGTTCGATCCCATTCGTCGAGCATGAACGGACCGGTCCCGTTTTCCTGGGCGAACAGCGGATCGTCGCCGAGTTCGGGACGGTAGTACTTCTTCCAGGTATTCCCGTCGCCATCCCACCCCCCGACGGAGGCGACCCATTCCTTGTCGACGATCGAGGCACCGAACGGCAGCGCCAGAACGCCAAGCGTGGCGGGGAAGGATTTCGGCAGCTTCAGCGTGACATTGTCGCCCTCGACGGTGATCTGCGACGCGAGTTCGTCATATACCTTCCGCAGCGCTTCGGGGCTGGCATCCTTGATGTCCGACACCTTGCCTTCGGCTTCGACCCATTTGGCGACGTCGGTGTACTTGCTCGCCGTCACCACCTCGGTGATGGCGTTGGACATCCACGACTGGCCCATCAGGATGGCGCGCAGCAGCGAGTAACGCACGTCTTCGGCGGTGATCTCGCCATAGCCCGGCTCGATCTTGGCCTTCTGCTCGTCGCTCAGCCCGTCATAGTACTGCCAGGTGATCTTGCCGTCATCGCCCTTGATGCCGACCTTGTGTGCGTGGACGCCCTTCCGGATCGGGAAGGTGTAGCTGACCGAACCGTCCGCATTCTGCTTGATCAGGCCGTTTTCGAGGCTCGGCACTTCCGACGACAAGGAAGGCACGAATTCGGAAATCTGGGAGCCGTTGTAATTCAACAGGCGGCTGTAGACGTTGAGCACGCCGTAGGAGCTCGGCGTGTTTGCAATGTAGGCCGGATCAAAGGACTGAACATCGTCAGTCCAAAGAAACACAAACGTTCCGGGATTCTTGGTTTCTGCCACGGCAGGCGACGCAAAAGCGCCTATGCCCATGCAGAACGCTAGTGCCAAGGCACGTTTCATTTTCATGAGTATGTTCCCACAATTGACTCGAGGTCTTTTTATCGTTGCGTGCGAAAGCTAGGAGGAGGCTTGCGCCACTGTCCAATGCGTAGATAGGATCAGTTATGCGAATAATGCATGAGGTCGACTGTGGAGCTGGCGTGGTTTGAAGACTTCCTCAAGATCGCCGCGACGCGGAATTTCTCGACCGCCGCCGCGTCCCGGAATATCTCGCAGCCGGCCTTCAGCCGTCGCATCAAGGCGCTGGAGGCTTGGGTCGGCGCCGAACTCATCGACCGCAGTACATATCCGGTGCACCTAACCAGCGCGGGCAACATTTTCGTTCCGCGCTGCCAGGAAATGCTTCGCGACATGTACCGCCTGCGGACGGACTGCCGCAACGCCGCCGGCGCCAGCTCACGGCTTCTCACTTTCGCCGCGCTTCATACGCTGGCCATCTATTTTTTTCCCCGGTGGATCAGCCAGCCCGAAATGCCAAATGCGCCGGTCCGCAGCAGCATGCACACTGGCGACTTCCTGGAATGCGTCGAGCACCTGTCGTCCGGCAAATGCGATTTCGCCATCACTTACGATCACCCCGACGGTCCGCCGGTCCTTGAGGGCGGACCCTTCGAATCGCTTCAAATCGGCAGGGATCGCCTCGTTCTGGTGTCTGGTGTCGACCAGATGGGAGCGCCGCTCTTCGATGTCGATGTGCCGGAGGGCACCAGGATTCCCTACCTCGCCTATTCCTGGAGCGACGGCTATCTCGGCAAGCTGATCTCGCTCATCCAGTCGCGCTGGCGGCGTCCTCTCAATCTCAGCATCGTCTACCAGTCCTCGCTTGCCGAAGGCCTGAAGCAGATGGCGATCGCCGGGCAAGGCGTGGTCTGGCTGCCGCAGATCTGTGTTCAGAAATCGATCGCCCAGGGTGAACTCATCCAGATTGGCGGACAACAGCTGTCCCTGGAGATCGAGATCAGGATTTTCCGCCGTGTGGGCGCGCGCAGCCGGGACGGCGAAGCGCTGTGGAAATATCTCTCGCGAACCGCGGAGCAGACGCGCGGACGCAACCTGGTTGATCCGACACTGACCATGCGCTGAGTGGACCGAGGGCCCATTCGCGCGTTTAATGCGAAATCCGACAGGGCGATGCAGAGATTGCATAACTCTGGTGGAGAGACCGGGAAGCCTGACAATCACAGGGCAGATGCCGTCTGGCGAGGCATTCCGGGGCATTCCAAAGCACGGCTTCCAGGCGACCTGGTGACGGGGCCCTATTGACAGCCCGCATGCTCACTGCGTTCGATACCGGGTGTCGCGACCATTGCGCCTGGAGTGCCTTTTGACCGTCAAGTCCGCCGCCACCGCGAGCCTTCCCGACGATGTGATCCTGTCAGTCGAGAACCTTGAAGTCTGCTTCGGGTCGACGGCGACAAAAGCGGTGCGGGCTGTTCAGGGCGTATCGTTCCAGATCAAGCGCGGCGAGACGGTGGCATTGGTGGGCGAGTCGGGTTCGGGCAAATCGGTCACGGCCATGACCGTAATGCGTCTGACAGAATATGACGGCGCCAGGATCACGGGCGGCCGCATCCTGATGAGGCTCAAGGACGGCGGTGTAGCCGACCTGGCAAAGCTTTCCGAAAAGCGTATGGAGGGGCTCCGTGGCTTTGAGTTCTCGATCGTGTTCCAGGACCCGATGTCGAGCCTCAATCCGGTGTTCACCGTCGGCGACCAGATTGCGGAGGTGGTCACGAGACACCAGGGCAAGTCGCCGCGCGAGGCGCGCGACATCGCGCTGAATGTTCTCAAGCTTGTGCGCGTGCCGGACGCTGCTCTCAGGCTCGACCAATACCCGCACCAATTGTCCGGCGGCATGCGCCAGCGCGTCATGATCGCCATTGCCTTGGCCTGCCGCCCTTCCTTGATGATCCTCGATGAGCCGACCACCGCGCTCGACGTCACCATCCAGGCGCAGATTCTGGACCTTGTCCGGGCACTGCAGCGCGATATCGGCATGTCCGTTCTTTTCATCACCCATGACATGGGTGTGGTCGCGGAAATCGCCGATCGCGTCTGTGTCATGCTGAAGGGCGAGATCGTGGAATCAGGCTCGGTGCACCAGATCCTCGTAGACCCCCGACACCGCTACACACGCGCGCTGATCTCGGCGGTGCCGAGGCTGGGCAGCATGGCCGACAAGGATGGGCCCGAGAAATTCCCGCTGGTCATATACAATGCCGAAGTCTCGCAGCCGGAGGTCTCGGCATGAGCGCCGCACCGCTCGCAGCGGACAGAAAGCCCTTGGTCGAAGTCCGCGAGCTTGTTACGCGTTTCGACCTGAGAGGCGGTATCTTCGGCGGCGTCGCCGGCCGGGTTCATGCGGTTGAGGGCGTTTCCTTCGATATTTTCCCGGGCGAGACCCTGGCGTTGGTGGGGGAATCGGGCTGCGGCAAGTCGACCGTGGCGCGCAGCATCATGCAATTGGACAAGCCCTTGTCCGGCGCCATTCGCTATGACGGCAAGGAGATGATCGGCGCAGGACGGGCAACCCTTGCGGGCTTCCGGCGCGAGGTGCAGATGGTCTTCCAGGACCCGTTCTCCTCGCTCAATCCGCGGATGACGATCGGGCAGGCCCTGACCGACCCGATGCGCGTCCACCGCATCGCGCGCGGCAGTGAGTTGCAGAAACGGGCGGCGGACCTGCTGGCAAAAGTGCATCTGCCGCCGGAATATCTCGAACGCTACCCTCATGCCTTCTCGGGCGGCCAACGGCAGCGCATCTGCATCGCCAGGGCTTTGGCCCTCGATCCCCGCCTCCTCATCGCGGATGAAGCGGTCGCCTCGCTCGACGTTACGATCCAGGCCCAGGTCATCAACCTGTTGATGGACCTGCAGCGCGACATGGGCATCGCCATTCTGTTCATCAGCCATGACATGGCCGTGGTCGAGCGCATCGCGCATCGCGTTGCCGTCATGTATCTGGGTGAGATCGTGGAGATCGGCGACCGCCGATCGGTCTTCGGCAATCCTCAACACCCTTATACGCGCAAGCTGCTTTCGGCGGTTCCCGTAGCGGATCCAGCGCGACGACCGGTTGGACGCGAACCGATGTCGGATGAGATTCCCAGCGCGGTACGCGGCGTTGACTTTGTCCCGGTCCGCCTACCGATGAATGCCGTTTCGCCTACCCATTTCGTGCGCGAGACATCACCGGCCTGATCTTACGCAGGCGGCAGAGATGGCCGAGACCATCTCTCCCTATCGAGTCTGTTGCCCTTTGTTGCCAAAGGGGCCTCCGCCGTATGGCATTTCGTTTGTGCGGAGAGGCGGAGTTCCCGGCTTTCTTCCAAGGAACCGAGGAAATCCATCGCGCGGTTATGACAAGGCCCGCTGGCCAGCTTTCTATTCCCGTACCAGATCGACCAGAATATTGCCCTGCCCATCGACCCGCACTTTCTGGTTATCCAGGAGCAGGATCGTCGTTGTCGGCAGCTCGAGCACGGCTGGGCCTTCCAGTTTTGCGCCCGCGCCGATCAGGCTAGCGTCGTAGACCGGGACCTCGCGAAAACCCTTGTCGAGGTAGATATCGCGGCTTGACTTGGGTCGGATTTTCCCTCGCTGGGGCGACAGCGGCGACCCGCGGCGCGCCTTGCCGCCAGTATCGCCGATGGCACGCACCTTCCAGGTGGTGAACTCCACGGTGTCGGCCTCGTCCTTGATCGTGTAGATACGCTCGTGCTGGGCATGGAAAGCAGCCACCAGTTCGGCGAGCGCGCCCTTGGCAAGCTTGCCTTCGGACAGGTCGAACGGCACCTCGATGTCCCAGGACTGATAGAGATAGCGACCCTGAAAGGCGAATTCGAAGCGCTGCCATTTCGCATCGAGCCCGGACCGCTTGAGGAAAGCCCCGCCCCGCCGTTTGAGCGATGCCAGCAGCCGGTTGACGCCGGCGAGGTCGAAGTCCCGGTCGGTGGTGTTCAGCGTGCCGGTCTCTTCCCAGCGTATGTCGGAAATCAGGCCGCCATAGGCGCTCAGCCCTGCCGCAAAGCGCGGCACCATGAAACTCTTGATGCCGAGGATGCGGGCCATGTCGCCAATGTGGCAGGCGGTCGCCCCGCCGCCGCTGACGACATAGCTGTCGCGCGGGTCGATGCCCTCGTTGACGGTGATATCCTCGATCGCGCCGATCATGTTGTGGTTGGTCGTGGTGTAGATCGCGTAAGCCGCTTCCATCAGGCCGATCTTCAATTGCCTTGCGATCTTGCCGACCGCGGCCTCGGCCTTCGCGCGGTCCAGCTTGATGCGACCGCCGAGAAAATAGTCGGGGTCGATAATGCCGAGCACGACATTGGCATCGGTCACGGTCGGCTCCGTGCCGCCGCGGCCGTAGCAGGCCGGCCCTGGCACTGCGCTGGCACTGTGCGGGCCGACACGCAGCAGCCCGCCGGCATCGACCCAGGCAATGCTGCCGCCACCAGCACCGACCGAGCGGACGTCGATCTTCGGTATGCCCAGCATCTCCATGCCGAAGGTCGCCTCCGGGGTGACGACGAGGTGCCGGTCGCGCAATGCCGAGACGTCGAAGGTGGTGCCTCCCATATCGACGACGATGACGTTGCTGGCGTCCGTAAGGCTGGTCGCCGCGATCGGCGCCAGCGTCGGGCCCGACATCACGCTGTAGATCGGCCGCGCGACGATCTCCTCCGGCGGCATCATGCCTCCGACGCAGTTGGCGATCAGGAGCTCGCCATCGTAGCCGGCCTTCTTCAGAGCGCGCGTGAGGTTGCCCACATATTCGCTGACGATCGGATAGAGCGAAGCGTTGATGGCTGTCGATATGGTGCGCCGATATTCGCGCGGGATCGGGTTGAGTTCGTGGCTGAGCGTCACGGGAATGCCCGGAAGCTCCTCCTCGATGATCTCGCGGACGCGGCGCTCGTGGGTCGAATTGACGATCGACCAGAGCAGGCACACGGCAATCGCCTCGACGCCGCACGCCTTGAGATGGCGCGCGGCCGCGCGCACGTCGTCGTCGTTGAGGCCTTCGACCTCGTTGCCCATCGAATCGATGCGACCACGAACCTCGCAGGTGCGGCTACGATGGATATAGGGCGGCGGGAAATCGATCTTGATGTTGAAAGCGCGCTTGCGCGGGGATTCGCGCAGCGTAAGGATGTCGGGATGACCGGCGTTGCATATCAGGCCGGTTGGCGCGACCTTGCCCTCGACAAGCGCGTTCGTCGAAACGGTCGTGCCGTGCACGATCATGTTCATCTTGGACAGGAAATCGGCCAGTGCCATGTCGTGGCTCCTGGCCGCCACCTCAAGCACGTCGATGAAGCCGCGCTCGAACATTCCCGGTGTTGTCGGCGATTTGTGGATCTCGAGATCCGCGCCCTCGCGATACAGCACAAGGTCGGTGAACGTTCCCCCAATGTCGATGCAGGCGACGAACATAATTCTATTCCTGTTGCTTTGTCGTGTTCGGGTGCCGTGACCGTTGCGGCCAACTTATTTCGCGATCGCCAAGCAAGCCGGCCGGCCGGGTGATCAGGATGGCGAGCAGGATCACCGCGAGCGCAATTTCCTGTAGTCCGGGGGGCGCCGACAGGACATGCCCGCCGATGGACACGCCGCGTTCGATGGATCGGAACAGTTCCGAGATGGTCGAGATGAAGGCCACGCCTACAAAAGCGCCGGTCAGGCTGCGCATGCCGCCGACCACCAGCATCGTCAGCGTGACGAAGGTGAGGTCGAGATAGAAGGTGTTGGCGGTGATGGTGCCGATGAAGTGGCTGAACAGCACGCCGCCCAGGGCCACCACCATGGCACTGAGGACAAAGGCGATAAGCCTCTCGCGCTCGAGGTCGATGCCGGTGGCGGCAGCGGCGACCTCGCTTTCACGCGAGCAGCGCAGCATCAGGCTGTGGCGAGTCGTACCATAGACCGCCGCAACGATGATCGCGACCGAGGCGCCGCCGAAAGCCACCCACAGGCCAGTGTAGCGGGGAAGCCCGACGAGTGCCTGGCGTCCGCCGGTCACCTGCTGCCAGTTCGATGCGACGACGAAGGTGATGACCAGCATGGCGAAGGTCGCCATGGGCAGCGCGATGCCGCGCAACCGGCAGAGTGGCCAGGCGACCAGCAGGGCGATCAGGCCGACGGCGAGCACGACGATCACCAGCGCGACCGGCCAGGGCAGTTGCAGCGCCTCGATGCTGCCCGGCAGGTCGAGCAGGACGGATTTGCGCGCCGGCGACAAGGTGAGAATGGCGGACATGTAGCCGCCAATCGCCATGAAGGCGACGTGGCCGAAGGAGAAGACGCCGGAATTGCCGACGAAGATGAACAGGCCGACCACGACGACAAGCTTGATCATCGCCTCGACGATGGTGCGCTGCATGGCCGACGGCGTGGCCGTCGCGATCAGTGCCACCGTCAGCAGGAGCAGGATCAGGATGGCCGCCGTCTGCAGCGGACGAAGCGCGGTATCATTGTTCATGCCTACACCCGCTCCCGGTCGGCGCGACTCATCAGCAGTCCATCCGGGCGCCAGAACAGGAACAGGATGAACATCAGGAAGACGAAGGCGTCGCGATAGGGCCGCAGGTCGACGGGCAGATAGGCCTGAAGCGAGACTGAGACGACGCCGACGAGGAAGCCGCCAAGGGCCGCGCCGGCGACCGATCCCATACCGCCGATGACCGACGAGACGAAGGCGATCAGCACCATCGACACACCCATCTTGTAGGATACGCTGCCGGTCTGGGCGACGAGATAAAGCGACACCATGCTTGCCAGCACGCCGGAGATCGCGAATGCAAAGGCGATGACCCGGTTGGCACGAACCCCGACGAGACGGGCCATGGTGAAATCCTCGGCGGCGGCGCGCATCTGCAGTCCGATCCGCGAAAAGCGGAAGAAGACGACAAGCCCGGCCATCAGGCAGAGTGTGGTTGCGATCGTAACGATCTGCAGGCGTGGCACGCGCAAGCCGCCGAATTCAACGCTGGTGCCGAGTTCCGAGAGAAAGGCGACGCCGATGGCGCGCGATCCGAACATCATCAGCACGGTGTGCTGCACAAGATAGGAAACCGCGAAGGAAGCGATCAGCAGCGTTGCGGGATTGGCCTTGCGCAGCGGCCGGAAGGCAACGCGCTCCATGCCGAGCGCCAGGATCGTGGTGATCATGATGGCCGCCAGGATCATCACCAGAAGCGGTTGGCCGACCAAGGAAAAAAGCGTGAAGCCGCCGGCCATGATCAGCTCGCCATGGGCGAAATTGATCAGCCGCATGATGCTGAAGATCAGGCCGATCCCCAATGCCGCCAACGCGTAGACAGCGCCGAGGCTGATGGCGTCGATGGCGTTTTGCAGGAAGATCATGGTTTTCCCCCTTCACCCGCGACACCGAAATAGGCCGCGTCGAACGCGGCCGTGCCCGAAAGGTCGGCCGACTTGCCCGACATCGCGATTGCTCCGGAACTCAGCACATAGGTGCGGTCGGCCGCTGCCAGCGCGCGTGTCACGTTCTGCTCGACGATCAGCACCGTGACACCCGAGCGCCTGAGTTCGAGTACCGCCTGGTAGACCTGGTTGACCACCAGTGGCGCCAGCCCAAGCGATGGTTCGTCGAGAAGCAGGAGCTTTGGTCGCGCCAGCATCGCACGGCCGATTGCCAGCATCTGCTGCTCGCCGCCCGAAAGCTTGTTGGCACGCTGCCGATACCGGTCCTTCAGCACCGGAAACATGGCCAGCACTTTGTCGATGTCGGCCGCGATCTGCTTTCTGTCCCGGCGAACCGTCGCACCGAGCGCCAGGTTTTCCGCCACGCTCAGCGAACCAAAGATGTGGCGGCCTTCCGGAACCAGCGAGAGCCCGGCGGAAACAAGCGCTTCGGCCTGCATCTGGGCGGTGTTGCGCCCGGCAAGCTCGATGCTGCCGGCGCGTGCTTTCACCACGCCGGCGACCGCCAGCAACAGCGTCGACTTGCCGGCGCCGTTCGGGCCGATCACGGCGACGATCTCGCCCTCACCGACATCGAGCGAAACGCCGCGCAAGGCAACGATGTTGCCATAGTTGACGTGCAGGTCGCGGATATTCAGCAAGGCGCGGGATCCTCTTCGCCGAGATAGGCTTTGCGGACCTTGGCATCAGCCCTGATTTCCGCGGTCGAACCAATGGCCAGCGTGCGGCCAAGCTGAAGCACCTGGATCCGATGGCAAAGCTGAAACACCAGCGACATGCGGTGTTCGATGAAAAGGATGCCGCAGTCGAGCCGCTCTCCGATGCTCCTGATGATCTGCTGGAGATCGTTGCATTCCGCATCGTTGAGCCCGGCCGCAGGCTCGTCCATCAACAGGAAGCGCGGTCTCATGGCGACGGCCCTGGCAATGCCGACACGCCGCTCCTCGCCGAACGGCAGTGTGCCGACGGGCCTGTCGGCCTTGGCCGAAAGCCCCATCTCGCCGAGGATGCGGCGCGCCTCGGCGCGTGCTTCGCGCCGGCTCATGCCGATCGCCACGCCGCCGGCCTCGACATTCTCGAGCGCCGTCAGTCCGACAAAGGGCAGCACGCTCTGGAAGGTGCGCACGAGCCCTCTGCGGCTGCGCTCATGCGGTTTCCAGGATCCGATATCCACTCCATTCATGTGGACGCTGCCCTGCGTCACCGTCTGGAACCCGGTCAGGACGTTGATCAGGGTCGTCTTGCCGGCGCCATTCGGACCGATGAGGCCGAGGATTTCCCCCGGTCTCAACGTCAGGCTCACATTCTCGATCGCACGCAGACCCTGGAAGTCGACGACGACATCCCTGACATCCAACGTGGACACGGTCGGCTCTGAACCGGCTGTCTGCTGTACGGACATGATGCGGCTTGCGATGCGAGGGCTACTTCGGCATCTGCTCCGCCTTGATGACACTGATGACGTTGCCGGGCTTGCCGTCCTTTACCTCGAGCAGAATGAGATCGCGCCGCATGTTGATGTGCGTATCCTTGGTGAAGGTGGTTGGTCCGGCAAGCAGCGGCTCGTCGACAAAGGTCTCCAGCGCGTCGCGGACCTTGTCGGTATCGAATGTACCGGCCTTCTCGACCGCCTTCGTCCAGCCCTGGATGACGCTGTAGCCAGTCATCGCATGGGAAGTAACCGGACGTGTGTCGAACTTCTTCTTGAACTTGTCCATGAACGCAACGACTTCCGGACGGCTGTCGTTGCCGAAAACGGAACCATACGTCACGAGGTAGAAATTGCTGAGATTGGGAACGGCCTCCAGCCAATAGTCACCATCCCAGGACTCGGAGCCGAGCAGCGGCACATTGACGTCGGCCGCACGCAACTGGCGCATCGCGCTCGATCCGCCTGGTGGAAACGAGCTGAGCACCATTACATCCGGCTGCTTGGGCAATGCCTTGATGCGGGTAATCTGGCTGGCGATCTGGGGATCCTCGCCGCCGAACGTGTCCTTGCCGATAAGTCCTTCGGGTCCGGCCAACTCGGTCCAGCGGCGCGTGAAGAAGTCGGCGAAGCTGGCGTCGAAGGCGATGGTCGTGTCGAGCAGCACATAGGCTGTGCGCCATCCCTTCACATTATACGCCCATTCGGCCAGCGCCACCGCCTGTCCGGGCGCGCCGGTGGCCATGGTGAACGCGTTCGGGCCAATGCCCGATGGGCCGAACTTCGGATCGCCGGCACAGGTGGAGAAGGCAATCAGCCCCGCACCATCGGCGACTGACGCCGCCGCGCTGCCATAGTCATAGTCGCAGGTGACCACGACCATCTTCGCGCCCTTGTCGATGACGTCCTGCGCCGCCGTCGCACCATAGGCGATGTCCGACTTGGTGTCGGAATAGATGATCTTGAGCTGCCGGCCGAGTATGCCGCCCTTGGCATTTATTTCGTCCACGGCGATCTCCATCGCCTTGGCCGGGCCGTCGTCATAGGGAGCGATCGCGCCGCTCTGGGCAATCGCAGCTCCGATGATGATCGGATCCTCGGCCCGCGCGCCCGAAAGGGCGGCGGCAAGCGCCAGGGCCGCCAGGCCCGTTTTCGATAGAAGACCAGTTTTCGACAATTGACGTTGTTTCATCGCTTTTCCCTCTGGTTCCAGATTGGCGGTCGGCTTGCCGCCGCCTTCTTGTTCTTCTCATGCGTTCAGTTTGTCGCGCGCAGCCTTTCGGTCCCGGCGGTGTCGACCTGGTAGTCGATACCGTTGTCGCAGAGCGTCAGGGCGACGCCGTAGACTTCGCGCGCGGTCGCCACGCTCAGCCATTTCCGGTTGACGTCCTCCGCGACACGCTCTGGGTCGCGCCGGTCGGGCCGGCCATAGCCGCCGCCCGCGCAGGAGCGGTAGAGGATGGCCTCGCCGTCCGTAAACGCGCCGTTGTAGAAATCCGGCAACCTCTCGACCTCGGCATTTCGGCCGCGACGCCAGGTTCCGCCATTGGCACCCGGCAATCCGCCGAGCACGCCCTTGGCCGGAAATGTGCCGCCATCGCCGCAGACATAAAGCGTCATGTCGCCGGTCAGCGAACGGTAGGCGCCCTCCACGGCCGGAGCGCCGTTCCATTGGCCGAAGCCCATGCTGTCCTGGCGGATGCGCCGTTCCTCGACAAGGATAGGATAGGTCGCTTCGTCGACCTCGATCGAGTCGGTGACCATGATGCCGTTGCCGACCGAGCACTCATAGGTCAGCCAGCCGTCATGGCCGTGATTGGCAGGGCCGCCGGACAGGGCCAGCATGAGCTGGGTGATGTATTCGACGCTCGCTTCCCGGCGCCTGTCGATGCCGGAGACGACGCCCAGGGCAGCCGAGAAATTGCCGCCGCCTTCCGCCATGCCATAGGGCTCGCCCATTTCGGAGAATGCGCATTGCACCGCGTTGGCTAGGCGTTCATTGACGTTGCTGGTGGCGCAGGACGTTCCGATCGGATGGCTCGGCCGCCCGACGACGCAACCGTCGCGCAGCAGCGGGACGATCCGGCTCGAACTGCCCTCATTGTGCGGAACGCTCGCTTCCAGATTGTAGTAGACGCCTATCCGGCAAGAGGCCACCGCGCACGCCTCCGTCAGGTTGAGGCCGCCTGGGACGCAGTCGGGGTTGTCGCGCACATCCACGGTGATCAGGCCCTTTTTCGGGTCGACCGTCACCTTCGCCTTGATCGGAATGCCCTCGTCGGCGACGCCGGCGACCGGATCGTGACGGACTTCATAAATGTAGGTACCTGCCGGCAGTTTCTTGATCGCGGCAATCGCGCGCCGTTCGCCATAGTCCATCCACGCCTCGATGAAGTCGCGGACGGTGTCGATCCCATACTGCGCCACCAGTTCCTTGAGACGGCGCTCCCCGGTTCGGCAAGCCCCGACCTGCGCCCGGTAGTCGCCGTACCAGATGTTGCTGACCCGGATCTTCTGCAGGCCGATGCGGATCAGATCCTGCTTGTCCTTGAAGTTCTCCTGGATACGAACGCACGGGAAATGCACGCCCTCCTGGTAGATCGTTGCCGCGAACGGCAGATAGGTCGAGGGTTCCGGCGCGCCGATGTCGGCATGGTGTGACCGCGACAAGGTCCAGAACAGTGGTGTGCCTTCGAAGAACACCGGCACGCAAAGCGTGAGGTCGGCATGATGGGTGACACCGTAGAAGGGGCTGTTGTTGAGGAATGCGTCGCCTTCTTTCACGTCGTCAAACAGTTCGGTGATGGGCCTTGTGGTCAGCTCGAGCGCATTGACGTGGATCGGCAGCGCTTCCTCCACCGAAACCAGCCGGTGATCATAGGTGAGGATGCCACAGGACATATCACGGGCGTTCTTGATGACGCTGGAACGACTCGCTTTCATAACCGTGTTCGTCATCTCACGGATGATCGACTCGAACCGGCTCGACAGCACTGCGAGCAGCGTGGGATCGAACTTGGCCAGCTTCTTGGCTTTGCCCGATTGCGCCATCGGCAAACCCTCCGGATTGAGAACGCAGTCACGTAGCAGGACGGCTATCTCCTGGGCGAGACAGGCTTCTCGCCGGCAGTGGATACCGCTATATCAACAGACTGCGAAATGAATATGAAGTCAATATCATTTTTGACTCGATTGGATTGTCGTGACGTTCGACTCTCAAGCGTCTTTCGCCCTGGTCAGGACACGATCAAGATTCGGCTCATATCGCCTCTGGGACGCTGAAGACATCGATCAGTGTCCGGCCGCAGGCGAGTTCCCTCACCCACTGTTCTTCCATGCGGACTCTTTGCTGCGCCAGTTCGAGAAACGCCCCGGCGTCGCCCAGCGGGATGACGGCAATACCGTCATTGTCGCCAAGTATGATGTCTCCGGGCCTTACCGCGACGCCGCCGAAGACGATGTCGCCGTTGACCGTGCCATGCTCTTTCGACAGCGGGCCCTTGGCCGTGTTGCCGAGCGCGTAGACAGGAAAATCGTTCCAGCCGGCGATCGTGTCGACATCCCGGACCGCCCCGTTGACGATCAGGCCCGCGACCCGCTTGCGCCGCGCCAGGCCGCAGAGGATTTCGCCGGTATAGGCTGTCTGCAGGCAGCCGCCGGCATCGACGGTGACGACCTCGCCCTGGCCGGCAATGTCGATGGCGTGCAGCATCGCCCCGAAATCGGAACGGTCGCACCTGGCGGTGACCGCTTGTCCGACCATTCTCGTGCCCATGGCGAGCGGCCGGAGCAGCCTGATGCGCGGGTCGACCACCACATGCCCGGCGCTGATATCGGAAACGATCGTGACAGGTATTGCTGCCCAGTCCGCCAGCGCGTCCGGCGCCAGCCGCTCAAACGCGGCCCTGAAAATCCTTGTCGGCATGCTTCCTCCCTGTCGGACTGTTTCGACCAACGTCCCTGCCCCACGCTACGCGGCCACCCGAGTGAAACGCCGTCGCGAAAATCCTTCAACAGGATAGACAAGCTCCTGCCCGCTTGCCAGTTGAGCGACGATCCCGCCGGAAAATACGCCCGCGAGGTTGCCGAAGAAATGACCGGTGTTGAGGATCAATCCCTCGGGACCACTCCCGGCATCGATGACGGGCAGGCCATCCGGCGTCTGCGCGACGATACCTGCCCATTGCCTCAGGATCGGCAGGCTGGCCATCGCCTGAAAATTGCGGCTCATGATCGAGCATGCCATCGCCTGCCCGGCCACTGTCGCCCGGTCATCGTCGCTGCCGATCTCGTAGGCGCAGCCGAACTGCAGCGACCCATCGGGGAAGCTTGCGATCTGTCCGGTAAAGCCGAGTTCGGGGCGCAAGAGTTCCACCGGCTCGCGCGGCAGGCTTGTCGCATCGATGCCCGGCGGCGTGAAGAAGCGGAACAGCGACTGCCCCGAGATCACGGGCTTTATCCTGAAAGGCGCCGGCGCGGTCTCCGCCGCCTCGAAACGCGTCGGCGTGAAGGAAATGTCGAGCCCCAACGGTCCGAGCAAAAGGTTGGACCATGGCCCGGCAGCCACCACCACGACGCCGCTTTCGATTTCCGTGCCATCCGCCAGCCTGACACCCCGGCAGGTCGAATCCGTCAGGGCGATACTTTCGACCCGCGCCGGCGCAAGGATGCTGCCGCCTCCGTTCTGGAAAGCATCGGCAAGGTGGCGCACCAGAAGCCGCGTGTCCTGGTGCGCGTCGAGAGGATTCCAAACCGCTCCGGAGACCTCCGGCGAAATGTCAGGACAGAGATCTCGAAGAGCCGGCCGGTCGAGCAGGGACACCGGCAACCCCGCGGCAACCCGGTCTGCGACGAAGGCGCGCGCCACCGGCTCGAAGACGTCGTCGCGCCAGGTGATCAGCCCGCCGCTGGCGCGGAAGCCGAAATCCGGCAATTCGCCGGCAAGCGTTTCGGCGAACCGGCGTCCGGCAAGCGAAAAGTCCATGGCCAGCCCTGCCGCCTTGGTCTGCAGCCAGAGAAAGCCAGGATTGCGGCCCGACGCCCCCCAGCCGGGATGATGCGTGTCGACCAGCGCCACCGAGAGCCCGGTCTGGCGCAGATAATAGGCGCTGGCCGTGCCGGCTATTCCGGCGCCGACGACGATCGCGTCGAAACCGCGCTTCACAGCCACGGCAGTCCGCCGTCCTCGAGTTGGCCCGCCAGGCGATCGAGAAAGGCACGGCAGCGTTCGATCTCGGCAAGATCGAGATATTCGTCCGGCTTGTGGGCCTGCTCGATGGATCCCGGCCCGCATACAACCGAGACCACCCCGGCCGAATTGCTGAACAGGCCGGCCTCGGTGCCGTAGGCGACCTTGACGTGATCGTTGCGTCCGACCAGGCGCTTGATGAACGTCACCGCGGGATGATCCGCCTGCGTCGACAGGCCGACGAATTCGACAATCGGCTCGACGATGATTTCGGCCTCGGGCGCGATCGCCCGCATCCGGGGCAGGATCATGGTTTCGGCATGGCCGCGGATACGCTCGATCAGGGCGCGCGCATCGACCTCGGGCAACGAACGGATGTCAAAGCCGAATTCACAGCTGTTCGGAATGATGTTGAGTGCGGTGCCGCCGGAGATGGTCGTCACCGACAGGGTGGAATGGCTGATATCATAGACATGATCGTGCGGCCCGCCATGGGCGTGTTCGCAAGACAAGCTCTTGATGAAGGCGATCAGTTCCGCGGCATATTCAATGGCGTTGACGGCAGTCGGCGCGAGGCTGGAATGGGCGCTTTTGCCGGCGATCGTGGCCCGGTACATGCCGCCGCCCTTGTGGCCGATCACCACCTGCATGCCGGTCGGTTCGCCAACGATACAGAGCGCCGGCTTGATCGGCATGCCGGCGATGCGGTCGATCAGGCTGCGAACGCCAGTGCAGCCGAACTCTTCATCGTAGGAGATCGCGATATGGATCGGAACCTTGAGGTTGCGCCGCACCAGACCGGGAACGGCGGCGAGCACGATACCGATGAAGCCCTTCATGTCGCAGGCACCCCGGCCGTAGATGCGTCCATGCGCTCGTCGCAGCACGAACGGATCACTTGTCCAGGCCTGCCCGTCGACCGGCACCACGTCGCTGTGTCCTGAAAGGATGACGCCCGGCACATCGGCCGGACCGATCGTCGCCCACAGATTGCCCTTGGTGCGGTCGTCGTTCCAGATGATGTCGCAGGCAATCCCGTGGCGCGCGAGATATGCCTCCACATAGAACAGAAGATCGCGATTGGGATCGCGCGACACCGTCGGAAAGCCGATGAGGTCGCCGATCATGGCGATGCTGTCGTCCACGGCGCCGGCGACAATCGTCATCGCATCACCCGGCCGAAAGCCTGAAGACGGGAAGCGGCGGCAACCCGTCGCGCCGCCGCCACGCGACGGTCACGCGGTCGCCGATCCCTGCGCTTTCGGCCTCGATATTGGTCAGCAGCCTTGGCCCCTCGTCGAGATCGACGAGTGCGAGAAGGTAGGGAGGCGCCAGATCCTCGCTGACCGGCATGCGGACCGTGGTAAGCGAATAGATCGTGCCGCTTCCCTTGGCGTCCACCCATTCGAGCCCGGTCGCCTCGCAGGAAAGGCAGAACGGCCGCGGATAGAACTGATGCGACCCGCAGGCCGTGCAGCGCTGCACGGTCAGCCGCCTTTCCACGCAGGCCTGCCAGAACGGCTCGGTGGTTGGGTCGGCCGCGCCGAGATCGGAGAAGGAAAGATTGTCAGTCACGGGCGAGCACCACGGTCGAGGCTGTCGAGAAGGCAAGGCCGCCGGTGCCGTGCGCGACCGCGATTTCGGCGCCGGGAACCTGGCGGTCGCCGGCTTCGCCGCGCAACTGGCGCACCGCTTCGATCAAAAGGAGAATCCCGAGCGCACCGGGATGGCAATAGGAAAGGCCGCCGCCGGAAGTCATGCTGGGCAGGCTGCCGCCGGGCCTGAGGCGGCCTTCCGAGACGAAGGCACCCGCCTCGCCTTTCCCGCAGAAGCCGAGATCCTCCAGATAGAGCAGCACGGCGTGGGTGAAATTGTCGTAGGGCTCGAACACGTCGACATCGCCCGGTTTCACGCCGGCCATTGCGAAGGCGTCACGGCCGGAGGCCACACCCGGCGTCACCGTCAGGTCGGGGCACTGCGCGACATGCCACTGGACATGGCTCTCGCCGGCACCGAGGACGCGCACTGGCCGTTTGGCGGCATCACGCGCCCGGTCCTTGCGCGCCACCACGATGGCGCCGCCGCCGTCGGTGACCAGGCAGCAGTCGAGCTTGCGCAACGGATCGCACAGCATCGGCGACGCCATCACCTCCTCGATGGTGAGGGGATCGCGGATCCAGGCCTTCGGGTTGAGCCCGGCCCATTGCCGCGCCGCGACGGCAATCTCGGCCAGATGCTCTGGCGTGGCGCCGTACTGGTGCATGTAGCGCGCCGCGCTCAGCGCATAGTGACCGATCGGAAAATGGATGCCGTAGGGCGTCTCGAACTGCGCGGAGAGCGAACCATCCAGAGCAGCAGCAGCCTTCTTGCGGTTTCGGCGGCTGCGTTGACGCGAGGCATAGGCGATGAGCGCGACATCGCACCGGCCGGTCGCGATCGCCGTCATGGCATGGTGTACGAAAAACTCGAAAGAGGCACCGCCCATATCAGACGATTCGGCGTAGCGAGGCCGCACCCCGAGATATTCGCCAAGCTGGACGGACCCCTCCTCGCCCATATAGTTGGTGAAGAGCGCATCGACATCGCGCAGGCCCAGCCCGGCTTCTCCCAGCGCCTCCTTGGCGGCCAGCGCCACCATCGACAGCTCGCTCTGGTCCAGCACCTTTCCAAGGGGCGTCTCGGCCGCACCGACGATATAGACGGGTGAGGCGGTCAAGATGTGAGGCATGGATCATCCCAACCCTGGAGACAGGGGCTCGCCATGCGAAAGACGTAAAGCGCCATTTCAGATCCGACGTCCAAAGAGATGTCCTCCAGCCTGTTCAGCCTTCAGCCGCTGATGCACATCGCGGACGGCGCCCAAAAAATGAGGCCGCGCTGGCTCACCGCTTGCGCACGGCAGCGGAATCAGAAATCATACAACATGAATATGAAGTCAATATCAATTTTTATCGTGGCCACTCGAACGCACTGGATGGACTCTCGTGTGGTTTTGGATTTTGAAGCTCCTGAACGCTGATGTCGTCAAACAACAGGAACTTCAAATCCACCACACCGGCGCGAATAATGATAAACGGACACGCTGGTGCAACACCACCGGGCGGAGGATGATCGCATGGCAGTGAAGGCGCAACAAAAGGCCGCGCCGGCCGGCAACGGCGGCAAGGCCGAGAAGTATGCCGAGCATCTGGCCGTGGGGATGACCTCGCGGTCTTTCGCATCGAAAGGCGACAGGACCAAGTATCGATTGAAGATTGCCGCGGCGCAGGCGCTCGAGGAGATCGGCTATCAGGACGTGAAGGTCTCGGACATCTGCACCTATGCCGACGTGGCATTGGGAACCTTCTATGTCTATTACCGCGACAAGAACGAGATCGCCATCGAGGTGGTGCTGGACTTCGTCGAGCATTTGTATGATCGCGCACGCCAGGTCGGACGCGGCACCGGTGAATTCGACGCGATCTTGAACACCAACAGGTTCTTTGTGGCCGCCTATCGCGCGAATGCCGGGCTTATGCAGTGCCATCTGCAATTGCAGAGCCAGTTGCCGGAATTCCGCCAATTGTGGCGGCCACGGCACCAGACGTGGATCGAGAACCTCGCCCGGTCGATCTCGCGACGCGGCAACTACAAGGAAGACATGCCGGGATCGGCGGTCGCGGTGGCGCACGCGCTGGAGGGAATGGTCTTCCACTACCTCTATGCTGTGATTGTCAGCCGGGACTCGCTCTTCGACCAGGAAGGCCTCTCCGGCGACGAAGACCTCGCGCTCATGCTGTCGACGCTCTGGTACCGGGCGGTCTATTGCAAGGATCCGCCCGGGCGCTGATCGTTCGCCGGACGAACGCCTGTTTGTCCGGTCACGGTCAGTGGTTTGACGCCAGGTAGCGTTTGACCGCTACCGCAAGCCGTGGAAACACCTGCCTCGAGCACACCGCCGGCGCACTTCTGGTGAAGTTCGCGCGCATCGCCGTTCGGAGTTTCGCCGCCGGATCGAAGACGCTGCCCGGCACGAACGCCACCTTGGCGTCCAGTGCAAAGCCGTAGAGGGCGTCGCCATCCCTGCCGCGACTTTTACTCTTTCCGCGATCGGACTTGGAATGGAGAAATCAGACTTGGAATGGAGATTTGCCGATAAAAATGATATTGACCTCATATTCATTTTGATGTCTGCTGTCAAACATTGGACGAGACGAGGGCTGCGGGGGTGAGTGCCGGACCATTCAGTTGGTCAGGCGCCAGAGCGACCCTTGCAGGCGACAAGCGAGGTGGACGTGCGCGATCAGATTGCACCTTTTTTCTGCGAACGCGCGGTGGTCGCGACATCATCGGACAGGCTGTCGTAATGACGAAGCGTCGGCTTGAAGGACGGATCGCGGTGGTGACTGGCGGGGGTCGGGGTCTTGGCCGCTCCTATGCGCTTGCGCTGGCCAGGCACGGAGCATCCGTCATCGTCAACGATCTCGGTGCCGATCTCCACGGGCAAGGGCGCGACGTATCCCCCGCCAACGCGGTCGTCGCCGAAATCATCGCGGACGGCGGCAAGGCGATGGTGAGCGGCCACGACGTCGCGGACTGGAGCGAGGCCCAGGCGCTGATCGGAATGGCCGTCGAGACATTCGGCGGGCTCGACATCCTGGTGAACAATGCCGGCATCCTGCGCGACCGTCTGTTCGCGAACATGTCCGAAGACGAATGGGACGCCGTCATCCGTGTCCATCTCAAGGGCCATGCGGCGCCGGCGCGCCACGCCATGGAATATTGGCGCAACGAGACCAAGGCCGGCAGACAGGTCGCCGCGTCGATCGTGCACACGACCTCCCTCGCCGGGCTGGTCGGGAGTTTCGGCCAGGCAAACTATGCGTCGGCGAAGCTCGCGGTAATCGGCCTGTCGCGCACGCTTGCGCTTGAAGGCATCAAATACGGCGTGCGCTCCAACGCCGTTTCCCCTTCGGCCCGCACGCGCATCGAGACGTCGCTGCAAGCGCCGCCAGACGGCGTGTTCGACGTCTTTTCGCCCGACAATGTTTCGCCACTGATCTGCTGGCTTGCGCTGGAAGACTGTCCAGCGACCGGACAGGTTTTTCAGGCCTATGGCAATCGTATCGAGGTGATCGCGCCAAGCGCCATCGAGATCGATCTGCGCACGGATGGGCGCTGGCAGATCGAGGATGTCGAGAAGGCGTTGAACCACAGACTACCCAAGCTTCCGCAACTGGGTGATTTCGTCGAAGGACTCCCGTTATGAATTCAGGCTCCCCGGGGCACCTCAACACCAAGGCTCCGCCCATAGGCATGTCACGTGACTCCGAGGAGTTCCGTACCAGCAGCCACAGGCTGGCGCAGTTCGCACGCTCGGTCGATGACGAAAACCCGCGGCATCTGGCAGGTGAATTCGCGCCGCCCGTTTTCTCCCATGTGCCCGTCATGCAAAGCATGGTCGAGGTGCTGGACAAGCTGACCGGGGACTTCGTCCTGCATGGCGAGCACGATTTCTTCTTTCATGCGCCGATCGTGCCCGGACAGCGGCTGTTCACCGCCTCGACGCTGACGAGCGTGCGCGGCACCCGTGCCGGCACCACCTTCGTCATTCGTTCCGAAACCGTGACGCATGACGGCAAGGCGGTCTGTACCCAGTACAGCACCTGCCTTGTCCGTGGAGAACCTTCCGATGCGGTGCATGGCGAGACGCCACCTGCGCGACCGGTGATCGCAAGGACGCAAGGGGCCTCGGCGCAATACGGCCTGACGCCCGACCAGACCCGCCGCTATGCCGATGCGGCGCGTGATTATTCCGCCTACACGATCGATCCGGCCGTCGCGGCCAAGGCCGGATTTCCGGCACCGATCGTGCACGGAATGTGCACCTTGTCCTTCGCCGCCCGCGCGGTCGTCGACGACCATTGTGGCGGGCAGACGCCGAGGCTGAAGCGGCTCGGCTGCCGCTTCGCCCATCCGCTTTTTCTGACGCCCGGCCAATCAGTCGCCGTCGACCACTGGGCCGGACAGGACGGGCTTGTCGGCTTCGAAGCCTCTGACTCCGCCGGCAACATCGTGATCAAGAACGGCTACGCACAGGTGTCTTCATGAGCGGCCCGATCGCCACACAAGCAGCGCGCATGGAACTCGGCATCTCCAACATTCCGCCGCGACCATCGACCTGGATCAAGCACGAGAACGTCGCACCGGAGTGGAGCGGCGTTCCCCATCAGACGGTCATCGAGATCGTCTCCAAGGGCTGCCTTGAAGATCCCGAGCGCCCCGCGATCATCATCGATGGCGGACCGGTCATGACGCGGCGAGAATTCCTCGATCGCTGCCAACGATTTGCCGGATATCTGAAACCCCATGTCAAGGCTGGCGACCGCGTCGTCATCATGCTCGACAACCGGCTCGAATTCATGATCGCGCTGTTCGGCATTATCGCCAACCGCTGCACCATGGTGTCGATCGCACCAACCGCGATGCAATACGACGCGGGCCACATCGTGACGGACGCCGAGCCGACGGTGGCGATCGTCGGCAAGCCGCAACTGCCGATCATGGAGGCCGTGCGCGGCAATTCGCCGGCACTGCGCCACATCGTGCTGGTCGAAGGCGACGAACCGGACGGCCTTGCGGCGTATGAAAACGCGGCCGAGCCCCTGGATTTCGCCACGGTCGAATGCAAGCGCGAAGACATCATCACGGTCTACTATACATCCGGTACGACCGGCGCGCCGAAAGGCTGCATGCTGCATCACGGCTGGTGGCTACGCGTCATCGACGTCGACCTTCGACTTTTCCGGCGCGGCTGGCAGGACCGGCAACTCTGCTGCCTGCCGTTCTATTACGCGGATCCCGCGATCCAGCTTCTCACCTCGCTCGCCTCGCGCGGCACGATGGTCGCGATGCGCCGCTTTTCCGTATCGCGCTTCTGGGATGTGGTGACGACCTATGACGCCACCGAAATCCTGTCCATCGCATCCATTCCCGCGTTGCTGATGAAAGGTGAGCCCGGACCCGCCGAACTGGACCATCGCATTCGGCTCGCCATCCATGCCGGCCTGCCCAAGGAGCTGCATGCCGAAATGGTGAAGCGCTATGGCTTCCACTGGCACAACCAGTATGGCAGCACCGAGGGTGGCGTGATGAGCCGCGTGCCCAACCACATGGCCGACGAACTCATCGGCACCGGCACGATGGGCGTCGAGCCGCCGGGCGTGACTATCCGCCTCGTCGACGACGACGACAATGACGTTGCCGAAGGCGATGCCGGCGAATGCCTGATCGGTGGACCGGATCTCTATGCCGGCTATCTCAACCGGCCGGAGACCACGGCCGAGGCCAATCGCGGCGGCTGGTATCATTCGGGGGATGTGGCGCGCCGCGACGAGCGCGGTCTGCTCTACTTCGTCGGCCGCAAGAAGGAGATCATCCGCCGCTCTGGCGAGAACATCTCCGCGGCCGAACTGGAAGGCGTCCTGCGCTCCCACCCCAAGATCATAGACGCGGCGGTCGTACCCGTGCCCGACGAGCTTCGCGGCGAGGAGGTAAAGGTATACGTTCAGGTGAGACCGGGCGATGACCTGTCTCCCGAGATGATCGTCGAGTTCTGCCGGGCCAATCTGGCGGCCTTCAAGATCCCGCGCTTCATCGAGATTCGCGACACCGACTTCGAGCGAACCCCATCGATGCGCGTTCACAAACAGTCGCTGCTCAAGGAAAAGCCGGACCTGCGCGTCGGATCGTGGGACCGGGAGACCGGGAAGGTGCAGATATGACGACGCCTCCCGAACCCGGCGTCCCGCAGCCCTGCGACCTGCTGATCACCCACGGTTATATCCTGACCATGGACAAGCAGCGAACGGTCTATCCGGACGGTGCGGTCGCGATCGTGGGAAACAGGATTGTCGCGGTCGGCACGACCAACAAGATCGAAACCGAATGGACCTCCAGCCGCAAGATAGACGCGGCCGGCGGCGTGGTGCATCCGGGCTTCATCGACGGACATTATCACGCGGGCCTGCATCTCAGCCGCGGTTCGATCACCGACAATCCCAATCCACCGAGGGAGGAAGGCGGCGCCGGGACCGGCGTGTTCACACGCTGGATGAACGCCGTCGAGGACGAAGACGAATACGCCAGCGCCCTGATGGCCGCCGCCGAAATGGCGCGCAACGGCTTCACCGGCTTCGTCGATGCCGCAACCAGCTATTCGCCGGACGCCATCGTCGAGGGTGCGCGGGCCGTCGGCATCCGCTGCTCGGTTTCCGACTGCATGCTGTGGGACATCGTCGGCGGCGAGCCGATGGCGGCCGATATTCCCCGCGCGCCATGCGATGCGAAAAGAGCGCGCGAGGGACTGGGTGGCCAATTGAAGCGCAACTCGGACGAGGACGGTTTGGCGCGCGGCCACGTCGCCTTGTATGGCTGCGGCAGCGCCTCCGAGGAATTGATGCAGGAGGCGAAAGCGCTCGCCGATCGCAGCGGCGCGGTCTTTCACCAGCACCAGAATCTGATGGTGGCGGATGCCGACTACGACAAGACACGCTTCGGCAAACCGGCTCTGGTCCATTTCGCCGAAAAGGGCCTGATCGGTCCCAACAGCTTCTTCACCCATATGAACATTCTCGAGCCGAGCGAGGTCGACGCAATATCGGCGACCGGCATGGGGCTGGTCTGGCATCCCGGCAATTTCATGTATTACGGCATCTCGCAGACCGGCCGGAGCCGCTTCCCGGGCCTGCACAAGTCGGGCACCTCGATCGCCTTCGGAACCGACATCGCGAAGGCATGGGCGTTCGGCGATCTCGGCTTCATCGCCTATCTCGTCAGCCGCGAATGGGGCGAGTATCTGCCGTCGCAGTCGATCCTGGAAATGTTCACGCTTGGCGGCGCGCGCGCGCTCGGACTGCCTTCACAACTCGGCAGCATCGAGGTCGGAAAGAAGGCCGATGTCGTCGTGCGCAGCAACGATCTGCCGGACGCCCAGCCCAATGTCGACGTCGTGCGCCAGCTCGTGCTCGTTTCGCGAACCAAGGCGGTCGACACAGTCGTCTGCAACGGCGAGATGATCGTGCGTCATGGGCGGCTGGTGAAACTCGACGAAAGCGAGATCTACCGGCTGGCAAGACACTCCGCCGAGCGTGTGGCCAAGCGCGCCGGCATCGCGCAACGAACCGTCTGGCCGCTTGTCGCATGAGGCACTGAACAGTGATCCGCCGCAACCGAACCTGAAACCCAAGGCAAGATGACCCTCGTCCGATTCTCCAACGTCACGAAATCATATGGCCTGGTCAGGGCCATCGACGATGTTTCGGTCACGGTGAATTCCGGCGAGTTCACGACGATCCTCGGGCCCAGCGGTTCCGGCAAGACGACGATGCTGTCACTGATTGCGGGGATTTCGGTCCCGACGTCAGGCCGCATCGAGATCGGCGACCGCGAGATCACCTTCGTGGCTCCGGCACAGCGCAACATCGGCCTTGTGTTCCAAAGCTACGCGCTCTTCCCGCACATGACGATCTTCGACAATGTCGCGTTTCCCTTGCGCGTGCGCGGCGTGGGGGCCTCCGAACTCCGCGACCGTGTCTCTGACGCGCTGCGGCTTGTCCGGCTGACGGATTTCGGATGGCGAAAGCCGCACCAGTTGTCGGGCGGCCAGCAGCAACGGGCGGCGCTCGCCCGCGCGGTCGTGTTCCGGCCGGACATCCTGCTGCTGGACGAGCCTCTGGCCGCCCTCGACCGCAAGCTGCGCGAAGAGGTCCGATCCGAAATCCGCGACCTGCAGCGCAGCCTCGGCATCACGACCATCATGGTGACGCATGACCAGGAAGAGGCGCTGTCGATGTCGGATCGCGTCGTCCTGCTTGCCAACGGCCGGGTCGAGCAGACCGGAACGCCCAGCGAAATCTATCATCGGCCGACAACGCGTTTCACCGCCGGCTTTTTAGGCATGGCGAACTTCCTCGAAGGCAGGTTGCGGGCACACAACGAGATTGTCGGCGACGACGGCAGCCTCTTCCCGTGCGATGCGCCGGCCGGACGGGTGCGGGATCGCGTCTGCGGCATGATCCGTCCGGAAGACATTCGCGCCGACAATGACAGCGGTTTCATCAACGGTACGGTCAGGGACGTCGTCTTCCTCGGCGAGACTGTCCGTTACGACGTCGAACTCGATAATGGGCGCCGCATGAAGGCAAGCCTGGCGGGTTCGCGCGGGCCGAAGCCCGAAGGGTCCAAGGTGTGGCTCTCATGGGATCCGGCGAGCGTCTGGATATTGCCTGAAGGCACGGGAGGTGTCGCAGCGCAATAAAAGTCGCCGTGACAGAGCGGCTCGATCTCATTCCATCTCTGTCGATCCAACCGGAACAAAGGTGATGAAAATGAAAAAACTACTGGGGAACATCTCACTTGTTTGTGCCATCGCGTTGATCGCCTCGACGCAGTCCATGGCGCAAACCAGGGAACTTCACATCATGAATTCGGGCGGCGAGTATGGCGATGCGCTCGACAAATGCGTCAACGGCCCGCTTCTCAAGGACGCCAACATCAAGGTGATCACCGAGACTCCCGGCGGTTATGCAAAGATCGCCGCGCAGGCGAAATCCGGCGTCATCACCAACACGGTGACCGACGGCTCGACCGGCGACATGTACCGGCTGGCCGCCGAGGGCCTGCTCGAGCCTATCGACTGGGCGAAGCTCAATCCCGAGCCCATGTTCGACGAAGCGAAGAATGCCAACGGCTTCGGGGCCAGCTACTATTCCACGATCATGGCCTGGCGCAAGGACGCCAAGGCACCGCAGAACTTCGTCGACTTCTTCGACACGGAAAAATTCCCCGGCAAGCGGGCGCTGCCGGACTATCCCGAATTCGTTCTTGCCTTTGCGGCCATGGGCGATGGCATGACGCCCGAGGAGGTGCAAAAGGGTGTCGACCTCGATCGCGCCTTCAAGACCCTGGAGCGGATCAAGAAGGATACGATCTGGTGGCAGTCGGGCGCACAGCCAGCCCAGTTGCTGAAGGACAACGAGGTCCAGTACGCAATCGCATGGTCGGGCCGCGTGCTCGGTCAGGAAGGCGTGGAGGCGACCTACAATCAGGGCATGCTCGACATCTCGTGGTGGATGGTGGCCAAGGGCATCTCGGACGAACAGCGCGACATGCTCTACGCCTGGATGAAGGTGCAGAGCAACGCCGAGGTACAGAAGTGCATACTCGACTTCTTGCCCTATCCCGGTCCAAGCCCGCAGCTCGAGAAGATCGTGACACCTGAAGTGCTCAAGACCTTCCCGACATCTGCCGAGAACAAGAAGGTCCAGTGGCTGATCAATGGCCAATGGTGGTTCGACCACGCCGCCGAGGTCGAGAAACGCTGGAACGAGTTCAAGTTGGCGCAGTGACGAAGACCGCCGCGAAGTCATCCATGTCCGATGCTTCCATCGCCCTCGAGGACGCGACGACCCGAAAGGTCGCCGCGCCCTTGCGCTCGTCTTTCCGCTCGAAACTCGATCTCTTCGTGCTCCTGGCACCGATGGCGCTGCTCATCCTGGCGGTCTTCGATCTTCCGTTGCTGAACACCGCCTACTGGAGCATCGACGATTCGAAGACCGGCACGCTGACCACCCAGTTCTATCGTGATTTCGCGCAGTCGAACGTCTATTCCCACGTCATCTGGCGCACGCTCGTCGTGGCGCTGGAGGTGACGATCGTCACGGTACTGCTCGGCTATCCCCTCGCCTATTGGACAACCAGGCTGCGGCCTCGCCTGCGCATGCTTGTGCTCGGCACCGTCGTCATGACCTTCTGGGTCTCGATCCTGGTGCGCACCTATGCCTGGATCGTGATCCTCGGCAATGGAGGGCTCGTCAACAAGACGTTGCTCAGCCTCGGGCTGACCACCCGCCCCGTCGAATTCCTCTACAATGAGATCGGCATCCTGATCGGCATGGCGAACGTGCTGCTGCCTTTCCTCGTCCTGCCGCTCTATGCGGCGATGATCAAGGTCGACGGGCGGCTCATGCAGGTGGCCGAAACGCTCGGTGCCAGCCGCACGCGGATCTTCTGGCAGATTTTCTTCCCGCAGACGCTTCAGGCGCTTGCCGCTTCCGCCATTCTCATCTTCATTCTCAGCCTCGGCTTCTACATCACGCCGGCCGTTCTCGGCGGCGGTCGTTTTCCATTGATCTCCAACATGATGGACCTGCTCATCAATCGCTTCGCGCAATGGGAAATCGCGGCGGTGATCTCGGTGGTGCTGATGACGATCACGCTTTCGCTCTATGCCGTCTACCAATGGCTTCGCGAGCGAGGTCAGGCATGAAGCGTACTTCCTTCTCCGATCTCTGGCTTGGCGTTGTCGGATCGGCCGTCCTGATGTTCCTTTGCCTGCCTGTGCTGATCGTTGCGCCGATGTCCTTTTCGGACGCGAAATCGCTGGAGTTTCCGCCGGCGGCGCTGTCGCTGCGCTGGTATGAGAGCCTGTTCGGCAATCCGGTCTGGATCGAGGCGGGTACGAATTCGCTCGTTCTCGCCACGCTTTCCAGCAGCATAGCGCTCGTCTGTGGAACGCTCGCTGCCTATGTCCTGGTACGCGGCGATTTCCGGGGCAAGCGCCTTCTCGAAGCGAACTTCATGGCGCCGATGATCCTGCCCTCCATCATCACGGCGGTCTCGCTCTACATCTTCTTCGCGCGGATCGGCCTGCTCGGCACGTTCTTCGGCCTCGTGCTCGGCCATACGATCCTGGCGGTGCCTTACGTCATTCTGATCATGCAGGCGGCGTTCAGGAGCTTCGATGTCCGCATCGAGCAGGTGGCGGCAACGCTCGGCGCCTCGCAGCTTCAGATCCTGACGCGGGTCGTGCTGCCGAACATGGCGCCTTCGGCGGCGGCGGCGTGGATATTCTCCTTCGTCATGAGCTTCGACGAGGTGGTGGTGACGCTGTTCATCGCGGGAACCCACATGACCATCCCGAAACGAATGTTCAACGAGTTGGTCATACAGATCAATCCAACGATTACGGCCGTTGCGACGCTGCTGATTGCCTTCAATATTCTGGCGCTGGCAGCGCTCTTGCTGCTCACCCGCCGCAACAGGGCCTTGCGGGAAGGCATGACATGATCGTGGCCGGCGATATTCTGGAAGAATGGGATTTCGTTGTCGAGGCCGGCAAGGTCCGCGAGTTCGCGCGCGCGGTACAGGATGTCCATTCGGAGAATGCCGACATTGCCCCGCCGACCTTTCCCGTGGTCGCCTCGGCGGATTTCGTGGAGAGACTGATCACCAGCATGCTCGGCCTCGATCGCTCGCGAACGGTCCACGGCGAACAGGATTACGAGTATTTCGAGCCGATGAGATCCGGCGACCGGCTTCGCTGTCGTGCTCGCATGATGAGCGACGAGACCAAGACGGGACGCCGCGGCGGGTCGATGCGGGTGATAACGACCAAGGTCGAATTCATGTCCGCGGCAACCGGCAATCTGGTTTGTCGTGAGACTATGACAACGATCGAAAAAGCGGCGATCGAAAAGGCAGGAGAGCAGGCGTGACGCTCCGGCCGCGCGAACCCGTCGTCTACGGCCCGCTGACGCGCAGCGACCTTGTTCGCTATGCGGGCGCGTCGGGTGATTTCAATCCACTGCACCACGACCATGAGTTCGCGGCAAAAGCCGGACTGCCAGACGTCATGGCGCACGGCATGCTGTCCGCCGGATTGTTGGCCTCCGCGCTGACGAAGTGGTTCGGGCCTGGCAGTGTCCGCCGCTATACGGTTCGCTTCCGCAGCCCCGTGTGGCCGGGCGACGTGTTGACTGCTCATTGCAGATCCATCGATGTCCTGGCGGGAGGGAGCGGTGGGCAGACAGCGGATCTGGTTATCGAGTTGCAACGAGGCAATGGCGACATCGTTCTTTCGGGAACGGCACGCGTGCTGACCGGGAACATTGTTGGCGATGCGCCTCGGGCATGTTCAGAGCAGGCGCGCACGGCGCGCGAGAAAAATCAGAAAGGTACATGATGACCGTCAGCGCCATATCCGTGCGGCCCGCACAGGCCGAAGATCGCGCGGCCTTCCTGAACATGTGGCGTGACTTCGTCTCGCTCGCGCCGGGCGAGCCCGGCAATCATGCCATGGGCGAGCGCAACTGGGGCCGGATCATGGACCCCGCCTCAGGCCTTCGCTGCATTGTCGCAGTGGACGCACAAGACGTACCCACAGGCTTCACGCTTTTCCTCGCCTTCCCCTTCACCTGGAGCAATGGCGACGCCTGCTACCTGCAGGACATCTATGTGGTCGCCGAGAACCGCGGCCAGGGCATAGCCCAGGCGATGATCGCCCACCTTCGTCAGCTCGGGCTGGATGCCGGCTGGTTCAAGATCTTCTGGATGACCCAGTCGGACAACCATGCGGCCCAGCGCCTCTACGACAAGGTGGCCAAGCGCATGGATTACCTGCGCTATGATCTGAATGTGTGCGATCCGTGAGCGCTGCGAGGCACAGCTGACTAGGGGTCGGATCCGCTATTGAAAGCAGGCGCCGGAATGGCGAGAATGAGCATCAAGAGATCGAACAGGGCGACCCAGACCTAACAGAACCAAACCGAAGAAATCGATGAACATCTGGCAGAATCAGGATCTCTTCTCCGCGAGGCTTCGCGAAGCCTGTGCACGCCATAAATCGATCTCGAAGGTCTGCCGCGATCTTGGAATAAACCGCCAGCAATTCAACAAATACCTGTCGGGGTCCTCGTTTCCCTCGGCAAACAATCTCGTCCGCATCTGCGGCTATCTGGATATCGACGGCTACGGCAGCGGCTTGGCGACATCGTCGAGGCGTCAAGCGCCGGGCGGTCACGGCATCTCGGGTCAATTGCTGCTGGGATCTTTCCTGGAGCGGATAAACGAAGCCAATCCCGATGCGCGCCGCAGGATCGAGCGTTATGTGGGCTACTACCATTCCTATTATCTGTCGCCTGCCCATCCGGGGCAGATTCTCAAATCCATTTCGCGCATCCATGAGAAGCACGGGCTCTTCTTCGACAAGACACTGGAGCGGATAGTCGACAGAAACGACCCTTACAAAAAACTGCGGTCCCTGCACAAATACAATGGCGATGTATTGCATACGAATGATCGCCTCTATGTGCTGCACCAGACTATCGGCATCCATCAAACCCTGTCGATGGTGGCATTCTATCCATCCTATTCTCCGACCCCGCGGATTCTGTCCGGTGTCTTCGTCTCGGTATCAAGCGGGCCTGGACGCCAGCCTTTCGCGTCGCGTGTCGTCTATGAATATTGCGGCATCGCTCCTGATTTGCGCAGGATGATCTCGGCTTGCGGGCTTTACCCGGTTGGCAGCGGCGAGATCAGCGACGAGATCGCCAAACGGCTGGACAACCATGTCGATGCGCACGACACCGTGCTGCGCGCCATGGAATACTAATCGCCTATTCCAGTCTTCCCGCGACCCTTCGCTTGTTTGAGCGAGTGTGAGCGAGCGAATTGCGCCGACTAGCGAAATTGTGCGGCGCACACGCATTCGATACCGTCCGATCAGCAACTGACCTCGACTGGAAGGGTATCACTCACCATGACCGCGCGACCGCGCATCGCCATCGCCGGATTGCAGCACGAAACCAACACGTTCGCACCATTCGGCGCGTCTTACGGCGACTTCGTTCGTGCCGATGGCTGGCCCGAAATGACGACCGGTGATGCCATTCTCGATGTCTTCTCGCCGCTGGCCATCCCGATTGGCGGCTTCATCCGCGCCGCGCGCGATACGTGTGACTTCCTGCCGCTTGTCTGGGCCTCCGCCGAGCCCTGCGGCTTCGTCACCGACGACGCGTTCGACCGCATATCGACGATGATCTGCGAGGGCATTGCGCGAGCCGGCAGCCTGGACGCCGTTTATCTCGACCTCCATGGCGCGATGGTCGTCGAATCCCATGAGGATGGTGAAGGCGAGCTCTTGCGCCGCATCCGGGCCATTACCGGGCCCGATCTTCCGATCGTCGCAAGCCTCGACCTGCACGCCAATGTCACCGCCGCGATGGTCGAACTGTCGGACGCGATCGCGCTGTACCGGACCTATCCGCATATCGACATGGTGGAAACCGGCCAGCGCACCTATGCGCTCCTGCGGCAGCGGATCCAGCACGGCAAACCGTTTCTCAAGGCATTTCGCAAAGCGCCTTTTCTTGTGCCGCTCGCGGCACAATGCACTGATCTTGAACCTTGCCGGGGCCTTTACGCCGGCCTGCCGGACGCGCCGGCCGGTGGCGTCCTGAATGTCGACCTCGCCATGGGCTTTCCGCCGGCCGACATTGCCGAATGTGGGCCGGCGATCGTTGCCTACGGAACCGGTGAGGCCGCGGTGACGGCCGCCGCCGACGAGCATTTCGGTCGGCTGCTTGCGGCCGAGCCCGTGTTCGAAGCCCCCATGCTCAGCCCCGCGGCGGCAGCCGGCTACGCGGCCGTGCATGGCCGCAAGGGCACGCCGATCGTGCTCGCCGACGTTCAGGACAATCCAGGGGCCGGCGGCACATCCGATACTGTGGGATTGTTGCGCGCCATGGTCGACGCCGGCTTACGTGACAGCGCGCTCGGGCTGTTGTGGGACCCCGAAGCGGCACAAGCGGCGCACGATGCCGGCGTCGGAGCCGAGATCGATCTCGTGATTGGCGGCCGCTTCGGCTACGATCCGGAACCCTTCGCCGCAACGGTGCGTGTCGAAGCGCTTTCCAACGGAACCTTCACTTGTCACGGCGCCATCCTTGGCGGCGTCACCGTGTCGCTCGGGCTCATGGCGCGCCTGCGCATCCTTGACGAAAAGTCGAATGTCCAGGTCGCGGTCTGCAGCGTCCGCTACCAATGCCTCGATCAGGGCCTGTTGCGCGCCGTCGGCATCGAGCCAACCGAACAGGCTGTCATCGCGGTCAAGAGCACCATCCATTTCCGCGCCGATTTCGAACCGATCGCCCAGGAAATTATCATGGTCGAGGCTCCTGGAGCGAATTTCTGCCGGAACGATCAGGTCGTCTACAAGAACCTGCGTCCCGGGGTGCGGCTCAGCCAAGGGGGTTGAGCCAAGCCATCCGCCATCAACGAAGAATGGGAGACAACAATGAGACGCATGTTCCTGGGACTCTGCCTCGCGGCTGCGATGCTGTCGGTGCCCGCGCTTGCCGATACGCCCGCCAACACGCTGGTGGTGGCCAAGGCCATCGACGATATCGTGACGATGGATCCAGCCGAGATCTACGAGCTCTCGAATTCCGAAATCGCGGTGAATGTCTATGACCGCCTGATGGGCCTCGAGATTGGCGATATGAAAAAGCTGGTGCCAAAAGTGGCCGAAAGCTATTTGGTCAGCGATGACGGCAAGACCTTCACCTTCAAACTGAAATCGAATTTGAAGTTTCATTCCGGCAACCCGGTGACCGCCGAGGACGTCGCATTCTCGCTGCAACGTGTCATTCTGCTCAACCTGACACCCGCCTATCTTTTTCAGGGCCTCGGCTGGACCACCGACAACGTCAAGGACATGGTCAAGGCAGTCGACGCGTCGACCGTGAGCATCACTGTCTCGGAAAAATACGCGCCGACCTATGTCCTCAACCTCATGAGCACGGTGACCTCATCGATCGTCGACAAGAAGGAGGCGATGGCGCATGAAAAGGACGGAGATCTCGGCCATGCCTGGCTGAAGACCAACTCCGCCGGCTCGGGCGCCTACAAGATGCGTTCCTGGAAGGCAAACGAGTCCGTGGTACTCGAGGCCAATCCCGGCTTTCGCCTTGGCGCGCCCAAGATGGAACGTGTCATCATCAGGCATGTGCCCGAAGGCGCCACCCAGCGTCTGCTCATAGAAAAGGGCGACATCGACATCGCGCGCAACCTGACACCCGACCAGATCAAGGGCATTGAAGGCAACACCGACCTGGTGGTCGGCACCTTCCCCAAGGCGACGATCTACTATCTCGGCCTTAGTCAGAAGGTGGAGGCCCTGAGGAACCCGAAGGTCCAGGAAGCGCTGCGCTGGCTTATCGACTACCAAGGCATGGCGGACTCGTTCCTGAAAGGCCAGCAGCTCGTGCATCAATCCTTCTGGCCCGCCGGCTTCTACGCCTCGCTGGAAGACAATCCCTACAAGCTCGATCCTGCCAAGGCGAAAGCACTGCTTGCCGAAGCGGGCTACCCGAACGGCTTCGAGATCGGGCTCGACGCCGGTAACACCCAGCCTTTCACCGGCATCGCCCAATCGATCCAGTCGACGTTCGCGCAAGCCGGCGTGAAGGTCACGATCAACGCCGCCGAGATCAAGCAGGTGCTGACCAAGTATCGGGCCCGCCAGCATGACATGATCTACATGTACTGGGGACCGGATTATCTCGATCCGAACGCGAACGCCGACAGCTTCGCCAACAACCCCGACAACAGCGATGCCTCGACCTCGAAGCCGCTTGCCTGGCGCAACAGCTGGGATATCCCGGATATCTCCAAGGAGACGCGTGCGGCACTTCAGGAAGGCGACATCGAAAAACGCAAGGCGATGTATCTTGACCTGCAGACCAAGCTGCAGAAATCCGGCCCGTTCATCAATATGTTCCAGGAAAGCGAACAGACGGTCATGCGCAAGAATGTGAAGGGCTTTTTCTCGGGACCGAACGCCGACCTGGTATTCTACTATGACGTGACCAAATAAGCGTTCGGGATCGCATAGCCGATGGCCAGTGACATGACTTCGACGGGACGCGCGGTTGCCAGCTGGCAACCGCGCGTCACCGAGTTTGCTTACGAACTTGTCCGCTTTGCCGGCATCCTGGCCCTTACCCTGCTCGGGCTGATCTTCATAACCTTCATCATCGGGCGCGTGGTCCCGATAGACCCGGTCCTTGCCATCGTCGGCGACCGCGCGCTGCCCGAGACCTATGCGCGAGCCAGGCAAGAACTCGGCATCGACCTGCCGATCTATCAGCAATTCTGGATATACCTCCTCAAGGTCGTGCAGGGCGATTTCGGCACCTCGGCGATGACGTCGCGTCCGGTGCTCTATGACCTGGCGCAATTCTTTCCCGCGACGCTCGAGCTCGCCACCGCGGCGACGCTGATCGGCGTCGTCGTCGGTATTCCACTCGGTGTCGTTGCCGCCACGCATCACGGTCGATGGATCGATCACGTCACGCGTGTCGTCGGCCTCGTCGGCTACTCGATCCCGATCTTCTGGATGGGCCTTGTCGGCCTCCTTGTCCTCTACGCCTGGCTCGGCCTCGTCGCTGGACCGGGCAGGCTGGACATCGGCTACGATGGCCTGGTCGAGCCGGTCACCGGGCTCATTACCATCGACAGCGCGATGTCCGGTGACTGGGATGTGTTCGCCAATGCGCTCTCGCATCTGGTGCTGCCGGCGAGCCTGCTCGGTTACTTGACCCTCGCCTACGTTTCGCGCATGACGCGAAGCTTCATGCTGGCGCAGCTCAGCCAGGAATACATCCTGACGGCGCGCGCGAAAGGCATGCCGGAACGTCGTGTGATCTGGCGCCACGCGCTTGGCAACATCGTCGTGCCGCTGATTACGGTCGTCGCGCTGAGCTACGCGTCCTTGCTCGAAGGAGCGGTGCTGACCGAGACGGTGTTCGCATGGCCGGGGCTCGGTCTCTACATCACCCGCTCGCTGTTCAACGCCGACATGAACGCCGTGCTCGGCGGCACCATGCTGATCGGCGCGATCTTCGTTTGCCTCAATGTATTCTGCGACCTGCTCTACCGGCTTCTCGACCCGAGGGCGCGAACATGAGGGCGCGCGCATGACGGCACGCGAATGGCTGCTCACCGACACGCCGCACTCGCGGCGTCAGGCCTCCATCGGTCACTGGTATCGCAACTGGCTGGCCTTTCGCCTCAACCCGCTGGCGATGATCGGCCTTGCGATTGTCACGCTGCTGATTCTGGTCGCGGTCCTCGCCCCGGTGCTGCCCTTGCAGTCGCCGACCTTGCAATCGCTTGCCACAAGGCTCCAGCCGCCCGGGTCCGAGCACTGGTTCGGGACCGACGAACTCGGCCGTGACATCTTCTCGCGCGTCGCCCATGGCGCGCGCATCACCCTCACCATCGTCCTCATGGTGGTCATCATCGTCGTGCCGATTGGGCTTCTGATCGGCACGGTGTCGGGCTATCTCGGCGGCGCTGTCGACGTCGTGCTGATGCGCATCACCGATATCTTCCTCGCCTTCCCACGGCTCATCCTGGCGCTGGCCTTCGTCGCAGCGATCAGGCCCGGCCTGGAAAGCGCCATCATCGCCATCGCGCTGACCTCATGGCCGCCTTACGCGCGCATTGCCCGCGCCGAGACGATCACCGCGCGCAACGCCGATTTCGTCAAGGCGGCGAGATTGCAGGGCGCCTCGGCCTTCCGCATCATCTGGCATCACATGGTGCCACTTTGCGCCGCATCGGTCATCGTGCGCATGACGCTCGACATGGCGGGCATCATCCTGACCGCCGCAGGCCTGGGCTTCCTCGGATTGGGAGCGCAGCCGCCGACGGCGGAATGGGGCGCGATGATCTCAACGGGACGTGACTATCTGCTCGACCAATGGTGGGTGGCGACCATTCCAGGCATTGCGATCTTCATCGTCAGCCTGGGGTTCAACCTGCTCGGTGACGGCTTGCGCGACGTGCTGGACCCGAAGCGGACATGAGCGCGCCGGTCCTGGACGTCGAGAACCTGCGCGTCACCTTCCCGTCCCATCACGGGGACGTCGACGTGGTGCGCGGCGTCAGCTTCACGGTTGGACGTGAAAGATTGGGCATCGTCGGTGAATCCGGCTCCGGCAAATCCCTGACCGGGCGCTCGATCTTGCGGCTGGTGCCACCCCCTGGACGAGTGAGTGCCGACAGGCTGTCGTTCATGGGACAGGATCTCCTGAAACTGCCCGAAGCCGAAATGCCCCATATCCGCGGCAAGCGCATCTCGATGGTGCTGCAGGATCCGAAATTCTCGCTCAATCCTGTCATGAAGGTCGGGCACCAGATCGAGGAATCCTACCGCCTGCATGTCGCCAACAACCGCCGTCAAGCCCGCGAAAGCGCGATCGAGGCGCTGAAAGCGGTGAAGATCCGCGATCCGGAAACGGTCTACCACCTCTATCCACATCAGCTTTCCGGCGGCATGGGACAACGCGTCATGATCGCCATGATGCTCGTCCCGGAACCGCAATTGCTCATTGCCGATGAACCGACATCCGCTCTCGATATGACGGTACAGCTTCAGGTCCTCGCGATACTGGACGACCTCGTCCGTGAACGCGGCATGAGCCTGATCCTGATCAGCCATGACCTTGGTATGGTCTCTGCCTTCTGCGACCGGGTGATGATCATGTATGCCGGCAAGGTGATCGAGACCGTGAAGGCGAGCGATCTCGACAAGGTCCAGCACCCCTACGCGCGTGGCCTGATGGCTTCAATGCCGCGCCTCGGCGACGACCGGGCGGAACTGCCCGTCCTGCAGCGCGATGCCGGCTGGGCGAAATGAGCGAGCCGATGATCCGGATTTCCGACCTTTGCGTCAGCTTCGGCAAGGGCGCAAGGCGGCTGGCCGCCGTGCGCAACGTGTCGTTCGATGTCGCTCATGGCGAAGCATTCGGCTTGGTGGGCGAATCCGGATCGGGCAAGTCGACCGTGCTGAATGCCGTCGCCGGCTTGATCGACGCCTATGCCGGTGCGGTCAGTATTGACGGCACGGAGGCGCGGCCCTCCCGCAGCCATGCGCAGCGTCGCCTCGTGCAGATGGTGTTCCAGGATCCTTACGGATCGCTGCACCCTCGACATACGATCGACAAGGTGCTGTCGGAGCCAGCCCGCATCCACTCCCTACCGGACATCGAGCAACGGGTTGAACGTGCACTGGCCGATGTCGGGCTGAAGCCAGAGCATCGTTTCCGCTTCCCGCATCAGCTTTCCGGAGGACAGCGCCAGAGGGTGGCGATCGCCCGCGCGATCATTCTGGAACCCCGGGTGCTTCTCCTTGACGAGCCGACGTCCGCACTTGACGTCTCAGTGCAGGCGGAGGTGCTCAACCTGTTGCGGCGGCTGCGGCGGGAACGCGGCTTCACGACCATCATGGTAAGCCACAATCTGGCGGTCATCGCCTACATGTGCGACCGGATCGCGGTAATGAACGGTGGACGTATCCTGGAAACCGGGACTAGTTCCGATTTGGCACAAGGGAAGTTCCAGCACGCCTATTCGCGCCAGCTTCTGCGGGCAAGCGGCGGCTATGACCGCGCACTCCTGGAGGATCTCTGGCAGGAAACCTGAGACAAACTCCATGACGCCGCATGCCCAATCGAAATCTCGGAAAAGAGGGGCATCAAGGTCGTCAGCGCTCTGGGCATGATGCACATAAGTCCATGGGGGCGTCTTCGACCGGGCGGGGAAATCCTCGTTGCAGGTCTCAGTGCAGTGCACTCTGCTTGGCTGTGGCAATTCCTCTCATTTCGTCCCGATACGGCTGTGAAGCGCCATGGTCGATGGTCGTGGCGAGCCCGCAGGACGTGTGGCAAACACTGATCTTTGTTGTTTTTAAAGGACGACGGTCGGAGGTCTTCGTCCTTTTCCGTGCGCGATCACCTGTTCTGATGCAGGATCGTCTCGGCCGCGATGAAGCCCCAGGTCAGGTTGGGGCCGAGCGTGGTGCCGGCTCCTACGGCGCGCGTGCCGATGGGGTTGGCCATCGCAAGCCCTGCCGCGTAGAGGCCGGGAATGATCGAGCCGTCCGGTCTCACCACCTGCGCCCGCTCGTTGGTGCGGGCGCCGCCCTTGGTGCCAAGAATAGAGCGATTGATCGTCATGCCGACATAGGGAGGCTTGTCTATCGGCTTCAGACGGTTCTCCGGGCCATGCGCCTTGTATGCCTCCCAACCGTTCTCGCCGCGTTGGAAATCCGCATCGTGCCCCTTGGCGCAGAAGCCATTCCAGCGGGCAATCGTCTCCTCGAGCGCTGCCGGCGGCAATCCGAGTTTTGCGGCAAGGCCGGCAATCGTATCCGCCTTCTTCACCCAGTCCCGCTCATAGGAGGCGTACCAGCGGAACGGTAGCGAGGTTCGCGGGAAACGATGATCGCCCACGAGGTAGCAAGGCAGATGGATGGGCGCGCCGTCGGGTCCGCGTGCATCGATCGCCTCGCCGATATTGAAGGCGTTTTCACTGATAAAGCGCTTTGCGTGACGGTCGACCACGATCGAATGGGGCTCGGCCTGGAATGTCATCGGCAGACCGTGGGGCTGTCCCTGGTAGCGCGTCGGCAGGCAGGGATAGACGTTCGCCTGGTCCATATGGTCCAGTTGCGCGCCGACGGACGCCGCAAGTTTCTGGCCGTCGCCCTCGTTGCCGCGCGGACTACCGATCCGGTCGAATGCACCGGGGAAATGGCGCTTGCGCATCTCGTTGTCCCATTCGAAGCCACCGGTGGCGATCACGACGCCTCGGCGCGCGACAATCTTCTTTCGTTGACCCTCGTTTTCCACCTCCGCGCCGGTGATACGTGAGTCCAGATCCTGCAGCAGGGTGATGGCGCGCGTTCCCAGCTTGAAGGTGACGCCGGCATCAAGGCAGCCCCTGATCAGCCCGGTCATCAGTGCCGTGCCTTGCCCCCCGGAATTGGTCAGCCATCGCCAAAGGAGCTTCGGCCAGAGTTTGAATCCCGCGCGGATCGGGTGATGATAGAGATCCAGGTCGACGATCTCCTGGTAGGTGAAACTGTGCGGCAAGGTGGAGCGGCGCAGGCTGGATGCGAACCTGCCCAGGATGCGGCGGCTGACCGGTCTGGGCGAGAGCATGCGGCCGTAAAGCTTGCCACCTGGCGCCTCGGCAAAAGGGTCGGGCTCGTTGATCAGGCGGAAGTCGAGCGGCGTGTTGCCGGAGAGGAAGCGCAGCATATCCGGCGCCGCCTGGGCGAAGGCAGTCCAGAGCGCGTCTTCCTTCCGCTCCCACCCTTCGGGCGCGACGGCGCGCAGATAGGCGAGCGCGTCCTCGCGGCTGTCGGCGATGCCGGCTTCGGCCGCGACATGATTGGCCGGTATCCATACACCGGCTCCGGACATGGCCGATGTACCGCCCAACCATTCGGTCTTCTCGATGACCAGCACTTTGAGACCGCCTTTGGCGGCCCTCAGGGCCGCTGAGCAAGCCGCCGAGCCCGAACCGATGACCAGAACGTCGAATTCGTCCACTGGCGTTCCCCTGCTTTTCATAGTGTCACTATAGGAACAGGAAATTAGATCTGTCTACTCTTGTGTCGACACTTTTTGCATTGTAGCTTCCCTCAGGTTGCCAGCGTCCCCGGCATGATCCCGCAGCTCTTTAGACAGGCAGAAACCATGGACGATACCCGCTTCCCAGCCGCTCCGTCCGGCATCCATGTTTCCGGATCCGAAACCCGCGAAAGCTACTGGCAGCCGGTACCGGCAAACGGCCATATCGACGTGGCGTTGGCGCCGCATATCGTCGGCATGGAGCACCCCTTCGCACTGGGTACTCAATCGGTCGCGCCCGGCGGCTATGTGCGCGAGCACACGCATGACCGAAACGAGGAGACGGTCTATGTCATCGAAGGCCATGGCCGTGCCGTCATCGACGGCAAGGAATATCCGCTGACCCCGGACAGCGTGGTGTTCCTGCCGAAAAATGTCAGGCACATGTTCATCAACGATGGCGAGACGCGGCTGCGCTGGATCTGGCTGATCGTGCCCAATGGTCTGGAGGACTTCTTCCGCCTGATCGGCAAACCGCGCAAGCCAGGCGACCGCGTGCCGTCCAACTTTCCGCGTCCGGAAAACGTGCTGGAGATCGAGCGCAAGACGGTGTTCGGGGCTGATCTCGCCGACAAGTTCGATCCCACGAAACAGACCTCCTGAAGCAGGCCAGGATGCTGACGATTGGCCTCATCGGCTACGGTGCGATCGCGCACGAGATCGTCCGCGCTTTCCCGCCGGATGCGGTTCGCTGGGTGGCGCTGTTGCGCGAAGGCGCCAGCCGGGCATTGCCGGCACATGTCAGCGCGGTGACGCGGCTTGAAGCATTGATCGACGCACGCCCCGCGGCGGTGGTGGAGGCGGCGAGCCAGCAAGCGGTGGCCGCCTGCGTGCCCGCGCTTCTTGAAGCCGGCATCCCGGCCATCATCGCTTCGGTCGGCGCGCTGTCCGATCCGGCGCTTGCCGCCCGGCTGACTGATGCCGCGCGCATCGGAGGCGCGCGCCTGGTCCTGCCGTCGGGCGCCCTGGGAGGCCTCGACTATTTGCGGGCGATAGCGTTACTTCCCGATGCGCGCGTCCGCTATACCTCGCGCAAGCCGCCGGCCGCCTGGACGGCGGAGCTGGCTTCCGCCGGCCGTTCAGCCGACAATGGCGCCGTAACCCTCTTCGAGGGCACGCCCGCTGAGGCGGCAAGGCGCTATCCAAAAAACCTCAATGCCGCTTTCGCCGTGGCGCTGGCGGCGGGCGCCGACAAGGTGACGGTGCGTGTGGTTGCCGATCCGGCGGCTTCCGGCAACACCCACGAAATCGAAGTCGAGAGTGCCGCCGGCGCCGCCTCCTTCCATCTCGTCAACGCGCCCTCGCCCGACAATCCCAAGACTTCGGCGCTCACCGCGCTCAGCCTCGTCGCGGCCCTTCGCGAATTGCTCGACCAGGAAGGCCATCACTGATGCCCTTCTTCGCCGCCGCCGATGGTTGCCGCATCCACTACGAGACATCAGGCAGCCATGGCCCGCGCCTGATCCTCATCCCCGGGCTCGGCGGAGATGGGAGGTTCTGGGCCGGCGTCGTTCGGCTGCTCGAGGCCCACCATTGCATCATCGTCACCGACCATCGCGGCGCGGGCCGCAGCGATCGCCCGAACAGCCGCTATTCCATTCCGCTGATCGCCAGCGACATTGCCGGCCTGCTGGCTCGGACGGGCGGTCCCGCTCATATTGTTGGGCATTCGACCGGTGGCGCCATCGCGCAGGTGCTGGCGCTCGATCATGCCGAGATCGGCTTGAGCTATACGATCAGCAGCTCCTGGGCGCAGGCCGACGCCCGTTTCCGCACGCTCTTTGGCGCCCGTGCCGAACTGCTTGATGCCGGCATGGCCGAAACCTTTCAGCGCCTTGGCCATGTGCTGTGCCACGAACCGTCCTACCTCGATACACATGCCGGGCAACTCGACGCGGCGGTCGCAGGCGCCCCGCATACGCTGGCGCCACTCGCCGTCGCCGCGGCGCGCGTGCGCATGCTGCTCGACCACGATCGCCTTGCCGACCTGCCGCGCATCGCCGCCCCGGTGCAGGTGATAGCGGCCGCTGGCGATATCCTGACGCCGCCCACCCTTTCGCAGGCTATCGCCAGGGCAATACCGGGTGCCGACCATGTAACTGTTCCCGGCGCGCATTTTCATCCTCTCGCCGATCCCGAGGGTTTTGCCGCCATCCTTCGCCGTTTCATCGCCGGGGCCGAGAGCAAATATCATGACCGCTGAAATCGCCGCCGCTCTCATCGATCCGCGCCTGAAGCCGGGCGCCGGCCTCCTCGCCGAAGGGCGCGCCATGGCGCGCGACTGGCGGCTCGGCAGCTGCCTCTTCCTCACTGAAACCGGCATGCCTTCGGAGGCCGCCTGGAAGCGCAAGGCAGCGGCCGAGAAGCGCGTCATGCAGCACGCCCATATCGGCTTCAGAAGCGTCGACCGCACCATCGCGGCGATCGGGGAAGTGCACGGGCAATGCCGCGAGGCTGGGGTGACGGTCGACCGTTTCGGCATCACCCTCGACTGGTCGATGGGCTATCCGCAAGCCATGCGCGCCAAGGCGGCGCGCGGCACCGGCATCGTGCTCACCGGTCCCGAGGATTTTGCCCGCATCACCAATGCCGCACCCGCCGCCGCCCATTTCGGCGACTTCATGCTCGGCCTGCCTGGCGCGCTGGAAAACACCCGCTCGGCTATCGCCGCCGGGGCGACGGCGGTCGGCAATCTCGGGCAGTATTTCACTTTCCGGCTGCCCTATTGGGACGACGATGTGGCGACCACCGAGGCGACCGTCACCGCGCTCGGCCTGATCGCCGCGCAGGATGCCGAGATCCTCGTCCATTCCAATCTCGACGACGGATTTGCCGGGCTGTTTATCGACATGGCCTGCGCGCTGGGCATGGTGCTGATCGAAAAGCACATCGTCGAGGAGCTAATCGGCGCGCGCCTCGCCCATTGCTACGGCCACCATTTCAGCGATCCGCTGTCGCGCACCGCCTTCCATGCCGCGCTGGTGCGGGTCAACGACACGCCGGGCACCATGATCTTCGGCAACACCGTCTCCTACCAGTCGACCCCGGCGGGCAACTACGCCAGCCTGGCAAGCTATCTCCTGGCCGACATACTGGCGGTCGGGCGGTGGCCGTCCGGCCATGCGATCAATCCCGTGCCGGTGACCGAGAACCAGCGGATTCCCGATGTCGACGAGATCATCGACGCGCAGACCTTCGCGCACCGGCTGACGCTACACGCCCCTTTCTACGACCCGGTCTTCGATTGGACCAAGGCGGAGGCAATGGCCGATGTGCTGGTCGAAGGCGGACGCCGTTTTGCCGACGCCGTCATGAAGGGGCTGGCCGAGCGGGGGGTGGATACCGAAGACCCGGCCGCGCTGATGCTCGCCATCCGCCGCATGGGACCGAAGCGCCTGGAGGATCTTTTCGGCCCCGGCGCGGCAAGCGGGCGCGGACGCACGCCACTGATCCATGCCGAATGGGCCCGCGAGCTCAACCACAAGGCGGCAGGCTGGGTTTCGACGCAGACACCGTTGGCAAGCCGAGAACCCCTGATCGTCTGCATCGGTACGACAGACGTGCACGAGCACGGCAAGTATCTCGTCGAACAGGCGCTGGCCGGCCTGGGCGTTGCCATTGCCGATGCCGGCGTGGCCGTCGATCCCGAAGCGCTTGTCGCCCACGCGGCTGAGAGCGGGGCCAATGCCATCGCCGTCAGTACCTACAATGGCGTGGCGCTTCGCTACGCGCAGGCGGTGAAGGCAGCGATGGTGGCGCGCGGACTTGTCCTGCCGGTGCTCATCGGCGGAAGGCTGAACGAAGTGCCGAAGGACTCCAATTCCGGCCTGCCGGTGGATGTGACCGAGGACATCGCAAAGCTCGGCTGCGTGCCATGCGCCGATCTCGATGCGATGCTCGTCGCCCTGCGCTCCATCCCGAACGGCCGGTGACGCCCGCCATGGGCCGGACGGGCGCGCATCTCACCAGGCCGTCATGCCGCCGTCGACAGTCAGGATCGAGCCGGTCGCAAAGGAGGATTCGTCGCTCGCAAGCCACAGGATCGCCTGCGCGATCTCGACGGGCTGGGCAACGCGGTTCATCGGCGCGCGTGCATTCAACGCCGTGACGAAGCCCTCGGGGTCGGAATGGGTTTCGAGAATCTTGTCGAAATAACTCGACCAGGTGGTGCCGGGCGCCACGGCATTGACGCGGATCTTCTCCGCCGCGTGGTCGAGCGCCATGGCGCGTGTCAGCGCCGCGACGCCGCCCTTCGACGCGACATAGGCCGCTCGGTCGGCAATCCCAACATGGGCAACATTGGAGGCGGTGTTGACGATCGCTCCGCCGCCGCCCGCGGCCATGACCGGAACGGCATATTTGGAGCAGAGAAAGACGCCCTTGAGGTTGACGGCCATCAGCGCGTCCCAGTCTTGCGCCGCGGTGGTGACGACGGAGCCGCGTATGCCGTAGCCGGCATTGTTGACAAGCACATCTATGCGCCCGAACGCCTCCTGGGCGCGCGCCACCATGGCCATGACGGAACTCTCGTCCGAGACATCGGCCTCCATCGCCAGCTGACCCGTTCCGTGCGCAACCTCCCGTGCTTTGCCACCGTCCCGGTCGACGACCAGAACGCGCGCGCCCTCCTTTGCGAACAGTTCCGCCACGGCGGCGCCGATGCCGGCTCCCGCGCCTGTCACGATCGCCGCCTTGTCCTTCAAACGCATTGTTGATCCTGTTTTCCAGATTTGTTCGTCCCCATCTTGCAGAAGCCCTTGCAAAGTGTCGACACTTTTGTATTTAATTTCGACACGAGATCGGAGATATCAGTGAAAAACACTCCTTCCGTCGAACAACACCTGGAAATCTACCGCCGGATGCTGCTGGTGCGGCATCTGGAAGAGAGCCTTGGCGCGCTCCACAAGGAAGGCCGCACGCGCGGTCCGATCCATCGCTGCGACGGCCAGGAAGCCGTCGGTGTCGCGGCAACGGCGGTGCTCGAGGCGAGTGACAAGGTCGCCACCACCCATCGCGGCCACGCGGTCTATATCGGCAAGGGCATGGCCATGCGCCCCGTGGTCGCCGAAATCCTCGGCCGCGCCACCGGCGCCTGCGGCGGACGCGCCGGCCACATGCTGATAGCCGATGCCGAAAAGGGCGTGATCGGCGGCAATGCCATTGTCGGCGCGGGCATCCCGGCGGCAACCGGCATGGCGCTTTCCATGCAGATTCTCGGCACCGGCAACGTCGCCATGTGTATCTTCGGCGACGGCGCCGCCCAGACCGGCATCTGCCACGAGGCTATGAACATGGCCGGGCTGTGGAAGCTGCCTGTCGTCTTCGTGCTCGAGCACAACCAGTTCGGCCTGACCGTCCCCTCGGATGTGCAGTCGCCGGTCGCGGATCTGTCGATCCGCGCCGCCGGCTATGCGATACCGGCCGAGATCGTCGACGGCAATGATGCCGTCGCCGTCTACCGCGCCGTGTCAGCCATGACCGAGCGTGCCCGGCGCGGCGAAGGCCCCGGCATGGTCGAATGCAAGACCTATCGCATCGAAGGCTTTTCCACCTCCGACATGGGCGGCTACCAGAAGCCGGAAGACATCGCCGCCTGGAAGGCACGCGACCCGCTGCTGGTTTCACGCAAGGCACTTCTTGGCGATGTCGGCGAGACTAAGCTCGCCGACATCGAGGCGGCGGCCAAGGCCGAGGTGGCCGAAGCCTTCGAGACCGCGCTGTCCGATCCCCTGCCGGAATTTTCCGTCGACGAAGCCTGCAATCCCTACAGCGAGGCGCACTGACATGGCCATGATGCGGTACGCCGAGGCGCTCAACGCGGCGCTGCGCGAAGAGATGCAGGCCGATCCTTCCGTCTTCCTCTTCGGCGAGGACATCGGCCGCTATGGCGGCGTCTTCAAAGTGACGAAAGGGCTGATGGAGGAATTCGGCGAGACGCGCGTGCGCGACACGCCGATATCCGAACAGGCGATGACCGCCATGGCGGTGACCGCGGCCATGACCGGCACCCGTCCGGTGCTGGAAATCATGTATGCGGACTTCATACCGCTGACGCTCGATGCCCTGGTCAACCAGGCCTCGATCTACAACTACATCTGGAACGGCCAGGTGAAGATGCCTTTCGTGCTGCGCACGCAAGGCGGCGGCGGCGCCGGTGCCGGCGCGCAGCACTCCAAGGCGCTCGATTCCATGCTTGCCCACATACCCGGCATCAAGGTCGTCGCGCCTTCGACGCCCGCCGACGCCAAGGGCATGCTGAAGGCCGCGATCCGCGACGACCAGCCTGTGGTCTTCCTCGAGCACAAGCTGCTCTACAACATTCGCGGCGAGGTGCCGGATGGCGATGTGACGGTGCCGCTCGGCAAGGCCGCGACCATGCGCGAGGGCAGCGACATTTCGATATTCGCCACCTCCAAGATGGTGGTGGAGGCGTTGAAGGCCGCCGACCTCCTCGCCGCTGACGGCGTTTCGGCCGAAATCGTCGACCTGCGGTCGCTGCGCCCGCTCGATGTCGACGCCATCGTCGCCTCCATCTCGAAAACGCACCATGCCGTGGTGGTCAACGAAGGCTGGCGCTTCTGCGGCTATGCCGCCGAGCTCTCGGCAACGATCATGGACCACGCCTTTGACGAGCTCGACGCGCCGGTCGCACGCGTGACCCTGCCGGACATGCCGATCCCCTACTCCGAACCGCTGGAAACGGCGATGCTGCCGAATGCCGAAAAGATCCGCACTGCCGCGCTGCAGACGCTGAAGTGACGGAGGCGGCGATGACAACCCATCCGATCACGATCGACAGCGCCGGTGGCGAATACATGGAAGCCGTGCTCGTGATCGCCTGGGCGGTGAAGCCGGGCGATCCGGTCAAGGCCGGCGATCTGGTCGTCACCGTCGAGACGGCCAAGGCCGCGACCGAAATCGAAGCCGACCGCGACGGCTGGCTGGCTGACATCTTCTTCGCCGAAGGACAGGAAGCGCCGGTGGGCGCCGTGCTCGGCACGATCGCGGACGAGAAGCCGACGGCTGGCCAGCCAGCCTTGCCCGGGCCGGCTATAGCAGCCGCCACGGCAGCCAAGCCGCGCGAGCTTGTGGCTGACGAAGCCTCTTCCTCCATCCGGCAGCCCGGCAACCGCCCGATCGCCAGCCCGCTTGCCCGGCGGCTTGCCGCCGCGGCCGGGCTCGACCTTGCCGCCATTTCGGGAAGCGGGCCGCGCGGACGCATCAAGAAGCGCGACATCGATGCCACCCTTGCCGCTCGCACGAACGGACAGGATGCCACGGTCCTACGGACGCCGGCCCCGGGCCGGACATCGTCTGTTGCCGCGCCGGCGTTGGCCAGACAAGCCGTGCCGATGGTTTTCATCCATGGCTTCGGAGCGGATCGCTCCGTGTGGCGGCAGGTCGTTCCGCTGCTCGGGTCGGGAATCGAGACTATCAGCCTCGACCTGCCCGGCCACGGCAGTGAAGCCGCCACGACGGCGAGCAGCATCGAAGAGATCGCTTTCCTCCTCTCCGACCGGCTGGAGGAAATGGGCGTGGGCAACGCCCATCTCGTCGGCCATTCGCTCGGCGGCGCGGCGGCTCTCGCGCTCACCCGGCTTGGCCGCTTGGCGGTCCGCTCCGTCACGCTTCTGGCGCCCGGCGGGCTCGGCCCCGAGATCAATGCGGGTTTCCTTGCCGGGCTCGCCCGCGCCACAACCGTCCAGGCCCTGGAGCGGTGGCTGGCGGTCATGGTCGGCGACCCCTCGGCCTTGCCTGGCGGCTACGCGCAGGCCGCGCTGCGGCAGATCGAAAAGACCGGCAATCGCGACACGCTCGCTGCGATGGCCGAAAGCCTGTTCCCCGACGGCACGCAAGGCTTCGACCTTGGCAGCGCGCTCGCGGAACTCGCCGTCCCGACGCGGCTCATCTGGGGCAGGCTCGACCGCATCATCCCGGTCGCCCATGCGGCCCGCGCGCCAGGCTTCGCCGGCGTCCATCTTCTCGATGGCATCGGCCATGTCGCGCAGATTGAGGCGCCGGCGCTCACGGCCCGGCTGATAACCGAGACGGTGCGAAGCGCCGGCTGAGCCGGCGACCGCGAGAGGCAGACAGACCACGTTGACCGGCGCTGGGGCGCCGGAGCAGATGCCAGAAGGAGTGCCAAAGATGATCTTCGACCACCGCATTTATACCGCTCGCCCGAACAAGCTGTCGCATTTCCTCACTCTCTACGAGGAGGTCGGCCTGCCGATGCAGCGGCATTATCTGGGCGAGCCCTTCGGCTTCTTCCAGACGCATATCGGCGACCTCTCGCGCACCGTGCATCTGTGGAAATATGACAGCCTTGCCGACCGGGAAGAGCGGCGCGACCGCATGGAGGCCGACCCGGAATGGCAGGCCTACCGGCACAAGGTGATCGAGACCGACTATCTGCTCGACATGCGCAACCAGATCCTCAAGCCAGTTTCGTTCTTCAATCCGGGAAAATAAGATGGACCTGATTTTCTCGGCCGAGGGGCAAAGCTGGCCGCTGCGGCTCAGCGGCAATGCCGACCGCACCCGCCGTGCCTTGCTTTCGGCCCTGCCGATGCGCCTGCAACTCCATACGCCCAAGATCGCCGGCAGCCATATCTACTGGCATGCGCCTTTCGTGGAGGATGTCGAGGGCGCGACGCATGTGCTCGCCGCGACCGCCGGCGCCTTCATCTACTGGCCGGTGCGGCAGTTCCTCGAAATCACCTTCGCGCCGCTTCAGGCGGAGAATGCCGAGATCACCGTTCTCGGCCATCTTGACGCACCGGTGGAAGGCATTGCCGAGCTCGCCGCGACACTGAAGCGGGACCAGGGCCGACGCATTCTGGAAGGCACGCTGGTCCGATCGGATGGCGGCGCATCCGAGCCGCCGGCGCCGTCGCCGCTCCCGCAGGATATCATCGCCGCGCGCAAGGCGTTGTGGGCGGCTTGTCCCGCCGATATCGGCAATGTCACCGCGTCCCGCGCGATCATGCACCCGGCCGGCCCCGTCTTCACGGCGGAGTCGGAAGCGCGCGTGCTGCACGAGCTGCTATGGTGGATCCGCGCGGCGCGCGGCAGGGAGGAGGCCGTGCGGCGGCAGACGGCGGCGCTCGTGCTCAACAAGACCGGCACCCGCCTGCGCGATTTCTGTCACATGGAAGAAACGCCGGCTCTGCTTTTCCGGCTCGAGGCGGCGATGGGCGACGGCCATCCCTTCGATGCCCTGATCGACGAGGCAATCCTGGTCGCTGGCCGGATCGGCGCCTGGCTCGATCTCCTGATCCCATGGAACGACCTCAACGAGGCTTTTCGCGTCGCGCTTGATGGCAGGAAGGCCAGCTGATGGAAAGGCCGACTATCGGCATTGTCGGCTTCGGCGTGATCGGTCAGCGCTGGGCGGCATGCTTTGCCCATGCCGGCCATGCGGTTCGCGTGTTCGATCCCACGGATCGGCGCGAGACGGCATTCAGCGAGGTGTTGCCCGCCCTCATGGCCGACCTCGACGCCCTGAAGGGTCCCTCGCCGGCGCCCGGTGCGCTCCGTCTTTTCCCGACGCTCGCCGAGACGCTCGAAGGCGTCGGCTTCGTGCAGGAGAACGGCCCGGAAAACCTGGCCCTCAAGCGCCGGCTGCTCGCCGAAATCGAAGACCATGTCGGTGACGAGGTCATCATCGCGTCCTCCTCCTCGGCGCTGCTGGTGTCCGACATGCAGGCCGAATGCCGCCTGCCCGGCCGCATCGTGCTCGGTCATCCCTTCAACCCCGCGCATCTGATGCCGCTGGTCGAGATCGTCGGCGGCAAGGCGACCGATCCACAGGCGATCGCCCGGGCACGCGCCCTCTATGAGGCGATCGGCAAGAAGCCGGTGACGCTCAACCGGGAAGTGACCGGTCATATCGCCCTGCGCCTGATGGGCGCCATGTGGCGTGAGGCGATCGCGCTGGTGCGCGATGGCGTCGCCTCCGTCGAGGACGTGGATCGAGCCTTCATGTACGGGCCGGGGCCGAAATGGACGCTGCAGGGCTCGTTCATTTCCAACAGCCTCAACGCCGATGGCATCGAGGATTTCCTGCACAAATATGGCCCGACCTATCAGGCGATCTGGGACACGCTGCTCGATGCCAAGCTCGACGACGAGACGATCCGCGCGATCACGGCTTCGACGGATGCAGCCGTGGGAGAGCGCAGCCAGCGCGAACTGAAGGCGGCACGCGAGGCCGGCCTCGTCGACATTTTGAAGACGGTGGCCGAACGCGGCGCGCTTTGATCATAGCGGCTTTGGAGAGCAACCATGGATTACCGTACTGCCCTTGTCACCGGCGCCTCGAAAGGCATCGGCGCGGCGATCGTCGAGAGCCTGGTGGCGGAAGGATTGACCGTCCATGCGCTGGCGCGCGGCGATGACGCGCTGCAGGTCTTGCAGCAACGGCTCGGACCCCGCGTCAAGCCGCTTGTCGCCGATGTGCGCGACCATCAGGCGATCGCCTCGGCGCTCGGTTCGACGGAAATCGATGTGCTGGTGAACAATGCCGGCGGTCTGGCCACAGTGCGTCCCCTTCAAGAGCAGGATGCCGAGGAAACAGCCGAGGTGGTGGCCCTGAACCTCACCGCGCCGTTGCAGCTCATCCGCCTGTTGCTGCCTGGCATGATCGCGCGCAAGCGTGGCCACATCTTCAACCTGACCAGCACGGCGGCCGGCGCCGTGTTTCCAGGCACGACGACCTATGGCGCGGCCAAGGCCGGCCTTTCCCAGGCCGGCCGCATCCTGCGCTTCGATCTCGCTGGCACCGGCGTGCGGCTGACCGAGATCGCGCCCGGCCGTGTGGAAACGGATTTCTACCTGAAGGCCTTCGACGGCGACCGCGAGGGCCTGCGCAAGCGCATGTACAGCGAGCAGCGGCCGCTCGGCCCGGCCGATATCGCGGCCGTGCTTGTCGCCGCGCTGCGGATGCCAGACCATGTCGACATCGCCGAACTGACCGTCACGCCCAGCGAACAAGCCGCCGGCGGCCACACCTATCCACCAGCCCCGCAGCGGTGACCGCGCCTCAAAGAGGCCGCGCATCAGCCAGGTCGGGTCAATTTGTCGAGCACGGCCGCGCAGGCCTCCTTCCAGGCCGCCGGCACGCCGCGCGCCGAAAGAACCTGCAGCCCCCGCTCGGTGATGCCGCCCGGTGTCACCAGCTCTTCGAGCATCCGATCCATCGGCTCGCTCTTCTCCGCAATCAACCGTCCGGCCGCCACGAAGGTCATTGCCGCCAGCCGGCGTGCGATTTCCGGGTCGAGACCCCTGGCGCTTGACCAATCGGCTGTGTTGCGGATCAGATCCTGCGCCCAGCCGTACACGGCGGCGCTGACTGTCGCCACTTCGAAGTCCGTTTCGCTGGCAAGAGCGATCGAGGGGCCGAGCCGGTCAAGAACCGTCCGCGCCTGCTCGATATCGGGAAAATAGACCGTTGGACTGGAGGCAATCTCCGAAGCGGTGAACGGCATGGCGCGCACAGCGCGCGCGGGCGCGACATCGAGCCGTGACAGCAGAACCCCGGCGCAGACCGAAACCACCACCTGACCTTCGCGCCACGGCAAGCCTTGAACCGCATCCGGCGCATGGGTGGGCCGCACGGACAGAATGACGACATCGGACCGTTCGACGAGATCACGATTGTCCACCGCCAATTGAAAACCATGGTGGGCGGCCAGCGCGGCAGCCTTGCCGCGCGGTGACAGGATGAATGCCGCGGGGTCAAGCCCGGAACGCCGGAACCCGGCCAGCATGGATGCCGCCAGATGCCCGACGCCAAGAATACCGATGATCATAGTTGTCTCCCGCGCTGCAACCTGTGGCTTGCCATTCCTGTGAAGTTGGGAAAGAAAGATGCACCATAAAGTGTCGACACAGCCTGCAGACAAACCGGATTGGAACCTTCATGACCGAACGAGCCGAGACTGGCGCCGACAGCGACCCGTCCTTCGCCAACGAGGCCGAGACGCGCCGCACCGCCGACAGCAGCGAGCGCGCTTACCTCACCATCCGCAAGCTTCTGGTCGAGTTCAAGCTGAAGCCTGGCGAACGCATCAACGAGGTCCAGCTTTCGCGCAGCCTCGGCGTGTCGCGCACGCCGATCCGCGAGGCGCTGAACCGGCTTGCCTCCGAGGGCTTCGTTTCGCTCACACCCAATCGCGGTTTCTTCGTCAGGAGCCTCAGCACCGAGGGCCTGCTCGATCTCTATGAGTTGCGCTCCATCATCGAATGCGCCGCCTTCAAGCTGATGTGCGAGCGCGCGGACGACAGCGAGATCGATCGTTTGCGGCAGTATTGGGAAGCGATTGTCGATGTCTACCCGAACCAGCCTCCGGATATCATCCTGGCCGAGGACGAAGGCTTTCATCTGCTCATCGCCGAACTGTCCGGAAATCCCGAGCTCGTCGGGCAGCTCAGCTCCATCAATGCCCGCATCCGCTTCATCCGGCGCATCCAGATCGAACACCCCTCGCATGACAAGGCACAGATCACCTCCCATTCGGCCATCGTCGAAGCCGCCGTCAAGCGCGACGCCGAGAACGGCGCGAAATTGTTGCGCGAACATATCGAAATGACCGTCTCCGCCACGCAGCAAGCGCTCAAGGACGCCCTGCTCAAGGTTTTCGCGCCCGACAACGGCGCCGAGCTGAAGCGTCGCCGAAGGGCTCGCGACGCATAATCGATATCTGAGCACAAAATTGAACGCAATAGTGTCGACACTTTCTTGACGGCGCTCTCTTTGTCTGCTTCGATGGGCTTACACGGGGAAGAAGACCGGAACGGCCTCCCCTGTCGTAGTCAGCAGCTAAGGGGAACCATGATGAAAAAATCTATCGCCACACTTCTTCTCGGCGCTTCGCTTTTTGCAGCGCCGGCCATGGCCGAGCAGATCACCGTCGGAATGTCCGCGCCGCTCTCGGGCGCGCAGGCCTATTTCGGCAGCACCTGGCACAATGGCTTCAAGCTCTACGTCGACAAGCTGAACGCCGATGGCGGCGTCAATGGCGTCACCATTGCCTATGACCAGCAGGACGACAAGGCCGACCCGCGCGAGGGAACGCTCGTGGCCCAGAAATTCTGCGACAATGACAAGGTCGTGCTTGGCCTGGTGAACTTCAATTCCGGCGTCGCCCAGTCGACGCTGCCGATCTATGAAGACTGCACGCTGCCGACCATGACCTTCGGCTCCAACCCGTCTCTCACCAAGCAGGGTTACAAGTTCATGGTGCGCCCGGTGGCCAACGATCTGGCCGGGGCATTGCTGCCGGCCGAATATGCGCTGGGCAAGCTCGGCGCCAAGACAGCCGTGATCGTCAACGACAAGCAGGTCTTCGGCCAGGGCATTTCCGAAATCTTCGCCAAGAACTTCGAAGCCGGCGGGGGCAAGGTCCTCGATACCATTGCCGTGGCGCCGTCCGACGTGGACTTCACCGCCGTGCTGGCCCAGATCAAGTCCAAGAAGCCCGATGCGATCTATCTCGGCGCCGTCATGCCGCAGCTTGCGCTGTTCGCCAAGCAGATGCACGAGCAAGGCATCGCCGCCGCGCTGATGGTGCCGGACGGCGGCTACACGCCGGACCTCATCAAGCAGGCCGGCGAAGCCAATGTCCAGGGCACGCTTGTCGCGATCCAGGTGCCGCCGATGGATGCTTCGCCCGAGATCGCCGATTTCGCCAAGCTCTACAAGGCGAAGTATGGCGAGGAAGCCGGCCCGTATTCCATCTACGGCTATGTGCAGGGCCAGATCCTGGAACAGGTGCTGAAGACCACCAAGGGCCTGACGCGTGAGGACCTCAACGCGGCATTGCATGCGGTCAAGGCGAAGACGGTCGTCGGCGAGCTGGAATTCGACGAAACCGGCGAACTCAAAGTCGCCCCATCCTACCTCTACAAGGTGGAGGGAACGGGCTTCCAGCTCGTCGGTTCGAAGTAGCACCCAGACCGCCGGAGCCGCATCGCTAGGCGCGAAGCGGCTCCTTCACCTGTTGACGGGCGTGCCTGCCGCAAGTACGGGCGGCCTCGTCGACCATTCCCCTTCCCGGTTCGACCGGTCCATGGGGTTGCAGGCACAGGACGCCGGCCCATGCTGGGAAACCTTATCCAACAAACGGTAAATGCCCTGACCATCGGCTCGATCTACGCCCTGATCGCGCTCGGCTACACCATGGTCTATGGCGTGTTGCGCATGATCAACTTCGCCCATGGCGAGATGTTCATGCTTGGCGCCTATGTCGCGTTTCTGGCGCTCAGCCTGCTGGTCGGCGATGTCGGGGTGTCGGGCGCGCTGGCGCTTACCGCGGCCTTTCTCGTGGCGATCTTCCTCGTCGGCCTCATCGGCGTCGGCATTGAAAGGGTCGCCTACAAACCGCTGAGAAGCTCCACCCGGCTCGCGCCGATGCTCTCCTCGCTCGGCGTCTCATTGTCGCTCGTCACCGGGGTGCAGATCCTGGCCGGCCCACAGCCGGTCGCCTTTCCGAGCTTCTTCCCCGTCGTCCGCTATCAGGTGATGGGCGGCACCATCACCTTGATGCAGATCGGCATCCTGATCGCCGCCTTCGTGCTGATGTTCGGCCTGCATGTCCTGGTCAACCGGAGCCGTATCGGCATCATCGTGCGCGCCGTGTCGGAAAGCCGCCCGACCGCGCAGCTGCTGGGCATCAACGTCAACGGCGCCATCTCGATGGTGTTCTTCGTCGGGCCGCTTCTGGGTGCTGCCGGCGGCATCCTCTATTCCAGCTATTATGGCATCATGTCGCCCAGCATGGGCGCCGTCATCGGGCTGAAGGCCTTCACCGCGGCCATCCTCGGCGGCATCGGCTCGATCCCTGGCGCCATGCTTGGCGCCTTCATCCTGGCTTTCATCGAAGTGTGGGGAACCGCGCTGCTGCCCATCGTCACAAACGGCGTGCTCGGCACCGAGTATCGCGACGTTCTCGCCTTTGCGATCCTCATACTCGTGCTCCTGGTCCGTCCCGCCGGCATACTCGGCGAGGCCGTCTCCGAGGAAAGCATCGTGTACAAGAGGGAATTCTGATGGCCGCCGCCGACACCCTCGCAACCGCCCGGCCGAGTGCGAACCGGACCATCTCCTGGCTCGTCTTAGCCATCGCGATCGCGCTGATCGTGGCCACGCCCTTCCTGCCCAACTACCATGTCCGTGTCCTCAACAGCCTGCTGATCTACATCCTGCTCGGCATCGGCCTGAACATCGTGATCGGCTATACCGGGCTGCTGGACCTCGGCTTCGTCGCCTTCTACGCGGTCGGCGCCTATAGCTATGGGCTGCTGGCAAGCCCCCAGCTCGGCCTGCATATGCCGTTCCTGCTCATCCTGCTCGTCGCCGCCTGCCTTGGCGCGTTCACCGGCATATTGCTCGGCATTCCGGTGTTGCGATTGCGCGGCGACTATCTGGCCATCGTCACACTTGGCTTCGGCGAGATCATCCGCATCATCATCAACAATCTCGACTGGCTGACCGGAGGGCCGCAAGGCATTGCCCGCCTGGACAAGGCCTCGATCCTTGGCATCCAGATCGCCCGGCCGATCGACTTCTTCTGGCTGCTGCTGATCACCGTGCTGATCGTCGGCACCGTGGTCTGGCGGCTGGAGCGTTCCATCCTCGGCAAGGCGTGGGCAGCGATCCGCGAGGACCAGGACGCCGCGCGCGGCATCGGCATCAACACCACCAATGCCAAGCTTGCCGCTTTCGCCACCTCGGCCACGATCGGCTCCATAGCCGGCGCGATCTTCGCCGCATCGCAGCGTTTCGTCAGCCCGGAAAGTTTCACGCTGCAGGAATCGGTGCTGATCGTGCTGATGATCGTGGTCGGCGGCATCGGCAACATCTTCGGCATCGTCGCCGGCGCGGCAATCCTGATCCTGCTGCCGGAGCTGCTGCGCGAATTCGCCGAATGGCGCATCCTCTTCCTCGGTCTTTTGATGATCTCTCTGATCATCGCGCGCCCGGCCGGCATCGTGCCGCGCAGCTTCGGGCCGGAGAAACTGATCCGGGGGCTTTTCGGAAAATGACGCTGGTCTTTCAGAGCCTTCGCAAGGTGTATGGCGAGGTCGTCGCCATCGACGACGTGTCGACCGCCTTCGCCCCCGGCATGATCCACGGCGTGATCGGACCGAACGGCGCCGGCAAGTCGACGCTGATCAACATGACGGCGGGTTCCTACACGGTTTCCTCCGGCTCGATCACGCTCGACGGCAAGCGTCTCGACAAGCTCAAGAAATACCAGATCGCCAATTCGGGAATTGCCCGTACCTATCAGAACATCCGGCTCTTCGACCAGATGTCGGCCATCGAAAACCTCGAGGTCTGTTTCTATCCCGCCGAGGTTGCGGCCGCCTGGAGGGAAGTGATCTGGCCACCCTATGCCAACGCCCAGCGCCGGCGCCGGCGTGAAAAATGCATGGAAATCCTGCGGTTTTTTGATCTTCAGTCCTATGCCGACGTCGATGCCGGGGGCCTGCCCTATGGCCGGCAACGCATGCTGGAAATCGCCCGCGCCTTGGTCGCCAATCCGCGCGTCCTGCTGCTCGACGAGCCCGCCGCCGGATTGAACCACCACGAGACGGCGGAGCTGACGGCAAAACTCACCGCGTTGCGTTCGCCCGACCGGATCATGATCGTCGTCGAGCACGACATGGATCTCGTCATGACGCTCTGCGACAGCATCATCGTCATGCATCACGGAAAACTGCTCTTCCGGGGCACGCCCGCCGAGGTGCAGGCAAGCACCGACGTCCAACTCGCCTATCTGGGAACCGCCAATGACATCGACGACATCCGAGCCGCTGCTCAGGATCGCCGGGCTCAGCTCGGGATACGGGCGCGTCGGCGTTCTTGAGGACATCAGCATTGACGTCGATCCGCACGAGATCGTCGTCATCCTGGGTCCCAACGGCGCCGGCAAGACGACGCTGCTCAACTCGATCTCCGGCGTTGCGCGGCCCACCGCCGGCAGCATCGCGTTCGAGGGCCGTGACATCACCGGGATGCGCCCCGAACAGGTCGTGCGTCTCGGCATCACCCACTGCCCGGAAGGCCGGCAGATCTTCCAGCGCCTGACGGTGGAGGAAAACATGGTCGCGGCCCATATCGGTCGCGGCGGGAAGAGTTTCGAGGCGTTGCGCGCCGAGGTGTTCGAGCTGTTTCCGGTGCTCAAGGAACGGCGCAACGGCATGGCAAGCCGCATGTCCGGCGGCCAGCAGCAGATGCTGGCGATCGGCCGCGCGCTGATGGCCGAGCCGAAGCTTCTGATGCTGGACGAACCGTCTCTCGGTCTCGCCCCGAAGATCGTCCACCAGATCTTCCGCATCATCCTCGACCTGTCGCGCAACGGCATTTCGATCCTGCTCGTCGAGCAGAACGTTCAGCTGGCGCTCGAATGCGGCGACTACGCCTACCTGCTCAACACCGGCAAGGTGAAGCTGCACGGCCCGGCGCAGGAAATGGCCGCGCATTCGGCCCTGAGGGAACACTATCTCGGCGGCGCCAGCGAGGACGTCCTTCATGTTTGAGGTCGACTGGAAGACGCCGCATCTGTGGCGCAAGACCGCGAACAGGCGCCCAGCCGCACCGGCACTGCAAGGCGAGCTGAAGACGGACGTGCTGGTGGTCGGCGGCGGCTTCACCGGCATGGCCGCGGCACTCGGCGCGCGCGACAGCGGCGTCAACGTCATCCTGCTCGAGAGCAACGAGATCGGATCGGCGGCGTCGGGCCGCAACAACGGCCTTGTCATCTCCCACCATTCCAAGGCCTCGCCGGCGGAGTTCGAGGCGGTCTACGGCAAGACGATCGGTGAACGCTACAATCGGATGGTTGCGGATGCGGCGGGCGTCGCCTTCGGCCTGATGCAGCGCTTCAACATCGACGCCCACCAGGTTCAGGAAGGCTGGATCCAACCCGCGCACACCGAGGCCACGCTTGCCCGCGCGCGCCAGTTCTACGAGGAGTGGAAAGCCTTCGGCGCCAATGTCTCCTGGCTTGACCGGGCCGAGGCCACCGCGCGCATCGGCAGCCCCTATCTCGGCGGCTGGATGGTGCACAATTCCGGCCACATCAATCCGTTCGCCATGACCATTGGCCTTGCCGGCGCCCTTGAGCGCGAAGGCGTGACCATCTTCGAGAACTCCCCGGCGTCTCGCATCGAGAAGGTGGAAGGCGGCTGGCGCGTCCTCACCGCAACGGGAAGCGTCACGGCGCCAGAAGTGGTACTTGCCACGAATGCGCTTACCGGCGACCTCTGGCCTGGGCTGAAGAAGACACTGATGCCGTTCAAGGTCTTCCAGGCCGCGACAAACCCGCTGCCGGAAGGCTTGCGCACCAGGATCCTTGTCGGCAACCCCGCAGTGTCCGACATGCGCAACGACATCCGCTATTTCCACTACGACGTCGACGGCCGGCTGGTGAGCGGCGGCACGCATACATTCTGGTTCGACGAGGCCGACCGCGGTCGCGCCAAGGTCTCGAGCATGCTGGGCAAGGCTTTTCACGCATTCGGCGGCGAACCGGCGATCGTGGAATACTGGCATGGCACCTTTGCCGTGGTGCCTGATCGCAGGCCTCGCCTCTATCGCCTGGCGCCCGGCCTCGTGTTTGGCGGCGTCTATTCCGGCCGCGGCGTGGCACTGGCAATGTCGCTTGGCCAGGAAATCGGCCGCTGGGCAGCAGGCCGGCGCCGGGACGAGCAGATGCCTTTGCCGGTCACCAACATGAAACCGGTTCCGTTCCATCCGGTCGCCGTGCAGGTCGCCAACCGCATGCACATCTGGAACCGTTTCAAGGATCGAAGCTCTTGATGCCATTGTAGGCCAAGGACGCTGAGTTCGTGTGCCGGCGGCTTGATGGTCCAGCCATGGTGTTGCCTTGGCACTTCCTGCCATTGACGCGGCAGTCTCGCGAAGCCCATCAGGATTTGAACGAAGCACGACCTTTGGTGGATGCAGCAGGCGACTTGTTGGCGGCATCGCGAGATCGGCGTTGAAGCTGCCGAGACCTTTTTCCTGTGATGTCTGCCCACCTGATTCCGGCCGGCCGAAATAAGTGCGGAGATTGGGCCGCAGCCTTTGAGTGACAGTTTTGCGGCTCGAAGCAAAGCCGCCTTCTTGCACACTATTTTACGCCGCAGCTCTCCAACACGCCGGGAGACGAGGGCAGCACAATCAGACGCAAGCCGGATAGCGGCTCACACGGCGTCCTGTTGGTAGTCCGTACTTTCGCGCAATAGGTCGAGCACCTGCTCGTGGGTCAGCAATCCCTGCTCGATGGCGAGATCGATGAAAGGCCGCTGGTCCGTAGCCGACGAGTGCACCAGCTTCGATACCTTTGTGTAACCAAGCTTCGGAACAAAGACGGTCGCGAGGGCTGCGGAGGACATCAGGTTCTTCAGGCATTGGTCACGGTCGACCTCGATGCCGGCGACACAGCGATCCGCGAAGATACGCGTCGATTTCGCAAGGAGGTCAATGGAATCAAAGAGGCGCGATGCAATGACAGGCTCAAAGTGATTGATCTCGAGCTGCCCCTGGAGCGATGCCAGCGACACCACGGCGTCGTTACCCACCACGGCGAACGCGACCTGCTGCATCATCATAGGCAGCACCGGGTTGATCTTGCCAGGCATGATCGAGGAACCGGGCTGCGCCGAGGGAAGCCGCAGTTCTCCCGTGCCCCCGTCCAAAGCCGAGGAGAGTATGATGAGGTCCGAAGCGATTTTTCCGATCACCTCGGCGCAGATGCGAATTTCGGAGGAGATCCTTGCAAAGCCATCGGCGTTCTGCATGGCGTCGAACATGTTCTCGCCCGGGCGAACGTCGGCGCCAACGATCTCACGCAGATGGCTGTAGATCGCGCTGCGGTAGCCGGGCGCCGAGCCAAGCCCGGTGCCGATGGCTGTTCCGCCGAGGGGTAAGGTCAGCATCTCGTCACGGGCGCCGAGCAGCTTCGCGATGAGTCGGCGGATAGCCGCTGCATAACCGCCGAAAGCCTGGCCAAGGCGCATAGGTTGCGCCGCCTGCATGCAGGTCCGGCCGAGTCTCAGCACATCCTTGAACGCTTCGGCGCGGTCGTCCAGCGCGTCCGCGAGATGCGCCAGGACGTCTATGAGCCTGCCGGACTTTTCATGGACCGCGAGCTTTATGGCCGACGGTACGACGTCATTGGTCGACTGGCCGGCATTGACATGATCGTTCGGATGCACGCGGTCGTAATGACCGGGCGCATCGCCCAACAGTTGCAGCGCCCTGTTTGCGACGACCTCGTTGATGTTCATGTTGATTGATGTGCCGCCGGACCCCTCCAGCAAGTCGACGATGAATTGATCGGCGTGCAGCCCGTTCGCGACTTCGATCGATGCTGCGATGATCGCATCGGCGATGTCGGGTCGCAGTACGCCGACATCGCGGTTGGCAGCCGCAGCGGCGTGCTTGATCTGCGCGAGCGCGGTCAGCAATTCCGGCGCATCGCCCAGCTTGCGGGAGGAGATGTCGAAATTGTGATGCGCGCGCATGGTGGCCGCGCCGTAAAGCGCGTCCTCAGGCAATTGTCGCGGCCCAAGGCTATCGGTGTCTATGCGGGTGGCCGGCATTCTGCGTCCAGTTGAAGAATGCAAAAACTCTCCGCCGGTTTGGCGGAAGCCACGGGATTCAAGGGGTTTCACTGATTTTCTTATTCCAGCCTGCCGTCGTGCTGGCTCGTTGCAAGCCGTTGGTCGAGCATGCCCCTGGAGGATTCCCGTTGGATCTCTTCGAAGATCCGTATCCAGCTGCGAATCCCTTTGCGAAGACGCCGAGTATCGTAACGTTCGTCTGGAGCATGGATGGCGTCGCCCGGCAATATGAAGCCGATGACGACGCATTCCGCATCGAGAACCTCGCTGAGTTGTTGCACCAGCGGTATCGCTCCGCCCGTTCCTCTCAGAATGGCAGGACTTTCCCACTCCTGTTCCAGTCCGCGCGCGGCGGCAGCGAGAAACGGACTGTCCTGCGACAGGACTACCGCCGAACTGCCTCCCGCCCCTTCGAATTCCACAGTGCAACCCCTGGGAAGCTCTGATTTGACATAAGCTCTGAATCCGGCGCGGACCTTTTCCGGTTGTTGTCCGCATACGAGCCGGAACGAAAGACGGGCTGTTGCGCTTCCTGGCAGGACCGACCGTTCGGCCGGCCCCTGGTTTCCACCGGTGATGCCGTTGATGTCGACAGTAGGACGTCCCCACATCGCTTCCAGCGTGGAGTATCCTTTTTCCGTTACGCCGCCGCTCAGGTCGACCTCTTCGAACCGGCCGGCGTCCTGCGCCAGCTGCCGCCATCGTTGGCGCAGCCTATCCGGGATTTCGGACACGTCGTCATAGAAGCCCCCGATGGTCACTCGCCCGGCTTCGTCATGAATGCCGGCCAGAATGTCGCTCAATATGCGGATGGGATTGGCGGCCACGGCGCCATAGTGACCTGAGTGAAGGTCGGGATTGGGAGCAAAGATCGTCACCCGCTCGTGGACCAGCCCTTTGAGCTGAGTCGTGATCGCGGGCTGTGTCGGTGACCACATCTCGGCATCGCAGATAAATGCGACGTCGCATCGAAGATCATGTCGATGCGCGTCGATGAATTCCGGCAGGCTCGGCGAGCCTGCCTCCTCTTCTCCCTCCAGCATCACGACGATATCTGCCGGAAAGCTGCCCCGGGCGGCCCTCCATGCGCGCAGCGCCTCAATGACGGTCCAGAACTGGCTTTTGCTGTCGGACGCGCCGCGGCCGTAGAAATTGTGGATGCCATCTTCCTCCATCACGCGTGGCTCGAAGGGAGGATGTTGCCACTGGTTCAGATCGCCGACAGGCTGCACATCGTAGTGTCCGTAAAACAGCAGCCTCGGATGTCTGGTCCGCTGGCCCGCCGAAGAATGGGCAAGGACAACGGGATGCCCCTTCGTCTCGATGATCTCCACGGAAAGCCCCATGGCCGACAACTCCCGCTTGAGCCACTCGGCCGCGCGGACGATACCTGCCAGCCCCGAAGCCTCGCTCGAAATCGACGGGATAGAAATCAACTCCAAGAGTTTGCGCACCGAGACGTCGAAATTGTCATCGACGGTACGAAACGTACTTTGCAAATTCGGCATGCGTGATCACCTGATGATTATTTGGCTGCGGCCTTCGGGGAACTGTCAGCCATGACGAGTGGCCTTTAGAGGCGCTTCATGCTTCTTGCTTTGCCGTGCCTCGATGCTTGTCAAAAGTCGTTCGATATCGGCCCAGAGTTCATGCTCGTCCTCAAGTCCGATGCTCAGGCGCAGTATGATATCCGGTCCGGCCCATGGTGCCGCGCTGCGGAAACCGTCGATCGACATCGGCGCGGCAAGGCTGCGGGTTCCACCCCAGGACGCGCCAATGGCGAAGACCTCCAAAGCATCGAGCGCGGCCTCGACATGCCGGGACGCGCTGCCCTTGAAAAGGATGCTGAAGACTCCGCTCGAACCGAGGAAGTCGCGTTTCCAGATTTCATGCCCGGGGGAGGTTTCGAGCGCCGGATGCAGCAGGCGCTCGACGAGAGGATGGCCTGCAAGCCTGCGGGCGAAATCGAGAGCCACCCTCTCGGAGTGACGAAGACGCACCCCCAGGGTTTCAAAGCCGCGCAGGACAAGCGAGGCATCGTCCGCCGAGACACCGATGCCCATTCTCCCCATCAGGGAACGGATAGGTTTTATGAGCGCGGCGTCGCTCACGGTGATCGAGCCCATCAGAACATCGGAATGGCCCGAGACGAACTTGGTAAGCGCTTCTGTGACGATATCGGCGCCGTGTTTGAGCGGCTTGAAGTTCAGCGGCGTCGCCCATGTGTTGTCGAAGCCGACCAGCGCTCCCCCTTGGTGAGCGATCGCCGCGATTTTCGGCAGGTCAAGGATTTCCATCGTCGTCGACCCAGGGCTTTCACACCAGACGATCCGCGTCCTGGTCCGCATTTTCGACGCGACATCCTCCGGAGAAAGCGGGTCGAAGAATTCCACATCCACGCCCAGGCGGCGCAGGTCGGATTCCGCGAAATCCCGCATTGGCGGGTAGGCGGTGTCCGCGATCAGGACATGATCGCCCGTGGTCAGAAACGGCATGACGGCAAGGGCATTTGCCGCCTGCCCCGATGGCGTGAGGAAACTCCAGACCCCACCTTCCAGGCTCGTGATCTTCGCTTCAAGCGTTCGGGTGGTCGGTGTGCCGTAAAGGCCGTAGGAATAGCCCTGATGCCCACGGTCGCCGCGTGACGCATAGGCGGCGGCATTCGCGAATACGATGGTTGAAGCGCGGTGCACTCCAACGCCAAGAGAAACAAATCCGTCGGTCGGCACATCGGGCGTTAGAACGCATTGGGTGAGATCGTTCATGAGAGCGCCTTTCAAAATGGCTGCGAACACTTTAGGAAATCGATCGAAAGGCATATGCTTTTGCGGCATTGCTATTCGCGAAAGTTATTGGTTGGGGGGTCCATGAATCTTCGGCAGGTTGAGGTCTTCCGGGTAGTCATGACCAACGGAACCACGGCGCGCGCGGCTGATGTTTTGCATGTGTCCCAGCCGGCGATCAGCAAAAGCATCCAGGAGCTGGAGCGTTCGCTTGGTTTCGATCTCTTTCAAAGGATCAAGGGCAGACTGCACCCTACGCCCGAGGGACAGCTTTTCTTCCGTGAGGTCGAACAGGCTTTTCTCGGCCTGAGCCATCTGAGGGGGGCGGCCGCCCGCATTCGGGATTATGGTTCCGGCGAACTGAGAATCGCTTCTCTTTCGGCGTTGTCGACAAACGTTCTCCCGCGTGCTCTTCACGCTTTTATGGACCGCAACCCAAACGTCGCTGTGACCTTCCAGGCACGTATGTCCTCCAACGTGCGCGATCTGGTCGCTTCGGGTCAGTTCGATCTCGGGATTGTCGCCGACGAGATCGATCGCACGGGGGTCGAGGCAACGGAGTTTGCGCGCTTTCCCGTGGCGGTGGCGGTGCCCAAGGGACATCCGCTCGAGGCGTTGGACGTCATTCGCCCAATGGATCTTGCGGGTTATCCGTTTATCGCTCTCGCTCGCGAAGACACGACGCGACGCGATGCCGAGCACGTTTTCAATGAAGCCGGCGTCGCAATCCGAACCGTAATGGAAACGCCTTATTCGACGACGATCTGCGCGATGGTGGCCGCCGGCATTGGCGTCGGCCTGGTCGATCCTCTGACCGCTGAGCCCTATGAGGGCCGCGGACTGACATTGCGGCCGTTCGAGCCCGCACTCTACTTTCGGACACTGCTGATCAGGCCACCCAATCGCCTTCCCTCCCGAATTCTTGCGGAATTCCTCGACGATCTTCGGGCGGCGCTCTGAGGTGCACGGACATTCCCGCGTGTCAGCTTGCTTCCGGGCGAATTCAGAAGGATGGCGAGACCCGATCCCGTTACCTGCTTCAGTCATGGCCTCCCCTCACAGCACCTTAGAGAGGAAAGCGACCGTTCGCGGGTTCTTCGGACTGGCGAGTACCGCCCTTGGATGCCCTTCCTCAACGATCTGTCCCTGATCCATGAAAACCAGGTGATTGCCGACTTCGCGTGCAAATCCGATCTCGTGCGTCACCACGACCATCGTGATACCGCTTTGTGCCAGATCCTTTATGACGTCCAGGACCTCGCCGACGAGTTCGGGATCGAGCGCGGAGGTTGGCTCGTCAAAGAGCATCACTTCCGGCTCCATGGCGAGCGCGCGCGCGATGGCGACACGCTGCTGCTGCCCACCGGACAGGTGTGCGGGATATCGACCTCCGAGTCCATTAAGCCCCACCCGCGTGAGAAGTTCAGTGGCCTTGGCTTTCGTCCGCTCCCGCGACCAACCCTTCACATGGAGGGGCCCCTCCATCACGTTTTCGAGGGCGGTCATGTGAGGAAACAGGTTGAAGCGCTGGAACACCATGCCGGTCGAGCGCCTCTGGGCTGCCACCCGACTTGGCGGTAGGGGGTGGAAACGACCGCCCCGCTCCACGAATCCCTGCAACTCGCCCTTCACGAAAACGCGACCCGCAGAGATGCTCTCCAACTGGTTGATACAGCGCAGAAGCGTCGATTTGCCGGAGCCGGAGGGGCCGATCGCAACGCAGACTTCGCCACGTTTCACCCGCAGCTCCACGCCTTTGAGCGCATGGACCGCGCCATAGAATTTGTGAATGTTCTGCATTTCCACGCAGAAGCCGGAGATACTCGCCTCCATCGGATCACTCCGCCCGCGTCGGATGGACCGACGCGCCCTTGCCGAAATGGCGCTCGAGGAAGTATTGACCGACCATCAGCAGGCTCGTGACAGCAAGGTACCAGGTTCCAGCGACCATCAGCAGCGGAATCGGCAGGTAGAGCCTGTTGGCGATGGCATTGGTGGCGAACGTCAGGTCCAGCGTGAATGGCACCGCGAGAACCAAGGATGTCATCTTCAGCATTCCGATGGTTTCGTTGCCGGTAGGGGGAATGATCACGCGCATTGCCTGCGGCATGAGTATCCGCCGCCAGATCTTTGCCGGTCGCATGCCGAGCGCCTGAGCCGCTTCGGCTTGTCCGCGGTCGATCGAATTGAAACCTGCCCGGAATATCTCTGTCAGGTAGGCGGACTCATTGAAGCCGAGCCCGCAAATCGCTGCCAGAGCCGGCGTCACGACATACTTCGTATCCACGCTCATAATCTCGGGACCGAAAGGGATCGTGATGCTCAGGCTGGGGAACAAGACGGCAAAGAGCCCCCAGAACAGCAGCTGTGTATAGACAGGTGTTCCGCGAAAGAACCATATCCACGCATACGCCAGCCCGCGAAGGATTGGATTGTCGCTCTCGCGCATGATCACCAGAAAAGCCGCGATGACGATGGCGGTCGCCATCGCAACCACAGTGAGGAGCAGGGTCCACCCGACCCCCCTCACCACCTGCGGGTGAAGCAGGTAAGTAAGGTAGACATCCCAGTGAAAATTGGAGTTCCTTGCGACGGCAACCGCAACCTGAAGCGAGATGATCGCGATGATCGCAACCGCGATCCAGCGCCCCGGGCGAGGACGGGGAACCACGACATTGCATTGGAACTCCAATGGATTTGGTATGGGAGCCGGCCGGGGGCCGGCTCTGACATTTGGCTCAAAACCCATGATTTCAGTCTTCGACTTGAGGATTTACCATGGCTTTGTCGACGATTGCCGAGCCGAGACCCCAGGCATCCAGAATAGCCTTGTAGGTACCATCTTCGATAAGGGAATTGATGGTATCGGCGACCAGACCCGTCAATTTGTCATCTGACTTGGCCACTGCGATGCCATTATATCCGATTTCGGACATCGCGGGCGTTGCTTCCATTGTCTCCAACTGGCCATTCGAACTCTTGGCCGCATAACCAATCGTGGCCGGCCCGGAAAACGTCGCATCGGCGCCCCCGGCCGCAACACGGGTCAGCGCCTCGGTCTGGACCTTGAAGGGAATGAGTTCTATTTCCTTCTTTCCAGACGAAACGCACCGCTGACTTTCCTGCTCCACCTCTTTTTCTTGGGACGTGCCGGACATGATCGCGATCTTGGTCCCACACAGATTGGCCGGATCGAAGTTAGTGGGATTACCTGCCCTTATGCCCCATAGATTTCCCGTTTGGGTGTAGCTGACGAAGTTGACTGCGTTCATGCGCTCCTTGGTGATCGAGAGTGCGGAAACGCCGAGATCGAACTTCGTTCCGAGCGCGGGAAGGATGGCGTCGAAGGCCGAGGTCTGGAAATCGATCTTCACGCCGAGCCTGTTGCCAATCGCATCGGCGATGTCGACATCGATGCCCTCAGGCGTCTGCCCGTCCTTCTCACTCAGATACTCCCAGGGCGCATAGGACGTGTCGGAGCCGATCACGATCACGCCAGCGTCCTTGATCTTGTCCGGAAGACGCGCGGCAAGTGACGAATCAACCTTGATCCCGGATGTGTCAAAGCCTTGCGCCAAAGCATCCGTGGCGCAGCTAAAGGCGGTCATCACCGCCAAAACCGACACGGCCCGCAAGCAGGTCTTTCTGTCAAACATCAACGTTCCCCATTTTTCTCGTTGTGAGGAAGAGCGAACCGAAAACTTGGACGACTGCCCTTCAGCGGCCGCAGAATGTGCGTTGGAATGAATGCCGTCCAATAGAATGATTTCGAAGGTCTATTCTCACAGGTTATAGGAATCGGTACATCGACCAGGCTTTCATAGTGAATTGCGCTGGCCGTCCTGCGCGCTTGGACCGAAATGTCGAGCGCGGGATCCGCTTTTGCTGCGATGTCGGAAATATGGAGACGCGAGGCACCGACACCTGACGATGTCGGAGCAAACGACTGGAATGTGGAGCGTCGGCGGCGCTCTGTTGGTCGGCCGAAGGGGAGCGCGCGGCAACGGTTCTAAAAACCGGAGCTGATTCCTGACTTGACCGAAGAGCGCACTTGTCAGTTCACCGCGGTAAACTGTATCTCAACGCGGATATCGGGCAGCGCGAAGCTTGCTCCGACAGTGGCCCGCGCCGGCGGTTCGGCGCCGTCGAGCCAGTCGACCCAGGCCTTGTTCATCGCGTCGAAATCGCCGGCGTCCTTCAGCCATATCTGCGCGAACAGCAGTTGCGATCGAGCGGAACCGACCCTACCCAGAAGGTCGTCGGCCTTCTTCAGTATCTGTCGCGTTTGGCCGGCTGTATCGGCTTGCCGGTCGTCGGCGGTTAGGCCCGAGAGATAGATCGTCCCATTGTGAACGACGATCCGACTGAGCCGCTCATTCTTCTCGTGTCTTTCAATTTTCGTCATCGTGCGCCTGCGTTCGACGAGAAATCATGCGTGCGCGGCGGCGGCGCGCTTCGCGCTCGCCTGGAAAAAGCGCTGCGGGCGGAACGTCTCCATCTCGTCACGGAGCTTGCCGCGCACGACCTCGTCGGCGACCACCTTGCCCAGTTGCGGGCCGATGGTGACGCCGCTATGCGTCACCGCCATATAATGGCCGGCGACGTCCGGCATCGCGCCGGCACAGGTATAGCCGTCTTCCGGGAAGGGTCGCACCGTGGTGCGGATGGCTTCCACGCCCGCGGCGCGAAGCGAAGGCAGGACCTTGCTTGCTGCCTCCAGCAGCGTCCTCGCCTCATCGCCGCTCGGGCTGATAGCCTCCGGCTTCTTGAAGGTCAGGTCCACCGAGACCTTGTGGATCATGATGCGGCCGGCGCCGTCGGGACGTATATCCAGATCGTCGGCATGCAACTGGCTGCGCAGCGTCAACGCCACCGGCGGGGTGAAGGCGAGCACGCCGATCGTCGAGGAGAGCGGGATGCCCTGGGCATCGCCGAGCCTTTGGCTTGACCAGCCGCCGGTGCAGTTCACCACGGCATCGGCACCGTGGCGCACGCCGTCCGCCGTGCGTACCGCGCTGACGCGGCCGCCTTCGGTTTCAATCTCGGTCACGCGTGCATCGACCCTCACCTCAGCGCCCCAGCGCTCCTTCGCCGCCCGCAAAAGCCAGGCCGCATAAAGGACCGGATCGACCCAGCCCTCCTCCGGATAATACGAGATCGGACAATCACCGATGGCCGCGACGTCGATATCGGGCTCCATCTCGGCTACCAGGTTCTTGTCGATCCACTCGACGCCGTAGCCCCATTCTTTCATCTGCCGGAAGTTCTCGAAATAATCGTCCATCGATTCCGACACTGTGCGCCAATCGAAACTGCCGCTTTGGGTAAACCAGGGGGCGACACCGAAGTCGCGCCTCAGCTCGAGATGGGCGCGCATACCCGCGACATTGAGATCGAAATAGGGCCGCGGCCGCTTGGTCGTAGCATTCGTCCAGGCGAAGCTTACCGCCGATGTGCCCCCCGCTATCCTGCCGGCCTCCAGCACCAAGACGTCCGCCCCCGCCTTGGCGCATTCATAGGCGGCGGAACTGCCGACGATGCCGGAACCGATGACCACGACACGCATATGGATAACCTCCGATAGAAATATTACTCTTCACGCCAACCAATTTCTCAATAGTGATGAAATTGTTGTGTGCGTATTTGCTGTCGTGCCGGTCGCCTGATTTCGTAAACGTTTTTCATATTGCAGATTTCGACAATTTTATTCGCTTCAACCGCAGATGAATTTCGATACAAGTCGGAGGCGGCACTTCAAATTGCCCGGAAACATTGCAACGAGCGGGCGATTGCGGTCAATTGAACTGGCCACTGCCGTTGATAGCCAAAAGTTATGAACCGGCGCCTGCCGCTCTCCACGCTGCATTTGTCGGCGCATGATCCGGCATGGGCAACTTCTCGCGCCAAGTTATGAAAGTCGTGCGCAGCCGCTTGCGAGGGCAGTGCTACGCTCGGCGAAACCCGACGCATACGGAGGTCGTCGAATGGACGAGACCGCACGGTGAATGCCGAGACCGAATTCCTCCTGATCGACAAGAAGGCGATCCGGCAGGTCTTGACCCTGGCCGACGCGCTTGAAGTGACCGAGGCGGCGCTGCTCAAGACTTCGAACGGCGCGGCCCGCCAGCAGATCAGGCGCACGCTCGACCTTCCGGGCGCGGCCGGCACTTGCCTGTCGTTGATGTACGCCGCACTTGACGACCAGCCGCTGTTCGGGGCGAAGGTGCTGTCGGTATTTCCGGACAATTTCGCGCACGGGCTCGCGTCTCACCGCGGCGGTGTTTTCCTGTTCGACAAGGATCACGGGCGGCCTGCGGCTCTGATCGACGGCGGAGAGTTGACGGCCTGGCGGACCGCGGCCGCTAGCGCGGTCGCCACGAGGGCGCTGTCGCGCCCGGGCAGCTCGACGCTGACGATCCTCGGCTATGGCGAGCAGGCTCGCCGGCACGTCGAGGCCATTGCCGATGTGCGGCCAATCCGCGTGGTCCATGTCTGGGGTCGAGATCTTGCGAAGGCGCGGCGCTTCGCCGAGAGCCTGTCGACCGCCGGCTTCGAGGCGCATGCGCATCGCGACGCCAGTCGAGCCGTTCGCGAGGCCGACATCGTCTGCACGACGACATCTTCCGAGGTGCCGGTGCTGTTCGGCGAATGGCTGCCGCGTGGTGTCCATGTCAACGCGGTCGGCGCGAGCGTGGCGTCATGCCGCGAGATCGACCTCGAATGCGTGCGCAGATCGAAGATCTGGGTGGATTACCTGCCCATGGCGCTCGTCGCCGCCGGAGAGTTGGTCGAGGCGACTGAGGGCGGCCAAATCAGCGGCGACCATATTCGCGGCGAGATCGGCGAAGTGCTGGCGGGCGCGAAGCCCGGCCGCACCAGCGACGCCGACCTGACGCTCTACCGGTCTCTCGGTGTCCCCGCCCAGGACATCGAACTCGCCAATCTCGTCTATGCCCGCGCCCGCGACACCGGCCGGGGTACCTCGATCGATTTCAGGTTGTGACGCCATGTTGAACTGCCAGCGCGATCTCTTTTCCATCCCCCGCGAGACGGCTTACCTGGACGCCGCCTACATGTCCCCGATCCCGATCGCTGCGGTCGCTGCCGGAGAGGCTGGCGTCAGGGTGAAAGCCGAGCCCTGGAAGATGACTATCGCATCCTATTACGACGAGGTGGAACACGCCCGGCGGCTTGCCGCCTCGATGGTGGGCGCCGCTGCCGACGACGTCGCCATCGTAGCCGCCACCAGCTACGGCATGGCGATCGCGGCCGCCAACGTGGCGGTTCCACCGGGTTCGGCTATCCTTCTCATGGAGAACGAACACACCTCGCACCGATATGTCTGGTATGATCTGGCGCAGCGCTCGGGCGCGCTTGTCGACGTCGTTCCGCAACCGGCCGACGGAGATTGGACCGGCGCGATCGTATCCGCGATCCGCGCCTCCAGCCGCCCCATCGCGGTCGTTGCCGGCACTCTCGTCCACTGGTTCGAGGGCATGGCGATCGACCTCGAGGTCGTGGCGGAAGCCGCACGGGCGGCGAGCGCGGCCCTCGTTGTCGATGGCACTCAATGGGTTGGCGCGGTGCCCTTCGACGTCCGTCGCGTCCGGCCGGATTTCCTGGTCTTTGCCACCTACAAATTCCTGCTTGGCCCGTATCGCCTGGCGTTCCTTTACACCGACCCGCGCTGGCACGAAGGGGGACGCACGCTCGAACACCATTCATGGAACCGCCTGGGTGGCGACCGGGCCGACTTCTACAAGGTAACGGTGGCCGAGTTTTTGCCCGGCGCGCGGCGGTTCGACATGGGCGAACGCTCCGACTTCGCCGTCCTGCCTATCGCAATCGCCGCCATGGAGCTCATCCGCGACTGGACCATCGAGCGCGTTTTCGAGCGCCTTCGTCACCTCAACGAGCTAGTCTGGATAGAGGCAGAAAATCGCGGCCTGCCGGTTGTGCGTCCGCTGCATCCGACGCCTCATATCTCGATCCTCGATATCGGCGATCGGCTCTTGCCGAATGCGGCGCAGGAACTGAAGCGCGCTAATGTGCATGTCACGCTGCGCGGCACCAAGATGCGTGTATCTCCTCATGTTTACAACGACGAAGCCGATATCGATCGCCTCTTCCTGAGCCTGCCGCTCCGCTAGCACCCTTGCTAATCCTGCCTTGTCCCAAGAGCCACTATCCCGGCGTCCACGCTGTTCATAAAGCTCCGCGTGGTCTGGATTAGATGCTCGGTGAAAGCGTCAGCCGCAGTCGACGCGATGACGCCCCACGGCCGATACACGCTGAGATTCAGATCAAGATGCGGCCGGAAATCCCTGATCTCGATCGGCAGGTCGCGTGCCATCCACGCGGAGAGCCGATCAACGACCGTCACGCCCGCTCCGGACGCGACCAAGGCGATGCAGGCGCTGGACAGGCTGGCCTCCACCTTCAGCAGGCGCCTGACACCGCGCTCGTCGCACAGGGCGTCGAGTTGCCGTCGCATCGGATCGGCCGAGCCCATCGAGATGAAGTCGAGACCGTCGAGGTCATCCGCCTCGATGACTTCGAGCTGCGATAAACGATGGCCCGCGGGCATGACGCAGACGGGCGGTGTCGCGGTCAGCGCTCGCCTCACGATGGAAGGGTTCTCGTCCGACGCCGTGACACCAATACCGATGTCGAGCTGATTGCGGCTTGCCCTCTGCACCACCGTCGCGGAGCTGCGGATATCCAGCGAGATGGACACGGACGGATGGTGGCTTGAGAAGCTGGTTATGATGGATGGCAGCAGTGTGGATCCGAAAGCCGGCAGCGCGCAGATGTTCAGCCTGCCGCTGCGCAGCTCGCGGATTTCCTTGGCGGCACGCGAGATACCGCGCGCGGATTCGAAAACCCGCTGCACTTCCGCATAAAGCATGTGCGCTTCAGGAGTCGGGATCAGTCGCTGCCGGCTTTTCCTGAACAGCTGAAAATCCGCCTTCTCGGTGAGCTGCTGGAGCATTTTGCTGACAGCGGGCTGCGTGATGTCCAGCGCGTCGGCCGCCTTCGTCGTCGTCCCGTGCAGCATGACCGAAGCGAAAATCTCGATCTCGCGGGGCGTGAACTCCACGTCCTTTGCAACCGTGTCTTTCTCACTGAACTTCATGGCCGCTGACCCTGCCCCGTCGATAAATCGATGCGCCGTCCGAGCAAGTCACGGCAAAGCCGATGTTAACTTGCGATAGCGGGCGTTCCAATAGCCAAACGAATGAGGTTCATTCCGGCAGGTTATGAACTTTGACGACCTGCGAACGCCAGTCAGGTGCCGGTCAAGGTCTCGGCAAGGTCGAGCAAGGCGGCATCCCGGCCAGGAAGAGCGGCAAGCTGTATCGACACGGGAAGGCCATCGGGAACATCCAACGGGACTGCCAAAGCCGGCATGCCGAGCATATTTGCCCAGCGGCGAAACCGGCCGCCTGCCATCCCCCACGACACCATTTCACCATTCACCTGGGTAAGCTCGTCCGACAGCCGGGGCGCCGAGCCGGGAGCCGTCGGGACTGCCAGGGCATCCAGGCCCGCCATTTTCACCATGAAGCGCCGACGCGCATCCTCGCGGATCCCGACGGCTCTGTCGTAAGCGTCCGCGCTGATGCCGACGCCGTCCTCGAGGAAAACGCGAACCGCGTCGCCGACCAGATCCGGGTTCCGCTCGATCAAATCCTGGTAGGTCCTGGCAAATTCATATTGTAGGATCGTCAGGCCCGCAGCCACGAATTGCTCTGTGTCGTCGAAGGCGATTTCCACCGTGCGAACGAAGGGCTGATCGAGCAGCGCGGCCAATGCCGTTTCGATAGTACTGTCGACAAGTGCCCCGGTCAGCTCGGGGCACACGGCGATCGTCATGCCGGTCCTCTTGACGCTTCCGCTGTCCCGCGGCCGGCTGAACCGCTTTCCGGTCAGGGCCTCGGTGACCAGGCGAACATCCCTCGTCGAGCGCGCCAGCACGCCGACGCAGTCCAGCGAGGGCGCGATGCTCATCACACCCTTCGTGTCGATCAGACCGTTGGTCGGCTTATAGCCGAACAACCCCGTCGCGGCCGCCGGAGACCGGTTTGAACCGCCGCTGTCGGTGCCGATCGCCGCCGCACAGAAACCCGCGGCAACCGCCGCTGCCGATCCACTACTGGTGCCGCCCGTTCCGCGGCTTGCATCGAGCGGATTGACGACCTTGCCGAACCAGGGATTGTCATGCCCGCCAGTGCAGAACTCATGAAGGTTGGTCTTGCCGATCATGATTGCCCCTGCCGCCTGGAGGTTGGCGACGCAGGCTGCCGTATTCTGGGCGACGTGGTCACGCAACAGCAGGGATCCCGCGGTCGTCGGCCAGTGCATCACATCAACAACGTCCTTGACCGCGATGGGCACCCCATGCAGCGGACCGCGCCGGCGACCTGCCTGAATTTCGCGCTCTGCGTGGAGCGCGGCATCGAGGGCATCGGCTTCGTTCACGAAGATCATCGCCCTGATTTGCCCGTTCAGCGTATGGATCCTCTCCAGACAGCCTTCCACGATCGTCACCGGCGAAAGGCCGGAAGCGATTTTTTCGCTCAGTTCCTCGACAGATCCGGAAAGGCCACTTCTCATTTGGCAAACTCAAGTCGCACGAGACCTCGCTGTCGGCGTCGCAGTCACCCAAGGACGGGATCGGATCGACGATGACACAACCCAGATTTGGCGGACAAGTGCCGCACCTATTTCCTTCAGAACGAGGCTAGTGAGGAAAACTCATGGTTGGATCAACGGAAGCGGCTGAAGAGGGTTTTCGGCACAGTCGGGGCTCAGGCCGGAATGCGCCAATCGCGCCCCTGCCGTTGTCATAACTATTGGTGATGAACCGCGCGGCAGAGAGCATTAGATCGCCTTGACTTGAGCTGTTAGCGTTTTTGAAGACCACCCTGCGAAATGACAATTCAGCAGGAAACAAAAAAGGGGAACCGTCATGAAAAAACTGGCAGTTATCGTATCACTAATTGCTGCGGCCTTTGGCGCCGCCGCCACGTCCTCAGCGGCCGCCGAAGACGTCATTCGCTTCGGGGTAGCCGCCGAGCCATACGCGCCCTTCTCAGTCAAGGATGCCAGCGGCAAATGGCAAGGCTGGGAAATCGACCTGATGAATGCCGTCTGCACACAGATGAAGGCGAAGTGCGAAATCGTCGATATCGCCTGGGACGGCATCATTCCCGCGCTGCTGGCCAAGAAGTTCGATGTCATCTGGAGCTCTATGTCGATCACGGACAAGCGCAAGGAGGTGATCGACTTCACCGACAAGTATTACTATTCGCCCAACGTACTTGTCGGCGCCAAGGCCGACACGCGGCAATTCGATGTAGCAAAGCCGGATACTTTCAAGGGCGTCACCGTGGCGGCGCAGAGTGCGAGCCTGCAGGCGACTTACATGCAGGATAAGTTGGACGGCATTGGCGAAGTGAAGATCTATCCGACGCTCGACGATGAAATCGCCGACATGCAAGCCGGCCGTGTGGACCTGATGGCGGCGGCGGGAATCCAGATCCAGGACTTCCTGAAAAAGCCGGAAGGCCAAGCCTATGAAATCAAGGTTACGCTGCCGCATGAAAAGATGTTCGGCGACGGGGATGGCGGCGGCCTGCGCAAGGAAGACACGGCGCTTAGGGACCGCCTCAACGCCGCGCTGAAGGCCGTGAAGGCCAGCGGCGAGTATGACACGATAACCAAGCGATATTTCGATTTCGACATCTACGGCGATTGATCATCAGATGCAGGGCCTGGAGCCGGCTGATTTCAGGTCGTATCGACCTGAAATCTGAATCCGCCTCTAAATGAAAGAAGGAGAGCATGATGTCGTCCGAAAACCGCTTCCCACTTTTCGGCGTCATGTTCTAGAGCACTTCACCGTTTCACGGAAACGGCGAACCACTCCAACTCCTTGTTTTGACGCAATTCCGGACGGAAAATCGGTCACACTTTTCCTGGAATTGCTCTCGTGCCGGCCATCCCGTTCCGGCCGGCACCATCCTCATTGGAACTCGCCGCATGGATTCGATCGTGTCTTGGCTGACCTTGCTCGGCTTCGGGGACAAGGGCTGGGGCGACGAATTGCTTCGCGGCGCCTTGCTGAGCATCGAAATTTCGATAAGCGCCTATATCGTTGGCCTGACGCTTGGCCTTGCGGGTGCGTTGGCCAAGCTTTCAAAGCGCCGGACAGCTGTCTTTGTCGCCACCGCCTACACCACCATTATCCGCTCCGTCCCTGACATCCTGATTATCTTTCTGGTCTACTATACTGCTACCGACGCATTGCGTTCGGGCGTGACTCTTGTCGGGTTTACTTCCGAATTTCAGATGAACGGATTTGTGGCGGCGACTTTGTCGCTCGGGATCGTTCAGGGAGGCTACAGCACGGAAGTTCTTCGCGGTGCAATCACCGCCATCCCGCGAGGCCAGGCCGAGGCCGCCCACGCGCTTGGTTTGACCCGCAGCCAGACCTTCTTCCTGGTAATCCTTCCGCAGATGATCCCACTGGCGCTGCCAGGGCTCGGCAATTTGTGGCTGGTCGTCCTGAAGGAAAGCTCGCTCGTCAGCCTCATCGGTTTCACGGAGCTCGTCCTCGCAGGCAAGATGGCCGCCGGGGCGACGCGCGATTACTTCCTGTTCTATTGCGCGATCGCATTCGTGTTCCTGGTCATGTCAGGCCTGTCGGCGATGCTCTTCCACGCCCTGGAAACGTCTACCGCCAATACTGGGAGGCGCAGATAGCGTGACAGAATTCGGGCAATATCTCGCCGCCCAGCTCCTGGCCGGCATCCAGACCACCGTCGTCCTGTTTGTCGGCTGCGCGCTCGTCGGCAATCTGCTGGCCATCCCGGTTGCCCTTGCCCGGTTATCGGCAAGGCCATGGCTTCGCTACCCGGCGGTCGCCTTCATCCTGGCTTTCCGGGGCACGCCGCTTCTCGTTCAGCTCTACCTTTGCTACTTCGGCGTCGGCCAGCTCCTCGGCGGTGTCCCTTCGATAAGGTACAGCCCATTGTGGCCCCTCCTTCGAGGCGCTTATTGCTACGCGTTTCTTACCCTGTCCCTGAACACCGCGGCCTATTGCGGTGAAATATGGAGAGGCGCGATACAGGCTATTCCTGACGGTCAGCGTGAGGCCGGCCAGTCGCTTGGGTTGTCCAAAACACGGATCATGATTTCCGTGCTTCTGCCGCAGGCCTTCCGGCTAGCCCTGCCGGCGATCGGAGGGCAGAATATCCTGCTTCTAAAGGGGACCGCTCTGGCCTCGACGATCACCGTCTTCGAACTTATGGGTGCAGCGAACCTGGTTCGTGCGCAGACTTTTAGGATCTACGAGCCTCTGTTCGCCGCCGCGTTGGGATATTTCCTGCTGGCGGCAATTGTGACGACCGGCTTCGGTTTCTTCGAGAGACGGTTAGCTCGGCGGTATTGATCTCGGCTTTGGGCAAACCTGCAAAACGGTTCACGCTGGCGTCCGTCATCAGAAGAAGCCAGCCGAGACTGAAGCCTCAACCAGACAGCTCATGGACGCGATGGGGCACCAAGACATCGATCATGCGGAGCTTTATTCGCGCGAGACGTCGCAGGTTCGGCTGAAGGTACGGGGGATGGATCGCGTCATGCGGCTCGTGACGCGCAAGCAGATGCCTGGCGGACGTTGCCTCTGGCCTGCGGATATTGTCACCTGCACGCCGCGTATAGCGTCTCGAGGAGGCGCGCGCCGCGCATGTTGCTGGAAAGATAACGATTCAACGACCATCGTCAGTTGAGGCAAAGCGATACAGGGCGTCGGCATCCTTCACAGTGATGGAGCGATACTGGTGCTCGATCCAACCTGCCGATGCAAACCGCCGTAGCGCGGCATTGACCTGCTGGCGCGAAGCATTTGCCATGACACCGAGATCAGCCTGTGACAGAGGGATTGGCATTCGACCGATCCATGTGGCCCGCTGAAGCACCGCAGCTATCCGTCGGTCGGCTTGCTGTCGCTGAAGATCATGGATGACGCGGATAAGCACGTCCGAGCCGAGCACCGAGATCATGGCGAAAGCCCGTACCGCGCCCGGGTCAGCCGCTGCCATCCTGTCCATTGTATCCAGCGGGATATGCATCATCCACAGGCTGCCAGAAGCACGTAACTCGCTTCGACGCGACTGCCTAGTGATGAAACACTCCTCCCCAGCCCAGTCGCCAGGGGCACCCAGATGGACCAGTTGGGGGGATTCATTCGGCGGTGCCGTATTGACCGTGACCGTACCCGCAACAAGGCCGTAGATCCCGCCTGGTGGATCGCCATATCGGAAAACATGTTCGTTGTGGGAAAAGTTCATCAGGATGGAGTGTCGCAACACTGTTGCGCGAAGCACGGGTGACATCCGCGAAAGCCAGCCTGTCCCGCTAACAATCTCTTCTGCCTGTGCTCTAGTAACGTCCATGGTGGGCGACTATCACGACGCCACCTTTAGCTTTGTCCGGATCGCTACAATGTTCTTGACGCTGCCGAATATCTTGCCATCGCGCACGCGGTCGTCGAAACTTGGTGAAGCGCCAGCTGTCATCTGCGCCTATTCGGGAACTGGCTTGGCCGCGTCCTTTCGCTCCGCGAGCCTTTCGACATACATCGAATAGGCGATGTAGTATTTATAGATGTTCGAGACGTACTGGACGGTTTCGCGGCCGACAATCTTGGCGGCACCGTTTTCGACATTGCCGAACCAGACGTTGGGATCGAGCCCCATCTGGGTCGCGGCTCCACGGAACTTCCTCAGATTGTTCGGCCCGGCGTTGTAGGCGGCGAGCGTCAGCAGCATCCGGTCGAGAGGCTTGGGACCGTCATCGGTGATGTAGACCCCGGACAGGTGGCGCAGATACTTCGCCCCGGCCTCGATGTTTCGCTCAGGACTATCGGCGATGCCCTTGATGCCGATGGCCTTGTCAGCGGCGGTCGAGGGCAGGAGTTGCATGATGCCGACCGCGCCACGTGGGCTCTTCTGGCTCTGGTTCAGCTGCGATTCCTGGAAGCCTTGCGCGGCCAGCAGCAGCGGATCGAAATCATATTGCTTGCCATAGGTCTGGAACAGCAGCCACAGCGCCTGGAACCTGGCGATCTCCGCCGGCGCGTAGGCCGTGCGCACCATCTTGTCGCTCTGGTAGTAGCGCTTCTTCAGGATGTTGCCGAATGTCGTCCCAACCTTGTGATCTTTCACGAAGGCATCAAGCACCTCCTTCAGCTTCGGGCTGTCCTTGCGGATGCCGAAGGCGATGTCGCCCCCGGTCGAGACGGCAATGTCGTCATGCACGGCAAGTTTGTCGAAGACCTGAGCCCAGATGCGGGCATTGAAGCGGTCGACCACGCACCATGGCAGCAGTCCGGCATTGACCATCTCCAGGATGTCTTCGTCCTCGAGGTTTTCGGCGATGTCCTTGATGATGATTTCCGGTTTGCCCGCCGTCTTCCGCTCGGCATTCAACGCGACGAGGTGCTCGTGATAGCTGCTGCTCGCGCGGACATAGACCTCCTTGCCGCCGAGATCGTCCAGGGAGGCGACAGGCGGCGAGGCGGGACCGGTCACAAGCGCCTCCATGACGCCGCTGGCCATCGGATCGGAGAAATCGACTATTTTCTGCCGCGCCGGCGTGATGGTGAGGTCGGCCGAGACGATGTCGCCAAGCCCCGCCGCGAGATCCGGCAGAAGGTCCTTTCTGGCCACCGGCACATAGGCGATCCTGATCCTTTCTACCTCCTTGGTTTTCTTCAGCCGCTTGTTCAGCCAATCCTCAAGCGCCTGTCCGAGTTCGACCGCGGTACCAAGCTGCCTGCCCTTGTCGATGAAATAGATCGTCTTCGAATAGGGTACGAGGATGCGGACAACCCTTCGCTTCTCCATGCCGTCGAAATCGCCGCTCCAGCTCTTGACGCGCGCCGCGCTCGAGAGGTCTTCGGCCAGGGCCCCGCACGTCGTGAGGGCGCCCAGAACCAGCAGCGAAAGAAATGCAAGGACCGTTGGGGCCCAAGCCCGGCCGACCATGCCCGTGCAATCCGTCCCGATCATCGACGCCCCCTTCGACGCATTTCGTCCCTTGACAGTCAGGCCGGTTGGACGGACGCCACTTTGCCGTCGGTATCGACGATGCAGCTGGTTGGCTTTCCCGCGACGTTCAGTTCGACCTGGAAGCTCTTGGAATCGAGCCTGCGCGAGCTGGTCGGCAACGCCTTGCCGCTATCGACGCCGCCCGCTTTTGCCGCCGCGCCGGCACAAAGAAGCTGGAGATCGGCCGGTGCCGTTTCGACCGTCGTCCTCGACATCTGGTCGGGCGTCGGCGCGCTCTGGCATGCCGCCAGAACCGTTGCGATGACGATCGAGGCCGATCCGCGAACGGCCCAGTGCCTCATCCTGATCTGCCTGCCGGTCACCATGGTCTTGTCCCCTGTGTTTGTCGAACTATACGTCCGTCGTTGATCACACACCCTTGTAGAGCGCCGCGCCCTGCATCAGCACGATCACTTTCGCCCCGACCTTGATGCGGGAATGCAGATCGATGATGTCGCCATTGTTCATGCGGATGCATCCGGAAGACACGTCCAGGCCAATGGTCCACGGTTCGGGCGTGCCATGGATGCGATAGATGGTGTCATGGCCGTCTTCGTAGAGGTAGAGCGCCCGCGCGCCGAGCGGATTGTCGGGCCCACCGGGCATGCCATTGGCCCACGGCCGGGCTTTTGGATCCCGGGCAACCATTTCTGCCGGCGGTGTCCAGGTCGGCCACTCCGCCATGCGCCCGACCTTGACGATGCCGGCCCATCCGAAGCCCTCCCTGCCCACGCCGATGCCGTAGCGGATCGCCTGCTGGCCGGGCTGGACGAGATAGAGGAAGTGCTGGTTGCCGTCGATGATGATGGTGCCGGGCTGCTCGGCGGTGCGGAACTTGACCACCTGCGGGCGAAAGGATTCCGGCACCTGCTTGTGAAGCTTGTAGTACTGGTAGGCCTTGGTGCGATTGTAATCCGTCCACTGCCGCGTCTTGGGATCGTAGACCTGCGTTCCCGCGGCAAGCGCTGCCAAGGTGGAAAACGCCAGCCCCAGCGCCAGCACAACCGCCAGGCCTGCCGCATGCTTGCCGCCGGTTCCCGTCGCCCGTGCGTCCGTGCCGAACCTCGTCTTTGTGCGTCTGGTCATTGCTTGGCCCATCCTTCGACGCGCGTCTCGTTCCTGGCCACCCATTGCTCGGCGTAGGCAGAGGGCGCCTGCCGCTCGACCTGGAGCGCGTAGCTCATCTCGATCGCCTCCTCCGGCTTGAAGTCGACGCGCTCCAGGAAGCGAACCACCTCCGGATGTTTCTTGCGCAACGAGGTCGCGTAGGCGATGTGGTAGTGGGCCGTGTCCCAGCCAACGGCGGCGTGCGATTTCGAAAGCCATTGCGGGTCTTCCGTCGGCAGGACGATCTTCCATTTGGCGGCATCGTATGGTGGCTCCGTCAGGCGCACGATGTCGTGCAATTTGAAGACCACATGCGGCGCATAGCAGGCGAAGACCATCGGCCGGTCCGAGGCCTCCGCCGCATCGACAGCCGCCATGCCGACATCTTCCGGCATTTCGAGCAGCGTCAGGTTCTTGGCATAGCCGTAGCTGTTGGCGCGGATGCGCTCGATGGTGGTCGACGACCACGTCTGGGCGCCAATCCACATCTCGCCCTTGCCGTCTCCGTCCGTGTCGAGCGCCTCGGTCTTCTTCGGATCACCGAGGTCGGAAATGTCCTTGAAGCCGTATTTGTCGGCCGCTGTCTTGTTGGCGCAGATACCCTGCCAGGCCGGGACGCCGATCGGGCTGATCGCGACCGTTCCAGCCTGGGTGACATACTTCTTGACCAAGGTATCGAGGTTCGGCAGCCAGACCTCCGGATGGATGTCGACCTGGCCGGAGTCAAGACCGGCGAAAGCGATCATGGTGCCCATCTCCACCACATCCGCATCGAGCCCGAACTCCTTCTTGAGACTCACCTTCAGGATGTTGGCCGTCGCCTGGCCCGACGACCAGTTCGGCATTGCAATAACCAGGTCGGCAGCGTGCGAGGGAATGCCGCCGAGCACAAGCGCCGAGGCAACCACCGCCACTTTCCATGCCAGTTTCACCAAATCGGCCATCAGGTGATCCTCTTCACGTGCGACGCGTTTCCTCATGGGCACGATATCCGTTCAGTCTCCGACCACGTCCCAGCCCTTATCGGGATTGAAGCTGTTTATGTGCTTCACGACAGCGTCGGTGTTCGCGCCGAGATCGGCCTCGTAGACGATTCCGTGCTGGTTGACTTCGAAGGTCTTGACGCCGGTCTCGCCGTACTTGACCGGCCAGGCGATAAGGGCAAAGCCCGCGATCATGTTGCCGTTGATGACATAGTCGTAGGCGCCGCCGGCGATGTTGGCGCCTTGTTTCGTCAGGATACGGAAGCGGTAGCCGAAATAGCCCTCACCCTTGATGGCCTTGCCCAAAGGCACCTGATCAAGGAAATCGCCCGCGGGGCTGTCGCCGTCGCCCTGTTCGGCTGGCCAATAGAGTCCGTCGGTGGCGCCTTTGCCGCTGATCAGCTTCTGTGCGTATTCGGGCACACCGTCATTGTCGTGATCCTGTAGGAAATAATCGTTCTGGGCGTCGACATAGGCGCGCAGGCTCGCGATGGCTTCCAACTCGTTTGCGCCGACGCGGCGATTTACGATCTCTTCCAGCCCGGCATAGGTGTCGAAGGCCCATTTGCCGTCGCTGCCCTTCACCAGCGGGAAAGGCAGCGTCCACAACTTATCGCCGATCTCTATCAGTTTGCGATCGCTTTCATCCTCGACGACCAATTGCCGGGCAGCGCCATCCCGGATCCGGATGAAGGTGGTGGCGGTATTCGCATCGGCCTTGAGCTTCACGACGTCGAGCCCAAGCAGTTTGGCGAGCGCATCGATATCGTTTGCGCGAAGCGCTTCCTTGAAAGCAGTCACCGCGGCATCGGCGCTGTCGAAAGACGGCGGTTCCGTGGTGGCGGCAAGGGAGGCAACCTCCTGCAGACTCTGGGCGGCGGCGGCCGAAGGCCCCGAAGCATGACCGAGGAGAAACGCGACGGCAAGGGCCGGACAGGCAAGCATGGCACGAAGGGTCGACTTCATTGTCTGGTCCTTTCCCTCAATATCAACGCTTGTGACCGGCGGGACGCTTGATGGCCTTGCCGGCGCCGCCGCGCTGCCCACCTCCCAGGGACTTGCGGCCGCGGTCGGACTGCAACTGAGAGATCTTTCCGCGGTCCATGTCTCCAAGACCCGACATTTTCTTCGGCCGGCTGTCCAACTTGGCCGCAGGCTTCACCTTGCCGACCGGCCGGGTTATGTTGCCCGGCTTCTGGATGTCCCGTTTGGAGACGTCGCGTTTCGCGATCTCCGTCTTCTTTGCAGTTGTCCCGCCACCGGGCTTCGCCTTGAGCCCCTCCAGGGTGTTCTTGCGGATGTCGGTCGCCTGCTGCTTCCTGCCGGGCCGGTTGACGGCATTGTCCCGCTTGATGTCGCCGGCACGGTCCCTCAATGCGTTGTCGCCGTTGGCCGCGATCCCGCCCTTGATGCGGGTGCGGTCGAATTTGGCGAACTGATCCTTGTCGATTTTGATCTTCGATCGATCGACGTTCTTCCAGTCGATGTCGTTGAAATTCACCTTGCCGTCGAGGTCGATGTTGTTGAGACATCTATCGCAATCGATGTTGATATCCGGACCGCTCCAGTGGCCGCCCCACACGTCCCTGTCGTCCCAGTCTACGGCCGCGGCCCAGACGGCGCCGGTCACCGCGCCGGCAAAGAAGGGGGCCGTCGGATTGTAGTAATAGGGATAAGGATCGGGATAGTAGGCGACCGGCGCCGGCGGATAGTTCGCAACGTAGAGTACCTTCGGATCGTAGCGCGGGACGTAGATGGTGTCGGCGCTCGCCGGCTGGATGACGATGTTGTCTGCCTGCTTCTCGACCTTGACCTTGTCGTCTGTCTTGATGACGCCCTTGGCAACCGCTTCCCCGCGAAGCTGCTGGATGGCGAGCAGCACATCCTTCTGCTGATAAGCGATCGCTTCGCCGAGCGTCTGTGTCCAGTCGAGGTCGTCGCTCATCATCTTGACGATCTCGGGATAGTTCAGAAGCGAAATGACGCTGCCGTCCCAGCTTTCCTTGGGCTTCAGGGTCTTGTCCTTGTTGTAGCCGTCGAGGAAGCGCTGCGCCTCCACGATCTGGAGCGGGTAGAGCGAGGCGGCGGAAATGACGGCTACAAGATCATCTGGATAAAGGGCGATGCGCGCGACCAGGATTTCCATCTCGTCGGCGCTCAATGGCGCGGGTGAAGCGGTCGCGGCCGCAGTTGATGTGGCCGCGTTCGAGGCAGCCGCTTGCTCTTGCGCAAACGCGGAAAATGAGACGCTCACCAGCAACGCGGTGGCTACCGATGCCCCGGCCAATGGTCGTAGAGACAGCAAACAAGAGAAGCGCATACGTGTGTTCCCTCAGACAGTTGGACTAGAGGCGGCGGCCGGCGCCCGTCCAACGCCTCCAGCTTCGGAAGATATTGGCTGCCCGCCAGGTTAAAGGGCTTACAGGTGGTTCTTCACCCTCGGACAGCCTCAGCTATTGGCTTCGCGAACCACCGGCCTGATGTCTTCCCGCGCAAAAGCCGGAGAGCCTGCAAGACATCCGGCGCGACGGTACCTTTCAGAAGGACGCGACGGCTCACTTCACTTCCTGGGCGACCGGAAACTTCCAGCTCCCGTCGAGTATCTGCGCCTGAGGGCGATAAAGGCGGACCATGTAGTTCCAACCCTCGGGCGTCGGCAGGCAGTTCGCGATCTTGCCGTCACAGCCGCCGAACTGGATCATGATCGATCCGTCCGCGCTCTTCTTCGCCGTCACATCGTTGAGCGAGTACGCGTTCAAGTCGTTCTGTGTGAAGAAGCCGTCCTTGTTGTAGACAGTGACTGACCAGAAATCCTTTATCGGGACATCCTTCACAGTCAGCCGGTAGATGACCTTGCCGTCGTTCTTTTCAGGCGTCACGTTGAGGTAGAATGCTTCCTTGTCCGGGTTTCCGCCCCATCCGAGCGCTGCTCCGATCAAATGCCGGACCGGATCGACCTCGTCGCGCGATCCGAACATCTTGGCGGTATCCGGGAGCAACGCGCCGAGATCCAGGAGCGCGCGACGGGTCTTGTCCCGGCTCTTGCTGTCCCACTCGGGAATCTCGAAACTGCCCACTGCTGCCTGCTTGACCGTGACCGCATCCTGAAGCGCATGAACCTTGCTCATATCTTCAGGTTTGCTGGGATCGGCAAAGAAACGGAAAGCGGCCGCCACATAACGGGTGCCTATGTCTTTGCGCGTCAAGGTATGCGAACCAGCCCCGTAGTATACGCCATGGGCATAGTGGTCCTCATCGATCACAAGAAGCGACACGAACCGGCTGCCGGGATCCGGCACGGTAATCGTGACCGGTCCGGCATCCAGATCGAACACGGCGGACGAATAAAGGGTATCCCGATTCAGGCGGACAACTGTCTGCTTATCAAGCGGCGCCATTTCCCGCGTGTGGTCGAACTTGCCGAAGCCGCCATTCTTGGCGATGCCAGAGAAGTAAAGGTCGCTTTCGGCGCGGACGAAGTTGTCGCTGTTGACTGTGATCGGAGCGGCGGCGACCGGCAGCGCGGCCGCAAGCAGTGCTGCGGCGGCAATCACCAAAGAACCCAATTTCTTTCGAGACATAGAAACCTCCATGATTGAATTGTTGTGGCAGCAGAGTCTGCCCTGCCCGCAGCGTTAGAACCGCATGACCATGCCGAGGATCGGCCCTTGCTGGACCACATTGAACACGAAGCCGTCATGGCTATAGTCGACGCCGAGAGCGCGATACCCGGCTACGGCCGAGATCCGGTCGCTGAACTCGTAGCCGACGCCGGCGGCGAGATCCCAGTCGAGGTCTGCCTGGCCTGCCCCAATCAAGCCCCATCCGCTGAGGTAGACCTTGTCCGTCAGAAAATACCTGCCGCGAACGCCGGTCATGGCGTCGACCCACGTGGCGCCGTCGCTCGCCGAGACCCCATCCAGAACACCGCCGGCAAAGGAGATGTCCGTACTCGCGTGCCAGACACGTGCGCCGGCAACGAGATCGAGATTGCTGCGACCGTCCAGAAAGACGGAATAGCCCGCCCCAAGAAGTCCCGTGAACGTCTCCGACGTGAGATCGACCCTGTTCGCGACAACGCCCAGGGGCGTGCCCGAGCCCGTGGAGACCTTGGTATAGATGACGTCCCCGAAGATACTGAACCGGTCGTGGCGGGCTTCGCCGATCGCCATGAACGCGAAATCCAAGTCCTTCAGTATATCGCCGAAATCGGATGCGACGTGAACCGCCGGCAGGCCGAACTGTCCGACGTCACCCGACATGCCGGCGCCCCAGAAATAGGAACTGGCCGCAAAGGTCCAGCCATCGCCCGCAGCCGGCTTTGCCTCAGGCAGGATGACCGGTTGCGGAACGTCCGCAGCTTGGGCGAATGAGACCGTTACTGTACAGGCAAGCAACGCCAATCCGAATTTGGTGCTAGTTTTCATCTACCGTTCCTCGTTGCCTTGTGACAATTCTCGGTCCATCTCACCTCGGAAAGAGCAGCGTGAGCGTAGTCCGCAATCCCCATTGCGGTCCGCCCCTCGTCGGCGACGATCAGATCGCACATTCCCCTCCGTCACTCTGTCCGGATTCGGACAATGTTGACGATCATCTTAACTGTGGCTGATTTGAATTATGATGCCGCAGCTTTATCGAGCCCGCTCGAGTGGGGGCTGCTTCCAACGGCCATCGAGCGCTTCGGGTTTGGGCCAGTAAAGTCTCAACGTTGCCCAGAATGGCCCTGCCGGAATCGGCAGCCAGTTCGCCTCCAAGTCCTTTCCCGGAGATTCGTGCTGGAGGTAGATCGTGATCTTACCGTCGGCGTCACGCTTCAGGTCTGGCAACATCGACGAGTTGATCAGATAGCGATCGAGGGCATTCGGATAGAGCAGGCTTTCCGGAAGGTCATAGACGGTAAGCGACCAGAACGAGTTGACCGGCGGCAATTTGTCCGGCGTGAGGTATAGCCGGTAGTCGTGGTCCCCCCTCAGAGCCTTGCCGTCGGCATCGGCGAAATAGGTCGGGTAGAGGGCCTCTTCTTTCGAGTTGCCGTATATGCCCAGTACGGCCGCTGACATGCGGGCCATGTAGTCGTTTTTCATGAACTCGCGGGTACCGAACGCCTCACTGGCGGGCCGCTTGCCCGTATCGACCATCGTCGCCTTGAAGTCGGCGAACTCCTTCCATGCATCAGCCATTCCGTCCAGGACGGCCTGCTGCATTTCCGGTGACATCGCTGCGAAGTCGAACTTGCTGCCAGGGCCGATGCCGAGCCTGGCAAAGCGTGCCATGAGATCAGCTTCGGATGGGTGCGTCGGACAGAATTGAAGAACGAAATTGAGAATGTTGAAGAATTCGGGCGACTTGCGCTGGTCTTCCGGCGACAGCGGCTTGATGAAATCAACGGGAGGAGGCGCGGGTGGCGCCGGCTGCCCCAGGAACCGAGACAGCGGTTGCACACTGTAGCCCGCCTGAACTTTCCTGACCTTGTCGATGTCGGCCGCACCGGAGAGTTGTGTCCGGTAGAGCACGAAATCGAAGTCGGTTTCGGAGCGGATGACAGCCTTGACGCCTGCCGGTTTCTCGCCGCTCCAGCGCGGACCGACAAGCAGGAAATTCCCTGCTCCGTTGCCGGTGGCGCGGCTGCCGACATAAGCGAAATTGAACGTATACATGTCGATGAACTGGAGCGAATAATATCGCCCGGCCTCGACTTCAGGCACACTGATCACCAGCGGCTCGGCGCGCAAGTCAGCGCCGAGCTGTGAATAAGGCGTGTCGGAATTGGGAGTCTGGATCGCCTTGTCATCTGGCGTGAAGACGCGAGCGACGTTGTTGATATTGTTCCAGGTCGCTTTGAAGTCAGGATTGTTACGATCAACAAAATACGAATACTGAACTCTATAATTATCTACAAGCGGAAAACCATAGATCGTGACCTCTTTTGCTATATCTCTGGCCTCTTTAGACGATAAATTTTGAGCAATAGCAGAATGCACTGCCATCACACACGCGATTGCAGTAAAAATAAACCTGATCATGGTCATCCTCGTGGCGATATTGCAATACGTATATTTTCCGCGCGCAAAGAACATTTCCTGCGGCCGGCGAAATCCCCTGTTCCTTCATTTCCGCTCTGGAAATAGCGGTGCTGACAAACTACACAATCGAGATGGAGACACTGTCCGGATCCAGACAATCTGGGGGCTAGATGCTGAACTTGACGCGAGAACAGGCAGAACAAGTCATGAGCGAAGGCGCTTGGCTCACGAATGTGGGAGACCCTTTCAGAGCCACCCTGTTGCGCCATGCGCACCTCCTGAAATTCGCTCCAGATCAGATCATCTACCGATTTGGTGATCCGCCCGGTGGGATGTACGGGCTCGTTGCCGGCTCGCTTACCATCAACACAGCGCCACCCGACGCAATCCCTCGCTTGATCCATCTTGGGATGCCGGGATCTTGGACAGGTGAAGGCCCCTTCTTGACTGGCCAGCCACGCAGGGCAGAGATGAGGGCTCTCAGCGACGCTTGGATGATGCATGTGCCGCTGGATGCCCTGGAGCAGATGACGGCGCGCGACCCCGGCGTACCGCGCGCGATTGGAATGAATACGGTATTCACCGTGGACGTGCTGCTCCGAATCGTTCACGACCTGCAGAAGCGGGATGTCGGGCGCAGGATAGCCTCCGTGCTCCAACGGGCCGGTTGGCTCGGCGACATGCCCATCCCGTTGTCTCAGGCAGACCTTGGCATCATGGCGAATGCCTCGCGGCAACAGGTCAACGCAGCAATGCGGCGTTTCGCTTCTCATGGCTGGGTGAAATACACTTATCGGTCCGTTACCGTGATGAAACCACGGGTGCTGCGACAGTTCTCCGAAGGTGACGGGTCGGAGTAGTTAGGCAGCGAAAAGTCTCAAGGGGGGGAGCTTTGAACGTAGTGTCTCAGACATCAAAGGCACAGATAGCGCTATTTCTCAGCCTGACGGTTTTCACCACCGGACAATCTTTTCTTCTCGTCGTGCTTCCTCCGCTGGGAAGGCGCCTGGGCTTCTCGGACCTCCACATCGGCGGCATACTCAGCTTGTCTGCTTTGCTTATCATGGCCTCGGCCCCTGCCTGGGGCTATCTCAGCGAACGCATAGGGCGACGTCCGGTCCTGTTGGCAGCTCTTGCTGGGGCTATGCTGGGCTCCGTCGGATTTGGTGCGATCGTCCATTTTCGGCTGTCGGGTACCTTGAGCGTTTTCTTGGCGCTAGTGTTGATAGCCGTCGTCCGCGCGGCTCAAACCTTGGTCACCAGCGGCATCTTGCCCGCAGCACAAGCCTACATGGCGGACGTTACTCCTCCAGCCCAGCGGGCCAATGGCATGGCCACCCTCGGGGTGGCTATCGGCGTTGGCGCTATCCTTGGGGCAGCGCTTGCGTGGCGCGTTGCGGGAGCCAATCCGGTCATGGCTTTCGCCATCATCGCAATACTGGCTGCTGTTGCACTGTCGAGTATCCTCTGGCTGGCCAAGGAACCCATCCGCGCCGCCTCAACAGCTATTTCAGACACCCGCCTCCCGCTCGGCCGGATATGGCCATTCTTGGCGATCACGCTTGCGTCTATTTCTGCGTACAGCATCCTGCAGCAAGTTACGGCGCTGCGTCTGCAGGATACGTTGGGCTTCACGATCGAAGAATCGATCTCCAGGGGAGGCGCGGCGCTGATGGCGACGGCGCTTGCTATGATTGTCGTGCAGGCTTGTGCAGTTCGCGTCTTCGGATGGACATCAGCCCGGCTGCTGGGGGTTGGAGCGATCACGGCAGTAATTGCCATGCTGATCTGCACCTTGGTGACGACCTATTCCGCGATTTTCGCCACGCTGATCCTGCTCGGCATCGGTCTGGGTCTCATGCTGACTGGAAATCTCGCTTCGCTCAGTTTGTGGACTGGAGGCGGCGCGCAGGGCAAGGCCGCAGGCGTCAATGTCCTCGCTCAGGGGCTGGGGCAGGCAATCGGGCCGATCGCCGGTGCCAGCCTTCATCGGATATCCCCTGAGGCCCCATTTTCTGCAGCGACAGTACTGCTTGCGATAGCATGCCTGGTTGCGATTTCGGCATGGAGATCTGCCGCGGCGAACCAACTGTAGTAGCGCCTCGGGCCAAGCCGCAGCTTGCCCTGCCCGCCGTCATGCTCGACCTGAACCCAGACCAACGCCGACGCGCCCTCGATCTGGGCAATGTTCGAGACGACGTCCTCGCCGTCATCGTTGGGAATGATAGTCGCGTGGTGTGGACAAAGCAGTCTCCCTCTGGATTGGCACGTGGGGAGGGAACCGAGCTGCCAACACTGCGTTCTGGACCTCATGGACGAGTTCATTGAGCGGTTTGGGCAAACGACTTGGCTCCCCTTTTCCGTAATTTCGGCCAGGCTTTTGCTTGCAGCGCTCTTGGGAGCGGTTGTAGGTGCCGAACGCGAATGGCGTAACCGGCCGGCCGGATTGAGGACCCATATTCTTGTTTGCGTTGCCACGGCCCTGATCGCCGTCTTGGCAATCGAGATCACCCACCTTCACGTGTTCGATGGTCAGGAGGTCGCGATTGATCCCCTCCGGCTGATCGAAGCCACTACCGCAGGAGTGGCGTTTCTGGCTGCCGGCATCATTTTCTTCTCGAAGGGAGAAGTTCAGGGGCTTACCACTGGCGCGGGCATGTGGCTGGCTGGAGCCATAGGTTTAGCGGTAGGGCTCGGGTTCTGGCAGATTGCTACGCTAGCAACTGTACTGGCGCTGATCGTGCTGGGGGTCCTGCAGCTAGTCCAAGTGGGGAAAAAGGATTGAAATAGGACCGACTTGTTATTGGGCGGGTCGACGTAGCATCGCTATTCCTGATCAACGGTGGCAACCTTGTCCCGCCGGCGATCGAGCGCAAGCTTTCAGCATGCGTAGCCGCGAGATCGCCGCAGAAAAGCCGGGGAACTGCGCGACCTTCTCGGCGTGACGCCTCTGCCCTGATGTCGGGGAGCTGCCACGCTTGAAGGGCTTCTGGGAAGCGTTGGTGGCACGAAGGTCCTGTTATGCTTCGTCGCCGCGCATGACCCTGTCGAAAGTAAAGGCGGCCTTAGCCTCAGCCCGATTGTCGCGCGATACAGGCGCGCCATCCCCTCATTGGCCGCCATGCGGTGCCCCTCGTAAGCCCTGTTTTGTCCAGCGGGCGAGGACATTTCAAGGCAGCACGTTGCACGACCTACCAGTCAACGACTGTGCCATCTTCCAGAACCGCGTTACGTGTGTGCAGAACTTCGGGTGCGAACGGGTGCCTCGCGCATTCCTTCTCGTCCACCTCGATGCCGAGGCCGGGAGCCTCGGGAACCTGCCAATAGCCATCGATACGGCGAATGGGCCCCTGGACCACATCGAAATACCAAGGAACGGCGCCAACCATCTCTTCCTGGATGACGTGGCTTGGCGTCGAGACCGCAAAATGCAGCGCGGCCGCGCCAGCGATCGGGCCGAGCGGATTGTGCGGCGCCACTCCCACCGAAAAGGCCTCGGCCATCGCCGCGATCTTCTTGGCCTCGCCGAGACCGCCGCAGTGGCAGATGTCCGGCTGGATGATAGCGACCGCGCGGGCATTCAGCAGATCAACGAATTCCGATCGGTCGACAAGGCGTTCCCCGGTCGCCAGCGGCACCGTAACGCTTTGCGCGACCGTCTTTAGCGCAGCGGTCTCGCCTGGCGGCACGGGCTCTTCCACGAACATCGGGCGACCGGGCGCCAGCGCCTCGATATAGGCGATCGAGGCCGCCGCGCTTGCCGGGCGGCCATGGAAATCCACCATGATCTCGACCGAGTTGCCGGTCGCCTTGCGCATTGCTTCCATCATGCGGGCGACCTTGTCGATCTCGGCCAGGGGTGCATGGTAGTTCGTATAGGGAATGAAGACTGCCTTGAAAGCACGGTAGCCCATCCCCACCACCTCGCTTGCGCGTTCCACCAGTGGCGCTTCCTCAAGAGTTCTCGTATACGGCGCGCATGTCGCCGAGGCCGAGATGGGTATAGACCAGCACCTTATCGCGGACCTTGCCGCCGAGCAGCCGCCACACCGGCACGCCGAAGTCCTTACCCACAATGTCCCACAGCGCCATCTCGATGCCGGAGATCGCGCTCATTCCGATTACGCCAAGGCGCCAGAAGCTGTGCTTCTTCATAACCCTCACGGCCTGCTCGATATCGCGTGGATCGTGCCCAATCATCAGTGGCGAGAGATCTTCGACCGCGCCGGCTACGGCGCGCGTCTTCCATTCCAGCGTCGCCTCGCCCCAGCCGAAAAGCCCCGGCTGGTCGGTCTCGACTTTGACGAAGACCCAGTTGCGCATCTCTGCGTTGACGATGCGGGTCGTTATGGCAGTTATCTTCAAGGCCGTGGCACCTGATGGAAGGAGTGAGACAACGTCAGCCCGCGAAGCGCGGTTCGGGCAGGCCGCGTACGCCGACATCGAGAGCAAGGACGCCGCCGGCGTGAGGCTGCTGCTTCAATGCCTCGGGCGAGAGATCCCAGATGGCGGACGTTACGTAAAGCGTCGAGAGATCGGAGCCGCCGAACATGCAGCTCGTCGGTTTCTGGACGGGCAATGGGACGATGCGGTCGACACGACCGTCGGGTGCGTAACGCACCAGCCGCCAGCCGTCCCACTGCGCATTCCACAGGAATCCTTGCTCGTCGATCGTCGACCCGTCTGGGTTCCCTGGTTGCCCCGCGCAATCCGTGAACACACGGCGATTGGCGATCGCCCCACTTTCCAGGTCGAAGTCGTAGGCGAAGATCGTACGGATCAGTGTATCGGCGAAGTAGAATGTCCGGTCATCCGGGCTCCAGGCCAGGCTGTTGGAGATACCGATGCCTTCCTCCATCCTCGTACAGGAAAGATTAGGATCGAGACGATACAGGCCGCCCGTACGGTTCTTGAGGGTATCGTCCATCGTCCCGGCCCAGAAGCGGCCGCGCCGGTCGCACTTCCCGTCATTGAAGCGATTGCCGGGCTTGTCGGCCTCGGGGGCGGCGAGCCGTTCAATGCCACCGGTCTTCGGGTCGAAAAAGGCGAAGCCGGAGGCCAGCGCCAACACGATGCCTCCCGCCTCACGCAGCGCCAGTGAGGCGACTCGCTCGGGCAGCCGCCATGTCAGGGTTTCGCCGGAGACGGGATGAAAGCGCTGCAGTAGGCAGCCTTCGATGTCCACCCAGTAGAGTGCCTGTTCAGCGGCGTCCCACACGGGCACCTCGCCCAGCCTGTTCGCGCAGTCGACGACGCAGCAAACCTCCCGCTCCAATGCCGCTATTGTCATGACCTCTTCCTCCTCCTCGAGAGCCGCAGCGAGTAACCTGCGACCGCAAGCAACGTGAGGCCACCCGTCCAGATATACTGGTAGTAGGCGGAAACCTGCATCAGATTCAGCGCGTTCTGCATCACGCCGACCGCCACGGCGCCGAGCAGGACCCCGATCGCCGTGCCGCGTCCGCCGAACACAGAGACGCCGCCGACCACGACAGCCGTTACCGAGGCGAGCGTAAAGGTCGATCCTGCCTGTGGATCGCCGCTTCCGATGCGCGCGGTCACGATAAGACCGGCTATGGCGGCGCAAATGCCGCAGAAGACATAGGCGGCCGCGCGGATCCAGGATGTCCGGATTCCCACCGCCAGACTTGCCTCGCTGCTCGATCCGACGGCATAGAGCCGCTGGCCGAGGCGGCCCCGCAGCATCAAGTATTCGAAAGCAATGTAGACAAGCACGATCACGAGTGCCGCGGCCGGCACCGGGCCAAGCGAGGTCTCGAAGAAATCGAGGAAATCGTCGCTCACCAGCCCGCCGGGGCTGGGCCGGACAATCAGAGCGAGACCGAATACGACCGAGTACGTGGCAAGCGTCGCGACGAGGTCGGGGATTTTCAACCGCACGATCATTAGGGCGTTGACCAGGCCCGTCCCCGCTCCGGCCGCCAGAGCAGCGCCGATGGCAGCCACGACTCCAGCACCACCTTCGGTCGCGGCAAGGAAGGAGGCCATGGCCGTGACGAGACTGATGAGGGGGCCGACGGACAAATCGATGCCGCCCAGCACGACCACGCAGAACTGCCCAAGCGCAACGAGAGCCAGCGGCGCCACCTGGGCGGCAATGTTCGACAGGTTGCGCGAAGTCAGGAAGAAATCGGAGTAGCGGGTCGTCGCCAAGCCCAGCAATGCTATGAGGACCAGCAGCAGCAGCGGACCTATATAGCGCGAAAGCAGGGCAGAACCGGCCGCCAAGTCGCTTTTCGCCGCGGCCGAAGGAGTTGTCGCGTCGCCGATCAGAGACGTCGCAGCCTGCGGATCGCCATGCGTCTGCCCGGCCTCGACGGCGCTGCCGACGATACGCTCCTCCGTTGCTTCGGCGCCGGCGATCTCGTCGACGATCCGGCCCTTGGAGAAGACGAGGATGCGGTCGCTCAACCCTATCAGTTCCAGCAGGTCGGAGGCGACCAGGATGACCGCCGCGCCGGCGTCGGCCAGCGCGCGGATGCGCCGATAGATCTCGAGCTTGGTGGCGACGTCCACGCCGCGGGTCGGATCCTCGAAGACATAGACCTTGGGATCGCCGACGGTCCATCGGCCGAGCACGACCTTCTGCTGGTTGCCTCCCGATAGCGTGCGTACAGCCTGCTCGCCCGACGCCGCCTTGATCGCGAAACGCGACATTGCATCGCGTGTCTCCTGGCGCTCGCGGGCGCTGGGGATGCGTCCAAGACCAGCCCATTCCGCCAAGTGTGGAACAGACAGATTCTCGCGGATGGAGTGCGGCATGAACAGGCCCTCGCGATGCCTGTCGCCGGGAACATAGACCAAGCCGGCCTTGATGGCGTGCGCGGGCGCCTTGAAACGCGCCTGGTTGCCGTCCAACATCACCGAGCCGGCGCAGGGAACCAAGCCAAAAAGAGCGCGAGCCACATCGGCCTGGCCATTGCCCTGGATGCCTCCTAAGCCGACGATCTCTCCGGCGCGAACACCGAAGGAAAGGTTGCTGAAGAGACCGGGGCTCGAAAGCGACTCGACCTTGAGCCGCTCCGCGCCCACGGCTTGCGCGCGCGGTGGATAGGCCAGGGCGAGATCGCGCCCGACCATCATCGCCACGAGCTTCTCATGGTCCACTGCCTCGCGGTCGACCGTCCCGACGAGTTCACCGTCCTTGAGAACCGTGATGCGATCGGCGATCGCGAAGACTTCCGGCAATCTATGGGAAATGAAAATGACTGCGGTGCCCTGCCGCTTGAGCTCGGTCACAATCGAGAACAGGCGTTCGATTTCAGCCGCGTCGAGGGCCGAGGTCGGCTCGTCGAGGATCAGGACAGAAGGATCGCCCGTCAATGCCCGCGCGATCTCCACGATCTGACGTTCGGCGACCTCAAGATCCCTGACCAGGCGATTCATCGGCAAGGTAACGCCAAGACGACCGAGGATAGTGCGCGCACCCTCCTCCATGGCCTGACGATCGACAGTGATCGCCCCACCGGGCTCGCGTCCGAGCCAGATGTTCTGCGCTACGTCGAGATCGGGAACCAGGCGCGTGTCCTGGTAGACCATCGCGATGCCGAGACCCTGGGAATGGCGCGGTCCGGTGATGTGCACCTCGCGCCCCTGGACGAGGATCGTTCCCGCATCAGGTTTCCAGACGCCGGCGATGACGCGCATGAGGGTCGACTTGCCGGCGCCGTTCTCTCCCATCAGCGCATGGACCTCGCCTGGACGGCATGCGAACGAAGCGCCTTTCAGCGCCTTGACGCCGACAAAGCTCTTGTCGATGCCTCTCAGTTCTAGCGCGTAGATTTCCGTTCCAACCGCCGGGTCATGCTGCATTCGGTGTCTTTCAGGCAAGGGCGGGCCGCATCCTGGCGCGGCCCGCCGGTCGGTTCTTCCAGCCCTCAGCTGAAGAGCTTCTTCAGTTCATCGTCCGTCAGCAGCGTATCGACGAACACCCCGTCGGGCAGATCCTTTTTGATGAACTGGCTGTAGTTGCTGTCATCCATAAGGACCGGGCTGATGATCTGGCGCTTGGGTACGTCCTGACCGGAAAGCAGCTTCATTGCCGTGCGCAGCGCAACGACGCCTTCCCATGACGGCTCGGAGACGCAGCCGATCTTGAACTTCGGATTGGCCGCCTTCTGCGCGTCATAGAGCTTGAGAAGCCCGTTGTAGTCGTCACCCGTGGCGGGCACCAGCGGACGGTTCGCCGCCATGAGCGCCTTGAGCCCCCCTGCCGCATCTTGCCCGCCATCGCACCAGATGCCGTCGATCTGCGGATAAGCGGCGATCAGGTCCGCCATGACCACCTTGGCCTTGTCTTCTTGCCAGGATGCATCCTTGAAGGCGAGCACCTCGATGCCGGAACCGAACTGAGTCTGCGCGCCTGCCCAGCACTCGGCCGTGTAGGAGTTGCCAGGCAGGCCGCCGAGGGCGACGATCTTGCCCTTGCCGCCCAGCGCATCGTTCAGGAATTTGCCCGTGGTTGCGCCCTTCTTCTTCGGATCTGTGCCGATGAAAGCAGTCCAGTTGTCTCCTTCGACCGGCAGATTGAAGGGAATTGTGACGATACCGGCCCTGGTTGCTTTCCTCAGTGCTGGAACAACCGCCGTGCCCGAGTTCGGTATGACAAGCAGGGCATCGACGTTCTGCGCGATCAAGTCCTCGATGTCATTGACCTGCTTGGTGATATCACCCTGGCCGTCGACCGTGATCAGGTCGTATTTGTCCTTGTTGGCGGCAGCCTCGGTCTGCATGGAAGCAAGGTTCTGCGTACGCCAGGTGTTTCCCGAGAAGCCGTTCGAGAAGCCGATACGCATCTTGCCCGACTTTTGCGCGCCCTTGGCCATGTCGGCCGAGCCTTCGATCTTGGCGTTGCTGATCACGTCGGCCAAGGCCCCACGGGTGAGTGCGAAGGAACCGATGGCGGCCCCTGCGCCCAACGTCAGCAGTTTGCGGCGGTCGATAGTATGTTCTGTCATTGCTCTCCTCCTTCTGGAATTTCACCGTTCATCGGCACTCGCGCCGATTAGCCGGTAGACGATCACGCTCAGGGCGATGAGAACGCCCTGGATGACGTATTGGGCGCCCGTGGATACCTGGGCGATGTTGGTGAAGCTGTTGAGTTCAGTTACGAACAGCGCGCCGGCGACGGTGGCAAGGACGCTTCCAATGCCACCCGTAAGGGCTGTTCCTCCGACAACGACGGCGACGACCGAGGTCAGCAGGAACTGGTTGCCGATGCCGAGGCTCGGATTGCCGATATAGGCCGTGAGCAGAAGGCCGCCGAGCACGGCCAGCATGGCTGAGAGCGCATAGGCGATGACCAGCACGCTGCGCGCCGGCACCCCCATGAAGCGCGCCGCCGTCTCGTTGGCGCCGACCGCGTAAATCCACCGGCCGAGCGTCGTGCGTCGCATGATCCAGGCCAGCGCAATCGTTATGGCCAGCCAGCACAGGGCGCTCGCCGGAAGGCCGAAAAGCGAGCCCTGACCAACCACATTAAAGGCCGGCGCGGAGGTTCCGTACGGCGCACCGCCGGTATAGACGAGGGCCGCGCCGAACAGGATGGCGTTCATGGCCAGGGTGGCGATGATGGGCGCCATGCGAAGGACTGCGATCAGAATCCCGTTGATCACGCCGACCCCCAATCCAAGCGCCAGGCAACAGGCCAGCGCCAGCGGAATGCGCTCGTTCTGGCCCATCATCATGCTGGTCGCGAGTATGTTGGTCATGGTGACGACACCCGCGACCGAGAGATCGATGCCGCCGACGAGCAGGGCAAGGGTCTGACCCGACGCGACGAGCCCAAGGAAGGCCGTGACCTGAAGGATGTTGAGGATCTGCTCAGGTTTCAGCATGGCGGGCGAGAAGAAACCCGCCACGGCGTAAAGCAGGATCACCGCGACCCAGACCGGATAGCGACGCATCATGCCAAGCGCCTGGCTCATTATGCGAACTTCCCTGTTGTCATCGGGTCGTGCACGATGCTTCCTCCAAAACTGGCATGCGCTGTATCACGCACCCATCATAAATGTAAACAGGTTTGGCTTAAGATTCATGCAAAAATTGCTTGACCTATCATATAGGTTGAAGCGATAAGGGGCGAAATGACTGTGATGACAAAAATACCTGAAACTGGCGATACTCCGCAGTCGCTCGTCGACACCGTAGCGGACAGAGTGGTTGACCATATTCGCACCAACGCACTTGCGCCCGGCTCCCCGCTCCCCAGCGAGTTGGCGTTCGCCGTCGAAGCAGGCGCCTCACGCGCGGTCGCCCGCGAAGCATTCAGAAGTCTGGCTGCGTTGCGGCTGATCGATGTCGGCAACGGCCGGCGCGCGCGCGTGGCACCCGCGGACGGTTCCGCCATCGGCCGCATGATCGACCATTGCGTCTATACCAACCAGCTTTCCGTCCAGCAGATATTCGACGTGCGCCGCACGATCGAACTCAGGACGGCCGCCCTCGCATCATTGCGGCGCACCGACCAGGAGGCTGACGAGATTTGTGCGATCGCAGACGGGATGAAGCGGAGCTTTGCCGCGACAGGAGACGTGATGGAACTCGATATCTCTTTCCACGCTGCCGTGGCGCGCGCGTCGCGCAACCCCCTTTTCGCCTTGCTGGTCACATCCTTCGCTTCCGTCACGCGGCAGAATTGGGCGATCGGTTGGGCCGCCCGCCCGACCGACGCCGAGCGCATGGGCAGCATCGAAGGCCATGGCACAATCGCCGTTGCCATTCGGAAGGGTGACGCAAGGGCGGCCGAAAAGGCGATGGCGGACCATTTCGATCTCACCGTCCGCGCCCTTCTCACCGCCGGAGTCATTTGATCCCGGGCACGGTTCCAACCCTTGAATACTGCCGCATCGAAATCGAGTTGAGCATGGGTGCAATCCCCTACTTTGACCTGACGGGCAAGACCGCGCTGGTGACTGGGTCATCCGGCGGACTCGGCCTGGCCATGGCCCGCGGTCTGGCGGAAGCCGGCGCCGAGATTGTTCTCAACGGGCGTGATCCAGACAGGCTCACGCAGGCGGCCGAGAGCTTCGGCGAGCGCGCGGGACAAGTTCACTTCAGTGTGTTCGACGTATGCGATGAAGAGGCGATCAAGGGCGCGTTCGGGCGCCTCGACGACGAGGGTCGCGCCATCGATATCCTGGTCAACAATGCCGGCGTCCAGTTTCGCCGGCCGATGCTTGAGCTGGAAAGCGCCGATTGGCGGCGGGTGCTGGAGACCAATCTCACCAGCGCCTTCATCATAGGTCGCGAGGCCGCCCGCCGCATGATTGCAAGGGGTGGCGGCGGCAAGATCATCAACATAGGTTCGCTGACCAGCGAGGTGGCGCGGGCCACCGTCGCCCCCTACACGGCAGCGAAGGGCGGCATCAAGATGCTCACCCGCTCGATGGCGGCCGAATGGGCGGCGCACGGCATCCAGGCCAATGCGATCGGCCCGGGCTACATCGATACCGAAATGAACAAGGCGTTGACGTCCGACGCCAAGTTCGATGCCTGGGTCAAGGGTCGCACACCTTCGGGCCGATGGGGCCTGCCAAAGGATCTGGTGGGAACCGCAATCTTCCTGGCATCGGCCGCCTCGGACTACGTCAACGGCCAGATCATCTATGTCGATGGCGGCATGCTTGCCGTCCTCTAGCCGAACACTTCAGGGAACCAAAATGCTCGGTGTCGTCGTCCATGCTCCTCTCGATCTTCGGATCGAGGAAATCACCAATACCGAACCTGGACCAGGTGAGGTTCAGGTCCGGATATCGAGAGGCGGAATCTGCGGTTCGGACCTGCATTACTTCAATCACGGTGGAACGGATTCGATCCGTCTGCGCGAACCGATGATCCTCGGTCATGAGATCGCCGGCACGATCGCGGCTGTTGGCTCCGGCGTCTCCGGCATCACACCAGGAACACGCGTAGCGATCAATCCCAGCCGGCCCTGCGGTGATTGCGAGAATTGCCGGGCCGGTCTGCGCAACCACTGCATCAATATGCGCTTCATGGGCAGCGCCATGCGCTTCCCTCATATCCAGGGCGGGTTCCGTGAAATGCTTTGTGTCGATCGGGATCAGGTCTTTCCCGTCGCCGAGGGCGTGTCGTTGGGCGAGGCCGCGATGGCCGAGCCGCTTGCCGTGTGCCTGCACGCCGTCAGGCGGGCGGGACCGCTGGAAGGACGCAAGGTGCTGGTCACCGGCTGCGGCCCGATCGGCATTCTAACCATCATGGCCGCCCGCCATGCCGGCGCGGCCGGGATCGTCGCGACCGACATCCACGACTCCGCCCTTGCTCTCGCGCAAAAACTCGGGGCCGATCATATCCTGAACGTGGCGGAGGAACCTGAGTCGCTTGCCGACCTCGCCGGGCGGAACGGCGCGTTCCACGTCCATTTCGAAGCCTCTGGAAGCGCATCGGTCCAGCGCGGCGCGCTCCCTCACCTGCGTCCGCGCGGCATATTGGTGCAGCTTGGTCTGGGAGGCGATGTCGGGCTTCCCCTCAACCTGATCGTGACGCGCGAGGTCGACCTTCGCGGCAGTTTCCGCTTCGATGCGGAGTTCGAGGAGGCCGTCGCTTTCATCAACAGCCGGCAAATCGACGTCAGGCCACTGCTCAGCGCCGTTTTTCCGCTCGACCGGGTGCTGGAGGCCTTTGCGCTTGCGAACGACAAATCGAAGGCGACAAAGGTCCAGATCAGCTTCGGTCAGGACGTGTAGCACTAACCGGAAGACCGGGAGACGATGCTCGATCGCCGGTGATTCATCCACTCAGGGCCGCCGGCGTGCGGCGAAGACCGACCGATGGAGCCTCCAAGTCCATGAAGATCACCGCAATCCGCACCTTGAGGCTGCAAGAGTTCGCCAATGTGCTCTGGGTCCAACTCGAGACCGATGCCGGCATCACTGGGCTCGGCGAGACCTTCTACGGCGCCGGCGCCGTGGAGGCCCATATCCACGAGGTATTGTCCAGCCGACTGCTTGGCCGCGACCCCCTTCACATCGAGGCGCTCTCGCGCGAACTGGTGAACCTGCCGCTGGCGCAATCATCCACCGGCGCGGAATACAGGGCTGCTTCCGCGATCGATCTGGCGCTGTGGGACATATTCGGCAAGGTCTGCGACCTTCCTGTCCACCAGATGCTGGGCGGCGCCTGCCACAAGCGCATCCCCGTCTACAACACCTGTGCGGGCTACGGCTATGTGCGTTCGAACCGCATCAAGCCCGTGGACACCTGGAACATGGGAGCGTCGGACGGGCCTTACGAAGACCTGGTCGCCTTCATGACCGACGCCGGCGCATTGGCCGAAAACCTGCTGGAAAGCGGCATCACAGCAATGAAGATATGGCCCTTCGATCCCGCCGCGGTGGAGAACGATGGGCGCTTCATCACGGCAGCGCAGCTTCGCACCGCTCTTTCGCCGTTCGAGAAGATTCGCAAGCGGGTAGGCGACAGGATACAGATCATGGTCGAGTTCCATTGCCTATGGAACCTGCCCAGCATCAAGCGCATCGCACGCGAACTGGAAGCCTTCCAACCAACCTGGTACGAGGACCCGATCCGCATGAACTCGACCTCGGCGCTTTCCGAGCTTGCGGCGCACACCTCGGTGCCCATCTGCGCCTCTGAGACGCTGGGATCGCGCTTCCCCTACAAGGATATGCTGGAGGCGGGCGCGATCGGCATTGTCATGACGGATCTGGTGTGGACGGGCGGGCTCACCGAAGGCCGCAAGATCGCGGCACTGGCCGATACCTATCACCGTCCCTATGCGCCGCACGACTGCACGGGACCGGTGGCGTATGTGGCGGCAGTCCACTCGTCCTTCTCGCAACCCAACACGCTTATCCAGGAATCGGTGCGTGCCTTCTATACCGGCTGGTACAATGAACTGGTCACGGAGCTGCCACGTGTCGTCGACGGTCACGTTCTGCCCATGGAGGGACCAGGGCTCGGCACGGAGTTGCAGCCTGCCGTCTTTGAGCGCCCCGATCTCTCAACGCGCCTTTCGCAGATGTAGGGGTAATTCCCATCGTGCCCTAGGCTCGGGCCCGGACTCAATTGAGCCACCAGGTTATTTCGGCTGCGAGAGGCTTCCAGCAAGGGAGTTTCTCGCGAGCTTGTCGTATCGGGCGGTCGAATCGCGCAGCCAGTTACAGACTGCCAATTATGCGACTTCTCGAGTACAACTAGCGAACATACAGCAGGCTGAACGTCAACTTTTTGACGCGTTCAACAGCGTTTCAATCTCAAGTTTCGCTAGTGAAAAAGCGAACGAAGAGTCAGGTCGCCTCTTGCATCCTCCTTTGCGTCGATGCGGAGACCGACAAAACGATCGATTGTCCACGAGGTGGTGTCGTGGGCCACTGGAATCCGATCTAGGCCTCCCCCTTCTTTGCTTTGGCAAAGCCGCGATCCGTTGCGATAAACCGTTCCAGCATCGGCGCGATCAGGCGCGATGGATTGATCTCAAATGAGCTTCGGAGCTTATTTGCTCTTCCCGCGCCAATCCTCCACGAGCGAAAAAAGAAACGAGCCTGACCAGGTCAAAAGGAGCAGGCCGTTCAGTGGTGTGATGGACGTGATGAGCCGCATTTCGCCAATGGGTATCACGTTGTTGTAGCCGAGCGAGGCGTAGGCCTCGGCGGCATAGTAAAAATAGTCCATGCTTGACGGGAAGGCCTTTCCGCCGAAATCACCTAGGGAAAGTGTCTGGTCCGCCAGATGAAATATGGCGGCGTAGATGCCAATCTCGAGAAGATGAAGCCCGACCAGGCCGCAGATGACGAAGAGCAGTGCAGGGTAAGCGCCAGTGGACTTGCGTGCCAATTTGTCGAGGCGCTGGATTGCTTCGTAGTGCAAAGACGACGACCCAATGACCGCGGCGAACGTCAATGTGATGGCAATTAGCATGTTCATGGAATTATCTCGCTAGCGACGCTTCGCCCATCTGGTATGGCCCTGGCGAAGGCATGATCGCGTGCAAGTGGACCTTAAAAAGGCGAGAATCCCTGGCCTCGCCGGCGCGCGATTAGACCGATCGCCGTACCCTGAAATTGTCGCAATGATGATGAAGACCTGAGGCGGCCAAATGGGCCATGTGTCTTGGCATTCCGGAGAATAGGCTTGACGAAACAGCTAATCTTCGCGTTCGCAATTGCTTTTCAGTCCACTGCCGCACTGGCGCTACCCTGTGAAGGAAGCCGGCTGGCGGTTACCGCCCCGAGTTGGTCGGTAACAAGCCCGGCGCCCGGGTCGTACCGGATCACGGTCGGCTTGCAAGGCCAAGCCGAACCGATGAAGAGTGCCATAGGCAGAATTTACTTCATCGACAAAAGAGGCGGCGTAATTTCCTCCACCAAGATCGACAGGCATTTGCAAATCAATCCCGGCAGTTGGACAAAGCAAACGACCAAATCGAACAATGCTCGATGGCGCCAGTTGGTCGGCATGAACCACTCTGATGTTTCGGTGAGCACCTGCGTCCATTCCGCGAGCTTTGAAGACGGAACGACCCAGGCATTTTGACCGCATCAGCCATCCGACACCGCTCCTGATCATCCGTGACACACGTTTTGCGCCCTCGGCTATAGCTCGTCGAAGTTGCGACAGGTCGTGGCCGCCGGGAATGAGATGCTCCGACGATCGATGCCAGCATGCATGGCAGCTGACCTCCTACAGCCAGTTATCGCTACAGAACCCCTGTAGCCGGTGGCTGGTGTCCGCAATTCGTTCCGATTTGCACCTTGAAGATGACCGTTGCCTGGTTGGCACGACATGTCTGCAGGGCCGGGCCGCCATCCGCTGAAATGTGTTCGAGCAGGCACAGATCCAGCGACGGTCCTTCCAGCCCAACCGGAACGAGCAGACGCATATCCGCAAGGTCACACCATTCGAGCATCGGCTTCTCCACACGTGAATGGGCGGTCGGGAGGAGCACGAAAAGACGCTCCTGCCAAAACACCTCGGCGCTGCAGTTCTTGTCGGCCCCGATGTCGTGCGTGAGAAAGATGGCGAAACGCCCGCGGCGTAGGGTGGCCAGTCTCTGCCTGGCTTGGACATCCTCAATGGTGAGCCTGATGTCTGGATACACTTGAACCGATCCGTGACGTGCAGTCCGTGACAGTGCCCTATCCCCGCGCGCTTTAGCTAGTTGGCGCGAAGTGCCCCGATCACGGCGGCCGTAACCTCTGCCGTGCTGGCAGCACCGCCAAGATCCGGGCTCAGAAACTCTCCGCGGTCGGTGACGATTTCGATCGCCACCATAAGGCGACGCGCTGCAGCCGCCTCCCCGAGATAGTCAAGCATGAGGCTTGCTGTCCAGAACGATCCAAGCGGATTGGCCACGCCCTTGCCGGCGATGTCGAACGCCGAACCGTGGATGGGTTCGAACATGGACGGATGCCGGCAAGACGGATCGATGTTCGATGTTGCGCCAACGCCAAGAGAACCTCCAAGCGCAGCAGCCAGATCCGAGAGGATGTCGGCATGGAGGTTGGTCGCTAAAACCGTATCGATGCTGCCGGGCCTGTTGACCATTCGCTGGGTCATGGCATCGACTAGCATCCAGTCGACAGTCAGACCGGGGTAGTCGCGAACCACCTCGCGAACGACTTCGTCCCAGAGCACCATGCCGTGACGCTGTGCATTAGATTTTGTGACGACGGTCAGTAGCTTTCGGGGGCGCGACAGAGCAAGGTCACAGGCAAAGCGGGCGATCCGTTCGATCCCGGTTCGGGTAAAGACGGCTACATCCATGCCGACCTCTATCGGCAGGCCGCGATGGGCGCGACCGCCAACGCCGGCATATTCGCCTTCGGTGTTTTCGCGGACGATTACCCAGTCGATCTGCTTGCCGAGGTCGGGCCGCAGCGGACCGGTCAGTCCAGGCAAGAGGCGCGTCGGCCGCACATTGGCGTACTGGTCGAACCCTTGGCAGATGGCAAGGCGTAGCCCCCAAAGTGTGATATCGTCGGGGACATTCGGGTCGCCCACTGAGCCGAAATAGATCGCATCGAAGCCCTTAATCTGATCGAGGCCATCCTGCGGCATCATGCGGCCGTTGCCGCGATAGTAATTTGAACCCCAGTCGAAGCGCTTGAAATCGAAGGCAAGATCCGGTTCGGCAACCGTCAAGGCTTCGAGCACCTTCACCCCGGCCTCGATGACCTCCGGTCCAATACCGTCACCACCAATGACAGCGATCTTATGCGAGGCCATTCCAGGCTCCTCTTCGAGGGCAACGACGATAGCGCCAGCCATTCCTTCGGTATTGGGCCCCCATGAGGCCGAGTAAGTTCCCTAAAAAGAGGAATTGTATATTTGCCCTAAAAAGGAGGCCAGGCCCGCGGGGCGACTTGGAAGGCGCCTGTAGCAAAAGCCTTACTCCTTCACTGCCCCTGTCATCGAGGAAACGTAGTGTTCGACAAAGAATGAATAAAGCACCACCACCGGCAGGGAGCCGATCAGTGCGCCCGCCATCAAGGCTCCCCATTCATAGACGTCCGAGCGCACCAGCTCGGTAAGCACGCCGACTGGAACGGTCTTGTTCTCGGAGGACTGGATGAAGGTCAAGGCGTAGATGAATTCGTTCCACGACAGGGTGAATGCGAAGATGCCCGCGGAAATCAGGCCCGGCACCGACAGTGGCAGCACGATCTTGGTGAGGATCTGCCAGCGGCTCGCCCCATCAATCAGGGCGCATTCTTCCAGCTCGAACGGTATCGAGCGGAAGTAGCCCATCAACAGCCACGTGCAGAACGGGATGAGAAAGGTCGGGTAGGTAAGGATCAGAGCGAACGGCGTGTCGTAAAGGCCAAGGTTGAACACCATCACCGACAGTGGAATGAACAGGATCGAGGGCGGTACCAGATAGGCCAGGAAGACCGCCAGACCGACCTGGCGCGCGCCGGAAAACCTCAAGCGTTCGATCGCATAGGCCGCAAACACCGACGCAAGCAGCGACAGGAACGTGGCGGCGGTCGAGATGATGATCGTGTTGAGCAGCCAGCCGGGGTACGACGTCTCGAAGAGAAGATAGCGGATATGCTCAAGCGTCGGATGCACGACCCAGAATGGGTTGAAATTTGCATAATCCGTCATCTCGAGATTGGGTTTCACCGCCGTGATCGTCATCCAGTAGAACGGGAACAACAGCACGATGACGAATACCAGTAGCGGCACATAGACGGTCACAACGCGGCGCGGCAGACTCTGAAGGTAGCCCATGCCGCCTTCGTCTGTATCCGCACGAGTGCTCGTTTCGATCGCGGCCATGTCAGTCTCCGCCACCCTGCTGCCATTTGCGGCGCTGCAGGCCGAAATAGCTGAACAGGATTGCCGCAAGCAGGAATGGAATCATGGCAACGGCGATTGCGGCGCCCTCGCCAAGCTGGCCGCCGGAAATGCCGCGCTGAAACGACAGCGTCGCCATCAGATGGGTGGCGTTCACAGGCCCGCCGCGGGTGAGCACATAGATCAGCTGGAAATCGGTGAAGGTGAAGAGCACCGAAAAGGTCATGGTGATGGCGATGATGGGGGTGAGCAGCGGCAACGTCACGTAGCGGAACAATTGCCAGCGGCTGGCACCGTCAAGCGTCGCGGCCTCGTAGAGCGACTGCGGAATCGTCTGCAGGCCGGCAAGCAGTGTGATCGCCACGAAGGGAATGCCGCGCCAGACATTGGCGGCGATCACCGACGCCCGAGCGTTCGTCGGATCGCCAAGGAAATTGATGCGATGGTCGATAAGGCCCATCTGCTGCAGCGCCCATGACAGGATCGAGAACTGCGCATCGTAGATCCACCAGAAGGCGATGGCCGACAGCACCGTTGGCACCACCCACGGCAGCAGGACGATCGCGCGGAAGAACGATTTGAAGGGCAGGTTTTGATTGAGAATGAGCGCCAGCCAGAGGCCGAGCGCGAATTTTAGGATCGAGGCGCTGATCGTGTAGAGCAAGGTGTTGAAGACGGAGAGCCAGAAGACGGCGTCGCTCCAAAGGTATTCGTAGTTCTCGAGGCCGATGAAGATGCCGGGGCGGCCGATGCGAGCATCGGTGAAGCCAAGCCATACGCCAAGACCGAGCGGATAGGTGAGGAAGACCAGCAGCAGCGCCGCCGCCGGCAGCATGAAACCGAAGCCAAGCGCATTGCGGCTTTCGCCCCAGCGCGACAGGGTCCGCGACAGGATCGAAGGACGCGTCTGAATGGCAGCTGACGGCACGGCCATGGGTCGGCTCCTGTTGAGGTCTTATTGATTGGCCGGAACGGCCCTGACGCTGTCCGAAGCCAGCCGGGCAGCACGGTCGTGGCTGCCCGGCCAAGCTCCGCTCAGACGCGATAATAGCGATTTGCGCGCTTCTCCGCCTCTTCCATCGCCTCCTGAGGTGTGGCCTGACCTGTCACGGCCTTGGCGAACATGTCGACCAGCACATAGTCGGCCATGGTCGCCGCCGAGGCATAGCCGAGCGGCCCGGCATAGCCATTGGGACGCAGCGTCGCCGAGGCCTTGGCGTAGGCGGCATTGTTCGGATCGGCCGTCCACACCGGATTGTTGTCGAAGGCCTTGAGCGTCTGGCAGCAGTAACCGGCCGAGGAAGTGATCCAGGCCGGCATTTGCGGATCCTCGAACATGAACTGTAGATAGGCCTTGGCCGCGTTGGGGTAAGGCGTGTAGTCGAAGATGACCGCCGTGGTCACCTGGAATAGCTCGACGGATTTTCCGACCGGCCCGATCGGCAGGTTGGTGGTGCGGATGTCCTTGGCCATTTCAGCCAGTTTTGGATCCTTGTCCTTGTTGATCTTGGCCGTGTTGTAGGCGGAAATGCCGTTGGCGATGACGCTCAGCTCGCCGGCCAGGAAGGCACGGTTGTTGTTCACGTCGAGCCAGCTTTCGGTGCCCGGAATGAAGGTCTTGTAGAGCTCCTGCGCGTATTCGATCGCTTTGAGGGTCTCGGGGCTGTTGATCGTCACCTTGCCGCTCTCGTCGACCATCTGGCCGCCGTGGCTCCACAGCAGCCAGTGGGCGTAGTTGTTGCCGTCGCCGACGCCATGGCCGTGCGTGAAGCCGGCCGGGTGCCCCTTCGCCTTCAATGCCTTGCAAAGCTCGAGCAAGCCTGCAGTGTCCTTCGGAAACTCCGAGAAGCCGGCCTCCTTCACCCAGCTTTCGCGATAGACGATGGCATTGCCGATGGTGGCCAGAGGCAGGCCGAGGAATTTGCCCCCGCGTGTCGCGTATTGCTTTGGTCCCTCGTGCCAGCCACCATATTTCGAGCCCAGATACTCTCCCAGCTCTGTCACGTCATGCAACTTGTCGGGATACTGGTGCGGGTCGTCGAACCAGACGAACATCAGATCCGGGCCGGAGCCGACATTGGCGGCAACCGCCGCCTTCGGGCGGATGTCTTCCCAGCTTTCCTTGTCGATGCGGACTTGGACACCGGTCGCTTCGGTGAACCGCTTGGTGTTGGCCAGCCATTGATCCTCGTCGCCCTGCACGAAGGGCGACCATCGCAGCAGCCTGAGCTTGGCGCCGTCCTCCGGTTTGTATTTCAACCCCTCTTGGGCATAGGCGGAAGAGCCGGCGAACCGGCTTCCCAAGGCTCCCGCCGCCGCCACCCCGGCGGTGGTGCGGATCACATCGCGTCTGGTGAACTTCATGCTCGTCTCCTCCTGTTTATTGCCCTCGCCGTGTGGTTCTTACTGTCTGGTGCGCGTTTTCCAATCGCTGTCCGGTTTCGCCGTGAAAGAGATGAATGAGGCCGGGATCGGCTGTAAGCCGGATGATTTCGCCCGGCGTGAAGGAATGGCGTTCCCGGAAATTCGCGACGATCTCTTCGCCGCCGGCTGTCCGGCCGATGAGCTGCACTTCGGACCCTGTCGGCTCGACCACCGCGACGGTGACCGGAATGCCCTGGTGGTCGGACAGCCGCAAATGCTCTGGCCGTATTCCCAGCACCACCGGCTCGCCATTGCCGATGGAAAGTGCCGAGGCCAGCGGGACCGAAATCCCCCCGGCGCCGCGAAAGGACGGCGAGCCATCCGTGGCGATTTCGCCCCTGAGCAAGTTCATGGCCGGCGAGCCGATGAAGCTGGCAACAAAGAGATTGTTTGGCCGGTCATAGAGTTCCAGCGGCGGCCCGATCTGCTCGACGATGCCGTCGTGCATGACCACGATCTTGTCGGCCATGGTCATGGCTTCGATCTGATCGTGGGTGACATAGACCGTCGTGGTCTTCAGGCGCTGGTGCAGTTCCTTGATCTCGGCGCGCATCTGTACTCTGAGCTTGGCGTCCAGGTTGGACAGCGGCTCGTCGAAGAGGAAGACCGCCGGATCGCGCACGATCGCCCGACCCATGGCGACGCGCTGGCGCTGCCCGCCGGAAAGCTGCCGAGGATAGCGCGCCAGCAACGGCACCAGTCCGAGGATTTCGGCGGCGCGGCGCACGCCGACATCGCTCTCTGACTTGGAAACACCTTTGAGCATCAGCGAGAACGCCATGTTCTCGGCGACGGTCATGTGCGGGTAGAGCGCGTAGTTCTGGAAGACCATGGCGACGTCGCGTTCTTTGGGCGCAACGTTGTTGACAACACGCTCACCAATGGCGATCTGGCCGCGCGAAATCTTTTCGAGGCCCGCGATCATCCTGAGAAGGGTAGATTTTCCGCAGCCAGACGGCCCGACCAGCGTGACGAACTCACCGTCTTCTATGTCCACGCTCACGCCGTGGAGAATCTCGATGGTCCCGAATGATTTATAGACTTCGCCAATTGCGACAGACGCCATCGATTTCCTCCCGAATGCTTCCTGCGACGTCGTAAAGGAAACCGCTTCGTGTCTGATCCGCGATAGCCCTGGCCCCCTCCCTTGCTCACGCGACGCGGAAACGGTAGCGCTACCAGCCCGGGCTGTAAAGCTTTACTCGAACCGCGGGTTCTACCGCCCCGGGACAACGCCGCGCATCCGGGCATCCGGGTGATCTTGGATTGGGCAGCAATCTCCACCCTAGGCATCTTTGTGGTGCCAGATGCGCTGCTGTGGGTAGCGATCCATGTCGAGAAATGGATCAAACCGCAGAACCACCCGTCACTGTCCATCCGTGTCCCATACCCAAATCCACGGCCAACCCGGCTTGGCCAATTGCGATCCGCGAAAAGTTCCAGGCACGCCACCCGATCGGATCTGCCGCACGTACCTGCTATGCGCTTGGCTTCTGGCTAGGCAACCGGCGTGGGGATGTCGCTGCGCTCGATTGGGAGCATCTGGTAGTCGAGGAAGTCGAACTGTTTGATGGTTCGATCGAGGTAATCGAAGCCTTCGACTTCCGGCAAAAAAGAACCGCAACCGCCATGGCGGCCGCGAGATGTTCACTCCAATCGTCGATAAGCTCGCCCAGGCATTGGCGCCGCTGGATCGGTCGAACGGCGGGGCGGTACTTAAGAACGCCTTTGGGCTCCCGAGAAGCAAAACGCGATGCTATGCGGCAAAAGATGCCGCTGCGAGTCACCAAATGAGCGAACGAAACAGAACCGAATTGAAAGGCGGCTTTCTGGCCGCCTTTTTCATGGGCCCATAATGGGCCCATGACGTTTTGGGCCGAGGCACTTTTCCGTAATAAAATCAATGGTCATGGTGGGCCCGGAGGGACTCGAACCCCCAACCAAGCGGTTATGAGCCGCCGGCTCTAACCATTGAGCTACAGGCCCCACGCCGGCTGGATTAATGTTTTTCGCATCGCGGCACAAGGCTTTCGCGACGGGCTTTCGCTGATCGCCCAAATCAACCCATAATCGCGCTCTACGCGACGCTTGCGACCATCGCATACCACGGAGATTTTCATGACCAGACATCTTTTGCCCCTCGCGCTCGCCGCTGCAATCGCTTTTCCGTCGATGGCTGGAGCCGCCGATTCGCCGACGCCCGCCCGCATCATCGTATCGGGCGAAGGCGAAGCGACCACCCCTCCCGACCTGGCGTTGCTGTCGCTCAGCGTGATGCGCGAGGCCAAGACGGCGCGCGCGGCGCTCGATGCCAACAACGACGCCATGGCCGCCGTGATCGCGGCGATGAAGGCGGCCGGCATCAAGGATCGCGACCTGCAGACCGCCGGCATCCAGATCAATCCGCGCTACAACTTCACCAACAAGCCCGACGGCAGCCAGGAGGCCGAGCTCGTTGCCTACCAGGTCACCAACACGCTGGCGGTACGCGTGCGCGACATCGACAAGACGGGCGAGATCCTCGACAAGGCGGTGTCTCTGGGCGTCAACCAGGGCGGCGGCATCTCCTTCACCAACGACAATCCTGATGCCACCATAACCGAAGCCCGCAAGAAGGCGGTTGCCAATGCCATCGCCAAGGCCAAGACGCTGGCCGAGGCTGCCGGCGTCAGCATCGGCCGGGTGCTGGAAATCTCCGATCAGAACATCGCTCCGGCGCCGATGGCGATCAACGCCAAGGCATTCGACGCGGCCCGGTCGGCGGTGCCGACCCAAGCCGGCGAAAACGCCTACAATGTCCAGGTGACCGTCACCTTCGAGCTGAAATAACAGCTGGCCGACGCAACGGTCATCCGTCGCCGGCAGTGCCGGCGACGGATGACCTGCAGCCGATACAATGCAAGGAAAAACCCCGCGGGATCGCTCCCGCGGGGTTTTTCGAGCCGCGCCCGTCCGATCGGACAGGGGCTCCGCCATCGAGAGGCTTCAGCGGTTGATGACCGGGCAGCCGCGCTCATTGGCGAAGACGATGACGACGCGATCGCCATACTGGCGGCCCATCACCTTCACCACGCGGCGGTTGGCGTCGACGATGCGGGCACGGCGCAGCCCCATGCGCTCGGCCTTGTCGAGGGCGCGGTCGGGCGAGCAGCCACGGCGCCAGTCGTCGCGGCGCTCGTCACGGCGGTGGCGATAACCGTCATCACCGGCGTAGACGCCGAAGCGCGGATCCTGGTTGTTGCCGAAGCCGAGATAGAGGCTGTCGGCATGGGCGGGAATGGCGGCCAGCGTGCCGAGGCCGACCAGCGCCGAAAGGGCTGCCGTCTTGATCTTGGTGTACATGCTTCTCTCTCCTTGTTGCGGGCTTGCGCCCGTCCTCGTGAAACCGATGGCGGGACAATGCACTGGCCTGTCTGAACTATTTACGAACTCGCCGTTCATCTGCGGTTCATGTGGCGGTCAGAAAACCTCCGCCGGTCTTCGAACAATAACAATATGACCCCAATACCCTGCCCCGATTCCTGGCGGCTGGCGGCCACCAGCCTCAGCCTCAAGGCTCGTCGTCGAGTATATAGTCAAAATAATCCCCGGGCTCGGTCAGTTCGGTCTCGCTCGCCTTGACCCGGCCGCGCATCGAGATACCGGCTTCGTGCACGGTCTCGGCACTGCCCGACACCAGCCGGTGCCACCAATAGAGGTCGCGGCCCTCGGCCACCAGCCGGTAGGCGCAGGTGCTGGGCAGCCAGCTGATGGTGCGCACATTCTGCGGCGTCAGGCCGACGCAATCAGGAACGCGCGCCAGCCGGTTGGAATAGTCGGCGCAGCGACAGCTCTGCGCATCGAACAGCCGGCAGCCGACACTTGTCCAATAGATTTCGGCCGTATCCTCGTCCTCGAGCTTCGACAGGCAGCATTTGCCGCAGCCGTCGCACAGCGATTCCCACTCGGCCGGGCTCATCGCTTCCAGCGTCTTTGTTTTCCAGAATGGCGTTTCCATCTCGCGGATGTGGCCCCGGCCGCCGCCGAGGTCAAGCGCGGTAAGGACTGGAATCGGACCTTAGGCTGGCCTAATGACACGAAGTTGCCTTCAAAAGGCCGGCCAATCGCCCCGTACGGCATCTATCCCCACCAAACTGGAACCAATCGGTCCAAGATCGGTTTCGGCAAGGATGGGACCCCACAAGGAGAGTTTTCGATGAAACGCCAACCACGGATTCTGGCAGGTACAGCACTTGGCCTGCTGATGGCATCCGCGCCGTTGGGCGCGTTCCCGCTTCAGGGAAGTGCCGCGTTCGACCTCACGCAGCGCGGTGGAACGCCGCTGATCCTGGCCCAGGACGCACCCGCCGACGAGGGACAACAGAGCGACCAGGAGCAGCGGCGCAAGAAGAAGCGCGACCAGCAGCAGACCGAGCAGGCCCCCGCCGAGAAGGCAGCGCCGGCAGCCGAGCAGGCCGCTCCAGCCGCCGAGGAACAGCAGCCGCGCAGGAAGAAGCGCGACCAGCAGCAACAGACCGAGCAGGCGCCGGCCGAGCAGGCCGCACCGGCAGCCGAGGAACAGCAGCCGCGCAAGAAGAGGCGCGACCAGCAGCAGCAGACCGAGCAGGCGCCGGCCGAACAGGCCGCACCGGCAGCCGAGGAACAGCAGCCGCGCAAGAAGAAGCGCGACCAGCAACAGCAGACCGAGCAGGCACCGGCCGAACAGGCAGCCCCTGCCGCCCAAGAGCAGCAGCCGCGCAAGAAGAAGCGCGACCAGCAGCAACAGCAGACCGAGCAGGCACCGGCCGGCGAGGTCCCGGCTGGCCAGGCTGCACCCGCCAACGACAACCAGCCGGCCAAGCCGGGCAAGAAACACAAGCAGGATCAGCAGAAGCCGGCCGAGCAGGCCCCGGCGATAACGCCGGAAGCCGCCCCGACGCCGAAGGAAGCTCCTGCCGGCGAACAGCCGCCGGTCCAGGGAGAACAGCCCCAGGACAAGACCAAGAAGCACGGCAAGAAGCCGGTGGGTGAACAGCCCGTGAATGGCAACCAACCGGCCGCGGGCGAGCAGCCGGCCACGGGCGCGCAGCCCGCGACCGGCGAACAGCCGGCCAATGGCGGCAAGGCCGCGCCTGTCCAAGGCGAAAATCCCGTACAGGGCGAAGCTCCCGCCGACAAGAACGCTGCCCCCCTCCTCGACAGCCAGAAGGACGCCGAACGCAAGGGCGGCGGCCGCAAGCATGGCGACAAGAACGCCCAGCAGAATGGCGAGCAGCAGAATGGTGGCCAGAACGCCCAGCAAGGCGGCGATCAGGGGCAGAAGCCGGTGGTCGCTCCCGTCGACCAGGGTCCGCCTCCGACCGACGACAAGGCAGCCCAGCAGGAGATCAAGCCCGAAAAGCTTGTCCCTGTGACGGAAGAGAAGGGCAAACGCCGCGATCGTGCGCCCGATGAGAACATCCGCGACCGCCGGCGCCCCCAGGGTGTCGACGTGCTCAAGGAGATCGGCGACCGCGTCATCATCCAGCTCGGCGGCCAGACGATCGTCCAGAGCAATGACGGTCCGCGCATGAATCGTGGTGCCAAGGACGTCTACTACGAGGACCTGCCGCAGGGCCGTACACGCGAGACGGTCGAGCGCGACAACGGCATCCGGATCGTCACCATCCGCAACCGCTATGGCGATGTCATCCAGCGTTCACGCATCACGCCTGACGGGCGTGAATATGTGCTGAGCTATGTCGACGAGCAGGACTATCAGGACGAGGGAGACTGGCGCGATCCCGGCGATGACCTGCCGCCGATGCGGCTGACCATCCCGCGCCGTGACTACATCCTCGATTCCGAGGACGTCCAAAGCCCTGACGACTATTACACCTTCCTCGAACAGCCGCCGGTGGAAAGGGTCCAGCGCCTCTATTCGATCGACGAGGTCAAGCGTTCGGCCCGTGTACGCGACATCGCGCGCCGCGTCGACCTTGACACGCTGAACTTCGAATTCGGCTCGTCCTCGATCTCCGACACCGAGGTGCAGAAGCTTGAGGGTGTCGCCAGCGCCATGGAGAAGCTGCTGAAGAAGAACCCGGCCGAGACCTTCCTGATCGAAGGCCACACCGATGCTGTCGGCACGCCGGAGGCAAACCTTGCTCTGTCCGACCGCCGCGCCGAAGCAGTTGCCGAAGCGCTGACCAATGCCTTCGGCATTCCGCCGGAGAACCTGACGACGCAGGGCTATGGCGAGGAGTATCTGAAGGTAAACACCTCCGCGCCCAACCGTGAGAACCGGCGTGTCGCCATCCGCCGTATCACGTCGCTGGTAGCACCCGTTGCCAGCAACAATTAGGTCATGATTTCAAAATCATGACCTAATTTGCGGACTCAACGCTGGAACCGCCCATCCCCGGCTCCGCCGGGGGTGGGAAAGGTTCGGATCCGGGCCTCGGGCTCAAGAAGATTTGTCCCGGCATTAAAGCCGGCGCATTGAATCGCGAGCCCGCTCACCCCAGATTCAGGACTGGGCGTTCCCTGCCCCGTCCCGACTCCAGCGGGACGCATTGAGCCCCGCCGGCCCTCTCCGGCGGGGTTTTTTGCTATCTTGCAAAAAGCGTTCGCGTGGCCGAAATACCGCCTGATCACCGATCAGAGAACAACTGGAACCACTCTATGAAGCGTCTCGAACTCGCCATCGAATCCATCATCCTCGCCTCGCGCTGGCTTCTGGTCGCTTTCTATATCGGTCTTGGCCTGGCATTGGCTGTCTATGCGCTGTCGTTCGCCAAGAAACTCTACGAGTTCATCACCATGGTGTTCCTGCTCGGCGACACCGACACAATCCTGAAGATGCTCGGCCTGATCGATGCGGCGCTCGTCGCCTCGCTGGTGGTGATGGTCATCATCTCGGGCTACGAGAACTTCGTCAGCCGCTTCGACAACCCGGATGGCAGCGGCGTGCATTGGCTGGGCACGATCGATGTCGGATCGCTGAAGGTCAAGGTCGCCTCGACCATCGTCGCCATCTCCTCCATCCACCTCCTGCAGGTCTTCCTCAACTCGTCCTCCTATTCGACCGACCAGCTGATGTGGCTGACCATCATCCACCTCACCTTTGTCGTCTCGGCACTGATGCTGGCCTATATCGACAGGCTGATGGGCCTGAGCAAAGGCAAGAAAGACGAGGTGTGAGGCTCCCTTGTCCCCGTCACTATGCGGGGAGAAGGTGCCGGCAGGCGGATGAGGGGCAGCGCCGGCAGGGCGCGGTTTCCGTCAGTAAATGCTTCTGACCTTCGTCTCCGAATTCGCAAACACCTCGTCCGGCACGAAGAAGTCGCCGGCGAGCGGCCCGGTCGCATCGGGCGCATAGACCGAAAAGTCGCTGACGCCCTCGGCGCGCAGCACCTCTTCGTCGATATAGAAATTGCCCGATGCCTCGCGCGAGGGCCGCATGAAGATGGCGTGCGCGGCGTCGGCCATGATGTCGGGCGACCGGCTCATTGCCGCCACCGTGGCGCCGCCCAGCAGATTGCGCACAGCCGCCGTGTCGATGGTCGAGATCGGCCACAGCGAATTGACCGCGATACCGTCCTTGGCGAATTCGGCGCTCATGCCCAGCGTGCACATCGACATGCCGAACTTGGCCATGGTGTAGGCGACATGATTCTTGAACCACTTGGCCTTCATGTCGAGCGGCGGCGCCAGATTCAGGATGTGAGGATTGTTGGCTAACTTCAGATGCGGAATGCACATTTTGGAGACCAGGAAGGTGCCGCGCGTGTTGATCTGGTGCATCAGGTCATAGCGCTTCATGTCGGTCTCCAGCGTGCCGGTGAGCTGGATGGCGCTGGCGTTGTTGACGCAGATGTCGATGCCGCCGAATCTTTCGACGGTCCTTGAAACCGCCTCGGCGACCTGCGCCTCCTCGCGGATGTCGCACAGCATGGGCAGCGCCTTGCCGCCGGCCTGCTCGATCTCTTCAGCGGCGGTGTAGATCGTGCCAGGCAGTTTCGGATGCGGCTCGGCGGTCTTGGCCGCGATCGTCACATTGGCGCCGTCGCGCGCCGCGCGAAGCGCGATCGCCAGCCCGATGCCGCGCGATCCGCCGGAGATGAACAGCGTCTTTCCCTTGAGCGACATTTCCTGCGCCTCCCTTGCAACACAGCAGGCGCGAACCTTTGCGCGGCAGACGACCACAGCGCAAGGCCAGATACGCCGGACGCCCCGTTACGCTGCGTAGGGTTTAAACCAGCACCAGCCCCTGCCGCATCGCAATCGCGATGGCATCGGTGCGGTTGGCCGCCCCCAGCTTGATCAGGATCGCGGCGACGTGGAATTTCGCGGTGTGCACGGAAATGTTGAGCCGCCGCGCGATCACCTTGTTGGGCGCGCCTTCGGCGAGCAGCGCCAGCACTTCCGCCTCGCGCGGCGAAAGTGCCGGGCGAACGGCGTGATCATCGGCCGGCTCATCCTCGAACGGCCCGCTTTCACCCGTGTGGAAGTCCTCATCGCGTCCGTGGCCGCCATCGCCGGCGACGCGATAGCCGGCCGCCGCCAGCCGCGCCGCCGCGGCGATCAGCAGATCGTCGGCGCCCGCGGGCATTATGGCAAACACCTCGCCGGCGGGCAGCTCGCCGCCCGCACGCCCCAACAGCACCCGTGGCACCGAGGCCGGCACCGCATCTCCGCTCCTGTCGTCGATGATGGCGACGTCCGCCCTGCCGCCGCCGGCCACCACCGGCAGCAGGTCATCGCTCGCGGCAAGCGTGGCGGCCAGACGCTCGGCGCGCGCGGCATCGCCAAGCGCAATCAGCACCACCAGCCGCCGCGAGGCGGCGCTGTCAGTCATGGTCCGGTCGCCGACGAGCGCTTCCATCAATCCTCTCAGCTCAGCGGCTTTTCGCCGATGGTCAATGTCACATCCCGCTGTTCACCGCCTCGCACCACGCCAAGCGTCACGGAAACCCCGGCGCTGTCAGGCCCGAGCCGGCGGATGAGGTCGCGCGGGCCGTGCACGGCCTCGCCGTTCCACGCCACGATGATGTCGCCGAGCGAAAGGCCCGCGGCCTTGGCCGGGCCATTGTCGTCGAGGCTCATCACCATCGCGCCATGGGCGTCACGATCGCGCACCGGATGCAGGCCTGCGCCGAGATAACCTCGGGCGACGTGCCCCTTCTCGCGCAGGGTCGCGACTGCTCGTTCGATCGTCTCATAGGGCATGACCAGCGCCCGGCCGCGCGGCCCGAACAAAAGCATGCCGATCAGCCCGCCCTTCGCGTCGAGGACCGGACCGCCCTCGAAACGGCCGCCGGCGCCGACCGCCAGATTGATGCGCCGGTCGATCGTGCCGCCGCGCATCGAACGCCAGGCCGGGCCGACTTCGCCGACCGAGCCCGACACCGCCAGCGCCGAGCCCTGGCTGTTGCCGATGGCGATGGCGACATTGCCGGGCCGTACCGCGTCGGCCTTGGCCAGCGGCGCGGCATTCACGGCAGTTGCCGGCTTCAGCAGGGCAACGCCGGTCGAAGGATCGCGGCCGGTGAGCTCGGCCTTCACCGTCTCACCCGAAGCCAGCGTCAGCTCGATCTCCTCGCCTGCCTCGACCGCCTCCTCGGCGGTGACGAAGTAGCCGTCGCTCCAGTGGAAGGCGCTTGCCGTACGGTGATGATGGGTAGTGAAGCTCGCCATTGCCGGCGCCGCCGCGGCGGCAAGGTCGGCAACAGCTTGCGAAAACGCATTCAGATTGAAGTCACTCATGATGGTCTCCTGGGGTTCGTCATGTCCCAGATATCGCCCGACGGCGCCCCTGGAGGTACTCGCCTGACGGCTAGTTGGCGGTTTGACTGGCCATCTGGTCAGGTCGCGGCGGTTCCAGCCGCTCCGCACATATAGTGCGTGTTGCCCAAAAGTGCTCAGCGGTTTTGGGACAACGATACGCACGAGACAAAAGGCATCGTTACGCCTGAGAACACGGAGCCCGCCCATGGCCCTCGCCGCCGCCAAATTCCAATCCGATGACACGCTGCTCGACGCCTATTCCATGACGGTCGCCGACGCGGTCGACCGCATCGGCCCGGCCGTCTGCCGCATCGAACGCATTGGTGGCCAGGGCGGCCATGGTTCCGGCTTCGTGATTGCGCCGGACGGGCTGGTCGTCACCAATTTCCACGTCGTGGGGGACGCTAGAACAGTGCGCGTGTCGATGCCCGACGGCGCCTCCTCCGAGGGCCGCGTGCTCGGCCGCGACCCCGACACCGACATCGCCCTGGTGCGCGCCGACGGCAGCTTTGCCGATGTCGCGCCGCTGGGCGATTCCAAGCGGCTCAGGCGCGGCCAGATCGCCATTGCCATCGGTAATCCGCTCGGCTTCGAATGGACGGTCACCTCAGGCGTCGTCTCCGCCCTTGGCCGCTCGATGCGCGCCTCGACCGGCCGGCTGATCGACGACGTCATCCAGACCGATGCGGCCCTCAATCCCGGCAATTCAGGCGGGCCACTGGTGTCCTCGGCGGGCGAAGTCATCGGCGTCAACACCGCCATGATCCACGGCGCGCAAGGCATCGCCTTCGCGGTCGCCTCCAACACGGCCAATTTCGTCATCTCGGAGATCATCCGCTTTGGCCGCGTGCGCCGCGCCTTCATCGGCATCTCGGCCGACACCACCAATCTGCCGCGCCGCGCCGCCCTTCTGTCGCAAGTGTCGACCAGCACGGCAGTGCGGCTGCGCAGCGTCGAGAAGAATGGCCCGGCGGACAAGGCCGGCCTCAAGGAGGGCGACATCATCGCGGCAATAGACGGGCGCCCGGTCACCGGCGTCGACGACCTCGTGCGCATGCTCGACGCCGAGCGCATCGGCCGCGAGACGCTGTGCACGGTGGTGCGCCGCACCGGCGTCAGCCAGGTGGCGGTGACGCCCGTGGCACGGGCTGGGTGAGACTGCCGTTTAAGCCGCGGCAGCCCCTTCCGCGTATTGCGCCAGAAATTCCTCGCTGGGCGGGATCGGCTTGATGACATCGATCAGCACGCCGTTGGGATCCCTGGTGATGAAATGGCGCTGGCCGAAGGGTTCGTCGCGCAGTGTTCGCAGAACCGGCAGGCCGGCGGCCAGGACCCGCTCGTAGACCGCATCGGGATCGCGGACCTCGAAATTGATCAGCAGGCCCGAGGTGCGTCCTCGCCCCTCTTCCGGGATGGTTTCGTGGTCGCCCTGGACAATGCCCAGATTGACGCGCTTGTTCTCGGCGGATTGCAGATGCACGTACCAGTCGCTTTCAAACAGCGGCTGGAAGCCGAAATGCTTGACGTAGAAGGCCGCCGTGCCGGCGACGTCGCCGGTCATCAGCACCGGGTAATAGCTCGTGGTCTTCATCTTTCCTTCTCCCTGGACATAACATACAGTCTGTATGTAAATCGAATTAACATACAGGCTGCATGCATGCAACAGGATTCCGGACGTCGTTCCAACCGCGATCGCACCGAGGCGACGCGCGCCGATTTGATCGCGGCGGCGCGAAAGCTGTTCACCGAGAAATCCTATGCCGAGACCGGCACGCCGGAGATCGTCAATTCAGCCGGCGTGACGCGCGGCGCGCTCTACCACCACTTCGCCGACAAGCAGGCGCTGTTTGCCGCCGTGGTCGAGCAGGAGGCAAAAGTGGTGGCGGACGAGATCGACCGCGCTTCGCCACCCTCGCTCGAAGCCCGCGATGCGCTGATCGCCGGATCCGACGCCTATCTCGCCGCCATGCGCGTGCCCGGCCGCACGCGGCTGTTGCTGCTCGACGGCCCGGCCGTGCTCGGCCGCGCCGCCATGGATGCGATCGACAACCGCCACGGCAACCGCTCGCTGCGCGAAGGCCTGGTCGCGGCGATGCGGGCCAACACGATGACGAGATTGCCGGTGGATGCACTGACCGCGCTGCTCGCCTCCGCCTTCGACCGCGCCGCACTCGCCATCGAAGCCGGCGCGTCAGCCGAGGATTATCGCGCCGTCCTCATGGCGCTGATTGACGGATTGTCTCCGGTTCCTCGTCAGGCACCTCGCCCGGCTCGAACTCGTTGAAGCAGCCGAGCCCGCGTTTGAACCGTTCGATCAGCCAGGCGGCGGCCGGCTTCGGGCTGCGGTCGTTGCGATGCATGGCAAACAGTGGCGAACTCACTTCCTTGTAGGGTTCGAGATCAAGTTCCACCAGGCGGCCAGTGGCCAGGTCGTCGGCGATCAGCCAGCGCGGCAGCCCACCCCAACCCAGCCCCTCGCGCATCAGCATGTGCTTGGTGCGCATGTCCGTCAGCCGCCAGGTGCGGTAGGCAAAGACGCCATAGTCGCGCCCCTTGGTGCGTTCGGACTGATCGGTCACGACAAGCTGCGTGTGCTCGCGCACATCCTCGATTTTTACCGGCTTGGGCAGCCGCGCCAGCGGATGGCTGGGGGCAGCGGCCGGCACCATCGACATGAAGCCGATGCGCACGAGATGGACATCGACCTCGCCCAGCAGGCCACCAATGCCGAGATCGGCCTGTCCATTGACGACATGGTCCGGGATCAGTCCAAGCGAGCCTATATGCAGGCGCAGCATCACGGTCGGAAACTGCGTCTCGAACGCCTTCAGCACCCGCACCAGCACAGGTGAGGGCAACGTCGCATCGACCGACAGCGCCACTTCGGCTTCCAGTCCATGATGATGGCCGTCGACGCGCGAACGCATGCGCTGCAGCACGCCGATCATGCGCCTTGCATCCTCCAGCATCGCCCGGCCGATCTCGGTCAGCTGCGGCTCGCGGGTGCCCTCGCGTTCGAAAAGCTTCAGCCCAAGCTGCGCCTCGAGATTGGCGATGCCATAGCTGATGACCGATTGGGCCCGGTTGAGCTTGCGGCCGGCGGCCGAGAAGCTCCCGGTATCGGCGACGGCGACAAGGATCTGAAGCTGATCGAGGGTCGGATTCGGCTGCATCGCTGTATCTATTTTGTAGATGGATCGTATAGAAAATATACCAGTTTATCTGATGGGTTGATAGCCCCATATATGCCGGGACAATTCATTTCCACTGGAGAGACCCGCTATGTCCATTCTTCTTGTAACCTCGAGCCCGCGCGGCGCTGCCTCGCACTCAACCCGCATCGCCACCGAATTCGCCGAGAAACTCCTCGCCGCCGATCCGTCGAACACGCTTGTCGTGCGCGACCTCGTCGCCAACCCGCTGCCGCATATCGATGCCGACTATTCAACTGGCATCTACACGCCTGCCGAAGCCCGCACACCGCGCCAGGCTGAAGTCGTCGGCGTCTCCGACGTCGTGCTCGACGAGCTGTTCGCCGCCGACACGGTGATCCTCGCCACGGGCTTCATCAACTTCAACATCTCCTCGACGCTGAAGTCCTGGGTCGATCACATCGCCCGTTCCGGCAGGAGCTTTGCCTATGGCGAGAACGGCCCCAAGGGCCTCGTCACCGGCAAGAAGGTCTATATCGTGCTGGCCTCGGGCGGCATCTATTCCGAAGGTGCTGCCGTCCAGTTCGACCACGCGGTTCCCTATCTGCGCGGCGTGCTCGGCTTCCTCGGCATGACCGATGTCGACGTCATCCGCATCGAAGGCGTGGGCATGGGGCCTGACGCGGTGACATCAGCGCTCGCCAAGGCGACCGCCAAGGTCGACGCCGTGGTGGCGAGCCAGCAGGTTGCCGCGGCTGCCTAAGGCACCCACTATCTGAACTCGAAGGCAGGCGCCCGCGCCTGCCTTTCTTTTAGGCGTCCTTTGCCTGATCGACCGTCGCGTCCTGCGTCACTTCGGACAGCGGCGGCAGCACGACGGCCGGATGGCGGCCTTCACGCAGCATCAGCCCAAGGCTGTAATCGACAGCCAGCTTCATCGCGCCGAGCGCCGTGCCGCCGTCTTCGAGCGAGCTGACGGCGATCCGCGTCGGCCATGCAAGTTCCGCCGCGACATGCGCGACATTTTCCGTCATCAGCGGGTTTCTGCCAACGCCGCCGCCAAGCACGATCAGGCCGGGGTCGAGCATGCCGATGCAGCCCGCCGCCAGCCTGCCGATATCGGCGGCATGGCGCGCCACGGCCGCCACCGCCGGCGGCGAGCCCTCCAGGGCACGCGCGAACAGATCCTTGGCCGAGTCCGGCGGTGCTCCTTCTTGTGCTGGCCAGTCGACACGGCAGCGCTCGATCAGCGCCCGCGAGCCGAGATAATGTTCGAGCCCTTCACGATAGGGCGTCTCGCTGGCCGACCACGGAAACGGCATGCGGCCGATTTCGCCAGCCGCACCACCGGCGCCGCGAAACAAACGCCCCTCGGTGATGAAGCCGAGCCCAACCCGCACGCCAACCTGCAGAAAGGCGAAGGTCTGGTGGCCTTGCGCGGCGCCAAAATGCATTTCGCCGATGGCCGCGCAGTTGACGTTGTTTTCCAGGATGATCGGCACCTCGATGCTGCGCCGTAGCAGGCCAAGCACGGCGGACGGCCCCCCGGGGCGGTCGAAACGATCGTTGGACACGATGCGCGGCACCGCCACGGCAATGGCACGCAGCGCGCGAAAACTCCTGGCCACCCCAGCCATTGTGGCACGCGCCACCGACAGCACGACGGCACCGACCTCGTCGGCATCGCCGGCTATCGTCTCCGGGATGGGCTCTTCCGCCGACGCCAGCTTCTGTGCGTCCATCGAATAGGCCACGGCGCGCACCTGCGCGGCGCCGACATCGATGCCGATCGCATAGCCTGCGCCCGGGCCGATACCGTAGATCGTCGCCGTGCGGCCGATGGCGCCGCGCTCCAGCCCACGCGAGGCGACGAGGCCGAGCGCGCTCAGTTCCGAGACCGCCGCCGACATGGTCGGCTTCGACAGGTCGAGCATGGCGCCGAGCTTCGGCCGCGTCACTGGCCCGTGCGAAGCGAGCAGGCGCAGCACGGCGCGGGCGCTGTCGGTCAGATTGGGGATTTCCGCAGCCGCCATCTCAGCCGTTCGACCTTTGCCTGAAATCCTGTCTCCAGTCGGCGAAAGCGAGATTGCCGCCCCGACTCGAAAGCCGCATCCCTCTCTCAATGCCCCATTGCTAGCCGGTTTGGCAATTTCCACACTGCCCGGACAGGGACGTCAGACTTCCGTCGGCGACCACGGCTTCAGTTTGGTGTCGGTCTGGCGATAGCGGAACGTGATGTCGGTGAGCCCGGCCGCATCCTGCATGTCGCCGACGACAAGCTGGATGGCGATGATTTCCAATATGGCGTCCGCCATGGCGTTGCCGAGGGTTGGAATGGAGATCACCACCAGCCTTTCGGCATCGGCGACATCCGTGCGCCTCGTCACCAGCACGCAGGGACAGCCGAAGCCGGCCATGTCCTGCGCGATCTTGACCTCGCGGCCGTCGCCGATGGCGATCACGCCGGTGGCCGCATCCTGCGATTCCATCGGCCCATGCAGATAGTTCAGCGTATCCCATCCCGAGGCCGGCACCCGAACGGCTTCGCGGATCAGCATCGCTGCCTCGCCGGCATTGGCGAAGCAGACACCTGCGCCGACAATATCGATTGAGGTTCTGCCTTGCAGCAGCCGCGCCGCTTGCCCGGCCGCCTGTTGTACGCCGGAGAGGATGGTGGCGACAGCGCCGGGCAAACGCGTCCAGTCGAAACTGTTGCCGGCAAGCCTGTCGATCAGCATGCCGAGCGCCAGCAAGGTCCCTGTGTAGCCCGTCGAACTCGCACCATTGTCGGCGCCCGAATCCGTGGCCAGCACCGCGCCGGTCAGATCAGCCAGCGGATTGTCGCTGCCCCGGCAGACCGCCAGGCGCGGCGCCGCTGATGCCTCGCGCATGACATCGCAGATTTCACGGCTCTGCCCCGAAGCCGAGAGCGCGATGAAGGCATCGGCGGCTTCATCCGTGCGGCCATAGAGATCGGTCGGCGTATAGGCGAAAGCCCTGATGCCGGAGGCGCGCAGGTACAGCGCGCCGGCCAGCGCCGCCTGATAGCTGGCGCCGATGCCTGCAAGCCCGATCGTCTTGCCGGCAAAAGCGCTGAGATCGAGGCCCTCGAGCACCGCGGCCACCGAGCCCCGGCCGATCTCGAGACTTTCCGTCTGGCGCGCCATCGCCTGGCGATAACCGATACGCTTCTGCATTCAAATGACTCCAATTTGTGAGGACAACCCTTGGCCGACGAGCAGTCGCCTGGCCAAGGCGACCGCGCCAAGCACCGGCGGCTCGCGCAACAACAGCACCTGGCTCGACGGCGACACTTTTGCCATGGCCTCGACGAATGCCGTCATCAGCATCGGCTGCTCTGAAATGACACCGCCACCGGCCACGACAAGGGCGGGATTGGCACCGCGTTCGATCAACAGTTCGACCAGCGCGGCAAGCCCTGCCCCGCCTTCCCGGATGACGCGGGTTGCCAGCGCCGAGCCGGCGATCGCCGCATCGAACACGGCATTGGCATAGCGGCCCCAGACCGCGGCGCCACGCGTTTCGTTGAGCAGGATGCCGAGCTTGGTCTGGTCGTCGGTGTTGAGTTCGCGCATCAGCGCGGCAATCAGCGGATCGCCCTGCTGACCCCGGTCGAGACTGTGCCGGATCGCCTTCGCGGCCTCGCGCACCAGGGCCGGCGCGCTGCCCTCGTCGCCGAGGATCCAGCCCCAGCCGCCGGCCGCCAGCATCTTGCCGTCGGCCGTGCGCGCCACCGCGATGGAGCCGGTGCCGGAGACGACACCGATGCCGTCGACATGGCCGGCGGCCGGCACCATCAGCTCGGCGTCGTTGACCACTTGCACCGCGCCGCCGGTCCTGTCTGCCAGCAGCGCCTGGAAGCGCAGGCATTGTTCACCCGTGTCGCAGCCATGGGCGCCGACCGCCAACGCGGCGGGCGCGACGCCGCCGCACAGATTGGTGACGATGCCGGCCAATGTCGTCGCATCGGTCTCCATCTGGCGAATGCGCCAGCTCTCCGTCACCACCACCTCGTCGGCGACCATGCGCTCGCCCAGATACGCCATGATGCGCGTCTTGGTGCCGCCGATATCCACGCCTGCAATGATTTTCTGGGTCACCGATGTCCACCGCGCACGCCGGACGAAGCGGGTTGCCGCGTCCAATTCACATTAGTTAGGAAACTTTACAAACTATCTTTCCAGACGGCAAGAACTATGATTTGATAATCGTCGTAAAAGGCGCATCAAGCGCATTGGGAGATTGCAACATGAGCAGGAGAAGGATGGGTCTGGCCCTCGCGGCCGCGTCTTTCGCATGGGGATTGGCAGCCGGCGTGGCGCATGCAACCGACATCTCGTTCTGGACCTGGCGCCAGGAAGACAAGGCCGCCTACAACGAACTTTTCGCCGATTTCACCAAGGAGAACCCGGACATCCATGTGAAGTTCGAGTCGTTCCCGGATGAGAACTACCCGACCATCGTCTCGACGGCGCTGGCCGCCGGCAAGGGTGGCGACGTGATCCACACCCATGCTTACGGTTGGCTGGAGCAGTTCGTCAAAGCAGGCTATTTCGAGCCGCAGGATCTGACCACCGTCCCCTCGCTCGCCAACCAGCCCGCCGATGCGCTGGTGGCCGGCACCTACCGCGCCGACAAGAAGGTCTATTCCCTGCCCTTCGCTTCGCAGACGCTCGGTCTGTTCATCAACAAGGACGTCTTTGCCAAGGCCGGGCTGACGCCGCCGACCACATGGGACGAATTCATCACCGTCAGCAAGGCGCTGAAGGACAAGGGTATTTATCCCCTCGCCAACGGCATGGGCACCAGCTGGTTCAACGAGATGTTCGTTGCCATCTTCACCAACCCGTTCCTCGGCCAGGATTTCGTCAGCGACCTGACGTCGGGCAAGACCACCTTCAAGGACCCGCGCTATGTCGCGGCACTCGGCAAACTGCTCGAGCTGCGCGACTACATGCCTCCCGGTTTCGAAGGCATCGACTACGACACCGCGGGCCAGCTGTTCATCAGCGGCAAGGCGGCGATGCTGGCCGGCGGCAGCTTCGACATCGCCACCTACAGGAGCCAGAACCCGGCCATCAACATGGACTTCGTCGCCCCGCCCATGGCCAAGGCCGGCGATACACCCGAGGTGACCAAGTTCTTCGATGGCGGCTATGCCGTCAACGCCAAGTCAGCCAACAAGGAGGCGGCGCTCAAGCTGGTCAACTGGATGGGCACCAAGGAGTTCGGCGACAAGTTCTCCGCGCTGCTCGGCAACATCTCGCCCATCAAGGGCGTCGTCATCAAGGACGAGCTGCTCGCCCATGTCGCCAAGTTGAACGAAACCGCCATGCCGCATATCAATGTCGTCTACTTCCGTTTCGAGAAGCCGACGGGATCGGAACTGCTGCAGGGCGACATCACCAAGATGATGTCGGGTTCGATCACCCCGGACCAGCTGGCCGCCGACCTGACCGACGGCCTCGCCAAATGGTACAAGCCTTTCCAGGGCAAGTGACATGAACATCGGCCGGCGCCACACCACAAAAGCCTTTCCGTGGCGCCGGTCACTCTGGATCGCGTCCCTGCTGACACCGGCCCTGGTGGTCATGGTGCTGTTCGTCCTGTGGCCGCTGCTCTCCGCCTTCCGCCTTGCCTTCTATGAGTTCAACGGCTTGCAGCCGACCGGATTCATCGGCTTCGAAAACTTCCGCAAGGTGTTGTTTGAACAGCCCTATAGCGGCTGGACCTACAATGCGCTGAAGCACAACATCATCGCTTTCGTGGCGCTGATGGTGTTCGAGAACGGCACCGCCTTCCTGCTCGCCTATTCGCTGCTGAAGGCGCTGCCCGGTCACCGCATCCACCAGGTCATCGTCTTTCTTCCGGTCGTGCTGTCGGCGGTCATCGTCGGCTTCCTGTGGAAGCTGTTCCTGCATCCGCTGTTCGGTCTGGTGAACCAGACGCTGGCGCTGGTCGGCATCGGCGCCGTCCCCTGGCTCGGCAATGAATCGACGGCGCTGGGCAGCGTCCTGTTCGCCAACATCTGGCACTGGCTAGGCTTCCCGACACTGGTGCTGCTCGCCGGCATGCAGCGCATCAGCAAGGAAGTGATCGAGGCCGCCCGCCTCGACGGCGCCGGCGACTATGTGCTGATGACCCGCATCATCTGGCCGCTGATCGCGCCGAGCATCACCATCGTCACCATCCTGACCTTCATCGGCAGCTTCAATTGGTTCGAGATCCCCTATGTCATGGCTGGCCTCACCGGCTCGCCCGGTGGCGCGACGGACGTGCTCGGCCTCTATTTCTACCGCACCGCCTTCGGCTCGACGACGACAGGCATCCAGGATTTCGGCCAGGGCAGCGCGCTGGCGGTGATGATGTTCATCATCGTTGCCGGCGTCACCGCAATCGCGCTTCGCTACCTGCGCCGTCGTGAGATCGAACTGTGAGCGCAGCGGTCGGCACCAGGGAGCCCGGCGAGCTGTTGAAGAACGGCGCCATCCAGCTGATGCTGGCGATCAACGCCGTCATCATGATCTATCCGCTGTTCGTCATGGTGATGTCGTCCTTCAAGACCAATGCCGAGATCTTCAGTTCACCCTTCGCCCTGCCGGCGCATTTTTCGTTGGCCAATGCCGAACGTGTGTGGAGCGAAACCAATTTCGTGCGCTACCTCGCCAATTCGGTCGGCATCACCGCGGCCGCGGTGATGCTGATCCTTCTGTTCAGCACCATGGCCGCCTATGCGATTGCCCGCTACCAGTTCCGGCTGAGCGCGCTGGTGCTGATGTTTTTCCTGAGCGGCATGACCGTGCCGCTGAAGCTGGCGATCATTCCACTGTTCATCCAGCTGGATTCGCTTGGCCTGGTCGACAGCTATGCCGGCCTGGTGCTGGTCTATGTCGCCATGGGCATTCCCTCGGCGGTGTTCATCATGACCGGCTTCCTCAGGACCTTGCCGCGCGAGCTGGAAGAATCCGCACGCATGGACGGCGCCAGCGAATTCCGCATCATGCGCTCCATCATGCTGCCGCTGGCGCGCCCGGCACTGGTCATCGTCGCGATCCAGAACGCGGTTCCGATCTGGAACGACTTCTTCTTCCCGCTGGTGCTGATAACCTCGGACAATCTCAAGACGCTGCCGCAGGGCCTCACCGTCTTCGTCGGCGAGTTCACCACCGACTGGGGCGTACTGTTCACCGGGCTGACACTGGCGGCACTGCCGATCACGCTGCTCTATATCGTGCTGTCGAAGCAGTTCATCTCGGGCATCACCCAGGGCGCGGTGAAATAGGCGCGGTCAAACAAACGAGGATCCTTTCAAGTGGCGAACCAGAACAAGATCATCATCACCTGCGCGGTCACCGGCTCGATCCACACGCCGTCCATGTCGCCGCATCTGCCGGTGAGCGCGCAAGAGATCGCCGACGCCGCGATCGGGGCGGCCGAGGCCGGTGCGGCCATCGTCCATCTGCATGCGCGCAATCCCGCCGATGGCCGGCCCGACCAGTCGACCGAAGCCTTCGCGCCGTTCCTGAAAGTGATCAAGCAGCGCTCCAACTGCGTGGTCAACATCACCACCGGCGGCGCAGCGACGATGAGCGTCGAGGAGCGGGTCAAGCCGGCGGCGACCTTTGCGCCGGAGGTTGCCTCGCTCAACATGGGCTCGATGAATTTCGGCCTCTATCCGATGCTCGAACGCTTCAAGACTTTCGAGCACGACTGGGAACGGCCCTATCTCGAAGGCTCGCGCGACCGCATCTTCCGCAACACCTTCGGCGACATCGAACACATCCTGCGCACCTGCGCGGAAAACGGCACGCGTTTCGAGATCGAATGTTACGACATCGGCCATCTCTACACGCTGGCCCATTTCGTCGATCGTGGCCTGGTCAAGGCGCCGTTCTTCGTCCAGAGCGTGTTCGGCATATTGGGCGGCATCGGCACCCATCCGGAGGATGTCGCGCATATGAAGCGCACCGCCGACCGCCTGTTCGGACAGGACTACCACTGGTCGGTGCTGGGTGCCGGCCGCAGCCAGTTGCCGATCGCCACCCAGGCGATTGCACTCGGCGGCAATGTGCGCGTCGGGCTGGAGGAACTCGCTGTGGATCGGCAAGGGCCAGCTGGCGAAATCCAACGCCGAGCAGGTGAAGAAGGTGCGCCAGATCATCGAAGGGCTGGGCGCCTCGGTCGCCACCCCCGACGAGGCGCGGCAGATCTTGCAGCTCAAGGGCGGCGACAAGGTCTCTTTCTGAGGAACAACAAATGAGTGCGGTCACCATATCGGATGTCGAGAAGGCCTATGGCAAGGCGCGGGTCATCCACGGCGTGTCGGTTGATATCGCGTCGGGCGAATTCGTCATCCTGGTCGGCCCGTCCGGTTGCGGCAAGTCGACCTTGCTCAGGATGATCGCCGGGCTGGAGGATATCAGCGCCGGCGAAATCGCGCTCGACGGCAAGGTCATCAACGACGTCGCGCCGAAATCGCGCGACATCGCCATGGTGTTCCAGAACTACGCGCTCTATCCACATATGACGGTGCGCGAGAACATGGCTTTCGCGCTGACCCTGAAGAAGACCGACAAGAGCGAGACCGACGCCAAGATCACGCGCGCCGCGACGATCCTCGGCCTGCAGGATCTGCTGGACCGCTACCCGCGCCAGCTCTCCGGCGGCCAGCGCCAGCGTGTCGCCATGGGCCGCGCCATCGTGCGCGATCCCAAGGTCTTCCTGTTCGACGAGCCGCTCTCCAACCTCGACGCCAAGCTGCGTGTGCAGATGCGCACCGAAATCAAGGCGCTGCACCAGCGCCTGGGAACCACCATCGTCTATGTCACCCACGACCAGGTCGAAGCCATGACCATGGCCGACAAGATCGTCGTCATGAATGGCGGCATCGTCGAACAGGTTGGCGCCCCGCTCGATCTCTATGACCGGCCGGCCAATCTGTTCGTTGCCCAGTTCATCGGCTCGCCGTCGATGAACATCTTGCAGGGCCGCACGACCGCGAACGGCTTCACGGCCAGCGACGGCACCGTGTTCCCCTTGCCGGCGCTGGGACAGGGCGAAAGCGCTTCTGCCTGGGGCATCCGGCCCGAACATCTCAGGCTCGCCGATAGCGGCGTGCCGGCCGTGGTCGAAGTGGTCGAGCCGACCGGCTCTGAAACGCTGGTCATGGCCAGAGCCGGCAACAACACGCTGAGCGCGCTGTTGCGCGAGCGGATTCCCGTGATGCCTGGCCAGCAGGTTTTCCTGGCGCCGGACCTGACCCAATTGCATCTGTTCAACACCAAGGGTCGGCGCATCGCGTCCACCATTCAGTGAACGCAGACGCTGGCCTGGCTGCCGGAGGCTTAGCCTATGAGATGCCTCAGCAGACCTGCCGAAGCGACCCCGATCAACACGGTCGGCAGCATGGACAACCGCGTAGCCGCGACGAAAGTAATAGCCAGCGCCAGAAGATCGGCCGGGTTCCGCGACACGAAGGCCGGCGCGATGACCGAGATCAGCACGCAGCCGGGTGCCGCCTCCATCACCGCCGTGGCGCGCGCGCTGAGCATGCGGTTGCGCAGCACGACATAGCCGCCGATCCGCGTGAGATAGGTGACGCCGGCCATCAGCAGGATGGTGAGGAGGGTGGCCATGTCGATCATGCGTCACCTGCCATCAGCCAGGCGGCAAGCAGCCCCGACACCGCGCCCGCCGCGACATACCAGGCGCCGGGAACGAAGAGATAGACAACTGCCGCAACGACCAGGCTGACCAGCCAGGGCCGCGCCGCCGAAACACTTTTCCACATGCCGCGCATCAGCACCAGGAAGACTGCCGGAAACGCCATGTCGAACCCATAGGTCTCGACATGGCCAAGCATCGGACCGAGCAAGGCACCCAGCGTGGTGAAGCCCACCCAGGTCAGATACATCGCCAGGGCCGCGCCCAGATAGTAGCGGGGGCTGAAGGCCGGCGTGATGCCCGCCGCCGCACGCCGTTTGGCGTCGGCCAGGCCCAGCGCCCAGCTTTCGTCGCACAGGAAGAACAGTGCCGGAAACACCTTGCCCCGCGGCAGGTCGCGCAGGAATGGCGCGAGCGCCGCGCCCATCAGCAAATGCCGGCTGTTGACCAGGAAGGTGATGGCGACGATGAGCAGGATATGCGGCGGCGACGTCCACAACTGGATCGCCGCGAATTCCGAGCCGCCGGCGAAATTCAGCCCCGTCATGATGGACAATTCGACCGGACTCAGTCCTTTCTGGGTCGCCTGGGCGCCAAGCACCAGTGCATAGGGAATGGTGCCGAACAGCACCGGCGCGCAGGACGCCACGCCGCGGCGGAACTCTGACCCCGAACCATCGCCCGCCGCTTCGACTGCCTGTGAAATGCTCATGGCTTGCCATCGGCCGACCTCGTGGCCGCCGCTTCCCTGCGTTTGAATTCTCGTGATACCGGCGGCAAATATACCCACACTTCTCCGCAATTTGGTTGCGAAGATCGTTGTATATCGTCAAATTTTGGCATCTGATGTCACATATGGCCAGTAAAATGGAATTGTGAGCCATGAAGCTCGACGACATCGACAAACGCATCCTGCGCGCGCTGCAGCGCGACGGCCGCATGGCCAACAACGATCTGGCCAACGAGGTCGGCCTGTCGCCCTCGCCTTGCCTGCGGCGCGTCAAGCTGCTGGAGGAAGCCGGCGTCATCGACCGTTATGTCGCCGTGCTCAACCCAGCCAGCATCGGCAAGGGCCTCACCTTCTTCACCCGCATCTGGCTGAAGGCACAGGACGAGGATACGATCGAGCATTTCGCCACCGAGGTCGCCAAGCTGCCCCAGGTCATGGAATGCTATCTGATGCTGGGTGACTGCGATGCCATGGTGCGCGTGGTGGCGGCCGACATCAACGACTATCGCCGCTTCCAGTCGGAGCATCTCAGCCGCATCAAGGGTGTCCAGAACGTCAAGACCGACGTTCCCAGTTGGACGATCAAATACACGTCGGAATTGCCGATCTGAGGGGACGGCAGAACGGTCCGTTCCAGACTGGATAAAAAATGCAACCGGATTGTAGGATCGTCTTCCGTGCCAGCGTCCTTCGGACGCAAGCAGCGCTCAGCGCTGCCCTCTGGCATGGGAGATTTGCATGAACCTTTCCTATCGTTGGGTCATCGTCGCGGCAGGCGCGCTGATGTCCTGTGTCGCCATCGGCACGATGTTTTCGCTGGCGATCTTTCTCGAACCGATGGCGCTCGACACCCAGTGGTCGCGCGCCGGCATTTCAAGCGCCATGACGCTCAACTTCCTGGTCATGGGCCTTGGCGGCTTCGCCTGGGGTGCCCTCTCAGACCGCTTCGGCGCCCGCCTCGTCGTGACGATCGGTGCGGTGCTGCTCGGGCTGGCGCTGGTGCTGGCCAGCCGCGCCGGCTCGCTCCTGACCTTCCAGATCACCTATGGCGTCCTCGTCGGACTTGCGGCCAGCGCCTTCTTCGCGCCGATGATCGCGCTGACCACGGGTTGGTTCGATACCCACCGCGGCCTTGCGGTTTCGCTGGTCTCGGCCGGCATGGGGGTTGCCCCGATGACGATCTCGCCCTTCGCCCGCTGGCTCATCTCGGCCTATGAATGGCGCACCGCCATGTTCGATATCGGCATCATGGCCTGGGTGCTGCTGCTGCCGGCGGTGTTGTTGGTGCGCCAGCCGCCCAAGTCCGCTGTTGCGGATGCGGCTTCCGCGCCGGTCGTCGAGGGTGCGGGCATGAGCGTCGGCCAGGCGCTGCGCTCGCCGCAGTTCATCGTGCTCGGGCTGACCTTTTTCGCCTGCTGCGCAGCCCATTCCGGCCCGATCTTCCATATGGTGAGCTATGCCATGCTGTGCGGCGTCGCCCCCATGGCGGCAGTCACGATCTACAGTGTCGAGGGTCTCGCCGGCCTGGGCGGCAGGCTTCTCTACGGCGTGCTGGCCGACCGGCTCGGCGTCAAGCCGGTGCTGGTCGCGGGCCTCGCGATCCAGGCGATCGTCATCGCCGCCTATCTAACGATCAGCCAGCTCGACCAGTTCTATATGCTGGCCGTCATCTTCGGCGCCACCTATGGCGGCGTCATGCCGCTCTATGCCGTGCTGGCGCGCGAATATTTCGGCCAGCGCATCCTCGGCACCGTGTTCGGCGCCGCCACCATGCTGTCCAGCCTCGGCATGGCCTTGGGACCATTGGCCGGCGGCATGATATTCGACGCCTACGCCAGCTATCACTGGCTGTTCATCGGCTCGGCCCTGATCGGGCTCGGAGCGGCGGGCATAGCAATCGCCTTCCCGCCGCTGCCGCGACGGGAAGTGCAGATGGCATAGGAAACCACCGCACCGAGAAAACAACAAACAATCCCAGGCCTTTACCCGGGATTGTTGACACGCAGGAAATAGCTTTGCAACACGGCGCGAAACTTCTGCATCGTCTTTTCGGTGGTCTGCGAATCGGCCGCCGCGAAGCCCATGACAAGACCGTTCTGCTCCGTGCCATGGCGGTACTGGATCGACAGTGCCGAGACGTTGATACCTTGCTGGAGGGCCGCCTCGGCAACCGCCCTGTCGCTGCATCTGCCGCGGAAAATCCCGACGACCTGGATGCCGGATTCGGTGGTGTGGAAATCCAGCCATTCCCCGAGATGCCTTTGCGCGCTTTCCAGGAAGAACTGCCGCCTCTCCGCGTAGAGACGCCGCATGCGCCTGAGATGGCGGGTGAAATGGCCTTCATTCATGAAGTCCGCGAGCGCGGCCTGGGTGAGCAAGGGGGCGAACTGGCCGCTGACGCTCAGTGCCGAGACGATCGTGTGATCGATCGCCTTGGGCGCCACCATGAAGCCGAGGCGCATGGCCGGGAAGAGAATCTTGGCGAAGGTCCCGACATACACCACGCGGTTTGACGCGCCGATGCCTTGCAGGGCTGGGATAGGTTGTCCCTGAAACCGGTACTCGCCGTCATAGTCGTCCTCGATGATCCACGAGCGCCAGGTCTCGGCCATGTGCAGGAGATTGAGCCGCTGTTCCATCGGCATGGTCATGCCGAGTGGGTGATGGCAGGAGGGCGTCACGAAAATCATGCGCGGAATGACATCAGGCGGATCAAGGTTCCAGCCTGCATTGCTGACGCGCAGGGGCGCCAGTTTCGCGCCGGCCGAGACGAAGGCCGAACCGGCGCCGTAATAGCCCGGCTCCTCCATCCACACCGTGTCGCCCTCATCGATCAGCAACCGGGCCAGCAGATCGAAAGCCGACTGGGCGCCATTGGTCACCACGATCTGCTCGGCGGTGCACTTCACGCCCCGCGAGGCGGTAAGGTAGCGCGCTATCGCCTCGCAAAGCGGCGGATAGCCTTTGACGTGATAGGTGCCGAAAAGATCGATATGCGCGAATTTGGCGCGGCGGCTGAGCAGTTTCGACCAGGTGTTGAACGGAAAATTGTCCGGATCCGGCATGCCGGGATGAAAGGCGAGCATGCCCGGCCGGCCATGATGATAGGGTTGGGCGAGCATCGTCTGCCCGCGCAGCGATAACGGATTGGCGTCCTCGACTGACACGTGTTCCGCCACGACTGAACGGGTCGGCAGGTCCATGACCACCGAGGGCCTGCGTGGCCTTATGGCGAGGTAGCCCTCCAGCGCGAGCTGGTCGCAAGCGGCAATCACCGTGTTGCGCCCCACATTCAGATCCCGCGCCATGACCCGTGTAGAGGGCAGCGCATGGCCGCTCGGCAGCACGCGCCGTTCGATCAGGCCGCGCAACTGGACATAGAGCTGCCGGTGCAGATTGGCGGGACTGTCGCGATCCAGGGCGATGCCGTCGATGGGAAAGCTGGTCTTCATCTGGTTCCCAAAAATCAATGGAATCTGGTTCTAACAATGGAACCAAAGGCGTCCTAGGCTCAAGAAAAAAGCGTTCGGATTCAGATGGGGCTGGCCGATGCAGTGCATAAAAGTGGGAGTGATCGGGGCGGGCGGCGTCGCCCAGGTCGAGCACATACCGAACCTGCTCAAGCTGCACCGGCGGTTCAGGATCGTTGGCGTCTACGATCCGTCGCGCAAGGTCCGTGCCTTCGTCGGCGAGGAATTCGGCCTCGAGACATTCCCCGATCTCGACGCGCTTCTCGCGATGCCGCTCGATGCCGTGGTCATCGCCTCGCCGGACGCGCTGCACCGCGAACAGAGTCTCGCCGCCTTCGCCCGGGGGCTGCATGTCTTCTGTGAAAAGCCGCTTTGCTACAGCGCCGGAGACATCGACGAATTGATCGCCGCCAGGGACCGCGCCGGAAAGGTGCTCCAGGTCGGCTACATGAAGCGTTTCGACCCGAGCTACGAGGCGGCGCTGAAAATGCTGCCGGGCACGGCGCGGACGCTTCGCTACATTTCGGTCGAGGTCAACGATCCCGACGCCTGGCCCTTCATCCGGCACACCTCCACTTGCCGGGGTGACGACGTCGCGGAGGGGTTGGTTGCCTCGACCGAAGCCAGGCAGCGCGAGCAGGTGGACCGCGCGGTGCCCGGCATCGATGATCCCGACGCCTTTCGAGGCTTTGTCGGCGCCTATTGTTCCTCGATCGTCCATGACGTGAACGCCGTGCATGGGCTCCTCGATGCGCTCGGTGTCGCTGACGGCGAAATTGTCGGCGCCTCGTTTTTCGCCGGAGGCGAAGGCGGCCAAGGCACTGTCCGGCTGCTCGACGGCCAGGCGCTGTGGACCATGGTGCATGTCGCCATTCCGAGGCTGCCCGATTATCGCGAGCGCATCACGCTCTACTTCGACGACGCCTCGCTCGAGCTGGAATTCCCCTCGCCCTATCTCAACCACCAGCCGACGCGGCTGACGGTTCGCACCAGCAGCGGCCACACGCTTTCCAGCGCGGACATCCGCAGCGGCTACGAAGAGGCGTTCATCGAGGAGTTGAAAGGCTTCTGGTCGGCGATCGTCGAAGGCACGCCCGTGCGCAACACCGCCGAGCATGCCCGCCGCGACATGACGCTGCTGGCCGGCCTCGCCCGCCATCACCTTGCCCAGTCGAAGCAATCAGGAGTTCGCCCGTGAAGGTTCGCATCGGCATCAATCCGATCACCTGGACCAATGACGACGTGCCGGAACTCGGCGGCGACACGCCACTGGAGGTGTGTCTCGCCGAGACCAGGCAGGCCGGCTATTCCGGCACCGAGCTTGGCGGCAAGTTTCCGCGCCGGTCGGCCGAGCTGAAGCCGATCATGCAGCGCCATGGCCTTGCGGTAATTTCCGGCTGGTATGACGGCCGCTGCGACGAGAAGGATGTCGGCGCGGAGATGGATGCCGTCACGCCCCATCTCCAGCTCTTGAAGGACATGGGCGCCACCCATGTCGTCTATGCCGACACCTCGCGCGGGCGCCACAACGCCATCTGGGGGCCGATCTCGCAGCGCCCTGCGCTCAGCCCGGACGAATGGCCGGCCTATGGCCGCAAGCTGACTGCACTGGCTGAAAGAATGGCGGATTTCGGCGTGCGCATGGCCTTTCACCACCATATGGGGACCATCGTCGAGACCGATGCCGAGGTCGGCTTGCTGATGCGCCACACCGGGCAAGCGGTCGGCCTGCTCTACGACACCGGCCATTCGGTCTTTTCGGGCGGCGACCCGCTGGCCTTGATCAAGGCCCATGTCAAACGCGTCGTGCATGTGCATTGCAAGGACGCACGCAAACCCGTGCTTGATCGTGCCCGCGCCGAGGACATGAGTTTCATGGGTGCGGTCATGGAAGGGATCTTCACCGTTCCCGGCGACGGCTCCATCGACTATCCCGCCATTTTGCGCGTGCTGGCCGACAATGATTACAGCGGCTGGCTGGTCGTCGAGGCCGAGCAGGATCCCAGCAAGGCCAACCCGCTGACTTATGCGACAATGGGCTTCCGGAACCTGTCGCGCATGGCGAAGGGAGCCGGATTTACCGTCATCGAATGATTGGGGCCGCGTGCGGCCCCCAAGGAACCAGTGCTGAGGAATGGAACTGGAATAAAGGGGCAACTGGAACCGCCGACCGTAATTGCGGCGGCGGAAAACAAACAGGAGGTTCTATGTTTTCGCTTGCGAAATTAATAAAGCCTGCGCTCGGCCTGCTGGCCGGCTTCACGATGATGGCGGCGGCCACGACACTTGCGGCCGCCGACGAGACGCGGGTGGTGTTCGTCACCCACGGCCAGAGCGGCGACCCCTACTGGTCGGTGGTCAAGAACGGCATGGACGACGCCGCCAAGACGCTCGGTGTCAAGGCCGAGTATCTGGCCCCCGAAACCTTCGACATGGCCAAGATGGGGCAGATGATCGACGCCATCGCGGCCTCCAAGCCCGACGGCATGGTTGTCTCGATCCCCGACGCGGCCGCCCTTTCGACACCGGTCAAGAACGCGGTCGCCACCGGCATCCCGGTGATCGTCATCGATTCCGGCGGCTCGAAGCTGACCCATGATCTTGGCGGCCTGCTGTTCATGGGGCAGGATGAATTCCAGGCGGGCGTCATGGCCGGCGAGCGCATCAAGGCGCTCGGCCTCACAAAGGCGGTCTGCGCCAACCATGAGGTCGGCAATTCGAGCCTCGACGACCGCTGCGCCGGCTTTGCCAAGGGTCTGGGCGTCGACGTTCCGGTGATGAACGGCGTAATCGACCCGACCGAAATGAAGAACCGCGTGATCGCCTACATGACCGCTCATGCCGACACACAGTTCATCCTCGCCGTCGGCGCCAGCGGCGCCGAACCGACGCTGGCCGCCCTTGATGAAATGGGCCTCTCGGGCAAGGTGAAGACCGGCACGTTCGATCTCTCCCCCACGATCCTGCAGGCCGTCGTCGCCGGCAAGATGGAATGGTGCATCGACGCCCAGCAATATGCAATGGGCTACATCCCGGTGGCGATGTTCGACCTCTGGAAGAAGTACAAGATCATGCCGATCGCCGACTATCCGACCGGCCCCGGCTTCGTCACCAAGGACACCGCCGCCTCGGTTATCGAACTGTCGAAACTCGGCAAGCGCTGACACTGGCGGCCGGAGCTTCGCTCCGGCCGCTTCATCAGAGCAATTCCAGGAAAAGTGTGAGCGGTTTTCCGTCCGGAGTTGCGTCAAGGCAGGGAAGTAGAGCCGTTCAGCGTTTCCGTGAAACGATGAACGGCTCTATGTGAAGGGTAACGCAGTCATGGTTTCAGAGATTCGCGACGAGCGGGTCCGGTCCGTGTCACGCCTGAGCCGCCTGTTGAGCAGGCCGGAACTTGGCGCCGCGGCCGGCACCGTGCTGGTCTTCGTGTTCTTCGCCGTCACGGCGGGAAGCTCGGGACTTTTCAGTGCCAAGGGGATCGTCAACTTCCTCGAAGTCTCGGCCCAGCTTGGCATTCTCGCCGCACCCGTGGCTTTGCTGATGATCGCCGGCGAGTTCGACCTGTCGGTCGGCTCGATGATCGGCTTTGCCGGCATCCTCATCGCTATCCCTTCCGTGTTCTGGGGCTGGCCGATCTGGCTTTCGCTGCTGTTCACCTTCGCCGTCTGCGGCGGCATCGGCGCGCTGAACGGGCTCGCCGTCGTCAGGACCGGCCTGCCCTCATTCATCGTGACGCTCGGCAGCCTGTTCATGCTGCGCGGCCTCACGCTCGGCCTCACGCGCGGCATCTCAGGCCGAACCCAGGTCTCGGGCGTGCATGAACTGGCGTTGCACGATCCCCTCAACAGCCTGTTCTCGGAGCAGGTGTTCTCCGGCCTGATCGCCTGGCTTTCCGACATCGGCCTGATCGGCAAGCGGGCGGACGGCCTGCCGTCGATATCAGGCATTCCGGTGTCCATCGTATGGTGGATCGTGCTGACACTGGCCTGCACCTGGCTCTTGACGCGCAGCCGCTTCGGCAACTGGATCTTCGCCGCCGGCGGCGAAGCCAATGCCGCGCGCAATCTCGGCGTGCCGGTGGCGCGCACCAAGATCACGCTGTTCATCATGACGGCACTCGCGGCAGCCCTGTTCGCGGCGATCCAGGTGCTGGTCACCGGCTCGGCCGACACGCTGCGCGGCACGCAGAAGGAATTCGAGGCCATCATCGCCGTCGTCATCGGCGGCACGCTGCTCACCGGCGGCTATGGATCGGCCATTGGCGCCATGTTCGGCGCCCTGATCTTCGGCGTGGTGCAGATGGGCATCTTCTACACCGGCATCGATACCGACTGGTTCAAGCTGTTCATGGGCGCCATGATGGTCATCGCGGTGCTGTTCAACAGCTATGTGCGCAACCGCGCCATGAGGAGCCGGTGATGGCCGAGCCCTATGTCGAACTGAAATCGGTCAGCAAATATTTCGGCTCGGTCGTGGCACTCAAGGACGTGTCTTTCGATGTCTGCCCCGGCGAGGTGCATTGCCTGCTCGGCGACAATGGCGCCGGCAAGTCGACGCTGATCAAGACGCTGTCGGGCGTCTACACGCCCGACGAAGGCGAAATCCGTATCCAGGGCAAGCCGACACGGTTCGCCTCGCCCGCCGATACCCGCGACAGCGGCATCGCAACGGTCTACCAGGACCTGGCGCTGGTGCCGCTGATGAGCGTGGCGCGCAACTTCTTCCTCGGGCGCGAGCCGATGCGCAAGTTCGGGCCAATCCATCAGTTCGACAGCGACTTCGCCAACCGCACCGCCTATGACGAGATGTCGGCGATGGGCATCCAGCTGCGCGACCCCGAACAGCCGGTTGGCACCCTGTCAGGCGGCGAACGGCAATGCCTGGCGATTGCGCGTGCCGTCTATTTCGGCGCCAAGGTGCTGATCCTCGACGAGCCGACATCGGCGCTGGGGGTCCACCAGGCCTCCGTGGTTCTGAAGCTCATCGTGCAGTCCAAGGCGCGCGGCATCGGCGTCATCTTCATTTCCCACAACGTCCATCACGCCTATGTCGTGGGCGACCGCTTCACGCTCTTGAAGCGCGGCCGGAGCACCGGCACCTACGCCAAGGGCGAAATCGACCGCGATCAGCTGCTCAACCTGATGGCCGGCGGCAAGGAACTGGTGGACCTGGAACAGGAATTGGCAAAGTCGGCCAAGAACGGCCGGGCTTGAGGCGCGGCGCGCCTTTGCAGGCAACGAAACGCACGGCCAAACAAGCACTCGCGCGGGCGAAGGCGCGCATGCTTTGCCGCTCGAAGCTAGACGTCAGGCATCACGCGCGGATGCGACGAAAAAGCGTTTCCACAATCACGTTGAAGCGTTCCGGGTCATCAAACGCCCGGGCCGCAAGCATGGCTCCGTATACGGTCGCCATGAATGCTTGTGCCTCGATGTCGGGGGATGCCTCGAGATGCACCGCCCCCTGCTCCACACCAAGTTCGAACAACCGCTCCAGCCATCTGCCGAGATCGGTGAAATGGCCGCGAACGGAAAGCGCCACCTCTTCGGGCAGACCCGGCAATTCAGCGGCCAGCACGGCAGCCAGGCAAAAGGGAGCGGACTGGTCCTTGATACAGCGTTCCCAATACCCGGTGTAAAACCGCAGCTGATCCATCGCGACCGGCGAACCTTCGTCCAACGCCGCAAGCTGAGCCCGGATGCCGGCACGCGCTTGCTCGACAACGGCTACCACCAGATCGACTTTCGACGGAAAGTGATGGTGAATGCTGGCCTTGCGGATGCCAAAGCGCTCCGAAAGATCGGCGTAGCTGAAGCCGTTGTAGCCAACACGCATGATGAGTTGGGCGGCTCCCCCAACCAATTTGCCCGCGGTGTCACTGAGTGCAATGTTCATTGTCTACCTTCCAATAGGTCGAGGTAGGAAATTTAGCCGATCCTTGCAAGATTTGTCCTAGTCGGCGAGCCAAGGGTGAACCAATCCTTTCGACGGGAAATGCGCCGTCCCTCATGGAGACAGCGCATGACCGGTCAGTTGGGAAAAGCAGGGCGGGATGTCGAACGGCTCCTGCAAGGGGCGCACCTTAGCTGGCGGCTCGCGGTGACTTGCGACGGATGTCGCCGGCCGTCAGCCATACCGCCGACACCAGGAAGTAGAATGCGCCAAACGCGGCATATGGTGCGACATTCGTGATGCCGATATCTTCAATGCCCCCGGCCATCTTGACAAAAAAGAGGCCCGCCAACGCCGATTGAGCGCCGCTCAGGATCATCGCCCATTGCGCGCCATTGGTCTTCCAGCGCCGCACCGCGGTAATCAGTTGGAACACGCCGGACAGCACGGCCCACACACCATAGACCGCGAGCACTGTGTTCATGCTCCTGGTCAGCGCGACAGCGACCGCCAGGGTGGTAAGCGCGCTGATGACAAAGTTCAGCAACTGAGACTTGTTGCGGCTCATCCCGCCTGTGCGCTGGGCATCGAGGAAGTTCGCCAGGGCGTCCCAGGCGGGATACGCTACCAGCATGATCGCGGCCAGCGGCGGCATGGTCCTGGCGACGGTGAAGGCCAGTGCGACCCATGCCGCGGAAACGGCGAACCGCACAAAATAATAGCTTTTGAGCCATGTGTTCGAAGCTTGAGCGAGGGTGTCGGTTTCTTGGGAAGGCATGCTTGTTTGTCCAATGCTGGTTGATGTTGACTACCTACTAGAAGGTAGGCATATCGAAGTCAACAACAGGATTGGCTGAATGCGCACCATCTTGGCAGCCTCTGGAGACCGCCCCCGCTCAGGCTCCGTATGTGGCGATCGGCTTGCCGAACATGCCGGGCTCGGGCTTTACGCCCAGGCCTGGCCGCTGCGGCACGGCGATATGCCCTTCGCGGATGACGACCGGATTGCCAGGGTCGAAATGCCCATCGATATACTCCTGGGCGATCCATGCGCCTTCCATGCGGCGCGGCTCGACAGTCGCCGCAAGATGGACGCAGGCCGACGCGATGATGTCGCCTCCCCAGGCATCGTCGCAGCTGTGCGGCAGCGAGCGGATGGCGCAAAGGTCGCGCACGGTCGCCATCTTGGTGAGGCCGCCAAGGCGGGTAACCTTGAAGCCGAAACCATCCGCGATGCCCAGCGAGATCGCCCGCAGCACCGCGTTCTGGTCCTCGGTGCTCTCGTCGAGATAGATCGGATGTGTCACGCGGCCCTTCAGCGTCGCGATCTCGTCCATGGTGTTGCAGGGCTGTTCGAGGACGAAGGGGATCGCCTGGCAGAGCCTGTCGAGATGGATTGCCGCGGCCGCCGTCAGGCCTCTGTTGCCGTCCACCGCAATGCGCGCCTTGTAGCCGACCGCTTCCCAGACCTTGTGGACGGTGGCCACATCCTCTTCGAGATTACGCCCGGAAATCTTGACCTGCAGACGCGGATAGCCTGCCTTCACCTTGTCGGCCGCGATCCTGGCCGTTTCATCCGGCGGGCCGACGATCAGCGAATAGTAGGCCGGCACGCGATCCGTGAGCGAGCCGCCCAGAAGCGTCGACACCGGCACACCGAGCTTCTGGCCGAGAAGGTCGAGAAAGGCCATGTCGAACGCGGCCTTGGCGTAGCCGTGCCCGTTCAGGCGCTCATCCATCCGCTTCGCCAGAAGCCTGATCGAGGCAATCTTCGCGCCAATGAGGCCTGGGGCAATTTCGGCGATCGCGGCGCGGGCGCCGAGCGCGTGATGCGGCTGGTAGACCGGTCCGATCGGACAGGTCTCGCCCCAACCGGTCAGGCCGTCATCCGTCACGATCTCGATTAAGGTACTGTCCAGCGACTCTACGTCGTCGCTGGCCATGCGATAGGCGCCGCCTTTGACGGGCAACTGCGCCGTATGGACGTTGATCCGGTCGATGCGCATCTTCGCTCAGCCCTTGCGATCAACTGCGCGCCCTGGCCGAGCTGGGATCGTAGGGCGAGTCCGCGATCACCTCGGCGACCCTCCATTCGCCTAGGATCGCCACGTCGAACTTGGTGCCGGGCTTGCTGAGACGCTCCGGCAACAGCGCCAGCGCCACATCATGCCCGAGCGTATAGCCATAGCCGCCCGACGTGATGCGCCCGACCAGTTCGCCATCGATGTAGAGGCCCTCGTTGGCAAGCGTGCTGGCGCCATCGGTCTCGATCCTGAGCGTTGCCGATCGGCGCTGGTCGTTACGATCCTTGTATTTCAGCACCGCCTCGCGGCCGACGAAATCGCCCTTGTCGAGGCGAACGAACCGCTCGAGCCCGCTCTCCAGCACGTTGAGCTCGGGATTCATGTCCCGGTACATGGCGCGATAGGATTTCTCCAGCCGCAGCGATTCCAGCGCATGCAGCCCGACGAGCCGCATGCCGTGCTTCTCGCCCTCACTCAGGATCGCGTCGAGCAATTGCCGCTGATAGGCCATGGGATGATAGAGCTCCCATCCGAGCTCGCCTTCGTAGTTGACGCGCAGCAGCCGCACGTCGCTGGCAAGCGCCACGCTGCCGGTCTTCACGCCGAACCAGGGAAAGGCGGCGTTCGACAGGTCGATCTCGGTGAGCGGCTGCAGCACATCTCGGGCATTTGGCCCCACGACCGTGAAGCAGCCGCGCTCATTGGTGACGTTCTTCAGGCTGACACCGCCGTCGGCGGGGAGCAGCTTTGAGAGATCGTCGAAATTCCAGCGCTCCGCGCGCGGCGTCGAGATGAGATAGAAGCCGTCGTCGGTGAGGCGCGCCACCATGTATTCCGCCTGCACCCCACCTGCAGGGGTGAGGTGATGCGCCAGAACAGCCCTGCCGACTGCTGGCAGGCGATTGGCAAGGATCCTGTCGAGCCAGGCGGCTGCGTTTGGTCCCGAGACCTCGAACTTGGTCATCGGCGTCATCTCGACCAGGCCGACGGCATTGCGCACGGCCTGCACTTCCTCGCCGACGAAAACGCCCTTGGCGGTCCAGCGCCAGCTATACTGGTCCTTGGCCTCGACGCCCTTGGGTGCGAACCAATTGGGCATTTCCCAACCGTTGAGCACGCCCCAGACCGCGCCCAACTCGCTCAGCCGCGCATAGGATGGCGCTGTCTTCTGCGGCCGGGCGGCAGGCATGTCCTGTCCGGGATATTTCTGCTCCGCATGCGTGCCCCAGGCCTCGCGGACTTTCTCGCGCGTCCAGGCCTTGTTGGCGTAGTCGCCGAAGCGGCGAGGATCCAGATCCGAGGTGTCGAGGCTGTTGCCGCCCTCGACGATCCGCTCCGACAGATAGTAGCCGATCGTGCCGCCCCACAGGATGCCGCCCGGCACGCCCTCGGCCAGCCACACATTGGGCAGGCCCCAGGCCGGTCCCATCAGCGGAAGCTCGTCCGCCGTCATCTGGAAGGGGCCGCGGACATTGGCCTTGATTCCGGCGCGTCCCAGTGACGGCACAAGTTGCGTTGCCTGCTCCCAGTTCCATGACACCGCCTCGAAATCCTCTTCGACGAGGTCGGCGCCGAACCAGGCGGGAACGCCATCCTCGGCAAACAGCTTGAGGTGTTCGGTCCGCTCATAGGGCCCGAACATGAAGCCGTCGCCCTCCTCGCGCAGATAGCCTTCAAAGCCCTCGTCGCGCAGGATCGGCATTTCCGCCCGTCCCTGCTTTTTGCGCTCCACGACCTCCGGCACCGGCTCGGTGATCCAGTACTGGTGCAGGATCGGGATGGCGGGGATCTCGAGGCCGAGCAGCGCGCCGGTCTGGCGCGCGTAATTGCCGGTCGCGCAGACCACATGCTCGCAGGTGATGTCGCCCTTGTTCGTCTGGACCCGCCATTCGCCGCCCGCGGTCCGCTGAAAGCCGGTGACCTCCGTGTTCAGGTAGATCTTGGCGCCCAGATCCCGCGCGCCCTTGGCCATGGCATGGGTCACGTCGGCCGGCGCGATATGGCCGTCATCGGGATGATAGAGCGCGCCGAGCATGTGCTTGTTGTCGAGAAGCGGGCACAGCGCCCTCGCCTCCGCCGGCGACAGCAGATGCGCCCGCATGCCCTGAACGTCGGCGACGCTCATATAGCTCTTGTATTCGTCGAGCCGGTCCCTGGAATTGGCGATGCGCAGCTGGCCGCATTTGTGCCATCCGACAGGCTGCCCGGTCTCGGCCTCCAGCCCTTCATAGATCTCGATGGTCTTGTTGATCATCCGGCCGATATTGATGTTGCGGGCGTAGGATGGGACGAGGCCCGCCGCATGCCAGGTCGAGCCGGCCGTCAGCTGGGTGCGTTCGAGCAGTGCGACGTCGGTCCAGCCGCGCTTGGCAAGACCGTACAGGATGCCCGCGCCGACGCACCCGCCACCAACAATCACCACCCGCGCATGTGTCTGCATCGACCCACCAAATCCCTGGCATCTTCAAAGAACCCATCGTCGAGGCTACAGGCGGCGAAAGCCCCTGTAACGTCTTCAAAAACTGGGGTTCATGATAAGCTGGATTTATGCAACTGGGCCCTTTCGGCGGTGCGTATGCACCATCGCTAAAGTCGTCGCCCATGCGTTGCACTGCCGGCTGGTAACACTATAGATGTACCATCGTGCGCGAAGACATTCACACGAAGGGCATTCCTGTTCTCTGCGTTTCATGCGAAGCGCGGCATCGTGGCATTTGCGGCGCCCTCAACCCCGATCAGCTTGTCGCCCTGTCCAAGTCGACGAAACGGCACAAGGCCGAGACCGGCAAGGAATTGATGAGCGACACCGGAAGCGTCGACCGGTTCTCCAACGTTCTTTCCGGTGTCGTGAAACTCACCAAGACGCTGTCCGACGGCCGCCAGCAGATCGTCGGCCTGCAGTTCGCTCCTGATTTTCTGGGCAGGCCGTTCCAGGCCGAGAGCACATTGACCGCGGAAGCCGCGACCAATGTCGAGCTGTGCTCCTTTCCGCGCCAAACGCTGGAGCGGATGATGAAGGAGCACCCCGACCTCGAACATCGGCTGCTCGAACAGAAATTGCGCGAACTCGACCAGGCGCGCGACTGGATGGTGGCGCTCGGTCGCAAGACCGCCGCCGAGAAGATCGCGAGCTTCCTGTTGATGATCGCGCGCAACATCGATCCGACCGCTGGCCCGGAACACCGCGCCGCCGCTTTCGACCTGCCGCTGTCGCGCGCGGAGATCGCGGATTTCCTCGGCCTGACCATCGAAACGGTAAGCCGGCAATTGACCAGGCTGCGGGGCGACAACGTCATTCGCATCGACAACAACCGTCACATTGTCGTCAGCGACCTCGCGCGCCTGGCGGCGCGTTCCGGGAACTGATCGCCGAAGCGCTCAGCGCTGCCCGAGAATCCCCGGCAGCACATGGTCGCGCTCGAAGGCGATATGGCGCCGCATGGATTCGAACAGCGCGCGCAGCATGTAGCCGAGCGCCTCGGGGTTCTCGATAGGCCTCCCGTGGCCGTGCGCAAGCAGGACTTCACTGAGATCAGCCGCCGCGCAGTCGTCCTCCAGATGCTCCATCTTGAGCCGCGCGACGATGTCTTCCCCGCCCTGGAGCCGCGCGAAGGCGGGGAAGACAGTCTCTTCCTCGAAGCGATGGCACTCTCGCAGCACTGGCAACAGATCGGCCGCCACGGCAAGGCACTGGAAGCGGTCGACGCGCGACGGCAGGTCGTCGGCGATGCCTTCAAGCATGTGACAGAGCGCAAGCATCCGCACGTGCGCCCGCTTCATGTCCGCCGGCCCGCGCAGCGGTCCGAGATTAGAGTCGCTCATGATGCCTCCTCCGCCACGGCGGGCTCAAGGCGTGGGCAGGGCGACGGTGTCCTTGGCGGGCTCCTCGCGGACGGTGCGCAGCTCATACCAGAGCGCATTGAGGATGCCGACGGAGGCGGCCAGTCCGAGGCCGAGGATCCAGGCAAAATACCACATGGTCAAAACTCCGGTTGAATCAGTAGGCCGACGAGCCGGCCTTCTCGACGCTCTTCTCGCCGACCTTGCCCCACAGCACGCTGTAGACCCACCCGGTGTAGGCAAGGATCAGCGGCAGGAAGATCACCGTGGCGATCAGCATGTTGCGCAGCGTGGCGCGGCTTGAGGAAGCATCGAACACGGTCAGCGAATGGCTGGGATTGCTGCTCGACGGCAGAAGGATGGGGAACATGGCAAGCCCCACCGTCGCGATGATCATCGCGACGCCTAACTGCGAGGCAAGGAAGGTCCAGCCTTCACGCCGGGCCCGAAAGCCGATAGCCGCCAGCAGCGGTGCGACGACACCGAGCGCCGGCACGATCCACAGCAGCGGATGGGCATGGAAATTCGCCAGCCAGGCACCGCTGTCCGCCGACACCGTCTTGAGCAGCGGATTGGACGGCCCGTCCCACACGATCGGCGAGGTCACGCGGTAGCCGCCGAGCAGCCCGAGCCAGACCAGCACGCCACCGCCGGCGAAGAGCAGCGAAGTGATGACAGCGGACTTGGCGCCGATCGCGCGCGCGCGGTCTTCGACGATGCCTTCCGCCTTGAACGCGAGCCATGCCGCGCCGTGGGTTATCAGCATGGCGACCGAGACGAGGCCGCAATAGAGCGCGAGCGGGTTGAGCAGGCCGAACAGGCTGCCTTCATAGATGGGGCGCAGATCCGACGTGAAATGGAACGGCACGCCCTGCAGCGTGTTGCCAAGGGCAACGCCGAAGATGAGCGCCGGCACCGCGCCGCCGACGAAGAGCGCCCAGTCCCAGCGCCCGCGCCAGGCGGGATCGGGCCGCTTCGAGCGATACTTGAAGGCAACGGGGCGCAGGATCAGCGCCAGAAGCACCAGGAACATGGCAAGGTAGAAGCCGGAGAAGCTCAGCGCGTAGAGCGCCGGCCACGCCGCGAAGATGGCGCCGCCGCCGAGGATGAACCACACCTGGTTGCCTTCCCATACCGGGCCGATTGTGTTGATCGCCACACGCCGTTCGGCATCGGTCCTGGCGACGAAGGGCAGCAGCGCGCCCACGCCCATGTCGAAACCGTCGGTCACGGCGAAGCCGATCAGGAGGATGCCGAGCAGAATCCACCAGATCACGCGCAGCGTTTCATAGTCGAAGAGAAAGTCGATCATCGTCGTGATCCTTTTTCATTCTGCGGGTTGCAGTGCGGGGTCGGTGTTCGGGCGCAGGTCATCGATGACGCTGGCGATCTCGGGCCCCTTGCGGATTGCGGCCAGCATCAGCTTGACCTCGATGAGGGCGAGCACGCCGTAGATGAGCGTGAAGCCGGAGATGGTGAGCGCCAGGTCGGTGACGCCAAGCTCGGACGTGGCGAGGAAGGTCGGCAGCACGCCATCGATGATCCAGGGCTGGCGTCCGAACTCCGCCACGAACCAGCCGACCTCGATGGCGATCCAGGGCAGCGGCATGGCGATGAGCGCGGCATGAAACAGCCAGCGCGGCGCTTCGGTCTCCCGTGTCGTGTGCCACAGCGACACCGCGAACAGCGCGGCGAGCACGAAACCGCAGGCCACCATCAGCCGGAAGCCGAAGAAGAGCAGCGGCACGTAAGGCACGGTCGACCAGGCGGCATCCTTGATCTGCTGCTCGCTCGCCTGCCTCGGATCCGGCAGGTACCGCTTGAGCAGCAGCGCGTAGCCGAGATCCCCGGAGCTGGCATCGAAGGCGGCGCGGGCGGCGGTATCGGTGCGATCCGCCTTGATCTTCTCCAGCGCGTCATAGGCGGCGATGCCGTTGCGGATGCGCATTTCGGCATGGGCGACAAGTTCGTCGATGCCGGGGATCTGCCTGTCGATCGAGCGCGTGCCGATGATGCCCATCACCCACGGGATGCGGATGGCGAAATGCGTCTCGCGGTCGCTTTGGCTGGGAATGCCGAAGGCCGTGAAGGACGCCGGCGCGGGTTCCGTCTCCCACATGGCCTCGATGGCCGCGAGCTTCATTTTCTGGTTGTCGGTCAGCGCATAGCCGCTTTCGTCGCCGAGCACGATCACCGAGAGTGACGAGGCGAGGCCGAAGGCCGAGGCGATGACGAAAGAGCGCTTGGCGAGCTGGACGTGACGCCCGCGCAGCATGTACCAGGCCGAAACGCCGAGCACGAAGGTGGCGGCGCAGACATAGCCGGCCGAAACGGTGTGTACGAACTTCGCCTGCGCCACCGGATTGAAGATCACCGCCATGAAGTCGGTGACCTCCATGCGCATCGTGTCCGGGTTGAAGGCAGAACCGACCGGGTTCTGCATCCAGCCATTGGCGATCAGGATCCAGAGCGCGGAGAAATTGGTGCCAAGCGCCATCAACCAGGTCACGATCATATGCGCGCGGGCCGATAGCCTGTCCCAACCGAAGAAGAACAGCCCGACAAAGGTGGCTTCGAGGAAGAAGGCCATCAGGCCCTCGATGGCGAGGGGCGCGCCGAACACGTCGCCGACATAGTGCGAATAGTAGGCCCAGTTCATGCCGAACTGGAATTCCATGGTGATGCCGGTGGCGACGCCGAGGGCGAAATTGATGCCGAACAGCACGCCCCAGAACTTGGTCATGTCGCGCCAGATGGTGCGGCGGGTCATGACATAGACGGTCTCCATCATGGCGATCAGGATGGAGAGGCCCAGCGTCAGCGGCACGAACAGGAAATGATAGAGGGCCGTCAGCGCGAACTGCAGCCGGGACAGGTCGACGAGGAGAAAGTCGGGCATGGGAGCGTCCTTTCTGGATACCCGCTCATAACGCGCCGCGAACATCCGCCGCTTGATCTGGATCAATTCGTTTCATCATTGCGTGTGCGAGAACCGGGGCATGAAAACGTCAGCCGTCCCCGCACCGGATTCGAAGGTCGTCCCCTCCGGCCCCGCCCCTTTTCAGGCACTCTCGATCGGCGAACGGCTGGCAAGGCGCGGCTTGCGTCGGCTGCTCATCCTGCAAGTCGCGCGCACCGGGCTACGGCTCGGCTTCGCCGCGTCGGCGGCGATCGCAACCGGACGGCTGGTGATGGGCGATCCCGTCGACCCATGGCTGGTCGCGGCTGTGGTCGTGCTTCTCGCGTCTGCCTGCCTCGCCGGGCTCGCGTCCGACAGGGCGCAGGCATCGGCCGAAACCGCCGTCTCGGCGGGGTTGCGCGGGGCTGCGGGCGAGCGCCTGAACGACATGCCGGCGCGGCAATTGCAATCGCTGTCGGTCGGCGGCGTCATCGTCTCGATGCAGCGTCATCCCGAGGCGGTGGCCGGCCTTGTCGTCGGCCATCGCGCGGCCAGCACGATGATGGGTGCGGGACCCCTGCTTGCGGCCATCGCACTTCTCCTCGTCTCCTGGCAGGCGGCGCTGCTGGTCATCTGCCTGACGCCGGTGATGATCCTGTTCCTCGCGCTGGTGGGCAATGCCATCCGCCGGCGCGCCGACGCCCAGGAACGCGCCTTCGGCCGGTTGGCGGGCCAGTTCGCCGACCGCATCCGCACGCTGCCCACGATCCTCGCCAACCACGCGATGGCCACCGAGGACGCCAAGCTGGCCCGCCGCCTCGAAGCCTATGCGAGCAACACGATGGGCGTGCTGCGCATTGCTTTCGTCAATGCCGGCATCATCGACTTCTTCGCATCGCTGTCGATTGCCATCCTCGCCGTCTTCCTCGGCCTTGGCCACCTGAAGCTCGCGATGATCCCTGGCTTCTCCAACCTCGCGCTTTGGCAAAGCCTGTTCATCCTCATGATCGCGCCGGAATATTTCGCACCCTTCCGGCGCTTTTCGGAACAATATCATGCCAAGGCGGAAGGCCTTGCCGCGGCGGCCGCACTTGACCGGCTGCTCGGTGCCGAGCCGGCCGCGGCAAAGACCTTGCCGATTCTCGACCGCCTGTCCCTGGCGTTGCCGAAACAGGGCCTGGTCGCCATTGTCGGCCCGAGCGGATCGGGCAAGTCGACATTGCTGCGCCGACTGGCCGGGCTCGAACCAGGCGGATCGCTCGACGCCGATGCACTCGCCGGCCGGGAAATCGTCTGGGTTTCCACTGACTGCTGCGTGCCCGAGGGAACGCTTGCCGAAGCCCTTTCATGGAATATCGCCGCGCCGGCCGGGGACAATCTCGGGGCAGCCGCGGGCGCGATCGGCCTGCTCGACGACGCGCTGTTGCCCGGCGGCCTCGAAGTCAGGCTGGACCGGGGCGGAGCCAACCTTTCCGGAGGGCAACGGCTGCGCATCGCGGTCGCCCGCGCGCAGCTTTCCGGCCGGACCGTGTTGGCTGACGAACCCACGGCAAAGCTCGACCGCCAGACGGCCGAAGCGGTGCGACGCATGCTGCTTGCGATCTCGCGATCACGGCTGGTCGTCGTGGCCACCCATGACCGCGACCTCGCCGCCACCGCAGACATGACGGTCGATCTCACCCCCAACGATGCCATCGAGGTGGCGGCATGAACACTCTCCTTCAATCCTCAAGCCGGAAGTCGTGGCGGCTGGCGACGGGCTTTGCTTTCTCGGCCCTCTGCTGCGGCGTATTGCTCGGCGGTGTTTCCGCCTGGCTGTTGGGATCGGTGGCGATCGCCGGCCTTTCCGCCACCGCCTTCACCTTCAACTTCCACATACCGGCGGCGCTGGTCAGGCTGTTCGCGGTGGGCCGCACGGTCGCCCGCTATGGTGAGCGGCTGGCCGGCCACAAGGCAGCACTCGCGGACCAGGTCGCGCATCGCGTCGAACTTTTCGCCGCGATGGCGGCGGCGCCTGCCGTGCGCAGGGCCGGATGGCAGCTCGGCGATGACGCAAGGCTGGCCGATTATCTCGACGATGTCGAGGACCTCGACTACGCCCGGCTGCGTGCCGGACTGCCTGCGCTGACGCTGGCCTGCGGCATCGCCGTCCTCATTGCGGGTTCGGCGATGCTCGCGCCGCTCTCCCTTCTACCGATCATGCTTCTGCTGCTCGCCATCCTGTTCGCGGGGAACGGGGTGGCCAAGGCTGGCGCCATGGCATGGGAGCGCGCCAGGTCGATGCGTCGCGGGGGCGCAGGCAGGCTTGGCACGGCCATGGCGTCAGCCGTTCCGCTCAAGGCCGAAGGTGCCTGGCGCCATGAGTGTGGCGAAGCGCTTGCCACGCTCTCGCGCGCGGATGGCGAGATGCTTGCGCTTCGCCGCCTGCAGGCCGGGCTCGACACGCTCTGCGCCGCCTTCGGTCCGCTTGCCGGCATCAGCGTGATGGCCGCCGCCTGGTATGCCGGACGGCAGGGCACGGAGCTTCTCCTGCCGATGCTGCTTGGCTTTTCGTGGCTGGCGCTTGGCGAAGCGCTGAACGGCGCGTCGCGCATGCTGGTTGCCGTGCTTCGCCGCAATGCCGCCCGGGCCGAGATCGGCAAGTGGACCGAGGTCGGTTCGGCGGACAGGCAAGCGCACGTGTCGGACGAACCGCGCCAACTGCGCCACGGCGCCCTGCAGCGCCGCGCGCCGGACGGCCGGCCCATTGGGGCACCGGTCGCGCTTACGCTCGAAAGAGGTCGGCCAACGGTACTCGTCGGCGCCAGCGGCTCGGGCAAGACCAGTCTGCTCAAGCAGGTTGCCGGCTGGATCGGCGAGGATGGATTTGCCGCCGGCGACCGCATCCTGTCGGCAGGCGAGCGGCGGGCGCTCTCGGCACTGGTGTTGCATGATGCGGTCATCCTCGAGGACACGGTTCGCGCCAACCTCTTCGTCGGCGACGCTCCGGACGCGGCCCTGTGGCGTGCGCTGGAAGCCGTAGAGATGGACGGCCGAATCCGTGAAGCCGGCGGGCTGGATGCCTGGATCAGGCAGGACCGGTTTTCGCTCGGCGAGGTGCAGCGCATCAACCTCGCGCGCGCCTGGCTGTCCTCCATGCCGCTGGTGCTGCTCGACGAGCCGACAGAGCATCTCGACGACGAGCAGGGCGAGCGCATCCTGGAGCGGCTGCTCGCCCACCTGAGCGACCGGATCGTCGCCATTTCCACCCACCGCGCTTTCCCGCTTCGCGACATAGGCACAATCGAGCTGAAACCTTGAACCCTCGACAAGGACGGGCCTTTCATGGCCTGGGCGAGCGTCGCGCGTTTCGACGCTTGGCCGCGCCAGCATTTTCTTCCTCTGGTGCAATGCGAGCGGTCGACTCGATCAGTCCGCCTACCCGAAGATCCGATCGCCCTGTTCATCCACCAGTTGGATGCCCTTCTTGATCGAAATGTCGACGGCATCGTCGAGCCCGGCGAAACGGTCGGCGCGGATGAATTTGTGTTCCTTCACCACGCCGTCGATCTCCTTGGAGACGATGCCGCAGGTCTGGTACTGGCCATCGGCCTTGTAGGGCGTGGCGCTGATCATGAAACCCTTGTGCTCGACCTGCTTGGCCGGTGCCGCACTTTTGGGCTCGGCCGTCTCACCGCCGCCGCCACCGCCGAAAAGACGTTTCAGAAAAGACATGGCTCAAATCTCCTTGTTCGTCCTGCAAACCACGGTCCGTTCGCGATTCACGACGTTGTTGTTCCAGCATGCGCGAATGTGCCGCCGCGTTCCAGCCCCCTGATGAAGACGGCGACCAGCAGTTCGATCTGCTGGTCGATCTCGTCGGCCTGCCGGCGAACGGATCTGGCCGCATAGCCGCTGGTGACGATTCCATGCACGCTTGACCACAAGGTGCGCGCGGCGATCCGGCGCGTGTCGGCGTCGAGGTCGAAATCGCCCCCAGCGAGCACGCCGGCAATGATCTCGAACAACTGGTCGAGCCGAGCCTCATAGGCATCCGGTTCGGCCAGTGTCGGACGCCGCCTGTTGAAGGCAAGCAATGCGGGCCAGCTGCCCGGATGCGCCTCGACGAAGCGCACATAGGCGCCGGCCAGCGCCAGCAGGCGCTGGCGCACATCGGTGATTCCGCGCCGGGAAAGATCGGCCATCGCCGCCGCCCCTGCCGCACCGAGTCGATCAAGCAACCGCATGTTGACGGCACGGTGCACCCCCTCGAGATCGGAAAACAGATTGTAGACCGAACCAACCGAGATGCCCGCCTGCTCGGCGATGGTCCTGGCCTTCAGATTGTCCATGCCGCCCTCGTTGAGCAGCACTTCGGCAATCGCCAGCACCCGCTCGCCCGTCTCTTCCTTGTCCAGTGCCATATCAGTCCTTGTGGATGCGAATGCCTTGCGAGGCACGCTGGTTCGAACGGCGATTTCCCCTTGTTTACCATACAAGGGGTTTCGTGAACAGCGTTCAAAAATCTCTTGAACAATGTTCATTTCCTGTTATGTTGGCTTCGTGAACATTGTTCACAGCACAATTCGAAGGGAGAAGAACCATGCTTAGCCTGATCAGAACACTGCTTGATGGCGCCAGCGCACGGGCCGAGGACGGCCTCAAGGATCGCTTCGCCATCGACCTTCTGGCGCAGCGCATCCGCGACGCCGAGGCGGGTCTTGCCGCCGCCAAGCAGACGCTCGCCACGCTGATCGTGCGCCACCGTGCCGAGCAGGCCGGTCTCGACCAACTCGAGCGCCGCCATGCCGATCTGGAAACCCGCACGATCAGCGCGCTCGCCGCCGGCAACAAGGGGCTGGCCGAAAGCGGTGCCGCGGCTGTCGCCGAGTTGGAGAATGAACGCGAGGTCCGCCGCGCCACCGTGCAGAGCCTTGGCGAAAAGACGTTGCGGATGCGCGTTTCGGTGGAGCGGGCGCATCGGCGCATCATCGACCTCAACCAGGGCATGATCTCGGCCCGGGCCATCGATGCCGAGCGCAAGGCGCAGTCGCGCCTCGTCAGGTCGATCGGCAATTCTGGAAGCCTCAACGACGCCGAGGAGCTCTTGGCCCGCATCAAGGGAGCCAGCGACCCGTTCGAGGAGTCCGGCATTCTCGACGAGATCGACGGCGAGCTGCGTCACGAAGCAATCCGCGACCGGCTTGCCGACGCCGGGCACGGCGCGGCGGTGAAGGTGCGCGCCAAGGACGTGCTCGAGCGCCTGAAGACCATCAACTGAAAACCAGCCTTTGCAGACCTGATCTCATCAAAACCCAACCATCAAATCAACGGAGAACTCCAATGAACGCCAATCAGACCTACATCATGTTCAACACCGCCTCGGTCGGTGCCGCCTATTTCATGCTCGGCCTGTCGCTTTGGCTGGCGCCGGTCGACCTGGCGACCAAGGGTTACTGGGCCATGGGCATTTTGCTGCTCACCGGCAGCCTGGTGAACCTGGTCAAGTACCGCACGGATGAACGCCTGTCGGCCGAGATGACCGCCAAGATCGAAAAGGCGCGCAACGAAAAGCTGATCAGTGAGTATGTCGGCAAGGAATGATGCCCTCCGCATCATCGCCAACAAAAAAGCCCGGGTCTCCCCGGGCTTTTTTTGCGTACCGCGAAATGCCGCCCGCCTCAGCGGGGCGACAGCGCTTCCAGCGCTTCCGCCGCGGCTTCTAGAATGGCGATCGCCTCGGCCTGCTTTTCAGCGGGGGCATCGACGATCTCGCCCAGCGCCGCGCGCAGGCGGTGGCGGATGGCGCGGAATTCGTCGCGCGTTTCCGAACGTTCGCCACGGCCACCACGGCGGTCCTCGCCATCGTCATTCCAGCCGAACCAGTCGCGCGCCTTGGCCATCTTGCGGCCGAAACGCTCGAGGTGTTCGAGCACGCCGTCGATCATCTCGCGGTTGTCGGCGAGATGCGCCCGGCCGGCCTCGGTGATGGAGAACACCTTCTTGTTGCCTTCGCTCGACGAGACGGCATAGCCAGCCTCTTCCAGGAAGGTCAGCGTCGGGTAGACCACGCCCGGGCTCGGGCTATAGATGCCGCTGGTGCGCTCTTCCAGCGCCTTGATGATGTCGTAGCCGTGGCGCGGCGCCTCGGCCAGCAGCGACAGCGTGATCAGCTTGAGGTCGCCGTCGGCCAGCATCCGCCCGGCGCGGAACATGTCCCCCGGCCCGCCGCGTCCGCCACCGCGACCACCATGTCCGAACGGGCCAAAGCCGCCACCCCCTCTGCCACCGAACTTGCCGGCCATGTGCATGAACATGCGTTCGCCAAAATGGCCGCGTCCGCAATGATTGTCTTTGTGCATTGTTTGCTCCTTGAGTTCTATCTTACGATATAACTTAAGTAGGCGCACGCCTCCATGGAGTCAAGATATATCTTACGATGTATCTGAGTGCGTGCCAGCCGAGCCGATCTCCCGGTTCGGGGCGTTCCATTCAACGAGATGAAGTCGCTACCAGCGGCCCTTGCGCCGGTTCCAGGCGTAGAGCAGATCGGCGAAACGATCATAGGCAAAGCGGGTCAGCGGCAAGGCAACCGGATTGCCGAAAAGCGTGGCCAGCCAGCCTTCGCCTGGCGTTATCCGCCACACGGCGATGGCGACGTCGGCGCCGACCAGCAAGCGGCCATCCGCATCGGTGGCGTGCAGCCGCCGGCGGATGTCCTCCACCGAGGCGCCGCGTCCGGCCAGGGCCGCCGGCTCCAGATTGATGTCGCGAAATTCGATCCGCCCGGCCCTGACCGCTTCGATCAGCCGCCGCTTCTGCCTGGCAATGCCGGCATCGCAGACGGGGCATCGCGTGTTGTACCAGACGGTCAGTTCAGGCCTGGGGGTTTGCTTGAGCATGATCCTGGCGTGCTCAGCCGTGGCCGTGCCTGTGGTGCAGGTCCGGATAATGCGGATGGCGGTGGCGCATCGGCGCATGCCGGTGCCAGTGCGAATGGGGCTCGCTCACCGGCCCGTCATGATCGTGCTGGTGGTGTTCGTCATGCACATGGCTGTGCTCATGTTCCAACGCCTCGTGGTCGTGCTCATGGTCGTGGCGCTCCGACAGATGCAGCCACAGGCCGATGCCCATCAGAAGTCCCGCCAACGCCAGCTTGAAGGTGACGGCATCGCCCAGGATGACGATGGCCAGCAGCGCGCCAATGAACGGAGCCAGCGAGTAATAGGCGCCTGTCCGCGCGGTACCAAGATGGCGCAACGCCAGGATGAACATCACAAGGCTGACGCCGATACCAAGGAAGCCGACGGCGGCCGTGGCAGCGACAATGGATATCGCGGGAAACGACGCTCCGGCAGCAAGCGCCAACCCGACATTGGCCGCGCCCGCCACCAGGCCCTTCAGCATGGCGATCACCACCGGGTCGGTCGCCGAGATCTTGCGGGTGAAGTTGTTGTCCAGTCCCCATGCCAGGCAGGCCCCGGCGACGAGCAGCGCGCCGAGATTGAAGGCGACACCCTCACCCTGCCATGACAACAGTACGGCGCCCGCCAGAATGGCGAAGGCGCCAACCAGCAGGCGCCGGTCGACATTCTCGCGATAGACGAGCCAGGCGATAGCCATCGTCGCCAGCCCTTCCAGGTTCAGCAGCAGCGCTGAACTGGATGCCGTGTTGAGGCTGAGGCCGAACATCAACAACACCGGCGCGAGGATGCCGCCCATGCCGATTGCCAGTGCCAGCCAGGGGACATCGCTGGCGGCCAGTTGCGCTTCGCCGGCCGCGGCCTGTTTGCCGCGAAGCAGGCGATACAAAGCCAGGCCAATGCCGGCGCCGAGATAGAGCAGGCCAGCCAGCATGAAGGGGCTGACGCTGTTGAGCAGCAGCTTGGAAAGGGGCGGCGTGGCGCCAAACAATGCGGCAGAAAACAGGGCAAGCGGCACGCCGGGCCACAGATGGGAATGCGAGTGCGGCTCTGACATGGTCCTATCCTTGTAACAGGGCGGCGACGTGGCTGCTATTTGCGGCGCATCGCGGCCTTTGGGCCGATGCATTTGTTGTCGCGAAACAGCGCCCATTCCTCGCACAGGCGCCCGTTAGGCAAGCGGCAGAAGCCGTATTCGTTGCCGGCCTTGTCCTTCCTGATCATGAAGCGTCCGCCGATCTCGCTGCAATGGACCGATGCCGGATTGGCCATGCCGACAGGTTTTTGCACGGCGGCGCCGACGTCGATCGGCATCGATGATATCAAGGCAAGGGCGACGGCCAGTATCGAAAAATTGTTCATCGCGATCCCTCCTGGCCGCATATCTACCACGGCGAGGCATCCTGTCCCGAGGCAACCGTCAAATATGTCGGAACGCGCCGGATCAGGTGCCATCAAGGCAGCACCCGATCCGGTTGTCCGCGAACACTATCCGAGCGAAGTGATGATCTCGCGATAAGCGAATTCGGGGAAGGCCTTGAGCGTTCGCGTCCGGATATTACCGCTCGCCGCCAGCATCAGCGAGAAACGCGCGAGCACCGCGTCGTCGGGGGCTTCGACCACTGCCACCATGTCGTATTCACCCATGGTCAGATAGAATGACTTGAACGAGCCGCCCATATCTCCCAACTGCTTCCTGGCGGCGTCGAGCCGCTTGGGTGAATCGCGCACGTTTCTGGCGCCCTGCTCCGTCCAGTTCATCAGCACGATGTAGCTTGTCATGGCTCACCTCCCTCCGGGGCCACGGAGCACGGCGGCTTCGCCGGGGCGGGCATCCGGGTTGTCGCCCAGAAAATGCATCCGAAGTGGAATTATCCTCCTGCGGCGAACGTCCTGCAAGGACGCATCCACGCCATCATTTGCGGGCTGGAAGTGACACTTGGCGGCGACCAGGGAAAGCCGGTTTGAAAACCTGCCTGATTGCTGCAATCTCCGTGGCCATGGTGGAAATCCCAGGCTGATGTCCAGGACCGATCCAGCCGCCGGAGGGCTTCATGCGCGAGACAACAGACCTGCCACCGGCATCGATCGAAATTCCCGCCGCGTGGGCCGGTGAGGACATGGCGGAGCATCCCGACCGTTGGCTGGTCGAACTGGACCCTCGCGACGTCGCCGAGCTGGAATTGGCGGCAACCAGCTTTCTCGCCGGCTCTCGGGACATAGGCGGCCTGACCAAGGCCGATTTCCCCTTGCCCCGGCTTGCCGGCCATCTTGCCGCCCTTCGCGAAAAACTGATCGCCGGCATCGGGTTCGAGGTGCTTCGCGGCCTCCCGGTCGAGAGATATTCCGCTGCAATGACGGCAACCATCTTCTGCGGGATTGGCGCGCATCTGGGAAGCGCACGCTCGCAGAATGCCCAAGGCCATGTACTCGGCCATGTCCGCGACATCGGCGCCGACGCCAGGGACGCCACGACACGCATCTACCAGACTGCCGAGCGCCAGACGTTTCACACCGATTCCGCCGATGTCGTCGGCCTGCTCTGCCTGAGCGATGCCATGCAAGGCGGCGAGTCCCTGCTGGTCAGCACGGTGACGATCTACAACGAGATGCGCAAAAGCCGGCCTGATCTGGTGCGCCTGCTGTTCGATCCGATCGCCACCGACCGGCGCGGCGAGATTCCGGAAGGCGAAAAGCCCTACTTCGAAATCCCGGTCCTCAACTGGCATGCGGGACTGCTGACCGGCATCTATCAGCGCCAGTACATCGACAGCGCGCAGCGCTTCCCCGATGCCATGCGGCTGAGCGCCGCCCATGTCGAAGCGCTGGATCTCTTCGACAGCCTTGCCAACGATCCGAAGCTGAACCTGTCGATGCGGCTTCGGCCCGGCGACATGCAGTTCGTCTACAATCATTCGCTGCTTCACGACCGCATGGGGTTTCGCGACTGGCCGGAATCCGACAAGCGGCGCCACATGCTGCGCCTGTGGTTGTCAATTCCCGGCGACCGCCCGCTGCCCGAATGCTTCAGGCAGCGTTATGGCTCGATCGAGATCGGCGACCGGGGCGGCATCATCGTCAGGGGGACGCGGCTGAACGTGCCGTTGTAGACCAATTCCCGGCAAGTCTGAAAACGGCTTTCCGTCGATGCAGAAAAACGAAAAAGGGCGCCAATCGGCGCCCTCAATTCCTCGCGGCAGATAAAACTCAGCTGTCGAGGAAGCTGCGCAGCTTGCGCGACCTGCTCGGGTGCTTGAGCTTGCGCAGCGCCTTGGCTTCGATCTGGCGGATACGCTCGCGGGTGACCGAGAACTGCTGGCCGACTTCTTCCAGCGTGTGGTCGGTGTTCATGCCGATGCCGAAGCGCATGCGCAGGACACGCTCCTCGCGCGGCGTCAGCGAGGCCAGAACGCGCGTGGTGGTCTCGCGCAGATTGGCCTGGATCGCCGCGTCGATCGGCAGGATCGCCATCTTGTCCTCGATGAAATCGCCCAGATGCGAATCCTCCTCGTCGCCGACCGGCGTTTCGAGCGAGATCGGCTCCTTGGCGATCTTCAAGACCTTGCGCACTTTTTCGAGCGGCATTGCGAGCTTTTCGGCCAGTTCTTCCGGCGTCGGCTCGCGGCCGATCTCGTGCAGCATCTGGCGCGAGGTCCGCACGATCTTGTTGATCGTCTCGATCATGTGCACCGGGATGCGGATGGTGCGGGCCTGGTCGGCGATCGAACGCGTGATCGCCTGCCGGATCCACCATGTCGCGTAGGTCGAGAACTTGTAGCCGCGGCGGTATTCGAATTTGTCGACCGCCTTCATCAGGCCGATATTGCCTTCCTGGATCAGGTCGAGGAATTGCAGGCCGCGATTGGTGTATTTCTTGGCGATGGAGATGACGAGGCGCAGGTTGGCCTCGACCATTTCCTTCTTGGCGATCGCGGCTTCGCGCTCGCCCTTCTGCACCTGGTTGACGATCTTGCGGAATTCCAGGATCGAGATCGCCGTTTCGGTGGCCAGGTGCTGGATCTCGGCGCGCAGATCCTTGATCGCATCCTTCTCGTTCTTGGTGAATTCCTTCCAGCCGCGCGAGGTCAGATTAGCGATCGAGCGCGTCCAGTTCGGGTCGAGCTCCGAGCCCTGATATTCCTTCAGGAATTCCTCGCGGCGCACGCCATAGCTTTCGGCCAGCCGCAACAGCTTGCCCTCGTTCTGCACCAGGCGCTTGTTGATGTCGTAGAGCTGCTCGACCAGCGCCTCGATGCGCGCCGTGTTGAGCGACAGCGACTTCACCGCCTTGATCAGCTGGTCCTTCAGCTCCTTCAGCCGGCGGTCCTGGCTGGGCGACAGCGTGCCGGCGGCGGCCAGACGGTTCTCGACCTGCTGGTCCTGCAGCTTGCGCAGCTTCTTGTAGGTGTCGGCGATGACGTCGAGCGTCTCCATCACCTGCGGGCGGAGTTCCGCTTCCATCGCCGCCAGCGACAGGCTGGCCTCGTCTTCGTCTTCCTCGTCGTCGTCCCCGATGCCGCGCGTATCGGCGCCGACATTGGTGATGTCGTCTTCATCGTCGCGCCCGCGACGCGGCTTTTCCTCGGCCTTGGGCGCTTCCTCGATGCGCTCGACGACCGGCGCCTGCTTGGCTTCGGGGCCGGCATAGGTGGCTTCGAGATCGATGATCTCGCGCAGCAGGATCTTGGATTCGTTAAGTTCGTCGCGCCAGATGATGATGGCCTGGAATGTCAGCGGGCTCTCGCACAGGCCCGCGATCATCGTCTCGCGGCCGGCCTCGATGCGCTTGGCGATGGCGATTTCGCCCTCGCGCGACAGAAGCTCCACCGAACCCATCTCGCGCAGATACATGCGCACGGGATCGTCGGTGCGGTCGGTCGGCTCTTTCTTGGTGGTGGTGGCGGCAACCGCCGTACCGGTCTGTTCGGCCAGTTCGTTGGCGTCTTCCTCGGCGTCGGCCGCGGTGTCGCCAGCCTCGGCCTCTTCGCCCTGCTCGTCATCCTCGACGACATTGATGCCCATGTCGGACAGCATTGCCATCGTATCCTCGATCTGCTCGGAGGTCACTTCCTCGGAAGGCAGCACCGAATTCAGCTCGTCCATCGTGACATAGCCGCGCTTCTTGGCGGCCTTGATCATCTTCTTGACAGCATCATCGGAAAGGTCGAGCAGAGGGCCATCGGTGGCGCCTTCGCGTTCGGTCTCGACCTCTTCCTTTTCCTTAGTCGCCATAATTTTTATCTTCTCCAAGCGGCTGCCATCGAAGCCGCGTAAGCTGTCGGACCAGTCGAAACCGGATGTGCTCGCTTATGAAACGCGCTTCACCGGGCCAGAACCGCATCTACCTTGTTTGGTACATGTCGTTGCCCCAAAACCGGTTTCCACTCTTGGGCGACATGCATTAAGTCCAGATTAACCCTGATATCTGTGGCAGGCGGCCTGCCTGTCCAGTGACCAGTACCTCACATCGCTCATTTCCCGTCGGCGCGGGTGCGGGTTAACGTTTCGAATCGTCCTGATTCCGCCATTCTGTCGGAAGGTCAAGCGCCTCTGGCATGATTCGCATGAAAAAAGCGAATCAATTACCCGACTTAGCGCGCCCTGCCCCTTGGGGAAGCTCGGCCACGCTCTCATTCCTGTACTCAGCTGCACTTAGGCTCGCCCGGCCCTGCCCGACGAAACGCCAAATCCTTCGATCAGCGCTTCCGTCGCCTGTACATCCTGAAACTGCGCCTGAATTTCGATCAGATGGCGGAAGTTTTCGTCCGAAGGATCCGCTTCGAGAGCCGCTTCCGCCTGTTTCAGTTCCTTATGTAAGGTGCGCGCGCTGCGCTGCAAGTGCAGTGCCTGGTTCAGAGCATCGCGGGCATCGTCGAGTGCGGCCGTCTCCAGCGCCGGCCATTGCCGCGCCCGCCGGATCAGGCCGACGGCGCGCTCCCAGATCTCCGCGCAGCCGGCGCGTTCGATCGTCGCCACCACGGCATGGCGGTCATTGGCCATGTCATGCGCCATCGCGTCGAGGATGGCGGCATGCAGCCGCTGCAGCTCGGAATTGGCGAGGTCGAGAAATTCGACATGGGCGAAATTCTCGTCGATCAGCGCCGGATGGTTGACCAGCGCCACGATGATCGTCGCCTCGCGCACCGACATGCCCTCGCTGCCGCGCTTGACCAGCGCCGACTGGCCGAGGCTTTCGGTGATCGCCATGCGGCCGCCACCAGGCTTGGCGAATTGTCCGCCGGGTGCGGCTGCCTTGCCCTGCCCCGGTTTCCAGTCCTGGCGCCCTTGCCGCGCATCGCGCTGCGCGCCGAAGAAGCTCTTTTCCCGCTCACGCATTTCCTGCTGGTAGTGATAGCGCGTGCTTTCGTCGCGGATGCGGCTGGTCAACTCCCGCAGCGTCTTTCCCAGTTCCGCCCGCCGTTCCGGCGTGTCGAAGACACCGCCCGCCGTCTCCCGCATCCACAACAGGTCGACCAGCGGCCGCGCATCGGCTAGCACCGCGCGGAAAGCGTCCGGCCCCTCGGCCTTGACGAGGTCGTCGGGATCCTTGCCTTCCGGCAGCAGCGCAAAACGCGCCGAACGGCCGGCCTGCACCGAGGGCAATGCCAGATCCGCGGCACGCCATGCCGCCTTCAGCCCGGCCTTGTCGCCGTCGAAGCACAGCATCGGCTCCGGCGCCATGCGCCACAGCAATTCCAGCTGGTTTTCGGTGAGCGCGGTGCCAAGCGGCGCCACGACATTCTCGAAGCCGGCCTGCGCCAGCGCGATCACGTCCATGTACCCTTCGACGGCAATCACCGTGCCGCCCTTGGCCAGAGCCTTGCGGGCACGGGCGAAATTGTAGAGCACATTGCCCTTGTGGAAGAGCTCCGTGTCGGGCGAGTTCATGTATTTGGCCAGCGCATCGGGTGCCAGCGCCCGGCCGCCAAAGGCGATGATCTTGCCGCGCGAATCCGGGATCGGGAACATGATGCGGTCGCGAAACCAGTCATAGGAGACTGGAATGTCGTCGCCATGGCGCACCAGTCCGCAGGCCTCGATATCGGCTTTCGGCACGCCTTTTGCCGCGAGATGCTCCTTCAAGGCATTGCGGCTGTCGGGCGCGAAGCCGAGCCGGAACGAATGCTGCGTCGCCGGCGTCAGCCCGCGGTCGCGCAGATACGCGCGGGCCTTGGCGCCCTCGGGTCCCTGCAGCCGTTCCTGGAAGAAGGCGGTCGCCATTTCCATGACGTCGGTCAGGCTGGCGCGTTCCTTCTCGCGCCGTTCCTCCTGGACGTCGCGGACTGGCATCGGGACGCCGGCCATGTCGGCGATCTTCTCGACCGCTTCGGGAAAGCTCATTCCGTCGAGTTCGGTGAGGAATTTGAAATGGTCGCCCGAGACCGAGCAGCCGAAGCAATGGTAGCGGCCCTTCTTGTCCTCGCAGTGGAAGGACGGGCTCTTCTCGCCATGGAACGGACAACAGGCCCAATAATCGCCGCGCGACGTATTGGTCTTCTTGCGATCCCACGCGACGCGCTGGCCGACAACAGATGAAATCGGCACGCGGTCGCGGATCTCGTCGAGAAAGGCGGGCGGAAAGCGCATTGAGGGAACTCGTTTCCCCACCATATAAGCATACCCTCGAAATCCGACGACCCCCAATGCGGACGATCACCGGTTTCCACAGGGCAAAAAGAAAGGCGGCCCTTGCAGGCCGCCCTTCCCAGCTCAATCCAGCGATCGAACCTTACTGCGCGGCAAGCGCGCCGAAGATGACGCCGGAGAGGATGCCGACCAGGACATAGTCGTTGCCGACGCGGATCCATTCCTGGCCGCGGCCGGGACGGTGCAGGCCGTAGCGGCCATAGTCGCGGATCGGCTGGTGCTGCCTCCAGCCGGAATATTTCTGGCCGTTGCGCCAGTTGTTGCGCTTCACGACGACCTTCTTCTTGTAAACGCGCTTCCTCACGTCGTTGTGGTGGCCTGGCTTCTGCCAGTCGACCTTGGTGTAATTCGACTGCGGCGCGACCGGCGCGTTCATCGGCGCGGCCTGACCGGTCATGGAGGTGGCGGCCAGCATCGCGACAGCGAGAGCGGAAAGGACAATGCGTTTCATAAGAAGTCTCCTTGGTTGTCGATGCCCGAGGAATAGCGGCCAAGGGATGAACTGAAACTGAACGGCAGCATTACAATTGTGTAATGAAATCCTTCGCTTATTTCGAATATTTGAACATCATCGCAAAGACAGATGCCACAAGCACGGCAGGCCGGCTGCTTCCCGCCCCGCCGCGACCCGGCGATGCAACCATTTGCGCACCCGTCCATTTCCCGACACGGCCTGTCGCCCTGCGGCGGCCCCTTGAGATCGACAAGATTTTATTATCCGGCTAAAATATTCCAGCTATATATGACGACTGCCATGACCATGATTCGTACCCTCGCTTCCCTTCCTGATCGCCGCGCCGCCCGCACCGCGCGCCCCGCCCGCATGCAGGCGCCGCAATGAGCGGTTCCGTCGTCCTTCTGCATTTGGCCGGCGCGGTCGCGCTGATGCTATTTGCCACCCGCATGGTCAAGACCGGCGTCGAACGCGCTTATGGTGATGTGCTGCGCCATCGTCTGCGCGCCACCATGCGCAATCCAATCATGGCGGTGCTGGCCGGCACCGGCCTTGCGATCGCGCTGCAAAGCTCGACCGCCGTGACGCTTCTGGTAGGCTCCTTCGCCGGCTCCGGCATCGTTTCGGGTGCCGCCGGCCAATTGGCCGTGCGTGGCGCCGAGATCGGCTCGGCGCTGGTGGTCAAGCTGCTGACCTTCGACCTCACGCTTTTGGTGCCGCTCTGCCTGATCACTGGCACGGTGATGTTCATGGCCACCGAACGGCGCGACTGGCGCCAGACCGGCCGCATCCTGGTCGGCATCGGCCTTTTGATCCTGTCGCTGGAAATGATCGGCCAGGCGTCGGAGCCGCTGCGCAACAGCCAGCTCATGCCGGTCATCATCAATTACTTCTCCAGCGATTCCATCACCGCCTACCTGCTGGCGGCGCTGATCACCTGGCTGTTCCAGTCGAGCATCGCGGCGGTTCTGCTGATGGCGACGCTGGCCGGCCGTGGCTTGATCAGCCCGGAACTCGGCGTCGTCCTCATTCTCGGCGTCAATCTCGGCTCCTCCATCATCGCGCCGATGCTGACCCGCTCGGCCGGACCCGCCGTGCGCGTCGTGCCGATCGGCAATCTCCTGATGCGCGGGCTTGGCTCGCTGGTCATGCTGATCCTGTTCATGATCTTCCGGCCGCATGTCGGCTTCCTCGGCGCGACGGCCGCGGATCAGATCGTCAACGCCCACATCCTGTTCAACGTCATCATCCTGCTCGCAGGCCTGCCGCTGGCCGGTTTCGTCTACCGCGCTTCGGAGAAGATCGTGGCGCTTGGCACCAAGCCGGAGCCAACGGCCTCGCTCGACGTCATCGAGTTGTCCGCCCTCAACGAGAGCGCGCTCGACGTGCCGAGCCAGGCGCTGGCCAACGCCACGCGCGAGGTGGTGCGGGTCTGCGAGACGGTCGAGATCATGCTGAAACGCATCATCGAGCTCTATGAGAGCGCCGACGCCGACAAGATCAAGGCGCTGGCCGCCCTCGACGACCGCGTCGACCGCAAGCATGCCGCTATAAAACTCTACCTCGCCAAGGTCACCAAGAACCCGCTGACCGAGGACGAGGCGCTGCGTTGCCAAGAGCTGATCGGCGCCTGCGTCAAGCTCGAGCAGGTCGGCGACATCATCGTTCGCAACATGCTGGTGCATGTGAAGAAGAAGTTCGATCGCGGGCTGGAATTCACCGACGAAGGCTGGAGCGAATTGTGCGCCTTCCACAGCTCGGTGCTGGCCAATGCAAGGCTTGCCTTCAATGTGCTGGTCTCGCGCGACCCAGAAACCGCCCGCCAGTTGGTGCTGGAAAAGGACCAGTTGCGCGACCGCGAGAAGGAAACCAGCGCCAGCCATTTCCTGCGGCTGCGCGAAGGCACCGCCAAGAGCGTCGAGACCAGCTCGATCCATCTCGACACCATCCGCGACCTGAAGCAGATCAACTCGCTGCTGGCGTCGATGGCCTATCCGGTGCTCGAAGAGCGCGGCCTGCTGACGGGGTCAAGGTTGAAGGCGAGCTGAGGTCACCCCACCGGCTGCGGTCTTCACGTGACGGCAAAATACCTTTGCTCCGCTTCCGCCAAGCAGGATAAGGATCGACCGCCCAGGCTTTCGGAGGAATCGATGGACACCCATTCGCGCAGTTTTGCCAAGGCGCTATCCTGGCGTGTGACCGGCACCATTGACACGCTGATCATTTCCCTGGTCGTGACAGGAAGCGTCAAACTGGCCGCGGCCATCGGCATAACCGAGGTTTTCACCAAGTCCCTGCTCTACTATTTCCACGAGCGGGCGTGGTTGAAGATCCCCTATGGCCGCAAGACCACAGCCTGAGGCTGCCGGTCAAGAAAACCTAAAGTCGCGACAAAAATTTCTGGATTGCCCCCGCAGTCCATCCGTGGTTTGAGGCCGTTCCAGCCAAGGCTTCCCCATGTCGCTTCCGCTTATCGCCCTGTTCATCGCCGCTTTCGCTTTCGGCACCACCGAATTCGTCATTGCCGGCGTGCTGCCGCAGGTGGCGCAAGGGCTTGGCGTCTCGGTCCCATCCGCTGGCTATCTCGTTTCCGGCTATGCTTGCGGCATCGCCATTGGCGGCCCGCTGCTGGCGCTCGCGACCAAGTCCTTGCCGCGCAAGACCTTGCTGCTCGGCCTCGCCGTCGCTTTCACCATCGGCCAGGCGGCCTGCGCGCTGGCGCCCGACTTCATTTCCATGCTGCTTCTGCGCATTGCCGTCGCGGTCGCGCACGGCGCCTATTTCGGCGTCGCCATGGTGGTCGCTGTCGGCCTCGTTCCGGAAGACAAACGCGGCATGGCGGTGGCGGTCATCCTGTCCGGCCTCACCGTCTCCAACGTCATCGGCGTGCCGGCCGGCACCGCGATCGGCAACATCTGGGGCTGGCGCGCCACCTTCTGGGTGATGTGCGGGCTGGGCGTGGCGGCAACTTTTGCCATGGCCGCCCTGTTGCCGCGCACCACCGGCTCATCGGCCAAGCCCGCCGGCCTTGCCCGAGAGGTCCGCGTGCTGGCACGCCAGCAGGTCTGGACCTCGTTGATCCTGATGCTGATGCTGATGCTCGGCCAGTTCTGCCTGTTCACCTACATCACCCCGACTTTGCTGGAGATCACCGGACTCGACGAGAACCTGGTGCCCTGGGTGCTGCTGCTCAACGGCGTCGGCGCCACGCTTGGCGTCTTCCTCGGCGGCAAGCTGTCGGACTGGAAGCTGATGCCGTCGCTGATCACCATGCTCGCCTTGCAGGCGGTGACGTTGGCGGTGATCTACGCCGTCAGCCCCTACCCCGTGCCGATGGTCATCGCGATCGTCATCTGGGGCGGCCTCAACTTCGCCATCGGCACGCCGATCCAGACCCGCATCCTGGCGTGGACGGCGGATGCCGCCAACCTCGCCTCCTCGCTGATCCCGTCCGGCTTCAATGTCGGCATCGCGCTTGCCGCGTCGTTGGGCGCCGCCATGCTCAATGCCGGCTACGGCTACCGCAGCCTGCCGGTGGTCGGAGCTTTGGCGATGCTGGTCGCCGTCGTGGTCGCAATTGTCTCCCAGGTCTGGGAAGGGCGCAGCAACACCACGCCGCCGCTCACCGCTCCAGCCGAGTAGCGGCCTCAGTTTTCGGTCTCCTTCAGCACATCGATGAAGGCCCGCAGCGCCGGCGGCACCAGCCGATGGCCCGGATAGTAGAGGAACAGGCCGGGAATGGGCGGGCACCAATCGTCAAGCACAGTGACAAGCGCTCCCCGGTCGAGGTGAGCCTTGGCGGATTTGTCAGAGATGTAAGCGATCCCCATGCCGCCGGCGGCTGCCTCGGCCATCAACTCCATATTGTCGAGCGTCAGTGCGCCAGGAACATCGATGGCGATCTCCTGGCCATGTTTCTCGAACTCCCATCGGTAGGGTTTGCCACTTGGCAACCGAAAGCGGATGCAGGTTTGATCCCTAAGATCATCCGGGACGCGCGGAACCGGGCGGCCGGCCAGATAGGCCGGCGATGCAACGGCAATGAAGCGTGTCGGCCCGCCGAAGCGCACCGCAACCATGTCTTGCGGCACAGCCTCGCCCAGACGGATACCGGCATCAAAGCCTTCAGCGACGATATCGACCAGTCTTCCCTCGGTGACGAGATCGAGCGAGACCTGAGGGTAGCGCTGAAGAAAGACCGACACCACGGATCCGAGCAACAGTCGCGCGCCGATCTCGCTGGTGTTGATCCGCAGCGTCCCTGACGCAAGACCACGGAAGTCGTCGACCTCGGCCAATGCGGCGTCGATATCCGACAGAAGCGGCCGCAGCCGCGTGACGAGCCGCTCGCCCGCCTCGGTCGGCGCAACGCTGCGCGTGGTGCGATTGAGCAGGCGCACACCCATGCCCCGTTCCAGCGTCCGCATCATGTGGCTGAGCGTGGAAGGCGAAAGGCCGAGATCGTCGGCTGCCTTGCGGAAGCTGCGATGCGAGACAATCGCGGCTAGCGCCGTCAATTCCGGAAGTCCGGGCTTGCCATTCATGGGAAATCTTCATCAAGCCATATGAAATTGAACGGATAGTATCATGAGTTGGATGGCGTAGTCTTGGCCGAACTCAGCAATGAAAGGACATCTCCCATGGCCAGGACATGGTTCATCACCGGCACCTCATCCGGTTTCGGGCGGCTTTTGACAGAAAGGCTTCTGGCCCGTGGCGACCGTGTCGCCGCGACCGTACGAAAGCCACGGACGCTCGCCGATTTGAAGGCGCAACATGGCGATCGGCTCTGGATCGCTTCGCTCGAAATGACCGACACCGATGCGATCCGGGCGACGATCAGCAGGGCCTTTGGCGAATTGGGGCGCATCGATGTCATCGTCAGCAATGCCGGCTATGGCCTCTTCGGCGCCGCTGAAGAACTGGAGGACAGCCAGATCCGCGACCTGATCGACACAAACCTCGTCGGCTCGATCCAGCTGATCCGGGCAGCACTGCCGCATCTGAGGAAACAGCAGGGCGGCCGCATCCTGCAAGTCTCCTCGGAGGGCGGACAGATGGCCTATCCCGGCTTCAGCCTCTATCACGCCACCAAATGGGGCATCGAAGGCTTCGTCGAATCCGTTCGCCAGGAGGTTGAGCCGTTCGGCATCGGGCTGACGCTCGTCGAGCCCGGGCCGACACGCACGAACTTCGGTGCCAGCCTGGTCAGCTCCGGGTCCACGGATGCCTATGACAACACCCCGGTCGCGGACTTACGCCGGGCTTTTTCCGAGGGTTCGTTCGACATCAAGGGCGATCCCGGCAAGATGGTCGAGGCGATGATCGCCTCGGTGGAGCAGGATCCCGCGCCTCGACGTTTGACCTTCGGCGCCGCCGCCTACGCCTCGATCCGCAGCGCGCTGCAGGGCAGGCTTGCGGAATTGGAGAACCGGAAGGACGCGGCACTCGCCATGGATATCGACCCCTGACCAACGGTAGCGTGCCGGTCACCCGCGCCAGCGCAAGAGGCGCATGGCGTTGGCGGTGACCAGCACCGTGGCGCCGGTGTCGGCCAGGATCGCCGGCCAGAGGCCGGTGATGCCTAAGATGGTCGTGACCAGGAAGACTGCCTTCAGCCCCAGCGCCACGGTGATATTCTGGCCGATATTGGCCATCACCGCCCGCGACAGCCGCACCATCCGGACAACGTCCGTGACGCGGCCATGCAGGATCGCGGCATCCGCCGTTTCCAGCGCCACATCGGTGCCGCCGCCCATGGCGATGCCGATGTCGGCGGCGGCGAGCGCCGGTGCGTCATTGATGCCGTCACCGACCTTGGCCACTGTCAGCCCTTCGCGCTGCAACTCGCCGATCATCCGCTGCTTGTCTTGCGGCAGCAGTTCCGCCCGCGCCTCGATGCCGAGCGAGACGGCGATGGCTTCAGCGGTACGACGATTGTCACCGGTCAGCATTACCGCGCGGATGCCCTCGGCCTTCAGCGCCGCGATGCCCGCCGCCGCGTCCGGCCGCGGCTCATCACGCATTGCGATCAGCCCGGCCAGCACACCATCGGCCACCAGCACCGACACGGTCTTGCCCTGGCCATTGAGGCTATCGACGGCAAGGCGCTGCGCTTGCGTCATTTCAGTGCGTTCACCCGCCGCCGGTCCGGAACCGAGGAAGACGGCGACGCCGCCGACACTGCCCTCGACTCCCTTGCCGGAGACCGCCTTGGCCGAGAGCGCCGGCGGCACCGGTGCCTTGTCCGCCTTTGCCCTGTCCAGGATCGCCACCGCCAGCGGATGGCTGGAGCCCTGCTCGAGTGCCGCCGCCAGCGCCAGCACGCTGCGTTCGTCGCGGCCATAAGCGACGATGTCGGTCACGACGGGCTTGCCCGCGGTCAGCGTGCCGGTCTTGTCGAAGGCCACCGCCGTGATCCGGCGGAAACCTTCCAGGACCGCGCCGCCCTTCATCAACAGGCCCCGCCGGGCGCCGGTCGCCAGACCCGCGGCGATCGCGGCCGGCGTCGAGATGACCAGCGCGCAGGGACAGCCGATCAACAGGATCGCCAGGCCCTTGTAGATCCATTCATTCCAGTCGCCGTTGGCGACGAGCGGCGGCAGCACCGCCACCAGCGCGCCGACCGCCAGCACGCCCGGCGTGTAGTAGCGCGAGAATCGATCGATGAAGCGTTCGGTCGGCGCCTTGGCTTCCTGCGCCTCCTCCACCAGCCGCACCACGCGGGCGATGGTGTTGTCGGAAGCGGCCGCCGTCACTCGCACTTTCAACACGCCGTCGCTGTTGATCGTGCCGGCGAAGACGGGCTCTCCAACGCTCTTGCGCTTCGGCGTGCTCTCGCCGGTCACCGGCGCCTCGTCAATGTCGCTCGAACCCTCTGTTATCTCGCCATCGGCCGGGATGCGGTCACCCGGCCGCACCGTGATGACGTCGCCGACGGCAAGCTGTTCGGCGGGAACTTCAACCGTGCCGCCTCCCCGCTCGACCAGCGCCGTCTTCGGCACCAGATCAGCCAGACCCTGGATGCTGGCCCGCGCACGGCCGGCGGCGACACCCTCGAGAAGCTCCCCGATCAGGAACAGCACCACGACGGCTGCCGCTTCTTCCGTGGCACCGATCATCACGGCCCCAACGGCGGCGATGGTCATCAGCATCTCGATCGAGAACGGCGTGCCGGCCAATGCCGCCATCAGCGCGCGCCTCGCGATCGGAACGAGACCGACCAGCAAGGCAGCCAGGAAGACCCAACGCTCGGTCGTGGGATACAGATGACCGATGCCATAGGCGGCCAGCAGCGCTGCCGCGCAGGCCAGCGTCAGCGCCGCGCGACGGCCGCGCCACCACGCCTGCCCAGGCTCGGCATGGCTGTGGAGATGGGATGATCCTGCAGCCTCCTCGGTGATTTGTCGGCTGCCGCCATGGTCATGGCCCTCGTGCTCGTGACCTTCATGGTCATGGCCTTCGTGATCATGAGCGGAATGATCATGCGCCTTGGCCGCTGGCCCACCGGTCCCGGCCTCCGCCTTGACGATGCCGTAGCCCAGCCGCGCCACCTGCTGCAGCACCTTGTCATCGTTGAGCGGACCGCCATGGCTGACGGTCATCGAGGCGCCGGTCACCGAAACCGAGACATCGGCCACTCCGTCGAGGCGACGCACCGCCGTATCGATCTTGGCCGCGCAGGAGCCGCAATCCATGCCGCCGATCCTGAACCGTGTCTGCTTTAGAGGAGCCGTCATCACATTACCTGTCTGCTCTTTCACCGGCTTGGCGCGCCGGGCCTTGAACCTTGATGTCAGCCAATGTAATTGCTCTAGTCACTAGAGCTTCAAGAGGCAAAACGCATGTTTTCGATCGGTGATCTCTCCCGCCGCACCGGGGTCAAGGTGCCGACCATCCGCTATTACGAGCAGATGGGCCTGGTTGCGGCGCCCGAGCGCTCGGAAGGCAACCAGCGTCGCTACTCCAGGCAGGAGCTGGAACGGCTGGCCTTCATCCGCCACGCCCGCGACCTGGGCTTCGCCGTCGAGGACATCCGTTCGCTGATCGAGCTTAGCAGCCATCCCGAGCAGCCTTGTGGCCATGCCGACAAGATCGCGCAGGAGCAGCTGGTTTCCGTGCGCGAGAAGATCGCCCAGATGAAGCGGCTGGAAACCGAGCTCGAGCGCATCGCCTCTTGCTGCGACGGCAAGACGGTCGGCGACTGCTACGTCATCCGCGCGCTGTCCGACCACGCGCTCTGCGCCGACGAGCACATCTGACCCATGACCGGGACCGTCAGGGATTTCGGCCTGATTTGCGGCACCTTGCCGCCGGGCACGCTGAATGCGATCACCGACGTGCCCGGTGTGCGCGTCGGTCACCGCACGCTGCGCGGCGGCGACATCAACACCGGCGTGACCGCGATCTTGCCGCATGGCGGAAATCTGTTCCGCAAGAAGGTGACGGCGGCAAGCCATGTCATCAACGGTTTCGGCAAGACGGTCGGCCTGACGCAGGTGCAGGAACTCGGCACCATCGAAACGCCTGTTCTCTTGACCAACACGCTCTCGGTCGGCATCTGCGCCACGGCGCTGATCCGCGACGCCATCCGCCAGAATCCGGATATCGGCCGCACCACCGGAACCGTCAACCCGGTGGTCGGCGAATGCAATGACGGTCCGCTGAATGACATCCAGGCCCTGGCGGTAACCGAAGAACACGCCCTCGCGGCACTGGCGGACGCTCACCAAGGCGCGGTCGAACAGGGCAATGTCGGCGCCGGAACGGGAATGAGCTGCTTTGGCTTCAAGGGCGGCATCGGCTCGGCGTCCAGAAGAATCGCGCTTGGCGGCGAACATCACCTTGGCGTTCTCGTGCTCTCGAATTTCGGCAGGCCGGGCGACCTCATTCTGCCTGATGGGCGCCGGCCCGATCCCAGACGGCTGGCCGGAGCCGAACGCGGCTCGATCATGGTCGTGCTGGCAACCGATGTGCCGCTCGAACACCGCCAGCTCGAGAGAGTAGCACGCCGCGCCGGAGCAGGCATCGCCACGCTTGGCTCCTTCTGGGGCCATGGCAGCGGCGACATCGCCATTGCCTTCAGCACCGGCAATCTGGTCGACCACGATGAAAGCCGCGATCTTGTACCACTGCTGGCGCTCAACGAAGCGCGCATCGACATCCTTTTTCGGGCGGCGGCGGAAGCCACGCAGGAGGCCGTGCTGAACTCCATGCTGTCGGCCGAAGCCTTCACCGGCAGGGCCGGCAAGCATCGCGCATCGCTGGCCGACTGGCTGCGCGATCAGGCCGGGTGACAAGGCGCCCTACAAATCGATCCGGAACCGCAGACTCTCGACCCCGCCATAGGCGGCGTCCTCGAGGAAGCGCCCGACGAGCTTGCCGCCATTGGCCAGGATCACCTTGTGTGACGCCGGATTGCCCGGTTTGGCGGTAATCTCGACGTAGGGAAGGCCGACCGCCCTTGCCTCGTCGAGCATCAATCGCAAGGCCTCGGTGGCGTAGCCGCGCCGCTGCTTCCAGGGCACCACCGCATAGCCGATATGGCCAAGCACATGCGACGGCAACATCGCCGTTCCCTTCTGCCAACGAAAGCCGATCGAGCCTGACGCCTCGCCATCCCAGATCCAGCGGCGAAATCCCGGCAGGCGCGGCACTTGCGTGCCATCGGGCAAGGTGATCGGGTCGCCCCTGGCCTCGGGATCATCGAGGCTGGCCAGGAAGGCCACCGGATCCTGCTCTATCGCCGCGAGCTGCTCGCGCGTTGCCTCCATGAGCCGAACATTGTCCGGCGACCAGCCGCGCTCGAGCGCCGCCTTGTAGGACGGCAGATGTTCAAGCGCCGGTTTGACGATCTCGACCATGATCCATGCTCTCTCAGTCACGCGGGGGATAGCCTTGGCCGCCGGAGCGCTCAAGCAGCCTGGAAGCGTATCTCGCCCTCGTTCAGGAAGCAGGCCTTGTCGAAGAGGGACAAATCAAGCGGGTTGGGCAGGCGAACATCACTGATATCCGGGACCGGCTTCTTGGCGGGATCGTAGGACCGGTCGATCTGCGAGATGAAGACCAGGATCACGCCGCTATCGCGCGCGAAAGCCTTCAGCGTGCGGACCTGGTCCATCAGGCCGGGGTTCTCTCGTTTCTGATCGAGCAGTTGCAGATAGTCGATGACCGCCAGCGTGCCGCGCGGCGCCGGCCCCAACATCCTGACGATATAGCCGGCGCTGATGGCATCGGAAGTGTCGAACTCGAACAGTCGGTCGAACCGGGCCGGCTCGACGCCGATGGCGCGGAACCGCTCCAGCACATCGCGGTGCGTATATTCCAGCGTGAAGAACACGCTGCGATGGCCCGACTTCATCGCTTCGACCGCCAGTTCGAGGCTCATCAGCGTCTTGCCATGGCCCGGCCGCGCGCCGACCAGAACGAGATCTCCAGGTGTCAGTTGCGCGAACAACCTGCTGGCGGGCGCCGTCTCGGACAGCTTCGCCGCAAGCAGGCTCCAACTGGCAAATCCCTCTTGCGTGGCAATACGGTCGAGCGCCCGGTGGAGCGGGATTTTTGCCTCGCGCGACAACAGCCTGGCTTGACGCTTCAGATGGTAGACGGGCGCGGATAGAATCATCTCAAAAACCTCCTGGTGCGAGCAGTCTTCGCAACCCCTCCTTATGCCTGGTGCTCGAACAGTCGGTTCGGTGATGAGAGTGCCCCGCATGAACGAATGCTTTCCCGGTGGAGGGAGGAGGCGTGGGCCACGCCAGAATCAGATGATAGCTCAATCCGAACGGACGTAGAATTGGCGGGGCGAAAATCGTTGCACCCCGCACGCACCGGGAGACTTCAGCCAGCGTTTGCCAGCGCGACCGCATCCTGGCCTGCCGGAAAACGGAGCTTGCCCGAAGTGTCGTGGGCAGCGGCCCAGATAGCTTCGGCAACGTCGCTTTCCTTGGTGGTCAGCGCGGGCTGGGCGAAGGCCGCGAAGATCGGGGCCGCGAAATCGGCATAGGCTTCCGGGATCATGTCTTCGATGCGCACCGAAGTGTTTTGCGTAAATCGCGTTGTCGGCGCGTATCCTGGCTCGACCAGCTTTGCGCGGATACCGAAATAGGCAAGTTCGTGCGCGAGCGATCCGGTGAAGCCCTCGATGGCCTGCTTGCTGGCGGTGTAGGCGGCCGCCAAGGGCATTGCAGCGAGGGTAACGCTTGAGGTGACGTTGACGATCGCGCCGGACCGGCGCTCGCGCATCTGCGGTATCACGGCCTGCGCCATGGCCATCACGCCAAGCGTATTGGTCTCGAAGACCTTGCGGATGTGCGACATGGTCGTCGCTTCAAAGGCGCCGACCACGCCGATGCCTGCATTGTTGACAAGAACGTCGATCGGACCCGCGGCTTCGACAGTCGCCGAGATGCTGGCCTCGCTGGTGACGTCCAGCGGCAGTATCCTCAGGCGCTCCGAGCGCGGCAGTATGTCCTCCCGCGGTGTCCGCATGGTAGCGATGACGTTCCACCCGTTGACGAGAAAATGGCGGGCAGTCTCAAGGCCATAGCCAGATGAACAGCCGGTGATGAGGATCGTTTGCATGCTAAGCTCCGTTGGTTTCAATGCACCTTTCGTAGGCTTGCAAACGCAGACGATCTATAATCAATAGTCCTGTTTTTATTTCCAACTGTCCAAAAATGGCTCATCCCGAGCAGGGAGCAAGTGATCAGCGTCGATCAGCGAAATCTTTTGAAGAAGCCACGCCGCGCGAGGCACGGCCTTACGCGGTCAAGCGAGCACCACCGTCGCGGGCGAACTTTCCCGGTGAACAACCAAGCCGTTTCCTGAAAGCAGTGCTGAAGGCGCTGGCGAACTCGTAGCCGATCTCACCGGCTATTTTGTCCAGGGTTTTCGAGCCTCGAATGAGAGCATCCTTCGCCAGCGCCATGCGCCAGCGGGCCAGGTACTCGATCGGGCCGCAACCGAGCACGTCCACGAAGCGAGCCGCGAAGGCCGACCGCGAGAGTCCCGCGATCCTGGCAAGTTCCGCGACCGTCCAGCCCGCCCGGACATCCTCGTGCATGGCGCGGAGCACGCGCGCCAGCGCCGGATCCCGCATCCCGCCGAGCAGGCCGGCCGCGCCGGAACCGATGCCACGCCATCGCAACGCTTCGACGAGCAGAACCTCGAGCAATCGCTGCAAGACCATCTCCTTGCCCGGATCTTCGTTCTCGCACTCCTCCATGATGAGGCTGACGACCCTGCCAAGCCTGGAGGAACGGCCCTGCGATCCGGGCACCTGGATGACGCTCGGAAGGAGCGCGAGCAGGAGCGCGGCGTTGACCGGCTCGATTCGAAACGTCCCGCCGAGCGCGACAAAATCCGGGTCTCCATCTTGCTCGCCATGCTGGATGGCAACGTCCATTGGCGTCCGGAGCTCACAGTCGATGCCAGGATGGCTGCTGAGCGAGAAGGCCGGCGTGGAAGGCAGCAGGAGAAAGTCTCCCTTCTCGAACTTGACTGGATCCTGACCCGCAAACGCGATCCAGCACGCGCCCTCCACGATTATAGTAAAGCCAGGCGCATCATAAGCGGCGTAACGCACGCCCCATTGGCCACGCCCCTTGATGGGCTTGGAAATCGCCGTGCTGGGTTGCAAAAGGGCAATGATGTCACTGAGGGGATCCATCTCGGACGATCCGTAATTATTTTGCGCCCGATAATTATAAATCGTCCTCGCAGCCTGTCCAGCTTGGCTTGGTGGCGCGCAGGCGTGCGGGTTGGCCTGCAATGCGTCATGCGCTGCCGATCGCAAAACGGTCGTTGCCAGGCACGCTAAACAAGATGTGTCTCGCCGATGGGTGCGGGACATTTTATGATTGGTTGCGGATATGACGCCGCAAGGATTCGCATGGCTTTGGCAGGAGAATTGATCCGGTGCGGTTGAGATCTGTCCCGTTGGGTGTGGTCGTCACGCTCAGTCTTCTTGTCATCGTCATCGCCTTGACGGCGACTGCCCGATCCTTCGCCGCACTGCAGCCATCAGCTGTTCCGGCATGGCTGCAGGCCCATGTCGGCGACAGCGACGGCCAGATCTCGGCCGTGGTGCTGGAGCGGGCGCGTGCGCTCTACCTGAAAAAGGTGGCGCAAGGCGCGGTCAGGAATCCCTGTTACTTCGCCATGGACGCTACACGTCCCGGCGATCTCGGCAATGGCGTGCTGGGGCGCCGGTACTATGTCATCTGTGAGGCCAGCCAATCGTTTCGCGCCATCGCGTCAGGTCACGGCAGTGGAAAAAATCTGAAAGGCACGGCCGATTTTTCAAATGGCAGGCGCTGCTCCAAGAACTTCGGCAATGCCATGGATTCGGAGCTGACCGCCGGCGGCGCCTATGTCACCCGCGAGGCGAAGACCTCCTTCAAGGGCTTTTACAGCGCCAGCGCGAAACAGAATGCCGCCTTCCTGCGCACCTTCATCCAGTTCGACGGCGAGGGCGAAGCCGCCAATGCGAGACAACGGGTGATCGGCGGCCATGCGGCACAGGTGCTGCGCGCCACGTGCATGCGCAAAAGCCCGAACAGCTCCTACGCCGACCACGATGGTCTGGTGCCGTTCGGCAAGCTGGTGGACTATGCCGGCGGCCGCAGCAATGGCTGCACCAGCTGGTCGCCGGCGGACGCGCGGCAGATCATCGCGATGGTGAAGGACAATCCGACGACACTCTACATCTATCCGGAATCGCGCGACATCGCCGCCGTCGCGCAGGCGGCCAAAGGCCATTCGCCATCCGGCGAGGCGCCCTATTGGAACGCATCCTGCCTTAGGGAAATCGGCGCGCCGAAATTCTGGCCGCGAAAAACCCTCGAGCCGATGATCGCCCAGTACAAGAAGGATCACCCGGCGCCGCCCGCGCAGCCGCTGCCAATGTGCAAGGAGCCGTGAGGTCCCGCTTCAGGTCGTGAGACAGCGGACCCCACGAGACCAGAACTCTCGGTCCGCGCAAGAAATCGAGCACGGCCTCTATGAGCTCTGCCGGATACTCCACGTTCGACAGGTGAACCGCGGGCAGGACAAGCGGCTTCGCGCCGGCACGGCTGCGGCGATCAATTCGCCATGGCTGGCCGCCGTCACCGTGTCGTGCTGGCCAGCGATCACCAGCGTCGGCCGGTTGATCAGCGCTACCGTACTCCGAAGGTCGGCATCGCGAACGGCGGCGAACAGGCCAGCCAAACCTTGCCGGTCGATACCGATGACCGGTTCGTTGGCCGTCGCCGATCATCGTGCTCGCGCGACAGCTTTCGGGGTAGTGCCAAAGGCGCGTCGAAAGGCGTGCGTGAAAGCACTCTGCGACATGTAGCCGAGCTTGCTGCCGATGCCTGCTATGTCAGCATCGCCACGGGCCAACGCCGCATGAGCGAGAGCAAGGCGCCACGCCCGCACATAGCCGAGCGGTGGCTGTCCCACTTGGCGGGTGAACGCTGCCGAGAAGGCCGCCCGCGACATGCCGGCCACACTGGCGAGTTGCGCCACCGTCCATGGCCGGGCAACATCTCCATGAACGGCGCGGAGCACGCGGCCGAGCCCTGGATTCGAGAGCGCGCCAAGCCATCCGGTCTGGATGCCCTGGGCTCCTTCCGCGTAGGCGCGGATCGCCTCCACCAGAAGCACATCGGCCAGGCGGGCGCTCACGATCCGACTTCCCATGGCGGCGCGTTCCATTTCGCCATTCAAAAGCGTGAGGATTGTCGTCACCGCACCAGATGCCGTCGAGGACCGAGGAACCAGCAGGAAGCCCGGCAGCATGTCGAGCAGGAAGTCCGCGTTTCCCGGCGAGAACGTGACGCTTCCACCGAGGGCGATTGTCTCGTCGCCACCAAGACGCACGACGTCGCGGCCGTCATAGAGGGCCCGACCGTCGAGAGGCGGCAGTGTCGGGTCGCTGGCCACCGCGTAGGTCATGCGTCCGATCAGGCAGACGTCACCTGCGCTCATCGGTTGAGCGTCTTGCCCCGGCACGGTCAACCAGATGGTTCCTCTCAACAGCGCCACGAACTTCAGTCGATCAAGAGCCGGAAATTCGAGGGCCCACTGGCCCGCGGCTTCCAGCCGGGTGCGTCGGGTCACTGTCGCGCCGAGGGCAATCAGCACGTCGGATAGAGGATCAGTCGTCGCGTTAGACGATTGCGATAAATTCATGGACGTTCCGATATATAAAATCTTGTCCGGTGGCCTTATCTCGGTAGTGAAGGAGAATTGCAATGAGCATAGTGGACAAGGTCATCGCCATCACAGGCGCAAGCAGCGGGATTGGGCGTGCGACAGCAAAACTTCTCGCGCGACATGGGGCCTTCGTCGTGCTCGGCGCCCGCCGCGAGGATGAACTGGCCGCCGTCGTCGACGAGATCGCGGCCGCGGGGGGCAAGGCCGTATACAAGACGACCGACGTCCGCCAGCGCGGCGATCTCGAGGCCCTCGTCGGTTTGGCGATCGAGCAGGGCGGCAGGCTCGACGTCATCGTGAACAATGCAGGGATTGGGCCCATATCGCGCTTCGATGCTCTGCGCGTGGAAGACTGGGACGCCATGATCGACGTCAATCTGCGCGGCACGCTCTATGGCATCGCCGCAGCGCTGCCAGTGTTTCAACGTCAGCAGTCAGGGCACATCATCAATATTGTCTCGACGGCCGGGATCAAGATCCTCCCGACCATGGGCGTCTATGCGGCGACGAAGAATGCCGTGCGCACAATCACCGAGGCCCTGAGGCAGGAGGCAGGGCCACACCTCAGGGTTACCGAAATATCACCAGGCATGATCTCGACGAACTTTGCAGATTCAATGACCGATCCGGTCGTCAAGGAAGCCATGGGCAAGCGCATCGGCCACCTCGCAATCTCGCCCGATGCTATCGCTCGCGGTGTCGTCTACGCGATCGAGCAACCGGCCGATGTGGACGTCGGCAGCATCGTCATACGACCGACGGCTCAGGATTGATGGTCGGTTTCATGTGATGGATCGACAGCCGCTCCCTGCCTCCCTCGGCAAGCGGGTCCAAGTTTCACGACAGATCAAGGCATTGAAAATGAACCGACGTGATATGACAGGCGCAACGTTGGCGGCAATTCCGCTGCTGGGGATGACTGCGATGAGCACCGCACAGCCGACGAACGACGACGAACTGGCTACGATCTGGGGCAAATGGATCGCAATGTGGAATGGCGATCTGGCCATGGCGGGCCAGATTATCGCGCCGGACTACAAGCTGCACATGTCCCCGCTGGGAGGCGAGGACCTCTCGATCTATGCCGGACCCGACGGCATGGCCGGCTGGATCGGCCAGTTGCACGCCGCCATCGATCCGTTCGTCTTTGAAGTCCAGGTCCAGCCCTTGTTCGGTGAGGGCATGATCGCTGGACGCTGGCTGGCGAGCGGCACATACAAGGGCGGGTTCCCGGGCGCCAAGGCCAAGCCTGGCACGGTCATCAGATTTGCGGGCGCCGATTTCCTGCGCGTCGAGAACGGCAAAGTTCGCGAATATTGGCTGAGCGCGGACCAGCTCGACCTGCTCAGGCAACTCGGCATGATGGGCTGATCGGTTCCCCTGTACCGCCATAGCGCTCGACCAACGACAGTTCGGCGATCCTGTGGGTGACGGATACTGTTGCTCGGACCGTTCAGGCTCAAATGGCTGGAGCAGTGGATGCAGCGAAGGCACGGCGAGCGAGCGGCTTGTCGATGCGCCTTACGTCCGTGTCGAGGATCGCGGCCCAGGAGGCTCCTGAACATTGGGCGCCTACGGCCAGAACGCCTGGCTTACTGCAGCAGGCCTTTGACGATGCCGCTTGCCTTGCCGAAATCCATCTGGCCGGCATATTTCTGCTTCAGCGCCGCAATCACCTTGCCCATGTCCTTCTGGCTGGCGGCACCGGTCTCGGCAATCGCCTCGCGCGCCGCGGCCGTGATCGCGGCATCATCGAGCTGGGTCGGCAGGAAGCCGCGGATGATCTCCATCTCTCCGCGCTCCTGCGCCGCCAGTTCCGGCCGCTTGCCGTCTTCGAACGCCTTGGCCAATTCCTCGCGCTGCTTCACCATCTTGGCCAGGATCTGCAGGATCTCCTCGTCGCTGGCGGGATCCTTGCCGGCACCGCGATTGGCGATGTCGCGATCGTGGATGGCCGCCTGGATCAGCCGCAATGTCGGCAGCCGATGCTTGTCTTGCGCCTTCATCGCGCTCTTCAGGGATTCGGCGATTTTTCCGCGCATGATGCTTTCTCCTTCGACCGGCGCGGACAATAGCGCCGGGGCCTAGCCAAGGCAAACCCAGATATTGTGGATCAAGCCTCTGATATTGCTTGATGAAATAAATCATGGCGGCATTTCGCATGATCATTGACCGCCCTGCCCCCTTCCCCTATGTACTGGGCCTTGCATGAACTGAAGCTTGAATGCGTGGAGGCCGCGAATTCGCCGCTCCGCGCCGTTTGCTGCGCGGATGGCCCGCCGGGCCTTTGCAGCGCGCAGTGTGATAGGAGTGCCGCCATGGCCGAGACGACGCCCGCGCTGACCCCACCTTGGGCCACCGAAAAGCCGACCGCCCTTCTGGTGCTGGCCGACGGGACCGTCATCGAGGGCCGCGGTCTCGGGGCCACCGGCTCCGCCGTCGCCGAAGTCTGCTTCAACACCGCGCTCACCGGCTATCAGGAAATCCTCACCGACCCCTCCTATGCCGGCCAGATCGTCACCTTCACCTTCCCGCATATCGGCAACATCGGCACCAATGGCGAGGACATCGAGGACCTCAACCCGGCCGCCCGCGCCGGCGCCGTCGGCGCCGTGTTCAAGGCCGATGTCACCAACCCGTCCAACTACCGCGCCGCCGGCGGTCTCGACCTGTGGCTGAAGAAGCGCGGCATCGTGGCACTGTCGGGTATCGACACCCGCGCGCTGACCGCGCTGATCCGTGAAAAGGGCATGCCCAACGCCGTCATCGCGCATGCGCCGGACGGCGTCTTCGATCTCGACGACCTGAAGCAGCGCGCCGCCGCATGGTCGGGCCTGATCGGCCTCGACCTCGCCAAGGAAGTCACCTCGGGCCAGTCCTCGGTCTGGCGCGAGACGCCCTGGGTGTGGAACGAAGGTTTTGGCGAACAGACTGATCCGTCCCTGCACGTCGTGGCCATCGACTATGGCGTCAAGCGCAACATCCTGCGGCTGCTCGCCGGCCTCGGCGCCAAGGTCACCGTCGTACCGGCCAAGACTGGTGCCGAAGAAATCCTCGCCATGCAGCCGGACGGCATCTTCCTCTCCAACGGCCCCGGCGATCCGGAAGCCACCGGCGGCTATGCCGTGCCGGTCATCCAGGATCTGTTGAAGACCGACATCCCGGTGTTCGGCATCTGCCTCGGCCACCAGATGCTGGCGCTGGCGCTCGGCGGCAGGACCGCCAAGATGCACCAGGGCCATCATGGCGCCAACCATCCGGTCAAGGACCACACCACCGGCAAGGTCGAGATCGTCTCGATGAATCACGGCTTCGCCGTCGATGCCGACTCGTTGCCCGAAGGCGTCGAGGAAACCCATGTCTCGCTGTTCGACGGTTCGAACTGCGGCATCGCGCTGACCGGCCGGCCGGTGTTCTCGGTCCAGCACCACCCCGAAGCCTCGCCCGGCCCCCAGGATTCGCACTATCTGTTCCGCCGCTTCGTCAACCTGATCCGGCAAAAGCGCGGCGAGGAATTGCTCGCCGAGCGGGCGTGAACTTACGCCACCGGCCGGCCTTCGCTCGCCTCCAGTATCGCGAACCATTGTTGGCGGTCGAGCACAATGTCGAGCGCCTTGACCATGGCCGCCAGCCGTTCCGGCTTCATTGAGCCCAGCACCGGCACCAGCCGGGCCGGATGGCGCAGCAGCCAGGCGATGGCAACAGTGGCGAGATCTCCGGCGCCGACTTCGGCGGCAACCGCCGCGAGCGCTGCCCGCACCCGAGCTTCTCGGGCTTCCTTGCCGGTGAACAGCGAGCCGCCGCCGAGCGGCGACCAGATCATCGGCGCGTAGCCCAGGCGCTGCGCGTGGTCGAGACTGCCATCGGCCAATGCGGACGTCTTCAGCACCGACATCTCGATCTGGTTGGTGACCAGGGCAAACGGCAGCCGCGAGGCCAGTAGATCGAACTGTGACGGTGTGAAATTCGAGACGCCTACCGCCCTCACCTTGCCGGCCTTGACCAACGCGGCCAGTGCCGCCGCCGTCTCGTCGGCATCCATCAGCGGATCCGGCCGGTGCAGCAGCAACAGGTCGAGATAGTCGGTACCGAGATTGCCGAGCGAGCGGTCGACCGAGGCGGCTATGTGGACGGCGCTGGTGTCGTAATGCTTCAGCCGGTTCCGCGGGCGGTTGGCCGAGGCCAGCATGATGTCGCATTTCGAGATCAGCTCGATCTCCTCTCGCTTGCCTTTCCAGCGCGACAGCCCGGCGCCGAAGGCCGCCTCCACCCCGTAATTTCCGTAGATGTCGGCGTGGTCGAAACTGGTCAGGCCGAGATCGACAGCGGCGCCGATCAGCCTCCCGACCTGGTCGGCATCAGGGCGGGCGTCGCCGTCGAGCAGGCGCCAGGCGCCGAAGACCAGCCGCGACAGCGACACCCCGTCCTTGGTCAGCACGATGCGGCTGTCATGGCTCATATCGGCGCTCCATCTTCCGCGACGTCGGTGGTGACAGTCCTGACCACGGCCGGCCTCGCCACCTTGGTAACGAAGACGATGAGCGCCAGCACCAGGAAGCACGCACCGACCAGATAGGGCGCGCCGCCGAAGGTCACGGGCGCGCCAGGCCCCGTGAACCAGGAAAAGACCGCCGTGTAGAGCAGCGGCGTGATGATGGAGGTGATCGAGAAGATCGAGGTCATCGCGCCCTGCAGTTCGCCTTGCGCGGAAGGCGGCACCTTGGCGGCGGCGAGGCTCCTCAATGGCGGATCGGCCAAGGCCTCCAGGCAACCCACGACGATCACCGCGTAGATCATCCAGCCCTGCGTGGCGAAGGCATAGCCGAAGGCGCTGGCCGCAGTGAAGGTCAGCCCGATTGCCGCCGTCTTCCATTCGCCGAGCCTCGTGATCACGCGCGGCAGCACCGTTGCCATGACGAGCGCGCCACACAGGCCGAAGGCGCCGAGCGAGAAGCCGATCTGCTGCTGGCTCCAGCCATAGCGATAGCTGGATACGAACGACCACACCGCCGGGTACATCATGTGGCCGAGCGTCATCAGGAAGAAGACGAGCCCGATCCAGCCAATGCCTTGATACTGGCGCATCTGCAGAAGCGTGCCGACCGGGTTGGCGCGTTTCCACTCGAAGCGGCGGCGATGCTTTTCATCGAGCGTTTCCGGCAGAAAGACCATCGCGATCAGGAAGTTCACGAAGGCGAGCCCGGCGGCGAAATAGAACGGCACGCGCGGTCCGAACGTGCCGAGCAATCCGCCCAGCACCGGCCCGATGACGAAGCCGACGCCGAAGGCGATGCCAAGCAGGCCGAAATTCTTTGCCCGGTTCTCGTCGTTCGAGATGTCGGCGATGAAGGCCGATGTCGTCGAATAGCTGGCGCCTGAAATGCCGGCCAGCACACGCCCGATGAACAGCATCGGATAGGACCAGGCGATAGCGCAGATCAGATTGTCGATGGAAAAGGTCAGCACCGAGGCAAGCAGGATCGGCCGCCGCCCGAAGCGGTCGCTCAGGCCGCCCATGATGGGTGCGAAGAAGAACTGCATGGCGGCGTAGACGAAGAACAGCCAACCGCCCTCGATGGCCGCCTCGCTGACGCCGACACCGGTCAATTCCTGCAAATAGGCTGGCAGCACCGGCATGATGATGCCGAAACCGATAATGTCGAGCAGCAGCGTGGTGAAAACCAGCGCAAGGCCCCGCCTGGCGGTTTTGGGGTCGATCATGATGGTCAGGCTCCTCCGGCCGCCCTGCGCAGTCGGACGCACCTTATAGGCGAGCCCGCGAAAAGGAACAATGCAAGAACAGGAGGGAATAGTTGATCCTGACACTCACTGACGGCGTCTTCGCCGTCAGTGTATTGCCATGACGCGAGTGCTCAGATCGGGCCGCTCAGCGTGTTGCAGTCCGACAGCTTGCCGCTCTTGTAGCCGCGCGCCAGCCAGGTCTGGCGCTGCTGCGAGGTGCCGTGGTTGAAGCTTTCCGGCACGACATAGCCCTGCATCTTCTTCTGCAGCGTGTCGTCGCCGATCTGCTTGGCGGCGTTCAGCGCGCTTTCGATGTCGCCCTGCTCCAATATGCCCTTCTGCGCCGTGTAGTGAGCCCACACGCCGGCGAAGCAATCGGCCTGCAGTTCGATGCGCACCGACAACTGGTTGGCGTCGGCTTCGCTCATGCCTTGCCGCATTTGATTGAACTTGGACATGATGCCGGTCAGGTTCTGCACGTGGTGGCCGACCTCATGGGCGACCACATAGGCCCGGGCGAACTCGCCGGAAGCGCCGAACTGCTGATCGAGTTGCTGGAAGAAGGTCATGTCGAGATAGACCTTGTGGTCGCCGGGACAATCGAACGGCCCCGCGGCCGCCGAGGCAAAGCCGCACGCCGAACGCACCTGGCCGGAAAACAGTACCAGCTTGGGGTCCTCATAGGTCAACCCTTGCGACTTGAAGATGCCGGTCCAGGTGTCCTCGGTCTCGGCCAGCACGGTCGCGACGAACTGCTTCATCTCGTCATTGGCGGGTGCCGTGCCGCTGTCCTGGCCACCGCTGTTGTCAGTGATCTGGCCGCCACCGCCCGGCAGCAGGCCACCATCGCCTCCGCCCAGGATCGCCGAAGGATCGAAGCCGAAATACCATCCGGCCAGCACCACCAGGATGACCAGGAAGATGCTGCCGCCGCCACCGGTGCGACCGCCAATGGGGAGACGGAACTGGCCGCCGCCGCCGATCCCACCACCGCCGCTGTCGCTGCGGTCGTCCTCGATATTGTCACTCTGACGACGGCCTCTCCAGAGCATGGCAACTCCTCGCGCTGCAAACTTCCCCGTTGCTCCGGCAGGCCGGCTCAACCCAACAAACAATTAGCCCAATGGTTGCACCAAGTCACAGCATTTTTCGAGGCCGCCGGGGTGCCTGGCATGGTGCTCTGGCCGAGAGCCCGCAAGGCCTGTAGCATCGCCAGCAAACCGGGGGCGTGCGAGGCTTGCAGAGGGTCGGTCAATTCCTGTCGCTGCTGGCAGCGCTGTTCTGCCTTGGCCTGCAAGGCGCCGGCGCGGTGACGCTGGATTCCAGCGTTGCCGTCACCGACCCGGCCACCTTGCAGGCACTTGAGCGAGGCGGCCTGTCGATCAGCCGGCTGCTCGGACCCGCGCTCGGTCTCACCCGCGACGTCGACAATCACGGCCTGTTTTCAGTGCCGGCGCTGGCCACGGTGCGCGACACGGTCAGGCAGGAGATATCGGACGAACCGAAGACCAGCCCCGACCCCTATGTCGCGGCCATGGCCAGATCGGGCGACACCAGCCAGAAGTTCAACCCCAGATATATCGACGATGACGGCTCGACGCTCGACCTGACCGGCGTCGTCAACCGCATGGATCGCGGCTATCTCGGCCACACCGAATGCGGCGAGATCAGGCTGATCTACCGCTTCCACTATTCGGTCGCCGAAAAGCCGGCCAGGGGAAAGGTCGCGCAGCGCATCTCGTCGCGCCTGCCGCTGACCATGAGCCTGGTGTTCAATGCCAAGCCGACGCGAGCGCAGGCCCGTGCCTCGAGGGATTTGCCACGTGCCGCCGACGTATCCTGCGCCGAAATCGCACAGCGCTGGCTTGTCGCCGGCCAGAAGGACCTGCCGCCCGAGCAGTTGGCGGCCTGGCTGCGTTCCGATGAAGGGCCGTTGTCCGGCGCGATGCTGAATTCCTCGCAGATCATGCGGCTCGAACTCAACATGCAGGTGCTGCGGCTATCGGCCTCGACGCGGCGCGATTTCGGTGGCCATGCCGAATATCTCCTGAAAATCTTCAAATGGGACCCGGCGACCTCGAGCTTCCACGAAGCGAAGATGGAGAACCAGATCGACCGCGCGACAGTGCTGGCCGACGTCAAGTCCTTCGCCAAATGGCTGCTCACCGACCGCAACATCTACGACCTCGACCATGGCCGGCTCGTCATCGACGAGAAGTTCCTGAGCAAGAGCGCCGTATCCGTCGCGCCCGGAGGGTTGAGCCGCTCGCAGAACAACATCGCCTATGGGCTGGTTGACGACGCTGATATCGACAAGGCGCTGCGGGACTATGTCGCCCGGGGCAACACGCTCGCCAGCATAAAGTCGGTGGCCGGTTTCAATCTGCGGCTGAACGAGATGAGTTGCACCGGCTGCCACCAGACGCATGGCATTGCCGGCTTCCACTACACCGGCGCCGACCCCGCCAGTGAACCGCGGCGCAACGCCGTCTTCGTGCCAGGCTCGGCGGTGTTCTTCGCCGACCTGCCGCGCCGCCGCGCCATCGTCGAGCAATTCGCCGCCGGCGGCCATCCGGATTTCACCAGAGGCTTCGCTGCTCGTCCGGATCAGAAATATGCCGAAGCGCTGGAGGGCACCGACCTGTACAATGGCTGGGGCTCGATCTGCTATCGCGGCGAGGACGCTAGCTTCAAGGACTGGACCTGTGGTGCCGGCCTGCGCTGCGCCGGCGTCCATGAAAGCGCCATCCATCCGGGCTTCGGTACTTGCGTCAGCGAGAAGGGCACCGCGGTCGGCGATCCCGTCGAGTTCGGCCAGATAAGAATGTCGACATGGGGCAACGACCAGTATTGCCGCCTGTCGCCGGCCACCGCCAAGGCATGCGCCATCGACCCCGCGCGTGACAAGAAACCATTGGTCAAGCTCGCCGGCTACGGCGCCGCGCGCCAGCGCTACGACAACCCCGAACAGAAGACCGGCGGCTTTCCCGGCGGCATGCTGCGCAAGGCGACCTGCGACAGGCTTCCCGACGAGGCGACATGCGGTCGTCTCGCCAAGACCGGCTTCAACGACTGCGTCGCATCCGGCAAGGACCACAAATTCTGCACCAGGGAATTCACCAAGACCGCCGGCCTGCGCGCCTGCGACAAGGCGCATCCCTGCCGCGAGGACTATATCTGCACCGCCGGCTACGACGACCTGCCACAGGCCAAGCCCGGCGAAGGCACCTGCATCCCGCCCTATTTCATCTTCCAGTTCCGCGTCGACGGCCACCCCAGAAGCTGGGTGCAGGATGTGCGGGAGTGAACATGCCGGCGCCTTGACGCCGGCCCGGCCTCAGCCCTTCTGCTTGGCGCCGGCACTCTTGCCGTCGGAGCTTTTCGAGCGCTCCTCGAAACGCGCGGCGCCCTTTTTCAGCGGACGGCCGGTTTCGGCCTCGGTCTTGCGCTCGTCCTTCGCGGCCGCCTGTTTCAACCCTTTGGCGGCTTGCTTGCCCTTGGCGGTCGGTGCTTGTTCAACGCCCATTGCTTCCTCCCTTGGTGCGACATCAGGAGCAACGTGCGTAAGGTGCGGTGGTTCCGGCGGCCGTCCGAGAACGGCTAAGCGGCCTGGAGCGGTTCAGCGTTTCACGGAATCGCAGAACCGCTCCAGCTATTTGTTTTTACGCAATTCCCAAGGGCAAGCGCTACGCGCTTGTCCCGGGAAAACCGTTACACACTTTTCCTGGAATTGCTCTAACGCGGCGCGGTCATGGCCTTGCGAAATGCTTCCAGCGTCTCGGCGCTGACATGGTGCTCGATGCCCTCGGCATCGATGCGCGCCGTTTCGGCGCTGACGCCCAGCGAACGCAAGAAGGCTTCCACCGTCTGGTGGCGGATGCGGCTTTCTTCCGCCACCTTGCGGCCGGCATCGGTCAGGAACACGCCGCGATAGGGTTTTCTCGAAACGAGCCCGTCGGCGCACAGTCGCGTCAACATCTTGGCCACCGTGGGCTGGGCGACGCCGAGCCGTGCGGCGATGTCGACCTGGCGCGCCTCGTTGCCGTCCTCGATCAGGTCGGCGATCAGCTCGACATAGTCCTCGACCAGCGCGCTGCGGCGCGCTTCGCGCGTCTGCCTGAACCCTTCCGAATGGACATCGGCGTCGGGCAAGGGCTCGCGCGGAACCGGTCTGTTCTTCAGCGCCAATGCGCGCTCCTCCTCGGGAGTTTGGCCGTCGCGGCTTTTATAGCACGGGCTCTGATTCTTCAGGCCGTTTATTTGCATTCCCCCACAGGCGCAACCGGTGTTTCCGATTGGCGCTTGCACACGCACTTCGGAGCGTCCGGCAAAAAGCACCGACAATGAAATATAGCCTATTGCATAATGTTGAGCCATGACATAGGTTACGGATATCCTCCGGACGTCGCGGAAAGCCTTTCCATGTCAGAAACAGAAGTTACAGCCACCCGGTCCGAATGGCGGTTCGCCGGACGGGACGAGGACGATCAGCCCAGCCTGCGCGAGGTCAATTCCTCCGTCGCGGTGCCGAATTCCGGCGTCTGGTTCCGCCGTCTGTTCGCCTTCATGGGCCCCGGCTACATGGTGTCGGTCGGCTATATGGATCCCGGCAACTGGGCGACCGACCTCGCCGGCGGTGCCCAGTTCGGCTACACGCTTTTGTTCGTCATCATGCTGTCCAACCTGATGGCGATACTGCTGCAGGCGCTGGCCGCACGCCTTGGCATCGCCACCGGCCGCGATCTCGCCCAGGCCTGCCGCGCCTATTATCCGCGCCCGGTCAATTTCGTGCTGTGGATCGCCTGCGAACTCGCCATCATCGCCTGTGACCTCGCCGAAGTCATCGGCACGGCGATCGCATTGCAGCTGCTGTTCGGCATTCCGCTGATCGGCGGCGCCATGCTCACCGCTCTCGACACCTTCCTGGTACTGCTCCTGATGAACAAGGGGTTCCGCTATCTCGAAGCCTTCGTCATCGCGCTTTTGATCATCATCTTCAGCTGCTTTGCCATCCAGATCTTCGTCGCCGCCCCACCTGCCGGCACGATCTTGCATTCTATGTTCGTGCCGTCCTCGGAAATCGTCACCAACCCGGCGATGCTTTACATCGCGATCGGCATCATCGGCGCCACCGTCATGCCGCACAATCTCTACCTGCATTCCTCGATCGTGCAGACCCGCGCCTATGAGCGCACGGAAAAAGGCAAGCGCGACGCCGTCAAATGGGCGACGATGGACTCCACCATCGCCCTGATGCTGGCGCTGTTCGTCAACGCCGCCATCCTGATCGTGTCGGCTGTCGCCTTCCACAATACCGGCCACCAGGATGTCGCGGAGATCGGCGAGGCCTTCGAGTTGCTGTCGCCGCTCCTGGGCCTGGGCATCGCCTCGATCCTGTTCGCCGTGGCACTGCTTGCCTCCGGCCTCAACTCGACGGTTACGGCGACGCTTGCCGGCCAGATCGTCATGGAAGGGTTCCTGCGCCTGCGCATCCCCAACTGGGCCCGGCGGCTTCTGACGCGTGGCCTCGCCATCATCCCGGTGGTGGTCGTCACCGCGCTCTACGGCGAAAAGGGCACTGGCCAGTTGCTGGTGTTCAGCCAGGTCATCCTGTCCATGCAATTGCCCTTCGCGGTCATTCCGCTGGTACAGTTCGTCTCCGACCGCAAGAAGATGGGCAGCCTTGCCATCCCGCGCGCCGTGGCGGCCCTTGCCTGGGTGGTCGCCGCGATCATCCTGGTGCTCAATTTCAAGCTGCTCTACGACACGATGTTCGGGGTCGGCTAAGGTTCCCCCGGATCGCGAGACAAACCGCCAAATCGCGCTATCTTGGCGCCATGAGCACGATAGAAGATATCAGGAGATTCTACGCGCGGCTGATGGCGGCCAATGCCGCCTCATCGGATCCACGCCTGGAGGAAGTGTTCACCACTGTACCGCGCGAAGCCTTTCTAGGCCCTGGGCCGTGGACGATCGTCGCCGGCAACGGCAAGGTCACCACGCCGAGCGCCGACCCCGCCCACATCTACCAGAACGTGCTGGTGGCGCTCGATGCCGACAAGGGCATCAACAATGGCGAGCCCTTCCTGCACGCCGCGTGGATCGGAAAACTGGCGCCAAAACCCGGCGAGACCGTCACGCATATCGGCGCCGGCACCGGCTATTACTCAGCCGTACTGGCGAGGCTGGTGTCACCTGGCGGCACCGTCACCGCCTTCGAACTCGACGGCAGACTGGCCGATCTGGCGCGCAAGAATCTCGAAGCCTATGGCAATGCGACTGTCGTCCATGGCGATGCCGTGACCATGCCCTTGCCGCCATCCGACATCATCTATGTCAACGCCGGGGTCGTCGCCCCTCCAGCCGGATGGCTGAAGGCATTGCGCCCCGGCGGCCGCATGATCTTCCCCTGGCGCCCGGCCGAGCGCGTCCCGCTGGCGGTGATGGTGACCCGCACCCAAAAGGGCTTCGCCTGCGATCCCTTCATGCGCTCCTGGTTCATCCCATGCTTCGGTGCCTCGGTTGCGGATCTTGCGGCGAAGATCCCGACCCGCGAGCAAGCCACGCGCAGCCGCTCGATATGGCTGACGAGCGACAAGGCGCCGGACCGCACGGCCACGGCCATCTTCGGCGACGTCTGGTTCTCATCGAAAGATCTCCGCGCCAAACCCGGCAACTGACGGATCGATGGGCCGGCTTGTCCAAAATTTCGCGACCCCTGTCGGGATGGCCGCGGGCGGTCCGTCCTTGGGCCATGCTCCGGCCGTGACGGCGTGGATGGAACAAGGGAGAGACCAATGAGAAAGATCATCGCCGCCACCTTCGTCAGCCTGGACGGCGTCATGCAGGCGCCGGGCGGGCCGGAGGAGGATCCCGTCGGCGGCTTCAAGTTCGGCGGCTGGACCTTCCATTACTTCGACGAGGTGGGAGGCGCGGCAATGGAAGAACTCTTCTCCAAACCCTTCGCCCTGCTGCTCGGCCGCAGGACCTATGACATCTTCGCCGCGTACTGGCCGTATCAGAAAGATCCGATTGCGGATGCATTCAACCCGGCGACCAAATATGTGGCGACGCATCGGCCTGACACCCTCATTTGGCAGAACACGCAATCGCTTGGGCCCGACATCGTCGCGACACTGCGCCGCCTCAAGCAGGAGGATGGACCTGACCTCCTCATCCAGGGATCGGGCAACCTGATCCAGACCTTGCTCGCCAACGGGCTGATCGACGAAATCCGGCTGATGATCTTCCCGCTGCTGCTGGGCAAGGGCAAACGGCTGTTCGGCGATGACGCCATGCCGGCCGCCTTCAGGCTTGCCAAGTCGCAGACCTCCAGCACCGGCGTCATCATCGCGACCTACGAACGATCAGGCGAAATCGAGGTCGGCTCCTTTGTCACCGGGGAGCCGTCCGACGCCGAGCTCGAGCGGCGCAGGAACTGGAAATAGCGGGACCCGGCGTTGGCACCTTTCCTCTTCCCCGATCGACGGGGGCGAGGAAACCTAGTGCTGCTTGGTCTCAAGCCGCGACAGGCCGTCGCGCCAGTCCATCGCGTATATGCCGCGCGAATTCCTGCGCCGCCGGCCCGACGCCGTGCCTTGGCAAATGCAGGTTGATCGAAAAATTCGGCAGCGGCGGCAGGCCGGTCTCGAACGGCAGGATGTCGAGATCGGCCGGCACGGTCGAAGCGAGCCACGTGGTGACGGCAAGGTCGGAGCGCACGGTCGCCGTCGTCGCGTCGATATTGCCGTTCTCGAACACGGTGCGCCATTCCAGCCCATGCTCGTTGAGCGCCGCCAGCACCACCGGCCGGAAGGCGCAGGTGTCGGCGACGATCGACACCGGCAGCGGCCGCTTGGCGCGCGCAGTGCCGCCTCTGGCGCCGACCCAGACCAAGCGGTCGATGGCCAGGCATTCGCCTGATGTCGGGCCGACCCGCTCCTCGATCACCGCAAGGTCGATGGTTCCGGCCGCGAGCGCTGACGCCAGTTCCGGCGACGAGGCGCAGACCAGCGAGATCTCGACCTGCGGATAGGTCTCGGCATAGGCCTTCAGCACCGGCGCGAGCAAGGTTCCGACCAGATCGTAGGGCACGCCGAGCCGCACCTGCCCGGCGACCGCGGAGCCCGCCATCTCCGCCCAGATCTCGTCGTTGAGGCTGAGCAGGCGCCTGGCCTTGTCGAACAGCCGCTCGCCCGACCGCGTCAGGCGCAGGCCGCGCCGGTCGCGCTCAAACAGGCTGCAGCCGAGCGTCTCCTCCAGCCGCTTCACCTGCTGGCTGACGGCGCCCTGCGTCAGGTGCAGCACATTGGCGGCCGCCGTCATGCTGGCCTTGTCGGCGACGGTGACGAAAGTGCGTATCAGCGCCGTATCGAGATTGCGGATCATATCGGCATTATAGATGCTAATGCCTGATATCACAAACATTGCATTTACTGATGCCGGCCCAAGCCTACCATGGGGCCTCCGAGAAGGACGCCCCATGCTCCAGCCCATCCTGCCGCTCATCCTGTTTGCCTTCGTGGCCACGGCCACGCCTGGTATCGCCACAACCTTGTCGACTGCCTCGGGGGCGCAGTTCGGTTTTCGCCGGTCCGTTCCGCTGATGATCGGCAGTGCCGCCGGCCTCGCCACCGTGACAGGCGCAGCCGCCGCTGGGCTCGCCGGCCTGCTGCTTGCGGTCCCTTCGCTGCAACTGGCGATGAAGATCGCCGGCTCGCTCTATCTTCTTTGGCTGGCGGTCAAGATCGGTCGCGCCGGGCCGCCCAATCTCGACGTGAGCATGGCCAGGCCGAACAGCTTCCTGGGCGGCGCCGGCATCCAGTGGATGAATCCCAAGGGCTGGGCGATGGGGCTGGGTGCGGCGGCCTCGTTCGCCGCCTTGGCCGACGGCCCGGGACAGCTTGCCCTGCTGCTCGGCTCGACCTTCGGCCTCACCGCCGCCATCTCGCTGTCCGTCTGGTGCCTCGCCGGCATGGTGCTGGCACGGCTGCTCAAGACCGAGTGGCAATGGCGCGCGCTCAACATCGTGCTGGCGCTGGTGCTGGCGGCGTCGATCATCCCGATGTGGCGATCGGCGTGAGGCGATGGCCCAGTTCCACGCCCCCATAGAATGGGAGCGAGGAACCCAAGCCTTGCTGCCTCAAGCCGCGTAGCGGGCGGCCGGCTTGCCGGCGTGCAGGCTGCCATAGAAGGCTTGCCGGGCACCAAGGAAAGTGTCCAGCTTGCCGGCATCGGCAAGAGCGGGCACGGTGACGGCTTCGCCCCTGGCCAAGCCGACAAGCGCCGCATCGACCATATCGTCGGCGGACATGACGATTTCCTTCGGGAGCTGGTCGATATCGCTGCCGGCAAGTTCCCAGAAATCGGTCCGGGTCGCGCCCGGCAGCACCACCTGCACCTTCACATTGGTGCCCGCGACCTCGCGGTGCAGGGCCTCGGTGAAGTTGACGACATAGGCCTTGGTGCCGCTGTAGATGCCGCCGAACGAGGTCTCATAGGCAAGCACCGAGGCGATATTGACGATGGCGCCGCGGTTGCGAGCCAGAAGACCCGGCAGCACGGCACGGGTCAAACGGGTCAAGGCGATGACATTGACCTTGATCATGCGTTCGGCCGCGTCGGCGTCGGCCGTCGCCACCACCTGCTGGCCGCCAAGGCCGGCATTGTTGACGAGCAGCGTCACGCTGTCGTCGGCCGATATCAGCCGCTCTACACGGCGCACGTCCTCGTCATCGGACAGATCGGCTGTGATGAAGCTGACCTTGCGATCGTAGGCGTAGCGCAGTTTCTCAGCCAGTTCCTCGAGCCGGTCGGCGCGCCGCGCCACCAGAACCAGGTCGTAACCCTGCCCAGCCAGCCGGTCCGCATAGACCGCGCCGATGCCCGATGAGGCGCCGGTGACGACCGCCGTGCCCTTGTTTACCTGTCCACTCATTGTCCTGTCCTTCTATCTCGAACTGTTCGCTTCGACCTTGTCGCCGGCACCGTGGACGTCAGCCCTCACCTTGCCGGCAAGCCGTCTGATTGATTTAGTGGTATATGCCACTATCGGCAAAATAGGCATATGCCACTATCTTGTCAATGAGCGCATCCGGGATTATTTGTCAGGCGGCAGCCGGACATCATGTCTGCGCCGCCGAGGGAACCGTCATGTCGAAAGAGGCCCTGCCCGGACTGTCGCTCTGCAACAACGCCATGCTGCGTCGCGCGACGCGCAAGATTGGCCAGTACTACGATGACGTACTGGCGCCCTCGGGCCTGAAAGCCACGCAGCAGGGCCTGCTCTATCAGATCCACATCTCCAACGAACCGGCGATGGGCGCCATTGCGTCTGCCCTGATCATGGATCTGTCGGCGCTCGGCCACACGCTGAAGCCGCTGATCCGCGACGGCTATGTCGAGACCTTCGCCGATCCGGCCGACCGCCGCATCAAGCGGGTGCGGCTGACGCCTCAAGGGTTGGTCAAGCTCGATGAGGCGATGAAGCTGTGGCGGGTGGCCCAACAGCGCTTCGAAGACATGGTCGGCAAGGAGAAGGCAGCGAAGTTGCGCGCGGCGTTGGATGATATTTCCGCGCTGGATTTTGATTTTCCGCCAGCCAGCTGAGCTGGCCGGCGGGTTCAAGACAGGTTCTACTCAGCCGGCATCGCGACCGGCCGTGCCGCCCATCGGCCGGCCAGCACGATGCCGAGCCCGATCAACGGGAAGGCGGCGGCGACCAGGCCGAGGTCGGCCGGCGCGCCGTAGCGCAGCACGCCACCGCCGACCACCGCGCCCAGCGCCACGCCGAGATAGAGCGCCGAACCGTTGAGCGACAGCACGATCGGGGCCGCGTCGGGCGCCAGCTTGATGATGCGGCTGGCCTGCGCCGGCGGGAAAGCCCAGCCGACGATGCCCCACGGCACCATCATCGCCATGAGCGCCGGGCCGGCAATATGCTGCGGCAGGAAGGTCGGCACGACCGACAGCATCACCAGCATGGCCGCGCTCAGCGCCAGCGACCAGCCTACGGTGCGCGTGGCGCCGAAGCGGTCGGCCGCCTGGCCGCCGGCGATGTTGCCGATGACGGCGCCGACGCCGAAGGCGAGCAGCATGCCGGGCAGCGCGATCTGGCTGAGGCCGGCGCCTTCGATGGCAAGCGGCGCGACATAGGCAAAGACGGTGAAGGCGCCGGTCAGCGCCAGCAATGTCGTCACCAGGATCGGCATCACGCCGGGCCGCATGGCCGCCGCCAGCCGGCGCCTGAGCGGCAGCCTGGTGCCGACGATGCCGCGCGGCAGCCGGTACCACAGGATGGCGCCGGCAAGCGCGCCAAGCCCGGCAATGGCATAGAAGGTGCCGCGCCAGCCGGCGACCGCCGCGACCAGCGCGCCAAGCGGCGCGCCGACGGCGACGGCGACGGTGGTGCCGCCGACGACGACGGCGATGGCACGCGCCCGGTGATGGTCATCGACCAGCGCCACCGCCGTGCCCTGCGCGGTCGCGGCGAACAGGCCGGAGGACAGCGCCATGATGATGCGTGCTGCCAACAGCACTTCGAAGGATGAGCTCAAGGCGGCGACAACGTTGCCGATGACGAAGAACACCAGCGTCCACAGGATGACGCGGCGCCGGTCCCATTCGCCCGTCAGCGTCGCCAGGATCGGCGTGCCGACCGCATAGGCGAGCGCGAAGGCGGTGATCAGCGAGCCGGCGAGCGGGATGGAAATGCCGGCATCCCTGGCGATGTCGGGCAGAAGGCTGGAGATGACGAAGCCTTCGGTCGAGATCGTGAACGATCCGAGCGCGAGCCAGAAGAGCCGCTTGTCCATGGCAGGTGTCCTTAGTTCAAAAGTTATTGAACAATTGGACATAACAGGTCATGATGTCAATGAAGCCAGGGGAAAATAGCTGAACCATCCTGACAGCCCTGTGTCAGCACGGATCCCAGGACGGAGAAACACTGTGCACGGCCACGGCGGGACAGACGCGTTGAAATCGGCCCGAACCGTGCTTAGGTTCCAGCCATGACCTTGCCACACCCCAATACGGACCAGATCAGCCTGCCCATCGTGCTTGGCGTGCTCGGAGACCCGACGCGGCTGGCTATCGTGCGCTATCTCGCCAGCAAGGAAGGCGTGCCGCTGAACTGCAGCCAGTTCCTCGACCTCGCCTCCAAGACCAATCTCAGTTACCACCTTGCCAAGCTACGCGAGGCCGGCGTCACCCGCGCCGAAGTGGCCGGCACCAACCGCATGATCACGCTGCGCCGCGCCGACCTCGACGCCCGCTTCCCCGGCCTGCTCGACAGCGTCATCGCCGCGGCCGTGGACGACCCGGCACTCCCGACGGTCGGCGGCCACGACCTCGAAGTACCGGCCTGAATCACGACGCGGCGTTAACAGCCAAGGCAAGGAAGCGCCGACTGCGGCCGCTTCGCGGCCACCTCTTCCCCGATCCGCGAGGGAGAGGAAACGCTGCCTCACCACCGGAGCCTCCCCATGCGCATTGCCGTCCTCGCCGATATCCATGGCAACGTCCTGGCGCTGGACGCCGTGCTGGAGGATCTGCGCCGGCGTGGCGGCGCTGATCTCGCCGTCAATCTCGGCGACAGCGTTTCCGGCCCGCTCTGGCCTCGCGAGACGTTTGCCCGGCTTGAGGCGCTGAACCTGCCGACGGTGCGCGGCAACCACGACCGCCGCGTCGCCGCCGATCCCGCGGACGAGACCATGTGGGCGTCCGACGTCTACGCAAAGGAGCGGCTGACCGAGGCGCAGCGCCAGGTTCTCTTCGCCCAGCCGCTGACGCTGGAGATCGCGCCAGGCATTGTCGCCTTCCACGCCCGGCCCGACCATGACGAGAAATATCTGCTCGACGCGATCGTCGATGGCCAACTGGTGCGCGCGCCGCTGGCGGCGATCCGGCGGCGGCTGAAGACACTCGACCCCGCCTGCCGCATCGCGCTCTGCGGCCACAGCCACCGCCCGGAGCTGATCCGCGTCCCCGGCGGTCCCGTCATCTTCAATCCGGGCAGCATCGGCTGCCCCGCCTATGATGATTCCACCCCGCCCGCGCATGTTTCCGAACAGGGCTCGCCGCATGCGCGCTACGGCATCGTCACATTGGGCGGCGAAGGCCGGCCCGACCGTTTCGAGGCCATCGCCGTCGACTATGACCATGAAGCGGCGGCGCGACAGGCCGAACAGGCGGGACGCCCGGAATGGGCCCACGCGCTCAGAACCGGCTTCATGCCGTAAGCATCCCTGCACGGTCAAATCCGCGATCCTGAGCCATAAACCTGCACCGCCGCTGGGGCTTTGGAAGCAACGGCGGGGCTCCTCCCGCCGGACCAGCACCATGGCTCGTTTGAATTTTCGGACTTACATGGCGGCGCTTCGTCCCTTATAAAACCGGCCGGGTACGCGGCGGAACCGCCACGGCATGGTGATTTGAGTATCGGCGCACGGCCAAATGAAGAGGCGCACAGTTACGCTCCGAAAAAGTTTGCATGCGCTGATTGCGGCTCCGTTGCTGATGGCGGCGTGGCCGGCTGTCGTGCCTGCCCAGGCCGAAGAGGCGCCGTTCATCTCCATCGTCACCGGCCTCGCCCCCGACGACCTGCTCAATATCCGCGCCAAGCCATCGGCGATCGGCAAGACCGAAACCCGCCTGGCTGCCGGTGCAAGCGTCAGGAACCTTGGCTGCAACGACATTGACGGGCACCCATGGTGCAAGGTTGTATCGGACAATCCCAAAGCCACCGGCTGGGCGCCCGCGCGCTACCTCGTGCCCGTCAATCCGGCAACCGTGCCCAGCCCCGACCAGGCAGCGGATGCACCACCAGCCGCTCCCGATGCGGCCATGCCCGCCGCCGGCGACCCAGCCGCGGCGACACCAACCGCCGCCCAGGCATCGAGCAGCGGCACGCCGCCGCCCGACCTGACGGCAAGGCTGGGCGGCGTGGCCCAACCCGTGGCCGAAGCTCAGGTGAAATCCGCCGCCACCATCGCCATGCAGGATGCCTACGGCCTGGCCCTGGCGGCGAGTGAAACGCCGTCGACCGGGGAAATAATCCCGGCCCCCGACGGCGATGCCGGTACGGCGGACAGCGGCTCGGCGGCGGGATCCGCTCCCGTTCCCACGCCGCGGCCGGAATCCGCCGATGCCGCGCCCGCCCTCGACACGCAGACCGTTGCCGAACTGCCGCCGCGGCCGGCTTCCCTTGCCCCGGGCGGTGGCCTCGAGATCCCCTGCTCCCGCTATTTCGGCCAGCCGATGGAGCGCTGCGCGGCGACCGTCGTGCACAAGGGCGCCGACAAGGCCGACATCATCGTGATCTGGCCCGACGGCGGCAGCCGCGTCATCTCCTTCGACGCCCGCCTGCCGGCCGGCTCGAACGGACACAGCGAATTCCGCTACACACGCGAGGGCAGCCTGAACCTGATCCGCATCGGCGTCTCCGAACGCTTCGAGATCACGGACACGGTGGCGTTTGGAGACTAGGGATTAGGCAGTAGGCAGTAGGGAATAGGCAGTAGGGGCATACGCTCGAGGCGCTTGAAGCTCCCCTGCTGTCTATTGCCCAATCCCTACTGCCTTCTTCGCATTTTCGGGGTTACATCCGCCAAAACTCTTCCCTATAAGGCCCACCTAGCCTGATACCAGAATCGCGAGCACAACCGGCCGGGTCTTCCCGTCCCGGTTTTTTGTGCAAGCCGCCCGCCAAACGGAACTTCGCCATGCCAAGACGCACTGACATCAAGTCGATCCTGATCATCGGGGCCGGCCCCATCGTCATTGGCCAGGCCTGCGAGTTCGACTATTCCGGCACCCAGGCCTGCAAGGCGCTGAAGGAAGAGGGCTTCCGCGTCATCCTGGTCAATTCCAACCCGGCCACCATCATGACCGATCCGGAACTGGCCGACGCCACCTATATCGAGCCGATCACGCCCGAGGTGGTCGCCAAGATCATCGCCAAGGAGCGGCCCGACGCGCTGCTGCCGACCATGGGCGGCCAGACCGCGCTCAACACCGCTCTGTCGCTGCGCCGCATGGGCGTGCTCAAGCGCTACAATGTCGAGATGATCGGCGCCGACGCCACGGCCATCGACAAGGCCGAGGACCGCGCGCTGTTCCGCGAGGCGATGAGCAAGATCGGCCTGGAAACGCCAAAGTCGATGCTGGCCAACGCCACCGACGTCAAGAACGCCGACCGCAAGACGCACGAGGCCGAGCGCGCCGCACTCAAGGCCGAGAAGCCGGAAAACCTAGACGCCGCGCTCGACGCGCTGGAAACCCGTTGGAACCTCGGCGAAGGCGACCGCAAGCAGCGCTACATCAGCCACGCCATGGCGATCGCCGCCCAGGCGCTCGACCATGTCGGCCTGCCCGCCATCATCCGCCCCTCCTTCACCATGGGCGGCACCGGCGGCGGCATCGCCTACAACAGGGCCGAATTCTACGAGATCGTCCAGTCCGGCCTCGACGCCTCGCCGACCACCGAAGTGCTGATCGAGGAAAGCGTGCTCGGCTGGAAGGAGTACGAGATGGAGGTCGTCCGCGACAAGGCGGACAATTGCATCATCGTCTGCTCGATCGAGAACATCGATCCGATGGGCGTGCATACGGGCAATTCGATCACCGTCGCCCCTGCCCTGACGCTCACCGACAAAGAGTATCAGATGATGCGCAACGCCTCGATCGCGGTGCTGCGCGAGATCGGCGTCGAGACCGGCGGCTCCAACGTGCAGTTCGCAGTCAACCCGGCCGATGGCCGCCTTGTCGTCATCGAGATGAACCCGCGCGTCTCGCGCTCGTCCGCCCTAGCCTCGAAGGCGACCGGTTTCCCCATCGCCAAGATCGCCGCCAAGCTCGCCGTCGGCTACACGCTGGACGAGCTGGAGAACGACATCACCGGCGGCGCCACGCCCGCCTCCTTCGAGCCGTCGATCGATTACGTCGTCACCAAGATCCCGCGCTTCGCCTTCGAGAAATTCCCCGGCGCCGAGCCGGTGCTGACCACCGCCATGAAGTCGGTCGGCGAAGTCATGGCCATCGGCCGCACTTTTCAGGAATCGCTGCAGAAGGCGCTGCGCGGTCTCGAAACCGGCCTCACCGGTCTCGACGAGATCGAGATCCCCGGCCTCGGCCACGGGGCGGCAGTTGCCAACCATGCCGACGACCGCAACGCCATCCGCGCCGCCCTCGGCACGCCGACGCCCGACCGGCTGCGTATGGTGGCGCAGGCGATCCGCATGGGCACGTCGCTGGAAGACGTGCACGCCATGTGCAAGATCGACCCGTGGTTCCTCGAACAGATCGCCGGCATCCTGGCCATGGAAGCCCGCATCCGCGAGCACGGCATCCCGCAGGATGCGGTCAATCTGCGCATGCTAAAGGCCATGGGCTTCTCCGATGCCCGCCTCGCCTCGCTGACGAAGACCGACGCCGAAGTCGTTCAGAAGATTCGCGAAAAGCTCGACGTTCATCCAGTTTACAAACGCATCGACACCTGCGCGGCCGAGTTCGCCTCGCCCACCGCCTATATGTACTCGACCTATGAAGTGCCTTTCGCCGGCGCACTCGCCAACGAGGCCCAGGTCTCGTCGCGCAAGAAGGTCGTCATCCTCGGCGGCGGGCCGAACCGCATCGGCCAAGGCATCGAGTTCGACTACTGCTGCTGCCACGCCGCCTTCGCGCTGCGCGATGCCGGCTATGAAGCGATCATGATCAACTGCAACCCGGAGACGGTCTCGACCGACTACGACACGTCGGACCGGCTCTATTTCGAGCCGTTGACGGCGGAGGACGTGCTGGAGATCCTGCGCGCCGAACAGGCGTCGGGCGAACTGGTCGGCGTCATCGTCCAGTTCGGCGGCCAGACGCCGCTGAAGCTCGCCGATGCGCTGGAAAAGGCCGGCATCCCGATCCTCGGCACCTCGCCCGACATGATCGATCTGGCCGAGGACCGCGACCGTTTCCAGAAGCTGTTGCACAAGCTCAACCTCAGCCAGCCGAAGAACGGCATCGCCTATTCGGTCGAGCAGGCCCGCCTCGTCGCCGGCGAACTCGGCTTCCCCCTGGTGGTGCGCCCCTCCTATGTGCTGGGCGGCCGCGCCATGCAGATCATCCATGACGAGGGCATGCTGCAATCCTACCTGCTCGACACCGTGCCCGGCCTGGTGCCGGAGGACATCAAGCAGAAATACCCCAACGACAAGACCGGCCAGATCAACACGCTTCTGGGCAAGAACCCTCTGCTGTTCGACACCTATCTGTCGGGCGCCATCGAGGTCGATGTCGACTGCCTCTGCGACGGCAAGGCGACCTTCGTCTCCGGCATTCTCGAACACATCGAGGAGGCCGGCATCCATTCGGGCGACTCGGCCTGCTCGCTCCCAGTTCACTCGCTGCCTTCCGAACTGGTCGACGAGTTGGAGCGCCAGACGGCGGCCCTTGCCCGCGCGCTCAATGTCGGCGGCCTGATGAACGTGCAGTATGCGATCAAGGACGGCACGGTCTATGTGCTGGAGGTCAACCCGCGCGCGTCGCGCACCGTGCCCTTCGTCGCCAAGACCATCGGCCGTCCCATTGCGAAAATCGCCGCCCGCATCATGGCCGGCGAGACGCTGGAAGACGCCTTCGCCCATTACGGCGCCATGCCCGATGCCCGCAATCCCGGCCATATCGCGGTCAAGGAAGCCGTCTTCCCCTTCGCCCGCTTCCCCGGCGTCGACATCCTGCTCGGCCCGGAAATGCGCTCCACCGGCGAGGTCATGGGCCTCGACCGCGACTTCGCGCTCGCCTTCGCCAAGAGCCAGCTCGGCGCGGGTGTTGATCTCCCCCGCGCGGGCACGCTGTTCGTCTCGGTGCGCGACGAGGACAAGAAGGGCATATTGCCGGCGGTCAAGCGCCTGGCCGGCCTCGGCTTCAAGGTGCTGGCCACCTCGGGCACGCAGCGCTTCCTCGCCGAAAACGGCGTCGTCGCCGAGAAAATAAACAAGGTGCTGGAAGGCCGCCCCCACATCGAGGACGCCATCCGCAACCGCCAGGTCCAGATCGTCTTTAACACCACGGACGGCCAGAAGGCGGTGTCGGACTCCAAGTCGCTGCGGCGGGCAACGCTGATGCAGAAGGTGCCGTATTACACGACGCTGTCGGGTGCTGCGGCGGTAGCGGAGGCGATCGCGGCGCTGAAGGCGGGGAGCCTGGAGGTCAGGCCGCTGCAGGAGTATTTTGCTTAGGGATGACGACCGGCGCGTCCGACCTACTTCTCTCTCCCTGTGGCAAATTTCACAGTGTTCTTTCCTTCCCTGGCGTTCGGATATAGCTTCCCAAAATGCCCGCGAAGCACACCCATGATAGCACGTATATCGATGCAGCTGCGTACGCCTTGAAGCAGCTTCAACGCCCAGCGTCAGCGCTTGAAATATGCCACTTTCTGAGATCAAATCCAAAGTTCGAGGGACGGATAGTTGGTGTCACGCCTCAGAAGACGATCCAAGCAAGGATAGCCACCGACATCAAGAAGAACGGACCTAACTCACGTTTTTTCCGAACAGCACCAGCAATATTTGCGCTAAGACAGCTTTCCGAACAGGGAAAATACAAGCCGGCTCCCAAGCGAATTTACATCGGGTTTAATCGATCACGTCAATTGGACAATTCGGCAATTTGCTCTATTGATTTAGAAACTACGAAATTCCGGCCCAGCGCAGGATTTTCAGAAGCTGAGCATATTCCATTGCGCTTCTTCAAACACCTACCCCTTCGCTATATGCCTCGGCGAGAAGCGCTGCAGAAACAGAATATAATAGTAATTAATACCTTCATATCTATCTTACACAATAATCAAGTTTTGTGCTTTGAGCCGACGTCATACATCCAAGATAATGAAAAAATAAAAAATAAGGACACCATCGGAATAACTGGATACCTATACCAAGATGATGCAGATTTATTTGATGAGACTGGTATAGGATTCAAAAACGCCGTCGCTAGGGAGTTCTACGACTTCTTCCATTTTTTATATAAAGACGCTCACAAGCTCATAAGCTCAGTGCGCTATGCGGGCGTGCTGTATGATGACTTTTCTGATGAGCGAAAGATGCGATTGGCCCTCGTTTCCTTAGTGCGAACCTCCGAAAAATTGGATACTGATAACATAAAACTCGGAGTCAAAAATATGCACTGGAAGTGCTACGATGAGATTCCGAACAGTTTTTTCAAGTTCGAGCCATGGTCCCAGTATGTTTTTCGCATGCTGAACGAGAACGCCTTTGATCGACACAAGTAAAAGTATTTATTTGTCTTTTTTAAATAGAGAGCTGGCGTTCATACGCAGGAGGAGTTTTTCGGAAGAAGAGTACATAAAATTCATCAAGACGTGCTCTATGATGAACGAAGCAGAAATTTATGCCTCATTCGCTCAGGCCCATGAACTAGGCAATAGTTCACGGACGTTCGCTCACCTCGTAGGTGAGCTTTCACGAACAGGTCAGTTAAAGCTTATAAATGCAGAGCCAGATTTCCACGTTTTCTTGGAAAAAAGGCGAGACCTGTACTCGATAGACCGACAAAAATACCAAAATTACTTCGCCAAAAGTCAACCGCTGGAGGGCGTATATGAACGATCACAAAAACTACACACGACCGATCATATTAAAGGTCAGCTGATAAGCGCTCTAAATCCATACAGTGGCTCAAACTTAATTAGCTCCGATGAAAAGGCTGTATTAAGGAACAATGAGAGCTTTCTTCGAGACCAACTTCCGGACCCAAAGGTCGCAGCCACATTTTCTGTATACGAGAAGATACTTCTTGCCAAAACAGATAAAGATGCACGGTTGATGGGAGAGATATCGACGCGGCTTTTTTGCAATCATTACACCACACAACACAGCCTGATTTCCCCAACAGGGATATACAATGATCCACTTATAGAGGATTTTGAATATTTCCCTCACTTTGACGTCAATGTCAATTTCTCGTTTCTCTCAAAGCTTGGGTTAGACCCCCTTGTTATACATAGGCATTATGAAAGGGATTACCTGCGCTTTGTAAGCGACAGAAAGTACTATTCTTTTTGCGAGATGAAGAGACTTTTCTTCAATACCATGATTAATTTTCTGAGGAAACGGAAGGAGGACATCGGGCACTGTGAGCCATATAAGAAATTCATTAGGGGCTTTAACTTCATCCTACCCGGAAGAGCTTACTCGTTTGAGCCGGAGCGATTTGCTGAAATTATTACAACATCGCTGTCTAAAGCAACCGAGAACAGCGAGGAAATCGCCGCAGCACTCGGAAGAGATGGATTGAAGAGTATGGAACGTAATCGAATAGTTATATTTACCGCGACAGATGTAGAAGACGAAGTTGTATATTCTGAGTTGTTGTCCGCTGGGTACAAGCCAGGCGGGACTGATTTTTTCGAGGATGTCGCGTTTAGTATCTACACTTACTATGACACGATACACATATATCATGTTCGAACGAGTGCCGGATCGGGTGGCGTTCACGGAAGCACTATTTCGTCGCTCAAATTTCTTGCAATGCCAAATTTGGACTACGCAATTTCCGTGGGTATTTGTTTTGGAATCGACGCAACCAAACAAAAGCTCGGAGACGTGATCGTCTCTGACAGCGTGTTGCCGTATGAGCTGGCGGCTGCTCGCGGTGGAACACTGCAGCCTAGGGGTATCCCAATCCCATCTGACAACCTGGGCGTAACTTACGCTAGAAGCGCGCGTGCTCAATTCCGTGACGAGTTTGGTATCCACGTCGGCCCGGTTCTATCTGGCGAAAAGCTAGTAGATGATCCGGATTTCAAAAAGAAATTGACCTCGCTCTTTCCGAGAGCCATCGGTGGGGAGATGGAGTGCGCTGGCTTAGCCGCGACATCTATGGATAGAAGAATTCCTTTTGTAATGTTCAAAGGCATTTGCGATTTTGCGGAAGCAAAGGACGACAAATATCAGGAGCTTGCGGCCAAAAACGCGTCTCGTCTCGCAATCGGAATGATAGGTTCTCGCTGGTCGAAGAAATAGAAGCAAGATTCTTGGCCCTTGGCTCACCCGACCGCCACGCACTCAATCTCGATATCGAACTCCATCGGCCATGACGCCACCGGCACAAACGTCCGCGACGGCGGGTTGACGCTGAAATACCGCGCATAGACCCGGTTGATGGCGTTGTAGAAGCCGGAATTGACGGCGTAGATGCGCACCATCACCACGTTTTCCAGCGTGGTGCCGGCCGCTTCCAGGCAATGTTTCAGCGCCTTGAGCGACGCCTCGGTCTGCACCTCGATGTCGCCGCGCACCATCTCGCCGGTCACCATGTCCACCGGCGGCGTCGCCGAGATGAACACGAACCCATTGGCCTTCACCGCCGTCGAGCACGGCAGGCCGAGCGCCCGCACCTTGTCCGACATCACAGGCACTTCGATGACTTCCTTCTTCATGGCAATCTCTCCGTTTGCGGGGAGCTTATCGCGCTACCGGGCGAACGCCAGCGCCGACGCATGGTCCAGGGGTCAAGCCACCGCCACGCACTCGATCTCGATATCGAACTCCATCGGCCATGACGCCACCGGCACGAAGGTCCGCGATGGCGGATTGTCGGGAAAATGCCTGGCATAGACCCGGTTGATGGCGTTGTAGAAGCCGGAATTGACAGCATAGACGCGCACCATCACCACGTTTTCCAGCGAGGTACCCGCCGCTTCCAGGCAATGTTTCAGCGCCTTCAGCGAGGCTTCGGTCTGCACCTCGATGTCGCCCTTGACCAGCCTGCCGGTCGCGATATCGAGCGGCGGCGTGCCGGACACGAAGACCAGCCCCGCGCCCCTGGTCACCAGCGACAACGGCACGCCGAGCGCGCGCACGGCCGCCGACAGCACCGGCACTTCGATGACTTCTTTCTTCATGGTGATGCTCGCTGGGTTGGCAGGGAGCTTATCATTGGCGGAACGCCAGCGCAGTTCTTCCCTTCTCCCCTTGTGGGAGAAGGTGGATCGGCGCGATAGCGCCGAGACGGATGAGGGGTGTTCCAGCGGAGTGAGGCGTTGGTGTTCCCTGGAACACCCCTCATCCGTCGCCTTCGGCGACACCTTCTCCCACAGGGGGAGAAGGAAGGCCAGCGCTCACCCCTGCCCCGGATACGGCGTGCCGTCCTTGTGCAAAAACCGCCCATCCGAACTCGGGCTCATCATGTCGATGTCGGAGCACGTGATGACATCGTCCGGGTTGCGCGAGCCGACCTCGAGGTAGCGGGCTGTAACCGACGACCGGTTGATCATGTGATGGCCGTTGCCGCTGTTCTTGGCGAAGGCAGCACTGTCGCCCGCCTTGAGCAGCGTCTCGCCGCCATCCTCAACCAGCGTCAACTCGCCTTCCAGCACATAGACGAGTTCATCCTCATGGCTGTGCCAGTGGCGCTGGCTCGACCAGCCCCCGGGCGGGAGTGTCATCAAATTGACGCCGAAATCGCTGAGGCCGCCGGCATCGCCGAGGCGCCGGCGGGTGCGGGTGGCGCAAGCGGCATCGAAGGGCGCGGGGTAACCGGAACCTTGGCGGACGGGGACGGATGCGAGGTCGATCTTGGGCATGGGTGCTCCCGTGGATTAGTGGGGGAAGTCTATGGCACTGCGGGCGCCGGCACAGAGCCACTTTGCGGCAGCGGGTTTGCCAGGCTATTGCAGCCGTCGGAGATTGGCCGAAGCGCCCCCAGCTTCGTCATCCTAGGGCGTAGCAGCCGCGGAGCGGCGTCGCGGAGACCCTGGGATCCATGCCGCGACATCCACGAGAGGCACAGCGGCGCAGAATTCTGCACCGCTGCAACGCACAGGAGTCCCGGCATGGATCCGCGGGGTCTGCGCCGCGTCGCTTCGCTCCTTGCTTCGCCAGTGGATGACGAAGCGAGGGTTGGCTCAGCCAGTCTCGGCACACGGTCTCACCCGCGCGCCCCTAGTGCACCGCCGCCAGATCCCTGACAGTCATCTCATGCATCTTCAGCGTCGCCAGCGTCCTCTTGGCGAACTCCTTCAGCGCCGGGTCGTCGCCGGACTGGGCGTAGGTGGAGAACATCGCCACCGCCTGCTTGTGCGCCTGCATCTGCAAGGTGATGTATTTGGCCTGGAAGGCGTCGCCGTCCAGCGCCTCGAGTTGGTCGAGCATCGCCTGGTCGTTCGGCAGCAGCGGCGGACCTTCGGGCGTGACGGAAGCCGTGGTCTGGCTCGTTTCCAGCGCGGCCTTGAAATCCTGGCCGGCCTTGGTGTGGTCCTTCACCATCAGCTCGGCGAAAACCTTCACATCGGCCGCTACGCCCTTCTTCAAGGCCAGCTTGCTGCTCTCGATCTCGAAGCGGTTGGCGCTGACCAATGCCTTGGTGAAAGTATCGGTGTCGACCTTGTTCTCCGACACGGGCGGCACGCCGGTGGACGGCACCGCCTGCTGGGCGAAGGCCGAAGGCGCGCCGACCACAAGGGCCAGCATGGCGATGGCAAGATGCGGTCTCATGATACTCTCCATGTCGGTGCCCTCGAAGGCCCAACGCGGCAGAAGCGGTGAGGTTGCCCCCGCAGCGTCCCTTCTCCCGTGCGGGAGAAGGGTAAACGGCGGCCTCACGCCTGCAGTGTCACCTCGCCCTCGTCCTCGCCATCCCAGTAATGGGCGCGAATGGCCTCGATCTTGATCATGGCAAGCCCAGGCGTGTCGGTGCCCTGCTCGAACCATTCGTCGATGTCCTCGTTCCAGTGTTCCTCGAACGCCGCCTTGTCGCGGATGATCTCGGCCTTACCCTCGACGGCGACCCAGAAACCATCGTCGCCCTTGAAGGCCAAAGATACGTTGGCGTCGCGCTCGATCTCGGCCACTACCTCCGACTTCTCCCAGGTGAAGTAGTAGGACGAGCCGTCATAATCGACGTCCTGGTTGTTGCTCATCGGCCGGCCGGCGATGGCGCCGCCTTCGGAATGGGTGGACAGCATGGCGACATCGATGTCGCGCATCTTTTCGGCAATTTCGGCAAGGTTTCGGTCGGGCATGGTGTGCTCCTGTCAAAGGGGTTGGCTAGGGCAACGTGCGATCTCCCCTTTGGTTCTCAGGAATTGACGCTATGGGCGACGAGGCCCCAGCAGAAAGGCTGTCATCACTGCACTCACGCACGCCACCGCCAACAACGCAACGGCGCTCGAAGAGCTGGCATCTTGGCGAATTGAAACAGTTTGAGTGGATGCATGTTGAACCAGCCCGTTCAGGTCGGACCTGCTGCCATGTCGAACGGAATAGGCACGGGTCAACTCTGCGCCGAACAGAAAGATTTCTGATGAATAGTAGACCCAGAGCAGTATGACGAGCAGACCTCCGGCCGCACCATATGACGATGCGATCGCACTTGTGCCGATATACCAACCGATAAGCGACTTGCCCAATGTGAACAGTGCGGCGGTCACGACAGCACCGATCCCGACATCCCGCCACTCCAAGGCACGATCCGGCAAGACTTTGTAGATAGCGGCAAACATCACGGAGATCAGGGAAAAGGAAATCAAGGTGTTGGTCGCGCTCAGAACAAACTCGCCGAATGGCAATTGAGCGCTGATCGTGTTGCCCAGAGCCGAGATCGCGGCGCTCGCCACCAGGGATACCAGCAACATGAAGCCGAGTGCGGCGACCAGGCCGAGACTTGCCGCACGCGCACGCAGGAGACGCGACAGCGAGCTCCCTTTCGTTTCAACTTTCCATATTGCATTCAGGGCCTGCTGCATCTCGCCAAAGACCGCGGAGGCGGTGACGAGCAAGGTGGCCACGCCAACGATGGCCGCCAGGGTCCCCGATGATTTGCTGGATGCCCCTTCGAGCGCTGTCTGAAGCAGCGCCGCGCTTTCTGAGCCCATCAGCCCCGATATCTGAGCAGACAAAGCCAGCCGCGCTGCGTCATGACCAAATGCGATGCCAGCGATCGCAACGACAATTATCAGAACCGGGGCCAGCGACGTGGCGGCATAAAAGGCCATCGCCGCGCCATGACTAAGGGCATTGTCGTTGACAAAGCCGACCACGCTTTCGCGCACCAAGTCCCATGCGTTTCTGATTGTGAGTCGCACTTCGAATCCGTGAAGGAGGTCGCAAACCGTCTACTATCAATGCAGCGCATCTTCCTATGTTCCGGCCGACTTGAGCGGGAGCTTCACCAGCGATGTGAAGCGCACGATCAATGGTGCGGAAACCGTGCGCAAGGCGAGCAGGGAAGAACCCCTTCTCCCCTTGTGGGAGAAGGGAGGCCGCACCACCCTCAATGGCAGCAGGCCTCCCCATACTGCAGCTGCTCATTCCAATCCGGCCTGCCCTCCGGCGTGAAATCCATCAGGTTCCACAGGATCTCGCAGGTGCCGATGGCGCGCGGGTCCTGGCCGGGTTCCGCCGGCGCGAAGCCGAGCTCCGACGACCAGAAGTGCCTGATGCCGTCACCATCGCGGTGAAACACCGACAGCAGCGGCATCTGCGCGCCGTCGGCATCCTCGGCATTGTAATCACGCTTGAAGCTGTTGGCGGCCGACGACACCAGCCGCATGTTGCGCCAGCCGCGATCGCGGCCGAGCGTGACGAGGTTTTCGAGCGGGGTTTTCGCCACCACGACGAAGTTGAAGCCGGCCGCTTCGAGATGCCCGACCGCGCCGTCGAACTGGTCGAGCAGCGCCGTGCAGGACGGGCATGGCTGGTCCGGCCGGGCGAGCCTGGCCGTGCCGCCTGATATCGCCACATCGCGCGTTTCCCGCGGATGGCGCGGAAACATCATGTTGTACAGGATGAGCGAATCCCTGCCGGGCGCGAACAGCTCCGACAGTTTCACCTTCGCCGGCCTGCCACCGGCATCGAGCGCATCGAAGACATAGTCCTGGCGGATCAGCCCGCCCGGCGGCAGCGCACGCCGCGCCTCGGCCACCGCTTCCATGGCTCGGCGCAACTCGATTTCCTTCTTCAGGAGCTTTTCGCGCGCGGTGCGGTATCTGGCGGATTCGTTGGGAAAGGTGATCATGATCGGCTCCTTGGGTCCGCGCGCCGGCGTCCCGGCGCGGTTGCTCTGCGACCCAAGGACGTCTGGCCGCGATCGGTTCCGACATTCTTGCGCGGCTTGCGGAGACGATCGCCAAACCCCGGAAAGAGCGGATGATGGCTACTGCGCCGCCGGCACCGGGCAGTCCAGGTCGCCTTCCTCACAATGGAGATAGCTCTGGAGCTCCTTCAGCCGGTTCTCGGTGAGCCCCGCCTGGCAGTTGGCGACGACCATGGGATAGACGCTGCCGGCGGTTTCGCGCGGTCCGCCCTGGAAGGCACATTCGGAATTGCGGAAGGAGACCCAGGCGCGTTGCGCGTCGACCAGCAATTTCTTCGACGGCGCATTGTCCTTCAGCCGACCCATGATCTGCTTGTAGGCCTCGTTGAGTTTCTTGTCGGCCGCATCGAAATCCTTGCCGGCGCATTGGTCCATCGTCGCCTGGTCCTGGGCATTGGCGCAGTCGGCGGCCCGCGCGGCGCCGGCAAGGAGCGGGGCCGCAAGGACCAGGGTGGCAAGGCTGGAGAGCAGAAGCCGCATCATGTTTCCTCCTGTTTCGGTCGAGACCGCAGCTTAACCGTCAAGCCATCTCGGGCAAGATGCGATGTGCCACCTTGGTGGATAGTTTCTTTCACGTGTTGGAACCCCTCCGCCTTTCCCGCATTGCCTCCATCGGCTAGGGCTTGCGGGACTGGGGAGAAGAATGCACGACGCCGACGAGATCGACCTGCGCTGCCCGCAAGTGGTGGCCGACAACGCCGCCAAGGGGCTCAGGCTGCGCGAGCGGTTCGGCCGTGGCGGCACCGAGATCGGCGTCGCGCGGGCGACCGAACTGAAGAACCGCGAGAAGCTCGCGCCGTCCACCATCCGCCGCATGGTCAGCTATTTCGCGCGCCACGAGGTCGACAAGCGCGGGAAAAACTACGGCAATGAGGACAACCCGTCAGCCGGCCACATCGCCTGGCTGCTGTGGGGCGGCGATGAGGGCCGCGCCTGGGCGCTGGAGCTCAAGAAGAAGATCGGCAACGCGCCGGATATCTAGAGCAGAGAATCGCGCAGGACGGCAGGCCCCGGAACCCCGCGCCGGGACCTGCCGTGGAAGGGCCGACACATGCCGGTGCGACCTCCTCCTGTGCCCAGCTGATCGACGATCCCGGATCAGCCGAATGGCGTCATGACGCTTCATTAGCATGGGCAGGCGGCCGCCTCCGTGAAGCAGTTCACAGAACGCTGGGTTTTCCGCTCGGCGGCGGAGAATCGGCCGGCACCAATCGACAGGAAGCGATCGGTCCCCGGAGCAATTCCAGAAAAAGCGTGAATCTAGCCTTCCCAGGCGACCGGCGTCATCCCCAGCCGCTCGTAGAGCCGTACGGCGGCGGGATTCTCGACCGTGTTGGTCTTCAGGTCGACACGGTCAGCGCCCCGGTCGCGAAAGCTGGCAAAGGCATGCCACATCAGCGCTTCGCCGATGCCCTTACCGCGCGCCTCGGGATGAACGGCGAGGTCCTTGACGAAGGCCGACGTCCAGCACAGTGCCGCCGCCGCCAGCCGGCCCTTGGCGTCGATGACGAGGAAACACAGCGCCGGGTCGAATTCGGGGTCGCCGGAGATGCGCGGCCACCATTCGTCGAACGGGCCGTCGGCGCCGTCGTCGAACACTTCGCTCAGCAGCGCATGCAGAGGCGGCGCGTCACCGGGCTCGAAGCAACGCATGGTAAAGCCTTCCGGCCAGTGCGGTGCAACGAGCGTCTCGTCGAGGATCTTGCGCAGCCGGATGTCGTTGAGAGCCGGCGGGCGCGGTTCGGGCATCGCGCTCAGGCGTCGGGCTGCAGGCGGCGCCGCTTGCGATCGACGCCGAGGCCGGTCGCCTCGAGCAAGCCCTTGCGCTTGGCGTCGAAATAATAGCCGGTCTGGTAGAGCCAGTCGGCCTTCTTGGCGTTGCCGTCCGCCACCAGCCAGGCGCCACGCAGATACTTGACCGCGTATTTGAGATTGGTCTCGGCGTCGAACAGGCCCTTGGCCGGCCCGTCATAGCCCATGCCGCGCGCCGTCGCGTGCTTGATCTGCATCAGCCCCCAATGGCCATTATTGTAGGCCTTGGGATTGAAGGTGCTTTCGCGGTTGACGACATGGCGCACCAGATCCACCGGCACCTGGTAAAGGGCAGCGTATTTGACGATCAGCCGGTCGACGTCGCCGCGCATGCCTGTGTGCTCTTCCGGGGCGGCAGGGCTGAGCGGCGCCGACGGGAACTGCACGAGGGAAGCCGGGTTCTGCGGCACGACATAGGCCACCTGCTGCACGCCGGGCATGGCCTTCTGGCCGCCAGCGACTGCCGGCACGACGATGCCGGCTGTCGTATAGGTCTCGGCGGACTTGATCACGGGCTGAGTTGCCTTCACCGGCTGGCCTGCCTTGGAGGGCGGCGGCGCCTGCCAGGCACTGGGGCTGGCGATCATGATGGCGGGCACGGCCGGAGCCGTCGGCGTCGCGCCGGCAAAGGCCGCGGTCGCCGGCTGGCTGGCTGGCGCGACTGCTGCCTCACCTTCCGAAATGACGGCGCCAGGCGTCAGTTCGGCGGTCTGGACGGGGGCAATGCCGGAGGATTGCGGCAGCACCGAAACGGTGTCCGGCAGCGGTATGGTGAAGCCGGCACCGGTACCAGCGACAGTCGCGGTCTCGGTCAGGGACGGCGCGGCTTTCATCTGCGAGGTCGAGGTACAGCCGCTCATGCCGGCCGCCGCCATGATCACGCCGATCGCGATAAGGGTATGTTTTGCTGGCAAGCCGCGCTCTGGTCCGGTTTGTCGGGTCGTTAAGATTTCCCTTACACCAGCGATTCCTGGGGGGCAATCGGGGCCATCTGGTGGTTTTCGGGTGGCGGGACGCGGGCGGCGATGCCATATTGTTCCTGATATGTACTGGATGGAATCCCGGATTTCACGGCTTTGCGGAAAGGAGCGCATCATGGAAACGACATCTTCGATCACAGCCGGCCACGCAGTGTTAGAAACAGTGATCGGTTTCATGGGCATCGCCTGGAGCGAAAAGGGCCTGATCCGGCTCTGCCTGCCCGAACGCAGCCGCGAAGCAGTGGAGCGGCGGCTGATGCGCTATGCCGGCGTTTCCGCCTCCACCGCCCAGCCGTCATGGGTGATCGACCTGATCGCCTCGATCAAGGCTTACGCCGCCGGCGAGGACGTCGATTTCTCCGGCGTCCCGGTCGATCTCGACGGCGTCGACGAGTTCCGTCTCGCCATCTACGACGCGGCACGCAAACTCAGCCATGGCGAGACCACCACCTATGGCGAACTGGCCAAGCGCGCCGGCCATGCCGGCCTGCCGCGCGAAACGGGTGCCGCCCTTGGCGCCAATCCGGTGCCCCTGGTCGTTCCTTGCCACCGCATCCTTGCGGCCGGCGGCAAGATCGGCGGCTTCTCCGCGCCCGGCGGCTCAGTCACCAAGGAAAAGATGCTGGCCATGGAAGGCGTGCGCGTCGGCCCGCCGCCTCCGGCGCAGGTGTCCTTCGGGTTTTAGAGGCCTTGGTCTTGAGGTGTGTTGTGATCAGGTCAGGCAGGGCCGACATCGTTCGCGGCCGGCATCACCTGAACATCAGCACACCTTAGAGCAATTCCAGGAAAAGTGTGAGCGGTTTTCCGTCCGGAAATGCGTCAAAAACAAAGAGATAGAGCGTTTCGCCGTATCCGTGAAACGGCGAAACGCTCTAGTGACGGCGCAGGAAGCGGCGGCGGAAATGGTCATTGTCCGGACGCTTGCAGTTGTAGACCGGGCAGGACTTGGTGTCGGCGCTCGGCACATAGGCCCGCGTCCTCACCTCGCCCATGGTGCAGAACTGCTGGCTCTGCACATAGCGGTCGTAGAGCGGCAGCCCTGGCACGCGCTTCGACTGGTAGCGCAGGATGACCGCGCCCTGGCGCGCGATGGTCGACTGCACCTTGCCGCAGCTCATATGCGTCGGGTCGTAGCGCGAGATCGCCTGCGCCTCGGCGGCCACCAGCGTCAGGCAGGCGGCAAGCAGAATGGTTTTCATGGTCCTCTCCCCTGATCCGCTACCCAAGGACAGCGCGATTTGTGGCAACGGTTTCACCAGATTGGGGCGGCCGTTGGGCAGTCCCGCAATCACGGCTTTCTCACACAGTCTTGTTTTTCGTGCGAAAGCAGCCTATATCAGTCCCATTGATATTTCGGCCGATCGATCCGGGCCTCGCGATCTTCGCGTTTGCTGACGTCTATCTCCAAAATCTCGATGCACACCGGCTGGACTTCGGTCTGGTCAAACCAAAGCAAATGCAAGGACTATTTTTATGGCAACTGGAACGGTCAAGTGGTTCAACGCCACCAAGGGCTTCGGCTTCATCCAGCCTGACGCGGGCGGCGCGGACGTTTTCGTCCACATCTCCGCTGTCGAGCGCGCTGGACTGTCGACCCTGGTCGAAGGCCAGAAGATCAACTTCGAGATCGAGCAGGACCGCCGCACTGGCAAGTCGTCCGCTGGATCTCTGAGCAAGGCAGCCTGATTTTGCGATAGCGCGCGCCGGACGAGAGTTCGGGGCGCGCGGCAAGTCACGGATGTACTGACAGTCGCGCGAGAAGCGCGCTGGAGCGGAAAGACCCGACAAGCCGGATCAGCAGATAGCTGCCAGCCCGGACCGGACGCTCCCAATCAGGCTACCGAGGATGGGAAGGCGGGATTTATCCCGCCTTTTTGTTTGTCTGGACCACAGCCCTCAACCCACCCACTCGATCGGCACATGCCCCGGATCCGCCTCGACGCGGCCAAGCCAGGCCATTACAGCCGGATAAGCGTCGAGTTGGAAGCCGCCCTGCTCGGCCGTATGCGTGTAGGCATAGAGCGCGATGTCGGCGACGCTGAAGGCGTTGCCGGCGAAGAAGGCGTTGTTCTCCAGATACTTGTTCATCACGCCCAGTGCCTTGTTGCCGCGCTCCAGCGTCACGGCCAGCCGCTCGGGCGTGGCATCCCTGGCGCGCTCGGGAAAGGTCAGCAGCGCCTTGCGCACGGCGATATAGGGTTCGTGGCTGTACTGCTCGAAGAACAGCCATTGATAGGCGAGCCCGCGCTCGTATCTGTCCGCCGGCAGGAAGCGCGTGCCTTCGGAGAGATAGAGCAGGATGGCGTTGGATTCGGCCAGCCGGCGGCCGTCGTCGAGTTCGAGCAGCGGCACCATCGCGTTGGGGTTCTTGGCGACGAAGCCGGCCTTTCGCGTGTCGCCGGTATGCGAACTCACCTCGATCGTGGTGAAGGCGAGGCCAAGCTTAGCCATCAGCAGACGCGGCTTGTAGCAATTGCCGCTGTCGATCATGCTGTAGAGTATCATGGACGATCCCCGGAACTGCCTTGACCAGGCGATTATCGCAGCCGCCGCGCCTTCAACCAATGATTTGTTTTGGCGCGACCATCAGCGGCGCTGATATGTGAAAGTGCTCGCTCAAGCGCATGTCGAGATTCAGATCAGGCCGGCATCACCTGAATATCGGCATGCCCTAGCCGAACAGCGGCACGACATTGTTCTCCTTGCCCAGCAGCGCATCGATGGCGATCGGCTTTTCGTCGAAGATGGTGCCGGCCAGCGCCGGCCGGGCCAGAAGGAAACCCTGCAGCAGGTCGACGCCACCGTCGAGCGCGACGCGCAGATGGGTGGGCTGCTCGATGCCTTCGACCAGCACCCTGGCACCGCGATCGTGCAGGCTGGACACCAGCGGCCTGAAGAACCGTTCGGCGGCGGCGTGGCGACAGAACTCTCCAAACCAGCCGCCATCGATCTTCACGATATCGGGCTGGAGCAGGCTCACCCGCTCCTCGGTCGAGTGGCCGGTGCCGAAATCGTCGATGGCGATGCGGATGCCGTCGCGCCGCATTTCGCGCACCAGCCGAGCGAGAAGCGCGTCGTCCGCCGCCTGTTCGGTGATTTCGCAGATCAGCATGCCGGGGGCGAGGCCGAGCTCGCCGAGATGCCGGCTCATCAGCCGGATCTCGGCCAGCGCCCGCCCGGGATGGTCGTTGACCATCGGATTGTAGTTGAAGAACAGATCGAGCCCGTCGACGCCGATGTTTTGGAAATTCCTGAGATGCAGAACCCGGCACATGGTTTCGACAAACAGCCGGTCCGACATCGCGATGCTCTCGAAGAACGCCCGCGGCGACCCTGCCCGGCCGCCACGGTGCGGCTCGATCAGCCCTTCGACCGCCACCGCGTGCAGCGTGCCGCCGAGCGGCGCGAAAATCGGCTGGTAGGCGCTGCGCAGGCGGAAATCGCCATGGACGCCGTATTCGATGCCGACCTCATCGACGAAGATCGCGTCGCCGACATTGCGCCGCCGCTCGAGCCTCATGGCGTTACCCGACGCCCGAAGGCTTTCGTCGATCGCGCTGTACGTGGGGCGACGGTGTGGGCAGTGGGCGCATCCCTCGCGACGGCAATCGGGTCAGGACTGCTTTTTGCGAAAACACGGAAACTCGTCGGAGCCAGCTCGGGCCGCGCCAGTACGAAGCCCTGCACCATCGAGGCGCCGGACTTCTCCGCGAGCTCCAGTTGCCAGCCCTCTTCGATACCCTCGAACACCGTGCGGATGCCTTGCTCTTCGAAGCTCTTGACCATGGAGGTCAGCAGGGCGAAACCGGCGCCGGATTCCATCAGTTGCGTGATCCAGAGGGCATCGAACTTGACGATGTCGGGCCTCAACTCCTTGATACGGTTGATGTCGGAATCGTCGGCGCCATAATCGTCGACGGCGATGCGAAAACCGTTGCCCCGCAGCGCCGCGACGAAACCGTGCAGCGTCTCCTGCGATGCCGATCTCTGCTCGGTCACCTCGCACACGACGCGGCCCGGATCGATGCCGGCCTCGTGCAGCACCAGCCGCATTTCACGCAAGGCATTGTCGGCGACCGTCCGCTCGGTGAACACGGACGGATCGAAATTGACGAAGATCGATGCCTCCCGCGGCAGGCAGGCGCCGGCATTGAGGAGATGCAGCGTCCTGGTCAGCGCCTCGATATGCAAGCGGTCGGCGGCCGGACAGGTCGAAAAGAAGGTCGTCGGCGATTGCGCCTCGCCGTCACGGAACGGCCGGATCAGCCCTTCGAAGGCGACAACCGACAGCTTGCCTTCCTTGAAGGCGAAGATCGGCTGGAAGGCACTTTGCAGCGTGTAGAGGCCCCAGACACCTGACGAGGTGCCGTCATCGTGACGGATGATATGGGCAAGCCCGATGTTGCGCGACACGGTTCCTCGCTCCGCGGATTGGCGGAATGGATTGCGATCCTGCCATGCAAGCCTCTACCGCCCGTTAATGAATTTAGTGTTGCCGATCACGCCTCATTGACCGCGCCGTCCCATCTGGCCCAGCCGAGAAGGCTTGCACTGGCGGGGATGATGCGACATGAGAAGCGCCGCGGCCGCTCCTGGCCGCGCCGATCTTCCCAGGAGAGATAAAAGGTCATGGCCTTTCTTGCCGACACCCTTTCCCGCGTAAAGCCTTCCGCCACCATCGCGGTGACGCAGAAAGCGCGCGAGCTGAAAAATGCCGGCCGTGACATTATCGGCCTCGGCGCCGGCGAACCGGATTTCGACACGCCCGACAACATCAAGAACGCGGCGATCGAGGCGATCCGCCGCGGCGAGACCAAGTACCCGCCCGTGTCTGGCATCGTGCCGCTGCGCGAAGCGATCGCGAAGAAATTCAAGCGCGAGAACAATCTCGATTACAAGCCCGAGCAGACCATTGTCGGCACCGGCGGCAAGCAGATCCTGTTCAACGCTTTCATGGCGACGCTGAACCCCGGCGACGAGGTCATCATCCCCCGCCCCTACTGGGTCAGCTACCCTGAAATGGTGGCGATCTGCGGCGGTACGTCGGTGTTCGCCGACACCTCGATCGACAACGGTTTCAAATTGACGGCCGAGGTGCTGGAGAAGGCGATCACGCCGAAGACCAAATGGCTGCTGATGAACTCGCCGTCCAACCCGTCGGGCGCGGCCTACACCGAGGCCGAACTGCGCGCGCTGGCCGATGTGTTGCTCAGGCATCCGCATGTCTGGACGCTGACCGACGACATGTACGAGCACCTGACCTATGGCGACTTCGTCTTCAAGACCATCGCCGAGGTCGAACCGAAGCTCTACGAACGTACGCTGACCATGAACGGCGTGTCGAAAGCCTATGCAATGACCGGCTGGCGCATCGGCTATGCGGCTGGTCCCGTTCAGTTGATCAAGGCGATGGACATGATCCAGGGCCAGCAAACGTCGGGCGCCTGCACCATCGCGCAATGGGCTTCGGTCGAGGCGCTCAACGGCCCGCAGGACTTCATCGCCAGGAACAAGGCGATCTTCCAGGGCCGGCGCGATCTGGTCGTGTCGATGCTCAACCAGGCGCGCGGCATCACGTGCCCGTCGCCGGAAGGCGCCTTCTATGTCTATCCGTCCTGCGCCCAGCTCATCGGCAAGAAGACCAAGGCCGGCAAGGTGATCGACACCGATGAAGCCTTCTGCTCGGAATTGCTCGAGGCGGAAGGTGTGGCGGTGGTGTTCGGCTCGGCCTTCGGCCTCGGACCCAACTTCCGCATCTCCTACGCCACCTCGGACACGCTGCTGGAGGAAGCCTGCACGCGCATCCAGCGGTTCACCGCGTCACTGACCTGATCAGATACGCCATACTGGAAATGAGAAACCCGGCTCAACGCCGGGTTTCTCATGAGCTCGGCTCGGCACTCAGCCGCCATATTGCGCTGACGTCACCGCCTCCAGCCAGTCGGCATGGACACCGTCAAGCGCCTCCTGCATGGCGATATGCGTCATCGCCGATTTCGGCGCCGCACCATGCCAGTGCTTCTCACCGGGGGCGAACCAGATGGTGTCGCCAGCCCTGATCTCCTGCATCGGGCCACCCCATGTCTGGGCAAGGCCGGCGCCAGAGGTGACGTAGAGCGTCTGGCCGAACGGATGCGTGTGCCAGTGGGTGCGCGCGCCCGGCTCGAAGCTTACCAGCGTCGCCCTCAGCCGCGCCGGAGCCTCCGTCTCGATGATCGGCGTCTGCAGAACCCGGCCGGTGAAGTATTTGTCCGGCGCTATGATGGTCGGCACGCTGCCGCAAGCAATGATCTTCATCGTCTGATCCTGAAACTGGTGGTGAAGCGAGCCACGGCAAACGCCGCGGCTCATCGGGGCAAAACGCATTCTCGGCCGATATCACCCAAGGCGCAACCGGCCGTTTGGCCCGCCGTCGCGCAGACGCGGTTTTCTCTCCTTAACCATGAACCTTCCCCGCATGGCGCAACAAGGCGAAACAAGGGCGAATTCAATGTCTTCTTAACAGCTGCGCACTAGCCGTGAGCCTGCATTGCAGGGGCGATGAGATGAGCATACTGGCGACGATCAAGGACCATAGCGGCCGGATCTACCGTGCCATCCAGGCCCTGCTTTTGATCAGCATCGGCGCCGCGTTGCTTGGCACAGTCGAGACGTCGGAAAGCCTGCCCTCCAACAGCGCCTACGCGGTCTCGATCCTCGCCACGGGGCTCGCCCTGCTGGCGCTGATGTACATGCGCAGCAGCGTCGTTCATAGCCTGAGATCCGCCGCCGCCGCCGAAGCGGAAAAGCATCATTTCCTGACCAGGGACGCGATGACCGGGGCGATGACCCGCCGCTATTTCCTGGAAGCGCTGGGCAACAGCCTGGGCACTATGCGCGACCGGCGCGATGCGGCCTTGCTGCTGATCGACCTCGACCATTTCAAGCAGCTCAACGACACGTTCGGTCATCAGTTCGGCGACCGCACCCTGGCGCATCTCGTCAAGACCACCGAGCGTATCTTTGCCGGCGGCATGGTCGGCCGGCTCGGCGGCGACGAATTCGGCGTCATCATCCCGCACGGCGATCTCACCGCCATCAACAAGGATATCAGGCAATTGCTGGATGCCATGCGGGCCGGCAAATCGCACGAAGGCAAGACCATTCCGCTCTCCATCTCGATTGGCGTGGCACTGGCGCCGGCCCACGCCTCGAACACAACGGAACTGATGCTGGTTGCCGACCTGGCGCTCTATGAGAGCAAGGCGGCGGGCCGTGGCCGCGTCACCGTGTTCGACGAGGAGATGCTGTCCGACAAGCGCTACCGCCGCCTGGTCGAGCGGGAATTGCGCGCCGCGGTCTATCTCGGCGAACTCGAGCTGCACTACCAGCCGATCGTCAACCCGGACAGGTCCACCTATGCTTTCGAGGGACTGATCCGCTGGCGCCATCCGATTCGCGGCCTGATCTCCCCGGCCGAGTTCATCCCGATCGCCGAGCGCTCGACCCTGATCGACATGGTCGGCGAATGGGTGTTCAAGCGGGCTTGCGCCGATATCGGCCATTTCTCCGGGCGCCGCATCTCGATCAATGTCTCTGGCGAGCAGCTGAAGCGCGACGAGATCGTCACCATGTGCGACCGCGTGCTGAAGGAAACCGGCCGTTCGGCGGCACAATTCATCATCGAGATCACCGAGACGGTGGCAACCGCCGCCACGCCGGAGATCCTGCGGCGCCTCGAAGCGTTGCGGGGCCTCGGCTTTCACATCGCGCTCGACGATTTCGGAACCGGCCATTGCGGCTTCAACTATCTGAAGACCTTGCCCATCGACAGCATCAAGATCGATCGCTCCTACATCCGCAGCCTTGCCCATGACCAGGTGGCGCAGATCTTCGTTTCGGCGCTGGCGCAGATCGCGCGCATCCAGGACGTCACCATCGTGGCGGAGGGTGTCGAGACACAAGAAGAGTTCACGCTGGCCAAGGCCGCCGGCTGCAATCGCTTCCAAGGCTATTTCTTCGGCAGGCCGGCGCCGCGCGACAAGGTGGGACCCTTGCGCGCCATCGATGATGCCGAACCCATGGCACTGAGCGCCTGAGGGGCCGTGCGGCCCGATTTCTATTTTCCTTGCCCTGCCGGCAAACAAGTGGGACGATGCGTCAGGGCAGGTGGCGACAAGAAAAGAACCCCCGCCCGCGACGGTCGAACAGGCCGGCCGCCGCTCAGGACCGATTGACCACGCCTGAACCATGCATGCCAGTCGGTCCCTAGGGAAACGCCTGAGTGGAGGTCAGCCATGGGTACTCGCGCCGGAGGACGACGCACGGGACCGAAATGCATTGCCATAGTCGGTCCCTTTGCAAGCGGTAAGACAACACTTCTCGAAGCCATATTGGCCCGTACGGGCGCCATTCCCCGCCAGAACCCGGTTTCCTCGGGCAGCACTGTCTCAGATCATTCGCCGGAAGCACGCGCCCACGCCATGAGCGTCGAGGCGACCGTCGCCACCACCGATTTCATGGGCGAGCAGATCACCTTCGTTGATTGTCCCGGCTCGATCGAATTCTCCTTCGAGGCCGAGCCGGTGCTGGCCGCCTGCGACCTCGCGGTGGTCGTGGCCGAGGCCGACGAAAAGAAGATTCCTGCCCTGCAGCTCATCATGCGCAAGCTCGACGATCTCGGCGTGCCGCGCATCCTGTTCCTCAACAAGGTCGACAAGGCGATAGCAGGCGTGCGCGACACGCTGAAGATGCTGCAGCCGGCAAGCTCGGTGCCGCTCCTGCTGCGCCAGATTCCACTTCGCAAGGACGGCGTCGTCATCGGTTCGATCGATCTGGCGCTGGAGCGTGCCTACATCTACCGCGAGTACGCCGAAAGCGAAGTGGCCCAGATACCGGGCGACGACAAGGCGCGCGAACTGGAAGCACGGTTCTCCATGCTGGAAACCCTGGCCGACCATGACGACCAGCTGATGGAACAGCTGCTCGAGGAGATCGAGCCGCCGAAGGACGCGATCTTCGACGACCTTGCCGCCGATCTGCGTAATGGCGTGGTGACGCCGGTGCTGATCGGCACCGCCGAGAAGGGCAATGGCGTGCTGCGCCTCTTGAAGACGATCCGCCACGACGCACCCGACATCGAGGCGACCCGCAAGCGGCTTGGCGCCCCCGACAACGGCGCCACCCTGGTCCAGGTGATGAAGACGATCCACACACCGCATGGCGGCAAGTTGTCGGTGTCGCGCATCCTGTCCGGCCAGGTAGCCGACGGCTCCGAACTCTGGCTGCCCGGCGGTGAGACGGCGAAGGTTTCCGGCATCTACAAGATGCTCGGCAAGGACCAGTTCAAGCTCACCGCCGCCAAGGCTGGCGACACCGTGGCGCTCGGCAAGCTGGACGAGGTCAAGACCGGCCAGACGCTGACCTCGGCCAAGGGCGGCACCAAACAGCTGTTCGCATTCGAGCCACCGCAGCCAGTATTCGCTTTCGCGCTGCGGCCGAAGGAGCGCAAGGACGAGGTCAAGATGTCGGCCGCCATCCAGCGGCTGGCGGAGGAAGACCCCTCGCTCAGCCTGCGCCACAACCAGGACTCAGCCGAGACAGTGCTGTCTGGCCATGGCGAGATGCATCTGCGCGTCGTGCGCGAGCGGCTGGAGGGCAAGAACCAGATCCCCGTCGAAGGCCATGCCCCGGCCGTGCCCTATCGCGAGACGATCCGCAAATCGGCGCAGCAGCGTGGCCGCCACAAGAAGCAGTCGGGCGGCCATGGCCAGTTCGGCGACGTGGTGATCGAGATCAAGCCGTTGCCGCGCGGCTCCGGCTTCCAGTTCACCGACACCATCACCGGCGGCGTGGTACCCAAGACCTACATCCAGTCGGTCGAAACAGGCATACGCGATTACCTGAAAACCGGCCCGCTCGGCTTCCCCGTGGTCGACGTCGCCGTCAACCTGTCGGACGGCTCCTATCATGCGGTCGATTCCTCCGACATGGCCTTCCAGATGGCGGCGAAGCTCGCCATGAAGGAAGGCATGGCCGCCTGCTCACCGGTGCTTCTGGAGCCGGTGATGAAAGTCGAGATCGTCACGCCGTCGGACGCAACCTCGAAGATCATCGCACTCATCCCGCAGCGGCGGGGCCAGATTCTCGGCTATGACGCCCGGCCCGGCTGGCCGGGATGGGATGTCGTCGAGGCGACCATGCCGCAAGCCGAGATCGGCGACCTGATCATCGAACTGCGCTCGGCAACGGCGGGCGTCGCCAGCTATCGCGCCGCCTTCGACCACATGGCCGAACTCACCGGCCGTCTCGCCGACGAAGCGATGAACACCAACGGCAAGGCCGCCTGATTTCGCCGCGATCAGCCACGTCTCGCGGTTTAAGGCGAGACGTGGCTGGCAGGACCGTGAGGGGCGACGTCAACGTTGGGGAAGTTCATGACCAGCGGGATCGAAGCATGCCACCCGGATGTGAGCCGCGGCCTCGACGGTGACATGCATAAACCAAAAACGACGCCCGGGGGGCCGGACGCCGTTTTGTTTGCGGACCGTTTTCTTGGGAGGAGAAACGGCAGGTCCGCCGCATATGCCGTCGCCGGGTTCGGCGGAAAAGGTTCGGACGCGGTAGCCGCCTGAGCCCGGGCCGTACGAGTGATGCCCCCATCCCTCGTCCGAACCACACCGCGTCCTAGCGTCTACATAGCATCGGAAGGCATCGTTGTCATGTTACCAGAGGTTACATGACACTGTTACGCGGCAATTCTGGTGAATTCCCCGGTCGCTCCGGCAAGGTCCGGGCAACAAAAAAGCCGGATCAACGAAGATCCGGCTGAGTTTGATTGGAAGTGCCTGTTAAGGCTAACCTCCAGAGGGGAACACTCGAGGGCGCTAATGGGAGGAGAACGCGCCCAGGAGATGATCTATATATCTGCTCATCATGCCCAAGAAACAAGCATCTATTTTGCAACACACGCATGCAAAAAGACGCAGGCTGTGGTCTAACCCATTCCGAAATCCAATAGGACCAGCAGAATCACCAAAACGGAGCACGCTGCGGGCCATTTCTCGTTGTGAAAAGTGTTAATCCAGGCCGATTTTGCTCCAAAAAGCCGAAAACTCCTGATGACCTGGAATCAGGCACTGGCCGTTCAATTCTGAGGCAACCAGGCGGGAAGCAGCCAATGCGTCCTTTTTCAGCCATTGCCGGAAGCAGCGTTTTCCTGATTGCGGCGCCAGGTGTGGTTGCCGGACTTGTCCCCTGGCTGCTCAGCGACCGCTGGGGCTTGCCGTGGTCCACCGTACCGGGCTTTGTTCTTGCCGGCGGTATCCTCATCGTCGCCGCGGCCGCCGTGCTGCTGCATGCCTTCGCCCGCTTCGCGCTCGAGGGGTTGGGCACGCCGGCCCCAATCGCGCCGACCGAGAAGCTGGTGATCGGCGGCGTCTATCGCCATGTCCGCAATCCCATGTATGTCGCCGTGCTGTCGATCATCCTTGGCCAGGCATTGCTGTTCTCGAGTTGGACGCTTCTCGCCTATGCCGTCATCGGCGGTATTGCCATGGGTTCCTTCGTCAGGTTCTACGAGGAGCCGACGCTCGCAAGCCGCTACGGCGCCGACTATGAAACCTATCGCCGCAACGTCCCTGGCTGGCTGCCGCGCCCGACACCCTGGCGGGGTTGACGAGCAGTGAGGAGCGCCGCCCAGGGCATCTCGAGGTTCAGGTCAGGCCGGGTCGAGAATGGTGGCTTCCGAGAACCGGAGCAGCGCGTATTAAAGTACGTGTGCACGTTCCACTGCGACGCAGCAGAACGGGGAAGCGCAGGAGGCTGCCATTCGCAGGCCGGCCTCACCTGGATATCGACATGCCCTCAGAAGGACCAGCTTCTGGCCTTGGCAATGATGAAGTCGCGGAACACGTGCAGCTTGGCCTGGTTCTTCATTGCATCGGGATAGGCGAAATAGGTGTCGAAGGACGGCACCTCGGTTTCTGGCAGCAACTGCACCAGGCCGGAGTCCTTGCTGATCACATAGTCCGGCAACATGGCGATGCCGGCGCCGCCCTGGACGGCGCGCTTGATCGACAATATGTCGTTGATCTGCAGCGACGGCACGCGCTGACCGCCCTCGAAATCGCCGACCGTCTCCAGCCAGTTCAACTCCGACAGATGCGACGGCACCGGCAGGCCGAAGGTGACGATGCGATGGTTTCTGAGCTCGGCGACCGATGCCGGCTTGCCATGCTTGGCGACATAGGACGGCGCCGCGTACAAGTGGAAATGCACGGTGAACAGGCGGCGCTGGATCAGGTCCGGCTGCTGCGGCTGGCGCAGCCGGATGGCGCAGTCGGCCTGGCGCATGGTGAGGTCGAGTTCCTCGTTGGCGAGGATCAGTTGCAGGCTGATTTCGGGATAGAGCTCGATGAATTCCTGCACCCGCTCGGTCAGCCAGCCCGCGCCTAGGCCGACGGTCGTCGTCACGCGGAGCACACCGGAAGGCCGATCCTTGGTCTCGGTCAGGCGCGACTTGATGGTCTCGAGCTTCATCAGCACGTCATGCGCCGTGCGGAACAGCATCTCGCCCTGCTCGGTCAGCACCAGACCGCGCGCATGGCGATTGAACAGCGGCACGCCGACATCATGCTCGAGTGCACTGACCTGCCGCGATATCGCCGATTGCGACAGGTGCAATGTCTCAGCAGCGTGCGTAAACGACCCCGCTTCCGCCGCAGCGTGAAACACGCGTAGCTTGTCCCAGTCCAACGCCATGATTCCCCTCGTTCTGTTTGGCGTCTGAATGAAAAATCAGGCTTTTACACGGCGTCTCTAAGCCGTTTTTTTAACAATCTGACAGCGGCCCTATTCCGCTGCTTCGCGATGCACCTCGATGCCGGCCAGATACTTTTCCGCCTCGAGCGCGGCCATGCAGCCAAGCCCCGCCGCCGTCACCGCCTGGCGATAGACATCGTCGGTTACGTCGCCGGCGGCGAACACGCCGGGCACGTCGGTGCGGGTCGAATCCGGCGCCGTCCAGAGGTAGCCGTTAGGCTTCTGCTTCAGCTTGCCGACGAACAGTTCGACGGCCGGTGCGTGGCCGATCGCCACGAACACGCCGTCCACCTTGAGGTGGCTTTCGGCGCCGGTCACCGCATGCTTGAGCTTCAGTCCCTCGACTGAAGGCGGCAGCGGCGCCTTGCCGGGGCGGCCGGTGATCTCGTCGACGATCGTGTCCCAGATGACGCGGACATTCTCCTTCCGCAGCAGCCGCTCGCGCAGGATGCGCTCGGCGCGGAAGTCGCTGCGCCGGTGGATGACGGTCACGCTCTTGGCGAGGTTCGACAGATAGAGCGCTTCCTCCACCGCCGAATTGCCGCCACCGACCACCGCGACATCCTTGCCGCGATAGAAGAAGCCGTCGCAGGTGGCACAGGCCGAAACGCCGAAGCCCATGAAATCCTGTTCGGTCGGAATGCCCAGCCACTTGGCCTGCGCGCCGGTGGCGATGATCAGCGCGTCGGCCGTGTAAGTCGTACCAGAATCGCCCTTGGCGCGGAACGGCCGCACGTTGAGGTCGACCTCGGTGATGATGTCGTTGATGATGTCGGTGCCGACATGCTCGGCCTGCTTGAGCATCTGTTCCATCAGCCACGGGCCCTGGATCGGATCGGCGAAACCGGGATAGTTCTCGACATCGGTGGTGATCATCAGCTGGCCGCCCTGCTGCAGGCCGGCGACGAGCATCGGCTTCAGCATGGCGCGCGCGGCGTAGACCGCGGCGGTATAGCCGGCAGGGCCGGAACCGATAATGAGAACAGGCGCGTGCTTGGTGGTCATTTAAAGCCTCAGCGGGGCAGACAATCGGATGTGCCTTGGAGAAAGACGTGGAATTCGCGCTTAATGTAAGGGTTGCCAACCACGCCAGCAAGACGAACGGGCCGTCGTCCCCGGAAAGCTTCGGCCCAAGCGGTTATTCGCATGATCGCCGCTTTCGTTACGGTTCAAAAATCGCGTTGATGAGGGCTGGCGCCAACACAAAAGTCGTTTAATTACAAAATCGCGAAAGATTCTTGCGCCGAGCACAGACAACCATGCCCCTGAAAGCCGACCTCGACGCCATCGACTGGAAGATCCTGCGCGAATTGCAGGCCGACGGACGCATGACCAATGTTGAGTTGTCGAACCGCGTTGGCATTTCTGCCCCGCCCTGCCTGCGCCGGGTCAAGCGGCTGGAGGAAGCCGGCATCATCCGCGGCTACCGCGCGCTGCTCAACGCCCCGGCGCTCGGCCTCGATGTCGTGGCCTTCTGCCTGGTCGGCCTGCATCATCAGGCCGACGCCGAGCTGCGCACCTTCGCCGAGCGCACGCGCGGCTGGCCGATCGTGCGTGATGCCTGGATGGTCTCGGGCGAATCCGATTTCCTGCTGCACTGCGTGGCAAGCGACCTCGGTGCCTTCCAGACCTTTGTCATCGAGGAACTGACCTCGACGCCGAATGTCGACACGGTGCGCACCGCGCTCACCATCCGCCGTGTCAAGGATGAAGGCCTGGTCTCCTTCGAGCGCCCCTGAACCGGACGACCGCCTGCGCGCCTGCGAATTCCTGGTCTCCGTCACACCGGTGCCGCGTTGGTATTCGACAGAGGCTGATGTACAAGGCTGGACGGCTCTGCCGGACTTCGCCGCTGAACTGACCGCCTGATTGGTTTCTCAAGCAATTGCTGGAAAAATGTGTAACGGTTTTCTGCCCGGCATTGCGTAAGAACAGATGGCACAAGCAGCGTTTGCTCCGGGGACGGCCCGCCATGGGAAGGGGACCATGACTCGATTTGCAAGCCCGGTCTCGGCGCTTATCATCTGCGTGGACGAGGCCGACATGATCGGCCCATGCCTGGAAAGCATCGATTTCTGCGCCGAGATCATCATCGTCGATTCCGGCTCGACCGACGGCACCGTCGAATGCGTGAAAGGCTATATCGCCAAGGGCTACCCGATAAAGCTGCTGCACAATGACTGGCCGGGCTTTCCCCGTCAGCGGCAATTCTCGCTCGACCATGCCACACAGCCCTGGTGTCTTTCTATCGACCCGGACGAGCGCGTCGATGACCAGCTACGACAGTCGATCGTGGCCATCACGCAGGCGGCCGACAACAAGATCAGCGCCTGGTACATCCGCCGCCGCGATTGGCTGAAGGGCTACGGCTACGCGCACCGCTGGGTGCTGCACAACAGGCTGATGCGGCTTTTTCGCCGGGAAGGCGCCACCATGGATCTCACCGCGCGGGTGCACGAAGCCTTCCACGTTCCGGGCGAGACCGGCACGATCGAAGAGGGCGTCCTGCTGCATCGCCGTGAAATATCGGTCGAGGAGGATCTTGCCCGCGCCAACGCCTATTCCGGCCTCAAGGCCGTCACGCTGGTCGAGAAGGGCAAGAAGCCCGGCCTGGTGCGGCTGGTGCTGTCGCCGTTCGGCAACTTCCTGAAATTCTACCTGGCCAAGCGCTACTTCCTGTGCGGTCGGCACGGCTTCGTCTACTCGATGTCGGTGATGATCTATTCCTTCGCCACCGAAGCCAAGCTTTACGAAGCCTCGGAACGCAACGATCCTGTATGAGCTGTATGTCCTGGCTCAGGACCTGTCGTCCCGGCCGAGCATTTCGATGGTGGCGAGCAGACCACCGAGGTCGCTGTCATCCCGCAGGGGCCTGACTGCGAAACCGGCCTGAGCCGCCGCCTCGCCGTCAACCAGCCAGCCCTGCGGCAGGCCGGCGCGCCGGCCTGCCTGCATGTCGGCCAGTTTGTCTCCGACGATCAGCGAGCGCCCAAGATCAATGCCGAGGCGCTTGGCAGCCTCGATCAGCATGCCCGGATTGGGCTTGCGCATCGGATGATCCGATACGCCCAGTGGCCCGACACCCGCCTCGTGGTAGGCGCAGGCAAGCACCATGTCGACGAACACGCCCTGATCGTGCAGCAGATCGAGAACGCGGCCGTTCACCGCGGCGAAGACGCTCCAGCCGAAATAGCCGCGCGCTATGCCGGACTGGTTGGTGACCACGACAACCGGAATCCTGGCCTCGTTCGCGGCTGCGATCGCCGGCAGCATCTGCGGCCTGAGCTCGATCTCGGCCGGATCGCTGGGATAGTCGGTATCGATGTTGATGGTGCCATCGCGGTCAAGGAACAGCGCCGGCACGTGCCGCGGAAAAACCCGGTCGCCGATCCGCTCGATCCACACCCCCGGCTCGACCAGCGGGTGCGATACCCCGTCAGCCATTGTGCAGGCGCGTTTCGACCACCTCGCACAGATAGTGGTAAAGGCACAGATGTCCCTGCTGGATGATCGGCGTCGAGGTCGAGGGCACGTTGAGCAGTATATCGCACAGCGGCTTGAGCTTGCCGCCAGTATCGCCGGTCAGGCCGATCACAGTCATGCCCATCATCCGCGCCTGTTCGGCGGCGGCGAGAATGCTCGGCGAATTGCCGCTGGTCGAGATCGCCAGAAGCACGCCACCGGCCGAGCCATGCGCCTCGACCTGGCGCGAAAACACCGTGTCGAAGCCGTAATCATTGCCCCATGCGGTCAGCACCGCCGCGTTGGCCGGCAGTGCTATGACATTGTAGGCCTTGCGCTCCTTGAGGAAACGGCCGACGAGTTCACCGGCTATGTGGATGGCATCGCTGGCCGAACCGCCATTGCCGGCGATCAGGAAGGCCTTGCCCGACGAAAGCGCCGTCACCACGGCGCTCGCCGCGCGCTCCATCTCGCCGGTCAGGTCACGCTCGACCATCGCCGTGATCGCGGCCGCCGAGCGGACCAGATAGTCATTCAGTTCAGACATGAAACCCTCAGTTGGTGCTGCCGCCCGCGCGCAGTTTTCCGATGGTGCCGGTGGTGCTCTTGCCAGCGACGAGATCAACCAGCACGACGCGTCCGCCGGCCTTCTGCACCACATCGGCGCCCACCACCGTCTCGATCGTGTAGTCCGCGCCCTTGACCAGTATGTCGGGCAGAAGCGCCTCGATCAGCGCCAGCGGCGTATCCTCCTCGAACACCACGACCGCATCGACCGAGGCCAGGGCCGCGAGCACGCAGGCGCGGTCATGCTGGTCGTTGACCGGGCGGCCCGGCCCCTTCAGCCGCCGCACCGAGGCATCGCTGTTCAAGCCAAGCACAAGCCGGTCGCACTGGCTGCGCGCCGCGTGCAAGAGGCTGACATGGCCGGCATGCAGGATGTCGAAACAGCCATTGGTGAAGCCGACGCTCAGGCCCTCTTCCTTCCAGGCCGCCACCATGCGCGCGGCCGATGCGGCATCTAGGATAGCGTCCTTGTGGGCGGTCGGTCCATGCGAGCGGAACAGCGCGCCGGTGAGCTCCTCGACCGTCAGCCGCGCGGTGCCGCGTTTTCCCACAACAACCCCGCCGGCGGCATTGGCGATCGAGGCCGCCGCGACGGGCTCGGCACCCGACGCGAGCGCCAGCGCGAACGTTGCAATCACCGTATCGCCCGCGCCCGAGACGTCGAACACTTCGCGCGCCTGGGTGGCGATGTGGCGCGCCTCATCCGGGCCGACGACGCTCATGCCTTTTTCACTGCGCGTGGCGACGACAAAGTCGAAGCCATGCGCCGAGATCAGCTCACGGGCCGCCGCGACGATCTCGTCATCGGCGAACACCGCATGGCCGACGGCCTCGCCAAGCTCCTTGCGGTTGGGGGTGATGGCGGTCGCGCCTGCATAGCGCGCATAGTCCCTGCCCTTCGGGTCGACCAGCACCGGTTTGCCCGCCTCGCGGCAGATGGCGATCAGTTCGGCGGCGACGCCATCGAGCAGGATGCCCTTGCCGTAATCGGACAGGATGACGATGTCGGCCGCCGTGAGTGCGGCGCGAAAATGCCGGATCAACCCGGCCCGCTCCGTTTCGCCGAGCGGCTTGATCTCTTCTTCGTCGAAGCGCAGCACCTGCTGGTTCAGTGCGCTGAAACGGCTCTTCGACGAGGTCATGCGGCCACCCTGCTGCGCCAGGCCTGCCGTGTCGGCGCCAAGCTCGCCAAGCATCCGCACCAGGCTGTCGCCGGCCGTGTCGGTGCCCATCACCGAAACCGGAATGGCGCGCGCGCCGAGCGAGATGATGTTGGCCACGACATTGCCGGCGCCGCCCATCGCCGAGGTCTCGCCGCGCCCGTGCAGCACCGGGATCGGCGCTTCCGGAGAAATGCGCTCGATGACGCCGTTGACGAAGCGGTCGAGGATGATGTCGCCGACCACCAGCACGGCGACGTCGCCAAAGCGCGCAATGGCGCGGTGCAGGGGTTCGGGTGAAGGCGGATTGTGCTTGATCATGTCACTGGCAACGCGCTGGGAAAAACCGTCTCTGGAATATAGGGGGCGGCTGGCGGCCGTTCATGCCTGCCGATATACCGCAATTCGAGCCGGCGCAACGGCGATGCCCGTCAGCTCTTCTGTAGGGCAACGTGGACGCCGAGCCCGACCAGCACCGCACCACCGGCCCGCTGCATCAGCCGCTGCGCCCGGCTCGAACGCCGCAGCCGGCCGATCACCAACCCAGCAAGGAACACGCAGACGATATCGGCCGATGAGAACATCAGGTTGACGATAGTGCCCAGCACGACGAATTGCAGCCACACCGGGAAGGCCGCCGAGGCGTCGATGAACTGTGGCAGGAACGCCATGAAGAAGATCGCGGTTTTCGGATTGAGCACCTCGACGGTGATGCTTTCGAAAAAAGCACGGCGCGCTGATTTCCGCTCGATGGCGGGCAGTGCCACGTCGCCCTCGACGCGCTTGCGGAACAGCGAGACACCGAGCCAGATCAGATAGAGCGCGCCGACCAGCTTGACCGCCATGTAAAGCGGCGGCACGGCGTGGAACAGCACCGACAGGCCGGCGGCGGCGGCAAAGACATGCACGTAGCCGCCAAGATGGATGCCGAGTGCGGCCGTCAGGCCCGACCAGCGCCCACGCGCCATCGTCTGCGCCGCGGCATAAAGCATGGCCGGACCTGGAATATAGGCGAAGATCGCCGTCGTGGCGAAAAATGCGATGAGCAATTCGGTCGACGGCATTTTTTGTCCCTTATGATCCTGGCCTGCGGATCGAACCTACAGAAGCGAAAGCTTTGCGGCGCCACTGTGGCGCGCCTGCCCTCCTGCACCTGCTTTGTCGACAGTCCGGCTGGCCTCCCTTATAAGGACCGGAATCGCAAGCAACCAGAGGCCTTCATGATCATCGTCACGGGCGGCGCCGGCATGATCGGCTCCAACATCGTCGCCGCGCTCAACGCCGAGGGCCATGACGACATCCTCGTCGTCGACGATCTCACCGACGGCCACAAGATCGCCAATCTCGCCGATCTCAGCATAGCCGACTACCTCGACAAGGATGACTTCCTGCCACGCCTGGAGGCCGGCGGTCTCGGCCGCATCGAGGCCGTCTTCCATCAGGGTGCCTGTTCGACCACCACGGAGTGGAACGGCAAGTTCATGATGGAGGTGAACTACGCCTACTCGAAGCGGCTGCTGCATGAGTGTCTCGCGCTGCGCGTGCCCTTCCTCTACGCCTCTTCCGCGTCCGTCTACGGTGGCGGGTCCGAGTTTCGCGAGGAACCTGCGCTTGAGCGGCCGCTCAATGTCTATGCCTATTCCAAGAAACTGTTCGACGACTATGTCAGGCGCACCGTCTTCGACACCGATCATTCGCCTGTGGCCGGCTTGCGCTACTTCAACGTCTACGGACCGCGCGAGGCGCACAAGGGCGCGATGGCGTCGGTTGCCTTCCATCTGTTCAACCAGGTCGAGCAAGGCCAGAACCCGAAACTGTTCGGCGCCTATGACGGCTTCGGACCCGGCGAGCAAAGCCGCGACTTCATCCATGTCGGCGATGTCGCGGACGTCAATCTGTGGCTTTGGAATCGCGGTTCGAGTGGTATTTTCAATTGCGGAACCGGCCGCGCCCAGCCTTTCCGTGCCATCGCCGAGACGGTCATCGACACGCTGGGCAAGGGCGAGATCGAGTTCATCCCCTTCCCCGACCACCTCAAGGGCAGCTACCAGAGCTTTACGCAAGCTGATATGTCCCGTTTGCGCGCGGCCGGTTATAATGGCCAATTCCGGACAGTCGAAACCGGTGTCAGAGACTATGTCGAATGGCTGAAAGCCCAACGATCCTCGTGATCGGCCCACGCTGGGTTGGCGACATGGTGATGGCGCAGTGCCTGTTCTCGGCGCTGAAGGAGCTCCATCCCAACGCCGCGATCGACGTGCTGGCGCCGGCCTGGGCCGCACCGCTGGTCAAGCGCATGCCTGAGATCCGCCAGCAGATCGACTTTCCGCTGAAACCCGGCGCGCTCGAATTCACCCATCGCCGCCGCTTCGGCCGCCTGCTGCGCGGCCGCTATGACATGGCCTATATCCTGCCCGGCAGCTGGAAATCGGCGCTGATCCCGTTCTTTGCCCGCATCCCGCGCCGTTTCGGCCATCTGCGCGAAATGCGCTATGGCCTTCTGACCGACGTCGTGCCGCTGCCGGAGGCTCTGAAACGGCGCACCGCGCAGGCCTATTTCAGCCTCGCCAAGGGCGGCGGTTTTCGCGCGCCTCATCTGACCGTGGATGCGGGTAACCAGGCCACCTTGCTCCACCGTTTCGGGCTGACCCCACAGGGATTTGTAGCCCTGATGCCTGGCGCCGAATTCGGCCCTGCCAAGCGTTGGCCAAGCGAAAGCTATGCCGGCCTGGCCCGCCAGTTCATGGGCAAGGGCTTGAAGGTCGCCCTGTTCGGTTCGAAGAACGACCGCGACGTCACGGCGGAGATCGCGGCCCTTGCCCCCGGCGCCGTCGACCTCGCCGGCCAGACGCGGCTGGAGGACGCCATCGACCTGATCGCGGCGGCAAGGCTCGCCGTCTCCAACGACAGCGGGCTGATGCATGTCGCGGCGGGCGTCGGCACGCCGATTGTCGCCGTCTATGGCTCGACCTCGCCCGACAATACGCCACCACTGGCGGAGCGGCGCGAGCTGGTCTGGCTTCACCTCTCCTGTTCGCCCTGCCACCAAAAAGTCTGTCCGCTCGGCCATCTCAACTGCCTGAAGACATTGGAAGTCGGCCAGGTCGCAGCGGCGGCGGACCGGCTGCTGGAACTTCCGGCAGCGGCATGAAGGTCCTGATCGTCAAGACATCGTCGATGGGCGATGTCATCCACACCTTTCCGGCCGTCGAGGATGCCAGCCTGAACCGGCCGGACGTGTCCTTCGACTGGTGCGTCGAAGAGGCGTTCGCCGGCATTGTCGCCCTGCACCCGGCGATCGCGGGGATTCACACGGTCGCCATCCGGCGCTGGCGCAAGGCGCTTTTCAGTAGCGGCACATGGCGCGAGGCAGCCGCGTTGCGCCGCACGTTACGCGAATGCCGCTACGACCTGGTCATCGACGCGCAGGGCCTGCTGAAATCGGCCCTGGTGGCGCGGCAGGCCGGCGCGCCGATCGCCGGCTTCGACCGGTCGAGCGCGCGCGAACCCTCGGCGACACTGTTTTATGACGTCACCTACGCCGTGCCGCGCGAGTTGCACGCCATCGAGCGGACAAGGCGGCTGTTCGGGCTGGCGCTCGGCTATCAGCCCGATCTGTCGACGCTCAACTCCGGCATCGTGCCGCCACCTGGAACTCTGGCCGGCACCATCGGAAAAACCGCCTTCCTGCTGCACGGCACCAGCCGCGAGGACAAGAAATGGCCTGTCGAAGACTGGATCGGATCGGCCCGCCTGCTGGTCGAGCGCGGCATGATTCCGGTTACCACCTGGTCGAACGACCGTGAAAAGGCCGTGGCCGAAGCGATCGGCAAAGCCGTACCTTCCACGGCGGTAGTGCCAAGGTCACCGCTGGCTGACATCGCCGCCATCCTCGGCCGCTCGACACTGGTGATCGGCGCCGACACTGGTCTGACCCATCTGGCTAGCGCCTTCGGCCTGCCGACGGTCGCGGTGTTTTTGGCGACGGAGCCGGGGCTGACAGGCCCGCGTGGGCAATTTGCGTCGACACTGATGGCCGCGGCAGGCGGGCGTGTAACGCCGGCGGAGGTGGTGGCGGAGGCAGAGAGGCTGCTTAATCTCAAAGCGCCGGCCTAGGACCTTTTCAGAATTCGCTCTGGCGAGTCGAATAGAGTGGTTTTCGAGAACCGGAGCGGAACGTACTTAAAGTACGTTCCGCTTTATCAAAATGTCCTAAATGAACTGCACCTGGACGATCTCATAGCCCCTGGCACCGCCAGGCGCATTGACCTCGATGGCGTCGCCGACTTCCTTGCCGATCAGCGCACGCGCGATCGGAGAGGAGATCGAAATGCGGCCGGACTTCACGTCGGCCTCCTGGTCGCCGACGATCTGGTAGGTCTTCTTTTCCTCGGTGTCCTCGTCGACCAGCACCACCGTGGCGCCAAACTTGACCTTGTCGCCGCTGAGCTTGGTGACGTCGATGACTTCGGCGCGCGCGATCAGGTCCTCGAGTTCGTTGACGCGGCCTTCATTGAGGCTCTGCGCCTCTTTCGCGGCATGATATTCGGCATTTTCGGACAAGTCGCCATGCGAGCGCGCTTCCGAGATCGCCTCGATGATGCGCGGCCGCTCTTCCTGCTGGCGCCAACGCAGTTCTTCCTTCAATGACGCGAACCCCTCGCCTGTCATCGGGACCTTGTTCATGATGCCTGACCTTTCCTGCCGCCACCCCCGCGTTCCGGGGAAAGCCTTGTCGATGGGTACAAAAAGAAAACGGTCCGGCAGCCTCGGGCTAACGGAACCGTTTCACCACAATTTCCCCTAATATAGCAATGTCAGCGGGTTTTTCACGCCCAAAAAATCGGTTTTGCAAAAATCATCCCCGCTTTCACCAAGAGGAGGCAGCCAATGAGGCTGGAGACAACAAAAAAGCGGCCGCGATCGCTCGCGGCCGCTTCGACAAGCCCTGGGAGCCTGATCAGCTCCGCATGAAATGCTCGATCTGCTCGGACAGCATGCCGTATTCGCGCGATCCCTTGCCGGTGCGCTTCTCGATTTCCATCAGCTGCTGCTGTGCGCCGGCGAGATCGCCGATCTGCAGGTGCGCCTCGCCGAGATATTCACGCACCAGCGTGTAATTCGGGTCGATGCGCAACGCTTCCTCGTAATAGCCGAGGCCGACGGTGACACGACCGGAATGGCGGTGCGAATAGCCGAGATAGTTGAGAATGCGCGGATCCTGCTTGTTGGCGGCGAGGCTGAGCACCGAGATCGCCTCGTCATAGCGCCCGGCCATAGCCAGCGCATGGCCCGCATCATAGATGCTGTCGTCGTCCAGCATGCCTTCCTGGGGTGCGACACACTTTTTCTTCTTCTTGTCCCATACCTCTCCCTTCTTGCACTGGGTGACAGTCTGGTCGCTGCCACCGCTACTGCCCGCCGCGAACACCGGGACAGCAAAGAACTGCAGCGCGACAAGGGCAGTCGCGGCCTGGATCAGCATTCTTTTATGCATCGAAGCCTCCTTGAGGGGTGAGAATGCAACACTAACGCCAAGCGGCCCGCGTTTCATCCCGGAAAAAAATTGGAGTGGAGAACATCAGGTGACGGATGCCGCAAATCCGCTATCATCCGGCAAACGACTGACGGAGATGGCCCGTGCAGCGGCGGCTTGAAAAGGACTGGGACCTTACGATCGGCCCCGACACCGTGCGCCTGTTCATCCTCAAGGCCAAGGCCCTGAGTGCCGCCGTCAACGAGGACTACGACGACGGCGCCGAACACGAGGTCGAGCTCGATGGCGAGGCGCATGCCAACCACCACCATGACGGCCTTGCCGAGGAAAGTTCGGAAAACCTCACCGAGGAAGAATTGCGCGAGCTGATCAACGACCTCAATGTCGATGAAGCCGCCGAGCTGATTGCACTCGCCTGGGTCGGGCGCGGCGACTACGACGCCTCGGAATGGTCGGACGCGGTGACCGCGGCACGCGAACGCGCCAACAAGCGCACTGCAAAATACCTGCTTGGCATGCCACTGCTCGCCGACTGGCTGGAGGAAGGCCTCGAAGCGATCGGCGCGTAACGCCGAAGTAACCGATTGTGATCGCCGCAAGCGCCCATCCAGGCAACTTCGGCATGCCGGCGCCGTTTCGGAACGATGGCAACGCTGAGCTTTTCCCGATTTTGCATCCTTGCGCTGCCTCTGGCGGCGGCGGCCCTGCTGGTGACGCCGGCCGACGCCAGGCATCGTCACAGGCATAACCAGCCGCAATCACCCAGGATGGCGCAGCCATTGACGCAGCACCTGGACCAGCCGCTTAGGCCGAGGGGCAAGCAGCGCCTGAGATCAAGGGGCAAGCATCCGCCAAAGACACAACAGGAAACGCCGGACGAGCGGACTTCCCCCGCCGATGTTCCGGTGCCCGAGCCGCGTCCCGCGGACGCTCAAAAAACCGACGCCGCAACGGGGCAAGAGCAAAAGACGGAAAGTCCAAAAGCCCCGGGCGCACCCAGCCAGCTCAATGAAGAAAAGGCTCGTCAGGCAAGGGAGGCACATCCCGAGCCGTCAGCCCCCGCACCTTCAGCCCGAGAGCCATCAGCCGAAACGGAAAGCGGGCCGGAGCCGCCACCCGAGGTGCCGATCCCGACACAAAGGCCCGACAATGCTGGACCTCAGGCTGAGCCGCCTGATGTAGCGCCGCAGCCGCCTGAAAAACCGGCGGATGCCGGCGACAGGAAGATGCTTCCCGACCCGCGCTCGGCCGAGCTGCCCGCGGACAGGATGCCTGCGGAGGAAGTCGCTTGCCGTGAGCGGCTGAAGGCGCTCGGCGTCGAATTCGAGGAGCACAAGGCTGAAAGCGATCCCGAGATCGGCTGCTCGATCCCCTATCCGATCGTCATCAAGACGCTCAACAAGTCGGTCGCCATCGGTCCCGGCACCGAGTTGAATTGCTCGATGGCCGAGGCGGCCGCCCGCTTCACTGCCGATGTTGTTCAGCCGGCAGCCAGGGCGGAGTTCGGCACGGAAGTGAAATCGATCAGCCAGGCCTCGGCCTTCGTCTGCCGGCCGCGCCACGGCACCAGGAAATTGTCGGAGCATGCCTTCGGCAACGCGCTCGACATCGCCAGCTTCACCTTGTCGGACGGCAGGAGAATCGAGATCGGCCCGTCACCGCCGGAGAAGGACGCCAAATTCCTCAACGCCGTGCGCAAGGCCGCCTGCGGGCCATTCAAGACGGTGCTCGGGCCAGGCGCCGACGCCGACCACGCCTTGCATGTCCATCTCGATCTCGAGCCACGCAAAAATGGCGGCACGTTCTGCCAATAGGCGCCGATAGGCGCACAGCCCGACGCGCCGCAATTCAGCCTCAGGAATGAACGCGGGCGCTGAGTTTTCCTTTACCCTTGATCGTTAAAATGCCGGATATCTGGGAACAGGGATTCCGCCGATGGCCGGAACATTCCGCGCCGCCGTAAGGGTTGCGCGCCGAGCAAAACCCGTAATCATGGTGGCCGCCAGTCTTGCGCTGGCCGCGGTCTCGGCCTGCAATACCGGCAGCGTGCTGTCATTGCAGCCGGCGGTCGATGTCGGCGCGCAAACGTCGGCGGTGCCGCAATATACGGGCATGCAACGGCTTGTCCCCTCCAATCCCTACATGACGCAGGCCGCCTATCCGCGCATGGATGAGCCGATGTCGCCGGTCGAGCAGATACCTGCCAGCGAAACCGATTGCCGCCGGCAGCTGAAACGCCTCGACGTTGCCTATACCGACCTGGCGCCGATCCACGAAGGTCAGTGCGGCATCGACTATCCGGTCAAGGTCACGTCCATTGGCAGCATCCAGATGAAGCCGGCCGCGACGCTGACCTGCGACATGGCCGCCACCTTCGCCGCCTGGACGAAGAACGAACTCGTTCCTTCCGCCCGCTGGCGCTATTTCTCCGGCGTCAGGACCATCCACCAGGGCTTCGAGCTATTCCTGCCGCAACATCGCCGGCGAAGGCGTGCTGTCCGAGCACGGCAAGGGCAATGCGCTGGACGTCATGAGCATCGAGCTCAACAATGGCGACGACATCGACGTGCGCAAGCCCGGCCTGTTTGCCTTCCGCACCCGAGGCTTCCTCAACAATGTGCGCGCCGACGGCTGCCAGTATTTCACCACCGTGCTCGGCCCCGGCTACAATTACGACCACCGCAACCATTTCCATTTCGACATCAAGAACCGCAAGAACGGCTATCGCGCCTGCCGGTAGTGCCTACCGCCCAAAAGTGCCCTCGGTTCTGGTGGAATGACATGCTCTGGCATTGGCGCTCGTACCCTCTGCCAGCGGCCGACGACTTCGCATAGAGTGACGCCGGAACGGTCGGGCGACGGCATATGAGCCAGCGGAGTATTCAGCGACGCATTGCGATCTGGATGGCGGCCTTTTTGGCCGCCTGGCTCGCGCTTGCCTATTTCGCTGCGCCGGAATTCTGGACATTCCGGGAGCGCGGCTTTCGCGACCAGCGCTTCGAGATGGTGACGCATACGCCGCAAGGCATTCCCGGCGACCCGATCAATGTAGGCCTTGTCGGCACCGAGAAGGAGGTGGTCCATGCCTTCGCCGTCGCCGGTTGGGACACCGCCGATGCCGTCACCCTGAGAACCGCCATCGATATCGGCGAAAGTGTCCTGTTTTCACGTCCCTATCCCGATGCGCCGATGAGCCGCCTCCTGTTCGAAGGCCGCGCCCAGGATCTCGCTTTCGAAAAGCCGGTCGGCAACAGTGCCGACCGACGCCACCACGTCCGTTTCTGGCGGACGGAAACGGTCGGCGACGACGGCCGTCCGCTCTGGTTGGGAGCCGCCAGCTTCGATCGCGGCGTCGGCCTGAGCCACGACACGGGTGCGATCACCCATCACATCGGTCCCGACATCGATGCCGAGCGCGACTTCCTGATCGGCGACCTGAACGCGGCCGATCTGCTGGCATCGACCAGCGACATGGCGGGCATCGGCGCCACCAGGACCGGCCGCAATGGCGGCGGAGACCCCTATTTCACCGACGGCAAGGCAATCATTGGCGTGCTGAAACAGCCACGGTGAGAGACTGCAGCCTCAGGCAGGGCGATCTCGAAATGGTCTTGCCGGACTGTCCGTTTGAAAACATCGTCGTGCACGACGTCTGGCCAGTGACGCGCGCGCTTGCGCCAAAAGTGCGGGTTGTCGTCGACGCTCTCGTCGAACACTTTTCGGCGCCGTCGAGGGACAATGCCTGAAAGACACGCGTCATATTCTAAAAATGACGACCCGCTATTTTCGAGCCCCCCGCCGTAATGCTATTGAGCCCTCATGCTATACGTTGAAATCGCTATCGTGGTCGTCCTCATCTGTGTGAACGGCCTTTTGTCGATGTCCGAACTCGCCATTGTCTCATCGCGCCCGGCACGGCTCAAGGCAATGATCGACCGCGGCGTCAACGGCGCCGGCCGGGCGCTGGATCTCGGTTCGAATCCAGGCAAGTTCCTGTCCTCGGTGCAGATCGGCATCACGCTGGTCGGCGTGCTCTCCGGCGCCTTCTCCGGCGCCACGCTCGGCGACCGTTTGTCCGTGTTCCTGGCCTCGGCCGGCATGCGCGAAAGCGTCGCCGACCCGCTCGGCGTCGGTATTGTCGTTGCCATCATCACCTATTTCTCGCTGATCGTCGGCGAACTGGTGCCGAAGCAGATCGCGCTGCGCGACCCGGAGCGGGTTGCCGCCCGCGCGGCCCCCGCGATGACCATTCTTGCCACGATATCGGCACCGCTGGTCTTCCTGCTCGACATTTCCGGCCGCGCCATATTGTGGCTGCTTGGCCAGCGCGGTGAAAGCGAGGAAAAGGTCACCGACGAGGAGATCAAGATGCTGGTCGCCGAGGCGGAGCATCACGGCACCATCGAATCCGACGAGCGGCGCATGATCGCCGGCGTCATGCGGCTTGGCGACCGCGCCGTGCGCGCGGTCATGACGCCGCGCACCGAGGTCGACTGGATCAATCTGCAGTCCGACGACACGACGATCCGCAAGCTGCTGATGGAAACCCAGCATTCGCGCCTGCCGGCGGGCGATGGCGGCGTCGACGTGATGGTCGGCGTCGTCCAGACGCGCGACGTGCTGGCCGCGATCCTTGCCGGCCGCACGCTCGACCCGCGCAAGCATGTGCGCGCCGCCCCCATCGTCTACGACCAGGCCGATGCGCTGGACGTGCTGCACAAGCTCAAGGAATCCGATGTGCCGATGGCGCTGGTGCATGACGAGTACGGCCATTTCGAAGGCATCGTCACGCCCGCCGATATTCTGGAAGCCATCACCGGCGTGTTTCGCGCCGACCTCGATGCCGGCGACGAGGAAAACGCCGTCAAGCGCGAGGACGGCTCATGGCTGCTGGCGGGCTATATGCAGGCCGACGAGATGGCCGAGATTCTGGGCTTCGACCTGCCCGAAAACCGCGACTACGAGACCGTGGCCGGTTATGTGCTGTCGCACATGCACCATCTGCCGGCGACCGGCGAATGCGTCGAGGCCCAAGGCTGGCGCTTCGAGGTGGTCGACCTCGACGGCCGCCGCATCGACAAGCTGATCGCCACCCGCCTGCCCGGTAGCCAACGCGAAGCGGTGCGGTGACCGCGAATGTCGACTCTTGATCCTGACACGTTGCCCGCGAGCCCCATTGAACGCCGCAATGGGTGAAAGCGGACGACGCGTCATCGCTCTCGGAAAAGCAAATTCGCGCGCCCCTTTGAAAAGCCGATCCGGCCATAGAAGGAAACGAGATCGTCGGGGCAGTACAGTTCGAAACTGCGCACCTGAGCCAAGGTCTCGTGCTCTACAATCCGATTGACGATAGCTTTTCCAAGCCCCCGGCCACGAAAATCGCAATGGACGATAACGTCGAAGATCATCGCCTTGAATGTGTAATCCGTCAGCACGCGTGCGAACGCGACCAATCGGTCATCATCCGAGCAAAGGCCGATCGCTAGATCGGAATGCTCCATCATCTTGATTACATCCTCAAACTCTCGCCCTGCGGTCCACCACTCCTTGCTGTAGAGATCATAGAGTTCGCGCTGGCGCTCACCTTCGAACGTTTCGATCCATCGGCCTTGCATATCGTCTCCCGCTTCTCGACCTCCCAATAGAGCAGGAGGAAAACTTGATGGGAAGGCATGTGGCGGCAGGCCAAGACGTTCGACAGCACGCGACTAATAAACGCTCAAACCGCGGCTTCGATCGGCTCGGCCAGCCTGGGGTTCGAGCGCGCGGCGATCAGGCAGCTTGCCACGATGAGGCCGGCTCCGGCCAGCGTGGTCCAGGTCACCGCCTCGTCGAAGAAGAACCACCCGAGCGCGATCGCCCAGATGAAGGCCGAGTATTCGGTTGGGATCAGATATTGCGCTTCGGCACGCGCATAGGCCCAGCTCATCAGGAACTGGCCGGCGAGCGACAGTGCCGTCACCCCGGCGAGCGGAAGCCAGAGATTGCCAGGCAGAGCAATGGCGAACCAAGGTGCCGCCAGGCCGAGCATGACCGCAACGCAAAGGTTCTGGAACAGCATGATCTCGATTGGCTTGGCCAGGAGCGCCTGTTGCCGCGCGAGGATCAGATTATAGGCATAGAACACCGTCGACACGAGCACCGCCGCCGTACCGAGCAGCGCATCACCGGCATAGGTTTTCTGCCCGAACTGGCCGGCCACGATGATCACGACACCCGCAATGCCGGCAAGCGAGGCCCATACCGCCTTGCGCTGTATCCTCTCGCCCAAAAGCAGTGCGGCCAGCAGGAGGGCGAACAGCGGCGCCACGAAACTGAGCCCGATCGCCTCCGCCAGCGGTAGCCTTGCAAGCCCCCAGAAGAAACACAGCAGGACTATGCCGACAATCAGCGCGCGCAGCGCATGCAGCCTCAGCACCGAGGCTACGGGAAGCGAGCGCGGCCCTGCCAGCCAGCCCGCGCCCGCGACCACGGTCGCCAGCATGCTGCGCCACAGCACTGTGTTGTAGACGCCGACCGCGATGACCAGCACCTTCATCCCCGCGTCCATGCCGGACAGCAGAAAGATGCCAAGCGCGCAAACGAGCACCGGGATCATGGGGGAAACGGTGCCGGCCAGGTTGGGTGATTTCACGCGGGTTTACTTGAGGTGTCGGATGCAAGCTGACATATCAGGGCAAACTGGCAGGGCCAGATGGCAGCCTCGCCCATGTGGCGGTCCAACGCTGTCGGTCCTGGGCATGATCCGAGTTTCGAACTTTTTTGCCGCGCCTGTCGATTTCTCCATCTCCCGTTCGTCGTATCATCGAACCAACCCAGCCAAGGAGAAGACCATGCGGTTCATGATGCTGATGATTCCCGCCGGCTACGCAGACGCGGCGCCCGACGTCATGCCCGACGCCGAAGCGGTGGAGGGAATGATGAGATACAATGAGGAGCTCAAGAAGGCCGGCGTATTGCTGGCGCTCGACGGGCTGCATCCGCCGTCATCGGGCGCTCGGGTGAGCTTCAAGGGCGGCAAGCCAGCCGTCACCGACGGGCCGTTCGCCGAGGTCAAGGAAGTGCTCGGTGGCTATTGGGTGATCGACGTGCGCTCGCGCGAGGAGGCCATCGAATGGGCTCGCCGTTGCCCCGCTGGAGAGAATGACGTGATCGAGGTCCGCCGCGTCTTTGAGATCAGTGAGTTCCCCGAGGACGTCCAGCAGGTGGTTGAAGGTTTCAACGCGTTGAAGAGTTGACGGCTACAGCCACCATCGAAGCGGCCACCATCGAAGCGGTTTGGCGGATCGAGCAGCCGAAGCTTGCCGCCAGGCTCGCCCGTTATCTCAGGGATATCGGACTGGCCGAGGAGATCGCGGGGGATGCCTTCCTGCTGGCGTTGGAGCGCTGGCCCCGGGACGGCATTCCGCGCAACCCGGCCGCCTGGCTGACCCGGGTCGCTGGGAATCGGGCGCTCGACCGGCTGCGCCGCACCACCATGATCGATGGCAAGCACCGCGAACTTGCCATCGACCTCGCCGGTCTGGAGCGCGAGATGCCCGATATCGAGGCCGCGCTCGACGCGGATATTGACGATGACCTTCTGCGGTTGATCTTCACCGCTTGTCATCCCGTGCTGCCGGCCGATCAGCGCGCGGCACTTGCCCTGCGGCTGCTGGGCGGGCTGTCCACGCCGGAGATCGCCCACGCCTTCCTGGTGCCCGAAGCCACCATCGCCCAGCGCATCGTGCGCGCCAAGCGGACCCTTCGCGATGCCGCAATCCCGTTCGAGACGCCACGCGGGCAGGAGCGCCGCGAACGCCTCGCCGCGGTGCTTGAGGTGGTCTATCTCACCTTCAACGAGGGCTATGTGGCGACCACGGGGCCGGACTGGCTGCGCGCCGATCTCTGCGGCGAAGCGCAGCGCCTCGGCCGTTCGCTGGCGGCGCTGATGCCTGATGAGCCGGAGGTGCAGGGGCTGGTCTCGCTGATGGACCTCAACGCCTCGCGCTTCCCCGCCCGCACCGGCAAAGCGGGCGAACCGATCCTGCTGCTCGACCAGGACCGCGCCCGATGGAACTGGTCGCTCATCCGGCGGGGTCTCGACGGCCTGAACCGGGCGTTGGCCCTGACGCCGACACCAGGCCCCTATCTCTTGCAGGCGATGATCGCCGCCTGCCATGCCCGCGCGGCAACCGCCGCCGACACCGACTGGATCGCGATATCAGCCTATTATCAGGCCCTGGCCTTGGCGGCCCCCTCGCCCATCGTCGAGATCAATCGCGCGGTGGCCGTCGGCATGGCGTTCGGACCCGCGCAGGGCCTCGCCATCGTCGAGACGCTGAAGGATGAGCCGCGGCTGAAGGACTCGTATCTCTTGCCGACGGTGCGCGGCGATCTCCTGGAGAAACTGGGATATCAGGCGGAAGCCCGCGCCGCGTTCCGCCAGGCCGCGGAACTGACCGGCAATGACAGGGAACGCGCGCTGCTGCTTACCCGCGCGGGCGACTAGCCCAAGTGCCTGCACTCGGCCGGTGCGGTTGTGAGTTTGACCTCAATGGGCGTCCGGCGGCGGCGCCTTCGGCGCGACATTGCGCAGGAACGGAACCAGCGCGGTCGCGATGACGAAGGCGACCATGATCACCAGGAACGCATCCGCGTAAGCCATGGTCGATGCCTCGCGGTAGGCCAGCGCCCAGAGTTGCTTCAGCGAAGCGGTGTGACCATCGGCGACCGCGCCGGGCAATTGGCTGTAGCGCAGCGCGACATTGTCGACGAGCCGCATCGCGGCCTCGTTCTGTGGCGTCAGATGCGAGGCGATCGTCAGGAAATGGAAGTTGGTGCGGTCGTTCAGGATCGCGCCGCAAATGGCGATACCGACGGCACCGCCGAGATTGCGCATCGTGTTGAACAGGCCGCTGGCATATTTCAGCCGTTCGGGCGGCAGGCTGCCGAGGCCGAGATTGACGCTCGGCGCCACCGCGAAGACCTGCGGGAAGCCGCGGAACAGTTGCGGGATCAGCAGTTCGGCCGCACCCCACTGGCTGGTGATGGCGCTGAAACTCCACATCGACGCGCCGAAGGAGGCCAGGCCGAACATCATCAGCCAGCGTGTGTCGAAGCGCTTGGCGAGAAAGATGTAGACGGGAACACCGATCATCGAAGCGACGCCGGTGGAAAACACCGCCACCCCGGTCTGGAATGCGTCGTAGCCGCGGACATAACCGAGGAACAGCGGCGTCAGATAGATCGTGGCGAAGATGCCGATGCCGGTGACGAAGGACAGGAAGCAACCAATGGCGAAATTGCGGTTGCCGAAGGCGCGGAAGTCGACCACCGGCTGCGCATAGGTCAAGCTGCGGATGATGAACAGAACCATGGTAACGCTGGCAACGATGGCGCCGTTGCGGATCGTTGCATCGTCGAACCAGTTCCAGCGCGTACCCTCCTCCAGAACGTACTCCGCCGTGCCGAGACTGACGGCCATCAGCACCATGCCGATATAGTCGGCGCCCTTCAGCAGCGACGGATCGGCTTTGTCGATCTTGACCAGCAACGCGACGAGCACGGTGATGATGGTGCCCGGAATGACATTGACATAGAACAGCCAGTGCCAGCTCAGCGTGTCGGTGATCCAGCCGCCGATGACGGGCCCGAGCGTCGGCGCGATCGAAGCGATGCTGCCGACCACCGCGGCCGCGTAGACCCGCCTCGGACCCTGGAAATAGTGGAACGACGAGGTGAAGACCGTCGGGATCATCGACGCGCCGAGCAGCCCTTGCAGCGCGCGGAACACGATCATGCTTTCGATGCTCCAGGCGAAGCCGCACAGCATGCTGGCCAACGTGAAGCCGGCCGCCGAGATGGTGAACAGCCAGCGTGTCGAGAACACCCGGGTGAGCCAGCCCGACAGCGGAATGACGATGATCTCCGCCACCAGATAGGAGGTCTGCACCCAGCCGATCTGATCCTGCGCCGCCGACAGGCCGCCGCCGATGTCCTGCAGCGAGGACGCGACGATCTGGATGTCGAGCAGCGCGATGAACATCCCCACGCACATCACCATGAACGGCAGGATGCTGGCGATGAAGGATTGTGGTTCGGCGCGCTCGGGCATGGCGTCCTCAGTGCGAGCCGGTATCGACCGTCACGACGGTGGATAGGCCCGGCCGCAGCGCGACCTTGTGCGCCTGATCCGGGTCGATGGTGATCCGGACGGGAACGCGCTGGACGATCTTGGTGAAATTGCCCGTCGCGTTCTGCGCCGGGATGACGCTGAAGATCGCTCCGGTCGCCGGTCCCAGGCTGGTAACATGCCCCTTGAGCGGCGCGTCGGGGGCAATGTCGGTATAGACCGTCGCCGCCTGGCCGTCGGCCATGCTGCGCAACTGGTCTTCCTTGAAATTGGCATCGACCCACAGACCCTTCTCCGGGACAATCGTCAGGAGATAGCTGCCCGGCGAGACATAGGTGCCGACCTGCGCCAGCCGGTTGCCGACGAGGCCGTCGATGGGCGAGCGGATCTGCGTGAAGCCGAGATCGAGTTCAGCCGTATCGAGATCGGCCTTGGCGGCCGCCACGGCAGCGGTCGCCTCCGCAATCTGCGTGTGGAGCACATCGAGCTGCTGTTTGGCGGCTGCAAGCCCGGCGCGCGAGGCGGCGACGGAAGCCTTGGCCTGGCCGTCGGCGGCGAGACTTCTCTGGGCGTCCTGCTGTGAGCCGGCCTTGGTGCTGGCCAGCACCGCATAGCGTTGAGCGTCCTGTGCGGTGAACGTAGCGGCGGCACTCTTGGCTTCGAGATCAGCCTGCGCTTGTTCGATCAGCGAATTCTGCAGCGAGACCTGGGCACGGAGATTGTCGAGCGCGGACTGCTGCTGCTGGACGGATGCCTGCGCACGCTCCACCGCTGCCTTGAAGGGCCGGTCGTCGATGCGGATGATGAGTTGGCCGGCGGCGACATGCTGGTTGTCCTCGACGAGGATCTGATCGATATGCCCGGCGACCCGTGGCGCCAGCGGCGTGACGTTACCGCCGACATAGGCATCGTCGGTCGACATGAGGAAACGGCCGGCCTGCCACCACTGAAAGCCATACCAGCCGGCGACGCCGATCACGATCGCGGCGCCCAGCATGACGAACGGCTTGCGCCGGTTCTTTGCAGGCGCGGGAATCTGGACGACCGACGGCTGCGCTGGCTGCAACTCGGCAGCGGAGAGAACCTTGTTCATTTGCCCAGCGCCTCTTCGCGGCTTTGATCAACCAAAGTGTTGTCGATGAGCGGCAGGCCGGAGCCCTCGCTGCTGAAGCGATAGCGCCGCCGCATGCGATCGGTGGCCTTGGGTGCCGTCGCCATGGTGAAGCCCTCGCTGTCGAGTTGCCTGCCGCTCTCGCGGTCGACCAGCACGGGCTCGGCCCAGCGCCCGTCGGCCTTGTCCACCACCACCAGGCTCGGGCCCTCGGGCGCGAGATGCTTGTTGCCCCAGGCGAGCAGGGAGAGCAGCACCGGACGGAAATCGCGCGCTTTTGCCGTCAGCAGATATTCATGGCGAAGCGGCCGCTCGCAGTAGGCGCGCTTTTCGAACAGCCCACGCTCGACCAGGCTGTTCAGACGGCGCGTCAAAATGTTGGGCGCGATCTCCAGGCTCTTTTGAAACTGATCGAAGCGCGTCAGCCCCTGGAACGCGTCCCTGAGCAACAGGATACTCCACCACTCGCCGACATCGTCGAGGCTGCGCGCGATGGGGCACGGGCGTGTTTCGAAGCTTGTTTTTGCAACCATGGCCGGAGTCTCTTTCAAGATGAAAGTGACTCCTAGCCAAGTTAGTTTCATTATGCAAGTCACTCAGGCGTGATCGGAACGAGGTGGCTTTCGTCGTTGGAGATCGTGGATGGAGATCCATCCGGCCCACAGGGTGAGACAGGGCCTAACGGTACACCGCTGGTCGCCCGCGAATGAGCTGGACGAGAAGCACCGCCTCGCCGACTGCATCATCCGGCCACGGCAGGCGCAGCACGCACAATTGGCTTGGATCGAATTGACCGGGCGGGTTGCGGACACTGGCTACTCATTGCAGACTGTCGATATCTACAGAACGGAACGGCGAATGCACCGCATAGCTTCGGGCGAATTTCATTGGACCTATACTCTTGGCGACCTGCGCATCACCGCCTTGCGCGATGGCTATGTCGACATGCCGGTCGGGCGGCTTCGGCAAAACGGCGACAAGCCATTTGGCGATGATTTGCCGCCACAGGTCGCGTTGATTGGCGGTCAGCTCAGGCTTTCGGTCAATGCCTTCGCGATCGACGATGGGAATGAGATTACGCTGATCGATACCGGCGCCTCGAATGCCTGGCACCCGACCATGGGCCGGCTTCCCGAGGCGCTGGACGAAGCCGGCATCGATGTCGAAAAAGTCCACACTGTCTGCTTCACCCATACGCATCTCGACCACATCCATGGCCTTGTGCTTGCCGACGGTCGGGACGCTTTCCCGCGCCTGGCGCGCCTGCTGGTTCCCAGGCAGGAACTCGGCCTCTTCCGCGCCGTAGCGCGGCTCAAGCGATTTCACGGCATGGCGCGACCATTCGAAGCCGGAGACAGTATCGGGACCCATGTCGACATTATCGGCGCTCATGGCCATGAGGTCGGTCACAGCTGCTTTCGCGTTTCGAGCGGCGGCGAGCGCATTTTGATCTGGGGCGACACCGTCCACGTCCCGTCGCTTCAGTTCGATCGGCCTGAGGTGACGTGGGAGTTCGATGGGGATCAGGACCAGGCGCGCGAGAGCCGGTTGCGGCTGCTGGCTCTTGCGGCGGACGATCATTGCTTCGTTGCCGGCGCACATCTGGACTCGCCCGGCATTGGCCGTGTCGTGCGGTCTGGCGGCGGCTTTCGATTTGAACCGCTATAGCCGCTGTAATTGAAAAGGGCGGCGCAAGCGCCGCCCCCTATCTTCGAGCTTCTTCTGGCCCTGGCGCACGGCGAGGAAGTCGTCCTAGGCGCTATGGAGAGCCGACTTGACCGGCGTTACCGTCAACCGATCTGAATGCGGCGTGTCACCTGTCCGTTGCTCTCCCAGTAGGTGTGTTTTTTGGCGATCCACGGATCACTCATCGCCGGCTGGATATTGCCGCTCGTATCGATCGCGCGCGAGGTGACGGTGTGCTCCCCGGCGGAAGGCTTGGGCCAGTCGAGAGACCACATCTTCCAGGCAAACTCCGCCTCCTCCGTATGGTCGATGGTCGCCGGCATCCACGGCCCATCGTCGATCTTCACCTCGACCCGGTCGACCGGCGCGCCCCAGGCGGCTCCGACGATGCGGTAGTTGCTACCGACCTGAGTGACCCGGGCCGGCGCCGATTTGAGGCGCGCCCGGCCAACGGAGGTTTCCACCCACACGGTCTCGCCTTTATGGTCTTCCTCGCGAAGCGTGACGTAGTCGCGTCCCATGAACCGGTTCTCGAAGCGCTGGTCGCGCACGTCAATGCGCTTGAGCCATTTCGCGTTGGCGACCCCGTACCAGCCCGGCGCCACCAGCCGCAGCGGGAAACCGTTGTCGGGCGGCAAGGGAGCGCCGTTCATCTCGTAGCAAAGGATGTTTTTTGGATCCATGGCTTCGGCGACCGACATGCTGCGCGCGAAATTTTGCTTGAACTTGACCTCGTCGGCTCGTTTGATCTCGCCTTCGTCGGCACCCCAGAAGACGACCTCGATGCCGCTGTCGAGGACCCCGGCTTCCTTCAGGATCGGTGCGAGCGGTGTGCCCGCCCAGCGCGCGTTGCCGATGCCGCCGTTGAAAAACGGAAGGCCGGTATTGCCCGAACATTCAATCGTGAACGTGACTTCCTGGCGCGGACGGGCCTTGATGTCGGCAAGCGTCAGGGCCATCGGCTTTTTGACCATGCCATCGATTTCGAGCTTCCACGTGCTCTCGTCGATGACCGGTCGGTTGAAGTGCGCGATTGAAAAGAATTTGTCGTTGGGCGTTACCCAGGAATTGAGTCTCTCCCAGACGAGCTGGTTCTTGATGACCTCCGGAACAGGGTTCGGCGGTAGTTTGTCGAGCCATTCGACGATCTTCTCGCCGGGCCGTGTAGGAAAAGCGTAAACACGCGAGGTATGGAGAGCGGCAATTGCGGCAACGGCCACACTTCCCTGGATAAGTTCTCTGCGTTGAAGATGAGGCATGCTGTTTCCTCCCAGTTGGTCCGGAACGGGCTGCAGCGTGCTATTCGGGCCATAGCCTGATCTCGGACAGGCGCACAAAGGAACGACTGCCACCCGGAAGTAATCCGGATGGGTCATGCGGTCAGCGACGCGTCTCAAGCATGTAAAGCATTGGACGAAACTCTAGCTTGGGTTTCGTGCTTGGAGAGTGCGCCCGGAAAAAGGATGTGTCCACAACTTGGACGGGATATGTTGACCTTGCGGCCGATTTCCGTTCCGTTGCAGTTCGGGACCCGCTTCCGGCACTAAGTGTTCGCTTGACGGTGTCCTGTTCTAGCTGAGGGGCACTAAAGCCTCTCACCGCCCGTCCCTGGCCTTGCGCATAGGCGTTCGGGCTGGTGTCGTGCAAGGCAACCCGGATTGGTAGCGGCTACCGGGCCACCGGCCACAAGCGGTTTCACACAATTGAAAAGGGCGGCGCAAGCGCCGCCCCATATCCCTTGGGAGGATAATTCGGCCGGCGATCAGGCCGCCTTGATTTCTTCGTCGACCATGTCGGCGTCGCGCGCCTTCTTCAGAGCCTTGGCCCACCAGGCGACGTCGTTGACCAGCGCCGTGGCGGCCTGGTTCAAGTGTTCGAGGTCTTCGAGTTTCTTCTCGCCCTGGCGCACGGCGAGGAAATCGCCCCAGGCGATATGGACAGCCGACTTGACCGGCGCCATCTGCAACTCGACGGCATGGAGACGGAGCTGCTCGACGGCGCGGGCGCCACCAACGCTGCCGTAACCGACGAAGCCGGCCGGCTTCTTGTTCCACTCGTTGGCGGCATAGTCGATGGCGTTCTTCAGCACGGCCGTCGGGCCGTGATTGTATTCGGCGGCGGTGAAGATGAAGCCGTCATATTCGGCGACCTTCTTCTGCCAGCGCTGCGCCACCTCGTTGGTCGACGGCACCCAGGCGGAAGAGGCGACTTCGTCGAAGAAGGGCAGCGGGAAGTCACGCAAATCGACGATCTCGACGTCGATGTCGGCATGCGACTTGGCGATCTTTGCGATCCATTGTGTGGGCACATCGGCGAAGCGCGCGGCGCGCGTCGAACCGACGATGATGGCGATTTTCGGCTTTGACATGGGGGCTCTCCATTCCAGTAAAATGCTGGTATCGTTTAGATACCGGAGCTATATGAGATACTGTCAACTCGCGACGCAAGGAGGCACCTTTTTGTTACTGAGGCACCCGCACCGCACCGAAGACTGCCGCGCGATTTCCGAAATCCTGCAGCGCGTCGGCGACAAATGGACCGTTCTTGTGGTCGGCAAACTTGGCGACGGACCTTTGCGTTTCAACGAGCTGCGCGCCGCCGTCGGCGGCATCTCGCAAAAGATGCTGACCACGACCTTGCGCGGGCTGGAACGCGACGGGTTCGTCACCCGCACCGTGTTCCCGACCATCCCGCCGCGCGTCGACTACGAGCTGACGGAACTCGGCCACGAACTGCTGATCCCGGTCAGCGCGCTTGGCGAATGGGCGCGCAGGAACACGCAGCGTGTGCGCGCGGCACGCGAAAAATTCGACGGCATGCACGGCTGAAACCTTTGCACGGCAAGGTGTCGGGCGTTTCGCGTTGTGTGAAGTTGTCTGATGGCCGGGAATTCGTGGCTCTCTAAAGGAGGCCTCGCAACCTTGTCCGATGGCGCTTCAGGCCGACCAACGCTCGGCGCTGCTTTGATGAAGACAATCGTAAACCCAGGATGACCATTAGCTTCCTGGCGCCAGGTTCTCGCAAGGCGCCGGGCTGCAGATCGCACATGTCGCGGCCGGCTCCCTGACGCCCTTGCCGGCACGCAGGCAGGAGGTGCGCGGAAGGTCCTCTTTGACTGCGGCATAGGCGGTTACGCCAAGCAGGCAGATCACGGCGACAAGGGCTGCCACCAGCCAGCTGTTCAGTATGTGTTGACGCATTGTCGCCCCTCCAACGCCGGCACAATCAGGCGTGAAGGCAACCATTGGATGTCGCGGAGCGCATCGCCCGCGCGGATGATGTTACAATTGCCCCTGGACTGGGAGAACGGGGACTGGGAGAACGGGGTTTGCGAGAATGAGCTTTCGTCAACTCTCGGCCGGCACGGCCTTCGGCTTGCCCTCGCCGTCGAGCGCCACCATGATGAAATCGGCGTGCGTCACCTTTTCCATCAGGTCGGAGAGATAGCGCTGCGCCCAGGCCTCGACCTTCAGCGTCATCGAGGTACGGCCGACGCGTTCGACATGGGTGTAGATGCACAGCGTGTCGCCGATCTTCATCGGCTTGGCGAAGGACATCTCCTTGACCGCCGCCGTCACCACGCGGCCCCTGGCCCGCTCGGCGGCGCGGATGCCGCAGGCAAGGTCCATCTGCGCCATCACCCAGCCGCCGAAAATGTCGCCGGCCGCATTGGCGTCCGAAGGCATGGCGAGCGTGCGCAGCGTCAGGTCTCCGATCGGCCGTCCGTCCGCGTAGTGCACCATGGGCAGAGTCCTTGTGAGGTGATGGTCATCGATCCCGTATCGCCGCTGCAGGAACAGGTCAACGCGCCGCAGCTGCTGTTTCCTCGCCTCCTTGGGCCATAGGCTAACATTGGCATTCGCCCGGTTGTGCCTGATTCTCAGAGCTTCGGGTTTTAGAGCGGGCTTCCCCCACTCCGTCGACTGCGCGGCGTAAGACCAGGCGCTAGCTGAGAGGCGCACCTCTCAAAAATAACCTGCAAGGTTAGCTCGGATGCGGTCCAGCACCGTGCTACCAGACAGGTCGGGGATGAACGCCTTGCCGGTGATCGCCTCATAGGCCTGCGCATAGACGTTGGAGGCCTGTTCGACGATCTCGTCCGGAATCTTCGGGATCGGGTCCTTGTAGGGATCGCAGCGCGCCGCCACCCACGAGCGGATGAAATCCTTGTCGAAGCTGTCCGGCCGGGTGCCGCTGGCTAGGGCCTGCCCATAGCTCGCCGCGATCCAGTACCGGCTGCTGTCCGGCGTATGGATTTCGTCGGCCAGGATGATCGTGCCGTTTCTGTCGGTGCCGAATTCGTACTTCGTGTCGGCCAGGATCAGGCCGCGCTCGGCAGCGCGTGCCTGGCCGCGGGCGAACAGTTTCAGGGCATAATCCGAGACGGTGTCCCATTGTGCCTGTGTGAGCAGTCCCTGTTCGAGGATCTCCGCCCTCGACAGCGGCTCGTCATGGGCGCCATCCGCTGCCTTGCTCGTCGGCGTGATGACCGGCTCGGCCAGCTTTTCATTGTCGCGCAGCCCGTCCGGCAGTCGCATGCCATACATGTCGCGTTCGCCGCGCTTGTAGCGGGTCAGGATCGAGGTGCTGGTGGTCCCCGCCAGATAACCGCGCACGACGATCTCGACCGGCAGGATGTCGAGCCTGGTGCCGACGACGACATTTGGGTCGGGGTATTCGAGCACATGGTTCGGACAGATATCGGCGGTTTCCTCGAACCAGTACCGTGCCGTCTGGGTAAGGATCTCGCCCTTGAACGGGATCGACGTCAGGATGATGTCGAACGCGCTGAGCCGATCGGTGGCGATGATGATGCGCCGCCCGTCCGGAAGGTCGTAGTTTTCGCGGACCTTGCCCTTGTAGTGGCCCGGCAGCTCGGGAATGAAGGCATCCGACAGGATCCGCATATGATTTCCTGCCTTCCGCAGAGTGGCCAGCGCATGATTCCGAAAAATTGCAGACTTTTCGGAAAAATCATGGGCCAGAATAATGATAATGTCCCGCATAAGCTGTCGACCCCATGCATATCAAGCGCGATTGTCGGTATTCCCCGCAACTCGACCCGGCGTCCCAGTCGCTTTTTTCACAACGCATGCCGGAAGGCGCGGCGACGCGGCGAACCCGTCGCGTCTAGGCTGCGGCCAGTTTTCCGGAGCCACCCATTTCCATCATGCAGACTTTTGACTTCATCATCGTCGGCTCCGGCTCGGCCGGCTCGGTGCTCGCCGACAAACTCTCGGCCTCGGGCCGTTTCTCGGTGCTGGTGCTGGAGGCCGGCGGCACGGACCGCCGCTTCTACGTGCAGATGCCGCTTGGCTACGGCAAGACCTTCTTCGATCCCGCCGTCAACTGGAACTACAAGACCGAGGCTGACCCAGGCCTCGGCGGCAATGTCGACCACTGGCCCCGCGGCAAGCTGCTCGGCGGGTCGAGCTCGATCAACGCCATGGTCTGGATCCGCGGCGCGCGCGAGGATTTCGACGACTGGCGCGCCGCCGGCAATCCCGGCTGGGGTTATGACGATCTGTTGCCCGCCTTCAAGGCGCTCGAGGACAATGAGGCGGGCGCCGACAGATGGCGCGGTACCGGCGGCCCCCTGCATATCAGCAACACGACGAACGCCGTCCACCCGCTGACCAAGCGCTATCTCGCCGCCGGGCAGCAGGCCGGCCTGCCGCTCAACCCCGATTTCAATGGTGCTGCCCAGGAAGGCGTCGGCACCTACCAGATCTCGACCAGGAACGGCCGCCGCATGTCCGCCGCCCGCGCCTTCCTGCGCCCGGCCATGAAGCGCGCAAACGTCCGCGTCGAAACCAATGCGCTGGCGAGCCGCATCCTGTTCGAGGGCAAGCGCGCCGTTGGCATCGAGTATTTGCAGAACGGTCGGACGAAGACGGCCCGCGCCGGCCGCGAAGTCATCCTTTCCGCCGGCTCGATCAACTCGCCGCAGCTCATGCAGCTTTCAGGCATCGGTCCGGCGGCTTTGCTCAAGGGGCTGGGCATCCCGGTCGTCCATGCCAACGAGAATGTCGGTGCCAATCTGCAGGACCATGTCGGCATCAACTACACCTTCAAGGGCAATGTGCCGACACTGAACCAGATCCTGCGCCCCTGGTGGGGCAAGCTGCTGGTCGGCATGCAGTACATCCTGACCCGTTCCGGGCCGCTGTCGCTGTCGATGAACCATGGCGGCGGCTTCTTCCGCACCGACCCGGCATTTACGCGCCCCAACATGCAGCTTTATTTCCAGGCGTTCTCGACCGTCATCCCGAAGAGCGGCGAGCGGCCGATCCTGACGCCTGACCCCTGGCCGGGCTTCTCCATCGGCCTGTCCAACTGCCGTCCGTCGAGCCGGGGCGAGATCATGATCCGCTCCAGCAATCCGCTGGAATATCCAAGGATCGTCGCCAACGCCTATTCCACCAATGCCGACGTCGAGGAGATGCTGGCGGCGGTGAAGTTCGTTCGCAAGATCGCCTCGATGCCGGCCATGGCGGAGATCATCAGGGAAGAGGTCCTGCCCGGCCCGTCGATCCAGTCGGACGCCGACCTGATCACGGATTTCAGGAAACGCTCAGGCACCGTCTATCACCCGGTTTCGACCTGCCGCATGGGGCCTGATCTCTCGCGCTCCGTCGTCGATCCGCGCCTCAAGGTGCATGGGCTCGAAGGCCTGCGCGTCATCGACGCCTCGATCTTTCCCGACAACATCACCGGCAACACCAACGCCGCCTCGGTCATGACCGGATGGAAAGGCGCCGAACTGGTTCTGGAGGACCAAAAATGAAGATCACCGACGTCAAGACCTGGGTTGTCGGCAACCCCCCGCCCGGCATCGGCGGCAAGTATTTCATCTTCGTCAAGCTGACCACCGACGGCGGCGTGGTCGGTTATGGCGAGGCCTACAACGCCACCTTCTCCGCTCATGTCACCGCCAAGCTGGTCGAGGACATGGCCGAACGCTATCTGATCGGCCACGATCCGCACGACATCGAGAACTTCTTCCGCCGCGCCTATTCGTCCGGCTTTACCCAGCGTCCTGACGTGACCGGCATGGGCTGTTTCTCGGCACTTGAAATGGCCTGCTGGGACATCGTCGGCAAGGAAGCCGGCAAGCCGGTCTACAAGCTGCTCGGCGGCCAGGTGCATGAGACGCTGCGTTCCTACACCTATCTCTACCCGCACACCGGCAGCGTCCATTCCGAGGACGCGCCGGACGGCAGGAACGTATACAACGACCCCGAAATGGCGGCCGCCTGCGCGCTCGAATATGTCGAGCAGGGGTTCAATGCCGTCAAGCTCGACCCGGCCGGTCCCTACACCGCCTTCGACGGCCACCAGCCGCGCCTGCTCGACATCGATGTCTCCACCCGCATGATCAAGGCAATCCGCGAGGCGGTCGGAAACCGCGCCGACATCCTCTTCGGCACGCACGGCCAATTCACCGCTTCCGGCGCGCTGCGCATGGCCCGCGCCATCGAGCCCTATGATCCACTGTGGTTCGAGGAGCCGGTGCCGCCCGACATGCCGGAGGTCATGGCGCAAGTAGCCCGCGCGACCTCGATCCCGATCGCCACCGGCGAGCGGCTGACGACCAAGTTCGAATTCGCCCGCGTCATCGAGAACCGCGCCGCGACCATCCTGCAGCCGGATCTTGGCCGCTCCGGCGGCATTCTCGAAACCAAGAAGATCGCCGCCATGGCCGAGGCCTATCACATCCAGGTCGCGCCGCACTGCTATTGCGGGCCGATCGTCGGTGCCGCCAACATTCAGCTGGCGGTGACGCTGCCCAACTTCCTGATCCTGGAATCGCTGAAGCAGTGGGACGGTTTCCACGCGACGCTGCTCAAGAAGAAGATCGAGTGGCAGGACGGCAATGTCATCCCGTCGAAGGAACCGGGGCTGGGCGTCGAGCTCAACGAAGCGGTCTGCGACGCCCATCCCTACACTGGCAAGGACCTGCATCTGCAGATGATGCAGACGCCGCTGATGCCATGAGCGAAAGCTACGCCTTCATCGGCCTCGGCCATCTCGGCGGCAACCTTGCCGCCAGCCTGATCCGCAACGGCTTTGCGGTCACGGTCTTCGACCGCGACCCAGCGGCGGTCGAGCGCCTCGTTGCGCTCGGCGCCACCGCCGCGAGCAGTCCCGCGGAAGCGGCCGCCCGCGCCGGCAACGCCATCTCTTGCCTGCCCTCGCCAAAGGTCAGCGAAGCAGTGTTGGCCGGCCCAGGCGGGTTGCTCGAAGGCCTGCCTTCAGGCGGCACCTGGATCGAGATGTCGACCAATGGCCGCGACGAGATCGTGCGGCTTGCCGCCCTCGCCTTGGCCAGAGGCGTCGAGACGCTGGAGTGCCCGGTCACCGGCGGCGTGCATCTGGCGGCGGTTGGAAAAATCACCGCGCTGGTCGGCGGTGATGCCGCGCTCTACGAACGCCATCGCGCGGCGATCGAGGCGATGTGCGCGCGCTCCTTCCTGATGGGACCGATTGGCTCGGCGGCGGTGATCAAGGTCATCACCAACATGCTGGCCTTCATCCATCTCGTCGCCGCCGGTGAAGCGCTGATGCTGGCCAAGCAGGGCGGGCTCGACCTCGCCCAGTCCTATCACGCCATCGTTGCCTCCTCCGGCAACAGCTTCGTCCACGAGACCGAAAGCCAGCTCGTCCTCAACGGCTCCTACGACATCGGCTTCACCATGGATCTGGCGCTGAAGGACCTTGGCTTCGCGCTGGGCATGGGCAAGGATTTCGGCGTGCCGCTCGAGCTGGCGTCACGCGTCAACGCGATTTTTCAGCAGGGCAAGGAAACCTATGGCGGCGGTGCCTGGTCGACCCAGATCGTCAGATTGCTTGAGGATGCCGTCGGTACCGACCTGCGCGCGCCCGGTTTCCCGGCCAAGTTGGAAATCTGAGCCGCAGCCAGAAAACCAAGCGATTTCATTAGCTTGAATCGATAGCCGGATTCAGTTTCGAAAAGACTTGAATCAATCTGGCAACGCCTTGATTCAATATCTGAGCGTCAGCGCCCCGGGCAGGATCTCGAAGGTTGCCGGTATGCGCCCGGGCGACTCACCGTCTATGTCGACCAACGCGCCGTTCTTTTCCACATCACCCAGCGGTTCGACAACCACTTTCTTGCCGCGCAGGATCGTGATTGCCGGATGGTTGCGATGCCGGCCGCCATAGAGCAGCCTGATGTCCCAGATCAGCTTCAGCTTGCCCGCCGCGCGCAGGATGACGATGTCGAACTGCCCGTCGGTCAGCTCGGCATCGGGCGCGATCATCATGCCGCCGCCGAAGAACTTTCCGTTTGCCACCGCCACCAGCGCCATGCGCGCTTCGACAGGCGTGCCGTCGTCGACCGTGATCCGGACATCCTGGAAGCGGTAGCGGACGAACTCGACCACGGTGCGCCACAGGAACAGCGTCCTGGCCGACATCTTGCCCTTGCGCTTGTCGGCATTGACGGCGCGGTCGGTAGCGCCTGACAGACCAAGGCTGGCGATGTTGATGAAGTGGCGGCTCGCCAGCGCGCCATGATCGTCGATGTAGCAGATGCGGCCGGCATCGATCTTACGTCCCTCTGCCTCGGCGATCCGCTTCAAGGTCGCGTCCACCGCCTTCGGCAGGCCGAGCCCGCGCGCGAAATCGATGCCAGTGCCGCATGGCAGCAGGCCGAGCTCGGTCATCCTGCCGCTCTCCTCAAATGCCTGCAGCAGCCCGTCGGCCACTTCGCTGGCTGTGCCGTCACCGCCCGCCGCGATCACCAGTTCGTAACCGCTGGCCGCGAGGTCGATGGCCAGCCGTTCGGCATCGCCCTCGGCCTGCGTCTCGCGCAGCTCGAAATCGCCAAAATGCTTTTTCAGCGAGGCGGCAACCTCAGGCCAATGCCGTTTCAGCCGGCCGCCACCGGCTATCGGATTGAGAACCACCCCGACTTTCAACACGCGCCCTCCCCGGCGCCGAACATGCATGTCCGGTCGTTTGCCGGCATTGAAGCCCGTGCCCGTCGGCGGAGCAAGGGGCGCTGTCGGTCGGAGCCCTAAAAAGCGGGGCAGGCTGTCTAAGGCAGCCGGCGCCGAAATTCCGGGCTTGTGGCAAACGGTCCCCGATAATCCCGCTATCCACAGGCCCATGGCCATTCCCCGAGACACTTACCCGGCGTACGTTAAACCCATCTCAGGCGGCTACCGATCGCCAAGCCGAAAGGCGGAAGTGAAAGGCGGATTTCCTGAGGCCCGTACGGCCCGGAGCGAGAGCAGGCTTGCCTGTTTTGAGGGACGGTAGCCGAGACCTACGGGGCCGCGGAAAGCGTGCCAACGCCGACGGCGGACCGATGCTGCCATGAAGGACGGCAAAAACCTTCGATGGCACGCAGGGCAAGGCCTGCAAGGGCCAAGACCGGCGTGGTCTGGAACGGACGCCGCCTTCGGGTGGTGGCTGGCAGGACCGTCAAAATCAAGGCCGGCATGGCGCGACGACTTTACGGAAGTTGCTGCCGCGACCGTGTCCTGATCTGACAGGGAGGCGCTGGGAGAAATCCCGGCGCCGACTGTCTTTGAGATCTATCTCCCACAATTTTTACGGTGTTTTCGGCTGGGGCTGCAACCGGCGGCAAAATCGGCTAACGTTCGATGTCGTCAGGGTCCGTTTGAAAACGAGCTCGTAGAAGGGGGAGACTTCATGACGCTCATCCAGAAGCTTGCCGTTGGCTATGCCTTCCTGTTCTTCGCCGTCGTCGCCGTCGGCTACATACCGGCGTTCAACGACGCCAACGGCAATCTGTTCGGCCTGTTTTCGCTGCAATGGTACGATGACCTGCTGCATGCCTTCTCGGGCGTCTGGGCGCTGGCCGCTGCCTTCATCTCGCATCGCCAAGCGGTATTCTATTTCAAGCTGTTCGGCTCGGTCTATCTGTTCGACGGTGTGCTCGGACTGATCACCGGTTCCGGCTGCCTCGATGCCGGCATCTTCATCAACGGCTTCCGCTCCCTCAACGATATCGAATTCCCTGCCCGCTTCTTCGCCAACCTGCCACACATCGTCATTGGCGGCTTCGCCGTCTATGTCGGTTTCTGGCTGTCAAAGCGCATACACGACCACTTCGCCACGGCCTGACCGGCCATGCTCGTGTTCCGCTGGCTGAAGCGCCTCATCAAGACGATCCTCTGGCTGATCGTCATCGTCATCCTGGTCCCGATCGCGGGGCTCGCCTATGGCTTCCTGACGACGCCATCGCTCGACAAGACGCCGCTGCCCGGCATTGCCGACGGCGCGCCACCCAAGGCGCTGGCCGACAAGGTCCGCGCTGAAATCCCCGGCTACCAGCGGCCCGAGGAATCGACCTTCCTCACCTATCCGGAATGGGCGATCGTCTACGCCGCGCGTGAATACGCCGGCTTCGTCGCCAAGGACCAGCCGAGCGGCTTTCCCTACTGGTCCTATGTCGGCCGCTTCTGGCAGGACTACGCCACGGTGATCCGCGCCAGTTCTCCCTACAAGTTCAACTATGCCAACCATCAGATGCTGGTCATCATCGGCACCAGCCACTCGATCGAGCATATCCTGCAATGGGCCTATGAGAACACGGTCGGCCGCATCACCGAGGCGACATCGGCCAAGCGCACCGCCGCCGACATCTACCAGGCCAAGGTGGCGGCCGACTACGCAGGCTTTCTCGACCAGGTGCCGTGGTACCAGTTTCCCTATGGCGAAAAACGCGCCGGCCTGTTTGCCGTGCAGCCGGCGCCGGGAGACAGCTTCGTCCGCACCAGCGAGCGCAAGCTCGCTTTCGGTCTCGCCGACACCATCAAGCAGGGCTATGCCGACCTGATAAGGCAGGCGCTCGCCGCCACCTCCGACCCGGCCTTGCTCGACATCCACGTCTGGGCCAAGGGCCCGGTCGGCGAAGCCACCCGCACCGAGCCCGACACCTTGCTGGAACGCGACATGGGAGCCGACGGCACCATCTTCGTCACCAAGCGCTATCAGGTCTTCACCGACATGATCCCACGGCTGATCGACAAGGGTGTCTCCTTCGTCGAGATCGGCGGCAATGACGAGATCATGGTCACGATGCTCTCGACCGACTCGATCGCCGTTCCAGAAGGCATGCGCATCCTGTTCAGCTATCCGCTGCCGGCCGACACCGCGACGCGCCGCACCGGCATGGTCGTTGCCGTGCGCAAGCTGCATCTGGTGCTGCCGTCGCTGATCAAGGCCGGCGCCAGGCTCGAACATGTTTACGACTACTGAGACGACAGCCGCACCATGCGTCGACTGATCCGCATTGTCGGCTGGCTCGCGCTCACGCTGGTCGTGCTGATCGTTGTCGCGCCAGTCGGCTTCCGCGGCGCCGCGGCCTTGCGCGAAACGCTGTCGCCGCAGGAGGCGGCACCGGCGGGAGCCTTGTTCGCGACCGTGGACGGGCTGAAGATGCACTATCAGGTCTGGGGTCCGCCGGACGGGCCACCGCTGCTTCTGTTCCACGGCACGGTCTCCTGGGCCGAAACCTACCGCGATATCGCCGCTCCGCTGGGCGAACAGGGCTTTCGCGTGATCGCGGTCGACATGCCGCCCTTCGGCTATTCCGAAAGACCAGCCAACCAGGACTATTCGCGCGCCGCCCACGCAAAGCGCGTCCTCGGGTTCGCCGACGCGCTCGGCCTTCGCCATTTCAGCGTCGGTGTCCACTCCTATGGTGGCGGCGGTGTGATCGAGGCCGCCTTCTCGGCCCCGGATCGCATCGACGCGCTGATCCTGCTCGACGTGGCGCTTGGCCTCGGCCAGACCGAGCCGCCAGCCTTGCCGTTCGCATCCCTGCTCGACAGGGATTGGCCGCGCCAACTCCTGACCGCCTCGACCTTCACCAATCCGTTCATGACCGGGTTCGGTTTGCGCCAGTTCATCGAGAATGACGATCTCGTCACGGCGGAGCGCATTGCGATCTACACGCGCCCTTTGAACGTCAAGGGCACCACCAATGCCGTTGGCCACTGGCTGTTCAGCGGCCTCTACAATGACGAGCGGAAATCGCTTGCCGCCAATCGGGTGAATTATCGCGCCTTCATGCCTCCGGTTCTCGTCATCTGGGGGCGAGATGATACGACCACGCCCCTCGCACAGGGCCAGGAGATCGCCTCGCTGTTTCCACATGCCGAACTGGCCGTTCTCGATGGCGTCAACCACATCCCCCAGGTCGAGCGCCCGCAAGACGTGGTGCGGCTGATCGCCAATTTTCTCAAACGGACCTTGCCGGCAGCCCAATAGGCACGCGCCGCCATGCTCATTCCACAATCGCGGCCAAATCCCGCCTTGTTCGCGCGCGATGGAAGTGCAAGCCGCCTGAAAGCCCGGCACGCACCTGAATGGGCGCCCGGGCGGGCATCTCGAAGGGACAAGACCGTGATCAAGACCGCCCTTGTCGCCATGACCATTGTCGGCTGCGACTGCGACGCCAGGCTGTGCGAATATATCGGCGAGACGCCGGCCAAATGGTCGACGATCGCCGAGTGCGAAGCCGCGATGAAGAGCCAGATCCTGCACGAGCGCAACTTCAACTATCCGCTGGTGTCCGGCATCTGCCGCGCCAAGGGTTCGTCGTCCTCCTCGCAACTGGCCGCCACCGCGTCCCGCCCGGAACTGAAGCCGGCCAACAGGACCGTACGGACGCAAAGCCCGCTGCCGCCGGAACTGAGCCGTCGACCAAGCGTCCCGGTCGGCACGCCGACGACGGCCGTCGAAGCGGATGCTGCCCGCCCCGTCGCCTATGAACAGGTGGTCGATGGCGGCACAGGCGTGCTCTACCGCACCAAGAACGGCTATGCGGTGGTCAAGACCGATCTTGGCCGCGCGGCTTCCGCGACCGCCGACGCGGCCAAACGCTCGGTGAACTGGCTGGCCGGCCTGGTGCCGACGGGGCTGTAGTCCGCTAGCGTCTCGGCTCACGACCTACTGCGGACGTATGACACACGATTAAAGGCCTGCCGGCGGGTTCTGTCCAGCGGTGTCAGTCGCCCAGTCTTCGTTTGGTCAATTCGACTTGATAGACGCTTCGCGGATGCCGTCTCAGTCGCCATGCATTTAGGGATATGACCAGCGCCAAATATCCAAACAGCGCAAACAGACCCAAAAATATTCCGATTAAGCTGATTAAGATAAAAAGAACCACACCCCCAATTGCAATCACGACATAATATAGAACTGAGGCCCAGACATATTTGTCCATTTGCGAGCTTCTCATCTATCGCAAGTCCTTTTTGGCCATTCGGCTCATAAATCACCAATGCCGAGCAGCTCGTTTTCGAGAATACGCTGGGAAAGCGAGGCGCATTCGACCCAGAGCCCAAATCCAAACTGAGACACTGCCCTGGTCCCTACATCTTGACCTTCAGGCTCTCCCAGAACTTGTCGATCAGCGGCTGTTCGGTGACCAAGTCCTCGCTGCCGACGCGCGTGATGAACAGCAGCCCCTGATCGGCAAGCCCGTAGCCGACGATCTCGAAATACGCGGTGTCGGTGCGTGTCTTCACCTCGGCGCGGATGCCGGTCAACTCCTTTCCGTCGGCAAGCTTGCGCGTCGTCGGCTGCTGCGTCAGCTCCGCACCGGCCTGCACCGATTCCCTGGTCATCTCCTGCAGCATCAGCTGGTTGAGCGACACAGGGTTCATCTTGCCGTATTCCTGCACCACGACGATCGTACCCAGCGCCGAGGCCATCAGATATTGCGTGATGTTTTCGCCGAGATCGGTCTTGGTCACCGAAATGCCGCTTGGATGGACGAAGGAGAAACTGTCGCCGGAAAAGGTGGCGAAGTCGTTGCGCTCGAGCGTCACCTTGCTCTGCTTGCCGCCGGGCAGCGTAATGGTCGTGCTCTCACCGGGATCGATATCGACCGCCACGCCGTCGATGGTCAGCTTGAAGGCCTTGAGGTCCTCGGCCCCTGCCGGTCCAGCGCACAGCGCGATAAGAGTGAGGGCCGCCGCTGATGCCATACGCATGATTGTTCTCCTGCTCTATTCCTGAGCAGTTCCCTAGGGAAAGCACTGCGCGGTTTCCCGGGAAAACCGCTTTACACTTTTCCCGGAACTGCTTCCTGCGCCACCCCGCTCAGCGCCTTGATGGCACGGTAGAAGGTAGAGGAAAACAGTTCCGTGGGGTCATGTTGCCGCTTCGCCGCCAGGAAGGCCGGCAGTTCGGGATAGGAGGCCAGCAACTCCCTGGCCGTGTAATGCAGCTGGTAGGGCAGGAAGAAGCGCCCGCCATGCTTGATCGTCACATCGATCAGCGCCCGTGTCAGCGCCCGCATCCTGGCATTGCCGTCGGCATCGGTGGGCTGGTTGATGTAGAGCACCAGCGAATAGGCGGGCTCCGGCGCGTAGGTCAGCGCCACATCCTCCTTGTGGACGATGCGCACCGAGGCATTGAGCACCGGCAGTTGCTGGTTGCGCAGGATCTCACGCGCTTCGCTGATGAACGCGACATAGGCAGCGCGTGGAATAAAATATTCGTGCAGGATATCGGTTTCGTCAGTCAAATCGTTGAACAGATACGGCACCGAATCGTGCATGGGATTGTTGCGGGTGACGAGGCAGGCCTCCCCCTCCGCCATGGCGGAGGTGCGCGCCACCGTGCAACTTTCGAACTTCGGCTCCAGCGTCTTTTCGGTGAACCACTTCAGCTCTTGAAACACGCTGCCCCATTTCGCCAGATTGATGATCACCCGCTTCAGTCCGACGCCCTCCGGTTCGCCGATTTCAGGCTGGTCGGCCGGCGGCTGGTCGGCCACCTTGTCGTAGCGATAGACGATCATGTCCTCGAGGAAGTTGCCCGGCGCCGTCGACAGATGGCCGTAGAACAGCCCGATATCCTTGTTCGGCTCCAGCACCTCGGCGAAGAATTTCGGGAAATCATCGGATCTGATGATTTCGCGCGAGGTACGGTAGACGGCGTTGTCGACGATATCGAGCGTCGCCTCCAGCACCACGCCGAACAGGCCATAGCCGCCGACGACGTGGCGGAACAGGTCCGTATTCTCGCTCGGCGAGCACGTGGACACCGACCCATCGGCCAGCATCACCCGCATGGAGCGGATCGAGCCGGCCACCGAGCCCGCCTGATGGTCCATGCCATGCGCGTTGACCGACAGCGAGCCGCCGACCGAAAAGATGTCGGTCGATTGCATCGCCTTCACCGCGAAGCGTGGATTCAGCAGGTTCTGGATGTCGTGCCAGCGCGCGCCCGGCTGCAAGGTCATGGTCCTGGCCGCCGCGTCGACGGTGACCTTGTTGAATTTCCTGAGGTCGAGCACCAGGGCGTTGTCGTCGAAGGCATGCCCGCCCATCGAATGGCGGATCGCGGCCAGCGATACTTTCAGTCCGTTGGCACGGGCGAAGGCCAACGCCCTGGCGATATGGTCCTCCTCGCTGACCTCGACCACGCCATAGACCGGCGTCCGCGACAGGCCGCTGGCATCATTGATGTCGCCGCCCCTGGCCGACCAGGGCAGCGAAGGATCGAAAGCTGGGACATTCTCCAGCGGCTTGAGCGGCAGGGCAATGCCGTCGATATCTGCGATGCGCCCGGCATTCTTCGGCCCCGAAGGCCCGCGCGCCAACCGCGCCATGGTGGTTCCGCCCCACAGCACCGCGCCGCCGACAACCGCCGCGCCAAGCACCAACCGGCGCGACAGGCGAAACCCTTTCTGTTCGTCAGCCATGCGGATCCCCCGTTGCCCAAGGGATAGCGCGGCTCTTTGGCGAAAACCATAGGGGCGCCGGGCAGAGCCATGGCGCCACTTCGGCGTCAGGGCAGCTGGTGTTCCGATATCACGGGGCGAGTCTCGCTGGGTTGCACTGCCCCTCATCCAACTGCCGGCACCTTCTCCCCGCAAACGGGGAGAAGGGAGAAGCCTCTACGAAGCCTTCTTGATCGACGTCACCATGCCGGTCTTGTCATCGACGGTTACCGCCACCTTGGCGCCGACCTTCAATTTGCCGATCTTCGCCTCCGGCGACAGCTGGTAGATCTTGCCGTCGTCGAGCGTGATCGACTTGGTCGTCGGATCGACCGCCTGGATGGTGCCCTGAACGGACGCGGCATAGGCCGTGCCGAGGAACGCGAGCAGAGCGGCGGTGGTTACGAGGGTTCTTTTCATCGGATGTACTCCGTGCTGTTTCGGTTTTCCGGACCGTCGCCTTGGGTAACGACAGCACCGAACGAACTGACACTGGGCCGGAAAGCCTGCTGGCCGCAAATCACGTTGAGTGAATTTTCGCAAAGGAAATCATAGGCTTAATTCTGACACATTGCCTGAGCTCGATGCGGTTTCCAGCCGCGTCGATCAACTCGACACGTGCAGTTCGTCCACGAAAAGAGTTGTTTAGCCGATTGGGGCGGGCGCGTCGCGGCCATCACGCAGCCGCCACAATCCACCCCGGATTGTATCACGCAACACCCTGCCGATCTTCCATTGATACAAGTTTTGTTTCATGGATAAGCTCAACCGCGACTATAAAAATCGGGATAACACTCGCGCATTGGTTGCAAATTCGAAATGAATGCAGGATCATTCTAACCGCTGCGACGAGGGGGAGCCGCCATGAGACTGGCAGTCCGAACCATCATATCTCTGATGCTGGCGCTTGCGCCGGGATTGGCCGGCGCACAAGGCGCTGATCCAGGCGATGACAAGACGATTACCTTTGCCCCGGGCGATCCTGAAATGACGGCGGCGACCGCCCAGGCGCTCGCCAGCCTGGATGAATTCCTGGCCCTTGCCGAAGCGCCTCCCTCCGGCACCGAGCGGTTCAAATTGAAGGTCAAGGTGCGTGACGGCAACGTTACCGAGCACTTCTGGGTCATCCCGTTCCGGCACACCGAAACCGGCTTTGCCGGCATATTGGCGAACCAGCCGGAAGAAGTTCGCAATGTCGTCCTCGGCCAGAATATCGAATTCACCAGGGACGATGTTTCCGATTGGGGCTACACCCGGGACGGACGGCAGGTCGGTAGCTTCACCGTCTGTGTCATGTTCAAGAGAATGCCGAAGGAAGAAGCAGACTACATGCGCGGCAAATACGGATTTGACTGCTGATCGTGGCGGCCGGCTAACTGGCTTCGTCCTTCACCCCGATCTTGCGCACCAGTGCGGCCGTCGCCAGCATGGCGCCCATGTCGGAGATCATCGGCGCCACATGCCTGGTGTAGTCGAGCGGCACCGAAATCTCTGGCAGTTCGAAGAAGTTCTTCGCTTGCGGCAACAGCAGGAAACCGTCGCCGCCATTGAGCCCGACGCGAGCCGGGTCGTCCGGCCAGGTTTCACCGAGCCATTTCAACGCCTGCGCCAGCCGACCGGTCACCAGCGGCCGCGCCGCCTCGAGATTGTCGGTGCGGAATTCATAGGCGGCATCAAGCAAGGGCTCGCCCGATGACAGCTCCTGCAGCTTGGACCCGAACAGGCCGCGGAAGAAGCCGACGACAGCGTTGGTGCGCCGCGTCGCCACCAGGATTCCCGGGAACGGCTCGACAGCCTCGAAGGCGACGATGACGCCCTTGAAGGCCGTCGATGAGCCCTTGCCGGTCCCTTCCCGCAGTTCCGCCTCGTAAAGCTCGAATGGAAACTCTTCGTAGCGGCCGGAAACGACATCGTCGAACGATTGCCGGTTGAAAGCCCCGACCGCCTCGCGCGGCAGCCGGTCGAACGAGTTCGGCCTGCCGCCACGCTGGTAACGCACCTCGCGGATGAAGCCGAAGATGATCGGCAGCAACGTGTCGCGGAACGATTGCTGCAGCCGCGTCGCCGGCTTGATGGCCTGGAAGTAGAGCAGGATCGAAGCGGCGAATCCGATGACATAGAGGAACACATGCGGCGTCGAGAACCATTGCTCGTTGGGATCGGCGACCTTGTTGAACAGCCAGGCGATCACCACCACGGCCACCAATGTCAGGCCGACGAACAGCGGCACCCGCCAGCGCACCTGCCGCACCGCCGAGGCCCGCGCCGCCTCATAGGCCTCGATATTCTTCCGGATGCCGGCGATGACAGTTTCATCAGGCATGAAATCCGCTGTTTCCACCGCCACCCCCGCTGCCTCGACAGGTTCATGATAGCTGGTTTTGCGTGAGGTATCGACTGCAGGCTCTCTCCAACAAATGTTCGCCCGTAGAATAGTGTCGTCGCTTGCAGCGCTAAGGAAAGATTGCTCTCAGCCGTCTTTCAACCTTTCCCCTCATCGCACCCTCAAGCCCCTCCACCGGCACCAGTTGCTCATGATCACCGCCCCGCAGCCGCACGAACGGATGCAGCCGGTAAGAGGCAATCGCACCACGCGTCTCGGCATCGGCACTGACATCGACGACGAAGATCCCGCCAATGCGCCCCGGCCATGGCTGTCGCGCCAAGGCGGTGCCAAGGAAATCGCCGAGCCCGTAAGCGACGATCGCGTCGCCGATCCGCTCCACCGGCTGCACCACATGCGAATGGTGGCCGGCGATCAGCCCGACACCCTGCTCGGCCAGGCGCCTGGCCAAAGCCCGCGTCCCGGCGCGCGGAAAATGCCGGAACTCCCAGTCCCAATGCGGCACCGCGCAGAGAAGATCGACGCGCGGCCAGCCGGCCAGATCGCTGCCCATCGACACACGCCCGGCAAACAGGCTCTCATCTGCATTGCGCCACAGCGTGAAGGCCGCCAGGCCGACATCCAGCGGGCCCACCTTGACTGTCTGTGCCGGGCCATTGGCGGCCAGGCCGATGGTGCGGATGCCGAGCCGCTTCAGCGCCGCCACAGTCTCGTCGAAACCCGCGACGCCTTGGTCGAGCACATGATTGTTGGCCAGCGAAAGCACGAGCTTTTCGCGCGCAAGACCGGTCGCGGCGAGCGCCTCGGCCAGAAACCGCTCGTTCATCGCATGGTGCGTGCCGAGCCTCGTGCCCAGCACCGCGCTTGGCCTGTCCACGACAGGGCTTTCGCAATTGCCGATCACAAGGTCGGCGCCGCCGAGCAGCGCCTTGATCGCCGGGTCGCAGTCCGGCGCACGGCTGTTGGCCACCGCCGAGATGTCGCCTATGAAGGCAAGCCGCACCGTCTCTCCCGGCGGCGGCTCCATCAACGTCCCCGCCATCGGCGCAAACCCGTTGCCGTCGCCGCCAAGCGACGGTTTCAGGAAACGCGGCAGCCATGACAGTTTGTAGGAAAGCGGATAGTTCGACACGCAATGCCCAATCGTTTGCCTTTGTGTAGACGCTCCGGAAGGCGGGTAGAAGCACATCCCTCGACAATCATGCAACGAAGTGGACAGTGCATTGGCGCTGACAGGCGCGATGCCTCAAATAGCCCAAATCTGTGTATGATTGTCGGCGACAAATGCTTGGGAGGGGAAAGATGACACGAATAGCAAGCCTGCTGGCATCCGCCTTCATTGTGCTTTTGCCCTTGTCTTCCGCCGGCGCCGCCATGCCCGAAGCGGCAACCGCGCTGTTCGAGGCGAAGACCGTGGCCGCGCGCGACAGCGCCCTGTCGACGTTGGAGGCCGCCGCGGCGAAAGATCCGGCATCGTCCTATGCCGCCGGCGCCGGCGAATTTTTCACCGCACTGGAGTTGCTCGCCAGCGGCCTTCATCGCCACGGTTTCGAAAGCCCGCAATCCTTCATGCTGCCGCTGATGCAGCTGCCGGTGCCATCAAACCCAAACCCCGAGCCGCTGACCTATGAAGAGTTCCGCGCCATACTGGTTGCCTTCCGCGACCGGCTGGAAAAATCCGCCGCGACGCTGGGCTCGGTTCCGGCCAATGCCGATATCGGCATGGTCATCGACCTCACCCATGTCGGCATCGACCTCAACGAGGACGGCACCATCGCCCCGGATGAGAGCATGGCGGCCATCATGGCCGCGCTGTCGCGTGGCAGTATCTCGCAAGGCGATAGCGCACCCGCGCTCACCTTCCGCTTCGACCGCGCCGACGGCTACTGGCTGCAGGGCTATGCCGAGTTCCTGATGGCGCAGGCCGATTTCTGGCTGGCGCATGATTTCAGGAGCACTTTCGACGGCTCGTTCCACATGCTGTTCCCGCGCGCCAAGCTGCCGCTGCAGGATATTCTCGTGCCGCCGCCGAGCGAGATGGGGTCGAACATCTTCTCCTCGGAATGGCGCATCGCCGATTTCATCTCGATGGTGCACATGATCAACTGGCCGGTGGTCGAGCCGGAACGCCGCAAGGCGGCGCGCCAGGAATTGCTCGAAATGATCCGGTTGTCGCGCGAGGACTGGAAGGCGATCCGCGCCGAGACCGACAATGACCGCGAATGGCTGCCCGGTCCGCAACAAAAGGGAGAGAACCCGCTGACGGGCCTCGAAGTCGGCGAGGAACAGGTGCAAGCTTGGCTCGCCGCCTTGACCATGGCCGAGGACCTGCTCGAAGGCCGGGCGCTGCTGCCGCATTTCCGTATCACCGGCAAGGGCATCAACATGAAGCGCTTCTTCGACGAACCCAAGCCCTTCGACCTGGTGCTGTCGATTACTGGCCCCGGCATCGCGCCCTACCTCGAAAGCGGCAGGATCCTGACCAGCGAGGATTTCGACCAGATCCAGCGCGAGTTCGGTGGCGGCGGGTTTTTGACGTTCGCGCTGTGGTTCAACTGAGCGGCGCCATCGTCATCCTGGGGCGAAGCAAGGAGCGAAGCGACGCGGCGTAGACCCGAGGATCCATGCCGGGACATCAAAGCGACGCAGCAGTGCAGACTCTATTCTGCTGCGCCGGTCACAGGGCTATTTGTTCTGAACCGCTGCGTTCCTCGGCGGACATCGCGGCATGGATCCCAGGGTGTAGGCGACGCCGCTGCGCGGCTGCTTCGCCCTCGGATGACGAAGCTGGTTAGGCTTCGGCCAAGCTCCAGCGTTTGCGATAATAGCGAACGATGGACGGCACCTAGAAAATAGCTCCTTGGTATAAAACCGCCTCCGCCTCTTCCGGCGCAAACCGTCTGGCCAGTGTCCGAAACGCACTGTGCACACCGTCGCGGTCGATGTTGCAGCTTCTCAGATGCCGCACCGCCAATGTCGGATCGAAAGCACTGCGGCCATGTAGGACGCGCTGGTTGTCGAAGACCAGCACTTCGCCGGGCTGCAACTGGTGCTGGAACTGGTTCTGGGGATCGCAGATCAGCCGCGTCAGTTCGGCCAGCGCTTCGATCAACCCATCGATCCGGTCCAGAGGTGCCCATTGCGGCGCCAGGCAGCGGTCATTGTAGCGGATGCCGGTGACCGCGCCTGCCGCATCGAGGCTGATGACATGCGCCTCGGCGCTGAAGAAAACCTCGCCTTCATGTTCGCGGTGAAAGGTAACACCGTGCCGCGTCAAGAGATCGAACAGGTCGGGCGTGCGCGTCCGCATCCGTTCGGCGACATGAAAGCCGTCGACCATCAGCGACGTGCCGCCGGCGCCGGCGCCCGTGCGGATGGCGTGGAAGAAGATGAAGCCCGGCGGCGCGTAGCGGAACGGCTCGTCCGTGTGCGGGATCTGCGCCCGCGCCGTCTCGCCCGCCACCCGCGCATCCGGCCGCGAGATGAGGTCGAACACCTTGCCGTAACTCGTCTCGCGGATCGGCCCGTAGCGGCCGGCGACCCGCGCGGTTGCTTCCGTCTCGGCCGGAACGCCGATCAGCATCGCTATGCCTTGATCCCTTAGCGCCCGGAGCGACTGGAATAGCGCTTCGTCCTCCGCGACCACCGCGTCGAAGGCGAAGCGGCCGAGCCGTGCGGTGAGATCGTTGTTCCACATTTGCGGCGTGAAACGGCCCGGACCCGAGCCGCCGGCATGACCCGCCAGGAAGGTCGGATCGTAATGCGACACATGCCCGTCCTGCCAGATGGCCGTGACCTGCCCCGGCACGGAGACATCGAAACTTTCTGCATGGATTGCCTTGTCGACATCGGCCGGCGTCAGCCACCTCTTGCCCGAGGCGGTGTCGCCACATTGCCCGCATTCGCAGGCCAGCCGCAGCCAGCGCGTCGAGAGTTTTGCCGATCGGCCGTCCGCCAATTCGACGGCAATGCGTGCGCCTTCCGCGCGCATGGCGCGGATTGGCGCGACGGCATGTCTTTGCTGTTGCTTTGGCGTGTCGAGCATCTGGCTTCCCCTGCGGTTGAATTTCCTCGACCAGCCTAGGCAAGGAAAGTCCCGCACTCAAACGAGTTCCCTTCTCCAGGTTTTGAGGTAAATTCAAAACATGACGACGCTTAGGGATTTACCGCTGTCGGGGTTGCGGGCGCTGGTGGCCGCCGCCAGGGCCGGCAGTTTGACGCGCGCGGCCGAAGAGTTGGGCGTCACGCCCGGCGCTGTCGGCCACCAGATCCGGCAGCTGGAAGAGCGACTCGGCGTCAATCTGGTCCGGCGCGAGGGCAACGGCATCGTGCTCACCCGTGCCGCCGAGGCCGCCTTGCCCGATATCGATCGCGCCTTCGATGCGCTGGCCTCCGGCATGCGCCGGCTGCGCTTCGAACGCCAGGCCGAAACCTTCACCATCTCGGCCGATCCGTCTTTCGCTTCGCTCTGGCTGGCGCCGCGCCTGGCCATGGTGCGGCCGGCCTTGCGGCGGCTCGAGGTTCGCATCGTCGCTTCCGTTGCGCTCGATGCCATGGCTGAGGAAGGTATCGACCTCGCCATCAGCTACCGCAAGGGATCGGCATCTGACATCGCCGCACTCGACCTCTTCACCGAACGGGTCATCCCCGCCTGCGCACCGGCGCTGGTCCAGGATCGTGCCGGGACGGACAGGGCCGAAGTGCTGGACAGGATGCCGCTGCTGCACATCGACCCGATGATGGGCGACGATGTCTATCCCACCTGGCGGGACTGGTTCGTCGTGGCGGCGCGACAAAGGAAGGACATCGACCAGGGTCCGCGCTTCGGTTTGACGATCGTCGCCGCGCAAGCGGCGATCGCCGGCATGGGTGCGTTGCTGGCCAGCGAACTGGTGCTGCGCCGCCATCTCGACGCGGGCCACCTCGTCGAGATCGCGCGCGAAGTACCGGCACTGACCATAGGGCGTCGCATCGTGTGGCCCGAGCACGGCCCGAAGGCGCGCCACGCCGCGACGGTGGCGGCGGCGCTTCTGGCGGCGGCCGGCGCCGGCATCGATGGCGCCCTGCCGCGATGAAACTCCAATGCATGTCGCCCGGCGCGCCTTAGAAAAACAGCCTCTGGAGCCGTAGAAGCCCGGCCACCGCGCCGGCTATGAGCGCGTTCGAGATCACGCCGATCGCGGCGGTCGTCCAGGCGATATCGCCGGACTGGCCAAAGACCATGAACGGAAATCCGGCGGCTATAACGACAATCGCCACGAACAATCCAAGCCAGCCACGCTTGGCCGCTTGGCCACCCGGCTGAGGAAATAGGCGATCCCGACCAGCAGGATCCTGAGCGGGTCCAATATCTGGGCAATGACGATGGCGGTCAGGAGCATGGCCGGGAATTGAGCCTCCAAATCTAGCGCTGGAACCCGTGCAGCCGGGCAAGCAACCACTGCACCGGGTTGCCGACGAAGGCGCGGGTGACGAACGTGTCGTGCGCGGCATCGGAGGCAAGCAACGCGATAGTGCCGGCTTCGAGGCTGCGGGGCGGATCGGAACTGGCGTTGATGCCCTGGCCCGCCAGCAACTGCCTGATCTCGGCATTGCCGGAGGCCGAGGATTTGCCATAGGCGCTGACGAAGAAACGCTTCCGGTGCTGCGCGACCCAGTTGGCGAAAATGTCGGCCTCGTCGAAGACGGCGTCGAGCAGGATGACGCCGAACAGGCGTGCACTGATGTCGCCATTCCTGAGCACGAAAGCGGTCGGGTTGTAGCCGCCGCTATAGGCGACCAGCACCACCGGCATGGCGTCGAACCTTGCCGTCTTGGCACCGCTCAATTTGGCCAGGCCTTGCGCCGCCTCTGCCATGAATTTCGCAAAATAACCCGGCGTCCAGAAATTGCCGGCGCTGGAATCCTGCGCATTGCTGGCGAATTGCGGCGCCACCAGCACGGCGTTGAGGCCGGACGCCGCGACCTGCGAGACGACCCGCTGGCGGCCGACGACATCGCGCTGCAAGGTTGCCCCGTTGCCATGGAAGAATACGACGATGACCGCCGGCTTTGCCGGATCGAACCCTTTTGGCACGGCCAGCAGCGTCGAGCGGTCGGAATAGGTCTCATCTTCCCAATAGACGCCGCCGCGCGGTGAGGTGTGGCCGCGCCTTCCGTCCGCCGCCGTCACGTCGAGAAACGGCGCGGAGCCATCGGGCAGCTTGCCCCGGTAGGGAAAGGGTGACGCCTTGAACGGCACGATGGTCGAGATGGTCTTGTGTAAGCGCGCCCCCTGGCTTGCCACCGGAAACGCGGCCGTGGCCAGCAGTCCGGCAACGATGGCGCGCCGGTCCGGCATCAGGCCGCCACCAGCCGCACATCAGGCGCCTTCGACGGCAACAGCACGGCGAAGAAGGCGGGGATGGCGATGAGATAGGCGATCGCCGACCATTGCAGCACGGCGCTCAGCCCGAAGCTGGTGGCGATGATCGGCACGGCAGCGGAGCCGATGACCGAGAAACAGCCATTGATGCCCCACGCCCAGACGAAAAGATGCTCCTTGCCGAGCCGCGCCAGCCAGGTCATGGCGGTGGCCATAGGCATGCCCATCAGGAAGGCCGGCGGCGACACCAGCAGGAAGCAGAGCAGCAGCCGCACCGCATAGGGATAGGCGCCGATCCGGTCGAGCACCGGCGACAGATAGAAGCCATAGGTGAGCAGCAGCACGCAGACAGCCAGCAGCACAACGGGCAGCAGCGTCCTGGCGCGGTCGAAGATGCGCTCGGCGAACAGGCTGCCGAGCCCGGAAAACACCAGCATCGAGGAGATCAGCACCGAGGCCGACACGGTCGGATTGGCGAGCGCCACGGTGAAGCGGCTGATCAACCCGACCTCGACCATGATGTAGCCGAGGCCCAGACAGGCGAAATAGAGGATGGTGCCGAGCTTGCCGCGCGAGCGCGAGAACACGATGCGCCAGCCGAAGAGGACCGGCAGCAGCACCAGCGATGCCGCGGTGATGCAGGCGATGCCGAGCGTCGCCCAGATCAACAGATAGCCCCAATCGTCCTGGAACAGGTCGAGCCGGTCCAGCGTGCGCGGCAGGTCGGCGACCTTCACATAGGCAGCGAAATAGGGCTGGTCGTTGCTGAGCGCCCGCACATCGAAGACGTAATCGCTGGCCAGCTTCTCCCAGCCGCCGGTCAAAAGCGCGTGCCATGCCATGCGCTGCAGTTCCGTCGCCGGCAGCACCTGCGGGCCGGTATCGCCGCCGGCGCCCGCGCAGGCGTCGAGCGTCGGATCGGCAGGCGCCGTCGGATCGCAGTCGGGGTTTGCGGGCGCGGTAGCGTCGGCTGGCGCGGTCGCGTCGGCGGGCTGCGTCAGCGTCGCGTCCTGTCCGCTGCCGAAGATCGAGGCGCGGTAATCATCGAGTACCTTTTGCGCGCCCGAACCGTCATAAACCATTCCTGGATAATAGACCTCTTCCCAGGACATCGACCTGGTGTAGTCGCGCAGCGTCTTGATTTCGGCCTCGCTGAAGCCGCCGCGCTTGAACAGCACAGTCGTGGTCGACAGGTAACTCGACACGGCGAAGATATCGTTGGCAGCGCCTTGCGGGTCGAAGGTTTTCGCTGCCTCGGCAACGGTCGAATAGAGCTTCAGCACCGATTTCGGCGGCTCTTCCTTGTTCCACAAGGTGACCGACAGCACGCCCCCATCGGCCAGCGCGTGCATGTAGCTCAACATCGCCTCATGCGTGTAGGCGTATTTCTCCGAAATGGCGAAGCCGCCCGGATTGGACAGGCCGACGCTGTCTGCCAGACTGAGATCGATGACGTCGTAGCGCTCTGTCGTGTTGGCGAGGAACAGACGCCCGTCATAGTCGATCACCTTGAGCCGCGGCTCGGCCAGGATATCGCCGGTGACGTCCTTCAGAACAGGATCCCGGAACGCCCGCAGCGTCATCGGGTTGCTCTCGGCGACGGTCACCGAGGTCGAGCCGGCATTGAGCGCGGCCTGCGTCGAGATACCGCCGCCGAACTGCACCACGAATGTCTTGGGCTTGTCCTTGATGACATAGGGATAGTGCATCGGCAGGTAGCGGAAATAGACCTGCTCAGCCGGCGCCAGATTGCGCATGATGCCTTCCGGCCCGTCGCCGTCGCGGTACATGCCGACATAAGTGTTGGCGGGAACCTCGGGCATGCCGAAGGCGGCATTGTCGCTCAGGCCCGGCGCGAAATGCATGTAGGAGCTGGCATAGACCTGCAGGTCGCCGAAGGGCGAGACGCTGCGGTAGATACGTTTGCCGTCCGGGAAGTTACGGGCATAGGCGACACCCTTGTACTGCGACACGGCGATGTCGGGGATGCCGAGCCAGCCTGGCAGCATGAGGTAACCGGCGATCGACAGCGCCGCCACGACAACCCCTGCGACAACGCTTTTCCAGGCGCCAAAGGCGAAGAACCACAGCAGCGACCCGGCCGCCCACAGCAGCAGCGGCACGACGATGATGGTTTCCGGCGCGAACAGATAAAGCGACACCAGAACCACGAGGCCGGCCAGCCCCGAGCCGGTAAGGTCGGCGAAATAGACGCGGCCGAAGGCGGTGCGGCTTTTCAGGAAGACGATGCCGAGAAAGAACGCGCCGGCCAGGAAAGGCAGGAGATAGAGCAGGAAATTCGCCAGGAGCCGCCATTTCTGCTCGGGGTCGGAAACCAGGAAGATGGCGTTGAACGGCACTGTCTGGGCAATGAGGTTGGAGCCGACCGCGAGCGGGCCGATCAGCAGCAGGGCCGCCGTGGCGGCCCCTTGCCAATGGCGGTCGAACCAGCCCTTGCCGGCGAAGATAACGACGCTGGACAGCGAGAAGCCGAGCATGGCGAGGCTGACCACCAGCGAGCCGAAATGCGACCAACTGCCGACAGCGAAGACGCGCATCACAGCGATCTGCAGCGCGACGATGGCGCCGGCGATCAGCCCGACCGCCAGATAGTGCGCGAGCCGCGGCGCCTCGAGCGAGGCGATGCTTGGCCGAGAGGTCGATACGACAGCCGTCATTCAAGCCCCTTGATGCGGCGGTTCAGCTCAACAGGCTTGGACCGGCGCGCCAACTCATCCGTTGTGCGTGCCGACGATCTGGTCGCCTTCCAGCTTGGTGAACGGCACGAACGGCACCACCTTGCCATTGTAGATGTCCGAGCGGACGATGTTGAACGTGCCGTCGGCGAGTTGCTGCTTGATCACCTTGAGCACGTGCTGGGCGCCCGGCGGACCGACCGGAATGACCATGACGCCGTTGGGCTTGAGCTGCTGCAGCAGCGACGGCGGGATGTGGTCGATGCCGCAGGTGACGATGATCTTGTCGAACGGGCCGACGCTCTCCCAGCCATAATAGCCGTCGGCACTGCGGCTGGTGACGGAGCCGAACACGCTGTAGCCGCGATCGATCAGGGCGTCATAGGTGCGGCGGGTGCGCTGTGCCAGCGGATTGATGATCTCGATCGTGTGTACCTTGTCGGTGAGATTGGCCAGATAGGCCGACTGGTAGCCGGAGCCGGTGCCGACCTCGAGCACGGCTTCGCCAAACTGCACGTCGATAGCCGTCGTCATGCGCCCGACGAGGTGCGGGCCGGAAATGGTCACGCCGTAGCCGATGTCGAGGAAGGCATGATCATAGGCGCGCGCCAGATTCTGCGGCAGCACGAATTCCTCGCGCGGAGTGGCGAGGAAAGCGCGCTTGTTGCGGTCGTCCAGCACGTCCTTGTTGTAGACCATGATCTGGAAGCGATCGAATCGCTCGGCTAGGAACTTCGGATCCTCCCCCCGATTGGCCACCATCCAGTCGATGAACGATTTTTTGTCGTTGAATGGGAGTTCGGCGTTGCGGTCGTAGGGAACCGGCACATTGGCCCTGACCGAGGTCGGAAGAATGGAAAACGCCGCAGCACCCGCCGACAGCGCCAAGAAGTCCCGACGCTTCATGGAAAAGCCTCCAAAAGTGGCCTTTGCCACCCCAAAACCAAGCACTTAATCCGATTGCACCGCCTCCCAAAACGAGTCAATGGCCGTCGAAAGACAGCCGCCTGGCCAGGGATTTTGTGGCAGGAGGGCAACAGTTTGGCCGGTCGACAGGGCCTTTTTCAGCTGAAACGGTCGCCAAGCACCCTCGCCAGGCGGGACCCCGGGTGGCTTTTTGCAGATTTGGCGCAGGCCGTTTTGCTTGACTCGGCCGCCAAAAACAGGCAGCAAACTTGCTTCGGAAGGGCTGCAATACCGCGTGCATGATCGTGGACGAGCCTTTTTTGGCACAAAGTCCACGTCTCTTGGTTGGTTTTGAGAGGGATTGGTTAACCAACTTTGTCCATATTTTGAAGCAATCGGCAACCAACGACAGGCGCGGCAAACGCGTCGGGGACCACCTGGGATCACTCACAGAATGGTCGTCGCGGCTGACAAGGCCACGTACGGGGAAAACCGATTGGAGCAAGATTGGTTGCATGGCGTTGTCGAGTAAACGAAAAATGATCTGGGACCAGCGCGAGGGCGGAGAGCTCGTCGATGCGCCGCGCACCCCTTCCTTCAACCCGCAACGGATCGTCCGCTGGGTCGCGGTGCCCGGTGTCAGCGCTGCCGTCGGCCTCTGGCTGATCGGCACCATGGCCGGCCTCAGTTCCGTCGGCGCCTCGCTGTCGGCGACATCGGGCGGCCTGCCGCAGACGCTGTCCATGCCTGGCTCGCTGGCGCTGGCCGATCCGTTGAAGCAGCATTTCCTCAGATCCTCGGCGCCCTTCGTGCTCGCCAATGCCCATGGCGGCGCGCAGGCGCTGCACGACCACGCCGTGCAATGCGGCGCCAGTTGCTTCAAGCTGGCCAGCGTGAGCCCGCTGGCGGAGAAATCCGCACGCCTCGTGGCGCAGGCAAAGCCAGAACAGCCAATTGTGAAGTCGAAGGCGCAGGAGCGTTTCGAACGCGTGGAAGCATCGCTGTCGCCGACCAGGCTTGCCGCCGCCTTTGCCGGTGCCGGCAAGCCTGTTGCCACGGCCGACGCCCGCCCGGTGATTTCCAAGGCCGCGCCGCAGATTACCGAGGCATCGCTGGTGCCCTCCGTTCAGGTCATGGCCAGCCTGTCTGATGACATGCCGGCTCCGGCGGCGGAACGCTTCGCTCCTGCCGATACCGGTTCGGTTGTCGTGCAGACCGCGCCCGCGCCAATGGGCTTTGCGCAGTCGGAGACGCCTGACAACACGCAACTGGCGCTGGCCCTCGTGGAGTCGATGCCCGTCGAGGACGAAGCATTTGCCTCGCCGCTGCCGATGACTGAATCCCCCGCCGATGTCGCGGTTGCGCCTGTCGAGACCCAGCAGGAACAGCCCGGCGACGCCGCCTCCTTGCCGGATGCGCTGACCGACGACGTGCCGCTGCCGACCCATCGCCCGCAATATGACGCGCCGCAACCCAAGGCCGTGGAACAGGATGAGCCGGCTTCGCAGCCCAAGATTGCTCAGCCCAAGCTCGCCCAGCAGAAGCCAGCGCCGCAGGCAAAGCCGGTCCAGCAAGCCCAGCCGGCAAGGCCAGCCCGGGCCGGCCGGTCTGGCGAAGGCGGCGACGTGCTGGCCTACGCCAAGCCGGACACGCCCTCTGGCGGCCTTGGCCAGGCGTTCAGGAACCTGTTCAACGGGCCGAGCGCCGGAAGCGGAGCCGGCCACGGCGTCGCCGTCTATGACATCAGCGCCAAGACCGTTTACATGCCCGACGGCCAGCGGCTCGAGGCACATTCGGGCCTCGGCGCCATGGTCGACCAGCCGCGCTATGTCCACGTCAAGGATCGTGGTCCGACGCCGCCCAACACCTACAATCTGTCGCTGCGTGAATCGCGCTTCCATGGCGTCGAGGCCCTGCGCCTGACCCCGGTCGGTGGCGGCAACAAATACAACCGCGACGGCCTGCTTGCCCACACCTACATGCTGCGCGGCGGCCGCGCCGAGTCCAATGGCTGCGTCGTCTTCCGCGACTACGCCCGCTTCCTCGCCGCCTTCAAGAAGGGCAAGGTTACGCGCCTCGTCGTGGTGCCGCGCCTGAACGGATCGCCGACCCGCGTGGCGGCGGACAACGCACGCGGCGCCTGACCGCGACAGGCAGGTAATCCATGGCACTGCCTCCTCCTGACAGCCTTCTGTCAGGAGCTGCATCCGGGCATGCGGCTTGCCTCATCGCGCTCTTTCCATTTTCGCCAAGACCTCCCATATTCAGGTCATGGCCAAATCCCCCGATAAGAGAACGCCGCCGACGGCGGATGCCGACCGCGCCGCGCCGAAGCGGCGCAGCCCGCTGACCGATTTCCTCGACGCCTCGGAGCCGCTGCACAGAGGCGGGTTCGCCGAGATGCCGCAGCCCGAACTGTCGGGCACGCCGCTGACCGGTTCGATCGCCGACTGGGCCGAGCAGATCGAACAGGAGGCAGAACGCGAAGGCCGCCAGATCGGCAAGGGCGACGGCGGCAAATCGCCAAAGCCGTCGAAGAAGATCCCCGAACGCTCCGCCGCGCCCGGACGCACCGCGCGCGGCACCTCGATGGGCGGCGCGGCCACCGCCCGCGAACGCGCGGCGGCGGGTCTCAATCCGGTCGCCGGCCTCGATGTTTCGCTGGAAGAAGCCGAGACGATGACGTCGAGCGGCGTCACCGCGACGGTCGCCGCTCTGTCGGCGCTGATCGAATCCGGCAATCCGCTGCACAAGGACGGCGTCCTCTGGACACCGCACCGTCCCGCCCGGCCGGAAAAGTCCGAGGGCGGCATCGCCATCAAGATGGTGTCGGATTTCGAACCGGCCGGCGACCAGCCGACCGCGATCAAGGATCTTGTCGAAGGCGTCGACAACAACGACCGCACCCAGGTACTGCTTGGCGTCACTGGCTCCGGCAAGACCTTCACCATGGCCAAGGTGATCGAGGAGACGCAGCGCCCCGCCTTGATCCTGGCACCTAACAAGACGCTGGCCGCGCAGCTCTATTCCGAGTTCAAGAAGTTCTTTCCCGACAACGCGGTGGAGTATTTCGTCTCCTACTACGACTACTACCAGCCGGAAGCCTACGTCCCGCGCACCGATACCTTCATCGAGAAGGAATCCTCGATCAACGAGCAGATCGACCGCATGCGCCATTCGGCGACGCGGTCTCTGCTCGAGCGCGATGACGTCATCATCGTCGCCTCGGTGTCCTGCATCTACGGTATCGGCTCGGTCGAGACCTATACGGCGATGACCTTCCAGATGCAGATCGGCGACCGGCTCGACCAGCGCGCGCTGCTCGCCGATCTCGTTGCCCAGCAATACAAGCGCCAGGACATCAATTTCGTGCGCGGCTCGTTCCGCGTGCGTGGCGACACGATCGAGATCTTTCCCGCCCACTTGGAAGATCGCGCCTGGCGCATCTCGATGTTCGGCGACGAGATCGAACAGATCACCGAGTTCGACCCGTTGACCGGCCAGAAGACCGGCGAGCTGAAAAGCGTCAAGATCTACGCCAACTCGCACTATGTGACGCCGCGCCCGACGCTGAACCAGGCGATCAAGTCGATCAAGGAAGAACTCAAGCACCGGCTGGTGGAGCTGGAGCGGGCCGGCCGCCTGCTCGAAGCACAGCGGCTGGAGCAGCGCACCCGTTTCGACCTCGAAATGCTGGAAGCCACCGGCTCCTGCGCCGGCATCGAGAACTATTCGCGCTACCTCACCGGCCGCCAGCCGGGCGATCCGCCGCCGACCCTGTTCGAGTACATTCCCGACAATGCGCTGGTCTTCATCGACGAAAGCCACGTCACCGTGCCGCAGATTGGCGGCATGTATCGCGGCGACTTCAGGCGCAAGGCGACGCTGGCCGAATATGGCTTCCGCCTGCCGTCCTGCATGGACAACCGGCCGCTGCGCTTCGAGGAATGGGACGCCATGCGCCCGCTCTCCGTCGCGGTTTCGGCAACTCCGGGCGGCTGGGAAATGGAGCAGGCCGGCGGCGTCTTCGCCGAGCAGGTCATCCGCCCGACCGGCCTGATCGACCCGCCGGTCGAGGTGCGCCCGGCGAAAAGCCAGGTCGACGATGTCGTCGGCGAGATCCGCGAGACCACAAAGGCCGGCTACCGCACGCTGGTCACGGTGCTGACCAAGCGCATGGCCGAGGACCTCACCGAATACCTGCACGAACAGGGCGTGCGCGTGCGCTACATGCACTCCGACATCGACACGCTCGAGCGCATCGAGATCCTGCGCGATTTGCGCCTCGGCGCCTTCGACGTGCTGGTCGGCATCAACCTTCTGCGCGAGGGCCTCGACATCCCCGAATGCGGCTTCGTCGCCATTCTCGACGCCGACAAGGAAGGATTCCTGCGTTCGGAGACCTCGCTGATCCAGACCATCGGCCGCGCCGCCCGCAACGTCGACGGCAAGGTCATCCTCTATGCGGACCAGGTCACCGGCTCGATGGAGCGGGCGATGGCCGAGACCAACCGCCGCCGCGAAAAGCAGATGGAATGGAATGCGGCCAACGGCATCACGCCGGAGTCGGTCAAGTCGCGCATCTCGGATATTCTCGACTCGGTCTACGAAAAGGACCACGTCCGCGCCGACATCTCGCAGTTCACCGACAGCGCCGGCGCCATGATGGGCAACAACCTCAAGGCCCATCTCGACGCCATGGAGAAGCAGATGCGCGACGCCGCCGCCAATCTCGACTTCGAGAAGGCCGCCCGCATCCGCGACGAGATCAAGCGTCTGCGCGAGATGGAACTCTCGATCTCAGAGGACCCGCTAGCCAAATACGCCGACATGGAGAGCCCGGTCTCGGGCCGCGAAAAGGGCAAGCACAACAAGGGCGTGGCCAAACACCGTACGGCGGAGGAGCAGGAGCGTTTCCGCAAGCTCGACGAAGCACGTGCCGCCGAAGAGGCGGCCAAGGCGGGCCGACCCAACCTCTTCCGCAAGCCGGCCCTAGACGAGATGGGCGCCGATGGCGCCGTGCCGGTGAAGAAGCCGCTCTTCGCCAAACCATCGATTGACGACATGGGCCCAGGCACCGACATGCCGACGCCGGCAGGTGCGGTGTCGCGCTCGCTGTTCAAGAAACAGTCGGCGTCCGAAGCGCACGGCTCCGATTTCGGCATTCCCGGAGAGCCGGTCAAACCGCTGTTCAAGAAGAACTCGCTGGACGAGATGACGGTGCGGCGGACGGAAAAGCCGGTCGAGGGAAAACTGCCGGCGAAGCCACAGCCAATCTCCCCCCTCGTGGGGGAGATGTCCGGCAGGACAGAGGTGGGCGCAAAGGATCGCGACGGCAAACCAATCGTCCGTCAGCGCGCCGGCATCGGCTCTTACGAGGATCCAGGCGATGCGCGCCGCGAAAAGCGCCGGCCGGGCAAGACGGGTCGGCCGGGGCGGTAGCGCTTTTTCCCTTCTCCCCTTGTGGGAGAAGGAAACTGCGCCCCACTTGCCTCCACCCCCGCCTTTGGTGTAATCGCTCCCCAACACTCGAACGTCTTGAAAGGAGGGCTCACGTGTTTACGTTTCATCGTCACCATCGTCAGCGTGGCCCGATTTCTGCCCTGCGAGCTAGCTTGCAGGGCTGACCAGGGACGGTCCGGGTTTTTTCCCGCTTCGATTTTTTGGTCTGCCCTTCGTGGTGCGCAACGCCGAGCCTGATGGCCAGCACGCGCACCGTCAAAGTGCATCCGGAGGTGTCTCCGGCAAGACCAGAGAAATCCCAAATGGCCCTGATCAGCCTCAAATCCCTCGGCGTTACCATGAGTGCGCCGCTTTTCGCGCACCTCGACCTCACCATCGGCACTGGCGACCGGCTCGGCATCGTCGCCGCCAATGGCCGTGGCAAGTCGACCTTGCTGAAATGCCTGACCGGCGAGATGGAACCGACCTCCGGCGACATCACCCGCACGCGCGGCCTGCGCGTCGGCCATGTCGAGCAGGCCGTTCCCCCTGCCCTGCTTGGCCGCACCTTCCATCAGGTGGTTGCCGATGCCTTGCCGCCGGATCAGGCCGACAGCGAGATGTGGCGCGTCGACGTGGTGCTGGATTCGCTCGACGTGCCCGAGCCGATGCGCGGCCGGGAAATGCGAGCGCTGAGCGGCGGCTGGCAGAGGCTGGCGCTGATCGCCCGCGTCTGGGTCACCGATCCCGACATGCTGCTGCTCGACGAGCCGACCAACCATCTCGACCTTGCCCGCATCAGCCAGTTGGAAAGCTGGCTGAGCGCCCTGCCGCGCGAAGTGCCTGTTATCATCGCCAGCCACGACCGCGCCTTCCTCGACGCCACCACCAACCGGACTCTGTTCCTGCGCCCGGAACAATCGCCGGTGTTTGCGCTGCCCTACTCCCGCGCCAGACAGGCGCTCGACGAGGTCGACGCCTCGACGGCGCGCAAGTTCGAGCGTGACATGAAGGTCGTCCAGCAGCTGCGAAAGCAAGCCGCCAAGCTCAACAACATCGGCATCAATTCCGGCAGCGACCTGTTGACGGTGAAAACCAGGCAGCTCAAGGAACGGGCGGAAAAGCTGGAAGAGGCGGCGGTATCAGCGCATCGCGAGAAATCGGCCGGCGCAATAAAACTGGCCAATCGCGGCACCCACGCCAAGGTGCTGATCACGCTCGACGACGCAGCCGTCGAAACGCCGGACGGCACGCTGCTGTTCAGGACCGGCAAGCGCCACATCTGCCAGGGCGACCGCATCGTTCTGCTCGGCCGCAACGGCGTCGGCAAGTCGCGCTTCGTCAGCCTGATCCGCAACGCCATCGTCGAGCCCGACACGGTCGCGAATGTGAAGGTGACGCCGTCGACGGTGCTCGGCTACAGCGATCAGGCGCTGTCCGGCATAGGCGGCGACGACACACCGCTGGCGATGGTATCGCGCCGCTACGATGTCGGCGAACAGCGCGCCCGCTCGCTGCTTGCCGGCGCCGGCGTGGTCATCGAGATGCAGGAGAAAAAGATCGGCGTGCTGTCCGGCGGGCAGAAGGCGCGGCTGATGATGCTGGCGCTGAGGCTCGCCAACCCCAACTTCTACCTGCTCGACGAGCCGACCAACCATCTCGATATCGATGGCCAGGAAGCGCTGGAGGAAGAATTGCTCAAGCACCAGGCCAGTTGCGTCCTCGCCTCGCACGACCGCTCCTTCATCCGCGCCATCGGCAACCGCTTCTGGCTGATCGAGAAGCGGCGCCTGACCGAGGTCGAAGACCCCGAGGACTTTTTCCGCGAAGTGGCTGACGCGGGTGGTTGAAGGCGATGCCTCGACCGGGCTGGCATTCGAGCTTGCCGGCCCGCACTTTCCCGCCAGCCGAAAAAGGCGCATCCTGAAGGTTCCGCAAGCCGAGGGAGGAGACCGGTCATGCGCGGGGTGGACGTCGTCAAGACCCTTTATGATGCCTATGCGAAACGCGACATCGTGGGCGCGCTGGCCCACTGCTCCGACGATGTCGTCTTCCGCTGGGTCGCCGAACCGCAGACGCCTTATATCGGGACGGGCAACGGCAAGCAGGAATTCCTTGCCCGCCTCATGGCGCTGGACAGTGATTTCGAATACCGGAACTTCGTCCCGGTGGACATTATCGACGGCGGCGACAAGGTCGCGGCGCAGGTCGAAATCCATTTGACGCGAAAAACCACCGGCAAGGAATTCGTCATGCGCGCCGCCAACTTCTGGACCCTGCGCGACGGCAAGGTCATCGAGATGGTGGAGTATTACGACACGGCGCTGGCCGCCTCGGTCACCTGAAATAATTTCGACGTCCTGTCGGATCGCCTGAACCTGCCTCGTCCTTGGGATGCCTGCACGATGATGCCGGCTTCAACCCAGGGAGAACCTTGTCATGTCCGTCCTTTCATCCATCGGTCGCATCGCAACCCAATATGCGGCAGCACGTGCCCGCCATCGCAGCGAACGCATCCTGCTCTCGCTGCCAGCCGAACTGCGCAAGGACATCGGCTTTCCGGAACTCTTCGACGCGCGGAACAGCCGTCGTGCAACTACTTTCACGGCCAAGGTCATATGACCGCGACCAGCCTGTCCATGCGATTGTCGCTCAACACCTCCGGTTGCCCGGTGTGCCCGGGCCCGGCCCGCTAAAAAATTTGCGCGGCCATGTAGAATTGCCGTCACCTCGTGCGTCCTAGGCTTTGCAAGGCCAAGCCAAACGCAAAGAGGAGCAAGACATGACCGACCAGACCCCACCACGAGCCGAAGTGCTTGGCGGACTGACCCCCTATCTGCAGGTCGACGGCGCCATCAAGGCCGCCGAATTCTACAAGAAGGCCTTCGGAGCCGAGGAAGTCTTTGCCTATCCGGCCGACGAAAAAGGCCGCACCATGCACATCCACCTCCACATCAACGGCTCGACGCTGATGCTCGGCGATGCTTATCCCGAACACGGCCACCCGCATAAGGATGCGCAGGGCTACACGCTGCAGCTCCATCTCGACAACGACGATATCGATGCCTGGTGGCAGCGCGCCGTCGATGCCGGCTGCGAAGTCGTGACACCGCTGCAGGTGATGTTCTGGGGCGACCGCTGGGGCCAGGTGAAGGATCCCTTCGGCGTCGCCTGGGCGATGAACGCGCCGGTGAAATAGGTTTTCCTGGCGAGCAGGCGTCGCCCGCCAGGGCTGACGTGCTCACCGCGCCGGGTCGTACCCCGCCGACCCGGCGCTCATTTTTCAACAGAGGAGTTTATCATGTCCTATGTCGATGGTTTCGTGCTTGCCGTGCCAAAAGCCAAACTCGACGACTACAAGAAACTCGCCAACCTCGCGGGCCCCATATGGATGGAACACGGCGCGCTGGCCTATGTCGAATGCATCGGCGACGACGTGCCCTATGGCGAGGTGACCTCGTTTCCGCGTGCCGTTCAGGCAACGGACGACGAGATCGTCGTCTTCGCCTGGGCGGTTTATGAATCCAGGCAAAGCCGCGATGCGGTGATGGCCAAGGTGATGGCCGACCCGCGCTTGACACCCGATTGGGGCCCGATGCCTTTCGATATGAAGCGCATGATCTTCGGCGGCTTCCAGCCGTTCATCGAGCTTTGAGCGGCTGAGCCCTCTCAGCTTCGTCATCCACGGGCGGAGCAGCCGCGAAGCGGCGTCGCGAAGACCCGAGGATCCATGCCGCGACCTCGATCGAAGGACGCAGCTGAGCAGTATTCTGTACCGTTTTCAAGGCCTTAACGTCGCGGCATGGATCCTATGGTCCGCGCCGCGTCGCTTTGCTCCTTGCTCCGCCATAGGATGACGAAGCGGAGAGGGCTCCGGCCCATCGATGAACGACGCGCTAATCCAGCCTATCCAGCAGCGGCTTCAGCCGATCCCCATAGCGTTTCCACAGGTCGACCGAGCCTTGATACATCGGCTGACGCACCTGCGCGGCGGACGCCGTGCGCACCGGCCGGTCGGTCGCGTGGAAAGACAGCACGGCATCGTCCCAGGGCAGGCCGAGATAGTCGATGAGCGCCCGGCTCTGCCCTTCCTGATCGGCGACGAAATCCTCATAGCGAACATCATGCACGACGCCGGGCAGCACCTTGTGCCAATGCGCCATGATGTCGATGTAGAGGTTATGGAAGTCGGCGAGTTCGTCGAGGTCATAGCCGTAGCGGTGGCTGTCGCCGCGGAAATGCACCTTGTAGATCGACAGGCAGGTTGCCGCCGCATCGCGGGTGACGTGGATGATCCTGGCCTTCGGCATCATCATGTGGATGAAGCCGACAAGCAGGAAGTTGCCCGGCATCTTGTCGGTGACGTGGCCGATATGCGGATAGCGGGCATGCAGCATGTCGAGATAGGCCTGGCCTGCCTCGGCAAAATCCGCATCGTCCGTGTCCGACACGCCCCAGGGGAAGCCGCCCGGCATGGTCGACGGGAACTGCTTGCCGACCACCTTCTTCAAGATGCTGAGCTCGCCCGCACCATAGACCTTCGGATGGCTGGCGATGATCTGCTCGACCAGCGTCGTGCCCGAACGCGGCATGCCGACGACGAAGATCGGCGCGTCATCGGTGATTGGGCTCGGTCTGTGCCTTTGGAAGAAGCCGGCATCGAACACCGTCTTCATCGCCTCGAAATCCGCACGCGTCCTGACGGGATCGTAGTTGATGCCCTTGCGGCGAATGGCATTGCCTTCGGCGAAATAATCGAAGGCCCTGTTGTAGTCCTTCAAATCGTCATTGGCCTTGCCGAGGCCGAAGGACAGCTGCATGCGTGCCAGGCTGTCCTGCGGCGCCTTGGCGTGCTGGGCTTCCATGCCGGCCAATTCGGCATCGCGCTCCTTCTGGCGCTTGACCTGCGTCAGCATCAGCCAGGCCGTGGCCATGCCGGGATTGATCGCCAGCGCCTGCCGGAACAGATCGGCCGCCTCGTCGAGCTTGCCCTTTTCCATCAGCCCGACGCCAAGCCCGTGTAGCAGGTCCGCATCCTTGGGGCGGATGGTCAGCGACTCGCGAAAAGTCGCCAGCGCCTCATCCAGCCGCCCTGATTCCTGCAGGGTTTCGGCAAGCCCGATGCGGGCGCGCACATGAAATGGATTGCGCGCGACCGTACCGCGATAGATCTCCTCGGCCTCCTCGAACTGGCCGAGCTGATTCAGCGACGAGCCGAGATTGTCGCGCGCCGCGAGTTGGTCCGGCCGCAGATCGACCGCGCCACGGAAGAAATCGATGGCCGCGGCAACGCGGCCGAGGTCACGCATCACCGTGCCGAAATTGTTGAGGAAATCGGGGTTCGTGGGCTGCAGGCTCACGGACTGTTCGAGGAGATCCAGCCCTTCTTCGCTGCGTCCGGTCTGATGCAGCAGCAGCCCCAGGAAATGTGCCGCGGCCGCGTGTCTGGGCTGACGCGCCAACACCTGCCGGTAGATTGACTCAGCCTCTTGCCTGCGCCCTGCCTGGTGAAGTTGCAGCGCCTGCTGCACATACTGGTCGAGGCCCAGGGGCGGTTGTCCGCCCGCGCCAGACCTGGCTCCCGCACCCGCCGCTCGTCTCTGATCTCTGTTAATGGGAAACCTGCCGTGTTTGTCCGCCTCTGCGATCTAGGCCATTGGCGCGGCAGGTTCAAGTCTCAGTGTGGTTCTGCGGCCTTTCCATCGCCATGAACGCGATCAGACCAGGCGGTTGCTTTCGGCGACCTGTCTGGCCCGCCTTACGGTGCCATCGGTATCGGCGATCGTTCGCCTTGCCGCCTCATCGCTTCTGATGGTCAGCCGTGCCGACTTGACGATCATCGGCTGGCCGGTCGGGCCAACGGCAACGGCGTGTATGATGGCCGGCTTGGCGATCGGGTTGATCGCGACGGTCTTCCCCCTTGAGCCTCTTGTGGAAATCATGGTTCTGTCCTCATTTCGGAGTAAATAAAATGGCGCGCAAGGGAAACACCCTTGCGAATTTTCAATGTTTTTTAGAAATATTCCAAACCGATAGCATAATTATATGAATATTCATAGCGATGTGTTTTTCGATGAGAGGCGGAAAATTTCGGAAATCTACTTGAATAGCCAGCCATGTCGACATATGTAAGACAAATCGTTTTGGCCAGAATTGGCATCTCGCGGCGTCAGAGGTTTTCGACCCGCCAAATCTTATTCCAAATCGTTGCTACCGGACGCGCCGCACCTTCGCCGCGCGACGACATCTCAACACGCGAAAGACACATATGAACACCGGAACCGTGAAGTTCTACAATGGCCAGAAGGGCTTCGGCTTCATTCAGCCGGCCGATGGCGGCAAGGACGTTTTCGTCCATGTCAGCGCGCTGGAGCGCGCCGGTTTCCCGGGTCTCGCGGAAGGCCAGAAGCTTCAGTTCGAACTGGAGCGTGACGGCAAGGGCCGCGAGTCGGCCGCCAATCTGCAACTGATCTGATCAGGCCGAATTCGATGAACGCTGACCACGGATGTACTGGCAGCTCTCGAAAGAGGCTTATTTCCAGCGATTGCCGGAAATAGGAAAGCGGGGCTTGTCCCCGCTTTTTTGCATTCAGGCAGCGGTTTTACATGACGCCCAACGCGTGGGCACATCAAGGCCAGGACAATGTCGGACCGAACCACCCATTCCATCGCGCATTTCGCGGCTCCCTTCACGTTCGGGGGGCTGGAAGGGCCGTTGCCGGCTGGCGACTACGACATCGATCAGGACGAGGAACTGATAGAGGGCGTGTCACGCATTGCCTGGCGCCGCGTCGCCACCTTCATTCACCTGCCGGCAAGGGCTGTTAAGAACCCGACCACCAGCCAGCTTGTCGCCATCGACCACCTCGAACTCGAAAACGCGCTGAAGCGCGACCGGGAGAATGCAGCATGATCCGTTTCCAGCAGAATGCGCGTCCGCGCACAGATACCCCCTCGCATCTCTTCGCCATCGGCCAGACCGTGCGCATGAAAAGCCGTGGCGGCCTCCTCCTCAAGACAGCCGAACTGTTCGAGATCAAGAGCAGGCTGCCGGTCAAGGACGGCTCGCCGCAATACCGTATCCGCAGTGACCAGGAGACCCACGAACGGGTCACCACGGAAGACAATCTCGAACCGGCCGGCAATCCGGTGGTTGGCAACAATCCGGCGGCCTGAGACCTCAGCAACGTCAGACAACCCGCACGAGGAGCAGACAATATGGCCAAGGGCCAACAGCGCAGCAACCGCGAAACACGCAAACCCAAGAAGGACAAGGTGGTGGCCAAGCCCGCCTCTCCGTTCGGCTCGTCGGTCAAGCAGGCCGAGAGCGGCCTGAAGCCGAAAACGAAGGGCTGATAGCCTGGGGTGCCTCGCGCCCCCCAGCCCTGCTCCGAAGCAGGCTGCAAACTGACAAAAAGGCCTTGCCAAGTCCTGCCACGGAGGCTTGCTTGAACTTCGTCATCGAGTTCTACCGGTCGCGCGACGCCGAGGAAGCGATGCTCGACAGGGTGTCGCTGGAAGCACCGACGCTACGCGCCGCCCTGCAGGGCGCGGCCGCTCTGTTCCACAGCCTGGCCATGCCGCAGACCCCCGACCGCCTGCGCATTTCGGATGAGCATGGCAGCGAGCTTTATGCCGGTCCGGCCGATGGAGCGTATCCGGTCTAGGGCGTTTCACCGTTTTCACCGAAACGGCGAACCGGTCCGCCTCTTTGTTTCGACGCAATTCCGGCCGGAAAACCGTTCACACTCTTCCTGGAATTGCTCCGGGCTGCCACCAGTATCATTGCCGCGCAACCGCAACCGCAACCGCCCCGCGACGTTGACCCTGCACATCGACACGCAGGAGCCGCCAATGTCCCTCACCGCCTTTGCCATCAACTGTTCCCTGAAAGCCTCGGGCGAAAAGGAAAAATCCTCCACCGACAAGATCGTCGCCGATCTGCTTTCGGCGCTCAAGCCGCATGGGGTGAAGGGCGAGGTCGTGCGCGCCCTCGATCACGACATCAAGGCCGGTGTGCTCTCCGATATGGGCAAGGGCGACGACTGGCCCGCCCTGCGTGAGAAAATCATCTCCGCCGATATCTTTATCCTTGGCTTGCCGATCTGGATGGGCCAACCCTCCAGCGTGGCCAAGCGCGTCATGGAGCGCATGGACGCTTTCCTCTCCGAAACCGACGACAAGGGCCGCATGCCGGCCGCTGGCAAGGTGGCGCTGGTGGCGATCGTCGGCAACGAGGATGGTGCGCACCATTGCCATGCCGAATGCTTCCAGGCGCTCAACGATGTCGGCTTCACCATACCGGCCAATGGCGGGGTCTACTGGGTGGGCGAAGCCATGGGCGACGTCAACTATGTCGACCTGCCGGCGACCCCCGAAAAGGTCGACGGAATGATCGAGATGGCCGCGTCAAATGCGGCACATCTGGCTGCCCTGCTGAAGGGCAAAGCCTATATCGGCGTGGACAAGTAACGAGTTCCCGCCTCCTCAGCACGGCCCGTCGCCGACAATGCGGTAGTCCGCGGCGCGGGCTTCGCAGGCATTGGGGAAGCTGCGCGTCTCGCCATGGCGGCGGGCGCAGACCGGAGCGTATTCGCGGGTGCAGAACGTCTGCTCTTCCCCGCCGCCGCCGCCGCCGCCGCCGTCGCGGCAAGGACCGTCGCGCACGACGCGGTAACCGGCTCGGTCGGCAAGGCATGCATTGGCGAAGGTCTGGCGATCACCGCCGCGCCGGGCACAGACCGGTTCATATTGCCTGGTGCAGAATTGCGGTTCGGGACGCGGCGGACGTGGACGAGGCCCCGGCCCGTCATCGACGACGACGGTGCAGGCGGCCAGCAGCGCCGACAGGAACAGGACGGCAAACCCTTGCCGCGAAAAAACTGACGCCAGGAATTTCATGCTGATCTCTCCCTCGATCCCATCCCCGATCGCGATCCTCGCCATTCGCCCTTCAAATGCAACCCCGTTCGCGGCTATCCACACTGCAAACGGAGGGCCATGGCGGGCATTCGATCGCGCCGCCGGGCCACCCCTGGCCCATGCGTGACCCTGTCCGTGGGCCGATGACCGGCCGGACAACCAGGCCTATCTGCGGCCGGTCGACGCTCAGATCGGTCGATTCATGCGTCGGGATGCCCTCATAGCGGCGGCCCGCGGCGCTATCTTGCAACCTTCACGTTTCCGTGCGATAAATTCCGTGTTCGGGCATTTGCGACCCGGAGAGCGGAACGTTTTGGACGACCTTTCCCCGATACTGTGAATCTCTGACGGCCCCGTTTTTCGGCGGGGGGTTTGACCATGCGCCAATGCATGACTGCCGAAAGCAACCACCGGGAACTGCCCTCGACGCCAGGTGGCGGGCAGGACCACCAAAGACTGAACGGGTGAAGGAGTTTCCCCAATGGCCCAGACCGGCACCGTTAAATTCTTCAACGCGACCAAAGGCTTCGGTTTCATCACGCCCGACGGCGGCGCCAAGGACGTGTTCGTCCATATTTCCGCGATCGAGGCATCGGGCCTGCGCACGCTCGTCGACGGCCAGAAGGTCACCTTCGACGTCGAGCCGGATCGCATGGGCAAGGGCCCGAAGGCGGTCAACCTCCGCGCTGCCTGAACCATCGGCACGCCGCGCGTCCTTGAGGGCGAGCGAACGAGGTTCCAGGGCTTGCCCAGCCTCTGGGCACGCAGACAGATTTTGAAAGGCGCGGCGGTTTTCGCCGCGCCTTTTTCATGTCCGCGATGCAGCATGAATGCATGTCGCCCCAAAGTGGATCCGGTTTTGGATCGACGACATGCATCATAACAAGGGCTTGAAGCGTGACGCGCTTTAAGTGCCTAAAAAACTTTCTCTTGCCGATGACGCTAAAATAAAGGACAAATTTCCTCTCGGGCATTTGCCGGCCCGAGACTGGAGTTTATGGGATCAAAGGAGCTTCCCATGCCGCAGACCGGCACCGTCAAATTCTTCAACCATGCCAAAGGCTTCGGCTTCATCACGCCGGACGATGGCGCGAAGGATGTCTTCGTCCATATTTCGGCCGTGCAGGCGTCGGGTCTTCCCGGTCTCGAAGATGGGCAGAAAGTAACATTCGACACCGAGCCGGACAAGCGCGGCAAGGGGCCCAAGGCCGTCAACCTGTCTGTGGGCTGAGCCGGCTTCACGCTGTCGGCTCCGGCAGGGCAGCCCAGCTCATTTCGAGCGTGGTTCTTGACGCCCTCTCGGACAGGCGGGGAGAAATCCGTTCAGCCTCCGTTCAGCCACGGTCGCATATTAGTCTTGGGTAAAGCCGGACCGCATCCCCTGCAAAACTGCACGGCCCGGTACGAAGGAGACCAAGATGAACAGAATTTTCAAGACAGCCGTGCTGTCCGCCGCCATGGCCGCCACCATGCTCGTGGCCCTGCCCGCGGCCAATGCCGATGAGTGGCGCCATCACCGCCACCACGGAAATGGCGACGCCGTTGCCGCCGGCGTGCTTGGCCTCGCCGCCGGCGCCCTGATCGGTGGCGCGCTGGCCAATGACCAGCCACCGCCTTACGCTGACCGCTACTACGATGACGGTTACTACGATCGTGACGTGCGGATCCGCCCGGCTCCGGTCCGCCGCTACTACGCGGAGCCGCGGGTGGTGTATGCCGATCGCTATGCCGAACCGTGGACGCGTGACTGGTACGAATACTGCTCGGACCGCTACCGCACCTTCAACTCCCGCACCGGCACCTTCACCGGCAATGACGGTGAGCAGCATTTCTGCACTGCCAACTGAGTGTATGTCGCCCAAAAGTGCGCAGCGGTTTTGGGACAACGACTTGCACCAAACAAAGCGCGAAAGCGCTTAGGGCTTCCCTGCCCCAGAAAGAAAGCGCTGACCGCAAGGCCAGCGCTTTTTTGTTGGGCGCCCGGGTGTGTTGAAATTCAGGTCAGGAATGGATTGGTCCTGCGCTCCTCGCCAAAGCGGCCGCCAGGACCGTGGCCACAGATGAAGCCGATATCGTCGCCCAGCGGCAACAGCTTGTCCTTGATCGAAGCGATGAGCATCGCATGGTCGCCGCCCGGCAGGTCGGTGCGGCCGACCGAGCCACGGAACAGCACGTCGCCGACATGGGCGAACTTGGCCGCGCGGTTGTAGTAGACGACATGGCCCGGCGCGTGGCCGGGGCAATGCAGCACCTCGAACACGTGGCCGCCGAACGACACGGTCTCGCCCTCGGTGAGGAACCGGTCGGGCACACAGTCGCGTGAGCCGACAATGCCGTAGCGCTTGCCCTGGTTCTCCAGATTGTCGAGCAAGGGCTTGTCGGCCTCGTGCGGACCGATGATGTCGATGCCGAGCGCCTCCTTCAATTCCATGGCACCGCCGGCATGGTCGATATGTCCATGCGTGATCCAGATTGCCTCGGCCCTGATCGCATTGTCCTTCAGCACCGCCAGCACCTTGTCGATGTCGCCGCCCGGATCGACGACGACACCACGCTTGTCGTCCATGTCGAACAGGATGGTGCAGTTCTGCTGAAACTGTGTGACCGGCACGATGCCGGCATTGAGCTGACCCATGATCGTCCTTTCGTATCCCTGGCGTGATGTAGAGGTGCCGGCGAAACGCGTCCACCCCTCGAAAGACGAACAGTCAGTCGTCTGAAAAACAGAAATGGGCGGCCGAAGCCGCCCATTTGAACAAACCTGAGACCGTCAGGCTTACTTCTTCATGGCGCCCAGGACCGCGCCGATAATGCCGGTCAGGATCGCGCCGCCGCCGGCGCCGCCGACGATGTTCTGCAGATTGAGCGCGCTGCCGAGACCGCTCGTCGCCGCCGCAGCTGCGTCTGGAGTGATCGTGCCGCCACCGAGCAGGCTGCCGAGGATCGCCGCGCCGCCGACGCCGCCAATGGCTCCGCCAAGGATTTTGGGAAGCTGCCCCATCGCCGCCGTCTTGATTGCCGCGCCGACCGCCTGACCACCGATGATGCCTGTAATGATCTGGATGATGATCGGAAGAAGCGTGTTCATGTCCATATGATTAGTCCCTCCATAGCTGCCAGCCTCCCGGGCCGACACCATCATGAGACGCCGAATTGGATGAAAGTCAAATGCAGAAACGCTGAAATAAAAGGGGCGGCTCGAAAACCGCCCCTGCTTGCGTGAAAAGCTGTGACTATCGTTATTCTGCGGCGATCGCGTGCTTGGGCTGAACCGCGGCAGAATAGTCGTTCATAAGATTCTTGGCGATTTCGCCGACCTCGAATCGGTAAGGGCCTATCTCCGAAACCGGCGTTACTTCCGCCGCCGTTCCAGTCAGGAAGCATTGCTCGAAACCTTCGAGTTCTTCCGGCATGATCGCGCGTTCAATCACTTCCAGGCCGCGATCCTTGGCCAGGCCAATGACCGTGCGGCGGGTGATGCCGTCGAGGAAGCAGTCGGGCGTGGGTGTATGGATCTTGCCGTCCTTGACAAAGAAGATGTTTGCGCCCGTTGCCTCCGCCACTTGCCCGCGCCAGTCGAGCATCATGGCGTCGGCATAGCCTTTTGCTTCGGCTGCATGCTTGGACATGGTGCAGATCATGTAAAGGCCGGCGGCCTTCGACCGCGACGGCGCCGTGCGCGGGTCGGGCCGGCGCCACTCCGCCACGTCGAGGCGAATGCCCTTGAGCTTCTGCGCCGGATCGAAATAGCTCGGCCACTGCCAGATGGCGATGGCGACGTTGATGCGGTTGTTCTGAGCCGAAACGCCCATCTGCTCGCTGCCGCGCCAGGCGATCGGCCGGACATAGGCGTCCTGGAAGCCCTGCTTCTTCAACAGCGTGGCCGAGGCGTCGTTGAGCTCGGCGACCGAATAGGGAATCTTGAAGCCGAGCAGGCGCGCCGATTCATGCAGGCGCTCGGTGTGCTCGTTGAGCTTGAAGATCTCGCCGCCATAGGCGCGCTCGCCCTCGAAGACCGCGCTGGCGTAGTGCAGGCCGTGGGTCAGCACGTGGATCTTGGCGTCGCCCCATTGCACGAACTCGCCATTCATCCAGATGAAGCCGTCCAGTTGATCGAAGGGAACGGATGCCATGGTAACCTCCCGCGGGCCACGGCCCGCATATCTCAGTGTCGTTGCGTGTTCTTTTTGGCCGCGCCATGCGATTTGAGACGCCGGCCGGTGTCTCGAAGCGTAGGCGGATAATCGCGCTCTGGCAAACTCAGGAAATTCCGGAAAAAACCGGCCTGACTTGCCTTTTCGTTCGCAATCCGCCCAAAAGCTTGTCAAAAATTACCATTGCAGGGAAATTACGTCAATAGTACTGACATAATCTCCCGTTCCCATGGAGAAATGATGACGGATCGAAGCCCTTCTGCCGGAAAACCGATCAGGACCGCGATGTCAGTCGAGGACGGCATCGACTTCGCCATCATCGAACTGTTTTTCTTCGCCTATCGCGACTTCACCTCCGATCCCGACCAGATCCTGGCCGACTATGGTTTCGGCCGTGCCCACCACCGGGTGCTGCATTTCGTCAACCGCAGGCCGGGCCTGACGGTCGCCGAACTGCTCGACGTGCTGAAGATCACCAAACAGAGCCTGGCGCGGGTGCTCAAGCAGCTGATCGACACCGACCATGTCGTGCAATTGCAAGGCCCGCGCGACCGTCGCCAGCGCGAACTCTACCCGACAGCCAAGGGCCGGGCGCTGGCACTGGCCCTGGCGCGGCCACAGTCGCGCCGCATCCGTGCTGCATTGGAAGATTCCGGCGCCGCCGAACGGACCTTGGTGGAACGCTTCCTCGAAGCGATGGTCAATCCGGAACTGAGAGCTCAGATCGACGTTGGGTCCGCAAAAATGTCAGGGAAAAGCCATGGAGAGCACTGAGAGGGTCGATCAGGCGGCCGCACCGGACGACGACGCGCCGCATCTGCTTGTGGTCGACGATGACACACGCATCCGCAATCTTCTCAAGCAGTATCTGACCGAAAACGGCTTTCGCGTCACCGTCGCCGGCAATGCCGGCGAAGCCAGGCGCAAGCTCGCCGGCCTCGACTTCGACCTACTTGTGCTCGATGTCATGATGCCCGGCGAGAGCGGCGTCGATCTCACTAAATCGCTGCGCGCCGAAAAGAACGTGCCGATCCTGATGCTGACCGCACTTTCGGAGACCGACAGCCGCATCTCCGGGCTGGAGGCCGGCGCTGACGATTACCTGCCCAAACCCTTCGACCCGCGCGAGCTGATCCTGCGCATCAACAACATCCTGCGCCGGGGCGGCCCGGCGACGACGCCCAAGGTCGAACAGCTGGTCTTCGGTCCCTACACCTTCCAGATCGCCAGGCGCGAACTGAAGCGAGGCGGCGAGGCGCTGAAGCTGACCGACCGCGAGCAGGAGATCCTGGCGATCTTCGCCGCGCGGGCCGGCGAGACCATCCCGCGCCACGAACTGGTCGGCGACGATTCGGAAGTCGGCGAGCGCACCATCGACGTGCAGATCAACCGGCTGCGCCGCAAGATCGAGCGCGATCCGTCCAACCCCGTCTGGCTGCAGACCGTGCGCGGTATTGGGTATCGGCTCAGCGTGGAATAGAATATCGGACGCGGCTCTAGGGCATGATCCCGAAAAGTGGGAATGGTTTTTCGGAAAAGATCACGCTTAAACAAAGAGTTGGATCAGACTGACGATTGAACCAGACGTCGTTCTGATCTAGTGCCGCGGGCGAAATGAAAAGAGCCAATGGCGACCACGGAACTGGAACAGCCGGGAAATGACGGCTTGAGCGCACGTGCCACGCGAACGCTCAAGGCGGTGCCGCGCATCTGGAACCGGTTCTGGCGCCTCGTTTCGCTTTACATGCCCAAGCGCCTCTATGCGCGCTCGCTGATCATCGTCATCGCGCCGATGATCCTTTTGCAATCGGTGGTCGCCTTCGTCTTCATGGAACGCCACTGGGCAACGGTGACGCAGCGCCTGTCGCAGGCCACCGTGCGCGACATAGCCGCCATCATCGACCTGATCGAGACCTACCCGCACGACGCCGATTACGCCAACATCATCCGCATCGCGCAGGACCGCATGCAGCTGAAGGTCGATTTGCTGCCGCCGGATCCCTTGCCGCCACCCGGTCCAAAACCGTTCTTCTCGATCCTCGACGACGTGCTCTCGGCCGAGATCACCCGGCAGATCAACCGGCCGTTCTGGATCGACACGGTCGGCAATTCCAACATCGTTGAGGTGCGCGTCCAGCTCGAAGGCAAGGTGTTGCGCGTCTTCGTGCGCCGCAGCCAGGCCTATGCTTCGAACACCCATATCTTCCTGATCTGGATGGTCGGCACCTCGCTGGTGCTGCTGATGATCGCCATCCCCTTCCTGCGCAACCAGATCCGGCCGATCCTCACGCTCGCCGAAGCCGCCGAAAGCTTCGGCAAGGGCCGGCCGATGCCGCGCGATTTTCGCCCGCGCGGCGCCGAGGAAGTTCGCCGTGCCGGCTTTGCCTTCATCCAGATGCGCGAGCGCATCGAGCGCCAGATCGAACAGCGCACCGCCATGCTGACCGGCGTCAGCCACGACCTCAGGACCATCCTCACCCGCTTCAAGCTGCAGCTGGCGCTGGCCGGCGGCAAGACCGAGACCAAGGCGGCACTCAACCAGGACATCGATGACATGCAGTCGATGCTGGAAGGCTATCTCGCCTTTGCCCGCGGCGAAGCCTCGGAGGACCCGGGACGTTTCGATCTCGAAGCCTATTTCCAGAAGCTCGGCGAAGAAGCCGCCTTGCGCAAATGCAAGCTGTCGACGACGCTTTCCGGCGACCCGACGGTGCATGTACGGCCGAACGCCTTCGCGCGGTTGCTGTCCAATGTCATCGGCAACGCATTCCGCTATGCCAAGACGGTGGAGGTCAATGCCAACCATGGCCGTGGTTCGCTTGTGGTCACCGTCGATGACGACGGTCCCGGCATTCCGGTCGACAAGCGCGAGCACGTGTTCAAGCCCTTCGTGCGACTGGACGAGGCCCGCAACCTCGATGCCAGCGGCACGGGGCTCGGCCTGTCGATCGCCCGCGACATCGCCCGCAGCCATGGCGGCGACATCACCCTCGACGACAGTCCGCTCGGCGGCCTGCGCGCGGTGATCAAGGTCCCGGCCTAGGCGAGCCCAAGTACCAGGCGAAGCATCAAGCTTCATCCGCCCGTCATGAAACCATGGTGAAGAGCGCGCATGAAGCGCGCGACCACACTTGATTCGGCTCAACCGCCTCACTTCGACCCCGTGCCCACCCGGGTGCGCTGGAGCGAAGCGAGGGCAGCAGGCTGGTCGCCATTCCGGCATCGTCTCAAGGCAACCGTCGACCTTTCCAGCAAAGGGCCGCCATGCGCATATTGATGGTCACCGACGCATGGCGCCCGCAAGTCAACGGCGTCGTCCACACGCTGGAACGGCTCACCGAAACGCTCAAATCCTTCGACGTCGCGGTGGATTTCCTGACGCCCAACATCTTTCGCACGCTGCCCCTGCCGACCTATCCCGACATCCGCCTGGCGCTGACCACGCCCGGCCATGTCGCGCAGCTGATCGACGGCTACAAGGCCGACCACATCCACATCGTCACCGAGGGGCCGCTCGGCATCATGGCGCGGCGCTATTGCCGCAATGCCGGCCGGCCATTCACCACCAGCTATCACACGCGCTTCCCCGAATATCTCAGCGCCCGCCTGCCGGTGCCGGAGAGCTGGGCCTATCGCTGGCTGCGCGATTTCCACAATTCCGGCCAGGGCACGCTGGTGGCCACCCAGTCGCTCGCCGACGACCTTTCGGCGCGCGGCTTCACCAAGCTCAGGCCCTGGACGCGCGGCGTCGACACCGACCACTTCCGTCCGGACAAGAGGAGGGATCTCGGCTTCCCCGGCCCGGTGTTCCTTTGCGTCGGCCGCGTCGCCATCGAAAAGAACCTGCCTGCCTTCCTCGACCTGGACCTGCCCGGCAGCAAGGTGGTGGTCGGCGAGGGTCCGGAGCTTGCCAAGCTCAAGGCGCGCTACCCCAATGCGCATTTCCTTGGCCACCGCCCCAATGACGAACTGGCGGAAATCTACGCCTCGGCCGACGTCTTCGTCTTCCCCAGCCGCACCGATACGTTCGGCAACGTGATCATCGAGGCGCTGGCCAGCGGCACGCCGGTCGCCGCCTATCCGGTGACCGGGCCGATCGACATTGTCGGCGACGGCTTTGGTGGCGCGGTCTCCAACGATTTGCGCGAAGCCTCGCTTGCCGCGCTCAACGTCAGCCGCGATCAGGCCCGCGAACGCGCCATGCGCTACAGCTGGAAGGCTTGTGCCGAAATGTTTCTCGACACGGTCGAGGAGGCGCTCGGCAGGACGCGCAAGCTCGCGGCTTGACGCCTGGCGCACCAGAGGGCGAGCCTCCCTCCTTCGTCATCCACGGGCGGGGCGTCGGCGAAGCCGGCGCGCAGACCCGAGGATCCATTCCGTGAGCTGGAAGCATCCGCTGCGGTGAAGAATCTGCGGGCCATGAATAGCCGCGAAGCCGTCTATGCTGGATCAGAGGCAACACGACTTTCTGGACCGCCCCACCCTTCGGCCACTGTCACGGCATGGATCCTCGGGTCTGCGCGTGCGCTTCGCGCCCGCTCCGCCCGTGGATGACGAAGGCGTGGAACGTGCGACGACTGTAGCTGGCGGTGGCTCTCTAAAACAACCGCCCGCCGTCCGGCACCTTGCGCTCGATGGCGCCCAGCACGACGGCGCCCTCCTCGTCGGGAAAACCGAGCGTCAGCACTTCCGACATGAACGGACCGATCTGGCGCGGCGGAAAATTGACCACCGCGAACACCTGCCGGCCGACCAGCGTCTCCGGCTCATAATATTTGGTGATCTGCGCCGAGGATTTCTTCACCCCGATGTCGGGTCCGAAATCGATCTTCAGCTTGATAGCCGGTTTGCGCGCCTGCGGAAACGGTTCGGCCTCGACGATCGTGCCGGCGCGGATGTCGACACGATCGAAATCGGCAAAACTGATCTCGGGCTTACGCTCGTGGCTTGAACTCATTTCGAGACTACCAAGGCTCAGGCGTTGCCGTAGGTCTCGAACAGCACGCCGGCCAGCGCGTCCTTGGCCGAGGTTCCCGACCAGACGACGAACTGAAACGCCTGGAAATAGCATTCGCAGGCTTCCAGCGCCGAGGACAGAAGCACCTCGACCTGCTGGCTCGAGGGTTCGACCCCGCCGGCCAAAAGCAGCGACTGGCGGAACATGATCGCGCCCTCCTGCTCCCACAGGTCGAAATGGCCGAACAGCATCTGTTCGTTGATCAGCGACAACAGCCGCATCACTTCCAGCGCGCGGGTCTCCGGCACTTTGATGTCGAAGGCGCAGGCCAGGTGCAGCGCCTCGAAATCCTCCATCCAGGAGAAGGAGACGTGATAGTCGGTCCAGCTGCCGGCAACCGAGATCGAAATTTCATCGTCGCCGGCCCTTTCGAAGGACCAGTCATTGTTGTGGGCCACCTGCTCGATAACATCCACCGGATGGATTTCGCGGGAGAATTCGAGTTCGAGAAGTTCCATGGAATGCTTCCTGTCGTTCTGAGGAGCGCCGCCACACGCTCCGCGGGAGGGCACACACAACGAACAATCTGATCTAGAACTCGGACGGCCAGGACTTCTCGACGCAAAGACCCCAGACCGGACCCCACCGCCCGGCCGCATGACTCTGCTCCGAATCATGCAACAAATTCAGTCTATTGATCGGGAGTCGCGTGAACAGCCCAATTTTTCGCACTGCGGCATTCGCATGTGGAAAGGCGCTGTCACAAAGATTCATGCAATGCCGTTAAGCGATTCACGGCAAAGCGATTTTCGGACTTTGACTATGTGGAAAAGTTTAATGATTATTTTTTTGCGCGCGGCTTCGCCGCCGCCGCTGGTGCGGCATCCCCGCCCAGTTCGGCGAGCCTGGCTTCGAGCGCTTCGATACGGGCGGCAAGCCGGGCATTCTCGTCGCGGGCCTTGGCGGCCATCTCGCGCGCGGCCTCGAATTCCTCGCGCTGCACCACGTCCATCGAATTGAGGATACGCTCCGCCTGGCCCTTGAAGGCGGTCTCCACCTCGCGCCGTACGCCTTGCGCGGCACCGGCGGCGTCGGTCATCAGCTTGGCGAATTCATCGAGAATGCGGTTCGGTCCGGTCGACATGGCAAATCCTCGCTTGCTCGAAATGACGTAGTGGCGCTGAGCGCCGAATGCAAGAACGTTGAGGCCCAGTACGGCCTCTGCGTTGCTATGGCGCATGGACGCTGCCATGCCGGCGGGAAGCTCTCGAACCGCCCCAAGCTATACTTGAGAACATCAAATCGCCTATGGTGTTGTCGTCTCCTATTTGCGTCAGAACGCTCTAATCAGGGTCAATCAATGGCAACGCCTCCGCGCCGACCGACAAATCCGTTCGCAGCCGCCGAAGCGGCCTTCAAGCCGGTCAAGAAGCCGGCAGCGCCAGTTCGCGAACCCTCGACCGCACCGAATGTCCGCGAGCTTGTCTCGATCCGGATCGACCGGGCCGTGCTCGACCATTTCCAGGAAGACGGCCCCGGCTGGCAGGACAGGATCAACGACGCATTGCGGCAGTGGGTGGCCGCCAAGGGGTGAGTTGACCACGCACGGCGCGATGGCTCGTAAAGGTGATCCGTCGCGGCACTTGACGGCGACCGGCTTGCCTTGACCCCGCCAAAACCCTGCCGCATGGTCCGCGCCCGAACGCGACCGCAACCGAGAGCTTCCCGTTGAACGAATATTTCCTGCTGCCGCTGGCCTCGTTGCCTTTCCCCAACATCAACCCGATCCTCATCCAGATCGGGCCGCTGGCGGTGCACTGGTATGGCGTCGGCTACATTATCGGCATCCTGTTTGCATGGTGGTACGCCAAGCGTCTTGCCGCCAACCCGAAACTGTGGCCCGACGGCGTACTGCCGATGAAGCCCGAGGACCTCGACGATTTCATCGTCTGGGCGGCGATCGGCGTCGTGCTCGGCGGCCGCACCGGCTATGTGCTGTTCTACGACCTGGCACGCTACATCGCGCACCCGCTCGACATCTTCGCGGTCTGGCAAGGCGGCATGTCCTTCCATGGCGGCCTGCTCGGCGTCATCCTCGCCATGACGCTGTTTTCCATCAAGCGCGGCATCCGCACCTGGTCGCTGTTCGATGTCGTGGCGGCCGGCGTGCCGGTTGGGCTTGGCCTGGTGCGCGTCGCCAATTTCATCAATTCCGAGCTCTGGGGCCGGCCGACGGACGTGCCCTGGGCAATAGAATTCCCCAATGGCGGGCCGTTTACCCGCCATCCGAGCCAGCTCTATGAGGCCCTGCTCGAAGGCCTGGTGTTGTTCCTGGTCCTGCGCATCCTCACCCATTCGCGCCTCAAGCTGAAGACGCCGCGCTTCGTCGGCGGCGCCTTCATCTGCGGCTACGGCCTGTCACGCGTCTTCGTCGAATTCTTCCGCGAGCCCGACCAGCAGCTCGGCTACCTCCTTGGCACCAACTGGCTGACCATGGGAATGATCCTGTCGACCCCGATGGTGCTGATCGGCATTTGGGCGATGGCAACAGCCAAGCCGGTGACGCAAGCGCAGCCGCAGGCGACATGACGAGGCTGAAGACCCGTATCGTCGACCTGATCGAGGCGCTGGGGCCCCTTCCCGTCAACGAATACATGGCGCTATGCCTGTTCGACCCTGCGGACGGCTACTACACGACGCGCGAACCCTTCGGCGCCGCTGGCGATTTCGTCACCGCGCCGGAGATCAGCCAGATGTTCGGCGAACTCGTCGCCGTGTGGCTTTACCAGGCTTGGACAGCAATCGGCCGGCCGATGCCTGTCACCATCGCCGAGATCGGCCCCGGTCGCGGCACGCTGATGAAAGACATGCTGCGCACGCTGTCGCGGCTTGATCCGACCCTGGCCAATGGCGCCGCCTTCGCCATGATCGAGACCAGTCCACGCCTGACCGAAGTCCAGAAACAGACGCTTGGCGCCACGCCTTTTGCGGTTCGCTGGCATGAGACCATCGACACCTTGCCCCATCAGGCGCTGCTCATCGTCGGCAACGAATTGTTCGACGCCATACCGATCCGCCAGTTCGTCCGCGCCGGCACCGGCTGGCGCGAGCGCATGGTGAGCCTGGACGACGAGAACACCCTTTGTTTCTTCGCCGGCGCCGGCTCGGTCGACCCGACGCTGCTGCCCGTCGACGCGGCTGAAGCGCCGCAAGGGGCGATCGCCGAGGTGGCACCCGCCCGCACCGCCCTGATGGCGGCCATTGCCGAACGCATGGCCCGAAACCGCGGCGCCGGGCTGTTCCTCGACTACGGCCACCTGCAGCCGGGTGTCGGCGACACGCTGCAGGCCTTGCGTAGGCACAATCACGAAGATGTGCTGGCCAATCCAGGCGAGGCCGACCTCACCTCGCATGTCGATTTCTCCGCCCTTGCCGCGATCGTGCGCGCGCATGGTCTCGATGCTCATCTGTCGACACAGGGCAGTTTCCTGCTCGGCATGGGCATACTCGAGCGTGCCGGCCGGCTTGGCGCCGATGCCGGCCAGGCCGCTCGCGACAAGATCACCGAAGACGTCGAGCGCCTCGCCGGGCCGCGGGCGATGGGCGAACTGTTCAAGGTGCTTGCCGTCGTGCCGCGCGGCGCCGCCGTCCGACCCTTCGCGACAGCGGATTGACTTTTCGCCGCTGCCTCTTCCAATCTCCCGTCGGGCAGGAGAGAGGCCGAACCGCCGGCCGCCCCGCTTCTGCTTTTTCTTGACGAAACCGCCCATACGGACAACAACGCCCGCATGCTGAATCAGACCAAACCGGATCCCGTTCGGTCCCCGCTGCTGGACAAGGCGCAGGCACAAGGCATCCGCCACGGCTATTTCACCCGCGCGGGCGGCGTCTCGACCGGCATCTACCAGGGTCTCAACATCGGTACCGGATCTAATGACGATCAGACGCTGGTGGCCGAGAACCGCGCCCGTGTCGCCGCCTGGATGGGTGTGCCGACGAACCATCTGTTGACCGCCTGGCAGATTCATTCCCCCGATGTCATCGTCGCCAGCGGACCCTTTGCCGGAGAACGGCCCAAGGCCGATGCCATCGTCACCGATCGCCCGGGCATCGCCATCGGCGCCTCGACCGCCGACTGCGGCCCGGTGCTGTTCGCGGATGCCGGGGCGCGCATCATCGGCGCGGCGCATGCCGGCTGGAAAGGCGCCTTCACCGGCGTGCTGGAAAACACCATTGCCGCCATGGAAGGCCTCGGAGCCCGGCGCGAAAACATCGTCGCCGTGCTCGGCCCCTCGATCGGCCCTGACAATTACGAAGTCGGGCCGGAATTCATTGCCCGCTTCGTCGAGGCCGACGCCGAAAACATCGGCTACTTCGCGCCGTCCGCCACATTAGGCCATGCCATGTTCGACCTCAATCGCTATACGGTCGACCGGCTGGCAAGGGCCGGCGTGACCGCGGAGGGCCTTGGCCGCTGCACCTATGCCGAGGAAGATCTGTTCTACTCCTACCGGCGCACCACGCACCGCAAGGAGCCCGATTACGGCCGGCAGGTTTCGGCTATCGTTTTGGAGAATGAATAATGGCGCTGCATTTTGAACGGTCGGAATTTGACGCGCGGCGCGACCGGCTGATGATCGAGATGGCCGAGAAGAAACTCGACGCCATCCTGCTGTTCGCGCAGGAAAGCATGTACTGGCTGACCGGCTACGACACGTTCGGCTTCTGTTTCTTCCAGTGCCTGGTGGTGAAGGCCGACGGCTCGATGGTGCTCTTGACCCGCTCGGCCGACCTGCGCCAGGCGCGCCACACCTCCATCATCGACGACATCGTGGTGTGGACCGACCGCAACGGCGCCAACCCGGCGGTCGACCTGCGCAATTTGCTCAACGATCTCAATTTGCTCGGCGCCCGCATCGGCGTCGAATACGACACCCATGGCCTGACCGCGTACAATGGCCGCCGGCTGGACGAGCAGTTGCAGACCTTCGGCCAGATCGCCGACGCGTCCGGCATCGTCGGGCGGCTGCGGCTGTTCAAGAGCCCGGCCGAAATCGCCAAGGCCGAGAAGGCCGCCAACCTCTCCGACGATGCGCTGGACGCGGCGCTGCCCCTGATCAAGCAGGGCGGCGACGAAGCGCTGATCCTGGCTGCCATGCAGGGCGCGGTCTTTGCCGGCGGTGGCGACTATCCGGCCAATGAATTCATCATCGGCTCCGGTGTCGATGCGCTGCTCTGCCGCTACAAGGCAGGCCGCCGCAAGCTGACCAAGAACGACCAGCTGACGCTTGAATGGGCCGGCGTGTTCCATCATTACCATGCGCCGATGATGCGCACGGTGCTGACCGGCAAGGTATCGAAGCGCCACCAGGAGCTGTTCGACGCCGCGCGTGCCGCCCTTCTCGCGGTGGAAAAGGCGATGACCCCGGGTAACAGTTTCGGCGACGTCTTCGACGCACATGCCCGCACCATGGAGGCACACGGCCTGACCAAGCACCGGCTGAACGCCTGCGGCTACTCCGTCGGCGCCCGCTTCACGCCGTCCTGGATGGACATGCCGATGTTCTACCAGGGCAACCCCGAGCCGATCGCGCCGCACATGACGCTGTTCGCCCACATGATCATCATGGATTCCGACACCGAGACGGCAATGACGCTTGGCCGCACCTACCTGACCACCGAATCCCAGCCGAAGCCGCTGTCCCGCCATGATCTCGACTTGATCGTACAGTGAATCCATAATGGGAGGCGTTCTTCGCCAAGGAGTTAGAAGGCAAATGGGACGATCGCATGTGACGACCGTGTCATTGCTTGTGGCATTGGCTCTTGCCTCCTGCACCAACGCAAAGGACGTTCTCGAACCTTCCGCCATCACCCCGCCGGCGACCTCGACACCGGCAGCGCCGGGCAGCACGGCGGCCACCGTTCCCGCAACGTCACCAACCGCGCCTGCCGCCACCACGAGCACTGCCGCGACCACCACCACGCCGCTTACCTCAGCCCAGAGTGCCGCCATCATGTCGAAGACCCGGCTGCAGATCGCGCCGATCGTCGGCGCTTCGGTGGAGGCCGCGACCCCGCTGACGGCGGAACTGCAGACGCGCGCCAGGCAGCGCGGCATCACGCTCGCGGGCAGCGCCGACCAGACCGCGACCCATGTGCTGAAGGGTTATTTCTCGGCGATTTCGGAGGGCAAGGACACCACCGTCATCTATGTCTGGGATGTCTACGACCCGGCCGGCAACCGCCTGCACCGCATCAACGGCCAGATGAAGGCGCCTTCGGTCAATTCCGGCGCCGGCGCGGGCGCCGACGGCTGGAAGGGCGTCTCGCCGGCCACCATGCAGGCGATCGCCGACCAGACCATCGACCAGTTCGCGGCATTTCTGGGCGGCAAGGCTGGCTAGCAAGGCATGCTCGAGTGTTGCCTCTCGGCGATGGCACTAACCTTTCTTCAGCTTAGCCGGCGGATTCCCGATCTCGGCGCTTGCAATACCAGCGCGGGCCGCTAAAAGCCCGATTAAAAGGTGCGGGAGAGTCTGTCAGGCCTTCCCATCCCCCACCAGGAACGGTGCATGAAACTCTTCGCGGGCAATTCCAACAGGGTGCTGGCCGAGGCGGTCGCCCGCTATCTCAACATCCCGCTGGGCAAGGCCAGCGTCAGGCGCTTCGCCGACCAGGAAATCTTCGTCGAAATCCAGGAAAACGTGCGCGGCGAGGATGTTTTCATCCTGCAGTCGACCTCGTTCCCGACCAACGATCACCTGATGGAACTGCTCATCATGATCGACGCTTTCATGCGCTCCTCGGCCAAGCGCATCACGGCGGTGATTCCCTACTTCGGCTATGCCAGGCAGGACCGCCGGGCCTCGGGCCGCACACCGATCTCGGCCAAGCTGGTCGCCAACATGATCACCCGCGCCGGCGTCGACCGCGTTTTGACGCTCGACCTGCATGCCGGCCAGATCCAGGGCTTCTTCGACATCCCGACCGACAATCTGTTCTCGGTGCCGGTGATGGCCCGCGACGTGAAGGCGAAATACAAGCAGCTCGGCAACGTCGTGGTGGTGTCGCCCGACATTGGCGGTGTGGTGCGGGCGCGGGCGCTGGCCAAGCGCTTCGACGCGCAACTGGCCATCGTCGACAAACGCCGTGAGCGCCCGGGCGAATCGGAAGTCATGAACATCATCGGCGCGGTGGCCGGCAAGGATTGCCTGCTGATCGACGATATCGTCGATTCCGGTGGTACGCTGTGCAACGCCGCCGATGCTCTCCTGGCCAACGGCGCCACCAGCGTCACCGCCTATATCACCCATGGCGTGCTGTCGGGCGGCGCTGTCGCCCGCATCAGCGGCTCGAAGCTGCAGGAACTGGTGATCACCGATTCCATCCAGCCGACGCAAGGCGTGCTCGACGCCCCCAACATCCGCGTCATCTCGATCGCCGACCTGATGGGCGAAGCGATCTCGCGCACGGCAACCGAGGAATCGGTGTCGAGCCTCTTCGACTAGAAGCCAGTTGCAGAGCTTTTGACGAGTGAACGACAAGCGGGATTGGGCTCGTTGTCGTTCAAATTCTATTTTTGGCTTTGATCAGTTTTCAATACTTGTAGGCAAAGTTAGCGGCATGTTGAATGCTGCAAACCATCCGGCGCTCTACCCAATTGCGCTTGGGCTTTTATACGGTTTGCTATTTTCGGGCTTTTCCCTAATGGCCTTCGGCGTATCGGTAACGCACTGGATAGCCGATAATATAGGCCTGAAATCCATGCTTGGGTGTCTTGTCGCCTATATCGGTATTATATGTTGCTTGGTCTGGATCATTAACAAAATAAATGCAGCGCTCCCAACATTGGACATTCCGCCTTCCAGCAACCTTCCGGGACAGGCTTGGGGCATCGAAGAAACAGTGATCCATGATGAGGCAAACCTGACTGCTTTAGAGAAATCGCGGCTCAGCCAAGCCTTTCACCAGGACACGGCTCGGCCTAAATAGTCGAGAGCGTCCAAGCGCGGCCTACGGCAGGGGACTTTCCAATCGTGCCGGGCCGCTAAGCCGACGCACGCTTTCGCCATTGTCGCGCGCGCCGCGCATATAGCCGCGCGGCGAGGAGCCCAGCATGCGCTTGAACATGGTGATGAAGGCCGGCACGCTGTCATAGCCCAAGTCGAGCGCCACCCTGGTGATGGGCTCGCCATCGGCGAGCCTCGGCAGCGCCGCGAACAGGCACGCCTGCTGGCGCCATGTCGACAAGGACAGGCCGGTCTGGCGCTGGAAGGCGCGCGTGAAGGAGCGCCGGCTCATGCCGACGGCATCGGCCCATTCGTCGATCGTTGCGTGCGGCGAAGGCGCCGCGACGAAGCGACGGCACAGCGCCGCCAGCCTCGGATCGGACGGGAATGGAAGCCCGAGCGGCCGTTCCGGCAAGGTCGGGATTTCATGCAGCAGCAGGTTCATGATCAACCCGCCGCGTCCTTCCAACTCGCCGCCTTGCGGCAGCTTCTCCGACTCCACGATCAGGCTGTGCATCAGTTCGGTGACGCCGACGACCCGCAAGCCTTCCGGTAGCCCGGGGATCGCACCCGGCATGACATAGACCGAGCGCATCGAGACGTCGCCCAGCATCTCGACGGAATGTTCGATGCCGGCCGGAATCCACATCGCATGGTCGGGCGGCACCATCCAGCGCCCGTGCCGCGTCTTTACCAGCACGACGCCGACCAACGCGTGCAGCAGCTGGCTGCGGCTGTGTCGATGTTGGGGCACATGGTAGCCGTCAGGATATTCGGTCGGCAAGGCCACCGCCGGCCCGGCCACTTGTTCCAGCCACTGCCAGCGGCTCTCGTGCAACTTGCCGAGATCGGCATTGCCGGCGTGGAAGATTTCCCTGCCATGTGGCATCGGCTATGGCCCACTCGCGAAACTATTGGACCAAACCACGAAAGAAGTCGCCCTGCAAGCGGCTTATAAGGCAACCGTCCCTAGGGCTGCCGCAGGAGCGGCCGCCAAATTACCTGCGGGCGTGCCCGCCAAAAAGACCACGGAGCCTACCTTGACCGATACGACAGCCGCCAGCGTCGCGCCACCAGCGAGCGCCAGTCACGCCTCAGCCCAGGCGACGGCCTTCACCGTCATCCTGGCGGTGAGCCTGTGCCACTGCATCAACGACATCATGCAGTCGCTGCTATCGGCCATCTACCCGCTTCTGAAAGACAATTACGGCCTCGACTTCTGGCAGATCGGCCTTTTGACCTTCACCTTCCAGGTCACGGCGTCCCTGCTGCAGCCGATCATCGGCATGATCACCGACAAGCGGCCGATGCCCTACTCCCTGCCTTACGGCATGGCGGCGTCGCTGATCGGACTGGTCGTGCTGGCCTATGCCGGGCACTACTACCTGCTCCTGATCGGCGCCTCGCTGATCGGCATCGGCTCGGCGATCTTCCATCCCGAATCCTCGCGCATCGCCCGCTTCGCGTCTGGCGGCCGGTTTGGCCTGGCGCAGTCACTGTTCCAGGTCGGCGGCAATTTCGGCCAGTCCATGGGCCCCTTGCTGGCTGCCTTCATCGTCGTGCCGTTCGGCCAGACCAGCATCGCCTGGTTCGCCGTCGGCTCGCTGATCGGCATCGTCATCCTGTGGCAGGTCGGCGGCTGGTACAGCCGTCTGCGCGCCGCGCAAGGCAACCGCAAGGCGGCAAGCTTCGTCTCGCCCTTCCCGCGCCGCAAGGTGATGTCGGCATTGATCGTGCTGACCTTGCTGGTGCTGAGCAAGAACGCCTACATCGCCAGCCTCGCCAGCTACTACACCTTCTACTCCATCCATAAGTTCGGGGTGTCGGTGCAGATGAGCCAGGTGATGCTGTTCCTGTTCCTCGGCTCCTCGGCGCTGGGCATCCTGCTCGGCGGCCCCTTCGGCGACCGCTACGGACAGAAGGCCATGATCTGGTTCTCGATCGTCGGCGTCCTGCCCTTCACGCTGGCGCTCCCCTACGCCAATCTGGAATGGACGATGGTGCTGACCGTGCTGATCGGACTGATCCTGTCGTCGGCCTTCTCCAACATCGTCGTCTTCGCGCAGGAACTGGTGCCGGGCCGCGTCGGCATGATCGCCGGCATCTTCTTCGGCTTCGCCTTCGGCATGGGCGGCATCGCGGCGGCCGTGCTCGGCGTCGTCGCCGACATGAAGGGCATCGATTTCGTCTTCCAGATCTGCTCGTATTTGCCGTTCCTGGGCCTGCTGACGGTGTTCCTGCCCAACATGAAGGAAGCCCGGAAGGCGCAGGCTGCCTGACCCGGCAGATCCGAATCCAGATGAAAGCACCCGCCCGGATGGGCGGGTGCTTTGTCTATCCAGCAGAACGCCTTACGCCTTGAAGAAGGCCAGCAGGTCGGCGTTGATGACATCGGCGTGGGTTGTCGCCATGCCGTGCGGAAAACCCTTGTAGACCTTGAGCTCGCCCTTCTTGAGCAGCTTGATCGACAGCAGTGCCGAGTCGGCGATGGGGACGATCTGGTCGTCATCGCCATGCATGACCAGCACCGGCACGTCGATTGCCTTCAAATCCTCGGTGAAGTCGGTTTCCGAGAATGCCTTGATGCAATCATAATGCGCCTTGGTGCCGCCCATCATGCCCTGGCGCCACCAATTGTCGATGACGCCCTGCGAAACCTCGGCACCTGGACGGTTGAAGCCATAGAACGGACCGGCCGGAACGTCGCGGAAGAACTGGGCGCGGTTGGCCGCCTGGGCAGCGCGAAAACCATCGAAGACCTCGATCGGCAGGCCGCCGGGATTGGCCGCGGTCTTGAGCATGATCGGCGGCACCGCGCCGATCAGCACCGCTTTGGCGACGCGGCCGCCCGAGCCGTACCGCGCCACATAGCGCGCCACTTCGCCGCCGCCGGTCGAATGGCCGACATGGATGGCGTTCTTGAGATCGAGATGCGCCGCGAGTTCAGCGACATCGGCGGCGTAGGTGTCCATCTCGTTGCCGATATCCGTCTGCGTCGAGCGGCCATGGCCGCGCCGGTCATGGGCGATGACGCGGTAGCCCTGTGCCAGGAAGAAAAGCATCTGGGCGTCCCAGTCATCGCTGCTCAACGGCCAGCCATGGTGGAAGACGATGGGCTGGCCGGTTCCCCAATCCTTGTAGAAAATCTGCGTGCCGTCCTTGGTGGTGATCGTGCCGCTGCCGGAACTGGATTTTGTCTGCGAAGCCATCTCAATCTCCTTTGATTGCTTTTCGCGATAAACAATATCGCGATATCTATATGGCTAGCGCAGCCTTGAACCCCTGTCTATAGAAATATGTATCGCGATATCATTTTTCGTGGTACCGAAATTCCTACGTCGGCAAACAAGGAACGCGTCGTGCCTCTCCCGTTGGACAACCAGCTCTGCTTCACGCTCTATGCCACCAGCATGGCGATCAACCGCACCTACAAGCCGATGCTGGACGAGATGGGGATCACCTATCCGCAATATCTCGTGCTGAACGCACTGGGCGAGGCCGATGGCATGTCGGTCGGCAGGGTCGCCCACCGGCTGGCCTTGGAATCAAGCACCGTCACGCCCCTGGTCAAGCGCATGGAACAGGCCGGTCTTGTCACCCGCCAGCGCAGCCAGACCGACGAGCGCCAGGTCCAGGTCGACCTGACACCGGCCGGGCGCGCGCTGCTCGTCCAGTGCAATTGCCTGAACGAGACCCTGATCAAGCGTTCGGGGATGACGCTGGCCGAGCTCGATGCCCTGAACCGGCAGGTGCAAGCGCTACGCGACGCGTTGAGCAGCAATCTGGCCGGCACCAACTGAAGCTTGAGTGCCTCGGCGCAGCTTGAACTGCGCTCACGGCGGATGCGGTACGAAAGCGGATTGCGTTTGCGTCATGTCAACGTCGATTGATTTGGTGAGTGCGGGCCAGTCAATCGCAGCGCTCGTTGCACGGACTTGCAATCAAGCGGAACCGAAATACTTACCTCGTTCGCCCTCTTGTGTTCAGACCCGAACGAACGAAACTGGAGCTTTACGATTCGCGCGGTATTGACCTATGGGCCCCCTATTCCGCTATAGGGTATAGCGCGAGCAATTCTGCGGCAAAGGTGCGGTAATGGGTGTCAACAGCCCCAAGATAAGCGGCTTCGTCATAACCTATAACAGTGGAGAAATTCTCAAGACTTGCTTGCGCTCCTTGCGCTTTGTCGATGAGCTCATTGTCGTCGACAAATCATCCACCGACGGCACGGCTGCCGTCGCGGCCGGCTTTGCCGACAAAGTCATCTCCGTGCCCTGGTCGCCATTGCCCACCGAGACGCGGTTTGTCGCCTACGATGCATGTTCACACGACTTCATACTCTATCTGGATCACGACGAATGCCTCAGCGTCGAGGCTATTCGCTGGGTAAGGGAAAATGCCGGCTCCCATCCGGCTGGCGTGTTTCGCATGCCCAAGCGTGAATACATTATGGGACGCCACGACGATGATGCGTATTACTGGCCTTCCTACAATGTGCGCGCCTTTCGCCGCGGCGCGGCGGAATTCGTCTCGACGCTGCATGAAGAGGTCGGACGAATAACGAGCGAGGTCTACGATGTCCCGCATGACGGAGGCGTGTGCATCCACAATCTGTCGCATCGGGATGCGCATCAATGGATTGAAAAAACCAATCGTTATACGAACGAGCGAGACAGGGTCTCGTTCTTCGACGCCAGCACCCCCTTGGAGACTTTCGGACAAGAGCGCATAGCGTACTGGCTGGCTCAATCCAGGTCGCGGTCGGACTACGTTGTCGCCACCGCGCTGCTGCGGGCGGTCTACGACATAGTGGACCGGGTAAAATTATGGGAAGCGCAGGATGGCCTTGATGGCGACGCTGCATTCGCCGCCGTCTGCGCGGAATTGGAGGCAACCTACGACATTGCCGACCGAGCGAAGCTTTGGGAGACCCGCGGCGGGCCTGAGGGAGAGGCAATATTCGCCGCCGTCCGCAAGGAGATGGAAGCATTTCATAACCCGTTGAGGTCCGACCGCCGTCAAACATCCGCCCAGGCAGTCGGACCGGCAGTTCGACCGAAGCGGCCATCCCGTCTCAAGAAGACCTTGAGAAAGATCCGCTCGCGCTTGACGGGAAGAACGCGTTGACGCGGGAAAACGGCGCGTCTGCATTCGCCATGCACACCCAGCCGCTTCGTGTTTTGACCCTTCTGGTGCGTCACGGAACCGAGAAGTATCCGACCGCATGGCGGGACTTGCGAGCCATGTTCGCCCACCAGATGCCGGAGGTAGCGCATCGCATGCTCGTGATCGACAATTCGCTGCCAGTCGGTCATTGCTCTGATCTCGACTGCGGGGTCGAACTGATCGGCGCGTCGAACGAAGATTGGGAGTTCTCCGCGTGGGACTGCGGCATCAATCATACCGGCGCCGAACTTCATCACTACGATCTCATTCACTTGGCCACTTCGGCTTTCGCGGCATCCACATCCGACCATCTCAAATTGATTGATGGTGGCTCGTTGCGGTCGTTGCTTGGCTTGCAGGGAGCGCTGGGTTGCATCGATTCTCGCCGCGAGGCCTTCTCGATTTTCGGAATCCGCTCGCAGGCCTGGCTCCGCAGCTCGTTCATCCTGATGCACCCGCGGCAACTCAGCAGCCTGGGATCCTTGGTAAGCGTCGGCAGGAACGCACCGATTTTCAGCGGCAACCCTCGGCAACCCTTTCGTGATGACGCACCGATCTCGCAAGGATATCAGCAGTTTTTGCTGCATTGGCTCACCGGCGACAGAGCCGGCAAAGAGGTAGTCTGGCATTCAAGGTTCGATCTTACGCCTGAAACGCTACCGTTTTTCGAAAGCAAGGCCCGGGCCATTCTCAATGAGCAGATGCTCACCAACCGGTTGCTAGCCAATGGATGCGCGCTTGTCGACGTGCCATGGCTGGCGCGGAAGGCTAGGACGGCGAGCACGGAATCCGAGAATGATATTCCGGACTGGCGCGTGCAAATTACCTTCCGGGCACGATCCAAACGCACTTTGACCCAAAAGCTTCGCCGCTGGTTGTCAAAACTTATGTCGCGGCAATGATGCCTGCCATCGGTCGTTGCCTCTCCCAACACAGGCTTGGCGTCTCCTTGGCGGACTGTCGGATGATGAGACTTCCGGGTATATCGTCGATCCTGGAACTGCCTTTCAAGCCTTACAGCCCAACCGCTTGCGCCTCTCGCTGCCTTCCGCTATAGAGCCGCCACCCGCGTAGACACCCTTGGAGGCAACGCGGCGGAAGGCTGCCTTCCCTTGTGATCCCGAACAAAGGTCCGTCTCAAAGCGGTAGCCTTCATTCGGAAATCCAGGACCGGCGGCTTTCGACGTTTACGGCTCGGGCACATTGCCCACCGCGAACGCTCCATAACACGCGAAAGGAAAAGCCATGAGCCACGATACTTACGAGCTCAAGGCCGAAGCGCGCGAACAGGTCGGTAAGGGGTCCGCCCGTGCAGTTCGCCGCAACGGTAAAGTGCCTGCAGTAATCTATGGTGACAAGCAGCCTCCCCTGGCGATCGCTCTCACCTACAAGGACATCTACTACAAGATCCATGGCGGCGGGTTCCTGACCACGGTCGCCACGATCGATGTCGACGGCAAGAAGATCCAGGTCCTGCCGAAGGACTTCCAGCTCGACCCGGTCAAGGATTTCCCTGTCCATGTCGACTTCCTGCGCATCGGTAAGGACACCGAGGTCAATGTCGACGTGCCTGTCCACTTCCTCAATGAGGACAAGTCGCCCGGCATCAAGCGCGGCGGCGTGCTCAACATCGTACGTCACGAAGTCGAGTTCCACTGCCCGGCCAATGCGATCCCGGAATTCATCACCGTCGATCTCACCGGTACCAATATCGGCGACTCGATCCACATCTCGGCGGTCAAGCTGCCGGCCGGCGTCAAGCCGGTGATCTCCGATCGCGATTTCACCATCGCGACCATTGCCGGTTCGTCGGCGATGAAGCCGGAGACGGAAGAGACGGCCGAGGCCGCACCTGAGGCGGCTCCCGCCGCCGAAGAGAAGTAACTCTTTTCCGCCCGGAGCAGACGATGCTTGTCTTTGCAGGCCTCGGCAATCCGGGCGCGAAATACGCTGATAACCGGCACAATGTCGGCTTCATGGCGGCGGACGCTATCGCCCGCCGCCATTCCTTTTCGCCCTGGTCGAAGAAATTCCAGGGGCTGATCGCCGAAGGCACGCTCGGCGGCGAAAAGATCATCCTGATCAAGCCGCAGACCTTCATGAACCTGTCCGGCCAGTCGGTCGGCGAAGCACTGCGCTTCTACAAGCTCGACGTTTCCGCGCTCACCGTCTTCTATGACGAGATCGACCTTGCCGAAGGCAAGCTGCGCATCAAGACCGGCGGCGGCGCCGGCGGCCACAACGGCATCCGCTCGATCGACGGCCATGTCGGCAACGCCTATCGCCGTGTGCGCATCGGCGTCGGCCACCCCGGCGTCAAGGAAATGGTCCAGCACCATGTGCTCGGCGACTTCGCCAGGGCCGACCGCGAATGGCTCGATCCCTTGCTCGACGCGATCGCCGACAACGCCGCCATGATCGTCAAGGGCGACGAATCCGGCTTCATGAACAAGGCCGCTCTCGCCGTTCAGGGCAAGGCCGCGCCCGAACCGGAAAAGCCGGCGCGGAAGCAGGAACCCAAGCAGCAAAGTCACGTCCGCCAGGCGCGTCCGCAGCAGCCGGCGGTCAAATTGCCGGAATCCGGCCCGATGGCCGCCATGCTGAAGAAACTCTTCGGCAACAAGGACTGAGCGCCACGCATGCGGCCTTACGGGGCTTGACGTTGATCACCCCTATCGCCCATAGCCCTCATCAAATTTCGCTTTCCCGATAGGACTGGACAAAATGGGTTTCAAATGCGGCATCGTTGGCTTGCCCAACGTCGGCAAGTCGACGCTCTTCAATGCGTTGACCAGGACGGCGGCGGCGCAGGCCGCCAACTATCCGTTCTGCACCATCGAACCGAACACCGGCGAGGTGGCGGTGCCCGATCCGCGCCTGCAGAAGATCGCGGCCATCGGCAAGTCGAAGGAGATCATTCCGACCCGCATCTCCTTCGTCGACATTGCCGGCCTGGTGCGCGGCGCCTCCAAGGGCGAAGGGTTGGGCAACCAGTTCCTCGCCAACATCCGCGAGGTCGACGCCATCGTGCACGTCCTGCGCTGCTTCGAGGATGACGACATCACCCATGTCGAGGGCCGCATCGACCCTGTCGCCGACGCCGAGACGGTCGAGACCGAGCTGATGCTCGCCGACCTCGACAGCCTGGAGCGCCGCATCGTCCAGATCCGCAAGCGCGCCGGCAGCAAGGACAAGGAAGCGGTGACGGTGCTGCCGATGATGGAGGCCGCGCTCGAACTGCTGCAGGCCGGCAAACCGACCCGCGTGCTGCTCAAAGGCATCTCGGCCGAAGACTTGCGCATCCTGCAGGGCTTGAACCTCCTGACGTCGCACCCCGTGCTCTATGTCTGCAACGTCGCCGAAGCCGATGCAGCCACCGGCAACGAGCACACCCGGGCCGTGGAGAAGATGGCCGCAGCGCAGGGTGCCGGCACGGTGGTGATCTCGGCCGCGATAGAGGCCGAAGTCGCCCAGCTCTCCGACGAGGAAGAGATGGAATTCCTGTCCTCCCTCGGCCTCGACGAGCCGGGCCTCAACAAGGTGATCCGCGCCGGCTATGAGCTTTTGCATCTCATCACCTATTTCACCGTCGGGCCGAAGGAGACGCGCGCCTGGACCATCCACAAGGGCGACAAGGCCCCGCAGGCCGCCGGCGTCATCCACACCGATTTCGAGCGCGGCTTCATCCGCGCCCAAACCATCGCCTACAACGACTTCGTCACGCTGGGCGGCGAAGTGGCGGCCAAGGAAGCCGGCAAGGCGCGCGACGAAGGCAAGGAATATGTCGTCCAGGACGGCGACATCATGCTGTTCAAGTTCAACACCTGAACAGCCGCGTCGCATTCCCGACAGGGTGAGGCCGTACGCGGCTGCCATCGGCCGGTCCTTTCCGCTATCCCGTCAATGAAGCGGAAGGGCGAACATGAACAGGACGATCCCAACCCTGGTCGGTTTCTCGGCCATTCTGACCTGGTCGTTCCTCGCGTTGCTTTCGACCGCGGCCGGACCGATTCCGCCGTTTCAACTCGCCGCCATGACATTTCTGCTCGGCGGCTCCGTCGGAGCCGCCAGCTGGATCGTTCGGCCCTCGGCGATCAGGACGCTGCGGCAGCCATGGCAAGTCTGGGCGATCGGCACGGCAGGGCTGTGCATCTACCATTGTGCCTACTTTTTCGCGATCCAGTCGGCCCCGCCCGTCGAAGTGAGCCTGATCGCCTATCTCTGGCCATTGCTGATCGTTGTCTTCGCCGCCTTCCTGCCGGGAGAACGGCTTAAACCTCACCACATTGCGGGTGTGGTCCTCGGCCTGGCAGGCGCCATCGTCGTCATCACGAAGGGCGGCAGCGTGGGGCTTGCCGCCGGGGTGAAGCCGGGCCACGTCATCGCGCTGTTCTGCGCTTTCGTCTGGTCCGGTTATTCCGTCCTGTCGCGCCGCTTTGGCCAGGTCCCGACCGATGTGGTCGCGGTTTACTGCCTCATCACCGCGGCGGTCGCCCTCACGCTGCATCTCACGCTTGAGAGCACGGTCTGGCCGCAAACACCGACGCAATGGAGCGCCATCGCCGTTCTGGGCGTGATCCCTCTCGGCGCCGGCTTTTACGCATGGGACTATGGCTGCAAGCACGGAGACATCATGATCCTGGGCGCGATCTCGTATGCCGCGCCGCTGTTCTCGGTGATCGTGCTGCTGCTGGCGGGTTTCGGCGTCTTCCACTGGTCCGTGGCGCTGGCTTGCGTGCTGATCACGGTTGGCGCGCTGATTGCCGCCAAGGACATGTTGCTCAAGCCGAAAAGAGAGGCCCCGGCGGAAACAGCAGCGCGCGCATAGCCCAGGTCGATTGGCGGGGCGCCACGCTTCTATTGCCCCGCCACCATCCGGCCGCTCACCCAGACCTTGGCGATATTCGCCCGCGCCGCGTTGAGCACGATCTTCTGGAAGACATCGTCAAGCGTGTCGTCGGCCGCGTTGATGTGGATGTTCGAGGCGCTCGCCCTGGTGTCGATCAACAGCGCGTCGAATTCGTGCCCGACGCGAAAACTGCCTGTCGGCAGGTCGAGCGCTTCGGCACCGCCGGCGGTCGCCAGCCAGAACGCCTCCTGATGGGTGATCGGCTCTCCGGGCGCGCCGCGCTGCTCGGGCGGCAGCCCGGCATGCACGCCGTTTTGCAGCGTCCTCGACGCCGACAGAGCGTGCCGGCAGCCGTCGAACAGGGAGGGGCTGTAGCCCCCCGAAATATCCGTCCCCAGTCCAACATGCATCTGCCGGTCCAGTGCCGCGCGCAGCGGAAACGCCGCATTGGCGAAGTAGACATTGGAGAGCGGGCAATGTGCGACGCCGGCACCCCTCTCCTTGATGAGGTCCATGTCCTGCCCGTCGATGAAATTCGAATGCGCCAGGATGGTGTGGCGGGTGAGCAGGCCGAAACCGTCCAGGCTGGCCGCGTCGGTCTGACCGAAGCGCTCCTCCACGAATTGCTTTGCCCAGTCGCTCTCCGAGCAATGCGTCTGCACATGGCAGCCGAATTCGGTCGCGAGTTCACCCAGCCCCTGCAAGGCCGCATCCGTGCAGCTCGGGATGAAGCGCGGCGTGATCACCGGCTGGACCAGCGGCCTCTCGCCCGAATCCAGTGACTGGACCGCCACGATGAAACGCCTGGTGTCCGAAACGGCACTCGCCGCATCGGCATCGCGGTAGAAGGGCGGGCACTGCTGGGCATCGTCCATCGCCACCTTGCCGACCAGGGCGCGCTGGCCCTTTTCCATGCAAATCCCGGCAAGCGCCAGGCTCGCCTCGACATGGACGGTGGCGAAATAAAGCGCGGTGGTGGTGCCGTTGGCCAGAAGATTGTCGACCAGATCGGCATAGACCTCGCGGGCATAGTCGGCGTCAGCGTAGCGGGCCTCGAGCGGAAATGTATATTTCTGCAGCCAGACTTCGAGCGGCACATCGAGCGCCTTGCCCATCTGCGGCCATTGCGGCGCATGGATGTGCAGGTCGACCAGACCGGGCAGCAGGAACTGGCCGTCAGCAAGCCGCACCAGCGTACCGGACAGGCGGGCATCGCTTTCCCGCGCCGCATAGTCCGGATGGCCGGGCGCCAGAATCTCGGCGATCCGCCCCTGCGCATCGATGCTGAACAGATGATCTTCCAGCACTTCCAGCCTGCCGCGCTCCGGCGTGTGGAAGGCGGTGCCGAGCAGCGTGAAAGGTTCTCTTGTCATCTGTCGCTCCGGTTGTGCTGGCGCGTGAGACCGTCACTGCGTGGCCCACTAAAAAACAGTTGGCGAACCTTTGCGCCGCTGTCCTTTGCCGGCGACTGATCACATGATCGTGTAGAGATTTCCAGAGGGGACATCATGGCCAGAGGGGAGACCATGGAAAGCGTTGCGCCAGAAATCACTTTGATCGCCCAGCCGGACGATCCGTTGCCCCTGGGCAAGGCCGCCCTGCTCGGTCTCCAGCATGTGCTGGCGATGGACGTCTACATCGTGCCGTTCATCATCGCATCGGTGCTCGCCTTCAGCGTCGGCGATGCCGGCGCCTTCATCCAGTCGGCCTTCGTGGCGGCGGGCATCGCAACGCTGATCCAGTCGCAGCTCCTGATGCGGCTGCCTGTGATGCAAGGACCGTCCTTCGTCCCGATCGGCGCGGTGCTGGCGATCGCCTTCGGCGCCGGCGGCGGCATTGGCGGGCTGTCGGCGGTGATCGGCGCGCTCATTCCGGGCGCCATACTGGTCATGCTGCTCGGGTCGCCGACAAGGATCTTCCATCGCCTCGTCAACCATTTCGTGCCGCCCATCGTCGGCGGTGCCATCATCATCGTGGTCGGCGTCGCCTTGATGCCGGTGGCACTCAAGGAAAGCGTTTTCGCCGTCCATGGCACCGCCACCGTTGGCGGCAACATCATCCTCGCCTTCATCGCGGCGGCGGTGCTTGTCGGCTGCATGCTGACCGGCATGACGCTTGGCGCGAAAGGCGCGTGGCTGCGCCTGCTTTCCGTCATCATCGCGCTTGTGGCCGGCAGCATCGCAGCCGCCTTCATGGGCCAGCTGGACATGACGGGCGTTTCCGCCGCGACCTGGTTTTCCATGCCGCGCATTGCGTTCCTCAACCTCGACGTGACCTTCTCGCTGTCGGCGACGCTGACCATGCTGATCGTCTACATCGTCGTCCTGGCCGAGACCACCGGCACCTGGTTCGCGGTCGGCGCCGTCATCGACAAGCCGCTGTCGGATGAACAGCTCGACAGGGGCGCCACCGGCGAAGGCCTCGGCTGCCTGGTCAGCGCCCTGCTATGCAGCACGCCGGTCACCGGTTACTCGTCCAATGCCGGCATCATCGCCATCACCGGCATCGCCAGCCGCGCCGCCTTTGCCGCGGCCGGCATCTTCCTGGTGCTGTTCGGGCTGATCGGCAAGCTTTCGGCGGTCATCGCCTCGATCCCGGGGCCGGTCATCGGCGGCGTCTTCGGCGTTCTCTGCGTCGTCATCGCCATGAACGGTTTTCGCGTGGTGCGCGGCACGCCGTTGACCGAGAGGAACATGCTGGTCATCGGCCTGCCGATCCTGATGGCACTGTTTGCCACGCTGGCGCCGCCGGATTTCGTCAAGACGCTTCCGGATATCGTGCAGTACATTCTGGGTTCATCCATCGCCTTCGGCGCCGTCTGGGCGATCGTGCTGCACCAGATCCTGCCGAACGCCCGATAGAGAGATCGGGAGGCCGGACACCAGAGTCCGGCCTTCCCGATCCCCGGCCTCCCAGTCTTTGTCGATGAACTTCGTCCCCGAAAATGAACTGCCGCGGGAGCTGAAGAACAGGCTCTCCGGCTATCGCTGGCACCGGCAAACCATCGGCAAATCAAAGGCCGGCGTGTTCCGGCTGGTAGCCGACGACAAGCCGGCCCTGTTCCTGAAATGCGAGCGGAACGGTCCCTTTGCCGAACTCGCCGATGAAGCCGCGCGGTTGCGCTGGCTTGCCGGACAAGGCATCGCCTGTCCCGATGTGATCGCTCTGGAAAGCCATGCCGGTCACGACTGGCTGCTGATGTCGGCCGTCGCCGGCGAGGATTTGGCGTCGGCGCCGATCGATCCGGCTGATGTCATCGAGATCATGGCCAGCGCGCTTCGCGACCTGCACACGCTGGATATCGGCTCCTGTCCCTTCGACCATCGCCTCTTCAGGCGGATCGAGGCCGCGCGATCGCGCATGGAGGCCGGCGACGTCGACGAAAGCGATTTCGACGATGAGAGGCAGGGCTGGACCGCCGCGAAAGCCTTCGCCGAGCTTGAGGCGCTGAGGCCAACAACCGAGGATCTTGTCGTCGCCCATGGCGATGCCTGCCTGCCGAATGTCATGGCTGCCCGGGACAGTTTTCAGCGGTTTCATCGATTGCGGCCGGCTGGGCGTCGCCGATCGCCACCAGGATCTGGCGCTCGCCTGCTCGAGCATCCGCTATAACATCGGCGAGACCTGGATAGAGCCCTTTCTCGAACGCTACGGACCACCGCAAGAGCCGGCGAAGCTCTCCTGGTATCGGCTCCTCGACGAGTTTTTCTGAGCGGCCGATACCGGCCTGTCCCTGGTGGGCTTGTCTTGATTTTGTCATGCCACGGGTCTAAGCGGCAGGCACACGGTCGCGTACACGACGAAGAGCCGTGCAATCCGACACGACGCGCAATCCGAACGCACCTTCGCAGGGGAGATCTGGCGATGATCAAGGCATTTGTCGTGGACAATGATCGCCTGCGCGTCGTCGATGACCTGCTGGCGGATGGCGACAGGGTCGTCTGGGCCGACCTGGTCAATCCGACCAAGGAGGAAGAGGCCACCATCGAAAGCTGGCTCGGCGTCGCCATCCCGACCCGCGAGGAGATGGAGGAGATCGAGATTTCCAGCCGCCTCTACATCGAGGACGGCGCCTACTTCATGACCGCCACCTTGCCCGCGCAGACCGAGGTCGACGATCCCCTGATGTCGCCGGTCACCTTCGCACTCGCCGGCAACAGGCTGATCACCATCCGTTATCATGAACCCAAGGCCTTCAAGACCTTCCCGCTGCGCGCCGAGAAGGTGGCGACCGGCTGCACCACCGGCGACACCATCCTCATTGGCCTGCTTGAGGCGATCGTCGACCGTCTCGCCGATATCCTCGAGCGCGCCGGCCGCGACATCGAGGGGATTTCGCGCGACATTTTCGAGGCGCGCTCGACCAAGGTGTCGAAGCGTAACCGCGACTTTCAGGAATTGCTCAAAGCCATCGGCCGCAAGGAAGACATCACCTCCTCCGTCCGCGACAGCCTGATCTCGCTGCAGCGCCTCGCCGGCTTCCTCGCCCATGTCGCCACCCAGACCAAGATGAGCAAGGATGTGCGCGCCCGCATCAAGACCTTGTCGCGCGACGTGTTGTCGCTCGCCGACCACGCCACATTCCTGTCCCAGAAGATCTCCTTCCTGCTCGACGCCACGCTCGGCATGATCTCGATCGAGCAGAACGCCATCATCAAGATCTTCTCGGTCGCCGCCGTCATCTTCCTGCCGCCGACGCTGGTCGCCTCGATCTACGGCATGAATTTCGATATCATTCCCGAGCTGAAATGGGAGCTTGGCTATCCCTTCGCCATCGGCCTGATGATCCTGTCGGCGATCCTGCCCTTCTGGTATTTCCGCCGCCGCGGCTGGCTCTGACTGCTGCCGCCGGCAGCCTTTCGCTGGCGCTGGCTTACCAGAAAGGACTTGACCAAATCGCCCGTGGCCTGCATCCGGGTTTGCCGATCCATGCGGGTCGCGCGTTCCGCAACCGGATTCCAGACCATGACCGGAAAGACATGGGCCTATGAGGATTTCGTCGAGGGTGCCTCGTTCGACCTCGGCACCAAACAGGTAACCGCCGCCGAGATCATCGAATTCGCCAGCGAATTCGATGCCCAGCCCATGCATCTCGACGAGGAAGCGGGCAAGGCCAGCATCCTGGGCGGCCTCTCGGCCTCAGGCTGGCACACCTGCGCCATGTTCATGCGCATGTGGTGCGACGCGTTCCTTTTGGATTCCACCTGCCAGGGTGCGCCCGGCGTCGACCAGGTCAGGTGGAAGAAGCCGGTCCTGGCCGGCGACAGGCTGGTCGGCACCATGGTCGTGATTGCCAAGCGCCTGTCGAAGTCGAAGCCCCATCTCGGTTTCGTCACCTTGCGCAGCGAGTTGGTCAACCAGCGTGGCGAAAGCGTCTTCGAGCTTGAGAACTCCGTCATGTTCCTGACGCGTGACGCGGCGGGGAATGCGGCATGACCCTGGACGAATTCTTCCGCACCGGCACCACCGTTACGCTCGGCTCGCATAAGTTCGAAGCCGAGGCCATCAAGGCGTTTGCCCGCAAATACGACCCTCAGATCTTCCACATCGACGAGGAGGCCGCCAGGAAAAGCCTGCTCGGCGGGCTTTGCGCCTCCGGCTGGCACACCGCCGCCACCTGGATGAAGCTCAACCTCGAAACCCGGATGGGCGCCGAGTGGACCGGTCCTGGCCCCGCGCCCGAATTCGGCCCCTCGCCCGGCTTCAAGAACCTGAAGTGGCTGAAACCGGTCTTCGCCGGCGAGACCGTCACCTTCACCCGCACCGCGCTGTCCCATCGCCCGATCTCGTCGCGTCCCGGCTGGCGGCTTTTGTCGCTGCGTTCGGAAGCTTTCGATTCGATCGGCGACAAGGTGCTGGAGTTTGAGAGCGCCGTGCTGGTGAAAGTGGAGTGATTTCTTCCTCCGCCCCGTCTACGGGGGTGAGAAGTGGTCCGCAACGCGGACGGAAAGCCAATTGCTTGGCTTTCCGAACGACGAACGCCCGCAGCGATAGCGAAGGGCCGGCATGCCCGAAGGGCGGATAAGGGGCGGCGCCAGCAGTGGTGCCTTAAATTCGACGGTCGTACTTACCCCTCACCCTGCTCCGCTTGCGTTGCTCGCTTCGCTTCCCTCTCCCCGTAAACGGGGCGAGGGAAGAACCTAATGTCCCTCGAACCCTATCAGCGTCCTTACCGGAACACCCAGTGCCTCGAGCTTGGCGCGCCCGCCCAGATCCGGCAGGTCGATGACGAAGCATGCCGCCAGTATATCGGCGCCGATCTGGCGCAGAAGCCTGACCGCCGCTTCCGCCGTGCCGCCAGTGGCGATCAGATCATCGACCAGGATCACCTTCTCGCCCGGCGAAACGCCGTCCTTGTGCATCTCCATCTCGTCCAGCCCGTACTCCAGGCTGTAGGCGACGCGCACCGTCTCATAGGGCAGCTTGCCCTTCTTGCGGATCGGCACGAAGCCGGCCGAGAGCTGGTGGGCGACGGCGCCACCCAGGATGAAGCCGCGTGCCTCGATGCCGGCGATCTTGTCGATCTTCTGCCCGGCATAGGGATGCACCAGTTCGTCGATGGAGCGACGAAAGGCGCGCGCATTGCCGAGCAGCGTGGTGATGTCGCGAAACAGGATGCCTGGCTTGGGGTAATCCGGAATGGTGCGGATGGCCGAGAGCAGCGTCTCTTCTAGGGAGGATTTCATGGGCAATTGTTCCGTTGCCTTACAGTTTTGCCGGTAAGCGGCCGAAAAGAAAAGGGCGCCTTTCGGCGCCCTTGCATTTTCAGGTGCCGGCGCGGCTCAGTGCGCCACGCCTTCCCACACCTTGCGCTTGGTCATGTAGACGAGCGCGCCGAACAGAAGCATGAACACCAGCACGCGGAAGCCCATCTTCTTGCGGGCCTCCATGTGCGGCTCGGCGGCCCACGCCAGGAAGGCAGCCACGTCGCGGGAGTACTGGTCGACGGTCTGTGGCGAGCCGTCATCATAGGTCACCTGGCCGTCGGAGAGCGGCTTGGGCATCTTCAGCGACACGCCCGACATGAAGTACGGGTTGTAGTGCGTGCCTTCAGGGATGACCATGCCGGCCGGCGGCGTCTGGTCGTAGCCGGTCAGCAGCGAATGGATGTAGTCGGGACCGCCGGCGTCATACTGGGTGAAGATGTCGAAGACGAACTGCGGAAAGCCGCGCTCGACGCCGCGCGCCTTGGCCAGCAGCGACATGTCGGGCGGAGCAGCGCCGCCATTGGAGGCAGCAGCGGCTTGCTCATTGGCGAACGGCGCCGGGAAATGGTCCGACGGCTTGCCCGGACGGTCGAACATGTCGCCGGCATCGTTGGGGCCGTCATGGATGGTGTATTCGGCCGCCAGCGTCTTGATCTGCGCGTCGCTGTAGCCGAGGTCCGACAGCGTGCGGAACGCCACCAGGTTCATCGAATGGCAGGCCGAGCAGACTTCCTTGTAGACCTTCAGGCCGCGCTGCAGCTGCGCCTTGTCGTAGGTGCCGAACGGACCGGTGAAGCTCCAGTCCATTTCCTTCGGCTCGTTGATCGGGAAATGCGTCGGAGCCGCCGCATTGTGCGCCTCTTCGGCCGCGAACGCCGCGGTGCCGGCGGCCACAAGGCCGATCAGCGCAAGCGAGGTGAGAATCTTTTTCATGCCAAATCCCCTTAGATTCTCTACCGCTCAGCCCTTGGTCTGTGGTGCGGCCGTGGCGCCCGCCGGATGCCCGCTGCCACCCTTGTTCTTCTCCAGCACCGCCTCGGTAATCGAGTTCGGCAGCCTGCGCGGCGTCTCGATCAGGCCGAGGACCGGCATGATGATCAGGAAGAAGGCGAAGTAGAACAGCGTTGCCATCTGCGCCATGAACACATAGCTGCCTTCCGCCGGCTGCGAGCCCAGCCAGCCAAGCAGGATGGCATCGGCCACGAACAGCCAGAAAAACAGCTTGTACCAAGGCCGGTAGACAGCCGAGCGCACCTTCGAAGTGTCGAGCCACGGCACCAGGAACAGCATGGCGATGGCGCCGAACATGCACAGCACGCCGCCGAGCTTGGAGTTGATCGGCCCGATATTGAAGGTGATGGCGCGCAGGATCGCGTAGAACGGCAGGAAGTACCACTCAGGGACGATGTGGGCCGGGGTCTTCAATGGGTTGGCAACCGTGTAGTTGTCCGGATGGCCGAGATAGTTCGGCAGGTAGAAGACGAAATAGGCGAAGAAGAACAGGAACACGATCATGCCGAACGCGTCCTTGATCGTCGCGTAAGGCGTGAAGGCGACGGTGTCGGTCTTCGACTTGACCTCGATGCCGGTCGGGTTCGACTGGCCCACGACATGCAGCGCCCAGACGTGCAACACGACAACGCCGGCGATCATGAAGGGCAGCAGATAGTGCAGCGCGAAGAAGCGGTTGAGCGTCGGATTGTCGACGGCGAAGCCGCCAAGCAGCAATTGCTGGATCCACTCGCCGACCAGCGGTATGGCGCTGAAGAAGCCAGTGATGACGGTGGCGCCCCAGAAGCTCATCTGCCCCCATGGCAGCACATAGCCCATGAAGCCGGTCGCCATCATCAGGAGGTAGATGATGCAGCCCAGGATCCACAGCAGTTCGCGCGGTGTCTTGTAGGAGCCGTAATAGAGGCCTCGGAAAATGTGGATATAGACGGCGACGAAGAAGAACGAGGCGCCGTTGGCATGCATGTAGCGCAACAGCCAGCCGGAATTCACGTCGCGCATGATCTTCTCGACCGAATCGAAGGCCAGCGTGGTGTCGTTCGAGTAATGCATGGCCAGCACGATGCCGGTCAGGATCTGCGCCACCAGCATGATCGACAGGATGCCGCCGAAGGTCCACGCATAGTTGAGGTTGCGCGGCACCGGGTAAGCGATGAAGCTGTCATAAACCAGCCGCGGCAGCGGCATGCGGGCGTCGAACCAGCGTCCGAGACCGGTTTTGGGCGTATAGGTCGAGTGTCCCTCGCTCATCGAAATATCCCCTGCCTCAACCGATAAGGATCTTGGTATCGGAAATGAACTTGAATACCGGCACAGCCATGTTCTCTGGCGCCGGGCCTTTGCGGATGCGGCCCGCGGTATCGTATTGCGAACCGTGGCATGGGCAGAACCAGCCGCCGAAATCGCCTTCCTGGCCGAGCGGGATACAACCCAGATGCGTGCAGACCTGAACCATCACCATCCAGGCTTCCTTGCCGGGCGTGGTGCGGTTGGCGTCGGTCGCTGGGGCGTCGGCCGGCAGATTGGCGTTGCGGGCGATCGGATCCTTGAGATCGGCGAGCTTGACTGCCTCGCCGTCCTTCATTTCCTGTTCGGTGCGATTGCGCACCACCACCGGCTTGCCGCGCCACTTGACGATCAGCGACATGCCCGGCGTCAGCGAAGAGACGTCGACCTCGACCGAGGCGAGCGCCAGCGTCGAGGCATCGGGGCGCATCTGGTCGATGAACGGCCATGCGAAGGCACCCGCGCCGACCACCGCAGCCATGCCGGTGGCAACGTAGAGAAAGTCTCGACGGTTGGGATCGTGGATGTCGGTTGCGCTCACGGGTGCCTGATCCTTTCGCCTCTTCCGCGCCGGTGGCCGAGCCTTGTTCCCCGCTCAATCACGCCAACCCGACAGCGCATGGCGAACAGGCTAGCGAATTCCTCCGGCATTTGGACTTCGGTTTATGCGTGAAGCCCGTTTTTGTCCAGACGGGTCAAGGCACAAGGGCAGATTGTCGCGGGGACAAAATCCCCTATTGCGCGGCAAGGCGGGCAACGGCCGCGAAAGGAGGCTAAACAACCGGGAAATATCAGCAAAATCCGGCGTCCTTGTTTACCTCGACACAGGACGCCGGTGTGATCTATCTTCCCTGGCATGGCGCACGTCATCGACCGTGAGGAATGGGCCGTTCGTTCCGACGGCTGGAAGGGCGAGCTGCAATGCGGTGCCTACGGCTCCAACTCCTGCCTGATCTTCAACTACCTGCCTGATGTCGGCGGCGGCCCGCGGCTGCATTCCCACCCCTACGCGGAGATTTTCATCATCCGCCAGGGCACCGGCCTGTTCACCATCGGCGATAAGGAAATCGAGGCCTCCGCCGGTCAGATTGTCATCGTGCCACCTCACACGCCGCACAAATTCACCAATCTCGGTCCGGGGCCGCTGGAGACCACCGACATCCACGAGAACGGCAGCTTCATCACGAAATGGCTGGAGTGATCCCTACATGGCGCCAAGCCTGACCAGCACGGCTTTGGGGATGTCGTATTCTCGGATCACGGCGTCGTGCTTTCGCAGGCCGCACAGTTCTCGCTGGATGAAATAGCCATGCACCGCGGCGGCCGCCTCCTTGAGCAGAAGGGCGCGCGTCTGCTCGTCGCCGTTGTCGCGCAGTCTGGCCAGGGTTTCTTCCACGCGCTGTCCGGCACGGCCGAGCGCGGCCGCCTTCTCGGCGAGGACCTCATGGCCAAGCGCGTCGAAGGCAGCTTCAGCGGCCGAGGTGGCCGCAGGATGAGATGGCGGACGCAAGGACATTTTCAGTTCCCCTTTCCGAACACCATGCGATGGGTGACGAATTCTTCGCCTTCCACGCGCTGAAAGCCAAGCCGTTCATAGAAAACGAAGGCTTCCCGCGGCGCCCGGGTGTTCAACACAGTGAAATAGCGGCGTGCCCGATCGATGACGGTCTCGACCAGCATGCGGCCAAGGCCGGCGCGACGGTGAGGAGCCCTGACGAAAAGGTGCCGGACCCGGCCATGGCCCCTGCCCTCGACATAGGGATCGATGTTGAGCCCGCACACACCGGCGAGTTCGGCGCCATGCCATGCCCCGAACAGCGCCTCGCCCCGCTTCAGGAACTTGTTGCGGCCGCCAGAGCTATTCCCGCTTGCCCAGCCATCCGCCAGGCGCACCAGCATCCAATAGCCTTCCAGCCGGCTCTCGTCCTTCAGCCTGTCGAAGGCCGGCGTGGTCGGCCGCAGCCGCTTGATCTCATAACCGATCTCTGGGCTGAGCGTTCCACCCATGCGCCTACTCCGCCGGCCGCGTCTCTTCGAGCACGCTTTCCTCGTGATAGAGGAAGCCGCCGGACTGCCGCTTCCACAGCCGCGCATAGAGCCCGTCGAGCGCCACCAGTTCGTCGTGCGTGCCTTGTTCGACGATGCGGCCGCCATCCAGCACCACCAGGCGGTCGAGCGCGGCGATCGTCGACAGCCGGTGGGCGATGGCGATGACCGTCTTGTTCTCCATCAACCGGGTGAGGTTCTCCTGGATCGCCGCCTCGATGTCGGAATCGAGCGCCGACGTCGCCTCGTCTAGGATCAGGATCGGCGCATCCTTGAGGAAGACACGCGCGATCGCCACACGCTGGCGCTGGCCGCCCGACAGTTTCACGCCGCGCTCACCGACAAAGGCTTCGTAGCCGGCACGGTCCCGGTTGTCCCGCAGACCCAGGATGAAATCATGCGCCTCGGCCTTCTTCGCCGCCGCGATCACCTCGGCATCGGTCGCGTCGGGCATGCCGAGCTTGATGTTGTCGCGCAGCGAGCGGTGGAACAGGGCGGTGTCCTGGCTGACGACGCCGATATTGGCGCGCAACGAGTTCTGCGTCACCTGGGAAACATTCTGGCCATCGATGGTGATGGAGCCGCTTTCCAGGTCGTAGAGCCGCAGGATCAGATTGGCGAGTGTCGTCTTGCCGGCACCCGACGGCCCGACCAGCCCGACCTTCTCGCCCGGCCGCACGACAAGGTCGATGCCGTTCAGTACACCGAACCCCTTGCCGTAGTGAAACTCGACATTCTTCACGTCGATGCGCCCGCCGGCGACGACGAGCTCCTTCGCATCGGGTGCGTCGGTGAGCCCGAGTGGCTGCGAGATCAGCGCCTTGGAATTCTCCAGCACGCCGAGATTCCGCAGAATGCTGTTGAGCTGCATCATCAGCCGGCCGAGCAGCATGTTGAGCCTGAGCACCAGCGACAGCGTGAAGGCGACCGCGCCGACGGTGATCGAGCCCTCGACCCAGAGATAGACGGCAAAACAGCCGATCGCCGTGATCATGATGCCCGACAAAGTCGTCAGCGCCATGCGCACGCCGGTCAGCCTGCGGGTGAAAGGACGCAGCGCGTCGAGATAGATGTCGAAGCCATTCCTGATGTAGCGGTCGTCGCCGTCGGCCGCGAACAGCTTCAGCGTCTGCACGTTGGAATAGGAATCGACGATGCGGCCATTGATCATCGAACCCGCCTCGGCGGTCGCCTCGGCATGCTTGCGGATCGCCGGCAAATAGAGTCTGGCCAGCCAGCCAAAGGCCACGATCCAGATCACCACCAGCGCCGCCAGCCTGAGATCGAGCCCCGCGACCAGCGCCAGCGTCGTGACCGTATAGACGAGCATGAACCAGACGACCTCGATGAAGCTCTCCATCAGGTCGCCCGTGGCCTGGCCCGCTTGCCAGACTTTGGTGGCGATGCGGCCGGCGAAATCGTTCTGGAAGAATGCGTAGGACTGGCGCGAGACGTGGCGATGCGCCTGCCAGCGCACCAGATTGTAGAAGCCGGGCGTGATCGTCTGCTCGTCGACCAGCGCCGACAGGCCGACGACGATGGTGCGGATGACCAGCACCACCGCGACCATGAAGACAAGCTCCGGGCCGGCGGCGGTCCACAACGCATGCCAGCTGCGCTCGCCGGGAAGCTGGTCGAGGATATCGACGAGCCGCCCGACGAAGTAGAACAGGCCGGCTTCGACCAGCGGCGCGATGCCGCCGATGACCAGCATGGCGAAGAAGGCGAATTTCGCCTGGCCGACATAATGCCAGAGAAAACCGCCGACGCTCGCCGGTGGCCGAAGATTCGCCGGCTCCCTGAATGGATAGACCCAGTTCTCGAACCAGCGATAGACGGCTGTCATCATTCGGCAGCTTGGCCCTTTGCAATTGCGTCATTGGCGACTTCGGTCGGTATGTCCTCAAGCAGGAACCCGCCCGACTGGCGTTGCCAGAGCTGCGCGTAGAGCCCGCCTTTGGCGACCAGTTCGTCGTGCGAACCTTCCTCGATGACACGACCCTGATCCATCACCACAAGCCTGTCCATCGCCGCAATAGTCGACAGCCGGTGCGCGATCGCGATAACGGTCTTGCCCTGCATGAGCTTGTAGAGATTCTCCTGGATGGCCGCTTCGGCCTCGGAATCCAGCGCCGACGTCGCCTCGTCAAGGATAAGTATCGGTGCATCCTTCAACATAACGCGAGCGATGGCGATGCGTTGCCGCTGGCCGCCGGACAATTTGACGCCGCGGTCGCCGACATAGGCGTCAAACCCCTTGCGGCCGTTGTGGTCCGAAAGTCCGCCGATGAAGTCCAAAGCCTCGGCCCGCCGCGCCGCCTCGACGAGCATATCGTCGGTGGCGTCGGGGCGGCCATAGAGGATGTTCTCGCGCACCGAACGATGCAAAAGCGAGGTGTCCTGCGTGACCATGCCGATCTGCGCCCGCAGCGAATCCTGCTTCACACCGGCGATCTCCTGGCCGTCGATCAGGATCCGGCCGCCCTCCAGGTCGTAAAAGCGCAGCAAGAGATTGACCAGCGTCGACTTGCCGGCGCCCGAGCGGCCGACAATGCCGACCTTCTCGCCAGACTTCACCGCCAGCGACAGGTTTTCGATGACGCCTTTCTGCTTGCCGTAGTGGAAGCGGATATCCTCGAAACGGATCTCGCCCCTGGAAACGGCGATCTCCTTCGCATCCGGCCTGTCCTCGACAAGGCGCGGCAGCGAGATCGAGGCAATGCCGTCATGCACCGTGCCGATGTTTTCGAACAGGCCCGACATTTCCCACATGATCCATTGTGACATGCCCCACATTCTGAGCACCAGGCCGATGACCACGGCGACCGCGCCGATCGTCACCACTTGCCCCATCCACAGCCACAGCGAGATGACGGTGACCGAGAACAGGAGCAGCGCGTTCAGCATGTAGAGTGTGCCGAAAAGCACCGTCACCAGCCGCATCGACCGATAGACCGTGTCGAGGAAGCCCATCATGCCTTCCCTGGCGAAAGTGGCCTCGCGGCGCGCATGGGAAAACAGCTTGACCGTCTGGATGTTGGAGTAGCTGTCGACAACGCGGCCGGTCATGATCGAGCGCGCATTGGCCTGTTCCTCGCCGACCTTGCCCAGCCGGGGAATGAAGAAGCGCAGCAACAGTATGTAGCCGACCAGCCAGACGCCCAGCGGCGCGGCCAGCCGCCAGTCGGCCGAACCGACGATGAACAGCATGCCGAGGAAGTAGACGATGACGTAGTTCAGGACGTCGATCACCTTGATGACGCATTCGCGCACGGCGAGTGCCGTCTGCATCAGCTTGGTGGCGATGCGGCCGGCGAACTCGTCCTGGTAGAAGCTCATCGACTGCTTGAGCAGGTAGCGGTGCACCTGCCAGCGGATGCGCATGGGATAGTTGCCCATCAGCGTCTGCTGGTTGAGCAGCGAATGCAGCCACACCGTGCCGGGCAGCGCGAACAGTACGATGAAGGCCATGCCGGCGAGCTTCCAGCCCTCCGTCTGCAGGAAGGTTTCGCGATTCTGCCCCGACAGCCAGTCGACGATGCGGCCAAGGAAGCCGAACATCCACACTTCCGCGATGGCGATCGCCGTCACCAGCACCGCATCGATGAGGATATAGGGCCATGCCCCGCGCGTATAATGCAGGCAGAAGGCAACCAGGGTCTTGGGCGGCTCGACCGGCTCCGCTGCGGGGAACGGATCGAGCCTTCTTTCAAACCAGCTAAACAACAACATAAGTCATGCCTGTGAAATCTGTTTTCCGCTTACGCGGCTTGGCGACGTACGAAATCCCCGGCCCGCATGGCGCCGAGGGCCGACGGTCCGGAATCACCCGGACCGTCGGCCCTGCTTCGCGCTATATAGGGGTTCGCGGGCTTTTCGCCGACAGGCGCGTTTGTCGATCCTGCCGACACCGTGCCGCCAGCCCGGTTTTTCGCGCCCGGTCGGATCAGCCGGATGATCCGGCGCACCAGCGACGGCCGGCTCGGATCGGGAACGGCGCGCGAGAAATCGACATCCGGCAGCATGCCGCGATGCGGGCGGCGGCGGACTTCGGCATGAACCGCCGACGAATAAGTGTCGCCGATCAGCAGCGCCCATGTCGGCAGCCGGTGGACATGCAGGCTCCTGGAGCCCGGTATTCTGTAGGGATCGAACATTGGTCCGTCCTCCGTGTGAAAATAGCGATAAAAAGGCGAAGCAACATCCTCCGCCGGCATTCGGCCGGAGGCGTGGGTTGCGTCGGTCCGGACGCGACGCCAAGCATCGGTCCGGACATGTTCAGACTGGGCGTTCAGCCCTTTTGACTTTTTGAAAAACATCGCAGGATTCCTTCGAGGGCCGAAAAGGTGTTTCGGCGGGAATCGGTGCGATCAAGTCTTAGAGAGTCAGGAGAATCGTCGTACCGAAACCGCCGGCAGGCGTACAAGCCCACGAGAGGGGCGCTGGATGTGCATGGTCATCATGAATTACCCCTCCATCGGTTCGGGTTGACAATGCTGGCCGTATACCCGACTTCGCAAAAAATGGCCACCCGCAGGTCCAGGAATTTCCAAAACCGAGAGGCCCCTGTGGCCGATCTGCCACTTATTAGAAGGACGCGGAAATGAACCGTCGTCTCCGCATCGCGCTCTACCAGCCTGACATTGCCGGCAATACCGGGACAATCCTGCGCTTCGCCGCGTGCCTCGGGCTCGGCGTCGACATCATCGAGCCGGCCGGCTTTCCGCTCTCCGACAAGGCGCTGAAGCGCGCCGGCATGGATTATCTCGAAATGGCTGCTCTGACCCGCCATGTCGACTGGCAGACCTTCGAGGATTGGCGCAAGGCCAGCGCGCACCGGCTGGTGCTGCTGTCGACCAAAGCCACGACCGCCTATACCGGCTTCACCTTCGCCGACGGCGACATCCTCTTGTTTGGCCGCGAATCCGCAGGCGTGCCGGATCCTGTCCATCAGGCGGCGGATGCGCGGCTGACCATCCCCATGCAGGGCACCACGCGCAGCATAAACGTCGCGTTGTCCGTCGCCATGGTGGCGGGCGAAGCCATCCGGCAGCTCGGATAGGATCGGCGGCCCGTCGACAGCGCCCTTGCCGTCGCCGACGACAGTGGTTTCTCCAGTCATTCTCACCCAGGCGCACATCGCCTTCTCCTGTCATTTGCCCGATCAGTATTTCTTCGCTACAAGCTCAACTTAACTTGAGGTCAAGCGGAAAAGTCGGAAATGGCTCCAGTAACGGAATTGACGGTCGGCCAGGTGGCCATGCGCAGCGGCGTCGCGGTGTCGGCGCTGCATTTCTATGAAGCGCGCGGGTTGATCCGCAGCCATCGCACGTCGGGCAACCAGCGGCGCTACGGCCGCGACGTGCTGCGGCGGGTGGCGATCATCCGGATCGCCCAGGAGGTCGGCATCTCGCTCGCCGAGATCGGCGAGGCACTGGCATCACTGCCGGAAGGCCGCACGCCGACGCGCGATGACTGGAGCCTGCTTTCAACGGCCTGGCGCGATGGGCTCGACCACAAGATCGCTCAGTTGAAGAAACTGCGCGACGGGCTGACCGACTGTATCGGCTGCGGCTGCATGTCTATCGACAAATGCCCGCTCAGGAACAAGGGCGACCGGCTGGCAAGGCAAGGCACGGGGGCGAGGCGTCTGGTGGTGGGGTCCTAATCCGCCACCGGCAACCGCCTTATCGTGAACTCGATCAGGTCGCCGGGGCGCTCGAACCAGCTTTCGATCTCGGTCCAGTAGGCTTGCTTCGGAAAGCGCTCGAACCATTCCTTGGCCTTGAGCCGCGCATCGGAGCGCGGCAGGACGAAGGTTTCGCGCAGGAAACCGTCGCGCGGCATGCGTGCGCGCTCGGCCCGACTTTGGTCGAGCCTTTTCTTCAAGCCATCCAGCGGCGGTCTTGCCGGGGTGCGCACGAAAAAACTCCTTGCACCGCAGCGCATGATCCGAAACCGGGTTTCGGAAAGGATCACGCGCAAAACCAAAGTCCTGCGGCGTTCCCTGCGCGTCCAATAGACGCGCGGCGCTGCAACGGGACTTGACCCTGTTCCTCAGGAGATTAGGGATCGCGCCCGGAAAAGACGAGTTTTTTGTCGACTTACCGCCCCGCAATCGGAGACGGCACTTGGAACGACCCGAACTACCTGCCGGCCTGCCCGCCGACATCGAAGAGAAGAAGATGAAAGCCCGCCTGTGGTTCGAGGCGCTGCGCGAACGCATCTGCGGCGCCTTCGAGCAGATCGAGCAGGATCTCCAGGGCCCACTGGCCTCATGGTCCCCGGGCCGTTTCGAGAAGACGCCTTGGGAGCGCGACCAGGGCAAGGGCGGCGGCGGCACCATGTCGATGATGCATGGCCGTGTCTTCGAGAAGGTCGGCGTCCACACCTCGACCGTCTATGGCGAGTTCTCGCCTGAATTCAGGAAGCAGATGCCCGGCGCCGAGGAAGACCCGCGTTTCTGGGCATCCGGCATTTCGCTCATCGCGCACCCCTGGAATCCCAACGTGCCGGCCGTGCACATGAACACGCGCATGGTGGTGACCTCGCGACAATGGTTCGGCGGCGGCGCCGACCTGACCCCGGTGCTCGACCGCCGCCGCACCCAGGACGATCCCGACACCGTCGCCTTCCACCGCGCCATGCAGTTCGCGTGCGAGAAGAACGCCGGCGTCGCCGACCATCCGAAATTCAAGAGCTGGTGCGACGAGTACTTCTTCTTAGCCCACCGCAACGAGCCGCGCGGCACCGGCGGCATCTTCTTCGACTGGCTGCATTCGGGCGAGGAGAAAGGCGGCTGGAATGCCGACTTCAACTTCGTCCAGGATGTCGGGCGTTCCTTCCTTGTCGTCTACGGCCACCTCGTGCGCGCCAACTTCAACGAGAACTGGACCGACGGTGACCGCGACGAACAGCTCATCCGCCGTGGCCGCTACGTCGAATTCAACCTGCTTTATGACCGCGGCACCATCTTCGGCCTGAAAACCGGCGGCAATGTCGCCTCGATCCTGTCCAGCCTGCCGCCAGAAGTCCGCTGGCCGTAAATGTCAGGTAAGGGCAAGGCGCACGGAGCTTTGATGCAACCAGACTGCCCCTTCCGTGTTATCGTCTCTGCCCTGCTCATGGTCCAAAGGCCTCACTTGTGATCGACCGTGGGCAAAGGAGTTGTGGAGCCTTTGACAGGCTTCACGGAGGAAAAAGGAGAAATCCGATGAAGCAATTCCACTGCGGGTCGCTCGTTCCCGGCTGTGACTGGCACACCCGTGCCGACGAGGAAGCCGAAGTGATGCGCCGTGCCGTCGAGCATATGCGTGAGACGCATGGTGAGACTGTTATCCGCGAAACGATGATCGAGGCGATCCGCTCGCGCATCGAAAAAGCCCGCGACGCAGCCTGACCTGAAGCAGCTAGTACCCTATCCGGCGTTCAGGGCTTGCGCGGCGCGTTCGAGCAGCGCGCCGCGGTCCGGCGCAAATCCTGCATCGATCCATTCCGCCTCGAGGTTCTTGAGGATTTCACCCAGCTTCGGCCCTGGGGTCGCGCCGAGCGCCGTCAGATCGGCGCCTTTCAGCGGAAACACCGGCTTTTCCCATTTGAGCGCGAAGGCCAGCAGGCGCGAAAAGCCGCCGGCCTCTAGCAGCGCGTCATTGTTCTCGACAGCGCGCACCCGGGCTGCCGCAAGCGACAGCCGCAGGCGGTCGACAAACCCTTTCCGGTCGCCGCGATAGAGCCGCTTGGCCAGTTCGCCCTCGGTAATCTTCGGCTCGACGGCGGTCGTGAGTGCCCAATGGCGCAAGCGGTGTGCTTCATCGGTCGAAAATCTGAGTCGCTCGGCAAGCGTTTGCATGCGTGCGGCATCCGGCGGCACGATCGCCTCCAGCCGCAGCAGCGGATCCGCCGCCCAGCCGAGATCCGTTTCGGCCTTGGTCAGCCCATGGATGGCATCGATGCCCCATTTCTCGCTTTCCGGCAGCGCGGTGGTCAGCACACTTGCCTGCCGCATCCACAGCAACGCCCGCGACGGGTCAGGTGCCGACAGAAGCTTCTTCAGCTCGGACCAGACGCGCTCCGCCGAAAGTTGAGCCAAGCCCTCCTTCAGCCGGGCGCAGGCTTTCAGCCCTTCGGCGTCCGGCCGGCCCTCGCCATACCAGGCGAAGAAGCGGAAGAAGCGCAGGATGCGCAGATAATCCTCGCGGATGCGCGCTTCCGGGTCGCCGATGAAGCGCAGCCGGCGCGCCTCGATGTCGGCGATGCCGCCGACCAGGTCGACGACAGTGCCATCGGCGTCGGCGTAGAGCGCGTTTATGGTGAAGTCGCGCCGCTCGGCGTCGAGCTTCCAGTCGCGCCCGAACGACACCTTGGCGCGGCGGCCGTCGGTCTCGACATCGGCGCGCAAGGTGGTGACTTCATAGGGCTTGCCGCCGGCGACGACGGTGATCGTACCGTGCTCGATGCCGGTTGGCACCGGCTTGAAACCTTCCGCCCCGGCGCGGCGGATGGTTTCGTCAGGCAAACAGGTGGTGGCGATGTCGACGTCGGCAACCGATTGGCCCATCAGCGTGTTGCGCACCGCGCCACCGGCGACACGCGCCTCTTCGCCCCCTTCAGCCAGGGCGGCAAGCAGGCGCTGCAAATGCTTGTCGGCGAGCCAGTCGGCCCTGCCCGCGATCGAAACACTCACGCATAAAGCCTTTCATAGAGCGTACGGATGATGCCGGCGGTGACGCCCCAGATGCGCCGGTCGCCATAGGGCATGTCATAGAAGAACCATTCGAGATCGTTCCACATGCGGCTGTCGCGCTTATGGTTCAGCGGGTCCATCAGGAAGTGCAACGGCACTTCGAAGGCGGCATCGACTTCGTCGGCGTTCAAGCTTAGCTGGAAGCCCGGCCGAACGATGCCGAGCACCGGCGCGATCCTGTAGCCGCTGCCGGCGACATAGTCCGGCATGCGGCCGATGATCTCGATGCGGTCCCGGCCAAGCCCGATCTCCTCGAAGGTCTCGCGCAGCGCCGCCGCTTCCGGGCTTGCGTCGGTCGAGTCGATGGTACCGCCGGGAAAGGCCACCTGTCCCGAATGGCTGCGCAGCTTTTCGGCCCGTTTGGTCAGGAGAACCGTGGCCTCGCCATCATGATCGACCACCGGGATCAGCACCGCCGCGTTGCGCAGCGCCTTGACCTGGTTGAGGCGCGGATGGCCCGGATTGAAGCGATGGTCGCCATAATCGTCACCGGCATGCGCTTGCGGCTGCGCGGCAAAGCGCGCGCGAAAATCCGCCGATGAAAACGGCGCCGGTGACACCTGGTCCATCATGCGCTCAGCCGCTTCAGTTGGCCAGCCGGCATGATTGGAAACACAGCGCCCTTCGAGCGGACCGCGAACATGGTCTCGCCGCCGACCTCGATCTCCTCGCCATGCCCGACCAGTTCGTACATGACAGGCCGCGCCACCAGCGCTTCCAGCCGGCCGCGTACCAGCACATAGGGCTTCAGGCCGCCGGTCCCGTTCTCGTCCACGAAGCGCAGCGGCCGCTCCGGTCCGGCCTCGACCACGTCGCCGACATTGGTGCGGAAGGTGATGATCTGTTCCTCGCCGCTGCCCGAAACATCCAGTTCGACGGCGATGAACGGCGCGTCGGCGACGCGGATGCCGACTTTTTCCACCGGCGTCACAAGATAGGTCCTGCCGTCCGCGTCCTTGCGCAGCACCGAGGAGAAAAGCTGCACCAGCGGCATGCGGCCGATCGGCGTTCCCAGGTAAAACCAGGTGCCGTCGGCCTTGATCTCCATGTCGAGATCGCCGCAAAAGTCTGGATTCCAGCGCTCGACGGGGGCCGCGCCCTTGCCGGCACGCGCCGCGCGCGAGATCAGCGCCTCGAGGCCCCGCGCCTCGGTTGCCTGCGTAAGGCTTTGTTGGCGATGTTCGTCGTGTTCCGTCATCGTCACGAAATAGTCACTGTTGTTCCGCTTGTCAGCCTAAGTCTGTGATTTAAGTTCGACCATAGGCGCTACGCGAGGCCGAATCGCGGCAACCTATGATATGGTGCGGGCCGGTATTTCCAAGCAAAGGGATCGATGCGACATGAGCGTGATGGTCAAGGAAAGCCCGATCAGCGAAACGGACATGATCGCTGAGGCCGAGAAGGCGCTGGCTGACATTTCCAGGATCCGCGACGGGGTCGGCCGGGTGATCTTCGGCCAGGAAAACGTCGTCGAGCGCACTTTAGTGGCGGTGCTGGCCGGCGGCCATGCGCTTCTGGTCGGCGTGCCGGGCCTTGCCAAGACCAAGCTGGTCGAGACGCTGGGCGTCGTGCTCGGCCTCGATTCGCGCCGCATCCAGTTCACGCCCGACCTGATGCCATCGGACATTCTCGGCTCCGAGGTGATGGAGCAGGACGAGACCGGCAAGCGCTCCTTCCGCTTCATCTCCGGGCCGATCTTCGCCCAGTTGCTGATGGCCGACGAGATCAACCGCGCCTCGCCACGCACGCAGTCGGCGCTGCTGCAGGCCATGCAGGAGTACCATGTCACCATCGCCGGCGCCCGCTACGATCTGCCCGCGCCCTTTCACGTGCTGGCGACGCAGAATCCGCTGGAGCAGGAGGGCACCTATCCGCTGCCCGAAGCCCAGCTCGACCGCTTCCTGATGCAGGTCGACATCCTCTATCCAGAAATCGAGGCCGAACGCCGCATCCTCCTGGAGACCACCGGCATCGAGGATGCGAAGGCCCAGAACGTGCTGCAGCCGGCACGGCTGAAGGAAATCCAGACGCTGATCCGCCGCATGCCGGTGCCCGAAAGCGTCGTCGAGGCGATCCTGACCCTGGTGCGCTCGGCGCGTCCGGGCCAGGGCAATGCCGAGACCGACAAGCATGTCGCCTGGGGTCCCGGCCCACGCGCCAGCCAGGCGCTGATGCTGTGCACGCGTGCCCGAGCGCTTTATGAGGGACGGCTCGCGCCATCCGTCGACGATGTGCGGGCTCTGGCCGAGCCGGTGCTGCAGCATCGTATGGCACTGACCTTCGCCGCCCGCGCCGAGGGCACCAGCGTGCGAGATGTGGTGGCGAAGCTTGTGAAAGGGATTTGATGACGCGAATCGGCGAGGTCCAGGCTCCGGCAGCGACGCGCGACGCGCTCGCCCGTGGCCGGTTGCGGGCTTCGCTTGTGCCCGACCTGCTGGTCGAGGCGCGCCGCATCGTCAACACCGTGATCGCCGGCTGGCATGGTCGCCGCAAACGCGGCATCGGCGAGAATTTCTGGCAGTTCCGGCCCTATGTCGAGGGCGATTCCTCGCGCATCGACTGGCGCCGCTCGGCGCGCGACGACCACACCTATGTGCGCGACCGCGAATGGGAAGCCGCCCATACGGTGTGGCTGTGGGCAGACCCTTCGCCGTCGATGCTCTACAAGTCGACCGGCGCCAGCGTTTCCAAGCAATCGCGTGCGTTGGTGCTGGCGCTGGCCATGGCCGAATTGTTGTCGCGCAGCGGCGAGCGCATCGCCTGGCCGGGACTGACCGATCCGTTCACGGCCCGCAATGGCGCCGAGCGCATCGCCGCCCAGTTGATGCATGCCGGCGATCTGCCGGCCAAGCCTGATCTGTCGGACATCAGGCGGTTCTGCGACATCGTCATCGCCAGTGACTTTCTCGATCCGGTCGAAGAGACGATGGAATGGCTCGATGTGCTTGCCCGCCACGGCGTGCGCGCGCATCTGATCGAGGTCGCCGACCCGGCCGAGGAAACCTTCCCCTATGCCGGCCGCACCGAGTTCACCGATCCCGAGACCGGCGAAAAACTGACCGCCGGGCGTGCCGAAATGCTCGGCGACGAGTATCGCCTGCTCTACACCGCACGCCGCGCGGAATTGGCCGGCTGGTGCAAGCGGCTCGGCTGGAGTTTCACCGTCAACCACACCGATCGGCTGGCGTCCGACGCACTGGTGCGCCTGCACATGGCGATGACCGCCGATGGCTCCTATGCCGGGCTGAATGCAGGCAGTGGTCAGCCGGGGAAGGCTGTCGCATGAGCTGGCTGCCCCTCTCCTTTGGCGCTCCCATGGTGCTATGGGGCCTGCTGGCATTGCCGGTGATATGGTGGCTGCTCAGGCTGACGCCGCCCAAGCCGCAGAGTGAGATCTTCCCGCCGCTGAAAATCCTGGCGCGGGTGCTGAAGCGCGAGGAGACGCCGCAGCAGAGCCCATGGTGGCTGACGCTGCTCAGGCTGCTGATGGCGGCGCTCATCGTAGCGGCATTGGCCGAACCAGTCTTCAACCCGCGCGAAAAGCTGCCGGCCGAGGGTGCTGCCCTTGCGCTGGTCATCGACAATGACTGGGCCAGTGCCGCCGACTGGAACAAGCGCGTCGCCACCGCCGAACGGCTGATCGCCGACGCCGGCTCGAACGGCGTGCCGGTCATCATCGCCTTCACCGCCGAAAAGGCCAATGCGGAGATCGGCCCCTTCGATGCCGCCGCCGCACTCGACCGGCTGCGCGCCGCCAAGCCGCGGCCAATCCCGACCGATAGGCCCGCCGTCTATGCCCGCGTCGCCGGCGTTCTGGAGGGCTTGCCCGGCGCCAGCGTCGCCGTGCTGGCCGACGGCCTGGCCGCGAAGGGCGACGAAGCCGCCTTCAACACGCTGTTGTCGAAAAATGCCGCTCGAATCGTCTGGGCAACCGCCGACCGGTTTTCGCTGACCGGCCTGACTGCCGCCGACAACCAGGTCGACGGCTTTGCCCTCACCGCCATCCGCGCGCCGGGCGACCCGGCCCCCGCCCAGGTCACCGCCGGCGCCTTCGACGACAAGGGCCGCCGCATCGCCGATGCGACGCTGACCTTCGCGCCCGGCGAAGCCACCGCCACCGGCACCATGGCGGTGCCGTTCGAGCTGCGCAATGATTTCGCCTCGATCGCGCTCGACGGCGAGCGCCAGGCGGGTGCGGTGCGCGTGCTCGACGAAAGCTCCAAGCGTCGCCGCGTCGGACTGCTGTCGCAGGCCGAAGCAGACCAGGCGCAGCCGCTTCTGTCGCCTCTCTACTACATCAGGCGCGCGTTGCAGCCTTTCGCCGACCTGGTCGAACCCTCCAGCGCCGATCTCGCCGACGCCATCCCGCAGATCCTCGACCAGAAGCCGGCGATGATCATCATGGCCGACATCGGCACCATTCCCGCGCAGGTCCGACAAAGGCTGGTCGACTGGGTCGACAATGGCGGCACGCTGGTGCGTTTCGCCGGCTCGCGGCTGGCCGCCGCCGGCAATGATGACGATCTGCTGCCGGTCCGCCTGCGCACCGGCGAGCGTTCGCTCGGCGGCGCGCTGTCATGGACATCGCCGCAGCCGGTCACCGAATTTCCCAAGGCCGGCCCCTTCGCCGACCTGGCGCCGCCGACCGAGGTCACCGTGAGCAGGCAGGTGCTGGCCGAGCCTACACCCGATATCGTCGAGCGCACCTGGGCGGCGCTGGCCGATGGCACGCCGCTGGTCACCGGGCTGAAGAAGGGCAAGGGCACGCTGGTGCTGTTCCACGTCACGCCCGAGGCGACATGGTCGAACCTGCCGATCTCGGGCAGCTTCGTTGAGATGCTGCGCCGCATCGTCCAGCTGTCACGCAACCAGGGCGCGGCGATCGCCAATGCCGAAGCCGCCGCCACCTCGCTGGCGCCCTACCGCATGATCGCGGCCGACGGCTCGCTGGTGCCGCCGACGCCGGATGCGCGGCCGCTGGTGCCGGGCGCCGGCGCTTTGCCGGTGAACTTCGAGAACCCGCCGGGCCTGTACGGCTCGGAAACCGGCGTTTTCGCCCATAATCTGCTCGATGCCGCAACCAGATTTGAGCCGCTGGCGCGGCCGCAAGTCGCTGTTCCGGTCACCACGATCCAGTATGCTTTCGACGAATCCCGCAACCTGAAGGGTGCGCTGGTCGCGGCCGCGCTGGTACTGATGCTGCTCGACACGCTGGCGGTATTCTGGATGGGCGGCCTGTTTTCTCGTCGGCCGCGCCGGGCCGGTGCCGTAGCCACCACCGCGGCAGTCCTGATTGCCCTTGGCGCGCTGTTCGGCCATGCCGATTACGCCCGCGCCGACGATGCCAAGCCGGGCGACGAGGCAGCGATCGCGGCGATCTCGAAGACCCGCATCGCCTATGTGCTGACTGGCGTGCCGGGCGTCGATTCAATCAGCCGCGCCGGGCTCGAGGGCCTGACGCGCTTCCTGATCGAGAAGACCGCGCTCGAACCGGGCGCGCCGGCCGGCGTTGATATTTCGAAGGACGAGCTATCCTTCTACCCGCTGATCTACTGGCCGATCGATCCGGCGGCCCCCATGCCGAGCCAGGCCGCGATCGCCCGCATCGATGCCTATATGCAGCAAGGTGGCACTGTGCTGTTCGACACGCGCGACCAGTTCGCCAACGGCATCGGCGCCGATTCCACCAGCCCTGCGACCGAGCGGCTGCGCGACATCCTCGGCAACCTCAACGTGCCGCCGCTGGAGCCGGTGCCGTCGGACCACGTGCTGACCAAGTCCTTCTTCATCCTGCCCGAATTTCCCGGCCGTTTCGCCGGCAGCCCGCTTTGGGTCGAGGCATCGCTCGACGCCAGCAACGCCGACAACCGGCCGGTGCGCACCGGTGACGGCGTCTCGCCGATCATGATCACCGCCAATGATTTCGCCGGCGCATGGGCGGTCGACGAGAATGGCGACCCATTGCTGCCGACCGTGCCGGCCGATCCGATGCAGCGCATCTATGCGCTGCGCGCCGGCGTCAACATCATGATGTACATGCTGACCGGCAACTACAAATCCGACCAGGTGCACGTGCCCATACTGCTCGAACGGCTGGGGCAGTAAGATGACGCTCCTTGTTGCGCACCCCCAGCGGATCGGCCTTCCCCTCAACGGGGAGGATAGGACATGAACTGGTCCATCTCTTTCGAACCGCTGATCTCCTGGCCGCTGCTCGCCTTGGTGCTGGTGCCGCTGGCGCTGCTTGCGCTCGTCGGCCTGTGGTTTCGCCAGCGCGGCGGTGTCCTGCGCTTCGTCGCCCTGCTGGCGCTGGCCGCCGCGCTGTTCAACCCGGTGTTCCTCAATGAGGAGCGCGAGCCGCTGAAGAGCGTCGTTGCGCTGATCGTCGACCGCAGCCAGAGCCAGGACATCGGCGACCGCACCAGGCAGACCGATGAAGCGCTGGCCGGGCTGCAGCAGCGTCTTGGCCGCTTCAAGCAATTCGACGTCCGCGTCGTCGAGGCCGGCAAGTCCGATGCCGCCGAGGAGCGCACCGAAACCCGGCTGTTCGGCGCGCTGGAAGGCGCTTTCCGCGACGTGCCGCCCTCGCGCATCGGCGGCGCCATCATGATCACCGATGGCGAGGTGCATGACACGCCTTCGGGCGCGCCCGACTTCAATGCCCCGCTGCATGCCCTGATCACCGGCAACGACCACGAAAAGGACCGCCGCATCCGCTTCGAGAACGCGCCGCGCTTCGGCCTTGTCGGCAAGCCGCTCGACATGACATACCGCGTCATCTCGACGGAAAACGAAGCCGGCCCGGTCGATGTGCGCGTTTCCGTCAATGGCGAGCAGGTCGCCGTCGAGCATGCCACTGTCGGCCAGACCATGCCGCTGCAGGTGACCATTCCGGGCGCCGGCCGCAACATCATCGAACTTGCCATCGACCGCGAACCGGGCGAACTCACCGACACCAACAACCGCGCCATCGCGCTGGTCGACGGCATCCGCGAGAATTTGCGCGTGCTGCTCGTTTCAGGCGAGCCGCACGCCGGCGAGCGCACATGGCGCAATCTGTTGAAATCCGACGCGTCTGTAGATCTCGTCCACTTCACCATCCTGCGGCCGCCGGAGAAGCAGGACGGCACGCCGATCAACGAATTGTCGCTGATCGCCTTCCCGACCCGCGAGTTGTTCGTCGAGAAGATCAAGGATTTCGACCTCATCATCTTCGACCGCTACCAGCACCGCGACGTGCTGCCGATCCTCTACTACGACTACATCTCCGAATATGTCGAAAAGGGCGGCGCCCTGCTGATCGCCGCCGGCCCCGAATATGCCGGCGAGGCTTCGATCGCGCGCACCCCGCTGATGTCGGCCTTGCCCGCCATGCCGACCGGCGAGGTGGTCGAAAAAGCGTTCTATCCGCGCCTGACCGACCTTGGCCAGCGTCATCCGGTGACGCGCGGCCTCGACGGTTCGGCCACCGAGCCGCCGCATTGGAGCCGCTGGTTCCGCACCATCGGCGTGCAGAATCCGCAAGGCGAAGTGGTGATGAAGGGCGCCGACAACCGGCCCCTGCTCCTGCTCGACCGCAAGGGCGAAGGCCGCGTCGGCATGCTGTTGTCCGACCAGGGCTGGCTGTGGGCGCGCGGCTTCGAGGGGGGCGGCCCGCACGTCCAGCTCTACCGGCGCATCGCCCACTGGCTGATGAAGGAACCCGAGCTCGAGGAAGAGCGGCTGACCGCCGAGGGGCGCGGCATGGTGCTTGAGATCCGCCGCCAGACCATGGCCGACGATCCCGGCCCCGCGCAGATCATCACGCCCTCCGGCAAGACCGTGACCGTCAAGCTCGACAAATCCGAGCCCGGCGTCTTCCTAGGCAGCGTCCAGACCAATGAGATCGGCCTCTTCCAGGTTGCCAATGGCGATCTCACCGCGCTCGCCCATGTCGGGCCGGTCAACGCCCCGGAGTTCGCCGACGTCATCTCCACCGAGGACCGGCTGAAAGCGCCGGCTGAAGCCACCGGCGGCAGCGTGCGCCGGCTGGCCTCGTCCACGGCCACCGGCGGCGACGTGACGCTGCCTTCCATCGTACCGGTGCGCTCGGCCGGCGATGCCTCCGGCAGCGACTGGATCGGCCTGCGCACCACCAATGACAGCGTCTTGAAGGCCGTCTCGCGCGTACCCCTGTTCGGCGGCTTCCTCGGCCTCGGCCTGCTGCTCCTGGCGATGGGTTCGATGTGGTACCGCGAGGGAAGGTAGCCGCGCCTCTTCCTTCTCCCCCGTGGGAGAAGGGAAACCGCCCTGCAGCCGCTGCCCTCCGCTATGGCTCCGGGCGTTCGTCGTTTCAATCGACAAATCGTTGTCGATTGATCGCCCTACGGGCGACCACTCCTCATTCTTCCGGTTCCGTCGTGAACAGCAGGGGATAGCCCTTGGCCTTGCCGGCATCGGTGGCCCGCGTCGCCTTTGTCTCCGCGACATCCTTGGTGAAGACCGCGACCACACAGACGCCGCGCCGGTGCGCGGTGATCATGATCCGGTGCGCCTGGTCCTCGCTGAGCTTGAATTCGCCCTTCAGCACCGTCACCACGAATTCGCGCGGCGTGAAATCGTCATTGATGAGGATGACCTTATAGAGCTTCGGCCGCTCGGTCTGCGGCTTGACCTTGGTGCGGGGTTTCGTGGTGATTTCAGGCATCGGAACCGACAGTTTCGCGATCGGGCTTCGCCGCGTATTTTGCCACGGGCGTCAGCGATCGTCCATTTTGATTGGCGTGCGGACCGCCGGCGGGCGGGCCCGGTCATTCACAATCATGTGGGAGATTGTCGGTCGCGGTTCAACGGCCCTGGCGGCCGAAGACGCGGCGGTTTGCGCCGGCGTCCGCCCGGCGTTCCATCCAGGCCGCGATCGGCCATCCGGCAACGCAGACCAGCGTCACGGCAAGAAGCACGATCAGCAGCCACGCCTGGACAGGTGTGATGTAGTCCCAGTTGCTGGAAATTATCGGCGCGAACAGCGAGGGCTCGGTGCGCCCGCTTGCCGGATCCGGCACGGGGCTCGCGGTGAGCAGAATCAGCGCCCTGGCGACACCGGTGGCAACCAGGCCGCCAATCACCATCGAACGCAAAATGGACGAAAACCGCTTCTTCATGCGGATTGTCCTACACGGCCGGCGTTGAAAACGGGTTAAATCAGATCGAGATTGCTGGCTGTGGGTCGCCGGTGCTCAGCTGCTCGATCGGGTGCCTGGCAGAAGGCCGCCCCAGCCGGTGCGGCTGGAGCGGCCTTGATGGAAATCTGTCGTCGGACCTGGATCAGGCCTTCGGAGCATCCTTGGCCTTGGCCTTCTTCACGGTCTTCTTGGCAGGAGCCTTCTTGTGCTTGACCTTCTTCACCGGGGGCTTGGCGGTAGCGTCAGCAGCCGGAGCGGTGGTGGTCGTCGTGGTCGAGGCCGCCGGAGCAGCGGTCGTGGTGGCAGCGGCGTTGCCGAGAGCGGGCATCGCGAAAGCCAGGGCAACGGCGAGACCGGTGGCGGACAGGATGGACTTTTTCATGGCTTCATTTCCTTTTTATGCGGGTCGATTTGAGTGTCACTGGACCGGGTCGTTCGGTGCCACTCCAAGCAGCTTCAAAGCATTGGCGAGCATCCGGATGCCCTGTGCCTGTTTCTTGGCGGCGCAGTACCGGTTGCCCTTTCTCTGAAGTGCCTTTGCCGCGGTGACCTGCGTTGCCGTGGCGTGGGTTTCGAGGGCTTCATCAAATTGGTGGCTGAGATTGGCGCACCGTTCGCTCCGGGTGAGCGGCGCCTTTGCATCCGATTGTCCAACAGCGGCAGTGACCAGGCCAAGGCCCAGCAACGCACCCAACAAACTGATCGACAACCTTGGCATCGGTTTTTCCGTGAACCCGGAGATTTTGCGTCGCAGCCGGTAATCTGACCGCCACGGCACCGTTATGCCGCCTTACCTTTTCAGGAGTTTTTCCCGATTGTAGAATTTTGTTTCTGGATTGTGTCTGCCGGGCCCCCACCGCTTTCCATGTGGAGAAGGCGGAATTCGTTCTCCCTTGAAATCCAAGGCACTGGCCAACATATGGCCCGAATTCTATCGTGTGGCTCACCTGCCAGGAATGGCTTGGCCGGCAACCGGGACAGGGTACCTCGTGAAATCCGACGCACACATACTGATCGTCGACGACGACAAGGGCATCCGCGACCTGCTTCAGGAGTTCTTCCAGAAGCGGGGCCTGCACACTTCGGTTGCCGCCGACGGCATCGAGATGGAGACCATCCTGCGCCGCTCGCAGGTGGACCTCATCGTCCTCGACGTGATGCTGCCCGGCAAGAGCGGGCTGGAATTGTGCCGCGACCTGCGCGCCCAGTACACGACGCCGATCATCATGCTGACCGCCGTCACCGAGACCACCGACCGCGTGGTCGGCCTGGAGATGGGCGCCGACGACTATGTGCCCAAGCCCTTCGATCCGCGCGAACTCCTGGCCCGGATCCGCGCCGTGCTGCGGCGCAATGGTGCCGCCGAGCCGAAACGCGCCGCGACCAAGCAGATCTATCGTTTCGCCGGCTGGACGATGGACTGTTCGCGGCGACGGCTGACCGCGCCCGACGATGTCAGGGTCGAACTGACCATGGCCGAATTCAACCTGCTGCAGACCTTCGTCAAGAGCGCCCAGCGCGTGCTGACCCGCGACCAGCTCATCGAACTGTCCGGTGGCGACAGCGACTATTCCTTCGACCGCAGCATCGACATCCTCGTCAGCCGGCTGCGGCGCAAGATGGAAGATGACCCCAAAACGCCCAAGCTGATCCTGACGGTGCGCAGCGGCGGCTACCAGTTCCTGCCCGAGACGACCTCCGAATGAGACGTCTCCTGCCGCAGACCTTGCCTGCCTGGGTGCTGCTGATCGTCATTGCCGGGCTTTTGATCAGCCAGGTCGCGACCCTCTATATCGTCTCGCGCGACCGCGCCGCCGCCAACGACGTGGTCGATCTCTATCGTCTCAACGACCGCGCCTTCTCGCTGGTGCAGCTGATGAGCGGCGCCACGCCCGAGGAGCGCAAGGCAACCGCGGCAGGCCTGTTCAACTCGACTTACGCCCTTACCGTCTCGGACACGCCCGCCGTCACGTCCTCGATCGCCGGCGACGACGAGCTGGCCGAACTCGAGGACATTCTCGTAGGCCGGCTGTCGAAGTTCGGCATCACCGATGCGCGCGTGCGGCGCGATCCGGCGACACGCGAGGCCGACGACGCCAGCGGCACCGCATCCGGCCCCGATATCGGCCAGGTGGAGCGCGACCTCCTGGTGCTCGCCGCCGATTTCGCCCAGAGCGACAAGCTGACGGCCTCCTTGCGCTTCGCCGACGGCCAGTGGCTGAACTTCACCGAGCCGATCACGCCGATTGGCCCGATCCTGAGCTTCGACAGCCTGCCGCTCTATGCGCTGATCGCCGGGCTGGTGGTGATCATGTCGATCTGGTCGCTGCGCCGGCTGACCGCGCCCTACCGGATGATGGAAACAGCCGTGAACAGGATCGGCAAGGATCTGAAGAGCCCGCCGATCGCCGAGAGCGGCAGCCGCGAGGTTCAGGCTGCCGCGAGAGCAATCAACGCCATGCAGGCCAGGCTGCGCGAGTATGTCGAGGACCGCGAGCATCTTGCCGCCGCATTGGCGCACGACCTGCGCACGCCGATGACGCGCATGCGGCTGCGGCTGGAACTGTTGCGAAAATCGGCGGTTCGCGAGGCGCTGGCGCACGACCTTGCCGATGTCGAGAGCATCGCCAGTTCGGTGATCGACTTCGCCACCTTCGAGGTGAACGAGGAAAAGACCGAGCGCATCGACTTCTGGTCGCTCGTGGAATCGATCGCCGACCCTTATCCGGAGGTGTCGTTCGACAATGACGATACCCGTTCGCGCGGCCTGATCTGCATCGCACGGCCGGTCGCGCTCAGGCGCTGCGTCACCAATCTGGTGCAGAATGCCGTCACCTACGGCAAGAAGGCGCATCTCAGCCTGCACCGCTCGGACGGCACGATCACGCTCACCATCCGCGACGAGGGGCCCGGTATACCGCAGGCCCAGATCGATGCCGTGTTCGGCTCCTTCGTGCGCCTTGAACAGTCCCGCAACCGCCAGACCGGCGGCCTTGGGCTGGGCCTCACCATTGCCCGCAACATCGCGCGCGCCGCCGGCGGCGAGATCCGCCTGTCCAATCATCCGGACGGCGGATTGCTGACGGAGCTGCGCCTGCCGCTGGCGGCCTGACGGAATTGCGTCAAAACAGGAGCTTGCGAGGCGCCTACCGCCGCAACACCGCGCTCAGCACGTCGCGGATGCCGATGGCGCCGACGAAGCGCGACTGATCGTCGAACAGCGCCACCGGTGCCGTCTGCGAGCGGTGCATGGCCAGCATCACGGTTTTCAGCGACGTGCCGGGGGTGGCCCAGAAGACTTGCGCCGCTTCCTCCGGCTGGGCCTCGACATCGGCGCAAGATACCCACACCGCCGGCTTGCCGTCGCGCTCGGCCGCCGCCACCAGCCCGTGCTCGTCGATCTTGAAGCGCGTCGTCTTGCGCCGGTCGAGCCACACCCAGCCGTCCTTGCCTTCTTCAAGGTCGCGGCGGTCGCGCATCACGTTCCAGGCGGTGAGCACCGAGAGCGGGTTCACATTGGCGATGAAGTCTCGGACATAGTCGTTGGCGGGCCGCAGCACGATGTCCTCCGGCGCGCCGGTCTGGACGATACGCCCGCCCTCCATGATGGTGATGTGGCTGCCGATCTTCAGCGCCTCCTCGAGGTCATGGCTGACGAAGATGATGGTCTTCTTCAACTCGGCCTGCAGCTGCAGCAATTCATCCTGCAGCTTGGTGCGGATCAGCGGATCGAGCGCCGAGAACGGCTCGTCCATCAACAGGATCGGCGCCTCGGTGGCGAAGGCGCGGGCGAGACCGACGCGCTGCTGCATGCCGCCCGACAGTTCATGCGCGTATTTCTTCGACCACTGGTCGAGATTGACCAGCTTGAGCTGCTTGTGCACGCGTTCCTTGCGTTCGGCTTCGGGCACGCCGGCAAGTTCGAGGCCAAGCCCGACATTTTCCTCGACCGTGCGCCATGGCAGCAGGCCGAACTGCTGGAAGACCATCGCCACCTGCTTCTGGCGCAAGCGCCGCAAGGTCGACTCGTCGCAAGTGACCACGTCGACAATCTTGTCGCCGTCCTTGACCAGAACCTGGCCGCGCGACACCACGTTGAGCCGGTTGACGGCCCTGAGCAGCGTCGACTTGCCGGAGCCCGACAGGCCCATCAGCACCGAGATTTCACCCTCATGCACCGTCAAGCTGGCGTCGGCGCAGCCCAGCACATTGCCGGTCTTTTCGAGGATTTCGGCGCGCGTGGCGCCCTTGTCGATCATCGCCAGCGAACCGGCCTGGTCGGCGCCGAAGACGATATCGACGTTCTTGAAATCGACGGCGACGGTCATTTCTTGCCTCCAACGCCAATGCGGGTCATTCGGTCGAGCACGATGGCCAGCACGACGATCGCCAGGCCCGCTTCAAGTCCGAGGTCGATGCGACGCGAGCCGAGCGCGCGGTTGATTTCGGTGCCCAGGCCGCCGGCGCCGATAAGGGCGGCGAACACCACCATCGACAGCGACAGCATGATCGACTGCGTCAATCCCGCCATGATCGTCGGCAGCGCCGAGGGCAGTTCCACCTTCCACAGAAGCTGCCTTTTGGTCGCGCCGAACGCCTCGCCGGCCTCGATGATCGACTTCGGCACCGAGACGACGCCGAGATGCGTGAGCCGGACCGCGGTCGGGATGACGAAGATGATGGTGACGATGAGGCCGGGCGCGTTGCCGAGACCGAACAGGGTCAACACCGGGATCAGGTAGACGAAGGTCGGCAGCGTCTGCATCAGATCGAGCACCGGCAGCATGACGCGGTAGACCTTCGGCTTGTGCGCCGCCCAGATGCCAAGCGGCACGCCGATGGCCATGGCCATGGCGGCGGCGGCGACGACCAGCACCAGTGTCTGCACCGTCTGCTTCCAAAGGTTCTGGTTGATGATGAAGATCAGGCCGAGAAAGACCCCTATGGCGAGCGGCCGCGAGCGTTGCAGCAGCCAGGCGATGACAGCGATGACCAGCGCCAGCAGCACCGGCGGCACCATCAGCAGGAGGTCGACCAGCCCATCGAGGATGAAATTCAAGCCGTTGGAGAAGGCCCTGAAGATGGTGTCGAAATTGTCGGTCAGGAAACCGAAAAAGGACTTTCCCCAGGCCCCGATCGGGATCTTGTGATCGACCATGAATTTGGAAATCGGATCCATCTCACCCCTCTTCCACCGGAGCTCTGCCTTCGGCCCCGTGCTGTCGCAACGTCATCTTGTCACAGGATGTGAAAAAGGGCAGCCCTTTGTTAAACGGCTGCCCATCTTCATCCGGTCATGCCGGATGCAAAGTCGGCTCAGCTTCCGAGGGCGGTCTTGATGGCCGCTGCCGCATCGCCGCCGTCGAAGGTGGTCACGCCGGCGATCCAGGGCGCGATCGCGTCCGGGTTCTTCTTCAGCCAGTCGGTGGCAACCGCCTGGGCGTCGCCGCCCTTGAGGATCGCGTCCATCATCTGGCCTTCCATGTCCAGATTGAACTTGAGGTTGGCGATGAACTTGCCGGCATTCGGGCATTCGGTGGTGTAGCCCTTGCGCACATTGGTGAACACGGTGGCGGCGCCGAAGCCGCTGTCGCCCATGCCGTCCAGATAGGTGATCTTCATGGCGCCCATCACCGGATGCGGCGTCCAGCCGAGGAAGGCGATCCACTCATTGTTCTTCATCGACTGCTCGGCCTGGGTCAGCATGCCGGCCTCCGAGGATTCGACCAGCTCGAAGCCCTCGAGATTGTCCTTCGGGTTCTTGATCATGTCGAGGATGATGCGGTTGCCGTCATTGCCGGCCTCGATGCCGTAGATCTTGCCGTTGAACTTGTCCTTGAACTTGCCAAGGTCGGTCAGCGACTTGACGCCGGCGTCCGCGACATAGGTCGGCACGACGATGCCGTAGCCTGCACCGGTCAGGTTCGTGCTGATGGTCTCGACCGAACCATCGGCGGTGTAGTCCTTGATGTCGTTGGTCATCGACGGCATCCAGTTGCCGAGGAAGACGTCGAGGTCCTTGTTCTTGAGCGAAGCCATGGTCACCGGCACTGACAGCTGGATCACCTTCGGCTCGTAGCCGAGCGCCGTGAGCAGCACCGAGGCGAGCCCGGTGGTGGCCTGGATGTCGGTCCAGCCGACATCGGAAAGACGCACGGTCTTGCAGCTTTCGGCGTCACCGGCGAAGGCGGCGCTCGTGGACAACAAAGCCGCCAGCCCGAGGCCGGCGACGAAGGAATTCATACGCGACATAGACAGTCTCCCATTGTGATTCTTTGGCGAAGCGTAGTTACGGTTTCTCTGCCCGCCTTGTTTCGTCAGCCAAACACCATTCTGTTTTGGATTCAAGCGTCAAGGCAATCACGATCAACGGCGCGGACTGGCCAATCAGCGACACGGTTGACGCTTTTATCGTGCCAAGTGTTTTTTAAGAGGCTTGGCGTCTTTTTTGGAGGCGAGCCGGCTTTTTCAGGGGAATGCGTTGGCGACCCCTCCCCGCGTGGAGGCAACTCGGCTTAAGGTCTGTTTAGATTCAGGTCAGGCCGAGACGAAAATGGTGGGGTCCGAGAACCGGAGCGGAGCGTACGTTTGGGTACGTGAGCACCGGAAGCGCAGGGCGCCGCCATTTGCAGGCCGGCATCACCTGAATATCAACAGACCGTAAAGGGCGGCATGGCCAAGCTCTACTTCAACTACGCAACGATGAATGCCGGCAAGACGACGATGTTGCTGCAGGCATCGTACAATTATCGCGAACGCGGCATGACCACCATGCTGTTCGTCGCCGGCCACTACCGCAAGGGCGACAGTGGCCTGATCTCGTCGCGCATCGGGCTGGAGACGGAAGCCGAGATGTTTCGCGATGGCGACGACCTGTTCGCCCGCGTCGCCGAGCATCACGACCACACGACGGTGCATTGCGTCTTCGTCGACGAGGCGCAGTTCCTCGAGGAAGAGCAGGTCTGGCAATTGGCCCGCATAGCCGACCGGCTGAACATCCCGGTGATGTGCTACGGCCTGCGCACCGATTTCCAGGGCAAGCTGTTTTCCGGCTCGCGTGCGCTGCTGGCGATCGCCGACGACCTGCGCGAGGTGCGCACCATCTGCCGCTGCGGCCGCAAGGCAACGATGGTCGTGCGCCTCGGCGCCGACGGCAAGGTTGCCCGCCAGGGCGACCAGGTGGCGATCGGCAAGGACGTCTATGTCTCGCTCTGCCGTCGCCACTGGGAGGAAGAAATGGGCCGCGCCGCGCCCGACGATTTCATCGGCTTCATGGAACCCTGAACACGCTTCCCTGCGATCCGCGTCAGGCCGCCGAGACACGCCAGCGCGGAAACCGCCAGCCCAACCGGACACCAAGCGTCGCCACGGCGATCAGTACCATGCCGGCGGCCTGTGCCGGCCCAAGCGGATGCCCGTAGATCGCCCAGTCGATGATGATGGCAACGACCGGATAGATGAAGGTGATGATGCCTATCACCGGCGTCGTCAGGCGCGGAAAGGCCGAGTTCATCAGCACATAGGCGATACCGGTGTGCAGCACGCCAATGCTGACCAGCCAGCCCCATGAATGCGCGGGAACATGCTGGCCGATCCCGGCGAAGGGCGCGAGCATGACAATCCCGACGATCGTCTGGCAAAGCACGGTGACCTCGGCGCGTTGCTGGCCCAGACCCTTGGCAAGGATCGTCGCCACCGCATAGAGCAGCGCGGCGACCAGCGTCAGTGCGATGCCCAGCGCCCATCCCGTGCTGGCTTGCGCATGCGAGACCACCAGCCCGCTGGCCAGCACGACGCCAAGGAACGCGCCGAGCATCCACAGCATCTGGTCAAGCGAGATACGCTCCTTCAGGAAGACCACCCCGATGATAACCACGAAGAAGGGTTGGACGTGATAGACGATCGTCGTCGTGGCGATCGACGTCATGGCGAAGCCGGCGAAGAAGGCCGTCCAGCTCAGCACCATGCAGGCCCCGGCAAGCGCTGCCAGCGCGAGGCGGGACAAGGACAGGGTGCGGTCCGGCAGATAGCCACGCAGAAGGCACCACGCGCCGAGGAACGCCGCGCCGAACACGCATCGCCAGAAGACGACGGTGACGGGATGCAATCCCGATTCCGTGACGAAGGCGCCGACCGTGCCGGCGATCGTCATCGCAAAGGCGAGGCTCGCGGCAGGAAAACGGGAAGTTGACAGATCCTTCATCGACGTTCCTCGAGCGCACGACACCCATCTGGCCAGCAATATAGCTTTCAAACAAGCGAATAGATTTGGAACAAGCTATTCGATATGCTGATAGCACCATGGCCGCTCCGCTTGACCTCAACCTCTTGAAAACCTTTGTCGCCGTCGTCGAGAGCGGCAGCCTGTCCAACGCGGCACCGCGGGTTGGCCGCAGCCAGTCAGCCGTCAGCATGCAGATGCAGCGGCTGGAGGAGATGGTCGGCAACCAGCTTCTGGTGCGCGGTCCCCGAACCGTCACGCCCAACGCGATCGGCGAGGATTTCGTGATTTATGCGCGCCGGCTGCTGAAATTGTCGGATGAGGCATGGGCGAGCGTCACCCGGCCAAAGGAGACAGGCAGCGTGCGCCTCGGCGTGCCGGACGATTATGCTGCGTTCCTGCTGCCACCCGTCCTGTCACGCTTCGCCGCGGACCACCCGCTGGTGACGGTGGAACTGATCTGCGAACAGTCGACCGCACTGGTGAAAACCCTGGCGGAAGGGCGGCTCGATCTGGCGATCGTCACCCGGCTGCCGGAGCAGCCGCTTGACGTGATCCGGCTGGAACGCTTCGTCTGGGTCGCCTCGCCCAACCACGTTGCCTGGCAGACCGATCCCTTGCCCGTCGCGTTGTTCGAGCCGGGCTGCGCTGCCAGGATGAGTGTCCTGCAGGCGCTTGGCGATGCCGATCGCGCCTACCGTTGCACCTATTCCAGCGCCTCGCTGCTGGGCCTGGTCGCGGTCGTGCAGGCCGGTCTGGCGGTCGCCGGTTTGGCGCAGCGCAGCGTGCCGCCATCGCTGCGCATCATCGGCGGCAATGAAGGGCTTCCAGTACTGCCGGATCTCGAAATCGGCATCCTGCGCAACCCGCTGTCGACGACGCCGGCGGTCGATCGGCTGCACGACTTCCTGCGCCGCGATCTGGCGCAGCAGGCCTGAGGTCATCGTCCGGTCGCGGGGAGATCGTCCGGAGATCCGCCTTGCCAACCCGCCGCGATGCAGCGTTTGTTAAGGCCTCGGTCCTATAAGGCCGTCAGCCAAGCTCTTCGGGGTCAGCCATGCTTCGAGCCGTTTCCACAGCCAGTCTTCTTCTGCTTGCCACCTCCATTGCCGCCCATGCCGGCGGCGACCCCGTGCAGGGCAAGCACGTCTTCAACCGGTGCATCGCCTGCCATGAAGCGGCCAGCGACCGCGACAAGGTCGGCCCGCATCTCATGGGTGTCGTCGGCCGCACCGCCGGTACAGCCGAGAGCTTCCTTGGCCATTATTCCGAAGCGATGAAGAGTGCCGGCGCTGCCGGCCTCGTCTGGGACGAGGCAAATCTTGCCGAATATCTCAAGGCTCCCAAGCTCAAGGTTCCTGGCAACAAAATGGCTTTTGGCGGCCTGACAAATGACGACGACATCGCCAATGTCATTGCCTATCTGAAGGCCGATCCGAAGCCCTGAGTGCACGCCGGGGCGGCGCGGCCGCGCCGATCTGTTTGCCTGCAACAGGTTCAATCCCCTCCCGAATTCAGGATTTCCGCGTCGGCGGAGGCTGACTGTTTTGCCGGCATGAAAGTTCAATGACAGTTGAACCAGTTCCGGCGGACCGGCTAGTCACGCCATGACCCCACCTGCATTGTCTTTCAAGGCCTTGGCGGATTCTTTTGTTTTCATGCGACCCTTGTCTTCACGTCTTTCAATCCCCGGAAGCCCCACATATATTCGCCGCTGTTCGCAACCAGCGACCGGAAGCCGAAGCGGGAGGCCCCTATGGCGACATTGCAGAATTTCGACGCCGAAATTGCCAAGACCAAGCAGGTCGTCCAGGACATGCGAACCAAGATCGAGCAGTCCGGCACCGTGCTCGACACACTGGCCACCGCGGACAAGAAGATCGGCGACGCCAATTTCGACATCGAGAACGCCCGCATCGAGGATGTGCTGAAGCAGCAGAAGGTGATGGAAGGCAACATCGCCGACCTGATCATCGGCCTTGAGGACGCCACCAACGTCTTTGGCGCCGAGTTCGAGAGCATGAAGAACTATACCGGCTGGGAAAACTTCGTCGGCGTCTTCTCCAGCCAGCGCAAACAGCGCCTGCGCACCGACCGCGTGCGCAACATGTCGCTGGCCGGCAATCTGCAGGAACTTCTCGCCAAGTCCGACACGATCGTCGGCATCCTGAAGGCGCAGAAAGAGATTCTCGACCAGCGCTACAAGACTTCCGAGACCAGCCTGTCGCAGGTGATCGAGCGCCGCAAGACCACCATGACCAACCTCGAAGCCGTGCAGAAGCGCATCGAGGAACTCAACCCGATGCTGCTCGATATCGAGAACAAGATCGCCGCCTCGACCAGCCAAAAGGATCGCACGCAGCTCGAGGGCGAACGCTCCAAGCTCGCCACCGAATACAATGAGAAGCAGGCCAAGGAGCAGGAACTGCTGGCCGAGAGCCAGACGCTGGAGCGCTATACCTCGATGTTCCAGACCTTCGTCGATTCGCTCAACAACCAGATCGCCGCGCAGTCGACGCTGATCAACAAGCTGACCATCGATACGGAGCAGCGCATCGTGCTCTACAAGGCGCTGGAAGATTCGCTGAAGACGGCGGCCCAGCAGGACGTCGCCCACAAGATCAACACGCTGGGTAGCCAGGTCGACAACACGGCGGAAGAAACCATGGCCGGCATCGGTGCCGCCTCGCAGAAGCATATTGGCGACCTGCTCGAGATGCACGAGAAGAACATGGTCGCCAGCGCCGATATCCAGCGCCGCAAGAAGCTGGCCGACGACGCCTTTGCCCGCCGCTTCGATGAAGTGCTGAAGAAGCACAATTCGGCCAACTACGTGCAGTCATAATTGCCGCGCGCACCGGTGCGACAATCCCAGGGCTGACAGCATGACCCCCGAAAACGACGCGGCGGCGCGGTATTTCTCGGCAATAACGGCCGCGCTCAGCGGCCTTGAAGTGTTCATGCGCGACGACCGCTCGCCGCTCTACCGGCACGGCATCGTCGCCAAGATCGTTGCCGAATATATCGCCCGGCTCGACAAGTCCTTCTCCTGCTGGCGCAACCGGCTGGGCTTCATGGACACGTTTCGTATTTCGCGCGCCGAAAGCGGTTTCCCGGTGTTCCAGAACCTGCTCGAACTGGAGAACGACCGCCGGCAGGCTGATGCGCGCCTTGCCAACATCCCGCTGGCCGGCGAACTGCGCGAGGAGATGGCCGACTTCATCCTGCGCCACAAGGAATTCCCCGAAGCGTTGCAGAAGTCGATGGCCGAGCGGCTCTACCTCGAGGACGTCAAGAGCGAGCAGACCTTCGGTCCCTTCACGCTGGCGCAGACCGCCAAGGTCTCGGTCAATCCGAAGACGGCACGGCCCTATTATCTCGTCCATTGGGCGACCTTCGACGGCAGCGCCAACCTGCCGCTGGTCTACATGGTGACGGTGGAGGATTCTTCTGAAAGCATGATCCGCCAGCTCGTCGACCGGGACGGCAAGCTCAACGAAAAGGTCGACATCCCCCTGCCGGTCGATGGGCTGCTCAATCCGGAGCTTGCGCACCGTTTCGACGATTTCACCGAGAAGAATTCCGCCTACACGCTGTCGCCGGCGACGATCGCGGTCAATCTCGACAAGGATTTCGAGCCCCTGCACCCCAAGCAGTTGCGCCGTGTCGTGCTCGGCCCCTTTTATTCAGCGGGCATTACCGACAACAATTCGACGGTGACCGAGGTGCTGGCCAAGGTGCGCAAACCGGAAAACGCCTGGCTGCTGACCTGGACCATCCAGGAGGTCTATTCCAAGGGCGAGAAGCCCGGCCGCAAGGGGCTGTTTTCCAGCGAGAAGACGACGCAGGAATTCTTCATCAACACCGATGACCTGGAAGCCGCCGGCCAGGGCGTGTCGAGTTACGAAAATCACGCGCTGATCCCGCACGAGGCCTACCAGGCGCTCTACGCCGCCGGCGAGGCACAGAAGATCTTTGGCGGCTACAAGGTCCACATCCTGTCCAACGGACAGGTCATTTCAGACGTCTGACCGTAACACCACGGAGCATCCTTCATGGACACCGGCCTGACCACCATCCCGGAAGCGGCGATCGAGAAGCACCGCGCCACCGCGCAGAGCTTCATCACCCGCATCGTCGTGCTGGAGGATCCCTCGCGCGAATCCGGCACGGCATTGGCCGGTACCAACCGCCGCTTCGTCTCCACCGTCTCGGTCGGCTCGGTGCGCCGCACGCGCGAGGTCGAGCTGTCGAAGACGGTCGGCGCCGTCCATCCCGACGACCAGCTGCTCACCATCCCGCAGCACACGCTTTTGTTTCGTGCCCGGCGCGGCACGGCAATCGCGCTCGCCATATCGAATATCTTCGCCGAAGGCTCGGACCTCGAAAGCCTGCAGGCGAAAAACACCCGCGCCCCGCTCGAGGGCGACGAGGCGTCGGCCTTCAAGAAACTTCTGTCGGCCTCGGCCTATATCTCGGCTTTCAGCCTCGCCTCCTACCTGTTCCAGCTTATCGACAGCGACGGTGAGGCGCCCAACGACATCCCCGAGCCGGATTTTCTCTTCGACACGCCGCAGGATGCGGTGAAGTCGATCCTCGCCGGTCTCGACAAGGCGATAGCGGGCTCGAAGGACGATGCCGACCTGATGACGCGGACACGCGCCTTCGCCCGCGTCGCCATCGACGGGTTGCTGGTGCGCAAAGGCCGTTTCGACGGCATCGGCCCGTTCGAGAACGCCCATATCCGCATCGATGCGGATGACTTCACCCTCGACGGTTTCGACGTCGCGCCCGGCAAGCGCTCCAAGCCGCTGGTGATGACCTTCAAGAAGCCGGAAGAGGTCGTCGGCAACCACATCGCCAAGTACCAGTCGGTCAAGCTCGCCAAGATGCTGATGGCCTATGATTTCGAGCGCGAACTGAACCCGTTCGTCGAGCTCGGCGGCTTCCTGTTCACCTTCATCGGCGACGGCGCGCCCGGCACCGGCAAGACGACGCTGATCCAGATGATCGCCGGCCTCGTCAACGGCTACTGCCAAGTCGCCGGCTATCCCTTCGCCTATGAGAATTTCGGCGTCGACCAGATTTCGTCCTACCAGGGCAAGTCAGGCCAGAACTGCCGGCAGTTCATCAACAATGTCTTGAACCCGCGCGTCATCGGCTTCGGCACCATCGACGACATCGACCAGGTGGCGGCGCGCCGCTCCGACGACCGCGCCTCGGCCGGCCAGCAGGAGATCACCGGCGTCTTGATGGACGCCTTCGCCGGCGCGGCTACAGTGGTGCGCGGCAACTGCTCGTTCGGCATGTTCTCCAACTATCCCGAAAACGTCGATGATGCGCTGCGCCAGCGCGCTGGCGCCCGCTGGCTGGTCGACGGCCCGCAGACCCGCGACGACTATATCGACATCTTCGTTCTGCTCGCCGGCAAGAACCACAAGATACCGCTCGGCGATCATGAACTCTACGCCGCGCAGGAGATCCAGCGCGCCGTTACCGAGGCTTATGAAGAGCACGAGAAGCCGCAGGAAGACGGGCTGATGAAGGTCTATGAGCGTTACATGAAGGAAAATGGCGCGCCCAAGACGATGGCCGACATCGGCACCTACCTGCACCTGATCAAGGATGCCGAGCCCCGCTTCACCGGCCGCGCCATCAAGAACGTCACCGACGCCATCAAGATGCGCGCCATGGACATCGAGCTTCCCGACGACTGGTTCGAGAAGCCGGAAGCCTTCATGCACAAGGGCTACGACGAGAAGAAAGCGATGATCGAGGAACTGCGCGGTCCGTTCTCGATGGACATGGTCATGCAGGAGATCAACCGCTACGCCGACAGCGAGTTCCGCTATTCCGACAAATCCGACGACGCAGCCGTGGAGAAGCTGCTGCGCGACGCCCGCCTGCGCGAGAGGGCGGCACGCGAGATGGAGGAGATGAAAAAGAAGGGCAGTTGGAATGCCTAAAGGTACGCAATGACCTCCGCCAAAAAACCCGACCTGCTTCGCGACAACGAGCTGATCTACGGCCGGCTGCTCACCGTCGACGAGCCGCATCTCATCCAGCGCTACAACAAGGCGCTTGCCGCCTTCGGCCTCAAGCCGACCAATCTCAAGAGTTTCCAGATCGACCGCACCGGCTTCTCGCCCGAGATCGCTGACGAGTGCGGTGATTACGACTATCTCGACCCCAACGAGGTCAATCGCCGCTTCATCATCCTGACGCCGTCGCAGATCGACCTGCCGGTGGTGCACACAGCCTTCTCCAACACCTCGCAGCTGATGTTCGAGTTCATGTCCAAGAACCAGCGCGCCATCGACGCGCTGACCATCAAGGACGTCATCTACGGCGAGATCGAGGACTCCGTTCCCAAGGTCAACGACATCGAGGACTTGCTGTCGATCAACCAGGTCGAGTTCAAGGTGCTGTCGGCGGAGGATGTGCTGGGCAAGGCCGCCGAACTCGGCAAGCTGGTCGACCGGCTGAGGCAGGAGCCGGACGCCTGGCGCGACAATGCCATGCTGACCCGCATGGTGGACCTGGCGAAGGTTTGCGGCGATATCCGCGAGAACGCGCTGGTGCCCGACCAGGTGATCTTCCGCCACAATGCCTACTGGACCAGCCATTTCGGCGGCCTCTACGTCTTCGTCGATCCCGACATGACGACGGTGATCAGCGATCCGGCAGCCCCCGGCTTCCGCCGCTCGCGGCCGTGGCAGGTCAGCTACCTCTCGATCAACGACGCCGACAAGGTGTTCAAGTTCCTGGCCTCGACCGGCCGCATCGAGCTGCCGCGCGCCTCCTGGATCGAGGCGTCGGGCTATCTCGAGCACCGCGCCGAGATGGTGGTGCGTGCGCTGATTCGCGACGCCGAGCCGAACCGCAATCTGACCGATGTCGACAAGGTCTGGCTGCAGACCTGGATCCAGGGCCATGCCGACCTGATCACCAAGGACGGCAACTTTCCCTTCCTCAACGCCGCCAAGCGGGAAATCGCCCAGCTTGGCCATCTCAAGATCGAGGATGTGTTCCCGCAGCAGCGCTTCCTGGTGATCCGCGCCAAGCCGGACCATCCCGACGCCTGGCTGACCAACCGGCTGATCTCGGATTTCGTGCCGACCGACTTCGTCTCGCGCTACATCTTCAACAAGCAGGGCTTCTACAAGGACTATGACGGCTTCAGCGACGCTTGGCGATCGCATGTTGTGGACGTTCTGAAAACCACATATTTGAAGGACAAGGTGGCGTTTCGCACACGCCTCTACGGCCTGACTGACTAGAACGAAATGAACCCGTCATTTCGTTCTGACTTATTGTTTTGGCGCATGATGTTATCCAAGAAGTCTGCGACTTTTTGGCATCATGCTGAGGGGTGACACAGCCATGCTCGATCCGATCGTCAATTTCTTCACCCGGATTTTCCAATGGATCGGCCGTGGCATCGGCCTTTTGATCGGCGTCATCCTGTGGCCGTTCCTGTGGGCCGGACGCTGGTATGCGCAGCGCGGCTGGATCCTCAAGGCTGTGGTCGGCCTGGCTCTGCTGGTCCTGATCGGCCTCTACGCCAACTTCTTCTACGCCACCCAGTGGTGGAACAATTTCAACCCCAACTATCCGGACACCTACACTTTCGAGAAGCGCAACGTTTCCGCCGGTGAGCAGGTGGCCGCGGGCACCGGCACCGACACGGCCAAGACTTGCGGCAACTCGGGCATTGCCCAGGTGGCGGCGGACCTGACCGACTTCAATGTCAACCAGAATGCCTGGATCTCGTCGATGATCCTCTACAAGCTTGGCCTGTTCGGCATCGACTGGGACAACACGCCGTGGATGGACAACAAGGCCTCTTTCCAACGTGGCATCAACCAGGCGGTGCGGCGCACGGCGACCGAGCTTGCCGACAATCTCGGCCGCGTGCGCACGACCTCGCAGATCGATGCCGACCTGCAGGACGCGCGCGGCAATCTGCAATTCGACGAATACACCTGGTATTTCGGCGTGAGCCCGTTCGGTCCGAAGACGCCGACGCCGAGCTATTATCGTGACGCCGTGCGCAAGCTGCGCTCGTTCAACGCTCGCCTCGCCACCTGCCAGGCCACTTTCGATGCCCGCGCCGACAATCTGAAGCAGTATATCGACCGCATCGCGTCGGATATCGGCTCGACTTCCGCCATCCTCAAGGAGCGCGCCGAGAACCACAACAATGGCTGGTTCGACACCCGCGCCGACGACCGTTACTGGTTCGCCTACGGCCAGCTCTATGCCTATTACGGGCTGATGAAAGGCGCCCAGGCCGATTTCGAGGACGTCATCAAGGAAAAACACCTGCAGAGCCTGTGGGACACGATGGACGCGCAATTCGTCTCGGCCCTGCGCATCCAGCCCTTCATCATCGCCAATGGCCGCGAGGATGGCTGGCTGCTGCCGACGCATCTGACGACGATGGGCTTCTACATCCTGCGCGTGCGCTCCAACATGGTCGAAATCAGCAACGTGCTGACGCAGTAGCGTTCGCCAGCCGCAGTGCATGTCACCCGAAAGTGGTCCCGGTTTTGGGAGAACGACATGCACAAGACAAAAGGCTGAAGCGCGAAGCGCTTTAGCCCGGCGATGGCGAATTTGCGCCGTCGCTTCTGTCGCATTCCGTGCATTGTGCGGCTGTTTTGAGACGGCGGAAGCGCCCCTGCTCTGGCTTCTATACGGCGCGGCAAGCGGAGCCAGAAAGAACCGAGAGCAGGTCGGCCGACCGCAGAGGAATTTTCTCTATAGGAAACATAGTTGCATGAAAGTTGACGCCACGGCAGCGACAGGGTTAGAACATGCCCGCGCTCCCGGTTCCAACCTGCTTGCGATAGAGATCAACCCCGTCCCCTCCACCGTCCAATCCAGAGGAAAGCCGTCATGGCCGAAGTGAAGTCCGACATCGAGATCGCGCGCGCCGCCAAGAAAAAGCAGATCCAGGAGATCGGCCAGAAGATCGGCATCCCGACCGAGCACCTGCTCCCCTATGGCCACGACAAGGCCAAAATATCGGCCGAGTTCATAAAGTCGGTGAAGGGCAACAAGGACGGCAAGCTGATCCTGGTCACCGCCATCAACCCGACCCCGGCCGGCGAAGGCAAGACCACCACCACGGTCGGCCTCGGCGACGGCCTCAACCGCATCGGCAAGAAGGCGATCGTCTGTATCCGCGAGGCCTCGCTTGGCCCGAATTTCGGCGTCAAGGGCGGTGCCGCCGGCGGCGGCTACGCGCAGGTGGTGCCGATGGAAGACATGAACCTCCATTTCACCGGCGACTTCCACGCCATCACAACGGCGCACAATCTGCTTTCGGCGCTGATCGACAACCACATCTACTGGGGCAATGAGCTCGGCATCGACACCCGCCGCGTGGTGTGGCGTCGCGTCATGGACATGAACGACCGGGCGCTGCGCGAAATCATCTGCTCGCTCGGCGGCGTCGCCAACGGTTTCCCGCGCGAGGCCGGCTTCGACATCACCGTCGCTTCGGAAGTGATGGCGATCCTGTGCCTTGCCACCGACCTCAAGGATCTGGAAAAGCGTCTCGGCGACATCATCGTCGCCTATCGCCGCGACAAGTCGCCGGTCTATGCCCGCGACCTCAAGGCCGACGGCGCCATGGCCGTGCTTCTGAAGGACGCCATGCAGCCCAATCTGGTGCAGACGCTGGAGAACAACCCGGCCTTCGTCCATGGTGGCCCGTTCGCCAACATCGCCCATGGCTGCAACTCGGTCGTCGCCACCACGACGGCATTGAAATTGGCGGACTATGTCGTCACCGAAGCCGGCTTCGGCGCCGACCTGGGTGCTGAAAAGTTCTTTGACATCAAGTGCCGCAAGGCCGGCCTCAAGCCGGCGGCGGCGGTCATCGTCGCCACCGTGCGCGCCATGAAGATGAATGGCGGCGTCAAGAAGGAAGACCTCGGCAAGGAAAACGTCGAGGCGGTGAAGAAAGGCTGCACCAACCTCGGCCGCCACATTGAGAACATCCGCCAGTTCGGCGTGCCGGCTGTGGTCGCCATCAACCACTTCTATTCCGACACCGACGCCGAAATCCAGGCGATGAAGGACTATGTCGCCTCGATGGGCGAAGAGGCGATCCTGTGCAAGCACTGGGCCAAGGGCTCGGCCGGCATCGAGGACCTCGCCAACAAGGTGGTGGCGCTGGCCGAATCCGGCGCCTCGCAATTCGCGCCACTCTATCCCGACGCCATGCCGCTGTTCGAGAAGATCAACACCATCGTCCAGCGCATCTATCGCGGCTCGGAGGCGATCGCCGACAAGTCGGTGCGCGACCAGCTCAAGGCCTGGGAAGACGCCGGCTACGGCAATCTGCCGGTCTGCATGGCCAAGACCCAGTACTCCTTCTCGACCGACCCGAACCTGCGCGGCGCGCCGACCGGCCACACCGTGCCGGTGCGTGAGGTCAGGCTTTCGGCGGGTGCGGGCTTCGTCGTCATCATCTGCGGCGAGGTCATGACCATGCCCGGCCTGCCCAAGGCACCGTCCTCTGAAAAGATCTTCCTCAACGAAGCCGGCCAGATTGAAGGCTTGTTCTAAGATCTTTCAATTCCAAATGGCAAAGGGCGCCGCAGCGATGCGGCGCCCTTTGTGTTTGCGGATATTCCTACGCTGCGTTGCGCGCCAGCGCCCGCTGATTGGAGGCGTAGATCGTGTCGCGCTCCGGCAAGGCGCCGGTCTTCAGGCACTCGGCCCATTCGGTGGTCTTCAGCACCGCGGCGAAGCGCGACTGAAGAATGATCGTGACCACGCGGTGGATCTCCTCGGCCGAGGCATAGCCGGCGCTGTTGGCGTACGGAACCGAGCCTGTCGCGTCGGACAGGAACTCGACGGCAAACCCCATATGCACGGCGTGGATGATGGTCGACAGGTCGCAATTATGCGTCATGTAGCCGACGACCGTGATCGTATCGATGGCATTGGCGCGCAGCCAGTCCTCGAGGTCCGTGCCGGTGAAGGCCGAGGGCAGCATCTTCTCGACATAGTGGTCGCGGCCGCGCCTGGCGATCTCCGGATGCAGTTCGCCGCCATGGCTGCCCTTGGCGAAGATCGGTGACGTCTCGGGCGCCATCTGCTTGATAACAACCACCTTGATGCCGGCGGCCGTGGCGGCATCCATGGCGCGCGCCACATTGACGACGCTGTCGCGGAACGGCGGATGCTGGATGGCCAGGTTGCCGCCATCGTAGTCGTTCTGGACATCCACGACGACGAGTGCGCGGCGCGGTGTGGTGTTGGCTCTGTCAGACATGGTGTTTTCCTTCCGGCTTGAATGCGATGGGCCGAAAATAGACCGGTCGACAAGCAGCCAAAAGTGGCCCGATTGACATCGTTCGAAAGAATTGGGACAATTCAGCTTCCCACACTGGAAACGCCAATGACCGCCCCGATCATTGCTGTCCTCGCATTCGACGGCATCAGTCCGTTCCATCTCTCCGTGCCTTGCCTGGTGTTCGGCGCCGACCGCACCAGGCTCGGCCTGCCGCGCTTTGACTTCCGCGTCTGCGGGGCCGAGGCAGGCATGATCGAGACGGATGCCGGGCTGAGCATCCTTGTCCCGCATGGGCTCTCCGCGTTCGACGACGCCGACATCGTCATCATTCCGAGCTGGAAGGATCTCGAAGCCCCTCTGGCCAGGCCGTTAAATGAAGCACTCGACCGCGCGCACCGGCGCGGGGCGCTGATCGTCGGCCTGTGCCTCGGCACCTTTGCCATCGCCGCGGCCGGCCTGCTGTCGGGCCGGAAGGCGACCACGCATTGGGCCTATACGGACCAGTTGCAGGCCTTGCACCCCGACATTTCAGTCGATGCCGATGTGCTCTATGTCGATGACGGCGACATCGTCACCTCCGCCGGGGTCGCCGCCGGGTTGGACTGCTGCCTGCATATCGTGCGCGCCCGCTATGGCGCCGAGGCGGCACTACGGCTCGCCCGGCATGTCGTACTCTCACCGCACCGGCAGGGCGGGCAGGCGCAGTTCATCGAACGCCCCGTGGCAAGAAGCGCGAATGCCGACCGCTTCACCCAGGCGCTTGACGCGGTGCGCACGACGCTCGGCGAAACGCACAGCCTCGACAGCGTCGCCGAATTGGCAGGCCTCACTCGGCGCACCTTCACCCGCCGCTTCCAGAAATCGATCGGCACCAGTTTTGGCGATTGGCTGACCAGCCAGCGCATCGAACTGGCGCAGCGGTTGCTGGAAGCCACGGAGAAATCGATGGATGTCGTGGCCTTCGAGGCCGGCTTCGGCAGCGCCGCATCGCTGCGCCAGCATTTCGCCGCGAGGCTAAGGACATCGCCGGCGCAATACCGGCGGGAGTTTTCCAGGCGGGCCGATCAGGGCACGCGCGTGGCGCACGTCCTTTCATCCTGAACGGCAAAGGCGCCGTATCGATACGGCGCCTTTGCATTCCAACCGCCGGAATCAGGCAACGTCTTCCGGCGATGGCGCACGCTTGCGGCCGGTGACCATGGCGCGAACCAGATTTTCATGATGACGCAGGCTCGCCAGCAGTACGCCGCCGACATGAAGCCCGATCAGCACCAGGATGCCATTGCCCAGGATCTTGTGCGTGTCCTCGACCCAGGCCACGCCCCACCAGGCATCGGTGGTCTGCATCCAGCCGGTCAGCGCGATCCCTGCCACGCAGGTCAGAAGCGCCAGCACCATGGCGGCGCCGGCAGGGTTGTGGCCTAGATAGCGCCTCTCATCACCCTGCGCCACGTCGGCGAGATAAGCGCTCACCGCGCGCGGCCCACGAACGAACTGGCGGAAGCGCGTGTATCCTGATCCCGCCAACCCGGCGATCATACGCCGCGATCGACACCGATGCGCTGGCCATCGTGCTGCGCAACCTCATCGAGAATGCCTTGCGGCATGGCGCCGAAGGCGGCGAGGTTGTCGTGCGCATCGACGAGGACGCCCGGCTCAGTGTGATCAACCAAGGTCCGGTGGTTCCGGTCCCACAGGGCTTGATCAAACGGTTCGAACGGGGCGCGACTCGTGCGGAGGGGTCGGGCCTCGGATTGGCGATCGTCAGCAAAATCCTGCAACAGATCGATGCGACGCTGGTCCTGAACTCGCCAGCATCCGGCCGACAGGATGGTTTTGAGGCAACGATCCGGTTTCCCACGGCGTAACGTCAACGGCGCTTGACCGGTCGCGCCGGATTGCCGACCACCGTCTCGTTCGCGGGCACATCACGCGTCACCACGGCGCCGGCGCCGACGATGGCGCCCTCGCCGATGCTGACGCCGCCAAGGATGATGGCGCTGCCGCCGAACCAGGCATGGGCGCCGATCTCGACCGGCCTGGCGATCTCCAGCCCCGCCTGTCGCCCCGCAACTTCCTTGTGGTGCTCGGCGCAATAGATCTGCACGTTGGGGCCGAGCAACGTTTCCTTGCCGATGCGCACGCTTGCCGTGTCGAGGATGGTGCAGCCGGCGTTGAGGAAGACGCCATCGCCGAGAACGATGTTGAAGCCATAGGCGCAGTGGAACGGCGCCTCGATGCGCGCGCCCTCACCCACGCTACCAAGCAATGCCTTCAAGCCCGGCCCGAGATTGCCGCGCTGCCGCGGCGGCAGGCAATTGTGCTCGAACACCGCGTCGCGCGCCGTGACGCGCAGTGCCTCCAACTCGTCATCGAGGCAAGTGTACCATTCGCCGGCCGCCATCTTCGCGCGCTCGCTTCCGGCCATGGCGTGGTCTCCCATTGACGTCTTTGAAAAGCATGAGTGCGGCCGGCACAAAAGCGCCAATCCGAGTACTGGTCAAATATCGGACCTATGGTAGCCTGCCGTCTCAAGGCCGTCCTGGCCAGTGATCGAGGGGGATCAACATGCTCTTGCTTCTTGCACTTCTGATCGGTGTCATTGCCGGCCTGCGCGCCATGACCGCGCCGGCCGCCGTCGCCTGGGGCGCATATCTGGGCTGGCTGCCGGTTGCCGGCACCTGGGCCAGCTTCATGAGCCATTGGGCCGCTGTCGGCATCTTCACCATCCTGGCCATCGTCGAGCTCGTCACCGACCAGCTGCCGTCGACGCCAAGCCGCAAGGTGCCGCAGCAATTCGGCGCCCGCATCCTGCTTGGTGCTTTCAGCGGCGCGGTGATCGGTGCGACCGGCGGTTCCACCATAGGCGGCCTGATCGCCGGCGCCATCGGCGCGGTCATCGGCACGTTGGGCGGCGCCGAAGCGCGCGGCCGGCTGGCGGCCGCCTTCGGCAAGGATCCGCCCGCCGCCTTCATCGAGGACGCGGTGGCGATCATCGGCGGCTTGCTGATCGTGGCGGCGGTGGCATGACGGCCCAGAGCTTAAACGCAAAAACCTTCGACGCCATCATCATCGGCGCGGGCCAGGCGGGGTCGCCATTGGCGGGCCGCCTGTCCGCCGCCGGCATGAGCGTGGCGCTGATCGAGCGCAAGCTGGTCGGCGGCACCTGCGTCAACACCGGCTGCATGCCGACCAAGACCATGGTCGCCAGCGCCTATGCCGCGCATCTGGCGCGGCGCGCCGCCGACTATGGCGTCACGCTCGGTGGCCCCGTCGGTGTGGATTATCAACGGATCAAGGCGCGCAAGGACAAGGTCACCAACGACGCCCGAGGCAATCTGGAAACATGGATCGCCGGCATGAAGAGCTGCACGCTCTATCGCGGCCATGCGCGCTTCGAATCCGCCAACACGGTACGTGTCGGCGACGACCTTTTGACCGCCGAAAAGATTTTCCTCAACACGGGTGGCCGCGCGTCCGTGCCCGATTTGCCGGGCATCCACGACATCGACTACCTGACCAATTCCTCGATGATGGATCTCGACGTGCTGCCGCGCCACCTCATCGTCGTCGGCGGCAGCTACATCTCGCTCGAGTTCGCACAGATGTTCCGCCGCTTCGGCTCGGACGTCACCGTCATCGAGAAGAGCCCGCGCCTGACCGGCCGCGAGGACGAGGACGTCTCGGCGACCATCCTGTCGATCCTCGAAAACGAAGGCATCGCGGTCCATGTCGGCGCCGACGACATCGGCTTCGCCAAGAGAGGCAACGATATCGCGGTGACCTTCTCGGTCGGCAAGCCGCCGGCCGTCGGTTCTCACGTGCTGCTGGCGCTCGGCCGAACGCTCAACACCGACGATCTCGGCCTCGATAGAGCCGGCGTCGCCGTCGACAAGCGTGGTGCCGTCATCGTCGACGACCAGCTGCGCACCAGCGTGCCCGGCATCTGGGCGATGGGCGACTGCAACGGCAGGGGCGCCTTCACCCACACCTCCTACAACGACTACGAGATCGTCGCCGCCAACCTGCTCGACAATGATCCGCGCAAAGTCAGCGACCGCATCGAGGCCTATGCGCTCTACATCGACCCGCCGCTCGGCCGCTGCGGCATGACGGAAGCGGCGGTGAAGAAATCCGGGCGTCGCGCGCTGGTCGGCCAGCGGCCGATGACGCGCGTCGGCCGCGCCGTCGAAAAGGGCGAGACGCAAGGCTTCATGAAGATCCTTGTCGATGCCGACACGCGCGAAATCCTCGGCTGCTCGGTGCTCGGCCCCGGTGGCGACGAGGCGGTGCATTGCGTGCTCGACCTGATGTACGCCAAGGCGCCCGTCGACACTCTGGCGCGCGCGGTGCACATCCACCCCACCGTGTCGGAACTGTTGCCAACGATCGCGCAGGAACTGAAGCCTCTGGCCTGAAATCTATTCGCTATCCGGCCCGGTCAGCTTCGCCTCCAGCCGGCCGAGCAGCAGCATCGCCCCTTTCAGCTCGTCGTCACCGACATCACTGAGCAGATCGGCGCGCAGCACCGCCAGCAGGCGCTCGATCTCGGTCACACGGCGGCGCCCGGCATCGGTGAGCGACAGGATCTTGGCCCGCCTGTCGGCGGCATCCTCGGTGCGCGTCACCAGCCCCTCCTCGACCAGCAGGTCGACGATGCGCACCAGGGACGGCCCTTCGAAGCCAAGATGATCGGCAAGGACACCCTGGCGCCGATTGTCACCCAGCCGCGACAGCATCACCAGTGGCATGGCGGTGGCATGCGACAGGCCGCAATCGTCGAGCGCCTTGTCGGCCGCGCGCCGCCAAAGCCTTGCGACTGATATAACCAGTTGGCCAAATCTGGCACGATCCGGGTCTTGCTTGGACATACCGAAAAAGATAACATGCTATTTATTAGGTTGCGATAAAATTCTTTTCCCTGGCGAAGCCCCAGTCGCCAAGAACCGGAAGCCGACGACCGAGCTCCAAAGATCGCCCTGACGGCCCTTTTCGGCCGCCGCGACCGCGAGGCGCCGCACCCGGAAAAACGTGAGGACCGATATGTCGAAACAAGATTCCAACAGCTCCGGCGGCATCTGGCTGCTCGTGCTTTTCGGCCTGGTGCTGATGATCATCGGCCTGCCGCTGCTCTATGGCGGCGTCCAGCTCATCGGTCTTGGCGGCTCCTGGTACTATGCGCTGGCCGGCGCCGGCATCATCGTTTCCGGTTTCCTCTTCGCCCTACGGCGGCGCGCAGGCTTCTGGCTCTACCTCCTCATCTTCGTCGCCACCATTGCCTGGGCGTTGTGGGAGGCCGGGCTGAACTTCTGGCCGCTGGTGCCGCGGCTGGTCGCGCCGGCGGTGCTGGCGGTGATCGCCCTCCTGCTGGCGCCGCTTTTCCCGTCATCCGGCGGCGGCAAGCGCGGCCCGTTCGCCGTTGCAGGTGTCCTCGTGCTCGGCTTGATCGCCACTGCAGCCTACGCCTTCCAGCCGCATGGCGTGATCCGCGACATGGTCGCCGCCAGCAAAGCGCCGCCGCTTGCCGCGACCGCCTCCAGCACCGACTGGCGCCATTACGGCCGCACGCCCGCCGGCACGCGTTATGCGCCGATCGGCCAGATCAACAAGGACAATGTGAAGGACCTCAAGGTCGCCTGGACCTTCCGCACCGGCGATATACCGGTCAAGGGCGCCGAGGACCAGAACACGCCGCTGCAGATCGGCGACACGGTCTACACCTGCTCCTCGAAAAATGTCGTCAACGCGCTCAACGCCGAAACCGGCGAGCCGCGCTGGAAATTCGACCCGAAGGCTTCGGCGCCGCTGTGGCAGCGTTGCCGGGGCGTCAGCTACTACGAGCCGGCGGCCGATGCCGCGGCCAGTGGCGCCTCAGCGGTCTGTGCGGGGCGCATCGTCATGACCACCATCGATGCGCGGCTGATCGAGATCGATGCCAAGACCGGCCAGCCCTGCCCGGATTTCGGCCAAGGCGGCACCGTCGACCTCAAGCAAGGCATGGGCGAGGTGAAGGCCGGTTTCTATTTCCAGACTTCGGCGCCCACCGTCATGCGCGACCTGATCATGGTCGGCGGCTGGGTCTGGGACAATGTCGAGACCGGCGAGCCGTCCGGCGCCGTCAGGGCCTTCAGCGCCAGGACAGGCGAGCTGGTATGGGCCTGGGACCTCGGCAATCCGGCGATCACCAAACTGCCACCGGAAGGCCAGACCTACACGCGCGGCACGCCCAACGTCTGGTCGACGCCGAGCTATGACGACGCGCTCGGCCTCGTCTATTTGCCGACCGGCAACGCCACACCCGACTTCTTCGGCGCCGAGCGCAGCAAGGCGGCGGAGGATTACACCGCTTCGGTCGTCGCGCTCGATATCGCCACGGGCCGCGAGCGCTGGAAATTCCAGACCGTGCATCATGACCTGTGGGATTATGACCTTCCCTCGCAGCCGGCGCTCTATGATGTGCCCGACGGCAAGGGCGGAAAGGTGCCGGCGCTGATCCAGGTCACCAAGCGCGGCCAGATCTTCATGCTCGACCGCCGCGACGGCAAGGCGATCGCCGAGGTGCAGGAAAAGCCGGTGCCGCAAGATGGCGGCGCCAAGGAGGATTTCCTGTCGCCGACCCAGCCCTATTCGGTCGGCATGCCTTCGATCGGCGATCAGCCATTCACCGAGGCCAGCATGTGGGGCGCCACTCCGTTCGACCAGCTCTATTGCCGTATCGGCTTCAAGAAGCTGCGCTACGAGGGCGAATTCACACCGCCAGGTCCGACGCGTTCGCTGCAGTTTCCCGGCTATTATGGCGGCATGAACTGGGGCAGCGCCTCGATCGACGAGGCCAACGGCTACCTGATCGTCAACGATATCCGCATGCCGCAATTCGTCGAATTGCTGCCGCGCGCGGTGGCAGACAATTATGGCCCCTCGGCGGCGCATGACGGTCTGGGCACCCAGCTCGGCACGCCGTATGGCGCGCTCAAGAACGGCTTCATGTCGCCGCTCGGCGTGCCCTGCCACCAGCCGCCCTACGGCACGATCAGCGCCATCGACCTGAACACGCGAAAACTCGTCTGGCAGATTCCGGCCGGCACGCTGCAGGACACCGGCCCGCTTGAGATGAAGACCGGCCTGCGGATCCCGATCGGCATGCCGTCACTCGGCGGCCCGGTGACGACGGCGGGCGGGCTCGTCTTCTATGCCGGCACGCAGGACTATTATCTGCGCGCCATCGACGTCGCCACCGGCAAGGAGCTTTGGAAGGGCCGCCTGCCGGTCGGCGCGCAGGCAACGCCGATGACCTACACCTCGCCCGAGAGCGGCCGCCAGTTCGTCGTCGTGTCGGCGGGCGGTGCGCGTCAGTCGCCCGATCGTGGCGACTACATCATCGCCTATGCCTTGCCAAAGGCGCCATGATCGGGAAAGGCTTGTTCCCTCAACGCTGATCACAAACGAGGCGCCGCGGCGCCTCGTTTCAATCTGCTCCACGCTTTCTGCATTGCTGCAATGCAGCAATATACATTGCACCCGGCATGACTCCTCGCGCAGACTGAAATTGAACCGATTCAGTCTGGACGTTCCATGCCCTTGCCGATCCTTGCGCTTGCCATTGCGTCTTTCTGCATCGGCACCACCGAGTTCGTCATCATGGGCCTGCTGCCGGAGGTCGCCGCCGACCTTGGCGTGTCGATCCCGTCGGCCGGTCTGCTGGTGACGGGCTATGCGCTGGGCGTTGTCTTCGGGGCGCCGATCGTCGCCATGGCCACCGCGCATCTGCCGCGCAAGCCGGTGCTGGTCGGGCTTACGGCTTCATTCGTCGTCGGCAATCTGTTTTGCGCCATCGCGCCTGATTATTGGACGCTGATGGCGGCGCGTGTCTTCACCGCTTTTGGGCACGGCGCCTTCTTCGGCATCGGCTCGGTCGTTGCCGCAAGCCTCGTGCCGCGCAACAAACGCGCCAGTGCAATGGCGCTGATGTTTGCCGGCCTGACGCTTTCGAACATCCTGGGCGTTCCCGCGGGCACAGCCCTCGGCGAGGCGTTCGGCTGGCGCTCCACATTCATCGCCGTTGTCGGCATCGGCCTGATCTCTGTCGCGGCGATCGCCTGGCTGGTGCCGTCCGATGTCACTGAGCCGAGCGGTGGTGGCCTGCGCGGCGAGTTGCGCGTGCTGGGCAGTTTGCAGGTCTGGCTGGCGATGCTGATCGCCTCGCTGGCCTCGGCCAGCCTGTTTGCCGTGTTCACCTACATCAAGCCCTATCTGACCGACGTGTCCGGCCTGTCCACCTCGGCAGTTACCTGGGTGCTCCTGCTGTTCGGCGCCGGCATGACGATCGGCAACATCATTGGTGGGCGCCTGGCCGACTGGAAGCTGATGCCGACCGTCATCGGTACGCTGCTTTTGATGGCGGTCCTGTTCGTCGGTTTCATGCAGTTCGGGGCCATCGCAAGTGTGGCCATCGGCATCGTCTTCCTCTGGGGCCTGCTCATCTTCGTCGTCGTGCCGCCACTGCAGATCCGCGTCGTCGAGGCGGCCTCGGAAGGGCCGAACCTTGCCGCCACGCTGAACCAGGGCGCCTTCAATGTCGGCAATGCCGGCGGCGCCTGGATTGGCGGCGTGGCCCTGTCGGCCGGCGTTTCCTACGCCAATCTGCCGCTGGTCGGCGCGGTGCTCGCCTTGCTGGCTGTCACCGTGGCAGTGCTGTCGCAGGCATTGGACCGGCGCGCGCCCGTCTCGCTCCAGGCTGCCGCGGAATAGACGTCTCTTCCGTCAGAGGGATGGAAATCTTGCGCCCATAGCGCGGCCGGCTGGACCAATCGACATCGATAGCCTCAGATGGGCATGTCTTCTTGCTCTTGATGGAGGAAGTCATGCAGAAATCGATCGAACGCATCGCCGGTGATAGCGAAGGCGTTTCCTACGAATTCCCGGTGTTCCGCTTCACAGGCAGCGACAAGGCGGCGCCCTCGGCCTATCTGCAGGCCGCACTCCATGCCGGCGAACTGCCAGGCGTCGTCGCCATCGACGCGCTGATGCCGGCGCTGAACAAGGCGGAGGCCGAAGGCCGCATCAAGGGCAGCATCACCATCGTACCGTGGGCCAACCCGATCGGCCGCGCGCAATATCATTTCGGCGAGCACCAGGGCCGCTTCCATCTGGGCACCCGCACCAATTTCAACCGCGGCTTTCCGCTGCTTGCCGCGCCCGACGCCAGGCTCTTGCCGGACACCTCGTTTGGCGGCGCCGACCAGCGGCTGAAGTCACGCCTGGTGCAACTGTCGATGGGCCACGACATCGTGCTCGACCTGCACTGCGATGACGAGGGTCTTGCCTATCTCTACGTCCACACCAGCCTGTGGCCGGCCATGGCCGATTGCGCCGCCGCCATGGGCGTCGATGCGGTGGTGCTGTGGAGCGAGGACACAGACGGCACCTTCGAGGGCGCCTCGATCATGCCCTATCAGAACGTTCCCGCCGATGTGGCGAAGTTCGACCGCCGTGTCGCCACCACGGTCGAATATCGCGGCATCCTCGATGTCGATGGCGCGCTGGCTGCCGCCGATGCCGAAGGCCTCTACCGGCTGCTGGTGGTACGCGGCGTGATCGCCGACAGCGCACTCCCCGCACCCGGCCCTTTCACCGGCACTGTGGCCCCCCTGGAAAACATCGACATGATGCCCGCGCCCCGGGCCGGTGCTGTGCTCTATGACGTCAAGCCCGGCGACCGTGTCGCCAGGGGCACGCGCCTCGCCACCATCGTGCACGCGCCGGGCGAAGCCGATGGCCGCGCGGAAGTGTTCGCGCCGCAGGACGGCATCATCCTGACCCGCCGCTCGCGCCGCATCATCCGCGCCGGCGAGGACCTGCTGAAGCTGGTCGGCGACAGGAAGAGCGCCGACGCACGATCAGGGACGCTGGAAGACTGACCTAGCCAGAAATGGCCAACCGCGCTTTCGCCTCCAGCCATTCCGCCATCTGCCGGTAAGGCACCGGGCCATGGCTGATACGGGCGACGCCGAGTTCGGCCAGCTGCTGGCGCGGCGGCACATGCGCCAGCGCAATGATGTTGACCGGCAGCGTCGTGGCCCTGCAGAGCGCCTCGATGAGGCCCTCGTCGCCGAGACCCGGCGCGAAGAAGCCGCTTGCTCCGGCCTTTTCATAGGCATGCGCCCGCTCGATCGCCTGGTCGAGCAGCGCCTTGTCATGCGCATCGGGCTTGGCCTTGAGGAAGATGTCGGTGCGGGCGTTGAGGAAGGCCGGGATACCGGAGGCCTTGACGGCGGCCGCGGCCGCTTCGACCCGCCGTACCTGCACGCCGATGTCGTGCAAGCCCGTGCCGCCAACGATCTGGTCCTCGAAATTGAAGCCGATGGCCCCGGCCTGCAAGGCACGTGTCACCGTCTTGGCAACGACCTCCGGTTCGACACCATAACCGCCTTCGAGGTCCATCGTCACCGGCAGATAGACCGCCGCCACGATACGCTTGATGTTGTCGAGTGCCAGGTCCAGCGGGATTTTCTCACCATCGGCATAACCGAATGCTGCCGCGACCGGCCAGCTGCCGGTGGCGATGGCCTTGGCGCCTGCCTTCTCCACGATCTTTGCTGAGCCCGGATCCCAGGCATTGTAGAGAACGATCGGGTTGCCCTTCACGTGAAGGGAATGGAACGTCCGCGCGCGCTCGGCCTGTTCGGTCATTGGTGTTTCCCGTCTTCATGGTGTTGGGTATCCAGCCTAGACGCGACCGCCAGCTCTGGCGATGTGCCATGAGCCTGGGAACCGGCGGCCACCGAAGAGGCTTTTCAAATCAGTTGCGCATCCAGTTTTTCGCCGCTATGGATTTCGCCATGAACATGCGTTCGACCAAGACCATTTGGTGGTGGGCCTGCTGACAGCGGCCTGTTCGAACGCGCGTGCGTGAAAAGTAGAGGGTGGCCGCAACGGAAAGTCCGGGCGGCCATTTGTTTTTTCCAAGCCAGTCCCGGGTCCGTTGCCCCAACAAGCCAGATGGAGACGGCAATGACGATGAAGGTTCTGGAAAACGGCGCTGAAAGCTTCGTGACCGCGGGTGGCATCACCATCACCCGCGAGCGCCACGACCGGCCCTATGCAGGCGCGATCGACACTTACGTCGACGGGCTGAATTCGCGCCGCGGTGCCGTGTTTTCCTCGAATTACGAATATCCCGGCCGCTACACGCGCTGGGACACGGCCATCATCGATCCGCCTCTGGTCATCTCCGCGCGCGGTCGCGCCATGCGCATCGAGGCACTGAACGGGCGTGGCGAAGCACTGTTGCCGGTCATCGGCAAGACGCTCGGCGGCTTGGCTGATGTCACGATCGCCGAGACGACCAGGAAGCTGATCCGCCTCGATGTCGCCAAACCGGGCCGTGTCTTCACCGAAGAGGAGCGCAGCCGCGTGCCTTCGGTCTTTACCGTGCTGCGTGCCATCACCGCTTTGTTCAAGACAGCGGAAGACGCCAATCTCGGCCTCTATGGCGCCTTTGGCTACGACCTCGCCTTCCAGTTCGACCCGGTCGACTACAAGCTCGAGCGCAGGGAGAGCCAGCGCGACCTCGTGCTGTTCCTGCCTGACGAGATCCTGGTCGTCGACCATTATTCGGCCAAGGCCTGGACTGACCGCTACGACTATTCAGGCGAGGGTTTTTCGACCGAGGGCCTGCCGCGCGACGAAATCGCCGAGCCGTTCCAGACCGCCGACCGCATCCCGCCGCGTGGCGACCATGAGCCCGGCGAATATGCCAACCTTGTGCGCCGCGCGATGGACTCGTTCAAGCGCGGCGACCTGTTCGAGGTCGTTCCCGGCCAGATGTTTTATGAGCGTTGCGAGACGCAGCCATCCGAGATTTCGCGCAAGCTGAAGTCGATCAACCCCTCGCCCTATTCCTTCTTCATCAACCTGGGCGAAGGCGAATACCTGATCGGCGCCTCGCCCGAAATGTTCGTGCGCGTCAACGGCCGCCGTGTCGAGACCTGCCCGATCTCGGGCACCATCAAGCGGGGCGACGACGCCATTTCCGATAGCGAGCAGATCCTGAAGCTGCTCAATTCGAAGAAGGATGAATCCGAGCTCACAATGTGTTCGGACGTCGACCGCAACGACAAGTCGCGGGTCTGCGAGCCGGGTTCGGTGCGCGTCATCGGCCGCCGCCAGATCGAGATGTATTCGCGCCTGATCCATACCGTGGATCACATCGAGGGCCGGCTGCGCGAAGGCATGGATGCCTTCGATGCCTTCCTCTCGCATGCCTGGGCGGTCACCGTCACCGGCGCGCCGAAACTGTGGGCCATGCGCTTCATCGAGCAGAACGAAAAGAGCCCCCGCGCCTGGTATGGCGGCGCCATCGGAATGGTCAATTTCAACGGTGACATGAACACCGGCCTGACGTTGCGTACCATCCGCATCAAGGACGGCATCGCCGAGGTGCGCGCCGGCGCCACATTGCTGTTCGACAGCATTCCCGAGGAAGAAGAAGCCGAAACCGAATTGAAGGCATCCGCCATGCTCTCCGCCATCCGCGACGCCAAGACGGGCAATTCCGCCAGCACCGAGCGCACCACCGCGCGCGTCGGCGACGGCGTCAACATCCTGCTCGTCGACCACGAGGACAGTTTCGTCCACACGCTGGCCAACTACTTCCGCCAGACCGGCGCCAATGTCTCGACCGTGCGCACGCCGGTGCCGGAGGAAGTCTTCGAGCGGCTGAAGCCGGATCTCGTCGTGCTGTCGCCCGGGCCTGGCACGCCGAAGGATTTCGACTGTGCCGCCACCATCAAGAAGGCGCGCGCCCGCGACTTGCCGATCTTCGGTGTCTGCCTCGGCCTGCAAGCGCTGGCCGAGGCCTATGGCGGGGAACTGCGCCAGTTGCACATCCCGATGCACGGCAAGCCCTCGCGCATCCGCGTCTCAAAGCCGGGCATCATCTTCTCGGGCCTGCCCAAGGAAGTCACCGTCGGCCGCTACCACTCGATCTTCGCCGATCCGGTGCGGCTGCCCGATGACTTCATCGTCACGGCCGAGACAGAAGACGGCGTGATCATGGCCTTCGAACATCGCAAGGAGCCGATCGCCGCGGTGCAGTTCCACCCGGAATCGATCATGACACTCGGCCACAATGCCGGCATGCGCATCATCGAGAATATCGTCGCCCATTTGCCGCGCAAGGCCAAGGAAAAGGCAGCCTGACGGAATGGCCGAAGCCGACAATGCCATGATGATCGCGACGAAAGCCGCCGGCAAGCGCAAGGTCGCCAACCTTGCCTTCTGGTCGATCGTGATCGCCTTTGTCGTGCTCGCGCTGAAGGTCGCCGCCTGGTACGTCACCGGCTCCGTCGCGCTCTATTCGGACGCACTGGAATCCATCGTCAACGTCATTGCCTCGGTCGCCGCCTTCTGGGCGATCCAGGTCAGCTACAAGCCCGCCGACCAGGACCACCCGTTCGGCCATCACAAGGCCGAGTATTTCTCGGCCGTGCTCGAAGGCGTGCTGATCGTCGTCGCCGCGCTGTTGATCCTGAACGAAGTCTGGCGCTCCTGGCAAACGCCAGCGCCGCTCGCGCAGCCCTGGAAAGGTCTTGCCATCAATGGCGTCGCCACTGCCATCAATGCCTTCTGGGCCTGGACGCTGATCCGCGTCGGCCGGGCCGAGAAATCGCCGGCGCTGGTCGCCGACGGCAATCATATCATGACCGATGTGGTGACCTCGATCGGTGTCTTCGGCGGCCTGGTCGGGGCGATCCTGACCGGCTGGCAGATCCTCGATCCGGCACTTGCCGTCATCGTCGCGCTCAACATCCTGTGGCAGGGCTGGCACGTCATCGGTTCGTCGATGAACGGGCTGATGGACCGCGCCGTCGACACGCAGGAACATATGCGCATCCGCGACATCATCTCGTCCAACTGCAAGGGCGCGCTGGAGGTGCACGATCTGAAAACCCGCATCGCCGGCCGCGCCACCTTCATCGAGTTCCATCTGGTCGTCGACGCCGACATGTCGGTCGGCGCCAGCCACGTCATCTGCGACCGCATCGAGGACGCGCTGAAAGCCGAAATCCCCTCGGTGCGCGTCACCATCCATGTCGAGCCCGACGATGAGGCGAAGCTGCCCAAGGGCACGACCGCCGTGCCGTTTGCGTAGCCTCGCGCTAGCCTGAGGTCTGTCGAGATTCAGGTCAGGCCGAGTCGAGAATGGTGGCTTCCGAGAACCGGAGCGGAGCGTACTCAAAGTACGTGAGCACCGGAAGCGCAGGAAGCCGCCATTCGCAGCCCGGCCTCACCTGAATATCGACAGGCCTCAAGGTGCGCAGGCCGATTGCGGCATAGGCTCCAGCCGATAGACCTTGTCGTCCGACTTCGTCTTGCCGTCGGCGGCCTTCGAGCACAGATCGACGATCGCCAGGCTGCTATTGGGATTGGCCAGCATCATCATGCCGTTGGCGCCGCGCTTGAGGAAGATCTCCTTCTGCACGATGTCGCAGGCAAAATCGCTCATCTTCGAGCTTGCCGCGCAGCGCCACTGGTCCGCCTCGCCCTGGCAGGAATAGGTCTGCGTGACCTTGGCGCCATTCTTTCTGGTCGTCACTGAGACGGCAATGTCGGCGCCATCGGGCCAGTTGGCGGCGTCGCCCCCCGAGGCGAAGGATGCCAGTTCCACAGGTCCGCGGAACACCCGGATCGACTGCGTCAGCTGGTTGGGGTGCGAACTCATATGGGCCGCGTCGTAGTCACGACCATAGCAGAAGGGCTGGTCCGGCTTCAGCCGCACGCGCAACGGGTCCCCTAGCGCCGGATCGACGGGATCGATGCGGGCGAACTCGGCCTGGCAGGTTGCGGCCGGCATCGGGTCAAGGCGGAAATTATCATCCTCCGAGCCGAGCGCCTGGCGGTTGTATTCCGCCTTGCCGAGTTGCTCCGCGGAGTCCGGATCGAGGTAGATATCGGAGGACAGATCAGAGAGGAGCAGCCGGCCCTTGTCGTCGACTTTCAGCGAGGCCAGCGTACGATCGCAATCCATGCCGCAGCGGATCGGGCCTGATGTACCGTCCTCGGATTCGTGATTGCACCAGCCGCCGGCCCATTCCGGCGCCTTGGCGCCACGCACCGTGGTGGTGAGAAAGCCATTATACGATGTGTCGGCGTTTGCCGTGGGCTCTTCGTTCGGCCGGCTGACCGGGTCATGGCCGTAGTAGAAGAAGATCCGCGCCACCTTCTGCTTCGGATGCGCCTTGAGATGGGCTGCGTCATAGACCCGGCCGAAACAGGCATCCGCCCCGTTCGGGCTGAGTTCCCTGAGTTTAAGCGTGTCGCCGGCGACTGCCGTGCCTGAGAGCAAACCGAGCAGCACCACGCCAAATCCAGCGCCCGCAATTGTCCTCCATTCCCCTGCCCTGAACGTCATGTGATCCCTCCTCGCATCGACAGGACGTAGCGTCAATTTATGCTAGTATTGCGGCCGGGGCCACGCAAATCGCGGTGAAATCGGAGGAGGAAGCCATGCGCCGGCGTGACATGTTCCGTGCGGTTCTTGCCGGAACCGGAACGTTTCTTGGCTTGCGGGCGGTGCAGGCGGCGGCCACCGAGGCCGCCAAGCTGAAGGTCGTCTATCACCTGAGCGATGTGGACAAGGTCAATTTCGTGCTCGGCAACATCAAGAACCACTATGAGGGGACCGGCGGCAATGTCGACATCGTGCTGGTCGTGCATGGCCCGGCCCTGGCCGCGTTCAAGTCGAAGGGCATATCGGCCGCGGTCTCCGGCCGCTTCGCCGGCCTGGTGAAGCAGGGGCTCGAGCCGCAAGCCTGCGCCAACACCATGCAAGGCATGGACATTTCGCTCGCCGACCTGCTCGAAGGCTTCCATGCCGCCGACAAGGGCGGCGTGGTCAAGCTCGCGGAACTGCAAAGCCAGGGCTATGCCTATCTCCGGCCATAGTGCACAGTCTCGACCATGGGACCTGGAACGGCTGGTCCCGTTGAACACTCCGGAGGACCGACAGTGCCCACCACGACCGCGCTTACCATTCCCGATCTCGCCGGCAAGGCGGTGCTTGTCACCGGCGCCTCTACCGGCATAGGCGCGGCACTCGCGCTGGCCTATGCCGCGCAGAAATCCAAGGTGGCACTGCATTACAATTCGAGCCAAGAGGCCGCCGAGAAACTTGGCAAGACCATTCGCGACAGCGGCGGGGAGGTCTTCCTCGTCCAGGGCGATTTTTCGGTTCCCGCCGATGTCGAACGCGTTGTCGAGGACAGTGCGCGGCATTTCGGCCGTCTCGACGGACTGGTCAACAATGCCGGCGGCATGCTCGGCCGGGTGCCCTACGCCGAGCAGACCGAAGCGCATTATGACGCGGTGATGGACCTCAATGCGCGCTCGGTGCTGACCGCCTCCCGCAAGGCAATCCCGTGGCTGAAGAAGCAGGGCGGCTTCATCGTCAACACCTCCTCGATCGCCGCGCGCAATGGTGCGGGCGGCGGTGCCGGTCTCTATGGGTCGGCCAAGGCCTTCGTCTCCAATGTGACGCGCGGCATGGCCAAGGAGCTGATCGGCTTCGGCATCCGCGTCAACGCCGTGGCGCCCGGTACCATTCTCACCCCGTTCCACGAGCGCTATTCGACCGAGGAGCAGATCAAGGGCATGGTCGCCACAATTCCGCAGGGGCGGGCCGGCACGGCGCAAGACTGCGTCGGCGCCTATCTGTTCCTCTCGTCGGACCTGCTGAGCGGTTACATCACCGGCCAGGTGATCGAGGTGAATGGCGGCCAGTTGATGCCGTGACAGGCTATCTGCATACTGAAAGCCCGCATACTCTTGTCGGAGACTTTGAAGGGGAGGCAACAGAATGTACGGACTGATCGGCAAGATGCGGGCGGCGCGCGGCCAGCGCGACGCGGTCATGGACCTGCTGCGCGACAGCACCGGCGCCCTGCCCGGTTGCCTGAGTTACATCATCGCTCGTGACCCCGCGGATGCCGATGCGATCTGGGTCACTGAAGTGTGGACCGACGCTGAAAGCCACAAGGCCTCGTTGCAGCTTCCGGAAGTCCAAGCGGCCATCGCCAAGGCGCGGCCCTTCATCGCCGGCTTCGAGTTCCAGGTGGAAACCCACCCCGTCGGTGGCTTTGGGCTGGCTGACGGCAAGACGGATTGAGCCGGACGGCTAATGCCCACACGGTGGCGGTCTTTGAGGAGCAACCTTTGATGCGAACGGTAAACATTCGCGATGCGAAAGCCCATCTGTCGCGCCTCGTAAGACAGGTAGCCAAAGGTGAGTCGTTCATCATCACCAACGCCGGCAAGCCATTGGCCAGAATCGTGCCTATCGATCAGCCCGCACCGCAGAAGCGACGGGTTGGTTTTATGACCGGCCTTTCAGTCCCTGAAGATTTCGACCGCATGGGTCGCGATGAGATCGAGCAACGGTTCGGCGCCAACATATGAAAGCTGTTACTCGGCGCCAGGACGCGTGAAACCATCATTTTTTCGTAAACCGTGGTTCGCATTTTCACGCGCCAGGTCTAAGACCGAAGAATGGATTCCTCGGCCCAGCAGCCACCTCCTGACCAGCCCGCCACCGAGCGCATGGCGCGGATAGGCAGGCCCTGGCAATGGCTGATCCTGCTCACCATCTCCGCCCTGTTTGCCGGCGCGCTCGAAGTTGCAGCCTTGCCGGCAGCGCTGCTGATCGGGCCAATGCTGGCGGCGATCGTTGCCGGCACCAATGGCGCCACGGTACGCGTGCCTCGCCTGCTGTTCGGCTCCGCCCAGGCCATTGTCGGCTGTCTCGTCGCCGCATCGATCTCGGCCGACATCTTCCCTGTCTTCTACGCCGAGTGGCCGCTGTTCCTTGGCGTGGTGATCGCCACGGTAGCGGCCTCCAGCCTGCTTGGCTGGCTGATCAGCCGTTGGCGCATCCTGCCCGGCACCACCGCCGTCTGGGGCTCTTCGCCGGGGGCCGCCACCGCCATGGTGCTGATGGCCGGCGCTTTCGGCGCCGACCAGCGCCTCGTCGCCTTCATGCAGTATCTGCGCGTCATCTTCGTCTCGATGACAGCGGCGATCGTCGCCAAGATGTGGGTCGACACGTCGGGCATCGAAATCCCGCCGATCATCTGGTTTCCGCCGATCGATGCCCAAGCCTTCGCGACCACCATCGGCATCGCAGTCGCAGGTGGGGTGGCGGGAAAGCTGTGCCGGCTGCCCTCGCCCTTCTTCCTCGGCACCTTCATCTTCGGCGCCGTCATCCATCTCGGCCTTGGCGTCGAGATGCAGCTGCCGCCATGGCTGCTGGCGGTCAGCTACGCCATGGTTGGCTGGTCGATCGGGTTGAATTTCACCAGGCCGATCCTGCGCCATGCAACGCGCGCTCTGCCGCAGATCATCGCCTCGATCGTGGCGCTGATCGCATTCTGCGGCGGGCTCGCCTTCCTGATCAGCCATCTCCTGGGCATCGATCCGCTGACCGCCTATCTGGCGACCAGCCCCGGCGGCATGGACAGCGTCGCCATCATCGCCGCCGCGGCACAGAACGTCGACATCTCCTTCGTCATGGCGCTGCAATCGGCGCGTTTCCTGATCGTGCTGCTCATCGGCCCGAGCGTCGCGCGGCTGGTGGCCAGAAGCATCCGGGACTGACCTGCTTCAGCGCCATCGGTGCCTCATTCCTCGCCGCCCCCATTTTCGCCCTGCGCGCCGCGGCGCCAGTAAGCGGTGACCAGATGCCCGTCGCGCGGCAGGCCCATTCCTTGCGCACGATCTTGCGGATCTCGCGGAAGTCGGTGAACTCGCATCCCGCCCACACGAAGAGGCCGTCGGCAAGCGCATCGTGGCCGCGCTCGCGCAGGGCGGTCGGCAGCAGGCCTGCGGTGCCGGCTTCGCGGCCGGCCGGTAGAGCCAGCTAATATCGATGTTCTCGCCTTGCGACAGCGCGATCACAGCGCCGGGGTTTCCATCAAGAACTTGACTAAGTGATCATATTTTCATCGGGACGCCGGAGAAGACCCTATCCGGCCTCTGCCGGCTCGGCTTTGCCATCATCGAGGTCGAAGCGGAGACGTCCGGCCTCGATCCGCACGCGCAAGTGGCGATACCTCGCGAGATAGCGAACCCCGACGAGAGCCGCCGCAAAGCCGGCAATGGCGGCCACGCCAAGCGCCCAGCGTGGGCCGACATCATCGGCCACCCAGCCGACCACCGGCGCGCCGAGAGCGGTGCCGCCCAACGTTATGGCCAGCAGGATCGCCATCACACGCCCACGCATGGCAGGTTCGGTCGAAAGCTGCACCAGACCGATCGTCGAGGTTGTCATTGTCTGCGCCGAGACGCCGATGACAACGAGCGCCAGGCCGAACAGCCAGTAATTGGGCATGATCGCGGCCAGGCTGAAGCCAAGGCCAAAGATCGCGGCGCCCGCCAGAAGAAACACCAGGCGGGGCTGCTCGCGCCGGGCCGCCAGCAATGCGCCGGTGACCGATCCGATCGCCATGGTCGACGTCAACAGACCGTACTGGCCGGCGCCCGCGTGAAAGACGGAAACGGACATGGTCGAGATGAAGATCGGGAAGTTGAGCCCGAACGTTCCGATCAGGAAAAGCATCAGAAGGATGGTTTTGAGATCGGGACGCTTCCATACATAGGCAAAACCCTCGGCAAGCCTGCCGCGGCTCCGCTGCGTCTTGTCCTTCAGGTGAAGCTCACCGAGGCGCAGCAGGCCGAGCGAGGCAAGGACAGCGGCAAAAGATGCCGCGTTGATCAGGAACACCCAGCCGGAGCCGACGGAGGCGATAAGGGCGCCGGCGACGGCAGGCCCGATCATGCGCGCGACATTGAACGAGGTGGAATTCAACGCCACGGCATTCGACAGGTCCGTCTCGCCGACCAGATCCGAGACGAATGTCTGGCGCGCTGGTGAATCAAACGCGGTCGTGCAGCCGAGCAGGAATGCGAACAGATAGACGTGCCACAATTGCACCAGCCTGGCGACGGTGAGCAGGCCGAGACCGAGCGCGAGCAGGCCCATGGCGGCTTGCGTGGCGAGCAGCAGCTTGCGCCGGTCGAGATGATCGGCGGCAAAGCCGGTCCATGGCAGCAAGAGGATCTGCGGCGCGAATTGCAGCGCCATCACCACGCCCATGGCGGTCGCGTTGTTGTGGGTCAGTTGGGTCAGCACCAGCCAGTCCTGGGCGGTGCGCTGCATCCAGGTTCCCACATTGGACACGATCGCGCCGCCGGCCCAGATCCGGTAGTTGAAATTGGCCAGCGAACGGAACGTGCCTTTTGCCGGGCCGCTCATCCGTCAACTGGGGCATTGCCGCCGTTGAAGCGGCCGAACATGCGTGCCATCGCCACCCCCATGAGGAGGGTGCCCAACCCCAACGCGACGACATCAGCGGTGGATCGCAGGTCGAAATCCCCGACACGGACCACCAGGAGATAACCGACCGCCAGGTTCAGAAATCCCCACAGAGCATTCACTGTCGAGGAGGAATGGCCCTGGCCGCGCGGCTTGGCGAAGGGACTTTGAAAAGGCCGCCCCATCACGCCGCTGACGAAATGCGGCACGGCATTCGTCAGCACGGCGCCACCAAGGAAATAGGACACACAGTCGATCCATTGCATGTCAGGCACTCCCCTTGGCCAAGAGATCGAGGATGTCCTGTGTCGTGCCGTTTTCGCCCAGCCTCGGGAAAATATGCGCGATGCTGTTGGTATGGGCATCGAGGTTCATGTCGGTCATGGCATCGATGGCGAGCGTAACGTTGAACCCGAGATCGCGAGCGTGACGGGCGGTCGCTTCGACGCCCATGCAGGTGGAGACGCCGGCGATCACCACCTGGGTGACGCCCTCGCCCTTCAGCCAGGCTTCGAGATCGGTGTTGACGAAGGCGCCCACGGTGCGCTTGGTCACGATGTGATCCTCCCGCTGCCGCTTCAGTTCGGGGACAAGATCAGTCCAGCCGGCGGGAAATTCCCGCGCGCGCGGCGCCTGCTCCGTCCGGCCCGAAGGCGCGCCGGCGACGTTGACGAGCACGACCGGCAAGCCGCGGCCGCGGAACGCATCGGCGAGCGCGCCGGCCCGCTGTATGACGTTGCCGATCGGATGGGCACAGGGTAGCGAAACGATCCCCTTTTGCAGATCGATGACGATGAGTGCGGTCTTCGGATCAAGCGTGGTGACTGCCATTATGCTTCCTTTCGGCGGTCGAACGGCGGCGTGGATCGCGGATATTGAAAGGTCAGGAGTCGGCGAGCCGTTTCAACAATTCGACGGCGCCTGCGAGTTGCTCCTGCTCCTCGCGGTCAAGGGTCGCCTGGATGGCGCGGAACAACCAATCCTGTCGTGCCGCCCGCCCGGTCGCGATCATGTCCCGGCAGGCTGCCGTAAGCGACAGGAGGATCTGCCGGCCATCGGCAGGATCCGGCGCGCCTTCCACCAGACCGGCCAGTTGCAGTGCTGACACAATGGCGCCCATCGACTGCGGACGCATATCCTGGGCGCGCGCCAGCGTCGTCACCGTCGCCGGACCCTCGCGCTCCAGATGAAGCAGCGCCGATTTCTGCGACATGGTCAAATCACCGGTATCGGCCTGTTCGCGCAGCCGCCGGATCAGCCTGCCGGCCACCACCCGAAGCTCGGCCGCCAGGGCCAGCGCATGCGCGACTTCGGGATCGTTCTGCGGGGGCGACTGATCTTTCATGGCGGCTTTGTAGTAGATATGAAGCTAAACTTCAAAGTTTAACTTCATATTTCGAAATCACAAGACCGTGACCCCGGGCCGGTCGAAGACCGTGAACCCCGGGCCGGCCGGAGGCCGTGCCCCGCTGGCCTGCCTATCGCGCCATGGCGAGGCGCTCGGGAAGGAAATCGACGAAGACGCGCACCTTCGGCGACAAATGGCGATTGGAGGGCCACAGCATCCGGAACTGGCCACGGCCATCGACATGATCGTCCAGCACGGTGCGCAGCCTGCCGTCACGCAACGCTTCCCGCACCAGGAAATCGGGCATGCAGCCGATACCGAGACCGGCGATCGTGGCGCCCTTCAAGGCTTCCATGTTGTTGCAGGTCAGCATCGAGCGTGGATCGGCGGCATCGGCGATGAACGGCCACTCCTGCAGCTTGCCGCTGTTGGGGAAGCGGAAGCGGATGCCGAAATGCCGGGCGAGATCGGCCGGCACCCTCGGCGCGCCATGACGCTCGACATAGGAAGGCGCGGCGCACAGAAGCAGCCGAAACGGTGTGAGCGGCCGCGCCACCAGGCGGGAATCCGGCAGCTCGCCGCTGCGGATGGCGACGTCGACGCCTTCCTCGATGACATCGACGATGCGATCGTTGAAATCGATATCGAGCTCGATCTCGGGATAGCGGGCCATGAACTCCGACAGCACCGGCAGCAGCAGATGATAGGTGACGATCGGGGTCGAGACGCGCAGCCGTCCGTGCGGCGTCTCCCGCGTCCGCGACAGCATCGCCTCGGCATCGTCGATGTCGTCGAGGATGCGGCGCACCCGCTCGTTGAACAGCCTGCCCTCTTCCGTCAGCCCGATGCGTCGTGTGCTGCGCTGCAGGAGGCGCACGCCGAGTTCCTGTTCGAGCCTTGCGACACTCTTGCCAACGGCGGAGGCAGAGATGCCGAGCGCACGCCCGGCGGCGATGAAACTGCCAAGCTCGGCGGTGCGGGCGAAGGCCAGAAGACCATTGAGACGATCCATTGCACTCCTCCATTCGAGCGTTTTAGTCCGGTATATCCGGAGATATAGTAGCGTTTTTCCTGAAAGGCCGCCGAACTATCTTGTGGCTGCGACCGACGCCGCAACCCATGCGCCATGCCGGCCGATGCTGCTTCAGATAGGAAAATCCATGACCTTGCAGAACACTACCGGCCCGACCGCGAGATGGCTCGTGCTCTTGTCGGTATGCCTTGCCGCGATGACGATGCCCTTGACCTTCACCGGCCCGGCCGTCGCGCTCTCCCGCATCGCGGCCGATCTCGGCGGCAGCCCGATCGCGCTCAATTGGGTGACGAACGCCTTCATGCTGACCTTCGGCGCCGGCCTGATGGCATCGGGAGCGCTGGCTGACAACCATGGTCGCAAGCGCGTCTTCCTTGCCGGCCTCTGCCTTTATGTCATGGCATCACTCGGCGCGATGCTGGCGCCCGACATCGTCTGGTTCGACATGTTCAGGGCCGCGCAAGGGATCGGCAGTGCCTTGGCCTTCGCCGGCGGCGCCTCCGCACTTGCCCAGGAATTCGAGGGACCGCTGCGGTTGCGCGCCTTCTCCTTCCTCGGCACCAGTTTCGGCATCGGCCTGGCCTTCGGCCCTATCGCCTCCGGCCTGCTCATTTCTGCATTCGGCTGGCGGTCGATCTTTGTTCTGGTTGCAGTGCTCGCGATCGCCGCGGCAGCCCTCGGCCTGTGCACCATCAGGGAATCGCGCGACCCGGATGCAACCGGACTCGACTGGGCGGGAGCCGGCACCTTCACCGTCGCGCTGGCCGCGCTGACTTATGGCGTGCTGCAGGCGCCGCAGACCGGCTGGACCGATCCCGTCGTCATCGCGTTGATCGCGGCGGCAGTACTCTTCTTCGCAGCCTTCGTCATCGTTGAGCGGCGCGTGCGCCGGCCGATGCTCGATCTCACCCTGGTTCGCTTTTCCCGCTTCGTCGGCGTCCAGTTTCTGGCGGCGGCACCCGCCTATGGCTTCGTCGTCCTGCTGGTGCTGTTGCCGATCCGCTTCATCGGCATCGAAGGGATGAGCGAGATCAAGGCCGGGCAATTGATGATCTGCCTCTCGGGACCATTGCTGATCCTGCCCTTGCTTGCCGGCCAGTTGGCGCGCTGGATAGCTCCGGCCACGATCTGCGGCGCGGGCCTGCTCATCGCCGCCGCCGGCCTCGTCTGGCTGAGCCTGACACCACCGGTCGCCGTCGCGCTGGTAGCGCCGCTGATGCTGATCGGCATCGGCATCGCTCTGCCCTGGGGATTGATGGACGGGCTCGCCGTCAGCGTCGTGCCGAAGGAGCGCGCCGGCATGGCGGTCGGCATCTTCAACACCACCCGTGTCGCCTGCGAGGGCGTGGCGCTGGCCATCGTCATGGCGATCCTGTCGGGCTTCACCGCGGCACAACTCGCCACTCGAGGCGCATCTTCCGCGGACGCGGCCGCCGCGGCGCAATTGCTGGTCACCGGCAATGTCGGTGAAACGGCGCAACATTTGCCGATGGCCGATGCCAGCGTTCTGGTCGAGACCTATGAGACGGCGTTCGATCGGCTGCTGATCGTGCTGGCCGTAATCACCGTCGTCACCGCCCTTGTCGTCTTCCTCGGTCTGCGTCGCGGATCGGCGGCGGAACACGAGGCGGTCCCGCTGCCGGCGTGCCAGGAGGCATGATCATCCGCGACGACATCAAGTGATGACGAGGCTCGCTATGCGGTCACCATCCAGCGTGAAAGTCATGTCGCCTTCGCCGTTGAAGCCCTTGCCCTTGACGGCGATGCGGACGCGATAAGTGCCACCCGCCGGCGTGACGCTGACGATGCTCAGATGTGACTTCACGCCGATATTGTCCGACTGGTTCCAGCGCGCGATCTGCTCGCGGCCCTGGAACGATCGTCCCCAGTCGCTCAGGAACGCGTCGTCGGCAAAGGTATCGAGAAAGGCTTCCGTGTCACCCTTGTTGGTGGCTTCGACGAAGCGGCGGATGGGGTCGGGTGTGGTCATCAGTCCAATCTGTGCATCAGGTCATCATCCAGCCAGCGGCCAAAGAAATAGACCAGCTGCTTGTGCCACCATGGCCAATCATGGCTGACATCGCCACCCCAATAGTCGACCCAGGCCGGAATCGACTTGTCGCGCAGTATCTGCTCCAGCTGGCGCGTCTCGACCAGCATGCGCTCTTCCCATGCGCCCTGCCCGCAGCAGAAGATCAGCCTCAGCGCCTTCAAGCGAGCCAGCAGCTTGGGGTCGACGATGCCGGGCAGATAATCGAGCGGCGAGTTGTGGAAGATGTCGCCCTCCAGCGCCTTGCCGAAGAAATCGCGGGCCGAATAGACGCCCGACAGCGAGATGACGCCGCTGGCCAGCTCCGGAAAGCGGAAGACGAAGTTCGAAGAGTGGTAGCCGCCCATCGAACAGCCTGAAAACAAGGGCTTCAGCTTGCGCCCGCCATTGGCGGCCGCTGCGGTGGACAAAAATTCCGGCAGCGCCTCCTCGCGCACATAGCGGAAATAGGCCTCGTGCCGGGCGATGCGGTGCGCGGCGTCGTGATGCTTGTCGAAGAAGGATTCCGAATCGATGCCGTCGACCGTGAACAGCTGGATGCGGCCGGTGTCGATGAATTCGGCCAGTGCGCCCACCCCGCCGGAATCCTCGAACTGGTAGAACCGTCCCTGCGAGGTCGGGAACACCACCACCGGTCTGCCGGCATGGCCGTAGCGCTTGTATTCCATGTCGCGGCCGAGATTGCGGGCGAAATGCTTGTGATAGGAGATGTCCATCGCCTTAAGCCTTTTCCGCGTGGATATAGGCGACCGCCTCACGCAGATCAGCCTGATCCTTCGAGCGCATCTGGTAGGCGTAATTTCCCATGGCGCGGCTGAAAACCTCTTCTATGGGCTGATGGTGGACGATCTTGTCGCGGTGCGCCGCTAGCACGTCCTCATGGCTGTGCAAATAGTGGAGGTGCCGCTTGCGGCTGGCATAGGCGGTGAAATATTTGCCCTCATAGGGCCCGCCGGCGGCGTCCTTGACCACCATCTCGGCCCATGCCGCATAGACGTCGATGTCGAACGTGTAGTTGATCGCGTCGGTCATCCAGGCGCCGGGCGGCCGCATGTTGACCTCCAGCGCGATGATCCGGTCGTCCCTGGTCTCGAACAGCTCGATGTGGAAGAAGCGCTCGCGCACGTCGAACGCCTTCAGGATCTTGCGTCCGGCCTCCTCGACAACAGGTCGGATCCGGGGAAAGCAGGTGTAGCTCATGTGGCGGTCCTTGTTGACCACCTCCATGACGCTCTGATCATAGCGGTGGCTGGCCGCCAGCACCACCTCGCCGTCGCGGTTGACCAGCCCGTCATAGGTCACCACCAGCCCCTCGATGAACTGCTCCATGACGAAGGTCACGTCCTCGGGCTTGTCCCGGAAGAACTGGTCGAGCTCCTTGGCGTTGGAGATCTTGAAGGTGTTCGAGGCGCCGGAGCCCGAATCCGGCTTCACCACGACGGGATAGCCGACGCGGCGGATGAAGGTCATGGCGCCGGCGCGGTCGGAGCATTTGCGCTGCGCGATCGTCTCGACGCCGCTCTTGCGGAAGAAGGCGCGCATGCGGCTCTTGCGCTTCAGGTTCTTCACGAAATCGAGCTTGGTGCCGTAGATGTTGAAATCGGTGCGGATGTTGGCTTCCAGTTCCAGCCAGTGCTCGTTGAGCGATTCGAAGCGGTCGATGCGGCCCCATCTGTGGATGAAATGGCCTATCGCCCGGAACACCGCATCGTAGTCCTCCATGTCGGCGACGCGGTAATATTCCGAAAGTGCGGCTTTCAGCTTGCCGTCCAGCGCATCGTGGGGCGCATCGCCAATGCCGAGCACTGTGGCGCCCGCCTTCTTCAGCCGGTCGCAGAAATCGGCGCCATTGGCGGGGAAATGCGGCGAGAAGAACACGAAATTCATGGACGACCCCCTTCCCCGCGATGGCGCACCGCAGCCCCGCCGGCGCCCAAGTCTGGCGCATTTGCGGCGTGCGGGAAAGAGCATCCCCATTGGGGATAATAGTCGACGGATACCGGCCCGCTTGCCTCTCACGGGCCGCTCCTGTATGAGAGCCGGCATGAACACGCGCGCCACCACCGCTTCCCGTCAGACCGGCTTTGCCGGCGAGACCGTGCGCGCGCTTGCCTCGACCCTGCTTCTTCTCGGCCTTATCGGCGATCGCCGGGTTCGCTGAAGGAGCGCCCGGCGGTCGAACCGCCGCGCAAGCGCATGCTCCTTGGCAGTCATATCAAGCGAACGAAAATCTGGTAAAGGCGCCACTCGCCACCCATCCGTCCAAGACGGATCCGAGGGCCGCCGGGAGAACAAGACGATGAACGCACGAGAAGAAATCCGCCCTGATGCCGCGGTAGCCGGCAAGAATGCTCCAAACGGCGTGACCCAGTCAGCCCACGGCATGCCGGATGCGGCCCGCAAATATCAGCCCTATCCGACCGTAGGCCTCACCGACCGGACCTGGCCCTCGAAAGTGATCGACAAGGCGCCGATCTGGTGCTCGGTCGATTTGCGCGACGGCAACCAGGCGCTGATCGATCCGATGGGCCATGAGCGCAAGGCACGCATGTTCGGCCTGCTGCTCGACATGGGTTTCAAGGAAATCGAGATCGGCTTCCCCTCGGCCTCGCAGACCGATTTCGACTTCGCCCGCTGGTGCATCGAGGAAGGCAACGTCCCCGCCGACGTATCGCTGCAGGTGCTGGTGCAGTGCCGGCCCGAACTGATCACCCGCACCTTCGAAGCGCTGAAGGGCGCCACCAACCCGATCGTGCATTTCTACAATTCGACAAGCGAATTGCAGCGCCGCGTCGTTTTCGAAAAAGATGTCGGCGGCATCAAGCGCATCGCCACCGACGCCGCCAAGATGATCACCGACATGGCGGCCAAGGCCCGCGGCGGCTACCGTTTCGAATATTCGCCGGAGAGCTTTACCGGCACCGAGCTCGAAGTGGCGCTGGAGATCTGCAACGCCGTTACCGAGATCGTCAGGCCGACTTCAGACAACAAGCTGATCATCAACCTGCCGTCGACGGTCGAGATGTCGACGCCCAACGTCTATGCCGACCGCATCGAATGGATGTGCCGCAATCTCGACAACCGCGAAAATCTGATCATCTCGCTGCATCCGCACAATGACCGCGGCACCGGCATCGCCACCACCGAGCTCGGCCTGATGGCCGGCGCCGACCGCGTCGAAGGCACGCTGTTCGGCAATGGCGAACGCACCGGCAATGTCGACATCGTCACCCTGGCGCTCAACATGTACACGCAAGGCGTCGATCCGGGCATCGACTGCTCCGACATCAACCGGATGAAGGACGTTTATGAATATTCGAACCAGCTGAAGATCCCCGAGCGTCATCCCTATGTCGGCGAACTCGTCTACACCGCCTTTTCCGGCTCGCACCAGGACGCCATCAACAAGGGCATGAAGGCCTTGAAGAAGGCCAACACCAGCCTGTGGGAAGTGCCCTATCTGCCGATCGACCCGGCCGATGTCGGCCGCAGCTACGAGGCGATCATCCGTATCAACTCGCAGTCGGGCAAGGGCGGCATCGCCTATGTGCTGCAGGCTGATTATGGCCTCAACCTGCCGCGCAATTTGCAGATCGAGTTCAGCCAGGCGATCCAGGCGATCACCGACGCCGAAGGCAAGGAGGTGCCGGCCAAGCGCATCCACGATAGCTTCCTCGAAACCTACATCGACCAGCCGGGCGCGCGCCTGAAATTCCTCGACCACCACACCTATCCCGATACCGAGGTGAAGGGCCGGCGCGTTGTCGAGGCGGTCATCCTCGACAACGGCAAGGAAGTGACCATATCAGGCACCGGCACCGGTCCGATCGACGGCTTCGTCGACGCGCTGTCGCGCCATGTCGGCGTCGAGATGTCGGTACTCGATTACTCCGAGCACTCGATGCAGCGCGGCTCGAATGCTTCGGCCATTTCCTACGTCGAGATGGAGTATCCCGGCGGCAAACTGTTCGGCGCCGGCATCAACACCAACATCGTCGCCGCGTCGCTGGAAGCAGTGACTTCGGCCGCCAACCGCATCGTCGGCCGCAAGGCGCGGTAGCATTTTGCGGGTCATCGGCGCGAGAGATTCGACTGGCTCTCGCGCCGCTATTTTTTCAAGCCGGAACAAGAGCTTGGCCACATCCATCCGCGTCGTCCCGTGACCGACCGCGCCCCTGGCCATTAACCACCGGAAAATTATCCGGTTAGGTACGCGATCGCATAAGGGCTGCGTACTTGTGTGGCGATGCGGGCACTATATGATCGTGCCTCAACCTGTGCCGACTTCGAGAGGATCGACACTTGCAGCATGCCACGCCTGCCGCCCCCGCAGTGCGCGAGACACTGGAGCGACTGCTTGCCAGCGAAACGTTCGGAAGATCCGAGCGCGCGCGCAAGCTGATCCGTTATCTCGTCGAACGCGAGCAGGCCGGCGAAGCCGACAGGCTGAAGGGCTTTTCCATCGCCATGGACGTCTTCGGCAAGGACGGCGATTTCGATCCGTCGACCGATGCCGTGGTGCGAGTGCAGGCAGGCAGGCTGCGCGAACTGCTGCAGCAGTATTTCGCCAATGAAGGCATCGCCGAACCCGTCCGCATCGCCATTCCACGCGGCGGCTACGTCCCGGCCTATGAGCTCAACGCGATCCGTTTGCCGGAAACCGTGGAACCTGCCGGACAGGCCGAACCTGCGCCTGCTCTGCCCGAACCATCCGGCGACGCTGCCCCCGCCGCGGGATTGCCTGCCGTGCCCTCTGCCGGTCCCTCGGTTGCGCGCCATCTCAGGTTCTTCTGGATGGCGATCGCCCTGGTCATCGCCATGCTCAGCGTTCTGATCATGCGTCAGGGCAGCGGCGCGCTGCTCGCGGGCGGCGACGTGCCGGCAGCGGTCGAGGCCGCCGGCCAGACCAGCAGCATCGCATCGTCGCCTGCGAGCGAGGCCTTGCCGCTCGTCTATATCGCCGTCAAGGCCAGCGGCACCGACGCCAGCCGCGTTGCCGCGGCGCTCCGCGCCGGCCTGAGCGGCTTCGACACTATCGACTTCATTGGTCGCGACACAGTCGACAAGACCGATTCGGTCGCCAGCGCGACAAGCTTCATCTTCGATGTCCTGCCTGGACCGGGTGCTGGCGACGTGACCATCGAATTGCAGAGCGTGGCGACCGGACGGGTACTTTTGTCGCGCAACCTGACCGCCGCCGACAGCGCGCCATCGGCCGTCGAGGACCGTATCGCCGGCATACTAAGTTCCGCCCTTCCCGCGTCCGGCACCATCTACAGCTATATCGAGCAGAGCGGCATTCAGACCGCACTGACGCAATGCCTGTTGCTCAACGACAAATATTATCTCGACCAGAACGCCAAGACGCACGAGGCCGCCTATCGCTGCCTCGAAACCCTTGCCGACAATGGCGCCAGATCGCCGCTGGTCTATTCGGAGCTCGCCTCGCTGCATCTGGAGGCTGTGAACGACCACTACGCCTATCCGCCGGACGCGACGATCGAGAAGGCGATGACATTCGCGCATCGCGCCGTGCAGATGGGGCCGACCAGCCCCTATGCGCATCGCTCCTACGGCTACATCAATTCGCGTATCGGCAACGCCGACGAGGCCCTGCGCTGGATGCGCAAGGCCTATGACCTTAATCCCTACGATCTCGCCATGGCCGCCGCTTATGGCTATGGGCTGATCTTCACCGGCCGGTACGCCGAGGGGACTCCGATCCTGGCCCATGCGGTGGATGCCTCCAGCGGCCATCCGACCTGGTGGGATTTCGGGCTTTTCGCTGGCGAACTCATGCTCGGCGACGCGAACAAGGCGGCCATCGCCAGTTCCGCCCTGCGAACGACCGCAACGAAATCGCACTACCTCGCCGCCCGCCTGATCGGCGCCAGGATCTCCGGCCAGGACGGTCAAGCGCGAAAGCTGATCGATGAGCTGAGCACCAAGTTCCCGAGATTCGCTGTCAATCCGCGTGCGACCTTCATCGACCGAAAATATCCGGCCGACCTGACCGAACGCCTGGTCGGCGCCTTGCGCGCCGCCGGACTCGGCAACGCCAGCTGATGTCCAATAGACCGGACCTGTTTGGACCAACGGATGGTTGGACGCCCGCGAGCGGCGGATAAAGCCACAATCGCGCTGATTTAGCCGGCTTTGCCGTCAAAGCCATGGAATCGCATGCTCGCGCCCAGGCGCCAGTCGCGAAAACTTTACTGGTCATCCGGCTGGACAAGGAGCAATCCACCCACATTTCGAGTTTTCCCGCAATTTAACACCTTCCGCGATCATGATCTCATCGCTCCATGCCACCGAACAGGGTGTTGGCTCGAAGACCATCGTCCTGCTGCACGGTTTTGGCGGTTGCTCCGACGGCTGGCGCGACGTGGTCGCCTCGCTCGCGCCTTCCGTGCGCACGCTTGCTTACGACTTGCCGGGGCATGGCCTGTCGCTCGATTTTCCGGGCGCCGGGCCTGCAAAGGTCGCGGCAAGGGCTGTTCTTGCCGATCTTGCGGCGCGCGCGGCCAAACGGATCCATCTCGTAGGGCATTCGATGGGCGGAGCGGTGGCGACCCTGATGGCGCTGGCCGAGCCGGAGAAGGTGGCCTCGCTGACCCTGCTGGCGCCCGGCGGCTTCGGCCCGGAAATCAACGGGCCACTGTTGCGTCGCTATGCCGGCGCACGCAGCCCATCCGAGATCCGCGCCTGCCTTGCAGCGATGTCGGGACCACGGGCACGGCCTTTTGATCACGCCGCCGACACCCTCTGCGACATGCGCAAACGGCCCGGGCAACTGGAAAAACTCGTCGAGATCGCCGCCGCCATGACCAGGGACGACCGGCAAGGCGTCATCCCGCGCGACCAGTTGGAGAGGCTGGCCATGCCGGTGATGGTGGTGTGGGGCAGTGATGACGCGGTGCTGCCCTTCACCCAGGCGGATGACCTGCCGGCGCGCTTTCATGTGCATCACGTGCTTGAGGCCGGCCATATGCTGGTCGAGGAAGCACCCGATCTGGTGGCTAACATCATCCAGCGCAATATGAACCGTCGCGCCAGGACCATTCGCCCGAGACTCGCCACCGCGACTGGTTGAGGTCTTCCGCCGCAACGGTGCCCAGCGCCGCGCGCCGTCTATCTCGCCAGTGCATTTTGCCGGCGGCTGTGTTAACTGCGTGTTAACCAACCCCGCGAGGCAGACGCCGATGAAGGACGCAGGCGAAAAGATCGATCCGTCGAGAAAACTGTCCGATGCAATCCGTGATGTGAAGAACGCCTTCGCCGACCGCGACGATGTCGTCATCGACATGCGCGAGGCGCATCGCATGCGCCTCGATCTCCTGGCAGCTGAACTTGCGCCTGTCTTCGCCGACGTGCCCGCCGACATGGACAATTTCGATTTCGTCGTTTCCTCCGGGCTACAACCGCGCCTGTGGATCGATGCCGTCAGCCATGTCGCGATGGGCCGCGACCGCCGCACCTACCGCTTCCTCAAGGACACTCGCATTGGCCGCGTGGTGCTTGCCGAATCGACCGAGATGAAGCCGATTGCCGATTCCGTGACTCGCTATGTCGCCGAGCGCATCGTCGAGCGGCAGAGGATGATGGAAGGCGGGGTCGAACCGGCCGTCGCCGGCATGAAGCGCGCCCAGGTGACGGAAGCCGAGCCGCCGCTGCGCTCGACGACGCGCGGCAAGGGCTGGTCGGCCTTCCTGTCAGGCCTTGGCCTGATCGCTGCCGGCGCCCTGGTCGGCCTGGCGGTGTCGGTTGCCCTGTTCTGGGACCGCCTCGTGGCTATGGTGTTCAGCCTGCGGCAATAGAAGCGCTGGCCTCCACACCCAGTTCCATGGTCTGCAGATCGGTAGGCGGTATCGCAGGCCCGGTCAGGCCGCGCCGCGTCAGGCGGATCCGCCAATTGCCCTTTTCGCCATCGATGTCGAACAGATTGTACTGTGCCGCCGGATGCTTGCCTCCCGGCGCCTGACCGGCGGCGGCGACGCCGACCACCGGAACCTTGGCGTCGCGCGGACCGATCTGGAACAGTGAGGGTAGATGCGAATGTCCGTGCAGGACGAGCTCCGCGCCGTGCCGGCGGATGATCTTGTGGAAGCGGGCGATGCCGAACAGGCGCTTGTGCTGCGAGACGGCGCCGCGCACCGGCGGATGGTGGATCATGATCGCGCGAAACAGGCCTTGCGCGGCCGTGTCGCGAAGGATCTTGCCGAGCCGCTCCGCCTGCCCCTCCATGAAGAAGCCGTTGGCCATGAAGGGAGCCGTGGCACGCGCCGTCGAGACGCCGATCAGCGCGACATTGCCGCGCACGCGCAGATAGGGAAATGCGTTGCGGTCGACCGGTGCGTTGACGCCGTCGCCGCTCATCCAGGCCGCCCATGCGCGGCAGACCTTGTCGAAGGCGCCAGGCACGTAGGCGTCGTGGTTTCCCGGAACCACCGAAACATCATGCGGCGATCCCAGCGTCTCCAGCCAGTGTTTGGCCATCTCGATCTCGCCGTCGAGCGCCAGATTGACCAAGTCGCCGGTGACCGCGAGATGGTCGGGGTTCTGCGCCTTGATATCGGCGGTGATGGCATCGATGACAGCATCGTGCATGTGACGGCGGCGGTTGCGCTGCCAGTTGACGTAGCCGAGCACGCGCTTGGAGGCGAGATCGCGATAGGATACATCGGGGAGCGGCCCCAGATGGACATCGGAAATATGCGCGAGCCTGAACATCCATCCCTCATAGGCGACCAGCGTCCCGCTTTCCACTCAAGGTTTCCTTATCACCCAGGGTTTCGCACCTGATGGCAAATCCGGAAGATGCCTTCCGCCAGACCGGTTGGCCGGGGCTGCGCGCCAGACTGTTCCATCTCTATTTCGTGCTGCGGCGGCCAATGACGCTCGGCGTGCGCGGCCTCATCCATGACGCCGCCAACAATTCGGTTTTCCTCATCCGACATACCTATGTGCCGGGCTGGCAGCTTCCCGGCGGCGGCGTCGAAACAGGCGAAACGCTGGCCGAAGCATTGGCGCGGGAACTCGCCGAGGAAGGCAACATCGCGCTGACCGCGCCGCCGGTTCTCAAATCGATGCATTTCAACCGCCGCTCCAGCCGCCGCGACCATGTCGGTTTGTACCTGATCGAGCATTTCAGCCAGACGGCACCGAAGCAGCCGGACCACGAGATCGCCGAAGCCGGTTTCTTCCCGCTGGATCGCTTGCCGGAAGGCACGACGCCAGCGACGCTCCGGCGGATCGCCGAGGTTTTTCGGGATGAGCCGACATCGCCCCACTGGTAGATCAGGCCAGCTCCCCGAACCGGGCCCGGTCATGCGGCGCGGCATAGTCCAGTTCCGGCCCTACCGGCACGATCCGTGTCGGATTGATCGTTTCATGACTGCCGTAATAATGCGCCTTGATGTGATGCAGGTTCACCGTGCCGGCGACACCAGGCACCTGATAGAGGTCGCGCAAATAGTTCGACAGGTTCGGATAGTCGGCGATGCGGCGCAAATTGCACTTGAAATGGCCGACATAGACCGGGTCGAAACGCACCAGCGTGGTGAACAGCCGCCAGTCGGCCTCGGTGATGCGATCGCCCACCAGATAGCGTTGCCTGGAAAGGCGATCCTCCAGAGTGTCGAGCGCCGAGAACAGCTCGCCGAAGGCTTCCTCGTAGGCCGCCTGCGTGGTGGCGAAGCCCGCGCGGTAGACACCGTTGTTGATGGCGGGATAGACCAGCGCGTTGATCGCATCGATCTCGCCCCGCAACGCTTCAGGATAGAAATCGAGGCTGGCGTCACCCCATTCGTCGAAGGCTGAGTTGAGCATCCGGATGATTTCGGAAGACTCATTGGAGACGATGGTCTGCTCCTTTTTGTCCCACAGCACCGGCACCGTCACCCGGCCCGAATAGGCTGGATCCGCCTTGGTATAGATCTCGTGCAGGAAATCGAGGCCGTAGAGCGTGTCGCCGGTGGCTCCGTCTTCGGCGAGAAACGTCCAGCCATTCGCGCCCATGAAATGATGCACAACCGAGACCGAGATAATCCCCTCGAGCTTCTTCAGCGCGCGAAAGATCAGCGTCCGGTGCGCCCACGGACAGGCGAGCGAGACATACAGGTGATAACGGCCGGGCTCGGCCTTGAAACCGCGGCCGCGGTCTCCGGCGGGCGTTCCGTCGCGCGTGATCCAGTCGCGCCATTGCGATTGCGGCCGCACGAACTTGCCGCCGCTTTCCTTGGTGCCGTACCAGCGGTCCTGCCATTTGCCGTCGACCAGCAATCCCATGGGATGTCCTTTCGCGTTTCCACCTCATGTAGAGCGCGATGCGGCAGGCCGGAAATCATTCAGGGCTGAACAGATTGTCAATCGATAGGGCCAGCGAAGGCGCCGATTGCGGCGGCCGAAAATTGATGCTAGCGGACACTCCGCATGTTCGACTTTGCTTTGATCCGGTTTGACCGACGACGAAAGGGCGCCCGCGCTTGAAGCGCTGACTGGCGAATGCTGCCGTTCGCAGCAACCTTTCCTCCTCTACCGGAACGCAAAGACCATGAGCCTTGCCGACGTGAAATACCTGCCGGAAACTCCGGCGCACGACCCTGAAATCGAAGCCATCAATGACGAGGCCTTCGGGCCTGGCCGTTTCGTGCTTGCCGCCTACAAGATCCGCGAAGCCGGCGGCCACGAGCGTGGGTTGTCCTTCGTCGCGGTCGACGGCGATATCGTCGTCGCCTCGGTGCGCATGACCCGCATTGCCGCCGGTGCCGGCCGCGCGCTGATGCTCGGGCCGCTTGCCGTGCGGCCGGCCTTCAAGAATCTCGGCATCGGCCGCCGGCTGGTGGCGATCGCACTGGAGGCCGCCGCAAAGTCCGGGGCACCGGCCGTCATACTGGTCGGCGACGAACCCTATTACGGGCCGCTCGGCTTCAAGCGCATCCCGCGCGGCCAGATCTCGATGCCGCGTCCCGTCGACCTCGACCGCCTTTTGTCGCACGAGATCACGCCGGGCGCGGTTGCCAGGCTCACGGGCGAGGTCGGTCATGCCAGCCAGGCCAGGGTCGCCGAGCACGTCTAGGCGATGGCTTGACCTGGCCCCTCGATCTAGGCCTGATCCGTCGTGTCCTCCTGGAGCAATTCCAGGAAAAATGTGAAACGGTTTCCCACGGGAATTGAACCGCTTTTAGGAAAGGATGACGCCATGAATCCGAACGGCCAGATCGCGATCGTGACCGGTGGCGGCTCCGGCCTTGGCGAGGCAACGGCGCGTGCGCTTGCCGCCAAGGGCGCTCGCGTCGCCATCTTCGACGTCGGCATCGATCGCGCCGCCAAGGTCGCGGCCGACATCGCCGGCATTGCCGTGCAATGCGACGTCAGCAGCGCCGACAGTGGCGCCTCAGCCGTCGCCGAGACGGCAAGCAAGCTGGGCGAGCCGCGCATCCTGGTCAATTGCGCCGGCATCGCCATTGGCGTGAAGACGATCGGCAAGGATGGGCCCCATCCGCTCGACCAATACCGCAAGGTGATCGAGGTCAACCTGATCGGCACCTTCAACATGATCCGCCTCGTCGCCGACCGCGCCGCCAGGCTCGAGCCGCTGCAGGGTGGCGAGCGTGGCGTCATCGTCAACACCGCTTCGGTCGCCGCCTATGACGGCCAGATCGGCCAGGCCGCGTACTCCGCCTCAAAGGGCGGCGTGGTCGGCATGACACTGCCGGTGGCGCGCGACCTTGCCCGTTCCGGCATTCGGGTCTGCACCATCGCGCCCGGCATCTTCAAGACCCCGATGATGGCCGGCATGCCGCAGGACGTGCAGGACTCCCTGGGCGCCGCCGTGCCTTTCCCGTCCCGCCTCGGCGAACCATCCGAATATGCCGCCCTTGCCATGCACATCATAGAAAACCAGATGCTGAACGGCGAAACCATCCGCCTCGACGGCGCCATCCGCATGGCGCCGAGGTAATGCATGTCGCCCAAGAGCCTGCCCACGGCCTCGAGTCGCGGGTGCCGGGCGGTTTTAGAATGGCGACATGCATGGAACGCTTGCCAAGAGCGGCATCATCGTCTGATAAGTGGAATAGAAAAATCAACTTAGCAGGGCGAGAACCTTGGACGACCGAAAGAAGGATGTGATCCGCGACACCGACGCCGAGGCAATCCGATTGGCGAAAACACTTCTGCGCAGTGCCCGCTTCGGCGCACTGGCGGTGCTGGAGGTGCAGACCGGGTCGCCGCTGGCAAGCCGGGTCGGTGTCGCCACCGACATCGACGGCGTGCCGCTGATCCTGGTCTCGATGCTTTCGGCGCATACGCCTGCCATCCTTGCCGATCCCCGCTGTTCCCTGCTGCTCGGCGAGCCCGGCAAGGGCGACCCGCTGGCGCATCCGCGCCTGACTCTGATCTGCCGGGCGTCGCGGCTGGACCGCGGCTCTGACGCGCATGCTCGTGCCGAGCGCCGCTATCTCAACCGCAATCCCAAGGCGAGCCTCTATGCCGCGCTTGGCGACTTCTCGATCTTTCGCCTCGAGCCGGAGCGCGCCAGCCTCAATGGCGGTTTCGGCAAGGCCTATCTGCTCGATCGCTCCGATCTCGTCACCGGCGGGCCCGTCGTCGAAGAGCTTGCGGCGAGCGAACAATCCGCCATCGAGCACATGAACGCGGATCATCTCGACGCGATCGCGGTTTATGCGCATCATTATGCCGGGGCATCTGGCGACGGCTGGAGCATCGCGGGTTTGGACGCCGATGGCATGGATTTGGTGTCGAAAGACAATGTTTGCCGGGTATTCTTTCCGCAACCCCTGGTGGCAGCACAGGACCTGCGACCCATTCTGGTCGCCATGGCCAGGAGCGGCCGGGCTGCTGCCGGGCAGGCAACCAACGAAACTTAATTGCATTTGATCGAAAGCAACACTTGAGATTTGAAAGAAATGTTCTACCCTTCGTGAAGGGCGCTGACTCGTCGGTGGCCTTTCGCTAGTGGATTTATGGATTCAGGCACCATTGCCCCCATGGCGCCTTGATGAGCAAACAGCATGGGGCATTCATGGTCTCGACAAAGCTAATCGCCAACGCCGAATCGGCTGCCGAATTTCTGATGCTGATGGGCAACGAAAAACGGCTATTGATCATGAGCCATCTGATCGACGGTGAAATGTCGGTCGGCGCTATCGCCGAAAAGGTGATGCTCAGCCAATCCGCCCTCTCGCAGCATCTGGCCAAGTTGCGGGCGCTTGACCTTGTGGAAACCCGCCGCGACCGCCAGATGATCTACTACTCCTGCAACTCCGATGCGGTGCGCGAGTTGCTTGTCGTGCTGGATGGTATTTTCGGCGGCGGCAAGGAGGATCTGTCCCAGATGGCGCAGAGATTGCGCCGCGCCGGCACTTGACCGGACGCGGCCGCGGCCGTCTACCTCGCTGACGATTTCCGGAACGTGGCCTGCGCGTCTTCCTCGACGCACAAACCACGCTCTCGATATTTGAGCGGAGGATATGGACCCAATTCGCATCGAAGACCCGGGCGATCCCAGGGTCGCCGCCTATCTTGATATCCGCGAACGCGATCTCGCCGGCAGGCATGGGCGTTTCGTCGCCGAAGGCAAGGTGGTGCTCGACCTGCTCCTGTCGTCTGGCCGCTTCGGCGCCGAATCCATCCTGGTCCTGGAAAACCGGCTCGGCGGCCTGGGCGACATCCTGTACAAGGCGCCGGCGAACCTGCCGGTCTATGTCGTCACCAGTGCGGTGATGGACGCGATCGCCGGCTTCCACATGCATCGCGGCATCCTGGCCATCGGCCGCAAGGAGCCGCCGCAAGCGACCGGGCCATTGCTGGATGCCTTGCCCGACCGGGCCCTGGTGGTGGTGCTGGTCGGCATCGCCAACCACGACAATATGGGTTCGATCTTTCGCAATGCCGCCGCCTTCGGCGCCGATGCGGTGCTGATGGACGCGACATGCTGCGATCCGCTATACCGCAAGGCAATTCGCGTTTCTGTCGGCGCCGCGCTCAAGATCCCGTTCGCATCCTTCACCGATGCCCCTGGCTTTGTCGCAACGCTCGCCGAACGGGGTTTTGAACAATTCGCCCTGTCGCCGCGCGGGCGAACCGACATACGCGATGCAAGGCCGGCCGAACGCCTGGCGCTCTATCTCGGCACCGAGGGCGAAGGCCTGCCCGAAAACCTGCTAGCCAGCCTGCAGACCGTGCGGATCACAATGTCGAAAGGCTTCGACAGCCTGAACGTCGCCGCCGCCTCGGCCATCGCCCTGCATCATTTCTCACATCATTAGCGCAGCAAGAGCACGACGGTGGCACTGCGGCCACTTCAGTTCGTGGCCGCTTTCTGCAACGCCCGCACGCGGTCGGCGAGACTGAGGTCGCCGCCGTCGGATCGGCCGTCCTGCGGGCCCGCCAGCGCTTTTGCGATCGGCGAATCAGGTCCCTCGAGCTTGGCCGTCAGGTGGACGACTTCAGCCGCCAACTCGTTCATCTGCTCGCGCAGCGCGGCGCTGCCATTCGCCGAACCCGACGATGCCACGGCGCCGAGATCCGCCTTGAGCCGCTTGTTCTCGCGCGCCAGCGCCGTCAACCTGGCCTCCAGCCGTTCGCGATCGCTGTCGAGCTTGGCGATCGCCTGGTCCAGGTCGTCGCGCCTCGCGGCCTCGTCATCCCTTCCCGCTTCATCCGGCCTGCCGACCAGCCGCAAGGCCGGTGCGCCGTCCTCGGCCTTCGCCTTTTCGCGCAGCCGCACCAGTTCCTTCTCGCGCCGGTCGAGCTTGTCCTCGCGGTCGGCGAGCGTCGCCAGCAGCCGTTCGACCTTCTTGTCGAGTTCGGCCGCCCTTTTCTTCTCCGCCTTCAGGGCATCGCGCGCGGCCTTGCTTTCGGCCGCGATTTCCTGATGGCGCCGGTCGGCTTCCTTGCGCTGGCCGCGCAGCAGCGAGATGTCGCTGGCGAGCTTCTGCAATTCGGACTCGCGCGCCACGAGCTCGATTTGCCGGCTGCTGGAGGAAAAACTGGCGTCGTCGTACATGTGCTCCAGCTTTTCGAGTTCGAGCGCCCGCTTCTCCAGCTTGCGTTCGGTTTCCTTGAGCCGCTCAGAAAGCTGGTGCAGCTCCTCTTCACGCTGCCGCAATGCTTCGTTTTTGGCGCCAAGTTCCGCGAGCGCGTGATTCTTGTCCGTGCGCTCGACCGCCAGCCCCTTCAACGCCTCGCGGCCGCGATTGATCTCGACGAGTTGTTCCGCCGCCTTTTCGCGCAACGCCTTGACGTTCATCTCGAGGCGGCGCGTCGACATGGCGTACTCGGCCCTGATCCGGTCCTTGTCGGCCTGGATCTCGGCCTGCGTCAGCGGGATAGAGGCCTCGATGCGCCTGCGGGTCAGGGAGACCGCTCGCCGCCAGACAGCCGGGGCCACGATCAGCGCCAGAAAGCCGGCGCAGAGAAAGCCGAGGGCAAAGAACAGGACCGACTGAACCAAAAGACAACCCGCTATCGGCGGCAACCACCTGGACTGGACCGCATCATACTGGCATGGCGGAAATCCGGCGCTGCGGCAAGAGCCTGCCGCGGCGCATGCATCATCACCGACCTACAATTCCCACGGAAAAGCCGGCATTGCGGTCACGGCGGACTGGAATCAGAACGGATTCCAGGTCGCCCGCTCGGTCAGCTTCAGGTAGCCGAGATTGACGCCGAGCCGGGCGCCGACACCGGTGCGGATCGGCACCAGAAGCACATTGTTGTTCTTCAGCACATTGAAGCCGACACCCGCCACCACATAGGCCGAACCGGCCACGCCGCCATAGCGGTTGTAGAGGTTGCCGACATCGTCGAGATTGTAGACCAGCATCATCACCCGGGACCCCTCGCCGCCGAAATCCCAGCCCAGCGACGGGCCTTGCCAGAACACTTTGTGGTCGCCGGCATTCTTGGTGTAGAGCGTGCCTTCGCCATAGGTCAGGCCGCCGATCAGCGCACCCGACCCCTCCTCACCGAGGAGATAGCCATTGGGCAGGCCGTAGGAGGCGAAGATCTTCTCCACGACCGTGGCGAGCCCACCCGATGTCGCGCCGAAGAACTTGTGACCGGAATCGACAATCTCCTGAGCGGTATATTCCTGGGCCCGCAGGGCTGAAGTCGAGAAGACGAGGACGCCGATGAGCGTGATCGCCATTGAGAAGACACGGAGTACACTCCGGTCATAGAATCGGGAAAACATGCTTCCAATCTCCGTCATGGAGCACTTTCGCCGACGCCTCGCATCCGGTCCGGCTCTTTAGGCGGCCGTTAAGGATGACAGTTAGGGGCAAACTATGCCGTAATTCTTTTTCAACCATTAACTCCCACAGGAAGATGGCGGTTCGAAGGCTGGCTTTGGGGTCGCGCGGCGCCGGCGGCCTGCGCGAACACGCCATTTGCCAGACGACAATTTTGGGTTTGTTGCTGTACCTACGAGTGCTGTGTATTCAGAAAGCCTCGGGTTGGAGCATGATTCGTGTGCGCAGGCGCGATAATCAATCGCTCGGCCACGAATTGTGGAATTTTGCAGGGATTTTCACCGATGGCCGATCTGTTCACCCTTTCCGCGCCTGACCTGGCGGCGCTTCTGTGCAGCCGCGTGTGCCACGACATCATCTCGCCGGTCGGCGCGATCAACAACGGGCTCGAACTGCTTGACGAGGGCGGCGCCGACGAAGACGCCATGCGGCTCATCCGCCAGAGCGCCAAGAACGCTTCGGCCAGGCTGCAGTTCGCCCGTATCGCCTTCGGCGCGGCCGGTTCTGCCGGCATGCTGATCGACACCGGCGACGCCGAAGCGGTGGCGATCGCCTTCCTCAAGAATGAAAAGCCGGAACTGACCTGGAACGGGGCCCGCGCGCTGCTGCCCAAGAACAAGGTCAAGCTGCTGCTCAACCTGATCCTGGTCGCCAATGCCGCCATTCCGCGTGGCGGCAAGCTGGTCGTCACCCTCGAGAATCTCGAAACCGAGCCGCGCATTTCCCTGTCGGCAAGCGGCCCGATGCTGCGCGTGCCGCCGAAATTCCTCGAACTGCATTCCGGCCACAAGCCGGAAGAGCCGATCGATGCGCATTCGGTGCAGCCCTACTATACACTGCTTCTGGCCCGCGAGGCCGGCATGACGATATCGATCCACGCGACGGCGGAAGAAATCGTACTTTCGGCAGCCTGAGCAGCTTGTCGACAGAGCAAAGTATTTCAGCGGCGTAATATTGTCGTGATGGCTCAGCCGGAAGCGCCATCGAAGCATCCGCAAAGAAAAAGCCTCTCAAACGCATCTTTGCAAAAATTTTACCCAATGGCTTTCCGGGTTCTTTACCAGATTGGTCTAGGGTGCGCAGCAGATGCCCCGCACGACCGGATTGCCCAAGGGCAAAGAGGACCCGGAATGAAACGCTGCATGTTCGTCGACGATTCAAGCGTCATCAGGAAGGTTGCAAAACGCATCCTGGGCGGTTCCGACATGATGGTCATCGAAGCGGCCAGCGGGCTTGATGCACTGGAGATGTGCGCCGCCGACATGCCCGACATCATCGTGGTCGACGGTGCCCTGCCGGACGTCCAGGCGGTTGACCTCATCCGCCGCGTACGCGCCATGGAGAGTCCGATAAAGCCGCAGATCCTGATCTCGCTGGTCGAACTCGATATCGCGTCGATCATGCGGGCCAAGCGCGCAGGCGCCCAGGGCTATCTCCTGAAGCCGTTCAATCGCCCGCAGCTGCTCGAGCGCTTTCGCACCCTTAAGATCGCAGCCTGAGACGCCGGAACGGTTCACCGTTTCATGGAAACACCGAACCGCTCTATCTCATTGTCTTGCACGCAAATCCGGACGGAAAACCGTGTCACGCCTTCCTGGAATTGCTCCGGCAGCCACCGCCATTGCTGACCGCTGACGCAAAAACCCGGCCGAAGCCGGGTTTTTTGTCGAAGACGACAACAGTCGGGTGGCTCAGGCGCTGACGCGGATGTCCTCGGGTTCACGCAGCACATAGCCGCGGCCCCAGACCGTCTCGATGTAGTTCTGGCCACCGGACGCGGCGTCGAGCTTCTTGCGCAGCTTGCAGATGAAGACGTCGATGATCTTCAGCTCCGGCTCGTCCATGCCGCCATAGAGATGGTTGAGGAACATTTCCTTGGTGAGCGTGGTGCCCTTGCGCAGCGAGAGCAGCTCCAGCATCTGGTATTCCTTGCCGGTCAGGTGCACGCGCTGGCCGCCGACCTCAACGGTCTTGGCGTCGAGGTTGACCACCAGGTCACCGGTGGTGATGACCGACTGGGCGTGGCCCTTGGAGCGCCGCACGATGGCGTGGATGCGCGCCACCAGCTCGTCCTTGTGGAACGGCTTCGTCATGTAGTCGTCGGCACCGAAGCCCAGGCCGCGAACCTTGTCCTCGATGCCGGCCATGCCGGAGAGGATGAGGATAGGCGTCTTCACCTTGGAGAGACGAAGCGTTCTCAAGACCTCGTAGCCGGACATATCGGGTAGGTTGAGATCGAGAAGGATGATGTCGTAGTCGTAGAGTTTGCCCAGATCGACACCCTCTTCGCCGAGGTCCGTCGTATAGACATTGAAACTTTCCGATTTCAGCATCAGTTCGATGCTTTGTGCGGTTGCACTGTCATCTTCTATCAGCAGAACACGCATTTCATTCCCCTTTTCTGCTGCCGGACCATTTCACGACCCGTCCTGCCCCGGAGCAGTGGTTGCCTTGTGCAGAGGCTGCCATCGAATGGTTAACAAAACCTAATTTCCCGTCCATGACGGTATCAGATTTTTTAACCCCTTTCTACACCCTCTTGAATCTAATAACGAATCCCAGACCCAAATTCCTAATGCAACACATTAATAACCTGGACTAAGCGACTCCAGGGACTCATCGACGCGCCTTCGCTTCGGCGACCGGAATTTTTACCCGGCCTTAAGCCCTGACCCGTATGATTAACAATGCCCGTAAACGAATGGTTACCGTCGGCAAAAAACTTTAGGGTTTTGTTTCCCATAGTTCGGGGAAAGCCGGTGGACACGGGCAACGCCTGGGCGTTTCCAGGTGGTTTGGACGATATGTGCGGGTGTGCGTTTCCGGGAGTACCGAATCATGAAGTCACGTGAAAACCTCGTTCGGCTGAAACAGTTTCAGGTGAATGAGAAGCGGCGGCAGCTGCTGCAACTCGACATGATGATCGCCGAGTTCGAACGCATGGCCGTCGAACTGGAGCTTCAAATCACCGCCGAGGAAAAGAAAGCCGGCATCACCGACATCAATCATTTCGCCTATCCGACCTTCGCCAAGGCGGCACGCTTGCGCCGCGACAACCTCAGAAATTCGCAAAGCGACCTCGCGCAACAGCGAAGCGCTGCCGAATCACTACTCGGCGAAGCTGAAGCGGAGCTTTCCAAGGCCGAAATGCTGGAATCGCGTGACACCAAGATTCGCGAAGCCGAGATCGGCGGCCGCAGTGCCATGATCGGTTGAACAGGCCGAGATCGTCGGCGTGCCCGCGGGCGCGCAGCTGGAGCAATTCCAGGAAAGTGCCTGGCGGTTCTCCGTACGGACTTGCGTAAAAACAAGAGAGAATGCGGCGAACTGCCCTAGGCGGCCCATTCGCCTTCATTTGCCGCAATCGCCCTGGCTCTCGCATCCTTGATGTCTGGGGCATGCTGTTCCGCCCAGGCCCTGATCTGGGTGAGCAGTCCCGCCAGGTCCTGGCCGAGTTCGGTCAATTCATATTCGACGCGCGGCGGAATGACCAGGAAGATCCCACGCCGCACCAGGCCGTCACGCTCCAGCATGCGCAGCGTCTGCGTCAGCATCTTGGGCGTGATGCCTTCGAGCTTGCGGGCAAATGATAGCGGCAGCAACCAAGCGAGAGAAATCCCACGCGTGCCGTTATCCAGAATTCCGTCGGCGGACCCGACGTCCTTGTCATTGCCGATCAGCCCGACCCGACGACAAAGCCTCGTGAAGCGCTGGTTCGCGTCAAGGCCGCCGGCATCAATCCGGTCGATGGCGCGATTTTACCAGCCGGATCAGCGACATCGATCTGGTGCTGGGCCCAATCGGCGGCGAGCACGCAGAACACTGAAGGTCATCACGAATGGGGTGTGCTGGTGTCCTTGCTGAACCTGAACGACACAACCGGGGGCAGAGGCCAGCGCGCGCGACCGCTAACGCCTCTCTCGCCACCAGACCGATCGGCAAGGTGGCGCTAACGGTCTGACCGCGGGAAATTGCCTCAGGACCAGGAACCTGTCTGGAAAAGCAAAAGGGCGCGGAGTACCGCGCCCTTTGACTGTGCCAGGCCGGCTCTAGTGCCGGTATTGCTGGATGCGCGTGGTGCGCAGCCCGGCAAGGCCATATTCGTCGATCGACGCCTGCCAGGACAGGAATTCCTCGGTGGTCAGCTTGTAGCGCTGGCATGCCTCTTCAAGGCTCAAAAGCCCGCCGCGCACCGCCGCGACCACTTCCGCCTTGCGCCGGATAACCCAGCGACGCGTGTTCGTCGGCGGCAGATCGGCAATCGTAAGAGGGCTGCCGTCAGGCCCAATAACATACTTGACTCTAGGTCTAACCAGATCGGTCATCGTACTCTCTACAAAAAACTCAAAGACCCAATCCCCGCCACGTTACCGCCACAGCTTTAAAAATTGCCTAAGCAGACCCTAATGACTAGGTAAGGATCGTGAACGGCGCGTTAGTCTTTTCGCAGGCATTTGAAACATCGGGCTCGAAGCCTTGAATTGGTTGGGAAAAATCCGACGGATGGCGGATCGTCAGCAATCCGTGAATCGGCGTGCAAGCTGGCGTCGCGGGAAAGCTTGACCTATATTCTCGACATTGGCATTCAGACGCCGCGCAGAATGAAAGCATCATGAACAGTCTCGACCTTCCCGGACGTCCCGAAAACACCCGCATCGTCGTCGCCATGTCGGGCGGCGTGGATTCGTCCGTGGTCGCCGGCCTGTTGAAGCGCGAGGGCTATGATGTCGTCGGCGTCACCTTGCAGCTTTACGACCACGGCGCGGCGACGCACCGGGCTGGCTCATGCTGCGCCGGACAGGACATCGACGATGCCCGCCGCGTCTCGGAGACGCTGGGCATTCCCCACTATGTGCTCGACTATGAGGAGCGTTTCCGCAAGGCGGTCATCGACCCCTTCGCCGAGAGCTATGTCGCCGGCGAGACGCCCATTCCTTGCGTCTCCTGCAACCAGACGGTGAAGTTCGCCGATCTCCTGGCCACCGCCAAGGAGCTTGGCGCCGACGCCCTCGCCACCGGCCACTATATCCGCTCCGGCGCCAATGGCGCCCACCGCGCGCTCTACCGGCCGGTCGATGCCGATCGCGACCAGAGCTATTTCCTGTTTGCCACCACGCAGGCGCAGATCGACTATCTGCGCTTTCCCCTGGGCGGCCTGTCGAAGCCGCAGGTTCGCGCGATTGCCGAGGAGATGGGGCTGACGGTGGCCGCCAAGCAGGACAGCCAGGACATCTGCTTCGTGCCGCAGGGCAAATATTCCGATATCATCGCCAAGCTGAAGCCGTCCGCCGCCAATCCGGGCGACATCGTGCACATCGATGGCCGCGTGCTCGGCCGCCATGAAGGCATCCTGCGCTACACGATCGGCCAGCGCCGCGGCATCGGCATCGCCTCCGGCGAGCCGCTCTATGTCGTCCATCTCGACGCCGAACGGGCCCGCGTCGTGGTCGGCCCGCGCGAGGCGCTGGAGACGCACAAGATTTATCTGCGCAACATGAACTGGCTTGGCGACGGCCCGCTCGCCAATGTGCCCGCCGGCGGCATCGAACTGTTCGCCAAGGTGCGCTCCACCAGGCCGCCGCGTCCAGCGGTGCTGCGCCATGAGGCAGGCGTGACATCAGTCGAATTGGCGGACGGCGAATCCGGCATCGCGCCCGGACAGGCGTGCGTGCTCTATTCCGATGACGGCAACGAAGCCCGCATCTTCGGCGGCGGTTTCATCGAGCGCTCCGAGCGTGGCGCCGAGGCCGAGGCCATGCTGACGAAGCTGGCGGCAAGGCCGGCGCGAATTCCCGCCGAATAGACGGCCGGCGCCTTCTCAGTCTTTCGATTTGGTGTGGGTGACCGTTCCCGCCGTCAGGATGCGCAGCACCCTGATCGCTTCCTCGCCGCTGGTACGCGGTTCGGCCCGCGTCTCGATGCAGTGGATGAAATGCTCCAGCTCGCGCGTCAGCGGCATGCCTTGCGCGACCGCGACATAGGATGGCTCGTTGGTGGTGAACGCCCATTGGCCGCTGTCCTGCCAGACCGCGTGGCGGTAGACGGCAAGCTTGCGCTCCCACGGCTCGACATCGTCGAACACCGCCATCGCCTTGGTGCCGACCACGGTCAGACGCCGCTCGCGGTAGGGATTGAGCCGCGAGGTGAAAAGATGGCTGCGCAGGCCGTTGGGAAAGCGCATGTGCAGATGCGCGAAGTCGCTGAGATTGTCGAGGAGTGCGGCGCCCTCGCCGCGCACCTCGATCGGCTCGGTGCCGGTTATGGCCAGGATCATCGACAAATCATGCGGCGCCAGATCCCACAGCGCATCGTTTTCGGTGTGGAACTTGCCAAGGCCGAGCCGGTGCGAATGTATGTAGCGGACCTCACCGAGCTCGCCATTGTCGATCAGCCCCTTCAGCGTCTCGAAGGCGGGATGGAAACGCAGGACATGGCCAACCATGAAGACGCGACCATTGTCCTTCGCCGCCTGCACCGCACGCTCGGCATCCGGCACCGTCAGCGCGATCGGCTTTTCCACCAGCAGGTCCTTGCCGCTTTCGGCGGCGCGCACGGAAAGGTCGGCATGGAACTGCGGCGGCAAGGCCATGACGATGGCGTCGATATCGTCCCGGCCGAACAGCTGGTCGGGATCGATCGCCAGGCAATCCTGTTCGCTGGCAAAGCCTTCGGCTCGCGCCCGGTTGACGTCGGAAACCGCGTACAGCGCGCCAAGCGCCTTGAGGGTGCGGATATGGTTGCTGCCCCAGTATCCGCAACCGAGGACTGCAATGCGCGGCTTCATCTGTTTCAACTCTAAAAACTCTTGGCCGAGACATAGCGACGTGCCCCTTCGAACTCAACCCCGGCGGTTGCAACCAAATGTCCACGCGGCAAAGCTTTTTTCGGCAATGAGAATATGCGGCGATAAGGAATGCTTCGAAGCTTGACAGGCTCGCCCTCCCAACCTTATATCCGCGCGACCTTGGCGAACGCCTCGAAATGCCTTTCGATTTAAGGTGGATTTCGGGCCTTTCGCCGCCCTGGCGGGGTAGCTCAGTTGGTTAGAGCACGGGAATCATAATCCTGGGGTCGGGGGTTCAAGTCCCTCTCCCGCTACCAAATTTCTTAATAAATATTAGTGACTTACAGAGAGACATGGCGGTAGGCTGCCTTAGATTCATAAGTCTTGCATACCCCACGCCACTCCTACACCATTTCCCAGTTCGTTCAGCTATAGCTACATCGGTCAACAAAGTGGGCGAGAGCGCCACCCCGGGGCACCTCGTTGGAGATGATCGGTATGGTACTCGAGCATTGGGCTAGCGCGTCCTGCAAGACCTCGCCATCTTCGTGGAATGGAGCCGGAGGCCGTCATGACTGATTCCGAGGAAGCAGAATGCCGTGCCGCTCTCCGCTATCCTATCTGGACTGGACAGCAGGAAGATCATGATGCGTCCCTAGGTGCGCATCTCGCAACTCCGAAGGCGCCCCGCTACCGGGCTAGTGCGTCATGAGGATCGGAACTGAACAGTTGTCGAGAAGTGATCTCGTCGCACCGCCAAGGATGGCCTCGCGAAAGCGGGAATGCACGAAGGCCCCCATGACAATCATGTCGACGTCCTCGTCGGCGGCAAATGATCTTATCCGTGCTCCAACATCGCCTTTCCCTTCGGCAAGGGTTGCGAGTCTGCATGTTATGTCGTGCCGCGCGAGATAGGTCGACAGGTCAGCGCCTGGCGCCATGCGTGACAGATCCTTCTCATTGGTCACGGTCACCGCGACGACCGACATCGCCGTGGCCAGAAGGCCAAGGGCGTCCTTCACTGCACGCGCGGCGCGCGCGCTTCCGTCCCAGGCAATCGCCATTCTGCCCGAAGCGGAAGAAACGCCGGATGGCGGGACGACAATAACGGGGCGACCGCTGTCGAAAAGCGCGTCCTCAATGGCATTTCGCGCTAACTCATCAGCTGCATCCGCAGCATCCAGCACGGTCAGGTCGTGGACCCGAGCTAACTGGACAAAGCGGGCGTCTCGCCGCTCGAAGGGCGAATGTGCCTGCTCCGCGACAAGGTCGACATTCGCCCGGGAAATGAGCTCGCTGGCGCCGTGCAATGTCGCGGACGACAGTCGCTCGAGCCGGTCAACCTCCTGCTCAACCCACGTCGAAGCTGTTCCTGCCGTCAAAGGGAAGGGTTGCGGCAACGGTGATGGGAGAACATACAGTGACAGCGATGCGCCATGCGCAGATGCCAGATCGATAGCGTATTTGACGGCAGCTGTAGCCTGGAAGACTTCCATGGCAGGAATGCCGACCAGGATGCATTTTAGGCCATCGGCGCTTATTTTCGAGTCCCTACTCATCGGTCGTGCAAGCTCCTCATGTAAGCGATGATCGCGTCGATTTGCTCAGGGCCTGCCACGAACTCCGGCTATCCGGATGTCCGGTCGAGCCTGATGTCCTCTTGACCGACCGCAAAGCGCGCAATTTCGACAACATGCTCGCCATCCGCCTAACTTCAAGGAGACGGTTGCGTCAGCGTAGCTTCCTTTTCGCCCGGATTGTCATGATCCTGGGTAATCTGGCCGTCGATGACTTCGATCATGCGATCGCAACGGTCGGCGAGATCATGGTTGTGTGTGACAATCAAGAAAGTCGTCCCACGCTCCCTGTTGAACCGCCGCATCAACTCGAAGACGCCGTCGGCCGAGACGGTATCGAGATTGCCCGTTGGTTCATCGGCGAGCACCAGCGAAGGGTTCATCACCAGGGCGCGGGCAATGGCGACGCGCTGCTGCTGGCCGCCGGACATGTTCATCGCCCGATTGTCGCGCCAACGCCCAAGGCCGACCTGGTCGAGGAGTTCGTCGGCGCGTCGCGCCATCGTCGCGTCAGGCCGGCCATGGTCGACAAGCATCGGCATCATCACATTTTCATGCGCGGTGAAGGCTGAGATCAAATAGTGGTACTGGAAGACAAAGCCGATGGCGTGGCCACGCAGGTGGGTCAATGATGCCTCCGAAAGCCGCGTCGTGTCTTCGCCCGCAATTGACAGGCGGCCGGAAGTCGGGCGGTCGAGCAGCCCTATGATATTGAGAAGCGTGCTCTTGCCGGAGCCGGACGGGCCCATCAATGCCACAAATTCTCCCGCGCGCATGGCAAGGTCGATACCGTGGAGCACTTCGGTCTCGACGGGCGTGCCGACGTTGAAGGACTTGCGAATGCCTTCGAGGGCAAGCAGATCAGCCACGGATCGCCTCCACCGGATCGAGGCTTGCGGCGCGCAGCGCCGGCACAATTCCCGCTACAACGCCGGTGAGTGTGGCAAGTGCTGCCGATGATAAGAAGAGACTTGGCTCGATCACGAGAGGGAACAACTCCGAACCGTTAGCCTGGCGTGCATAGCGATGCCAAACCAGCAGTGCGGCAGCGCCGAGGACGGAACCGACGAGTGAGCCGAGGAAGCCGAGCACGCCACCCTGGATGAGGAATATCCTCAGGATTTGTCCGCGCGAACTTCCCATGGCGCGCAGGATGCCGATGTCCTTCGAACGCTGGAGGACCGACACCACGAGCACGGCCGCGATACCGAATGCGACCGACAAGCCTACGAAGAGGCGAATGAGCGTACTGGAGAGGTTCTGGGCGCTGATGGCGGTGAAGAACTGGGCGTTGGTTTTGATCCAGCTGTCAGCCTCAATGGGAAGGGTGGCTTGGATATCTTGCGCGACGGTCTCGGCCGCATAGACGTCTGTGACGGTTAGGTCGATCGTCGTCACGCCGCCGATCAGGTCAAGCAGGCTTTGCGCTGTTCGCAGCGCGACATAGGTGTTGCGCTCATTCGCTCCTTTGCTGCCTAGGTCGAAGATGCCTTGGATGGTCAGGATGCGGCTGCCACCCGCGGCCGTGGTCACGTTGAGCTTGTCGCCGACCGTCGCCCCAAGGTCGTTGGCGAGATCGACGCCGACAAGGATATCGTCGGAGCCAAGGCTGGAATCACCGACGGTGATGTAGTCTGGGACGCGCACGATGCGGAAGTAGTCGTCCGGTTCCATCCCAAGGATGCTGATGCTGCGGCTGGCATCGCCCCGCACCGCAAGAGCTGAGCCCGACACGGTGGGTGACGCGATGACCACGTCCGGGCGCGACCGCATCGTCGCAAGGATCGTCTGCCACTGATCGACAGACAGGATGCGCTGCGTCGGCCGCTGCACGATGGCTGCCTCGATCACCCCATCGTCGTGCAGCCTTAGCGGCCGGGCGACTTCATCGGGCGGCACGATTTGGATCTGCGGCTGCGAGGTGAGCACCCGGTTGGTGAAATTGGTCTGGACACTGGTAAGCATGGCTGACATGAACACGATCACGCCAACGCCGATGGCAATGCCGCTGAGAATAAAGCCCGTCTGCATCCGTCCTTCGGCCAGGAACCTGAGTGCCGCGATCCAGGCGAATGCCAGCCAACGCTTCACGGCGTCACCGGTCTGATACGCTGGCCCGCTCTGACACCCGCGGCAACCGGAACGACAAGGTCGCCCTGCGAAAGACCGTCCAGTATCTCGACTTGGTCACTTGCCCGAAGGCCGGTCCGGACTGCCTGTTCGCTCGGCCGGCCATTGCGAACCACAAGAACCCAAGGTGACGCAGATGTGGGATCATGCACCACTCGAGCCGGAACAATGAGTGTTGACGTACGCTTGTCGACGCTGATGTCCACTGACACTGTCATGTCCTGGCGCAAGTAGGTCGGAGGCTTTGTGACCGTGAGTTTCACCTCGATAGATGCGCGCGCGATGTCGACAGATGGGTTGATGTACGATACCTCGGCATCGAAACGCTGGTTGGGATAGGCATCCGCCGACGCTATCGCCGCCTGTCCCATTTCAAGCAGGCCGAGATTCTTCTCGTCGATCTGAAGCACCAATTGGATGTTGCCGGCGGGCGCAAGCACAAGAAGCGCGTTTCCTGGCTGGACAACGGCGCCGCGCTCGACATTGCGGGTTATGAGAACCCCGTCTCGAGGTGATCTGATGGTGGCATAGGCGAGGCGGGCCTGCGCGGTCGCAAGATTGGCCTGCGCCTGCTCTAGTTGCGTTTGCGCCATCACATAGTCGCTGCCGTCGGGCTGCGAGGTGTAGACTTCCAACTCCGCGGTGCGGACCTGCGTATGTGCGACGTCAAGATCCTTCGTAGCAGCGTCGAGGGTCGCCTGGGTGCCGAAGCCTGTCCTGGAAAGCTGATCCGCCCTCTGGAAGGCTGCCTCCGCGTTGACGAGTGTGGCGCGCGCCTGCTTCAATGCCTCCTGGGCCGCCGGCAAGGTGAGTTCGCGTATCTGCCGCATTCGCGCATCGGCCTGCGCGACGGCGCCTTGCGCTTCGACCATCGCAGCCTTGAGCTCCGTGGGTTCGAGGGCAATGAGCGGCTGCCCCTGCTTGACGGTTTGTCCTTCGTCGACCAGCACGTCCTCTACCGTGCCGGTGATCTGGCTCCCGATATCGACGCGGTAAGGCGTCTCCACATGGCCGCTGGCGACGACGGTTTTCACGAGATCGCCGCGGACCACGGGATAGACGACGACTTCGGGACCCACCAGCCAGCGCGCAAGCGCCAAGGCAAGTGCGACCGCCAGCACAAAAAGTGTCGCCAGCGACCATTTATGGACCCAGGCAAAATGCCCCGCAACGGACAGGCGGGATTTGCGCGATGTGGCTGGGTGCAGGTCAGTATTGGTTTGTAACATGACGGCTCCGAGGAAAGCAGCGCACTCCTCCAGTAGACCTGGCGCACGCCTGTCACCTTGCGCCAAGTCAAATGCCGTGCGGTTGCCGATAATTGCCCTTTGTCTGGGTGAACCGATGCTCTCGGGGCATATGGAGGACGATTTTTCCGTCGTTGGTTCTGATGAGTATCGTGCGGCCGATTCGAGGTTCGCCCCGCTTGTTAGACAGCCTCATTCTTCCAATCTCGCCAATGCGTCGGGCAAATCTCGATCCGCTCCTGCGTTCCGGATTTGATCCAGCCGTGGAGAGCACGCCGGCAAGCAAAACCAAGCGCGTGTGGACCATCCCGGTCTATCACGGCCACTTCGAGATCCCGATCAGAAGGTGCGGTTGATATCGGTTGCCACATTCCGTGCTTGTTGCCGAGAACAGCTTTGACCCAAGCAAATCCACGTCTCACTGGATAGCCAGGAAATACATGCCTCCGTCACGATAGACGCCGAGCAGTAGAGAGCCGGAGGGAGATTGATGTACCAGCTCCAATACTTCTTCTGGCGAATGAACGACCTGCTGATTGACGCTCAGGATCACGTCGTCCGCCGCCAGACCAGCATCAGCCGCTCCGCTGTCTTCTCCCACCGCCAGAACCAGGGCTCCGTCCGCCTTTTTGTTTCCCATTCCCGATATCGTCTCGAAATCGCTGAGGATGACTGAGTCGAGATGACCCACCCCCGCGATCTGCGTCTGGCGAGCGTTTCCTTCCATGGAAAGTCTAGCCGTAATGGTCAATGGACTGCCGTGACGGATCATCGACAACTTCGCGGAAGTATCCGGCGACATCGCGCTCATGATGTTCTTGAGACGAGCCGCATTTTCCACGCTTGCTCCGTTTATCGCGGTGATGATGTCGCCCACAGCAACACCAGCACCTTCAGCCACTGAACCTGACAAAATCTGGTTCACAACAGCTCCCGATCGAATGTCGATACGAAACGCCTTGGCGAGATTCGGCGTAAGATCCTGCACCACCACCCCGAGCTGCACGCGTCGTACCTCGCCGTAGGCAACAAGCTGTTCCGTTATCTGTTTTGCCATCGCGGCCGGAATGGCAAAGCCGATGCCGACATTTCCACCGTTTGGCCCGATGATCGCGCTGTTGATTCCAACGAGTTTACCATCGAGGCCGACGAGGGGGCCGCCCGAATTGCCTGGGTTGATCGAGGCATCGGTCTGGACATAATTTTCGTAGCCGCTTCCCAGTCCTGACCGGCCCAGTGCGCTGACGATACCCATCGTCGCCGTTTGCCCTAACCCAAACGGATTGCCAATCGCGACGACATAGTCGCCGACGCGGAGTTTTGAAGAATCTCCGAAAGGCAGTGCCGTCAGATGGTCGGCCGCGATCTTTATGACGGCGAGATCTGTTTCGGCATCGTGTCCGACGGGCTGAGCCTGGAAGGTGCGGCCGTCATTGAGGATGACTTCGATTGTGTCCCCATTCTGGATGACATGGTTGTTGGTGAGGATGTATCCATTCGCGGCATCGATGATGACACCGGCCCCTGCTGCGACGAACCCGCGTTGTTGTCCGGCATCCCCGGAAAGAGCGGAGAATTGTTGGGGCAGGGAATCCGAGGCATTTGCGTCTGGAGGCGATCCATTCTGGCCTTGCACGATGATGCTGACGACGGTTGGAAGGACCCGTTCGAGCATTGGAGCGAGCGAGGCTTGGGTCGTTGGAACAAATGAGAACGCTGCCTTTACGGGGCATGTCATCGACGCAACCGAAAGGGCGAACCACACGACCGTCACTAATATGCGTAGAGAGAAAGTGATCATCATCGATCCATGTCATCGTCACGGAGACACGCATTTTCGGCAAGCGCTGATTCCTGCCCAAGATCAACCGAAGTTGCCCCTGCTGGAAACGACCGCGACGCCAACTTGCGATTCGTCGATCTTTGCCAACCGCGTGCTCCAGCTTTGATCCCCTGTCGTTCAGGCGGCTGTACAGGTTCTGGCGCGCTTTTCATGCAACCCCTTGGGCATCTAACACCTGAAGTCTATGACGGCTGGCGAGTTGCCGTTTTGAGCCGGATCAAGTGCGCTGCGGTATTTTGATGAGCCGGCTTGGGTGGGAGATCTTGGTTTTCCGTGCGCCGATGGCCCGTCAAACAGCTACATGGGTCTTGTGATCAATCCCGCGCGGTCCAAGGAATGATCCTCTTCCAATTTTTGACGGCTGCAAGCGCGTTGCATGCTTGCGGCACTTAAATTCGCGTCGATTTGCGCTAGCTCAAGGATTTCCGCGTGCAGCCGGATCTAGTGGCTATCAGGGGCATTCGAACTTTTATCGGAGTAGGCAAATGGCTGGTCACACCTGGAAACTTATTTCCCGTACGGGGCTCAATATTGTCGTGCGGCCGGCGGGCGCGGATGACGATGCAATCCTTGATGAGCTATTTCATCACGTGCGCCCAGAAGATTTGCACTTCCGCTTCTTGGCAGGCATGAGGCAAGTGCCGCTGGAGCAGATCCATGAAATGACCCACGTCGACCATCGCACGGTAGAAACCTATATCGGCTTTCTCGAAGACAATCATACTCCGGTTGCCACGGCCATGCTGGCACGGGAAGGCACGAGCGGCCGTGGTGAGGTCGCAATTTCGATCCGCGCCGACTACAGGGATCATGGAGTTGGTTGGGAAATGCTCGCCTTCGTGGTCGGCCAAGCTGAAAGATGGGGGCTGAAGGTGATTGAATTGATCGAGAGCCGAGCCAATCACGACGCTATCGAGTTGGAGAAAAACATGGGGTTTACCGTCCATTCATATCCGGATGACCCCACGCTTTTGCTCGTTTCGAAGAAACTGGGAACCGCCTGACTCTCTTTGCGCGGTTTCGATCAGTCCCAGAATGGCTTTGCCTTGCCGAGTTTGTCATGAATATGAGTGCTTGATCGCACAAGCTTCTCACTTCGCGCTGCTTCGGTGCCCGAAACGACCCCTGCAAAGAACGCAATCTGCCGGGCATTTGGATTTGCTGCGGACGATGTGTCCTCGACCATCGATCTGCACAACTGAGTATGTCCGACAATGTCGTTGAGATTGCCAAGATGGTCCTGCAGGCGCTCCAGGATGCGCAGAAATTTTGCCTGGTGTCTCTTTGAGGTTTCGCTCTGGAAAAGGCTCTGGAAGAATTCGCTGCCATAGCGAAGTTTTTTGCCGCGATACGCAGCTTGTGCCGCTGGCGAGCATCAAGGTCGTCTAGCTTCCTGCTCCGCTTTACGATCTTCGAGGTTCGTGATGAAAGCGCTTGGCGGGCAAAGTCGTCGATGTTGTGATCCTTGAGACTGCCACGCAATGCGTCATCCGATATTATCCAGTCTCCGGCTTGGATCCATTCAGCCGTATCAAGAAGCAGATTGCGGAACCTATCGGTCTCGATAGCCGTGCGTGCTCGGGCTTCTGCTTGCGCCCGAAGCCGGCCGACCTCTCCATCGAAAACCTTGAAAGCATCGTCGCCAGCGTATGCCTTCCGCAGGCGTGGGAGGATGCCAGCCGAGAAGACGTGGAGTTCTCTCGCTTGAGCGAGCTCATCAGCGAGCCATTTCAGCTCCGTCTTGATCAGGGCGCTTTGCCGGTCGCCGAGCATCTGTGAAAAGAGCGAAATAGCAGCGAGTAATCGCCGGAGCCCGACGCGCATCTGGTGAACGCCTTCCGGATCGCCACGATTTACCGCCTCCCAGTTGGCGGTGATCTGACGGAGGCAGGATTCCGCAATTTGCCGAAAAGCTGCCGTGACGTCCGTGCCGGACTGAAGTGTGATTTTCCCAGCGAGAGCCGCTTGCGCAGGTTCGTCATCGATCAATTCATATCCGCGCTCCGCCTTACTGCGGACTGAAAGCCGCAATGGCGCAGCGTTCGCGAGCGACCGGGCCAACTTGAACAGTTCCGTGCGATCTCCCTGCTTGAGCTCGATCTCGATCTCGCAAATCGCTTCGGTCTTATTGCCGGTCACGATCTGGCCGTGGTCAAGCGCGAGTTCCATGGTGGCATGAGCGGTCTTGATGGGGAGCGTCTTTCGTTCGGTTTGGGTCTGGAAGACCGGTTTCAGTGCCCGGGCAAACTTCTTTGACAGCAGTGGTTTCAGAGCCGTATCGCCGGCCGCGTCGAGATCGGGTATCGTTCCCTCTATCTCGGTTTCCCACTCGCCTCGCGTGGTGAGGTCTGGAGAAGAGCTGTGCTCGCACTTGACTGTCTGGATATGGTGCCGTCCGTCGGAGCGAACACGAAGTGATATGCCAGCCTTCCGCAGTTTGGATTTATCCGTATCGAAGTAGACGGAATTGAGCTGCTTCGTCTCGGCTGCTTCCGCTGCCTGCCGCACCATTGGAACGTTCTCTATGGATGGGAACGATGCCAGTGGCAGTTCCAACTTAAGCTCGATTTCCTGGTGACTCGACATGGGTTTTGGAACGTCTCCCTTGAGTATCAAACAGCACGACGCAAAGCGGTGTTTCGCATGCTTGTCCTTGTGGTCGTCTGGGTGAGTCCGACTATCGCCGAGACGGTATCAGTCAACGGCTTTCTCGCATCAATCCTGCTCAACTCTATGCCGTCGGCGCCAGTTGGCGAGACAACACTTCGACTGTTGCATCGGATGGGCCGATATTGGTCCGCGCTGCAAGCGCAGTCCGACCGATCTTGGCCAGGATACGTGCAGCTCGACATTGTTCTGGAGTGATCACCACGGTGAATAAGTGCTCCTCCAATCGGTTCGACATTTCGGTCTCGTTCCGAAGCAAGATAGGTGGCGATCAATCGCGCCGGTCGCCAGTGAACTGGAGCAGCATGACGAAGAGGTTGATGAAATCGAGATAGAGGGTTAGCGCGCCGATCAGGGCCTTTTTCGATGACGCTTCATCCCAATCACCTTCCACATAGATATCCTTGATCCGTTGCGTATCGTAGGCCGTGAGGCCAATGAAGAGCACTACACCTATCAGGGAGATGGCAAATTCAAGAGCGGAGGAGCCGACGAAAAGATTGATCAGGCTCGCCAGGATGATGCCGATCAGCCCCATGAACAGAAACGAGCCCACACGCGTCAGATCGCGCCCGGTCGTGTATCCGTAAAGGCTCATAGCCCCGAAGGTCGCCGCAGCGATGAAGAAGGTCCTGGTGACACTCGCGCCTGTGTAGACCAGAAAAATTCCCGAGAGAGACAGGCCCATCAAGACCGCATAAATCCAGAACGTCGTTTGCGCCGCGGCGAGGCTCATCCGGTCAATTCGAAAACTGAGGAAAATGACGGCGACGAGGGGAGCAAACATCACCACCCAGATCAGCGGCGTGCCTGCGATTTGCTCATAGAAGCCTGTTGTCGCCGCGAGATAGCCGGCCGCACCGCTGACGAGCAGGCCGCCGCCCATGAAGTTGTAGACCTTGAGCATGTACTGGCGCAGACCCGGATCGAAATCAGCGGCAGTGTGCGAACCCACATCGAAGCCGGTTCTACGGATATTTCCGGGGCTGCGCGCCATGGCTTTGCTCCATCATCACGATTTGAGAAGGAACGTTCGCACCATATTGACTGCTCTGAATTGACTCGGATCAACGTCCGCTCTTCTCCACTCTGTTTTGATTTCAGCAGATTGGTAATGGAGAGTGACGTCATGGTCGGAATTACATTAAGCCCTGAACAGATCCGAACCGCACCACCCGAGGTGCGCCAGTGGCTGGAGCATGAGATTGCCGCGTCCCTCGGTTTGCGGGCCGGTTCCGGGGTGGTGGTGGCGAACCCGCCGCATCTGGTTGCCTGCACGCCGCAGGAGGCGATGACTGTCTATGCGGCTATCCGCGGGATGTTGCCTGTCGTCAACGTCTTCTTCGAGCTCGGCCGCGAGGGCGAGAGCATCGGGCAGGAAGGTGTGGAGGCGTTCCGGCTCGTGGACATGCAGCGGCATGCGCGCCTGCCCGGCGTGCAGCAAGTATCGGCCTGCCTCGAGGTCATCGACCAAGCGTTCCGGCAGATCCGCAACGATGCCGGAGCGACACTCTATGCCATGGATCCTAAGGGCTATTGCGTCATTGCGACCGAGACCCAATACGCCATCACGGCCGTCTGGAACGAAGTGGTGTCGTCCCAACAATTGCCGATGGCTGGCAATCCGTCCGGCAATGAAGCCGCTGTTTCCCGGCCGGCGCCTTTCCCATTTGTAGAAACCTCCGGCACGGTTCCGCCGACTTCCATCCATATGGACGGCCTTGCGCCTGCGGCGACTGCCAGCGGGGCAGTTGCTAATGTTCAGCCGAATGGTCAGGCTGCCTGATCTCCACTATTCGTTGCCCTCCCAAGTCGTTTAACGACGCTGAATTACCCCGGCCCTTCCGGGGTTTTCTTTTTTCAGCACCCCTAGGAAGGCCATCCCGGTATCAGCGCTACTGCATGGTCAGCAGCGCCTTGCGGAACCGGAGCGACGCGAGCCAGAAAAACAGGACTCCTATGAGAACGAGTGCCAGCATCTGTGGCCACACGATTGCCAAGCCCGCGCCGCGATAGAGGACCGCCTGTGACAGGGCGACGAAATGCGTCGACGGTGAGATCATCATCGCTTTCTGAAGCCAGGTCGGCATGCTCTCCATTGGGGTCGTACTGCCCGACAGAAGGTTCATGACCACCAGAACCGGCATGGCGATCAGGCCGAACTGAGCCATGGAGGTCGACACGGTGGCGATGAGAATGCCGAGCGCTGTGACTGAGAAGAGGTAAAGGACCGCAGACATCACGAACAGCGTAAGCGAGCCGGCGACGGGAACGCCCAACAAAAGCTCGACGACCATGAGCAGCGACAGGATCGCCGCTACCACGATGACCAGACCATTTGCCCATATCTTGGCGAGCATGATCTCGACAGGCCTTACGGGCATGACGAGAAGGTGCTCAATCGTGCCGTGCTCACGCTCACGGATGAGAGCCGCGCCTGCCAGAATTACCGCGAGAATGCTGATATTGTTGATCACCTGCATGACGGCGGTGAACCATTCGGATTTGAGATTGGGATTGAACTTGGCGCGGACCACGAGTTGAATTGGCTCGATCTGCGCAACGTTGGGCATCGCGGTGAGCACTTCCTGGAAGAGGATGCTCTGGATGTAGGAGGCGCCGTTGCCGGCCTGTGACATGGCGGTCGCGTCGATGTCGAGGCCAATCGAAGGATGCCGGCCGGCGATCACGTCCTGCTCGAGTTTCGGCGGTATTTCGACGACGAAGACGAAGCGTCCGGAATCCATGGCCGGATCGATCTGATCCGCGTCGATCAATACAGGCTCCTTGAAGAAAGGTTTCATGAGCGCGTCGCGCAGCCGGGCGGAAAGCATGGAATGGTCTTCGTCGACGACGGCGACGGATGCATTCTCCACCTCGAATTTCGCGCCCGTCGCCACGGTATAGATGGCGAAGGTGAAAGTATAAAGGATCAGCAGCATCAGGACCGGATCGGATCGAAGGCTATAGAGTTCCTTGACACCAAGGCGCAGAATCCTGACCAGGGAAGCAATCATCTCACGCTCCCTGCTTGCGCAGCGCAACCACCGCGGCGGCGATAAAGCCTACGCCGAAGAGGACGAGCACGGCGAGGTTCGGCCACAGTGCCAGGAAACCGAGTCCCTTGTCGAAGACACCGACACTGATCGGCTGATACCAGGCAGCCGGGAAGGCTAGTCCCATCAGCCGTCCACTGCCGGAAAGGGATGAGACGGGCACCAGCAGGCCGGAGAAGTTCACGGCCGGAATCATGGCGATGATCGCGGTGGCGAAGATGGCGGCGACCTGTGTTTTGACAAAGCTCGATATGAGCAGGCCGAAGCCGGTCGTCGCGAGAACATAGGCAAGCGTGCCGACAGCGAGCATCGCAAAGGATCCCTTCAGGGGAACCCCGAAGACCAGCCGCGCCAAAATCACGAGCGAAAGGAAGCTCAGAAAGGCGATCACCACGTAAGGAAGTTGCTTGCCAAGCAGGAACTCGATCCGGGTTACGGGGGTCGCCCGGAAATTGGCGATCGAGCCTGTCTCCTTTTCTTTGACGATGCCGATCGCCGTCATGATCGCCGGGATCAGCACGAGCATGAGCACGATGACGCTGGGCACGATGGCGTTCACGCTCTTGAACGCCTGATTGTAACGGAAGCGCGGCTCGATTTCGATCGGATAGGGCGAGACGGTTTTGCCGCCTTGCCGCACCGCCTCGTCCGCAACATAGCTCAGTGCGAGGCCTGTGACGTAACCCCGCGTTGTCTCGGCGCGGAAGGGCATGGCGCCATCGAGCCAGACGGCGACTTCAGGTTGGCGCTTGCGCAGGAGGTCCCGACCGAAATCCGGCGGAACCTCGACAGCGAGCTTCAGCTCACCGCTTCTCAGCCGTGCTTCCATGTCCTCCGGCGACGAGATGGATGGCTGCTCGTCGAAATAGCGTGACCCCTGGAAGCTTTCCAGCAATTGCCTGCTTTGCGCGGTTCGGTCCTGATCGAAAGCTGCGAACGGCAGACGCTCGACATCGAAGGATATGCCATAGCCGAAGGTGAGAAGCAGAATTATCGGTCCGAGGAATGCAAAAGCCAGTCGCGCCGGGTCACGGATGATTTCGAGTGCCTCGCGCCACGCATAAGCCCACAGACGACGGGGATCAATGACCCTGGACCTGACAGGCTTTTTTGATGGGGTCGGGGCGGCGAGATTTGCGGTCCCGGCTTCTTTTCCCATCCCGGCTTTCTCGAGTACCTCAATGAAGACGTCCTCAAGCGTCTGTTTCCTGCGCTGTTCCTTCAGTTCGAGCGGGCTACCAACCGCGAGCACCTTGCCGTCATGCATTAGCGAGATTCGGTCACAGCGCTCGGCCTCGTTCATAAAATGGGTGGACAGGAAGATGGTGACGCCGTCCTCCCTCGACAGGGCAATGAGGAAGCGCCAGAACCCATCACGGGCGACCGGATCGACGCCTGAGGTCGGTTCGTCCAGGATGAGGATCTCGGGTCGATGGATGACTGCGACTGCGAGCTGCAACCGCTGGCGGATGCCAAGCGGCAGACTCTCTGGCCGGCTGGCGACGACACCAGAAAGGTCAAAGCGGTTGAGCATCTCTTCGACACGAGGTTCGATTTCGTTATGCGGCATGCCGAACAGTTGCGCGTGCAGCACCAGGTTTTGCCGCACACTCAGTTCGCCGTAGAGCGAAAAGGACTGTGACATGTAGCCGACGCGCCGGCGGGTCGCCATATCGCCTGCGTCCAGTGGCTGGCCGAACAGCGCTGCCTTGCCCTCACTGGCAGGCAGAAGGCCGGTTAACATCTTCATGGTCGTACTCTTGCCGGAACCGTTCGAGCCGAGAAAACCGAAGATCTCGCCCTTCTCGATGCGAAAGCTCACGTGATCAACCGCGGTGAAGGCACCGAAGCGGCGCGTCAGGCCTTCGGCCTCGATTGCCGGGACACCGTCGTGAACGACGCGCGGCGCAACCTCCACCGCCACATCCGCCTGCCGTACGTCTTCCGGCATCAAGGCAACAAAGGCACGCTCCAGCGTGGCCTGGCCTGTCTGTTTCCTGATTTCTGCCGGACTACCGGTGGCGATGATGCGCCCACCGTGCATGGCGGCCAACCAGTCGAAGCGCTCCGCCTCTTCCATGTAAGCGGTGGCGACGAGGACGCTCATGGCGGGGCGGCGCTTGCGCATTCCGGCAATGAGGTCCCAGAACTGTCGTCGCGATAGGGGATCGATGCCAGTGGTCGGCTCGTCGAGGATGAGCAGATCTGGGTCATGGATAAGCGCTGAGCAAATGCCGAGCTTCTGCTTCATTCCGCCCGAGAGTTTGCCGACCGGCCGGTCACGGAATTGGGCAAGGCCCGTGGCGGCGAGAAGTTCGTCGATGCGGGCGCGGCGCTCAGCGCTGTCCTGCCCGAAGAGGCGGCCGAAAAAGTCGAGGTTTTCCGCAACACCCAGCGTCGGATAGAGATTGCTACCGAGTCCCTGCGGCATATAGGCGACGCGCGCGCAAATCGAACGTCGTTGGTTTGCATCGACAATGTCGCCGCCGAGGACCTGGACATTTCCGGTCTGGACGCGGACAACGCCGGAGACAAGCCCGAGCACGGTCGACTTGCCTACCCCATCGGGCCCAATGAGGCCCGCCATGCATCCAGCTGGAATGACGAGATCGATATTGTCGAGAGCCAGGGTCTTGCCATAGCGGTGAACGACGTGATCGAGACGCGCAGCGGTCTCACTCATTGCGGCAGCTTCACGTCGAGCTCAGACGGCCAAACCGCCGTACGGCTGGTACGTACGTACGCTACGCCACGCACGCCGATCTTCACCTGCGCCTCATATTGCTTGAGCAGGCTCGAAGCGATCTGCAGTTTGACGCGGAACATCAGTTTCTCCCGTTCGTCGCTCGTTTCCACGGTCTTCGGCGTGAACTGCGCGTCCGATGCAACAAAGGAAACCGTGGCCGGGACCACATACTCGGGGGCGGGATCGAGAATTATGCGTGCGTCGTCACCGATGGCGAGACGTCCCGCTGCTTGCGCGGGCAGGAAAACGGTCATGTAGACATCCGAAAGGTCAAGAAGCGTAACGATGGGGGCGCCGGCGGCGACCACTTCGCCGGACTGCACGAGCTTGTACTCTACCCTGCCTCGCCGTGGAGCTATGAGGACCGCGTCACTAAGGGATGACTGGATCCGAGCGACCTCGGCGCGGGCGGCATCTGTCGCGGCATGTGCCTCTTCGAGGCCCGCCGCCGCGGCAGCGCCGGCGGCCTGAGTGGCAGTCAGCTGACTTCGCCGCAGGTCAAGATCCTGCCTGGTGCCATAACCACGGGCATTCAAAGTGGACGCGCGATCATATTCCTGCTGGGCAAGCACGAGTTCGCTGTCGCGCTGCGCGATCAAGGCTTCAGCTTCAGTCGCCGCCTTTTCTGAGCGTCTAACCTCCGCTTGCGCGCCGGCTAACTGCGCCTGAAGATCGGCGGTATCCATTCGCGCCACGACAGCACCGGCATCGACGGTCTGGCCCTCATCTACCAGGACTTCTGTCACACGGCCGGCAAGCTTGGCTGAAACCAGTACCTCTTCGGCCTCGATGCGGCCGTTTGTCATGGCGATGTCGTCTGGGAGTTGCTTGCCGCCCAGCCGTTCCCACAACGCTTGCAGCCTTCCGCCGAAGCTCGTTTCGTCGGCTGCCATCGCCCGCCCGCTTCCGAAGCCGATACCTGCTATCAACACGGCGGCAATGAACAGTGGTGAAGAAGAACGCATGGTACAGCTCCAGGTAACGGTTGACCTTGGGAGGCAATGATGTCCCAAGGCCGCACAATTATCGCAGCGCTCAGTCCCTGAAATTGACGTAGATCATCGGGCTGCCGATTGAACGCCTGTGTTGCTTCTTCGCTGAATGGATTCAGCCCGACTGGAATGCGACCCGAAGTTAGGGGCTTTGCTGTTCTCCAGGTACGAAGCCGTCATCCCAGCCTACTTCGCTGCCTGCGGGGAAGCCTGATCCACCAGCGGAAGGTCGTGCGCGTGAACATCCGTTGCGCCGTACTGGCGCAAGATCTCCGTCGCCCGCGCCTGTTTGAAGGCGTTGGGTGTGCGGACCCACAGCAAGAGCCCTCCCCGAGCCAGATGATCAGCAAGATCATGGGCATGATGTTTCTTCAGAATGCGGGCCAGCAAAGTTCCGACTGCTCCGCCGAGCCCGCCGGCGACTGCGATGGTGACGATGGCGCCGCCCAAGGGACCACTGCCGCCGATGATGAGGCCGGCTGTTCCAACGGCGCCGATATAGATCAGCGCTGCGATCAAGGCGCCTTGCGCATCGCCGAATGATTCTGGAGAAACATAAGCAGCCCGAGGCGTCGCGGGATCATCTTCGAGATGCTGCGACGTATGCCATGCCAGATCGGGAGCTTTCTGGATCGTCTCTTCTGAAGCCAGCAACGTGACGTCGGCATGGTTGAACCCTGAGATCAGAAGCTGGTCTATGGCCTTTTGCATCTTGGCGTCGCTATCGAAGACGCCGACAATTTCCCAAGCGTCCATTCTCTCTCTCCTGTCCGATTCACCCGCCACTTTCATGGAATGCGAGGTCCTGCGCATTGAGATGCATCAAAGTGTGACCTGCATTGTTCGCTAGATTGGTGCGAAACAGCCTTGGAGCGTGTCATGGACCTTATGGAAGCGTTGCGCACTCGTCGTGCCGTGCGTGAATTCACGCCCGATCCCGTGGATGAAAGCACGATCGAGGAATTGATCGGGGCTGCCATCCTGGCCCCGAGCGCGGTGAACCTCCAGCCTTGGGGCTTTGGCGTCGTGCGCGGAAGCGAGCGCCTGCACGCACTCTCGGCGGAAGCCAAACGCTACGTGCGGGCACATTTGCCAGCGAGTTCGCCGTTGGCAGGTCATGCAGCCGATCCGGCCTTCGAGATATTTCACGGCGCGGCAGCACTCGTCGTCATCTGCGCCGTCAACGGCGAAAGCCAGTCGTCCGAGGATTGCTGCCTGGCCGGCGAGAACTTCATGCTCGCCGCACACGCAAGAGGCCTGGGCACTTGCTGGATCGGTCTTTCGCGGGCCTGGCTGAACGAGCCAGCGATCAAAGCCGAACTCGGCATCCCGGCCGAGTGGCGACCGGTTGCGCCGATTGTCCTCGGCCACCGCCGGGCGCTCCCTTCGCCGACCCTGCGCGAGAAGGCAAAGATCGTCTGGAACCGGTGAACACCATGTCCATTCACGTCACGGTCAATGGCGAGGCACGCGACGTGGACGTGCCGCCCGGTTCTTCCCTTCTCAGCCTGCTGGGGGATGATCTCGGTCCGACCGGGGCGCATTACGGTTGCGGCCATGGCGCTTGCGGTGCCTGCTATGTGTTGGTCGACCGTAAGGCCGTCCCGGCTTGCGTGACGGTCGTCGAGCATGCCGCCGGCAAGGCGATCGTCACGATCGAGGGCCTGGCGAGGGGCGAGGTCCTCCATCCGGGTCCAGCAGGCTTTCCTCGACGAGGACGCCATGCAGTGCGGCGCCTGCACCAGCGGCATGGTCATTTCCGCTGTGGCGCTGCTGGAGCGGGGTGCAGCAGGCGGCGAGTTGGACACTGCTTGAGGAACTCAAAGTGAAGGACGGTGTGGTGACAACATCCTCCTGGCGGGACTACCCGATCGCCACATTCCATGATGCGCCCAACTCGATCGAGGTTGTCTTTGTCGGCGATGCCAACGTTGCCTCGACCGGTGTCGGCGAACCGGGCGCGGTGCCAACGGCAGCAGCAATCGCCAATGCGGTGTTCGCCGCCACCGGCAAACGAATCCGGCGACTGCCGATCGCCGCAGCCTGACCGGTCCGAGTCACCTCATCTTGGACGGAAGCATCATCGTCTCGCCATCGACGACGAATTTTCCATAGCCATGGTGATGGATTGTCTTCGGGTCTGTCTGCGCCGGATCGATCCACGCTTTGACCACCTCCAGCACGAAGAGATCGTATCGATTGACGAAGCGCGTATTGGTCACCTTGCACTCGAGGTTGGCGAAGCATTCCACGATCAAAGGGGCAGAGACCCATTCCGCTGGCTTTGGCGTCAGCTCGAATTGCTCGAACTTCGACACGTCGCGTCCTGAACAGTTGCCGATCTTGACGACCTTTGCGGCCAGTTGGACGGCAGGGATCGCGATGACGCATTCCTTGGTCTTGCGCAGCGCCGCGAAGCTGTAATCGCCCTCGCTGACCACGCAGGCGACCAGCGGCGGCTCGAACTCCAGCATCATGTGCCATGACATGGTCATGACATTGGCCTTGCCGCGATCCGCGGTCGTTAGCAGGACGACCGGTCCTGGTTCGAGAAGCTGATAGACCTTCGCCAGCGGCAGATCCTGCATCATCTCCTCCTCTCAGGCCGCGGCCGGCACTGGCGGGGCGGCCGGCATAAGGTCCTTCACCACCTGCACCATCTTGGCCGTCACCGCTTGGGCGTCACCGTAGACCATGTTGCAGTTCTCCGCGTAGAAAAGCTCGTTTTCGACACCGGCATAACCTTTTCCCTGGCCGCGCTTGACGACATAGATCTGGTGCGCCTGATCGACGTTGAGGATCGGCATGCCATAGATCGGCGAGGACTTGTTGGTACGGGCAGCCGGATTGACGACATCGTTGGCCCCGATGACGAGCACCACGTCGGTGGAACTGAACTCGCCGTTGATCTCGTCCATCTCGCAGCTCGCCGGCCCGTGTCTCCTTGAGGACTGCAATCTTGATCGACATGATGAGACTCCAGGCGAGCATCCAGAAATAAGAGCCGTCAGCCAGAACTAGCGAATTCAAGTGGAATTCGCTTACGGACCGGGCGAGCGCGAATGACTAGGAACAACCATTCATTCTTCCGTGTGTTGATATGCATCAACAATGGAGTGCCTCCACTGCTCTTTTCGGGAAGGGCCGGAACCATGAGAACGTCGAAAAGGACAGCGCCGGGAAACGCCCCAAGCAATCATCCATCTTGGGCATTCCAACCCGAACGACGGCCCAATTATGCCGGGCGTCGGATTCCACCTTTGCCATCGAGCGATGGGGAGGCCGTTCGCGACAGCCGGTGTGCCGCTCACACCTGGACAGAAATCCTAGATTCGGGGCGAGTTAGGCCTTTGCATCAATGCCTTCAGCGTCAACTCGACCAATCTGCCAGCCTTATGCCCGCTCGCACCACTGACGACCGGGCTGTAGGATAACGCCACGATTATCGCGACGAGTTCCTCGGGCGCGCAGGGTAGCCGTTGATCGGGGAAGAACAGGCTCATGGCTTCGCCAACGCTGCGCCAGTTGTCGCTGAAAAGCGCTGCATATCGCTCGTCCAAGGTACCGTTTCGCTGCGCCTGCTGCATTGCCTCGAACATCAGAGCGGACAAGCTTTGGGTCTGGCTGCGCTCTTGCGCCCATTCTGAGACGATCTCGATCATCCCGGATGGTGATGACGCCCTCTCAATGCGCTCTATTAGGATCGGCGTGACCTTATTGGCTTGCGAGGCGATAATCTCAAGAAACACGTCCTCCTTCGACGTGAAATGCGCGTAAAAAGCGCCCCGACTGTAACCCGCGTCTTCGCAAATCGCTTCGATTGTCACTTTCGAATAGCCCTCCTGCAAAAAGGCATTCAGTGCGGAATCGAGCAGTTTTTGTCGCGTAAGCGCCATGCTCTCGGTCCGTGTCAGTCGCGGTTTTCTCGATTTGCTGGGTTTCATGAATTGACGGTAGCATTGCGATATTCAGATTCACAGTGTATTTGAAATCAGACCGTATCTGAACATCGCGCATCGTGGAATAGGATTGCTCATGCCGCCCCCTCGCACCCGGCCCATGTCGCCACACCTGACCGTTTGGCGCTGGCAGATATGGGCCATTGCCTCGATCACGCATCGGATAACAGGGATCGGTCTTTACGTTGTCGGAATGCCGATCTTCACATGGTATCTGATGTCTTTGGCGCTCGGCCCCGAAGAATATGCGGTCTTTTGTTCGTTCGCAGGAAGCTGGTTTGGCCAATTCATCTTGATAGGCCTGACGTGGGCAATGTTCCAGCATATGGCCTCCGGCATCCGACACCTCTTCATGGATATCGGGAATGGTTTTGGGCGCGTTATCTCGCGACATTCGGCATCCGCCACGTTCATCGCCTCGATAACTCTCACAGTCTCCTTGTGGCTCTACATTTGGCTGGGTTAACGCACATCGAGCCGACAGCGGTCACGTGCGGGAATTGTTATGTAAAGCCCGACAACTTCGCTGCAAAAGCTCATCGATCCGGCTTGTGGCCGTTGACGATGGCGGTGAGCACGGCGGTCAGGTATGCCCGCGGGCCGATGTTGTTGAGTTTGCAGGTTTCGATGAGCGAGGCGATGTCGCCCAGTAATTCGGTTGTTGGCTCTGATGCGGTCAGGTCGATTTCGATTGATTTGGCGATGTTCAGCCGTCTGGCGCGGATACGGCGTGAATCCGGCTGGCCGCCGTGAGGATCCCGTTCGAAAGCTCGACTTCGATGTCCGTGCCATTGAGCCCCGGGAGTTCAGCCGTGATAGCAGCGTGCGTGGCGCCAGAAGCTCGGGTTCAAAAGATGGGCTGTCGAAAGGGTGCCGACTCGAACTGGCACCAAAATTCTCAAATACGCGATCAATCTCGTGATGAAGCGTCTCCACTGATGTCGGACGTGGGAGATTCCTGGTGCCGCGCTATGCCATTGTTTCGCGTCGCGCTGGGGCTTCTCGTCGCTGCAGCAGTCATGATCTGTCTCCTCTGCTTCGCGCACCTCACAAAGTCACGACCATCCGGCCATCCACTTTTCCGGCTGCGAGATCGCTGAAAACCTGGTTGATGTTTTCGAGCTCCGTCTTGTGTATGTGGGCTTTGACCTTCCCTTCGGCGGCGAACTCGACCGCCTCGGCGAGATCCTTTCGGGTCCCGACGATCGAGCCCCGGATCGTGATACGCTTCAACACGACATCAAAGATCGGGGTGGGGAAATCCCCTGGCGGCATCGCATTGAGACTTATGGTACCCTTGCGGCGCACCATCTGCAGCGCCTGTGCGAAGGCCGGGATCGATACGGCGGTTACCAGGACACCGTGCGCACCACCGCCGGTTTCCTTGACAACCTGAGCGGCAGCGTCCGGATCCTTCGCATTTACGGTCACATCGGCCCCCAGCGTGCGAGCCAAGGCGAGTTTCTCGTCGGTAACGTCCAAGGCCGCGACGTGCAGCCCCATCGCCTTGGCGTACTGGATAGCAATATGCCCCAATCCTCCGACCCCGGAGATTGCGATCCACTCGCCGGGCTTCGCTTCGGTCTCCTTGATCCCTTTGTAGGTTGTTACGCCGGCGCAGAGAATTGGCGCCATCTGGGCGAAGTCCACGTTCTTTGGCAGCCGTGCCACATATGGGGCGGCCCCGATCACATACTCGGCAAAGCTGCCGTTCACGGTGTAGCCGCTCATGTGCTGGGTCTCGCAGAGCGTCTCCCAGCCGGTCTCGCAATATTCGCAGCCGCCGCACGCGTCGTGCAACCAAGCCACGCCGACCGCATCGCCTTCCTTGAGACCGGTGACGCCGGGACCAACAGCCGCCACGATCCCCGCACCTTCGTGACCGGGAATGAACGGCGGCGTCGGCTTCACCGGCCAGTCGCCGTTGGCCGCATGCAGATCGGTATGACAGACACCCGTCGCGATCACCTTGACCAGGACCTCGCCGTATCCGGGCGTCGGGATGGGCACTTCCTCGATCGTCAGGGGCTTGCCGAACGCATGCACCACCGCCGCCTTCATCATTTTTGCCATGGTCATGTCTCCTTGGCCCAGCATCATTGCTGGCGGAAGCATAGGTGTTCGAATTGACTGGACTTTGATCGATGTCAACGTCGGGGGCCGAATACCGGCGCTTGATGGAAGCCGGGGGAAGGCTCGGGACGACCCCGTCTTCCGATGATGACCAGATCACGCACCTCCAAGATCGAAAAAGGAAATAGCCATGTCGTACGCAACCACGAACCCTTATACCGGCGAAGTCGTGAAAACCTTCCCGGACGCCACCAATGCCGAAGTCGAGCAGGCCATAGAGCGCGCTCACACCACGTTTTTATCCTGGAAGGAAACCTCGTTCGCCGAGCGCGCGAAGGTGATGCAGAAGGCGGCCGACCTCCTGCGCAAGGATGTCGACGCCTACGCCAAGCTTCTGACGCTCGAGATGGGCAAGGTGGTTTCCGAGGCCAAGGCCGAGGTCGAACTGTCGGCGGCCATCTTCGAATATTATGCCCGGCATGCCGAGGCACTGCTTGCGCCCGAGAAACTCCCGGTGGCCGATCCCGCGGAAGGCAATGCGGTCCTGGAGCACGAACCTCTCGGCGTGCTGCTTGCCGTCGAACCGTGGAATTTCCCCTACTACCAGGTCGCGCGGATCATCGCGCCGCAATTGTCGGCAGGCAACACGATCCTGCTCAAGCACGCCTCCATCGTTCCCCAGAGCGCGGCCGCGTTCGAGAAACTCATGCGGGATGCTGGCTTGCCGGAAGGGGCGTTCCAGAATCTTTACGCCGCGCATTCCCAGATCGATCTTATTCTCAATCATCCCAAGGTGCGCGGTGTCGCTCTTACCGGCTCGGAGAACGCTGGCGCCATGGTCGCCGCACAGGCGGGCAAGGCGTTGAAGAAGTCAACGCTGGAGCTCGGCGGGGCGGATGCGTTCGTGGTGCTGGCCGACGCCGACCTGGAGAAGACGGTCAAGTGGGCGGTCTTCGGACGCCACTGGAACGGCGGGCAGGTTTGCGTTTCTTCCAAACGCATGATCATCGCGGACGAAATCTACGATCGCTTCCTTGAGAACTATACCGCTGGCGTGGCCGGCCTGCATGCGGGCGATCCGTTCGATCCGGCGACGACATTGGCTCCGCTGTCATCGCAGGGCGCGGCCGATGAACTCAAGGACAAGATCCGCCAGGCAGTCACGCTCGGCGCTACGGCGACAGAGGTCGGCCCCAAGGTTCCCAACAGGGGAGCATTCGTTCAACCGACGATCCTGACGAACGTCGCCGACGACAATCCGGCTCGCAACTGGGAGTTCTTCGGGCCTGTTTCGATGTTGTTTCGCGCCAAGGACGAGGACGACGCCATACGGATCGCCAACGACTCTCCTTTCGGCCTGGGCGGCTCGGTGTTCACGTCTGATCCCAAGCACGGCGCGGAGGTCGCCCGGAAGATCTCGACCGGCATGGTGTTCGTCAACCATCCCACGATGGTCAAGGCCGACCTGCCGTTTGGCGGCATCCGCCACTCCGGCTATGGCCGCGAACTTCTCGGCCTCGGCATCAAGGAGTTCGTCAACCACAAGCTCATTGACGTGGTCGATATCAACGCCGCGTTCTGACGGGATGTTGTAGCTGCGCCGCCTTCGGCGGCGTCGACATGGCATGGAGACCATCCGTGCCATGTCGCCAGGCTTGGTCACACCGTCTCGACCAGACGGCAGCGTCCGCGCTTCGTGGAAATGCAGAGAATAGATTTCGGTTGGAGAATGTCATGAGTTCTTCACACGTGGAAACCCATCGCATCGGCCGTATTGGTTGGCTCCGTGCGGGCGTTCTGGGAGCAAATGATGGCGTCCTCTCCACCGCGAGTCTGATCGTCTGATCGTTGGCGAGGCCTCTGGGTCGTCTGGCAGCGCGCAAGTATTGGGCGCTGGAATTGCTGGGCTGATAGCTGGCGCCATGTCGATGGCTGCAGGCGAGTATGTTTCGGTCAGTTCGCAATCGGGCACAGAGAACGCCGACCTCGATCGAGAGCGACAGGAATTGGCGTCCGACCCACGATCCGAGTGGGGAGGAACTGGCTCAAATCCATGTAAAATGGATCGCGGCATTTCTCTCCTTGGGCATAGATTTCAGCGCCGGCAGGAAAGAATGTCGGCACTTGGCCGCTTGGAGCCTACAGAGCTTATGTTGCGAACGAACAACGCGCCATTTGAAGTTCGGGTCGCTTCCAGAATTGCCATGTTCGTCTCCCTTTTTCTGATGAGAGATCAATCACGCAAAACCGGGCATGCCGAAATTCAGTCATATCCGTAAGGGTATCTACTTAGGGAACCCTTCACACCGCCGGCGATGGCGTTGCAGACAGCTTCGATAAGCGGTTCACCAAGGAAAGGCTTCATCACGAATGTCACGCCTGGTAAACTCGGAGGAGTCTGGAAGAGGCTGGCGAGGAGGATGATTGGTTTGGTGAACCGAAGAAATTGCTCCGGCACAAGTTTCCAATCCTCGATGGCACACTCGTCGATGACGGCACAGACGGCTCCGCCTGCGCGCTCCGAGGCGAAAGCAGCTGTCGCATAGAAATGGCTACTGGTTTGGAAGCCCGCACTTTGCAAAGCGAATTCCAACGAGCGCCGAAAAGCCTGATCCGGCGCTGCCACAAGCACAATCTCTGATGCGGTCACATTCAGGCCTCCGCCGACCTCCGAGTCGATTTGGTCGACAATGACCGTTTCTCATGTTCGGACGAGTGACGCTTTGCTACAGATCAATGGGACAAGCCACCGTGGGAAGGTAACGCAGGCTGTAGTTCGAGCGCGGTGATTGTGGCAGGGATGTCGATGGTAACCGATTTTCAAGACGTCAGCAGCGATCGATACTAATGCCTCTGGTCGCCAAAATCCGTGGCGAGCGCCATGCGCACGAGCTCTGGAAGGCTTTTTGCCTGCATCTTTGCCATGACATTGGCTCGATGGACCTCGACGGTGCGGGGGCTGATATCAAGGTCGTAGGCGATTGACTTGTTCGGTAGGCCTGCAACGACGGCAGCGAACACTTGACGCTCGCGATCTGACAACTGCTCAAGCCGAGATTGGACGACCGAGGCATCCGCGGCACCATCATGCGTCTTGTCGAGCAGAACCGCCGCCCGTTTGATGGCATCGATCAACACCTCGTCTTCGAAGGGTTTTTCGATAAAGTCCACGGCGCCTGCTTTCATGGCAGCGACGGCCATCGATACGTCTCCATGGCCGGTGATTACGATAGACGGAACCATGGCATGTGCATCCCTCAATCTGCTTAGTAGCTCGACGCCGTCCAGGTCCGGCATCCTGAGATCCGTGACAAGACATGCCTTGCCGAGCCCAGGGGCAGCAGCCAGGAAACTCGTGGCGGAATCATGGACGCGTACCGTGAAGCCCGTGATCGTGAGGAGAAAGGCAAGCGATTTGCGAACCGGTTCTTCATCATCGACGATGTGCACGACATAATCGTCAATTTGCATCTGCTTGCTCTTTTCCGGTTGTTGGTAGTGAGAAACGGAAGGTCGCACCCCCTTCACCGTTGCGGCTGACTGAAATGTCCCCCCCATGGGCCTGGATAATGCGCCTGGAAATGGAAAGGCCGATGCCCATGCCGCTCGCCTTGCTAGTGACGAAAGGCTGAAACAGACGGGCCGCTATGTCATCTGATATTCCCGGACCCGTATCCGCGACCTCAATGGCCACATGTCCATCCCCGTCGGGCAAGGTCCGAACGATCAGCTCACGCGGGTCGCTTTCACGCATGGCCTCCATGGCGTTGCGCATCAGGTTCATCAAAACCTGCTGGATTTGCACCCGGTCGACAAGCACCATGCCGTTGTTTGCGGAAAATTCGAACACCGACCGTATGCCTCGCTCACGAGAGCCGACAAGCGCCAAGGCTCCGGCCTCTTCGATCAATCCGCGGACATTTTCACGTGTTTTTTCGGTCTCGCCGCGCGTTACAAATTCTCGCAGGTGCCGAATGATGCCCCCGGCACGCAGCGATTGCCTTGCCGTCTCCTCAAGCGCGTCTTTCATCTGTAGAGCCACGGTATCGTCCATATTCCTGAGCAGGCGCGCACACCCTTGCGTGTAATTGGCGATGGCGGCGAGCGGCTGGTTGAGCTCGTGAGCAAGTGTCGAAGCCATTTCGCCGAGTTCATTGAGACGGGCCAGCCGGGCCAGTTCCCCCTGGATTTCCTGTAGACGCGCCTCGGATTCTTCACGCTCCGTGAGGTCTCGGATAAAACCTGTGAAGAAGACTCCTTCGGGCGATTTCATCTCGCCGACAGTGAGTTTCATGGGAAAAGTCGAGCCGTCCTTTCGTCGCCCGACGACGACGCGATCGACGCCGATAATCCGCCTCTCGCCGGTCGCCAGATAGCGGTGAAGATAACCGTCATGCTCACGATGATAGGGCTCGGGCATGAGCATGTGAACGTTCTTGCCGATCGCTTCCTCCTCAGGGTAGCCAAATTGACGAACGGCCGCAGCGCTGAAGGAATTGATGATGCCATGCGCGTCGATCACCACCGTCGCGTCAGGAACAGTATCGAGAATCGAGCGAAGATGCGCTTCACGGGCCTTGAGCGCGCTTTCAGTCCTGTCCATGGCACGGCGGGCGTGATGCAGCATCTCCCCCATCCAGGCGATCACGAGACCGACAATCGTGACGACGATCAGCTGCAGCCATCTGTCTTCGCCAAACCCGCTGATGTAGAGCCCGCCGGCAAGCGACAGCGCGACTGCCAGCAAGCCGGGGCCTATTCCCCCGGCGATCGAAGCCACCAGTATGACCGGAACGAAGAGGATGAACGCTGCCTGGTCGCCAAGCAATGTCTGCAGGCCAAGGCGAATGGCGAAGACGACGGCAACCAATACCGCTGCCAGAAAGTATCCCACCCTCCCCTCAAATCGTCTGGAGAAGATGATTTGAAGCAGTCGTCCGCTCATTCCAGGTATGTCTCTCGCCGGCATAGGTTCCACCAATTAAAATAGCTGGATCGCCAACACGCCTTGGCGACTGGTCTGATGCTCCGGCTGATATTGGCATCGTGAAGGATCGGAAATGGCTTCGCGAGAACCTGCACGGTAGGGGGCCAATGTTTGACCGAAGTCAACGATACGTCGGTAAACACGTGAAAGAAAGGCCGTCGAACGTTGGAAAATCAGCCGAGGGAAACGGACATGGACCGTAAGAACAAGTTCAATATCGGCTATTTCATTTTTGCCTTCCTCCTGCTCGGCCTGTTTCAGGTATGGTTGGCATCGCGCGATGTCTCCCAACTCTCCTACAGCGATCTCATGCAGATGGTGAATCAGGGGAAGGTAGCCTCGGTGACGATCACCGAGTCCGCGATCCAGGGTCAGTTCAAGACGCCGCAAGACGGAAAAACGCTCTTCATCGCTAACAAAGTCGATCCGGTTACAGCCGAGACTTTTGAGAAAGCTGGGGTGAAAGTTTCGGGCGGCAGCGACAGCAACTGGCTGACCACGATCCTGTCATGGGTCTTGCCGGTCCTGGTGTTTTTCGGGCTCTGGATGTTCGTCTTTCGTGGATATGCTGACCGACAAGGCATGGGGGGCCTGATCAATATCGGCAAGTCAAAAGCCAAGGTCTATGTCGAGCGCAAGACCGGCGTAACCTTCAGGGATGTGGCTGGTGTCGACGAGGCCAAGGCGGAACTCCAGGAAATCGTCGCCTTCCTGAAGGACAAGGATAAGTACGGTCGTCTCGGAGCGCGTATTCCGAAAGGCATCCTGCTCGTCGGTCCGCCAGGCACCGGCAAAACGCTTATGGCGCGCGCGGTCGCGGGCGAAGCACAGGTACCTTTCTTCTCGATCTCTGGCTCGGAATTCGTCGAGATGTTCGTCGGCGTGGGTGCCGCCCGCGTGCGCGACCTCTTCCAACAGGCACGGCAGGCGGCACCCTGCATCATCTTCATCGACGAGCTCGACGCTCTCGGGCGCGCGCGCAGTCCGTTTGCCGGCTACGGCGGCGGTGACGAAAAGGAGCAGACCCTGAACCAGCTCCTGTCGGAGCTTGACGGTTTCGACCCGCGTGTCGGCATCGTGCTGCTTGCCGCGACGAATCGCCCGGAAGTTCTCGATCCGGCGCTGACCCGCGCCGGACGTTTCGATCGTCAGGTCGTTCTGGATCGACCTGACCGCAAGGGGCGTCAGGCGATCCTGAAGGTCCACATGAAGGCAATCACCGCTGCCCCGGAAGTGAATGTTGACGACATTGCCGCCATCACCCCGGGCTTCACCGGCGCGGATCTCGCCAACCTGGTCAACGAGGCGGCGATCTTCGCCACGCGGCGCAATGGCGAAAAGGTGACGATGGATGATTTCACCAATGCGGTCGAGCGCATCGTTGCCGGCTCGGAGAGAAGGGGCCGCCTGCTTCGACCGGAGGAACGCGAGCGGGTTGCCTATCACGAAATGGGTCACGCACTGGTCGCGACGAACCTGCCGAAGACCGATCCGGTGCATAAGGTATCTATCATCCCGCGCTCGATCGGCTCACTTGGCTACACGCTGCAGCGCCCAACAGACGATCGCTTCCTCATCACCACGAGCGAGTTGAAGCAACGTATGACGGCTTTGCTCGCAGGACGTGCCGCCGAGGAGATCATCTATGGCGAAGTCTCGACGGGCGCGGCTGACGACCTCGCCAAGGCGACCGATGTCGCGCGCCAGATTGTGACGCGCTTCGGCATGAGTTCGGTCGGTCAGGCCGTGCTCGAGGAGCAGAAGCAGCAGTGGCTGGGGGACGGATCAGCGCTCCATCCCCGGGACTATTCGGAGGCGACCGCGCGGGAGGTCGACCTCGCCGTTCGGGAAATGCTCGATGAGGCCTATTTGGCCGCGACGGATCTGCTCGGCGCGCACATGTCGGATCTCAAAGCGGGTACCAAACTTCTCCTGGAGCACGAGACGATCACGCCGGACGATTTTCCCCCGTTGCAGCGTGGCCAAGTGCCCGTGGTCCTGTCCGGGAAGGCCAAAGTCACTCCAGTCGCGGAAGCAGTGGGGCATGGTGGCTGACGTCTCGCGGTCAGCTCCAACAAGCGAAGGCGTAACGCCTTCGCCCGAGGCAGTTCTTGTCAACCTGCCCGATCATCCCCATGCCACATTGGGGATGATGGCGGGATGGGGCGCCGGGCTGTTGGTCCTTGCTGGGCTCGTTACCTTCATCCTTCATTTCGGTGACTTCGAGACATTTCTGACGACGCTGCGTCGGGCGGATCCGCTCTGGCTTGCCGCCGCGGCGCTCTGTCAACTCGCGACCTATGGCTGTGCCGCCGGCGTATGGTGGTGCGTCCTGCGCCGGACAGGAGCTGCGCGGCCATTGACCAGCCTGCTCAGCCTGGCGCTGGTCGAGCTCTTCGCCAATCAAGCTCTTCCGAGCGGTGGGTTGAGCGGCAGCATCATGGTCATTCGCGGTCTCGTGCGGCGCGGCGTTGGATCGCCAGCGGCGATCACGGCGCTTCTGGTTGCGGGCCTCTCCTATTATACGGCCTATCTGCTGGCCGGTCTGTCCGCGTTCGTCCTGCTGTGGCATTTCGGTGATCTTAGCGGGGCATGGCTCTCGCTCTCCATCGCCTTCGTGGCGGTCGTTGTGCTGCTTGCCGGGGCGGTGCTGGCGGTGACCCGTTCGCGTGGGCGGTTCATTCCCCACGCGATACTGCGTTGGCAGCCAGCCATCAGGTTCTCCGCCCTGCTTCGCCAGGTTCGCCTTGATACCATTCGTGACGGCCGCGTGGTTTTCGAGGCTGTCGTCTTCCAATGTGCGGTTTTCCTGCTCGATGCGGCGACGCTCTGGTGTGCCGGCCACGCCGTGGGTCTGGCGCTTTCCCCGGCAAGTGCCTTCATGAGCTTCGTGTTGGCTTCGGTGGTAGCCACGTTGTCGCCCATCCCCCTGGGGCTCGGCACGTTCGAAGGAACATGCGTCGGCATGCTCCACCTTCTGGGAGGCGGCCTCGAAACCAGCCTTGCAGCAACGCTCATTCTGCGCGGTTTTACGCTCTGGCTTCCGATGCTGCCGGGTCTGTGGCTGATCCGGAGGGAAATGAAGGCGATGCCGACAGGCGCCACATCACCCCAGGGAACGGCTTAAGCGTGAGGTGACCTGCGGCACCGGGACAAGCTAGTCCTTCTTGTCGAAGGCCTGATCAGGCGGTTGGAACGAGGATCCGCCGTAACGTCCCGTCCTTCAGCCAGAATTGGTGATAAAGTGCCGCGCAGGCATGCAGACCGATCAGAACGATGAAGACGGGCTTGCCCCATGTATGGATTTCGGCCCAAGGGTCGCCGAGATAGTAACCCAGCAGGCCGAGGACTGGCATCGCCACCAGCATTACGTAGAAGGCCGTGTGGCTTGCCTGCGCGGCGACATCCATCCAGCCACGCTGAATGGATGCCGGCGCGCCAATCGAAAGGCGGATCGCCAGCCTGATCGCCACCAGCCCCAGGATCGCCCATCCGGCCCAGTAATGCAGGTCGCCCCAGAGCTGTTCGGAAGGTGTGGGCACAGTGCCTCTCTCGATTGCACGGACGACGAAGTTCATCGACTCCCCGAAGGCCAGTTGAAAGATCACGATCGCCGCAATGATCCAATGCAGCCCAATCTGGGTTGCGGTGTATCCCTGCCTTGCCTGAATCGACATTTTCACTCTCCTGCCGTCCGATCATATTTCCAGTTGGCCAGAATTTCTCGAAAAATTCGCCATCCCGCGTTGACACGGATCAACACGAGCGGCGGGCTTTGCGGAGACACTTGTTCTGCGAGGCACGGAATAGTTCCTGCCACAACAGCGAGGTAACGAACCATGGACGACAGCACTTTGAAGCAGGACATCATCGATGAACTCGACTTCGAGCCCAGCATTGATGCGGCCGATATCGGGGTTGCTGTCGCGAGCGGCGTGGTCACGCTGACAGGCCATGTTCCGACCTATGCGCAAAAGAGCACGGTCGAGGACGTCGTTCGCCGCGTGAAAGGCGTCAAGGGCATCGCCGAGGAGATCGAGGTCCGCCCGTTTGGCACCAACCGCACGGCCGATGACGAAATCGCCAAGCGCGCCATCAACTCGATCGACTGGAATACATCCGTACCTGACGATGCCGTCCAGGTGAAAGTCCAGAAGGGCTGGGTGACGTTGACCGGTAAGGTCGAGTGGCAGTACCAGAAGATGGCTGCCGCCGATGCGATCCGCGATCTGGCTGGTGTGATCGGCGTTCAGAACGACATTTCGGTCAAGGCGCATGCTTCCGCTTTCGACGTCAAGCAGCGGATCGAGGGCGCGCTGAAGCGTAGTGCCGAGGTTGAGGCGCGGGCGATCCGGGTGAACGTGCTCGACGGCGGCAAGGTCACGCTGGAAGGTCACGTCCATGATTGGTCCGAGCGGAGGGCTGCGTCGCGTGCTGCTTGGGCGGCACCGGGCGTCAACATCGTGGACGACCGGCTCACCATTGGCTGAAGTGCATCGGTGAGAAAGGTATAGGAGGCGGTCAATCATGTCCGCCCCTCTTCATTGCGGGACAGCGTTCATGAAGGCGATGGTGCTTACGGCGATCGGACGGCCTCTGGTGTTTATGGAGCGACCCGATCCTGTGCCTGGGCCGGGTGACATCAGGCTCAAGGTGGAAGCCTGCGCCGTATGCCGCACCGACCTTCATGTCGTGGACGGCGATCTCGATCATCCGAAGCTGCCGCTAGTGCCAGGTCACGAGATCGTCGGCATCATCGATATGGTGGGCGAAGGCGTCGACAGGGCAAGGATCGGCCGCCGGGCCGGCATCCCATGGCTCGGCCACACGTGCGGCGAGTGTCCCTATTGTCGATCCGACGCGGAGAACCTTTGCGATCGCCCGCTTTTCACCGGCTATACGCGAGACGGAGGTTTTGCGACCCATGTCGTCGCCGATGCGGCCTTCACTTTCGATCTCAATCAGGATGCCGGCGCGGTCGCACAGGCGCCTTTGCTGTGCGCCGGCCTGATCGGTTGGCGCTCGCTGAAGAAGGCTGGGGACGGAAAGCGGATCGGCCTCTACGGCTTTGGCGCTGCCGCCCACATCATCGCGCAGGTCTGCGCCTGGCAGGGGCGCGACGTCTATGCCTTCACGCGGGCAGGCGATGTCGAGGCGCAGCATTTCGCCAAGAGCCTGGGCGCCGTATGGGTCGGGGGCTCCGACCAGATGCCTCCCGTTCCGCTCGACACCGCGATCATATTTGCACCAGTCGGCGAACTCGTGCCGGCGGCTTTGCGTGGGGTGCGCAAGGGCGGCGTGGTGGTTTGCGGCGGAATCCACATGAGCGACATTCCCCGGATGCCATATTCGATCCTGTGGGAGGAGCGGCACCTGATGTCGGTCGCCAACCTGACACGACACGACGCCGAGGAATTTTTTCCGATTGCGAAGAAGGCCGGAGTGAAGACGTACACTACGATCTATCCGCTCGATCGTGCCAATGAGGCACTTGCCGACCTGCGCGCCGGCCGGCTGAGCGGCGCGGCGGTGCTGGTACCGCAAGCCGATTGACATTCGCCGCCGGGACGTTTTCCCCAGCAGCGGCCTTTTCGTGTAGGCCCCCGTATCCCGGCATCTCCGAACGGCGCCGCCGCGGGGGAATCCATTTCCGTGCCACCTCGTTGACCGAGGTCAACACCGAGTTCGTTTGTGAAGCGCATGGATGAGCTGAATTTCACGACCAGCCAAGGAGACGTCGAATGAAAGCGCTCGTTTATGAAGGACCGGGGAAGAAATCCCTTGAGGAACGCCCGGTGCCTGGAATCAATGCGGCGACCGACGCGATCGTAAAGGTCACCAAGACCACGATCTGCGGTACCGACCTCCATATCCTGAAAGGCGATGTGCCCACCTGCACGCCCGGCCGCATTCTTGGCCACGAAGGCGTCGGTATCGTTGAAGAGGTTGGCGCCGGAGTGACCCAGTTCAAGAAGGGCGACCATGTCCTGATCTCCTGCATCTCGGCATGCGGCAAATGCGAATATTGCCGGAAAGGCATGTATTCCCACTGCACGACAGGCGGTTGGATACTCGGCAACACGATCGATGGCACGCAGGCCGAATATGTGCGCATCCCCCATGCAGACACCAGCCTCTACCCGATCCCGGAAGGAGCCGATGAAGAAGCGCTGGTGATGCTGAGCGACATATTGCCAACCGGCTTCGAATGCGGCGTGCTCAACGGCAAGGTGGAGCCGGGCGCGACGGTCGCCATCGTCGGTTCCGGACCGATCGGACTTGCCGCATTGCTTACGGCACAGTTCTACTCGCCGGCCGAGATCATCATGGTCGACCTCGATGAGAACCGGCTGGAGACCGCAAGGCGCTTCGGCGCCACGCAGACCGTGAAGGCGAGCGGCGAAGAGGCCAAACGGCAGGTACTTGCCCTTACCGGCGGGCGCGGTGTCGATGCCGCGATCGAGGCAGTCGGAATTCCACCCACATTCGAACTGTGCCAGGAAATCGTCGCGCCCGGCGGCACGATCGCCAATATCGGCGTCCACGGCACCAAGGTGGACCTGCATCTCGAAAAACTGTGGTCACAGAACATCGCCATCACCACGCGGCTGGTGGACACCGTCACCACGCCGATGCTGCTCAAGACGGTTCGTTCAGGCAAGATCGATCCGTCGAAGCTGATCACGCACCGCTTCAAGCTCGGTCAGATCCTGGATGCCTACGAAACGTTCGGAAGCGCGGCGAAGACCCATGCTCTCAAGGTCATCATCGAAGCGGCTTGATATTCGCTTCGGGCCTAATCTCGTTATATATCGTTACAGAACCTGGCGTCGGTCTTTGACCGGCGTCAGGTTTTGCCTACTTCAGGTCTACCGATAGCTTTTCCTTATCCTGCGCAGGCGTTTGTGGTTTGGCCGGTGTCTTCCACGATTCCGTTCCCGCGCGAAGAACCATGATTTGGTGACTTCCGAAACTGCCAGATAAAGCACCGTGATGATGATCAGGCCAGTCATGATCGACAGCGGCAAGGGCACGAAGCCGAGCCAGTTCGCATAAGGCAGATAGGGAGTCGCGAAGGCAAGCACGGCCACGCCGAGCGCCAGCCAGCAAAGCAACGCGCTTGGGCGGCTGCGCCAGAAGGCCTTGTGTGTACGGATGACGAGCAGGATGCCGAGTTGGGTAGCCAGCGATTCGACGAACCAGCTGGTCTGGAAAGTTGCCGGGTCTGCCTTCGCCAGCAGAAGAAGGAAACCGAAGGTCAAGAAGTCGAAGGCGGAGCTGATGAGGCCGAACGTGACCATGAAGCGGCGCACGAAGCCGATGTCCCAATGCCTTGGCTTGGTGGTCTGGTCGGGGTCGACAGTGTCGGTGGCGATCGCTAGCGCCGGAATGTCCGCGAGAAAATTGTTGAGCAGAATCTGCGGGGCGAGCAGCGGCAGGAACGGCAGCGCCAACGATGCGATCGCCATCGAAACCATGTTGCCGAAATTGGCACTGGTCGCGATGGAAATGTACTTCATCGTGTTGGCGAAGGTCGCGCGCCCATCGTCGACCCCGCGCGACAAAACGCCAAGATCGCGCTTGAGCAGGATCATGTCGGCGGCCTCGCGCGCCACGTCCACTGCGCCGTCGACGGAGATGCCGACATCGGCTTCATGCAAGGCAGGGGCATCGTTGATACCGTCGCCGAGATAGCCGACGACGTGGCCGCGTCGCCTCAGTGCTTCTATGATCCGCTCCTTCTGGTTGGGATCGATCTCAACGAACAGATCCGTGCGCTGCACCCGGCCAAACAGCGCCTCCTTTGTAAGCTTGGTGAGTTCCTCGCCCGTGAGAATGTTCTTGTGGCCAAGTCCAACGGTTTCGGCCAGATGCGTCACCACGTAGCGATTGTCGCCACTGATGACCTTGACGGCGATGCCGCGATCTTTCAGCGATTCCAGTATTTCCGCCATCCCGGGCTTTGGCGGGTCGAGAAAGAGAAGAAAGCCGGCGAATGAAAATCCGGTCTCGTCTTCCATGCGGTATGCATCCTGCCGGGCGAGGTGGCGGACGGCGAGGCCGAGTACACGGTAGCCCTGCATGCACCAGTCATGCACCATCTTATCGATTGCGGTTCGGTACGCCGCGTCGAGCGGCTTGGTCTCCGTTCCTGTCACGACTGACGAGCAGACGTCGAGCACGTTCTGGACCGCGCCCTTGCAAATCATCAGGTCGTTGCCGCTCGGCCCCCGCACCACCACCGAGAGCCGTTTACGGATGAAGTCGTACGGAATCTCGTCGACCTTGGAGTACTCGGAAAGCCGATCGTCCGGCTTTGCGTCGGCGGCGATCGCCTCGTCCAGCGGATTGGCCATCCCGGTCTGAAGCGTCGCGTTGAGCAAGGCCCAGCGATGCACATCCGGCGACGGTGCGCCGTCAATGCCATTGCAGGCGTCGAGATGGATGACGCCTTCCGTGAGCGTTCCCGTCTTGTCGGTGCAAAGGAGATCCATGCTGCCGAGATTTTCGATCGCATCGAGCCGGCGCACGATGACGCCATTGGCCGCCATCGTGCGGGCGCCGCGCGCAAGCGTGACACTGATGATGGCGGGCAAAAGTTCCGGCGTCAGGCCGACGGCGAGCGCCAGGGAAAACAACAGCGAGTCGATCGGCGGGCGGTGAAGCAGGAGATTGGCGAAGAACACCAATATGACGATGACCAGCATGATTTCGGTCATCAGATAGCCGAAGCGACGGATTCCCCGGCTGAATTCGGTCTCTGGCACGTTGCGCGCCACGACCGCCGCGATCGAGGCGAACTCCGTTCGGTCGCCAGTTCTGGCCACGACCATCGTTGCGGTGCCGCTGCGCACCGAAGTCCCGGTAAAGACGGTGTTGTTGCGCTGGCTGATCTGGGCATCGGGCGCCGATAGGCCTGGTGCCTTCACCACAGGGAAGGTCTCGCCGGTCAGTGCCGATTCGGAGACGTTGAAGTCACGTGCCTCCAGGAGCACTCCGTCGGCGGGCACAAGGTTGCCTGCTGACAGCCTTACGACATCGCCGGGCACCAACTCTTCTGCGGCAACGGACGTTTCCACCCCGCCGCGCAGCACTTGCGCCTTGCGCGATATCCGCGCCGTCAGCGCTTGCATCGCTTTTGAGGCGCCATACTCCTGCGTGAAGCTGAGAGTACAACTTGCCAGGACGATAACACCAATGATCACCGCTTCGCTGCCTTCTCCGACAAAGACGGAGACGATTGCCGCAAATACGAGGATCAACACCAGCGGGCTGCGGAACTGTCGCGCGAATGTGCCGAGCGCGGTGGCAGTCCCTTTACGGCCGATTACGTTCGGACCGACTTCGTTTAGGCGCGTCAGCGCTTCCGGTTCGGAAAGGCCGGTCGTCCTCGCACGTAGGTCGATGAAGAGGTCTTCAATTGGCCTTGACCAGTAGATGTCTGTCTTGGACGCGTCAGTGACGCTTTGAACATCCATGTCTGTGTTCCCTGCCGGAATGATGCTGCATAAGAGACAACGACAAATCTAGCGTAATTCAGAAGGCATCGGCATGATCGCGCCTTGACTGGCATCAGGGGAATCGGATGCCGTTTGACCGATGGGTTTTGCGCCCGCCTATCCGGGACGATAGACATTGGACAGCGATGCGGTACGGCGCGCTACGACCGTCGCTGCTAGTTCGGCATGAGATACGGTCAGTGATCACGAAACATGGCGATTGGCAGATACCAAATCGACTGGCGGCATTGCGCGCATTCCTCTCCTGCAGATACGGGCGTGGCCGCAAGATAACGTCTCCCACTTAGGGCGTGTTGATGCGGATCAAGCGCGCCTGCTGTCCAGGAAAAGATCAGCGTGCGTGGATCATGCCAGTGAGATCGCCAAAGGAGGCAATCCCGATCAGATCAATGGCATCAGGAGATAGGCAATCACGGCCGACATTGCCGCGACCAAGGTTGCTGCCGCAAAGCGCAGCCAATAGCCAGGCGGGCCCATCAAGATCGCAACCCCCACTCGTCCGATTGCATTCGTTCCAAGAGCGGCCAGCGTTGCCTGGCCAGCGGTTTCGAGAGAGACGGCCTGCCCTGCCATTCGCGTCGCCGTTAAGGTTGCGACATCCACATCGAAGGTCCCGGACAGAGCAGATGTTGCAATCAGGCCTCCACTACCCAATTGACCAACGAGGGCTGAACTGGCGACAGCAACGATTCCAAACGTGGCGGCGAAAACCATGAGTGGGGTGAGGTCGAACGGATTTCGGTTTGACACGACCGGTATCGCGCCATCACGGACACCTGTGAGCAGGAGAAATCCAGAGGCGCCGAACGCGCAGGCCGCGGCCAGCATGGGTGCCGCGATGGTCCCGGCCATCCGCGGCTGCACCAGCAAAACGATCGTCGCGACGCGCAGGATTGAGACCATAGCCGCCAATGCAGCGCCTCCGGCTAACGGTTTTGCGTCGCCACCCGCCTTGGCGGATCTGGCAAAAGCCAGCGTCACCGCCGTCGACGATATGAGCGCCCCGGCCAACGCGCTCACTACCAGCCCTTTCGTGGGGCCGAGGACCCGTACGGCGATATAACCGAGATAGGAGATCGCTGCCGTCAGCACCGTGAAGAACCAGATCTCCCAGGGGTTGAGACCTCCCCAAGGATCGATTGTGTGATCGGGGAGCAGTGGCAGGATGATCGCCGTCATCACAGCGAGCATCAGCGCGGACCGCAATTCGACCCATGACAGCCGCTGCAGCAGCCCATGCAGCCATTCCCTGCTGGCGAGTGTGGCGGCGAGCGCCGTGCCTGCAGCGGCCGCGGCCTGGTAGTCGCCGGAGACGGCCAATCCTCCAAGCGCAAAAACGCTCAAGGCTGCGACCACTCCAGTGACGCTGAAATCATTGTCGCGACGGGCTTCTCGCAGCGCGAATATCGCGAATACGGTCGCGAAGCCGAGAAATCCGGCAACGAATACGGACGGTTGGCCAAAGACGGCAGCCAACGCGGCGAAGACTCCGCCTAGCAATCCGGAGATGCTGTATGTGCGGATGCCGGCCGTACGGCTGCCGGCGGGCTCATCACGCTCCCGCCAGCCGCGTTCGAGGCCGACGAGCAAGCCGATGGCGAGTGCCAGGCCGAACCTGGGGATCAGCTGATCCATTAGATCGCTCCAGCGATGCCGATGACGCGCACCTTACCGCCCCGCATACGCAATCGCCTATTGCTTCTCGATAAAAGTGCCGCGTTCGCCAATGACAATGCGCACCGCGTCCTCCATCCTGCCGATCGCGGCGGGCTTTCCGGTCGCCTCGGAAAATTCGATCGCGGCGGTGACCTTCGGTCCCATCGAGCCGGATGGAAAGTCCCTGCCCGAAATCTCGGACGTGCGCACATGGCCGAGCGCGCGGGCGGCGTTCGTGCCCCATCCTACATAGACGGCATCGACATCGGTCAGCATGAGCAGCATGTCGGCCTCGAGCTGGCGGGCCAGCAGCGAGGAGGCGAGGTCCTTGTCGATGACGGCCTCGACGCCCGCAACGGCGCCGCTCTCCAGCTCGACGACGGGTATGCCACCTCCGCCGGCACAGATGACGATGACCCCATGCGCGACGAGGAAGGAGAGCACCTCCGTTTCCAGGATCGCCAACGGCTTTGGCGACGGCACGACGCGGCGCCATTTGTCGTTGTCTGGCGCGATTGTCCAACCGCGTTCGGCGGCGAACCTGCGTGCCGTCGCCTCGTCATAGACCGGGCCGATCGGCTTGGTGGGACTGGAGAAGGCGGGATCGCGCGGATCGACCTTTATCTGCGTCAGCAGCGTGGCAAAGAGCCTGTCCTTTATCACGTTGCCGAGTTCCTGCTGGAGGACGTAGCCGATCATGCCGGCACTCTCGGCATCCAGCACGTCGAGCGGGAATGCGCTTTCCGAGGAAGCCGCGGCCTGCAGAGCAAGCAGCCCGACCTGGGGCCCGTTGCCGTGCGTGATGATGAGCGTGTGACCATCGCGGATGAGATCGCCAAGAACGGCCGCAGCACGACGCACGTTGGTGCGCTGGTTCTCCGCGGTCATCGGCTCCCCCCTGCGCAGCAATGCATTGCCACCGAGCGCAACGACGACGCGCATCTCAGTTGCCGATCGTGGCGACGAGGATCGCCTTGATCGCGTGCATGCGGTTCTCGGCCTGGTCGAAGACGATGGATGCTTCGGACTCGAACACCTCGTCCGTGACCTCCATGCAGTCTATGCCGTACTTCTGCGAAATATGAACGCCGATCTCCGTTTCGGTATCGTGGAACGCAGGCAGGCAGTGCATGAACTTGGTGTAGGGGTTTCCGGTCGCTGCCATCAGCTTGCGCGTCACGCGATAGGGCGTCAGGAGCTTAATCCGTTCGGTCCAGCCGCTCTCGTCCTCGCCCATCGACAGCCAGACATCCGTATAGATGAAGTCGGCACCGAGCACGCAGCTTTCGACGTCGTCATCCAGCCTGAAGCGGCCCCCGCTCCGTTCAGCCAGCCCCCGAATATGCGCGCAAAAATGCTCTTCCGGCCACAGCTTCTTCGGGGAAGCGATGCGGATGTCCATGCCGACCTTGGCGGCGCCGATGGCCAGCGACTGTGCGACGTTGTCACGTCCTTCGCCGACAAACGCGACCGTCATGTCCGAAAGATGCTTGTGCGTGAACTCGCGCATGGTCATCAGGTCGGCGAGGATCTGGGTCGGATGATCCTCATTGGTCAAGCCGTTGTAGACCGGAACGCCGGCATAGGCGGCGAGCAGCTCGACCTGATGCTGTCCGAAGCCTCGATATTCGATCGCATCATACATGCGACCGAGCACGCGAGCGGTGTCTTTCATCGATTCCTTGTGGCCAATATGGCTGCCCGTAGGACCGAGATAGGTGACATGTGCGCCTTGGTCATAGGCGGCAACTTCGAAACCGGATCGGGTGCGTGTGGAATCCTTCTCAAAGATGAGCGCAATGTTCTTGCGGCTTAGCCGCGGTACTTCCGTCCCGCTCTGCTTGGCGGTCTTGAAATCGGCGGCTAGCTTGAGCAGGTAACGGATCTCGGACGGCGAGAAGTCGTCGAGTGTCAGCACGTTACGGCCATGGAGATTGACGGGCATGTCGGCGTTTCCTTGTTAGGCTCCGATTGTATTCAGATCGCGTCGCGCGCGATCGGACAGGTCATGCAGTGGCCGCCGCCGCGACCGCGGCTGAGCTCGCCACCTTCCACCGTAACAACTTCGATGCCGGAATGGCGTAGCAGCGTGTTGGTGTAGACATTGCGATCATAGCCGATGACGACTCCAGGCTCGACCGCGATGACGTTGTTGCCGTCGTCCCATTGCTCGCGCTCGGCTTCGTAGCCGTCGCCGCCTGTTGCAACGATGCGCAGGCTTTTCAGGCCAAGCGCCTCCTTGACGACTTCCGTGAACGGCTTGGTCTCCTCCACGACTTCGACCGCCGCCTCACCTTCGCCAGGACGCAGTGAGAAAGTGCGCAACCGCTCGACGACGGGCGGGTACATTGTGACGAGATCGCGGTCGCAGAAGGTGAAAATCGTATCGAGATGCATGAAGGAACGGTCTCGCGGCATCAGCGCAGCGATCACGCGCGTGGCTTCGCCGGCGGCGAACAGGCTGCGCGCAAGTCCTCCGACCGCCTGCGGTGTGGTGCGTTCGCCCATGCCGACCAGGACCACTCCCCCACCGACCGGCATGACATCGCCGCCTTCCAGGCTCACGCCCGGGCCTGGATTGTCGGGCGACACGAAGGGCAGGCCGGCATCACGAAAGCGGGGATGAAAGCGGTAGACGGCCTCGACATTGGCGGCTTCCGGCTTACGCGCCGGCCAGTACATGGCGTTGACCGAAATCGCACGATAGATCCAGCAGGAGGAGTCGCGGGTGAAAAGCTGGTTGGGCAGCGGAGGAAGCACGAAGTCCTGCGGCAGCAGCGTCTTGCCCGTCAGTCCGGCAGGCTTGAAGGGCAGTTCTGCCCGAGCAATGCCGCCGACAAGGAAAGTCGCCAGATCCGTGGCGGGCATCTCGTTGAGCCAGCCGCGCATCTCATCAACCATGTCGTAGCCGACCACCGAGGTATCGACCCTTCGGTCGAGCAGCCATTTGCGGGCGTCCGGCAACGCCATGGTCTCAGCTAGCAAATCAGCGAACTGATGCACCGTCACGCCGCGTTCGCGCAGGGCATCGACGAAGACGTCGTGCTCCTGTCTGGCGCGCTTGACCCACAGCACGTCGTCGAACAGCAGGGCCTTGCAATTGTCCGGGGTCAGACGCTGCAGGCTGAGGTCGGGTCGGTGCACCATCACCTCCCGCAGACGGCCGATTTCGGAATGAACGCCGAGAGCGGTCCCAAGAACAGTCATGGGTTGTTCCTTTCAATTGTGCAGGTTGACTTCAGAGCGCGCTAACCGCGCCCATCCACATTTCGTATGCGGCGTAGAGCCCGACCGCGATCAGGGCCACCGCCAACACTGCCTCGACTGGATGGAAGAGACGTGCCTGGTTTTCGCGCCGTGCCCAGACGTAAAAGATGATACCCACCGCATAGAGGATGGCGCACATGAACAGATACGAAAGTCCTGCCGCATAGACGAGCCACAGACCATATATCGTTGCCAGTAGCCCGATCAGCAGAGCGCCGGTGCGGTTTTCGCCCGGCTGGTAGCTTTCGCCGGTGATGGCAAGTTTCGCTGCATAGGCGCCAGAGAAGACGTAGGGCACCAGGATGGCCACCGAGGCGATCGAGAAAAGCGCCTGATAAGTGCTCTGGGCATAAAGGGTAATGATCAAGAACACTTGCACGAGCAGGTTGGTGACAAGCAAGGACGTGGATGGCACGCCGCGCTCGTTCTCGTAGCCGAAGAACTTTGGCATGGTGCCATCATTGCCAGCGACGTGCGGGATTTCGGCTGCGAGCAGGGTCCAACTCAGGAAGGCGCCAACAACTGAAACGACGAGCGCGAGGTTGATAAGGATCGCACCCCATGGACCGACCACGGCCTCCAGAACGCCCGCCATCGAAGGGTTCTTCAGAGCGGCAAGTTCCGGCTGGCTCAGGACGCCGAGCGATAACAGCGAAACCAGCGCATAGAGCGCCAGGCAACTGAAGAAGCCGAGCACCGTGGCGGTGGCGATATCCTTTCGGCGTTCGGCACGGGCGGAAAAGACGCTGGCGCCCTCGATGCCGATGAACACCCATAGTGTCACCAGCATGGTGCTTTTCACCTGCGTCATGATCGTGCCGAGGCTGGCGTTACCGAGTCCGGTGAAATCAAGCGACCAAACCTGCATCTTGAACGCCACTGCGACTATGCCAACGAACAGCACGATCGGCGCGATCTTGGCGATCGTGACAACCGTGTTCACGATCGCCGCCTGGCGCACGCCAGCCATGATCAGGAGATGGATGGCCCAGAGCAGCACGGATGCGCCCAGCACCGCCTGCCAAGTGTTGCCATCGCCGAAGGCTGGATAAAAGTAGGACAGAGCGCTGAAGACGATGACGGCATAGGAGACGTTGCCCACCCAGGCGCTGACCCAGTAGCCCCAAGCGGCGTTGAAGCCGATGAACGGACCAAAGCCGGCCTTGGCATAGGCGTAAGGACCCGCGTCCAGAGTCGGCTTACGGGTGGCCAGCGACTGATAAACAAAGACCAGTGCCAACATGCCAACTGCCGTGATGCCCCAGCCGATGATGATGGCGAGCGGGCCGGCACCGGCCGCCATGTTCTGCGGCAGGCTGAACACACCCGAGCCGACCATCGAACCGATCACGAGGGCGGTGAGCGCGCCAAGGCGCAGCTTATTGCTTGATCCTGCCGATGTCGAAGTGGCCAACACAGCAGGCGGGGGAGTATCAGAAGTGGGAATATCAGTGACGGCCATGGCAGGTCTCCGAGGTTTTGGCTGTTTTCCCGGAGACGATCGTTTGGTTCCGTCGGGATGACATTGACGCGGGTCAAATCGACGTCAGGTTTTATTTGGTGAGGCCGGACGTAAATTGTTCAAGAGTGATCGCTACCGCAATTCGAACAGCTCTTGATGGAACCGCTCGTCCACAGGCAAGCCCTGAGCGGCGAAGTCTGCCCGTAGTGCTGCTCCGAACTTAATGGGACCGCAGAACCAAACGCTTGCTTCTGGCCAGCCGGGGACCATCTCGCGGATACGCTCGCCAGAAAGCTTGCCGTCACGCGCGTCTATCAGGGTGTGGAGACGTACGTTGGCGGCGCGAGCATCCTGCGCGAGGCGTTTCAGTGCTTCTTCATCGACCTCACGCGTGGTGTGGAACAGGTCGATTTCGGGACGAGTCTGGGTCGATTTTTGAGTTGCCATCTCCTTCAAGCGCGCGACGAAGGGTGTGATGCCGATGCCGGCGCCTACCCAAATCTGGCGCGGCGAACCGTCATCGAACGTGAAGCAACCATATGGGCCCTCGACGGTGACCTTCTGGCCCACTTTCAGCCGGTCGACCAAACCGCTCGTGTGATCGCCGAGTTCCTTGGAAATGAAGGTGATCGCGGGGTTGGAGGGGTCCCAAGCCGAAGCGATTGTGTAGGGATGCGCCCCTTCGAATGGGTTGGACGTCGCAAACGCGAATTGTCCAGCTTCGTGGCCCTGCCAGCCTTGCCCCACCTCAATCACAGTTTCAAGGGAGCGGACGCCCGGATAGTGGCGCATCTCGGCAATCTCGCCCATGACGCGCCTTCCGGCGCCAATCCGCCCAAAGAGCGAGATAACCGCCGCGTAGCTGCCGGCAACCAGTAGAACGGCGACGATTGGTCCGAGAGGCGTCACCCACATGCCATAGTCGAGCAAGACGACTGCATGGAATGCAAGTGCAAGGTAGACGACGGGCATAAGTCGGTGGCTATAGCGAAACCACCGGTAAGGGATGAGCTTGATCAGCGCGATCAGCAGCAGGGCGACCACGGCGTAGAAAGCCAATTGCCCAACATCCTCCGCCGTACCGTGAAAGTTCCCAAGAAATCGGCGAATCGGGTCTGTGATCTCTGGGCGTGGCCCACGGGCCGGGGGCACGAGGAACCCAAGCCCAACTGCCCATTTAGGTCCTTCGGACCAGAGCCAGTGAAAGATCGCAAGCCCCAGCACGCCGATCCCCAGCCATTTGTGCAGCCTGTACATCTTGTCGAGGCCACCCAATCCCACCTCGGGCCAGCGCGGCCGAATCGACAGAAGCATAGCTACGCTCATGGCTCCGATGGCCAAGACTCCACTGAACTGCAAAAGCAATTCGCGCAGAGCAAAGACATTCGTGGCCGAGAAAATTGCGCTATTCCAAGCAAGCCAAAGTAGGCTCAGTACAATCCAGAAGCCCCAGAACAGCCGTATATTACCACGCGTCACGATCGCCTCATTCCGTATCCGGCTTGCTCATACTCGAAGAGCGGAACACCGCCATGACCTGCATCAATGGCGCCATCCTATTTTCTGTCGGTCCGATGATGATGGTCATCAGATACTGCAATCCGTTTTATCCATGGCGCAACGCGAAGCGGCATTGAGCAGGATCAAGGAAGTATTGGACGATGACGATATCAGCTCGACGCGTTGTGCGCTGATGTTGACGGGCGGCGCCGGCAGGCATGGGCTTGGAACTGATCGCCTGGTGTTGGCGGCTATCACCAGTTCTTGTCGTAATCCCGGCGCGCATCTATCCGCGCCTGATGAAACCTGGGAAAAGTTCACCCAAACGCGAAGGTGTTCGATTCTCGGTGAGCAATTTGCAGCGTTCTGCTTGCGAGCTTGCGGCCGCCAGCGCCTGCAAGGGCCGTCCATTGTGCATGCTTTGGCCCGCCAATGGGTATTGGTTGGTTCCGCATGTACGTGCCACGTCGCGCAAGGGATCGCCGATCGGCAGCGAGAGCGGCATGACCTGGGGCAGCGCATTGAGCAGGCCGCTGCCAACGTCTCCCGAGAGACGGTAGGCGCCGCACAGGAACACCGTTGCCTGCGGGTCGCCCGAGAAGTGGTCAGCTCCGTGACACGCCCGGAATTCCTCGGGTTCAAGGCAGTCGGCGCCGGGCTCATGCCCGATATCTCCCCGCCGAGTAGCTTCGGTCCGGCGACAGTCTCCTGAGGTCATGGGCATTCTTGCGAAGCATCTCGCCTCGTCGCTCATGGCCATCCGGCCGCTATCCATTCCTCCACCGCAACTTTGTTGGCGCTCTGAAATTGGTCAAGCCCAGACGTATCGACTTGCATGGCCACCGTTGACGCCACCCTTGTAGATCAATCCGATGAACAAACGAAGGAAGCTGGAGCTGACATTCTCGATGATAGCGCGGGACAGCGCCGTCAACTGCGCCCTGAAAACACTATCCCACCACAGCCGAAAAATGCCCTTAAACGGCTCTGCCTTGACTTGGAACAAGGCGACGTCGCTCGAAACAGCATCGGTCTTCCTATCCTTGGGGACTGACGGGTGTTGTTCATTGGAGCGAAAGGAGCATCAATCGGTCGGGCAACCGTTTGGACAGTCACGGCTCGCAAAAGCATAACGAATGAAACCAAATAATGGAGGAGGTGGAAGGTGGGTCGCGAACGTATCGGCTGCGACAGGTTGCGCGCCAAGGTCACGAGTGCGGAGCATGCAGCTTCATTCATCGCCTCGGGGAGCACCGTTGGAATGAGCGGCTTTACTGGCTCCGGTTACCCCAAGACCGTTCCTCTCGCATTGGCTAGACGGATCGAAGTCGAGCACGCGGCCGGCAACCCCTTCCGCATTCGCGTGTGGACCGGCGCTTCGACCGGCCCTGAACTGGATGGCGCCCTTGCCAAGGCGGACGGCATAGAATTCCGCCTGCCCTACAATTCCGATCCGGTCGCCCGCGAGATGATCAACCGCGGCGAAATGGAGTATTTCGACATGCATCTGAGCCAGGTCGCGCCGATGGCGTGGCAAGGCTTTCTCGGGCCACTCGATACGGCAGTCATCGAAGTCGCCGGGATCAGGCCCGATGGCTCGCTCATTCCGTCCTCCTCGGTCGGCAACAACAAGACTTGGCTCGACCGCGCACGGCAAGTGATCCTGGAGGTCAACAATTGGCAGAATGCCGCCCTCGAAGGGATGCACGACATTTACTACGGCACGGCACTGCCGCCTCATCGAGTGCCCATTCCACTCATCCGTCCGGACCAGCGCATTGGCGAGCCGTGTTTCCGCTGCGACCCTGAAAAGATCGTCGCAATCGTCGAGACCCACGCGCCAGACCGCAACCTTCCTTTCTCGCCGCCGGACGACACGGCTCGGTCCATCGCCGGGCATCTCTTGGAGTTCTTCCGTCATGAGGTGGCGAAGGGAAGACTTCCCGCATCCCTGCTTCCGATCCAGTCGGGTGTCGGAAACATTGCCAATGCCGTGCTTGGCGGTCTCGTCGATGCGGCGTTTGAGGATATGACCGCCTATACCGAGGTGATCCAGGACGGCATGCTGGACCTGCTCGAGTCCGGCAAGCTTCGCATGGCTTCCGCGACGGCGTTTTCGCTGAGCCCCGAGGCCGCGGCACGGCTCAATGCCGACATGGCGCGCTTCCGGGACAAGATGATCCTTCGGCCCCAGGAAATCAGCAATCATCCGGAACTGATCCGGCGTCTGGGCTGCATCGCGATGAACGGGCTGATCGAGGCCGATATCTATGGCAACGTCAATTCCACGCACATCATGGGATCGCGGATCCAGAACGGCATCGGCGGGTCAGGCGATTTCGCGCGCAACGCCTATGTTTCCATCTTCATGACGCCCTCGACGGCCAAGGGCGGGAAGATTTCCGCGATCGTGCCGCAAGCGAGCCACGTGGATCACATCACCCAGGATGTTCAGGTGATCGTGACCGAACAGGGCCTCGCCGATCTGCGCGGCCTCTCGCCCAAGCAGCGCGCCGAGATCATCATCGCGAATTGCGCGCATCCCGACTACAAGCCGGCATTGGCCGACTATTACCGGCGGGCCAGGGAGCATTCCTACGGTCAGCAGTCGCCGTCGCTGCCCGGTGAGGCGCTTTCCTGGCACCAGAGGTTCATCGAAACCGGAACCATGCTTCACTGAGGTACGGCAGATACAGGCTGTCCATGGCTGCGCCAAAGGGGCCGACAGGTGCCGCGAACAATTGACGTATCAAGTGTGATTTCCCGCAATGGTGGCGGCTCCTCGATGCCAATTTGATCAGGTCGACCTAGCCCTGGCTCAGAGTTCGACCCTTCATCTCAGGGCAAACCGTTTTGTTGCAACCGATTCGTCAAAAGCGGCGTCGCGCTGCAAAATCCTGCTGCTGTGCCCGCGCCGATCAGCTCACAAAACTACGCCGGCGCAGGTGGAAATGCGACGTTTCATGTGGTTCAACCTAAGCAGTTCGCCGCGAAGGTGCCGATCCCGAAACGGCTGATGCACATTCTCGAGGGTGAATCGCTTCTGAACGACGCTTCCGGCCTCGTCTGCATGCGTTTTGAGCAAGATCAATTTCGCCAGGGTTATGTAGTGCTCCATTGGCCGGGCCAGCGCCTGCAGCGCCTGATTCACTATCGAGGCTCCCATGAAAACTCCCGCACAATCTTTCATCATCGAAGTCAAACGCAAATACCGCATTCCGCCAGACCATTCGCCCCTTTTGGCGATTCAGAATGGAAGCCGCGCGGCGGAGAAGATTACTCCTCTATCGACGAGTCGTAGTGCCTCGAACGAGCCGATTCGCTCGCTGAAAGGCAATAGAAATCTGCTCCACCTCCAAATCCCCGCAGCCAAGTGACGTGGTGCTCGATCAATATTTCGTTCGGTTGACATGGCAAAACGAGCTCCCGTTCAAAGCCCTCCCCGTCAAAACACCGGCCGGAACGTGAGGATTAGCGATCATGTGGAGCGAAGTGCTGCCAAGGTGAGTTGAGCGATCATTTTTTCTTCGTCGGTCGCAACAACGCGGATTTCGATACGGCTTTCCGGCGCGCTAATCACCGCATCGCCGCGCTCGTTGGCTGCGTGATCGAGTACGACGCCAAGCCATGCGAGCCTTAAACAAATGGCGGCGCGGACCTGCGGTGCGTGTTCGCCTATGCCGGCGGTGAAGACGATGCCGTCCACCCCGCCGAGTGAGCTTGCCATAGCGCCGGCCTCCCGCGCGATGCGGTAAGCGAAAAGCTCGACGGCTTCGGCGGCGCGCTGATCGGTGCTGCCAAGGAGTGCGCGCATGTCGCTGGAGATGCCACCCGACACGCCGAGCAGGCCGGAGTGCTTGTACAGAAGGTCCTCCACCTGTTTCGCGGTCATGCCGCGTTCCTGCAATAGATACAGGATCACGCCCGGATCAAGATTGCCGGGGCGCGTGCCCATCATCAGCCCGTCCAGCGTGCTGAAGGCCATGGTCGTGTCGATGCTTTTTCCGCCGCTGAGCGCGCACAGGCTTGCGCCATTACCGAGATGGGCAACGATCACGCGGCCTCTGGCCAGCTTGGGCGCGATCTCATGTAGACGGCCGGCAATGTATTCGTAAGACAGGCCATGGAAGCCGTAGCGGCGAACACCCATGGTCTCGTATTCGCGTGGCAGCGCGAAGCGGCTGGCGACGAGCGGCATCGTGTTGTGGAAGGCAGTGTCGAAGCACACGACCTGCGGAAGCTTTTGCCGTGCGGTCGCGATCGCCCGGATTGGCGCGACATTCTGTGGCTCGTGGAGCGGGGCTAGCGGCGTCAGCAGGTCGAGCGCGGCAAGAAGTTCGGGCGTCACCCGTTCCGGCCGGGCGTGGTTTGGACCACCATGCACCACCCGGTGACCCACAGCGATCAGCCGCTCCTCGCCGACATGGGCGTCGATCCAATCGATCATGTTTCCGAAGAGCATTCGGAAATTCCCTGCGGCGTCCGGCCAGCGCTGATCGACAAGAACAACTCCGTTAGCATCACGCGCCACGAAATGCGGATCGGCAGCGATCTCCTCGATCTCGCCGCGTACAGCAAGGTCGAACCGATCTGTGCCGGTCTTGAACAGCGCGAACTTGAGGCTGGAGGACCCGGCATTGAGAGTCAGGATCGTGTCCGCCATTACCAAAAACCTCCTAGTCCCTCACCCTGCCCGTCTCAGGACGGTGGACCTTGATCCGCATCAAGGCAATCATATCGGAGCTGTATCATTTTGAGGGCCGATGTGCCCTACAGGACTGCGTTCTCCGGGCGGTCCGTCATGGCTCGCTCCGCAACTTGCCCTGCGGTGCTTCAACAAGGAAGGCGAATGACAAATGCAAGAGAGCAATCCGACGTCCAACGAGGCAGCCCCGCTTGCACCCGACGAGATTGGTCTGATCAATGCATGGTGGCGCGCGGCCAACTACCTGTCGGTTGGCCAGGTCTACCTCCTGGCCAACCCGCTCCTGCGCGAGCCGCTGACGATGGAACATGTCAAGCCGCGGCTGCTTGGCCATTGGGGCACCACGCCCGGCCTCAATTTCCTCTATGTCCATCTCAACCGCATCATCCGCGAGCGGGATGCGAACGTTCTTTTCATCGCCGGTCCGGGTCATGGTGCTCCGGGCGTGGTCGCGTCGACCTGGCTCGAGGGAACCTACAGCGAGCTCTATCCCGATGTCTCGCAGGACGAGGCCGGGATTTGCCGTCTTTTCCGCCAGTTCTCCTTTCCCGGTGGCATCCCAAGTCATTGTGCGCCGGAGACGCCTGGCTCCATCCATGAGGGCGGCGAACTGGGCTATTCGCTCAGCCACGCCTACGGCGCGGTCTTCGACAATCCCGATCTGGTCGCCGCTTGCGTGATCGGTGATGGCGAAGCCGAGACCGGGCCTCTCGCCACCTCTTGGCATGGCAACAAGTTTCTCAATCCGAAAACCGACGGCGCCGTCCTGCCGATCCTGCACCTGAACGGCTATAAGATAGCCAATCCGACCGTGCTCGCCCGCATCGGCTGGGAGGAACTGCGGTCGCTGCTTGTCGGCTACGGCTATCGTCCGATCCTTGTCGAGGGCGACGAGCCTGAGGTGATGCACCAGAAGATGGCGGCCGCGCTCGACGATGCCTTCGCCGAAATTGGCGCCATCCAGGAGAAGGCGCGCACCGGCGGTAGCGTCGAGCGTCCGATCTGGCCGATGATCGTCTTAAAATCGCCGAAGGGCTGGACCGGGCCGAAGACTGTCGACGGGCTGAAAGCGGAAGGGTTCTGGCGCTCTCACCAAGTGCCGTTCACCATGGAGAAGCCGGAGCATCTGGGGCTGCTTGAGGAATGGCTGCGCAGCTACAAGCCGGAGGAACTATTCGACGAGACAGGCCGGTTGAAACCGGAGGTCGCTGCACTGGCGCCAGCGGGCGACAAGCGCATGAGCGCCAATCCGCACGCCAATGGCGGGGCTCTGATGCGACCGCTCAGGATGCCGGACTTCAGGGACTATGCCGTGACGGTCCACAGTCCGGGCGACACGGATGCGGAGTCCACGAAGATTACCGGCGGCTTCCTGCGGGACGTGATGCACAACAATGCCTCGACCCGCAACTTCCGCGTCTTCGGCCCGGACGAGACCGCCTCCAACCGGTTGCAGGACCTTTTCGAGGTGACCGACCGGGCCTGGGATGCCGAGACGCTTTCCTACGATGATCATTTGTCGCCGGAAGGACGCGTGATGGAAATCCTTTCGGAACATACCTGTCAGGGCTGGCTGGAAGGCTATCTGCTCACCGGTCGGCATGGCTTCTTCTCATGCTATGAAGCCTTCATCCACATCGTGGATTCTATGTTCAATCAGCACGCCAAGTGGTTGAAGACCTCGAAGGAGGTCGCCTGGCGCCGCCCGATCGCTTCGTTGAATTACCTGCTGACCTCGCATGTCTGGCGGCAGGACCATAATGGCTTCAGCCATCAGGACCCCGGCTTCGTCGACCATGTCGCGAACAAGAAGGCCGACATCGTACGCGTCTACTTCCCTCCGGACGCCAACACGCTGCTCTATGTCACCGACCATTGCCTAAGGAGTTGGAACCGCGTCAACGTCATCGTCGCCGGCAAGCAGCCGCAGCCGCAATGGCTGATTATGGACGAGGCGATCAAGCATTGCTCGGCCGGCATCGGCATCTGGGAATGGGCGAGCAACGACCGCGGCGGCGAGCCCGAAGTGGTCATGGCCTGTTGTGGCGACGTGCCGACGCTGGAGACGCTGGCCGCCGTCGATCTGCTGCGCCAACACCTCCCCGACCTGAAGGTCCGCGTCATCAACATTGTGGACCTGATGACACTGCAGCCCAAGACCGAGCATCCGCACGGCCTGTCCGACGCCGATTTCGATGAGCTATTCACGAAGGACAAACCGGTGATCTTTGCCTATCACGGCTATCCTTGGCTTATCCACCGGCTCGCCTACAAGCGCACAAACCACGACAACATGCACGTCCGCGGCTTCAAGGAAGAGGGCTCCACTACCACCCCCTTCGACATGGTCGTGCGCAACGATCTCGACCGTTTCCATCTGGTCGCCGACGTGATCGACCGCGTGCCACGGCTCGGGCCGATCGCCGCCTATGTCAAGCAGGCCATGCGCGACAAACTCATCGAGCACAACCAGTATATCCGTGAACACGGCGCGGACATGCCCGAGGTGGCGGGATGGCGCTGGCCGGGAAGAGAATGAGCGGGTTTGCTGCTCGACGGAACTGAGTTCTAACGAAGGGAGAAAAAGATGATCCTGCCAAATGGGGCATTCGTCGCGGTCATAGACGGTAAAAGGATGCGGCTTTTCCGCAACCACGGCCACGAACCGCACGTCACCCTGATCGACCTTCCTGAGCTCGATCTCGACCCGGAAAATACAGGGTCCGGCGGACGGCATCGCAGCAGTTCCGCCAATCCGGACAGCTCTCGTCTCGAGGAAGACAATTTTGTCGCGGCAGCGGCAGCCTATCTGAACCGAGAGGCGCTTGCGGGGAAGATCGGGGCACTTGCGATCATCGCCGATCCGCGCACACTTGGAGAATTGCGCCAGCATTTCCACAGCGTGCTGGAAGCGAAGCTGGTGGGACAAATTGCCAAGGACTTGGTGGAGCATTCAAGGGAGGCGATTGAAGCCGCCATTGCCGAATCGTGACTGCCGCGAAGGGTGGAGGAGTCAGCGTGCTGGATCTGGCCACTGTTTCTCCGCTCCATCGTGGTTCTTCTCGGCAAGTTGCGAAATTCGTCCGGGACAGACCACGTGATTTCCAGTGCCGCTGACCCACAACCAACCGGGCCGCCATACAGCATTCGTGAATCATCACTCGCTGGCCTCGGTCAAACGCATGGCGGTCGGCCAGTCTATATTGGTGCGGAAGGGAGGTCGGGATGAACAGGCGGAACATGCTCATGGGCGCGGGGGGCGCGCTGCTTATGGTCGGGGCGGGAGCCGCGGGCTGGCGCTCAGCCGCCGGATCGATGGCCGACTATGATGGCTATTCTGCCCGCCTTCGCATGCCGGTTCCGGCCGAACCGAAAATGGCAGACGTCATCCGCTATGCAACACTCGCTGCCAACAGCCACAATACCCAGCCCTGGCGCTTTCATGTCGAAGAGAGTTCCATCGACATCCAGCCCGACTTCTCGCGCGCAACGCATGCGGTCGATCCGGACGATCATCATCTTTTCGTCAGCCTCGGCTGCGCCGCCGAGAACCTGCTGATAGCGGCGACGGCGGCAGGCCTGCCCGGGGAACTGCAAATCGACCCCGATCGTGGGTATCCGCGTTATTCATTCGGCAAGGGCGCGGTCCGTCCTGACCCGCTGCTTGCGGCCATCCCCATGCGCCAATCCACGCGCGCGACTTATGATGGACGTCCAGTGGCGATCACCGATATCGAAAAGCTCCGACAGGCCGCCGAGACGCCAGGCGTTCGCGTCGTTTTTCTTACCGATCGTGCGCAGATCGACCGGGTGCGGGATCTGGTCGTCGCCGGCAACAGCGCGCAGATGGCCGATCCAGCCTTCATGACCGAACTGAGGCAATGGCTTCGCTTCAATCCACGCAGTGCCATGATGACCGGCGATGGGTTATTCTCGGCGGCCAGCGAGAATCCCGTGCTGCCGGACCCTCTCGGCCACATCGCTTTCGACCTGTTCTTCAGGGCCGCGAGCGAGAACGACAAATATGCACGCCAGATCGACTCCTCCCCAGGGATCGCCATCCTTCTCGCCGACCGCGCGGACCAAGCCCACTGGATCGCGATCGGGCGCGCCTGCCAGCGTTTGTTGCTTACGGCAACCAGTCTTGGGCTCAAGCATGCCTTCATCAACCAGCCGGTCGAGGTTGCACGGCTCCGACCAGATCTGGCAGCTCTCGTCGGCGAGAACGGACGGCGGCCCGACATCGTCATCCGCTTCGGCTACGGGCCCCAACTACCCTTCTCGCCCCGCCGTCCCGTGGCTGCCGTACTGAGCTAAGGCATATCGTCCGCGCGACGCGCTTGGTGGCGTGATTTGACGGGATCATCAGCGCCAGCAACGCTTTGCATCGGCCACGGCCTCATTCGTGTTCCTTCGAAGACGAGGGCCATCGGCAGAAATTGCGAGAAAAACTCTTCCACATTTTGATCCGGCGCAATGTCTCTACCGTTGAACGGAGCCAAGTTCGCAGACTTGGATATCTGGTCAACAGGACGCACGGTCATGCTTCAGCTCTTTATTGGAACGATTGTCTTCGGGATCCCGGCGACTCTGTGCCTCATGGCGCTTAGAGATGGATACGAAGGGAAGAACAAAGTGGTCTCTATGTCGATCTTGCGGCGACGCCACTGACCCAACTGACGATTGGCATAAGCACGCCGATAAAGTTTTCCAGAATTGCAATCGTGATCTGGCGTAAAAGTCATTTGAATACGCTTAGCGACAATGATAGTGCCGGCGTATCAATGCTGAAGCCTTTGTGTGGGTAGGATGACAATCCGATAACGAAGGCAGATATTTTTGCATTAGAATCGAACGCCGGTTCGAAGCAATTTACCATCATAACGTGGAGTCTCGCGAGCCCGTTGCACCTATCTGCATACGGTTGTTGTTACAATTGTTGCCGGAGAACGTAACGTTGGGCAGTCGATCAACACGATCCATCTTGCTGAAGACGAAATCCGTAATTTCGGTTATTCTTGACAATTTTTTCATGACGGAAAATTAATATTAATAATAATTAGCTCAAATTATAATATTATTCACGTTGTACCCTGATAATTATCTCATCCGGAAACGAGCCGGATTGGAAAGTTTCCGCAATCGAGGATCGGCGGGTAACATGCTGCATTTCCAGAACACCATCCTCGAAATGATCGCCAGGGGCGAAACGCTCGAAGCGACGACGGACCGACTTTGCCACCAGATCGAGAAGCTGTTGCCGGGCGTCTGGTGCTCCGTTCTGCGCGTTGACGGTAACGGCTTGTTGCATCCCCTGCCAGGCTCCAGCTTCCCGGATGGATATACGGCTCGGCTTGAAGGCCTGATGATCGGCCCGCTGGTGGGCTCCTGTGGCTCTGCGGCCTATCTCGGAAAGGCCGTCGCTGCGACCGATATCGCGACCGACCCGCGCTGGATCGCCTTCAAGGAGCCCGTCCTGGCGCTTGGCCTGAGGGCCTGCTGGTCGAGCCCGATCTGCGACGCGGAGGGCGCCGTGCTCGGCACCTTTGCCCTGTATTTTCCAGAGAAGCGCGGCCCCACCCCGCGCGAGAAGGAGGTCGTCGCCTCGTCCACCTCCCTGTGCGCCATCGCGCTCGAGCGCCACCAGCGGGTGATCGAACGCGAGCGCAAAGCCTATGTCGATGCCCTGACAGACTTACCGAACCGGGCGAGTCTTGACGTCGCTCTGGAGCGCTTGCCCAGCGCGGAACCGGGCGCCTGGGCGTTTCTGGTCGTTGACCTCGACAACCTCAAGGCCGTCAACGACACCTTCGGCCACGCGGCCGGCGACGCTCTGTTGCAGGTGGTAGCGTTCCGTATCGCCGCAAGCGTGGCGCCAGACCGGGTCTTTCGCATGGGCGGCGATGAGTTCGCCGTGATCCTCCAGGGAGCAGAAGCGCTCGCCAGCATCGAGAGTATGGCGCATCATATTCTCGATGCCCTGGCTGTGCCCGCCGACTGTGACGGACATGTGATCGTGCCGCGGGCAACGATCGGCGGTGCAGTGTTGTCCGCTGACGACCGCGATGCGAAAAGCGTGCGCCAAAATGCCGACTTCGCACTCTACCACGCCAAGGAAACCTCGCCGGGCGGCTTCATCCTTTATTGGCCAGGAATCGGCAGCGCGATCAAGACCCGTATCGAGGTGATCCGCGATGTCGACGCGGCATTGAGCGAAGGGCGGATCGACGCGTTCTATCAGCCGATCCTGCGGCTCGACAGCCGCGCGATCGTCGGCATGGAGGCGCTCTGCCGCCTTCGCAAGCCGGACGGAGAGGTCGTCTCTGCCGCCGAATTTCATCAGGCGACGTCAGATGCGAGCGTCGCCTCGCATCTGACGGAACGCATGATGGCGATCGTCGCGGCGGACGCGCGCTCCTGGCTAGATCAAGGTATTCCGCTGCAGCATATCGGCATCAACATCACCTCAGCCGATTTTCATAGTGGCACGCTGTACGCACGTCTCGAAGCAGCCTTCGGTCGCGAGAACGTTCCCTTAAAGCACATCATTCTGGAGGTCACGGAGTCGATCTATCTCGGCCAGCGCGATCCGATCGTCGCTCGGGAGATCAAGGTGTTACGGGCCCATGGCCTGCGCGTCGCACTCGACGATTTCGGAACTGGCTTCGCTTCGCTCACGCATCTGCTGACGGTGCCGGTCGATATCATCAAGATCGACAAATCCTTCATTGATCGCCTTGTCCAGGGAGATCCAAGCCTGGCCATCGTCGAGGGCTTGATTGGCATCGCACGCAAGCTCGACATCCGGGTCATCGCTGAAGGCATCGAGAACGAAGCTCAGGCCAGTCTGCTGGCGGAGATCGGTTGCCAGTTCGGTCAAGGATATCTGTTCTCACAAGCGGTGTCCCGCCAGATCGCAACAGGACTTTTGGTTCGGTTCGCTCAACCAATCGGCGAGCACGAGACCGGGATGGCAGACGATCTGGCTGGCAAAGACCAATTTGATCGCCCGACAGGACGCCCCCACGGCCGGTTCCTAGGGTGAAAGACTGCTGCGGGTCCGCAGCACAAGACCCGGGGAGGGAAACAAATATGCGTCTGCCAACCGCGTTACGACTCTTTCGGAAGAGTCTCGGTCAAGCCGAGCCCACGCAAGTTCCGGGAAGTCTGGTTATGCCTTCGGGCATTGTCGCCGAGGAGCCGAATTTTCGAATGCTCGCCGAGAACAGCGGTGACGTCATCATGCAAATCGGACCGGACATGAAGGCGCGCTATGTTTCACCGTCATGCACCCGACTTCTAGGATGGCTACCCGAGGAAATGCTGGGGCATGGCCCGGAAGTGTTCGTTCCGCCCGAGCATCTCCAGGGCATCGCTGCCGAAACCGCACTTATGCTTGCCGGGGCCGACGAAGGCGTACCTTTGGCGCTCGAGGTCCGACGGAAAGATGGCACGACTGTCTGGGTGGAGAGCAAGGCGCGCATCGTCCGAGATCCTGTAACTCGCGTTCCAAGCGATTTCGTCCTGATCATGAGAGATATAACAGAACGCAAGCAGCTCGAAGAGCAGCTCCGCGCGCTGGCGATGGTGGACGGATTGACCGGACTGGGCAACCGCCGAGCCTTCGACGAGGCCTTGGACAGGGAATGGCGGCGCACCGTTCGGATTGGCGGAAAGATGTCCCTGCTGCTGCTCGATGTCGATCGGTTCAAGGGGTTTAACGACCGATACGGCCACCAGGTTGGCGATGATTGTCTTCGTGCCGTTGCTACTGCCATCAAGAATGCCCTTCATCGCCCCGCTGACGAGGCAGCCCGATACGGTGGTGAAGAGATCGCCATCATTTTGCCAGATACCGATGCCGATGGAGCGGTTGAAATAGCGGAACGGCTGAGGGTCGCAATCGAAAAACTCGGTCTGCCTCATGCCGATAATCCGGAAGGCGGCGGGTATGTCACCGTCAGCATCGGATCCGCCACCGCACTGTCCCGGTCCGGCGGGACGATCAGCATGCCGGAAGGCCTGCTTCTTGCCGCCGACACCGCCCTTTACAAGGCCAAGCACAAGGGCCGCAACCGCGTTGAGGTCGCGCTGCTCCTTGCACCGAAAGATCCAGATGCGGCCTAACTGTGAACTCTAGCGCCCAAGCGGAGAGTCTCCAAATGCTTAAGAAATGTCAGTGTTGCGCGCTTTCGGACTCCCTCGCCCATATCGTGCAGCGGGGAAAGCTTTGTAGAGATTGTGCGATCAAGTTGGGCCTTGAATACCGCCGTCAAAAGGCTTCCAGAACTGCTCCCAAGCAGCGCAGTCGTCATCTTGGCGTCGCCGAAGACAGCTGGCCATTTTCTGAACGACAAGTCGATGGTGACGATGACCCAGGTCTATTCATAGAGGCCGTCGAAGCAGTCCTCCTGGCGTCAGACGGTGAGGCGGCCCCTCCCTTAGTGCGATACCAACACCGGTGGCAAGAATTGCTCAAGGAGGGATTCGGTCATTCCCCCAAACAGGGCCTCACGAAACTGCGAATGGCTATAGGCACCCGCCACGACAAGGTCTGCTTCCTCCAAGGCGCGTGAAGCGAACAGCGCCTCGATTGCCCTGCGAAATGCGAGGAGATAATCGCCTCTTTCAGATCACCGAGCAGCAGATAGGCGGCATCGCCGGCAAGCAGGAGGGCGAGCATTGGCTCGCGCATAACCTCCAGCACGATGCCGGTTCCCGTTGGCGATCTCCCTGCCCTGCTCGGGCAGATCCACGCTGCATCGAAGGGCACCGTCAGCGAAGATCGCGCGCCGGAAAAATCCGAAGCTCTCAAGCCTGCGGTAGCGATCAAGAAATCGGTCGCGCCGGATTACATCATCAGCCTCGAGGATGGGAGGAAGTTCAAGTCGCTGAAGCGGCACCTCGCGACCCACTACGGCCTGACGCCGGACGAGTACCGCGCGAAATGGGGCCTGCCAGCGGATTACCGCTTCGAGAGATCCTTTCCATCATTCCGCTTTTCCTCCCCCGCCAAGAGGGGGCAAGACGTATCACATTGAGAACATATCATCGGCGGTCCACCGGAAGGCGCTTAAGCACGGCAACCTTTACAGCATCGAAGACCAGGCCAAAGCCGATTGTCGTTCCATACAGCGCCAGAATGAGCCAAGCCGGTAACGGCGCCATGAACCACCCGGCCCAGGCGAAGGTCGTTGCGACGGCCGCCGCGATCGCAATCGCCCCCAAAAGCACGGCCGCAGGACGCGATTGCCAGACATGGTCGCGCTCGCGCAGCACGAGGCTCGTCGCCTGCCCAGCCAGCACGAGAGTAAGGAAGGTGAGACTCTGCATCGTTTCGGCGTCAAACCGTAGCCAGAACCAGCCAAGAGCCAGTATCGTCATGGCATAGGTCAGCTTCACGGCCCCCAATGGCAGCGCGGCAAGCGTCAATTCTCGGATGCGCCACGCGTTGGGATAGGGCGTAGGCTTGGCACGGTCGCCAGCGCGCGCCATCATCGCGATGTCCCCGGTCAGCATCCAGAGAACCTGGAGCAGCGGTGTCATCACTGCGTGACCCGTCATCACCAGCCCGCCGCCCATGACGATCAGCGTCACCGCCTTGTTGACCAGCATGCTCAGCGTGAAGGTCAGCACACGCCGGAAGGCGGCCCTGCCCTCCTCGATACAAGCCACGATGCCGCGCAAGCCTGGCGCGGTCAGCACCAGACCAGCAGCGGACTTGGCGACGTCGGTGGCACTGGCGACGGCGATGCCCATCTGCGCCTGGCGCAGCGCGGGAGCGTCATTGGCGCCGTCGCCGCACATGCCAACGGCATGGCCCTCGCTTTGAAAGGCGCGCACCAGCTTGAACTTGTCTTCCGGGAACACGCCGGCGTAGACAGCATAGTCCTGCGGCGCTGCCTTCTCCGGGATTCGGCCTGGCGGACAAACCGGCCCATCCAACCCGATGGCGCGAGCGACGGTACCCGCGGTCTCCGCGGTGTCGCCAGTGATCATGATCGGCGCGATGCCCAGTGCCTTCAAGTCGCTGAGCAAGGGCTTTGAGTCCGCACGCGGCGGGTCGCTGAGCCCGATAAGGCCGAGCACCGCCATGGCTCCCGCGCTGCCGGCCGCGACCGCCAAGACGCGATATCCCTCGCTGCTAAGGTTGGTTATGGAGGCCTGCATATCTGGAGTTAAGGGCGCGAGTGTGGAAATGGCGATCGGCGAACCCTTGGCTATACGAATCTCTTGGCCGTCCGGCCCGGCGGTGATCGCCTCCGACATCTTGACTGCGGGATCGAAGGGCGTGAAGCGGAGCACCTTCAAGGGCGGCTCCGATGAATGGGAGACTGCTGCGCGGACGGCTGCATCGACAGGGTCCTGGCCATCGGTCGAGCTGGCGGCGGCGGCGTGGGCAAGCACCGCGGCATCATTCATTCCTGCAGCCAGGACGATCACCTGGCCGACGCCGAGACTGTTTTCCGTCAGCGTTCCGGTCTTGTCGACACAAAGCACGTCTATCATGGCGGCTTCCTGCAAGGCGGAGAGCCGGGCCAGCAGCACGCCCTGACGTGCAAGTTTTTGCGCACCGACTGTCGCCGCCAAGGTGAACACCGCCGGCATGGCGACAGGCACGGCGGACAGAAGCGCGGCCAGCACCAGCGGCACGATTTGCGCCACCGTCATGCCGATGGTGTAGGCGTAGGCGACCATCGCCACCACGATTGCCATGTTGACCGCGGTCAGCGCCTTGACGACGCCGAGCACGGCCTTCTGCTCGCTGCTCTCGACGTCCGCGGTCTTAACCAATTCGGCGGTGCGGCCGAAATAGGTTCGCGGACCGGTCGCCACGACTTCGGCGACCGCTTCGCCCCGCCGCACCAAAGCACCGGCATAGGCGGTAGCGCCGCCTTGCTGCTCCACGGCAACGGATTCACCGGTCAGCATCGACTGATCCAGAAGCACCGAGCCGGACAGCAGGCGCACGTCGGCCGGCACGATGCCGCCAAGCGAAAGCTGCACGATATCGCCCGGTACCAGCACCGATGCCGGAGCATCGGACCACGCACCATCGCGTCTTAGCCTCGCTTTCGGGGCCAGTTGCTGCCGAAGCAGGGCCAGTGTCGCGCTTGCGCGCCCTTCCTGCACGATTGCGAGCAGGACATTGATCACAAGCAGTATGCCGACCATAGCCGCTTCAAGTCGCTCACCTGCTACCAATTGCAGGACGATGGTGATCTCCAGCATCCAAGGCACCGGCGACCAGAAGTGGCGCAACGCGCGGCGAACCGGATGCTCCTCGGTCGAGGCAACCTCATTCGGACCGGCTTCTGCGAGAAGTCGTGCGGCCACTTCCTTGGAAAGGCCCGGAGGCAACTCAACGGCATTGTCTTGAGCTACAGCTTCCAAGGGCATGAACCTATGATTTGTGCAGGGGTTCACATGACGAACCTGCCGCAGTTGATATCGGACGATCGCCAGGCGCATTCTTTGCCCGGCCGTTCTAGCAGGACAATCTTCCCGACTGCGACCTGCGATGGGCCGTGGGTCAGATATCAAGCTGCCATATCGTCGGCTCTGGTGGAAATGACCTTCTGATTACTTTGAGCCGACTGCCCAGGGCGAGCGTTCACTATGTCGTCATCCCTGCCATCGTCGTTCGAGAGTGTCCCGGTGCTTTCGTCAATGTCCTCTTCGCCCGGAGGCGATCAGGGATCAGAACAAGATTGACCAAGCAATATACGAATCATATATGGTTCATATGCTACCTGCTTTAAGAGGCGTTCATGGGCATCGTGAAAATCGACGACGATCTGCATGAGGAAGCTCGGCGAGCCAGTACGGTGATGTGCCGGTCCATCAATGCGCAGGCCGAGTTCTGGATGAAGGTCGGCATGCTGGCCGAAGCAAATCCGACCCTCTCCTTCAACGAGATCGTGAAGATGCAGTTCGCGGCGGCGCATGTGGGTCTCGCGGATCTAGCGGTCGCCTGACATGGTAAAGACCCCGTACGCACTGGCGCTCATGCGCGTATCAGGCAGGATGCTGGCCTCGGTCTTCGAGATGTTGGACGAGCAGGAACTCGCCGGCATGTCGACATTGCAGGTCAACGATCTGGTGGACCGCTTCATCACCGTGGATCTCGCCGCGCGTCCGGCGAGCAAGGGGCAATATGGCTTCAAATATGTCCTGAACTGCTCGATCAATAATGTCGTCTGCCATGGTGTGCCCGATCCAGGCGAGATCATCCGTGACGGCGACATCATCAACCTCGACATCACGCTTGAAAAGAACGGCTTCATCGCGGACTCGAGCAAGACCTATCTGGTCGGCAATGCCGCACCAGCCGCGAGGCGGCTCGTGCGGGTCGCCCAGGAGGCCATGTGGAAAGGGATACGGCAGGTCCGGCCCGGAGCACATCTGGGGGACATCGGCTTCGCAATCGAACGGCACGCCAAAAGAAACAGCTATTCAGTTGTGCGAGAATACTGCGGGCACGGCATCGGCCGCGAGATGCACGAGGAACCGCAGGTGCTCAATTTCGGACGGCCGGGAACGGGCTTGAAGCTGCGCGAGGGCATGGTCTTCACCATAGAGCCGATGATCAACCAGGGCACCCGCAAGGTTTCGACCGGGAGCGACGGATGGACGGTCGTGACCAACGACCGGAAGCTCTCCGCCCAATTCGAGCATACGGTGGCCGTCACGAGGACTGGCGTCGAAGTCTTGACCCTGCGCCGCGACGAGATGCTGGAGCGCAGTGCGTGATCTTTACCGAAATTTCGGGCTACAGTGCCCAGCATGTTCGCACTGGAGACTGGAAATGTCAGTTGCTCAAGAAGGAACTTCATCCGAAGTTCCCTTGCATCCCGAGGAAATCAAGTCCGTTTTCGACCTGCGTGTGGGAGAGCACATCACGTTGCAGGGCAGTGCCAGGATCACACCCGCAGGCGTGATCAGCGTGGGCATCGCAGTCGGCGCCATGATGCTTGCGTTGGGCTATCTGGTGTCGTCGACGAGGCATCGCAGGTAGGCTGCGCGGCCCGACGGGAAGGTGGTCGAGCGCTGGACGTATCGGTTGTTGCCCTTCAGTGGAGGGTTCCTCACTGCCAAGTATGCGACTTTCGAGCACAGACCGGAAACATCTAACTTTCGCAAGGCGGCTTCGTACACAGACACATCGCCGTCGCCTGGACTGGAATCGAAGGTGCGCTTTTCGAGAGAAAGACTACCAACCGTTACCAGGTCGGACGTTTCAGGTGTAAAGTTCTTGGGCTTTAACTTGGCCGATGAGTGAGGAGATCGTCGTCATGTTGAAATTTTCCCTATATCGAAAAATGGAACTGGCTACCATCATCTTGGGTTTGCTTGGCGGCATCGCCCACGCGGCCGATGTGCCTGTCGCCATCGAAGGGGGCTCAGTTCGCGGCGTGACTGCGGATGGTGTCCTCAGCTTCAAGGGCATCCCCTACGCCGCACCGCCTGTCGGCGATCTGCGCTGGCGCGACCCGCAGCCCGTGAAGCCTTGGGAAGGTGTCCTGGATGCCAAGGATTTCGGCCCATCGTGCATGCAGGTGGACGATCTGCCCAAGTCCGAAGATTGCCTTACCTTGAATGTATGGCGGCCAGCCGCGACGTCCGACAAGCCGATGCCTGTCATGGTGTGGATCTACGGCGGGGCCCTGGTTCACGGTAACACGCCGCAATACCCCGGCGCAGCGCTCGCCTCACAAGGTGTTGTCGTCGTCAGCATCAACTACCGAATGGGCCGGCTGGGTTTTTTTGCCTTCCCGGCGCTTGCCAAGGAAGCCCCCGACGAGGTGCACGGCAACTATGGCTACATGGACCAGTTTGCGGCCCTGAAATGGGTGCAGCACAACATTGCCGTGTTCGGTGGCGATCCTAAGAATGTGACCATCTTCGGAGAATCTGCCGGCGGTGGTTCGGTCATGGCTCACCTGACGTCGCCCATGTCGCGCGGTCTTTTTGCTCGCGCCATCCTGCAATCGCCCGGCGTCCCGACGGCGCGGGCCAAATCGCTTCCCTTGACAACTCTTGACGAGGCCCAAAAACGCGCCCTCGCCTATGCACGCTCCATGGGCATCAAGGGCGAAGATGAAAAGGCGCTCGCTGCCCTACGCAAGCTGCCGGCGGACAAGGTCGTAGCGGGCACTTCATCCGGGGCAACAATCGACGGCATGGCCTCCGGCAGGCCGGTTGTGGGAGTGGCAGGTTCCATAATTGACGGGAAGTTCCTGACCGAGACGCCCGAAGCTGCTTTCGCCGCCGGTCATCAGGCCACGGTGCCTGTCATGGTTGGCGCCAACAATCGCGACCTTGGCGTTGGCGTAGCAAAAAACAAGAGAGCGCTGTTCGCCATGTTCGGATCGAACAAAGGCGAAGCAAGAAAGCTCTACGATCCAAAAGGCACCGAGACGCTGGACGAACTGAAACAGCAGGTGCTGGCGGACAAGACGCTGGTCGAGCCGTCGCGTCATCTCGCCGACGAAGTGGCCCGTGCCGGCCAGCCGACCTATTGGTATCGCTTCTCCTATGTCGCCGAAGCGCTGCGCAGCAGCCCAAAATGGAAGGGCACGTTGCATGGCTTTGAGATACCCTATGTGTTCAACATTCCCGCCGCAGTCGTGAAGGACAAGGTGACCGAGGCCGACAAGGGCATGGGCGTTTTGGCCAGTTCGTATTGGGTGGCATTTGCCAAGACCGGCGACCCGAATGGCAACGGGCGGCCGGAATGGCCGCCCTACAACGCGTCGGAGGACAAGGTCATCGACTTCACTAATGATGGTGTGACCATCGGGCCTGATCCATTGAAGGCCCGGCTCGACTTGTGGAAAAAGGTTTATAGTGGCGGTTGAAGTAGGAAGCTCGCCATTTTGGGCTCCGCAAGATGAGGGCGCACTCGCGAGGCTCCTGCCCTCCAACGTTCTAGCGGTCTCGCAGAGCCTGGTGCTCATGCGTGTCTAGAATCAATCGGTCGGGTCGCGATTGCGGCATGTCGCGAGTGGCAGCTCACAGGGCCGGCATTGGCCATGCCGAACGGCGGACATGAGGCGCTTAGCATCCACGGCTCCACTCGGAAATGGAGCCGCATCTGGTTAGACTTCCGTGGCCTCGGCAAGTTCAAGGGCATCTTCTACGTCGACACCGAGATATCGGACTGTGTTCTCGATTTTGGTGTGGCCCAGCAGAATCTGAACAGCGCGGAGGTTACCCGTCGCTTTGTAAATGATCGACGCTTTGGCTCGCCGCAGCGAATGCGTGCCGTATTCCTGGGGTCGAAGCCCGATCGCCACGACCCATTCGTCCAACACGCGGGCATACTGCCTCGTGCTCATGTGACGCGTTGGGTCGATCCTGCTCGGAAATGCGTAGTCGTCAACGGCGCCGCCGCGTCGGTCCAACTATGCGAGAAGACTGGAGCGTGCGTCGCTCATCAACTCGAACTGCACCGGTCGGCCTGTTTTCTGTTGCACGACCAGCGCGGCTTCGAATTTCAGGCCCGAGAACCAGGGTGTCAATCTTGATCCTGACGAGATCGCAGCCCCGCAACTTGCTGTCGATTGCTAAATCGAAGAGGGCTCGATCGCGCTGTCGCCGCTCTCGATCGAGAAAGAATCGGATTGCCCATATCTGTCGAGGTTTCAGGGGGCGTTTCGTTCCGACCGTCTTGCCCGCGTTCCACGCGCGGCGATCGGGGGCGGTGGGGTCATAGTGAGAATGTCCCATTTCGTTTCTCCTTCGACCATGATTGGCCGCGAGAGGACCGTCCAGGTACATCCTCGGTTGGGATTGTGGGAGCCGGCAGCGGACGATCCGGTTCTGACCGACGTCTGCGGTAAGCTGTCGTTCCCAAACCAACCCACAATCGGTCGTCGCACTTGTCAAAGCCGCCTCCCGTACGAGTGCCCACCTCATCGTTGGCGAATAGCTCAGTGTTAAATCTTCACAAACCGATAGGCGAAGCGATCGGTCTCGCCCTTGATCGAAGGATCGAACACCTTGATCGAGTGCGCATCATCCTTGTTCGCGAGTATGGTGCTTTCCGCGTCCAGTACGAAGCCGGCCGCCACCACCTCGTCGCGGACCGATGCAGGGTCGATCCGATGCAGCGACTGGGTGTCGCTCGTGCCCGACCCAGCGGCGGCGGCGTGGTCGACGATGACGTAGCACCCACCGGGCTTCAGCCGCTCGTGGACGGCTCGATTGAAGTCGGCCGCCGTCGCGCCCCTCTTCTGGATCAGGGCGGTGTGAAGATCGTGGTAAAACAAGTGCAGCCACAGGACATCCGCTGGCTGCGTGGCCCGCGGCATCGCCACGAGGTCCGCCGAGACGACTTCGACGTTCTCTCGGCCCGGCTCCTTCGCAAGCGTCCGCATGCGGCCGACCGGATCGTTCTTGAAGTCGGCGACTTCGGCCGGCACGAAGCTGTAGACCCGACCTTCGGGTCCCACGACGTCGGAGAAAAGGCGCGTCCAGTCGCCGTCACCTGGGTAAACGTCAATGACAGTGGAGCCCGCATCGACACGTGCGAACCGGATCAATTCGGATAGCTTGGATTGGTCGTACATCGGTATCCCCTTTATGGTTGGGCATTAGACGAGCGCGCGGGCGCGTCCATCCACGCGGCACGCGCCAGTGCTTGCGTGTCGACGTATTCCCGGATGTTGGTCAGTCTGCCGTCCCGGACGGTGATGGCGAAGATCCAGTCATCCTCGAACGCCTTGTTCGTGGCTTTCATCCTTCCCCTAGCGAAGCCGACGACGAGGACCCGGTCTCCTTGCGCCACGAACTCCCGGGCTTCCGTGGACGTTTCTATCGACTTCGATGCTGTCTCAAGCAAATCCGCCAGCCCGGCGTGTCCGTGGCGCGTTCCGGCCAGCGGCCAGTCTTCGCCCGGAATGATCCACTCGATGTCTTCGGCGACCAGCGTCAGCAGAGCCTCGATGTCGCCGCGGCCGATCGCGGCGAAGAAGTCCTTCACGGTCTGGATGTTCTCCTCGATGCTCATGGGAATTTCTCCATTTCGCACGGATCGCATCGCGCTCGATCCGATCCGTGCATTGTGGCCCTGCCGGTTGGCACGTCGTGTTCCTCAGTCGAACTTGACAAGGTCCTTGAAGATCAGTTGACCCCAGCTGTTTCCGCGCGCCTGGACCAGCAGCCCACCTTCCGACAGCCCGCCAAGTTTGATCGGCGAGAAACCGAGCTTTTCCGCAAGCGCACCAACCTCCTTTGCGGCAGCGTCATCGTCGCTCGCCAGGAACACGACTCTCCTGCCACCATGCACGGCCGGATCCTGGTCAAGGACGGCAGCGATCAGATGGTTGAAGCCCTTGACTAGTTTTGCACCTGAGAATGCCAGCGCGATGAACTTGGAAGAAGGCTGTCCCCCAGTTTTTCAGGAGGCACGCCGTAGGCATTGGTCACATCGATGATGGTCTTCCCCTGCCAGGTGGCGAGCGCCTTCGCGACCTCCGGGTGCGACTCGAAACGGACAGCCAAAAAGATGATGTCCGCCTTGACCGCGTCCGCCAGCTTTTTGGGAATGACCGTGGGGCCGATCGCGGCCGCATCGGCTGCAAAGCTTTCCGGGTCGCGCGTCGTTGCAACGGACACGTCGATGCCCTTGCGGGCAAACGCCTTGGCCAGAGCCTTGCCGATATTGCCGAAGCCGATAATTGCGTAACTCACAATGTTTCTCCTATCTTGTGTGGAACTAAAGTTTGAGAAGCGGGGTCACTACTGGCGGGGCTGAAGGCCGGCCACGGGACCGCGCCGGGCTCAAACCTGCGCCATGCCTCCATCAACGGCGAGATCCACACCGGTGATGTAAGAACTCTCATCGGAGGCGAGGAACGTGACAGCAGCCGCGATTTCCTCTGGTTTGCCCCTGCGACCCATTGGGATCTGGGAAGCAAACTGGGCGACCGCTTGTTCGGCTTGCTCAGGGGTAAGGCCCGTTGTTGTCGCCAAGGCGGGGGTCTCGATTGCTCCGGGGCTCATCGTATTCACTCGGATTTTGCGGTCTTTCAGTTCTAGGGTCCAAGCGCGCGAGAAGTTGCGCACTGCCGCCTTACTCGCCGCGTATGTGCTGAACCCCGGCAACCCCAGCACGTTCGAAACCGAAGAATTCAGGATAATCGAACCGCCGTCTTTGAAGAGGGGAAGGGCCTTCTGCACAGTGAAGAACAGCCCCTTCACGTTCACGTCGAAGGTCTGGTCAAAGTGGGCCTCAGTAGCCGCTGCGAGCGGTGCGATTGTCCCCGCGCCAGCGTTCGCGAAGAGAATGTCGATGTGACCATGTTTCTCTTTCACGATGGCAAAGAGCCGGTCCAGATCTTCCAAGCGTGACACGTCGCCCACGACCGTCGTAACATTAATCTTGATGAAGGCTGCGGCCTCCTTCAGCTCTTTCTCTCGTCGCCCGGTGATTACGACGTGTGCACCTTCTTCTACAAAGCGCTTGGCCGTCGCCAAGCCAATCCCGCTGCTTCCGCCTGTGATGACTGCAACCTTACCTTCGAGTTTTTTCATAATATTTCACCTTTGTTCGTGTGTTTTGTTTTGTCGTAAAGTTTGAGAAGCGTGGTCCCGCATGGGAGTCAGAGTTGTGCCAGGCCGCCATCGACGGCGACTTCGCTGGCGGTCATGAAGCTGCTGTCCGACGACGCGAGAAAGGCAGCCACCGCCGCGATCTCCGCAGGATCGGCCATCCGCTGGAGCGGAGTCATCGCGCCGTAGGCCTTCTGGCCCTCCTCGCCCAGCGCTTCCTTCGCGAGTTCAGTCGCCGTCGCCCCGGGCGACAACACATTGACCCGGATGCCGGTGCCCTTCAGGTCCTCCGCCCAGGTCCGCGCGAGATTGCGCACGGCCGCCTTGCTCGCGCTGTAGGCAGTGAATGCCGGGGCACCCGTGGTGCCGGCGCTCGATCCGGTCAGGATGATCGAACCGCCCGAGCCCATCAGCGGCAACGCCTTCTGGACCGTGAAGATCGTGCCCTTCACATTGGTGTCGAAGGTTTCGTCAATGTGCTCGGCGGTGATCTTGCCGAGCGGAAGCGGGCCTCCGGCCCCGGCATTGGCGAAGACGATATCGAGGCTTCCACGCTCGGCCTTCACGGCCGCGTAGAGTCGGTCGAGGTCGGCCTCATCCGAGACCGAGCCTTTCACCCCGCGGGTATTGGGCCCAAGGTCCGCCACAGCGGCGTCGAGCGCTTCCTGTCGGCGGCCGAAGATGAAGACGAACGCGCCCTCCTCTACGAATCGCTTTGCAGCCGCGCGGCCGATGCCGGTAGCGCCGCCGGTGATGACGGCGGTCTTTCCATTCAATCTGGTCATGACTTGCATCCCTCCAGGCTTCCGCCTTGGTCATTCGGGAACGCCCCGAGGCCTTGAAGATGGGTCTGCTAGGGTCAGGCGTTGAGTGAGGAAGCGCGCACATCGGTGGTGCAAAATCGATCCGGCATGGCCCAACGGCAGCCGCGACGATAAGGTTCCGCCGTTCGGAAATGCGGCCCGCTCGTAGACATGTTACGATAACCGCCCTGTACTGCTGTAGGATAGGTTAGAATTTTGGACGGCGCACCGCGCGGTGCGGGATTGCACCATGATCGGCTGGGATGACGTTCGCTACTTTCTTGCCGTCGCACGCGGAGGCTCGGTGCGGGCCGCCGCCAAGCACCTCGGCGTCAACCACGCGACCGTGCTACGACGCATCGCCCAGCTTGAAGAACGCCTCGGGGCGCAGATGTTCGAAAAGCTGCCTTCGGGCTACCGCCTGACGGCTGCGGGGGAGGAGGTTCTCGAGCTCGCGGAGCGAATGGAAGCGTCGTCGCACCAGCTGGAGACGCGCGTTTTCGGTCGCGACCAGAGCGTGCGCGGGCTTCTGCGGGTAACGTTGGCTCCGACCCTCGCGACACACCTGCTCATGCCGGACTTCGCCGATTTCGCGCGTCTGCATCCGGACATCGAGATGGAAATCTTGTCGTCCGGCGAGCTGGCAAATCTGACCAACCGAGAGGCCGACGTGGCGATCCGCGTCGTTTACGACCGCAAAACCCTGCCGCTCAATCTCCACGGTCTGAAGGGACCGGAGCTGTTCGGCGGCGTCTACATATCCCGGGATCGACTAGCCGCATGGCGTTCGGGCGCGCCTGATCCCATCCGGTGGATCGTCATAAGCGTTCATGGAATCCCGGACTGGGCTCACGAAGGTGAGGTTCGCACCGCCGAGGTTCCGTTCAGGGTCACGGACGGCGAGGCGCAGATCGTCGCGGTGCGGCAGGGGCTCGGGATGACGACACTGCCGTGCTTCATCGGCGATGCCGACCCCCTACTGGTGAGGGTGCCGGGCACCGACCTGCACATGTACGGAACGCTCTGGCTTCTCACACAGGGCGAGACACGCAAGACGAAGCGCGTGCGGCTCTTCACCGAATTCATATCCCGCAGGCTCGCGGCATACGCGCCGCTTCTCACGGGGCTGTCCGTACCGCGCGACTGACGCGCGGCAGGTCGCCGGCGACGCTTGCCGTGGATACAATTGCACCCTGCCCCGAATTTGGGCCGGAGACGAAGCCGCTGCGCGGGATGGGCGCGTGGGGTGAGGTAGGCGTCTTAGCCTTTCAAAGGCTCCATCGGGTCCGACGAGAAGTCTGGTGACGGCGCCAGACCTCCGCTCCCTTATGGGCGCATTCAGCTTCGCCGTCCCCCGCGAGTCCGCTCAGACCATAGCGCCATCAGCCAACCCTAGTTGACGCTGACATACGCGCCTAGCCTATTCACCCGGAAGAACGCGCACCGAAAGCCGGAGTTGGTTTCCTCCTGAATTTCATCCATTGCCTGGGGCGTCAGCCAGCCACCGCGCACCCGATGTCCATTCGGGCAGCGGCGCCAGGCTACGCGGTTGAGCTGCTTCCACCACAGGACTGATCTATCTCGCAGCAGGCGCGAAGCATAGCGTGCGCCTTCTCGAAAGCCTGGGTTTCTAAGCGCGTCACGATCGTTCAGATACGCTACCCGCTTTTAAGTCTTGTTTGATGCATATCGCTCAGCCAAAACCACTACGCACTTTTGGGCGACATGCATCGGCACGCTTCATGGAAAGGTTTTGCCCAGGCCAATCCCGTGGCGCTGATGCCTATCCAAAGTGCTGACCGAGCTATGGGCGCCACCTGCGAATGCGAAGCATGATCGGCTGCATTGCCTTCTGCAATCGCTCGCTGGATAGTCCCGGCAATGTTCGACACCATTGCGACTCACTGGACCCAAATCCTGGCAATCATCTCGGTGGTGATGGCGACCGTCGGCATCGCCCACGCCGTCATGACCAAGGAGGATGTCCGGGCCGCCACCGGCTGGGTCGGCGTGATGGTGCTGTCACCGATCCTCGGCGTGCTGATCTATGCCGTGGCCGGCATCAACCGCATTCGCCGCGCCACGATCACCGCGCAGCGCCCGCTTGCCGGCGATGCGGTGGCCGCCAAGCACGAGGGTGACGTCGCTGCCGAAGAGGCGCTCATTGTCGAACGGTACGGGCAGCGCTTCACCGGTCTGCGGACGCTGGGCGACAGGGTGGCGCGGCGCGCGCTCAACCCAGGCAATGCCATCGACGTACTGGAGACCGGCGACGAGGCCTATGCCGCCATGTGCGCGGCGATCGATGGCGCCGAACGCAGCCTCCTGCTCGAGACTTACATTTTCGACAATGACGCCGTCGGCCTGCTTTTCGTCGAATCGCTGGCCGGTGCCGTCCGGCGCGGCGTCACCGTTCGCGTGCTGATCGACGCCGTCGGCGCCCGCTATTCCGTCCCCAGCATCCTGAGTCATCTGCGCAAGGCCGACATTCCCGCCGACGTCTTCAACGGCAACATCGTCATGGGCCTGCGCTTGCCTTACGCCAATCTCAGGACCCACCGGAAGATCCTTGTGGTCGACGGCACGGTTGCCTTTACCGGCGGCATGAACATCCGCAAGGCTTTTTCCGCCGAGTTCGCAGGCTCCAACAGCGCAAGGGACACGCATTTCAAGGTCACCGGGCCTGTCGTCGCCGACCTGTTCTCGGTTGCCGCCGAAGACTGGCGTTTCGCCACCAACGAGGCCCTGAAGGGCGATGCCTGGCGAATTGCGCCGCTGTCGCCGCCACCTGGCCAACCGATGCTGGTGCGGGCGGTTGCATCCGGGCCTGATGCCAGCAATGAGACCAACCACAAACTGCTGATCGGTGCGTTCTCGGTCGCGCGCAAGTCGATCCGCCTGATGTCGCCCTATTTCCTGCCGGACCGGGAGCTGATCAGCGCCTTGATCACCGCCGCCCGACGCGGCGTCGAGATCGATGTCGTGGTGCCCGCGGTGAACAATCTCTTCCTCGTCGACCGCGCCATGACCGCGCAATTCGACCAGATCTTGAAGAACTATTGCCGCATATGGCGCACGGGAGGCCCATTCGACCATTCCAAGCTGCTTTCGATCGACGGCGTGTGGGCCTATGTCGGCTCGTCCAATCTCGACGCCCGGTCGTTGCGGCTCAACTTCGAGATCGATCTGGAGGTCCTTGACGCGGGCTTTGCCCACGAGATCGAAACCCGGATTGGATCGGCAATTGAAACGGCCATCCCTGTCACTCTGGACTCCTTGCGGGCCCGGCCCTTCATCATCCGGCTGTTCGACCGTATCCTATGGCTGGGATCACCCTATCTCTAGAGAGGCCTGACTTAAACAAAACGACGTGTTTGGCGGATAGTTTGAGGTCGATCATGGAACATAGGCGCAAAGACTCTATTTGAAGTGCATGGTGAAGGCAGCAGAAATGGCAAGCACACGATGCGAATGAACGGACGCAGCCTTCCGGCAAGCGTGCTTTTGACCATCCGTGACCGGCGGATGCGGAAGGCAAACGCAGCCGCGCACAAGGCGACCGCCGCCACTGGCACGCTGGTCGCTTCCTACAATGTCCATAAATGTATCGGTGTCGACCGGAAGTTCGACCCTGAGCGGACCAGCCGCGTCATCCGCGAAATCGACCCCGATGTCATCGCCCTGCAGGAGGCGGACAACCGTTTCGGCGACCGTGACGGCCTCCTGGATCTGCCCCGCCTCGAGCGGGAAACCGGCCTCGTGCCGGTGCCGATTTCGGCCACAGGCAAGGGTCACGGCTGGCACGGCAATGTCCTGCTGTTCAAGAAGGGTGTCGTCCGTGACGTGCATCAGATCAGGCTTCCGGGCCTGGAACCGCGCGGCGCGGTGGTGGCGGAGATCGACCTCGACGGAAACCGGACATTGCGCGTCATCGCCGCCCATCTCGGCCTGCTGCGCCATTCACGCTCCCAGCAGGCTCGCGTCGTGCTGGACATCATGAGCAGCGCCGATGAGAAGCCGACCCTGCTGCTTGGCGACCTTAACGAATGGCGGCTTGGAAACCGCTCCGCGCTCAACACGCTGCATGCGACTTTCGGGCCGCAACCGCCGGCGGTCCCCACCTTCCCCTCCAACCTGCCGCTCTTGGCGCTCGACCGGATCATGACCAATCGGCACGGAATGATAGCGGCGGTCGAAGCGCACGATACGCCGCTATCGCGCGTTGCCTCCGATCATCTGCCGCTCACAGCCTTCGTGCGCCTGGATCATATGGTTTCGGCCGATCACACCACAATGACTAGAGCATGATGGCGAAAAGTGTGAAGCGGTTTTCGGACGACATCATGCTCTATCTCCTTGATTTAGAGCCGGATTCACATTTCAGGTCGGCTCGGCCTGAAATCATCCGGCTCTAGGCGTCGCAAAGCGTGTGGATTTACAGTGGAACGCTCGGTTCTTCAGCGAGTTGATACGTCGAGTTTAAGTCCTGAACTCGCAGGAGGACGAAATGAAAAAATTGATCTTAGCTTCCCTTTTGGCATTGACGGCGACAGCGGCAGTCATTGCACCAACGCAAGCTGCTAGCGTGATTATCCAGTCCGACGACGGCAACCGATATTCACCGGATGATGAGTCCGATAATGGCGGCGTTATTGTTCGCCGGCACCATGACCGCCGCTACGACAATCAGTATGATGGCGACCAGAACGTCCAGTATGACAATAGTGGCCAATACCGGCGCCACCACCGGCATCACCGCTGTCACACCGAAACGGTCGTGCATTGGCGCCATCACCACAGGGTGATCGAGGACGTTCGCGTCTGCGGCTAAAACCTCGGCTTGCTCGGTTCCGCCAGAACCTGCTCCTCGGCGGCGAGTGAGCACCGCGAAGGGTCTGGCATAGCCACGGTTCTTACATCGACGTGGCTATGCCGCATTGCACAATTTCGCGGCCTTGCCCACAATGCGGGCATGGTCCGATCCTCCCTAGCCGTCCTGGTGATCGACGAAAATCGCATCCGTGCCTCGATCATCGAGGCGGGACTGCGCGAGGCTGGCCATGAACGGGTCACCATCATCCATGACGTGACCGGCATCGCGCGGCGGATCGCCGAGATCGAGCCGGATGTCATCGTCATCGACCTCGAAAACCCCAACCGCGACATGCTCGAGAACATGTTCCAGCTGTCGCGTGCCGTGAAGCGGCCGATCGCCATGTTCGTCGACCGCTCGGACCAGGCCTCGATCGAGGCTGCGGTCGATGCCGGCGTGTCCGCCTATGTCGTCGACGGGCTCAGGCAAGAGCGCGTCAAGCCGATCCTCGACATGGCGGTGAGCCGCTTCAATGCTTTCTCGCGCATGGCGCGCGAACTGGAAGAGGCACGCAGCGAGCTCGAGGGCCGCAAGGTCATTGACCGCGCCAAGGGCATATTGATGAAGTCGCGCGGCCTCTCCGAAGAAGCCGCCTACACGCTGTTGCGCAAGACGGCGATGAACCAGAACCGCAAGATCAGCGAGATCGCCCAGAGCCTGGTGACTGCCGCCGGGCTGCTCGGACCGGCGGAGGACGAATGAGCATGGGTGCCGAGCATCAGATCACCGCCGGCTTCATGCCGCTTTTCGACAGCGCCGTGCTGGTCGCGGCAAGCCAGCTTGGCTTCGCCGCGCGCGAAAGCATAAATCTCACGCTGCACCGCGAGACGTCCTGGGCCAACATCCGCGACCGTATCGCCATCGGCCATTTCCATCTCGCGCATATGCTGGGGCCGATGCCGCTCGCCTGCAATCTCGGGCTGACGCCGCTCGCGTCCGAAACCATCGTGCCCTTCTCGCTCGGGCTTGGCGGCAATTGCGTCACCATTTCCAACGCAGTCTGGGCCGGCATGGCCGCGCATGGCGCGGAACCCGATCTTGATCCGGCGCTAGCCGGGGCGGCACTTGGCGGCTTCATCCGCGAGCGGGCGGCGGCCGGTCGCGAGCCGTTGCGCTTCGCCGTCGTGCATCCCCATTCCGGGCACAACTACGAACTGCGCTACTGGCTGGCCGCCTGCGGCATCGATCCCGACCGCGAAATCGAGATTGTCATCGTACCGCCGCCCTTCATGGCCGACGCGCTGGCCACTGGGCGCATCGACGGCTACTGCGTCGGCGAACCCTGGAACAGCGCCGCGGTGGCCGCCGGCACCGGCCATATCGTCACCGTCAAGGCGCAGATATGGCGCAACAGTCCGGAGAAGGTGATCGGCGTGCGCAAGTCCTGGGCGGACGAGAATCCCGAGGCTCTGGCCGCGCTGCTGCGTGCACTGCATCATTCGGCGCGCTGGTGCCAGGATCCGGGCAACCACACCGAGCTGGCCGCCCTGATGGCGCAGCCCGCCTTTCTCGGCCTGCCGCCGGCCGTGCAGATGCCGATCCTGACCGGTCATCTCCGATTGGGTGGCGGAGCGGAACGAGATGTTGACGACTTCTTCCTGCCCTTCGACAAGGCAGCGAACTTTCCGTGGAAGAGCCATGCGCTGTGGTTCTACACGCAGATGGTGCGCTGGGGGCATGTGGCACACACGCCTGAAAATCTCGCCATTGCGCGCGACTGCTACAGGCCCGACCTCTACCGCGCGGCGCTGAAGCCGCTCGGCGTGGCACTTCCCGGCGCCAACGCCAAGGTCGAGGGCGCGCTCAAGGTCGCCACCGCGGTCGGCGCGACCGGGGCGGGCCTTGTGCTCGGTCCCGACGGTTTCTTCGACGGCCAGATCTTCGATCCCGACGAGATCGACGCCTACATTGCCGGTCAGAAATCGGCCCGCGAGGAGGCCTGATCATTACAGCGACACTTTTGTGCATTGCACAAAAATTGTGCGTTCGATGGCTCCGATGAACAATCTTTGACCCGCGCGGCCTGCGGGGCCCCGCGGCGATGATCGCTTTGCATCACTGATTTCATTGATTTTTTTCCTGCCGCCCGAAACTGGCACGGTTCCTGCTTTGGAGTGATCGAGCCCTTCTGGGGCACTCGAACAGGCGTCCAATGGCGGGCGCCCACAGGCAAAGCTGCCGCTCAGGTCAAGACGCGATCCGGATTTCCGGGCGCGAAGACCTGGCCGGCGGCTTTTTTGTTTTGGCCGATACGCAATCGACGGCGCTGATCCCAGGCGGCGTCAACTGGAGACGACGATGGCAATACAGATCGGAACTGTCACCACCCTCAAGGATTTCACACGCCGCGATTTTCTGGCGAGCAGCGCGCTGACAGCGGTGCTGTTCACCGCCGCGCTCCTGCTCCACTCCGCCGGCTCCAAAACTGACGGCAAGGGTCCTGAAGTGACAGCGCAGAGCTCGGTTTCATCCAGCTCCCTGATGCAGCACCGCTGATAATTGCAACGAACAGACAGGCGCGGTGCCTCCCACGCCGCAAACCGGAGCCGACCATGACCTTAAATCTCCCAGCCGAGCCCAGCCAGGACAATGCTCCCCGGCAGGCGCTCGCAATGTCCACCATCGCCTTCACCGTCTGCTTCGCGGTGTGGACGATCTTTTCGATCATCGGCGTGCGCATAAAGCAGGAGCTTGGGCTGAACGAGACTGAGTTCGGCCTGCTCGTCGGCACGCCGATCCTGACTGGTTCGCTCGTGCGCATGGTGCTCGGCGTCTGGACCGACCGCTATGGCGGGCGGCTGGTCTACACGGCGACCATGCTTGCCGCGGCGGCCGCGACCTTCCTGCTGGCCTTTGCGCATACCTATGGGCAGATGCTGGTCGCAGCGCTTGGCGTCGGGCTCGCCGGCGGCTCATTTGCCGTTGGCGTGTCCTATGTCTCGCGCTTCTTCCCCGCCGACCGGCAGGGCACGGCCCTTGGCATCTTCGGCGCCGGCAATGTCGGGGCCGCGGTCACCAAGTTCCTGGCACCCTTCGTGCTTCTCTCCTGGGGCTGGCAGTCGGTCGCGCTGATCTGGGCGGCCGCACTCGTCGTCATGGCCGCCATCTTCTGGCTCGCCACCAGCGACGATCCGGTCATCCGCGAGCGCCGTGCCGGCAAGGCAGCACCGACCAGAAGCTTCTGGCAGGAATTCGCGCCGCTCAAGAACCTGCAGGTCTGGCGCTTCGCCTTCTACTACTTCTTCGCCTTTGGCGCGTTCGTGGCGCTGTCGCTGTGGCTGCCGCGCTACCTGATCGGCGTCTACGGCTTCGGACTTGCGACCGCCGGCATGATCGGCGCCGCCTATTCGATTCCCGCGAGCGTCTTCCGCGCCTATGGCGGCGTACTTTCCGACCGGATCGGCGCCCGGACCGTGCTCTATTCGACCTTCGCCGTCAGTGCCGTCGCGACTCTCGTTCTGTCTCTCCCCTCGGCAGACTACGTCGTGCGCGGCATCAGCGGGCCGATCGCCTTCCATTTCGAGATCGGCCCGCTCGCCTTCATCGCCGTTGCCTGCGTGCTTGGCTTCTTCATGAGTCTCGGCAAGGCTGCGGTCTACAAGCACATTCCCGCCTACTATCCGCAGAATGTCGGTGCTGTAGGAGGCGTCGTGGGCATGATCGGCGGGCTCGGCGGCTTCATCCTGCCGATTGCCTTCGGCGCCCTCAACGACCTCACCGGCGTCTGGTCGAGCTGTTTCATGCTGCTCTTCGTCATCGTCGTCGCCTGCCTTGCCTGGATGCATGTCTCCATCCGCCGCATGGAGCGTGCGGCATCTGCTGAAGCTTCACCCCTTTCCTACGCGGCTGAGTGAGACTGGATATGACCGAGAAACTCGTCATCATCGGCAACGGCATGGCTCCCGGGCGCATGCTGGAGCATCTGCTGGAAAAGGCGCCTGGCCGCTACCAGGTCACCATCTTCAACGCCGAGCCGCGCGTGAACTACGACCGCATCATGCTGTCGCCTGTTCTGTCGGGTGAGAAGGATTATGAGGAGATCATCATCCATGGTGACGGTTGGTACATCAAGCACGGCATCACCCTCTACAAGGGCCACAAGATCGTTGCCATCGACCGGCAGGCCAAGACCGTTACCTCCGATCATGGCGTCACAGAGCCTTACGACAGACTGGTCATCGCCACCGGTTCGGTGCCGTTCATCATTCCGGTGCCCGGTCACAATCTGCCCGGCGTGCTGACCTACCGCGATCTGGACGATGTACGCGCCATGATGCTTGCCGCCCAGTCGCGGGCCAAGGCCGTGGTCATCGGCGGCGGCCTGCTCGGGCTGGAGGCGGCGGCCGGACTGAATGCGCAAGGCATGGACGTCACCGTGCTGCATGTCATGCCGACGCTGATGGAGCGTCAGCTCGATCCAGCCGCCGGCTACCTGCTGCAGCGCGCGGTGGAGCAGCGCGGCATCAAGGTCATCACCAAGGCCAACACGCAGGCAATCAGCGGCAACGGCAAGGTCGAGCAAGTGGAACTCGCCGACGGCACCGTCATTCCGGCGACGCTGGTGGTGATGGCGGTCGGCATCAGGCCGAATGCGGCACTGGCGAAAGAGGCGGGCATCGCCGTCAACAGAGGCATCGTCGTCGACGCCGGCATGCGCAGCAACGACCCCGACATTTACGCGCTCGGCGAATGCGCCGAGGTCAACGGCATGGTCTACGGGTTGGTGGCACCCCTCTACGAAATGGCGCGCGTTGCGGCGAGCCAGCTCGCCGGCGACGAGGCTGCCGCCTTCGTCCATTCCGACACGCCGACCAAGCTCAAGGTCACCGGCATCGACTTGTTCTCGCTTGGCGACTTCGCCGATGGCGACGACCGCCAGGAGATCGTGCTGCGCGATGCTTCGGCCGGCGTCTACAAGCGCTTGGTGCTCAAGGACGACCGCATCATCGGCACGGTGCTCTATGGCGAAACATCAGACGGCGCCTGGTTCAACGATCTGAAGAAGAAGCAGACCGATATTTCGGAGATGCGTGACACGCTTATTTTCGGTCAGTCATACCAGGGGGGTGCCCCGCTGGACCCTATGGCGGCCGTTGCAGCCTTGCCGGATGATGCGGAAATCTGCGGCTGCAACGGCGTTTGCAAGGGAAAGATCACTGGCGCGATCACGGGCAAGGGCCTGACCTCGCTCGACGATGTGCGTGCCCACACCAAGGCATCGGCCTCCTGCGGCTCCTGCACGGGATTGGTCGAGAAGCTGATGGTGCTGACCCTTGGCGATGCGTACAACCCCGCCGCCGTGCAGCCTATGTGCTCCTGCACCACGCTCGGCCATGACGAAGTACGCCGGCTGATCAAGGCCAAGCACCTGAAGACCATTCCCGCCGTCATGCAGGAGCTGGAATGGAAGACCTCCTGCGGCTGCGCCAAATGCCGGCCGGCGCTCAACTACTACCTCGTCTGCGACTGGCCGGATGATTACGCCGACGACTACCAGTCGCGCTTCATCAACGAGCGCGTCCACGCCAATATCCAGAAGGACGGCACCTATTCAGTGGTGCCGCGCATGTGGGGCGGCGTCACCAACGCCGCCGAACTGCGCGCCATCGCCGACGTTGTCGACAAGTTCGAGATCCCGATGGTCAAGGTCACCGGCGGTCAGCGCATCGACATGCTCGGCATCCGCAAGGAGGACCTGCCGGCGGTGTGGGCCGATCTCGGCCAGGCCGGCTTCGTCTCCGGCCACGCCTACGCCAAGGGCCTGCGCACGGTGAAGACCTGTGTCGGCTCGGACTGGTGCCGCTTCGGCACGCAGGATTCGACGGGGCTCGGCATCCGCATCGAAAAATTCATGTGGGGCTCATGGACCCCGGCCAAGGTCAAGATGGCGGTGTCGGGCTGTCCCAGGAACTGCGCCGAGGCGACCTGCAAGGATGTCGGCGTCATCTGCGTCGACTCTGGCTACGAGATCCATTTCGCCGGCGCCGCCGGCCTCGACATCAAGGGCACCGAAGTGCTCGGCCTTGTGAAGACCGAGGATGAGGCGCTGGAGCACATCGTGGCGCTGACACAGATGTACCGCGAGCAGGGCCGCTATCTCGAGCGCATCTACAAATGGGCCAAGCGCATCGGCATCCCCGAGATCAAGCGCCAGATCATGGACGACGATGCCAAGCGCAAGGCCTATTACGACCGCTTCGTCTTCTCCCAGAAATTCGCCCAGGTCGACCCATGGTCGGAACGCGTCTCCGGCAAGGACAAGCACGAGTTTCGGCCGATGGCTTCGGTCGGGTTTGCCGAGGCGGCGGAGTGAGCGCGTGTTCCCAAAAAGAGGGAACCGGTTTTCGGTCGAGAACACGCGCAAAAAGGGAATTCACATGAATTGGATATCGATCGGCACCATCTCCGACATCCCCCGTCGTGGCGCGCGCTGCGTCGCCACTCCGCAAGGTAAGGTCGCCGTCTTCCGCACCCAGGACGATCAGGTCTTCGCCATCGACGATCACTGCCCGCACAGAGGCGGTCCACTGAGCCAGGGCATCGTCCATGGTGCGGCGGTGACCTGTCCCTTGCACAATTGGGTGATCTCGCTGGAGACGGGCAAGGCGCTCGGCGCCGACGAAGGCGTGGTGCGCACCATCCCGGTCAAGGTCGAGGGCGAACGCCTGTTCCTGGCACTGGAAGCGCTGGCGAGCCATGCGGCCTGAACACATGCAGATTGACGAGGCACGCGAGGTGAGGACCACCTGCCCCTATTGCGGGGTGGGCTGCGGCGTGCTGGCCAAGGTCCCCGCGGACGGGCAGGTGTCTGTCCGCGGCGACCCCGATCATCCCGCGAATTTCGGCCGGCTCTGCTCCAAGGGTTCCGCGCTGGCCGAGACGATCGGCCTCGACGGCAGGTTGCTTCATCCCGAAATCCACGGCCGCCGGACAGGCTGGGATGAGGCGCTCGACCTCGTCGCTTCGACCTTCTCGCAAACCATCGCCGAACACGGCCCGAATGCGGTCGCCTTCTATGTCTCGGGCCAATTGCTGACCGAGGATTATTACCTCGCCAACAAGCTGATGAAGGGCTTCATCGGCTCGGCCAACATCGACACCAATTCTCGCCTCTGCATGGCCTCGTCCGTCGCCGGCCACCGCCGCGCCTTCGGCTCCGACACGGTGCCGGGAACCTACGAGGACCTTGAACTCGCCGACCTCATCGTGCTGGTCGGCTCCAACCTTGCCTGGTGCCACCCCGTGCTCTACCAGCGCATCGCGGCGGCCCGGGAAAAACGGCCCGGGATGAAGATCGTGCTCATCGACCCGCGCCGCACCATGACCGCTGACATAGCTGACATGCATCTGGCGATCGCGCCCGATGGCGACGCCGCTTTGTTTACCGGCCTTCTCGCCTGGCTCGGCCAGCACAATGCGCTCGACCGCGCCTATATCACGGCGCACACGACCGGCTTCGGCCAAGCCCTTTTCGCTGCCTCCACGCTCGATCTTGCCGGTGTTGCCACGGCCACCGGCCTTAGCGAAGACGAGCTTGGCCGTTTCTATAGCCTGTTTGCCGCGACCTCCAGGACAGTGACGGTCTACAGCCAGGGTGTGAACCAGTCGTCGTCGGGCACCGACAAGGTCAATGCCATCATCAACTGCCATCTCGCCACCGGCCGCATCGGCAAGCCGGGAGCCGGGCCGTTCTCCGTGACCGGCCAACCCAACGCCATGGGCGGCCGTGAGGTGGGCGGCATGGCGAATATGCTCGCCGCCCATATGGAGATCGACAACGCCGAGCACCGTGACCGCGTGCGGCGCTTCTGGAACGCGCCTGATATCGTGCAAAAACCCGGGCTGAAGGCCGTCGAGATGTTTCAAGCCGTGGCCGACGGCCGCATCAAGGCGCTGTGGGTCATGGCCACCAACCCGGTCGATTCGATGCCGGACGCCGACGCCGTCGAAGCGGCAATCAAGGCTTGCCCGTTCGTCGTGGTGTCGGACGTGCTGGCCAGCACGGACACGGTGCGCCACGCCCATGTAAGGCTGCCGGCCACGGCCTGGGGCGAAAAGGACGGCACCGTTACCAATTCGGAACGCCGCATCTCGCGCCAGCGCGCCTTTCTGCCTCCGCCCGGTGAGGCGCGGCCCGACTGGTGGATTGTCGCCGAAGTGGCGCGACGGATGGGGTTTGCCGAGGCGTTTACCCATACGGTCCCTGCTGAGGTTTTCGCCGAGCACGCCGCGCTGTCCGGCTACGAGAACGATGGCGCGCGGGATTTCGATATCGGCGCCTATGGCGGTGTTGACGCTGCGGCTTACGAGGGATTGACGCCGTTCCAATGGCCGGCACCGGCCTTACCCTCCCCCTTGGGTGGAGGGTCGGCTCGCTGGTTGAGCGAAGCGAGACAAGCGAGCCGGGGTGGGGTCGGTGGTGAAGTCTTGACGTCTCGCGGTAACCAAGTCGAGATTGTCGCCGGCGACCCCCTCTGGCCTGTTCGCTTCTTCGCCAACGGTGGCTATTTCACACCCGACCGCAAAGCCCGCTTCATAGCCATCCGTCCCATCGCCGAAATCCGCGCCACCCCCGACTTCCCGCTCATCCTCAACACCGGCCGCATCCGCGACCACTGGCACACCATGACGCGCACCGGCAAAAGCCCGCGTCTTTCCCAGCACATCGCCGAGCCCTTTGTCGAAATCCACCCCGTGGACGCGCAGCACCACGGCATCGACGACGCCGACATCGTGCGTATCTCCAGCCGACGCGGCGATGTGCTGGTCCGCGCCCTGATCACGTCCCGCCAGCGCCAGGGCAGCGTCTTCGCACCAATGCACTGGACCGACCAGTTCGCGGCAAGGGGCCGGCTCGACGCGCTGACCGCGCAGCTCGTCGATCCGGTCTCAGGCCAACCCGCGCTGAAACACGTCGCCGCACGCATGGAGAAATTTGCCGCCAAGGCTTTTGGTTTTGCCGTGACACGGCAACGCCCCGCGACCATTACCGCAGACTATTGGGCGCTTGCCCGCTGCAAGGGTGGCTGGCGGGTAGAGCTTGCCTTCGCTGACGACGGCATCGACTGGACGGGCTTTGCCCAATCCCTGTTCGCCACGTCACCCGATGCTCAGATGCTCGCCTATCACGACCGCGACGCCGGCCGGCATCGCATCGCCGCCTTCGACGGTGAGCACCTCGTGGGCGCCTTGTTCGTCGCGCCTGGCCCGGTCGCGGTGTCGCGTGGCTGGGCGGCCGAACAACTCGAGGAGGTTTACGCCAGCCAGCGTGAACGCTTCCGGATCGTCGCCGGCCGCGCCGGTGCCGACCGGCCCGATGCCGGCGCCGCCGTCTGCTCCTGTTTCAACGTCGGCGCCAACCAGATCGTGGCGGCAGTGACAGCCGGCTGCGCCACCGTCGAAGCCATCGGCGGTGCGCTGAAGGCCGGCACCAATTGCGGCTCCTGCCGGTCTGAGATCCGCGCCCTCATCCAGGCCAATCGCGTCCAGGCCGCCGAGTGAGCCGCCCCCCTCGTCAGCTGACGAAATAGCGCTGCCACTCGAAGTCGGTGATGTGCGACGCCTGCCAGGCATCGAACGCTGCCTGCTCCGCCCGCCGGCTCTCGGCGTAATTGTCGCGGAACGCTTCACCGAACGCCTCGACGCAGAAGTCCGACGCGGCGAATGCCTCGATCGAGGCATTGAGCGTGCGCGGCAGTTTCGGCTTGTCGAGAGTGGCGAGGTTGGATGTCACCGGCGCTTCCAGCGGCAGCTCCTTTTCGATGCCCTCGCAGCCCGCCGCCAGGATCGCCGCGATCGACAGATAGGGATTGATGTCGGCGCCCGGCGCGCGATGCTCCAGCCGGCAGGCGCCGTCATTGGGCGTGGTGATGGCGCGGATTGGCGCGGTGCGGTTCTCGAAGCCCCAGGCGACATCTTCCGGTGACCAGGCGCCACGGTCGAAGCGGCGGTAGGAATTGACCGTCGGCCGGAACATGAGATGCGTTTCCTGCATCCGGTTGAGCACGCCGGCGAGGAATTTCTCGGCGACCGGCGTCAGCTTGTTCGGGCCAGCGGCGAAGGCCGGCTTGCCGTCGCGCCACAGGCTGACATGGTGATGCGCGCCACAGGCGCTTTCCTTGCCCGGCGGCTGGAAGCGGGTCATGAAGGTGGCAACCAGGCCCCGCTCGGCACAGAGCTCGCGCAGGTGCAGCTTGGCGCGCATGGCGTCATCGGCTGCCTGCAGCGGGGTCTTCGGCGTCAGCGCATATTCATACATGCCGTAGCCATATTCGGTGACCAGCGAGGCAACGCCGATACCGATGCTCTTCATCCGGGTGATGAACTCGGCGGCGAAGTCCTGATATTCGCCGCTGCGCACCAGATCATAGTTGATCAGCGAATGGCCCCAGGGCTTCAGCTCACGATAGCGCCCGGCGCGCATCAGATCGTGGTCGGCATGGAAGATGCCGAACTCGTATTCCAGCGCGAACATTGGCTCGTAGCCGAGCCCCCTGGCGCGCTCCTCGACACGAGCCAGCACGCCGCGCGGATCGAACGGACAGACCGCGCCGTCGAGCATGTAGGAGCGGGTAATGGCCGAGGCGAATTTCGGCTTCCAGCCATGCCGCACAACGGTCGCCGGATCGATGATCCCCTTGATGTTGGGAAAGCCGTTCTCCTCATTGGCGCTGGGCGAAGCAAACGCGACATCGCCCATCGGCTGGCCGTCGCCATGGGTGACGCAATAGAGGATGGCGTTGATGGATTCGCCATGGGTCGACAGCTTCAACGGTGCGATCTTGGAGCGGAATGCGCCCGACGTGTCGACCGTATGCACCTCGATGAACTCGACCCCGTCTGCCGCGAGTTTCTTCTGCAACGCCTCGAGCTGGGGCGCGTAAGCCGCGGCCTTGTCCTCAAATTCCACTTTCAGTCCTCCACCAAGAATGCAGGGCGCCGCTATTTCGCGTTGCGCCGGAAAAATCGCGACAACAATTCGTCGAGCTCGTAGCGGCCGCTGATGCCGCCTGGCCGGAACGCCATGCACAGCACGATGACGACGCCGAGCGCCACGCCGGACAGGCCGAGCAATTGCGGCAGTTGAATACTGCCGATCGTCACGCCGGATTCGATACTGCGGATGAATTCGAGCCCGACCGAAAGCACGATCACGCCGGTCACCGCACCCGTCACCGTTGCCATGCCGCCCAGGATCAGCATCGCCAGCGTGTTGAAGATCATCTGGAAGTAGAACAGTTTCGGGCTGATCGTACCGGCGAAATAGGCATAGAGCACGCCGGCCAGGCCGCAGATCAGCGCCGACAGCACCCAGGACATCAGCCGCAGCCGCCGCGCGTCGATGCCGAGGGCTGCCGCTGCCTGCGGGCTTTGCGCGCTGGCCCTTAGTTGCAGCCCCCAGCGGCTGTCCTTGAACAGCCGTGCCAGCACGATCACCACCACCGAGGACACCAGCATCCAGGGCAGGCCAACCACCTTCGGGATACCGAAGAAGGCCTGGTTGCCCTTGAACAAATCGGTCCAGTTGAGAAACACCGAATGCACGATGATCAACAGCGCCAGGCTGACGATGGTCGCGGCGACGCCCGACAAGCGGCTGATGACCTTGCCGCTGATAGCGGCGACAATGCCGACCACAACGAGAGCGATCAACGCGGAGGACACAGGGTCGAGCTGAAGGGTTGCGAAGCCGAACGGGGCGTTGGGAATCGACAGCTTCTTCATCGCGAGCGGTGTCGAGAGAATGGCGACGCCATAGGCGCCAAGGCCGACAAAGGCGCTGTGGCCGAGATTGGCGATGTTGGAATTGCCCATGAACACTTGCAGGCCGACGACGACGATCAGGTTCACGAAGGCGCCGAGCGCCAGATAGGTGTAGTAGGTCGGCGCGAAACCGAGGATCGCCAGCCCGATCGCCAGTACCGGCAGCGATGTCACCAACCCGCCGATCAGTGAGCGCGTCAGGGCGCTGCTGGGCCGCGTCACGGTGGCGGCGGGGGGCGCGGTGTTTTCGATCACTTGCGACACCTCAGATCTCCCCCACGTCAAATCTCCCCCACGTCAAATCTCCTTGTCGCCAAGTTCAACCCGCTGGCCGAGCAGGCCTTCCGGCCGGTAGACCAGCAACGCGACGATGATCACGTAGGTGAGCGCATCCTTGAAGCCCCCATATTCCTGCGGCAAGGCAACCAGCAGCCCGACTTCGATGAAGCCGAGCAGCATGCCCCCGGCCGCCGCCCCCGCCAGCGAGCCGAAGCCGCCGATGACGCAGGCAACGAAGGCCTTCAACACCAGGCTGAAACCGAGATCGGGCGAGACGCTGCCGCGCCGCGCGATGATGAAGACGGCTGCGATGCCGGCCAGCGCGCCCGAAATGGCGAAGGCGGTGGCGATTACCCGGTTGGCCTTGATGCCCATCAGACGCACCGTGGCGAAATCGCGCGATGCCGCGCGGATCGCCAGGCCAAGCGTCGAGCGGTTGAGGAAGAGCACCAGCGCCAGAATGGTCAGGCAGGAAACGATGAGTTCCATCACCTGCAGCGACGACACCGCGAACGGGCCGAAGAACCACATCTGGTTCAGCCCGTTGAGGATCGAGACCGACTGCGGCTTGGGCGAGATCAGCAGCATGAACAGGTTCTGCACGACGATCGAGACGCCGAAGGCGGTGAGCAGTCCTGTCGTCGTCGGCGCGTAGCGCACCGGCCGGAACGCGACGCGTTCGAAGGCGACCGCCGCAAGGGCGGCGGCAGCGACGGCAAGCAGCACGGCCACGAATGGCGAGGTCAGGCCAAGGGCGGCCGCCAGGAACACGCTATAGGCCGAGACGCCGATGATTTCGCCATGCGCGAAATTGACCAGGCCCATGATGGAGAACACCACCGCCAGGCCGAGCGCGACCAGCGAATATTCCGCGCCGAAGGCCAGCGCGTTGAGAAGCTGCTGCAGGGCATAGTCCATGTCGCCGCCTACCCGCCAATATAGAGGTTGAAGAGGCCATGTTCGTCGGCAAGCTCGGCCGGCGGCCCGTCGTAGCGGAGCGTCCCGGCACTGACGACATAGACGCGGTCGGCGAAGCGCAGCGCCTGCTTGGCGTTCTGCTCGACCACCAGCAGCGTCAGCCCTTCTCGCTTGAGTTCGCCGATGAAATCGAAGATCTGCACGACGATCTTCGGTGCCAGCCCGAGCGATGGCTCGTCGAGCAGCAACAGCTTCGGCCGCGACATCAGAGAGCGGGCGATGGCAAGCATCTGCTGCTCGCCGCCCGAAAGCGTGCCGGCCGCTTGGCCGTAGCGCTCGGACAGCACCGGAAACAGTGCCAGGAAGCGCTCGATATCGCCACGCACGCCCTTGGGGTCGCGTCGTGTCGCGGCCCCCAGCCGCAGGTTCTCGCCCACGGTCAGATTGGCGAAGATGTGCCGGCCCTCCGGTGTCGAGGTCAGGCCGGCGCGGATACGATCCTCGGTGCGGACACGCGAGATGTCCTGGCCGTCAAGGACGATGCGACCCGAGGCCGGCGTGACCAGACCGGTCAGCGCGTTGATCGTCGAACTCTTGCCGGCGCCATTGGGACCGAGCAAGGCGACAAGTTCGCCCCGCCCGACCTTCAGGCTGAGGTCGCGCACCGCGCTCACCGCGCCGTAGCGGACGACCAGATTGTCGACGCTCAGCACGACGGGGCCTGCCAGGCTCTCATCATCATCGCCTGCTGCCCGTCAGTTCAGCGCCGGCACGAAAGTCGGCGGCGTGTCGGTGATCAGCACCCGTTTGCCGTTGGAGAAGCCCATCACCGGTACCGCTTTCACCGGATAACCCTTCTTCTCGGCGAAGGAGATGGTGGGCGCGGTGGTGCCGGGATAGCCGCCCGGTGCGCGGATCGCCTCACGCAAGGCAGCGGGTTCGACGGTGCCGGACTTCTTGGCCGCCTCGTAGCTGATCTGCACCATGTCGGCGCCGAGCGCATCGAAGATGCCGTTGATCTTGTAGCCGTCGGCCTTGCACTGGGCGAGGAACTTGTCGATCGGGCTGTCGATGCCGGTCGCGCCATGGGTGGCGAACATCACCTTCTCCAGCGACGCCGGATCGCCGACGGTGCCTTCCAGGGACTTGTCGTCGAAGGCATCGCAGCCGGCGACCCAGCCGTCATAACCATTGGCGCGCAGCTGGCGGATGAAGATGCCGACATCGGGCAGCACGCCGCAGATATGGATGGCGTCGGGCTTCTGCGGCAGCGCCTTGATGCTGGCGATCTGCGGCGACCAGTCGGTGGTGCCCCAGGAATAGTTGAACTTGCCGACAACCTTGCCGCCGAGATGCTCGAACACCTCACCGAACCATTCCGGCAGCTTTTCCGAATAGGATCCGGCATCGGGCGAGACCATCAATGCCACGCTGCGCGCGCCCTTGCCGTAAAGCGCGTTGGCGGTGGCTGCCGCGTTGATCGGATCGGGCACCGCGCCGGCGATGAAATTGTCGAGCCCTGCCTGCTGCATTTCGAGCTGCGTGTTCGGCGCCGAAAACACGGTGGCGCCGTAGGGTGCCGCGATCTGCGCGGTCGGGATCAGCGCGTCGGGGAACGGCACGCCGGTGATGATCTGCGCGCCCGCATCGAGGAATTTCTGGCCGAGCGACACCGAGAGCTGGGGGTCGGAGCGGTTGTCCTCGATCATCAGCTCGACCTTGGGATCGCCTGCACCCGCAGCCTTGTTCAGCTTGTCGGCCATGCAGCGCGCGCCTTCGGCTTCGCTGTAAGGTGCATAGGTGCCGGTCATCGCAACGGCGAGCCCGATCTTCAGATCGGCGGCCTCAGCATGCGCCACCTGCAAAAGCCCCGCCGCGACGACCGCGGCTCCCAAGATCATCTTCTCCATTTGAACCCCTCCTTCTCTCTCTTGTTGTTGCTGGCCCGGGTGCCGTCACGATGTGGCCGACTGCCCGACATAAACCTCGATGACGCGCGGATCGCGCCACACCTCTTCGGTCTGCCCGGAGGCGATCACCTGGCCCTGGTCCATGACGCAGAGCCGGTCGCACAGCCGGTTGATGAAGCGCAGATCGTGGTCGATGACGATGGTGGCGCAGCCGACATCGCTGCGAATGCCTTCGATCGCCACCGCCAGCGTCTCGGACTCGCCTTCGTTGAGGCCCGCGGCCGGCTCGTCGAGCAAAAGCAGCGATGGGCCCAGCGCCAGCGCCCTGGCGATTTCGAGCCGGCGCTGGCTGCCGTAGGACAGCGTGCCGGCCGGGACGTCGGCAAAACCATCGAGCTGATACTGGGCGAGCAGTTGGTCGATGCCGATGCGCGCCGCCGCATCCGGGCGAACCGTCTGGCAGGTGATATGGGCGACCTCGACATTCTGCCGGACAGTCAGATCCTTGAACAGGCGGATGGTCTGGAAGGTGCGCGCGACCCCTGCCCGGGCGCAATGCTCGGGACCATGGCCGGTGATCTCCTGGCCTGCCAGCCGGACACTCCCGGTGTCGGGCTTGAGCACGCCGGAGATGGCATTGACCAGCGTGGATTTCCCCGCGCCATTGGGGCCGATCAGGCCGAGGATCTCGCCGGCTTCACAGGACAGCGACGCATTGCGCAATGCCTGTACGCCGCCAAAGGTCTTGCTGACTGCCTCAACCGACAGCATCGGTCACATCTCCCATCCCGGTCGATGGCTATTTCTCCTGTCGGCCGGTCAAGTGGATGCTAGACCTCCGACTTTTCCATAACAAGCATTTTTTTCCATTTTAGAAAATATTCTTGAGATGAGCAGGTTTGCGATCAGGCTGGGCTCAAATCCCCGCGCTGGCGGCAAGCCCGTCGCGTGGCACCGTGTTCGACATCAGCATGACGACTGGCTCGCCACCAAGCGCGATATAGGCGTGCTGCATTTCGCCGTCGAAGAGGATGCTGTCGCCCGGCAGCAGCACCGTCGGATCATAGTGGATCGTGTGCAGTTCCAGGCTGCCGCTCAACACGTGGATGAACTCTTCGCCCGAATGGCTGCGCCAGCCGCCATTCTCCTCAAAACTCTTCGCGCGCAGCGTGACGCGCCAGAAAATATTGGTCTTGTCGCGGAAATCGCTGCACAGAACCTCGAATTCCATGGCATTGCCCTGGTGCAGGATGCCGCTGCCGGCGCGCGTGATGGAACGGCGCGCCTGGATGCCGGGCTTGGGGCTGAACAGGAAGGAAGCCACCGGCACATGCAGCACGCCGGCGATCATCAGCGCGACATCGACCGTCAGCCGCGCCTTGCCGTTCTCGAGTTTGGACAGTTGCGACACAGACAGGCCGGAGCGCTCGCTGAGATCACGCAGCGTGATGTTCTGCTCCTTGCGCGCGTCGCGGATCTTGCTGCCCACATTGCCCTGCATCGCCCGTGCCCTTGGCTGTCGTGTTTCCAATTCGACAAGCTCTAGCGGGGCCGCCTTGGGGCGTCCAGCCTTTAGACGGCCACGGCTGGTTTCGGCCATAGCGACATCGCAACAGTTGCAAAGACGGTCTCGAGCGTGCGGCTGACAAGCTCGAATGTTTCCGGATCGGAAAGCAGGTCGTTGCGGACCTCGAGGTAGAGGCAAGGCCTGCCCTGCTCCAGACCGTGCCTGTTCAGCGTGTAGCCGATCGCCTGGCGCCAGTCATAGGGTTCGTTGTCGCCGATCCTCAAGCCTGTTTCCGCACCGTGCGCGCCAAGCATCTTCAGCACCGAGGTGACGAAGGCGGACGGCTCCCGCCACAAGACGCCGATGTCGACATTGCGCCTGACGCCAGCCATCACCGGGGTGAAGGAATGCACCGAGACCAGGGCCTGCCGGCCGGCTGCGGCCTCGACGATTGCCTGTTCGAGCGGCGCCCAAGCGATGGACTTGCGCAGCCTGACATCGGTCGCATCCGGCGTGACATTGCCGGGCACCGGGATGCCACCGAGATCCGGACGCATGAAGTCCCATTCCCCGGCCGGCCTGTTGTAGTCCAGGAACAGCCGCGAGTAGTGCGCGATAACGGCTGGCGCCCGCAACGTGCGCGACAGCCGGCGCGTCAAGGCGTCGATGCCGATGTCGACCGCGAAATGCGTGCCGAGATAGGGCCCTGGCAGGCCAAGGTCATGCCAGGGCGCGGGCACGACATGGCCGGCGTGCTCGGCGATCAGCAGGTAGGGGCTGGCGGCATCGATGTGCAGCCGCTCGACGCTGGCCGCGGCCAGCGCGGCGATGGCCGCATCGTCAAGCCCTGCAAGGCCCACAGCGTTCATCGCGCCAAGCTCTGGATCAACCGATGACGGAGCGGACATGGTAGGCCTTCGCCGCTGTAGCCTCCGTCAGTCCGGCGCGGCCATTGGTGCGGCCAAGGCCGGAGTTCTTGATGCCGCCCCAGGGCAGATGCAGGTCGGCATGGTCGCAGCGGTTGAGATAGACCGTGCCGGCCTCGACTTCGTCAAGCAGCGCCACGCCGCGCTCGATATCCCTGGTCCAGATCGAGGCGCTCAGCCCGAAATCGCTGTCGTTCATCAGGCGGATCGCCTCGTCATCGCTGCCGACCGACTGGATGCAGGCCACCGGCCCGAACAGTTCGTCGCGCATGATCTGCATGCTGTGATCGACCCCGACCAGCACCTCCGGCGCGACATAGGCGGCGCCGAGGCCGGAGGCCTTGAGCGCGCCGTCCTGCGGCATCAGGCGCCTGGCCCCTGCCCGCACCGCGCTGTCAGTAAGACCGCGAATGGTGTCGGCCGCACTCGCCCGCACCACAGGGCCGACCATCGGCTTCTCGTCGAAGGGATGGCCAATGGTCCATTTGGCCGTCTCGGCGACCAGGGCTTCGACGAAGCGGTCATGGATCGCCTTGTCGACATAGATGCGCTCGACCGAGCAGCAGGACTGGCCGGCATTGGAGTAGGTGCCTTCGGCGATCTGCGGGATCGTCGCCTCAAGATCGGCATCGGCCCTGACATAGGTCGGGTCCTTGCCGCCGAGTTCGAGATGCACCTGTGTGAAGGTGCCGGCGGCGGCCGCGTGGACACGCCTTCCGCCATTGACCGAGCCGATGAAATTCACCGCGTTGAAGGCACCCGACGCGATCAGCTTCTCGGCATCGGCATGGTCGAGATGCAGGCTCTGGAAGACACCTTCCGGGCCACCGGCGGCACGGAAGGCTTCCTCGGCCAGTTCGGCGATCAGCGGCGTCTGCGGCGAATGCTTGAAGATCACGACATTGCCGGCCGCGAGCGGCGACGTCACGAGATAGCCGAGCATGGCGGTCGGGTAATTCCAGGCACAGATCGACAGATGCAGGCCACCTGACACAGGCTTGGCGTAGCGGCGGATGTTTTCGTCCGAGGGATACGGCACATCGGCCAGCGTTTCCGGTGCGACGCCGGCCAGCAGCTCGCCAACCAGTGCCAGGCGCGGCGTCTCGTCGGCCTGCCACAGCGGCCGGCCGATCTGCCACGCCACCATTTCAGCCAGCGGCGTTGCCCGCGCTTTCATCTCCTCGCCGAAGCGCAGCAGCACTGCCAGCCGCTCGGCCAGCGGCGTGCGCCGCCACGACGGCAGCGCGGCACGTGCCCGGCTCAGCGCGGCTTCGATGGCCGCCCCGTCCGCATAGGCGCGCGTCGTATAGGTCGAGCCGTCGACGGGAGAAGTCACGGAAAAGGTCCGCGCGCCGGAATGCAGGTTCATGGTCTTGAATCCATCCGAGATGAGAGGTCTTTCGGGCCACGATATCGCGATTTTCCATTTTGGCAAATTTTTTCTAATACCGCTTGATGGAATTTTTATCCGCCCCTATTGTCCCGACATCGCGCATTGGCGGCAGCACATGAGGGGAGTTGAGATGATCGCTTACGATTTCACCGGCAGGCATGCGGTGGTCGCCGGCGCGGGCGGCGGCATGGGCGAGGCGATCACGCTGGCCCTGCTCGATGCCGGCGCCTCCGTCACCGCCATCGACGTCAAGGCCCGTCCGGCGTCGCTGGCCGCCTATGACGACAGGCTCACCTTCGCGCAAGGCGATCTGACCGACGCCGCCTTCGTCGAACAAGTCGTCAATACGGCGGGCCGCGAACGCGGCGGCATCGACTATCTCGCCAATGTCGCGGGGGTCCTGTGGTTCGGCCGCGACAAGTCGGCGCTCGAAATGGACCTCGACGTCTGGGACGAGGTCTTCAACATCAATCTGAAGTCCTTCGTCCACACCGCACGCTCGGTCGTTCCGCATATGCGCTCGGGCGGGCGCGGCGGCGCCATGGTGCATTTCTCGACCATCCAGTGGTATCGCGGCGACGCCAATCCGCAGGACGCCTACCAGGCCTCGAAGGCAGGTGTGTGCGCGCTCTCCAAATCACTCGCCATGCAGCTCGCCGGTGAGCGCATCCGCTCCAACGCCATCTGCCCCGGCATGGCGTTGACGCCGCTGCAGGCGCGCTGGGACACCGAGGAAAAGCGCTCGGCCGTTGCGAGCTACGCACCGCTCGGTCGCATCGGCACGCCTCAGGACATGGCCAATGCCGCGCTCTTCCTCCTCTCCGACGCCGCGAGCTACATCACCGGCATCGAGCTTGCCGTCGATGGCGGTCTGTTGATGCGCATGTAGAAGCCGCCCACCAGGGCGCGATGGCGACCGAGGCGAACGGCCGGAGAAAGCCGTTCAAACCTGTCCAAGTGTTAATTCGACTTGGGCCGGATTCGGCCATATTGGTTCATGGGGGTGAAAGACGCCGCCATGGACCAGCAATTGGAAATGCCCCTGCAGACGACCGTCGCGCAACGCCGTTCGCGCGGCTGGATTCCCTGGCTGATCTTCATTGCGATCGTTGCCGCCACGGGCGCCTATCTCTATCAGCGGCCGCATGTCGAGGCCAGGCAGTCCGGCGGCAGACGCGGCGCGCAGCCGACGACGATCGGCGCCGCCGCCATCGAAAAAGGCACGATAGACGTCACCCTCAACGCGCTCGGCACAGTGACCTCGCTTTCCACCGTCACCGTCAAGTCGCAAGTCACCGGCCCGCTCATCCAGGTGAATTTCAAGGAAGGCCAGGACGTCAAGAAGGGCGACCTGCTGGCTGAGATCGACCCCCGCCCCTTCCAGGCGGCGCTCGCCCAGGCGCAAGGCCAGCTGGTGCGCGACCAGGCGATGCTCAAGGATGCTGGGCTCGACCTCGTTCGCGACCAGAAGCTGGTGGCCCAGGGGACGGTGACACCCCAGACCCTCGACGCGCAGGTCGCCCTTGTCGCGCAGGATCAGGGTTCCATCCAGGTCGACCAGGCGATGATACAGACCGCCACCCTCAATCTCGATTATTGCCGCATCCTCTCTCCAGTCGACGGACGGGCCGGACTGCGCCAGGTCGATCAGGGCAACTACGTAACCCCCAGCGATGCCAACGGCATCGTCGTCATCACCCAGGTGCAGCCGATCAGTGTGCTGTTCACCGTGCCCGAGGATGAATTGCCCGCGATCGCGCAGCGCATGCAGCACGGGGCCACGCTGCCCGCCACCGCCTTCGACCGCGCCGGAGCCAAGAAGCTCGCCGACGGCCAGCTCGAGACCTTCGATAGCCAGATCGACCCGAGCACCGGCACCATCAAGCTGAGGGCGGGCTTCGCCAATGAGGCGCGTGTCCTCTATCCGAACCAGTTCGTCAATGTCGTGCTTCTCGTCGACGAGCACAAGGACGTGGCGATCTCCCCGATCGCCGCGATCCAGCGCGGCCTGCCAGGCACCTTCGTCTACCTGGTCAATCCCGACAGCACGGTTTCCGTGCGCAAGGTTACGCTCGGCGTCACCAATGGCGAGCGTGTCGAGATACTCGCCGGCCTGAACCCCGGCGACCGTGTCGTCGTCGATGGCGCCGACAAGCTGCGTGACGGCGCCCATATCAACCTTCAGCAGGACGGGCAGGCACCGAGCCCGGTGCAGCCCTCGCCACAGGCACCAGCACAGACACATGCGCAGGCATCCGCTGCCTTGCCCGCCGGCACAGCGCCTCAGTCGCAGGCGCCGGCATCCGACCAGCCCGTATCCGATACGCCGAAGCCGGACGACACGGGCAGGCACAAGGGCCAGGGCCACAAGCACCATCACGCGGAGTCCGGGCAGCAGCAATGAGCCCGTCGCGAGCCTTCATCCTGCGGCCGGTGGCGACGTCGCTGTTCATGGTCGCCATCATGCTGTCCGGCCTGCTGGCCTATCGCTATTTGCCCGTCTCGGCCCTGCCCGAGGTCGACTATCCGACCATCCAGGTGCAGACCTTCTATCCCGGCGCCAGCCCTGACGTGATGACATCCTCGGTCACCGCGCCGCTGGAGGTCCAGCTCGGCCAGATCGCCAACCTCAACCAGATGAACTCGGTAAGCTCGGCCGGCTCCTCGGTCATCACGCTGCAGTTCAGCCTGGCGATCTCTCTCGATGTCGCCGAGCAGGAGGTGCAGGCCGCCATCAACGCCGCCGGCAACCTGTTGCCGGCCGACCTGCCGGCGCCCCCGATCTACGCCAAGGTCAATCCGGCCGACGCGCCTGTGCTCACCCTCGGCCTGACCTCGGCCACGATGCCGCTGCGTGACGTGCAGCAGCTTGCCGACACCAGGTTGGCGCAGAAGATATCGCAGCTGCCCGGCGTCGGCCTGGTCAGCCTCAGCGGCGGCCAGCGGCCGGCCGTGCGCGTCCAGGCCGACCCTCGCAAGCTCGCCGCCTATGGCCTCAATCTCGACGACCTGCGCACCACCTTGGGCAGCGCCAACGTCAACACCCCCAAAGGCAATTTCGACGGACCGTCGCGCGCCTACACCATCAACGCCAACGACCAGCTGAAGAGCGCCGACGAATACCGCTCGCTGATCGTCGCCTATAAGGATGGCGCGGCGGTGCGGCTGAGCGATGTGGCGGATGTGGTCGACGCCACCGAGAACAACAGACTGGCGGCCTGGATGAACAGCACGCCGGCGATCATCCTCAACATCCAACGCCAGCCCGGCGCCAACGTCATCGACGTGGTCGACCGCATCAAGGCGCTGCTGCCGCAGCTCCAGGCCTCGCTGCCGAATGCCGTCGACGTGAAGGTCCTGACCGACCGCACCACGACCATCCGCGCGTCCGTGCGCGACGTCGAATATGAGCTGACGCTGTCGATCATCCTGGTGGTGCTGGTCATCTTCGTCTTCCTGCGCAGCGCGCGCGCCACGCTGATCCCCAGCCTCTCGGTTCCCCTGTCGCTGGTCGGCACGCTCGGCGTCATGTATCTGTTCGGCTTCAGCCTCGACAATCTGTCGCTGATGGCGCTGACCATCGCCACTGGCTTCGTCGTCGACGACGCCATCGTCGTCATCGAGAACGTCGCGCGCTATGTCGAAGAAGGCGCGACTCCGCTGCAGGCGGCGCTGAAAGGGTCGCAGCAGATCGGCTTCACCATCATCTCGCTGACCGTCTCGCTGATCGCGGTGCTGATCCCGCTTCTATTCATGGGCGATGTCGTGGGCCGGCTGTTCCGCGAATTCTCCATCACGCTCGCCACCACCATCCTGATCTCAGCCGTGGTGTCGCTGACCCTGGTGCCGATGGCCTGCGCCAAGTTGCTGAAACCCTTGTCGGCGGTGCATGAGAACGCCCTGCAGCGTGCCAGCCACGACTTCTTCGACTGGGTGATCCGCGGCTACGGCCATGCGCTGACCTGGGTGCTCGACCGGCAGACGCTGATGCTGGTGGTGGCGGCGGCGACGCTGGTCCTGACGGCGGCTCTCTACGTGGTCATCCCCAAGGGGTTCTTCCCCGTGCAGGACACCGGCGTCATCCAGGCGATCACCGAGGCGCCGCAGTCGATCTCCTATGCCGCCATGGCCGACCGCCAGCAGCAGCTGGCCGCCATCATCCTCAAAGACCCCGATGTCGACAGCCTGTCGTCCTTCATTGGTGTCGACGGCACCAACACCACGATGAATGTCGGCCGCATCCTGATCAACCTCAAGCCGCATGAAGAGCGCACCGCCGATATCACCGCCGTCATCTCACGGCTGAAACAGGAAGCCGCCTCGGTGGCGGGCGTGACGCTCTACATGCAGCCGGTTCAGGACTTGACCATCGACGGCCAGGTCAGCCGCACCCAGTATCAATTCGTACTCCAGGACGCCAATGCCGACGAACTGGGAGAATGGACGCCAAAGCTGCTCACAAAACTGAACACTCTGCCGCAGCTCACCGATGTCGCCAGCGACCTGTCGAACAGCGGTCTTGCCGTCTTTGTCGACATCGACCGCGACCAGGCCGCGCGCTTCGGCATCACGCCGGCGACCATCGACAACGCGCTCTACGACGCGTTCGGCCAGCGCATGGTCTCGACCATCTACACCACGTCAAGCCAGTACCGCGTCATTCTCGAGGCCGCCCCGTCCGAACAGGATTCGCTGAAGGCGCTGTCCTCCGTCTACCTGCCCTCATCAACGGGCGGCGCGCCGGTGCCGCTGTCGGTGGTGGCAACCACCCATGTCGCCACCACGCCGCTGCAGATCACCCATATGGGGCAATTCCCCGCCACCACCGTCTCGTTCAACCTGGCGCCGGGCGCATCGCTCGGCGAGGCGGTCACCGCGATCGAGCAGGCGCAGGCCGAGATCGGCATGCCGCTCAGCATCATCACCAGCTTTCAGGGCGCCGCGCGCGCCTTCCAGGCTTCGCTCGACAACACGCTGTTCCTGATCCTGGCGGCGGTGGTGACGGTCTACATCGTGCTCGGCGTGCTCTATGAGAGCTTCATCCATCCGATCACCATCCTGTCGACGCTCCCTTCGGCCGGCATCGGCGCGCTGCTGGCGCTGATGATCGCCGGCCAGGACCTGACCATCATTTCGATCATCGGCATCATCCTCTTGATCGGCGTGGTCAAGAAGAACGCCATCATGATGATCGACTTCGCACTCGACGCGCAGCGCCATGAAGGCAAGACGCCGCGCGAGGCCATCTACCAGGCCTGCCTGCTGCGCCTCCGCCCGATCCTGATGACGACACTGGCGGCGATGCTGGGCGCCCTGCCGCTGATGCTGGGCACCGGCGTCGGTTCGGAACTGCGCCATCCCCTGGGCGTCTCCATCGTCGGCGGCCTGCTGCTCAGCCAGTTGCTGACCCTGTTCACCACGCCGGTGATCTATCTCTGGTTCGACCGCCTTGCCGCCCGGCTGCAAGGCATCGAGCCCAACCTGCCCCGTGCCCCCGATCTTCCCAGCATCCAGGGCATGGACGCAGCGCCATGAACCTGTCGGTTCCCTTCATCCGGCGGCCGGTGGCGACGACGCTGCTGACCTTCGGCCTGCTGGCGGCCGGACTTGTGGCGTTTCCGCAATTGCCGGTGGCGCCGCTGCCGGCGGTCGACTACCCCGTAATATCGGTGCAGGCGTCGCTGCCGGGCGCCAGCCCGCAGGTGGTGGCCAACACTGTCGCCAGCCCGCTCGAGCGGCATCTCGGCGAGATCGCCGACGTCAACGAGATGACCTCGTCGAGCAGCGTCGGCAGCGCCCGCATCACCTTGCAGTTCGGCCTGGACCGCGACATTGACGGCGCGGCGCGTGACGTCCAGGCGGCGATCAACGCCGCGCGCGCCGACCTGCCGTCCAGCCTGCGCTCCAACCCGACCTATCGCAAGGTCAATCCCGCCGATGCCCCGATCCTCATCCTGTCGATGACATCGGACACTTTGTCCAAGGGCCAGCTCTTCGATGCCGCCAGCACCGTGCTGGCGCAGAAACTCTCACAGGTCGACGGCATCGGCGAGGTGTCGGTGGGGGGCAGCTCGCTGCCGGCCGTGCGCGTCGAACTCAACCCCCAGGTGCTCTACGACTACGGCATCGGGCTGGAGGACGTGCGCGCGGCCCTTGCCTCCGCCAACGCCCACAGCCCCAAGGGCGCGATCGATGTCGGCCAGCAGCGCTATCAGATCTACGCCAACGACCAGGCCAACAAGGCGGACGCCTACCGTTCCCTGATCGTTGCCTACCGCAATGGCGCGCCGGTCAGGCTTTCCGATGTCGGCCAGGTCAGTGATTCCGTCGAAAACATCCGCAACGCCGGTCTCGCCAACGGCAAGCCGGGCGTGCTGATCATCCTCAACCGGTCGCCCAACGCCAACATCATCGCGACGGTGGACCGGGTGAAGGCACTGCTGCCGACGCTGCGCGCCTCCATCTCGCCGGCCATCGATCTGTCGCTGGCGGTCGACCGCTCGACCACCATCCGCGCCTCGCTGAGCGAGGTCGCGCGGACGCTGATGATCGCCATCGGCCTGGTGATCCTCGTCGTCTTCGCCTTCCTGCGCGACGTGCGCTCGGCGCTGGTGCCGATCGTGGCGGTGCCCGTGTCCCTGGTCGGCACGCTGGGCGCCATGTACCTCATGGGCTTCAGCATAGACAATCTGTCGCTGATGGCGATGACGGTCGCCACCGGCTTCGTCGTCGACGACGCCATCGTCGTGCTCGAAAACATCGCCCGCCACACCGCATCCGGCATGGGCCGCATGGAGGCGGCGATCAAGGGCTCCCAGGAAGTCGGCTTCACGGTGCTGTCGATGAGCCTGTCGCTGATCGCCGTCTTCATCCCGATCCTGCTGATGGGCGGCATCGTCGGACGGCTGTTCCGCGAATTCGCCATCACGCTGTCGGCGGCGATCCTGGTCTCGCTCGCAATCTCGCTGACCACCACGCCGATGATGTGCTCCATCCTGCTTCGCCCTGAGGGAGAACGCGAACACGGCCGGCTCTACCGCTTCAGCGAGCGTATCTTCGAGGGCATGCTGGGCTTCTACCGCCGGTCGCTGTCCTGGGCGCTCGACAATCCGCTGCTGATCATGGCGGTGCTGGCGGCAACGCTCTGCCTCAATGGCTATCTCTATGTCACCATCCCAAAAGGCTTCTTCCCGCAGCAGGACACCGGACGGCTGACCGGCTCGATCCAGGCCGACCAGGCAACCTCTTTCCAGTCGATGTCGCAGAAGCTCAGCCAGTACGCGGCCATCGTCGGCAAGGATCCAGCCGTCGACACCGCCGTCGGCTTCACCGGGGGCGGCCAGACCAACTCCGGCTTCATGTTCGTTTCGCTGAAGCCGCTGGCGGAGCGCAAGGTCTCCGCCGACCAGGTCATCGCCAGGCTGCGGCGCGAACTGGCTGATGTGCCGGGCGCCACGCTGTTCCTGCAGGCGGTGCAGGATATCCGCGTCGGCGGGCGTCAGTCGAACGCGCAATACCAGTACACATTGCAGGGCGACAGTTTCGACCAGCTGGCGGAGTGGGCACCGAAGCTCGCGGCCGCGCTGCAAACCGAGCCCAGGCTCACCGACGTCAACTCTGACCAGCAGAACAAAGGCCTGGAAGCCGACGTCACCATCGACCGTGATACGGCGACGCGCCTCGGCATATCGGCCAGCCAGATCGACAACACGCTCTACGACGCCTTCGGTCAGCGCCAGGTGTCGACTATCTACGTGGCGCGCAACCAGTACCACGTCATCATGGAGGTGGCGCCGCGATACTGGCAGAACCCGGACGCGCTGAACAAGGTCTATGTCAGCACCTCCGGTGGCTCGGTGCATGGTTCGCAGGCCAGCAACGCGGTCGCCGGCACATTCGTTGCGACAGGCCAGTCCGCCTCGGCCCAGTCGATCGCCGCCGACGCGGCGCGCAATCAGGCCAACAATTCCATCACCAGCACCGGCAGGACGGCGGCTTCGACCGGATCGGCGGTCAGCACCGGAGCCGAGATCATGGTGCCGCTGTCGGCCTTCGCGCATTACGGCCCCGGCAGCACGCCGCTGTCGGTCAACCACCAGGGCCTGTTCGTCGCCACCACCCTGTCGTTCAACCTGGCGCCTGGCGTCGCGCTCAGCGAAGGCATCGCGGCCATCAATGCGGCGGCCGACCGCATCGGCATGCCGGCCACCATCCATGGCAGTTTCCAGGGCACGGCGCGTGTCTTCCAGGATTCGCTCTCTGATCAGCCGCTGCTGATCCTCGCCGCGCTGATTGCCGTCTATGTCGTGCTCGGCATTCTCTACGAGAGTTACGCCCACCCGCTGACCATTCTGTCGACCTTGCCCTCGGCCGGTGTCGGCGCCTTGCTGGCGCTGACCCTGTTCAACATCGAGTTCTCGATCATGGCGCTGATCGGCATCATCCTCCTGATTGGCATCGTCAAGAAGAACGCGATCATGATGATCGACTTCGCGCTGGCTGCGGAACGCAACGAAGGCAAGCCGGCCCACGACGCCATCTACCAGGCGTGCCTGCTGCGCTTTCGCCCGATCATGATGACGACCATGGCGGCATTGTTCGGCGCCGTGCCATTGGCGATCGGCCTTGGCGAGGGCGCGGAACTGCGCCAGCCGCTTGGCATCGCCATCGTCGGCGGCCTGATCCTGAGCCAGATCCTGACCCTCTACACGACGCCGGTCATCTACATCTATGTCGACCGCTTCAGTCTCTGGTGCAGGCAATTACGGTGGCGGGCACGGTATCCCCGGCAACCAACTGTGCAAGCCGGGGAGTGAGCCGGCTCACCTCGCCGATCACAAGCTGTCAACTTTCCGTTCTCTGTCGTGCCAGGCTCCGGAACATCCCTATATCGACTATGCGGGTCACGATCCGCCGGCGATGACAGGATCATCACGACGCGACGGGAGCAGGTTGCCCGCGATCGGAAAGCGATAACCTTACCGCTTTCCCGTTGAAGGGAGGCGCGACCATGCGCGGTTTCACACCAAAGATCATAGCAATCGCATCGCTCCTGGCGGCGGTGCCACTATCGAGTGCCTACGCGGTGCATCGCCACCGGGTCAAACCCGGCGGCATGTCCGTCGAGGCACGGGTGGTCCTGGATCAGTTGCAGGGCGTGAAGCAGGGGATTGTCGAGGCAATGGAGGCAAAGGCGATCACCCCTGAGCAGGAGCACGATCTGATGATGCGGGCCGACAGCATCCATCGCTCGGCCACGGGTGGCGATGCATACCAGAGCTTGCTCGGCCAGATCGAGAGGCTGGATCAGCAACTGCAGACCGATTCAGGCGGCGGCACCTACATCGGCGACGGCGCCGATGGCGGTTATTACCCGAACGGCTGACGCGGGCTGATCATGATCGCACGGCGCCTCGGACAGATTTCCGGGGCGTCGGGTTTTTCCATCGAGCCTCGCGAACGAGCAAGGCAAGAGCCTGCCGGACCGAGGCGATTGCGCGGATGGAAGCGGTTTCGGCCATGCCTTTGGCCGAAGGCCAGGCCACCAAGCCGAAGATCCTCGACCAGCACCCGCGTGTTGCCATTCACCGGCTGGCCGGTGAAGAAGGCCGTCACCGGCCCGCCAGCACCATGTGCATAGGCGTTGTAGGCCCCTGTACTGGCGGCTTGCGATGAAGCCCGCACCGGCATAGGTGATATTCGAGTTTGCCGCGTTGGAAGATCAATCCAACCGGCGCTCGTTCGACTGACTGTGATTGGGAGGTTTTTTCCAAGACATGGCAATCAATTAGCAGACTGAAACGTGAACTGTCGCCGTGGATCCGTATCTCGGCTGGCCCTGTTCTTCGCAATTGGTACGTCTGGACACATACTGAAGGCTGGAAAATGAGGAACGCAATCTCGCCATCAGGGTTGTTTTGAAGCTTCAGGAGATCCGCGCTGAAATTGGAAGACATAGCGGCCCATCCGGCCTTGCACCGCTACGTTCAGGAACAGTCGCAGTCCCTGATCCGAATCTATGAGGAAACCCCGCGGCTGGCTTCCATCTTTGCCACGCAGCAGCGCTGGCTTATGGGCCATGTCGGCCTTGCCATGCACTTCAGGCGCGATCCGAACGACCGCCGCAAGGAACTGACAGTCTCGCGTTTCATTGAGGTCGTGCACAAGAACGCGGTAGCCAGCCGCAACACGGCGGACGCCTTCATCAAGGAGATGCTGCACTACAACATCGCCGAGTATGTGGCGGGCGGAGACGGCCGCACGCATCCCCTGCAGCCGACGGCGGCCACCATCGAGAGGTTCACCGGCTGGGTGATCGCCCATCTGCGCACGCTTGACCATATCGATGGCGGCGACCGGTTGGCCAGATTCCTGGATCGGCCCGACATGCTTGCCACGCTGCAGCCCCTGATAGCCGACGGCCTGCTGGCCTCGAAGCCGGTGCGTGAACCCAACCAGACCTTTTCCCTGTTCATCTGGCTCAACAATGGCGGCATCGTCATGGACTGGCTGATGTCTGGCATCGATCCCGATCACGCAGGCCTGGAGCGAATCCCGACCAGCGTGGTTTCGATCGGCGACTTCGCCAAATGGCTCAAGCTGTCGCGGACCCATCTCGGCCGCAAACTGCGCACCGCCGAGGAATTAGGCAGCATTGGCTGGCTTGGCCAGCGCGGGCATTCGGTGATGTGGGTGTCGCACGGTTTCTACGAGGAATACATGACTGTCCAGGCCGCCAAGCTGGCCGTTGTCGACACCGCCTTCGAGACTTGTTTTCCGCCATCGCGAGGCGGTGGCTGAGCGGCGGCTCGAAGCGATGAAGCGCCCCCCGATTTGTACCCGCTATACGCATTCACTCACTGTTGACGGCCGGCGTCTGGACACGAGCCACGAAGACTGAAAATGTGTTCTTGCGTCTTCGCGACAAGGGGTCTTATCGCAGCGGGGGGAATGGCGCTGACGTTGGAAGAAATTGCCGGTCATCCGGCCCTGCATCGCTGTATCCGCGTCCAGGCACAGGCGATGAACCAGACCTATGAGATGAATCCGCGGCTCGCGTCGGTGTTTGCCACGCAGCAACGCTGGCTCATGGCCCATATCGGTCTTGCCTTGCATTTCAGGAGGGAGCCAGACGACTATCGTAAGGAACTGACGTCAGCGCGTTTCCTCGACGCGATCTGGCAGAATTCGGTGGCCAGCCGCAACACCGCCGACGCCTTCGTCAAGGAAATGCTGCACTACGGTTTCATCGAGTATATCCCCACGGCACAGGACGGCCGCATCCGTCCTCTGCAGCCGGCCGCGGCCTCGCTGGAGCCGGTTACCCTCTGGCTGATGGCGCATCTGCAGACGCTGGACGGTCTCGACGGTGCGAACCGCCTGGCCCTGTTCCTGGCCAGGCCGGACGCGCTCGCCATGCTGCAGCCACGGATTGCCGATGGCTTGCTCTCGTCCAATCCGGTACGCGAGCCCAAGCAGACCTTTTCCCTCTTCACCTGGCTCAACAATGGCGGCGTCGTCATGGACTGGTTGATATCGGGCGTCGATCCCGAGCATGCCGGCCTTGATCGGCTCCCGACCGGTGTCGTCTCGATCGGCGATTTCGCCAAATGGCTGAAACTGTCGCGCACTCACCTTGCACGCAAGCTTCGCGCCGCCGAAGACCTCGGCAGCGTCGGCTGGCTCGGCCAGAGGGGCCAGTCCGTCATGTGGATATCGCGCGATTTCTATGGGGAATACATGACCGCCCAGGCAGTGAAGCTGGCGATTATGGATGCCGCCTTCGCCGAAGCCTTTGGTTCGACGGCAGGCCGCTGACCCGTGCGGCGTCTCCCGCACGGGGATGCGCGAATCCGTCGTGCCCGCTAGCACTCCAATCGCCGTTATGCGCGGCACCATGATTGGAGAGGGGCCTGCATGAAAAGACGTTATGAAAAGCCGACTTTGGACAAGCGCGAACGACTGTCCGACGTCACGGCGGTCTGCACGCCATCGACCTGCGCGACTTGATCGTCGAAGCGCCTCCCGTAAGCGAGACACGCTTGCACGACAAGACATCCCGAGAGGCCCCTGCATGAAGAGACCGTAAGAAAAGCCAACGCTGGACAAGCGTCAGAAACTGTCCAGCGTCAGTGCGGCATGTACGCCCTCCACCTGTGTCGATTGATGCTCGCCGAGCCTGATCGACACTAGCCTTGGACAACTCCCGGCGTTCTCAATCGATGTCGAATGAGACGCCCTGGGCCAGCGGCAGCGCCTTGGAGTAGTTCACCGTGTTGGTGGCGCGCCGCATATAGGCCTTCCACGCATCGGAGCCGCTCTCGCGGCCGCCGCCGGTTTCCTTTTCGCCGCCGAAGGCACCGCCGATCTCGGCCCCCGACGTGCCGATATTGACGTTGGCGATGCCGCAGTCCGAACCGTCGACGCCGAGGAAGCGCTCCGATTCCTGCAGGTCGCGCGTGAAGATCGAAGACGACAGGCCCGCACCCACCGCATTGTGCTCGTCGAGCACGGCGTCGAAGTCGGCATATTTCATCACATAGAGGATCGGCGCGAAGGTCTCTTCGGTCACCGGCGAAACCTGCTTCGGCATTTCGACAAGGGCGGGATGCACGTAATAGGCATCGGGATGACCGTTCTCGACCCGCGTGCCGCCGGTCACCTTGCCGCCATGTGCGGTAGCTTCCTTCAACGCCTTCTGCATGGCCTCGTAGGCGGCCTTGTCGATCAGCGGCCCGACCAGCGAGGAGGTCTCCAGCGGATTGCCGACCGAAACGCTCTGATAGGCCTTCTTCAGCCGCGGCAGCAGCGCGTCATAGACGCTCTCATGCACGAACAGGCGCCGCAGCGTCGTGCAGCGCTGCCCGGCCGTGCCCATCGCGCCGAAGGCAATCGCCCGCAGCGCCATGTCGAGGTCAGCGCTGGGCGCCACGATGCCGGCATTGTTGCCGCCGAGTTCCAGCACCGCGCGCGCAAAGCGCTTGGCCAGCCGCGGCCCGACCTCCCTGCCCATGCGCGTCGAGCCGGTGGCCGACACCAGCGGCACCTTGGGATGATCGACCAGGACTTCGCCGACGGCACGGTCGCCGATCAGCACCTGGAGCAGGCCCTGCGGCGCGTCGGCGCCGAAACGCTTGACGGCGTGCGCAAAGATCGCCTCGCAGGCAAGTGCGGTCAGCGGCGTCTTCTCCGACGGCTTCCACACCACCGCATCACCGCAGACCAGCGCCAGGGCTGCATTCCACGACCACACCGCGACCGGGAAGTTGAAGGCGGAAATGACACCGACGACACCGAGCGGATGCCAGGTTTCCATCATGCGATGGCCCGGACGCTCGGTGGCGATGGTGAGGCCGTACAATTGGCGCGACAGACCGACGGCGAAATCGCAGATGTCGATCATCTCCTGCACTTCGCCGAGGCCCTCGGACGGGATCTTGCCGACCTCGATCGACACCAGCCGGCCAAGCTCGGCCTTGTGGATACGCAATTCCTCGCCGAGCAGACGCACCAGTTCGCCGCGCTTGGGACCCGGCACCAGCCGCCAGGACTGGAACGCCTTGTGCGCAGCATCGATGGTCTTGGCCGCATCGGCGGGCGAAATCGTCTTTAGCGCGGCAATCTCTTCGCCCGTTACCGGGCTGCGCACGATGAGGTCACCACCGACAAGCGCGTCCTTGGCCACACCCAGTTTCGCCAGAAGCTCAGCCGTTTCCTTCGCTATGGTCATTTTTTGTCCCTTTCAGATCCCGTCGTCATCATATGGCGTCGGGTCGAAGCCTCGCGCCATGCCGCCCGCGTGCCGAAAAGGCACTTCAGGCACAGTCATGGCGTGGCCTTACTCGTTTCAGGGGAAAATCGCCACCCCGGCATGGTCCAAGCCCAAATTACAAGATTGAGCCAGGGACGATCGAGCCAGACGGGCGAATGCTGTTCAGTTGGCCTTTTTGGCCGGCGCACGCACGGCACCGTCTTTCATCAAACGGTCGATATGCATGCGGATATGGGCTGCTTCCGCCGCCGTGTTGGCAAGCGCGATGGCCCGGTCGAAAGCGATACGCGCCTCCTCGCCCCGGTCCAGTTGCATCAGCAGTCCGCCCTTGAGGCCGAAGAAATGGAAATAGCCGGAAAGCCTCGGCTCCAACGGCTCGATCATGGCAAGGGCGGCTTCCGGGCCGCGCACCTTGGAGACCGCCACCGCGCGGTTGAGCGTGATGACCGGCGACGGCTGCATCTGTTCGAGCAGGCCGTAGAGCAGGTCGATCTCTACCCAGTCGGTGTCCTCGGCCTTGTCGGCCCGCGCATGCAGGGCGGCGATCGCCGCCTGCACCTGGTAGGGGCCGGGCTTGCGATGGCGCAATGCCTTGTCGACAAGGGCCAGCCCCTCGTCGATCATCTTGCGGCTCCACAGGCCGCGATCCTGGTCCTCGAGCAGCACGATCTCGCCGTCTTCGTCGAAACGGGCTGGTGCGCGCGCATGCTGGAGCAGGAGCAGCGCCGTCAGCCCCATGATCTCCGGCTCGGTCTGGAACAGCCGCAGCAACAGCCGGGCCAGCCGGATCGCCTCCTCGCACAGCGGCGCGCGGGCCGGTGCCTCGCCGCTGTTGGTCGAATAGCCCTCGTTGAAGATCAGGTAGACCATGGCCGCAACCGCCGCGAGCCGCTCGGATCGCTCGACGGCGCCCGGGGTCTCGAACGGCACTCCGGCGTCGGCGATGCGCGCCTTGGCGCGGGTGATGCGCTGTTCCATGGCGCTCTCGCCGACCAGGAAGGCGCGCGCGATCTGCTTGACGGTCAGGCCGGAGACGATACGCAGCGCGACCGCGATCTGCTGCGTCGCCGGCAGATCGGGATGACAACATATGAAGAGCAGCCGTAATATGTCGTCGCGGTAATGCGCTCCGTCCAGCCGCTCGGCGATATCGCTCTCGGCATCGTCCAGATCGGAGATCTGGTCTTCTTCCGGCATCGGCGCCTGCTTGGCGCGCTTGCGCACCGCGTCGATGCCGCTGTTGCGGCCGACGAAGATCAGCCAGGCGGCCGGATCGCGCGGCGGCCCGTTCTGCGGCCAGTTCTTCAACGCCCTGAGACAGGCATCCTGGAAAGCTTCCTCCGCCGTATCGAGATCGCGGAAATAGCGCAGCAGCGCGCCCATCGCCTGCGGGCGGGCGGCGCTGATCGCGGAGCTGATCCAGGCAAGTTCGGTCATACGGCAACCCCGGTGGGATTGAACACCGAGACCGGCCGTATCTCATAGGATCCACCGCTCGGATTGACCTCGGAAAGCTCACGAGCGAACTCGACCGCCTCGTCGAGATCGGCGCATTCGAGCGTATAGAAACCGAGGAACTGCTCCTTGGTCTCGGCGAACGGGCCGTCGATGACGATCGATTCACCCTTGACCTTCCGCAGCGTCGTCGCAGCCGTCGTCGGCAGAAGCCGCGCCACGGGACCAAGCCGTCCGGCCTTGGCGTATTTCTCCTGGACGCCGAGGAGGTTGGCCATGACTTCGTCGTCCTGCGCCTTGCTCCATGAGCTGACGACGTCTTCGGAGGCATAGCAGAGGATGGCGTAGAGCATGGCTGGTCCTTTCTGTATCAAAGGACGAAACAGTAGGGCCGATCCCGACACGACGTCGATAAAAAAATCCCGAGATGGCGGCGGACAATTGCCGTCAATCACCGTTCGTGTGTTTCAACCATCTCAGCACGAGCGCCTCCTCCTCATCGAGCCCCTCAATGGACCGCTTGCGCTTGTTGGCCTCCGCCATTTCGGCAAGCAGCCGCCCCTCCAGCCAGGCTTCGAAGACCTGCGGGTGGATATAGCATTTGCGGCAGACCGCACGGGTATTGCCCAGCCGTTCGGCCACTCTGTCAACGACGCTGTTCATCACCCGCTTTTGCTGTGCCTGGCTTTCGGGCAGTTCCGTCTGCGCAAACAGCGACCCGGCATGGATGGTGCCGCCCCAAGTGCGGAAATGCTTGGAGCTGAACGCATCGCCTGCGGCATCCCTGATGTAGCGGTTGACGTCGTCGGAGCGAACCGGGCGCCTGTTGCCGTCCTCGTCGAGATATTGGAACAATTTCTGGCCCGGCAGCTCCTGCGCGCCGCGCACGATCCCGGCGATGCGGCGATCGACCAGCTTCAGTTTCCATTCCTTGCCGGATTTGCCCTTGAAGGCAAAGCGCAGGCTCGATCCCCTGATGTCGACATGGCGATCGCGCAATGTCGTCAGGCCGAAGCTCTTGTTGTCACGCGCATAGGCGGTATTGCCGACGCGGATCATCGTGTTGTCGAGCAGCCAGACGACCGCGGCGACGACACGCTCAAACGGCAGGCCGCGGCGGCGGAAATCGCGGTCGATGTTGCGCCGGAGATCCGGGAGGCTTTCGGCGAAGGCGACGAGGCTCGAATATTTGGCACCATCGCGTTCCTCGGCCCATTGCGGATGATAGCGATATTGCTTGCGCCCCCGCTGGTCCCTGCCGGTCGCCTGGATATGCCCATCCGCGTCGGGCGAGATCCAGACATCCGTCCAGGCCGGCGGAATGACGATAGCATCGATCCGTGCCCTGGTGGCATCCGAGACTGCTTTCCCGTCTGGCCCCTTGTAGGAAAACCGCTCGCCTGCCTTCAGCCGGCGGATACCGGGCTCGGCATCGCTGACATAGGTCAGTGCGGCGTCCCTGGCTGAAATCTGCGCGGCGCTCTTTGAGGCGACATCTTGATCAGACGAGCGGCCGCGTGACGGTCCGGATCCCTGCAGCATGTAAGCTCCATGCAAAATACGCAGAGATAAGCTGCTGGCCGATTGCTGGTTCCACAGACCGTTCGAAAAGCCGGGCGCCGCAGATGGTGCGGACAGCCCAGGGCGCCGGTGTGCTACAGGGCGCCTTGCATCTGAAGCGGAGCCGACAGCCGGCGCCGCACCGCGAGCTTGAGCCTGTAGCGCAGGCAGCGCCATGCCTCCGACCGTCGCTTCGGCGCGACCGCCGCCACCGCCAGGAAGCGCGCGGCGGTGTCCAGGTCGCCACGTGCGTAGTGGACGCGGGCGATCTTGAGGGCGACCAGTCCCTCCCTGGCCTTGAGCGCCGAGACCGGGATGCTGCAATCCGTGAGCGTGCGCAGTTCGCGGCGCCACTCCAGGAAGCGCCGCACCGGATTGATCGCAAAACGATCGTCCGAACGGGCGGGCGAAACCTCATAGACCATCACCGGCTGCGGCATCATGGCCAGCGAGGCCTTGCTCATCAGCCGTGCCCAGAACAGCGTGTCCTCGTCATAGGCAAGACCCACAGGAAACCGCGTCTCGCCGATCAGGCGCCGGGATGCCAACACGCTGCCCACCGCGACCGAACGTATATCGCCCTTCACATAGGCGGAAGCGTTTGCCAGGCAGGCGGCCTGGTAACCGTTCGGCACCTTGATCTGCCGATCCTCACCGCTCACCCGTCGCCGATAGGCGCCAACGATCATGTCGGCTTCCGGCTGGCGCTCGGCCTGCCGCAGCAGTGCGCGCAATCCGCCCTCAAGATGCAAATCGTCGGCGTCGATCAGGTAAACCCAGGGATGGAGTGCCTCAGCCAGCGCCACGTTGCGAGCGCCGCCGGCGTCGCGGCAATTGGCCGGCAGCACACGCAGCGGCAAGGATAGTCGCGCCGCGACCTGCAGCGCCGTCGCCGTCATGCCGTCCGTCGATGCATCGTCGACCAGCAGGACCTCGCCGATAACCTCGGCCTCGCCGGCGAGTGACGCCAGTGTTGTGGCGATTGTGGCCGCTGCATTGTAGGCAGGAATGACGACGCTGACCGCTTTCAATTACAAAACCCCGCGTTCGCGCGCCTTGGCAGTACGATGGTTGTCCCTCGGAACAAATACAGACTAGCGGCCCCTTCGATGTTTGAGAAGTCGCCTTCGACAATCCAGAATTGCAACAACGGGACGCCTCGGCGTTTCGCTCGCATTCACACCTTTTCGAGCGCGACCGGAATGACGTCGACAGCCTGCTCGCCCACCTGACCGCCCGTGGTCTTGAGAACGCCGACGATCGGCGCGACATCGGAATAATCGCGGCCATAGCCGACGGTGATGTGGTCGTTGCTCGCCCGCATGCCGTTGGTCGGATCGAACTCCTGCCAGCCGGCGTCACGCCCGCACCAGACCTTGACCCAGGCATGCATGGCATCGGCGCCTTCCAGCCGGGGCTTCCCCTTCGGTGGAATGGTGCGCAGGAAGCCGCTGACATAGCCGGCCGGAATGCCGAGCCCGCGCAGGCCGGCGATCATGATGTGTGAAAAATCCTGGCAGACGCCGCGCTTCAGCTTGAAGGCATCGCTGGCCCGGGTCCGCACCGTGGTCGCTTCACCGTCATAGGTGAAGTCGCGATGGATGCTATTGCAGAGATTCATCGCCGTACCGGCGGCCGAGCCGGCAATGCTATCCCCTGCATAGGCGGTTATCGCCGCGTCGATGCCGGAGTGAGCGCTTCCCGCCAGAAAATGATGCGGCGCGTCAGGCGCCAGCGACCGCACCGCGGCCAGTTCCTGCCTCAGCCGGGCGATATCGGGCGACACGTCAAGTCCGGGTTCGGGCCGCGACACCGAAACGCGTGCGCTCATACGGATGTCGAGCGCGTCATGCGCGTCGCGAAAGGCGATGGAGGTGACGTTGTTGCCGAAGAAGTCCGAAAAATCCGAACGTTCATTGGGTGCCGGCGTGAAGGACAGGGATGCAGCGATGACGCGTTGCACGCCGGATATCGTCGATGGCAGCACGCGGATCTGGTGGCGGCCGCCGCCGGCCGCCGCTGCATAATCGTAATGGAGATGGAGCCTGATGTCGTAAAGCATGCCTACTTTTCTTGTTTTGCCGCAGGTTCTTGTCGCAAAACCGTGCGACACTTTTGCGGAACCCGCCTAGAGCATGATTCCGAAAAGTATGAACCGGTTTTCGGACGACATCATGCGCTATCTTTTCTAATTGAGAGCCGGATGATTGATCTAAAATCATCCGGCTCTAGCCGAAATAGGCCTTGGCGAGGCTGTTGTAGAGACCGCCTATTTCATAGGCGAGGTCGTCCAGGGCCTTTGCCGTCATGTCCGAAGGCTCCTTGATGGCGATCTGGGTGTTGAGCTGCAGGATCTCCTTTGCCGCGGGCGACATATGCCCCTCGCCGCCGACCGGCGGCAACAGGCCGATCTCCGCCTTCAGCCTTTCCAACTGGAACAGGATGGAGCGCGGATTGAGTGGGTCGAGCGCCAGAAGATCGATCACCGTGCGCCGGCCGGCCTGCACCGGATACTGCCGGCGGTGGGTCATGACGCTGTCGCCGATCTCCAGCATCATGTCGAGCGCGCCGTCCGGCGCCTTGGGGCTGGTCAGCCGGGCGAGCGTACGGGCGATCTGGATGCCGCGTTCCAGCCGCCGGCCGATCTCGAGGAACCGCCAGCCGGCGAAGCGGTACATGTTCTCGTGCAGCAGGCCGGAAAAGCCGGCGAGCTTGCGTAGGATCACGGTCATGGCCCGTGTCGCGTCGTCGCCCGGCGCCACCGTCGTCGCGAACTGATGGATGGTCTTCGACAGGTCCTTGAGCGCCAGCCAGCCATCGGGCGAGAAGCGGTCGCGGATCTGTCCGGCGCTGTAAACGGCGCTGTCGAGCGTGCCGATCAGCCCCGACGGGATCGCCGTCTCGACGTCGATGCCAAACGGTTCGAGATAGTCCCTGATGTCGGCGAGCAGCGGCATGTCCGGATCGGAGGTCTCGGCCAGCCGCACATGGTAGGCGCGCAGGATGCGCACTGTGTCTTCCGAGCGCTCGATATAGCGCCCGAGCCAGGTCAGGTTCTCCGCCGCGCGGCTGGGCAGGCTGCCCGGCCTGGTGCGGGTGAAGCTGTCGCTCTCTTGCGGCAGCAGCGTCTCGCGCTCCACCGGCTTGTCGCTGACCACCCAGACGTCGGCCGCCTGGCCGCCACGCTGCATGGCGATCGCCGTCGGGTCGAGCGACAGCCCGACGCGGGCGAAACCGCCCGGCATCACCGTCCAGCCCTCCGGCGTGCGCGCCAGGTAGACGCGCAGGCTCGCCGGCCGCGGCTCCAGCCAGCCGCCGACAAAGACCGGTGTCGTCGACAGCGTCACCGCTTCCTGGCCGACGAAGGCGCCGCCATCGCGTTCGATGCGTGCCACCAGCTCAGCCCGCTCCCCGGCCGACAGCGTCGAGCCCAAGGTGGTCTGGCCATCATCCTCGAAGGCAAGTCTCGTCGAGAGCGCCGGGCCGACCACCATGCGGTCGATATTGGCAAGCACATGGGCGCGTTCCGTCGCCTGCCCGCACCACCAGGTCGCGACGCTCGGCAGCAGCAGCTGCTCGCCGCGCAATTCGCGTGCGATCTTGGGCAGGAAAGCAAGCAGCGCCCGCGTTTCCATCAGGCCCGAGCCCAGCGCGTTGACGGTCGCAACCGCACCCTGGCGGATCGCTTCCACCAGCCCCGGCGTGCCGATCTGCGAATCCGATCGCAATTCGAGCGGATCGGCGAAGGCGGCATCGAGACGCCGCCAGAGCACGCTGATCGGCATCAGGCCGGAAACAGTGCGCACCATCAGCCTGCCGCCAGAAACGGTAAGGTCCTCGCCCTCGAGCAGCATGATGCCGAGGTAGCGGGCGATATAGGCGTGTTCGTAGTAGGTTTCGTTGAGCGGCCCCGGCGTCAGAATGGCGACGCGGCCGTCGGTTTCCCTGGCCATGCCGATCAGCGCATCGCGGAACCGGCGGAAGAAGCCGGCAAGCCGGTGCACATGCATTTCGCCATAGATGTCGGACAGCGCGCGCGTGGTGGCGACGCGGTTCTCCAGGGCGAAGCCGGCGCCCGATGGTGCTTGCGTGCGGTCGCCCAGCACCCACCAGCGGCCATCGGGCCCACGGCCGAGCTCGAAAGCACAGAAATGCAGGAAATGGCCACCGGCTGGCGTGGTACCGACCACGGGCCGCAAATACTCCGGGCTGGCCGCGATCAATCCCGCCGGCAGGATGCCTTTTTCGACGAGCCGGTTGCGCCCATGGATATCGGCTATGGTTTCCTCGAACAGCTCGGCCCTCTGGATGAGCCCAGCGCTGATTGCGGCCCATTCGGCGTCTTCGATGAGCAAGGGCACATGCGCCAGCGGCCATTCGCGCTCATTGGCGCCGGCCTTGTCGTAGACGCGGTAATAGACGCCGGCATCGCGCAGATACTGGTCGGCGCGGGCGAAACGCTGGCCGAGCTTTTCAGACCCTATTTCGTCGAGCGCCTCGATGAACTGCTTCCACACCGGACGGGGATTGCCTGACGCATCGACCATTTCGTCGACGACACCGTCGATCGGCTGGTAGTGCTCCAGCAGGCTGTGGATCTGCGGCTTGCCGCGTACCCTCTTGTGATTCCCCTTTGCCATGTCCGATCACAGTCTGGGTGGACGCCGAAGGTCAAGGGTCATCGGGAAATCTTCCGCCGGTTGTTCTTCACGCAGCACATAGCCTGATGGCGTGTGGCCGCGCGGTTCGAAGCGGGCGAGCCGCCGCGCTTCCGCCTCGTTGCCGTTGACCGGGAACGTATCGTAGTTGCGCCCGCCGGGATGCGCGACATGGTAGACGCAGCCGCCGACCGCCCTGCCCGACCAGCGGTCGTAGATGTCGAACACCAGCGGCGTGTTGACCGGCAGCGCCGGATGCAGGCCGGACGCGGGTTGCCAGGCCTTGAAGCGCACGCCCGCAACCGCCACCTCGCGATTATCCGTCACCTTCATCGGCACGATGCGGCCGTTGCAGACGATTGCATGGCGTTCCGGATTGAGCCCTTCGGTCTTGACCTGCAGCCGTTCGACCGAGGAATCGACAAAGCGCACGGTACCGCCGATCGCGCCCTGCTCGCCCATGACATGCCACGGCTCCAGCGCCTGCCTCAGTTCCAGCTTGATGCCGGCATGCTGCACCTCGCCGCAGAAGGGAAAGCGGAATTCGAGCTGGGCGTCGAACCATTCAGGCCGGAATTCGAAACCGTTGAGCTTGAGATCGTCGAGCACGTCGAGAAAATCAGCCCAGACATGATGCGGCAGCATGAAGCGGTCATGCAGCGAAGTGCCCCAGCGCACGAAACGGCCGTCGAGCGGGTTCTTCCACGCACGGGCGATGATGGCACGCACCAGAAGCTGCTGCGCAAGGCTCATCCGCGCGTTGGGCGGCATTTCGAAGCCGCGGAATTCGACCAGGCCGAGCCGGCCGGTTGGCCCATCCGGCGAAAACAGCTTGTCGATGCAGATTTCCGAGCGATGCGTGTTGCCGGTCACGTCCGTCAACAGGTTGCGGAACAGCCGGTCGACCAGCCACGGCAGGGGCGCCGCGCCCTGGTCGGGATGCGGCACCTGCGCCATGGCGATTTCGAGTTCGTAGAGCGAATCGTGGCGCGCCTCGTCGAAGCGCGGCGCCTGGCTTGTCGGGCCGATGAACAGGCCCGAGAACAGATAGGACAGCGACGGATGCCGCTGCCATTGCAGCACCAGACTCTTCAACAGATCGGGACGGCGCAGGAACGGGCTGTCATTTGGTGTCGCGCCGCCGACGACGACATGATTGCCGCCGCCGGTGCCGGTGTGGCGGCCGTCGATCATGAACTTGTCGGCGCCAAGCCGCGTCAGCCGCGCTTCCTCATAGATTGCCGTCGTCGTCGCCACGCAATCCTGCCAGTTGGCAGCCGGATGGATGTTGACCTCGATGACGCCTGGATCGGGCGCGACGCGGATGACATTGAGGCGTGGATCATGCGGCGGGCCATAGCCCTCGATGTGGACGGGTAGGCCGACGGCCCGCGCAGCGTTCTCGGCGGCCGCGACCAGTTCGAGATAGTCCTCCAGTGCTTCAACCGGCGGCATGAACACGCAGAGCCGTCCATCGCGCGGCTCGACCGAGAGTGCGGTGCGCACCGCGCCACCAATCTCGGTGATCTCCTGTTCGACCCGGTCCTGCTGGCCGGTCGCCGCAGTGAACGATACCGCCTGCTGCCGGCGCGCCATCTCGTCGGCACCTTCAAGTTCGGTCGGCGCTGCGGAGGGCAAGATAGCTTCACGCGGGGGCAGCGCTCCGCGCGGCAGCGACGGATCGACGGGCACGATGTAGGGGAATTGCGCGGGTGGCACATAAGGCAGCGTGCCGAGCGGCAAGCGATAACCGACCGGTGAATCGCCAGGCACCAGGAACAGCCGCCCGCGTCGCGTCTTCCATTTTTCCGAGCGCCAGCGCGGCCCGGACGCCTGGCTGTTCCAGCGCTGCACCGGCAGCACGTAGCCCGACGGTTTGGTCAGCCCGCGCTCGAACACTTTCGCCATGCGGCTGCGCTCTTCCGGATCCTCCAGCTTGGAATTGGACGGATCGACATTCTCCGGCAGCTTGCCTTCCTTGAGCAGCCACTCGGCCGGGTCTTCGTAAGCTTCGCTGACCATCGACGTGTCGATGCCGAGTTCACCGGCGATCGCGGTGAGGAGGCTTTCGGCCTGTTTTGGGCCGATATCGGCCGAACTCTTTTCGCGCGCGATCAGCGACGGGTCGCTCCATACCGGCTCGCCATCGGCGCGCCAGTAGAGCGAAAAGGTCCAGCGCGGCAGGCTTTCGCCGGGATACCATTTGCCCTGGCCGTAATGGAGGAAGCCTCCTGGCGCGAAACGTTCGCGCAGCCGGCGGATCAGCGCATCGGCCTTTTCGCGCTTGGTCGGACCGACCGCGGCGGTGTTCCATTCGGCGGATTCGAAATCGTCGATCGACACGAAGGTCGGCTCGCCGCCCATCGTCAGCCGCACGTCTCCTGCCGCCAGTGCGGCATCGACCTTGTTGCCGAGCGCGTCAAGCGCCCGCCAGCTTTCATCCGAGAACGGCTTGGTGATGCGCGGATGCTCGGCGATGCGGTCGACCCGCATGTCGAAGCCGAATTCGACATTGGCAAAGCTCGCCATGCCGGAAATGGGGGCCGCATTGCGGAAATGCGGTGTCGCGGCGAGCGGCACATGGCTCTCGCCGGTGAGCAGGCCGGAAGTCGGGTCGAAGCCGATCCAGCCGGCGCCGGGAAGATAGACCTCGCACCAGGCGTGCAGATCCGTGAAGTCGACCGATGTGCCTGCCGGCCCATCGAGTGCGATGAGGTCGGGTTTGAGCTGGATCAGATAGCCCGACACGAAGCGCGCGGCGATGCCAAGATTGCGCAGGATCTGCACCAGCAACCAGCTTGAATCCCGGCACGATCCCTTGCCGGCGGCCAGCGTTTCCTCCGGCGAGAACACGCCGGTCTCCATGCGCACGATATAGGCGATCTCGCGCTGCAACCGGGCATTGAGGTCGACAAGGAAATTGACGGTGTTCTTCTGGGTGGTGTCAACGGTTTTCAGGAAAGCCGAAAGCAGCGGCCCCGCGGGTTCCGGCGTCCGGTAGATAGCGAGGTCATCCCTGATCTCTTCCGGGTATTCGAACGGGAATGTCTCGGCCGACGGTTCGACGAAGAAATCGAACGGATTGTAGACCGTCATGTCGGCGACGAGATCGACCTCGATCTTGAGCTCACTCACTGGCTCGGGAAAGACGAAGCGGGCGAGGAAGTTGCCGTAGGGATCCTGCTGCAAATTGACGAAGTGGTTCGCCGGCTCGACCTTGAGCGAGTGGCTCAAGACCTTGGTGCGGGAATGCGGTGCCGGCTGCAGCCTGATAATTTGAGGGCCGAGAATCACCGGCCGGTCATATTTGTAGTGGGTCAGGTGGTAGACGGCTGCCAGAATTGCCATGGGGCCCCGGAGATCGGCGTTTATTCAGTCGAACCCTGACACATCTGGTCGCCATTCTCCAAGCGGATGTTGCGCTGCACCTAAATTAAAGAACCGGTTGCCGGCTTAAAGTCGCTCAAAAGAACGCCTGTATCCCGGTCTGGGCCCGACCCAGGATCAGCGCATGCACGTCGTGAGTGCCCTCATAGGTGTTGACCGTCTCCAGGTTCTGCGCGTGGCGCATGACGTGGTAGCCGATCTGGATGCCGTTGCCGCCATGCATGTCGCGGGCCTGGCGGGCGATGTCGAGCGCCTTGCCGCAATTGTTGCGCTTGACGATCGAGATCATCTCCGGCGCCATCTTGCCCTCATCCAGCAGCCGTCCGACGCGCAAGGATGCCTGCAGCCCGAGCGCGATCTCGGTCTGCATGTCGGCGAGCTTCTTCTGGTAAAGCTGCGTGCCGGCGAGCGGCTTGCCGAACTGCTTGCGGTCAAGGCCATACTGGCGGGCGCGATGCCAGCAATCCTCCGCCGCCCCCATCGAGCCCCAGGAAATGCCATAGCGAGCCCGGTTGAGGCAACCGAACGGGCCGCCCAGGCCCTTGGCGTTTGGCAGCAGCGCGTCTTCGCCGACCTCGACGCCTTCCATCACCACCTCGCCGGTTATCGACGCCCGCAGCGACAGCTTGCCGCCGATCTTCGGCGCCGACAGCCCCTTCATGCCCTTCTCCAGCACGAAGCCACGGATCTCGTCCTTGCCGTTCTCGCCCTTCAACTTCGCCCAGACGACGAACACGTCGGCGACCGGCGCGTTGGAAATCCACATCTTGGAGCCGGAGAGCTTGTAGCCGTTAGCGGTCTTCTCGGCGCGCGTCTTCATGCCGCCGGGATCGGAGCCGGCATCCGGCTCGGTCAGGCCGAAGCAGCCGATCCACTCGCCGCTGGCGAGCTTGGGCAGGTACCTCTTGCGCTGTTCGTCCGAGCCATAGGCGTAGATCGGATACATCACCAGCGACGACTGCACCGACATCATCGAGCGATAGCCGGAATCGACACGTTCGACTTCCCGCGCGACCAGCCCGTAGGTCACATAATTGGCGCCGAGCCCGCCGAATTCTTCCGGGATGTTGATGCCGAGCAGGCCGGCATCGCCCATCTCGCGAAAGATAGCGGTGTCGAAGGTCTCGTTGAGGTACGCGTCCTCGATGCGCGGCGCGAGCTTGTCGGCGGCGAAGGCCGCGGCACCATCGCGCACCATGCGCTCATCTTCGGAAAGCTGGTCCTCGATCAGGAACGGATCTTCCCAGACGAAGGCATTCTTATCGGCGGCCATGGCTCTCTCCCGGACTCGATGCATGCCGGCGAAGGAGCTCAGGATCCTTGGCAACAACGGCATGCGTGAAGCAAAATCTTGGCCCGGCTTATCGACCCGGGGCCCGAAAAAATCAAACGAAATTGCTTCACCAATCAATGAGCGTTAGGAATGGATCATGAGTGTCCAGCGCCGCCTCCTGCCTAACATCAGCGCCCTCGCTGCCTTCGAAGCGGTGGCTCGGCTTGGGTCTTTTACCGCCGCCGCCCAGGAACTGGATCTGACCCAAGGTGCGGTAAGCCGGCAGATCAAGCTGTTGGAGGATCAGTTTGGCCGCCGGCTGTTCGAGCGCGACAGCCGCAATGTCCGGCTGTCCACCGCGGGCGAAATCTATGCCGAAGCGGTACGTTCAGCGCTTGGCCAGTTGCGCGATGCCGCCCTTGGATTGATGAGCAATCGGCATAGTGGCATCTTGAACCTTGCCATATTGCCGACCTTCGGCACGCGCTGGCTGATGCCGATGATCCCCGATTTCGTCGAGAACAACCCCGACATCACCATCAACTTCGTCACCCGCGTCGGCCGTTTCGACTTCGCCAGGGAGAGGCTGGACGCCGCCATCCACTATGGCCTGCCCGATTGGGCGGACGCCGACTCGACCCTCCTGGTGCGCGAAACGGTGGCGCCGGTGGTGTCGCCCGGATTCCTCGCCGGCCGCGCCATCGCCACGCCGGCTGATATCGGCCGCCTGCCCTTGCTGCATATGGCAACGCGCCCCGGTGCCTGGACCGAATGGTTCGAGCATCAGGGCCTGAGCGCGCCGACCGGGCCCGGCATGCAGTTCGAGCAGTTCGGCACCGCCGCCCAGGCCTGCATGGAAGGCCTTGGCGTCGCGCTCCTGCCGCTACTCCTCATCGCTGGCGAATTGCAGCGCGGCCAGCTTGTGCCGGCGCCCGGCCAGCCCATGCAAAGCCGCAGCGCCTATTATCTCGTCGTCCCGCACGACAAGCGCGGCCATCCGCCGGTCGCCAGTTTTCGCGACTGGCTGCTGAGCCAGATTGAGAAGGAGCCGGCCGTTCTGGCGTGGTAGCTACTTCCGCTTCAGCGCATCCGCCAACGCAGCACCAAACGCGCCCTGCTGGGCCGGCCGCTCCGGCTGGCGTTGTGGTGCCGGGCCACGTGGCGCCGGCCTGCCGCCGCCATTGTCGCGCGGCCCACCTTTTGACGCCCCCTCACCGCCGTCCTTGCGCATGGAAAGCGCGATGCGCTTGCGCTTGATATCGACATCGACGACGCGCACCTTCACCACGTCGCCCGCCTTGACCACCTCATGCGCATCCTTGATGAAACGGTCGGCCAGTTGCGAGACATGCACCAGTCCGTCTTGGTGCACCCCGATATCGACAAAGGCGCCGAAGGCCGCGACATTGGTGACTGTGCCTTCCAGCAGCATGCCGGGCTTCAGATCCTTTATGTCATCAATGCCATCGGCAAAGGTCGCCGTCTTGAAGCCGGGGCGCGGGTCGCGGCCGGGCTTTTCCAGCTCGGCAAGAATGTCGCGCACCGTCGGCAGGCCGAAACGCTCGTCGACGAAGACGCGCGGGTCGAGCGCCTTGAGCGCGGCGCTGTCGCCCATCAGCGAACGCACATCGCGGCCGCAGGCGGCGACGATCTTCTTCGCCACCCCATAGGCTTCCGGGTGGACCGACGAGGCATCGAGCGGCTCGCTGCCATTGGCAATGCGCAAAAAGCCGGCGGATTGCTCGAACGCGCGCGGCCCAAGCCGTGGCACCTTGAGAAGGTCCTTGCGGCTGGCAAACGGCCCGGTCGCGTCGCGATGGGCGACGATGGCGTCGGCGAGCGACGCGCCAAGGCCCGAAACGCGCGCCAGCAATGGCGCCGAAGCGGTGTTGAGATCGACGCCGACGGCGTTGACCGCGTCCTCGACCACCGCCTCCAGCGAGCGGCCGAGCCGATACTGGTCGACGTCGTGCTGATACTGGCCGACGCCGATCGACTTGGGTTCGATCTTTACCAGCTCGGCGAGCGGATCCTGCAAGCGCCGCGCGATCGACACCGCGCCACGCAGCGATACGTCCAGACCGGGGAATTCCGCCGCCGCCGTCGCCGACGCCGAGTAGACCGAGGCGCCCGCCTCGCTGACGATGACCTTGAGCGGCTTGGGTCCGCCGTCGGAAGGCATGTCGGACAGCATGTCCGCCACCAGCTTCTCGGTCTCGCGGCTGCCGGTGCCGTTGCCGATCGAAATCAACTCCACCTTGTGCTGGCGGACAAGCGCGGCGAGTTCCGCCTGTGTGCCGCGAACATCGTTCCTCGGGGGGAATGGATAGACCGTCGTCGTCGCCACCAGCTTGCCGGTACCGTCGACCACGGCCACCTTGACGCCGGTGCGGATGCCGGGATCGAGCCCCATCGTCGCCCGCGAACCGGCCGGCGCGGCCAGCAGCAGATCCTTCAGATTGCGGGCGAAGACATGGATCGCCTCTTCCTCGGCCCGTTCGCGCAGATCGCGCATCAGGTCGAGCGTCAGGTGCAGCGACAGCTTTATCCGCCAGGTCCAGCCGGCGACGTCCATCAGCCAGCGGTCGCCCGGCAGGCTGGGGCCGATGGCATAGGCATTGGCGATCATCCGCTCGACCGGCTTCACCGGCGAAGTGTCGTCGGCGTCGACCTCGATGTCGAGCGACAGGACCTCTTCGTTGCGGCCGCGCAGCATGGCCAGTGCACGGTGGCTCGGCACATTTGCCCAGCGCTCGACATGATCGAAATAGTCCGAGAATTTCGCGCCGGCCTCCTGCTTGCCGTCGACAACCCGGGCACGCATGAAAGCGCGTTCCTTCATATAGGCGCGCAGCTTGCCGACCAGATCGGCATTCTCGGCGAACTGCTCCGACAGGATGTCGCGCGCGCCCTCAAGTGCCGCCTTGGCGTCGGCCACCTCCTCGCTGACATAGGCCAGCGCCAGTTCGGCGGGCACCAGCGAACGGTCCGCAAGAATGGCCTCCGCCAGCGGCCCCAGCCCGCGCTCCCTGGCGATCTCGGCCTTGGTGCGGCGCTTGGGCTTGTAGGGCAGATAGATGTCCTCGAGCTCCGCCTTGTTAGCGGCGGCGGCGATCTTGGTCTCAAGCTCCTGCGTCAGCTTGCCCTGTTCGCGGATCGAGCCAAGGATGGTGTCGCGGCGGGCGTCGAGTTCACGCAGATAGGCGAGCCGCTCGGCAAGGTCGCGCAATTGCGTATCGTCAAGCCCGCCGGTCACTTCCTTGCGGTAGCGTGCCACGAACGGCACCGTCGCGCCCTCGTCGAGCAGTTGGATCGCCGCGGCCGCCTGTTCGGGCCGGGCAGCGATCTCGGCCGCGATGATGGCTGCGATGCGCTTGATGTCGGATGCCATGTCATTCCCACTCTCGTCGAAAAGAGGGGCGACCATAGGCGCAGACATCCAGTCCGCCAACCGCCGCGCCTCCATCAGCCCGGCAGGTCCACAGGAAAGCGCGCGCTAATGTGGTTGCGGAGCCGCTCAGACCATCCGGCTCAGCGCTTCGAAAAACGCGACGAGTTCAACATCCAGCGCGTCATCGACCGGCTCCGGTTGCGACGACATCTTGGAGATCACCACTTCGGTCCTTGGATCGACATAAAGCCACTGGCCATGGATGCCGATGCCGCAATAGGCACCATTCTGATGTCCGGTCTGGTACCATTTGTTGCGGTAACGGCCCTTGGGAAACAGCGGCAGCATCGCGCCGCGCTGCCAGGCTTCCGCGCTGCCGCCGGTGCTTGTCGTGTCGCGCACCCAGGCCTCGGACACGATGCGGCGTCCATTGGCGGTGCCCCCTTGCCGCATCATTTCGCCGACGCGCGCCAGGTCTCGCGGCGTCACCGAAATGCCGCCGGCGGTGCGCGCCGTGCCTTCCATGTCGACGCCGATCGAGGCTTCGCTGACGGCGCCAAGCGGCAGCCACAGCTTCTCGCGCATCAGGTCGGTGAAGCGCTGGCCGGAAGCCCGTTCCAGCAACAGGCCGAGCAGGTCTGAATTGGGGGAGCGATAGCGGAAGGTCTGGCCATGCGGCTCTGCCAGGCGCTGCAGGGTCAGGATGAATTCGCGCAGGCTTTCCGTGCCGCCGCCCGGATTCCACAACGTGGCGCGACGGTAACGCGCGAAAGCGCTTTCCGGATCGAGATAGGCTTCCTCGAAATCGAGGCTGACGCTCATGTCGAGCACATGCCGGCAACTCGCATCGCCATAGGCCGAGCCGGCGGCTTCCGGAATATACAGCGTCACCGGCGCGTCCGGATCGAACACGCCCTCGCCTTCCAATATGCCAGCGATGATGGCGGTGACCGACTTGCTGATCGAGAAGATGATGTGACGGGCGCCAAAATCCATATGCGGCGCGAACCAGTCACCGATCACCTTGCCGCCCTTCATCACCGTCAGCGCATCGGTGCTGGAGCGCACGAGGAATTCCGCCACCGTCTCCGGAGCACTTGCAACCGAAACCTTTTCACCAGCCAAGCCGCCGAAATCCCGCGCGGGTGCCTCGGCACTGCCCGACGTCGCGGCCACGCGCGCTGTCGGCACCAGTTCGCCCAGATTCTGGAACGACCATCGATTGAACGGGTTCACGCGCCAGTTGGAAAGCAGCACCTCGTTGCGGCGAAAGCCGTAGCGGGTCTCGAACGCGGTCTTGCCGGTCATGGCGTTTCCTTCCAGGTCGTTTCTTGTGGGAGCTCAGAGCAGTGCGGCGGCGATGGCGTGCACCGCCTTCAGCGTCGCTGTGGAATAGGCGAGATTGCTGAAATCCGGCCAGGTCGAAAGCTTCACCACGACCATTCGGGTGTTCCAGTCCATATGGATCATTTGCCCGAACACACCCCGGCACATCAGCGCGCGCGAGCTGGCATCCTCGATCCAGAACTGGTTGCGATAGCTGCCTTCCGGCAGGCTGGCGGAGAAATCCGGCCCATGCTTGCCGTTGCGTGTCGCCTCGATCCAGCCGGCCGGCACGATGCCGCCTCCATTGTCGAGGATCATCTGGCCGAAGCGGGCATAGTCGCGCAGCGTCGCATTGAAGCCGCCATCGGCCAGCGCATAACCGGCGCTGTCGACGGTGAAGCAGGCGCTTTCATCGGCACCGAGCTTTTGCCAGAGTTCTTCCGAAACCAGCTGCGCCAGCCGCTTGCCGGTCACCCGCTCCATGATGAAGGCGAGCACGTCGGTCTCGATGGAGCGGTATTCAAATGCGGCGCCATGCGGGCGGACCGTGTCCTTCAGGCCCAGGATCAGCTCGAACATGTGCGAGGGCCAGCGGAAATCCGGATCGCTGCCTGGCGGCACCGGCTTCCAGCCGGTGGCGACATCGACTTGGCCGATATCGGAATAGCGGTCGATGTATTCCTCGGAAAAACGCACGCCCGTCGTCATGTCGAGCACATGCTGGACGCTGGCCCCGGCCCAGCCGGTGGCGCCGAGTTCCGGCAAATAGTCGGTGACCGGCATGGCCGGATCGATCAAGCCGCGTCCGGCCAGTATGCCGAACACCGAGCCGGTGACGGACTTGGCCATCGACTGCGACAGATGCAGCGTGCGCTCGTCCATGCCGTTGAAATAGCGCTCATAGGCTATCTTGCCGTCCTTGAGCACGAGGAAGCCATCCGTATAGGTCTCGTCAAACAACCCGGCGAGCGTTGTCGGCTTGCCCTCGCTGTCCTCTACCGCCAGCCCGTCAAGGTCGACTTCGGCGCGTTCGAGACGATGGCGATGGCCGTTGCCGCGCCAGACTTCGGCGGTCGGCAGAATTTCCCTGATGTGCTGGAACGCCCAGCGGTTCCACGGCGGCCGGTCCCAGTCGAGCTTCGGCGGCACCATGGCGGGCGGCGAGCCCTGCATGATCGGCGGCCGCGGATCGCTGTTGCGATAGGAGTCCATGAAAGGCCATTCCCGGAAAAGAAAAGACCCGGCGTGTACCGCCGGGTCTCTCATGCAGCGATTACTTCTGCAGTTCGGTCCAGATCTTGGTGTAGAGTTCCTGCGTTTCCGGCGCGCACATCTTCTGGAATTCGCCTTTCGGCTTGGCGTCGGCCGGAATGACGACTTCCGGCGCATCCTTCATGTCGGCCGGCATGTACTTGTCCGAGCCGGTGATGGCGTTGGCATAGCGGTGGAAGGCCGAGAGGCCCGCCGCGTTTTCCGGATCCATGATGAAGTTCTGGAACAGCTTGGCGTTCTCGACGTTCTTGGCGTCCTTGAGAACGACGACGTTGTCGCTCCACAGGCCAAAGCCTTCCTTCGGATAGTTGTAGTGGATGGCCGGGTTGGCCAGGCGTTGGCGCAATGCCGAGCCGTTCCAGTCGCTGGTCGCCTTGAAGTCGCCGGCGCCCATCTTCTCGATGGTGTTGTATTCCATCGCGATCCAGTTCGGCTTGGCCGCCACCAGGAGGTCGCGCACCTTCTTCAGCACCGCCTTGTCGTTCGTGCACTGCTCGCCGCCGACATATTTGATCGCCGCGAAGATCACGTCACCCATCTCGGGAACAACGTTGACCTTGCCTTTCAGCTCGTCCGGCGTGTTGAAGACGATACCCCACGTGTTGGCCGGCCCCTTGTAGGCATCGGTATTGACGACGACGCCGATCGTGCCCCAGGCCCATGGCACGGAATATTTGCGGCCCGGATCGAACTCAGGATTGGCCCATTCCGGAGCGACGTTCTTGAAATTCTCCATCTTGCCCGGATCGGTCTCGAGCAGGAGACCTTCCTTGATCCAGATCGGCACATAGGTCTGCGAGGGCACGGCGATGTCGAAGCCGGTGCCGCCCTGCCGGACCTTGGCGAGCGCGGTGTCATTGGAATCGTAGTCGGTGATGGTCACCTTGATGTTGTATTTGTCCTCGAACTTCTTGATCACATCGGGGCTGGTGTAGTTGCCCCAATTGTAGATGTTGAGCACGCCGTCGGCGCGGGCGAGGCCCGTCGAAGCGAGCAACGCCAACCCCATGGCGGTCGCTGTTGTCTTCCAGTTCATCGTTCTATCTCCCATTTCAGGTTCAGTCTCGTTTCCTGCTGACAAAGAAAAACAACGTGACGATCGCGACCGAAAGCAGCAGGAAAGCGGTCGATATCGCGTTGATCTCGGGTGTGATGCCGCGGCGGATCTGGCCGAGCATGTAAGTGGGCAGCGTGTCCTGGCCGCCCGATTTGACGAACTCGGTGATGACGACATCGTCGAGCGAGATGACGAAGGCCAGCATCAGGCCGGCCAGGATGCCCGGCCACAAAAGCGGCAGCGTGATGCGGCGGAAGGTCTTCCACGGCGTTGCGTAGAGATCGGCCGCGGCTCGCTCCAGCGTCAGGTCCATGTTCTCCAGCCGCGCCCGGATGGGCAGGTAGGCGAACGGAATGCAGAACGCCGTATGCGCGGCGACCAGGTAGCCGAGGCCGGAATAGCCGGTGAAGATCTTGATACGCGAGAAGAAGATCAGCAGCGCCACGCCGGTGACGATCTCGGGCACCATCAGCGGCTGGTTGATCGCCGCGTATTTGAAGGTAAGGCCGGGATAGGAGGCGGTGCGCGTGGTGGCAAGCGCCGCCATGGTGGCAAAGATCGTCGACAGCACCGCCGCGATGGCGCCGATCTGGAACGAGCGCAGCGTTGCATCGATGACTTGCGTGTTCTGGTATGCGGACTGGAACCATTTCAGCGAGAAGCCGCCCCATTCGGAGGTCGAGGTGGCCGCGTTGAAGGCATAGATCACCAGCACCACGATCGGCAGGTAGAGCACGACGAAACAGGTCGCCGCGATCGCGGTGAAGCCCGGCTGGTGCTTGATGGAGAAGTTGCTAGCCATGACGCACCCCCGACTGGCCGGCATTGCGCACATAGGCCAGCAGCGCCACCATGACGATGATCATCACCGTGATCGAAAGCGCCGAGCCAAGCGGCCAGTTGCGGCCCTGCCCGAACTGCAATTCGATCAGGTTGGACAGCATCATGTTCTTGCCGCCACCAAGCACGCTCGGTGTCACATAAGCGCCCAGGGCTGGAATGAAGACAAGGATGGAGCCGGCGATGACGCCGGGTTTGACCAGCGGGAAAATGATCCTCCGCAGCACCTTGAAGCGTGTCGCGTAGAGATCATAGCCCGCCTCGACCAGGCGAAAGTCGAGCTTCTCCATGCTGGCGTAGATCGGCAGCACCATCAGCGGCAGGTAGACATAGGCCATGCCGATCAGGATCGCCGTGTCGGTATAGAGGATCTGGATCGGCGCCGAGATGATGCCGAGCTTCAAAAGGATGGTGTTGATGATGCCTTCGTTGCGGATGATCTGCAGCACGGCGAAGGTGCGGATCAGCAGGTTGGTCCAGAACGGGATGGTGATCAGGAACAGCCAGAGGTCACGGGTCTTTTCGCTGCGCGTCGCCATGAAATAGGCGGTCGGGAACCCGAGCGCCAAGGTTGCCAGCGTCGTTACCACCGCAAGCTTGATCGAGCGCCAGAAGATGGTGACGTGCGCCGCGGCGAGCGAAAGCGTGTCGTCGAAAATATCGCGTTCCAGGAACACCGATGTCCAGGCGTCGGACGAGAACTGCCATTTCACGTCGCCATAGGCGCCGGGCGTCAGGAACGAATAGACGAGCACGATCAGCAACGGGCCGGTGGCGGCGAGCAGGATGACCAGCAGCGCCGGCGCTGACAAAAGCCAGCGGTCACGGACATCACGCCGTTCGGCGGCCTTGGCGACTTCTTCCGCGGTGGCCATCAGTCCCTCAGCACTTGCGCGGCATCGTTGCCGATCAGGATGCCAACCTTGTCGCCGCGCTCGAAACCGCAGCCGGCGCTGCGCGTGTTCTGCTGGCGCACGGTGAAGGGATCGCCGCTGTCGAGCTGGACGTGGATATGCGTGTCGGTGCCGAAATAGACGATGTTTTCGACCGTGCCCGACAGGTCGCCCTTGCCCTTCGTCAGCTTGGCATGCTCGGGCCGCACCACCACGGTGGCGTTGTCCTTCGGCTGGAACCCTTCGGCAACGGTGGCCTCGATGGTCGTGCCGGATTTGAGCGTCGCGCGCGCCTTGCCGTTGCCGGCGCCCGATATGGCGGCGGTGAGGAAATTGGTCTCGCCGATGAAGTCGGCGACGAAGCGTTCCGCCGGCTTGTCGTAGATGTCCCAGGGCGAGCCGACCTGCAGTATCTTGCCCGCCGACATCACCGCGATGCGGTCCGACATGGTCAGCGCTTCTTCCTGGTCGTGGGTGACGAAGATGAAGGTGATGCCGGTTTCGTGCTGCAGCCGCTTCAACTCGATCTGCATCTCCTTGCGCAGCTTGTAGTCGAGCGCCGAGAGCGGTTCGTCGAGCAACAGCACTTTCGGCTGCGGCGCGAGCGCCCGTGCCAGCGCCACGCGCTGCTGCTGGCCACCGGAAATCTGGGCCGTGCGGCGGCCGGCCAGCGCCTCCATCTTGACCAGCTTGAGCATCTCGGCGACGCGCGCCTTGATCTCGGCCTTGGGCTTGCCGAGCATCTCCAGGCCAAAGCCGATATTGTCGGCCACGGTCATGTGCGGGAACAGCGCATAGGACTGGAAGACGGTGTTGACAGGCCGCTTGAACGGCGGCAGCGGCGCGATGTCCTGGCCGTAGAGCAGGATCTCGCCGGCGGTTGGAAAGTCGAAGCCGGCAATCAGCCGCAAAAGGGTGGTCTTGCCGCAGCCGGACGGTCCCAGCAGCGTGAAGAACTCGTTCTCGCGAATGGACACAGAGACCTTGTCGAGGGCAGCGACCTGCCCCTCACCCGATCCGAAAATTTTGCTGACGCCTACTACTTCAATCGCATTCCGATCCGGTTTGTCCGGCACGATTACGCCTCACTGTTGACCCCGCTCTTGCTGGCGGAGCTGTTCCCCTGTTCGATGTGACCACACGCCCGGTAGGTTGGCAAGCCCGGCATTGAATCACAGTTCAGTCCGTCTTTAGCCAGCAAGCCTCATGCCATTGTCAGGCCTGATAAGTGATCTTGCCACCGCAGATCGTCGTCACCGGGCGCACCTTGTGCAGATCGGCCGGCGCAGTCTTCTCGATGTCATCAGACAGAACCACCAGATCGGCCATATAGCCTGATTTCAGCGTGCCTTTGCGATGCTCCGCGAATTCGGCATAGGCGCCCTCGACCGTGTAGGCGGCGATCGATTCCTGCAGCGAAAAACTCTGGTCCGGATCGCTTTCTGCCCACGGTTTGCGCGTCACTGCCGCCTGAATGCCCAGGATCGGGTCGATCGGCGACACCGGCCAATCCGAGGCGAAGACGACATGCGCGCCGGCGTTCTTCAGGGTTCGCCAGGCATAGCTCAGCGGCCAGCGGGCCGGCCCGATGCGCGACACGGTCGGCTCGAGCGGGAAATCCATGGCGCCTGGCGGATGCGGCGGCTGCATCGAGGCGATGACGCCGAGTTCGGCAAACCGCGGCACGTCCGCGGTGGTGGTGACCTCGATGTGTTCGATGCGGTGACGGCTGTCGCGCTTGCCATTGGCCTTTTGCGCCGCCTCGTAGCCGTCGAGCACCGCACGCACCGCGCCATCACCGATGGAGTGGACGGCGATCTGCAGCCCACGCCTGTCGACGGCGACGGCCAGATCGATGAACTGCTGCGGCGTGAACAGCGGCTCGCCGACCCAGTCCGGACGGTCGGCATAGGGCTCGACCATGACGGCCGTCCAGGAATCGAGCACGCCGTCATAGAACACCTTGACCATGCCCGACGACAGCCACTCGCTGCTATAGCGCTCGGCCATGACGGACGCCTTGTCGAGCATGTCGAGCGTCATGAAATTCTTGTAGTGGAATGGGATCTGCACACGGCAGGGCAAGCCCTCCTCGGCGTCGATCTCGGCCAGCAGTTCGAGCTGGTAGAGATTGCCGTCCATGTTCTGGATGGAGGTAATGCCGTGGCGCGCGCACCAGGCGAGGCCGCGCCGCATGATGTCGCGGTCGGCGGCGCGTTCGGCGGCCGACGGCATCGGATCCGGCTCGCCGCCGGTGGCCAGCCCCAGCCGCACCCGGCCCTCGCCGGCAAGATCGAGCACCGGACCGAAGGCCTCGCCCTCGCGCAATTCGCCCGCCGCCAGGCCATCGTCACCCATGACGATCTCATTGCCCGGACCAAGCGCGCGTCCATGCAGGATACCGGCCATCTCCAGCGCCCTGGTGTTGGCCCACATCGTATGATGATCGGGCGCGGCCATGCAGAACGGACGATCGGGCAGAATCGCGTCGAGATGGTGGCGCGTCACCCGCTCGCTGCCGAGCACCGTATAGTCGACACCCTGTCCGACCAGCATCGGGGCATTGGGCTTTGTCGATGCATAGTCGCGGATCGCCTTCTGCAGCGCCTCGAAGCCGTGGACACCGCCAAGCTGAAGATGCGCGAGCTCGGCCCCTCCCGAGAACAGATGCATGTGGGCTTCGATGAAACCGGGCAGGACCGAACCGCCCTTGGCGTCGATCACCCTGGTTGTCGATCCCTTGAATTCTTCGATCACAGCGCGGCTGCCGATGGCGATGATGGCGCCGTCCCTGACGGCCACGGCCTCGGCTGCGGGATTGTCGTCGTCCATGGTCAGCACGCGACCGTTGATGACGATCAGATCCGCATTGTGACCCGCACCCGTGACAGACATCGCGACTCCGCGCTTTTGATGACCGACTGAGACCGACAACCCTGCGCTCGACGACCGGCCACCCACCTGAGCGGCGCCACGGAACAAAAAACGATGCCAGTCCGCTGCCTTCGAAATTCCCCTTGTTATCCCTTGGGACAGCGTGGATAAAGAATGCGACTGATTATTCGCGTTTGTCAACATGCGGAATTTAGAATGTATTGTGGACAGCACCCCGCGCCTGTGTTGGGACCAGGCGGGGAACGAGGACATCGAGCAGTGAAGCGCAGTCTCGACCGCAAAACCAGGACAGCGCTCGAGCCGCGCAAGCAGCCGCGGCAGCAACGGTCGAGCAGGGTTGTCGACCGGATTCTCGACGCGGCGCTGATCCTGACGCGAGAGCAAGGGACCAGGACTCCGACGACGCTCGCCATAGCGCAGCGCGCGGGCCTGTCGGTCGGTTCGGTCTACCAGTACTTTCCCAACAAGGAAGCCATCCTTCTGGACCTCGCCCGGCGCTGGCTGTCCTCCTTTCCCAAGGTGATCGAGAAGCGCATCAAGGTCCCCCGGCCCACCAACCGCGAAGAATTCCGGCGCGAAGTGCGCAAGCTCTTCATCGACACGTCCAGTATCTATCTCGAGAACGCGACCCTGATGCCGGTGATCGAGGCCATTTCAGGCAACGCCGATCTCAGGCCTATCCAGGACGAATACGACGAGCAGATCATCGCCCTTTACGCCGCCTGGCTGCGGCATGTGAATCCGGCTCTCGAAGACAAGATCGCCAAACGGCTCGGCCTGGTGATGATGGAGGTCGGGCACGCCTGCCGGCTGGTCGGACTGAAGAGAGATCGCAGGACATTCGACCTCATCGAGGACGACGTCGAAGCCATGTGGCTGGCTCTGGTGAGCCCCTATCTCAACCTGGACTGATTTCGCATTTCGAGAGGAATTTCATGAAGACTGTCTATTCGCCGCTTCATGCTGGCCATGCCGGCCAGATGGAACTGGTCACATCGGCCATCGTGCCGGGTTTCGAAAAACCCTCGCGGGCCGAATTCATCAAGGCGCGGGTTGAAAGCGAGAAGCTCGGTCCGATCATCGCGCCGGTCGAGCACGACCTAGCCGCCGCCAAGCGCGTTCACAGGGCAGACTACATCGACTTCCTGCCGACGGTCTGGCCGCAATGGGTGGAATCCGGTTTCCAGGGTTCGGCGATGCCTTTCACCTGGCCGACGCGCGGCCTGCGCGGCGACGTACCGCCAAAGCGCATCGACGCCCTGCTCGGATACTATTCCTTCGACGGCGGCGCCACCTTCGTCGAAGGCACATGGGCAGCGATCAAGTCCTCCTACGACGTGGCGCTGACCGCGGCCGGTCTGGTCAAGGGCGGCGAAAGGTCGGCCTTCGCGCTCTGCCGCCCGCCCGGCCACCATGCCGGCGCCGGCTTCATGGGCGGCTATTGCTACATCAACAACGCCGCTGTCACCGCGCAATGGTTTCTCGACCAGGGCGCGGCCCGCGTCTCCATCCTCGACGTCGACTACCACCATGGCAACGGTACGCAGGAGATCTTCTACGACCGCGCCGACGTGCAGGTCCTCAACCTGCATGGCGACCCGATGGTCGAATATCCGTTCTTCCTCGGCCATGCCGATGAACGCGGCGTCGGCGCGGGCGAAGGCTTCAACATCAACTATCCCATGCCGTTCGGCACCGGCTGGGACGCATGGAACGCCTCGCTGGAGGATGCCTGCGCCAGGCTCGCCGCCTACGCGCCCGACATCGTCGTCGTCTCGCTTGGCGTCGACACCTTCGAGAAGGACCCGATCAGCCAGTTCAAGCTGAAGAGCGCGGACTATCCCAAGATCGGCCGCCGCATCGCCAAGCTCGGCCTGCCGACGCTGTTCGTCCAGGAAGGCGGCTATGCCGTCGAGGAGATCGGCATCAATGCCGTCGGCGTGCTGACCGGTTTCGAGGACCGGTAAGCTCGTCGCCCGAAAGCGGCAGCCCTTTCGGAGAAAACGACAAGGCGAAGGAAGGGCGGCGTCAGCCGCCCTTTATGTATCTGGCCGATATGGCCGGCTTGCCCAGTCCCGGTATTCTCACACCCTCGAAGGCCGCGAAAATGGCCTCCTGAGTCGCGCCTGAGTCCATCGGATTCGATTTTGTCAAATCGCGTTTGATGTCAGATTCATCTGCGGGTAGATTAGACCCGAATCAGCCGGTCCTCGGGGGGCGCGGCGACCACCCAAAGTCTCACGTTCCGGAATCTTCCGGCGCCAGACGCGGACGGCTTCGCGTTCCCTGAATGGATTCCGTCTGGTTGGGCGCGGCCCCGCGCCTCGTGTGTGTCTCGTAAAAGTAACGCGTTTTCGGGTTCGGCGGCTGACTCTCCAGCATCCGGGCATCAGAAACGATTCCGGCCAAAAGCAACAAATGAGCAGTCCCGCCGCGCCTCTTCAATCCGACACATTGGGCTCGCGCCTGGCGTCGCGCGGTGATCTGACCAGCTTCTTCATGGAGTTGACCGCCGAGATCGGCGCCGACAGCTACATGCTGGTTGCTATCGTCCATGACCAGGACCGCAACGACGCGCGCATCGTCTCCTCCAACTGGATCTTCGACGCCATCGAACTGATCGGCAAGCGGCTGATCGCCGGCCTTGCCCAAGGCGCGCTTACCGTCGCGCCCGGCATCCGGCCCAGACCGCTGGTGGCGGCGGAGGCGCCCGACGTCGATGGGCTGGTCTCCGGCGAAGAGGCCCGTCTCCTCGACGTGCTCGGCCATGCCGAGATCTATTCGCTCAGGCTGAATGTCGGCCGCCAGCGCCTGTTTGCTCTGTTCTCGGCGGCGATGGCCGGCCAGATCGACCAGCCGGCGCTGATGAGGGCGCAATTGAAATGCTGCTACGCGCTCTCGCATATTCCGCAGCTGATCGCCGCCGCGGCCATGCAGGATCCCCTGTCGGATCGTGAGCGCGAATGCCTGTTCTGGGTTTCGGAAGGCAAGACCACCGATGAAGTGGCGGTCATCCTTGGCGTCTCCTCCAACACCGTCAACAGCTACATCACCCACGCCATCCAGAAATTCGCGGCCAGCAACCGTGCGATGGCCATCGCCACGGCGATCAGGAGTGGCATCATTTGAAACAGGCCGACATCAGGGACGCCGCGGAGGCGATTTTCAACGATCAGCGCAGCCCCTTCGGCGCCTTCTCGCTCGGCTCCGAAACACATCACGCCGTCACCATTCCCGATGCCGTGCGCCGCTGCCGCTGGATCGCGGTCGACATCAGCGCCTCGGCCTTCGGCCTGTTCTTCGTCAGCCCGTCGCCGGAACGCGCACGGCTGGTCCCGTGTTTCGATTCCGACTATCCCGGCATTGCGGTGGCGACGAAGTTTATCTCGGGCGCCAATGGCGAGGAGATCGTGCGCCACACCCACAACTCGACGGAGCCACGCTGGTGGACGGATGACGGCGTCGCCGCGATGACCGAGACGTTCGGCAACCTCGCCTGGACCGAGCAGATGGCGCCGCTGGCGCCCGGCACCAGCGGCATCGCCTTTCCCGTCCATGCCGATCGCGGTCAGTGCGGCCTTGTCGTCTTCCTGGGGTCGGAGATCGCCCTGCCGCAGGATGCACTCTACGAAATCCACGCCCGCTGCTTTTCCCTGTTCGCCGCGGTCGCCCGCATCCGTCCGGGCGACACCGGCAGGATGCGCGCCATCTCCAAGCGCGAGCTGGAGTGCCTGAAGCTGACCGCCAACGGCAACACCAGCGAGGAAATCGCGCGGCTCCTGAAGCTGTCGGTGCACACAGCCAATCAATATCTGACCCAGTCGACCCAGAAGCTCAACGCCGTCAACCGCAACCAGGCGGTCGCCAAGGCGCTGCGGCTCGGTCTGATCGAATAATGAATCGATGAGGCGCTCAACGTCTGTTGAGATTGAGATCAGGCCGAGCCGCAATCGAAGACGGGCGCGAAGCGACCAAACCGGTGGATAACGAGAGCCGGAGCGAGCGTAAGTTTGGGTATGTGAGCACCCGAAAAAACGCGGGGAACCGCCATTCTGCAGGCCGGCCTCGCCGGGCCCGCAACAGACCTCAGAAGGCCATGGGCTCCACCTTGCGGATACGGGCCTGTTCGATCACCGCTTCCAGCAGCGCCGTATTGTGATCGGGATCCTCGCCAGGCTTTTCGAACGACACGTAATTGACCACGACCGAGTTGCCGGCCTCGCTCAGCGTCAGCTGGAAATAGACGGTCACCCCGGGCGGCCGCAACTCCAGATCGAGCACGATGCGCGGGCTACCGCTCCAGTCGACATGCGCCTCGCCGCCGTGGCCGAGCCTGAGCGTGCCGGGCATGAAGAACAGCTCCACCGCTGAATCGACCAGGTCCGACAGGCACGCGAAATGCTCCAGCCGGATGAAGGCGATATAGTCGGCGACATCGATCAGCCGCAATTCGCCAACCACCTGCTCTATGGCGTTGGCGACGATGATCTCGCGGGATTTTGCGTGCGGTTGGCGATTCATGAAATCTGTCTGCGCTCAGCCTTTTTCGAGTAGACGATCCGCACCAGTTCGGCGACGGCCTGGTAGAATTGCGACGGGATCACATTATCGACCGAAACTTGCTTGTACATGGAGCGGGCGAGCGCCACGTCCTCGAAGATCGGAATGTTGTGCTCCTTCGCGATCTCGCGGATTTTCAGCGCCACCAGATCCTGCCCCTTGGCCACCACGAGCGGTGCCGAATCCTCGTCACGCACATATTTCAGCGCGATCGAGAAGTGGGTCGGGTTGGCGATGATCAGTGTCGCGCGCGGCACCGCCGTCATCATCCGCTTGCGTGCGCGGTCCCGCGCCAGCGAGCGCAGCCGGGACTTGACGATCGGGTCGCCCTCGGACTGCTTGAACTCGTCCTTGACCTCCTGCTTGCTCATGCGCAGGTCCTGCCTCCAGTGGAAGCGCGACCAAACGATATCGATTGCCGCGATCAGCCCCATGACGAAGACGATCGCCACCAGTATGTCGACCGCGATGCCGCGGATGACAAGACCGAAGGCGACTGGGTTGGTGATCATCCCGGCGAGCAGCTTGCGGTGATCCTCCGACAGCGTGAAGGTGAGCACGGCGATGGCGAAGCCGACCTTCGCCAGGGATTTCAGGAACTCGACCCAGCCCTGGGCACCGAACATCCGGTTCCAGCCCTTGGTGATCGAAATGCGCGAAAGCTGCGGCCTGATTCGCTCGCCGACGAATTGCGGCATGTTCTGGAGCACCGAGGCACCGATACCGGCTACGGTCAAAAGCACCAGCAGGCTGACGATGGCGCGACCCACTTCCAACATGACAATCTTGTAGAGCTCGATGACATCGGTCTCGGTGTCCATCGGCCAGGCTTCGGGCTTCTCGAGGAACATCGACAGGAACATGCCGAGATCGATGATCGCGTCCTTGGCGTAGAAGACGGTGAACACCAGTATGGCGACGAAGGAGGCCAGGATCGCGGTTTCCCTCGAATGGGGCAGCTTGCCCTGTTCGATGGTGTCGCGGATCTTCTTCTCCGTCGCCTCTTCGGTTTTCGAGTCCTTGTCGGTGGCGTCGGACATGCCTTAGAGCATGATGCCGAAAAGTGTGAAGCGGTTGTCGGATGACATCATGCTCTAATCCTTTGATTTAGGCGGCGTTCTGCGTCGACGGAAGCTCGAATGCGCCTTCGCGCGACAGCCGGATCGTCGTCGACACGATCGTCTTGCGCGCCGCCATGATATCGGCGAGGGGAACCCCCTCCGAACCCTGTCCGAGTTCGGCTTCGATCATGCGTCGCGACCGCGCGCCGATGGCCGACAGAGCCGCTTCGGCGAGTGCCGCCGAGGTGCCTCGCAGCGCCAGCGTGACAAGCTCGGTCGACAGTCCGTCGAACAGCAGCACGCGTGCCTTCTGGGTGAGCAATGGCAGGTCGTCGAAAGCGAAAAGCCTTGCCCGCACACCGTCGAGATCGGGCGTGCCGGCGGCTTCCAGATCCTGCATGACCTCCTCGAGCAGCGGCTTGTCCATCTCGTTGAGCACGCTGGCGACGCGCGCTTGTCCCGCCGACGTGTCCTTGGTCGAGGTTTCCGCCAGCACGCTGGCGCGTAGCCGGTTCTCGACGATCCTGGCGGCGGCATCCGGAACGTTGGCCATCGTCACCATGCGCTTGATGATTTCGCCGCGCATCGGCTTCGTCAGTGTCAAAAGCACGCTCGCCGCTGCTTGCGGCGCCAGCTTCGACAACACCATGGCCGCCGTCTGCGGATGTTCGCCGGCGAGGAAGGCGCCGAGCCGCGAGGGTTCGAGCTTCTCAAGATCCGGCCAGATCGGCGGCGGCCCTTCCGGCGCCGCCTCCGGCTTCTTGTTGCCCATGATCGCGCTCATCTCTTCGGGCGACAGGGATTCGTTGAGGATGGTGTCCATCCTGTCGGCGGAATCGAGCAGGCCGGCCCCCTCGGTGAACTCCGCCTCGAATTCTGCGACGATGCGCTCGAGATCGCTTTGCGGAATGGTTCTCAATAGCCGCGCGCCCTCGATCAGCGCCTTCAACTCTTCCTGCTTGAAGAATTTCAAGAGGCGGCTGGCGGATGGCTTGCCCATCGCCACCAATATGGCGGCAGCCTTCTGCGCGCGCGTCAAGGTCGTCAGCGGTGTCATGCTGCCTCTCGCCTCCGCTGCAACCGGCAAGCCCCACCAGCCATGTCTAGGCGCCCTTCGTGCCGGCTATGATTTCAGTCAGCCTGATGCCGAAGCGCGACGGATCGCTTTCGAGCACCGTGATCTCGCCGCGCGCGATCTTGCGGCCATTGACCACGACGTCGACCGGTTCACCGATGCGGCGGTTGAGCGCCACCGTCGAGCCCTTCTGCAGCGCCATCAGGTCGGAGACCGGCATCTCGGTGCTGCCGAGGATGATCTGGACATCGACCGGGATGTTCATGATCACGTTCGAATTGGCCGATGAAGCGGGCCTGAACGCCGCATCCGGACGTTGCTCTTCTTCATGCAGGACGCCGCGCAACTCCTCAATGGCGCGGTCGAGCTGCTCGTCGGGCTGGTCGTCTGGTTGATCGAGGGCGGCTTCCACCTTGGTCTTGGCCATGCGTCGTCTCCAATGCTCAGGCACGCCCGGCGGAAGCCGGCATCAGCCCATCGATAAAGTCCTGGCCGGCATCGTAGGGATGCTTGATTCGGACGGTGTAATTTTGCCCCAGCTTGCCGAACTCGCACACGAACAACGTCTTGCCGCGCGCGCCGAGACGTGCCCGCGACTGCGCCGTTTCCTCGAATTCGATGACTTGGCCAATTTCGAAATCGGCGAGGTCGCCGAGCGTCAGGCGGGCCAGCGGCATGGTGGCCTCGAGCTCCACTGTGGAGCGCATCACCTCTTCCGAAAAGCGCTGGCGCCAGCTCGCGCCCTGGTCGTCCTCGCCGCCGGCGGCTGCGCCATCGCGGCTGGCCAGAACGACACGCTGCGGCATCGTCACCGTGACGGTGCCGGTGTCCGCCGGTGTCGAGATGCCAAAGACGATGCGGACCGCCGCGCCGTCGCGCAGCACGTGCCGCTTCGCCTCGGTGCCCGACGTCGCCCGCGGCACGGGAAGGCGCAGGTCGAGCGAGCGTCGTCCCGATCCGTTGAGGGCTTGCGCGACCTGCTGGAACACCATGGTCGAGACATCGATCTCGATCTGCGACAGATCGCGCTCTATCGGCGATGCCGGCATCTCCGGGTCGCCGCCGAACAAGGTGCAGACCGCGATCGCGATCGCCGGTGCGTCGATCACCAGGGTCATGGCATCGGAGGACGTGGACGACGCGACGATAGTCATGGCGAAGGTATCGCCAGCGCGCGATCGTGCTTCCGAGACGCGGCTCACCTCGACGGCCCTGAGATCGACAGTGACCGGGACGCCAAGCTCGCTGGTCAGGCTCTTCTGCAGCAGCGGCGCGGCGCGCTCGGCCATGCCGCGGGCGGTGCCGATGACCTGGCCCGCCTCGCCGCTGTCGCCGACCAGGCGCTCGATGATCAGCGAGCGGACCTCCGAGGGGCTGCCCGGACTGGTCATGACAGTGCTGGTACCAAGCTGTCGCGCATCGCTCAGGCGGCCTTCTTCTCGGCGGAAGCGGTGTTCATCGTGCTCTGCTCGACGGCATCGATCGTCGGCCGTTCATAGGATGAGATGGTCTTGCGGCCGAACTCGATAGCCACCTGCGGCAGCGCGCCGTTCATGTAGGCGAGCAGCGTCTGCTTGACGATGATGTAGAGGCGGTTCTTCTTCTCGCGCACCGTCTTGATCTTGGTGGCCACGGGCCCGACCACGGCATAGGACAGGAAGATGCCGAGGAAGGTGCCGACCAGTGCGGCGCCGATCAGGCCGCCGAGGATTTCCGGCGACTGGTCGAGCGCGCCCATCGCCTTGACCACGCCCAGCACCGCGGCGACGATGCCCAGCGCCGGCAGGCCGTCGCCGACCGCGACCAGCGCGTGATAGGCCTTCATCTTGTCGGTCTTGATGGTCTGGATCTCCTCGTCCATCAGCGCCTCGATCTCGTGCGAGCGGGCATTGCCGATGATGATGATGCGGCAGTAGTCGCAGATGAAAGCCATCAGATCGTGATTCTTGAGCACCGTCGGAAAGGCCTGGAAGATGGCTGATTCTTCCGGATTGTCGATATGCGCCTCGACCTCGCTGCGCGACTTCGAGCGCAGTTCGCGCATCAGGCTGTGCAGCACGCCGAGCGTTTCCAGATAATCCTGTTCCTTCGGCACCGCCTGCTTGAAGGCTTCCAGAATGCCCTTGCCGGTATCCTTGACCGTCTTCATCGGATTGGCGACCAGGAAGGTGCCCAACGCGGCGCCGCAGATGACCACGGCTTCCCAGGGCTGGACCAGCACGTGCAGATGCCCGCCCATGGCCATGAAGCCGCCGAGGACGCAGCCGAGCGTCACCACAAGTCCAATCAGAATGCCCACGGCAGGTCCTTCCGCATTTCACACCAGGTGCAAGGGATAGTCCCCGTGCCTTGTGTGAGGCTTGAATCCGAGCTGCCGTGGAACCGAATGTCAGGGCGATTCAGTTTCGCGCAAGGAAGTGCGGCTATTGTACCGGCATAGCTTCGGCCGGAGGCACGTTCTTGCTCAATACCTTTACCAGCTACCAGTTGATCACCAAGGACATCAACAAGTCTATCGATCGCATCGAGCAACAGCCGACCGTCGATCGCGACACAAAATATTATCTCGCCAACATCACCAAGGTGAAATCGATCGACGATTTCGTCAACAATGACCGGCTGTTCAAATATGCCATGAAGGCCTACGGGCTGGAGGACATGGACTACGCCAAGGCCTTCATGGTCAAGGCGCTCAAGGAAGGTGTCACCGACCCCAACAGTTTCGCCAACAAGCTGACCGACAAGCGCTATGCCCAGTTCGTCAGCGCCTTCAATTTCGCCGCCAACGGCGCCGACGCCACCATCTACAACAAGGCGCAGCAGCTGGTGACAAAGAACTACGCCACTCAGGCTCAGATCGCCGGCGTCGATCCGAATTCAGACTATGTGAAGGGCGAGACGACGTATTATCTCGCCAACATCACCAAGGTGAAGTCCATCGACGACCTGATGTCGAACGACCGGCTCTACACCTATGCACTGGCAGCGTTCGGTCTCGATTCGGCGACCGAGGACAAGGACCTCATCAAACAGGTCCTGCAGGGTGGCGTGCGCGACCCCGACAGCGTCGCCAACAAGCAGACGGATCCGGCCTACGCGGCACTGGCCTCGGCCTTCAACTTCGAGCAGTACGGCGAGAACGCCACCACCATCAATGCGGCGCAACAGCCGACCGTCGACAAATACATGCGCCAGACGCTGGAGGAGGATGCCGGCAAGACCAATGAGGGCGTGCGCCTGGCGCTCTATTTCCAGCGCAAGGCGCCCGACATCACCAGCTGGTACGACGTGCTGGCCGACACGGCGCTTGCCAGCGTCGTTCGAACCGCGCTGGGCCTGCCCGATTCCTTCGCCACCGCCGACATCGACAAGCAGGCGCAGTTGTTCGAGCAGAAGCTCGACCTCACTGATTTCACCGATCCGGCGAAGCTCAGCAAGTTCCTGACGCGCTTCACCAGCATGTACGAGATCAACAATCCGACCTCGACCGCGGTGTCGTCCATCAGCGTGCTCTTTGCCAAGCCAGTCACGTCGGGCATCTCCACCGACCTGATGATGGCCATGCAGAAGTTGAAGTTCTGACCATGCAAGACAGTCTCTACGTCGCCCTTTCCGCGCAGATGGCGCTCGAGCGCCGGCTCGACACGATCGCCGACAATGTCGCCAACGCCAACACCGTGGGCTTCCGCGCTACCGGCGTGAAGTTCGAGGACGTGGTGTCGGGCACCGGGCAGAAATCGGTATCCTTCGCCTCGTCCGGCAAGACCTATCTTTCCGGTGCCCACGGCTCCCTGACCGAGACCGGCAATCCATTCGATTTCGCCATCCAGGGCGACGCCTGGTTCGCCATCGACACGCCGGCCGGCACCGTCATGACCCGCGACGGCCGCTTCTCGATGAACGAGAATGGCGAGTTGATGTCGATCGAAGGCCATCCGGTGCTCGACGCCGGCGGTGCGCCGATCCAGCTCGACCCTCGCAACGGCCCGCCCAAGGCCGGCGCCGACGGCTCGCTGCGCCAGAACGAACAGCTTGTCGGTTCGATCGGCCTCTACAATTTCGACCCGGGCGAGAATTTCGTGCGCTACGGCAATTCAGGCATCGTGCCTTCGCGCACCCCCGATCCGGTCACCGATCGCTCCGATGTCGGCATCGCCCAGGGGTTCGTCGAGGAATCCAACGTCAATCCGGTGATGGAGATGACCCGCCTGATCATGGTCCAGCGCGCCTTCGAGAACACCGCGGCCTTGATGCGGCAGACGGATTCCTCCACCGACGAGGCGATCAAGACGCTCGGCTCGAAGTCGTAGCATGCCGCTCGGCCAGCCATCCATCCGCGCACCCGAAATTCAGCTCCAGCCGGCGCCGGAAGATCGGCTTGCCGCGTTGGAGCGGGTATGGCGGCGCTTCAGCAGCGCCGATGGGCTGGTCAAGCGTGGCGGTCTGGTCACCGAAGTCACGCCCACGCATTACAAGGTGCGCGGCCTTTCCGATTTCGCCAGGCTGGGCGATATCGTCGAGCAGCGCGGCCAGGCCGGCACGCGCCGCGGCGAGATCGTCAAGATCAGCCGCGACGAGGTCGTCATCGCGCCCTTCGAACGCAGCGCCGATGCCGGTATCGGCGATGCCGTGTTCCGCAGGGGTCCGCTCGCTGTCGCACCGCACGCCTCGTGGCGCGGACGTGCCATCGACGCGCTCACCAGGGCGATCGACGGTGGCCCGCCGCTGATCAGGGGCGACGACATGTCGGGCGGCACAACGCCCGGTGCCATGGCACGGCAACGCGTCGGCACCGCCTTCATGACCGGCGTCAAGGTCATCGACATCTTCACGCCGCTCTGCTTCGGCCAGCGCATGGGTGTCTTCGCGGGCTCGGGCGTCGGCAAGTCGACGCTGCTCGCCATGCTCGCCGGCGCCGATGCGTTCGATACCGTCGTCGTCGCGCTGATCGGCGAACGCGGCCGCGAAGTCCGCGAATTCCTCGAGGACACGATCGGCGACAGCATGGCCAAGACCGTGGCGGTCGTCGCGACCAGTGACGAGAGCGCCATGATGCGCCGGCGCGCGCCCGACACAGCAATGCGGGTCGCCGAGCACTTTCGCGACCAGGGCCAACGTGTGCTCCTGGTGCTGGATTCGATCACCCGCTTCGCCCATGCCTTGCGCGAGGTGGCGACAGGCACCGGCGAGCCGCCGGTCGCGCGCGGCTATCCCGCATCGGTTTTCACCGAACTACCCAAGCTGCTCGAGCGCGCCGGGCCTGGCGCGGAAGGCAAGGGCTCGATCACCGCCATCATTTCCGTGCTGGTCGACGGTGATGACCACAACGATCCGGTCGCCGATTCCGTGCGCGGCATTCTCGACGGCCATGTCGTGCTCGACCGCGCGATCGCCGAACAGGGCCGCTATCCGCCGGTCAATCCGCTGTCGTCCATATCGCGCCTGGCCGGCAAGGCCTGGAGCGTCGAACAGCGCGCCTTGGTGACGCGGCTGAAATCGATGATCGCCCGCTTCGAGGACACGCGCGACATTCGCCTGCTCGGCGCGTATCAGGGCGGCGCCGACGCCGAACTCGACATCGCCGTGCGCCAGGTGCCGCTGATCTACGAGGCGCTGACGCAATCGCCCAGGGACCGCCCTTCGGCCGATCCGTTCTCCGATCTCGCCCGCCATCTCAAGGGAAAGCTGAATGCCGAACCAGGAGACTGAACGCCAGTATACCGAGCGCATCCTGAGCGAGATGCTTGCCGAGGCGAAAGCCGCCGAGGAAGCTCGAGCGGAGGAGACCAGGATCGCCAAGGCAAAGGCCGCCAGCGCCATAGTCGCCAAGACCGCGGCTGTCCTGGCCAGGGCCGCCAAACCCGCTCTGCCCAGAGCCAAGCCGGCTGTACCCAGATCAGAGCCGGCTCTCTCCAGATCCCAGCCTGTTCTTGCTCAGACTGCCGTGGCCCCCATGCATCTGGTTCCCCCCATCGAAGCCGCCGAGACGACGCAGGCAAGCCGCGAATCGTTGATCGACGGTCTGTTTCCCGTCACCGAATGGCCGCAGCCGCCAAAGCCGCAATTTCCGAAATTGGCCAGGAAGGCAGACCGGCGGAGCGACTTCGTCATCGCCGCGCTCGGCGTCACGCTCGGCCTGATCTGCGCCCTGTTTCCCTGGTATATCTTCTTCAACCAGGACCAATTCGGCGTCCAGGCGATCAAGTTTGGCGGCACCGGCACCAATTCGGGACGCGAAGGTGGCGGCGTGGTCGCCGAGCGCAGCGCGCCGCTGACAGCCAAGGATGTTCCCAACACCAGCATCGATCTGTTCGCCACCGGAACGGTGCCGGATGACGCCATCCCGGCACAGCCGCCCGGCGACCAGCCCTTCCCCGCCGATGTCGCGAAATTTCGCATGGTTCACGTCGCCAACGGTCGCGCCATGATCGAGGACGATACCGGCCTGTGGATGGTCCAGCGCGGCTCGACACTGCCGGACTCGAGCACGGTATCGTCGATCGAGCAGCGCAACGGCAAATGGGTCATGCTGACCAGCGCCAACCAGGTGATCCCGCTTTCCAGATAAGGCCGTCGCGGTTGTGCCCGGCTCTGGATCAAGGAGAGAGGCATGATGTCGTCCGAAAACCGGTTCACGCTTTTCGGCGTCACGCACTAGCGGTTGTCCGCAAGGTCCGCGCAAGACTGGCGGCCTAGTCTTTGGGCACATGCCCGGAGATTCCCATGGAGCCTGTTTCCCTTTTCGATCTCGCCGCCAAGCAAGCGCAGTGGCTTTCCGTGCGCCAGTCGGCGATCGCCGGCAACATCGCCAACGCCAATACGCCGGGCTACACGGCAAACGATGTCGAACCCTTCGAAAAGGTGCTCGACCGTACCGCGGTGTCGCTGCAGACCACCGAGGCCGGCCATCTCGGCAGCGCGGCGACCAACGCCGGCTTCACCATCAAGCCGCAGGAAGATGACGGCGTGGTCATGCCGTCCAAGAACACCGTCGTGCTTGAAGACCAGCTTCTCAAGGCCGGCGAAGTGCGCCGCTCCTTCGAACTCAACACGGCGATCGTCAAGGCCTTCCACTCGATGATGATGATGGCGGTGAAGAGCTGATCATGGACGCGCTGACCGCAGCCCTGAAAGTCGCAGCATCCGGCCTCGGCGCCCAGTCCGAGCGCCTGCGCGTGGTTTCGGAAAACCTCGCCAATGCCCAGTCGACCGGCACCACGCCCGGCGCCGACCCCTATCGCCGCAAGACCATCAGCTTCGTCTCCGAACTCGACCGGGCGTCCGGCAGCTCGACGGTTGAAGTGAACTCGATCGACCGCGATCCGAGTGATTTTCCCGTTGAATTCCAGCCCGGCAACGAGGCCGCCGACGAGAAGGGCTACGTCAAGATGCCCAATGTCAACGTGCTGATCGAAATGGCCGACATGACCGAGGCCAACCGCTCCTACGAGGCCAACCTGCAAGTCGTGAAGCAGGCGCGCGACCTCATTTCAATGACCATCGACCTGATGAGGAACCAATGATCGTGAATGGCATCGGCGCGCTGAACCTGAAGCCCGGGCTGGGCGATACGGCGACGGACCTGCTTCAGGGCGGTGTCGCGCCGGCCACGGCCGGCAACCTTGGCACCTCCTTCGCGGAAGCGGTTAGCCAGGCGGCGTCCAAGACCGTCAACACGCTGCAGAATGCCGAGCAGGTGTCGCTGCAGGCGCTCAAGGGCGATGCCGATACCCGCCAGGTCGTCGATGCCGTGATGAGCGCTCAGCAGGCGCTTCAGACCGCCGTCGCCATCCGCGACAAGGTCGTTTCGGCCTATCTCGAAGTCAGTCGCATGGGCATCTGAGGAGTAGGTCATGAAAGCACTCGCCATCGCCGCCACCGGCATGAATGCCCAGCAGACGAACCTGGAAGTCATCGCCAACAACATCGCCAACATCAACACCACCGGCTACAAGCGTGCCCGCGCCGAATTCTCCGACCTGCTCTACCAGGTCGACCGCACGCAGGGCGTGCCCAACCGCTCCAACGCCTCGCTGGTGCCGGAGGGCGTCTCGATCGGACTCGGCGTCAAGACGACGGCCGTGCGCAACGTGCACACCCAGGGCGAACTGACCAGCACCGGCAACAGTTTCGACATGGCGCTGACCGGCAGGGGCTGGTTTCAGATCGAGGGCGCCGATGGCGGCACGCTCTACACCCGCGCCGGGGCCTTCAACACCAACGCCACCGGCCAGCTGGTGACGGTGGATGGCGCCAATGTCATTCCGGCCATCACCGTGCCGGTCGACGCCGTCGAGGTCATCGTCAACAAGACCGGTCAGGTCTTTGCCCGCATCGACGGCCAGACCGACCTGCAGAATCTCGGCCAGCTCCAGATCGTCAACTTCGCCAACGAGGCCGGCCTCGCACCGCTCGGCGACAATCTGTTCCAGGAAACGACGGCCTCCGGCCCGGCCAATGTCGGTGTGCCCGGCGACCCCGGCTTCGCCACCATCCAGCAAGGCTACCTCGAGGCTTCCAACGTCGACCCCGTCAAGGAAATCACCGAACTGATCTCGGCGCAGCGCGCCTATGAGATGAATTCCAAGGTGATCCAGGCCGCCGATGACATGGCCTCGGTCGTCTCCAAGAACATCAGGTAACGGATGATGGTCATGCCGATCTCCTGCTCCGCATTTCGCCGCACCGCGCTGATCCTTGCGCTGGTGGCCGGCGGCATGCCGGCTTTCGCCCAGGAGTCGGCAAATCAGTCGGCAAATCAATCGGCGACGCAGATCGCCAGCAATCAGACTGCCGGCGAGGTCGTGCTGATCCCCAACCGGGTCATCTATCCCGGCGAGACCATCGAGCTTGCAGCCCTGAAGCAGGTGACCCTGATCCCGGGCAAGCACAAGCCCGAAGCGATGGCGACCCGCGCCGAGGAGCTTCAAGGCAAGATCGCCAAGCGTACGCTGCTGCCCGGCCGCTACATTCCGTCAACCGCCATCCGCGAGGCCTGGCTGGTCGAACAGGGTGCCGCGGTGCAGGTCTTCTTTGTCGCTGGCGGACTGACGATCACCGCAACCGCCGTGACGTTGCAGCCAGGTTCGGCCGGCGACCTCATCAAGGTTCGCAACAGCGACAGCGGCAAGATCCTCTCCGGCACGGTGATGGCCGACGGAACCATCCAGGTCAGCGCTTCATGATGCGCCCGCTTGTCCTTCTGCTCGCGACCGCGCTCGGCCTGCAGCCGGCGCTGGCCGACGGCCTGACACCCAAGGCCAAGCGCGATCTCGCCGCCAGGAATGGCGGCGTCTACGACGATCCGGAATATGATCCGGCGACCACCACCCGCATGTTCCGCGTCTCGCCCGGGCCAAGCTCGCTGCCGCCCGGCCAGGTCGCCTCGCGCATCAAGGACATCGCCCAGCTGCAGAGTTCGCGCGACAACCAGCTGGTTGGCTACGGCCTCGTCATCGGGCTCGCCGGGTCCGGCGACAGCCTGCGCAATTCGCCGTTCACCGAGCAGTCTATCCGCGCCATGCTCGAGAATCTCGGCATCGCCACCGAAGGCGGCAGCGCGCGCGCCAAGAACGTCGCCGCCGTCATCGTCACCGCCAACATGCCACCCTATGTGCAGTCGGGTGCCCGCATCGACATCGACGTCTCTTCGATGGGCGACGCCACCTCGCTTGCCGGCGGCACGCTGATCATGACACCGCTGAAGGCGGCGGATGGCGAGATCTACGCGGTCGGCCAGGGCGCCGTGATCGTTTCGGGTTTCACCGCCCAGGGTCAGGCCGAGCAAGTGACGCAAGGCGTGCCGACCGCCGGCCGGGTGCCGAACGGCGCCATCGTCGAGCGGCAGGTGAAAGCCGAATTCGACGACCAGTCGACGTTGACGCTGCAATTGCGCAACCCCGATTTTTCGACCGCCATCCGCATCGCCGACGCGATCAACGACTACACCAGCCAGCGCTTCGGCATGCGCGTGGCGGCCGAGCGCGATTCCCGCACCGTCCAGATCAGACGGCCGAAGAACGTTTCGGCGGCCCGCTTCTATGCCGAGATCGAGAATCTGGTGGTTGAATCCGACACGCCGGCCCGCGTCGTCATCGACGAGCGCACCGGCACCATCGTCATCGGCAACGACGTCAAGATCTCGCGCGTCGCCATCAGTCATGGCACGCTGACCGTGCGCATCACCGAGGCGCCGCGCGTCGTGCAGCCCGAACCCTTCTCCAAGGGCGAAACCGCCGTCGAGCCGTTCACCGCCATCGATGTCAGTCGGCCCAACGCCCGCGTCGCCGTGCTTGACGGACCCGACCTGCAAACCCTCGTGTCCGGCCTCAACCGTCTCGGCGTCAAGCCGGATGGCATCATTGCCATCCTGCAAGGCATCAAGTCGGCCGGCGCCCTGCAAGCCGATCTGGTTCTCCAATAGGCCATGCCGATGATCTCGTCTCCCTCATCCCATGAAAGGCGCCCTCCCCGCGCGATTCTGTTCGCGGCCGTGGCTCTCGCGGCCATGTCCGTTGCCGGTGGCATCGCCCACGGCGAGGATGTCGTTCGCCAGGTTCTGCCCGGCGCGCAGCCCGCGGCGGCGCCGCAGCAATTGACCCGGGAGAAAGCGCCCGACCAGAGCGAGATCGAGCGCTTCTGTTCCAACATCGCCGACGCCGCGCGCGACCGCCGCTACGCCTTGCAGGCCGAGGAGTTGAAACAGCTCCAGGCCGGCATCGACGAGCGCATGAAAGCGCTGGACGCAAAGAAAGCCGAATACGAGACCTGGCTGAAGCGGCGCGAGGTATTCCTCGCCCGGGCCGAGGACGGCGTCGTGAAGATCTATGCCGGCATGAAACCCGATGCGGCGGCCGAACGGCTGGCAATGGTCAACGCCGACCTGGCGGCGGCCATCCTGATGAAGCTCGATTCACGCAAGGCCGGCGTCATTCTCAACGAAATGGACCAGAAGGCGGCGGCGACGCTCACCGGCATCATGGCCAGCGCAGCCCGAAGGGTAGATCCGTCATGATCCGCAGAATGCTCATCCTGTGCGCGGTCGCGGCACTGTCCGGCTGCGGAACCAACCTCAAGGAGGTCGGCAAGGAACCGTCTCTGTCGCCGGTCGGCTCCGGCATCGACGGTGGCAGCACCGGATCCATGTACAAATATCCCGAGACGCCGCGGCAGCCGGTGAAGAAGTTCTCCCTGTGGGACGATCGGCAGAGCCGGCTGTTCACCGATCCCCGGGCGCTGTCCCAAGGCGACATCCTGACCGTCAAGATCAAGATCAACGACCGCGCCAACTTCAAGAACCAGAACGACAGGAGCCGCACCGCCAACCGCAAGCTCGGTTTCGACATCAGCGCGCAATGGGACAAGGTCGGCAGCACCGCCGGCAAGGGCTCTGGAGCGCTCAACTCCCAGACGGACACGACCGCCGATGGCGAGATAAAGCGATCGGAAACACTGGAGCTCAACGTCGCGGCTGTCGTCACGGACGTCCTGCCCAACGGCAATCTGATGATCAGCGGCTCGCAGGAAGTGCGCGTCAACTATGAACTCAGGGTGCTGACCATCGCCGGCATCGTGCGGCCGGCCGATATCGGCGCCGAGAACACGATCCCCTATGAGCGTATCGCCGAGGCGCGCATCTCCTACGGCGGACGCGGCCGCATAAGCGAGGTTCAGCAGCCGGCCTACGGCCAGCAGGTTCTCGACCAGGTTCTTCCGTTCTAGGAATTGGAGAACAAAACGCCATGGCCAGTATCGAACAGGTTCAGTCTCGCAAGGGCCCTTCCCTTGTGGTCCAGGGCGCCATGCTGCTGGTGGTGACGGCCGCCGCCATCGGCATGGGCTGGATGTCCGGCGGCTATCTCAAGGGCGTCGGCGCACCGTCATCGGTGCCGGTTGCGCCCGAGAATGAAGGCAAGGTCGCTGAGCCCGCCGCCGCGCACGAAGCCGGCACGGGACCGACGCTGGTCGCGCTGGCGCCGATCACCACCAACATCGCCTCGCCCACCGACACCTGGATCAGGATGGAAGTATCCGTGGTCTACGATGCACCGCAGCCGCCAACGATGGCGGAGGATATCCATCAGGACCTTCTGGCTTTCGTGCGTACGCTGAAGATGCATCAGATCGAGGGCGCCAGCGGCTACCAGCACCTGAAGGCGGATCTCGAGGAACGAGCCTCGATCCGCAGCCAGGGGCATGCCAAGCAAATTCTCATCAGGACATTGCTGCTCGAATGAGAAAATTCCTTCTCGCTATCGCATTGATCGGTGCCGCCACCTCCGTCGCGGCGGCGCAGCAGCTGGACCTTGGCGGCATCGGCAAGGCCGACGGCACCACCGTCGGCTACATCATCCAGATGTTCGGCCTGCTGACCGTGCTGTCGGTGGCGCCGGGGCTGCTGATCATGGTGACGAGCTTCACCCGTTTCGTCATCGCCTTCTCGATCCTGCGCGCCGGCATCGGCCTGCAGTCGACGCCGGCGAACCTCATCCTGATTTCGCTGTCGCTCTTCATGACCTTCTATGTCATGGCGCCGACCTTCGATCAGGCCTGGAACACCGGCGTCAAGCCGCTGATGGACAACCAGATCAGCCAGACCGAGGCCTTCGAGAAGATCTCGGATCCGTTCCGCACCTTCATGCTGCACAATGTGCGCGACAAGGATTTCGACCTCTTCGCCGATCTCGCTCGCGAGCGCGGCCAGGTCGTTGCCAAGGAGACGGTCGACCTGCGCATCCTGGTGCCCGCCTTCATGATCTCCGAGATCCGCCGCGGCTTCGAGATCGGCTTCCTGATCGTGCTGCCATTCCTGGTCATCGACCTGATCGTCGCCACCATCACCATGGCGATGGGCATGATGATGCTGCCGCCCACCGTGGTGTCGCTGCCTTTCAAGATCCTGTTCTTCGTCCTGATCGACGGCTGGAACCTGCTCGTCGGCAGCCTGGTGCGCTCCTTCAACTGAGCTTGCCGCCTCGGCCAAAGCCTCGCCTGCCCGGAACAACCGGGCAGCGTGTCCGATGTCGTCGATTTTTCCGCGAATTATTTTCGATTAACCGTCCGATTTAGTCCTTTGGTAGGGACTTGCCGCCATAGTCGCTCGCAGATGGCGGGTGACCCAAACGCAACGGTCATTGGCATGATGCCGCTCCGTCATACCGGACAAACCGGTATGTCAAAAAAACCTGTAAAATTAGGGTACGAGTAGCCATGGCCAGTATCATGACCAATGCCTCGGCGCTGACCGCGCTGCAGAGCTTGAACGCCACCCAGAAGAACCTCGACACCACCCAGGCCCGCATCTCGACGGGTTATCGCGTCTCCCAGGCTTCGGACAACGCCGCTTACTGGTCGATCGCCACCACGATGCGCTCCGACAACCAGGCCATGTCCACCGTTTCGGACGCGCTCGGCCTCGGCGCTTCCAAGGTCGACACCGCCTACACCGGCATGGACAGCGCAATCACCACCATCAACCAGATCCAGCAGAAGCTGACCGCATCTTACGGCCAGACGGATGCTTCCAAGGAAAAGACCCAGGTCGAAATCGCCGCTCTTCAGAAGCAGTTGAAGGCCTACGCCGATGGCGCCACCTTCTCCGGCACCAACATGCTGTCGGTAAACAGCGGCGCGACGGCCACCAGCGCTGCGGACGTCAAGATCGTTTCGGCCTTCAACCGCACCTCCACCGGTTCGGTTTCGATCTCGACGATCGATGTCAACGTGGAAAGCATCAAGCTGTATGAAGCCGGCACCGCCGCGACCTTGTCGAAGGGTATCCTCGACTCCAATCGCCTGGGCACCACCGGCGCCGCCGTCGCCACGGCCTCGGCTCCGACCCTGGGTGCCGCCGCCGCGGCTACCGACACCTATACGGTCGCCAGCCTGGCCATCTTCTCGGGCACCACTGCTGCCAGCGACACCCAGATCCAGCAGATGATGACGGTCGTCGATGCCGCGCTCAAGGACATGACGAACGCCGCCACCAAGCTCGGCTCCGCCAAGAGCTCCATCGATCTGCAGAAGACCTTCACCTCGAGCCTGATGGACTCCATCGATCGCGGCGTCGGCCAGCTCGTCGATGCCGACATGAACAAGGAATCGACCCGCCTCCAGGCTCTGCAGGTTCAGCAGCAGCTGGGCGTCCAGGCGCTGTCGATCGCCAACGGTTCGTCGCAGTCGATCCTGTCGCTCTTCCGCGGCTGATCGCTCTCAAACGGCTACATCGTCAAACGGGCCGCGCCAAAAGCGCGGCCCGTTTTGCATTTGCTCCAGCCCCGCGCAACCCTCGTTTCTTAACCCTCGAAAGCACGCCTTTAACAGGGCGTTAACCATAACGCGCTAGTCATGGTTAACCATAGCTTACAACGGATTGGCGAATCGGTCCGGTCGGGTCGACGGCAATCGATGGGGCGGGCCAGCGGCTCGCGAGGGCAACGCCGGTTTTGAGAAAGCCGGCCTGGGAAAAGGAGCGAGTTCTTGGCGAGCATCATGACAAACGCTGCGGCGTTGACTGCACTTCAAAGCCTCAACGCCACCAACAAATCGCTTGAGCAGACACAGTCCCGAATCTCGACGGGCTACAGGGTCTCGGAGGCCGCCGACAACGCCGCCTACTGGTCGATCGCGACGACGATGCGCTCCGACAACCAGGCGCTGTCGACGGTCCAGGATGCGCTCGGCCTCGGCGCCTCGAAGGTCGACACCGCCTATACCGGCATGAACAACGTCCTGACGACGATCGGCCAGATCAAGACCAAGCTGCTTTCCACCGTCGGCCAGACGGACGCCGCCAAGGCAAAGACGCAGACGGAAATCACCGCGCTCCAGGCGCAGATGAAGTCCTTTGCCGATGCCGCCACTTTTTCGGGTTCCAATTTCCTGTCGGTGACGTCGACGCAGGTCGCCACCAACAATGACGGCGTCCAGCCCGACGCCAAGATCGTCTCGTCCTTCAATCGCTCCTCGTCAGGCGCCATTTCGCTCGGAACGATCGACATCGATGTCGAGAGCACGAAACTGTTCGATTCCGGTCTCTCCACCGCCGTCAAGAACCAGGGCACGCTCGACCGCAAGACTTCCGTATACGCGACAGCGGCCGCCCAGACCCTTTACGACAATGCCTATGCGACCGCGATTGCCGGCGGCGCCACCGACATCGCCGCCAACACCGCTGGCCAGACGGCGGCGGGAGCGACGGTTGCCAAGATCGACAACGTTTCCGCCTTCAATCTCGACATCACGGCAGCAGGCGTAACCGACGACATCATCACCCAGATGATCGGCAAGATCGACAATGTCATGAGCCAGCTGACCGACCAGGCCACCATCCTCGGCTCGGCCAAGAGCAGCATCGACCTGCAGAAGACCTTCACGCAGAGCCTGATGGACTCCATCGACCGCGGCGTCGGCCAGCTCGTCGATGCCGACATGAACAAGGAATCGACCCGGCTGCAGGCGCTGCAGGTCCAGCAGCAACTCGGCATCCAGTCCCTGTCGATCGCCAACAGCTCCTCGCAGTCGATCCTGTCGCTGTTCAAGAACGGCTAATTCAGCCGTAACCGACGGATACCCCCACTTCCAATTCACGGGCCGCGCCGCAAGCGCGGCCCGATTTCATTTTCGCACAAGCTTCGAGGGCTAGTGTTCCGGCGGACAATCATGCTGGGAGTCGCTCTATCGTGCCGGAACAGATCCAGAGCATCATCTCGAATCTCCGCGATTTTGGTGTGAAGCGCCTCGCCATGCTCGCGGGCATCGCCGTTCTGGTGATGGGTGTCATCGGCATCGCCTCGGTCTACCTCAACCGTCCCGCCTACGACACGCTCTATGTCGGGCTCGATCGTTCCGACGTGAACCAGATCGGCCTGGTGCTGGGCGAGGCCGGCATCGGCTTCGACGTCGGTTCGGACGGAACCTCCGTTCTGGTGCCTGCCGGCACCACGGCGCAGGCACGCATGCTGCTTGCCGAAAAGGGCCTGCCCACCAGTTCCAATGCCGGTTACGAGCTGTTCGACAATGTCGGCTCGCTCGGCCTCACCTCGTTCATGCAGCAGATCACCCGTGTGCGCGCGCTCGAAGGCGAGATCGCCCGCACCATTCAGTCCATATCGGGCATCAAGGCGGCACGCGTCCACATCGTCATGTCCGAGCGCGCCAATTTCCGCCGCGACGAACAGCAGCCCTCGGCATCGGTCGTCATCCGCTACGCCGGCATCGACGCCGAGAAAAGCGCCCAGTCGATACGCCATCTCGTTGCCGCCGCCGTCCCCGGCCTTTCGGCCGACAAGGTGACGGTGCTCGATTCCAACGGCAACCTGCTGGCCGCCGGCGATGATCCCTCCAACACCAGCGCGGCCCGCACGCTCGGCGTCGAGCAGACCGTGGAGGCGCAGATCGGCGACAACATCCGTCGCGCGCTCACCCCCTATCTCGGGCCCGATAATTTCCGCGCCAGCGTCAAGGCCGATGTCAACACCGACACGCGCCAGACCGAAGAGACGATCTTTGATCCGGAGTCGCGCGTCGAGCGCTCGGTGCAGTCGGTGCGTGCCAATGAGAACAGCAACCAGAAGCAGGCCTCCACCCCGGCCAGCGTCGAACAGAACCTGCCGGAGACCCAGGCGACCAGCACCGAGGGCCCGCAGACCTCCTCGGCCAACGACCGCAAGGAAGAGATCACCAACTACGAGATCAACTCCAAGAAGATCGCCACCGTCTCCAACGGCTACACCGTCACCAAGATGTCGATCGCCGTGGTCGTCAACCAGGACCGGCTGAAGACGATCCTGGGCAAGGACGCGACCCCGGAGCAGATCGCCAAGCGCGTCGCCGAGATTCAGAAGATGGTAAGTTCCGCCACCGGCTTCGATGACAAGCGCGGCGACGTGATCGACGTCTCCGCGGTCGAGTTCATCGACGGACTGGATGGCGAGGCGATCCCGCAGGCTGGAATGCTGGATTCCATCGGCCAGCATGCCGGCACGCTGATCAACGCCGGCGCTTTCATCGTAGTGGTGTTCCTTGTGGCCTTCTTCGGCCTGCGGCCGATGGCGGCGGCGCTGACGGCAAAGGCGACGCCCGCTTTGTCGGGTCCCAATTTCGATGAAGTCCAGCGTTCGCTGCCGACACCGGAGGCAGCCGCTTCCGCCGATGCGGGTGCCGCTATCGGCGCCTTGCCCGGCGCGCGGCCCGGCGCCACCCCGCTCGATGATCTTCGCCAGAAGATCAGGCCAGCGCCGCAGGAGCGGCTTGCCCGCATGGTCGACCTCAATGAGGAGCGCACCGCGCAGATCTTGCGCAAATGGGCGGCCCAGGAAGTCGCGGCGTAACCCATGGCCTCCGCAGCCCTTTTCGATCTTCTCCCTGATTTCGGCACGCGCGCGCCGCGCGTCAGCCAGCCCCAGGCCACGTCCGAACACAAGCCGGAAGCATCCGCACCGCTGGCCGATATCGGCACGCTGATCGCCGAGGCGGTCGCCCAGGCGGAGGCGGCGCTGGCGGAACGGCTTGTCGCTGCCCATGACGCGGCACTGGAAACGGAGCGCCAGGCCAATGCCGAGGAAGCACGGATCTTTCTCGAGAGCTTGGGCGGTGACGTCGGCAACGCCGTTTCGACACGCATCGACGCCATGGAGGCACGCGTGACGGATCTTGTCGCCGCCACGGTCGCCCGCATCATCGGCGGTGTCGTCAGCGACGACCTGCAGAAGCGCTCGCTTGAAGCGCTTGCCGGCACGGTTCGTGAAGCGGTCGGCGATGGCGAAGCGGTGCGCATCGCGGTGCGCGGGCCGCTGTCGCTGTTTGAGACGCTGAAGGCATCGCTTGGACCCCGCGCCGCGAATCTCGACTTCATCGAGGCGCCCGGCTTCGACCTGACCGTGACCATTGACGAGGCCGTGTTCGAGACACGTATGGCCGAATGGTCGGCAACCCTTTCCGAGGTCTTGTCATGAGCGTCGCCGAGGCCGATCACGGCAGGCACGAGATCATCATCGTGCGGCGGGCTCATGGTGATCACGACGAAGGCCACCATGGTGGCGTCTGGAAGATCGCCTTCGCCGACTTCATGACCGCCATGATGTGCTTCTTCCTGGTCATGTGGCTGATCAACGCCGCCAACGAACAGACCAAGGCGGCCGTCGCCAGCTACTTCAACCCGGTAAAGCTGGTCGACCGCAATTCAAGCCGCAAGGGCCTGGAAGACCTTGGCGACGGGCCGAGCGCGATCGGCGCGACGACCCAAAACCCGCAACCGGCGACTGCCAAGGCAGGTCAAGGCGGCAATGGTGATGCGGGCTCATCCGACCGCAAGCAGGACAAGCAGGATCCACAGCAGCCGCAGCAATCCGACGATCATCTCTTCGCCGACCCTTACGCGGTGCTCTCGGAAATCGCCACCGACACCGGCGTCATGCAGAATGTCAGCCAGAAGGGTGATGGCGGTGCACAGAGCGCCGGTCCCGCGATAGGCGCCTCGGGCGGCGCATCCTACCGCGATCCCTTCGAACCCGATTTCTGGTCGCAGCAGGTGGCCACGCCCGCCGCCGAGGCGAGTGCCCAGCGCGCCAAGATCGAGGGCGATCCTCTCAAGCCGGGAGACAAGGCTGCCGAGACGCAGGTTGCCAAGGTCAGGGCCGAGCCGCCCGCACCGCCGGTCGAGGACGCTCCGCTCGAGCCCCTGGCGAAGGATGGCAAGGAGGTTGCCGCGGCTATGGCCAAGGCCGGCGAAACCAGAGCCAGCGATGCCAAGGCAGCGAATGGCAAGGTCACGGACACCAAGGCGGCGAATGCGCCCCAGCCGGATGCAACCGTCGAGAAGCAAGAGGCTGCAAAACCCGAGACTGCGGAAAAGGCGCCCACCGCCGCCGCGCTGAAGGCGGCCGCCGACGTCAAGCAGCAGCTGGCTGATGCTTTCAAGCCCGGCGACAAGCTTCATGATGGCGTCTCGGTCGAGGCCACCGACAAGGGCGTCGTCATCTCGATCACCGATCAGCTCGACTTCGGCATGTTCGAAGTCGGATCGGCTGTACCGAGCCGTGAACTGGTGCTGGCGATGGAAAAGATCGGTCGCATCGTCAACGGCCAGAAGGGCACCATCAGCATCAACGGCCACACCGATGCGCGCCCCTTCCGCAGCGCCAGCTATGACAATTGGCGGCTATCGACGGCGCGCGCGCATTCGGCCTACTACATGCTCGTGCGCGGCGGCGTGGACGAACGCCGGATCACCGAGGTTGCGGGCTTCGCCGACCGCCAGCCGAAGGATCCCGCCGACCCCATGTCGGCGGTCAACCGCCGCATCGAGATCCTGATGGCGACCGGCGGATGAAGCGCGCGGCCGTCACCAGCCGGCTGATGGGCCTGTTGCTGCTGGCCGCCGGGTATCCGTCGGCCGGCCTTGCCCAGGACACGCTGCAGCCTTACCAGCTGGTGCGCTCGCTGCAGCTTATCCAGGATCGCATCGCCGCCGGCGATCACGCCGCGATGCCGATGCAGGCCAAGCTGCTTGAGATGACCGACGCGCGCCTGCGCCAAGCGGACGCCGAGGACTTCAAGGATCCCAGGAATTTTCGCGCGCTGCTGGTCTACGGCATGAGCGGCGGCAATCCATCTACCGTCGAGGCGGCGGTCTCCCGCGCCACCCCGGTGGATGCCCAGTATCTTTCGATTGCCAAGGGCGTCATCAACTATCTGGTTGGCCGGCCCGCCGGCGCTATTGACGTCCTGAAGCCAATCGATCCCATGACATTGCCAAGCGACCTCGGGGCCTTTCTTGCGCTGGTCAAGGGATCGCTGATGGCGACGGACGACCCGGCGGCGGCGCTCACGCTGCTCGATGAGGCCAAGCTGCTCAGCCCCGGCACCCTTGTCGAGGAAGCCGCCTTGCGGCGCTCGGTCGGCATCGCCGTGGTGCAACGCGATGCCGCGCGGTTCGCGCTTGCCTCCACGCAGTATGTCGAGCGCTATCTCCATTCGCCCTATGCCAGCCAGTTCGCCGATTCCTTCGTTTCCGGCGTCATCGCGCTGCACATGTCGATCAGCCAGGACAAATTGGCCGATATCACCTCGATGATGGATGCCGAGCGCGAGAAGGTCATTTATCTGCGCATTGCCCGCCGTGCCGCGATCGACGGCCTCAGTGAATTGTCGGCCTTCGCCTCGGCGCGGGCCGAACAGGGCCGCGACGGCAACACCAATCAGGGCGATCCGCGCGCCCAGCTTTACTCCAGCCTGTCCACGGTGACGTCGGACACGATCGAGGACGTGCGCACCAAGCTTGGCAAGATCGACCGCAGCAGGCTGTCGGACGGTGACCGTGCCCTGCTCGACGCCGCCCAGGCCATCGCCGGTGAGGTGGTGGCGCCGCCTGCTTCCCCTCCAGCCGCAAGTGCGGCACCGGCAAGCGTTGCACCGCGAACCGAAACCGAGGTCACCGCCACGCAGGCCGCCGACGAGGCCGGATTGCCGCCCGTCGAGGGTGCGGTCTCCGAACAGCCTGCCGTTGCGCCATCCGGCGGCACGGCAGCGGCCGCACCGAGTGCGCCAATGCCTCCGGCCGACTCGGCGACGATCCTGCCGGCATCGGCGCCGGCAAATACTGCCGGTCCCGACACGACCGACCCGACCGACGCCGCCATGATGAAGACCCGTCGACAGCTCGACCTTATCGATCAGATGCTTGGAGCCGCCCCGAAATGACCCCCAGCCTCGGCCCGGCCCTACCAGGATTTACCGCGACGCGCCCGGCGGAGCAGCCGGCCGTGCCCGGAAAGAAGGATGATGCCGGTTTCGGCAGGATGGTGCATCGCGGTGCAAGTCATGCGGAAAAGCAGCCGACGACCGAGACCGGGGCACGCGATCCACGCTGGAGCAAACTTGCCGCCGGCCTTGCGGCGCAAACCGGCGAGGACGAACCGATGCCGGCCGGCAAGGCGAGGACCGCACCGACCGGATTTACGGCCGCGAAATCCACGAAAGACGGCAAGGAAGTCGAGGCGGACAAGGACGCCGACACCGAAATACAGACGACCGACGCCGGCGCAACACCGCTCGACGACCATCTGCTTTTGCTGATGGCGTTTCATGACCTGCGCCATTTCTCGACATCGGCCAAGTCGGCCGACGCGGGCCAAGCCGGACCGGAATCGGCACTCGAAGGACAGATTCTGCCCAAAGCCTATCGGGCAACTTCCGCCGGGCATGACGACCCCGAACCGATGTCGAAGCCAGAGCGGGCGTCGCTCGTCGACGGGCCGCTGACAAAGCTCGACGGCCAGTCCGTCCGCGACGCCGGAGCTGGCATATCGCGGCACGACAATGCAATCGCCGCTGGCCCGCTACCCGAGACGACGGTCGCCGAGGTGCCTGGCGCCGGGTCGAAGCCGCCGGCACCGCAGATGAAATCCATCGCCGACGTCCAGTCCTCGTTGCGGCTGGAGTCAGGAAAACAGCTCCCGGCATCGGCGCGCATCGACGTGGTCTCCGAGCGCAGCTTCCCTGCCCCGCCTCAGGCTTCCATGAGCCAGGCAGCGCTCAGCATAATCAACGCCGTAGCGGCCGATGGTGGCCCGCGGCAGGCGTTTTCGACGACCTCCGCGGCCACCCAGGTGGCCGGCTCTGTTGCTGTTCCGACACATGTGTTGAAGATCGAACTTCACCCGGCCGAACTGGGCATGGTCACTGCCCATCTTCGCCTCTCCGGAGAACAACTCTCGATTGAACTGAAGCCCGAAACGCACGATGCCTACCGCCGGCTTTCCAGCGACAGCGAGGCGATCGTCAAGTCGCTGCGCGGGCTGGGCTTCGAGGTTGACAAGGTCACCATCATGCAACCGTCAGTGGCCGTTCCGGCTACAACCCGGGCGGATGCAACCGCCTCGCCTGCCGCCGCGCCTGGCCGCGACCAGTCCTCCTTCCAGCCCGGAAACTCTGGCGGTGGCAACAATGGAGCCGGCGGCCAGCAACCGGGCCAGCAGTCCGCAAGGGGTAACCATGATGACGCGCAGGATTACGGCCGCGCCGCTTCGCCATCTCGCGAGCGCGCTGGCGGCGATATATTTATCTAGCCTCGCGAACGCCGCCCTCGCCGCCACCAATCCCTGCGAGCCCGAGATTCTGCGCGCCGCCGACCGCTACGGCGTGCCCGCCGGCATCCTTTATGCCGTCGGCCTGACCGAGACGGGCAAGAAAGGCAGCCTTCAGCCTAACGCATTGAATATAGAAGGAAAAGCGGTCTTCCCAAAGAGCCGGACCGAAGCGCTTGCCACCTTCGTCAACGCGCAGCGCGAGGGCAAGACGCTGATCGATCTCGGCTGCATGCAGATCAACCACCACTACCACGCCTCGCATTTCCGCAGCGTCGAGGACATGCTGGACCCGCGCCAGAACGTCGATTACGCGGCGCGTTTCCTGGCCAGTCTCCATGCCCGCCACGAAACCTGGTCGATGGCCGTCGCCCGTTATCATGCCGGCCCGGACAACGACCCGGCGCAGAAGGTCTATGTCTGCCGAGTGATCGCCAACATGGTTGCCACCGGCTTTGGCAGATGGACAACCAACGCCCGCGCCTTCTGCAACCAGTGAGCGCATTTTCTGCTTCTAATGTACCGATTCCGCTGCTTTGGGATTGCCGTTTTGACTTGCCCAGAACTTCCCGCCGCAAGCATATCTGCTGCACGCTAATGCAACCGGTGCGATTCCAAACTCCCAAGAAACTAGTTACAAGAAATGACGGTTGTTCACGATTCCCACCAGCGGTTACGCCATTCCCCACGGGGCAGATGTGCTGATTCGGAAGGCGGGGCCGATGATCGTGATCGTTGACGAGCGAGAGCTCGTGACTGAGGGATACAATTCACTTTTTGATCGCGAGGGCGTCGCCTGCGCGGGCTTCGCGCCCGGCGAATTCGGCGAGTGGGTGAACTCGGCCGCCGACACCGACCTGCGTTCGGTGCGGGCTTTCCTGATCGGCGACTGCCGCGAAGGCGCCATCTCGCCGCGCCAGATCCGCGACCGCACCGGCGCTCCTGTCATTGCGCTCAGCGAGCAGCATTCGCTGGAGAACACGCTGCGGTTGTTCGAGAGCGGCGTCGACGACGTCATCCGCAAGCCCGTCCATATCAGAGAGATCCTGGCCCGTATCACCGCCATCCGCCGTCGCGCCCATGAGGATGTCGCCTACACCGAGATCGGCGCCATGCGCATCTTCATGGACGGCCGCGATCCCGAGATCGACGGCCAGCCGCTGCCCTTGCCGCGCCGCGAACGCCGCATCCTCGAATATCTGGCGAGCAACCGCGGCCGCCGCGTCACCAAGACCCAGGTCTTCAACGCCATCTACGGCATCTTCGACGAAGAGGTCGAGGAGAACGTTGTCGAAAGCCACATCAGCAAATTGCGCAAGAAGCTACGCGAGAAGCTGGGCACCGACCCGATCGATTCCAAACGCTTCCTCGGCTACCGGCTCGTGTTCTGATGCCGCGCCGCGCCAGCCTCGCGCAAGACAGGGCGCGTAGCCTCGCTGCCAGTGGCATGGATATTGCGGAGACATCTCGATGAGCCTCTACGGAATGATGCGGACCGGCGTTTCCGGCATGAACGCCCAGGCAAACCGCCTGTCGACGACAGCCGACAACATCGCCAACTCCGACACCAACGGCTACAAGCGATCCTCCACCGAATTTTCGACGCTGATCATGCCATCTACGGGAGGCGCCTATAATTCCGGCGGCGTCACCACGACGATCCGGCAGTCGGTCAGCGACCCGGGCGTACTTCAATACACCACATCGGTTTCCGACCTTGCCGTCAGCGGCGATGGCTTCTTTGTCGTCCAGGACCCGAGCGGCACGCCTTTCCTGACCCGCGCCGGCGCTTTCGTTCCCGATGCACAGGGCAGGCTGGTCAACGCGGCCGGCTTCCAGCTTATGGCTTACAGCTACGAAAACGGCGTGCCGGCGGCGACGGTGAACGGCTTCGAAGGACTGGTCCCGGTTGTCATCTCCGACCAGGGAATGACCGCAACGCCGAGCACCGAGGGCAGCTACACCGGCAACCTGTCGGCCGGCGCGACCCCGGTCGCCGCCGCCAACCTGCCCTCCACCAACTCGGCGGGGGCGCAGTACACTTCGAAATCCTCGATGGTCGCCTACGACAATCTCGGCAACAAGAAGCTGCTCGACGTCTATTTCACCAACACCGGTGCCGGCACCTGGCAGGTGGCGGTTTTCGACCAGTCCAAGGCGACGCCGGGAACATCGTTCCCCTACACCGGCGGCGCGCTCGGTACAGCCAACCTGACCTTCGACACCACGACCGGCAAGCTCACCGGCGCCACTACAGGCGTTACCTTTACCGTACCGGGCGGCGCCAGCCTCAATCTCGACCTGTCGGCGATGACCCAGCTCGGCACCGGCTTCACGGTTTCCGACGCGCAGGTCAACGGCAACGCGCCGAGCACCATCGACAAGGTCCAGATCGGCAAGGACGGCACCATCTACGCCCAGTACAAGGATGGCTCCACCAAGGCGCTCTACAAGATTCCGCTGGCCGATGTGCAGAGCCCCGACCAGCTCAAGGCACTCCCAGGCAACGTCTACGCGCAGGGCACCGAATCCGGCGCGGTCCGCGTCGGCTTTGCCAATGAAGGCAAGCTGGGCTCGATCATCTCCGGCGCGCTCGAGAATTCCAACGTCGACATCGCCGAAGAGCTGACCGACATGATCGCGGCGCAGCGCAGTTACACCGCCAATTCGAAAGTCTTCCAGACCGGTTCCGACCTGATGGACGTCCTTGTCAACCTGAAGAGATAAACCGGGCGTGGCCCGTGAAAGACCAGCATGTCGTTATCTTCCGCATTGAGCATCGCCCAATCGGCGCTTATGAACACCGCGCGGCAGACCAGCGTTGTCTCGCGCAACGTCGCAGACGCCTCCAATCCGGACTATACGCGCCGCATCGCCGTCGTCACCAGCACGGCGCCCGGCGCGCGTTCGGTTGATATCCAGCGCGTAACCAACGACCTGCTCTTCCGGCAAAATCTCAGCGCCTTGTCGGCGTATAGCGGCCAGAACGCGCTCTACAGCGGCATGGATCAGCTGGACGTTTCGGTCAACGGCGTCGACAACGCCTCCTCGCCCTCGACCGCCATCGCCAATCTGCAGCAGGCGCTGCAACTCTACGCCACCTCGCCGTCCAACCAGAATCTCGGCTCCAGCGTCATCGACGCGGCCAAGCAGGTCGTGCGCTCCCTGAATGAAGGCTCCCAGGCCATTCAGGATTTCCGCACCCAGACCGACAGCCAGATCGACACGGCGGTCAAGGACCTCAATTCGCTGCTCAGCCAGTTCCAGGACGCCAACCAGGCGGTTATTTCCGGGACCCGTTCCGGCACCGATGTTTCCGACGCGCTCGACCAGCGCGACGCGCTGCTGAAAAAGATCGCGGACTATGTTCCGGTATCGACCTTCACGCGCGGCGACAACGACATGGTCATCACGACGGGCGATGGCACCACGCTGTTCGAGACCATACCGCGCACGGTGAGCTTCACGCCATCGGCCGGCTATGCCGCCGGAGCCGCCGGCAACACCGTCTACATCGACAACGTGCCGGTCTCCGCGGGAGCCGGCGGCAACACCAGCGCCAGCGGCAAGCTTGCCGGCCTGCTGCAACTGCGCGACGGCGTCGCCTCGACCATGCAGAGCCAGCTCGACGAGACCGCGCGCGGCCTGATCACGGCCTTTGCCGAGACCGCGACCTCGATGCCCAATGCCGCTGGCCTGTTCACCTGGTCCGGCGCGCCGGCGGTGCCGGCCGCAGGCACTCTGGTCAATGGCCTGGCTTCCACGATCAGCATCAATACAGCGATGGATCCGAGCACCGGCGGCAATCCGACCTTGCTGCGCGACGGCGGCGCCAACGGCGCTGCCTACGTCTCCAACACCAGCGGCGGCGCTTCCTATTCCAGCCTTCTGGTTGCCTATGGCGATCGGCTCGACCAGCCGATGACGTTCGATCCCGCCGCCGGCATTTCGGCGACCTCCAGCGTTTCCGACTACGCGGCCAATTCGATCGGCTGGCTCCAGGGCATGCGCCAGCAGGCTTCGACCGCCGCCGACGCGAAGGAGGCGCTGGCACAGCGCAGCTCCGAGGCGCTGTCCAATGCGACCGGCGTCAATGTCGACCAGGAGATGTCGCTGCTGCTCGATCTCGAACACACCTATCAGGCATCAGCCCGGATGATGAAGACCGTCGACGACATGATGACGGCCCTGTTGAACGCGGTGGGATAATCCATGACCTCAGTTTCCTCGGCCGCCCTCTCCAATGCCATGCGCTATCAACAGATGCGCATGCAGGCCGACCTCGTCAAAGCAACGAAGGAATCATCGACCGGCAAGGTCGCCGATGTCGGCCTGGCACTGGGCGGACGCACCGCCCAGTCCGTCACCTTTTCGCGCGACCTCGACCGGCTGAACGTGATCGTCGATTCCAACGGCCTCGTCACAGCCCGGCTTGCGTCGACCCAGACCGCGCTCGGCCAGCTCTCCGGCGTGGCGCAGACCTTTCTGTCCAGCCTGACCACCGCGTCTTCGGGCGACAACTCCGACAGCCTGACCCAATCGACCGGGCAGACGACGATCCAGCAGCTTGCCTCGATCCTCAACACCAGCGTCAACGGCGAGTATCTGTTCGCCGGCACCAACACCGACGTCAAGCCGATCAACGATTTCACCGCCGCCGGCTCAACGGCCAAGGCCGCCTTCGATGCCTCCTTCGTCGCCAAATTCGGCTTTACGCCCGATGATCCGGCCGCCGCCAATATCACCACCGCCCAGATGGACGACTTCATCACCAACGATGTTACGCCGCAATTCCTCGGCGCGGGCTGGCAGACCAACATGTCGAACGCCACCGACCAGCAGATCGTCAGCCGCATCGCCCTCAACGAAACCACCGCCACCTCGACCAGCGCCAACAGCGACGGCATCAAGAAGCTCGCAATGGCCGCCGCCATTGTCTCCAGCCTGATGTCGACCAACATCAGCCAGGCGGCGAAGGACAGCATCGTCAGCCACTCGCAGACACTGGTCGGCGAGGCCCTGAGCGGCATCGCCCAGGTCCAGTCCGAAACCGGCATCGTGCAGAAGCGTGTCTCCGATGCCAGCGACCGCATGAAGACGCAGGTCGACTTGTTCGAACGGCACATCCTCGATCTCGAGGCCGTCGACCCGGCCGAAGCCGCGACCCGCGTCGCCGATCTGACGCAGCATATCGAGACGTCCTTCGCTCTGACGGCGCGCCTGCAGCAGCTCAGCCTGTTGAATTACCTGACCTGACAACTCCCAGCGGAACGGTAGAGCCAACGATGTACCAATTTTCCTATGCCGACGTCCAAAGCACCTCCGTCTCGGACGCCAAGGACCGTGAGCGCGAACTCCTGACCCGCTCGATCGACATGCTGGCGGCGGCGGCGGTGGCCGGCCAGGACTCGATGGAGGCGGTGGAGGCACTGCATTTCACCAACCGCGTCTGGACCACCTTCGTCGAGGATCTCGGCTCCAGCGACAATGCGCTTCCCAAGGAATTGCGCGCCAACCTGATTTCCATCGGCCTTTGGCTGCTGCGCGAGGCGGAGGACATTCGCCAGGGCCGCACCAACAATTTCGAAGGGCTGATCGAAGTGTCCCAGATCATCCGCGACGGCATTCAATGACCAACACGCTGAAGATATCGCTGAAGCCCAACGAGAAGATCTACATCAACGGCGCTGTCATCCGCGTCGACCGCAAGGTCACCGTTGAACTGATGAACGACGTGCAGTTCCTGCTCGAGAGCCATGTGATCCAGGCCGACCAGGCATCGACGCCGCTCAGGCAGCTGTATTTCATTGTTCAGGTCATGCTGATCAACCCGGCTGGTGCTGGCGAGGCGCGCGAGATGTTCCGCCGCTCGCTGCCGCTGCTCATCGCGAGTTTCGAGGACGCTGATATCTGCAACGCTCTGAAGCAGATCGACCGCATGGTCGGCGAGGATCATATCTACGAGGCATTGAAGGCGATCCGTTCGCTTTATCCTCTCGAACGCCGCGCGCTTGGCGGCAATGACGATGTTCCGGGCGCACCGCGCCCGCTGGCCGTGGGAGCACGCTACTGATGACCGTGGACATGACGACGACAATACCGGTTGGCGCCAATTCGACGACCACGTCGACCTCGAAGACAGCGGTCGACTACCAGTCCTTCCTGAAGCTTCTGATCGCCGAGATGAAGAACCAGGATCCGACCAAGCCGATGGATTCGACGCAGTACGTCGCCCAGCTCGCCACCTTCTCGCAGGTCGAGCAATCGGTGCAGACCAACACCAAGCTCGACCAGATCATGCAGTCCTCGGCGCTGTCGCAGGCCGACGCGCTGATCGGCCGCTCGATCACGTCGGCCGACGGCAAGACCACCGGCATCGTATCTTCGGTGACGCTCGCCAGCAGCGGGCTGATCGCAGTGCTGCAGGATGGCACCCAGATCCCCGTCGGCGCAGGCGTGTCGATCAAGCCGGCAAGCTAGGCCAACCTCCCACATGAACGAGGCCGACGCACTCGACATCGTCCAGTACGCGGTGTGGACGGTGCTGACCGCCTCCGCGCCGGTGGTGCTGGTCGCCATGGCGGTCGGCATCGGCATTGCCCTCATCCAGGCGCTGACGCAGGTCCAGGAAATCACCTTGACCTTCGTGCCGAAGATCGTCGCCATCATGCTGGTGGTGGCGCTCACCGGTCCGTTCATCGGTGGCCAGATATCGGCCTTCACCAACGTCATCTTCGAGCGCATCCAGAACGGGTTCTGACACAACCTGCAGGGATGCACGGGCCGTCGGCCACGTCCATCATCCGGCAAGTCGCCGGGGGGCTCGATAGCGCGGTATTCGTCCCGGTGACCTCTCGCAAAACCCCAGACCAGCCCGGGCCGGTCGGCGGACCATGTGCGCCATGGCCGGCGTCGGGCCGCGAGTGATGGCTTGGCTTCTCGCGATGCGGAGGTGTGGCCCTCCTCTATCCCCTTGTTGGACCATGATCTTCCTCGCATCGCATTCGCCCTTTGCGGCGCGATGCCATAGTTTCGGCAAACGATGCGGAGAAACGGATCACCGCAAGGATCAGCACGCTGTGGCAGGAACCCATCCATGATTGACGAGAAACCGGATAGCGAAGGCGCTTCGGCGCTGGCGCCCTTCCGGCATGGCATTTTCCGCGCCGTCTGGTCCGCAAGTCTCGTTTCCAATTTCGGTGGTCTGATCCAGGGCGTCGGTGCCGCTTGGATGATGACCACGATCGCCACCTCGCCCTATCAGGTCGCCCTGGTCCAGGCCTCGACCACCTTGCCGATCATGCTGTTCGCGCTTGTCGCCGGCGCTATCGCCGACAGCTTCGACCGCCGCAAGGTGATGCTGGTCGCGCAGACCTTCATGCTCGTCGTCTCGGTGCTCCTGACGGTGTTCACCTGGTATGGCCTGATCACGCCCTGGACGCTGCTTGCCTTCACCTTCCTGATCGACAGCGGTACGGCGCTCAACAGCCCATCCTGGCAAGCGTCCGTCGGCGACATGGTTCCCCGCAACAAGGTGCCCGCTGCCGTTGCGCTGAACTCCATGGGGTTCAATCTCACACGCAGCGTCGGCCCGGCGATCGGCGGCATCATTGTCGCGGCCGCTGGCGCCGCGGCCGCCTTCGCGGCGAATGCTGTCAGCTATATCGGCCTTATCGTCGTGATGGCGCGCTGGAAGCCTGACGTGCCCGTGTCGACCTTGCCGCGCGAGTCGCTGGGTGCTGCCATGGGCGCCGGCCTGCGTTATGTCGCCATGTCGCCCAACATCGGCAAGGTGCTGGTCAGGGGTGCCGCCTTCGGCTTCAGCGCCGGCGCCGTCCTGGCGCTCTTGCCGCTCGTCGCGCGCGACGTCGTCAAGGGCGACGCCTTGACGTACGGTATCATGCTTGGCTCGTTCGGCATCGGTGCCGTCGGCGGCGCGCTGATCAGCGTGCGGCTGCGGCAGATGCTCTCCAGCGAGACGATGGTGCGCTGTGCCTTCGCCGGCTTCGCCGTCTGCGCCTTCAATGCCGCGATCAGCCATCACGCCTGGCAGACGTCGCTCGGCCTGCTGGTCGGCGGCGCCTGCTGGGTGATCGCGCTGTCGCACTTCAACGTCACCGTGCAGATGGCAACGCCACGCTGGGTGGTCGGCCGGGTGCTGTCGGTCTACCAGACCGCGACCTTCGGCGGCATCGCGCTGGGCAGCTGGATATGGGGCGTCGTGGCCGATGCGCATGGCGCCGAGACGGCGCTGATCGCGGCCGCCATCGCCATGCTGGCCGGCGGCGCCATCGGCCTCGTGCTACCGCTGCCGCAGCAGCAGGTGCTGAACCTCGACCCGCTCAACCGTTTCAAGGAACCGCATCTGGCGCTGGACCTGAAGCCGCGCAGCGGTCCCATCGCCATCATGATCGAATACATCATCCGCCATGAGGACGAAGCGGAGTTCCTCGCCACCATGGCGGAACGTGGCCGCATCCGCCGCCGCGACGGTGCCCGCAACTGGACACTGGCGCGCGATCTCGAAAATCCCACAATATGGATCGAGCACTATCACACGCCGACCTGGCTCGAATATGTGCGTCACAATGGCCGGATCACCCATGCCGACGCCATGGTCGGCGAACGCTTGCGGGCGCTGCACAGTGGCGACGAGCCGCCGCGCGTACGGCGTGTCATCGAGCGTCCGACCACCGCCGGCACAGCGCTGGTGATGGCCAAGGGTCCGATCGAGCACTGATTTCGGTACGGCGCTGACGTCCGTCGATCACCCCGCCGACTGGATCATGTAGAGCTTGCGCGTGGTCTCCCGGATCCGCCATTCGCCCTTCCATCCCCGCGGCAGCACGAGAAGGTCGCCTGGTCCCAGCTCACGCGCCTCGCCGTCGGCGCGGCTCACCTCCACCCGTCCGGAAATGATGTGGCAAATCTCCGACGAATCCGATCGGTCGGCGGTGAAGCGGCCGGGCGTGCACTCCCAGATACCGATATCGACGGTGCCGTCCGGTGACTGGAAGAGCGAGCGCGCGGCTTCGACCTGATCTCCCTCGATGGAAGTGGGCTTGGGTGAGAACGCGCCGATGTCGGCCTTGGCGAGATCGTGGAAGGTCGAAAGATCGATCAAATTGAACTCCATGAACAAAGCAATTCCAGGAAAAGTGTCCAGCGGTTTTCCGTCCGGAATTGCGTAAAGACAAATTGCTGGAGCGGTTCAGCGAACGCTGAACCGCTTCAGTGACCCGTAATGCTGTCGGCGAGAGCGGCCAGTCTCGACGTATGCCCAAGCCCGGCGGCTTCGCGCCCGTCAGCGATGCGATAAAGCTGGTACATCGAATGCACGCCGAGCCAGCGGAACGGCTCCGGCTCCCATGGCCTGACCTTGCGGTTGACCCAAGGCAGCTTCGTGAGCTCCGTGTCCTGACCAAGGATCAGGTCGGCAAGCGTGCGTCCAGAAAGATTGGAGCTGGACACGCCAAGCCCGACATAGCCGCCGGCCCAGCCGATGCGGGTCGCGGGATCGAGGCCGACGGTCGTGCACCAGTCGCGCGGCACGCCGAGCACGCCGCACCAGGCGTGCTCGATGCGGCAGTTGGCCGTCTGCGGCAGCAGCGTCGTCAGGATCTGATGCAACTGGTCGATCGTGGCCTGCTGCGTCTGCCCGTTGACGTCGGTGCGCGAGCCGTAGCGATAGGGCACGCCGCGCCCGCCCATGGTGATGCGTCCCTCGCGCGTGCGCTGGGCATAGCAATAGGCGTGGGCGGCATTGCCGAGAAGCTCGTGGCCTTCCCAGCCGATCTGGCGCCAAAGCGCCTCCGACAGCGGCTCAGTCACGATCTGCGCGCTGTTGAGCGCCAGCCAGGTCCGTTCCTCGCCGGGAATGCCTGCGGTAAAACCCTCCGTCGCGCGGATGACGGTCTCCGCCCGCACCGTGCCGCGGTCGGTCGTCACGGTGCCCTTGGCGATGGACGTCACCGTCGTCTGTTCGTAGATCGGCACGCCCAGGCGCTCGACGGCGGCGGCAAGCCCGCGCACCAGCTTGGCCGGCTGCACCCGCGCCTGGCCATGGACCACGAAGCCGCCCATGACATTGCGCACATTGATGCGCGCCCGCGTCCCTGCCTGATCCAGCATCTCGACGCGGTCCGGATCGACGTCCCAGGCGCGGATCGTTTCGCACTCCTCGCGCGCACGTTCGAGCTGCGCGGGATTGGTGGCCACCGTCAGATTGTCGACGCGGCGGATATCGGCATCGATGCCTTCCGCGCTCGCCACCCGGATCACCTCGTCGACGCAGCCCGCCATGGCCGCCTGCATGGCGCTCACCCCTTGCCGGGTCGAGGTCTTGAGATATTTTTCGCGCGACCAGGAGAAGCCACCCGACAGCCAGCCGCCATTGCGGCCCGAAGCGCCGAAGCCGGCAAACTCGCGCTCGATCAGCGCGACGCGCAGCGAGGGCCTGGCCTTCTTCAGATAATAGGCTGTCCACAGTCCTGTATAGCCGGCGCCGACGATCGCGACATCGGCCTCGACATCGCCGGGCAAGGGCGGCCGGGGCGTGGGAATCCCGCCCAGATCCGCATACCAGAACGATATGTCGCCGTTGCGTTTGGCTTGCATGGGATGACTTTCAGGTTGATTGGATCAGGTCAGCGTCGCGTCGGCCGTGCTGTCATCGGCCAGAAGCTTGGCATCGGCACCGTTGAAGCAAAGCTCCACCTTCTCGCCCAGGCCAAAACTCTCGCCGGTCAGCGGCGAGCGCACGATCGCCGTGGAGCCGTCGGCGAGCCTGACTTCATATTTCGATCCCGAGCCGAGATAGATGGCTTCCGCGATCGTCCCCGGCAGCCGGTTGTTGGTGCCCGTCGCGCTTTGGCCGGGCCGGCGGATGGCAAGCTTTTCGGGGCGCAGCAACATGACTGGGCTGGCTTCGCCCGCCATCCGCCGCGGCGCAGTCACCGTCTCACCGGCGATGCTCAGCGCCGTGCTCGCGCCGTCGCTTCGCGCCTCTCCGCGCAGCACCGTGGAATCGCCGATGAAGCGCCCGACGAACAGCGTCGTCGGTTCGTCGTAGAGCTCCCGGCCGGTGCCGACCTGCTCGATTCGCCCGCGGTTGAAGACGGCGATGCGGTCCGACAGGACCAGCGCCTCCTCCTGGTCGTGCGTCACATAGACGAAGGTGGTGCCGAGCTCACGATGGATGCGCTTGATCTCGAGCTGCAGCCATTCGCGCAGCTTCTTGTCGAGCGCGCCGAGCGGCTCGTCCATCAAAAGCAGCGGCGGATCGAAGACGATGGCGCGGGCCAGCGCTACGCGCTGCTGCTGGCCGCCCGACAGTTCGCTGGGATAACGATGCGCGAAGTCGCCCATCTTGACCATGTCCAGCGCTCTTGCCACGCGCGCTTTTCGCTCTGCCGGGTCGACGCCACGCAGCGTCAGCGGATAGGCGACGTTGCGGCCGACGCTCATATGCGGGAAAAGCGCGTAGTGCTGGAAGACAACGCCGATGTTGCGCTTGTGCGCCGGCACGCCGACCACGCTCTTGCCGCCGACCTGCAGCTTGCCACTGGTCACGTCGGTAAAGCCGGCCACGACGTTCAGCGTCGTGGTCTTGCCGGAACCGCTCGGGCCAAGCAGCGTCATGAACTCGCCGGGCTCGATCCGCAGCGAAACGCCATCCAGCGCCTTGAAGCCGCCATAGGCCTTGCTGATCGATTCGAGATCGATCGCCGCGCCCTTGCTCTCCTGTCCCGGCTTCATGGGCGTCCTTTCCGCTCGTGGCCAAGAAGAAGCATGCCGCCGCCGATCAGGATCGTGGTGGCCAAAAGCAGGATCGTGCCGACGGCGGCAACCGTCGGGTCGGCGTCGCGGGTGATGGAGGAGAATATCTGCACGGGCAAGGTCTTGAGGTAGGGGTTGGTGATGAACAGCGACACGACGATCTCGTCAAAGGAGGTGGCGAAGGCAAAGAGCAGGCCGGACAGCATGCCGGGCAGGATCAGCGGCAGCGTCACCGTGCGAAACGTGGTCAGCGCTCCCGCACCGAGGCTCGCCGCCGCCGTCTCGAGGCGCCTGTCGAACACTTCGAGGCTGGCGGAGACCGCGATCAGCACGAAGGGCAGCGCAAGGACGGTGTGGGCAAGCACGAAGCCCAGCAGCGTGCCGACGAGATGGGTGTCGAGATAGACGGCGTAGATGCCAATGGCCAGCACCACGCCGGGCACCACCATCGGCGTCAGCATCAGCATCCGCAACAGTGTGGCGGGCCCGGCCTTCATGCGGTCGAGGCCGAAGGCAGCGAGCGTGCCAAGCACCGTCGCCAGCACCGCCACCACCGAGGCGACCTTCAGCGAGTTGAGGAAGCTCGACGACCAGTCCGGATTGGTGAAGAAATTCTGGTACCACTGCCAGGAGAAGCCTTGCGGCGGGAAGGCCAGCGACTTGTTCTCGTTGAACGACATCGGCACCACGACCAGCGTCGGCGCGACAAGCCATATCGCCACCAGCAGGCAGACGAGGCCGAGGATCACGCGGGTGAGAGGCTTCATCTCCATCAGCTCCGTCCTGCTTCCCGGTATCGCGAGCGCATCACGGGTGCCGCGAGCGCCAGAAGCACGAACGTGGTGACCAGCAGCACCACGCCCATGGCGCCGCCGCGGCCCCATTGCAGCAGGCTGAGCACCTGGGTCTGCACCAGCGTCGACAGCATGGTCGAGCGCGGCCCGCCGAGCAGCGCCGGCGTGATGTAGAAGCCGAGCGCCAGGATGAAGACGATGATCGCGCCAGCATAGACGCCGGGCAGCGACAGCGGCAGGTAGACGGTAAAGAACGCACGCGAAGGTCGCGCACCCAGGCTTTGCGCAGCCCGCATCAGCCTGAGGTCGATGCCCTTCATCACCGAGTAGAGCGGCAGGATCATGAAGGGCAGAAGCACTTGCGCCATGCCGATCACCACGCCGGTCTGGGTACGGATCAGCCGGATGCCGTCAAAACCGGCCGCGCGCAGCAGCGAATTGATGACGCCTGAATCCTGCAAAAGGATCACCCAGGAGAGCGTGCGCACGACGCCGCTTACCCAGAACGGGATGAGCACGCAGAGCACCAGGACGAGCCGCACGCGCGGCCCGACGGCGGTCATCAGGTAGGCGTAAGGATAAGCGCAGATCACGCAGACGATCGTCACCCAGGCCGAGATGGTGAAAGTGCGCTGTAGCACCGTGAGATTGATGGGCGCGCCGAAGAACCAGACGTAGTTCTGCGCGCCCCATTGCGGTTCCGACAGGCTGCGCAGCACGATGGTGAGCAGCGGATAGCCTATCACCGCGGCAAGCAACAACAGCGCCGGCAGCGTGAGCGCGAACGGCCGCCATGCCCATCCGGCCCGTTTCGGGGCGGATGGCGTCGCCGGTTCGTACGCGCTCACGGGCCTTGCCTTTGCTTCAGCCGGTCAGTTGCCGGCCATCAGCGCCGACCACTTCTCCTGCGCCACCGCGAAGTTGGGAACCCAGAACTTGAAGTTCTGCTTGTAGCCCTGCTTCTGGCGGTCCGGAGTATTGGTCAGGAAGGCGGCGACGGAAGCGTCGACCTTGGGCTGCGCGTCGCTGTTGATCGGCGTATAGGACGTCTGCTCCGCCAGGACCTCCTGGGCATGCTTGCCGAGATAGGCATTGAGCAGCGCGTAGGACGCGTCCGTGTCCTTGACGCCGACCGGGATCGTCATCTGGTCCATCACCACCAGCCAATCCTGCCAGGCGGGCGCATATTTGGCGCCGTTCTTGACCGCAGTCATGGCGCGGCCAGTCCACATCATCAGCATATCGGCTTCGCCGGATTCGGCGAGTTGCTGCGATTCGGCACCCGTCTTCCAGAAAATCGTGTCGGGGCCGAGCTTGCGGACCACGTCGATGGCCTTGTCGATATCGGCCACCGTCATCGCCTTCGGATCGCCGCCGGCGACCTTGAACGCCTGTTCGAGCAAGCCGCCGGTCGGGCTGCCGGAGCCGTCAATTCCGCGCACGCCCGGGAACTTTGCCGTGTCGAAGAAGTCGGCCCAGCTCTTGGGCGGATTGTCCTTGTACTTCTCGGTGTTGTACATCAGCACGACGCCGTAGTTCATCGCCGGCACCGAGCATTCGCCGACCTGACCTTCCGGGATTTTCGAGACGTCGAGCTTCGTCAGATCCAGCTTCTGGAACAGCTTGCCGCAATAGACGTAAGGCGGCAGGTCGTCGGTATCGACAACGTCCCAGGTGACATTGCCGGACTCGACCTGCGCCTGCAACTTTGCGATCTCGGTCGGGCCGTCATTGAGCAGCTTGACACCGGACTTGTCGACGAATTCCTTCAGCGCCGCCGCCTGGCCGTCCTGGTAGATGCCGCCATAGGAAACGAGCGTCAGGGTCTTGCCCTTGAGCGAGCCTTCCTTCACCTCGCCCGCCACCGGCTTGTCCTGCGCAAAGGCCGCGCCGGCCACAACGCCAAGCGCCAGAATGGCGCCAAGGCCTGCAAATCTCGATTTAAACATCACACTAACTCTCCCATTCATGCCCGCGTTTTGATCGGACTACCTGGCCGCGAGCGGTTTCCAGGCCGTGTATTGTTCAAGTTCGGCGCGCGCCGAGGTCGGCGGCGCGATGATCCACATCACTTCGGCTCGGCCACTGCCGATGTTCTCTGAGCGATGCGGTGTCGACGTCGTGTATTCGATGCTGTCGCCCTCCTCGAGCACGTGGCGCGCCTCGCCCAGCGAGACCTCGACGATCCCGCGCAGCACGACGAGCATCTCGTGCGCGTCGCCATGAGTGTAACGATCGGGCCCGGTCGAGCCGCCAATGTCGAATTCCCCGACATAGACTTCCATGTCGCTCAGCGGCGGGCGCGACAACAGCATCTTGCGGCAGCCGTCGCTGGGCGGCAGGCTCGGCCGCTCGCTTCGTCTCAGAACGCCATGGTTTTGCGCCGCGCTTTCCTCGAACAACATGGCGACGCTGACGCCAAGCACCGAAGCCATCTGGTTGAGCGATGCGGTGCTGGCCCCGGTCAGGCCGCGTTCAAGCTGGCTGATGAAACTGGCGCTGGTTCCAGTCGCCTCCGCAAGTTCCCGCAATGACAGCCTGCGGGCGAGGCGAAGGCTCTTGAGGCGCATGCCCAGCACCTCATGTGCACGGGTCGCTGCGGGTGCATCGCCCGTCTTTACCGAAGCCGCGCCAGAGGCCTTGCGCATGCTGTCTCCTCGCTCCACTTAACAATCTGTACAGTACCACTGCACAGCTGGCAAGCCACGCGTGCCGCCCCGACCTCGCCAATGGCTGGGCCAGGCTTGCAAGCTGGGAAGATCTGTCGGCTTGAAGTAAGAGCCGCAGCCGTCGGGAACACGCAGGGAGAACCTCTACCCCTCGCCGGACAGGTCCCGACGCGCTTTCTCGAGCTCCTCGGCATAGCGCCGCATCAGATGCCCCTCGGTCAGCAGCCCAAGCACGATGTGGTCGGTGAAATCCTCGACGACGGCCAGTTCCTCGGCGCCAGCACGCTGGAACGTCTCGGCCGCGGCCTGCACGTTCATGCTGGGCACCAGAACCGCATCCTTGTACTGGGCAAGATCGCGTACCGGCACGTCGCCGCCAGAGGGATCGCTGTGCAGTTCGGCCACGATCAGCACGCCGACATACTGATCGCCCGGGTCGACGGCGATGACGCGCTGGGCGGAGCCGAGCGGGATTTGCTTGCGGAAGGCGGCCAGAGTCGTCGAGGCATCAATGGTCTTGATGTCTTTGCGCATCATCGAGCCGACGGTAAGGCTGCGCATCCAGCCGACATCGTGGGCGCTGCGGATCGTCTCGCCACGCAGGTGGAAGCGCCATGTCGAGAACGAATAGCCGAATGTCTCGCGCACCAGGATCGCCGCCATGATCGAGGCCGCCAGCACGACGCCTGTCAGTGTCAGGTCGCGGGTCGATTCCAGCGCCAGGAAGGTCATCGTCAGCGGACCGCCGACGACACCGACGGCAAGCGAGGTCATGCCGACGACGGCGGCGACCGAGGGGTCGATACCGGTTGCCGGCGAAACCAGCGCCATCACGCCGGCGAATGCCTTGCCGAGCAGCGCACCGAGGAACAGCGACGCAAAGAACAGGCCGCCGCGAAAGCCCGAACCAAGTGAGATCGCCGACGCCGCCAATTTCAGCACGAAGACGCTGGCCACCACGGCCAAACCATAGTTCATGGCGAACTCGCGATGCAGCGCGCCGTGGCCGCTGGACAGAACCTGCGGCGTGATCAGCCCCAAGAGGCCGACGATGACGCCGCCGATGACGGGGCGCAGCGAGGTATCGACCGACAGCCTGTTGAAACCACGTTCGATCAGCGTCACCAGCTGCATGATGGCGATGGAAGCGGCGCCGCCGAGCAGCCCGAGCAGCAGGAACGGCACGTACTGGCTGGCGGTGAGTTGCGGCAGTCCCGAAAGCTCGAGCGGAAAGGGCACGCCGCCGAACATTTCCGCCGTCAGCGAAGCGCAGATCGCGGCCGTCATGACCGGCGCGACATTGGCGACCGAGTAGATGCCGATGACCAGCTCGAAGCCATAGAAGGCACCAGTCAGCGGCGCATCGAAGGCGGCGGCGATGGCGCCGGCCGCGCCGCAGCCGACGAGGACACGGACATCGTTGCGGCGCAGCCTGAAGATGCGCGCCAGCCGCGATGCCAGGCCGGACCCGACCTGCGTGTAGCCGGCTTCCAATCCGACCGACGCGCCGAAGCCGCTGGAGATCATGGTCTGGCCGGCGATGATGAACGTGTCGGTCAGCGACATGCGCCCGCCGTAGAGCGCGTTGGCCTCGATCGGATCGACGGGCGTGCGGAATTTGCGCTTTCTCAGCCAGATCACGCTTAGCCCGAGCAGAATGCCGCCGATCGCCGGGATCAGCGCCTGCATTGGATTGGCGAGCGAGAACATGCCGGAAAGCCGGCCGCCGGGCTGAACACCGAACAGCAGCCCGTGCAGATCCTGCACGATCTGGCTCATCGCCGTAACCAGTATGCCCGCCATCACGCCGATAACGCCAGCCAGGATGACCACGGCGATGCCGCGTGCCTCGAGCAGCGGAATTGATCTCAGAAGCACCGCGCGCAGCCGGCGGGCGTAGACTTGCGGTTCGTTTCTGGAAAACACCGGGGCGGCTCGCCGATATCAAAGGGCAATGGCAGACCCGCCTGATACGCCGGGCGGCTCGCCATGACAACCACAATGGCGACATCAAAGGCGCCATTATGGCCGTGAAACCGGCTGATTTCCGTCTTGCAGCCTTCTGATCGCGAGGCAGCCGGCTCCGCCGTCAGTCCGGTATGGTCAGCGGTCCGCAATCGTCGTCGGCGACGAAGGTCGCCAGGAGTTCGGCGGGCTCGGTGGTGCTGGCATTCTCGGCGAACAGATGGACCGCGCCAGGCGGCTCGAACCATGTCTGTCCTTGGGTGTAGGTACCGGCCGGCGCACCTTCGAGCTGCGAGCGCAGCGTGCCCTTGAGGACGAAGGCGCTGACCGAGCCCGGATGCCGGTGACGAGGCGTAAAACCGTTTGGTGGAAACGCCACGATCACCGTGGTGATAGACTTGCCCGGCACGTCAGGCAGTCTTTCGCAGGAGACCGGCGTAACGACCGTCTTCGGCCGCGCCCCGGCAGCGCTGTCCATATCGGCATTTGCCATTTGCGTGTGCATTTCCATGCCTGTCGACACGACGCCCGTGAAACCCGGGCCGGCCCACTTTGCCGCGAGCGCGAACAGAACCCCGACGGCGCTGACCGCGACAACAGATTGGCCGGCGCGCAGACGAGCTTGATTGCCGATCATATCGATGTCTCCGAATTCACGCAGGCAAACGGAAATCAGCACGCCAACCCAGTTCCTCGACCGCCTTTTGCGTTGAGACAGCCTTGTTGGGTTCCGCCACGTTGAAGGCGCCGGGCGCACCCTTTTCGAGTGCGAGCAGCGCCGCATGGGCAGCAGCATCGACATGCACCGGCGACGCGCCGGCAGGCGTATCGGTTCCCGTTCCCGGTCCATAGAGCTGGCCATACCGCAGGACGACACCGGCGAATGGTGCATTGAGAACAGCCCCTTCCAGGGCGATGACGCCACCGACGCTGATGCCGCGGTTGCCGCTCGCCCCGCCGTCCAGCGGGTCGGCTTCGCCATGCGGCTCCGGTCCCGGCGCATAGGCCCAGGCGATGCTTTGGGCGACCATGCGCCGAGCGCCGGAAGCGATGGCCGCCGCGACCAGATTGCGGGTACCCTCGTCGCGGATGCGGGCATTGCGAACAACTGCCTCGCCCATCCGGCTCGGATCCAGCCCCGGCGGCAGGTCGGTCAGCTGATGGACGACGATGTCCGGCCGTGCGGCAAGCATGCCACGCGACAGGGCCTCGGCATCGAAGACATCCACGATCACCGGTTCGACGCCGAGGGCACGCAATGTCGCGGCCTTGTCAGTACTGCGCGTGGTACCCGTCACATGATGGCCGGCGGCCAGAAGCTGTGGGATCAGCCGCTGTCCGATGGCGCCCGCGGCGCCGGCAAGGAAAATTCTATGCCCCATCGTCATGGCCTCCACATCGTCATAGTATCAGTGCACGAACAACATATAAGAGCTCTGATATCATGCGCAAGGCAGATCCGACGGTTCCGGCTCCGGGCGAAGGCAAACGCGGCGAGGAAGGCTATCTCGGCTATCTCCTGCGGCAGGCCGCTGGCGCGCATCGGCTGAGGGTCGACAGGGCGCTGGCCGATCTCGGCGTGACGCAGCCGCAATTTGCCACGCTGACCATGCTTGGCGCCTATCCCGGCCTCTCCAACGCCGATCTGGCCCGGTTGGCGCTGCTCACCCCGCAAACGCTCAGCGTCATCGTCGCCAATCTCGAACGGGCCGGTTCGCTGGTGCGCAGGCCGCATGCCGTCCATGGCCGTATCCAGCATATCGAGCTCAGCGACAGCGGACAGGCGTTGCTGCGGGAATGCCGCGAGCGGGTGCATGCCATCGAGCGCGAACTGACAAAGGGCCTGTCGTCCGAGGAAGAAAGGGCCGTCAGGCGCTGGCTGGTCGGCGTCGCCACGGCCGACACGGCCGGGCCCTGATTGTCTGCCGGCGGCAGACGATTATCGAGCGGCGGCCGATCAGCTTGGCATCGGCTCACCCGCCTCATAGCGCACGAGGTTGCGCTCGCCTATGCCAAGCGCCGGCCAGCTCGAGCGCCACTCAGCGATGTGCGTCGAACGGAAATGCGCATCGAGTGCCGCCTGGTCGCGCCACACCTCGGTCACCCGGATCAGCCCCGCGTCGAGCACATCCCGCGCATAAGAGTATTCGAGGCAGCCAGCCTCGGCACGGCTGCCCGAGATCATGCGCTCCATCGCGGACCTTGCCTCCTCGAACCTGTTGGGCGGCAGGCGGATCGTGCCGATGATCAGCAGCATGGGCTTTCCTTCTTGCGAGATCGTCTATCCGCCCACTGCGTGTCGCCCAAAAGTGACCGCGGCTTTGGGAAGACGACATGCATAAAACAGAGTCTCCCACCCTCGCGCAAGCTTGGCCAGCTACCCTCGCCGGGCTGTCGTATGCGCGGCAGCCTATGGTTTCGAGGACTTAAATGGCGATCAGCGAAAGCATCCAGCCCGGCGCGGTGGCCAAGAACGGCCGCGACATCTTCTTCGCGCTCGGCATCGTCATCATCCTGGCCGTGCTGTTCCTGCCGATCCCGGCTTTCCTCATCGACATCGGCCTCGCCTTCTCGATCGCGCTTTCGGTGCTGATCCTGATGGTGGCGCTGTGGATCCAGCGGCCGCTCGATTTCTCCTCGTTCCCGACCGTGCTGCTCATCGCCACGATGCTCAGGCTATCGCTCAACATCGCCACCACGCGCATGATCCTGTCGCATGGCAATGAGGGCACGCATGCCGCCGGATACGTGATTGCCGGTTTCTCCAAGCTGGTGATGGCCAGCGACTTTGTCATCGGCCTCATCGTCTTCATGATCCTGATCGTGGTGAACTTCATCGTCATCACCAAGGGTGCCACCCGTATCGCCGAAGTCGGCGCCCGCTTCACCCTCGACGCCATCCCCGGCAAGCAGATGTCGATCGACGCCGATCTCTCCGCCGGCATGATCGACGACAAGACCGCGCAGTTGCGCCGCCGCGAACTGGAAGAAGAATCCTCCTTCTTCGGCTCGATGGACGGCGCCTCGAAATTCGTGCGCGGCGACGCCATCGCCGGCCTCATCATCACCGCCATCAACATCGTCGGCGGCATCGCCATCGGTTACATCAGGCACGGCATGGGCATGGGCGAGGCCGCCGATGTGTTCATCAAGCTGTCGGTCGGTGACGGCTTGGTCACCCAGATTCCGGCGCTGATCGTCTCGCTCGCCGCGGGCCTGCTGGTTTCCAAGGGCGGCACCCGTGGCTCGACCAACCAGGCCGTGTTCGGCCAGCTTGGCGCCCATCCGCGCGCGCTTTACGTCGCGGCGGCGCTGCTGGTGCTGCTCGGCCTGATGCCCGGCCTGCCGCTGTTTCCATTCTTCGCGCTGGCCGGCGGCATGGCCGGCCTCGGCTACGTCATTCCGATGCGCCACAACCGGGCGGTCGCCGAGGCCGAGGCGCTGAAGGCCCAGGAGAAAGTGTCCAAGGCCGAGGAAGAGAAGAACTCGGTCAAGGCTTCGCTCGCCACCGCCGAGATCGAACTGCTGATCGGCAAGCAACTGTCGACCCGGCTCCTGGTCTCCCATCAGGAGCTGGTCTTCCGCATGGCCAAGATGCGCAAGAAATTCGCCCAGCAATACGGCTTCGTCGTGCCGGAAGTGCGCGTTGCCGACGACTTCGCCATTCCGCCGAAGAGCTACCAGATCAAGGTGCACGGCACGGTGGTGGCCGAATATTCGATGCGCGTCGGTGAGATCATGGTGCTGCTCGGCAGCCGCGAAGTGCCCGAAATACCCGGCGAAGAAATCCGCGAGCCGGCCTTCGGGATGCGCGCCTATTCCGTCATGGAAACCTTCGCCGAGGATTTGAAGCGCGAGAACTACACCTTCGCCGACAACATGTCGGTGCTGCTCACGCATCTTTCCGAAGTCATCCGCAACAACCTGCCGCAGCTCCTGTCCTACAAGGACATGAAGGCCCTCCTCGAACGCCAGGACCAGGAGTATCGCAAGCTCGCCGATGAGATCTGCACCACGCACATCTCCTATCCCGGCCTGCAGGCGGTGCTGAAGCTGCTGCTCGCCGAGCGCGTCTCGATCCGCAACCTGCACCTGATCATCGAGGCCATCGCCGAGATCGCGCCGCATGTGCGCCGCACAGAGCAGATCGTCGAGCATGTCCGCATCCGCATGGCGCAGCAGATCTGCGGCGATCTCTCCGAAGGCGGCGTGCTCAAGGTGCTGCGCCTCGGCAACCGCTGGGACCTTGCCTTCCACCAGAGCCTCAAGCGCGACGCCAAGGGCGAGGTGCGCGAATTCGACATCGATCCGCGCCAGCTGGAGGAATTCGGCCAGGACGCCACCAAGGCGATCAAGAAATTCCTCGAGGCCGGCGAGCGCTTCGTCCTCGTCACCGCGCCCGACGCCCGCCCCTATGTGCGCATGATCATCGAGCGCCTGTTCACCACGCTGCCGGTGCTCTCCCATGTCGAAATCGCCAAGGGCGTCGAGATCAAGGTGCTCGGGACCATATCGTGAGCGTTCTCTCGCAGAGCGTCGTCATCGCGGCGTTCCTCGCCTTCTGCCGCATCGGCGCCTGCTTCATGCTGATGCCGGGCCTGTCCAGCGCCCGCGTGCCGGTGCAGGTCCGGCTGTTCGTGGCGGTCGCCGCCACTGGCGGCCTGCTCGCCTTCCTGTGGGACCGCATCATTCCCTTCGTCGATCCGCGCCCGCAGATCCTGGTGCCGATGATCATCTCGGAACTTCTGGTCGGCGGGCTGATCGGCGCCATGACCAGGCTTTACATGGAAGCCTTGCGCTTCATGGGCTCGGCGATTGCCATGCTGATCGGCTATGGCGGCTCCGGCGGGCCGGCGATCGAGGAACCGGAACCGCAGGCCGCCCTTGCCGCGATCATCTCGTTCTCGGCGCTGCTGATGCTGTTCGTCTTCGATTTCGACCACGAGATCGTCCGCGCGCTGGTGGCGTCCTACACGGTCGCGCCGGTCAACGTCTTCTTCAACCCGCAGGCAGCGCTCGTCGACATCACCGACACCGTGTCGGATACCTTCTTCCTGGTCATCCGCCTCGGCAGCCCGTTTGTCGCCTACGCCATTCTGGTCAATCTGACGATCGGCTTCGTCAACAAGCTGACCCCGCAGATCCCGATTTATTTCATCTCCCAGCCCTTCGTCATCGCCGGCGGCATGATCATCTTCTATTTCGCCATCGGCACCATGCTGTCGCTGTTCGTCGACGGCTTCGTCGACCTGACTTTGGCGAGGTGAGATGAGCACGCGCAGGGACCGTCTGAAGAAACTGGTCAAGGTGCAGGAACAGCTGAAGGCACTGCACGAGACCCGCCACGCCACCTTCCTGGCGGCGGCAAACGCCGCCGAGGCCGAGGCCAGGGAATTGATCGGCCATTTCGACCAGGACAATTCCCTTTCCGGCCTGTTCCCCGATCTCTATCACCGCCGCATCGCGCAGGCGGTGGTGTGCCAGGAAAAGAACCTGGAAAGCGCCAGGCGGGAGGTCGGCCTTATCGCCACGGCAAACGCGCGCACCAACATGGTCGAGCGCGCCTACAAGGATGTGCGCAACCGCGACGAACGCGAACGCTCCGACCGCGAACGGCTTGATTTGATCGCGCAGAAGCGGGCCGAGGAGTAGCTGAGGGAATTTGGTGAGGACCCGAGTGTCGTCGGGCAGCAGTCCTGGTTTGTCGAAGAAGGCTTTGTTTCGCATTTCCGTCGGCGGTCCGCCGGCGCCGTTGCATTGGCGCAGCCTCAGGTCAAAATGCCCCCATGGAAGCAGTCCGATTTCCCAGGCTCACGACACCAAGGCTCGTGCTTCGGGCGCCGAGCGAAAACGATATCCCGGCATGGTTCGCACGCGCGACGGATCTCGAATCCGCCTCTCTTGCCGGCGATCCCGTTCCTGACGACATAGACGCGGGCGAGCGATGGTTCGCCCGTTCGCGTCAGCGGTTCGTCGATGGCAAGGCGATCCAGTGGTCCATAGACCAAACAGGAGTATCGGACGCGATCGGGACCATAACGCTGTCCTTCGGCGCAACCGACGCCCGGGCAGCCGCATTGGGATTTGTGCTGGCGCGTGTGCATTGGGGGAACGGACTGGGCAGCGAGGCCGCGCGCGAAGTCCTGCGTTACGCCTTTGAAACCCTGGCGCTCGAACAGGTGACGGCCGAGGCGGCGACGCGCAATTTCGCGTCGCTGCGGATATTGGCGAAGCTCGGCTTCAAACATATCGAGAGCTTCATCGATGAGTCCGACGGCGAGCGCTGCGAGCGTTTTGCGCTCGACGCGGAATCGTGACTGTTGGCGAGCAAGCGACGCCAGCTGCTGCGCGAAGCGGTCCCCTATCCACCTCCACATCCCGCCCTCCTCTCTTCGCAAGCCTGCCACAAGCTTGTTGAGGCATGGTCTGGCTAAGGAAACCTGGCAAAAGGCGGACCTTCTTGGCGATTTCTCCACCCAGCGACATCGTTATGGATGTCGCCCGAGCCGCGGAGCCGGCGGACATCGAGGCTGCCCGTGCCGCGCTGACGAAGCGTGCGGGCGGCGCTGCCGGCACGTTCTCGGTCGACACCGCCGCGTCGGTCGATGCCGGCTCGATCCTGTCGCGCGCCACTGCCGAGCATGCGGCCGGAACCGATCCGGCAAAGAAATTCAAGAAGTTCGAGGCGATGGTCCTGCAAACCTTCATCCAGAACATGCTGCCCAAGGACACCGAGGGCGTCTACGGCACGGGTCTTGCCGGCGACATGTGGAAATCGCAGCTGGCCGAGCGCGTCGCCGACGTCATGGCCGAGCGCGGCGGCATCGGCATCGCCAAGTCGCTGCTCGCCGACCACTATCTCGACGGCAAGCGCAAGGTGCCGATCGGCCCGGTCTCAAATGGACCGGAAAAGACCGAGATCGATCAGCAAACCCGTCTGTCCACTTCGCTCGTCCAGGAATTGCAGCGCAAGGCCGCCAGGTCGATGACCGGCGACGAGACAACCATAAAAACAGACACCAAGATCTAGACTGGGAAACACCATGGCCGATTCTTCCGAATTCACCGCCAACCTGCCAGCGCGCACGACCGCGCCGGAGGCTCCGATCCCGTTCGCGCGGCCTGGAAATCTTGCCGCCATCATTGGCCGCATCGAGGAGGTGGTCGAGGAAGAGACCGCCGGCATCCGCAGCGACACCAGTTATGACCTCAAGGCGTCGAACGCCCGCAAGAGCCGTTATCTCTACGAACTGACGCGCGCCATGAAGGGCGGCAGCGAAGCCGAGTTCCTCGAACAGCACCGCGAGGGCCTGACCCGGCTGCGCCAGAAACTGGCGAAGAACGAGGCGGCGATCCTGGCGCATCTGAGCGCCGTCAACGAGGTCGCCAACCTGTTGCGCAGCGCCATCCAGCGTGCCGAAACCGACGGCACCTACTCCGCCGGCGAGTTCGGCCGGCTGAAAGGCTAGAGCGCGGTGACGCCGGGCTCGAGTTCCGAATGATAAAGGTCATCGCCATCGCGGTCTGGGTCTGCGCCGCCACGCTCGGCGCTGTCTTCTATTCGTTCCAGGCCGCGGGCGACCGCGGCGTCGGCGAGAAACCGAAGCCCATGCTGGGCGGGCTGGATTACGTCAAGACCGACATTATTTCGGTGCCGCTGATCCACGATTCCAGGATCGACGGCTACTTCCTGGCCAAGCTCGTCTACACCGTCGAGCCGGAACAGATAAAGAAATTGTCGATTCCGGCCGAGGCGCTGATCACCGACCAGGTCTACAGCTATCTCTACGCACACCCCCAGATCGACTTCGGCAAGAAGGAGGCGATCGACCTCGACGCCTTCCGCGCCGCGATCCGCGACACCGTCAACACCCGCGTCGGCGCAACCCTCGTGCATGAGGTTCTGATCGACCAGGTCAATTTCCTGAGCAAGGACGAGATCCGCGACAAATGGCTGCGCCGCCGGCAGGATGCCGGCACCACGGCGCCCGAGGCGGCCAAGCCGGTCAGCGCGCACTGAGCGGCACTGGCCGGGCATGGCTGGTCCCGACGGTTCGCCCGGTGCGGCGATAGGAACCAGTCTCCGCAATTCGCGTTGACGTAAACGTCAATCCAAAGCTATATGCGCCAGCGACCATGATCGCGAAGTGCTGCGTGGGCTTCAGCCGGACCGAAATGCCCTGCGCGATATATGCAACCAGACAGGGAGAACAGCGTGAGCGTTCAGGAGATTGCCGAGAAGATCAAGTCGCGCGTGGCCAGCAGCGGATTCGATCGTTCCGTGAAATTCGACACCGGCAGCGACGGCGTCATCGTCATCGACGGCGCGACCGTCTCGAATACCGATGCCCCGACCGACTGCACCATCAAGCTCTCGCTCGACGATCTCGACTCGCTGATCGCTGGCGATCTGAACCCGACCATGGCGTTCATGACCGGCAAGATCAAAGTCGAAGGCGATATGACCGTCGCCATGGCGCTCAGCCAGTTGATCGGCTGAGCCGACTCCATTGCCGCGATGGGCTCATGGCCCACGAAAAACGCCGCCTTTTCGGGCGGCGTTTTGTTTTGAGCAGACTTGGCGCTCAGGCTGCCATTGTCGGCGCCGACGCCTTCAGCTTGCGGCCGGAAGCCTTCAGCGTGCCGTGCGCGCCGTCGAGCGCGCCGTCCACCAGCTCCATCGCCAGCAGGCGGTGCCGCTCATAGGGTCCCGGCATGGCGAGCGATCCGGTCCTGGCGGCCGAGAAGCCGAAACGTCCATAGTAGGGCGCATCGCCAACCAGCAGGATCGCCGCGTGACCGAGACGCGCCGCCTCGGCCACGGCATGACGCATCAGCGCCGAGCCGATGCCTGCATTCTTGAGCGACGGATCGACGGCGAGCGGGCCAAGCAGCAGCGCTGCCGGACCGCCCTCGCCCAGCGTGACATCCCACAGCCGCACCGTGCCGACCACGCCGCCCGACGCATCGCGCGCGACGAAGGCCAGGCCTTCCGAGGGCCGGCGGCCACGCCGCAGCTTCTCCGACGATTTGGTCTTGCGCTTCGGCCCCATGGCACGATCGAGCAAGGCTTCGCGCACAGCTATGTCGGCGGCGGTTTCGGCGACCATGGAGAAGGCCGGCGCATGAGCTACGATTTCAACTGACATTTCCATTTCCGCAATCCTTCACGAGCGGAGATCTGTTCCACAAGCGAGACCCGGGTGGACGACAAGCGCCCACCTGGGATGATCTGACCGGCTCTCAGCGCATTTTCAGGCGAAGTTGTGTCCGGTTCGCCGTTCGAAAATGCGCTGAGAAAGTGCCGTCAGATCACGTAGGATCGGAGAGGCTCGAAGCCGTTGAACGCGACCGCCGAGTAGGTGGTCGTGTAGGCGCCGGTGCCTTCGATCAGCACCTCGTCGCCGATGGTCAGCGACAAGGGCAGCGGATACGGCGTCTTCTCGTACATCACATCGGCCGAATCGCAGGTCGGGCCGGCGAGCACGCAAGGCGCGGTCTCCGAGCCGTCATGGCGGGTGACGAGGGGATAGCGGATCGCCTCGTCCATGGTCTCGGCGAGGCCGCCGAATTTGCCGATGTCGAGGAACACCCAGCGCACATTGTCATTGTCGGCCTTCTTGGAGATCAGCACGACTTCCGACTTGATGACACCGGCATTGCCGACCATGCCGCGACCCGGCTCGATGATGGTCTCGGGCAGCGCGTTGCCGAAATGCTTGCGCAGCGCCGAGAAGATCGCCTGGCCGTAGGCCTGTGCCACGGGCACGTCCTTGAGGTAACGGGTCGGGAAACCGCCGCCCATATTGACCATCTTGAGCACGATGCCTTCCTCGGCGAGCGTGGCGAACACCTTCTTGGCGTCGGCCAGCGCACGGTCCCAGGCGGTCAGGTCGGTCTGCTGCGAGCCGACGTGGAACGACACGCCGTAGGCATCGAGGCCAAGGCCCTTGGCATGACGCAGCACGTCGACGGCCATGGCAGGCACGCAGCCGAACTTGCGCGACAGCGGCCACTCGGCGCCTTCGCCGTCGGTCAGCACGCGGCAGAACACGCGCGCGCCGGGAGCGACGCGGGCGATCTTCTCGACCTCCTCGACGCAGTCGACCGCGAACAGGCGGATGCCGAGCTGGTAGGCGCGTGCGATGTCACGCTCCTTCTTGATGGTGTTGCCGAAGGAGATGCGGTCCGCGGGCGCACCCGCGTCCATCGCCATCTCGACTTCGGCAACGGAAGCGGTGTCGAAGGACGAGCCCATCGCAGCAAGGAGGCGCAGGATTTCCGGCGCCGGGTTTGCTTTCACCGCATAGTAGATCTTGGAATCGGGCAGCGCCTTCTCGAAGGCGCGGAAATTGTCGCGCACGACATCGAGGTCGACGACGAGGCAGGGGCCGGACGGACGTCGGGTGGCGAGGAAGTCGAGAATGCGCTGAGTAGCCATCGGGTTTCTCCATCACGCCTTTCGGCGCGCACAAGGGTGCGGACGCGGGCTGTCGGCCTCGCGAACACGCGGTCAAACAAAGGCGGGACGAAAATTCCATGGAACCAGCCGGTGGAGACCCCGGAACCATGAAACGCCGTCTCGCGGCGATGAACCTAGCCTTGCCCGGCTTCGGTTCGCTTTGTCTGCCTTGGCTTGGATTGGGAGAACCCCGTTCCGCACTGCCGGCAATGAAGGTGTGCCTCTTCAGTAACCCCGGTCTTTGGACAACCGGCAGAGAACCAGAAAGGCCCGCACCGTCGTTGCTTCAAGGTGTCCTCGGTCTGGCGGTTGGCCGCTAAACCGACTGGAGGGGTTAGCTCCAGTTACCTTACCGATTTCCCTCACCATTCGAGGACCGGCGGACACCCACAGGCACGTGCGACTTTGGGCAAGCGCGATATAGGGGCGAAGGGTTTCACAATCAATAAAAATCGTATCGCAGGTTGTAAAAATTCCGGCATCGAACAATGTTGGGAAAACCGTATCCGGATATCGAACGATGACAGGCACGCACGGCCCCTTCAACGCCTTTCTCGATCTTCACCAGATGCCGGTGGCGCACGCCGAACTCGGCCCGCTCGCCGGCCTGCGGCTGGCGGTCAAGGACATCTACGATGTTGCCGGCTACCGCACCGGCTGTGGCAATTTGCGGAAGTTCGCCGAGGGCCAGGCCGCCTCGCGCACGGCGCCCGCCGTGCAGACGATTCTCGATGCCGGCGCGCGCTTCGCCGGCAAGACCCAGACCGACGAGCTTGCCTTCGCGCTGTTCGGCCAGAACGCGCATTTTCCGTTTCCGGTGAATCCCGCGGCTCCCGACCGCGTCACCGGCGGCTCCTCGTCGGGCTCGGCATCGGCGGTGGCGGGCAGGCTTGCAGACATTGCCACCGGCTCCGACACTGGCGGCTCGATCCGCGCGCCGGCTAGTTTTTGCGGGCTGATCGGGCTGCGCACCACGCATGGCCGCATTTCGCTCGATGGCACGATGAAGTTGGCGCCAAGCTTCGACACCTTCGGCTGGTTCGCCGACGACATCGAGACCTACGAGACCGTCGGCAAGCTGCTGCTCGGCCGCGACCCTCACCAGCATTCGCTGGACCGCCCACTGTCGCTCACCTGGCTGGACGAGATGGTGGCGCGCCCCGCGCTGGCCGAATATACTAGGATGAAGGCACTGGCGGGCGCGGTTTTCGGTGCGCTGGCGACGCCAACGACGTACTTCTCTTCTTCCCCGGATGAACTCTATTGGTGCTTTCGCCGCCTGCAGGCCAAGGAAGCCTGGGGCGTGCATGGCGATTGGATCACGAGCGGCGAGCGCGACCTTGGCCCCGGCGTCGAGGAGCGCTTCGGCTTCGGCCGCGCCGTAGATGACCGCACAGCGCAGGCGGAGAAGGTGCGTCGCCTGACCTTTCGCGGCGAACTCGGCGCCCTGCTTGGCAAGGATGGCTTCCTTGTCCTGCCGACGGTGCCGGGCCCGGCACCCTATGTCGACTCGACGCCGGAGCAGTTCCAGGCCTATCGCGAGCGGGCGCTACATCTTCTGTGCCTCGCCGGGCTCTCCGGCTTTCCACAGATCACCTTGCCCATCGGCTCCGTCGCCGGCGCACCGTTCGGCCTGTCGCTGCTTGGCCCTTCCGGCAGCGACGTTGCCCTGATACGGCTCGGCCGAAAACTTCTCGACGCAGCACAAAAGGCCTGAACCATGGACACACTGACCCGCATGCGCGCCTTCATCGACGTCGTCGAGGCCGAGGGCTTTTCGGCGGCGGCGCGCAAGATCGGCCGTTCCAAGGCGCTGCTGTCAAAATATGTGCGCGAGTTGGAGGACGAACTCGGCGCTCTGCTGCTCAACCGCACCACGCGTCAATTCTCGATGACCGAGGCCGGCCACACCTATTACCGGCGCGCCTCGGAGATCGTGCGCGAGGTCGACAGCCTGGCGGACGCCGTGCGCGAATCCTCCGGCGACGTGCGCGGCAGGATCAAGGTGTCAGCACCGCGCACCTTCGCCGACGCACCGATCGGCCAGTCGCTGATCGACTTCGCCAAGCAGCACCCCGACATCGTTCTCGACATCCAGCTTGACGACCGCTTCGTCGACCTGGTTGAGGAAGGTTTCGACCTCGCGGTGCGCATCTCGCGCCTGGAGAATTCGTCGCTGATCGCCAGGCGGCTGGCTCCGTTTTCGATAAAACTCTGCGCCTCGCCCGAACTGATCGCCAAGCACGGCATGCCGACGCGGCCGCAGGATCTCGGCCACATGCCATGCATCGTCGACACCAATGGCCGCGGACTGAACAACTGGCCGTTCAAGGGCGACAACAACGATCAGCTGAGCGTCGCTGTGTCAGGCCCGATCGAGGTCAACAGCCCGATGGCAGCGCGCGCTGCCGCCGTATCGGGACTCGGATTTTGCATCCTGCCGGATTTCATCGCCGGGCCTGATCTTGCCAGCGGCCGGCTGGTGACGGTGCTCGATGACCGCATCCTTTCCGGCGGCGGCATCTTCGCCGTCTACCCGCACCGCCGCTACCTGCCGGCCAAGGTCCGCGTTTTCGTCGACTTCCTGGTGCAGTGGTTCAGGACGCGTGAGGTCGCTTGACCTGCCCGGGCTTGTTGTTGCGTACGTGTCGTAGTCCCAAAACCGCTGCGCACTTTTGGGTGACACGCTTTGAGTCTCGTGCGTGTCATTCCCCCAAAACCGCAGCACACTTTTGGGTGACACGCTTTGAGTCTCGTGCGTGTCATTCCCCCAAAACCGAAGCACACTTTTGGGTGACACGCACTGGCGGTCCCAATTTCGCCCCCTTTCTGGTGACCTTCGGTTCCTCTCCAAGGCCAAGGGAATCGCGACCGGGAATGCATCTCAAGCGGCACGCAATCACACTGGCTTCGGCCTTGGTGGCGACCTTTGCCGCCACGGGACCGGCTTATGTGCATCCGCACGTCTTCGCCGAGGCGCGGCTCGACGTGATCCTGTCCCCGGATCACCAAAGTGTGAAAGCGCTGCGCCATCTCTGGCGCTTCGACGACCTGTTTTCGAGTACTGTCATGATGGAGTTCGACAAGAACTCGGACCTGAAGCTTGACGACAAGGAGCTGAAGGATGTCGCCGACACCGTTCATGCCTCTCTGGCCGAATTCAATTATTTCCAGCTCGTCACGCAAAACGGCAAGGACGTGACGATGGTGCCGCCTCCACACCTGATGGCCAATTTCGACAACGACCAGTTGATCATCCTGTTCGAGTCCGAACCCAAGGCACCGATCAAGCTGACCGGCACGATCGACATCGGCGTCTATGATCCGACTTTCTACACGGCGATCGACTTCACCGAGGATTCCAACATCACGGTTGAAGGCCTGCCGTCGAATTGCACCAGCAAGGTGATCCGTCCGGATCCGGATGAGGCCATCAAGGAAAACCAGAAGACACTGACGGATGCCTTCTTCAACGACCCGACAGGCACCGACATGAGCAAGATCTTTGCCACCAAGCTCGAACTGACCTGTCAGCCAGAAGGATGAAGCCGGTGACGAAACCGTCCCTGCGTTTGGCATTCGGCCTGTTGGCCCTCGCCTTTGCCGCGATGCATTTCGCCAACGCCGCGCACGCCCAGAGTTCACTTGGCATCGGCGTTAATGACGGCATGGCGCCGACCACCGGTCCGTTCGCCCACATCCTGATGTGGATCAACCTGCGGCAGCAGGAATTCTACCGCGCTCTTGCCGGCGCCATGAAGGCGATGCGCCAGGATGGCAGCAAAATCTGGATCTTGATCGGCCTGTCCTTCGCCTATGGCATTTTCCATGCCGCCGGCCCCGGCCACGGCAAGGCGGTGATCTCGTCCTACATGGTCGCCAATGAAGTGGCGCTGCGGCGCGGCATCCTGTTGTCCTTCGTCTCGGCCCTGCTGCAGGGCCTGACGGCGATCGCGGTCATGCTGCTCGCCTATTTCGTCCTGCGCGGCACCACCATCTCGATGACTGACGCGGCCTGGTTCATGGAGATCATGAGCTTTGCCCTGGTCACCCTGTTCGGCGCCTGGCTGTTGTGGCGCAAGCTCGGCCCGTCCATCCTGCGCCTGTTCGGCCGAGCGCCTGTCTACAGCCTTTCTGCGGCTCATGCGGGCCATTCCCATGCGGGCCATTCTCATGCCGGCCATTCTCATGGGAGCCATTCGCATGCCGGTCATTCGCATGCCGCGCACAGCCATTCGGCGCATGCTCATTCGCACGCGCTGCAGGTGCATGATGATCACAAACATGTTCATGACCATTCGCACGACCATCATGACCATGGCGCGGATGACCACCATCATGATCACGGCACACACGACCACGCGCATCACGATCACGCGGCGGGCGAGGTCTGCGAAACCTGTGGCCACTCGCATGCGCCCGATCCGGCGCTGCTGTCGGGCGACCGCTTCGACTGGCGCACGGCCTGGTCGGCGGTGGCGGCCGTCGGCATCCGCCCCTGCTCCGGCGCGCTGATCGTGCTCAGCTTCGCGCTGTTCAACGGGCTCTGGCTCGGCGGCCTGCTGTCGGTGCTGGCAATGTCGCTAGGCACCGCCATCACCGTCTCGGCACTGGCGACGCTTGCCGTGACCGCCAAGAACTGGGCGGTGTATTTCGCCGGCGACGGCCGCATGGGAAACCGCATCCATTCGATCGTCGAGATCGGCGGCGCCGCCTTTGTCTTCCTGTTCGGACTGCTGCTTTTGTCGGCGAGCCTGACCGGCAGCGTCTAGGCCATCTCCATCCCATAAGAATGAGATGGGGGATGGCAAACTCCTAACCGGGAATCTTGCCGCCCAGTTCATCCTCGATATGGGCCTGGATGATCTCGTCAAAACTCTTCTCGGCGCTGAAGCCGAGTTCTCGTGAGCGTCTTGCCTCGAAGCGGGTCGGCCAGCCCTTGACGATCGCCCAGATCGTCTCGTCGGGCACTTCGCGGATCAGGCCTGCCGTCTTCGGCCCGGCGATGCGCTCCAGCGCCTCGATCTGCTCGCCGACGGTGACGGCGACGCCAGGCATGGTCAGGTTGCGGCGCGGCCCGACGACAGCACCGTCGATCCCTGCAGCATGGATCAGGAAGTTCACCGCGGAGCGCGGACTGGCATGGGTGTGCACGACCGAACGGGGCACCGGCAGGATCGCCTCATGGCCGCTCAGCGGTTCGCGGATGATGCCGGAGAAGAAGCCGGAGGCCGCCTTGTTCGGCTTGCCGGGCCGCACACAGATCGTCGGCAGGCGGATACCTATGCCGTCGAAGAAGCCGCGCCTGGAATAGTCGGCGAGCAGCGCTTCGCTCATCTGCTTCTGCGTGCCGTAGGAGGTCAGCGGCGTCGGATGGAATTCATCCGGGATGACCTCCGGGAACGGCGCTCCGAACACCGCGATCGACGAGGTGAAGACCACGCGCGGCGCAAAACCCGCAAGCCGGATGGCATCGAACAGGGCGCGCGTGCCGTCGAGGTTGACGCGGTAGCCGAGATCGAAATTGGCTTCCGCCTCGCCCGACACGATGCCGGCAAGATGGAAGACGACGTCGGGGCGCGACGCGACCAGGCTTTCAGCGGCACCTGCCTCGGCAAGGTCGCCGGTATGCGTGTTGATGCTGATGCCATCCATGGCCGGGGCCTGCGGCGGCACGATGTCATGCAGATCGAGGGCGGTGATCGTCTTGCCGTTAAGCTGGCCGTCCTTGGCCAGCCGCGCGATGAGCTTGCGGCCGACCATGCCTGCGGCGCCAGTGATCAGAATGCGCATATCGAAATTCCCTTACTTGCCCTGATTTTTGCGCTGGCTGCGCGCGCGCAGCCAGAACACGAGGAAAAACGCCAGCACGAAGACAGTGCCGAAGATACCGGCCAGCACGGTCGAAAAACTTCCGAGTGCCAGCATCACCGTCGGCAGGTAGAAGGCGGCAATGCCGAACAGCAGCATGATCCAGACCGCCGCGATGGCCGCATTGCGCGTGTCACGGTCCATCATGCCGCACCGGAGCGGCGGTCGTTCGTCGGGCTGGGTTTCAAAGCTGGAAAACTCCTGAGACAGGGCCGATCAATGGTCATCGATCGGGCCTAGTGATGGTGGCCGTGATGGGCGGCCGCGTCATGCTCGTGCTCGTGATCATGGTCGTGGCTATCATCGGCGCATTGGCCGAATTCCGGCTCCACGGTGGCATGGCTGATGCCGTGCTCGCTGGCAAGCCGCTTCTTGATGGCGCTGACGGCGCGGTGTGCATCGACGCCATCGTCTAGGCAGGCATGCAGCGTCGCCATGTTGCTTGACCCATCGAGCGACCAGACATGCATGTGGTGCACTTCGCGCACGCCCGGGATCGTCGTTTCAAGGTCCTTGGCAACCACATCCCGGTCGAGGGTTGGCGGCACGCCCTCCAGCAGGACGTGGGCGGCGGCGCGCATCAGCGACCAGGCCGTCGACAAGATCAGCAGCGAGACCAGCACCGAAAGGATCGGGTCGATCGGCGTCCAGCCGGTCGCCAGGATCACCAGTGCCGCCACGATCGCCGCCGCCGAGCCAAGCAGGTCGCCCAGCACGTGCAGGATGGCGCCGCGCATGTTGAGGCTCTCGCGGTCGCCGCCATGCAGCACCAGGAAGGAGCCGAGATTGACCAGCAGGCCGAGGATCGCCACCACCAGCATCGGCCCGCCCAGCACCGGCGCCGGTGTGAGCAGGCGGTCCCATGCCTCGTATACAATCCACAGCGCGATAATGAAGATGGCGATGCCGTTGGTGTAGGCGACAAGGGTCTTGACCCGGCCGAAGCCATAGGTGAGCTGGCCCGTTGCCGGCCGTCCCGCCAGATGGAAGGCATACCAGGCAAGGCCGAGCGCGATGGCGTCGGCAAGCATGTGGCCGGCGTCCGCCAGCAGCGCCAGCGACCCGGTGAAGAGACCGCCAAGCGCTTCCGCCACCATGAAGCCCGCCGTCAGGCAGGCCGCGACCAGCACACGCTTCTTGTCGGTAGAGCCATGCACGTGAGCGCCGCTGCCATGATCATGGCCGCTGTGGTCGTGGGAATGCGTATGCGCCAAATGGCAAACTCCCGTTGAGCCCCGAATTCAGCTCACGCCCCGAACTGCGAGCGAAAATCCTCGAGCCGCCGCGTCTGCTGGCCGTCGCCATCGAAATTGGCCGGATCAAGCCACGCCTCATACGCTTGGCGCAAGGCCGGCCATTCCTTGTCGATGATCGAATACCATGCAGTATCGCGGTTTTCACCCTTGACGATGAGGTGCTGTCGGAAAATGCCCTCGAACTTGAAACCGAACCGTTCCGCCGCCCGCTTCGACGGCTCGTTGCGGTTGTTGCACTTCCATTCGTAGCGGCGGTAGCCGAGCTCGTCGAAAATGTATTTCATGAACAGGAACTGCGCTTCCGTCGCGCCCGGCTTGCGCGAGATCAGCGGCCCCCAATAGATGTTGCCGATCTCGATGACGCCGTAAGCGGGATCGATGCGCATCAGCGTCTGGCGTCCGGCGACCTTGCCGCTGGCCTTGTCGATGACGGCAAAGAACAGTGGATCCTCGCTGGCCTCGACCTTGTCCAGCCAGGGTTGGAATGCCGCACGGGTTTCCGGCGGGTAATCGGGCAGCCAGGCGAAGCGGCCGTCGATATCGGACACGGAAGACGCTTCATAGAGCCCATCGCCGTGCCTTGCGGCGCTCAGCGGTTCAAGCCGGACATAGCGGCCGTCGATCGCCTTGCGCTCCGGACGCGGGCGTGGCTGCCAATTCGCGAGATTTTCCGACACCGAAGACTCCAATCCGTTTGACTTTTGCGGGCCGAAGCTCACAAAAACACGACCCCACAGCAAGAACCACACGGACGGGAAAAATGCTCCACACGATTTCGGCCTTCGACCGTCTCGGCGAGGAAAATGCCTTCGCGGTGCTCGCGAGGGCGACAGCACTTGCCCAACAGGGCCGGGACATCGTCAATCTCGGCATCGGCCAGCCGGACTTCAAGACGCCGCAGCATATCGTCGAGGCGGCGATCAAGGCGCTGCGTGACGGCCACCACGGCTACACGCCTGCCAACGGGCTTCTGGCAACGCGCGAAGCAGTGGTTCGCCGCACGCTGACCACCACGGGCGTCGAGGTCTCGCCCGAGACAGTGATGATTCTGCCTGGCGGCAAGCCGACCATGTTCGCCGCCATCCTGATGTTCGGCGAACCCGGCGCGGAGATCCTCTATCCGGATCCCGGTTTTCCCATCTACCGCTCGATGATCGAATTCACCGGTGCGGCCCCCATTCCCGTGCCGATGCGCGAGGAAAACGGCTTTGCCTTCTCGGCGGAAGAAACGCTGGCGCTGATCACCCCGAAGACCAGGCTCTTGATCCTCAATTCGCCGGCCAACCCGACCGGCGGCGTCACGCCGCGTGCCGAGATCGAAAAGCTGGTCAAGGGACTGGAGAAGCATCCTGATGTCGCGATCCTCTCCGACGAGATCTACGACGTCATGACCTATGACGGCGAGACGCATTGCTCGCTGCTCGGCTATCCCGAGATCCGCGACCGGCTGATCGTGCTCAATGGCTGGTCCAAGACCTGGGCGATGACCGGCTGGCGCATGGGCTGGTCGATCTGGCCGAACGGCGACAAGGGCGCCCATCTCTACGACAAGGTGCGCAAGCTGGCGGTCAATTGCTGGTCCTGCGTCAACGCGCCGAGCCAGTTCGCCGGCATCGCCGCCATCGACGGACCGCAGGACGACGTCGACACGATGATGCGCGCCTTCGACCGCCGCAGGAAGGTCGTGGTCGAGGGACTGAACGCCTTGCCAAACATTTCCTGCATCACGCCCAAGGGCGCATTCTACGCCTTCCCCAACGTGTCGAAGACCGGCTGGAAGGCAAAGAAGCTGGCCTCGGCGCTGCTCGATGACGCCGGCGTGGCGCTGATCGGCGGCCCCGATTTCGGCATTCTCGGCGAAGGCTATGTCAGGCTCTCCTACGCCAATTCCGAGGAGAACATCTTGCGCGCGCTGGAGCGGATCGGGGCGTTCCTGGCAAAGTAGACCTCAAAGCAGGCCGGAGCCATTTTCGGATGGCTTGCGGCCGGACCCGCCATGTCGATGTCATGATCCGTCCGGAGGATCACGGCCAAGACTGTGCGTCTATGTCGGGAACGGTTACGGTCCTGAGATCAGGATCGAACCGGGATGCCCTAGATGTTTTATGCAATCCTTGCCTATCACGTGGAAGACGCGATCAAGGCCCTGACGCCGCAGGAAGATGCGGCGCTGATGGCCGAGCTGCTCAAGATCAACACCCGGCTTCATGAGGAAGGCACGCTTGGACCGTCCGCGCGCCTGGGAGCGACACAGGATGCCTGCACCCTGCGCGGCCCCGGCGACGGCGTGATCATCGACGGCCCGTTCGCCGAGACCAAGGAACAGTTGCTCGGCCTCTATGTCGTCGACTGCGCCACGAGGGAAGCGGCAATCGCGATCGCCCGCGACCTTCGCCGCGTCAATCCGACCGCCGTCTACGAGATCAGGCCCATTCTGCTGTTCAAGCCAGGCGTGCCGCTGGCGGGAAAATGAGGTGGCGAAAGCCCCGCCGGTGCCCGCCGCTCAACCGCGCCCGACGAACGGCATCTTGGTCGCCATGACGGTCATGAACAGCACATTGGCGTCGAGCGGCAGGCTCGCCATGTGCACGACGGCGTCGGCAACGCGCTGGACATCCATTACCGCTTCGGCGGCGATGGAGCCGTTGGCCTGCGGCACGCCGACGGTCATCGGCTGCGCCATGTCGGTCAGAGCGTTGCCGATGTCGATCTGGCCGCAAGCGATGTCATAGGGCCGTCCGTCGAGCGCCAGCGTCTTCGTCAGTCCCGTGATGGCATGCTTGGTCGCCGTATAGGGCACCGAGCCCGGTCGCGGCGCATAGGCCGACACGGAGCCGTTGTTGATGATGCGGCCGCCCATCGGCCGCTGCTTGCGCATGGCGCCAAAAGCGGCGCGGGCGCACAGGAACGAACCGGTGAGATTGACGCCGACGATATCGTTCCAGACCTCGACCGGGATCTCGTCGATCAGCGTAGACTTGTAACCCATGCCGGCATTGTTGAAGAGCAGATCGACGCGGCCGAAGGCCTCCGCCACCGTCTCGAACAGATCGTCGACCTCGCCGGCCTTGCTGATGTCGCAGGCAACCGCCAACGCCCTGGCCTCGGTCCGGCCGGCCTCGGCGATGGCGGCATCCAGCACCGACTTGCGGCGTCCGCAGAACACGGTGTTCCAACCGGTCTTGAGCAGTGCCGTGGCAACGCTCTTGCCGATACCCGTCCCGGCGCCCGTGACGATGGCGGTTTTTTGCTCGGTCATGACAGATATCCTCCGGCAGCGCCGCGCGCGCCTGACTGATTTTCAGGGATTTTGCTCGGCAGAAGGCATCGCAAATGACGGCAGCGATGGCAAGCGCGGCCGCCAGGGCATGCCCTTGAAAAGTTGGAATCCGTTTTCGGAGGAAGCCCGGCAGGGGCCGACAAAAAGGGCGGTCATTGGCGACCGCCCTGATCTGAACCGGGCTTGGGAGGAGGAAAAGCCGATTCGACTGTGTAGAATCATGCGCTTGCTGAGTTAACGAAAGGTAAACGGGCTCTCTGTGCCGTTTTGGCCTACCAGCGCGGGTTGGGGGAGGTCCCGACCTTTGTAGCCGGAACCTGGGCCGCCGAAACCGTCGCCTCGACATGGTCGACCAGCGCGTCCGGCAAGCCGAGCCGGCCGGCCAGCAGGTCGAGATAGCCGCGCTCGGCGCGTGTGTCGGGATCGATGGTGAGGCGCGATGCGGTGTAGAGTTCGAGTTTCTGCGCATCGGTCTGGGCACCTGCGACCAGCGTGTCGAGGTCGAGCGGGCTTTGCAGCTCCGCCATCAGGAATTTCTCGGCATCGGTGCCGATGCCCGCAAGGCTGAGCTTGCCGGCGATCTTCTTGCGCTCCTCATCGTCGACATGGCCGTCGGCCTTGGCCGCCGAGATCATCGCGCGAACGAGCGTCAGCGTGAACTCATCCTCGCCTTGCGGCGCCTGCGACGGGTGGAAGGCGGTGTCCTTGGGCGGCGGCAGCAATTCCGGTTCGCCGGCCGCGGGCGCCTGCTCCGGAGCATTGCCGGCCTTGTAGTTCTGGTAAGCCTTGTAGGCGAGACCGCCGATCGCGGCCAGGCCACCGAGCTTAACCGCGGTGCCGGTCACCTGACGCCCGGCGCCGGTCCCGAGCAGCACGGCCGCGAGCGCGCCAGCCGCAAGCGGATTGTCCTTGGCCATCTGCACAGCCTGGCCCGCCTTGTCGCGGACGGTGCCGCTGGTGCCGGGAATTTGCGAGCCGAGCAGATCGTCGAGAAGCTTCTTGGGATCGAACATTCAGTGCCTCCAGCATGCGCCCGGCCGAACGGGCAGGTTTCGAACGCCGAAGACGTAGGTCCCGGAACTTGACATTGCAATGACAGGCCGCCGCTTTGCCGCGGTTCCGGACCCCGGGTCAGGACCCGATATGCGGCCCCTTGCCCCGCGCCTCGGCGAGCTCGACCTGCCGCTGGCGCTCGGCATAACGCTGACGGTCCTCGTCCGACCGGGCATCGAAGCAATGCGGGCACGAGATACCGGCTGCATATTTCGGCGACGCCAGCTCGCTTGCCGTCAGCGGATGGCGGCAAGCACGGCAGAGTTCCGCGTCTCCCTGGGCGAGGCCGTGCGAAACGGAAACCCGCTCGTCGAAGACGAAGCACTCGCCTTGCCACAGGCTCCGCTCGGCCGGAACCTCCTCTAGATATTTGAGAATGCCGCCCTTGAGGTGGAATACGTCCTCGAAACCGAGCGACTTCACATAGGCCGTCGCCTTTTCGCAGCGAATGCCGCCGGTGCAGAACATCGCCACCTTGCGGCCTTCGAGCTCGGCTCGGTGCGCTTCCACCCAGGCCGGGAATTCGCGAAAGCTCGCGGTCGCCGGATCGACCGCGCCCTTGAAGGTGCCGATCGAAACTTCGTAAGCGTTGCGCGTGTCGATGACGATCGTGTCGGGCTCGGAAATCAGCGCGTTCCAATCGGCCGGTGCCACATAGGTGCCGGCGCTCGTCGCCGGGTCGATGGTCTCGATGCCCATGGTGACGATCTCGCGCTTCAGCCGCACCTTCATGCGGTGGAAGGGCATTTCCGCGGCACCGCTGTACTTGACCTCGAGGCCCGCCAGTCCGTCGATGGCTTCGATATAGTCGATCAGTTCAACGATCGCTGCTGCGCTGCCCGCGACCGTGCCGTTGATGCCTTCACGCGCCAGGAGCAGCGTGCCCTTGATGCCACGGCCGCAACAGAAGGCGGCGAGCGGCGCGCGCAGCTCGTCAAAGGCATCGAGCCGGGCAAACCGGTAGAGCGCGGCGACGCGGATGGGTTGGGTTGATGTGGGCGGTGTCATTGCCAGAGCAACTAGACGCTCGTAAATGCTGTTTCAAGGTGAAACGGGCTTTGGTGACTGTCATGGCCCTGTCGGGGAAGAGCCGATAAGCTGTCCCACAGCGCGTGACATCGCGACGCGACCGGTTTCGTGGACAGGCAAACACCCGTCTGCTAATCGGTTGAAATGAACTAGGAGCGCGCCACGCCGAGACGGATTCATGCGACGCGCTTAGGATACGGAGAGACAGATGCCCAGCAAGACCGAAAAACTCCTGTCGCTCCTCAATGGCCAGCCGGTCATACCGGTGCTGAAGATCGCCAATGTTGCCGATGCGGTGCCGCTGGCCCGCGCCCTGGCACGTGGCGGCCTGCCGGCGATCGAGATCACGCTGAGGACCGCCGATGCGTTGGAAGCGATCCGCCGCGTGGCGGCCGAAGTCGAGGACGCCATTGTCGGTGCCGGCACCATTCTCGACGCCCGCCAGTTCGGCGAAGCGGCGGCCGCTGGATCGAAATTCATTGTCAGCCCCGGCATCACCAGCCAGCTTCTGGCCGCGGCGAAAGACAGCGCCGTCCCGTTGCTGCCCGGCGCCATCACGCCTGGCGAGATCATGGCCGCGCGCGAGGCAGGCCTGCGCTTCCTGAAATTCTTCCCGGCCGAGCAGTCGGGCGGCATCGCGTCGCTGAAGGCCTTCGCCTCGCCGCTCGCCGATGTCAAATTCTGCCCGACCGGCGGCATCACCGGCAAGAATGCCGCCGACTACCTCGGCCTGCCCAATGTCATCTGCGTCGGCGGTTCCTGGGTCGCGCCCGACGACATGGTCAAGGCGGGCAAGTGGGACGAGATCGAATCGCTTGCACGTGAAGCGAGCAAGCTCAGGAAATAACCGATCACCAGGGCAGCGGACCGTTCTCATCGAAATAGCCGCCGGTGGGCCCGCCCGCCTTCAGCGTCGCCAATTGCACGATGATCCCGGCAGCCTGCTGCACCGTACGCCCGCCCCTATGCGCATTGAGGTCCGTCGCGGTGTAGCCGGGAGCGGCGGCGTTGACCATGATGCCGCGCGGCGAGAGTTCCCGGGCGAAGGCCACGGTGATGGCATTAAGCGCTGTTTTCGAGCTGCCATAGCTCATCACATTGGGCGACTGGCTGTTGCCGGCGGCCCGCGCGATCGAGCCGAGGTAGCTGCTGACCATGACGATGCGGGCGACGGGCGATGCCAGGAGCAGCGGCAGGAATGCCTGGGTGACGCGAACCGGGCCGAAGACGTTGACGTCATAGGTGGCCTTCATATCGGTGACATCCTCGCGGCTCGGCGGCCGTTCGTAGCGGCCGTCCGGTCCCAGCGCATCAACATAGCCGGGGGCAATGCCGGCATTGTTGACCAGCGCGTCGAGGCTGGATACCTGCGCTGTCAGGGTCTTGGCCGCGCTCGCCACGCTGTCGTCGCTGGCGACGTCGAGCTCGAGCCATTTGACGTCGAGCCCTTCGTTGCGCAACGCCTTTGCCGCGGCCTCCCCGCGCTCGGCATCGCGGGCGCCGAGCCAGACCTTGAACCCTTTTGTCCCCAGCCGGCGAGCGGTCTCGAGGCCGATACCCTTGTTGGCGCCGGTGACCAGCGCATTCCTCTGCGTCGTCATATCGATGTCTCCTTCTTTGGTGACCCAGAGATGACGTGCCTCGGCCGGTTTCGCGCGCCGGATACTCGCGTCCTCTTGCCTAATCCTCTCAACCGGTTGCGTAGGCCGCACGGATCGGCGATGCTGAAGAATGGAAGAGGTTTTGCAGGAATTGATCGGCATCGCCGGCCGCCATGCGCATGGGCGGCGCACGAAAACGGCGATCCCGCGCGTCACGATCGGCCGCAGCGAGGTTGCGACCCCGCCGCTGCCCGAGCTTTGCCAGCCGACGGCGCTGTTCGTGCTGCAGGGGGCGAAGACAGTGCTGGTCGGTGACCGCACGCTTCGCTATGGCGCCGGCAGCTATTTCGTCTATGCGGTGGAGACGCCGGCCACCAGTCAGCTCATCGAGGCGAGCAGCGCCCGTCCTTACACGGCCATCGCCTTCGCTCTCGATGTCGGGCTGATCGCTGCCCTGATCATCGACCACAAGCCGGCGGTCGACGGCGACGGCTTCGTGACCAACCGGGCCGATGACGAACTGCTCGATGCATGGCGCCGCATGCTGCGGCTGCTCGACCGGCCAACCGAAATTCCCGTGCTCGCGCCCATGCTCGAACGCGAGATCGCATTCCGCTTGCTGCAGGGTCCGCAAGGAGTGAAGTTGCGGCAGCTCGCGCACGCCGATGGCCGCCTGTCACAGATACGCCGCGCCACCGCCTGGATACGAGCACATTACAACGAACCCATCGACGTGACGGAACTGGCCGAACTCGCGCATATGAGCAATGCTTCGTTCCATCGCCATTTCAAGGCGGCGACCGCCATGAGCCCGATCCAGTATCAGAAGCAGGTGCGTCTGCTGGAGGCTCGTCATCTGCTGATCGCGGAGCCGGGAAGCGCCACGCGTGTCGCCTTTGCCGTCGGCTATGAAAGCGCGTCCCAGTTCAGCCGGGAATACGCGCGCCATTTCGGACTGCCGCCGGCGCGCGACGCCGCCCGGCTTCTGGCCAAGGGCGAAGCAGCCACGCTGGAAATCGACTAAAGCGCTCGGAACCAAGCCGTAAGCACTGCGTCGGCTGGCACATGAAAAGCCCGGCCGACTCTCGTCGACCGGGCCAATTCTCCCGGATCCCATCGGTTCCGGATTAGCGGCAGACCTTGACCTTCTCGGTCACCCTGTGATGGTGCACCCAATGCGTGACCAGCTTGGTCCTGCAGTGATGCTTGCCATTCTTGATGATCACGGTTTCGGCTTGCGATGGAGCGATCGCGGCAGATGCTGCAACCAATGCCAGAACGGATGCCAGTAGAATTTTCTTCATGAATATCCCCAGGGTTGGAACGTACCCACGCTAACCCGGAAACAGCCGGGCCGTTCCGGCTTCACGAGAAGTTCAGTCGCGCGTGATCCGCGGGGTTGGGTGCCGCATGCATCACGCCCGGACAGCAAAAAGCCGCGCTGGTCGCCCGACGCGGCTTTGTCTCGTCTGGCCAGCAGGCTATTTCGTCTGGAAGCGGGCCACCGACATGAACTTGACGGCGTTGCCGGTGAACCGGTTGGCGTCGGCCACCTGGTTGCTCGGCTGGAAGCCGGCCGTATAGACCTCGCTCGGCGGCGTATGCACGATGTTGTAGGCGTAACCCGGCGCCGTCGTCGCACTCGAAGCGGTGGCGACGTTCTCGCCGCTGGTCAGCGCCCAACGGGCGGCCTGGGGCGCCGCGGCGACCACCATGGCCTTGGGGCCGGGCTTCAGGTCGCGGGCGGTGGCCCTGGCTTCCTTGCGGGTCGTCTTCACGCCGGCACCGATCGCGGCGGCCGGATCGGAACCGGCCGGACGGGCAGCAACGGCCTGACGTGGCGTTGCGACATCGACATAAGACGGATCATTGAAGGCCGAGCGCGGCTCTTCAGCCAGCGACGCAACCTTATATTCATCGGCATTGCCGACCTGGGCATTGGCCTCGTCGAGCACGGCCTTGACGGCGTCCGGCTTGGCCGGTTCGGGACGCGCCGTCGGCAGCACCGAGAACGCATCGGACGCGGTCTTGCCCTGTTCGGCCGTATCCGCCAACGCCATCAGCACATCCTTGCTGGGCGGCGGTGCGAGATCAGCCGGAAGCGTGCGTTCAGGACGCCACGTCGGCAAGGGGATGTTGTTGACGGCAACCTGCGCCGGATCGGCCGCCGCCGCAGCAGCGGCGGGATCAGTCTTGCCGAACGGCATGTTCGCCGGCGCCTGCGCGGTCGCCACGGCCTGTTCGGTGGTCGCAGTCGCGTCCGCCATGGCGAACGGAACATTCTCAGGCTGCGCGCCGACATCGGCCTTCGGCCGCGGCGCGAAATCGGGCAGCGGAATCTCCTTGGCCGGCAGCGCGGCGATGATCGTTTCCGGCGTATCCTTTTCCGGTTCCGGAGCCTGCTCGTCGGCAATCTGCGGAATGTTGGCGCGCTGCGCATTCTCGGGCGCGACGATGGCGATGCCCGGCAGGTTGCTGCTCTTGGCGGCCGCAGCCGCCGGCTTCAGGTTTCTAGGCTTGGGCGCAGGGGCAGCCGAAGCGGTCTCGACATCGGCGCTGTCATCGGCTTCGTCCTCGCCGCCACCGCCGAAGAAGGCGGAAAGGAACCCGCCGGATTTCTTGCTGCTACCACCGGCACTGGCCAGTTCGATGTTGGGTGTGCCGGAGCCCTTGCGGGACTTGTAGGAGGCGAGCGCCTGTTCATAGCCGGGCAGCGGTCGGCCGTCGCTCGGCACGTGCAGCGTCTTGCCGTTGGGGAACAGGCTGACCAGTTCCTGACGGCTGATACCGGGCCAATGGCGCACATTGCCGACATCCATATGGACGAACGGCGAACCGGAGGTCGGATAGTAGCCGACGCCACCGCCCTGCATCTTCAGGCCGATGTTGCGCAGCTTCTTCAGCGGCACGCCGGGAATATAGAAATCCATCGCCTTGCCGAGCATATGCTGGCTCTTCTCGGCGACACCCCGGCTGCGGCTGCGCAGCATCGAATTGGTCGACGGCGAACGGTAGCCGCAGACGACCTGGATATAGTCGGTGGCGCCGCTTTCCCGATATGCCTCCCAGACCAGGTCCAGCAGGCGCGGATCCATCTTGGTCGGCTCGTTGCGGCGCCAGTCGCGCAGGATGATGTTGATCTTCCTCAAGCCCTCCGGATCGTAGCGGCCATTGCGCTTGTAGACGATCTCCGCCTTCTCATGCGTGTGGAGGTGGTAGAGCTTCAGCGAACGAACTTCGGCCTGGGCGCCGGTGGCGGCCGCGGCAACAAAACCAAAAGCGACAATCACCGCTGCCAGCCATCTCGGCCAGACGCTCAGATGATGATACCGCCCGTTTGTGAGTCGTTCGATTCTGTTCAAATCAAAAGGCCTTGCAGGCTGCCGTTTGTCCCCGGATTTGCCCAAACGGACGTGTCGTTTTCACATCCGAATATCAATCCTAATGGTTAATCATCGCTTATTGAAGCCGAAATGCGGTAACACCATGGCGATATCCCGTCAAAAATTGATCACAAGGTTTCTTGGTAAACCGCTGGTTTAGATCAGGATTCCGGCTTTTGACAGAACACGATCTGTTACCATTAGCCTTAATGCGTGAACAGAGCTGTCCACGGGCTTGCCATATTCCGGCCGAACCCCGCTGACAGCGGGACAAACTCTGGCATCGCAAGCTGGTCCCGGCCTTGCGTCCGATGCACATTACCCAACCCGGCTTCGGTTTCGGGGCGAACGACATGCATGAGAACGTGACCTGACACGCGGCGGCTATGCGGTTCGACACAACGCGATTTAGGACGCCAGCCGTTCCGCGCGGCCGGTTTCCGGGTCGATGCCGTATTCCTTGAGCTTGCGGTAAAGCGTCGAGCGGCCGATGCCGAGGCGGCGCGCGACTTCGCTCATCTGGCCGTTGTAATGGTCGATGGCGAGCTTGATCATCTCGAGTTCGACGTCGGCGAGCGCCCGCACATTGCCACGTTCGTCGAGCGCCCGCAGGGTGCCGAAGCGAGGCTGAAGCCGGGGGGGCAGTTCAGCCTCGGCCATCGAGGCTGCCTCGCCGGCCAGGATATCATCGTCGCGAGGTTCCAGCGACGGTGGCGTGGCGACATCCGTTTCGAGATTGACGGTGCCTTCGACCTGCGCCCGGATCTGTGGAAAATCATCGACATCGAGCACGTCGCCTTCACACAGCACCGAAGCGCGGAAGACGGCGTTTTCCAGCTGCCGGATGTTGCCGGGCCAGTCATAGGCCTGCAGCACGGCAAGTGCCGGCGCCGAAATGCCTTGCAGTCGATGGCGCGGGTCGGCGGGTGCCACCTTCTCCATGAAATGCGTGACCAGATGCGGAATGTCGTCGCGGCGGTCGCGCAGCGGCGGCACGAGGATCGGATAGACATTCAGCCGGTAGAACAGATCCTCGCGGAACCTGCCGTCCTTGACCTGCTGCAGGAGGTTGCGGTGCGTCGCCGAAATCAGCCTTATGTCGACCTTGACGGTCGAGCGCCCCCCGACCGGATCGACCTCGCCCTCCTGCACGGCGCGCAACAGCTTGACCTGGACGTCGAGCGGCAAGTCGCCGATCTCGTCGAGGAACAGCGTGCCCGTATGCGCTTCGACGAACTTGCCGGTGTGTTTGTCGGTGGCGCCGGTGAACGAGCCCTTCTCGTGGCCGAACAGGATCGATTCGACCAGATTATCGGGGATGGCGCCGCAATTGACGGTGACGAAAGGCTTCGTGCGGCGGTCGCCGCTGCCCTGAATGGCGCGTGCCACCAGTTCCTTGCCGACGCCGGATTCGCCTTCGATCAGGATCGGGATGTTGGAGGCGGCCGCTTTCTGGCCAAGCCGTATCACCCTGTCCATGGCCGGGCTGTGGGTGATCATGTCCTTGAAGGTCAGCAGCCCGCCGCGCCTGCGCGAAGTGCGCTTGACCTCGCCCTCGACCGCTTCGACCTTGAGCGCATTGGCGATCGACGCCTGCAGCCTGTCGGGCGAGGCCGGCTTGACGACGAAATCGAAGGCGCCATGGCGCATCGCCGACACAACGGTTTCGATGCCGCCCTGGGCGGTCTGGACGATGACCGGGACGGTGATGTCGCGTTCACGCATCGCCTTCAGCACGCCGATGCCGTCGAGACCGGGCATGACGAGATCGAGGATCACCACCGAAACGTCGCGGGCCGTTGGCCCGTCGAGCACTTCAAGGCCGGCGGCACCGCCGTCGACGACGATTGCCGGGTGGCCAAAGCGCGTCACCGCAGCCTCGAGCAGCCGGCGCTGCACGGGATCGTCATCGACTATGAGTATGGAACCTGTCATGACTGTCTTGATTTGCCCGCGCCCGAAATCCCCATGGATCATCTTGGCACAGGGTTCTAAACAAGGTTTCAAAAAACCCGGTGAACGAATTCCTTAGGATTTGACCGGCTTCTCCGTCCTCCCTGATTCTGCCCCCTTGATTCTGACCCCGTGATTCACAGAAGGTATGTCGATGCGCATGATGTTTGGTCGGCGGCTCGCGGCACCAGCGTCCGGTCAGGGCGCGGTCGAGCTTGGCGATCTGCCGGAATGGAACCTTGCCGACCTCTATGCCGGCATGGAAGCCCCGGAACTGAAGCGCGACATCGCCAGGGCCGCCGCCGACGCGATCGCTTTCGAGACCCGCTGGAAGGGTACGCTCGCCGCCGAGGCTGGGCGCGGCAGCGCCGGCAAGCTGGGCGAGGCGCTGGTCGCCTACGAGGCGCTGGAGGAACTGATTGGCCGCATCGTGTCCTATGCCGGCCTGGTCTACGCCGGCAACACCGCCGACCCGCAGCGCGCCAAGCTCTATGGCGACACCCAGGAGAGGATGACCGACGCCAGTGCGCATCTTCTGTTCTTCGCGCTCGAACTGAACCTGATCGATGACGCAGCGATCGAAAGCGCGCTGGCTAGCGATCCCGCTTTCGGCCACTACCGGCCCTGGGTGCTCGACCTGCGCATGGACAAGCCCTACCAGCTCGAGGATCGTGTCGAGCAGCTTTTCCATGAGAAGTCGATCACCGGACGCGGCGCCTGGAACCGTCTGTTCGACGAGACGATGACCGACCTTCGCTTCAACGTCGATGGTGAGGAATTGACACTCGAGCCGGCGCTCAACCGTTTGCAGGATGCCGACGGCGAGGTGCGCCGCCGCGCCTCCGAGGCGCTGGCCGCGACCTTCCGCAAGAATTTGCGCACCTTCACGCTGATCACCAACACGCTGGCCAAGGACAAGGAAATATCCGACCGCTGGCGCGGCTTCGAGGACATTGCCGATTCACGCCATCTCGCCAACCGTGTCGAGCGCGGCGTGGTCGATGCGCTCGCCGCAGCGGTGCGCGAGGCCTATCCGCGCCTGTCGCACCGCTACTACGCGATGAAGGCGCGGTGGCTCGGCATGGAGGTGATGAACCACTGGGATCGCAACGCACCACTGCCGGAGACGCCGCAGGCGGTGATCGGCTGGGATGAGGCCAGGAACACCGTACTGTCCGCCTATCAGCGCTTCTCGCCCGAGATGGCCGAGATCGCGCGCACCTTCTTCGATCGCAACTGGATCGACGCCCCGGTAAGGCCCGGCAAGTCGCCCGGTGCCTTTGCCCATCCGACCGTGCCGTCGGCGCACCCCTATGTGCTGCTCAACTACATGGGCAAGCCGCGCGATGTGATGACGCTGGCGCATGAGCTCGGCCACGGCGTGCATCAGGTGCTGGCCGCCGGCCAGGGCGCGCTGATGGCCTCGACGCCGCTGACGCTGGCCGAGACCGCTTCCGTGTTCGGCGAGATGCTGACCTTCCGCTCTCTGCTCGAGCGGACCACCGACAGGCGTGAGCGCAAGGCCATGCTCGCCCAGAAGGTCGAGGACATGATCAATACGGTGGTGCGCCAGATCGCCTTCTACGAATTCGAGCGCAAGGTGCATGCCGAACGCCGCAACGGCGAACTGACGTCCGACAGGCTCGGCCAGTTCTGGCTGGAAGTGCAGGCCGAAAGCCTGGGACCCGCGATCAAGCTGCGCGAAGGCTACGAGGTCTTCTGGACCTACATCCCGCACTTCATCCATTCGCCCTTCTACGTCTATGCCTATGCTTTCGGCGACTGCCTGGTGAACTCGCTCTACGCGGTCTACCAGAACGCCGAGCGCGGCTTCCAGGACAAGTATTTCGAGATGCTGCGCGCCGGCGGCACAAAGCATCATTCGCAGCTTCTGGCGCCCTTCGGCCTCGACGCCACCGATCCCGCCTTCTGGCAGATCGGGCTTGGCGTGATCAGCGGCCTGATCGACGAACTGGAATCCCTCGACAGCTGAGACGCGCGTCTCGCATGGGCAGAACAGTTTAGCCGGAATGCATGTTGGGATTGCAGTATTCTTGCGCTAAATATTTGTTCTTGAAGAACTCTAGGCAGAAGTTTTTCCCATAGCTTTCCGTAAGCTCTATGATAGCCTTCGCTTCAAGCTCAGCCGGAGCGCATGCGGATCGGCGAGGGAAATCTCAGCCGGCCGTGCCGCTCAGGCGAACGCGACAACGGCCGTTGGCCATGGGCAAGCAAAGCCGATTGCCAACAGCTCGAACCGAAGCCGGCTGTTCTGCGAACCCGCGGAAACATCACCGAGTAGTCCATCGCCGAAGGTCATGACCCACGGCAGACGGATCTGACTGGAGAGAGACAATGGGCACTTTTTTCTACGTGATCCTGGCGTTCCTGGTAGGCGTGTTGGTTGGCTGGTTCATCTGGGGTCGCCTGCGTGGTGAACTCGACAGCCTTCGCGGCGACCTCGACCGAACCCGCGGCGAGCGCGACCGGCTGCGTGCCGACAGCGACCGGCTGACCGGCGAACTGAATGCATGCGGCAAGACCCGCGCCGACCTCGAGCGCCAGTTGCGCGACGCGCAGGCTTCCTCGGGTGGCGGAGCAAAGGCCGCCAGCCAACCCCCGGCAGCCCTCCTGTCGACGCCAGCCGCCGCCAAATCCGCTCCGCCCGCGGCCAAGGCCGCGCCTGCCAAACCTGCCGCGGAGGCGGCGCCGGCGAAAGCCGCCGCCACCAAGTCGGTGGCGCCGAAGCCAGCGGCCGCCAAACCCGCCGCAAGCAAAACCGCAGCCTCTGCCGCGTCCTCGGCAAAGAGCTCGGCCGCGCCCAAGCCGGCAGCCGCCAAGAAGGCCGCACCGGCGGCAGCCAAGCCTGCGGGGGGCAAGCCCGACAATCTGCGCCGGCTGATCGGTATCGGCCCGGTCAACGAAAAGCTGCTCAAGGCGCAGGGCATCACCACCTTCGCCCAGATCGCCGCCTGGACGGCAGCCGACATCAAGCGGATCGAGGACGTGATGAACTTCGACGGCCGCATCGCGCGCGAACGCTGGATCGAGCAAGCCAAGCTGCTCGCCGCCGGCGACGAGAAGGAATTCGCCAAGCAGTTTCCGACAGCCGGGACTGCCAGCAACACCTGAGCCGCACAGGCAGATCGTCAAGCCGGCGGGGCCACAGGCCCCGCCGATTTCTTTTTGGCGGGCAGGGCCGCCAAGAGGTCGGCTTTGAGGGGCAAGGTGCCGTTCCCTCGATTGCACGCGGGCGGCCCCCCATATAGAGCGATCGACGGCTTCATCGATCCTGGTCCCCATGTCCCTGCCCGCCGCCATTTTCCGCAACGACGAAAGCGCGCGTCAGCTCGTTTTCGACCGGCCGGCCGACATCATCGTGGCGCATGAGGCGCGTGATTTCCTGCCGGCGCTGGAAGCAGCGCAGGCCGCGCACGACGCCGGCAAATGGCTGGCCGGCTATTTCTCCTATGAGGCGGGCTACCTGCTCGAGCCGAAACTCGTTCCCTTGCTGCCGGGCCGGCGCCGCGCACCGCTGATCTGCCTCGGCGTCTTCGACGCTCCGGTCGAGGACGCCGTGCCGCCACGCAACGCAATGGCCACCAACGGCCCGATCTTCGATGCAAGGGCGGCCTGGTCGTTCGAGGATTACGAAAAGCGTTTCTCGCGGCTGCATCAGCACATCAGGCAAGGCGATTGCTACCAGGGCAATCTGACCTTTCCGGTGCAGGCGCAATGGTCGGGCGACCCGCTTGCCGCGTTCGATGCGCTGACCGAGCGCCAGCCGGTGAAGTATGGCGCACTGGTGGCGCTTGGCGATCCCATCGTGCTGTCGCGCTCGCCCGAACTGTTCTTCGAGATCAATGCCGCCGGGATGATCGAGACGCATCCGATGAAGGGCACGGCCCCGCGCGGCGCGACCAGGGATGAGGACGAGCGGCAGAAGACCTTCCTGCGCAATGACGAGAAGAACCAGGCAGAGAACCGGATGATCGTCGACCTCTTGCGCAACGACATCTCGCTGATCAGCGAGGTCGGCACGCTGGAGGTGCCCGAACTGTTCCGCATCGAGAGCTACCCGACCGTCCACCAGATGGTCAGCGACGTCAGGGCGAAGCTGCTGCCGGGCATCTCCATCCGCCGGATCTTCGCGGCTTTGTTTCCCTGTGGCTCGATCACCGGGGCGCCGAAGATCCGCGCCATGGAGATCCTGCACGATCTGGAAGGCACGCCGCGCGACGTCTATTGCGGCGCCATCGGCTGGATCGCGCCCGGCGGCACGATGCGCTTTTCCGTGGCGATCCGCACCATCTCGCTCTTTGCCAAGGGCGAGGCCGTCTACAATGTCGGCGGCGGCATCGTCTTCGATTCGACGGCGCAAGAGGAGTATCAGGAGTGTCTGCTCAAAGCCCGCTTCGCGACGGGGACACCGCCGATTTCGAGCTGATCGAGACCATGCGCTGGCAGCCCGAGACAGGCTTCCTGCGCTTCGACCGCCACCTTGCACGCCTCTATGGCTCGGCGGCGGAGCTTGGCTTCGCCTGCGATCCGCAAAAGGTTGGCGCCGTGCTGGGCAACGCGATCGACGGCGCCCGCACCGCCATGCGCGCGCGGCTGGCCTTGGCACGCAACGGCGAAGCCACCGCCTCGGCGCACCCCTACGAACCGCTCGCCGCCGATAAGGTCTGGGTGCTGCGGCTGGCGCGGACCAGGCTCGATTCGAGCAACACGCTGCTGCGCCACAAGACAAGCCGGCGCCAGCTCTACACCCATGCCCGATCCGAATATCTCGTCACCCAGGCCGAGGAGGTGATCCTGGCCAATGAGCGTGGCGAAATCTGTGAAGGCACCATCACCAATGTCTTCGCCGATTTCGGCGATGGCGTGCTGGCAACGCCCCGGCTGGACTGCGGCCTGCTGCCTGGCGTATTGCGCGCCGCGCTTCTGGATGAAGGCCGGGCGGCGGAAGCAATCTACACCTACGACGACCTGAAGTCGGCCAAGGCTCTCTTTGTCGGCAATTCGCTGCGCGGCTTGATCCCCGCAAGGCTGGGGTGACCGGGAAGAACGCCATGTTCGTCGTTTCGCTGAACTACAAGCTGCCTCTGACCGAGATCGACCGCTTGCAGGCGGCGCATGTCGAATGGCTGAAGGCCTGCTATGCAGAGGGCATCTTCATTGCCTCCGGCCCGAAGAAGCCGAGGACCGGCGGCATCATCATCGCGCAATGTTCGCGCGAGATCCTCGATGCCAGGCTGGCCGCGGACCCCTTCGCCAAGGCAGGCGCCGCGGACTACGATGTCACCGAATTCCTGGCGAGGATGACCGCCGCCAATCTCGACGCCTTCAAGGAAGCATGAGCTTGGTCGAAGCCCTGCCCACCCATACCCCCTATGACGGTTCGTCGAAGCTGTTCAACATCGGGCTGAAGCCGCTCGACCCCGCGAACTGGATCGAGGTCGACGGTCATCTCCTGCCCTATCTCGCCGAGAAGCGCCGGCTTTATGCCGAAATTCCCGAACGGGTTTTCGTCCAGGAGGACGGCACGCGAGACACCCAGCAGGAAGTGCTCGACTTGCTCGAAGCCTATCTGCCGGAGCGATTTCCGCAGACCCATCGCCGCACCGATGCGGGCATCGAGGTGATGGGCGCCGCGGACCACCCTGCTTTGACTTCGGGGCTGGCCGACGCCCCGCTGGTCGCGGCCTCGCTGCTGGTCCAGGAAGACCTGATCCTGATGCGCCGCGACGACAGCGGCTGGCGGCTCGCCGCCGGCTCGCTGTGCTTTCCCTCGTCCTGGTCGCTGCTCGAAAAATTCGGCAAGCCGCTGCAACGTATCCATGAGCCCGTGCCCGGCTTCGGCCCGGGAACGCGCCCCGCCGAACTCATCAACCGCATGTTCGACGGCCTGCAGGGCCAGGCGGTCGAGCGCTTCAACTGGTCGATCCAGGCCGACAATGCGCTCTATCATCCGCTGTCCAATGTCGAGCGCATCGACCGTGCCACCAATAGGCCGACACGCTTCCCCGACGGTGACGTCAAGGCGCACGCCTTCATCCGCGTCGAGCGCCAGACGCTGCGTAAACTGCCCGCCTCGCGCGACATCCTGTTCACTATCCGCATCCACCTCGACCCGCTCGCCGTGCTGGAGCGGCATCCGGATCGGGCGACGCTCGCACTGTCCTTTGCCGCCCAGCTCGAAGCGCTCGATCTCGACCAGCTCGACTACAAGGGCCTGACATCGGACCGCGATAGGCTTGTCGCCGTCCTTAACCACATGGCCAAGGACGGCTAGCCACAGGTTGGCGCTTTTCGCTGGTTTATGACAATGATCTGTGATGTAGCGCAGGCCGTTGGCGAAAATGCCCGGTTTTTTGCAGATGTCTGCCCGGCTTTTGCACATGGTTGAAGGAGTGCTCGATAAAATGGCGAATGAAAACTGGCCCGTCTACGGCGAGATCACCGGCCCTGTGGTGATGATCGGCTTCGGCTCGATCGGACGGGGAACGCTGCCTCTCATCGAGCGCCATTTCAAGTTCGACAAGTCGCGCATGACGGTCCTTGATCCGCGCGATACCGACCGCAAGCTGCTCGACGAGCGCGGCATCGCCTTCGTCCAGGAAGCAGTGACCGAGAAGAACTACAAGAAGCTCCTGACGCCGCTGCTGACCAATGGCGGCGGCCAGGGTTTTTGCGTCAATTTGTCGGTCGACACCGGCTCGGTCGACCTGATGCGGCTCTGCCGCAAGCTCGGCGTGCTCTACATCGACACCGTCGTCGAGCCGTGGCTTGGATTCTATTTCGACGCCAAGGCCGACAATGCCAGCCGCACCAACTATGCGCTGCGCGAATCCCTGATCAAGGAAAAGCACGACAAACCGGGCGGCGCTACCGCGGTTTCCACCTGCGGCGCCAATCCCGGCATGGTCTCGTGGTTCGTCAAGCAGGCGCTGGTGAACCTCGCCACCGATCTAGGCCTTGAGTTTTCCGAGCCCGCACAGGAAGACCGCGAGGGCTGGGCGAAGCTGATGAAGAAGGCCGGCGTCAAGGGCATCCATATCGCCGAACGCGACACCCAGCGCGCCAAGAAGCCAAAGCCGATGGATGTGTTCTGGAACACCTGGTCGGTCGAGGGCTTCATCTCCGAAGGCCTGCAGCCGGCCGAACTCGGCTGGGGCACGCATGAGAAATGGATGCCGAAGAACGCCAAGAAGCACAAGCACGGCTCCAAGGCCGCGATCTACCTGGAGCAGCCCGGCGCCAACACGCGCGTGCGCTCCTGGTGCCCGACGCCGGGCCCGCAATACGGCCTCCTGGTGACGCACAACGAGGCGATCTCGATCGCCGATTTCTTCACCGTGCGCTCCAAGAAGGGCAAGGTGCAATACCGGCCGACGTGCCATTACGCCTACCATCCCTGTAACGACGCGATGCTGTCGCTGGACGAGATGTTCGGTGCCGCCGGCAAGCCTCAGCCGGTACACCATGTGCTTGACGAGAACGAGCTGGTCGACGGCGTCGACGAACTCGGCGTCCTGCTCTACGGCCACGACAAGAATGCCTACTGGTTCGGCTCGCACCTCTCGCTCGCCGAAGCGCGCAAGCTGGCGCCCTATCAGAACGCCACTGGCATGCAGGTCACCTCGGCGGTTCTGGCAGGCATGGTCTGGGCCCTGGAAAATCCGGACGCCGGCATTGTCGAGGCGGACGAGATGGACTACCGGCGCTGTCTGGAAGTGCAGTCGCCCTATCTCGGACCGATCGAAGGCCATTACACCGACTGGACGCCGCTCGACAGACGCCCGGGGCTCTTCCCCGAGGACCTCGACCGCAGCGATCCGTGGCAATTCCGCAACATCCTGGTCCGATAGCGTCGCGCACACCCTGCGCCATTGCCTTGCAATCGCCCGGAAATCGGGCGATTGAAGAGATGCGGCCTGGGGCAGCATGCGTCTTGCGGACCCATGCCCGCTCCAGCACTTTGGGCGTTCGCACCATGCCTTCCAAAATCGAATCCGATTTTTGGGCCGGTGCGTTTGGAGAGGATTTCAGATGACTATTGCGCGCAAAATTCTTTCGATGGGCGTGGCGGGTTCCTTTGCCGTGATGCTCGCGGCCTGCACCACAAGCGGTCCCGATGCACCGCCGATGGCAGCCGCGCCGAAAGGCGTCGAGGGCTCGTGGATCGATGCCAAGGGCACCGGCCTGTCGACGCTGACAGGTGGGAAATTCACGACCGTCGCCACCGACACCGGCCAGAAGCTGGCCGATGGCAGCTACACGATGACCGGCGCCACGTCGGTCGAGATCAACGGCACGTCGCTGATCCGTCAGACGCCGGTCAGCTTCAACTGCCTGCTGGTGTCCACCAGCCAGCTGAACTGCACCAGTTCATCCGGCCAGAACTTCGTGCTCACCCGACGCACCTGATCGGCGAACAGGACTCATCGGGGGACGGCGGCCACTGGCCGCCGTTCTTTTTTGCGCCCCCGGTTTTCGCAAGAAAATAGCGACGGCATTTCTGCTTGCGTCAGCCGGAACGCGATGGGAACATGGTCAAAACGCTGGCTGTTATATCCCAGTCAAGCAAGGGCGCTAAACGCCTCTGATCAGCCTACCGGGAGACGAAGATGAAGAAGATTGCCGCCATTCTGGCCCTGTCCGCATCGACGCTCGGCCTTTCGGCCGGCGCATCTTTTGCCGACTACACATTGAACATTCTGCATTTCAATGACTGGCACAGCCGCATCGAAGGCAACAACAAATACGAGTCGACCTGTTCGGCCGACGAGGAGACCAAAGGTGAGTGCATCGGCGGCGCCGGGCGGCTGATCACGGCGATCGCCCAGGAGCGCAAGAAGCTCGAAGGGCAGAACGTGCTGCTGCTCAATGCGGGCGACAGTTTCCAGGGATCGCTGTTCTACACCACCTACAAGGGCGCCGTGGAAGAGGAATTCCTCAATCAGTTGAAACCCGACGCTGTGACGCTCGGCAACCACGAATTCGACGACGGCGAGAGCGCGCTGGTGCCTTACCTGGACAAGGCGAAGTTCCCGATCGTCAGTGCCAATGTCGTGCCCAACGACAAGTCTGGCGCGGCGGGCAAGATCAAGCCGTCGATCGTCGTCGAGGTCGGCGGACAGAAGATCGGCATTGTCGGTGCCGTCACCAACGACACGCCCGAGCTCGCTTCCCCCGGCCCGAACATCGCCATCGCGGACGACGTCAAGTCGATCACGGCGGAAGTCGAGAAGCTGAAGGCGCAAGGCGTCAACAAGATCATCGCGGTGACCCATATCGGCTACAACAGGGAGCGCGATGTCATCGCCAAGATCCCGGGCGTCGACGTGGTTGTCGGCGGCCACAGCCATACACTTTTGTCCAACACCGATCCGAAGGCGCTAGGCCCCTACCCGACGATGGTCGACAACCCGGACGGCTACAAGGTGCCGGTGGTGCAGGCGGCGTCCTATTCGAAATATCTCGGCGAGTTCAAGGTGGTGTTCGACGACAATGGCGTCGTCAAGTCGGCGAGCGGCGACCCTATCTATCTCGACAAGTCGATCACGCCCGATCCCGCCGTGCTCGCCCGCATCAAGGAACTCGGCGCGCCGATCGAGGCCCTGAAGAACAAGGAAGTGGCCGAAACCACCGACGTCATCGACGGCAGCCGCGAGAATTGCCGCGCCAAGGAATGCGAGATGGGCAACCTCGTCTCCGACGCCATACTCGACCGCGTCAAGGGACAGGGCGTCGAGATCGTCATCTCCAATGGCGGCGGCCTGCGCGCTTCGATCGACAAGGGCACCGTCACCATGGGTGAGGTGCTGACCGTGTTGCCGTTCCAGAACACGCTGGCCACCTTCCAGATTTCCGGCAAGGACCTGGTCGCCGGCCTCGAAGGCGGTCTTAGCCAGATCGAGGACGGCGCCGGCCGCTTCCCGCAGGTGGCGGGTCTCAAATATTCCTTCGACAAGTCGGTCGCGCCCAATGCGGGCCGTGTCAAGTCCGTCGAGGTCATGGAGAACGGCGCCTGGGCACCGATCAATCCCGACAAGGACTATCTCGTCGCCACCAACAACTATGTCCGCCAGGGCGGCGACGGCTACAAGGTCTTCGCCGACAAGGCCAAGAACGCCTACGATTACGGCCCCGGCCTCGAACAGGTCGTGGCCGACTACCTCGGTGCCCACCGGCCCTACACGCCCAAGCTCGACGGCCGCATCACCGAGATCGCCGCGACTGTCGCGGCGGCGCCCGCCGCCGAGCCGGCCAAGCCAGCCGAACCCGCAAAGCCGGCGGAGACAGCACCGGCCGAGGCCGCGAAACCGGCAGAACCGGCAAAGCCCGCCGATGCCGCACCCGCGATGCCCGAACTGCCTGCCAACTCGGGCGACATCGCCAACACGCCACCGGCAATCTCGACAGAGGCAGCGCCTCCCCCGCCGGCACCCGCTGCTCCAGCCCCCGCACCAGCCGAACCGGTGAAACCAGCCGAAGCTGCTCCTGCACCCGCGCCGGCTGAACCCGCGAAGCCTGCGGAACCGGCAAAGCCCGCTGAAGTCGCTCCGGCCACGGGCAGCCATGTCATCGTTGCCGGCGACACTTACTGGGATCTGGCAAAGAAAGCCTATGGCGACGCGACCAAGTGGAAACTGATCTATGAGGCCAACAAGGGCCAAAGGCCCCACCAGCTCAAGCTTGGCGCGACGCTGACCATCCCGGCCAAATAACATCGCTTCGCCTCTCCAACGACAAAACCCGCGCGGGAAACCGGGCGGGTTTTGTATTTTCAAGCTAAGGTGCGGCCAGACGCGGCATTGAAAACCGGCACGCCATCGCTAGGTTCGCGCCGTGTCCGGAGAACCCTTATGACGCTTTCCACTCCTGTCGATCCCAAAGCCGCGAAGGCCATCGGCCCATTGCCGGCCGGCCATCCGCCGGTCAAGGCCGGGAAGATTGGCGTCATGCTGGTCAATCTCGGCACGCCTGACGGCACCGATTTCAAGTCGATGTGGCGCTATCTCAGGGAATTCCTGTCCGATCCGCGTGTCATCGAGCTCAACAGGGCGATCTGGTATCCGATCCTCTACGGCTTGGTGCTGACGACGCGACCGAAGAAGTCGGGCGCCAACTACGCCCGGATCTGGAACCAGGAGAAGAACGAGTCGCCGCTGCGCACCTACACCCGCGCGCAGGGCGAAAAGCTGGCCGAAGCGCTGCGCGACCTGCCCAATGTCGTCGTCGACTGGGCGATGCGCTACGGCAATCCTTCGACGGCAAGCGTCGCCGAGAGGCTGGTCGCGCAAGGCTGCGACCGCATTCTCGCGTTCCCGCTCTATCCGCAATATTCGGCGACCACCACCGCGACCGCCAACGACCAGCTGTTTCGCGCCCTGATGAAGATGCGCCGTGCACCAGCCATCCGCAGTGTGCCACCTTACTATGACGAGCCGGTCTACATCGAGGCGCTGGCGCGTTCGATCGAGCAGCATCTGGCGACACTCGATTTCGAGCCGGAGGTGGTCATCACCTCCTATCACGGCATCCCGAAACCCTATTTCGAGAAGGGCGATCCCTACCATTGCCACTGCCAGAAGACGACGCGTCTGTTGCGTGAACGACTGGGTTGGGATGACAAGAAACTGATCATCACCTTCCAGTCGCGTTTCGGCGCGCAGGAATGGCTGCAGCCCTACACCGACAAGACAGTAGAGAAACTCGGCAAGGACGGGGTGAAATCAATCGCCATCGTCAACCCCGGCTTTTCCGTCGACTGCATCGAGACGCTGGACGAGATCGGCCGCGAGGCAGCCGAGACGTTTCATCACGCCGGCGGCAAGAACTTTGCGCACATCCCTTGCCTCAACGACAGCGCCGAGGGCATGGCGGTGATCGAGGCGATGGTGCGGCGCGAATTGTTAGGCTGGATCTGACACCCGGAACAACAGCCACTCCGGAGCGTTGAGCCGCACCTTCCGGAGAATTCGATGCCCCGTAAACTCGACCTCAGAACTGGCCGGACCGTCTGGTCCGCCTACCGGGCGCCAACCGTGCCGACGTCGGCGCTGGCCCGGGACGTCAAGACCGACGTCCTGATCATCGGCATGGGCATCAGCGGCGCCATGATGGCCGAAGCGATGACGGCGGATGGTCACTCCGTGATCTGCATCGACCGGCGTGGGCCGCTCAAGGGTTCGACGCCAGCGACCACAGCACTGGTGCAGTTCGAGATCGACCAGCCGCTTTCGACGCTGTCGAAGATGATCGGCAAGACCTCTGCGCTACAGGCCTGGCGGCGCTCGCGGCTGGCCGTGACCAATCTTGCTGGCCGTATCGCGGAACTTGGCATCACCTGCAGCCCGACGCGCGCCCAGTCACTCTATCTGGCAGGCACGGTGCTGGGTCCTTCGGAACTGCGGGAAGAAGCCGACGCGCGACGGCAAGCGGGTATCAAGGCGACCTATCTCACACCGGCCCCGCTGGCCGAGCGATACGGCATCGATCGCGATGGCGCCATCCTCAGCCATGACAATATCGCGCTCGACCCGCGCAAACTGACCGCTGGGCTGCTGCTCAAGGCCCTGGAACGCAAGGCACACTTCTACGCCCCCGTTGAAGCGACGGCGATCAGGGACAGTGCCGACGAGGTGGTCATCGCCACGAAGGACGGCCCGACCATTACGGCACGGCATGTCGTTCTGGCCACCGGTTACGAATTGGTCGACATCGTGCCGGCAGCGGCGCACCAGGTCATCTCGACATGGGCGATAGCGACACGCCCACAGCCGCGAAAGCTCTGGCCGGGTACCGCGTTCATCTGGGAGGCATCGGACCCTTACCTTTACATGCGCGCGACGGCCGACGGCAGGGTCATCTGCGGCGGTGAGGACGAGGATTTTGTCGACGAGGCAAGACGCGACGCGTTGATCGCCGACAAGAGCGCGCGCATCGCCGAAAAACTGGGCCGGCTGTTTCCCCAACTCGACGTCAGGCCCGAATTCGCCTGGACCGGTTCCTTCGGCACCACGACCACGGGCCTGCCCTATATCGGCGCCATTCCGAGGCATCCCCGCATCCATGCGGTCATGGGTTATGGCGGCAACGGCATCACTTTCTCCCAGATCGCTTCGGAACTTGTTTCGGCTTCGATGAAGGGCCTTGTCGACACGGATGCAGAGCTCTTCGCCTTCAACCCCTGAGTGCATCTACGCAAACAATCCCTCATCACCTGATTGTAACGCTCCTGAAACACACTTAAGTCTTTGGTGAAGTCGGCTTCGCGGGAATGGCTCTCGCGGCCCGCTTCTGAGGGAGAGCCAAATGGATTTCAGTGGTTTCGATATTGCGATCATTGTTCTTGTCGCGCTTGTCGTGCTGGTGCTGTTCAAAGGCATCAAGACAATTCCGCAAGGCTATAACTATACCGTCGAACGCTTTGGTCGTTATACCAAGACACTGAGCCCCGGCCTCAACATCATCACGCCGTTCGTCGACCGCATTGGCGCCAAGATGAACATGATGGAGCAGGTGCTCGACGTTCCGAGCCAGGAGATCATCACCCGCGACAACGCCATCGTCGGTGTCGACGGCATCGCTTTCTACCAGATCCTCAATGCGGCACAGGCCGCCTACCAGGTCGCCGGCCTGCAGAACGCCATCCTCAACCTGACGATGACCAATATCCGTACCGTCATGGGCTCGATGGACCTCGATGAGCTCTTGTCGAATCGCGACGCCATCAACGAGCGCCTGCTGCGTGTTGTCGACGAGGCGGCGCATCCGTGGGGCATCAAGATAACGCGCGTCGAGATCAAGGACATCAATCCGCCGGCAAACCTCATCGAATCGATGGGCCGCCAGATGACCGCCGAGCGTAACAAGCGTGCACAGATCCTCGCCGCCGAAGGCCTCAAGCAGTCGCAGATCCTGGAGGCTGAAGGCCGCAAGGAAGCCGCTTTCCGCGACGCCGAGGCGCGCGAACGTTCCGCCGAGGCCGAAGCCCGCGCCACCCAGGTGGTGTCTGAAGCCATTTCCAAGGGCGACGTGCAGGCGCTGAACTATTTCGTCGCCCAGAAATACACCGAAGCCCTGACCCGGATCGGTTCGGCCACCAACAGCAAGGTGGTGCTGATGCCGCTGGAAGCCTCGTCGCTGATCGGCACGCTTGGCGGCATTGGCGAGATCGCCAAGGAAGTCTTCCGCAGCGAAGGCACGACCGGCGCCCAGCGCCAGGCCGCCCGCCCGCCGGTCGTGCGGCCGAACGAAAACTGAGTCCATAGGAGGTCCCTCTTATGTTCGATCGCGTCATCTCCGAACTCGGACCCTGGACCTGGATGGTTCTGGGCTTCGTCCTGCTGGTCATGGAAATCATCGCGCCGGGCATCTTCATGCTCTGGATCGGCATTGCTGCCCTGATCATCGCCGCAATATCGCTGCTGATCTGGGATGCGGCGATCTGGACCTGGCAGGTTCAGGTCCTCGCCTTCCTGGCGCTGTCGCTGCTCTCGGCCTATGTCGGCAAGCGATGGGTCAGCCGGCGCCACGACCCGACGGACCAGCCGCTGCTCAACCGGCGCGGCGCCCAGCTGGTCGGCAGGATGGCGACGCTTGCCGAACCGATCCGGGACGGCCGTGGCCGCATCAAGCTCGGCGACACGCTATGGCGTGTCTCCGGCCCCGACCTGCCGGCCGGCACGCAGGTGCGTGTCACCGGGGCAGCCGATACCGACCTCGAACTCACGGTGGAGCGGGTCTGAATTTTCAGCCCGGGCGCCGACGCGCAAGATGTGGTGAGATTCAGGTCAGGCCGAGTCGAAAATGGCTGATACCGAGAACCGGAGCGGAGCATACTTTTCGTACTTGAGCATCGGAAGCGCAGGTATCGGCCATTTGCAGGCCGGCCTCACCTGAATATCAGCACACCTAGGCTGCGCCGATGCGCAACAGGTCGTGGAAATGCACCACGCCGAGCGGCATGTTGTTTTTGGTCACCACCAGCGCGCCGATATTGTGCTCGTTGAGCAGCGCGATCGCGGTACCCGCAAGCGTCTGCGGGTCAACCGTCTTGGGCGTGCGGGTCATCACCTCGTCGACGATGACGTCGGCCAGGTTGCGGTGCAGGTTGCGCGCCACGTCGCCGTCGGTGATGATCCCGGCCAATTCGCCATTGGTGTCGACGATCAGGACGCAGCCGACCTTCTTTTGCGACAGCGTCATCACCGCTTCCGGCATCTTGGTGCCGAGCACGGCCAGCGGCATCTGGTCGCCGACCCGCATGATCTCGGAGACCATGGTCAGGTTGGCGCCGAGCTGGCCGCCGGGATGGAAGGTGCGGAAATGGTCCGGCGTGAAGCCGCGCGCCTCGAGCAGCGCGATCGCCAGCGCATCGCCGACGACCAGTTGCAACAGCGTCGACGTCGTCGGCGCCAAGCCGTGCGGGCAGGCTTCCGGGGTGCGCGGCAAAAGCAGCACGACGTCGGCCGCGCGCGCCAGCGCCGATGTTTCTCCGGATGTGACGGCGATGAGGGGGATGGAGAAGCGCCTGGAATAGGCGACGATGCCCATCATCTCCTTGCTCTCGCCCGACCATGAGATGGCGATGATGGCGTCGTCCCTGGCGATCATGCCGAGATCGCCATGGTTGGCCTCGACGGGATGGACGAAGAAGGCCGGTGTGCCGGTCGAGGCCAGCGTGGCCGCGATCTTCGAGCCGATATGGCCGCTTTTGCCAACGCCGGTGACGATCAGCCGGCCTTCGATGTTCGAGATCATGTCGACAGCCTGCGCGAAAGGCGCGGCCAGTCCATTCTTCGAGCGCTTCGGCAAGGGCGGCGATCCCCGCCTGCTCGGTCGCCACCGTTCTCAGGGCCGAATCAATCGACGCTTGCCGGTCTAGGGGCTTCTTATCGAGAGGTCTCGCATGCATGGATGATGCGATTAGCGCTTTGCCGTCTGCCTGTCCAACGGAAATGGCACTGATGCGCCGGGGCGGGGACTTCACGCGCGCCCCGCGATCCCCGCTTTAACCGGCCGAACGGCCACCGCCTCAACCCTCCGTTAACCATCCCGATTTACGGTTCGGTAAGTATGGCGCGCATAGCGCCGCGCAAGCAGTGGTGGCGATGTCCGGGGCCCAGCCAGAAAAATCAAGAGGACGACAGGGCAAGGCGGTATGCGCCTTGTTGCTGGCGACCAGCATCTTTGCGCTGACGCGTCCGGCTCTGCTTCATGCCCAGGAAACGGAGCTGCGCGGCGAGGTTTCGGAATCGGCCATCCTGTCCGACCAGCAACGCAAGGCAAGGCAACTCGCCCTTGCCGCCCAGGGCCAGCAGGCGCCGGCCGGGCAGGACGATGCGCCGCCACGCACCTATTTGCCGGCCAGCGCCGGCGCCGTCCCCGACGACACCGACACGAACGCCGCCACCGGCAGCATTTTCGATCCACCGCAGGCGACCGACGACGCCTCGACCGACACTCCGACGCCAGCCAAGCCTCGGCGTCGTCAGTCGATCGCCGGACAGACTGCAGCGGATCAGGACAAGACCAAGACGGATGCCAGAACGACCGGCAAATCGAAAAAGAAGAAGAACACGACAGCCGCGACCAAGGACACCACCGCCGCCGCGGCTGACGATACCGATAACGCCGCGACCGATCAGGAAGCGGCCAACCGCCGGGCCCTGACCGTCGACAGCGCCGACAGGCAGAAACTCGACCCTGGCGCCGAACGCACCGCCGCCATCGAAGGCCAGAACAAGAAAGCCGAGGACGATCCTTTCGCCGCCACCGGCGTCAAATGGGGATCCTTCGTCATCCGGCCGTCGATCGAACAGGGTCTGACCGCCACCACGAACGGCGATTCGAGCAGTGCCGGCACATCGGCACTGCTGTCGGAGACGGCGTTGCGCTTTTCCGCTATTTCCGACTGGCGCGAGAACTCCGCCACCATCGACGGCTATGGTCTGTTCCGCGAGACCGTGTCGGGCTATCCGGTCCACGACGCGCAGGGCCGCATTGAAGGCCAGTTCAATGTCGATCTCGACAACGAACTGCGCGCCATCGCCAAGCTCGGCTATGAAGCCGTGCCGGAAACCGCGTCATCGCCCAACGCCATTGCCGGCGTCAGCACCCAGCCGCTGCGGCAGACGATCGACGGCAGCCTCGGCATCGAAAAGGCCGCCGGCAAGATGCAGTACACTTTGACCGGCGCGGTCTCGCACGACTTCTATGGCGACGCCGAGCTTTCGGACGGAACCTCGCTGTCACAGAAGGATCAGGACAATACGCTCTATACGGCGACCTTGCGAACCGGTTACGAAATCTCTCCGGCCCTCACCCCGTTCACCGAAATCGAGTTCGGCCGCCGGGTCTACGATCAGCGCATCGACAATGAAGGCTTCGAGCGCTCCTCGACGAGGCTCGGCGCGCGCGCCGGCCTGCAACTCGACATGGGTGAGAAGCTGTCGGGTGAATTCTCGGCCGGCTGGCTGAGGGAAGCGATCGATGACAAGAGCCTGGAAGCGATTTCGGGCGCCACCGTCAATGCCGACCTCAAATGGTCGCCGCAGCGCGGAACCACGATCGGCCTGACCGGCAAGACCACCGTCGAAACCACGACCACTGCGGGCGAAAGCGGCGATATCCTTTATTCCGGCCGCCTGACGGGGGAACGGCTGATCCGTGCCAACCTCACCGCGAATGCGGCTCTGGGCCTCGACTGGCGAGACTATATCGGCATCGACGGCCATGACAGGATCTTGAGCGCCGAGGCCGGACTGACCTGGTGGCTGAACCGCTATGCCGGTCTCACCAGCCGGGTGAGAACCGAGAAGCTGACCAGCAACCTGCCCGGCCGCGACTACACCGCCAACAGCATCTACCTCGGCTTGAAAGTGCAGCGCTAAAGGTAGGTCGAGATTCGGGTCAGGCCGAGTCGAGAATGGCTGATACCGAGAACCGGAGCGGAGCGTACTTAAGGTATATGAGTACAGTTCTACTGCGACGCAGTAGAACGGGGAAGCGCAGGTACCGGCCATTCGCAGGCCGGCATCACCTGAATATCGGCATATCCTAGAAAGCGGCCCCGCGGCGCTCCGATGGCTTCATCTCGTCGAGCAGCGTGCGGATGACTCCGGCAATGTTCTCGTTCATGTCGCTGCGCCACAGGGCGAAGGCGACATTGGCCTCGACAAAACCTTCCGGCGAACCGCAGTCGAAGGTGCGGCCCTGATAGTGGTAGCCGTAGAAGGCCTGCTGCTTCTCCAGCTTCAGCATCGCGTCGGTGAGCTGGATCTCGTTGCCGGCGCCCTTTTCCTGGCCCTCGAGGATCTTGAAGATCTCGGGCTGCAGGATGTAACGGCCGTTGATGTAGAGGTTGGAAGGCGCTGTGCCAGTCTTCGGCTTCTCCACCATCTCGGTGATGCGGAAGCCGTGATGCGTATCCTCGCCACGGCCGACGATGCCGTATTTGTGGGCCTCCGCCGGGTCGCATTCCTGCACGGCGATGATGTTGTTGCCGGTTTCCTCGTAGAGCTCGACCATCGACTTCATGCAGCTCTTTTCCGACTGCATGATCATGTCGGGCAACAAAAGCGCGAACGGCTCGTCGCCGACCAGTTCGCGCGCGCACCAGACGGCATGGCCAAGCCCCATCGGCACCTGCTGGCGGGTGAAGCTGGTCTGCCCCGGCGCAGGTTGCAGCCGCTGCAGGCGGGCCAGCTGCTCGTCCTTGCCGCGCTGGGCCAGCGTGTCATAGAGCTCGAACTGGATATCGAAATGATCCTCGATGACCGCCTTGTTGCGGCCGGTCACGAAAATGAAATGCTCGATGCCCGCTTCCCGCGCCTCATCCACCACATACTGGATGACCGGCCTGTCGACGACGGTCAGCATCTCCTTGGGAACGGCCTTGGTGGCCGGGAGGAACCGCGTGCCGAGACCGGCGACCGGGAAAACTGCCTTGCGAACTCTCTTCATGCTTTCAATTATCCGTTTGCAGGCCGGCTCCGCAATCCCTGTCTGGCGACATTTTCACGCCGGAATTGAAGATTACTGGAGCGGACAAGGGAAACTTCCACCGGTTAAAGCATCGAGGTGTCTTTTCGTTCCAGGCGACGCCTATGGTAAACTAATTCCTAACCCGGTTCGGCGATGAATGGTCTTTCCTGAGACAGAGAAGGAGGAAAACATGTCCGTTCGCAATGCCGCAAAACGTTTGACCAGCGTCATGACGGCAGCCAGCCTCTCGCTCGCCCTGCTGATGCCCACCGGTCCGGCTTTCGCTGACGCCGGTTTCCGGCAATGGGTCGCCGGCTTCCGCGCCACCGCTGTCGCAGGCGGCGTTTCCGGCGCAGTCTACGACCAGGCTTTCCGGGACATCAAGGAGCCTGATCCGGTGGTGCTGGAAAAGGCGCGCACCCAGCCCGAATTCACCGCGCCCGCCTGGGATTATTTCGACAACCGCGTCCACGACCAGTCCGTCGCCGTCGGACAGCAGATGGCGAAAAAGTGGAAGCCTTGGCTGGACAGGATCGAGGCGAGGTTCGGCGTCGACCGCTACATTCTGCTCGCCATCTGGTCAATGGAATCGAACTATGGCGAGATCCTCAAACGCGACGACATCATGCGCAACGTCATTCGTTCGCTGGCGACTTTGGGATATGGCGACCCGAAGCGGTCCAAATATGCCCGCACCCAGTTGGTCGCGGCCCTGAAGATCCTGCAGACCGGCGACATCGACGAAAGCCACCTGATGGGCTCCTGGGCCGGCGCCATGGGCCAGACCCAGTTCATCCCCACCAGCTACCAGCATTATGCCGTCGACATGGACGGCAATGGCAAGCGCGACATCTGGAATTCCATCCCCGATGCGCTCGCGACGTCAGCCAATCTGTTGAAGAAGAATGGCTGGCAGGCCGGCAAGACCTGGGGCTACGAAGTCGCGATACCGGCCGGCAAACTGCCGGGCGGCTCGAAGACGCTGGCGCAGTGGCAGGCGCTCGGCGTCGTCAGAGCCAGCGGCAAGCCGTTCAAGAACCTCACCGACAAGGCGACGCTGAAGGTGCCGGACGGCCGCGGCGGCCCGGCTTTCCTGATGATCAGGAATTTCTCGGTCATCAAGGCCTACAACAACGCCGACAAATATGCCCTTGCCGTTGGCCTTCTCGCCGACGAGATTGCCGGTGGCAACGGCCTTGTCCAGGACTGGAAGCGGCCCTTCACCAAGCTCAGCTTCAAGGAAAGGCAGGAGTTGCAGAAGCGGCTTTCGCAGCACGGGCTTTACGACGGCAAGTTCGACGGCAAGATCGGTGACGGCTCGAAAACAGCCATCATGGCCTATCAGGCAAAGGTCGGCTTGACCCAGGACGGCTATCCGAGCATGGAAGTGCTCAAATGGCTCAGGCAAAAATAGAGCCAGCTACGGCGCCGTGCCGCATTTTTGGCGCACGCATCCGGCGCCATGGCACTTTGAACTTGCGCCCGGCCGCAAAACCGGCTCCGGTTTGCGGGACCAGGCGCAAGGGGATGGAGGAGTGATGGTTTCGGCCGCGCGTATCGCGATCCTTGTTCGTCGCACGCCGATCCTTTTTCTGGCGATCGTCCTGCTGGCGGTCGGCGCCGCCGCTGCCTTCCATGCCCCGGCCATGGCACAGGAACAGCCGCAGCAGAACCGTGGCTGGTCGTTGCGCGATCTGCTTTTCCCGCGCCGCAGCGAGCGCGTCGAGCCACCGCTCGATATCGAAAAGGCAAAACCAAAACCCAAGCCCAAGAAACCGCGGGCCCCGCGCCCTCCGGCCCAACCTGAAACTCCCGTGGTCGAAAAGACGCCGGACGCCCGAACCGTGCTGGTGGTCGGCGATTTCATGGCGACTGGCCTTGCCGAAGGCCTGGACACCGCCTTCGCCGACAATCCCGGCGTCAGGATCGTCGTGCGCAGCAATGGCTCGTCGGGCTTCGTGCGCGATGACTTCTACAACTGGCCCGAACAGATCAAATCGCTGATAGAGACCGAGAAGCCGGCCGCGGTGGTCGTCATGCTGGGCTCCAACGATCGCCAGCAGATGAAGGTGGGGGACGTGCGCGAACAACCCCGGTCCGAGAACTGGACCAAGGAATATGAGCGCCGGACCGACGCACTTGGCAAGGCTATCGCCACCGCCAAGGTGCCCTTCCTGTGGGTCGGCATGCCAGCCTTCCGGGTGCCGAAGATGACATCCGACATGCTGGCCTTCAACGACATCTATCACCAGGCCGCTGAAAGCCATGGCGGCGAATTCGTCGATGTCTGGGATGGGTTCGTCGATGAGAACGGCGCCTTCGTCACCACCGGCCCCGACATGAACGGCCAGCCTGTGCGGCTGCGCGCCGATGACGGCATCAACGTTTCCAAGGCCGGCAAGCGCAAGCTCGCCTTCTATACCGAAAAGCCGCTGATGAAGATCCTCGGCCTGGCCGCGCCCGGCAGCATAGCCCCGGCGACGGCACCGGCGGGTGCGCCCGTCGAGGCACCGGCGCCAGCCGCGGCACCCATCGTGATCGACCGAACCGCACCCATGCTGCTCAGCGACCCCGCACTCGACGGCGGCACCGAATTGCTCGGCGCCGCGCCGCCGGCAAAAGCCAATCCGGCTCTTCCCGGGGAACGATTGGTGATCGAGGGCAAGGCTCCAGAGGCGTCGCCTGGACGCGCCGACGATTTTTCCTGGCCGCCCAAGGCCGAGCCGCCGGCGACGGCCGCCGCGGCCGACACGACGACGGCGATTACCCCTTAGTAGCGGAGCCTCCGGTCTCAGCGCGGCAATACGGTCGACCCCATCAGCGCCTCGTCGATCGAGCGCGCCGCCTGCCGGCCCTCGCGGATCGCCCAGACGACCAGGGACTGGCCACGGCGGACATCGCCCGCCGCATAAAGCCGGTCGACGCTGGTCCGGTAATCGCGGTCATTGGCCTCGACATTCCGGGAGCGCCGGCTGTCGGTGGTGATTTTCATCTCGCCTTCCAGTTCCTTCGCCACGCCGGCCGTCGCCGGCCCGGCAAAACCGATGGCGATGAAGGCGAGATCGGCGCGGATGACGAATTCGGTGCCGGCGATCGGCTTGCGCTTCTCGTCGACCTCGCAGCATTTGACGCCGGTCAACTGGCCGTCTTCGCCGATGAATTCGAGTGTCGCCACCTGGAACTCGCGCTCCGCACCCTCGGCCTGGGAGGACGAGGTGCGCATCTTGGTCGCCCAGTAGGGCCAGACCGCGAGCTTGTCTTCCTTCTCCGGCGGCTGCGGGCGGATATCGAGCTGGGTGACCCGCACCGCGCCCTGGCGGAAGGCGGTGCCGACGCAGTCGGACGCGGTATCGCCGCCACCGACGACGACGACATGCTGTCCGCCGGCGATGATCGGATGCGAAGGCCACGCCACCGACTGGATCGGCTCGCCGCCGACGCGGCGGTTCTGCTGCACCAGATAAGGCATGGCATCATGCACGCCGCCAAGATCGTCTCCCGGAATATTGGCCGCGCGCGGCGTTTCCGAGCCGCCGCAATAGAGCACGGCATCATGTTCGGCGAGCAGTTCGGCGACGGGCTTGTCGACGCCGACATTGACGCCGCAATGGAAGGTCACGCCCTCGCCCTGCATCTGCTCGATGCGCCGGTCGATATAATGCTTCTCGATCTTGAAGTCGGGAATGCCGTAGCGCATCAGCCCGCCCGGGCGGCTCTCGCGCTCATAGACATGGACGTCGTGCCCGGCGCGGCCGAGCTGCTGGGCAGCCGCCATCCCGGCCGGGCCGGAGCCGATGATGGCGACCCGCTTGCCGGTCTTCTTCTCCGGCGGATAGGGCCTGATATGGCCGGTCTCATAGGCCTTGTCGGCGATCGCCTGCTCCACCGTCTTGATGGCGACGGGGATGTCCTCGAGGTTCAGCGTGCAGGCTTCCTCGCAGGGCGCGGGACAGATGCGACCGGTGAACTCCGGGAAATTGTTGGTCGAATGCAGGTTGCGGATCGCGTTGTCCCAGTCCCTGTTGTAGACGAGGTCGTTCCAGTCCGGGATCTGGTTATGGATAGGGCAGCCTGTCGGCCCGTGGCAGAACGGAATGCCGCAATCCATGCAGCGCGCGGCCTGTTTCTCGACCTCCTTGTCCGACATCGGCAGCGTGAATTCGCGGAAATGCCGGATACGGTCGGAGGCCGGCTGGTACTTGTGCACCTGCCGGTCGATTTCGAGAAAGCCTGTTACCTTGCCCATGGTCCAGTTCCTGCTGTCCAGATGGTGCGGTTTTCGCCGCACCCGTTAACCTCCTGCGGCAGCCATGGCAAGCTTGCGCCCGAGGTCAAACTGTCGATGAAGGGGGCCGGGAAGCCTTGGGCTCCCCGGCGATTCTCATAAGCCTATTCGGCAGCGACGCCCATGCGCATGCGTTCCATCTCGATCAGCGCGCGGCGGTATTCGACCGGCATGATCTTGCGGAATTTCGGCCGGAACGTCGTCCAGTCGTCGAGGATCTCACGACCGCGCACCGAACCCGTGTAGTGCACGTGGTTCGAGATCAACTGGTAGAGCCGCTCCTCGTCATGGCTGGTCATGTCGCCAGAGACGTCGACACGGCCCTTGTGGTCGAGGTCGCCGCCATGGTGCAGCAGCTTTTCCATCAAATCGTCTTCTTCCGGAACCGGCTCCAGCTCGACCATCGCCATGTTGCATCGCTCGGCGAAATCACCCGCCTCGTCCAGCACATAGGCGACACCGCCCGACATGCCGGCGGCGAAGTTGCGGCCGGTCTTGCCGATGACGACGACGACACCGCCGGTCATGTATTCGCAGCCATGGTCGCCGACGCCTTCGACGACGGCAGCGACGCCCGAATTGCGCACCGCGAAACGCTCGCCGGCGACACCGGCGAAATAGGCCTCGCCCTCGGTTGCGCCATAGAGCACCGTATTGCCGACGATGATGGAGTCGGCCGCAACGATCCTGGCCTCTTCCGGCGGCCGGATGACGATGCGTCCGCCCGAAAGGCCCTTGCCGACATAGTCGTTGCCGGCGCCGACGAGTTCAAACGAGACGCCACGCGCCAGGAAGGCGCCGAAGGACTGGCCGGCGGTGCCAGTCAGCTTGACCTGGATCGTGTCCTCACGCAGCCCCTTGTGCTTGAAGCGCTTGGCCACTTCGCCCGACAGCATGGCGCCCGTCGAACGGTCGACATTGCGGATGTCTACCTCGATCTTCACCGGCTGCTTGGCCTCCAGCGCCGGCCTGGCCAGTTCGATCAGCTTGCGGTCGAGCACGTCGTCGATCGGATGCTTCTGGCGTTCGGTCCAGTGCGCCGCTTCATGCGGCACATCGGGCTTGTAGAACATCTTGGAGAAGTCGAGGCCCTGCGCCTTCCAGTGCTGGACCACGTCGCGCTTCTCCAGAAGGTCGGCGTCGCCGATGATCTGGTCGATATGGGTGAAGCCCATTTCGGCCAGCAGCGCCCTCACTTCTTCCGCCACGTAGAAGAAGAAGTTGATGACATGCTCGGGCGTGCCCTTGAAGCGCTTGCGCAGCACCGGGTCCTGGGTGGCGACGCCAACCGGGCAGGTGTTGAGGTGGCACTTGCGCATCATGATGCAGCCGGCCGCGATCAGCGGTGCGGTCGAGAAGCCGAACTCGTCGGCGCCGAGCAGCGCGCCGATGATGACGTCGCGCCCGGTGCGCAAGCCGCCATCGACCTGCAGCGCGACTCTGCTGCGCAGACCGTTGAGCACCAGCGTCTGGTGCGTTTCGGCCAGGCCCATTTCCCACGGGGAGCCGGCATGCTTGAGCGAGGTCAGCGGCGAGGCACCCGTGCCGCCATCGTAGCCCGAGATGGTGATGTGGTCGGCGCGCGCCTTGGCCACACCCGCCGCGACCGTGCCGACACCGACTTCCGAGACCAGCTTGACCGATACATCGGCCGCCGGATTGACGTTCTTCAGATCGTAGATCAGCTGCGCCAGATCCTCGATCGAATAGATGTCGTGATGCGGCGGCGGCGAGATCAGGCCGACGCCAGGCGTCGAGTGCCGGACCTTGGCGATGGTCGCGTCGACCTTGTGGCCGGGCAACTGACCGCCCTCGCCAGGCTTGGCGCCCTGTGCGACCTTGATTTGCATGACATCGGAATTGACGAGGTATTCGGCCGTCACGCCGAAGCGGCCCGAGGCGACCTGCTTGATCGCCGAGCGTTCCGGGTTCTTGCCGCCGCCAGGCAGCGGCAGATAGCGGTCGGCCTCTTCGCCGCCCTCGCCGGTGTTCGACTTGCCGCCGATCTGGTTCATGGCGCGCGCCAGCGTGGTGTGCGCCTCGCGCGAGATCGAACCGAACGACATCGCCCCGGTCGAGAAGCGCTTGACGATGTCGGCCGCCGGCATGACGTCGTCGAGCGCGACCTTCTTGCGCCCGGTCTCGTCCGCCAGCCTGATCTTGAACAGGCCACGGATGGTCTGCGCGCGGGCCGTCTCGCTGTCGATTTGCGCGGAATAGTCCTTGAACGTTTCCCACGAGCCCTGGCGCACGGCGTGCTGCAAGGTGGCGACCGCGTCGGGCGACCACATATGCGCCTCGCCGCGCATGCGGAACAGGTATTCGCCACCGACATCCAGGCTGTTGCGCAACACCGGATCGCTGCCGAAACCATCCGTATGGCGGCTGACCGTCTCGCCCGCGACCTCATCCAGCCCGACGCCTTCGATCAGCGTCGCGGTGCCGGTGAAATACTGCTGCACGAAATCGGTCTTCAGCCCGATGGCGTCGAAGATCTGCGCGCCGCAGTAGGACTGATAGGTCGAGATGCCCATCTTGGACATCACCTTGAGGATGCCCTTGCCGATCGACTTGATGTAGCGCGATACGACCTCGTAGGCGTCGACCTCTTCCGGCAACTCGCCACGCTTGTGCATGTCGAGCAGCGTGTCGAAGGCAAGGTAAGGGTTGATCGCTTCGGCGCCGTAGCCGGCGAGACAGCAGAAATGATGCACTTCGCGCGGCTCGCCGGATTCCACGACCAGGCCGACGGAGGTGCGCAGCCCCTTGCGGATCAGGTGATGATGCACAGCGGCCGTCGCCAGCAGGGCGGGAATCGCGATCCGGTCCGGCCCGAGCTGGCGGTCGGACAGGATGATGATGTTGTAGCCGCCGGCAACCGCCGCCTCCGCGCGTTCGCAGAGCCGGTCGATGGCCCCCTGCATGCCGGCGGCGCCCTCGTTCGAGCCATAGGTGATGTCGATCGTCTTGGTGTCGAAACGGTCCTCGGTGTGGCCGATGGAGCGGATCTTTTCGAGATCGCCATTGGTCAGGATCGGCTGGCGCACTTCGAGCCGCTTGCGGCGCGAACTACCCACAAGATCGAAAATGTTCGGCCGCGGCCCGATGAAGGACACCAGGCTCATCACCAGCTCCTCGCGGATCGGATCGATGGGCGGATTGGTGACCTGGGCGAAGTTCTGCTTGAAATAGGTGTAGAGCAGCTTCGACTTGTCCGACATCGCCGAGATCGGCGTGTCGGTGCCCATCGAGCCGACGGCTTCCTGGCCGGTGGTCGCCATCGGCGACATCAACAGCTTGGTGTCTTCCTGGGTGTAGCCGAATGCCTGCTGGCGATCGAGCAGGCTGACATCCTTGCGCAGCGCGCGCGGTTCGACCGGCTTCAGATCTTCCAGGATGAGCTGCGTGTTGGCGAGCCAGGTCTTGTAGGGATGCTTGGTGGCGATCTCCGACTTGATCTCCTCGTCAGGCACGATGCGGCCCTTGGCAAGGTCGATCAAGAGCATGCGGCCGGGCTGCAGCCGCCACTTCTGGACGATCTTCTCCTCCGGCACCGGCAGCACGCCGGCCTCCGAAGCCATGATGACGCGGTCGTCGTCGGTGACGATGTAGCGTGCCGGGCGCAGGCCGTTGCGGTCAAGCGTGGCGCCGATCTGGCGGCCATCGGTGAAGGCGACCGCGGCCGGTCCGTCCCACGGCTCCATCAACGCGGCATGGTATTCGTAGAAAGCCTTGCGGTCGGCATCCATGAGCTTGTTGCCGGCCCAGGCTTCCGGGATCAGCATCATCATAGCGTGGCTGAGGCTGTAGCCGCCTTGGAACAGGAACTCGAGCGCATTGTCGAAGCACGCCGTGTCGGACTGGCCGTCATAGGAGATTGGCCAGAGCTTCGAGATGTTGTTGCCGAACAGCTCGGAATCGACGGACGCCTGGCGCGCGGCCATCCAGTTGTTGTTGCCGCGCACCGTGTTGATCTCGCCATTATGCGCGACCATGCGGTAGGGATGCGCCAGCTTCCACGACGGGAAGGTGTTGGTAGAGAAACGCTGATGCACCAGGATCAGCGCCGTCTCGAAGCGCGGGTCCTTGAGATCCTTGTAATAGGCGCCGACCTGATAGGCCAGGAACATGCCCTTGTAGACGATTGTGCGCGCCGACAGCGACACGCAATAGGCGCCGATATCCTTGTTGTCGTTCTCGGCATAGATGCGGCCCGAAATGACCTTGCGCAGCAGATAGAGCCGGGCCTCGTATTCTTCATCATCGGGAATGTCCGCCGTGCGGCCGATGAACACCTGGCGGTGGAACGGCTCGGACGCCACGATGTCAGGCGCCTTCGACAGCGACGAATTATCGACGGGCACGTCGCGGAATCCGAGCAGCGGCAGCCCCTCGGACTGCGCCGATTCGGCGATGATATCCTCGATATGGGCGCGCAGCGCCGCGTCCTGCGGCATGAACCAGTGCCCGACGCCATACTGGCCAGCCGGCGGCAGTTCGATGCCGTTGGCCGCCATTTCCTCGCGGAAGAACTGGTCGGGAAGCTGCACCAGCACACCGGCGCCATCGCCGACCAGCGGGTCGGCGCCGACGGCGCCGCGATGCGTCAGGTTTTCGAGCACGGCAAGGCCGTCCTCGACGATCTGATGCGACTTCACGCCCTTCATGTTGACGATGAAACCGACGCCGCAGGCGTCATGCTCGTTGCGCGGATCGTAGAGGCCCTGAGAGGCAAAACCGGTTCGGCCAATGTCGGTTCGAGGCGTATTTTTGACGGCAGCCGCTTCCGTCTGCGCGGCCTGGCCGTTCGTCGCAGAGAGCGTCATGTCCGTCATTGTCCTGTCCTCCATCCCAGCCCTTCAGGCGCTGGCCATTCTTCGGTCGCTGATTTGCCTCGGCAAGCGCTTGGCTCACCCTGGTCCTTGCGGCACGTCTTGCGAAATCCCTGGCGAACCAGGCGGCTTTCCGCATGGTTCGCATCTGGTATCGTACAGGCCAGCGTCTGGCCGTCCACCTGTCGCTCGCGGCAACAGCCGGAGAGGCCAACATGTTACGCCAATCCAGCCTGTTTTGTGCGACAAAATAAGACAGCACTACTGTCCTAAATTTTTATGGCAGAATTCCCTGGCGCACACAAGACCGATTCACAAAAAACTTGAGGCTTCCACGACATAAAATTACGTGAAGTTGAGAGAAAACGTAAGCTTCAGTCGCCGTTTCCCGCCTGCCACCACGGCTGGCTTTAACGGTTTTCCAGCATCTGGCTCTTGCGGTTGACGCGTGAAACCGGTCAACTCCGCGCCGATTTCCCCAACACAGGCAGATGCATGTTCTTCGCTTCCGACAATTGGGCAGGCGCCCATCCCAATATCGTTGCCGGCCTGTCGGCCGCCTCCGCCGGCTTCGCCGCCGCCTATGGCGACAGCGCGCTCGACCAGGCAGTCTACCAGCGCTTCAGCGAGATTTTCGAACGCGAGGTCGCGGTGTTCTTCGTGGCAACCGGCACCGCCGCCAATTCGCTGTCGCTGACCACCTTCAACAAGCCCGGCGGCATTTCCTTCGCCCACCGCGAATCGCATGTCATCGAAGACGAATGCGGTGCGCCGGAATATTTTTCCGGCGGCGCGCGGCTGCATGCCGTCGACGGCGCCCTGGGCAAGATCGACCCGCACAATCTGGAGCGAACCATTGGCCGCTTCGCGCCCGAAATCGTCCATTGGGGACGGCCAATGGCGGTTTCGATCACCCAGTCGACCGAGGTTGGCACCATCTATGGCCTGAACGAGATCGAGACGATTTCGGCCATCGCCAAACAGCATTCGGTGCCCTTGCACATGGATGGCGCCCGCTTTGCCAATGCGCTGGTCGCGCTCGACACGACGCCGGCCGAGATGACCTGGAAACGCGGTGTCGACATACTGTCCTTCGGCGGCACCAAGAATGGCTGCTGGTGCGCCGAGGCGATCGTGCTGTTCGACCTCGACCGCGCCAGGGAGTTGGCCTTCCTGCGCAAGCGCGCCGCCCAGCTGTTTTCCAAGTCGCGCTTCGTCGCGGCGCAGTTCGAAGCCTATTTCAAGGACGGCCAGTGGCTCGATACCGCGCGCCACGCAAACGCCATGGCCGCACGCCTCGCGGCGGCAATCGAGGATTCGGCCCATGCGAAGCTGGCCTGGCTGCCGCAGGCCAACGAGGTGTTCGCGGTGATCAAGAAAGCCGAAGCCGACAGGTTGCAGGCCGCGGGTGCCGCCTTCTACGACTGGCACAAGCCGCATGGATTTGACGGCCATATCGGCGAGGACGAGCTGCTCTATCGCTTCGTTACCAGCTTTGCGACGTCACCCGAGGAAGTCGACCGCTTTGGCCAGTTGATCGCCGGATAGGCGACCTTGCGGATAACAAAAAAGCGGCGCCTTCCGGCGCCGCTTCCGTCTCGGGAGGAGACTTAAACGTTAGGCGGCGGTTTTGGCCTCGATCTGCTTGGCGTTGGCCGGAGCCGAGGTGATCGCGATCTTGCGCGGCTTCAGTTCCTCGGGAATGTTGCGCTTGAGATCGACGAAGAGCAGGCCGTTCTTCAGCGCGGCGCCGACGACTTCAACGTGATCGGCAAGCTGGAAGCGGCGCTCGAAGGCCCTGGAGGCAATACCGCGATAGAGCAGCTCGGAGCCTTCGCCGGTGCCCTCATCCTTGCGCTCACCCTTGACGGTCAGCACGTTGCGATGGGCTTCGATCGAGATCTCTTCGTCCGAGAAGCCTGCGACCGCCATCGAAATCCGGTAGGAATCCTCACCGGTACGCTCGATGTTGTAGGGCGGATAGGTCTGCGCGCCATCCGGCTGCGCAAGCGAATCCAGCATGGTGAAGAGACGGTCGAAGCCGACGGTCGAACGGTAGAGCGGGGAAAAATCAACGTGACGCATGAGGTGTTCTCCTGTTGAGCAACATGGTTTGCGTATGGCCGGTGCGAAACCCTTGAGCGGCGTTTCGGGAGGACCAGCGGCCCCGACATTGGCGACCGCATTCAACATTTGGGGAGCGCCCGAATGCATTTCAAGTTTCGCCGGATGGCAAAAACCACGCCGCCTGTCCCCCTTGATGAACGGCAGATGAACCGGACCTTCGGCGCGCGTTCAGACCGGTGCCGCTAGAGTGACCTCAAGATCAAGGATTGGCGGCGCCGGATTGCTTGAAGCAATTCCAGGAAAAGTGTGAAGCGGTTTTCCGTCCGGAATTGCGTCAAACAAAGGTGCCGCAACGAAGCCGAACCGGGTGTTAACGTCCCTTCCTCCCGGATCGACAGGGGCCGGAAGTACGCTCTCAAGCGGCTTCCGGCTTTCCCGTTGCCGATCTCTCCTCACCCGGAATTCCTTTGCTTTTGACGCATTGGCGTCTATCACCTTGACGAGGCCAGCCGCGACAGGCTGGTGAGACGCCGAGCACAAAGCGCCGAATGACGGACCTTCTCCACGACACGCCGCTTTTCCACGAAACCGAGGGCAATCCGCGACCGGAAAACGCCACCGGCGGCTTCTTCGTCACACGCGACCGCAAGAAAATCCGCTATGGCCTGTTCGCGGCGGTGGCGCGGCCGATGCGAGGCACGGTGGTACTGCTGTCCGGCCGCAACGAGTGCATCGAGAAATATTTCGAAACCATCCGCGACCTTGCCGCCCGAGGCTTCGGCGTCGCCACGCTCGACTGGCGCGGCCAGGGCGATTCCGACCGGCTGATCCGCGATCGCCAGCGCGGCTATGTCAGATCCTTCCGCGACTATACCGCGGACCTCGAGCAGTTCTTCGAGGAGATCGTGCTGCCCGACTGTCGCGGGCCGTACTATATCCTGGCCCACTCGGCGGGTGCGGTGATCACGCTGCTTGCCGCGCCGTCCATGGTGAACCGTGTGCGCCGCATGGTGCTGATCGCGCCGTTCCTGACCTTGCCCGACCTGCCGGTCTCGATCAGCACGGTCCGCCGTATCTGTTCGTTTTTCTGTGCATTGGGGCTCGGCCGGCTCTACGCCGCGTGGGGTCCGCGGCCGAGACAAACACTGCCTTTCGAGGCCAACAAGGTGACGACGGATCCGCGGCGCTATCGCCGCAACACGCGCATCTATGAAGAGTATCCGCAATTGGCGCTTGGCGGCCCGACGATCCGCTGGCTGCAGGCCGCGGCGAAGGCGTCGGAAGCCATCAGCGACCCCGACTTCATGGCCCGGATCCAGGTGCCCTTGCTGATCATCGCCGCCGGTGCCGACCAGGTCGTCTCGACCAAGGCTGTCGAAACCTACGCCAGAAGTCTGAGACTCGGCTCCCTGCTGATGATCGACGGTGCCAAGCATGAAATCCTGCAGGAAGTCGACCTCTACCGCGAGCAATTCCTGGCCGCCTTCGACGCCTTCATTCCCGGCTCCGACGACCCTACGGCCTGACCCATGGCGCTGTTCTCCACGGGCAGGCATAGCTGACACAAGCTGGTCGACCGGGCCAAGCTCGTGCTGTCGTCGGACCTGTCGCGACGCTGGACGCTGGCCGAGATCGCCGCCGAGGTCGGCGTTTCGCCGGTCTATCTGACCCAGGTGTTCCAGCAGGTCGAGGCCATGCCGCTCTATCGCTATCATCTGCGCCTGCGTCTGGCGCGCGGGCTCGACCTGCTCGGCCGCTACGACAATCTGACTACGCTGGGCATGGACCTCGGCTTTTCCAGCCACAGCCATTTCAGTGCGTCGTTCAGGCAGGTCTATGGCCGTACGCCGGCGGAATTCCGGCGCTCGATCAGATCGCGCTGAAGCCGATCAGCCGCGCAGGGCAGCCATGGCGGCCGCGTGAAGCTCCGGCGTCGCCGCCGCCAGCACATCTCCACCCTTTTCCGCCGGTCCGCCATCGAAGGTGGTGACGACACCACCCGCCTTCTCGATGATCGGGATCAGCGCCACGATATCGTAGGGCTTCAGGCCGGGGTCGGCGACGATGTCGACGCTTCCCGAGGCGATCATGGCGAAGGCATAGCAATCGGCGCCGTAGCGGGCGAGCTGAACCTGCTTCTCGAACGCATCATAGCGCGTGCGGGCCTCGCCTTTGAACAGCGCCGGCGTTGTGGTGAACAGCGTTGCCTCGTCGAGTTTTGTCGTCTTGCGGGTCGAAAGTTGGCGCGGTCCGCCCGGCCCTTCATAGTGCGAGCCGGAGGCGTTGGCGTAGAACAGTTCGCCGGTGAAGGGCTGCGCCATCATGCCGGCAACCGCGTCGCCGTCGACCGTCAGCCCAACCAGCGTCCCCCACACCGGCAGGCCGGAGATGAAGGCCCGCGTGCCGTCGATCGGGTCGATCACCCAGACATGCCGGCTGGAGATGTTCTCGCTGCCATGCTCCTCGCCGAGAATGCCATGGTCGGGATACTGAGCCGATATCAGCGCCCTGATGGCGCGTTCCGTCTCGCGATCGGCTTCCGTGACCGGATCGAAACTGCCCTTCTCCTTGTTGGCCACGGCACCCTGGGCGCGAAAGCGCGGCAGGGTTTCCGCGGCTGCCGCCTGCGCGATACGGCGCATGAAATCGATGCTGACGTCCAACTGATTCTCCCGCATTGCCGAGTGCCCAACCGGGCTCTGCCGACACTTTTCCGCCAAAACAAGCCTGTTTATCGATTTATTCGCCGGGACAGATGTTGCCAAAATGTCACATAAACGTCATCGAAACGCAATTTCCACATCACTCTGAATTAAAAAAGCCTGAAGATCGCTTGACATTTGTGCACCGCACAATACCCTCGACCTCGGACAGGTTTTCCTGTCCATGCCCTCCTTGGGCGTTTCCTCCCTAGACTTCGACCGTATCGTGAAAACGATGCGGTCTTTTTTTACGCTGCGGTTTCAATGGCATGTCGCCGAGGAGTGCCTGGCGGTTTCGCGACAACGACATGCACGACCTGATTTCACTCCGCGGCCAGCGGCAGGTCGATGAAGTGATGGTCCGGCATTGCCATCAGATCCGCTGAAAATCGCGTCAGGTCATCGGCCAGCGCGTCGAAGCCGGCGGCCTTCTCAAACGTCCGCTCATTCATGTAGAGCCCGCGATTGACCTCGATCTGCAACGCATGCAGATGGCGCGCCGGGCGGCCATAATGCTCGGTGATGAAGCCGCCTGCATAAGGCTTGTTGTGGGCGACGGTATAGCCCATGGCGGTCAGCAGGCCGATCGCTGTCTCGGTCAGGGCAGCGGTGGCCGAAATGCCGAAACGGTCGCCGATGATGAAATCGGGCCGCAGTCCGCTGTCGCCAACACGGATGCTCGCCGGCATCGAATGGCAGTCGATCAGCACGGCAAAGCCGAAGCGGGCATGGGTCCTGGTCAAAAGCCGCTTCAGCGTTTCGTGATAGGGTTTGTAGACGGCCTCGATGCGGGCAACGGCTTCGGCCAGCGGCAAGCGGCCGGAATAGATGTCGAGCCCCTCGCCCACCAGCTTCGGCACGGTGCCAAGCCCGCCCGCCACCCGCGCCGAGCGGATGTTGCAGAAGGATGGCACCGGCTCGGCGAACATGCGCGGGTCGAGTTCCCATGGCTCACGATTGACGTCGAGATAGGCGCGCGGGAAATTCGCCGCCAGCATCGGTGCGCCCAGCGCCACGGCGCCGCCGAACAATTCATCGACGTAGCAATCCTCCGAGCGGCGGATGGCGTTGCGGTCGAGCCTTGCCATGGCAAGGAACCGCTCGGGATAGTAGCGGCCGCTATGCGGCGAGTTGAACAGGAAGGGGACGCGCTGCTCGGCGCCCGATCGGATTTCGAAGGGTTGAACGACCGAAAAATCCTCGGCTGCCGTCTTCAATTTGCACGAACCCGAAAACACCAATGCATCATCGCATGAAAGTGCCACCTTGCTGGCCGCATGTCCAGCATTTCGCCATCCGCATCGCCTTGCCGAATGCGGATAATGCTTCGGCCCGTTCACTTGATGTTTACCGTCACCTCCTCATATACAGGATGGTTAACGGGCTGCCCGGGCGGCAGTCTCGGGCGGGTGATTCGGACGGGATATCATGGCACGCATTCTTCTGGCGGAAGACGACGACGATATGCGTCGGTTCCTCGTCAAGGCGCTGGAACGCGCCGGCTACCAGGTCAGCGATTTCGATAACGGCGCCAGCGCCTACGAGCGGCTGCGCGAAGAACCGTTCTCGCTGCTGTTGACCGACATCGTCATGCCGGAGATGGACGGGATCGAGCTGGCACGACGCGCCACCGAGATCGATCCCGACCTCAAGGTCATGTTCATCACCGGTTTCGCCGCTGTTGCGCTGAACCCGGATTCCAAGGCGCCGAAAGACGCCAAGGTGCTATCGAAACCCTTCCACCTGCGCGATCTCGTCAATGAGGTCGAGAAGATGCTGCAGGCGGCCTGAGCCGCTTTCCGCGAAGGCATCGCCGCTGCGGCGAGACGACGCCTTCTTTCCTTTTTCCTGCTATTGACGCGCCGGACCAAAAGTGGTGTATGCGCGGCTTCGGATGGGCGTGTAGCTCAGCGGGAGAGCACTGCATTGACATTGCAGGGGTCACAGGTTCAATCCCTGTCACGCCCACCATCCTTTCAAATACCCAGCTAAGCCCTTCTGCCGGTTGGCACGGAAATCCGGCCCAAACCTCGGCCGCGTTCCTCTGAAAATCAACGTGGTGGTAATAGACCTTATCGCCATGCCGCGCCCCATGTGGCTCACGACACCCAGATAGACCGATACGGGTTCACCGGCCTGCCCGGCGGCTCGTCACGCGCGATGTCGTCGAGCATCTTCCATCCGCGCAAATGTGCGCTGATTCGCCTTCCCAGCCGCACCGGCGGCTGACGCTTGTTTGTTTCCGCAACGCCCTTCCCGCGCCGATGCATCACGCCGCATTGGCTGTCGATCCGACCCATTCTTTTCGCTTGGGGTCGAGGTAGAGGCGGGCTGTCGCGAAAACCAGCAGTTGGGGGAATCGCACACCGGCTTCCTTCATATGAATGAAGCTACGGGTTTCAGATCGGCACATATTGATGGAACTGAAGGCCCATGAGGCATCAGGTTAGTTAGGCTGCTCAAGGCCCACCCGCCATAGCGTGGCCGCCGGACAACCGCATACGCATGGCAGGTGACTGCAGACCATGATTATCTGGTGGAGCAAGGAGCATACCGGAAGACCAACCTCGCCAACTGATCAAGCGCAACGGCAGCGATCTTGAAACGCTGATGCTACGCCAGGAGATCGGTTTGACGTGGCAAGGAGTATCGCGGCTGGAGTTCGAAGAACTGCAGCGCACGCGAGCATTTGGCCAATGGCTCCGTCGCCGATCGACGCACGAACCAAGCTGTACGAGCGAACGCTTCGCTGACCGCTGGTCACCGAACAAGGCTCCGATGCGCGGCGGCAGCTTCTTGGAACGCTGTCTGAACGGCGGTCTTTCAGGGGCGGCCGGGTGGGTTGTCCGCGGTTCGGAATCGTCTCCGAGACCTGTGCACGTCCAACGCAACGATCACCGCGGCTTTGTCGTCAATACTCTACAAAATACGGGGGGTCGTCATGCCTGGCACGGGTGAACGCATCGATCAGGCTCCGACCCATCATCGCAATCGCTGGGGCGTAGCAGCCCTATGTGCCAAATTGACCATGATCGCCGTTTTCGTGGCGATCACCAGTTTCGACTTCTGGGATCGCGTCGGAAATCTGTCCGCCAACGGGCGCTTCACCACCCTGGCTCCATTCCTCGCAATCTGGGGACTGGCCATGGTGGCGTTGTTGTTTGCGTCATTCCAGCCCCGGTTCGTCACACGCCTGTTATGGGCCGTGCCGCTTGCACTGTCGAGCGCGGCAGCCTGGGTCTATTTCCAGGCAAGTCACGCCGATCTGTCGGTCTTCGATATCCTTTCCCTCTGGGCGAGCCGCAATTCCATCGGCGAGGCCGCCGGTTTCTACGATCGGCTGATCTGGCCCGCCGTGGCGATCATGGCCTTTGGCGTGACGTCGATTTCGATTCCGCCGGCAGTGACAGGCGCCCGGCTCTCGATATGGGTAGGGCGCATGGCGTGGCTCCCATTGCTGCCGATCCTGATTATTGCAGCCGTGGTCTATGCCAAGGACGGAGGCGGCTCCTCCGGCCTGCCGAAGCAGTTTGCTCCGCTGGCTCTGTCCGCAATGGCCGCGGAGCGGATCGTGACACAAGGCGCCCCGGAGCGCCGCGCCGTCACATGGAACGCCACGGCGCAGGTCAGGCCTCGCAACATCGTCATGATGATCGACGAAAGCGTTCGCGCCGATTTCGTCGATCTCTCGCCTGGCAATTCGTACACACCTAACATCGCCGCCCTCGCCGACAGATTCGTCGATTTCGGTCCCGCCGTGTCCGGCGGCGACTGCAGTGTTTATTCGAACGCCATACTGCGCCTCACGGCGTCGCGCCGCGATCTCGCCCATTCCGTCAATACCAACCCAACGATCTGGCAATACGCGAAGAAGGCCGGATACCGAACGGTATATATCGACGCGCAGTCGACTGCCAAGGCAGTCGTCCTCCTGGGGAGCACGAATTTCATGACGGTGCGAGAAAAGCGTGACATCGACAAGGCCTATTTCATAGACGACGTGCAGATGGACCGCGCCGATTTCCGGTTGATCGACATCCTACGCGGCGAGTTGGCCGGCAGCCGGCCAGTCTTCATTTACGCCAATAAGAACGGCGCGCATTTTCCCTATGACTGGTCCTATCCTGCATCGGAAGCCGTCTACGGACCGACAGTCACGTCGGCCGGCAAGGACACGGTCGCGACACGCTTGGCGTCGTACCGCAATGCGGTCCGCTGGTCGGTCGACCACTTCATGAAAAAGCTGTTCGAGAGCGCCGATCTTTCGAATACCGCGATGATCTATACGTCCGACCACGGACAGGCGATGAAAGTCGGCAAATCGACCCACTGCACCATCTATGATCCCGATCCGCGTGTGGGTCTTGTTCCATTGATGGCCTATACCGCCGATCCGACGCTGAGGGCGCGTTTCGCAGTCGGCGCCGCGGCCAATCGCGGCAAGGCGAGCCATTTCCAGATCGTTCCCACCGTGCTGGAATTGATGGGGTATAGTCCCGCCGACATCGCGTCCGAATACGACGAGTCGCTCTTCGCCGCGACGTCCCGCCCTCCGCAATTCACCAGCGGTGACATCTTTGGGTTGTTCTCCGACTCCGTGCACTGGAATTCGATAGATCTGTCACTGCACTACCTCGAGCCTGACGCGCAAAGATTGCAGCCGAATATGGCGTCAGCGAAGGCCGATGGCCCCTAACGGGGGTTACATTGCAATGAGCTTGGCGGGCTTGATCCCAGACACCAGATCAGTGGGTCGGCAGATGGTGCCCTCCATCGCCTGTTGTAGATCGGGTCTTCAATACGGCGCGGCAATCGCACCGTCCGGCGTCAGATCCAGAACGTCTTCAGCCGGCCGAGCCGCCACCGTGCCTTCGCCAGCCGACCGGATTTCGGCTTCTTGCCAAGCTCGATCCGCCGCCTGATTCTCCTGAAGATCGCATTTCCAGGCTCGATCTTCACCAACCTTGCTGCCATCTCCACCGCCGACTTTCTGTCCTCCAGCACTTCGAGCAGGATATAGGCCGAGCACGCCATGGCGTAGGGATAGCCGGCCCTTGCCGCCGCGAAAAAGACCTCGAAATCCCTGGCCATCGTCAGGAAGCCGCCAATCCGGTCGGTCAGGATGTCCATCATCGGCAACGGAATTTTGGAACGCAGCCGGGATTGGCTGATCATCAGCGATTTCAGCATGGCCTCGCCGGCCGGATAATCGCCTTCGCGAAAATGCGCCGCCGCCAGCTTCAGGTCATAGGCGTCGTTTTCCGGATCCAGCGCCTGGGCTTTTTCCAGCAACTCCCTCGCCCGCGCCGGGTCGATCTTGTCTTCCAGCGATAGGAACGACCATTGGTAGCCAAAGGCGGCTTCAAGGGGATGATAGTCGGCTTGATGCGCCTGCAATTCCTGCATGATGATTTCCGCCGCGCGCGGCTTGCTGAACAGCGCGCTGATGTCCAGGCACGGGACCTCGCCCATGACGGACGCAACCACCGCGTAGATGCTGTTGCCGGCATGGATCTGCTGGCACCTTGCCATCAGCGCCATCTCGAAGAATGCGCTGAGCGCCTCCTCTCCCTTGAAGTCCGCGGCACCGAAATCGTCGGTCCGCATTGCCCCGGTTTGCGCGCCGACATAATCGAGCGTCGCGCGATCCTGGCCGACAAGGAGCGTCGTCAGGCCCTTCGATGAGAGCTCCGACACAACAGCCTTGGCCAGGGTCGAAGGGATAACCTTGTCGGCGAAAACCAGCCTTCTGCGATGGTGGCCGTAGACGATGTCGCCACTGCGAAGATGCAAGGCGGCCATCGGGCCGGGAAAGCGGCATTTGCCGGCGGCATCCAGGGCCTGCCGCACGACCGGCGCGAACCCGAAGGCCCGCAGCGCTTCGGACCGAGCCGGTTGAACACCCTGGTCACGGAAGAAATCGAGAACGTCGAAGTCGTCGCAGATCCAGCCGCGCAGCTTTCCCCCTCTTGCAGCCGCCTCAAGGTCCGACGGTGCGAAGGCCGTGCCGCCGAGGACACCGAAATCGGCAACCTTGATCGTCTCGCCCAGCCAGTGCTTGTCGATGAAGTCCGCGGAGAAGATCTTCCCGACCACATCGACGGTATGCGATTCCTGGTCGATGATATCCCGGCTGCTCCAGGTGAAACCGAAGCGGTAGCCGAGCCTGTCGGCCAGGGCCTTCGCATTGGCCATCGCCAGCAGTCGGCCGCCCAGCCCATCTTCCCTGTTGACGACAATCAACATCGATCCTCCGCCACGCGGCCCCGAGCCGGACATCGCCCTTTTCAATGTGGCGGAGAAACCATGCATATGTCTGTTCCAATCCACCGCGAGGTTCGAACGCGTCAACCGCCGGCCAGCTGCCGCAGGGACGAGCTGTCACTTGCCGTCGCGCTCGCCCGGAGCGCCAATTCAATTTGCCGAAAAAGCCGATTGGCGGGTTCCGCCTTGAGGGACAGCGCGGCCATCGCCAAGGCGGCCTCGGTTCTGCCCAGAGCCGCGTGAAGGATCTGGGCCGAGCATGCCGCGGCGTAGGGATACCCTGCCTTGGCCGCGGCAAAGTAGAGTTCAAAGTCACCGGCCATGATGTGGCCACGCTCCGAGGGGCGGGTCAGAACCTGCAGAATCCGCATGGAATTCTCGGCGCGGGCGTCGACTTCCTTGAGCATGAACGCTTTCAGAACCGCCTCGCCCCCTTGATAATTCCGTTCTCGAAAATAGCCGGCCGCCATCTTCAACGCATAGGCGGGGTTTTGTGGGTCGAGCGCGGCCGCCTTTTCGAGAATTCCCCTCGCCTGCGCCGGGCTGGTGCTGTGTTCCGTCAGCACGAAGGCCGACTGATAACCAAAGGCGGCCTCCAGCGGATGGTAATCGGATTGCCGAACCTTCAATTCGTCCAGGATGACCGTCGCTGTTCCGCGATTGCCGAACACGGCTTTTGGCTTGATGACCCGGATGCCGCCCATCACTGACGAGATTGTCGCGAACACGCTGCTTCCCGCATGGATCTGTCGACACCGAGCCATCAATGCCATTTCGAAAAACGCCTTGAGTGTCTCGTCTTCAAACTCGTTTGCATCGAAATCGTCGGCGAGGAAGGCTCCGGTCTCCGATTTCAGATAGTCGAGCGTTGCCCGGTCCTGGCCGATCACCAGCGTCGCCAGGCCTTTCGACGCCAGTTTCGATACGATCGCCTTGGCTAGAGGTGCGGGAATGACCTTGTCGCAAAACTCCAGCTGCGAGCGATAATTCCCGTGGATGATGTCGCCGCTGCGCAGATGCAGCGCGGCCATCGGCCGGGAAAACCGAGGTTTGCCGGCGGCGGCGATCGTTGCTCTCACGGATTCGGAGAAGCCAAACGTGCCAAACGTCCGATGCCTCAATCGGGCCGACCTGTTGGCGGGCAGCATCGCCCTGAACCAGCCCTGCCGGAACGACCTCAGGATGCGGAAATCGTCGCAGATCCAACCCTGGAATCCGTTCCGACGGGCGTCGGCCGCCAAGCTGGACCGGGTGAACCGGGTTCCATCGAGGACACCGAACCGGGCCGTGTCGATCTTCTCGCCCAGCCAGTGTCTTTCGATGAAATCGGCGGCAAAAACCTTGTCGACGGAATCGACAATATGGAATTGCATGTCGTCGATGGACCGGCGGTTCCAGGTAAAGCCGAAACGGCACCCCATTTTGTCGGCGAGACATTTTGCATTGACCATGGCAAGCAGGCGCCCTCCAAGGCCATCTGCCCTGGTCGCCGCCAATGTCTTCATCGAGAAATCGCTCAAGCGGCGTCAACTTTCTGATGCTGTCAGCCGAACCTGACCGGCTTCGATATGCCGGAGGAACCATGCATATGTCTGTTCCAGCCCGCTGTGCAGCGAGTACCGGGGGCGCCATCCCGTGGCAAACAGCCGCGAAACGTCCAGCAACTTGCGCGGTGTACCATCCGGCTTGGTCGCATCGAACGTAATCTCCACATCGCCGCCGACGATCGAGGCCACCGTCCTGGCCAATTCGGCGATGGTGATATCCTGACCCGACCCGACATTGACATGGCTTTCACCGCTGTAGGTTTTCAGGAGGGAGACCAGGGCATCGGCTGCATCGTCGACATGCAGGAACTCGCGCATCGGCGTGCCCGATCCCCACACCTGCAGGGTCTTGTGACCAGCCTGCTTTGCTTCATGTGCCTTGCGCATCAACGCAGGTATGACGTGGCTGGATTCAAGGTGAAAATTGTCCCCTGGACCATAGAGATTGGTTGGCATCGCCGAGATGTAGTTGACGCCGTATTGACGCCGGTAGGCCTGGCAGAGTTTCAACCCGGCGATCTTGGCGATCGCATACCATTCATTGGTGGGTTCGAGCGGGCCGGTCAGCAAGGCATCCTCGGGGATCGGCTGCGGCGCCAGTTTTGGGTAGATGCAGGATGAACCGAGGAACAGCAATTTGCCCACTTCGGTGCGGAAGGCGCCCTCGATGAGATTGGTCTGCACCGCGACATTGTCATAGAGGAAATCGGCCGGAAACCGGTCATTCGCAAGAATGCCGCCGACCTTGGCCGCAGCCATCACCACGGCATCCGGCCGACGGTCGGCCATCCAGCCTCGCACGCCGGCCTGATCCAGGAGATCGAGTTCGGCGCGCGTCGCGGTCAGGATCTCGCAGTCCTCGACTGCCAGCCTGCGCAGGACGGCAGACCCGACCATGCCACGATGCCCGGCCACGAAAACCCGCTTGCCTTTGAGATCGAAGGTCTCGTTCATCGCACTGCCTCCGTCAGGAACGGCCACCGGGCCTGTTGTCGGCGCGTGCCAGATCCGACCGCACCATCTCCGCCACCAGATCCTTGAACCCGGTCACATGCGACCAGCCAAGCCTGGTCCTGGCCTTGGACGGGTCGCCGACAAGCAGGTCGACTTCCGCCGGCCTGAAATAGCGCGGATCGATACGCACCAGAACGGCGCCCGAGCCGGCGTCGACGCCAATCTCGTCCACACCGTGGCCCTGCCAGCGAATGGTCCTCCCGATTTCGGCAAAGGCCAGTTCGGCGAATTCGCGCACAGAGTGCGCCTCGCCGGTCGCCAGCACGAAATCGTCGGCCTCGTCGTGCTGCAGGATACGCCACATGCCCTCGACATAGTCGCGTGCATGACCCCAGTCTCGCCTGGCATCGATATTGCCGAGATAGAGCGTTTCCTGTCGGCCATGGTGAATCGAGGCAACTGCCCGCGTGATCTTGCGGGTCACGAAGGTTTCGCCGCGGACCGGGCTCTCATGGTTGAACAGGATGCCGTTGGCAGCGAACATGCCGTACGCCTCGCGATAGTTTACCGTCGCCCAGTAGGCATAGAGCTTGGCGGCCGCATAGGGTGAGCGGGGACGGAAGGGCGTCGTCTCGCGCTGCGGCACCTCGAGGGTCTTGCCGTAAAGTTCCGAGGTCGACGCCTGGTAAAAGCGCACCGTCTTTTCCAGGCGCAGGATGCGGATTGCCTCGAGCAGCCTGAGCGTCCCCAGGGCATCGGCATTGGCCGTGTATTCAGGTGTCTCGAAACTGACCTGGACATGGCTCTGAGCGCCGAGATTGTAGATTTCGCAAGGCTGCGTCTCCTGAACCAGCCGGATCAGGTTCGTGGCGTCGGTGAGATCGCCATAGTGCAGGAAGAAGCTGATATCGCGTTCATGCGGGTCGACATAGATGTCGTCGATACGCTCGGTGTTGAACGAGGACGAACGGCGCTTGACGCCATGGACGATATAGCCCTTCCGCAGCAGCAACCGCGCGAGATAGGCCCCGTCCTGGCCGGTTACCCCGGTTATGAGGGCCACTTTGTCTGCCATCGGCTACCGGTCCACTGATCCGCGCTCCCAATACGGGTTGAGACCAATATCGCAAATCTCGCGAGCAGGGGATACTTCTAGCCGAACTTCATTCGGCTCAGACGCCCGCGACGGCGCACAGGCTCTTCATCCGCGATATGGCAAGGTCGGGATCGGCCAGCAGGCCTGCCTGGTCGGCAAGGCGGAAGACCTCCGCATAGTGGCGGATGCCGCGCGCCGACTGCATGCCGCCAACCATCGTGAAATGATCCTGGTGGCCGTTCAGCCAGGCCATGAAGACGATGCCGGCCTTGTAATATTCGGTCGGCGCCTCGAAGATCTTTCGCGACAGCGGCACCGTCGGCGCCATCAGCGCGTCATAGCCGGCCCGGTCGTTCTCGGCGAGCCTTGCCAGGGCGGCATTGGCGACCGGCGCGATGGCGTCGAAAATGCCGAGCAAGGCGTGCGAATGCCCACGACCGTCTCCTGCGATCAGTTCGGGATAGTTGAAATCGTCGCCGGTGAACATCACGACGCCGTGCGGCAGCCGATCGCGGAGCGCAACCTCCTTGCCGGCATCGAGCAGCGATATTTTTATGCCTTCGACCTTGTTTGCGTGACGTTCGATGATGGCGACCACCGTATCGAGCGCGGTCTCGAAATCGTCGCTGCCCCAATAGCCCTTCAAGGCCGGGTCGAACATGTCACCCAGCCAGTGCAGGATGACCTTGCCGGAGGCTTGGCTGAGAATCCGGTCGTAGACGGCGGCGTAGTCGTCCGGTCCCTTCGCCACCGCCGCCAATGCGCGGCTGGCCATCATGATAGCCTTGCCGCCTTGTCCTTCGATGAAAGCGAACTGCTCCTCATAGGCGGCGATCACATCGTCCAGCGTCCTGGCCGACGCCGGCGCCAGATGGTCGGTTCCCGCGCCCGAGGCAAGATCGGCGCCATCGACGGTGCGGGACTCGGCGATAGACCTGCGGATCAAGTCCCGTGCGCTTGGCCAGTCGAAACCCATGCCACGCTGCGACGTATCCATCGCCTCCGCGATGCGGAAGCCGAGCCGCCACAAATGATGGCGGAACGCCATCGTCCTGTCCCAGTCGACCACGGGCCGCGACCATGGGTCGGTCATTTTGAGAGGATCGGCGACGACATGCGCGGCGGCATAGGCGATGCGCGAAAACCGCGCGCCGATTACCGGCTGCACCGGCTGTCCGACAAGCGCGTAGCGGCTGCTGTAGCCACCCTCACTAGGCAAGGCAATATCCATCGAGCTCTCCCTTTATCGCGCCTATAAATGGAACGTTCCAATAAATCAAGAACCTTTAAGATTCACGAGCGACCTTCCGTAAAATGCTGCATCGCAGCACTCCACTCGTTACAAGACATGGCCTATAGCGCCCTATTGTCCATTCTCCAGGCCGGAAAAAAATCTCGATTGACTCTCGATTGGAGCAGTGATTAGAACGTTCCAATAATTTGAACCAAAACCGGGAGGAGATATCGGGATGGCCAGCCGGGCCAAGGCGACGATCTTCGACATTGCCCGCGAGGCAGGCGTGTCCAAATCGACGGTGTCGCTCGTGCTCCAGGGCAGCGGGCTGATCCGGCCCGAGACGGCGGTCAAGGTGCGCAAGGCGATCGAGGATGTCGGCTATGTCTACAATCGCGGCGCCGCCAATCTGCGCAAGGCCCATTCCAACGTCATCGGCATGGTCATCAACGATCTCACCAATCCGTTCTTCGCCGAACTGGCGGTGGGCATGGAGCGCGTCTTCCAGTCGGCCGGCATCGTGCCCTTCATCGCCAATACGGCGGAAAATCCGGTGCGACAGGAAGAGGTGCTGAAGTCGCTGATGGAGCAAGGCGTCGCCGGCCTCATCGTGTCACCGGCACGCGGCACCACGCCAGGCGCTTTCCGGCGGCAGGAGATGGCTGGCGTGCCGGTTGTCTTCGCCATGCGCCGCTTGCCTGATAGCCGCATCCCGGTGATCGCGCCCGACAATCATCGCGGCGCCTATATTGCCGCTGCTCATCTCATCGGCAAAGGCCATCGCCGGCTGGCCTTCTTCGGCGGCACTTCGGACCTGGTGGTCTATCAGGAACGGCTGGGCGGCTTTCGCGAAGCCTGCGAGACACTGGGCATCGCCCCTCGCGACGTGCTCGTCATCGAGGGCGAGACCAGCCGCAAGGGTGGCATTGCTTGCCTGGAAACCGCACTCGCAATGGTCGAGCCGCCGACATCGGCGCTTTGCTTCAACGATGCCGTCGCCTTCGGCGTGATGCTGGCATTGCGCAAGCGCCGGCTTGAGCCGGGACAGGATTTCGCCGTCGTCGGCTTCGACGACGTAGTCGAGGCCGAACACTACATGCCGGCGCTGACCAGTGTCGCGGTTGACACAACCGGTCTTGGCGAACGCGCAGCACACGTCATGCTCAAGATGATCCAGTCGCGCACCACGCGTGCCGAAGACCATATCGGCGCGGTCAATCTCGTTGTCAGGGAAAGCTGCGGCCCGGATCGCCGCACACGAAACAGGCCTGCAGGAACGGGAGGCGCGGCATGAGCGTCAAGTGGGGACTGATCGGCGCCAGCACGATCGCCAGGCAATTCATGATCAATGCCATTCGTACGCAGGCCGATGGCAGGATCGCGGCGGTGATGAGTTCCAGCCCAGAGCGGGCCCAGGCATATGCCGTGGAAAACAACATTCCGCTTGCGGTCTCGACGCTTGACGAGCTCCTTGGCGAGGATATCGACGCCGTCTACATCTCGACCATCAACGAGTTGCATCTCAAGCAGGCGCTTGCCGCCATCAACGCGGGAAAGCATGTGCTGTGCGAGAAGCCGCTGGCGCTGACCAGCGCCGACGCGCGTAAGATGGTCGCGGCCGCCAGCGCCGCCGGCGTCGTGCTCGGCACCAACCATCATCTGCGCAACGCCGGTGCGCATCGTGCCATGCGGGACGCCATCGCCACCGGCCGCATCGGCAAGCCGATCGCCGCACGCGTTTTCCATTCCGTCTATCTGCCGGAAAACCTGCAGGGCTGGCGCATTACCAAGCCCGAAGCGGGCGGCGGCGTGGTGCTCGACATCACCGTGCACGATGCCGACACGCTGCGCTTCGTGCTCGGCGACGATCCGGTCGAGGTCTCGGCCTTCACGCAAGCCGCCGGCATGGCCGACAGCGGGCTGGAAGACGGTGCCATGTGCATCTGGCGCTTCAAATCGGGCCTCATCGCCCAGTCGCATGAAGGCTTCACGACCAAATTCGCCGACACCGGTTTCGAGGTGCACGGCTCGGAAGGCTCGCTGATCGCCGGCAATGTCATGACCCAGAAGCCGGACGGCTCGGTGCTGTTGCGCACGGCCAAGGGTGAGGAGCAATTGAGCTTCGACCGCGAGGATCTCTACGCCAGGTCCGTGCGTCAGTTCCATGCCGCGATCCACGGCGACGGCCAGCCCTCCGCCACCGGCGAGGACGGCATCTGGTCGTTGGCCTCGGCCGAGGCGGCATTGCAATCGGCCAGCTCCGGCAAGGCCGTCAAGATCGACCCGAAACTCGGGAGCATGAAGTGAGCAAGGTCGTTTCCGCAACGCAGGCAGCCAGCCTGATCAAGGACGGCATGGTCGTTTCCGTGTCGTCGTCGAGCGGCCTCGGCTGCCCGGACGCGGTGCTGGCCGCCATCGGCGAACGTTTCGACGCGGAAGGTCACCCGAAGAACATCACCACGCTGCATCCGATCGCCGCCGGCGACATGTATGGCATCAAGGGCATCGATCATCTCGCCAAGCCCGGCCTGCTGAAGCGCACTTTGTGCGGCTCCTATCCGTCCGGCCCCTCCTCCGCCGAGCCCCCACAGATCTGGAAGATGATCGGCGACAATTCGGTCGCCGCCTACAATGTCCCGTCCGGCATCCTGTTCGACATGCACCGTGAAGCCGCCGCCAAGCGGCCGGGCGTGCTGACCAAGGTCGGTCTCGACACATTCGCCGACCCGCGCCACCAGGGTTGCGCCATGAATGCGGCGGCCAGCGAGCCGATCGTGTCGGTGCAGCAGTTTGATGGCGAGGAATGGCTCTATTTCCGCTCGATCGTCCCGCAGGTCTCGATCATCCGCGCCACCACGGCGGACGAACGCGGCAACCTCACCTATGAGCATGAAGGCGCCTATCTTGGCGGCCTCGAGCAGGCGCTCGCCGCCCGCAACAATGGCGGCATCGTCATCGCGCAGGTCAAGCGCGTCGTCGAGAACGGCACGCTGAAGCCGCATGATGTGCGCGTGCCGGGCGTGCTGGTCGACCATATCGTGGTGGCGCCCGACCAGTTGCAGACGACGTTGACGCCTTACGACCCGGCGATTTCGGGCGAGATCTTCCGGCCGCTGTCGACCTTCCGCAATGCCGAGATGAACGTCCAGAAGGTGATCGCGCGCCGCGTCGCCATGGAATTGCGCGACGGCATGGCCGTCAACATCGGCTTCGGCATCTCCGCCAATGTGCCGCGCATCCTCCTGGAAGAAGGCCAGCACGGCAAGGTCACCTGGGTGATCGAACAAGGTGCTGTCGGCGGCGTGCCGCTGCTCGACTTCAAGTTCGGCTGCGCTTCCAACGCCGAGGCGATCATGCCCTCGCCGCACCAGTTCATCTATTTCCAGGCCGGCGGCTTCGACGCCTCGCTGCTCTCCTTCCTGCAGATCGACCGCCACGGCTCGGTCAATGTCTCGAAGCTGTCGGCGCGGCCGCATGTCACCGCCGGCGCCGGCGGCTTTGTCGACATCACGGCGCGGGCGAAGAAGATCGTCTTCTCCGGCTTCTTCAATGCCGGCGCCAAGCTTTCGCTGGCCGATGGCGGCATCCGCATCGACCAGGAGGGCAAGGTCAAGAAGATCGTCAACGAGGTCGAGCACATCTCGTTTTCGGGCAAGCGCGCCGTCGCCCAGGGCCAGGATATCACCTATGTCACCGAGCGCTGCGTGATGAAGCTGACGCCTGATGGGCTGATGGTGACGGAACTGGCGCCGGGCATCGACCTCGAGCGCGACGTGCTGGCGCAGTCGGAAACACCGCTTGGCGTCGCAAACGACCTCAAGGTGACGCCGGCGACGCTCTATCAGGATCGGCCAATCGGCCTGTCGCTCAATCGCGGCGCCTCGCTCGGAGGCGCGCATGGCTGAGCCTCTCGTCACCTTCGAGCGGGACGGCGCCATCGGCATCGTTACCTTGCGGCGGCCTGAAAAATTCAACGCGCTGGATATTCCGATGCTGCGGGCGCTGGAAACGGCGCTCGACACGGCCGAGGCGGCTGAAGGCGTGCGCGTCGTGCTGCTGCGCGGCGAAGGCAAGGGCTTTTGCGCCGGCGGCGATGTCGAGGCGTGGGCGCAGATGAACGCGGCCGACTTCCAGGTGCAATGGGTGCGCTATGGCCACCGGGTGTTCGACCGGCTGGCGAGGTTGCGGCAGCCGACGATCGCCGTGCTGTCGGGCCATGCGCTGGGCGGGGGGCTGGAACTGGCCGTCGCTTGCGATTTTCGCGTCGCCGAGGCGCAGGTGAAACTGGGCTTCCCCGAAACCTCGATCGGCGTCGTGCCCGGCTGGTCCGGCACGCAGCGCGCCGTGCGCCGCTTCGGGGCCCAGACCGTGCGCCGCTTGGCTTTGGGTGGCGAGATACTTCTCGCTCCCGAAGCGCTGGCCCTTGGCGTGGTCGATAGGGTGGTTGAAACCGGCAACGGGCTGGCCCACGCCAGCGCCTGGGCGCAGACGATCGCCGAGCGCGGGCCGTTGGCGACCGAAGCCGCCAAGCTGATGATCGCCGTGGCCGAAGGCGAGGAAAGTGCGGCGGCAACGGAAGCACTGGCCAGCGGTTTCATCGCGCTCTCCGGAGACCTCAAGGCTGGTGTAAGCGCTTTCAAGACCAAGCAGAAACCCGCATTTTCTAGAAGTTAGAGAAAAAATCCTGATGAACGCCCCCCTCAACATCGCCATGCCCGCCGAAGCGTCAGCCGCGCCAAGAAACTATCGGCTGCTGATCGACGGCAAGCATGTCGATGCGCGCGACGGCCGCGCGATCGAGCGCAAGAGCCCTGGCCATGGCTTCACCGTTTCGCGCTATGCGCAGGCCGGCGAGGCCGAGGTGGAAGCAGCCGCGCAGGCCGCGCACAGGGCGTTCGAGACCGGTCCCTGGCCACGCATGAAGGCGGCCGAACGCGCCGCGATCCTTTTCAAGGCGGCGGACCTGATCGAGACGCGGCTGGAAGACATCGCCCGGCTCGATGCACTGGAATCGGGCAAGCCGATCGCCCAGGCGCGCGGCGAGATCGGTGGCGCCGTCGACATCTGGCGCTACGCCGCCTCGCTCGCCCGGACGCTGCACGGCGAGAGCTACGCCAATCTCGGCGACGCCATGCTGGGCGTGGTCGTGCGCGAGCCGATCGGCGTCGTCTCGATCATCACACCGTGGAATTTCCCGTTCCTGATCGTCAGCCAGAAACTGCCCTTCGCGCTTGCCGCCGGCTGCACGGCGGTGGTGAAGCCGAGCGAGATGACCTCGGCCTCGACTTTCGTGCTCGGCGATATCCTGCTTGAGGCCGGCGTGCCCGCTGGCGTCGTCAACATCCTTGCCGGCCTGGGCGGTGATGTCGGTGCGCCGATGGTCAGCCATCCCCTGGTCGAGATGGTGTCGTTCACCGGCTCGACCCGCGTCGGCAAGATGACCATGGCATCCGCTGCGCAGTCGCTCAAGAAGGTTTCGATGGAGCTCGGCGGCAAGAACGGCCAGATCGTCTTTCCCGATGCCGATCTCGAAGCGGCCGCCGACGCGGCGGTGTTCGGCGGCTTCTTCAATGCCGGGGAATGCTGCAACGCCGGCAGCCGGCTGATCGTGCACGAGGCGATCGCCGACGATTTTCTTGCCACCGTAAAGGCACTTACATCGAGAGTAGCAGTGGGAGATCCACTGGACGATCGAACCAAGGTCGGCGCGATGATCTCGTCCGACCATCTGGCCAAGGTGACCGGTTACGTCACGGCAGCCGCAAGCGGCGGCGGCAACGTCTACAGCGGTGGCCGGCAGCTGGCCTCCAATGCCGGCCAATATCTCGACCCAACCATCATCCGCGGCGTCACCGAGGACATGGCCATCGCACGCGAAGAAGTGTTCGGGCCGGTGCTCTCCGTGCTGACTTTTGAAACGATTGAAAAGGCGTTGCACATCGCCAACAACACGCCCTATGGTCTGTCGGCAGGCGTGTGGAGCGCCAGCATCGACACTTGCATGTCGGTGGCGCGTGGGGTGCGTTCGGGGACGGTTTGGGTGAACACATTCATGGAAGGTTATCCCGAGCTGCCTTTCGGAGGCTACAAGCAGTCCGGTCTAGGACGCGAACTCGGCAAACGCGCGGTCGAGGACTATACCGAGGAAAAGACAATCCAGTTTCATCGCGGCCAGCGCACAGGATGGTGGGTCGGCTGAGTTTGGAAGAACCCGGTGGGCTTCCACCGGTCGTGTAATGCAACAAGGGAGGAAGTACATGTTGCGCAAACTGCTTATCGGAACGGCTCTCGCATCGGGTCTGGCCTTCGCCGCCCATGCCGAGGACGTCAAGGAAGTGCAGATGCTGCATTGGTGGACGTCGGGCGGCGAAGCTGCTGCCCTCAACGTCTTGAAGGGCGATCTGGCCAAGGAAGGCTATGCCTGGAAGGACGTGCCGGTGGCCGGAGGTGGCGGCGACGCCGCCATGACCGCGCTGAAGGCGATGGTCGCGGCCGGCAACTACCCGACCGCCTCGCAGATGCTCGGCTACACCGTGCTCGACTATGCGGCGGCCGGCGTCATGGGCGACCTGACCGAGACAGCGAAGAAGGAAGGCTGGGACAAGTCGGTTCCGGCCGCCCTGCAGAAGTTCTCGGTCTATGACGGCAAGTGGGTCGCGGCCCCGGTCAACGTCCACTCGGTCAACTGGCTGTGGATCAACAAGGCTGTGATGGACAAGATCGGCGGCACCGAGCCGAAGACCTTCGACGACTTCGTTGCCCTGCTCGATAAGGCCAAGGCTGCAGGCGTGATCCCGCTCGCTCTCGGCGGCCAGAACTGGCAGGAAGCCACCATGTTCGACTCGGTCGTGCTGTCGACCGGCGGACCCGAGTTCTACAAGAAGGCCTTCAACGACCTCGACGACGCTTCGCTCAAGTCGGACACGATGAAGAAGTCGTTCGACAACCTGGCCAAGCTCGTCACCTATGTCGACCCGAACTTCTCGGGTCGTGACTGGAACCTCGCCACCGCGATGGTTATCAAGGGCGACGCCCTGGTGCAGGTCATGGGCGACTGGGCCAAGGGCGAGTTCCACGCCGCCAAAAAGACCCCGGGCACGGACTTCCTGTGCTATCGCTTCCCGGGCACTGACGGCTCCGTGATCTACAACTCCGACATGTTCGGCATGTTCAACGTTCCGGACGACCGCAAGGCCGCCCAGGTCGCACTGGCCACCGCCACCTTGTCGAAGAGCTTCCAGTCCGCCTTCAACGTCGTCAAGGGTTCGGTTCCGGCCCGTACCGACGTTCCAGACACCGACTTCGACGCTTGCGGCAAGAAGGGCATCGCCGACCTCAAGGCAGCCAATGACGGCGGCACGTTGTTCGGCTCGCTGGCCCAGGGCTATGGCGCGCCTCCGGCGGTCGCCAATGCCTACAAGGACGTCGTCTCGAAGTTCGTCCATGGCCAGATCAAGACCTCGGACGAAGCCGTGACCGAGTTGGTCAAGGCGATCGACGACGCCAAGTAAGCGCCGGCCACGAAAACACCTTCCCCGCTTCGGCGGGGAAGGTTTCATCCCACGATTGGCCGGCTCGACACCATGCCGACCAAGGACCCGTCCGCACGGGCCGCCTTGCCGCCTGACGGCAGCGCACGGACGACCCGAAAACGGGAGGAGCTCATGAGCACGCTAGCAACAAGCCAGATCAAGCCGACGCCCGAGCATGCACGGCCCCGCGCCACTGTGCGTTCGCGCCTGCAGGACGCCTTGCCGAAGATCGTGCTGGCGCCGAGCTTCGCCATCACGATCGTCTTCGTCTACGGCTTCATCCTGTGGACGATCTATCTGTCCTTCACCAATTCCAAGACCTTCCCGTCCTATGTCATCACCGGCCCGCGCGCCTATCAGCGGCTGTGGGGCTGGACCTTCGACACCGACCCGCCGTCGAGCTGGTACACGTCGATCACCAACATGGGCATTTTCGGCTTTCTCTACATCCTGATCTGCCTGGCGCTCGGCCTGTTCCTGGCCATCCTGCTCGACCAGAAGATTCGCGGCGAAGGCGTGCTGCGGCCGATCTACCTCTATCCCATGGCCTTGTCCTTCATCGTCACCGGCGTCGCCTGGAAATGGTTCCTCGACCCAGGACTCGGCCTCGAGCAGACCTTGCATCAATGGGGCTGGACGAGCTTCCATTTCGACTGGATCAAGAACAAGGATTTCGTCATCTACACCGTGGTCATCGCCGGTGTCTGGCAGGCCTCCGGCTTCATCATGGCGATGTTCCTGGCCGGCCTGCGCGGCATTGACGGCGAGATCATGAAGGCGGCGCAGATCGACGGCGCCACCACCTTCCAGCTCTACCGCCGCATTGTCATTCCGCTGCTCAGGCCAATCTTCCTGTCGGCCTTCATCGTGCTCGCCCACCTCGCCATCAAGTCCTACGATCTGGTGGTCGCGCTGACTTCTGGCGGCCCCGGCGGCTCGGCGTGGCTGCCGTCCAACTTCATGTATGAGTACACATTCAAGCGCAACGAGATGGCTGTCGGCTCGGCCAGTGCCGTGATCATGCTGATGACCATCGTCGCCATCATCGTGCCCTATCTCTATTCCGAACTCAGGGAGAAGCCGCGATGAGCGCTGTCACCGCTCCCGCCCGCCAGGCTTCCGGCGGCGTCAACGTCAAACTCGTCAACCGCATTGTCATCTATGGGCTTCTGGCGCTGTTTGCGCTGTTCTACCTGATGCCGCTGTTCGTCATGCTGGTCACCTCGTTCAAGACCATGGACGAGATCCAGAACGGCAACATGCTGGCGCTGCCACAATCGCCGACCTTCGACCCGTGGCTGAAGGCCTGGGGCGAGACCTGCGTCGGTCTCACCTGCGCCGGCATCAAGGGCTATTTCTGGAATTCCATCAAGATGGTGGTTCCGGCCGTGCTGATCTCGACCATGCTCGGGGCACTCAATGGCTACGTGCTAACCAAATGGCGTTTTCGCGGCGCGACACTGGTGTTCGGGCTGATGCTGTTCGCCTGCTTCATCCCGTTCCAGTCGGTGCTGCTGCCGATGGCGACGATCCTCGGCAGCCTCGGCCGCTTCGGCGTCTTGCTGCAGAACTCGGTCGGCACCAGCTTCGGCCTCGGCAATCCGACGGTCAATCTGGTCTTCGTCCATGTCGTCTACGGCATCGGCTTCACCACTTTGTTCTTCCGCAACTATTACGAGGCCTTCCCGACCGAATTGATCAAGGCCGCACAGGTCGACGGCGCCTCCTTTTTCCAGATCTTCCGCCGCATCATGCTGCCGAACTCGATACCGATCTTCGTCGTTACCGTCATCTACCAGTTCACCAACATCTGGAACGACTTCCTGTTCGCTTCCGCCTACGCCGGCACCGGCGACGCGATGCCGATGACGGTGGCGCTCAACAACGTCGTCAACACCTCGACCGGCGTCGTCGAATACAACGTCAACATGGCGGCCGCGATGATCGCGGCTCTGCCCACCCTGATCGTCTATGTCGTCGCCGGCCGCTATTTCGTGCGCGGGCTGATGGCGGGCGCGGTCAAGGGCTGACCACATTCAGAAGGAACGACCATGGCTTTTCTGGAAATTGATGGGCTGAAGAAGCGCTTCGGAAATGTTGAGATCCTGAAGGGCATCAATGTCGAACTCGAAAAGGGTGGCTTCCTGGTGCTGGTCGGCCCGTCAGGTTGCGGCAAGTCCACTCTGCTCAACACCATCGCCGGCCTGGAGCAGATCACGGAGGGCGAGATCCGTGTCGACGGCCGCGCCATCAACGATCTGCACCCGTCCAAGCGCGACATCGCCATGGTGTTCCAGAGCTATGCGCTCTACCCGAACATGACGGTGGCCGGGAACATCTCCTTCGGCATGGAAATGCGCGGCGTGCCCGCCGACGAGCGCCAGAAGGCGATCGACAAGGTGGCCAAGGTCCTGCAGATCGGCCATCTCCTGCAGCGCAAGCCAAGCCAGCTTTCGGGCGGCCAGCGCCAGCGTGTCGCCATGGGCCGGGCGCTGGTGCGCGACCCCAAACTGTTCCTGTTCGACGAGCCGCTGTCCAACCTCGACGCCAAGCTGCGCGTCGACATGCGCATCGAGATCAAGCGCCTCCACGCCACGACAGGCACAACCATCGTCTACGTCACCCACGACCAGATCGAGGCGATGACGCTGGCCACCAAGATCGCCGTGATGCGCGACGGCGAGGTGCAGCAATTCGGCACGCCGGCCGAAATCTACAACAATCCGGGCAATGTCTTCGTCGCCGACTTCATGGGCTCGCCGGCGATGAACCTCATCCCGGCGACGATCGGCACCAACGGCAATGCGCTGTCCGTCGTGCTGCAGCGCGAGGCGCGTCAGCCGATCACTCTGCCGATGGCCAATGCGCCAGCCGGGCTGTCGGCGTTCAAGGGCAAGCCGGTCATCTTCGGCGTCCGGCCGGAGGCCCTGACCGATCCGGAGGGTGCGGAGCGCAACGCCTCGCATATCGCCACCGCCGACTGCCATATCGAGGTTGTCGAACCGGCGGGCTCGGACACATTCGCCGTCACCAACCTCGGCGGCAAGGGCGTGGTCGCGCGTCTGCGCGCCGACGCCAACATCCAGCCCGGCACCAACACGCCACTAGCCTTCAACCTGACCAAGGCGGTGTTCTTCGATCCGGCGACCGAGAACCGCATCCGCTAATGTGTGTCGCCCAAAAGTGGATCCGGTTTTGGGGCAACGACATGCATCAAAACAAAAACCCAAAGCGCGTCAGGACGCGATTTAGGCCATGACGAATCCGGACATCGTCATCATCGGCTCCGGCATCGGCGGCGCCACGATCGCCTCCGGTCTGGCCGGCAGCGGCGCCTCGATCCTGATGCTGGAGCGCGGCGAGCCCTTGCCGGCAACGCCGCATGCGCGCGACACGCGCGCCATCTTCGTCGACGGCCACTACCGGCCGAAGGAGATGTGGCGCGAAGCCGGCGGAGCCGCATTCAATCCTGGCAATTACTATTATGTCGGTGGCAATTCGAAGTTCTACGGGGCGGTGCTGATCCGCTACCGCAAGGAAGACTTCTCCGCCATGGAGCATTTCGGCGGCGTCTCGCCGGCATGGCCATTTTCCTATGACGAGTTCGAGCCCTGGTATTCGAAGGCAGAGCAGCTCTTTCGTGTGCGCGGCACGCTGGCGGAAGACCCGACCGAGCCGTTCCACTCGATCCCCTACGCCTACAAGCCGGTGCCCGACGAAGCACCGATCGCGCGCGCCCGCGCCGAACTCAAGGGGCTGGGCCTGCATCCGGCCTCGCTGCCGCTCGGCGTCGACATCGACACCTGGCTGAAAGAAGGCAGAACCGGCTGGGACGCTTTTCCAAACACCGGTCAGGGCAAGATGGACGCCCAGACGGCACCGCTCGCCGCAGCGTTGAAGGACAGCAACATCCGGCTCGAGACCGGCTGCTACGTCGAGTATCTCGAGGCAGCACCCGACGGCAAAAACGTCGCCGCGATCCATTACCGGCAGAATGGCGAGGCGAAGAAAGTCACGCCAAAACTGGTCATCCTGTCCGCCGGCGCGGTCAATTCCGCCGTCATCCTGCTGCGCTCGCCTTCACCGGATGGCAAGGGCCTCGCCAACCTCTCCGACCAGGTCGGCCGCAATTTCATGAACCACAATTCCAGTGCCATGCTGGCCATCGACCCGCGCCGCAGGAACGATGCCGTCTACCAGAAGACGCTGATGCTGAACGACTATTATCTCTCCGACGGCAAGGGCGGCAAGCCGCTCGGCAACGTCCAGCTGCTCGGCAAGATCGACGGCAACATGCTCAAGGCCAATGTGAAGACGATGCCGAAATTCGCGCTCGAGTACATGGCCGGCCATGCCGTCGACTGGTATTTGATGTGCGAAGACCTGCCCGATCCGGAAAGCCGCATCATGGTCGACGGCAAGGACATCGTCATGCAGTGGCGGCGCTCCAACATGCAGTCGCTCGACGGGCTGACCAAGGTGATGCGCGAAAACTTCCGCGCCTGCGGTTATCCCATCGTGCTGTCGCGCCCCTTCGACAAGCGCACGCCGTCGCACCAGTGCGGCACGGTCAAGATGGGCGACGATCCGGCGACCGCGCCGCTCGATCCGTTCTGCCGATCGTTCGACCACCAGAACCTGTTCGTCGTCGATGCCAGCTTTTTGCCCAACTCGGCTGCCGTGAATCCGGCACTGTCGATCGCCGCCCAGGCGCTGCGGGTGGCCGAGCATATCCGCAAGAGCGAGCTTGCTGCATGACCCGCCCTGCGGCCATCGTCACCGGCGGCGCGCGCGGCATTGGCCTTGCCTGTGCCCAGGCGCTGGCCGATGCCGGCTTCGACATCCTGGTCGCCGATCTGGCCGAACAGGCGCCGGACGATCTGGCTACCGACATCACGGCACGCGGCGCGAAATTCGCCTATGTTCGCTGTGATATCGCCGATCTTGCCAGTCACAGCGCACTCGTCGACGCCACGTTGCGTGCCTTCGGCCGCATCGACTGTCTCGTCAACAATGCAGGCGTCGGTGCCGTGGTGCGCGGCGACCTGCTGGAGCTGAAACCGGCGAATTTCGACCATACGCTCGGCATCAACCTGCGCGGCACCGTATTTCTCAGCCAGGTCGTCGCCAAAGCGATGTTGGCCAAACCCGGCGACGACACAAGATCGATCATCACCATTACCTCGGTCAGCGCTGACATGGCCTCGCCGGAACGCTCCGACTACTGCATCTCCAAGGCCGGCCTTTCCATGTGGGTGAAGAACCTGGCGCTCAGGCTTGCCCCGGAGAACATCGGTGTGTTCGAGCTGCGGCCGGGCATCATCCGCACCGACATGACGGCAGGCGTGACCGCCAGATACGATGCCTTGATCGAGGGCGGACTGGTGCCGGCCAAACGCTGGGGCGAGGCATCCGACATCGGCTCGGTGGTGGCGACGCTTGCCACGGGCAAGCTTGGCTTTTCGACGGGCTCGATCATCAATGTCGATGGCGCGCTCTCCGTGCCGCGATTGTAAGTGGAAAAGACATGACCGATTACATCATCGTGGGCGCCGGCCCGGCCGGCTGCGTTCTGGCCAACCGGTTGAGCGAGGATCCGGCGAATTCGGTGCTGCTGCTCGAAGCCGGCGGCAAGGACTGGCATCCCTACATCCATATGCCGGCGGGCTTCGCCAAGATGACCAAGGGCATCGCGTCCTGGGGCTGGTCGACAGTGCCGCAGAAAAACATGAAGGACCGCGTCTTCTGGTACACGCAAGCCAAGGTGGTCGGCGGCGGCTCCTCCATCAACGCCCAGATCTACACGCGCGGCAACGCCCGCGACTACGACGCCTGGGAGAAGGAAGAGGGCCTCGCCGGCTGGGGCTATCGCGATGTGCTGCCCTACTTCAAACGCGCCGAGAACAACCAGCGCTACGCCAACGATTTCCATGGCGACCAGGGGCCGCTTGGTGTTTCGAATCCGATCTCGCCGCTGCCGATCTGCGAGGCCTATTTCCGCGCCGGCCAGGAGATGGGTATTCCCTTCAATCCGGATTTCAACGGCGCTGCCCAGGAAGGCGTCGGCTATTACCAGCTGACGCAGAAGGACGCCCGGCGCTCATCCGCTTCGGTCGCCTATCTCAAGCCGATCCGCGCGCGCGAGAACCTCACCGTCCGAACCGACGTGCTGGTGACCCGCATCGTCGTCGAGAAGGGCCGCGCCATTGGCGTCGAGATCGTCGACAAACCGGGGGGCGAGAAGAAAATCCTGCGCGCCGATCGCGAGGTGATCGTCTCGTCCGGCGCCATCGGCTCGCCGAAACTGTTGATGCAATCGGGCATCGGTCCGGCCGATCATCTGAAATCGGTCGGCGTCACGCCGATGCACGACCTGCCCGGCGTCGGCTCCAACATGCAGGACCATCTCGATCTGTTCGTCATCGCCGAGTGCACCGGCGACCATACTTACGACAACTACGCCAAGCTGCACCGCACGGCCTGGGCCGGCCTGCAGTACCTGCTGCTCAAGAAGGGGCCGGTGGCTTCCAGCCTGTTCGAAACCGGCGGCTTCTGGTACGCCGACCCGACCGCCGCCTCGCCCGACATCCAGTTCCATCTCGGCCTGGGCTCGGGCATCGAGGCCGGCGTCGAGAAGCTGAACAACCCCGGTGTCACCTTGAACTCGGCCTTCCTGCGGCCGCGCTCGCGCGGCACTGTGCGGCTGAAGAGCGCCGACCCGGCCGACCATCCGCTGATCGACCCGAACTACTGGTCCGATCCCTATGATCGGGCCATGTCGCTCAAGGGGCTCCGGCTGGCGCGCGAGATCATGCGGCAGAAGGCGCTTGCCCCCTACGTGCTGCGCGAAGTGCTGCCCGGCCCGTCGCTAGCCAGCGATGACGAGCTGGTCGACTATGCCTGCCGCACCTCGAAGACCGATCACCATCCTGTCGGCACCTGCCGCATGGGCCATGATGACATGGCCGTGGTGACACCGGACCTGCGGCTGCGCGGTATCGAAGCCTTGCGCGTCTGCGACGCCTCGGTGATGCCGCGCGTGCCCTCCTCCAACACCAATGCACCGACGATCATGGTGGGCGAAAAGGGCGCCGACCTGATCCTCGGTCGCGAACCGCTGCCACCGGCTGTGTTTTCCGGAAACCGGGCTGCTTGAAAGGAAAGAAAATGATCAGGCACTGTGTGTTCGTCAGGTTTCGCGATGATGTCCCCGACAGCGAGCGCGCGGCGATCCATGCCGACCTGGAAGCGCTGCGACAGGTGATCGACGGCATGGACACCGTCCACTTCAGCGCCAATGTCAGCCCGGAACCTTTCGCGCGCGGCTTCAATCATGGCTTCACCATCGACTTCCGCGATGCCGCCGCGCGCGACGCCTATCTCGTGCATGAGGCGCACCAGCGCGCGGGCGCAAGACTGGTCGCCGCACTCGAAGGCGGCACCGATGGATTGATGGTCTTCGATCTCGATCTTACGAAAAAGTGACCGCCGGTTCTCCGAAAGCCGGCTGATCGCTGTTCTCTTTTGCGAGCGGGGCGACATATCGTTCCTTTGGGGGCACCAAAGGAGGACGTCTTGAATCTCACTGCCGAGCAGAAGAAAACCGTTCTGGCCTCATTCCTGGGCTGGACGCTCGACGCTTTTGATTTCTTCCTTCTGACATTCCTGCTCACCGATATTGCGAGTGAATTCCACACAGATGTCCCGGCAGTCTCAAAGGCACTGTTCCTGACCTTGGCGACGCGCTTCATCGGCGCGTTCTTCTTTGGCATGCTCGCCGATAAATATGGGCGCAAACCCATGCTCATGCTCAACATCGTCAGCTATTCGGTGATCGGCGCGCTCGCCGCCTTCTCACCCAATCTCGGCATTTTCCTGGCGCTGCGCGCTCTGTTCGGCATTGCCATGGGCGGCGAATGGGGGCTCGGCAGTTCGCTCGCCATGGAATCCATCCCGCCGAGTGCCCGCGGCATGGTGTCGGGCATCCTGCAATGCGGCTATCCGGCAGGCTACCTGCTGGCGGCGGTGGTCTATGGCCTGCTTTATCAGCAGACCATCGGCGGCTATACGATCGGCTGGCGCGCCATGTTCCTGCTCTCCTTCGTGCCGGCGCTGATCGTGCTCTTCATCCGCTCGCACGTGCCGGAATCGCCCGCCTTCGTCGAGGCGCGGAAATCGGTGAAGCCGGGGCTGCTGGAAACGCTGCAGAAGCACTGGGGTGTCGCGCTCTATGCCGTCGTCCTGATGATGTTCTTCAACTTCTTCAGCCATGGCACGCAGGATCTCTACCCGACCTTCCTGAAGAAGCAGCACGGCTTCGACCCGCACACCGTGAGCTGGATCACCATCGTCGCCAATCTCGGCGCCATTGTCGGCGGCCTGGCGTTTGGCGCGCTGTCCGAGAAGATCGGCCGCGTCAACGCCATCACGCTCGCTTGCCTGATCGCCCTACCGTCGATCCCGCTCTGGGCCTACAGCACCACCCCCTTCATGCTGGCCATCGGCGCCTTCGTCATGCAGGTCGCGGTCCAGGGCGCCTGGGGCGTCATCCCGGTTCATCTCAACGAACTGTCACCGGGTGCGGTCCGCGCGACCTTGCCCGGCTTCATCTATCAGGCCGGTAATCTTGCCGCCTCCTACGGCGGCCCGTACCAGGCGGGAATCGCCGAGGCGGCCGGCGGCAGCTACGGCTACGCGCTGGCGCTTTTCGCCGGCGTGGTCGCCGTCTGCATCATCGTCGTCATCCGCTTCAGTCCGGAACGACGCGGCCAGGTGATGACGGTGCTGAGTTGACGAGGGCTAGCCCAGTCTGAGGGCGATGACACCGGCGACAATGCTGAGCGCGGCCGCGCCGCGCCAGCCCGTCATCTTCTCGCCGAGCGCGTAGACCGAGATCATCATGGCGAACAGGATCGAGGTCTCGCGCAGCGACGCCACCGAGGCGATGGGCGCCTTGGTCATCGCCCACATCACGATCCAGTAGGCCGCACCGCTGAGCACGCCGGTGAACAGCCCGGTCTTCCAGTCGCGCGCCAGAACGGGAAGCGCCTTAGGGCCACGAAAAATCAGGCACAGCACCAGCGCGCCAAAAGCATCGCAGATGAACAGCCAGGCGGCGTAGCTCTGCGCCGTTGCCGCCAGCCGCGCGCCGCTGCCGTCGGACAACGTGTAGCTGGCGATGAAGACCGAGGTGCCGAAGGCAAAACCGACCGCGCGCAGATTGAGCTTCTCCAGATGTGCGCCGCCGCGGAACGACATCACCAGCGTGCCGGCCGACAAAAGCAGGATTCCGACAATGGCGAGCGGCGCGGGCACTTCGGCGACGACGAACATGCCGCCAATCGCGGCCAGCAGAGGTGCCGTGCCGCGCGCCAGAGGATAGGTCTGGGCGAAATCGCCGGCCTGGTAGGCGCCGATCAGGAAGGTGCGGTAGCCCATGTGGAAGATGACCGAGGCGATGATGTAGGGCCACACCTCGGCCTTCGGCACTTCGACGAAGGGCAGCACCACGAGTGCGGCGGCACCCATGCCGAGCGTCATCAGCGTGATCGACAGGAAGCGGTCGAGATGGACCTTGACCAGCGCGTTCCAGATCGCGTGCATGGCAGCGGCGGCAAGCACCGCGAAGAAGACGAAAAGCGTCATTTCAGGTCTATCGACCTCCCAAGCCGAAGGGCGTCTCGAGATCGATATCGATCCGGACCGGGAAGTGGTCGGACGCCACCTCGCCTATGTCGGATCCCACCGAGCGCACCCGTCCGGCGAACACCCCGCCGACGAAACAATGGTCGAGCCGGCGCTTTGCCAATCTGCCGTCGATGATCTTCTCATGCGTGTGGAAATCCGCCGCCGGTTCGCTGGCAACGGAAGCCGCATCGACGAAGCCGTCGAGATAGGCGGCACCGCGATGATAGGGCGTGCTGCCGACGATGCGGCGGTATTCGCCGCTGCCCGGCTCCATATTGAAATCGCCCATCCAGATCGCCGCCAACGGATTTTCCGGCTCGGCCTCGCCGCTGGTCCAGTTGCGCGAAGGTTCGTCATCAGCGCCGCTCCACGGCCCGCCGTCAGACGGTGCGCGGCGATGCTCGGCTAGCAGATAGTCGATCTGTTCAAGCCGCTCTTCCGCGGCGATATGGGCGAGATGCAGGGAAAACACCCGCACCGGGCCGGCGGGCGTGCGGATCATGCATTCGAGTGCCGCGTTGCGGGTGTTGAGCGGCCGCAGCGTGCGGCGCATCGGCAGTGCATGCAGCCGCGACCAGACGATCGGCAGCCTTGACAGCACCATGGTGCCGAACTGCCGGCGCCGGTTGATCAGGCGGCCATCGCGCCGCTCGCTGGCATCCATGTCGAAGGCCGGCCCGTAAACCCAGTGATAACCGGGCAGCAGGCGCGACAGCAGTTCCGGCTGGTCGTCGAAATTGCTGCGCTGCCAGTGGCGTTCGACCTCCTGAAGCGCAATGATGTCGGCGCCGTCGACGACCCGCGCCGCGCGCGAAAGATCGTAGCGCCCGTCGCCGCCGAACCCGTACTGGATGTTGTAGCTGACCAGCTTCATTGCTTATCCGGCTCACTTTCGGTGATGGCAGTAGCGGTTCGGTGGATTGGTTGCAATGTGCAGGAGAATGGAAGCGGCTTGTGCCAGAAACCTCCCCTGCGCCTGCTGTGCGAGATCATGCACCGATACCTTTGCAGGTCGTTGTCCCCCATGCGCCGAAAAACGGTGCGTGGAATCCTTTTCCGTAACTTCGGTCAGACATGGCTCCGGTAACTGGCCAGACTGAGGTAGTTAAGCTCGATACTCACAACGAAATTGAAGCCATTGCACGGTTGGGAACAGGCAGCCTCAACACATCCGGGAATGTCTTGTCACCTAAGAGTCTGGCAACGAACAGGGGATTTGTGTCACCGATAATCAGCGAGATAAGCCATTTCTACTGATGGCCGGACAAAACCATACGGGCCAAAATCAGGTGTCACGAAGGATCCGCGAGCAATAAGTGGCTGAATTGCTTTCCAATTTATCGGATGACCACTATCCCTTAGCTTGACTATTTCTTTCTGAAACTTCGGATTACCAGAGTCTCGCATGTCTATAAGATACTGAAGAGACACTTCCTGAGGGGTTGCTTCCAGGTATGCCGCTACGTTTCCCAGGTTAGAGCCGATCCATGCTGCAAGTCGGGCTGTCTCTAACAGCACTATCGCGTCAGGAAACCCGGCACTTACAACGTCGAAAGCTCTATTGCGGAGATTTGTTCCCAAAAGAAGGAGTTTGCCCTCAACCAGAACCTCCCAGATCGGCTCGTGTCTAGGGTGAGGCTTACCGGACCAATATCTCTCCATCCAGTTCTGTTCATCAGGAAAGCTAATCCAGTTGGCATCGTGCTGAATGCCCGATGTGGTTGCTTCTGCAAGACTGAGCTCAGTCAGATTTTCGGCGGTAAACGATCCGCCCCATGAACTTGCTAGTTCCGCGCTTCGACGATCAACAAAGACATACATGCCTCGTAGCCTAGAGACGGCCTGGGGGAATCGAGCGGCGCGGACACGCTCCAAGGCAAACTCTCGCGACGCGCGCTCGCGGGAGTTCGCGGCCAACATCGTGGCCATCCATACGGATAGAAAGCCGGGTTCGGCAGGCGCCTGCACGAGCACGCCACGGTATGCGGCCCAGGCGCAAACTGGATTCTCCAAATTGAGGTAACACCACGAGTCGGCCTGATAGATCATCATCGGCACCATAACTTAGGCGAGCTATGCCGCCCGCCACAGAGAATTGCTGGTAGCCATAGCATCAAGCGTTAGAACCCTTTCTGAGGCCTAATCCGTCGTCAGCGGCTGGAACCGGCCCGCCGGCGACGCCGCCAGTTCCGCCCAGTCGATCTCTTCCTCCAGCCGATGATAGGCCTCGTCGCCGATCGTGCCGTTGCGGCGCAACTCCTCCAGCGTGTCGCGCTGGCGATTGATGGCATAGAGGCGCAACCGGTCATATTCGGTTGCCGCCTGTGCGTCCTCCGGGTTTTCCGCGATAACGCGTTGGGCCTCGTACTGCTCTCGCACGACAGCCGCCGCAGCCGAATTCTTGCGGCTCAACACGTCGAGTGCTGCCTGCATGATGGCCACGCGTGCCTGGGCCACCTCGCGGTCTATCGTGGTATCCCGTTCGAAGTTGAGTATCCGCAGCAGGGGTTTCAGGCTCATGCCCTGCAGCACCAGCGTGCCCAGAACCACAGCGAAGGCGGCAAGCACGATCGGATCGCGGCCGGGAAAACCGGCCGGCAGGGCAATGGCCACCACCAGCGTCACAAGCCCGCGCATGCCGCACCAGCCGATGAGCACCGCGCCGCGAAACGTCGGCACGTCCGGCCTCCCGTCTTCGCCGCCGAAGCGGGCGAACCATCGGATGATGGCAACGTAACTCGCCACCCAGACCAGGCGTGCCACAATCACGACAACCAGCACCGTCGCGGCAAAGAGAAAGGCTTCGCCCTGCCCTTCGCCGGAGAGCCGGCCAACGATCGAACGCGCCTGCAGGCCCATCAGCACGAAAGCCAGCACGTTGAGCACGAACACCGCCGACTCCCAGACCGAATAGGTGCTGACGCGGCGTCTCGCCGATATGCGGCGCGGCGCCCGGCGCGCGATGGTGATCGCGTAGACGACGATGGTGATGATGGCGGAAAGACCGAGCCTGTCGGCCAGGATCCACACGCCGAATGTTCCGGCGAACTGCACCACGGTGCTGCTCGCCGCATCCTCGATGCGGGTAAGCGTCAGCAGCGAGAAGCGACCAAGCACATATCCCCCCACCAGGCTGCCAATGGTCGACAGCAAGATCGTCGGAATGGCGTTGCTCAGCATGATCGAGCCGAGCGCCGCCGAAACGGCCAGCCGGTAGATCAGGAGGGCCGTGGCATCGTTGAGCAGGCTCTCGCCCTGCAGGATGGCGGTGATGCGGTGCGGCACCTTGAATTGCCCCAGTACGGCGGATGCCGCCACCGCGTCCGGCGGCGCGACGATGGCGCCGAGCGCGATCGCCGCCGCTATTGGCAGGCCGGCCATCTTCCAGCCGACGAAGGCAACGACGACAGTGGTGAAGACAACGGCGCCAAGCGCCAGCAGCACCAGCGACAGCCTGTAGCGCTTCAGGTCGCGCAGCGAGGTGTCATAGGCGGCGTCGAGAAGCACCGGCGCGATGAATAGCGCAAGCGCCAGTTCCGGATCGATCTCGATCATTGGCGCACCAGGCACGAAGGCAATCGCAACCCCGGCCAAGGCCAGCAGCGACGGATAGGGAATCTCCAGCCGCCGCGACAGCGCCGTCAGCGCGACCGCCGTCAAAAGCAGGACAAGCGTCAGTTCGAAAAGAGCCATGAGCGGTGCTTCCGTGAGACGGGATTGCCGGCGCGGATATGCCTGCAGGATGCGGTGGATTGGCCATCAAACTCAAGCCCTCTGGCAGTAGGCTTCAAACCACCTCCCGATTAAAAGACCGGTATGATCCTCATCGGCCAATATGACTCGCCTTTCGTGCGCCGCGTCGGCATCGCGCTGATCCTGTATGGCATCTCCTTCGAGCACCGTCCGTGGTCGGCCTTCGGCGATGCCGAGAAGATCCGTCCCTACAATCCGCTGACGCGGGTGCCGACCCTGGTGCTGGACAATGGCGAGGTGCTGATCGAAAGCCATGTGATACTCGACTATCTCGACAGCCTTGTTCCGGCCGATCGCAGGATGTTTCCGGTGAGCGAGCCGATGCGTCATCAGGCGCTGAAAGTGTCAGCTCTGGCTACCGGGCTCGGCGACAAGGCGGTCAGCCTGTTCTACGAGAAGCGGCTGCACGAGAAGATTTCCCATGTCTGGGTCGGGCGCTGCCGCATGCAGATCGAGGCGGTGCTCGCCGAGCTGGAGGCCGAACGGGCCGAACGTCCGACAGCGTATTGGTTCGGCGACCATATCGGTCATGCCGATATCGTGGTCGCCGCGGTGCTGCGTTTTATCGGCGAGGCGCATCCAGGCCTAGTGTCGCTGGCCGATTTCCCAGCCCTCGACGCGCACGCCAAGCAAATGGAAGCCTTGGCGGTCTTTCAGGAGATATCGCAGCCGTTCATTGCGCCGGCTTGAGGTCGGCGCTCAGCGAAATTTCAATGAAGGACCAGCATATCCCCCGACGAGAACGAAATCTCGGCCTTTTCGCCAACGGCGGGCGGCGGTGTGGCCGGACTGTTGAACGTATCGAGCGACACCGTGTTGCCGCCAATGCCGACACGAACCCGGATTACCGAGCCGAGGAAGTGCACTTCGGAAATCTCGCCGGACAGACTGGAATCGCGGCCGGGCTGGCGGCCGAGCGAAATCGCTTCCGGCCGCAGCGCCAGCGACAGCGTGTCGCCCGACTTCGAGCCGTTGAGCTTGCCCTTGAGCGAGACTTCCTGCGTGTTGACCTGAACCGTGCCGGCCGCGGCGTCGGTGACCTTGCCTTCGAGCACGTTGAGCGTGCCGACGAAATTTGCCACGAACTTGGTTGCCGGCCGGTTGTAGATCTCGAACGGCGTGCCGACCTGCTCGGCCTTGCCGCCATACATGACGGCGATGCGGTCGGAGATCGACAGCGCTTCCTCCTGGTCATGGGTGACGAAGATGGTGGTTATGCCGAGCTTCTTCTGGATGGAGCGTATTTCCTCGCGCAGCGACACGCGCACCTTGGCATCCAGCGCCGACAGCGGCTCGTCGAGCAAAAGCAGCTTCGGTTTCGGCGCGATCGCGCGCGCCAGCGCGATGCGCTGCTGCTGGCCGCCTGAGAGCTGGTAGGGATAGCGGTCAGCCATCTGGGGCAGCTTGATCATGTCGAGCATCTCGGCGACGCGCTTGTCGGCATCGGCCTTCGACATGCCGGCGACCTTCAGCCCGAAAGCGATGTTCTGTGCCACGGTCAGGTTCGGGAACAGCGCGTAGGCCTGGAACACCATGCCGACGTTGCGCTGGTTGGGCTTCAGCCGCGTAATGTCCTTGCCGGCAACGACGATCTTGCCGGCCGAGGGCTCCTCGAAGCCGGCGACCATGCGCAGCACCGTCGTCTTGCCGCAACCGGACGGTCCGAGGAACGAAACGAATTCGCCCGGCTCGACGTCAAGGCTGAAATCCTGGACCACGGTGTTGGAACCGTAGGACTTTCGCACATGCTGGATGGACAGGAATGGCTCGGCCATGGCTTTTTCTCTCAGGTCAGTTCGGTCGGTTAGCCGATTTCGGCGCGAAGCGGGACAGTATCTGGATGAGCGACATGCAGCCCCAGGTAATGGCGAAGGCGATGATGGCAAGGGCCGCGGGCTCATAAGCACGGTTGGCGCCGATATTCTGCAGATAGGGACCAAAGGCCGGGCGGTTGAGCAGGCTCGCCATGGTGAACTCGCCGATGACGATGGCAAAGGTGAGGAAGGCGCCCGACAGCACGGCAATCAGAACATTGGGCAGGATGACCCGGCCAATGATCGTGCCCCAGCCGGCACCCAGGATCTGAGCCGCTTCCGTCAACGTGCGCACATCGATGGTGCGCAGCCCGGTGTCGACGGCGCGGTACATGTAAGGCAGTGACAGCGTTGCATAACCGATGACCAGCAGGGCGTTCGCACCCATATTGCTTCCCAGGAACGGCAGCGGCGAATTCGAGCCGTACATCCTGATATAGCCGAAGACGATGACGATGGCCGGAATGACCAGCGGCAGCAAGGTGATGAACTCGACGATCGGCCTGAGCTGCGGCAGACGCAGCCGGATCCAATAGGCCGCCGGCACAACGATCAGCACACCGAGTATGATGGTGAAGACGGCCGCGATCACCGAATACAGGAAGGTCGACTGGAAGCGCGCGTCGCCGAGCACGATCCGATAGGCGTCGAAGGAATGAACGCCGCGGCGCATGCGCAACGAGAACTCGACCGTCGCCATCAGCGGAATGAAGAAGTACGCGGCCCCGACAATGAAGATGACCCAGGCCCAGAACTTACCCGACTTCATTTGAGCCACCTTTCGGAGCGTGTCCGGAACCAGATGTAGAAGACGTTGGCCAAACCCGTGATGACGATCATGCCGAAGGCGATGGCATAGCCAAGCTGCGGATTGTGCAGCACGTCACCATTGATCTGCGAATAGAGCTTGATGGGAACGATGTTGAGCGCCGGACCGGCAAACGCGTAAGCCGTGGCGATGGCGCCGAAGGCGTTCGCGAACAACAGGATGACCGTACCGAGGAAGCTCGGCCATATAACCGGGATGACCACCATGCGCCAATACTGCGCCTGCGTGGCGCCGAGCGTGGCGGCCGCCTCGCCCCATTCCTTCTTCAATCCGTCGATGGCCGGCACGATGATGACCACCATCAGCGGAATCTGGAAGAACAGATAGACCGCGATCAGGCCCGACGTGGTGAGGAAATTGAAGCCCATCGCATAGATGTTGATATTGAGGACGTCACGCAAAAGCGTGGTGACGATGCCGACGCGGCCAAGCGTTGCCAGGAACGCGAACGCCAGCGGCAAGCCTGCGAAATTCGACGCGACGCCCGAAAAAGTCAGGGTTGCGGAGCGCGTCCAGCTTGGCAGTCCGCCGCGCACGATCGCGATGGCTATTGCGAGGCCGGCAAAGGCGCCGATGATGGCCGACCAGAAACTGATCTTGATCGAAACCCAATAGGAGGCGCTGATCGACGGGTCGGTCACCAGCTGCAGGATGTTGTCCAGGGTGAAGGAGCCGTCACCGCGTTGAAACGCGCCCAGCACGAGATAGAGCGTGGGCAGGATCAGGAACATCAGGGCAAAGATGAAGAAAGGCGCCACGCCGATCCATTGCGTCGGCAGGCGGAAGGCGGTCGCCTCGTTCGGCGGCGCGGGTTTGGTGGCAAGTGCCTGATTTGAAAGCGTAAGATCGGTCATGCGCCGGCTACCGTCTTCGAGGGAAAGCCGGGCGGCCTCGCGGCCGCCCGGTGGATTTCAAGTCTTACTTGACGTTGGCGCCGACAACGGCGTCCCAGTTCTTGCTGATCGCTTCCTTGGCCTTGCCCTGCTCGTCGAGCGTCGGGAACGCGGCCGAGGCATAGGATTCAGCCGGCGGCAGCTTTGCCAGCACGTCCGCGGGGATCTTGCCGTTCTTGGCGAGATCGTTGAAGCGGATCGGGTGGCAATAGCCCTTCAGCCAGCCGATCTGGCCTTCGTCGGAATAGAGATATTCCATCCACAGCTTCGCTGCGTTCGGATGCGGCGCATACGCGCTGATCGCCTGCACGTAGACACCGGCGACCACGCCGGTCTTCGGCACGATGACGTCGACGGGCGGGTTGCCCTTCAGCGTATCGCGGCCGGCAAGCGCATTGTAATCCCAGTTGATCAGGATCGGGGTCTGGCCCTGGGCGAGCGTTGCCGGCTTGCCGACGACCGGAACGAAATTGCCGGCGGCGTTGAGCTTCTTGAAGAAGTCGAGGCCAGCGGTGCCGGCGGCTTCACCAGCAGCCGCGCCACCGGAAAGGCCGGCGGCGTAGACGGCCTGGATGGCCTGGTTGGAAGCGCGCGGATCACCGGCAAGCGCCACCGAATTGGCGAATTCCGGCTTCAGGAGATCGGCCCAGTCCTTGGGCGATTCCTTGACCAGGTCTTTGTTCACCATGAACGAAAGAACGCCGTAATAGTCACCATACCAGGCGCCATCGGCATCCTTGGCGCTGTCCGGGATCGAGTCCCAGGTCGACACCTTGTAAGGCAGCAGCAGGCCGTCGGCCTTGGCGGTCGGGCCGAAGGACAGGCCAACGTCGATGACGTCGGGAGCCTGCGGACCCTTGTTGTCCTTGTTGGCCTTGATCGCCTCGACCTCGTCGCCGGAACCGGCATCGGGGTTGAGTTCGTTGATGGTGATTTCCGGATACTTCGCCTTGAAGCCGGCGATGACGTCGCCGTAGCCGCACCAGTCATGCGGCAGCGCGATGGTGGTGAGCTGGCCCTCGGCCTTCGCGGCCTTGACGAGATCGTCCAGCGAAGCCGCGGACGAAATCACCGACGACACCATAAGGGTCGCGGCCGAAAGGGAAAGCACCTTCCCCGTGAATTTGAACATGTGTTCTCTCCGTTGAACTGACGCTGTTGAACGCCTGCGATGCGGTATCGTTTTCATGTGACAGCCAGATGAAAGCTTTGTGAAACCCTTGGCCGGCAGCAGAAAAAGTTAACTCTTTTTAACCGACTGTAGCAATTAGCCGTCACTTATTTTTCCGGCTAATCACTTTCTGCCTTGCATCTCATCCTTCCCCCTTGGTTTGCCCTGATTTTCCAGATCAATTTTCTGGCAGTCATACGCCGTCAGATCGTGCCGGCGATAGCGTTTTCCAGCAGCGTCAGCGCCGCCTTCTTGGTCAGCTTGACCGGGTTGCCGCCGGCCGTCGGATCGACCACCGCCATGTCCGCGATCAGCGCCTTGCGCTTCTTGTCCATGTCGAGCCCCTTTATCAGGCCCGGCAGCGCGTGCGGCACCTTCAACTCCTTGCGCAGCTTGATGATGGCCTTGGCAAAGCCATCGAAGCCGCCCTTGATACCGCAATAGGCGGCGAGCCGGGCAATACGCTCCTCGATGGAGTTGCGATTGAAGGCGAGCACGTAGGGCATGAACACGGCATTGGTCATGCCGTGATGGGTATCGTAGAGCGCACCGACCGGATGCGACAGCGCGTGGATGGCGCCCAGCCCCTTCTGGAAAGCGGTGGCACCCATGGCGGCCGCACTCATCATATGGGCGCGCGCAACGAGGTCCTTGCCGTTGGCGAAGGCTTTCGGCAGGTTCTCGAACACCAGGCGAATGCCTTCCACCGCGATGCCGTCGGCCATCGGATGGTAGCCCGGCGCACAATAGGCTTCGAGGCAGTGGGCAAGCGCATCCATGCCGGTGCCGGCGGTGATGAAGCCCGGCATGCCGACCGATAGCTCCGGATCGGCGATCACGATCGCCGGCAGCAGCTTCGGATGGAAGATGACCTTCTTGGTATGCGTCTCCTCATTGGTGATGACGCCGGCGCGGCCGACTTCCGATCCGGTACCAGCCGTGGTCGGCACCGCGATGATCGGAGCGATGGCGTCGGAGTTGGCGCGCGTCCACCAGTCGCCGACATCCTCGAAATCCCACACCGGCCGCGTCTGGCCCGCCTGGAAGGCGATCAGCTTGCCGAGATCGAGCGCCGAGCCGCCGCCGAAGGCGATGACACCGTCATGCTTGCCCTTCTTGAAGACGGCAATGCCGGCGGTGAGGTTGGACTCGACCGGGTTCGGCCTCACCTCCGAAAAGACGCCGTAGGGCACCTTGGCATCGTCGAGAATCTTCAGCGTCGAGGCGACGACCGGCAGTTTCGCAAGGCCAGGATCAGTGACGAAGAGCGGCCGCTTGATACCGGTGGCCGCCAAGACCTCCGGCAATTCCTTGATGCGCCCGGCGCCGAAGCGGACGGTGGTGGGGTAGTTCCATTTGGAAATCAGCTTGGACATTGCTTGTCTTTCGAAAAATCAGATGGCTTCGCGCAGGTGGAAGGATTTCGGCCGGGTCAGATTGTCGTAGCCGATGGCTGACAGTGCCGCACCCTTGCCGGTGTCCTTGACGCCGGTCCAGACCAGGGCCGGATCGAGATAGTCGCAGCGGTTCATGAACACAGTGCCGGTCTCGACGCGGTTGCCGATCGCCACCGCATGCTCGGTATCCCTGGTCCAGATCGAGGCCGTCAGCCCATAGGGGCTGTCGTTCATCAGCGCTATCGCCTCCTCGTCGTTGCGCACCTTCATGATGCCGACGATCGGGCCAAAGCTTTCCTCGCGCATGACGCTCATCTGATGGTCGACATCGGTCAGCACCTCCGGCGCCAGATAGGGCGAGCCCGCCCTGTCGTTAGCCACCTTCATGTTGATGTGCGCCTTGGCGCCCTTGCGCAGCGCTTCGGCCTTCTGCTCGCGGATCAGGTCGGCGAAGCGCGCCTGCGCCATCGGCCCCATCGTCGTCGCCTGCTCCAGCGGATTGCCGACGACATAGTTCTTGGTCTCGGCGATGAAGCCCTCGACGAACTCATCATAGACCTTCTCGTGCACATAGACGCGCTCGATGCCGCAGCAGCACTGGCCGGAATTGTAGAAGGCGCCGTCGACCAGGTTGGCGACAGCATGATCCATCTTGGCGTCGGGCAGCACATAGGCCGGATCCTTGCCGCCGAGCTCGAGGCCGAGCGTCATGAAGGTACCCGCCGCCGCCTTCTCGATCGCACGGCCGCCGCCGACGGAACCGGTGAAGTTGACATGGTCGATCTTGCCCGAGCCAAGCAGCTTTTCGGTCTGGGCATGGTTGAGCACGATATTCTGGAACACGCCCTTGGGCAGGCCGGCCTTGTCGAAGGCCTGCTGAAAGCGCTCGCCGACCAGCAGCGTCTGCGCCGCATGCTTGAGGATGACGGCATTGCCGGCCATCAGCGCCGGCACGATTGTGTTGACGGCGGTCAGATAGGGATAGTTCCAGGGCGCGATCACCATGACCACGCCGAGCGGATCCTTCTTCACATAACGCCGAAAGCCGTCCTTCGGGTTGGATGCCGGCACGGATTTCAGCGCCGCCTCGGCGATCTCGACCATGTAATTGGTGCGTTCCTTGACGCCGCCGAACTCGCCGCCATAGCGCACCGGCCGCCCCATCTGCCAGGCGATCTCGGGTACGATCTCGTCGGTCATCGCCACCAGCGCTTCGAGCATCGCCAGCATGTACTTTCCGCGCTCGACGATCGGCGTCTCGGCCCATTTCTCCTGCGCCGCCTTGGCGCGCTCGACAGCGGCATTGATCGCCTGGTCCGTTGCCACGGGCCGCTCGGCATAGATCGAGCCGTCTATGGGGGTAATGAGTTTGACCGTTTCGGTCATTTTGTAAGTCCTCGCACTTTTACAACAATCGAAAATCACATGGCTTGGGGCTACCCCCCATCCGCCTGCCGGCACCTTCTCCCGTACAGTGCGAGGAGAAGGGAAGCGCTCCAACGGCTGGCGCACCCTTTCCCATTCTCACCGGGGAAGGGTGAGGGCAGCGCCAGACGTTGGCTGCTACCCTAATACCGCTCGAACCCTCTGTGCAGTTCCCAATCCGTAATGCGGCGGTCGTATTCGAACTGCTCCCATTTTGCCGTGTGGACATAATGTTCGAGCACGTCCTCGCCGAGCGCCTGCTTCAGCATCTTGGACTTGGCCAGCGTCTCGGTGGCGTCACGCAACGTCTTCGGGATCTCCGGCAAGCGAGATGCCTGATAGGCATCGCCGACGAAAGGCTTCTGCAACTCCAGCTTCTCATCGATGCCGGCAAGGCCGGCGGCGATCAGCGCCGCGAAGGCGAGATAGGGGTTCAGGTCGGCGCCGCCGATACGGCATTCCATGCGGATGCCCTTGGTGCCCTCGCCGCACAGGCGGAAGCCGGCGGTGCGGTTGTCCTCGCTCCACATGATCTTTGTCGGCGCGAAGGTGCCGGCCTGGAAGCGCTTGTAGGAGTTGATGTAGGGCGCCAGGAACCAGGTGAATTCCTTGGCATATTTCAGTTGCCCGGCCGCCCATTGCTGGCCGAGCGTCGACAGCGTCCAGTCGGCCTTCTTGTCGAAGAACAGCGGCGTCTTGCCGTCGGCGCTCCACAGCGAGTTGTGGATGTGGCTGGAATTGCCGGCGAGCCCGTAATTGTACTTGGACATGAAGGAGATCGCCTTGCCCTCGGACTCGGCGATCTCCTTGGCGCCGTTCTTCAGGATGACGTGCCGGTCGGCCATGTCGAGCGCTTCGGCATAGCGCACATTGATCTCTTCCTGGCCCGGGCCCCATTCGCCCTTGGAATTCTCGATCGGGATCCCGGCCGCTTCCATCTCGTTGCGAAGCCGGCGCATGACACCTTCCTCCTTGGTGGTGATGCCGATCTGGTAGTCACCGATATAGGGTGAAGCGGTATCGAGGCCCTGCCAGTGCTTCTTGCGAGCGGAATCGTATGTCTCGTTGAACAGATAGAATTCGAGCTCGGAAGCGAAGTAGCCGATATAGCCGCGCTCCTGCAGCCGCTTGACCTGCTTCTTCAGGATCGCACGCGGCGAATGCGGCAGGTCGTCATGGGTGTGGTGGTCAAGCACGTCACAGATCACCAGCGCGGTCTTTTCCAGCCACGGAATGCGCCGCAGCGTGGCAAGGTCCGGCTTCATGACGAAATCGCCATAGCCTTTCGACCAGCTCGCCGCCTTGTAGCCGGGCACCGGCTCCATATCGATGTCGGCGGCCAGGAGATAGTTGCAGCCATGCGTTTCGTCATGCGCGGAATCGACGAAGTACTGCGCCAGGAACCGTTTTCCCGCCAGTCGGCCCTGCATGTCGACGATGCAGGCGAGCACCGTGTCGATCTCGCCGCTGGAGACCGCTTTCTTCAACTGATCGAACGAGAAATTTCCGGCCATTCCTTTGGCGCTCCAGTGCTTGGTCGTTGAAAGGGATAAACGAAACCATGGCCGGCACGATGCCGGCCATGGCCTTGATGGTCGGGATCAGTGGCCGGTTTCGCCGACCGCCTGTTCCGCCGCCTTGATCGCCGCCTGGCGCGCGGCGATGATGTCGCCGAGCGGCGGCCCCTGGAAGCGGTTGCGTTCGAAGGCGAACCACACGATGGCCGTCAGGATGAAGAAGCCGACGGTGATGTAGAGCGCCCAGTCGTTCGGCGGCTGGATGCCGATGATGAAGATCAGGATCATCGATACGATCGACAGTAAGGCGAACAGCATGAACACGCCGCGCCCCATGTTCCACGGCCCCATCTTGTCCCACTTCGGCGTGCCCCAGGCCAGCATGCCGAGCACGATCGGCACGGTGAAGGACAGGAACAGGAAGATGACGGTGCAGGACACGACGATGGTGTAGGCCGAGGTGCCGGCGACCGAAACCAGCGTCGAGCCCCAGACGAACAGCACCGACAGGATCGATGCCGTCCAGATCGCCGCCACCGGCGTACGGTAGGTCGGGCTGACCTTGGCGAGCGCCGCCGAGCCGGGCAGGCCGCCGTCACGCGAGAAGGCGAAGATCATGCGCGACGCCGAAGTGACGGTGGCGAGACCGCACAGAAGCTGCGCGATGAACACGACGAGGTAGACGAACTCCTTGAGGCCGGGGCTGACACGCTGGTCGAAGGCCCAGAAGAATACGTTCCAGCCCTGCTTGGCGGCATCGTCCATATTCGGGATCATCAGCACGAAAGCGGCCAGGAACAGGTAGCCGAAAACGGCCGACCAGATCACCGACATGACCATGGCGCGTGGCACCGAGGAAGCCGCCTTGATGGTTTCCTCGGAGGTATGAGCCGAAGCGTCGTAGCCGGTGATCGTGTAGATCGGCAGCAAGAGGCCAAGTGCGAACACCCAGGCATTGGAGACGGACGGCCAGACACCGGCGCCGGCGTCGCCCGAATAGTTGTGGAAGGTGAAGAGACGGCTGAAATCCCAGGTCTCGGCGGAGAACAGGCAGACGACCGCGATCAGGATCGAGCCGAAGAAGATCAGGTAGCCAGAGAAGTCGGTCAGCTTCGCCGTCAGCTTGATGCCGAGATGGTTGATCAAGGCTTGGGCGCCGGTGATGATGACCAGGAAGATCATCTGGTTGCTCAGCGTACCCTCGATGCCGAGCGCCGGCCCGAAGGCGCCGACGAAGAACGTCCAGGTGCCGACATTGATGGCGCCCAGCACGGTGATCAGGCCGAGCAGGTTGAGCCAGGCCGTCACCCAGCCGGTGCCGCGATTGCCGAGGATCGAGCCCCAGTGATAGAGCCCGCCGGCGGTCGGATAGGCCGAGCTGATCTGCGACATGGCAACGGCAAAGGTCAGCGACACGAAGCAGCCGACCAGCCAGCCGATGCCGATGCCGATGCCGCCGGCGCCGGAGGTTGCCTGGGCCAGCGAATTGATGCCGCCCGACAGGATGCAGATGATCGAGAAGGAAACCGCGAAATTCGAAAAGCGGCTGAGCCGCCGCTCCAGTTCCTGGGCATAGCCCATGCTGTGGAGGTGCTTTACGTCCTCCGCCTTGTCAACGTCTGTATAACCCGGTGCTGCCATTGGAAGTCCCCTGTTTGTTTTTCAGCTGGCCGATTGGACTGACTTTCTGACTGAATGCGATCTGGGCCGCGTGACCTCCTCTGGTTCCAGATCCGAAAAAATGCCGGTGAGCAGATCCGCCCATTTCCGCTGCCCGGTCTCGCCGGAGATTTCATCGTTGCGGATTTCGATCATCGCGCAGGGTAGCCCGCGCGAGCGCGCATGCCGTTCCAGCGTGAAATAGACGCGGTCGGCTGGCGAATAGGGTTCGTTGACGCCGACGGTGATGCCGGCAAGCCGCCTGAGCGCCGATATCAGCGGCGAGGCCAGCCTGCGGTCCTCATCGTGGATGATGCCGATATGCCAGGGCCGGTTGCGGCCCTTGTAGACGGGCGTGAAGGAATGCACGGAAACCAGCCGGGTCTCCTGGCCGCGCGCCAGCCGTTCCTCGACGATGCGCTCGATGGCGTCATGAAACGGCTGCCATGACAGGGCGACCCGCGCCGCGCGCTGCTTGTCGGTCAGGCCGGCATTGCCGGGAATGACCGTCGTTTCGCTGACCGGCGACACCAGGTCCGGCGCATCGAGCGGCCGGTTGCAGTCGATGACAAGGCGCGAAATTCGGGTTTCGACCAGCGTCGCATCGAGGGCCTGCGCCATGCGCAGCGCAACCGGCAGCGCGCCGGGATCCCAGGCGATGTGGCGGGACAGGTCCTCGACGGCAAGGCCGAGCATACCGAATTCGGCGGGCAGGAAATTGGAAGCGTGATCGCAGGTCAGCACGAAGGGGCTTGATCCGCCAAGGTTGGTCACCCCAACGGTATCAGACGATGCAAGGCTGGCGGGCCGTGCTTTCTCCATAGTCTGCCGTCCCCGGGGAGCGCTGTATCGTATGTTACGTATTTTGCCTCATTGCGTCCCTATGGATGATTTCATACAGTTTGCCCGGCTTTGTCAAATGCGATCTCATGGGCAGGGCCAGCGGGTGGGGGAAAACATGATTTCCAGCATTGCCGAACTGATCGCCGACCGCATCGGCACGATGCCGGCCGGCGAACGGCGCGCGGCCCAGACGCTGATCGCGAGCTATCCGATGATCGGCCTGAAGACGGTCGCCGAGTTCTCGGCCGCGGCCGGTGTCTCCTCGCCGACGATCCTGCGCTTCGTTGCCCGGCTCGGCTTCCAGAACTATCCGGAATTCCAGTCGACCTTGCAGGACGAACTGGCGGCGCAATTGCAATCGCCGGCGATACGAACCCTCAACCCGCCCTCGCCCGGCGGTGGTACGGTCTCGCCGATGCTGGAAGCAACGCTCGACAATATGCGCGAGACCTTCCGCCACCTTTCCGACAGGCAGCTTGCCGATATCGCGGCGCGGCTTGCCGATCGCCGTGGCAAGACATTTCTGATCGGCGGCCGCTTCACCGACCCGCTGGCGCGCTACATGGCCGCCCATCTCGCCGTTATCCAGCCCGATGTCTTTCACCTCGCCGGCCAGGAGAGCATGTGGCGTGACCGGCTGATCGACATGGGCAAGCGCGATGTGCTGGTGATCTTCGACATCAGGCGCTACCAGGACAGTCTCGTCCGCTTCGCCGAGAAGGCGCACCAGCGCGGCGTCCAGATCGTGTTGTTCACCGATCAGTGGCTGTCGCCTATCGCCCGGTTCGCCCGCCATGTCATCGCCGGACGAACCGCTGTGCCGTCGGCATGGGATTCTTCGGCGGCACTTTTCGTCGTCGCCGAAACGTTGATCGGCGCCGTCACAAGACAGCTCGAGGCCGACGGCGCCCGTCGCATCCGCGAGATGGAAGGCCTGCGTTAGGCCAATCGCATCCGCTCCAACCGGGCGTCCCGGATTTCACGTTACCGAGATTTAATGTGCACGATTGCGTGATAATTGCCATAAACCGGTGATATCGGGTGTGGGGTGGCCGGTGTTCGCTGCCAGCCCTTATCGTCGCTGCATCCGTTTCCACTTGGAACCGGCAGACGATTCTTGCCGCTGGAGTATCGATGCCGAGCTGGAAACAGATTGTCCTTGCGTTTGTGATCGTGGTCGCCGCCGCGGCCGCGTGGGCGCGCTTCTACCCCGGCGCTCCCGAAGTGCTGGCGCGCTGGGGTATCGACTGGGCCTATGGCGCGACACCTCCAACGAAAGAAACAGCGGCAGGTGGCTCCCGGCAGACGGGGGGCAACCGCGCCCAGATTGCCACCATCGTTGCATCGCCGGCCGCCTCGGCTGTTATCAACGATCGCCTGCAGGCGATCGGCACTGGCCGCGCCAACGCTTCGGTGACCGTCAATCCCTACAGTTCCGGCCGCCTTGCCGAACTGCTGGTCGAATCCGGCAGCCATGTCGACAAGGGACAGATCATCGCGACGCTCGATTCCGAGACCGAGGTCATCGCCCAGGACCGGGCGAAACTCGCTTTGCAGGACGCGCAATCCAAGCTCGATCGCGTCAAGTCGCTACGCGCCTCGAATGCCGCCACGCCGGTGGCGGTGGCCGACGCCGAGGTGACCTTGTCGAATGCCAAGCTGGCGCTCCAGGATGCCGAGCTCGCGCTGCAGCGCCGCTCCATTCTGGCACCGATCGCCGGCACCGTCGGCATCCTGCCGATATCGGCCGGCAACTATGTGACCAACCAGTCGGCGATCGCCACCCTCGACGACCGCTCCTCGATCCTGGTGGATTTCCAGGTGCCCGAACGCTTCGCCGCCGCCGTCAAGGTCGGTGCTCAATTGACCGCGACTCCGATCGCCAATCCCAGCAACGCCTATACCGGCACGGTTTCGGCCATCGACAACCACATCGACGAGAAGAGCCGCACGCTGCTGGTCAAGGCCAAGATCGCCAATCCCGCCGATTCGCTACGCGCCGGCATGTCGTTCTCCATCACCATGAAATTCCCCGGTGAGACCTATCCGGCCGTCAGCCCGCTGGCGATCCTGTGGGGCTCGGACGGCGCCTATGTCTGGCAGATCGAGGACGGCAAGGCCAAACGCGTGCCGGTGCGCATCATCCAGCGCAACACCGAGACCGTGCTGATCGACGCGGAGATCGACAGCGGCGACATGGTGGTCACCGAAGGCACCCAGAGCGTCAGCGAAGGCGGTGAGGTCCGCATCGCTGGCCAGGAACAGCGCGCCGCCAACACCGCCGAAGGCTCATGACCGGACCCGCCAACGCCGCCAGCGATACCGGCTTCACCGCCCTGTTCATTCGCAGGCCGGTCATGGCCTTCGTGCTCAACGTGCTCATCGCGGTTGCCGGCCTCGCGGCCTTTTACGGCGTCGAGATCCGTGAATTGCCCGATGTCGACCGCGCGGTGGTCACCGTTTCGACCACTTTCGAGGGTGCGGCCGCCGAGACCGTCGACCGCGAATTGACCGACACGATCGAGGGCGCCGTCGCCCGTGTCTCCGGCGTCAAGTCGATCTCTTCTTCCTCCTCCTTCGGCTCGAGCCGTGTCACCATCGAGTTCAACGACGGTGTCGACCTCAATGTCGCCGCCTCCGACGTGCGCGATGCCGTTGGCCGCGTCGCCAATCAGATGCCGGACACGGCCGATCCGCCCCGCATCGTCAAGGCCGATGCCAATTCCGACGCGGTGATGCGCCTGGCGGTGACCTCGGACAACATGTCGATCCAGGACATGACCGTGGTGGTCCAGGACCAGATCGAGGACGAACTGGCCGCCGTGCCTGGCGTCGCCGACGTCCAGGTCTACGGCGACCGCGACAAGATATTCCGCATCGACGTCGACCAGAACAAGCTCGCCAGCCTTGGCTTCACCGTGGCCGATCTCAGGGCAGCCCTTGCCTCGGTTGCTTTCGATTCGCCCGCCGGTTCGATCACCACGACCAACCAGGACCTGATCGTCCGCACCACGGCCGACGTGACCACGCCCGAGGAATTCGAAAACATCATCATCGGCGGCACGACGCGCATCCGCGATGTCGCCACTGTCACGCTCGGCCCCGATGTCGGCCAGACCACGTTGCGTTCCGATGGCAAGACCGGCATCGGTATCGGCATCATCCGCCAGGCGGAATCGAACACGCTGGACATTTCGACCGGCGTCCAGGCCGCCGTCGCCAAGCTGCAGGAGAACCTGCCCAAGGGCATGGCGATCAAGATCACCAGTGACGACGCCGTCTTCGTCAAGGGCGCCGTGCACGAGGTCGAGATCGCGCTCGGCCTGTCCGTCACCATGGTGCTGATCGTCATCTACGTCTTCCTGCTCGACTGGCGCGCGACGCTGATCCCGGGCCTGTCGATGCCGGTCGCCATGATCGGCACCATCGCCGCCATCTATCTGGCCGGCTTCTCGGTCAATATCCTGACGCTGCTCGCCCTCGTGCTGGCCACGGGCCTTGTCGTCGACGATGCCATCGTCGTTCTGGAAAATATCGTGCGACGGCGCAACGAAGGCATGGGACCACGCGCTGCCGCCGTGCTCGGCGCCCAGGAAGTGTTCTTCGCCGTCGTCGCCACGACGCTGACGCTGGTCGCCGTCTTCGTGCCGATCTCGTTCCTGCCGGGCCAGACAGGCGGCCTGTTCCGCGAATTCGGCTTCGTGCTTGCCATGTCGGTGCTCCTGTCCTGCGTGGTGGCGCTGACCCTTTGTCCGATGCTCGCCTCGCGCATGCTGACAAACGCATCGCTCCACCATGAAGGCGGCCAGGGCATCGGCGCCCGTATCGGTGGCGCGTTGAATGCCGCCTACAAGCGCGCGCTGCGCGCCTGCCTCGACGCGCCCTGGATCGTGGTTCTGGTCGCTGTGCTGTTTGCCGGCACCGCCTTCACCCTGTTCGGCACCATCCGCCAGGAACTGACGCCGACCGAGGATCGCGCGGCGGTGCTGCTGCGCATCAATGCCCCTCAAGGCGTCAGCCTCGACTACACGACGCAGCAGATGCAGAAGATCGAGAAGCTGATCCAGCCGATGCGCGATTCCGGCGAGATCCGCTCAACCTTCGAGAATGCCGGTCAGAACGGCTCGTACAATTCCGGCTTCATGGTGATGACGCTCGCCCCTTGGAACGAGCGCAGCCGCAGCCAGCAGGAGATCATGGCCGAGATCAGCCAGCTGACCAGGCAGGTGCCGAGTGTGCGCATCTTCCCGGTGCAGCCCAACAGCCTTGGCATCCGCGGCGCCGGCAACGGCCTGCAGTTCGCACTGGTCGGCAACGACCGCAAGGCGCTTGGCGACGCGGCGGTCAAGATCATCGCCGAGATGCAGAAGGACCCGCGCTTCCAGACGCCGCGCCTGTCGATCGACCCGACGCAGCCGCAGCTGGCCGTCGCCATCGACCGCGAGCGCGCCTCCGATCTTGGCATCGACATTACGGGGCTCGCCAACACCATGCAGGCCATGCTCGACGGCAATGATGTCGTCGACGTCTACATCGCCGACCGCAGCTATGGCGTGAAACTGGTCTCGACCACCAATCCGATCAACGATCCGACCGATCTTGAAAATGTCTTCCTGAAGACGGGCGACGGCCGCTTCGTGCCGATGTCGACCATCGCCAAGCTGACCGAACGCGCCGTGCCGCCGTCGCTGTCGCGCGAGCAACAGCAGCCATCGGTGGCCATCACCTCCAACCTGTCGGGCAATTTCGCGCTTGGCGACGCGCTGAGCCGCGCCGAGGAGATCGCCACGCCGCTGCTGCCGCCGGGCAGCCGCATCCTGCCGCTGGCCGAGGCCGCGACGCTGGGCGAAACCAACAGCGCCATGGTCACCATCTTCGGCTTCGCGCTGGTCATCATCCTTCTGGTGCTGGCCGCGCAGTTCGAAAGCTTCGTCAGCGCCGTCATCATCATGGCGACGGTGCCGCTCGGCCTTGCTTGTGCGATCTTCGCCCTGCTGCTGTCAGGCACCAGCCTCAACGCCTATAGCCAGATCGGCCTGGTGCTGCTGGTTGGCGTCATGGCCAAGAACGGCATCCTGATCGTCGAATTCGCCAACCAGCTGCGCGACCGCGGGCTCGGCGTGCGCGAGGCGATCGAGCAAGCTTCGATCATCCGCCTGCGGCCGGTGATGATGACGATGATCTGCACCATACTTGGCGGCGTGCCGCTGGTGCTGGCCGCCGGCGCCGGCGCCGAGGCGCGCGTGGCGCTCGGCTGGGTGATCGTCGGCGGGCTGGGGCTGGCAACCATCTCGACGCTGTTCCTGACGCCGGTCGCCTACCTCCTGCTTGGCCGCTTCGTCACCCCGAAGACCCATGAGGAGGCACGCCTCAAGCGCGAGCTCGAGGAAGCCGCCTACACCAATATGGAGCCGGCGGAGTAGGCAAAATCCGGGAAACGGGATGGCTGTTTTCCACCCGCGGCTTCGTCAGGGAAGATAGTGCCGCTACTTGAGCCGGCCTTCGATCGACCAGCGCGCGGCGAGGAAATTCAGCACCGCGGCCACAACGACACCGCCGATCTTGGCCGGCCACACGCCGGTGATGCCGGCGAAGAGTGCTATCGACAGGCTGGAAACGCCGAGCGAAATCAGCGCCCCAAGCGAGACGAAACGCAGGAAAGCGTCATGCAGCCGGATGGCGTGGTTGCGCTCGAACGACCAGAAGCCATTGGCCAAGAAAGAGAAGACGACGGCGATGGACCATGAGACGACATTGGCCGGGAGCGGCGAGACATGCAGCTTGAGCAGCAGAAAAAAGCCGGCAAGGTCGATGGCCGTGTTCGCCAGCCCGACAATGGCAAAGCGCACGATCTTGCTGCCGGTCGAACGGTGGGGCTGATCCACGCCGCTCATCCCTTGCCGTCCATGATCTCGACACCGGCGCGGGCCAGGCTCGCGCCGAACGCGTCCGAGGCCAGGACCGAGAATTCCACCTCGCGCACGCTTTGCATCGGGTCGCGCGCCCGCAGCGTCTCGTCGACATGGCCGGGATGGCACATGAACAGGCCTCGTTGCGGCAGCGCTTCGACAGCAGCCTGCAGAACGGGGGCAAATCTCTCAGGTTGCCGCCAGTCGTAGATGCCGGCGAGCGGCTCGAAAACGATGAAGCCGGCGCGCGCCATCGACCGGTTGAAGCCGGCGGCCAAGGCAGCGATTGCCGCCACTTTAGACGCCACGGCGGCCCCGCCAATTGCCGGAGCACCGCGCAGCGCCGGCCTGCCGCCTTCGGAAAAACGCGCCCGCAGCCATGTGCGCACGGCCGGAAGGAAATGCACGTGCTGGTGCCCATCTATGAAGTCAGGCTGGCGGCCCAACGCCTCGACGAAGCGGTTGTACTGCGCGTCGAGCTCGGCATGGACGTCCCACGCGTCGACGCGGCCGCGCAGGACCGGCAATGCCAGCGAACGCAGCGGCGGCAGCCGGCCTTCCGGCGCCAGGCTCGACCGACCGGTGACGGCCGGCTGGTCGGTAAGGGTCAGGTGCAGACCGACCGCCGCGCGGCCGCACAGCGGCTTTATACGCGCCGCCGCATCAGGCCATTCCGGAAAGCCTGTCATGCAGCTGGTGCCGGTCAGGCGACCGCGATCGAGCAGGTCGAGAATCCCGGCGCAGACGCCGGGCGCCAGGCCGTAATCGTCGGCGATCAGGCGGATGCGCCGCGTCATGTTCCGGAAGCGCCCGGCGGCCTGTCATGGGCCATCTCGCCGCGCATGACATCGCGCACGATATAGACCGGCCGGTCCTTGCTTTCCGAGAGCGTGACCCAGACATATTCGCCGATCAGGCCAAGCAAGGTGAGGTTGAGGCCGCCGAGCAGGACGACGGCGACCATGAGGCTGGGATAGCCGGGAACGGCGATGCCGTAGAACATCACCTCGAAGAAGACTTTGGCTCCGTAGACAAGGCCCGCCAACGCCGCCAACATCCCGCTCAGGCTGATGATGCGCAACGGAATGACGGAAAAGGAGGTAAACCCTTCCAGCGAGAAGGCGATCAGGTTGAGCCGGCTCCATTTCGACTTCCCGGTGACACGGTTCTCCGGCGAATATTGTATGGCTTTCTGTCGGAAGCCGGCCCAGGCGAACAGGCCCTTGTTGAAGCGCCGCTTGTCGCGCAGGCTCGTCAGCGCGCGCACCACGGCACCACGCATGACGCGAAAATCACCCGCATTCTCGGGAATGTCGAAACGCTGGCTGCTGTTGATCAGGCTATAGAAAAGCCGCGCCAGCTGGCTGCGCCGCCAGCTCGCCTCCCGGCGGTCGTTCTGCGCGTAGACGACATCGATATCGGGGTTTTCCACCAGCTCGGCGATCATCTTCAGGCTGGTGTCCATCGAATGCTGAAGGTCGGCGTCCATGACCAGCGCCATGTCGCCGCGCGACCGGTCGAGGCCGGCGAGCACCGCGACCTCCTTGCCGAAATTGCGGCTGAGCCGCACGATCTCCCAGGAACCCGACAGCGCCCGCGAAAACCGCTCGGCGCCATCGTCGCGACTGCCGTCGTCGACCAGGATCTTGTGGAGCTCCATGCCGAAACGCTGCGCCACCGCGGCTTCAAGCTTGTCGAGCAATGCGGCAAAAGCCGATGCCGATTGCGCCTCGTTGAAGAACGGCGCCACGATGTCGAGAACAGGCCGCGACTCAGCCATTTGCGACAGGCCTTTCATTCATCACCTTGCCTCGCGTCATCATGTCTCGCGCGCCCTTGTCGCCGGATCTCGCCCAAAACCACCAGATCAGGGAACTGGCGATAAGGGTGACCGCGATCGGCCGGAACCAGGGGTACGTGAAATCCTGGATATGGCGCTCGACGCCCGTCAATCCTGTCAGGAACAGCATCACGGACAGCACCGAGGCCAACATGCCGCCTCGTTCCTCGCGCCACAACAGGGCAATAGCGAGACCGGCGGGCACGGCGATCATGGCATAGGTGTTGGGCTCGACGCGCGGGTTGAAGACACACATGTAGAACGTCGCCGTCAGGAAGATGGCGAGGCCAGCCGTTCCGCGTTCGAGCTTGCGGTCAAACCAGATGACGGCTGAAAGCGTAAACAGGGCCATGACGATGCGCACGATCGTGGCGCCGAATTCCGGGATGGGCAGCCCCATTTTGGTGAACGGCGCCGTGAAGTCGGTGGGGACAAAATGGCTGGTGTTGTCGACCGCCATCGCGGTCAGCATCCCGGCGAAAGCACGATATTGGTCGTTGAGATAGCCGGCGGGCGCGAAAGCGTAGGGTAAGGCGAGCACGAACAGTACCGCCAGCACAAGCACCGGTATCAGCCGGAAACGCAGGGCTCCCACCAGCAAGAGCATGATGATCGCGGTCGGCTTGGCTATGATGGCAAGCGAAGCCCAGAAGAAGGTTTCGGCGCGCCGCCCTTCGAGCGCCGACAAAGTGACAAGCCAGCAGGCGCCGGTCAAAAGGATTGTCGCCTGGCCGTTGCGGATCGCTCCCAGCGCCATCGGCAGGGCAAGGAACAGCCCAAAGGAAAGCAGCCATGGCAATTCCCCGCCGCCGAGTTTGCGCACCTGCCGCATCGCGGCGAAGGTCAGCGCCGCGAAACCGATAGTATGCCACACCAGGCCGCCCAGATGCGGGCCGAGCTTCACTATCGGAACATAGAGCGCGGCAAAGGCCGGCGCATAGAGATATCCCATCTCGGACTGGATATTGTAGAGCGGCCGGTGGGCCAGCAGCGCCTCGCTGCCGTCTATATAGGCTTGCCAGACCGTCCGCGTATGGGGTGACCACAAGACCAGGACAAGAACGACCAGGAACGCTCCGATCCACAGGCCAAGTCCCAAACGGTCGAAAACCGGCTTGGACATCGTCATCAAGACACCCCAACAACATCCGGGACAGGCTCAGTCCAGCACTGTCCCGGTATTCGATGGCGGCGGCATATCACGGACAAAGCAGCACGGCATAGGGGGCTGAAAGACGCGGCCATCAACTTCGCGGGACGTCGCGGATGGTCAGGCATGGCAACGATCTCACTGGGAAAGGTGCTCGGAAAGCCTTCTGTTTCGCGCTTCCGCACTCCTGTGGATGGCATCAAGGCCGAATGAAAACCTTGCCATTGGGCTTGGCCAGTTCCGCCGGCACCCGCGCGATTGCCTCGGCGAGCGGCACCACGGCCGTCACGTTGGTCGACCAGCGCCCGTCGGAAAAACGCTTTTGCGCTTCCAGGATCGCTGGACCGCGGCGGTCGCGGAACTGGCGCATCCATTCGCTCAGCCAAAAGCCTTCGATATGCTTGTGCTGGAAAATCAGTTGGCCGGGCTCGCGGATGACGGTGGCGTCCGTGTCGAGCCGGCCATAGATGATCCAGCGCGCCCGTTTCGGCATGGCATTGAAGATGGCCGAAGCCAGCGGCCCGGTGACCGCATCGAGGAAGATGCGCGGCTGTTCGGCCTTCATCACCTCGCGCAGCGTGGCCTCGAAATCCGGCGCTTTCTCGTTGAGCACATGGGCAGCGCCAATCTCTTTCAACAGTGCGATCTGCTCGTCGCGGCGCACGGTGACGACGGGCCGGAAGCCTTCCTCCCTGGCGAGGCCGATGATCAGCTTGCAGAGCTGGCTGGCGCCGGCGGTCATGACGAAGGCCTTTTCGCCCTCCTGTTTGACGATGTCGAACATGGCGATCGCGGTGAGCGGATTGACGATCATCGCCGCGCCGTCCTCGTCGCGCACCGTGTCGAGCAGCGGAATGCAGGCCGCTGCCTCGGCGACGGCATATTCGGCCCACGAGCCCCAGTTGCTGAGGCCGGTGGCGAAGGCGACGCGCTTGCCGATGAGGCTTTTCGGATAAGGCTCGTCGCCACTGGCGACGATGGTGCCGATCCCCTCGAAGCCGGCCGGCCGGCCCTTGGCGCGCGGCTGGCCGTACTGGCCCTTGATGAAGGCGACGTCGGATGGATTGATCGAGGCCAGGCTGACCTTGATCAGCACCTGGCTCGGTCCAGGCGCCGGCACCGCGATGCTACCTAGCTCGAGATAGGGCTCCATCGCCTCGAGCACGCTGCCGCTCGGCGTCCTGGTATAGCCGTCACCGACGAGGAGCAGCGCCTTCATTTCGGAGGGAATGGCCATTGTCACACTCCATGTTTGTCGGCGAATCCGCAAATGTGATGGGCCGATCTGCTCAGATCTTCTCCTGCGTGTATTTCCTCAACTCCGTGCGCGCCACCTGGCGGCGATGCACGGCGTCGGGTCCGTCGGCGAGACGCAGCGTGCGCAGATGCGTCCATGAGCGCGCCAGCGGCGTGTCCTGGCTGATGCCTTGCGCGCCGAACATCTGCACCGCCTCGTCGGTGATCCTCAGCGCGACGCGCGGCGCGATGACCTTGATCTGGCTGATCCAGGGGGCGGCCGCGCGCGCGTCGCCCTGATCGATCATCCACGCCGCCTTGAGGCAGAGCAGCCGGGCCATCTCGATTTCCATGCGGCATTCGGCGATGATGTCGAAATTGGCGCCGAGTTTCGCCAGGGGCTGGCCGAAGGCCTCGCGTCGCACCGAACGCTGGCACAGCATCTCCAGCGCCATCTCGGCCTGGCCGATGGCGCGCATGCAGTGATGGATACGGCCGGGGCCGAGCCGTCCTTGCGCGATCTCGAACCCCCTGCCCTCGCCAAGAATGAGGTTCGAGACCGGGACCCGGACATTGTCGAAGCGAAGGTGCATGTGGCCATGCGGCGCATCATCGTCGCCATAGACCTGCATGGCGCGGACCTTGGTCACGCCCTTTGTATCCGAAGGCACCAGGATCATTGAATGGCGGCGGTGCTGCGGTTCCTCGTCGCCACCGGTCCGCACCATAACGATATAGATCGCGCAGCGTGGGTCGCCGGCGCCTGACGCCCACCATTTTTCGCCGTTGAGGACGTAGTCGTCGCCCTGCCGCTCGCAGCGCATCGAAATGTTGGTGGCGTCGGATGACGCCACGTCCGGTTCGGTCATCAGATAGGCCGAGCGGATCTTGCCCTCGAGCAACGGTTCCAGCCACGCTTTCTTATGGTCGGCCGAACCGTAGCGTTCCAGCACTTCCATGTTGCCGGTGTCGGGCGCCGAGCAGTTGAAGGTCTCGGCACCCAAATGCGCCTTGCCCATCTCCTCGGCCAGATAGGCGTATTCGACAGTGGAAAGACCGTAGCCGCGATCCGAGCTGGTCAGCCAGAAGTTCCACAGGCCGCGCTCCCTTGCGGTCTTCTTCAGCCCTTCGAGGATCTCGCTTTGGCGCGCGCTGTAGACCCAGCGGTCGCCTGCCTTACCCACTTCGCCCAAGAATTCCTTGTCGAGCGGCATGATCTCATCGCGCACCATCGCCGCGACGCGTGCGTGGATCGGCTTCAGCCGCTCGGTCATGCCGAGATTCATCTCCGTCATCGGTCGCTAACCCTTCATGCAGGCCGGGCATTTTACCCGTGGCAAGGATGACCGTACTTCGGATAGCCTTGTCAACGCGAACTCTTTGCCCGACACCGAGGCGAAGCGTGGAGGATTGGAATGGCCTATCTCGACGAGCTGTTTTCTGTGGCTGGCAAGACGGCGCTGGTAACGGGAGCGGCAACGGGCATCGGCCGCATGGCGGCAACGGCGTTGGTGAGAGCCGGCGCCAGCGTGATGATCGCTTCGCGCAAGGGCGAGGATTGCGTCAAGGTCGCCGCCGAACTGAACGGGCTTGGCGCGCCAGGCCGGGCCGAGGGCTTTGCCGGCGACGTCTCAAGTGAGGCTGGCATCGCCGCACTCGTCGCCGAGGTCAAGGCGCGGACCAAAAAACTCGATATTCTGATCAACAATGCCGGCGTTTCCTGGGGCGCGCCGCTGGAGAGTTTCCCTTATTCGGCATGGGCGAAGGTTTTCGGCGTCAATGTCACCGCGGTCTTCCATCTGACGCGCGAATTGCTGCCGCTGCTCGAAGCCGCCGCCAGCGATAGCGATCCGGCCCGGGTGATCAATCTGGGTTCGGTAATGGGCACGCAGCCGCTGGCCGACGACGCCTATTCCTACACGGCGTCCAAGGCCGCGGTGCATCACCTGACGCGTACGCTCGCGCTCGAGTTCGCCGCCCGCCGCATCACCGTCAACGCCTTTGCCCCCGGCCCCTTCCAGAGCCGCATGACGGCTTTTGCCACCCGCACGGATGAACAGGCCAGGCATGTCGGCAGCCACGTTCCGATCGGCCGTATCGGCGCACCGGATGACATTGCCGGCGCAACGCTCTATTTGTGCAGCCGTGCGGGCAGCTATGTCACCGGCGCCATCCTGCCGATCGATGGCGGGCAGTCGGTGCAGCATGGATTGACCTTGTTCAAGGAATGACATTTTCCGACCGCAGAAGCCGGAGGTGAACTGGAGGACATGAGCGTGGAACCAATCAGTCTCGATGTGCTTCTGGCCAGTGTCGGCAAGGAAGTCGGCGTCTCACCGTGGCGGGTGGTCACGCAACGCATGATCGACCAGTTCGCCGACGCCACCGACGACCACCAGTTCATCCACTGCGACCCCGAGCGGGCCAAGCGCGAAACGCCGTTCGGCGGCACCATCGCGCATGGCTTCCTGTCGCTGTCGCTGCTTTCGGCGATGACGTTCGAGACCATGCCGCCGCTGGAGAACGGCAAGATGGGCGTCAACCATGGCTTCGATTCGCTGCGCTTCCTGGCGCCGGTGAAGACCGGCGCCCGCATCCGCACCCGTTTCGTGCTGGCCGATGTCAAGGTGAGACCCTCAGGTTGGGTGCAGACGGCACACGACGTGACGATCGAGATCGAGGGCTCGAAGAAGCCGGCGCTGACCGCTCGCTGGCTGACGCTGACCCTGATCGAACGCCAGCCCGAGACCGCATGAGCGACGCCAACGCGCTCGACCAGGCAGCGCTTGCGCCTTATCTTGAACCGCATATCCATGGTTTTGCCGGGCTTCGTTCAATCGAAAAGTTCAAATCCGGCCAGTCGAACCCGACCTATCTGCTGACAGCGGACAGTGGCCGCTATGTGCTGCGTGCCAAGCCGCCGGGCCAATTGCTGAAATCGGCGCATCAGGTCGACCGCGAATTCCGGGTGATGAAGGCGCTTGCCGGCACCGCCGTACCGGTGCCCGCAATGCTGCATCTGTCGGCGGAGGACTCGCCGATCGGCCGCATGTTCTACGTCATGGATTTCCTCGACGGCCGCATCTTCTGGGATCCGGCGCTGCCCGAGGGGCGCGACAATGACGAGCGCGCCGCGATCTACGACGCCATGAACGGAACGCTCGCGGCCCTGCACGACGTCGATGTCGAGGCCGTGGGTCTCGGCGATTTCGGCCGGCCGGGCAATTATTTCGAGCGGCAGCTGGCGCGTTGGACCAGCCAGTATCGTGCCTCGGAGACCGGCACCATTGCCGACATGGACCGGCTGATTGCCTGGCTGGAAACGCACATGCCCGCGGATGACGGCCTGATATCGCTGGTGCATGGCGACTACCGGCTGGACAATCTGATCTTCGCGCCGGACCAGCCAAGGGCATTGGCGGTGCTCGACTGGGAACTGTCGACATCAGGCCACCCCTTCGCCGACATCGCCTATCAATGCATGCAATGGCGTCTGCCACATGCTTCCGGCTTTCGCGGCCTGGGCGGTATCGACCGCGCCGCGCTCGGGCTACCCTCCGAGGAGGCATACGTCGCCGCCTATTGCCGGCGGCGCGGGCTCACCGGCATCGGCAACTGGACCTTCTTCCTCGCCTTCTCCTTCTTCCGGTTGGCGGCGATCTGCCAGGGCGTCTACAAGCGCGCGCTGGACGGCAACGCCTCCAATCCCGAAAAGGCCAGAACCTATGGCGAGGCGGTGAAGCTGCTTTCGCATCTCGCCGCCAAACTGATCGAGAAGCAGAGATGATGGGGAGCCATGATGGGCCGCTTTGACGGAGCAACGGTGCTGATCACGGGTGCCGCCGGCGGGCTCGGCCGTGGTGCCGCGAAAGGCTTTGCCGCCGAGGGTGCGCGGCTGGTGCTGTCGGACATCGACGAAAGGGGGCTCGCCGATCTTGCAGCTTCCTTGCCGGCTGAAACGGCGATCCTGGCCGGCAACATCGCGGACGAGAAACTGTCCGAGGATCTGGTCGGGCTGGCGGTCGAGAAATTCGGCCGGCTGGATGTCGCCGTGAACAATGCTGGCATTGTCCAGAGTTTCGTGCGCCTGCCACAGGTGCCGTCGGACGAAGCCCGCCGCGTGCTGGAGATCGACCTGCTCGGCGTCTTCTATGCCATGAAGCACCAGATCCCGCAGATGGAGCGGCAGTTCAAGGCTACGGCCAAGGGCGGCGCCATCGTCAATATTGCCTCGGTTGCCGGACTGGTCGGCGCGCCAAAGCTCTCGGTCTACGCGGCAGCCAAGCATGGCGTCGTCGGGTTGACCAAATCGGCGGCGGCCGAATACGCGACCAAGGGTGTGCGCATCAACGCCATCTGCCCTGCCCACACCAGGACGGCGATGGTCGATAGTTTCGTGCGCGTCTCCGGCGCGCCGGAGGCAGAGGCGTTGGCCGAACTGACACGCGGTGTGCCGATGAAACGCGTGGCTGAAGTCGATGAAGTCATCACCGCCATCCTGTTCGCCGCCGACCCGGCCAATTCCTTCATGACCGGCCACGCGCTGGCCATCGACGGCGGCGTCGGCGCCATCTGAACCATGCCGCATGGGAACTTCCCGTGCCCTTGTCCGTTTCCGTACAGCGTATATAATTTAGCCAGGCACTAACCAAACGAAGGCACCAGATTTTGCCGCCGAGCGTCCAGAAACGCCGCGAAAAACAAAAGGCCGAACTGCGCTCCGAACTGCTCGAAGCCGCGCACAAGCTTGTCCAGGAAGAAGGCTATGAGGGCCTGACCATCCGCAAGCTGGCGAAGCGGGTCGGCTATGCGCCGATGTCGGTCTATTCCTATTTCGCCGACAAGCAGGACATCCTGTTTGCACTTGCCGAAGACGCCTTCGAGACGCTTGCCCGCCGCATCGAGGGGCACTCGTCAGATGATCCGATCGAAGCCCTGCAGGCGGTGATGACTGAATATGCAGCTTTCGGCCTCGGCAATCCCAATGAATACCGCACCGTTTTCATGACCGAAAAGACCTCGCCACCAGAAGGCCGGAGTTTTGAAGAAATGCACGAGGCCAACCCGGCGATGAAGGCGCTGATCACCCGAGTCGAAGCCTGCGTCACCGCCGGAAAATTGCAAGGCGATCCACGCGCCATCGCCACCATGCTGTGGGCGGTCGGCCACGGCACGATCTCGTTGCTGATCACCTTTCCCTTCTATCCCTTCGGCGACCCGCATGCCTTCGTGAAACGCATGTGCGATTTCCAACTGGCCGCACTCAGCACGCAGAACGTGCCGCCATTGACCGACACACCGGTCAACTGCTGAACGATATCTCCTTCGTTTCCACGCTTCCTCGCCATCTTTCGAACCGAGGGCAGATTCTTGGTTAACAAAAAATTTATCGTACGCGTACGATCCTGACTTGAACTTCGCGATCGGCGGTCGTATTTGTACGCTGTACCGTACATGTACGAAAAAATTTGACCGTCGAAAACGGAGACTGGCAATGAAAAAGACGCTCCTCACCCTCGCCGCCGTGCTGGCCCTTTCCGGCTCGGCCTTCGCCGCCGGTGCCACCCAGCCGGTCAAGCACCTGCCGGCCGCGACCTGCGTCGACACCAGGACCAATGTGAAGCTCGATTGCGCATCGACCGGCTCGGTCGAGAAGAAGGCCGCCACGGAAAACAAGGCCGAAGGCAAGGGCCCGCGCCTTGGCATCAGCATCAATCCCTGGATCGTGCCTAGCGCCTTCTAAGAGCAATTCCAGGAAGAGTGTGTAGCGGTTTTCCCGGGACAAGCGCGTAGCGCTTGCCCTTGGGAATTGCGTCCAAACAAAGGGTTACGCCGAAACGCACCTGGCCGGTACAAGCCGGTCGGGCGAGCATGTCAGCCGGTTGTAATCGGCAGCTTGGCTGCTGAACTCTCAAAGGCAGCGTCGATCAACCTCTGCATGTCGGCGGCGCGCCGGAAGGACGGATCGCCGTTCTGCCGGCTATCCAGCGCATCGGCGAAGCGCTGGGCGTTGCGCTTGACATCCGGCAGGGCCAGCTCTCGCCAGAGCTGAACATCGACGTCCTCTCCCAGGCACGCCGACAGCCGCGCCGCCTTGCCATCGGTCTCGACCTTGAGCGCTCCTCTGGTGCCATGCAGCGCCAGCGACAAATCATTGCCATGGCCGGTTGTGTAGCGGCTCGCCATGATCGTCGCCAGCGTGCCGGATGTCAGCCGTGCCGTCATCGCCACACTGTCATTGGCGTCCAGCACATAGTCGCCGATCCGGTTGCCGTCGGCCTTCGGAAACGTCACCAGATCGGCGTGCAGGCTGACAATATCCTGGGCCGCGCCATAGGTGGCGAAGTCCAGGATGTGGATGCCGACATCGCCCAGAACCCCGGTTGAACCGTGCCGGCTCGACAGGCGCCACAGCCATTTGTCCTCGACGCGCCAGTCCCCCCAGGATTTGCTGACCAGCCAGCTCTGCTTGTAGCTCGCCTCGACATGGCGCAATTCGCCGATCGCGCCCGCCAACACCAGACGCCGTGCTTCCTGGATCGCCGGTGAATTGCGGTAGGTGAGATTGACCATGTTGACGAGGCCGGCGGCCTCGGCCGCTTCGGTCATGGCAAGCGCATCGGCATGATTCGGTGCCAGCGGCTTTTCGCAAAAGACATGTTTTCCCGCAGCAAGCAGCGCCAGCGTCGTCGCCTTATGCACACCGTCCGGAGTGGCGTTGATGGCGGCGTCGAAATCGCCCCAGGCGATCGCCGCTTCAAGGCTCTCGAAAGAAACGCCGATCTCGTTGGCAGCGGCAAAGGCCGCCGCGCGGCCAGGCAGCTGATCGACACAGGCGACAATGCTGCAGCCAGGAACCTTTGCGAACTCTTCGATATGATGTCCGGCGATCCAGCCGGTGCCGAGCAAGAGCAGGCGATGCATCAGATCAGGTCCCCCATTAACTCAAGCCCCCCAATTAACTCAGGCCCCCCATTAACTCAGGCCCCCCATTAACTCAGGCCCTTGTCGCCATCGGCATGCAGGCGCAGGCCCTTCTGCTCGATCTTCTCCTTGGCCTTGTCCGTCGGCACGTTGGGCGCATTGGTGATGCCCGACCATGCGGGCGCCGGATTGTGCGCCCAGTGCACCGCATTACGCAGCACCTGCTGCACGCCCTCATTGTGATAGATCGGATAGGTCTCGTGGCCGGGCGAGAAATAGAAGATGCGGCCCGCGCCGCGCTGATAGGTCAGCCCGGACCGGAACACCTCGCCGCCCTCGTACCAGGAGATGAACACCGTCTCCAGCGGCTCCGGCACCGCGAACGGCTCGCCATACATTTCCGTTTCGCCGATCTCCAGGCATTCGCCGATGCCTTGCGCGATCGGGTGGCCGCGGTTGATCGCCCAGACGCACTCGCGTTCGCCCGCCTCGCGCCATTTCAGCGAACAGGGCGTGCCCATCAGCCGCTTGAAGATCTTCGAGTAATGGCCGGAATGCAGCACGATCAGCCCCATCCCTTCCCAGACCCGCTTCTGCACCCGCTCGACGATCTCGTCCTTGACCTCGCCATGCGCGGCATGCCCCCACCACAAAAGCACATCGGTGGCGGCGAGGCGCTTCTCGTTCAAACCGTGTTCGGGTTCCTGCAGAGTTGCGGTGGTCGCCTCGATGCCCTGGTCCTGGTTGAGCGCCGCAGCAATCGTGCCATGCATGGTCAGTGGATAGAGGTCGCGCACGGCGGCATTGGTCTGCTCATGGACGTTCTCGCCCCAGACGACAGCTTTTATCGGCATTTTCCTCTCCAAAGCGCTTTGAATATCTCAACTGACGACGCCTTGGGAAGATGCCTTTCGACCAAATTGCTGAAAATCAGGGCTTGCGGGGTTTCCGCCCGGGAACGGTCTTGGCCTTGCCCGGCTTGGCTGGCGCGCCGGGGATCGCCGAACTGGTAATGGACACCGGATCGCTGGCCGGGAACGTGTCCTCGAGGCCTTCCTCGAGTTCCTGTTCGGCGCTTGGCGCTTCGTGTTGCTCATGCTCAAGCGAGCGGACGGCCGACGTCTTTTTCACCGGCGACTTCGGTGCGGACTTCGATGGCATCGGCATTTCTCCCTCGACCTGTTGCCGCACAACGGACGCGGACGGCAAACGTTCCGGGTCAGCCAGCCGCGTCGCGGGCTCCCTCGGACAGGAAAGTAAAGACATAGTCCGAGAAAGAACGCCAGCACTCGACCCGGAAGGCGTCCTCGGCCGTGCGCAACAGCACGATCTCGGCCTTGCCGAGAATGGTGCGCGAGGCCGCCCCCACCGGGAAGGCGTCGAGCGAAAGGTCTTGCGGGCAGCCCGAATTGATCGCGGCTTCGGCCGCCGCACCGGCGACGGATATCGCGACGTTGCGATGCGAGATGCCGACCGCCGAATGCAGCGCGGCAACCCCTGCGCAATCAGCGAGCGGGTCTTTGCCAGCCTCGTCGATGACAAGCCATTCGTCTGGGCCGAGCCACAGAGCGGTGCGGCCCGCCTTCGACACCGAGGTCTTCGGCTTCCTCGGCAAGGCCAGGCCAAGCGCCTTCGAAAGCGCCGCGACCGATGCCTCAGGCGCCCGCAGCGAGATACGCTCGGCCGGCGGCAGCACTTCAACCTTCACGCCGGCCCCCGATGTGGCGCGGCCGGCCAATGCCGGACGGCGGTCCACCGAAGGCGACGCGGCCGCAGCCGTCTTCTTTGCAGCAGCCTTAGCCATTGAGGCGGCCTCCCGTCTCGTCGAAGAACACCATGCCGGTAACCTCCACTTCGATCACCCCGTTCGGCATCGGCACATAGAGGGTGTCGCCCATCCGGTCGCGGCCGCCGGCGACCAGCGCCAGCGCGATCGAGCGGCCGCAATTCTGCGACCAGTAGCTGGAGGTGACATGCCCGATCATCTTCATCGGGATCGCCTGCTTGGGATCCTCGACGATCTGTGCGCCTTCCTCCAGCACCACCTTCGGGTCCTTGGTTTTCAGGCCGACCAGCTGCTTGCGCCCCTTGGCGACCAGATCCGGCCGCGCCATGCCCCTGATGCCGACGAAATCGGCCTTCTTCTTGCCGACCGCCCAGTCAAGACCGGCATCGTTCGGCGTCACCGTGCCGTCCGTATCCTGGCCGACGATGATGTAGCCCTTTTCGGCGCGCAGAACGTGCATCGCCTCGGTCCCGTAGGCGGCAGCGCCATGTTTCTGGCCCTCGGCCCACAGCGCTTCCCAGACGGCCTGGCCGTAGTCGGCCGGCACGTTGACCTCGAAGCCGCGCTCGCCGGTGAACGACATGCGGAACAGCCTTGTCGGCACACCGCAGATCCTGCCTTCGCGCACCGACATATGCGGCAGCGCCTCATCCGACATGTCGATGCCTTCGACCAGCGGCGCGATGATGTCGCGCGACTTGGGACCCTGCACCGCGATGACAGCCCACTGCTCGGTGATCGAGGTCAGCCAGACATTCAGATGCGGGAACTCTGTCTGGAGATAGTCTTCCATATGGTTCATGACGCGCGGCGCCCCGCCCGTCGTCGTCGTCACATGGAAACGGTCAGGCGCCAGCCTGCCAACGACACCGTCATCATATATGAAGCCGTCCTCGCGCAGCATGATGCCATAGCGGCAACGGCCGGGCTCCAGCTTCTCCCACGGATTGGTGTAGAGCAGTTCCATGAATTTGGCCGCGTCCGGCCCGACCACTTCGATCTTGCCGAGCGTCGAGGCATCGAACAGGCCCGCCGTCGTGCGAACCGCGACGCACTCGCGGTCGACCGCCGCATGCATGTCCTCGCCGGCCTTGGGAAAATACCAGGCACGCTTCCACTGGCCGACATCCTCGAACACAGCACCTTGCGCCTCGGCCCACGGATGCGTCGCCGTCCTGCGCGTCGGGTCGAACAGCGGACCGCGCGCATGGCTGACGATCGCGCCGAAGGTGACCGGCGTATAGGGCGCGCGGAAGGTGGTCAGGCCGACTTCGGGGATCGGCTTGCCCAGCGTCTCGGCGGCAATCGCAAGCCCATGCATGTTGGAGGTCTTGCCCTGGTCGGTCGCCATGCCGTTGGTGGTGAAGCGCTTGACGTGCTCGATCGAGCGCATGCCTTCATGCACCGCTTGGCGGATGTCCTTGGCGGTGACGTCGTTCTGGAAATCGACGAACGCCTTGACCGTCGTGTCCGGGCCGGCGCCGGGTGCCGCACCCAGCATGCCGCGCGACCAGCTTTCCGAGGCGTCGACCTTCGGCTTCGTGCCCTTGCCCGCCTTAGCGCTGGAATCCTTCGTGCCCGCATCCCTGGCCGCCTTGGCGCCAGCCGCATAGGCCTCGTCAACCGTTGCCGAGAGGCCGTCGGTGCCATTGCAGGCGCCGACCGAGACGCAGTCCTGCGCATAGGTGCCCGGCACGAAGCGCTTGGTCTCGTCGTTGAAGGCGACCTTGCCGCGCGACTGCGAGAACAGATGCACCGACGGCGTCCAGCCGGCCGACATCAGGATCGCGTCGACAGGAATGGTACGTTCGCCGCCGCCATTCTTCGGCTGTACGGTCATCGAGGATACACGCAATTTGCCACCGGCGCGGATCACAGCGCGGCCGAAATTGATCTCGATGCCGAGCGCCCTCGCCTCGTCGATCACCGGGCCTGTCGGGTTGTCTCGCAGATCGACGATCGCCGCGACATTGACGCCGGCCTTCTTCAGGTCGATCGCCGCCGCGTAAGCGGAATCATTGGCGGTGTAGACGCCGACATTCCTGCCGACCGCCACGCCATACTGGTTGAGGAAGGTCCGCGCCGCGCCCGCCAGCATGATGCCGGGCCGGTCATTGTTGGCGAACACCATGTGGCGCTCGATGGCGCCCGAGGCCAGCACGACGCGCTTGGCACGCACCTGCCACAGCCGCTCACGCGGCAGATCATGGCCGGGGGCCTTCAGATGATCGCTGACGCGCTCGACCAGGCCGACGAAATTCTGCGCGTAGTAGCCAAAGGCCGTCGTGCGCGAGAGCACGCGGACATTGTCCATGGCGGCGAGCTTCGCCACCGTCGCTTGAGCCCAGGCGAAACCGTTCTGTCCGTCGATCTTCGCGCCGGTCTCGAAACGCAGGCTGCCGCCGAACTCGGCCTGCTCGTCGGCAAGGATGACGCGCACGCCGGTTTCGGCCGCGGCCAATGCCGCCGCGATGCCGGCGGCACCACCGCCCAGCACCAGCACGTCGCAATGCGCGTAGCGCGAGGAATAATGGTCGGGATCAGGCTTGTCCGGAGACACACCAAGGCCGGCGGCTTCGCGGATTTTGGGCTCGTAAAGGCTCTTCCAGGCCGCTTTCGGCCACATGAAGGTCTTGTAGTAGAAGCCGGCCGAAAACATCGGCGACGCCAAATCGTTGACCGCGCCGACGTCGAAGGACAGCGACGGCCAGCGGTTCTGCGAGTTGGCGGCGAGCCCGTCATAGAGTTCCTGCACGGTAGCGCGCACATTCGGTGTCTTGCGCGCATCGTCCCGTACGATCTGCACCAGCGCGTTGGGCTCTTCAGCGCCGGCGGACAGGAAGCCGCGCGGGCGGTGATATTTGAACGAGCGGCCGACCAGATGCACGCCATTGGCAAGCAGTGCGGACGCCAGCGTATCCCCCTCGATGCCGGTATGGGACTGGCCGTCGAAGCTGAACCGCACGGTCTTGGCCTGGCTGAGGCGACCGGCGCCCGGAATGCGGAACGCGCCGCTCATTTGGCAACCACTTCGTTGGAGTTTTTGGGCAGCTTGGCGGGTTTGGGTTCGCCGGCCTTGTAAGTCATGAGGAACTTGTCGGTGACGGTGTCGCGCACGGCATTGAAGAAGCGCGCGCAGCCATGCATGTGCCGCCAGCGCTCATAGATGATGCCCTTGGGGTTCGAGCGGATGAAGAAGAACTTCTCGAAGTCGTCGTCGCTCTCACCGGCAATGTTGGCCGAGCGCGCTATATGCGCCTCGCCGGCGTTGCGGAATTCGAGTTCCGGGCGCTCTTCCTCGCAATAGGGGCAGCGGATGAGAAGCATTCTGTTCGTTCCTACAATTCGCCGTGGCCGACGCGGGCGCCGGGGGGTTGGTCACAAAGCTTCTGGCCCATGGTCACGAACGGCGCGACAAGCCGCAGCCGCTCCTCGACATCAGAGGAATTGCGGAACAGGGCGCGGTTGGCCATGTTGCCAAGCGTCAGTTGCACCGGGTCGGTCGTGACGATGACGCCACGCGGTTTGAAATCCTCGTCTTCATCCAGGCCCTTCGGCCGGCCTTCAAAGAACATCACCACTTTCTGGCCGGCGCTCCACACACAGGCAAGCGTTCCCTCATCAACCGAAAACGGCCATCCCGCCTCGTTGCCTGCGCGTGTGATCGGCTGCAGCCGCACCTCTTCCGCCGACGGCAAATGGAACATGCCCTGTTCCCCCGCCAGCATCAGCGGCATCGCGACAGCCATTTCGGCCATCATCATCAGTGCGCCACAGCCGCCGCAGCCGCCTCGTCGATGAGCCGGCCAGTGCGGAAGCGTTCGATGGTGAAGGGCGCGTTGATCGGATGCGGATCGTCCCTGGCGATGGTGTGGGCAAAGACATGGCCCGAACCAGGTGTCGCCTTGAAGCCGCCCGTGCCCCAGCCGCAATTGACATAGAGGCCGGGCACCGGCGTCTTGGCCAGGATCGGCGAGCGGTCGGGCGTCACGTCGACAATGCCGCCCCAGGAGCGCAGCATCTTCATGCGCGTGAAGATCGGGAACATCTCGCAGATGGCGTCCAGCGTGTGCTGCAAGATGTGCAGGCCGCCGGTCTGCGAATAGGAGACGTACTGGTCGGTGCCGGCGCCGATCACCAGCTCGCCCTTGTCGGACTGCGAGATATAGGCGTGCACCGTGTTCGACATCACCACGCAAGGCACGACCGGCTTGACCGGCTCGGAAACCAGCGCCTGCAGCGGATAGCTTTCCAGCGGCATGCGCACGCCGGCCATGTTCATGATGACCGAGGAATGGCCCGCGGCCACCACGCCGACCTTCTTGGCGCCGATGAAGCCTCGCGTCGTGTCGACACCCATGACCGCGCCATTCGGCGCGCGCTTGACGCCGGTGACCTCACAATTCTGGATGATGTGGACGCCGCGCGCCGAGGCGCCGCGCGCATAGCCCCAGGCAACGGCGTCGTGGCGCGCCGTGCCGCCGCGGCGCTGCAGGGCAGCCCCGACGACCGGGTAGCGTGCGTCCTTCGAGATGTTGAGCGGCGGGCAGAATTCCTGCGCCTGCTCCGGTGTCAGCCACTCATTGTCGATGCCGTTCAGCCGGTTGGCATGGACATGGCGCTTCAGCACCTGGATGTCGTGCACATTGTGGGCGAGCATCATGACGCCCCGCGCCGAATACATGACGTTGTAGTTGAGCTCCTGGGAAAGCCCATCCCACAGCTTCAGCGCATGGTCGTAAATCCCGGCGCTCTCGTCATAGAGATAGTTGGAGCGGATGATGGTGGTGTTGCGGCCGGTATTGCCGCCGCCGAGCCAGCCCTTTTCCAGCACCGCGACATTGGTGATGCCGTGCACCGTGGCGAGGTAATAGGCGGTGGCCAGGCCGTGGCCGCCGGCGCCGACGATGATGACGTCGTATTCCTTCTTGGGCTCAGGCGAGGACCATTGTTCCTCCCAGCCCTTGTGGCCGCGCATGGCCTCGCGGGCGATGGCGAATACCGAATATTTTTTCAACGTCCCAGCCTCGCGCCAACAGATCTCGCGGATTGCAGCCGGGCTTTTGTTTGGCCCGGCGCGCGAGGTGTATCACTAGCGAAACAGCGCTTCCACCCTTGCGCTGTTTGCGACGGCGCTTGCCGTTTTGCGCCACGCCGAAAAAGACCGGGGGCGTCGCAACCAATGCAAAGCACGAACCTATGCGGAAGAGGCACGTTTTCTAGACAAGGTAGAAGACCAAACCGCATAGATCGGCGTCAGTTGGATACGATATGAGGCTGCCGCGATCTCCCTGACTTCGACGTCATGCGACGCTTCAGCCATCGCCAAGAACTGCTCGTCAACCACAGAGCGCGGTCTGGCGGCGACGGCCGCACCAAAGCGCCGCACGAGGGGGTTCGGGTGATCGAGCAACCATCGCACTGTCGTGGTAGTCGCGGTGAGGTACTGGCCGTGAGCCTTAGCCAGGATTGGGAATGCTGAATCTGGGCAGAGTTCGGCGGCATTCTCCACTGCCAGGCGTAGCTGCCATCGCTCTGCAAGGCGGATGAACTGCGCTACCTTCCATCGGACGCCGAACACCTCATCGTCCAGCCTGAGCATCACGCGGCCGAGAATGGCTCCATCGGCCGGTGTCGTGCAGCCCAACAGCGCCTCTATCGCGTCGAACCTGATCCGTACAATTTCGCTGTCGAGCAGATCGGCGATCTCCCCAACAACGCAATTCATGCTGAAGCTGGGGCTAATTTCGGCCACCAAGTAGGCGGCGGCGGCCTGCGTATGAAGGTTGTCGGACGTCAGCAGCGGCCGAAGGTTTTCGAGCGGAAAGCCTTTTTCAAATGCCGATTGAAGAGCGAACGTCAACTCGCTGTCGCCCTCGAAGCCGGGGGCCAGCAACTTGCTCATTATGTCTTGGGGGGTCATTGAAATGGGTGGCGCGTCCACCCGCAAGGTTGAATGGCGACTTGGTAGCCCGGTGTCCATCCGGCGTCAAGAATCTTCGCCGATGCCTTCGCAGGTATCGGGTGGCTCGCGCCGCCCTAGGCTGCGATCAACATCCCGATTGCCGGCAAGATCGGCACGAAACAGGGATGCCAAAAAGATGCTCGCACTCGCCAACAAGATCGCCATCGTCACCGGTGCCAGCTCCGGCATCGGCCGCGCCACCGCGAAACTCTTCGCCGAGGAAGGGGCGAAGCTTGTCGTCTCCGCCCGCCGTCAAGCCGAGCTCGACACGCTGGTCGCCGAGATATCGGATGCGGAGGGCACGGCCGCCGCCCTTGCCGGCGACGTCAGGGACGAAGCCTATGCGAAGGCTCTTGTCGATCTGGCGGTCGAAAGCTTCGGCGGTCTGGACATTGCCTTCAACAATGCCGGCGCCGTCGGCCTGATGGCGCCGCTGCCCGACATGATGCCGGCGGCATGGCACGAGACGATGGACATCAACCTGACCAGCGCCTTTCTCGGAGCGAAGTACCAGATACCGGCGATGCTGGAGCGCGGCGGCGGCTCGCTGATCTTCACCTCGAGCTTTGTCGGCTACACCGCCGGCATGCCGGGCATGGCCGCCTACGCCGCAGCCAAGGCCGGCCTGATCGGCCTGACACAGGTTCTGGCCGCCGAATACGGCCCGAAAGGCCTGCGCGTTAACGCCTTGCTGCCGGGCGGCACCGACACGCCAGGCGCGACGAAGACGACACCCGAGGCCCGCGCTTTCGTCGAAGGCATCCATGCCTTGAAACGCATGGCGCAGCCTGAGGAGATTGCCCGTTCGGCGCTTTATCTCGCCTCCGACGCCTCGAGCTTCACCACGGGAACCGCGCTGTTTGCCGATGGCGGCGTCTCGATCAACCGGACGTGAAGGTTTTTTGCAGGCAACAGGCCGGTTCGCCGCTTTGACGCAGGCAGCCGGTCTTGCTTTTTCCGCGTGATTTGGCGATTCCGTTTTGGTGTCGAAACGGGTCCCGAAACCATGATGCTGATCCGAACCTATGTCGCCGCGAGCGCAATCGAGGGCGTCGGCATGTTTGCCGCCGAGCCGATCCGGAAAGGCGCCTCGATTTGGCGGCTCGACCCGGATTTCGACCGGCTGATCCCGATGGACAAATACGAGGCCGCGCCCCAGCCTCTGAAGGAATTGCTCGACCGCTACGCCTATCCGAGCCCGGATCGGCCGGGTTTCATGGTCTATGAGGTCGACAATGGCCGCTTTATGAACCATTCGGCGACGCCGAACACCGATTTTTCGCAATATGGCGGCGCCACCGCGACGCGCGACATTGCCGCCGGCGAGGAGATCACCTGCGACTACGGCGAATTCTTCCAGGATTTCGAACGGCTGCACCTGGCCACGGCGTAGTCGGCGCCCTATCTCGCGCCTACCGTGGCAATTTGGCTGTTGTCCTGCATTTCGACTGTGGACAGCGCGGCTTGATTCTGCTATCAGCCGCCACAATTCGTGGTGTCGACCGCCGCGGAGGCTAGTGGCTATGGCCGCTTGCCTGTTGATATCAAACCCGAAAGACAGGATTGCCCGTGCAGGTACTCGTCCGCGACAATAACGTTGATCAGGCGCTTCGCGCGCTCAAGAAGAAGATGCAGCGCGAAGGCATTTTCCGCGAAATGAAGATGCGCGGTCACTACGAGAAGCCTTCCGAGAAGCGCGCCCGTGAAAAGGCCGAGGCCGTTCGCCGCGCCCGCAAGCTGGCTCGCAAGCGCGCTCAGCGCGAAGGCCTGCTGCCGATGACCCCGCGTCCCGTTCCCGCCGGTGGTGCTGCTGGTGCAGCGCGTCCGCCGCGCTGATTATCGCCAATATTTCGTCCTTTTCGAAGGATACTGAGGTGGCGCGATGCGGAATCGCCGCCACCTTTTTGTTTAGAGCGACTCGCGCCCATCTGGGCGCACAAATCACGCTCTGACAGTTTATGACATTGTGACCCGGCCCGGAGGGGGGAACCGGACCTGAACGACGGCGCAAGTGAGGACAGGGCAGACATGAACGCAACGAGCGTGGAGCGCGGGACCGCATTGCGTGGTTTCGCCCTGACAGCGGCCCTGCTTTCCGGATTGGTGCTTGCCGGCTGCCAGACATCGGGCCCGACCGGCGAGTTCAACAACATCGACAAGGCGCAAGGATCGAGCGAGAATATCTCCTCGCTGTCGGCGGTGATCCAGCGCAATCCCCAGGATCCGGAAGGCTATAACGTCCGTGGTTCGGCCTATGGCCGCGGCGGCCAATACCAGGCGGCGCTCAAGGACTTCAACCAGGCCATCCAACTCAACCCGAATTTCTACCAGGCCTATTCCAACCGGGCTCTCATCCAGCGCTTCCTCGGCAACCAGGAAGCCGCTCTCGCCGACTACAACCGATCGATCCAGATCAACGGCAGTTATGATGCCGCCTATATCGGCCGCGGCAATCTCTACCGCAAGGCGGGCCGGACCCAGGATGCCTTCAACGACTTCCAGAAAGCGATCCAGCTCGACACGACGGACGCCCGCGCCTACCACAATCGCGGCCTGATCTATCAGAGTCAGGGCCAGCACAAATTCGCCATCGAGGACTTCTCGACCGCCATCTCGCTGGCGCCGGATGCGGCAGAGCCCTACAACGGCCGTGGCCTCTCCTATCTGGCGACGGGCGACGAGGACAATGCCTTCTCCGACTTCAACATGGCCATCAAGCTCGACGGCAAGAACGCCGAGGCCTGGGCCAATCAGGCGCTGATCTACGAGCGGCGCGGCGACAAGGCCAAGGCGGCGAAATCCTATCGCGAGGCCGTGCGCCTCGACCCCACCTATCAGCCGGCCAAGGATGGCCTCGCCCGGGTCAGCTGACCTCGACTTAGACGGATCCGATATTAAAGCGCCATCCCGCGTGTCCAAAAGGACACGCGGCGCTGAAGATCGCCCGCAATCCGGCAACTGTGCATTAACCCCTGCGGCAGACCGTTAACCCTTGCCTTGTTCGCGCCAAGTTTTCAGCGGAACGGTCTGGCCATTCAAGCCGTTATTTCCAAGCGATTTGCGAAAGGACCCTCCCATGATCAAGAAACTCGTCTGCGCCGCTGCCCTTGCAACGACCGTGTTCGCTGCCGCCCCGGCCAGCGCCGGCAGGCTGCAGCTCGGCACGCTCGACTGCACCATCGACGGCGGCACCGCCTATATCGTCGCCTCCAACAAGGGCGTGTCCTGCGTCTTCCGTCCCTATCATCACGGACCGTCGGAGATTTACACCGGCGTCATCTCCAAGATCGGTGTCGATCTCGGCCAGACACATCAGGGCCAGCTCGTCTGGGCGGTTTTTGCCGCAACCCGCGACCGCGATGCGGGCGATCTTGCCGGCAGCTATTACGGCGTCAACGCCGAGGCGAGCGTCGTCACCGGCGGCGGCGCCAATCTGCTGGTCGGCGGCTTCGACAGCGCCTTCATGCTGGAGCCGCTCAGCGTCCAGGCGCAGACCGGCGTCAATCTCGCCGTGGCTGTGACCTCGCTTCAGCTGATCCACTCGCTCAAGTGATCGCAAGGAGCTACGCGCTCCTCTCTACCTTGCGGCGCGGAACCATATAGGATGGTTCCGCGCCGTTTGATTTTGAGGGGAACGCCATGTCGAAGACAGCCGCTGCCGTGATTGCACTCGTGCTCGGCGCCACACAGACGCAGGCGCAGGACCGCGGCATCGAACTCGGTACCCTTGAATGCGCCATAGGTGGCGGCACCGGCTTCATCTTCGGTTCGTCCAAGGACCTCAGCTGCACCTTCACCCCGACCGACAAGACCTTCGCGCCGGAGGCCTATTTCGGCGCGGTCAACAAATACGGCCTCGACATCGGCACGACAAAGCAGGCGGTGATGCGCTGGCTGGTGCTGACGCCGCTGAAGAACATCTACGCGCCTGGTGCGCTGGCGGGCGACTATATCGGCGCCAGCGCGGAGGTCACGGCTGCCGTCGGAGCCGGCGCCAATCTTTTGGTCGGTGGCTCTTCGCAGGCTTTCACGCTCCAGCCATTCAGCCTGCAGACCCAGACCGGCGTCAATCTCGCCATCGGCGTCAGCCAGTTCCAGCTGCGCAGCACCGAAAACTGACCTCTTGAAAAAACCGCTTGTCCTCAACCGCGGTTGAGGTCCTACAAGCCCACCCCGACCGGACCGGCACCTCGATAGGCACGCTATCCGGCGCTATGGCCGCGCATGGTCCTGCCGGAAAGCCTTGCTGGCTTCTGGTGCCGTACGCCGCGATCGAGATATGCAGAGCATAGGGTGGATATGACTGAAATCAGCACAAACAGGGTCGACTGGCGCGCATTGTGGGCGAGCGGCGACCTGGCGCGCTTCTGCTTCATCAGCCTCGGCATCCTGCTGCACGCCACCAATGAGACGATGGTGGCGACCGTCATGCCGGCCATGGTCGGTGAAATGGCCGGCGTACAGCTCGTCGGCTGGTCGCTGGCGGTCTACGAGCTCGGCGCCATCGTCGCCGGCGCCGCGGCCGGACGGCTGGTGAGCTATGTGGCGCTGCGCACCAACATGGTGGTCGCGGCCCTGCTCTACGCGGCCGGCGCACTGATCTGCGCCACCTCGCCTTCCATGCAATTGTTCCTCGCCGGCCGCCTGATCGAAGGACTTGGCGGCGGCGCGCTGGTGTCGCTGGCTTTCGTCTCGGTCGAGCGGCTGTTTTCGCGCGCCATCTGGCCGCAGCTTTTCGGCATCATGTCGGCGATCTGGGGCGTCGCCGCCTTCAGCGGCCCGTTGCTGGGCGCGATCATGACCGAGCTCCTGTCGTGGCGCTGGGCCTTCGGCGTCTTCACCTTCGGCGGCACCGCCATGGCGCTGGCCAGCTTCCTCGTTCTGAACACCCCGGAGGCGAAGCGACCCATCGCCGGCGCGGGCAAGGCACCCCCCTTCCCGTTCGCCGCGCTTGGCTGTCTTGCCGTCGCCGTGGTGCTGATCGCCTCGGCCGGCGTCGATATCGCGCTGCTGCGCTCCTCGCTGCTGATCCTGCTGGGCCTGGCCGGCCTGGCGCTGTTCTTCTACGTCGATGCGCTGAAGCCGCGCTCGCGGCTTTTCCCGGCGCGACTGTTCTCGTGGCGGACGCCGGTGGGCGCGGGCATGACCATGGTCGCCGCCTTTTCCGTCGCGACCTGTTCCTTCGGCGTCTACGGACCGCTGCTTTTGACCAGCCTGCACGACATTCCGCTACTGACCACCGGCTACATCATCGCCGCCGAATCGATCGCCTGGTCGATCCTGTCGATCCTTGTCGCCAACGCCCCGCCACAGCGCGAGCGCCTGATCATTGTCTGCGGCGCATTGATGATCGCGGCGGGCATCGCCGGCTTCGCCTATACGATACCGCTGGGCTCGATCCCGCTGATCCTGATATGCGCCCTGTTGCAAGGCGGCGGCTTCGGCATCGCCTGGCCGTTCCTGACCCGCGTCATCGTCGCCTCCGCTCCGGACGACGAACAGACCATCGCCTCGGCCGCGGTGCCGACCATGCAGCGCATCGGTTACGCCGTGGGCGCCGCCCTTGCCGGCATCGTCGCCAATGCCAGCGGCTTTTCGCAAGGATTGAACCACGACGCGGCAGCCAACGTCGCGAGCTGGCTGTTCCTCGCCTTCGTGCCGCTCGGCGTCCTCGGTTGCGTCGCTGCCTTGCGGACATCCACGGCCGCAAACCGGCCGCTGGAAGCCACCGGCTGACGCAGATTCAATCGATGAGGCTGTCTCAGTCGACACGCAACCGGTAGCCGACACCGGTCTCGGTGGTGATGTGGTGCGGCTGGTCGGGGGTCTTCTCGATCTTCTGCCTGAGCTGCCTGACATAGACCCTGAGATATTGCACGTCGGTCGAGTCGCCCCAGATCTGCTTCAGGATGAAATGATGGGTCAGCACCTTGCCGGCATGCTGCACCAGGATGCGCAGTATGTCGTATTCCTTCGGCGAGAGTTTTATCTCCTTGCCTTCGACCTTGACGATGCGCTTGACCAGATCGACGCTGAGGTCGCCGCTCTGGAAGACAGGCTTCTCGCCCTGCTGCTGGAACTTGTGCCGCAGCGCCACGCGGATGCGCGCCACCAGTTCGTTCATGCCGAACGGCTTGGTGACATAATCGTCGGCGCCAAGTTCGAGCGCATTGACGATGCCGGCCTCGTCGGTGCGGCTGGAGAGGATGACGACAGGAATGTCGAGGCCGTCGTCACGCCATTTGCGCAGGAGCTCATGGCCACTTATGCCGGGCAGGCCGAGGTCGAGCAGCACCAGGTCCGGCTTTTCCTGTTCCATCAGCTCGATCGCCGCCTTGGCGTTCGGCGCCTCGCTGACCGCATAGCCCTGGCTACCGAGGCCAACGCGCAGCAGTTTGCGGATCGGCGGCTCGTCATCGACAACCAGTATCCTGACATTCGAATTGGTCATCACGGCTGATCCACGCTGGTCTCTTCGCCACGATTGTCGGCATCGCGTACTTCCGCCGGCACCGGCACCGGCATCCTGATGGTGAAAGCGGCACCGGGACGGTCGGTCCGGTTCGCGGCCGAGATCGTGCCACCCATCGATTCGACGAAGCCACGACAGATCGATAGGCCAAGCCCGGTGCCGGCGCGCACCTGGTCACCCTTGCGCACCCGATAAAAAGTGTCGAAGACGCGTTCCAGGTCCTGCGCCGGGATGCCCGGTCCCTCATCCATGATCTGCACGATGACGGACCCATTGTCTGCCCATCCCCGCACGCGGATTGTCGAGCCGGGCGGGGAATATTTCGACGCATTGTCGAGAAGATTGAACAGAACCTGTTCGAACAGCACGGGATCGAGCTTCAGCATCGGCAGATCGGATGGAATATCGACCTCGATCTTGTGTTCGCTGGTGATCTTGCGGGCGCGGTTGAGCGCCGTGCCGGCGATATCGCCGACATAATGGAGAGCGTAATTCGGCTCCATCGCACCGGATTCGATCTTGGTCATGTCAAGCAGGTTGGCGATGAAGCGGTTCAGCCGCTCCGATTCGTCGATCACCGTCGACAGAAGCTCCGCCCGGTCCTGCTCGGGCAGATCGGGCGCGAATTCCTTGAGCGTGCCGGCCGCCCCCATGATGGCTGAGAGCGGCGTTTTCAGATCATGCGAAATCGAAGTCAGCAAAGCCGAGCGCAGCCGGTCGGCTTCGGCGGCGAGCTTGGCGCGATCGACATCGGCGACGAGTTGGATGCGTTCGATCGCCACCGCCGCCTGATCGGCCAGCGCGTCGAGCAGGCGCTGTTGCTCGGGCGTCAGCAGCGGGCCCTGCTTGTCATTGTCGAGGCCGACGACACCGATCGCGGTGCGCCCCGTGCGCAAGGGGAGGTAGAGGCGCTTGGCGCCAGGCAGCGTGTCGGCGCCGCGCCCGGCGGCACGGTTGTGCTCCCAGGCCCAGCGGGCAGCGGCAATGTCGGCCTCGGCCAGCGTGTCGTCGGGCGGATAGCCGGCCTTGACGGTGATGGTGCCGTCTTCGGGCAGAAGCAACACCACCCGCAGCTTGAGCATCGAGGCGATCTGGAAGGCGGTTGCCCACAGGACGTCGTCGAGCGTGCCGGCACCGGCGAGCTTCTTGGAAAAGAGGTAGATGTCCTCGGTGGCCCGCGCACGCGAGCGGGCGGCGACGGCCTGGCGCTGTACGCGCGCCGTCAGATTGCTGGCGATTACGGCAACAACCAGGAAGACCGCAAGTGCGACAATGCTTTCGGGATCCCGGATCGTCAGCGTGTAGCGCGGCTCCAGGAAAAAATAGTTGAAGGCAAGGGCGCTGGCGAGACAGGCGTACAAAGCCGGCCACAGCCCGCCGGTGACCGCCGATGCCAGCACGGCAATGAGAAAGATGATCGCGAGATTGCGAACGTCGAGAAACTGGTCGAGCAGGGCGGCGAAGGCGAGCGAGCCGGCAACATAGGCCGTAGCCTTCAGATAGGGCCAGATCTGGAACTGCTGCTGCTCGTCCACCGTCCGGAGGCTTCTCGACGTCGCCTCGGTATTGCGTTCGGTCCCCGAAATGACATGGACGCTGATATCGCCGGCATTGCGGATGAGATCATAGGTGAGCGAGCCCTCGATCAGTTCGCGCCAACGCGACCGCGTCGGCCTGCCCACCACGATATGGGTGAAATTGTTCGCCGTCGCGTGGCGCACAATGTCCTGCGCGACATTCTGGCCCGGAATGGTCGTCACCTCGGCGCCGAGCTGCTCGGCAAGGCGCAGGAGCGTGGCGAGCCGGTCCTTGTCTTCCTCGGACATGCCGGCCGAGCGAGGCGTATCGACATGAAGCGCCGTCCATGGCGCACGAAGCCGGTCGGCCAGCCTGCGTGCGTAGCGAATGCGGGCCGCGCCGCCCGGTCTTGCGTCGACGCAGACGAGCACCCTCTCCCCCGCGGCCCAGGGACCTTGGATGGCATGGGACTGCATGTGATTGAGCAATTGCTCGTCGACACGCTGGGCCGTGCGGCGCAGCGCCAGTTCCCGCAGTGCCGTCAGATTGCCTGACGAGAAATAATTCTCGACGGCGCGCTGCGCGGTGTTGGGGAAATAGACCTTGCCCTCCTCCAGCCGCTTGATCAGGTCGTCGGGCGTCAGATCGATGATTTCGACGTCATCGGCCTGGTCGATGATGGAATCGGGAACCGTTTCACGCACCCTGACCCGCGTGATCTGCGCCACGACATCGTTCAGGCTTTCGACATGCTGGATGTTGAGCGTCGTGTAGACGTCGATGCCTCGCGCCAGGATCTCCTGGACGTCGAGGTAGCGCTTGGGGTGACGGCTGCCGGGCGCGTTGGTATGGGCGAGTTCATCGACGAGAACCAGCGCCGGGCGTCGCGCGAGGATGGCGTCGATATCCATCTCGTCGAGCATGCGCCCCTTGTAGTCGACCTTGCGGCGGGGGATGACTTCGTAGCCCTCGACCAGGGCCTGTGTTTCCTTGCGGCCGTGTGTCTCGACGACGCCGATCACCACATCGATGCCGTCGGCCAGCCTGGCGCGGCCCGACATCAGCATTTCGTAGGTCTTGCCGACACCCGGGGCTGCACCAAGGAATATCCGCAGACGGCCGCGCCCCTCCCGCTCGGCATGCTCGAGCAGCGCGTCGGGGGAAGGTCTGTTTTCGTTGCTTCGGTCTTCCGGCATCGGGATCGATCATGGAGAGGCCCGGGGATGCTGTCGATCCCCGGACCTCGCCATCAACTATTTAGCGGCGTCCAGCGCGATGTTGAGCGCCAGCACGTTGACCACCGGCTCTCCCATGAAGCCGAGTTCCCTGCCCTCGACCTGGCCGTCGACAAGCGCCTTGATCTTGGCTTCATCGACGCCCCTGGCCTTGGCCACCCGAGCGACCTGGAAATAGGCGGCTTCAGGGCTGATATGGGGATCGAGGCCGCTGCCCGATGACGTCACCAGATCCATCGGAACAGGCTGGTTCGGATTCTCCGCCTTCAGCTTCTCGGCGTCGCCCTTGATGCGGTCGATCAGCTTGGGATTGGTCGGGCCGAGATTGGTGCCGCCCGACGCCGTGGCGTCGTAGCCGTTGCTGCCGGCCGCCGAAATCCGGCCATGGAAATACTTGTCGCTGGCGAAGCCCTGGCCGATCAGTTCGGAGCCGATGACCTTGCCGTCCTTCTCGATCAGGCTGCCATTGGCCTGGCGGGGAACAGCGCCTGCGCAATGCCGGTCATGCCGATCGGATAGATCAGGCCGGTCAGGACCGTGAAGAAGACGATCATGATGATCGCGGGTCTTATCTGGGTGAGCATGAACGTAATCCTTAAGCAAGGCCGAGGGCGGTGACGATCAAATCGATCGCCTTGATGCCGACGAAGGGGACAATGATGCCGCCGAGACCGTAAACCAGGAGGTTGCGGCTGAGCAGCGCGCCAGCGCCGATCGCCCGGTATTTGACGCCGCGCAGCGACAGCGGGATCAGCGCGATGATGATGAGCGCGTTGAAGATAATGGCCGACAGGATGGCGCTCTGCGGCGTCGCCAGATGCATGATGTTGAGCGCCTGCAGCGGGCCGGTGGTCTGCCCCGGCGCGACGTAGAAGACGGCGAACATTGCCGGGATGATGGCAAAATACTTGGCCACGTCGTTGGCGATCGAGAAGGTCGTCAGCGAGCCGCGCGTCATCAGCAGAGCCTTGCCGATCTCGACGATCTCGATGAGCTTGGTCGGGTCGCTGTCGAGATCGATCATGTTGCCGGCTTCGCGCGCGGCAACCGTGCCGGTGTTCATGGCGACGCCGACGTCGGCCTGGGCAAGGGCCGGCGCATCGTTGGTGCCGTCGCCGCACATGGCGACCAGCTTGCCCTTGGCCTGTTCGTCGCGGATCAGCTTCAGCTTGTCCTCGGGCGTCGCCTGGGCAAGGAAGTCGTCGACGCCGGCTTCCGCCGCGATGGCGGCCGCCGTCAGCGGATTGTCGCCGGTGATCATCACCGTGCGGATGCCCATGCGGCGCAGCTCCGTGAAGCGCTCGCTGATGCCGCCCTTGACGATGTCCTTGAGATGGACGACGCCGAGCAGGCGTCCGTCACGCTCGACCGCCAGCGGCGTGCCGCCGGACTTGGCAATCTCGTCGGCGACCGCCTGGAGATCCCGCACGGAATCGCTGCTTGGACGCGTGCCGTGGGCGGCGACCGTCGACTGGTTGACATGGGCAAGCACGGAATCGACTGCACCCTTGCGCACCGAAGAGCCGTCGACGTCGACGCCGCTCATGCGGGTCTGCGCGGTGAAGGGAACGAAGGTTGCGTGCAGCGTTGCCATATCACGGGCGCGGATGCCGTATTTCTCCTTGGCCAGCACGACGATCGAGCGGCCTTCCGGCGTTTCGTCGGCGAGCGAGGCGAGTTGCGCCGCGTCGGCGAGTTCCTGCTCGGTGACGCCCTTGACCGGACGGAATTCCGTCGCCTGGCGGTTGCCGAGCGTGATGGTTCCGGTCTTGTCGAGCAGCAGCGTGTCGACGTCGCCCGCCGCCTCGACGGCGCGGCCCGACATGGCGAGCACGTTGAAGCGCACCAGACGGTCCATGCCGGCGATGCCGATCGCCGACAGGAGCGCGCCGATCGTGGTCGGGATCAGGGTGACGAACAGCGCGACGAGCACGGTCACCGAGATATAGCCGCCCGAATAGGAGGCAAAGCTTGGGATGGTCGCCGTGGCCAGCACGAAGATCAGCGTCATGCCGACCAGCAGGATGTTGAGCGCGATCTCGTTCGGCGTCTTCTGGCGCTCGGCGCCTTCGACCAGCGAGATCATGCGGTCGAGGAAGGTGTGGCCCGATGCCGCGGTGATACGCACGCGGATCCAGTCGGACAGCACCTGCGTGCCGCCGGTCACCGCCGAACGGTCACCACCGGATTCGCGGATGACCGGTGCGGATTCGCCCGTTATCGCCGCCTCGTTGACCGAGGCGACGCCTTCGACCACCTCGCCGTCCGACGGGATGATGTCGCCGGCCTCGACCAGCACGGCATCGCCAACTTTCAGGCTGGTGCCGGGCACCAGCTTGTATTTCGTGCGATCCTCACCGGTCAAAAGCTTGGCCTGGGTCTCGGTGCGAGCCTTGCGCAGCGAGTCGGCTTGCGCCTTGCCGCGGCCTTCGGCGACGGCTTCGGCGAAATTGGCGAACAGCACGGTGAACCACAGCCAGATGATGATCTGCAGCGTGAACTTGAAATCGCCACCACCGGTGATCAGGTCCCTGATGAACAGGATGGTCGTCAGAGCCGAGACGACGGCGACGACGAACATCACCGGGTTCCTGATCAGGGTACGCGGGTTGAGTTTCCTGAAGGCCCCGCCGATGGCGGGCCACAGGATGCTGGCATCCATGATGCTAGCGGATTTGGACTGGCTCATTTGTTGGCTCCAGTATCGATGTTGTTGGCAGGCACCGATCGATCGGATGCCGAAGGAAGATGCGGCGGCCCATAGACCAGCAGCCAGATGACGATCATGACTGCCGCAATGCCGAGGAATGTGGACACGGTCGGGAAAGGAGGGGGGATTGTCTCCCCCTCCTTTTCGGTCCGACGCTCAACGTTGCGTCGCATGAGGTTGAACCTGGACATGGCGGTCTCAGAAGGTCTGCCCATGGACCATGGCCAAGTGTTCGACGATCGGGCCGATCGCCAGCGCCGGGAAGAAGGTAAGGCCGACGACGATCAGGATGACGCCGACCAGCAGCCCGACGAACAGCGGACCGTCGGTCGGGAAGGTGCCGGCGGAGGCCGGAACCGTCTTCTTCGCCACCAGCGAGCCGGCGATGGCAAGCGCGGGGATGATGACCAGGAAGCGGCCCATCAGCATGGTGATGCCGAGCGTTATGTTGTACCAGGGCGTGTTGCCGGAGAGACCGCCAAAGGCCGAGCCGTTGTTCGCCGCCGCCGAGGTGTAGGCATAGAGCACCTCCGAGAAGCCATGCGGCCCGCCATTGGCCATGGAGGCGACGCCGGTCGGCAGAACGACCGCGATGGCCGTGAAGATCAGCATCGCCAGCGGCAGGCACAAGATGGCCAGCATGGCCATCTTGACCTCCTTGGCCTCGATCTTCTTGCCGAGATATTCGGGCGTGCGGCCGACCATCAGGCCGGCAACGAAGACGGCGACGACGATGAACATCATGATGCCGTAGAAACCGGCGCCGACACCGCCGACGATGACCTCGCCGAGCTGCATGTTGATCATCGGGATCAGGCCTCCGAGCGCGGTGAACGAGTCATGCATGGCGTTGACCGCGCCGCAGGAGGCAGCCGTCGTGATGACGGCGAACAGTGCCGACATGGCGATGCCGAAACGGGTCTCCTTGCCTTCCATGTTGCCGCCGTCGATGCCAAGCGCATGGACAAGGGGATTGCCGGCCGCTTCGGCCCAATAGCAGATGGCGACGCCGCCGACGAACAGGACACCCATCGCGGCCAGGATCGCCCAACCCTGGCGCTGGTTGCCGACCATGCGGCCGAACACATTGGTCAGCGCGGCGCCGAGGGCGAAGATCGTGACCATCTGGATGAAATTGGAGATCGCGTCGGGGTTTTCGAAAGGATGCGCCGAATTGGCGTTGAAGAAGCCACCGCCATTGGTGCCGAGCATCTTGATGGCGAGCTGCGAGGCGACAGGGCCGACCGCGATCGTCTGCTTCGCGCCCTCGAGCGTCGTGGCGTCGACATAGGACCCAAGCGTCTGTGGCACGCCGAGCCAGACATAGATAAGGGTGAGCACGATGCAGAGCGGCAACAGGATGTAGAGCGTGCAGCGGGTCATATCGACCCAGAAATTACCGATCGACTTGACCGAATGCCGGGCGAAGCCGCGGACCAGCGCCACCGCGATGGCGATGCCGACCGCCGCGGACATGAAATTCTGCACGGTCAGGCCGGCCATCTGCACGAGGTAGGACATCGTGCTTTCGCCGCCGTAGTTCTGCCAGTTGGTGTTGGTCGGGAAGCTGACGGCGGTGTTGAAGGCGAGATTGGGTTCGACGGCCGTCATGCCGGCCGGATTATAGGGCAACACGCCCTGCAGCCGCTGCAGGAAATAGAGCACGAGGAAACTGGCCAGGCTGAAGAACATGATGCCTGCCGCGTAAGTGGTCCAGTGCTGCTCTTCGCGCTCGCTGGTCCCCGAAATGCGATAGAGACCCCGTTCGAGGGGGCCAAGAACCGGTGAGAGAAATGTGCGGTCGCCGTTGAAAACGCGGTACATGTAGCCGCCGAGCGGCTTCACCAGCAGAACGAGTATCACGCAGTAGAGGAGGATCTGTAGCCATCCGTTGAGAGTCATTGAAGTAGCTTTCCGTGCCTTGCACCAGTTGCCGTCAGAAGCGTTCTGGGCGAACGAGGGCGTATGTCAGGTAGGCGAGCAGGAACAAGGTCACACCGCCGCCAAGGATATAGTCGAGAAGCATGTTGCGGTCCTCCGGCCTAAAGAATGTCACAGGCTTTGATGTAAGCGAAGGAGAGGGCAAAAAATAAAACCCCTATCCCGAGAACGACGATATCCATCGTGGATGTTCCTTATCTTCGTTTTATTTGCGTTTTCTACTCTACGCCTGGAGTCGACAGGCGCAAACCATATAAAAACGCTCCGTCACGGTAGATGATCGTGGCCGAGCTGTGTGTCTCCTGGAGAATATGGACCCGATCGCCATAAAGGGTCGAGACGGCGCGGGGCGGAAAGAAATAGGAATTTTATAAAGATTTTGCCGGACGCAGATCAGGCGGAACAAATCCGCCGATGCGAGATTGTCGACCTGAGGGCCCCACCAAAGGAGATGACAATGGCAAAACAGAAAATGCTCGACGACCTCTTTCACGACACGCTGAAAGACATCTATTTCGCCGAAAAAAAGATATTGGCGACACTGCCGAAAATGGCCAAGGCCGCGCAGAGCGCCGAATTGAAGGCCGCCTTTGAAAAGCACCGCACCGAAACCGAGGGCCATGTTGCGAGGCTGGAGAAAGTCTTCGGCGTCATCGGCAAGAAGCCGGTCGGCAAGACCTGTGCGGCCATCATGGGTATCACCGAGGAAGGCGCCGAAATCATGGAGGAGTACAAGGGATCGCCCGCGCTCGATGCCGGCCTGCTGGCCGCCGCGCAAGCGGTCGAGCACTATGAGATCTCACGCTATGGCACGCTGAGGACGTGGGCCGGTGAACTCGGCTTGAACGAGGCCGTGACACTCCTTGAAGCGACACTCAAGGAAGAGAAGGCGACTGATGAAGCGTTGACGCAGATCGCTGAGTCGGCGGTCAACGTCGCGGCAGAAGCAGCATAGATCTGCAAAGCAGCCCCTAAGGCGTGCGAGATTCAAGGTCAGGCCGCGCCGAAAGCGGTGGTTTTCGAGAACCGGAGCGGAGCGTACTTGAAGTACGTGGGCACCGGGGTCGCGGAAAGCCATCCTTTGCAGGCCGGCCTCACCTGAATATCAACATACCTTAGCGCGGTTCCCGCATCATGCTGAGGTAGGTCGGATCGAACTCGGCGATTTCCTGCAGCCGGTGCCAGTCGAGAATGGTCACCGTGTGGTTTGCCCAGTTGACAACGCCGACCTTTCGCAGGGCACCGATGACCCGGTTCATGTGCACCACGGACAGGCCAAGCACGTCGGCCATCTCTGCTTGCGAGAGCGGCAGATGGAAGCTCATCCCGTTGGTCCGCTGCACCACCTGCAGCCGCACGAAAAGCTCACAGACGAGATGGGCCAGATGCGAGGTCTTGGAGCGCCGCCCCATGGCGACGATCCATTCGCGGTGGATGGCGCCGTCCACCAGCGTGTCCAGCCATAGCAGCCGTGTCAGGTGCGGCGCCTGCTCGGTGATGGCGCGAAGCCGGCTGTGGTCGGCGAACATGACATGGCAAGGCGACAGCGCGACGATGCCGTGATCCATCGTCTTCAGCAGGAAGGCATGGAGATCGACAAAGTCACCGGGCACCTGCAGCGAGGTGAACTGCCGGCCGCCATCCTCCAGCACCTTGTAGCGCGCCGCCAGCCCGTCGAGGATCAGCGTCGAATAGGTCGGCCGCGACCCGGAAGCCACGATGTCCTGGCCGGTGGCGAAATGCCGCTCGAAGGTCATGGCGCCGGCGAGAAGCGCCTTCTCGGCATCTGACAGCGCGTCATGCTGGCCCAGGTTGAGGTAGAGGGATTCAAGCACCGCAATCTCCCGCGAAAGGGCTTCGGAAGCCATCGCCATGTGTTCTGTCGGGAGCAAAGGCGGCTCGGGATGCACTAAGCCTTTGGCCGCTGATAGGCATTAACATTTGTTAGAGCTGCTTGTTCCACAGCAAATGCCGCCGCTGATGGAACAACTGTCTAGTCTGCGAATTGTCGGTTGAATATCTCGCCATTTCATCAGTCTGAGGTCCAGCCCATCATGCCTCGATATTATCTTGACCTTTACAATGGCGACGGCCTCACGGTGGATGACGACGGCCAGGTCTTCGAAACGCGCGAGCGAATGCGGCGCGAGGCAATCCGCATTCTGCCTGACATCGTCCGTGACGAGATCATCGAGAACGACCACACCGCCATCACGGTCAAGGTACGCGACGAGGGCGGACGCCAGATCTTCGAGGCGTCGCTCGTCGTCTCGTCCGGTTGGTGTGACTGACAGCTCCTCGCTTCAGGCATCGATGGCAAAAAGCGTACCGACCATCATTTGTAATCGCGCCCCTTGCCGCAACGCCGCACCATGCGGAGCCGGGAGATGATGGAGGCGGCGATTGTTCCGAACCAACGCCCCGTGGGATGGAGGTAGCAGCACATGGTCCGTGCAAAAGTCGACACCCAGCGTGACGAGCGCGCCAAGCGTGAAGCGCAGATCGTGATTGACGCCGAGCGCGCGGCTCGCGAGGCAAAGACAGCCAGGCTGAGAGAATTGCGTCTTGCGGCGCAGTCAGCGCCGGGGCCTGATCCGGGGAGGCCCAAGCCGACGCGCCGGGACGCACATTCGAAAGGCTGATGCCTCAAAGGCGCCGCGCAACATTACCGGTAAATAGCTGTGATCTTTGCGATCTTCGCGCGGCAAAGGCGAAAGCCCGGCTCGGGAGGGCCAAGCCGGGCTTTTTTCATGGTGCTCGATACGGAATTGGCCACCATGACGAAGGTGGCCTCAAACTCAGGCGGCGTAGCCGCCGTAGCCGCGCGCGACGGCGCGCGCCACGATGACCGGCTCGATCTCCGGCCAGAGGATGCCGGCGGCTTTCGCGAATTCGACGAGCGCATGGCGCGCCTCATCCCTGGTGATGCAGCCTTCCAACGCGAGGCCGCACGCCTCGACGGCATTGCGATGGAGGGGACCGCGGCGCGAGGTCGTCCAATTGGTCAGGAAATCGTGCATTTCGGCCAACGAGGCAATCTCGCGCTTGAAGCCGAGGCCGACGGTCAGTGCGACCGGTGAATGAAACAGCTTGTCGTGCATGAAGCGGGCTCCTGATTGTCGCAGCGCCAGGAGAGATATCCGGGCTGGTCCACGAACGGGACGCCGTGAAACGCGCGGAGGGCCAAGAGGTTCCGGGCCAAGAGTTGCCCGCCGAGTCCGGAAGTCGCAGACCAGCGCGCGTGGGAACGCAGGTTCATCCAGCATGGGGTGCTGCTGGGGCGATCAGATGGAAGCTCATATGGCCTTGGCGCGCTGGGCGTCACGGGTATGTGGCGTCGCTTGTCACTGCGTACTGGACCTGGCGCGCACTGCGGGGGTAGCACCTCCCATCATCTGTTCAGGTAGCCAATTTTTGGCCGCAAGCCATATCGCCAGCGCGATCAGCGCAATGAATTGCTGCGTATTCTATTGGACGGCGCGGAGCAGGCATGAACGACGCTCAGGCTGAATAGGACTGTGGAGACATAGGCCTGCACGCCGAAAGGGGAATAGCCGATTCGGCTTGTTGGGTTGCGGTGGTAGTCGCAACCAACTCCGCGGCAGCTCGTTGATCTGTGCTGGTTGATCCCAGCACTTAGACCCTGGCCCGCTGCCATTACCTATCCGGCAGTGGGCCTTTTTGACGCCTGTTGACTCGCGAAGCCGGGGCAACGATTTTGCTCCGCTGCGGACAGGGACATAAAAATGGCCTCATACGTCAGGCAAAGACTTGCGGAAATCAGGGCAAACCCCGCTCTGGGGTGGCGGCCGGCCAAGCGCCTTACGCTCCGCAAGCAGGCAGGCGTCGCGGCGCGGTGGGTTGCTGTCCTGGCGCAGGACAAGCGCCTGTTGATAGTTATTCATTTGGTGGATCAGGAAAGAACTGTGACCGACCTGGTCTCCCGGGTGGGCGGCAGCCAGACCACCCTTTCAAAACATCTCAGTGTGCTTGTGGAACACGGGATTGTGGAATGCCGCGCCGAAGGCACTTGGCATTACTATTCCTGCAAGTCGGAAGACGCCAAGGCTGTCATCCGGCTGCTGGATGATCTGGCCCGAAATGACATGCTTCCTGGGGCAGCCTCAAATCCGCTGGGTTGACAATTTTGGTTGGCGCAAGGCACGTTGCGGGCTTGAGGGGTAACCGGGGGATTCCCATGAAGAAAGCTTACGAGAAGCCAATCCTGACCAAACGTGAGCGTTTGGCGGCGGTAGCGGCGCAGGCAATTTCACCGACGTCGAAGGAATTCTAGGAACGAAGAAAGTCTACGAAGCCCTTGCTCACGAAACGGGACCGCCTTTCGATCGTCACTGCTGCATCGGGCCCTTCAATCACACCGCCGGTTGGTTGATCGCCGAAAGCAAAGCATTGAAGGCCCGCTGGCTCCGACCGGCGGGCTTTTTGCGTTTTGGGCTGCGCATTGATGCTTGCTGCTGGCGGCTTCACCGCAGTTGGCGCAGATTTCCCGCCGAAGGCAATGCCTGGAATTCCCAAAGGGCGCGCTCGCGGTACCGATCATTCACAGCGAAGCTCACGGATTGGGACAGTCGGTCCTGCGGCCCGCGCTGTGCTGACGCTGTTCATCGCCCACGGCGGCGCGAATTTCCTCTCTATTTCCTTTCGTGAATGGCGGCGTTGAGAGGCAGCGCAACGTGGTTGCGTCATGACTGGCTTTGGATGGAGATATTGGTGATCTCTTCGCTTCTGAGCCACAGCTTTTCGGCCGCGCTTGGGTCGATCGCATAGGTTCGACGCCGGTCGGGCGATTGGCGCGGTCTTCGCTGGCCAGATCGGCGGAACCACTCTCCGGCAGCACGGGCGTGATGTCGCAATCGGCGCAGTACACACCGCCTTCGCCGTCTAGCTGCCGGCTGCAGCATAATCGTATCCTGTGCATTTGCCATCGGTCGGATATTTCAGGAAATTCTGATCGCGCGGCTCGGACGGCTCGTTGCTGAAAGAGGCCGCAATCGATCCTACCATGTGATCAGCGGCGCTTTGCGCAGCCACGTATCGGTGGCGAGTTGCTGCACGACGAACTCAGCGACATCGGATCGGGCGATGGTCCCGCCATGGACGCCTGACAGGTCGGTCAACGCCTTGATGCCACCGCGCGCCGGCTTGTCGTTGAGCACCGTCGGCCGGACGATGGTCCAGTCGAGTGTGCTGGCCCGGATGGCATCTTCCTGGCGATTCTTGTCTTCATAGACCTTCCGCAGCATCAGGGGCAGGAACAGCCGGTCGAAGAAGAATCCGCCATGGCCACGGCTGTCGCCGGCGCCGAGGCCAGTGATGCACACGAGTCGTTGGATGTTCTGCTGCTCCATAACGCCGACCAGTGCGCGGGTCGCCGTCGAGAGCAGGGTCACCTCCCGGAACGGGCTCATGGCCGTGCCCAGCGAACTGATGACGGCATCACAGCCGGCGATGGCGCGGGTCAACGCGGCAGGGTCGCGGGCGTCGCCTTCGATTAACTCGGCACCAATGAGGTCCATGGCTTTTGCCTTGGAGCGTACGAGGGCGACGACCCCGTATCCCTTTGCGACGGCCTTGCCGACGATCAGCCGGCCGGTGGCGCCGGTAGCGCCCAATACCAGAATTTTCATGTCAAACCTCCGAAGCTGTACTGGTGGACGGGGACGCATCGATGAGCCGCGAGCGGAGGAAATCACCGATGGCGTTCACGGACTGTTTGGCCGCGAGAAATTGGCCGAGGGAGGATTGGAAGACATGCGGCATGCCCTCCCAGACCGACAGCGTGATCTCCACGCCCGCCGCTTGCGCCCGCTCAGTGTAGCGGATGGAATCGGCGAGCAGCACTTCGTCGTCTCCGACATCGATGCGGATCGGCGGCAGGTCGCCAAGTGGTGCATGGAGCGGCGACGCCTTGGGGCTCGCGGCATCCTGGCCCTGAAGATACAGGTCTGCGAAGCCCTGGAGTACGCCGCGCGTAAAGATCGGGTCGGCCTCCGCCCGCGTCTCGAAGCTATCCCCGGTGAGCGCCAGGTCGGTCCAGGGCGACATGGCCACCGCGCCGACCGGCTGCACCATGCCCTCGGCCTTGTCGGCTGCGAGGATCGACAGCAGCGACAGCGTCAGGCCGCCGCCCGCCGAGTCGCCCACGACCACGATCCACTTGGCCCCTTCCGCGACGAGGCCACGATAGGCGGCGACCGCATCGTCGATCGCTGCTGGGAACGGGTGCTCGGGCGCCAGTCGGTAGTCCGGGACGAAAGCATCGGCGCCGACGCGTGCGGCGATCTGGCCCGCGAAACGGGTCAGCGCCTGGGCCGAGCCGAGCACATAGCCGCCACCGTGAAGATAAAGGATGCGCGCGCCCGGTCGTGCATTTGTCGGCCGAAGCCAGAAGCCCGCAATGCCGCCGACCGTCGCGGCCTCGACCCGGACATCCGCCGCAGCGGGTGTTGCGGCAAACATGGCGTCGAACATCGGCCGCGCCTCGGGTCCGAGTTTCTCACCCTTATGGGCCGAGGCGGCCTGTCGCATCGCGGCCACGGCTGGGGCGTCTTCAGGCGAGAGGGGGTGGATCGTCATCATGGCAGGTCTCCTTTGCTGGGGTAAGTGCGGGCTCAGCCCTTCGCCCATTGGGTCGCGGCATCCCTGGCAAAAGCGGCATAGGAGCGCGGGGCTCGACCGAGGAGCTTGGTCAGGCGCGCGATGTCGTCAGCGGTCGCCACCGCGCCTTCCGCCTGATAGCGGGCGAACATCAGGCGCAGGTCGAGTGCGTGCCAGGCGGGCAGCATGGTCTTCGTGCGCTGCTCCATGACGACGAGATCGTCGCCGCCATAGCGGATCGCGCGGCCGAGGGCTTTGCTCCAGATGGTGGCGATACCTTCGCCGGTCAGGCTGTCCGGACCAACCAAGGCGTAGGTCTCGTGGCCGAGCGGCATCACGGCCTGCTCGCGACGAACCAGCTCGATGGCGGCGGCCTCGCCGATGTCGCGGATATCGACCATCGAGACGCCTTTCTCGCCGATCGGCGCGCCATAGACGCCGGCCTTCAGAAGTCCGTCCTTCTGACGAAGATCGTTCTGGATGAAGTAGGCGGGACGCAGAACCGTCGCGGGCAAGTCGAGCGCCTTGATCATGCGCTCGACCGTGTACTTGCCCGCAAAATGCGGCACGTCGGCATAGGCGTCGCCGCCGAAGACCGAGAGATAGACGATGCCTTTGACGCCGGCCTCGCGGGCGACTGACAGGGTCAGCATGGCCTGGGTCAGTTCATCGGCGACATTCGGGGCGAGTAGGAACAGCGTGCTGACGCCCGTAAGCGCCGCGCGCACCGAATCCGGATCGGCAAGGTCGCCGCGAACCGCCGTCACGCCGGCGGGAAGCTGCGCCGTCTCGGGCGAGCGCGTCAGGGCGCGGACGTCGGCGTTGCGACCTTGAAGATGGGCCAGGACCTGCGCCCCGATGGTTCCTGTGCTGCCTGTAACGAGAATGGTCATGTCGAAATCTCCTCATGCTAGTGCGGGTTGCATCTCTTGAGGAGCAAGGTAGCCGTTTCATTATCGCTGAGAAGATGCCAATATCGAGATCGTCTGTCTCAAATACGGAACACAATGATGGAACTTCAGGCTTTATCCGACTTCGACCTCGTTGCTGCGCATGGCGGGTTCGGCCGCGCTGCCCGCGCCTCCGGCCGCTCCAAAGCCACGCTGTCGCGGCGGGTCGCCGAACTCGAAGAGAGTCTCGGCGTGCGTTTGATCGAGCGCGGATCCCAGAGCTTGCGACTGACGGATGAAGGACGGGCGCTTCATGAGCGCACGCGCGGGCTGCTGAGCGAAATCACCGAGGCCGGTGAGGCGGTCGTCCTTGGCGCATCGACGCCGAAAGGTAGGCTGCGGGTCAGTGCGCCGGTCGTCTTCGCGCATGTGGCCCTTGCCCGGATCGGAGCGCGTTTTGCTCTGGCCTATCCGGAGGTCCAGCTTGAAATCGTTGCCGAGGACCGCAAGGTCGATCCGGTCGAAGATGGCTACGATCTGATCATCCGGATCGACCCGTCGCCGGACGAACGCCTCGTCGGCCGCCGTTTCCTCAACGATGAACGCCTGATCGTGGCGCCGCCCGACATGCCGCGCCCCGTTTCCGGGGCGGATGGCGACGAAGCTGCTGTGAGGGCCGTGCTGCTCTCCGCGACACCGCCCGGAACCCTCTGGCGAATGAACTCCGGAACGGAGGCTGACATTGTCCTACGGCCGGACCCTGTTCTCCGCCTCTCTTCGCTCCTGATGGTCCGCGATGCCGTGCTGGCGGGCGCCGGTGCGGCTTTGCTGCCAAAACTCCTAGTCGCCGAAGATATCGAGGCCGGCAGGCTCGTCTACTGGGGAACGCATGCCGGCGCGCCCGTGGAGATCTGGGCGCTGCAGAGTTCACGCCGCCTGATCGGTGCTAAGGTGCGCGCATTCCTGGAGGTGGTTGAGAAGGCGTTTCCAGAGAAGGCCTTCGTCGCGCCGTCGGTATGAGCGGCACAGTGGGTATTCCGTCTCGCTTCTGAATTCGGGCGGCGGACTCAGGTTGTGAGGGAAATATATAGCCCGTGTGGCTATCGGCGGCGATTGCGTAGCTATCGCGCAGAACATCGCACCATAGCGTGGAATCGGCGGGGCTGGCGGAGAGAGCGGGATTCGAACCCGCGTTACGGTCTCCCGTAAACACACTTTCCAGGCGTGCGCCTTCAACCACTCGGCCACCTCTCCGTCCTTGCCTTCGCGCCGGGCCGGTTTCGCCGCGCGGGTTGGGGAGATGCTCTCCCTCGGGGCTTCGGTGCGGAATGTCCGCGCCGTGGACGCCGCCCAACCAGCGAACATCCTTCCCCGGCACCTGAGCCGTCAAAGCAACAGGCGCGGGGCTCATCTAGTCGATCCCGCGCCGAATGCCAAGCCATAACGGCGGTCTATTCGCTTTGCCGGCCACATGGTGTTTCGCAAGGCCGCTGTCGCCCCCGTTTTTCGAGGCGCCCGCGCCGCGAATGATGTGCACAGGCAAGCCAGCAGGGCCGGCCGTGCTTGACTTCGCCGCCGGGCGCCTGTCGAGTGAAGCAGAGGCTTTGCGGGGGGCATCGTCCGGACATGACATCAGGTGAGCAACCGGGCAGTGGACGGATGCCGGCCGGGCGCCCGGGCAACGACCTGTCCTACGTCCCCGTGGGCTGGCTCATCTTCGTCATGGCCTGGTCGGTCTATGGCCTGGCGTCGGCCTGGTGGCTAGTCGGAAATTCCGGCCTGCCGGACAAGATCTTCTATTTCCTCCTTGGCGGGCTCGTCGCCAATGTCATCACCATCCTGTGGGGGCTTTATCTGCTCGGCCTTGCCTTCGGTCGCTCCGGGCGTTTTCCACGCCATTTCACCATCTGGCAGGTCGCCACCATCGTCTGGCTGCTGGCAAGGCAGGCCTATGTGCTTACCGTGCCGGATTTCGTCTTCTCCGCCAGGAGCCTGAGCATCACCGCCATCGAGATCGGCATCGGCCTGCTTTGCATCTACCTGGTGCGCCGCGGCTCCGGCGCCGAGACCGTTTATGCCAAGCCGGAAAGCGAGGCACCGCCGGTCCTCGTCTCGATTGTCGCCGCCTTGCTCGGCATCATCCTCGGAGCCGTTGTCGGCGCCCTGGGCGGCTTCTTCGCCGGTTCCGTGATCGCCGAGGTCGCCGAGGTCAGCTGCTTCGAGGGCGGCTGCGGCTATTTCGCCGCCTTCATCGGCCTGGCCGGGCTGGTTATCGGCGCGATCGGCGGTGGTATTCTCGCGGTCTGGTTCGTTCACCGGCGCGGACGCAAGCCGATGGCGTAGGGGCGGCAGGCCCAAGCCTTCAAATTCGCGTATCGCGGTTGCGGCCACGTCGCGCGCATTCTATTTCTCGTTTCGGGACATGTGCCGGAGATCCCAGGGAAAGCGTCTGGGATCGGTCGGGGGAGAGCTTGATGTTTCGCTTCATTTTTCGTCTTGCCGCCATGGTCGCGCTGTCGGTCTCCGTCATCATGGCGGTGCTCGACACGACGCGCACGGTGGCGGCTTCGGCCCTTGTGCTGACCCCGCTCAACGCCAGCTGGCTGGCCGTCTCGCCGGACACGCGGGCGGCATTCGAAACCCTTGTCCGCGCCAAGGCCGGCCCGCTTCTGTGGGATGGCGCCGTCGCCTGGGTGCTCAACCAGCCGGGCTTTGCCGTGTTCGCGGTGCTGGCCTTCCTGCTTTACGCCATCGGCTACAAGCGCCAGCGGCGCACAGGCCAATTCGCCGACAATTGATCGATTTCTTTGCATCCTGCCAAGGGAAGGAAGGCCACGAATGTTCTTTCTGAGCGACATGCTGAACCGGAAACTCAATCTGCCGAAGCCGTCCGAGGCGCTGCCCGGCCGCGCCAGGTCGATCGCGACCGCGCCCAGGCACTTTGTTTCGAAACGGCCGCTCAAGGGCCCCTATCCCGATGGGCTTGAGACGGCGATATTCGGGCTCGGCTGCTTCTGGGGCGCAGAGCGCCTGTTCTGGCAGACCGAAGGTGTCTGGGTCACGGCTGTCGGCTATGCCGGCGGCATCACGCCCAACCCGACCTATCAGGAAACCTGCACCGGTCTGACCGGCCATGCCGAAGTGGTGCTGGTTGTCTTCGACCCGGAAACCGTCTCCTATGCCGACCTTCTGCGGCTGTTCTGGGAAAGCCACGACCCGACCCAAGGCATGCGCCAGGGCAATGATGTCGGTACCGTCTACCGCTCCGCGATCTATACATCGGGCGATGCGCAATTCCAGGCGGCGCGCGCTTCGCGCGAGGCCTACCAGGCCTCACTGCGGAGTGCCGGCCACGGCGGTATCACCACCGAGATCGCGTCGGCGCCCGCCTTCTATTTCGCCGAAGCCGACCATCAGCAATACCTGGCGAAAAACCCTCACGGCTACTGCAACCTCAAGGGCACCGGCATCGCCTGCGCCGTGCCGTCCGCCACCTCCTGACGGCCAGAGAAATTCCAGGAAAAGTGCGAAGCGGTTTTCCCGGGGAAAGCGCATGGCGCTTTCCCCACGGGAATTGCGTCGAAACAAGAAGTTAGAGCGCTTCGGCATATCCGTGAAACGACGAACCACTCTATCGCGCAAGGATCGGACTGCGGCACGGCCTGCCCGCGGCACGCTTTTCCAAAAGGTCAAAATTCCGCGTGAATTTTGTTTCGGGCCGTGCCAGATTGCCGCCGAGCGGGAGGAAATACACTCCTGGCTGACGTCGCGTGCCTGCCGCAGAACCGGGCGGGCAAGCGGGGCGTAACGGAAAAATAACCGACAGGGTGTGGATCACATGAAACGTATCGTTCTCGGCCTCCTGGCCGCAACCGCAATGGTTCTTCCGGCTTTCGCCGCCGATGTCCAGCCGGCCATCCTCTATGATCTGGGCGGCAAGTTCGACAAATCCTTCAACGAGGCAGCCTACCATGGCGCCGAGAAGTTCAAGACCGAGACCGGCACGCCCTATGTCGAGTTCGAGGTGTCCAACGCCTCGCAGCGCGAGCAGGCGCTGCGCCGCTTCGCCGAGGACGGCCACAACCCGATCGTCATGGCCGGCTTCGCCTGGGAGGACGCGCTGAAGAAGGTCGCGGCCGAATACCCCGATCTCAACTTCGCCATCATCGACGATGCCGTCGACCTGCCCAATGTCCGCTCGCTGGTATTCAAGGAGAACGAAGGCTCCTACCTAGTCGGCATCATGGCCGCGATGGCATCGAAGTCCAAGAAGGTCTCCTTCATCGGCGGCATGGACATCCCGCTGATCCGCAAGTTCGAATGCGGCTATGTCGGCGGTGCCAAGGCGGCCGGCGCGACCGAAGTCATCCAGAACATGACCGGCGACACGCCGGCTGCCTGGAACGATCCGGCCAAGGGCGGTGAAATCGCCAAGACGCAGATCGACCAGGGCTCCGACGTGGTCTATGCCGCAGCCGGCGGCACCGGCGTCGGCGTGCTGCAGGCGGCGGCTGATGCCGGCAAACTCGGCATCGGCGTCGATTCCAACCAGAACGGCCTGCAGCCCGGCAAGGTGCTGACTTCGATGATGAAGCGCGTCGACGTTGCCGTCTACACCGCCTTCATGGACGGCAAGAACGGCACCTTCAAGGGCGGCCTCGAGAACCTCGGCCTCAAGGAAGGCGGCGTCGATTATGCCATGGACGACAACAACAAGGCGCTGGTGACCGACGAGATGAAGGCCGCCGTCGAAAAGGCCAAGGCCGACATCATCGCCGGCAAGATCCAGGTGCACGACTATACGGCCGACAACGCCTGCCCATATTGATCGGCAAACACCAATTTGCGAACCGCCGGGCTTGTCCCGGCGGTTTTGTTTTTTGGAAGATCCTGACGGACGACGCACCGAGGCAAGAGTGACGCCGATCATAGAACCCATGACCGAGCACGACGTCGAGGCGGTGGTACGATTGCGTGCTGCCGCATTTTTCGAGGGCAGCGCAAGGACACCGGACGAGGACACCGCCGGGCTCGGCATGCTGCTGGCCGGGAACGGCTTCGAGGCGGCGCTTGTCGCTCGGATCGGCGGCATTGCGGTCGGGACATGCCTGCTGGTTCGCCACGAGTTGGAACCCGCGCATGAGCTGACGCCATGGCTGGCCGGATTGGTCGTCGATCATGACCACCGCAACAAGGGGATCGGTCGCGCGCTGGTCGCGGCCATCGAAGCGCATGCGGCGTCGATCGGCGTGGAGAGGCTCTACCTCTATACCTGGGAAGCGCGTGATTTCTACGCAGGGCTCGGCTGGGTAGTGGTCGAGGCGCTCGAGCAGGACGGTCACCCAATGCTGCTGATGGCGCGCGAACTCGGCCTATAATTGGCCCATCAGATAGCCGAGCGCGAAGACCGCGATCAGCACGATGGCGATGACGGTGCCGCGCCGGCCGCCAAGCGAATGAACACCAACGCCGTAAGGCCTGCGCTCCAGCCTGCGGATCACCGCCGAAGGTTTTGCCTCGTCACGGCCGCGCATCTGCGGCAGTTCGGCAATGCGTTGCGAGATCAGCCGCCACCGATCGTGGCCGCCCGACGGTGTGGCGCGGTCGAAGACATGCATGCGTTCGGCAAGCCGCAACACCGTGTCGCGGAAGGCAGGATCGATCTCCAGATCGCGCTCTGCCCGTTCACGCTCGGCATCGTTCATCAAGCCGAGCACATAGTCGCCGGCCCGTGCGATGCGATCGCCTTCACTGGCCATGGCTCCCGCCCCCTCCCCTACCAGTGCGGCGGCTTGGTCACGGGCACGTCGGGCGCCGCCTGTTCCTCCAACGCCAGGAAGCGCTCGGTCAGGGCGTCAAGCTTGCGCTGCATGCGCTCGATCACCGTCCACTGCTCGGCGATCTGGCCCGACAATTCCTCGATGGTCTTCTCCTGCTCTGCGGCGCGGATTTCCAGCGTCGTCAGCCGGTCGGCGGGCATGGTCATGCAAAGTCCCCAGTCTTGTACCGCGATGCCTTGCGCCACAAATGTCAAATCGGCTTCGCCATATTAGCGAATGTGAGAGCGTCGGCCACGTTCGAAATTGACAAGCGCGCGGGGATTTGTCGAGAGTGGGCTCTGCTCGGGCCAATTGGCATGAGCGGAGCGTCATGCTAGGCATTTTGACCAAGCGATAAAAAAATAAGAGTGGGACAAGGCTGCATGGTGCAAGCGGCAATCGAACTGATTGGCATCAACAAGAGTTTCGGCGCGGTTCGCGCCAACCGCGACATCAATCTGGAGATCGCGCGCGGCACCATCCACGGCATTGTCGGCGAGAACGGCGCCGGCAAGTCGACGCTGATGTCGATCCTCTACGGCTTCTACCAGGCCGACAGCGGCGAGATCCGCGTAGGCGGCAAGCCGGCTTCGATCAAGACGCCGAATGACGCCATCGCGCTCGGCATCGGCATGGTGCACCAGCATTTCATGCTGGTCGATAACTTCTCGGTGCTGGAAAACATCATCCTCGGCGCCGAGAATGATGCGCTCCTCAAGAGCAGCATCGCCAAGGCGCGTTCGGAGCTGGAGCGGCTGGAGCGGGAATACGGGCTGGAGGTCGATCCAGACGCCATCATCGAGGAACTGCCGGTCGGCCTGCAGCAGCGCGTCGAGATCCTCAAGGCACTCTACCGCGGCGCCGAGATCCTGATCCTCGACGAGCCGACGGGCGTGTTGACGCCGGCCGAGGCCGACCACCTCTTCCGCATCCTCAGGCAGCTGAAGGAACAGGGCAAGACGGTGGTCCTGATCACCCACAAGCTGCGCGAGATCATGGCCATCACCGACACCGTGTCGGTGATGCGCCAGGGCACGATGGTGGCGACCAGGGAGACGAAGAAGACCACTGTCGAGGAACTGGCCGAACTGATGGTCGGTCGGCGCGTGCTCTTGAGGGTCGAGAAGGGCGAGGCGCAAGCCGGTGCCGTCAAGCTCGCGGTCGAGAAGCTGACGGTCAAGGATACGCGCGGCGTCACGATGGTCGACGACATCTCCTTCGACGTGCGCGCCGGCGAGATCGTCGGCATTGCCGGTGTCGCCGGCAATGGTCAATCCGAACTGCTGGAGGCGATTTCCGGCATCAGGCGTGCCGTTTCCGGCTCGGTCCTGCTCGACGGCAAGCCGATCGACCTGACCGGGGCGGCCGATCCGGGCGAACTGCGCGACCGGGGGCTGGCCCACGTGCCGGAGGATCGCCACCATGTCGGCCTGGTGCTGGCCTTCGAGGAGCACGAGAATTCGATCCTCGGCTATCACGACGACCCCCGCTATCTCAAAGGGCCGTTCCTCAACGTCGATGCCATCATGGCCGATGCCAGGGACAAGATCGAGAAATACGATATCCGTCCGGCCAATCCGCGCCTGAAGACCGCCAATTTCTCCGGCGGCAACCAACAGAAGATCGTACTGGCGCGGGAGATCGAACAGGATCCCGGCGTGCTGATCGTCGGCCAGCCGACGCGCGGCGTCGATGTCGGCGCCATCGAATTCATCCACAAGCGCCTGATCGCCATGCGCGACCAAGGCAAGGCGGTGCTGGTTGTGTCGGTCGAGCTCGACGAGATCCGCTCGCTCTCCGACCGCATCCTGGTGATGTTTGCCGGCCGCATCGTCGGCGAGCGCGGTCCGGAGGCGACCGAGGGCGAGCTTGGCCTGCTGATGGCGGGTGTCGAGCGCCAGGAGGCCGCCCTTTGAGCACGCCTTACGCCAAATTGCCGGCCTGGGCCGACTATGGGCTGATCCCGCTGATCAACCTGTCTGTGGCCTTCATCGTCGCCGGCTTCGTCGTGCTTCTGGTCGGCGAAAATCCGTTCCGCGCCGCCGTCATCCTGGTCGAGGGTGCCTTCGGCAAGGGGACAGGCATCGCCTTCACCCTGTTCTATGCCACCACCTTCATCTTCACCGGGCTTTCGGTGGCGGTGGCGGCGCATTGCGGCCTGTTCAACATCGGCACCGAGGGACAGGCCTACATTGCCGGCCTCGGCATCGCCATCGTCTGCCTGTCCTTCGACAGCGTGCTGCCCTGGTGGCTGACCTTCCCGCTGGCCATCGTCGCATCGGCGCTCGTGGGCGCCTTGTGGGCGCTGATCCCCGCCTATCTACAGGCCAGGCGCGGTTCGCACATCGTCATCACCACCATCATGTTCAACTTCATCGCCGCCTCGATCATGGTCTATCTGCTGGTCGGGCCGTTGAAACCGGCCGGATCGCAAGCCCCGCAAACCCGCAACTTCCTCGCCGGCGCCGAACTGCCGAAACTCAACTGGATCATCGAACTGTTCGGCGCCAAGATCCGTTCGGCACCGCTCAACGTCACCTTCCTGCTGGCGCTGGTCATGGCCTTCCTGGTCTGGCTGCTGATCTGGCGCACCAGGCTCGGCTACGAGATGCGCACCTATGGCCACAGCCCCAAGGCGGCGCGCTATGCCGGCATCTCGGAAACCCGCATCATCATCACCGCGATGATGATCTCGGGCGCGCTGGCCGGCATGATGGCGCTCAATCCGGTGATGGGCGACCAGCACAATGTCGCCATCGACTTCGTCTCCGGCGCCGGTTTCGTCGGCATTGCCGTGGCGCTGATGGGGCGCCTGCATCCGGTCGGCATCGTGCTGGCGGCGATCCTGTTCGGCATGCTCTATCAGGGCGGCGCCGAACTCGCCTTCGAGATGCCGGCGATCAGCCGCGACATGATCGTCATCATCCAGGGGCTGGTGATCCTGTTCGCCGGCGCGCTCGAACACATGTTCAGGCCCTACATCCAGGCGTTGTTCGCCTCGTTCAGTCCGCGGTCGGTCGGCATGGAAGCGGTCAAGGGAAAGGGCGCCTGAGATGGATCTTCTCAACGCTGTCGTCCAGGTCCTCGACTCCACCATCCGCCTTTCGGTGCCGCTGTTGCTCGCCTGCCTTGCCGGCCTCTTCTCCGAGCGATCCGGCATCTTCGACATCGGCCTGGAAGGCAAGATGCTGGTCGGCGCCTTCGCCGGGGCGGCCGCGGCCTCGGTCTTCCACTCGGCCTTTCTCGGCCTTGGCATGGCCATCCTGATCTCGGTCGCCTTCGCCATGGTGCACGGCTTCGCCTCCATCACCCATCGCGGCAACCAGATCGTGTCCGGCGTGGCCATCAACTTCATCGCCGCCGGATCGACCATCATCCTGGGCCAGGCCTGGTTCCAGCAAGGCGGGCGCACCCCGGCCCTGCAGCCGGGCGAGCGGTTTGAATCGATAACGGCTGATGTGATCTCGAACTTCCTGTCCACCTACAGCTTCAACACCGCAAGCCTCACCGATGTCCTGGCTTCGATACGCGGGCTCATCCTTTATCTGCCGGCGCTGCTGTTCGATGCGCTCGCCAGGATCCCCGGCTTCGGCCCGGTGTTCGCCGAGCTTGTGCTTGGTCATTCCATCCTCGTCTATTTCGCCTTCGCGATGGTGCCGTTCACCTGGTGGGTGCTGTTTCGCACCCGCTTCGGCCTCAGGCTGCGCGCCGTCGGCGAGAACCCGGCCGCCGTCGACACCGCCGGCATCTCGGTCGCCTGGCTGCGCTATCGCGCGCTGATCTGCACCGGCATCCTGACCGGCGTCGCCGGCGCCTATCTGTCGATGGTGCAGAATGGCGGCTTCGTGAAGGACATGACCGCCGGCAAGGGCTACATCGCGCTCGCCGCGCTGATCTTTGCCAAATGGAAGCCGGTCAACGCCATGTTCGCCTGCCTGCTGTTCGGCTTCCTCGATGCCGCGGCAATCCGCCTGCAGGGCTCGCCGCTGCCGATCATCGGCAAGGTGCCCGTGCAGTTCATGCAGGCGCTGCCCTATATCCTCACCGTCATCCTGCTCGCCGGCTTCATCGGCAAGGCAATCCCGCCACGTGCCGGCGGCGTGCCCTACGTCAAGGAACGCTAGTGCATGTCGCCCAAAAGTGACCTCGGTTTTGGGAGAACGACATGCATAAGACAAAGAGTTGAAGCGCGTCGCATGAATCCGTTCCGACGCGACGCGCTTTAAGGGGCGACGGCTCGGCGCAAGGACGCGCCGGCTTTTGGACACGATCATCGGAGAGAACAACTGAAATGTCGCATGATCTGTTCGAAGCGGCCAGGACCGCCATGGCCAAGGCCTATGCGCCCTATTCGAAATTTCCGGTGGGCGCCGCCTTGCGCACCGAGGACGGACGCGTCTTCACCGGCGCCAACATCGAGGTTGCCTCCTATCCGGAGGGCTGGTGCGCCGAGACGACAGCGCTTGGCCACTACGTCATGGCTGGCGGCGGCAAGATCGTCGAAATCGCCGTCCTTGCCGAACGCATGGCCAAATGCTCGCCTTGCGGCGGCTGCCGCCAGCGGCTGGCCGAGTTCTGCCGGCCGGACACAAAACTCTACCTCTGCGACAATACCGGCGTCGTCGAGACCGTGACCATGGGCGACATGCTGCCCTATGGTTTTCGCGGCGATATCTTGAAATGACGGGCTGGCTGCAATGACCGAAAAGGCGGTGGACCATCTTATCGAAAGGCTGGACGGCCTAGCGCCGTCGACGGCGCTGGTGCTGGGTTCGGGCCTCGGCGGCCTTGTCGACCGGATCGAGCACCCGGTCCGCGTCTCCTATGCCGACCTGCCTGGCTTTCCCAGGAGCGGCGTCAGCGGCCATGCCGGCGAGGTGGTGGCGGGACTGTTTGCCGGCACGCCGGTACTGATGCTGTCCGGCCGCGCCCACTACTACGAGCATGGCAACGCGGCGGCGATGCGCCCTGTGCTGGAAGTGCTCGCCGGCATCGGCATCACGAAACTGATCCTCACCAATGCCGCCGGTTCAGTCGATCCCGACATGTTGCCGGGATCGGTGATGCTGATCACGGACCACATCAATTTCTCGGGCACCAACCCTCTGATCGGCGAACCGAGCGACCGCCGCTTCGTCGGCCTGACCGAAGCCTATGATGCCGGCATCCGCAAGGCCATCGAGCGCGCCGCGAAGGCGACCGGCACCGTGCTGCACAAGGGCGTCTATATGTGGTTTTCCGGCCCCTGTTTCGAAACGCCGGCCGAAATCCGCATGGCGCGCATCATGGGCGCCAACGCCGTCGGCATGTCGACGGTGCCGGAAGTCATTCTCGCCCGCTTCCTCGGGCTGCGCGTCGCCGCCTGTTCGGTCATCACCAATCTGGCCGCCGGCATGACCGGAGCCGAGCTTTCACACCAGGAGACCAAGGATATGGCGCCAGTCGGCGGGTCGCGGCTGGCAACGGTCCTGCACAGAGTGTTCCGCGACGGGCTGCTGGAGAGCTGATGCTTCCGCAGGAAATCATCCGCCACAAGCGAGACGGCCACAGGCTCTCGGCCGGTGAAATCGCTGCCTTCATCGACGGCGTGACCTCGGGCGCCGTCACCGATGGCCAGGCCGCGGCTTTCGCCATGGCTGTGTTCTTCAACGGCATGAACCGCGACGAGGCCGTGGCGCTGACGCTCGCCATGCGCGATTCCGGCGATGTGCTCGACTGGTCGGACTTGCCCGGCCCGGTCACCGACAAGCATTCGACCGGCGGCGTCGGCGACAATGTCTCGCTGATGCTGGCGCCGATCGTCGCCGCCTGCGGCGCCTATGTGCCGATGATCTCGGGCCGCGGCCTTGGCCATACCGGCGGCACGCTGGACAAGATGGATGCGATCCCCGGTTACACCAGCCAGCCCGATATCGCGCTGTTTCGCAAGGCGGTGCTGGAAACGGGCTGTGCCATCATCGGCCAGACCGGCGACCTGGCGCCGGCCGACCGCCGGCTCTATGCCATCCGTGACGTCACCGGCACCGTGGAATCGGTGCCGCTGATAACCGCCTCGATCCTGTCGAAGAAGCTGGCAGCCGGCCTGGGCTCGCTGGTGCTCGACGTCAAGGTCGGCAACGGCGCCTTCATGGAGAAGTCGCGCGACGCGACCGCGCTCGCCAACAGCCTCGTCGAGGTCGCCAGCGGCGCCGGGCTAAAGGTTTCGGCGCTGATCACCGGCATGAGCGAACCGCTGGCCTCGGCCGCCGGCAATGCCGTCGAAGTGCGCAACGCCGTCGATTTCCTCACCGGCCGTCTTCGCGACAAGCGGCTGGAGGACGTGACGCTGGCGCTGGCCGCCGAAATGCTGCAGTCGGCGGGGCTGGTGTCGTCCAACCAGGATGGCATGCGGCGCGCCACGGAGACGCTTACCAGCGGCCGCGCCGCCGCCACCTTCGCGCGCATGGTGGCGGTGCTTGGCGGCCCAACGGATTTCATCGAGAGGCCGGAAAAATATTTGCCCGACGCGCCAACCGAATTCGTGGTCAAGACGACGGCAAACGGGTTCGTCACCGGCATCGCCACCCGCGACATCGGGCTTGCGGTGGTTGGCCTGGGCGGCGGGCGCACGAGGCCTGACGATAAGGTCGACCCGGCGGTCGGCATCACCAGGCTCCTGCCCATAGGCGCGGAAGTACATGTTGGAGATGCTCTGGCGTTGATCCACGCCCGCTCACCCTCTGATGCCGAGGCCGCCGCCGCGACTGTGGTTTCGGCCTATGCGATCGGCGCTTCGAAACCACCGGCGGACAAAACCGTCATCCGGCGGATCTTGCCGCGCGGCTGACCGAGCCACGAGCGCCTGCTATTGGACGAGCAGCAGAGTGCCGTTTTCGGCCTGATATTTGCCGAGCCGATTGAGGAAGCTCATGCCGATCAGGTTGGTGCGTAACGCCTTGTCGTCGAGCACGATGGCCTGCACACCATCGACGCTGATGCTGCCGATCTGCAGTCGGTCGATCATCACCACAGCCGCCTTGATCGAGCCGTTGGCGGTGTTGACCTCATGGCTGAAATCGGACGGATTGAGCGACAGCCCGATCCGGCGCGCCGTCGACGTATTGACCGCGACCAATGTCGCGCCGGTGTCGATCATGCCGTCGACCTGACGACCGTTGAGTTTGAAGGTCGACGAGAAGTGTCCGCGCCCATCCGCCGCGACGACGACCTTGCGGCCGGTTGGCAGCGGCGCCACAGGCTTGTCGGGAACCGACGCCAGGTTTACATCCGGTCGCGTCTGCGCCTCCGGCCTGGCCGTCACCGTCGATTTCAGCAGGTTTTCGAAGATCTGCGGATTCGATTGATAGACGACAGGGATCGACGCCGACGTACCGGCAAAGACGCTGAGGATGAGAAGCTTGCGCAGCATGGATCGGCCTTTGTTACGGTCGATCCTTTAGCGCCGGATGGTGTTTGCCGCTTTAACGCGGGGCCAAACCATGTCTTTTGCGTAAACGCTTGGTAAATCCTACCAGGCAACTTTGCCTGTATTATTTCGTCCCGTACATGCGATCGCCAGCGTCACCGAGACCCGGCATGATGTAGCCCTTCTCGTTCAGCTGCCGGTCGATGGACGCGGTGAAGACCGGAACGTCCGGATGTGCCTTGGTGAAGCGCTCGATGCCTTCGGGTGCCGCCAACAGGCACAGGAAACGGATGTTGGTGGCGCCGCGCCCTTTCAGCTTGTCGATCGCCGCGATCGCCGAATTGGCGGTCGCCAGCATCGGGTCGACCACGATCACCAGCCGGTCGGCGAGATCACTTGGCGCCTTGAAGAAATATTCGACCGCCTCCAGCGTCTCATGGTCGCGATAGAGGCCGATATGGGCAACGCGCGCCGCCGGCACCAGGTCGAGCAGGCCTTCCAGCAAGCCGTTGCCGGCGCGCAGTACCGAAGCGAAGACCAGTTTCTTGCCTTCCAGCGTCGGCGCTTCCATGGTCTCGATCGGTGTTTCTATGGTCGTCGTCGTCAGTTCGAGATTGCGGGTGACCTCGTAGCCGAGCAGCAGCGATATCTCGCGCAAGAGGCGCCGGAAGCCGGCCGTCGAAGTCTCCTTCTTGCGCATGATGGTCAGCTTGTGCTGGACAAGCGGATGGTCGACGACGGTGACGCCCTTCATGATGTTCTCCTGATGCGTGTCGCCCGAAACCGCGCGCATGGATCCTTTCGGACGTGTCGCGCTTCAAGCTACCTGGCCGAACCCTAGCGACAATGGACCGGCCAAGGAACCGCTTGGCCGCCACCGACCACAGCTTTGTCGGAAGAAATCAGCGCGCCGCGCCGTTCAGCCGGGCCAGAAGTGCCGCCTTGGTCTTTCTGTCGACGAAGGCGGCCTCGATGGCGGTCCTGGTGAGGGCTGTCAGCGCCTTCTCGTTCATCGCGAAATGCTCCGCCGCGATATCGTATTCGCGCTTCAGCGAGGTCCAGAAATAGGGCGGATCGTCGGAGTTCAGCGTCACCTTGCAGCCTGCCGCCTGCAGGGCGGGAAAAGGATGATCGGCAAAACTGTCGAACACCTTGAGCGCGATGTTGGAGCCGGGGCAGCATTCCAGAACGATGCCCTCTTCGGCGATACGCCGGACAAGGTCAGGATTCTCGATGGCACGCACACCGTGGCCGATACGGGAGGGCTTGATATGATCGAGCGCCGCCTGCACGGTTTCCCACCCCGTCAGTTCGCCGGCATGAACGGTGATGCCCAGCCCGGCCTCGCGGGCGATCTCGAAAGCCCTGACATAGTCCTCCATGTCGCCGATGCGCTCATCGCCGGCGACGCCGAAGCCGGTGACCAGCGGATGCCCGCAGCGCGCCGCGAAGCGCGCGGCCTGTTCGATCGACTCGACGCCGACATGGCGCACGCCGGTGACGATCATGCGGCCCTCTATGCCCGTCTTGGCCTTGGCGCGAAGCATGCCTTCACCGAGCGCGTCCGTATAGGCCTTGGGCGACAGCCCGGCTTTCGTCGCATGATCCGGCGAAGTGAACACCTCGGAGTAGATCGCCCCATCGCGGGCAAGGCTGGTCAGATAGTGGTCGGCCAGCCGCGCATAGTCCTCCTCCGTGCGAAACAGATCGGCGGAAAAGTCATAAGCCGCGAGAAACGAGGTAAAGTCGTGCCAGACGAAGGAACCGTTCTGGATATAGGGCGAAGTGTCCTTGCCGTATTTCTGCGCCTGCCGGATGACGAGTTCGGGCGCCGCTGCCCCTTCGACGTGGCAGTGCAATTCCGCTTTCAAAGGCATTCAAACATCCCGTCGGTCAGTCCAGGTCTTGAAAACCCACCACCTGGAAGCGCGGCTGAACACCGCGCCTTAAACAATAGCGCCCACAGCATCGATCGGCTATGGTCCCGCCGGTTTTATGACGGATCAAAAAAATGTCAGTTGAGAGAACCACGGCCGCGGGCGGCATGGAAACCTCCTATGGTTTCAAGCGTGTGGGGGAAGGCGAGAAGCAGTCCCTGGTCAACGATGTTTTCCACAAGGTCGCCAACCGCTACGACCTGATGAACGACCTCATGTCGGGTGGCCTGCACCGGCTGTGGAAGGACGCCATGGTCACCTGGCTCAATCCACCGAAGCGGGCGGGCTGGAAGGTTCTGGATGTGGCCGGCGGCACCGGCGACATCGCCTTCCGCATCGTCGATGCCAGCCATGGCAACGCGCATGCGACCGTGCTCGATATCAACGGCTCGATGCTCGCCGTCGGCCGCGACCGGGCGCAGAAAAAGGGCTTGTCCGGCAACACCGATTTCGTCGAGGCCAATGCCGAGGAATTGCCCTTCGCCGATGCCACATTCGACGCCTACACCATCGCTTTCGGCATCCGCAATGTGCCTCGCATCGATGTCGCGCTGAGCGAAGCGTTCCGCGTGCTGAAGCCAGGCGGCCGTTTCCTGTGCCTCGAATTTTCCGAGGTCGAGATGCCGCTGCTCGACAAGGCTTACGAAGCCTGGTCGTTCAACGCCATTCCCAAGATCGGCAAGATGGTCACCGGAGACGGCGAACCCTACGCCTATCTGGTTGAATCGATCGCGAAATTCCCCAACCAGCGGAACTTCGCGGCAATGATTTCACGCGCCGGTTTCGATCGCGTTTCCTTCCGCAACTATTCCGGCGGCATCGCGGCACTGCATTCGGGCTGGAAGCTTTGAGGCTGCACCGCATTTCCCATCCTCGCCATGGCCTGTGCCGGTTCGAAGAGCCGGCGGGATCGGTCCAGCCATGAGCACGGTCAGCGCAGGATTCCGGCTGGTACGGGCCGGCTGGGTGCTGGTGCGCGAAGGCGTCGTTGCCGCCTTGCCCGGCGAGGAACTGTCCGGCCTGCCGAAATTCGGCTGGCGGCTGGCGCGGCTGTTCACCCGCCGCCGCGCGCTGGACTATGAGCGCAGCGACCGCTTGGCCAAGGCCGTGGTCCGGCTCGGCCCGTCCTATGTCAAGCTCGGCCAGTTCCTGGCGACGCGCCCCGACGTCGTCGGCAACGACATGGCGCTCGATCTCGCCATGCTACAGGACAAGATGCACACCTTCCCCAAGGCCGAGGCGGTCGCGGCCATCGAAGCCTCGCTCGGGCGCAAGGTGGGCGATCTCTACGCCGAGTTCGGCGACCCGGTCGCCGCCGCTTCCATCGCCCAGGTGCATGCCGCCGAAACCATCCATGACGGCGCCGCGACCAAGGTGGCGGTGAAAGTGATCCGGCCCGGCGTGCGCCGCCGCTTCTTCCAGGATCTCGAAAGCTATTTCCTCGCCGCTCGCCTGCAGGAGAAGTACATCCCCTCCTCACGCCGGCTGCGGCCCGTCGAGGTCACCGAGACGCTGGCGCAGACCACCAAGATCGAGATGGATCTGCGCCTCGAGGCGGCGGCACTCTCCGAACTTGGTGAGAACACGAAGGACGATCCCGGCTTTCGCGTGCCATCCGTCGACTGGGAACGCACCGGCCGCGACGTGCTGACCATGGAATGGGTCGACGGCGTCAAGATGAACAACATCGCGGGCCTCGAAGCCGCCGGCCACGACCTCAAGGCGATCGCCGCCAACCTCATCCAGTCGTTCCTGCGCCACACTTTGCGCGACGGCTTCTTCCACGCCGACATGCATCCCGGCAATTTGTTCGTCGAAGCCAACGGCACCATCGTTGCTGTCGATCTCGGGATTGCCGGCAGGCTCGGCAAGAAGGAGCGCCGCTTCCTCGCCGAAATCCTCTACGGCTTCATCACGCGCGACTACCTGCGCGTCGCCGAAGTGCATTTCGAGGCCGGCTACGTGCCGCGCCAGCACAATGTCGCGGCCTTCGCGCAAGCGATCCGCGCCATTGGCGAGCCGATCCACGGCCAGCCGGCCGAGACCATTTCGATGGCCAAGCTTCTGACGCTGCTGTTCGAGGTGACCGAACTCTTCGACATGGCGACGCGGCCTGAACTGATCCTGCTGCAGAAGACCATGGTGGTGGTCGAGGGCGTGGCTCGCACACTCGATCCGGCCTTCAACATGTGGAAGACGGCCGAACCGGTGGTCGGCGGCTGGATCGCCGGCAACCTTGGCCCGCGCGGCATGATGATCGACGCGCGCGACGGCGCCAAGGCGCTGCTGACGCTCGCCCGCCAGGCGCCCGAGCTTGCCGCGCGCACCGACCGGTTGTCGCGTGAGATCGACTTGATGGCCGAGCACGGCCTGCGCTTCGACGAGACCACGGCGCGTGCCATCGGCAAGGCCGAGGCGCGCTACAGCCGCTCCGGGCGGGTGGCGCTGTGGGTGATCGCGCTGACGCTGGTTTATATCGCCTGGAAGATTCTTTAGGCCCGACCGTCAAGGCTTGGTCCGCAACTTGCAGCGGTTTGATTGCATCGCTATCATTGCTATCGATAATGATGAGCAGAGTGCAGTCAGATGGCAAGCATCACGATCCGCAACCTTGATGACGAGGTCAAGGAGTTGCTGCGCCGGTTGGCGGCGGAAAATGACCGTTCGATGGAAGAACAGGCACGGGTGATGATCCGGGCGGCTGTCGATGGCCAGATCGGACCCGGCCGTATCGACCAGATCGAAAAGACCCTTCGCGAACTCACCAGTGCGCACGGTACGGCGACGCCGGTGGCCTCTCCGGCAGGCAAGATCTTTCCACGAGGCACGCTTTCCGGCAAGCGCATCCTGCTCATCATCGGTGGCGGCATTGCCGCCTACAAGGCGCTCGACCTGATCCGCCGGCTGCGTGAGCGCGGGGCGGCGGTGCGGGTGGTGATGACATCGGCAGCACAGGAATTCGTCACCACGCTTTCCGCCGGCGCGCTCTCGGCCGACCATGTCTTCACCGAATTGTTCGACCGCAACGATGAGCATGATGTCGGCCATATCAGGCTGTCACGCGAGGCCGACCTTCTGGTGGTGGCGCCCGCCACCGCAGACCTGATGGCCAAGCTCGCCAACGGTCACGCCAACGACCTTGCCTCGACCGTGCTCGTCGCCACAGACAAGCCCGTGCTGATGGCGCCGGCGATGAACCCGAAAATGTGGTCGCATGCCGCAACACGCCGCAATCGCGCGACATTGGTCAAGGACGGCATCACCTTTGTCGGCCCAGCCAGGGGCGAGATGGCCGAGAGCAATGAGGCCGGCGAAGGCCGCATGGCCGAACCGCTGGAGATCGTCGCCGCGGTCGAGGCGCTGCTCGATGCCGGCCCCAAGCCGCTGGCAGGGCGCAAGATCATCGTCACCTCCGGCCCGACGCATGAGCCGATCGACCCGGTGCGCTATATCGCCAACCGTTCGTCCGGGAAGCAGGGCCACGCCATCGCCGCGGCATTGGCAAGGCTGGGTGCCGATGTGCGCCTCGTCTCCGGTCCCGTGAGCATTGCCGATCCAGCCGGCGTGAAGACCATCCATGTCGAACGTGCGCAGGAGATGCGCGATGCGGTCGAACAGCTTTTGCCCGCCGACGCCGCGGTGTTCGTTGCCGCCGTCGCCGACTGGCGCAGCGAGAATTCGGCCGGCGAAAAAATCAAGAAGGTGGCGGGTGAAGGCCCGCCGGTGCTGCGCATGGTGGAGAACCCCGACATCCTTGCCGGCGTCGGTCATCACAGCCAGCGGCCTGGCCTTGTTGTCGGCTTCGCCGCCGAGACGCAGGATCTCTTGCGCAATGCCGAGGCCAAGCTCAGGAAGAAAGGCGCCGATTTCATCGTCGCCAACGATGTGTCGCACGAGAGCGGCATCGGCCCTTCGGGTGTCATGGGTGGTGATCGCAACCGGGTGCGGATCGTGTCGAAGACCGGTGTCGAGGAATGGCCAGAGATGACCAAGGACGAGGTGGCGGCGCGGCTCGCCGCCCTCATTGCCGAGAGGCTGAAGACAACAGTCGTTTGACGCGCATTGGATAAGATACGCGGCGCCTGTTGGACGCCGTGTATCAGATACCGCCCTGAGCCGTCAGTTTGACAAGAGTTGCGCTGTGCGGGCGAGCGCCCCGCTGAAGCCGTTGAGCGGAATGGAAAAGTTCACCGCTTGTCCGGTATCGGCCGCGAAGGCGTCGATCTTCAGCGTGGTGCCGTTCTTGAGCAGCGGCGTGATATTGGCGTCGAACGCCACAGGCACCAGGCAGCCGACCACCTGGCAGGTGTTGAATGCCAGGCTGCCGTCCAGCTTCTGGTCGTCGATGGTCAGGGTGACGCCCTTGGCGAGCGCCAGCCCAAACGGCAGGGCGAGGGTTCCCGTCGCATCGTCGCCGGTCTTGCTCGACAACTCGATCGCCAGCAGCCGCTGGTTGCTCTGCTTGTTGAACTGCTGGTGCGACAGACTGCAGACCTTGTTCGTGCCCGATATCTGGCAATTGACCGTCCAGTCGCCATGGGTCTCGGACAGGGCCGATGCACCGCCGGGCAGCTGCGGCGCATCGGCGGCGGCCGGCGCCACCACCTTGTCACCCTTGGTCTGCGCGGCCATGGCCGGCAGACCGACAATGCAGGCCGCACTCAGCACTGCCGCGAAATACACGTATTTCCTCATCAAGACCCCTCCCGCCCGGCTCGGTCCCGGGCCAGCTAGAAGCTGACCTTGAGAGACGCGCTGACTGCGTTCTGTTTCACCATTTCGCCGAAGGCGCCGTTGTACCTGACGGACATGCCGACGCCATTGACGCCATTCAGCTCAAGCCCGGCGCCAACCCGATAGAGCGGCGAATCGACCGTTTCCGTCAAGTGCAATGCGGGATTGCCGGGCAGATTCTGCGCCGCCGCGAAACCGCCTTCGATTTCCCAGTCCTTGTTGGAGAACTCCACTCCGGCCTTTCCGTAGAGGCGAAGGCTGGCAATATCGCTGAGCGCGATATCCGTGCCGATCTCGAGCGCGGGTGTCGCCGAATAGTATGTATTTGCACTGCCGTCGAAGTTGAAGGCGGCGACCGAGCCCTCTTCCTTTCCGGAAACGCGCAGCCAGCGCGCGTCGAACTGCAGCGTAGGCTGCAGGTAGAACGCACCCATCTGCTGGGTAACGCCGAACCGCGCCGAGCCGCCGAACATGGCGGTTTTCTGGGTGTAGGTAACGCTGTCGCCGATGCCCGGCAGCATTTCCGCGTCCAGATAGTGCCCGTCCAAAGTCTCGCCGGGGATGAAGAACGCCGGATCGATATGGGTGTCGCGTTCGCCGTTGAACGAACCAGTTCCGCCGCCAAGCGCAAAGTCGGCAAAATAGTTATGGTTGGCGTATTTGGCCAGCGCGTAAGCCTGCCAGGCTTCACCGGTGGTTTGTGAGAGCAATTGTCCGTTGAACCCGATCTTGGAATCGAACTCTGTACGCCCGATCGTGGCACCGAGCGACCAGTTCTGGCCGACCTCGCCGATGCCGCCAAGCGACATCGTCTTCAAGACGTCATCGCGGCTTGTGGTTCCAGCACCCGCATCGCGGCTGTACTCGGCCTGCGGGCTGATCGACGCCCAGATGCAGCGGCCATCGGCGTTCTTGTAGGCTGGCGCGCCGGTGCACTCGCGCGCCGCCTCCAGCATCATGTCGGTTTCGCGATTGATCATGTCGAACGTATGCACGGCATAGTGCGGCGTCAGCCGGGTCAACGCCTCGCCAATTTCTGCTTTGCTTGGCAAGAAGCGCACCAGGTTGATCAGCCGCGCCATCGGATTGTCCGGGCTGGACGACGCCTCGACGTCATCGAGATATTGCGCCATCTGGTACACGCCCGGATCATTGACGCCGGACTGCGGATCGTGCGCGAGTTGCAGGAAGGTCTGGTTGTCGGTGGTCAGTACCAGATCGGTACCGTGTTCGACCTCGAATATGAAATTGAAGCCCGCCGCCGGATGGTCCACGGGCATCGTCGCCACGATCTGCGAATTCGCCGCCATGGAAGACCCCGTGGCTATCGTATAGGCGGTAAACAGCTTGTCGATGGATAGGAAGTTGAGCGGCGCGGTGCCATCGAACTTGCCTGCTCCTGTCAACGCAAGAGCATCGGTGGTCTGGTTGTTGAGGTCGATGTCGGTAACGAAACGGCCGGAACCGTCCTGGTTAAATCCGCCGCCGACGTCGACCTTCGCAACCACGCCGATGCCCTGGTTTGTATACAACCCGTCATTGGTGTACATCCCGCCGCCAAGATTGAGGGTCTTGAGCCCGACCATCGAGGCATCGGCGAAATTGTGGAAGCTGTTATTGCCGCCGCCGAGATCGATGTTGCCGATGACGCGTCCGAGCGTGTCGCCCAGCGGCGAATTGTCGACATGGTCATCACCCGAGGTGCCGGTGATGGCCAGCGGACTGAAATCGTCGAGCAGGGATTCCAGGATTGCGTTCGTCGGCACCACCGGACCTGGCGCCAGCAGGAAGGTCTGGAACGCCTGGAACTGCGAAGCCTGAATCTCGAATGTCGGCGTCGCTCCCATCGCATAGAGCAGGCTGTGGTTGGTCAGCGTGTTGTTCGCGCCGCCGACGAGCATGGCCGCGACGCCGGTACCGGCGCCGCCGATCGTGTATTGGCCATTCAGGTTTATGGTAATGTTGCCTTTTGCGCCCTTGGCCGTGCTCTCACCATAGACGGCCACCGAATCCGCGCCCTGCGCGAACAGGCTGTCTCCGGCGGTCAGATCGACCGCGTGCGCATCACCGTCGCCGGTCGCGCTCTGTCCAAACATCGCATAGGAGCTCGCACCCTTCACCCAGACCTGGCTCATGGCCGTTGCCGACGCCGCCGCCGCATCGCCGATGCCACCGCCGGAACCGGCGGCGCCGGTGGAGAGCGTGCCGGCCAGACCGCCGCCGCCCCCGACCGCTTGGGCCACGATGCCATGTGCCCGCTCGCCATCAGTGACGATCGCGCCATCTTGCTCGATGGTCACCGTGCCGCCATTGCCCTTGGCGCCTGCAAACGTATTGAACCCGATGGTGTTGTTGTCGATGCCGCTGCCGCCATCCGCCGTGGCCCCGAAGCGCCCGAAGCCGGCGCCGCCGATGCCGCCACCGCCTCCGACTGACTGCGCGATGATGGCGACCGCATCGACACCATGCGTGGTGATAGTGCCGGTGCGGATCACGGTCACATCGCCGCCATCGCCACCGTTGCCGCCAAGGCCGCCGATGCCGAGCGCGTTCGAGGTTTTGCCTTTTGCATCGCCGCCCACGCCGCCGCCGCCCCCGACCGACTGCGCCACAACGCCATGCGCGCGGTCGCCAAAGGTTTCGATCGAGCCGGAAACCTCAACCCGGACATCGCCGCCATCGCCGCCATTGCCACCCTTGCCGCCGAGGCTGAGGGCAAAGGAATCGGACCCGGCGAAGTCGGACGAAACCGTTCCGCCATAACCGCCGCCGCCGCCGATGGACTGGGCGAAGATGCCGTATGAACCGTCCTTGTGTGTGATGATCTCGCCATCGTTGGTGACGGTGACCTTGCCGCCATCGGCCTTGTTGTCGGGGCCGCCGATCACCGGGATCGGAATCCCGTTGGGTACGCTGGCGCCGCCACCGATTGTCATGTCTGCTTCCGATGCGCCGGTCGCAGCACCCGAAGCGCCGCCGCCGCCGCCAACCGACTGGGCAAGAATGCCGTGCGAGATATAGCCCAGTGTCTCAATCCTGCCGGAGTTGTTGACCTCGACCTCGCCGCCGGTGCTGCCGCTGCCGCCTTGGCCGCCGATATACATGGTGACTGCCGTCTCGGCCTTGCCGGTCTCCGTCGAGCCCGCGCCGCCCGCACCGCCGCCGCCGCCCACCGACTGTGCGAAGATACCGTGCGAGTTGTCGTCCTGCGTCAGGATCGAACCGCTCTTCAAGTTCTGGACGTGAACCTTGTCGCTGCTACCGCCGGCACCGCCAGCCCCACCGAGGCTCAGCGTGATGGCGATCTTCGAATCGTTGGATGACGTGCCCGACGCGCCGCCGACGCCGCCGGAGCCACCGATCGACTGCGCCAGGATACCGTGGGAATTGGCCTTGTCGGTTTGAATGATGCCGCCGTTTTCGACATTGACCTTGCCGCCATTGCCGCCGACGTCACCCGCGCCGCCAAGCGACAGGTTTACCGCGACTTCACCGCCATCGCTCTTGCCCTTGCTTTCGCCGGCACCACCTGCGCCGCCGCCGCCGCCGACCGACTGCGCGAAGATGCCGATTGAACGCTCCTGCTTGGTCCATATCGTTGCGCCGGCCAAGTTGGAGACATCGACCTGGTTGCCATTGCCACCCTTGCCACCCGCGCCGCCGAGCGAGCCGCCGATTGCGTAGGTACCAAGCACGCCGGAGCTGGACGAGCCGCCGACGCCGCCGCCACCACCGATCGAATTGGCGCTGATGCCATAGGAATCGGCGCCGTCTGTGATGATCAGATTGCGGTTGGTGACCGAAACCGTGCCGCCGTTGCCGGCACCGCCGGCTCCAAGCGCGATCGCTGCGCCGATACCGACCGAGGTTTCCCCGGCGTCGCCTGGGCCGACGATATCCTCTTTGGTCGAAGCCGAGCCGCCGCCGCCGCCGCCGCCGCCGATGGACATGGCGAGGATGCCGACCGAGTTGAACCCGCTGGTGCGGATTTCGCCCGAATTGTCGACCGCGACACCGACCTTGCCGTCGAAACAAGTGGCATTACCGCCCGCGTCCGCGGCGCATGCGGCATCGTTGCCGTCGCCGCCATTGCCGCCGATGCTGACATTTGCGGTAACGCTCGTGCCCGCGGTGCCGCCGACATGGAACGCCTGCGTGTTTGTTGCACCGCCCATGCCGCCGCCGCCGCCGATCGATTGGGCAACAATGGCGGACGAATAATCGCCGTCGGTGGTCAGATTGGCGGAGTTCGTAACATCCACGGCACCGGATTTGTTGCCTGTGCCACCCGCGCCGCCAACACCGACGTTGACCGCGACGTTGACGCCGTTTTCAGTGCCGAGATCGGCCGTCGCGCCATTGGTCGCCCCGCCATTGCCGCCGCCGCCGCCGATCGACTGGGCAACGATCGCGGCGCTCATGTCCCCACTCGTGTTGATCGTCATGGCGTTATGAACGGAGACATCGCCACTGATGTTGCCCTTGCCACCGCCGCCGCCGATGGTAACCGTCGCATTGATACTGGCATTGACCCCGAAGCCGCCCGCGGCTCCCCAGGAATCGCCGCCATTGCCGCCGCTGCCCGCCACCGATTGTGCGAGAATGCCGATCGCGTTGGCGCCTTTGGTAACGATGCTGCCGCCGCCATTCATGCCGCTGTCGACGATGACGCGGTCGCTCATGCCACCATCACCACCCCAGCCGCCAACCGTGACACCGAGTGCAACGCTGACTCCGGTGCTGGCAGCACCCGAAATCGTAGCGGCGCGACCGCCATTACCGCCGCCGCCGCCGATCGACTGGGCGACGATGCCGCCGGAACCGGCTGCGTCCGTATCAGCAATCAGGTTGCCATCGGCCCGAACCGTTACCTTGCCGCCATTGCCTCCGTTGCCGCCCTCGCCGCCCACGGCAACCCCGACCGAGGCGGACACGTAGAGACCGGCGCTGACCGCACCTGAATAGGCCGAGCCGCCATTGCCGCCACTGCCGCCTACAGATTGCGCGAGGATGGCCTTCGAGCCCATGCCGCCGACATGAATGTCACCTTTGTGGGTAACCGTGACCTGGTTGCTGAGATTGCCATCGCCGCCACCGCCGCCGATCGCCACGGAAGCTGCGCCGAACACACCGACAGCAAACGTTCCGACAGATCCGCCATTGCCGCCACCGCCGCCGACCGACTGAGCCAGAATGCCGTGTGAGAGAGAGCCCTTCGTCGTGATGTTGGTGGTGTTCTTGACCTCTGCCTCGCCTGCGGCACCGCCGGCCCCGCCTTTGCCCCCGATGCCTACCGCGGCAAAGGCGCCGGCCGCCATCGCGAACCCGCCATCACCGCCCGAGCCACCGACCGACTGCGCGAAGATGCCGATCGACATATCCCTGTCTGTGTTGATCTGGCCTGTGTTTTCGACATAGACCTTCTTACTTCCACCGCCCGACGCGCCATCGCCGCCAAGCGAGAAGGACGGCCCGCCAATCGAGACGGCAAAGCCGCCTGAACCGCCACCGCCACCGATCGACTGCGCCAGGATGCCGTGAGACTGGACACCTTCGGTGTGAACTGTCGCGCCATTGGTGACATCGACGGTCCAGCCCGCGCCGCCGCCACCGCCCTTGCCGCCGATGGTGACGTTGGCACCGAGGCCGGCCGAGGCCGTGCCGCCGCCATTGCCGCCACCGCCACCGATCGACTGGGCGATGATGCCGGTGGAGCGGTCACCCAAGGTGTGAATCAATCCCGAATGGATGCCGATCGTCACCGCCTTGGCGTCGCTGGCCGTGCCGGCCTTGCCGCCAATGCTGACTGCAGCCACCAAACCTGCGCCATTCAACGAAAAGCCGCCATTGCCGCCGCCGCCGCCCACCGACTGCACGATGACGCCAGCCGAATCCGACTGATGGGTCGTGACATTGAGTGCTGTCGTCGAGAAGAATTTTGCCGTCCCGGCTTCGCCGCCGCCGGCGCCTGAACCACCGATGCCTACGCTTGCATTGACGCTCAGGCCGAACTGGCCGCCGCCATTACCGCCACCGCCGCCGATTGACTGCACGATGATACCGGCCGACCTTTCGCGAAAAGTCTCGACCGAACCGTTGTAAGTGGCTTCCGTCGCCACCCCCTTACCGGCAGCGCCGCCTTTTCCACCCATGCCGAAGCCGGCAATCGCCGACAAAGTGCCGGCAAAACCGCCATTGCCGCCACCGCCGCCGACCGACTGTACGATCAGGCCAGCTGAATCCGCGCCGTCCGTGGTGATCGATTGCATCGCGCCCTCGGCCGTGCGCAACGTGACGGTATCGGCATCGCCGCCGCCTGCACCGTTGCCGCCGATACCCACACTGGCGCCGAAGCTAGCGGCGCCGGAAAAGCCGCCATTGCCGCCGCCGCCGCCGATCGACTGGGCGACGATGCCTGTCGCGCGATCGCCGGACGTGTTGACGCTGCCGCCGACCGTCGCGTCGACGACGCCGCCCTTACCTGCAGCGCCGCCGCTGCCGCCGACACTCACTGCTGCGGCTGTAGAGCCGGAAAGCGCAAAACCGCCATTGCCGCCACCGCCGCCGACCGACTGCACGAGCACGCCAATGGAATCGTCCCCGAGCGTGGTGACCTTGGCGTTCGCAACTTTATAGTTCACGCTGTCGCCGTCACCGGCGGCATTGCCCGAGCCGCCTACCGATACGCCCACCAATCCGCCGATGGCAACGGCGCCGCCGCCATTGCCGCCGCCGCCGCCAACCGACTGTGCGATGATGCCGCTCGCGGAACGGCCGTTCGTTTCAACGCTCACACCGGCGCCGGCTTGGTTGACGTTGACCACGCCACCCTTGCCGCCAGTGCCGCCACCGCCGCCGATGGCGACCGAGATCGCGGGGGCTACGCCGATGGCATAGCCGCCATTGCCGCCGCCGCCGCCAACCGACTGGATCAGGATGCCATGCGCGCCATCGCCGCCGTTTCCATCGACGCCGGTCTTGATGACGCCGCCAATATTGCCGGTGGCCGTACCGCCCTGGCCGCCGCCACTTGCCTTGCCACCGATCGAAACGAGACCGAATGCGCCGCCGCCATCGCCGCCGCCGCCGCCAACCGACTCGACCAGCATGCCAATGGCGCCTAGGCCGCTGGTAGTGATGTTGCCGGTATTGGTGCCCGTTGCCGCCCGGCCGTCATTGCCATCCGTACCCGCGCCACCCCCTCCGAACAGACCGAGGCCGCCACCGCCATCGCCGCCGCCGCCGCCAACCGACTGCACGACCATGCCGCTGGCAAAATCTCCCCGGGTGGTAATGGTCCCCGAATTTATCCCCTCGGCATTGCCGCCGATTGTCGGCACACCGCCGTTACCGCCCTCGCCGACGATACCGAAACCACTTGCGCCATCACCGGCGACGCCGCCCGCGGAACGCACAAGCATACCCTTCGAGAAGGTCCCATCCGTGGAAATGGAGCCGGCATTATCGCCTTTTGCGTCGCCGCCATGGCCGCCATTGCCGCCATTGCCGCCCTTGCCGGCACCGATCGCACCGCCCAAGCCGCCATTGCCGCCTCGCCCACCGCTGGAATTGACGGTGATGCCGTTCGAATTGTTGCCATGCGTGATGATGTTGCTTTCGATCGTGGTGGTGACGGTCGCCGTTCCGCCATCGCCACCCCGCCCGCCGACACCGCCCTTGCCGCCGACCGCGACGGCGAATGCCCATGCACCGTTACCGCCATCGCCACCGCTGGCGTCACCCGATATGCCGGGAGCATTATCTCCCGATGTCTCGAGGGCTCCAGATGCATTGTTTGTTATATCGACTGTTCCGCCCTTCGCGCCGTCGCCGCCTTTACCGCCTTTGATCTCCACAAAAGGCGGGACGGCAGTTGCATGGACAGCCGAGCCGCCATCTCCGCCGCGCCCACCCCGGGCGCTGCCCACGAAAGCGGCCTCGCCGGAGGTCGTGCGGCCAACACTATTCGTGCCTGTGGCCGGCGCGGTCGGGGATTTGCCGGGCTCGGCGTCGGCGGTACCGATCCCGTCGTCACCATCATCGCCCCGCGCACCATCCGTATTGATGGACAATTGCTGCGCATGGGCCGGGGACTGAGCATGAATCGAAACGAGCCCGACGAGCGCCGTCGCGCCGAGCAGGAGGGCAAGTCGTCTTTTAAGAACGGCAGGATGTTTGCCCACCTGCCCGGATAACCCCTCTGGCGGGGCCTCGCGGGTCTGATCCGCCTTGTTTGGGTCTCCGCCAGTCAATCCAAAAGGCCAGCGCGCAACAGCACGCTTTGAAACCAAAGCCATGCACTTCCCCCTTTAGGCAGGCGCTCTCAATCCCTCCTTGAGTTTGGTGCCCCCGCCAACCCACACAATAAAATGCCGGCATTCTGCAATAAGTCCGATGCATCGAGGCCGGCGTATCCGCATTCTCACTTGTTGAGTTCTGGCTAAATTAGACTACATTGACTTGTGCCAGATGAATTCGAGAACTTCCGTAAGGGACACTGGCCAAAGCCTTCGGCCTTTCATAGTCGTCATATGACGGCAATCTGCGGTCACGGACCGCACGACGGTATGATTGACTTATGGGAGATCCATGCATGGCCATGGCATCACCCGACAGGCCGCCCTATATATTGGGAATGAATAGGATCTTTTCGCAGAATGGGCGCATGTCCGCGCGTAGGCCACCGTCGATTCTGGCATCGGCAGCGCTGGCTACGATGGTTCTGGCCGGGCTTGGGTTGCCCGCCTCCGCGCAGGTGCTCAATCCCTCTGCCGAAAGTAACGCGCTAATCCAGCAGAATGATCTGCAGATCTTGCAAAACAGGATTCAGCGGCAGCAATTTCAGCAGCAGCAACAGCAGTATCGCGACCAGGACCGCGTGATCGTCCAGCAGCCGCCGCCGGTGGTGCCGCAGGTCAGGCCGAGCTGCCAGACGCAGATAATCGGCAACACCGCCGTGAGCACCTGCCGCTGACAGGCGGGACCACTCTTTTAATTAGCCGACTTACATGATAGGGGCCTTCGAGTGCCCCTGCGGCAGTTTGGGTTTTGCAAAGGCGCCGCGTCACGCTATGGGGCACTGCACCGACTGGATTGTTACGAATGGCAGCCACCAAGAAAAAGGCCGTGCGCAAGGCCAAGAAAGGCGAGCGGATCCGCCAGGTCGCGGCGATCCCCTTTCGGCGGAACGCGCACGGCGACATCGAGGTGATGCTGGTCACATCGCGGACGACGCAGCGCTTCATCGTCCCCAAAGGATGGCCGATGAAAGGCAAGAGTGGCCGCAAGGCAGCCACCATCGAGGCGATGGAAGAGGCCGGCGTGCTCGGCAAGACGTTGAAGGAACCGGCGGGCACCTATTCCTACTGGAAACGGCTGGCCAACAACTTCATTCGCGTCGACGTCATCGTCTATCTGCTCGAAGTGACCGAAGAGCTTGCCGACTGGCAGGAAGCCAAACGGCGGCAACGGGCATGGCTGGCGCCGGCCGATGCGGCAATACTGATCGACGAGCCTGACCTGGCGACGCTGGTGGAGACCTTGAAGCTTCCCATGCCTGCGTCGGCCGGCCGGGCATAGGCTTCACCCGCCGGCCTCGCCGTCTCCCGGAAACGGCCGCTTTGGTGTTCCTGTATAAGCCCACAGCCATTCGCGCGGCAGCGGCCCCTTGTTGCGCTCGCTCTGCTGCGACTGTTCCCAGGTATGCGCAAGAATGCCGACAGAACGCGACAGCACGAAGAGTCCCCGCGTCAGCGGCGGCGGGAAGCCGAGCTCGCCATAGATAACAGCCGTTGCGCCATCGATATTGAGCGGGATTTTTTTCCCCTTGCGCCGCGCGACCTCCGCCTCAACAGCCTCGGCGATGTCGGCGAACCGTCCATTGATGACGCCACGCGCGGCAAATTCGCGAGTCAGTTCCAGCAGCCGTGGTGCGCGCGGATCGACCGGGTGAAAGCGGTGGCCGAGCCCTGGCACATACCTTCTTTCCTCGGCGAAGAACCGGTCGACCCTTACCGAGACCGCCTCATCCAGCACCGTCCCGCCATCGATCGCCACGGCGATATCGCCGTAGAAGGACAGCGCCTGTTCGCCCGCGCCGCCATGCACGTCCCCGAGCACATTGATGGCCGAAGCCATGGCGCTGTTGATGCCGACGCCGCAGGTGGCGGCCATGCGGGCAATGGCAATCGACGGCGCCTGCGGCCCATGATCGACGGCCGCCCCCAGGGCAATGCCGAGCAAGGCTGCCTGGTCCTCGCTGGGCAGTTCACCACGCAACATCAGCCAGATCATCGCAGGGAAGCTGACGCGACCGATCAGGTCCTGGATTTCATAGCCGCGCAGCCGAATGACGCCGGGGCTCATCTCGATGATGCCGGTCTGCCACCATTCCTCGCCGCGTTCACGGCCTGACTTCTTCCCGGAACTGCTCATGCCCGTGCCTTTGCCTTGGCACGCGGCGGCAGGTGGGCGAAAACCTCGTCCATATGCTCCCCGAGCACCGGTGGCGGCTTTGTCGGCAATGGCGCCTTGCCATCGACCATGAAGCCGCCGCGCAGAACGGTCAGCGGTCTGTCCATCCCGGCGACATCGTTAAAATTCGCAGTCACCTGCCGTTCCAGTACTTGCGGTTCGCCCAGCACTTGCGGGATCGTCAGCACCCTGCCCGCCGGGACGCCCGCACGATTGAGCGTCTCTTCCCAGGCCGCCGCCGACGCGCCTGCCAGGGCCTCGTCGATCTCGACTTTCAGCGCCGCACGGTTGCGCTTGCGTGTCTCGCGCTCGGCAAAGCGTGGGTCCAAGGCCAGCTCTGGTCGCCCGATCAGCCGGCAAAGCGTTACGAACTGCTCCTGCTTGTTGGCGGCGATGTTGAGCAGCCCGTCGCCGGTTCGGAAGGCGCCGGAGGGTGCTGCCGTCATGTTCTCATTGCCCATCGGCTTGGGATCGACCCCGGCCGTCAGATAGTTGGACACCGGCCAGCCGAGTGCGGAAAGCGTGCATTCGAGCATTGAGACGTCGAGGAAGGCACCCTCGCCTGAGGTCTTCTGCTTGACCAGCGCCGATGCAATCGCGAACGCACCGGCCAGCCCGCCCAGCGTATCGGCGACGGGATAGCCGACACGCAGCGGCGCTGTTTCCGGCGTGCCGGTGATGCTCATGATGCCTGACAGGCCCTGGATGATCTGGTCATAGGCGGGATTGTCGCGCATCGGGCCGGTCTGGCCGAAACCCGATATCGCGCAATAGACAAGGCCGGGGCGGACCGCCTTCAGCGCTTCGTAGCCAAGGCCGAGCCGATCCATCACGCCGGGGCGGAAATTCTCCACCAGCGCGTCCGCACTGGCGACAAGGTCGAGGAAGCGTTCACGATCGGCTTCTGTCTTCAGATCGAGCATGACGGATCGTTTGCCGGCGTTCTGAGCCAGGAACGAGGCGCCCATGCCGGCTTGGTTGAGCCTTGGCGAACCGCCGAGCTGGCGCGCCAGGTCGCCGCCTTGCGGCCCCTCGACCTTGATCACGTCGGCCCCCAGCAGCGCCAGCTGATAGGCACAATAAGGCCCAGCCAGAACATTGGTCAGGTCGAGGACGCGGATACCGGAAAGCAGGTCAGTCATATCTTCTCAAATCGGTCAGGCATCGCCCGGCACGTGCTCTGGACCACGCCGACGGCGATGCTCGATGAAGGCCCAGATATGCGGTCCGACCAGGCCGATGAAGGCGAGCGTCAGCAGCGTCAGCGACAGCGGATGCTTGTAGAACACCGACCAGTCGCCATTAGAGATGGTCATTGCCCGGCGGAACTGGGTTTCGGCGAGCGGCCCCAGGATCATGCCGATGATGACCGGCGCGGTCGGGAAATCGAAACGCCGCATCAGGAAGCCCGCCGCCCCCAGCAAATAGAGGATGACGAGATCGATGGGCGATTGCGAAATGCCGTAAGTGCCCACGGTCGCGAACACCAGTATGCCGGCATAAAGCTGCGGCGCCGGGATCTTCAGCAGCCGCACCCACAGCCCGATCAACGGCAAATTGAGGATGACGAGGATGACGTTGGCGATGAACAGGCTGGCGATCAGGCCCCAGACCAAATTGGCCTGCGTCGTCAAAAGCAGCGGCCCCGGGTTGATGCCGTAGCTCTGAAAGGCCGACAGCATGATCGCGGCCGTTGCCGAGGTAGGCAGGCCAAGCGTCAGCATCGGCACCAGCACGCCGGCGGCGGACGCGTTGTTGGCGGCCTCGGGACCGGCGACGCCCTCGATGGCACCGACCGTGCCGAACTCCTCCTTGTGCTTCGACAGTTTCTTTTCGATGGCATAGGACAGAAAGGTCGGGATTTCGGCGCCGCCGGCCGGCATGGCGCCGATCGGAAAGCCGATCGCCGCACCGCGCAGCCAGGCCTTCCATGAGCGGCCCCATTCGGCCGCGGTCATGTAGAGCGACCCTTTCAGCGGCACGATCTCGTCCTTGCCGGCATAGCGGCGCGAGGCCATATAGAGCGTCTCACCGACCGCGAACAGGCCGACGGCGGCGATGATGACGTCGACGCCGTCGAGCAGTTCTGTCGTGCCGAAGGTGAACCGCGGCTGGCCGGTCTGCAGGTCGACGCCGATCATGCCGATAACGAAGCCGGCAAACAGGCTGGTAAGTCCGCGCACCGAGGAGGAGCCGAGCACGGCCGAAACCGTGATGAAGGCCAGCACCATCAGCGAGAAATATTCGGCCGGGCCGAAAGCCAGCGCGAACTTGACAACCACCGGCGCCAGGAAGGCGACGCCGAGCGTGCCGAGGGTACCGGCGACGAAGGAGCCGATCGCCGAGGTGGCGAGTGCGGCACCGCCACGGCCGGACCGCGCCATCTTGTTGCCTTCCAGCGCGGTGACGATGGTGGCGCTTTCACCTGGCGTGTTGAGCAGGATCGAGGTTGTCGAGCCGCCATACATGGCGCCGTAGTAGATGCCGGCGAACAGGATGAAGGACGCCTCCGGCGCCACCTGATAGGTGATCGGCAGAAGCAGCGCGATGGTGAGCGCCGGCCCCAGGCCTGGCAGCACGCCGATGGCGGTGCCGAGCGTGGTGCCGAGCAAGCACCACAGAAGATTGACCGGGGTGAAGGCGACCGAGAAGCCGTGGGCGAGTTGTTCGAGCGTGCTCATGGCCTCACGCTCCAAACGCGCCGATGATCGCATCGATCGCCGTGTTCAGCTGGTTCTCGATGAAACCCGCACCGATGTTGACGCCGAGCGCCCTGGCGAAACCGAAATAGGCGGCCAGCGCCAGGACAAGGCCGGTGAACGCGTCACGCAGCGTATGCCTGCTGCCGAAGCCGTAGCAGACGAGAACGAACATGATGACCGATGCCGCCGTGAAGCCGAGCGGCCGGATAAGCAGCAGGTTGGCGACAAGGCCGATGACGACGAAGCCCATCGCCTTCCAGTCGGTCGGCGTTTCCTTTTCCTCCTCCGGTTGCCAGCCACCGCGAAACGCGGCGAGGATGAGCAGCAGCGAGAGCACCACCAGACCAACCATGGTGAGATAGGGAAAGACGGTCGGCCCGACCTTGGAATAGAGCGGCGACACCGGGATCGCCAGCGTCTGCCAGGCCACGGCGCCGGCACAGGCGAGAAGCCCAATGCCAACAAGCAATTCGGGCACGGCAAGGCGCGAGGACGCCGTCGGCTGGTTGATGGTGCTCATGGAGTGTCCTCCCCAGGATTACGGGCCAAGACGGCTGTCACCGGCCCTCATGCTGCCAGCCATGATCGCTGCGATGCGATCGATGGACTTGAGAATTGGGGGACGGCTCGCGCCATCCCCCTGGGGAAAATCACGCGAGGCCGAGATCCTTGAGGATGGCCTCGATGCGCGCCGAATCCTCGGCGACGAATTTTGCATAGTCGTCGCCGGTGAGCAGGATGGGCGTCCAGTTGCGGTTCTTGCACTCCGTGGCCCAGGCATCGCTCTTGGCCATGGTCTCGACCAGCGTGATCATCGCCGCCTTGTCGGCGTCGGACACGCCGGGAGGCGCGAAAACGCCGCGCCAGTTGAACAGTTCGACATCGATGCCGGTTTCCTTCAGCGTCGGCGCGTCGATGCCGTCCTGGCGCTTGTCGGCCGAGATGGCGAGCAGCCTGAGCGCACCGGCCTTGACCTGTTCGGAGAATTCGCCAAAGCCGGAGATGCCGGCCGCCACCTGGTTGCCGAGCAGCGCCGACAAGGCCTCGCCGCCGCCGGCGAACGGGACATAGGAAAGGCTGGTCGCCGGAACGCCGACGGTCTTAGCGATCAGGCCGAACAGGATGTGGTCGGAGCCACCGGCGGAGCCGCCGGCCACGGGAACCTTCGTCGGATCGGCTTTGAGCGCGGCTACGAAATCGGCGGCGGTCTTGAACGGCGATTCCGCCGGCACCACCAGGGCTTCGAATTCACCGGTGAGACGGGCGATCGGTGTCACCTGCGTCAGATTGTTGGCGGCCTTGTTGGCGATGATGGCGCCGACCATGACCATGCCGGCGACCATCAGCGAATTGCCCTTGCCATTCCATTGGCTGATGAACTGCGGCAGCCCGACCGTGCCGCCGGCGCCCCCGACATTGGTGATCTGCGAGCCGGAGATCAGCTTCTCTGAGCGCAGCACCTGGTCCATCGTGCGCCCTGTCTGGTCCCAGCCGCCGCCGGGTGCCGCCGGCACGAAAATCTGGATCTGCGGTGCGCCATCGGCGAAAGCGGGAGTGAGATGAAGTCCTGCAAGGCCGGCAGCGCCTGCCGCCGCCGTGCTCATCAAAAATCTGCGTCTGTTCAGCATGGGATTCCTCCAAATCACGACACCTCCTCCGGTGCCTGCCAAACGTGCCTGCATTCACAGACCCGTGATCGAGTTCAAGCAGATGTTAGCAAGTTCTGTCAACCGGAACGATATTCTGCTGGACAGAACGATCTAGGAGCGCGACAGAGTGGCCCCGCTCGGGTTTCTGCAAACTGGGAACTGCAATGGACTCACCAAGCAAATCGGCGGATACAGAGCTTCGGCGTACGTCGGCCGAAGGTGTCGCGGCACTTGATCGGGCGATTGCGATCCTCGATGCCTTTACAACCGCCGACCGCTCACTCAGCCTGGCCGAACTAGCGGCGCGCACCGGCCTCTACAAGAGTACGATCCTGAGACTGACGAATTCACTGCTGCGCGGGCAGTTGCTCAAGCGCCTCGACGATGGGCGCTACCGCGTCGGGCCCACCGCCTTCCGGCTCGGCGCCCTCTATCAGCGTTCGGTCGTGGCGGTCGACATCCTGTTGCCGATCATGCGCGACCTTTCAGAGCACAGCTGGGAGAGCGTCGCCTTCTATGTCCGGTCGGGTGACGTCCGCACCTGTCTCTACCGCGTCGAATCCAAGCATCCGATCCGCTACACCATACGCGAGGGCGACGTATTGCCCTTGCTTGTCGGCTCGGGCGGACGCGTGCTTGCGGCGTTTTCCGGCCAGCCGGGTGAACCCTACGAGACCATCCGAAGAACCTGCAACTGCCTCGCCGTCGGCGACCGCGACCCCGAGACGGCGGGCGTCTCGGCACCGGTATTCGGGCCGGGGCGCAACCTGCTTGGCGCGTTGACGCTGGCGGGGCCGAGCACGCGCGTCGATGCCGCCTTCCTTCAGCGCATGAAACGTCCGCTGCTCGAGGCGGCGGCCCGCGCCACCCGTGCCTTCGGCGAGGACGCCTCCCTGCTCGAACAGGCAAGTCTTGCGGCGGAGGCGCTGCCTAACCCGCTCGGTTACGGGCTCGAAAAGGATCGATAAGCTTCGAATACAAACTGATTCAACTTGAAGCAGTCACTTGACGCTGCGTAATATTCAGCCGCCCAAATCAAGAATGGCTTTGTAGAGAACGGAACTATTTATTTGCTGTTAAGTCCCCCGTGATACCCGGTTGTTGTCGCCATTTGCGCGACATGAGGGGAAGAAAATCGTCTCAACCGACGGGTGAAACAGTCGGACAGACACGCTGACAGGATCATGGCACGTTCGTGAATTCGAAGAAGCCGTCATCGATGGACGCCAGCCCCCGTCTTCTCGGGCTCGTGTGGCCGTTCATCGCCGTCGTGCTCATCCAGGCGCTGGTCGCCAGCCTCAGCCTGTACACGCTTTCGGCGGTTCGCGCCTATGTCGGCGGGGAAAGCCAGTGGTCCAAGGGGCAAAAGCACGCCATCTATTTCCTCAGCCTGTATGCGGACACCGGCAATGAGGAGTTCTTCACCGAGTATCGCGAGGCGATCGCCGTTCCGATGGCCGATCGCTCGGCGCGCTTGGCGCTCGAGCAGCCCGAGCCCGATACAGAGGCAGCGCGCACAGGCTTTCTGCAAGGCAGAAACCACCCGGACGACGTCGCCGGGCTGATCTGGCTGTTCCAGAATTTCCGGACGTTCAGCTATCTTGATACCGCTATTCGGCACTGGGCGGCGGCCGACACGATGATACTCGCCATCCAGCGGCTCGGCGACACCATGCATGCGGCGCTGGGCAAGGGGCCTGCGTCGGCAGCCGAGATCGGCGCTTGGAAAGCGGAAATCCATCGGCTCGATCGTCAGGTCACCCCATTGTCCAAGGCCTTCTCGGACAGTCTGGGCGAGGGATCGCGCTTCATCCGTATGCTGCTCACCTTTGCCAATCTCGTCACCGCCGCCTTGCTGATCCTGCTGGCGGTGTGGCGTACCCGCAAGCTTCTGGCGCAGCGCCAGGCCTTCCAGCTGGCGCTCAATGCCGAGCGCGAGCGCGCCCAGGTTACGCTGGCGTCTATCGGCCAGGCCGTCATCAGCACTGGCCGTGACGGGCGGCTGGACTACATGAACGCGGTTGCCGAGAAACTATTGGCTTGTCCGCTCGGCACTGCCAGGGGCAAACCGGTCGCATCGCTGTTTCGCCTCGTCGACAAGGATACCAGCGTCGAGGATTCGCAGCTGGTCGAGCGTCTCCTGGCCGGCGAACCGTGCCGTTCCAGCGCCCGTCCGCAATTGCTGCAGCGGCTGGACGGCTCCGTTGTTCCCGTCGCGCTGACCGGCGCGCCGCTGATCGTTTCCGGTGATATCGTCGGCGCGGTGCTCGCCTTCCACGATATGACGCGCGAAGAGGATTATATCGAGCGGCTTTCATGGCAGGCTTCACATGACGCATTGACCGGGCTCGCCAACCGGCGCGATTTCGAAAGCCGGCTGGAAAGGACGATCGTCGAACTGCAAGGCAAGCCCCGGCAGCACGCCTTGATGTATCTCGATCTCGACCAGTTCAAGCTGGTCAATGATACGTGCGGCCACGCCGCGGGTGACCAGTTGCTGCGCCAGATTTCCTCGCTGCTGACCCGCGAATTGCGGTCCGGCGACGTACTCGCCCGGCTGGGCGGCGACGAGTTCGGCGTGCTGCTCGTTGATTGCGATGCCACCAACGCAGCCGACATCGCCGAAAGGCTTCGCGCGGCGGTGCAGGACCTGCATTTCGCCTGGGACGGAAGACCCTTCAACACCAGCGTCAGTATCGGCATGGTGGAGCTCGCCAACGCGCAGGTGACGATCGAGGAAACGCTGCGCGCCGCCGACGTCGCCTGCTACATGGCCAAGGAGAAAGGCCGCAACCGCGTCCAAATCCACAGCGATGGCGACATGGCCTTGCGCGAGCGCTTCGGCGAGATGGCCTGGGTACAGCGCCTGCACGCCGCGCTGGAGCAAAACCGCTTTGGGCTTCACGCCCAGGAAATCTGGCCGCTCAACGACGACGTCGTCGAGGCGGGAGCGCATATCGAGATCCTGCTGCGGCTGACCGACGAAGACGGCAGCTTCGTCACCCCTCAGAGCTTCATTCCCGCTGCCGAGCGCTACGGCCTGATGCCGTCGATCGATCGCTGGGTGGTGCGCAACACCTTCCGCATCCTGGCCGCCCGGCAGGCCGATCCGCGCACGCCGCCGATTGCCACATGCGCCATCAATCTTTCCGGAGCGACTTTCGGCGACGAGACGTTTCTCGGCTTCCTGCGCGAGCAGTTTCTCGTCTATGGCATTTCGCCTGCCATGATCTGCCTTGAGATCACCGAAACCAGCGCTATCGCCAATCTCACCAATGCCATGCGTTTCATTGCCGATCTGCGCGGCCTGGGCTGCCGCTTCGCGCTCGACGATTTCGGCTCCGGCATGTCATCCTTCGCCTATCTGAAGCACCTGCCGGTCGACTACCTCAAGATCGACGGCAGCTTCGTCAAGGACATGCTTGACGACCGCATCGACCGCGCCATGGTCGAGATGATCCATCATATCGGCAAGGTCATGGGCAAGCGTACCATCGCCGAGTTCGTCGAGAGCGACGAAATTGCCGCCGCACTGAAGACCATCGGCGTCGACTATGCCCAGGGCTATGGGATCGCCCGGCCGACGCCGTTCGATGCCTCGACGGTGCTGCTGGGCCGGAGCGTCACACCGGCCGCGCAGAGCGCCGATCCGTGGGCCGACCTTGCTCGGAAACTGCGCCGCCAAGCGGGGTAGAGGTCTCAATTCCAGTTCAGGACAGCCGCTCCAGCAGCACTGTCGGGGCGTCATGATAGGTGGTCCGCAATACTTCGCGATAGCCGACCTTGCCAGCGACATTCAACGATGCGGCGTTCTCCGGATCGATGATGCAGACGGTTTTCGTACGTCCAAAGGTTTCTTCTCCCCAGGCCAGCACGCGGCCGACGACCTCGGTGGCGAGACCGGCGCCGTGCACGGCCGGCGCCAGTGCCCATCCGGCCTCGGGAATGCCCTCGATCGACGGTTCCATGTCACGCTTCAGGTCGTGAAAACCGGCCTCTCCGACAAAGCGGCCCGTCGCTTTCTCCTCGATCGCCCAGAAGCCGTAGCCGAGCAGCGACCACAGGCCAGCATGACGCAGGAAGCGCATCCAGCTTTCCTCGCGCGTGCGCGGCTTGCCGCCGATGAAGCGGGTGACGGCCGGGTCTGCCCACATCGTGGCATAGGCGTCAAAGTCCTCCAGCCGGTGCGCCCTTAGAATGGTTCGCTTCGTCTCGATGACCGGAGCGCCGTGCGGATTGTTCATGGGATTGCCTCGCTGAAGTTATCCGCGCTTAGCAAATAGCCCGTGCGGTGCAAGGGCCAGCGCGAAACGCGCCATCATCCAGAAAAGCCGCATGTCCGGTGCCGTGGCTCCGCTATGGGAATTCCGCCCGACGGTGTTATTTTCCCGGCCGGCTGATTTCAGCACATTGCGACGCGATCTTCTCCGACGCGGGCTGGTGCTCAAACCCAAGGGAAGAAGCATGGACACGACCGACCTTGTGCTTGCCATTGTCCATCATCTGCTGGTGTTTTCCCTGGCGGGGATCATCGGCGCCGAATTCGTGCTGATCCGCGGCGACCTGCCCGCCGCGACACTCGAGCGGCTCGCCAGCATCGACCGCCACTATGGCATCATCGCCGCGCTGATCATCATCGTCGGCATCGGCCGCGTCTTCTGGGGTCTCAAGGGATGGGAGTTCTACGTCTACAACTGGGTGTTCTGGGCCAAGATGGTAGCCTTTGGCATTGTCGGCCTGCTGTCGATCGTCCCGACCGTGCGCTTCATTTCCTGGAACAGGCAGGCCAGCGCCAATCCCTCCTTCGCCGTGCCGGCGGGCGAACTGGCCTCGGTGAAGACATACGTCCGCGCGGAAGCCTTCGTCTTCCTGCTGATCCCGGTCTTCGCGGCGGCGATGGCGCGCGGTTACGGCTACTAGGGTGTCGAGATTCGGGTCAGGCCGAGCCGAGAATGGTGGTTTTCGAGAACCGAAGCGGAGCATACTTTTCGTACGCGAGCACCGGGAGCGCGGAAAACCACCGTTCGCAGGCTGGCATCACCTGAATATCAACACACCCTAATCTAGAATAAATCGGAAGCGGGCAGAGGTTCCGCAATCGGTATTTGTCGCAAACCGGTTGGCTTTCGAGGTGTTCGTGGAGGAGAGTTGAGGCCCAGCCGCTCGTCAGGTTTGGCCTTGAACCTCGTCCACCGCATCGAGCGGGGCGATCGGCACGAGGGGCGCCGGAATGCTGGTCGTCTTCTCCTGCGCCTTGCAGATATCGGCGATGACGCAGGCCGGGCAGTCCGGCTTGCGCGCCTTGCAGACATAGCGGCCATGCAGGATCAGCCAGTGATGCGCATGGCGCATATACTCGTCCGGGATGATCTTCAGTAGCCCCTGCTCGACCTGCTCGGGCGTCTTGCCGGGCGCCAGGCCAAGCCTGTTGCCGATCCGGAAAATATGCGTATCGACCGCCATCGTATGCTGGCCGAAGGCCATGTTGAGCACGACATTGGCGGTCTTGCGCCCGACCCCCGGCAGCTTGACCAACTCATCGCGGTCATCAGGCACCTCCCCGCCATGGTCGCGGATCAGCGCCTCCGACAGCGCGATGACATTCTTGGCCTTGTTGCGCCAGAGGCCGATGGTCCTGATGTATTCGCCGACCTTGGCTTCACCCAGAGCAACCATCTTCCGTGGCGTATCGGCGGCCTTGAACAGCGCCCGCGTCGCCTTGTTGACGCCGGCATCCGTCGCCTGCGCGGACAACACCACAGCCACCAGCAGCGTGAAGGCGTTGACATGTTCGAGCTCACCCTTCGGCTCCGGCCGCTGGACCGAAAAGCGCCGGAAGATCTCATGCACTTCCGCCGGGGTATAGCGTGACGTCCGCCGCACGGGCCGTGGACGCGGCTTGGCGTTCGATCCGTCACGTCGTCCGGCCGGCAGCTTTTTTTCGGGCATGGAAGAATCTTTGGACTTGGGGCTCGCCATTTCCCTCCTATAATATCCTGTCATGAGCGACACAAACGCCTCGTTCCAGGCTGACGAGCCCTTCTTTCACGCATTGCTGACCCCACACCGGTCGCTGGGCAGGACGGGCTTCCTGGTCCTGATGGGCGCGCTGCTGTTCGGCTGGCTGGTGACAGGCGCGTTTTTCCTGTCGCGTGGTGCGTGGCCGGTGTTCGGCTTCTTCGGCCTCGACGTGGTCGCCGTCTACATCGCCTTCCGCGCCAATTATCGGGCCGCCCGCGCCCGCGAGGAGGTGTCGGTGTCCCGCACCAGCCTCGACATCCGCAAGACAGCCCCTTCGGGAAAATCGGAAGCGCACCGCTTCAACCCGTTCTGGGCGCGGTTTTCGGTGGCCCGTCACGCCGAGATCGGCATCACCAAAATGACCGTGGAAGCGCAAGGCCAGAACGTGCCGATCGGCGGTTTTCTCGATCCTGATTCCCGCGAGAGCTTTGCCACCGCCTTTTCGCGGGCATTGGCGACCGCAAAGGCGCGCTGAATCTAGAAGCGATAGCGCAGAAGCCTGCCTACCTTTCGCAGCGCCGGAATGTGTTTCCAAAGGCGAACGAACAATTTGGCGAACCAGCCCATGCGGGCGGCGTGTTCAGGCTTGTAGGCGGAAATATCCTCGACGAACCTCAGTTTCGGAACCGCCAGTTCCAGCTCGTGCGGATCGTCGATCGCCCAGTGGACCTCGGCACCCGTGACCTTGATGGTCGGATTGAGGCGAAGCAGCGTCAGGCCGAAACGGCTGTAGGCGTCGAACATCAGCTCGCCGCCGGCAAGATGCGAGACAAGCCGCGAAACCAGACGCAGCCCTTCATCGGCGGGGAGATAGGGCGTCAGACCTTCCGCCACCACCATGGCCGGGCGGGTGCGCGGCACCTCGGCCAGCCAGCCGGGCTCGGTCACCGACGAAGCGATGAGATGGTGATGGTCGCGGGACGGGTAGAGCTTGCGCCTGAGTTCGATGACCTGGGGATAGTCGACGTCGAACCAGTCCACGCCGGGTGGCGGATCGACACGGAAGACGCGCGTATCGAGCCCGCAACCGAGATGCAGCACGATGGCGCCGGGATTCCTGGCCAGAAAATCCTCGACACGGACATCCAGTGTCTTGGCCCGGATTGCCAGGCCGATGCCGAGATTCTCGTCGACCTTGAGCCTGGAGAAATCATAGTCGATCTTGCGCACCGCCTCGTCGGCGAAATGATCCGCAAGCAGGGAATGGGGCAGCCGGCTCTCCAGCGCCTTGCCGTAGAGCGTCATCAGCAAGGTTTCCTTTGCCCCGGTCAGGTGCACTTTCTCGCCAGCCATGAGCGACTCCTGGGCACAAACCCCGAATCTATCTGGGCATGCGCGGCAAGAAGGCAAGTTTCGGGTGGCGATCGCCGCCCCAAGGGGCGATATTCCTGGCCAAGGAGACAGTTCGATGAGCTCACACACAGCAGTCCTCAAGAAGGACATCACGCCGCAAGGCGGCGACTACGAGATCGTGCGCCGCGCCATCGAGAAGATCAGCCTCGACTATCGCGACCAGCCCTCGCTCGAGGAGCTTGCGGAGGAGGTCGGCGAGACGCCGACAGGCCTGCAAAAACTCTTCACCCGCTGGGCCGGCCTGTCGCCAAAAGCCTTCCTGCAGGCGGTGACGCTCGACCACGCCCGACGGCTGCTCGATTCCGGCATGCCGCTGCTCGAAACCTCGTTCGAACTGGGCATGTCCGGCCCCGGCCGGCTGCATGACCTGTTCGTCACCCATGAGGCGATGTCGCCGGGCGACTACAAGACGCGCGGTGCCGGCCTCACCATCCGCTACGGCTATCACCCCTCGCCTTTCGGCACCGCCCTGATCATGGCCACCGACCGTGGCCTTGCCGGCCTCGCCTTCAGTGATCCGGGCGAGGAACGTGCGTCGTTCGCCGACATGTCCAGCCGTTGGCCGAACGCCGTCTATGTCGAGGACATGGCCGCGACCGGCCCTTACGCCGCGCGTATCTTCGATCCGACATTGTGGCGGCCCGACCAGCCGCTGCATGTCGTCATGATCGGCACCGACTTCCAGGTCCGCGTCTGGGAGGCGCTGCTGCAGATTCCGATGGGCAAGGCCCGCACCTATTCCTCGATCGCCGCCAGCATCGGCGCGCCGAGCGCCAGCCGCGCGGTCGGTGCCGCCAATGGTGCCAACCCGCTCTCCTTCGTGGTGCCTTGCCATCGCGCCATCGGCAAGTCCGGCGATCTCACCGGCTATCACTGGGGCCTGACCCGCAAGCGCGCCATCCTGGGCTGGGAGGCGGGGCAAGTGTCGTCGTAAAATATCGTTTTTCCAGTTTTCGCCGGAAAAATTTACAGATATTAAGTGGTGGAAAGTATTACTTGAGTTTTATCCGGAGTTCATGACACAACCGGGGACAACCTTCGGTTTTTTATGAAATGTTATTTCCGCACCTTATTTAAGTTTACGCTAAATTAACCACGATAAAGCGATCATGACTCCTATCACTTCGGGTGATCCGACTTGGCAGGAGGTCTCGATGAAATTGTTGCGCACCGCCTTCGGTGCAGCCTTGCTGGCCGCGTGCCTGGACCAGGCCGCAATGGCCACAACGCAAAATGTCATTTTCAATGGCACGATCACTCCGACCTGCACGCTCGTCATTGCCACCAACGGCACGATGACGGTCAGCCCCGACCTCCAGTCCCTCAGTTCCCACAACAGCGGCGGCTCGGCCGGAACCGTCACGCTGACGACGACGGGCGGCGTGTCGCTGAGCGTCGATCCGGTTACCACCACGACCGTGCCATCGGCCGACACGACATCGACCACCTGGACACCAACCTATTCTTCCGCCGGTGCGCACTCCATCGTCGAGACCGGCTCGGCGACGCCCATCAGCACACCCGGCGCCGACCTTGTCTCGGTCCATCTCGCCGGCACCAAGGGCGGCAGCAACCGCTTCGCCAACGGAAACTACCAGGCAACGGTAACGCTGCGCTGCGAATAGCGCCGTCGCTAAGGAGAGGGACTTGACACATGCACGAATCCTGGCGACGGCACTGGCCGTCGGGCTGGCGCCTATTGCCGCAAAGGCGCAGTCGATGTCGCCCATGCGCGGTGAGGTCAACAGTTTCACCGATGCCTTCGCGGTTCGCGTCTTCCCGGCCAATCCATACGACCAGAAGATCAGGGTCGAGATCCATGTCTACGACCAGGATTTTCAGCCGGTGGAGGCCAGGATCTCTCCAAGTGTGTTCCAGTTGGCTTCCCAGGCTTCCCGTCCTGTCCTTGTGGTCGTGCCCTTCGGCGGCGCTGCCGAGCGTAAAGTGCGTATCTGTATCGAGAGCATCCCCTTTCCCAATCAACAGACGCAGATAAGGGCACAGATATGCGGAAAGTTTTTTGGGCACCGCAAATCCTGACGCTGGCGCTCGCGGTTGCAGTGACAAACACGGTTCCAACCCTGGCCCAGGACCAGATCTACAATCTCAATCAGAACGAGAACGGCTTCAATTTGCCCGGTGTCACCTTGCCCCAGGGCCAGGACGAGGTCCATGCCGCCGACGGCACCACTTGCCGCTCCGCCGTTTCCGGTTCCGGTGCCTATGTCGATCTCGGCGTTATCAGAGGCAACAACCAGACGGACAACGGTGTCGCCACCTACGGCCGGGTGGTGATCCCGATCGGGCGTACGCCGAAGCGTCTCGACTGCAGCCGGCTCTACGAACTTGAGGTCCAGCGCCTGCAACTGGAGCTGAAGCTGCTCAAGATGGGTCTCGGCGGAGACGGCCAGACGGCCAGCGTGGCCGGCGGCGCTCCTGCTCCCGCTTCTGCTGCCGCATCACCCGGATGGGCCAACGAAGGCTGGAGCCTCAGGACCGGAAATGGCGATGACAAGAAAAAGAAGAGGAAATAACCGCGCGCTGCTCGCGGTGGCGGCACTTGCCGGCTTCAGCCAGCCTGTGTCGGCGGCAATCATCGGCACTTGCACCATCATGGTCGGGGCATCGGGAACGATGACCGCAAATCCCGCCATCAGTATACTGAGTTCCAAGCAGGCAGGCGGATCGAGCGCCAGCGCGACCGTGGTGGCAAGCTCCCTGGTGTGCTCGCTGCTTAATCTGCTGGACTGCTATTCGGTTTCGGCGCCGGCGCCGGCCGCGTTCTCGTCCGCGCCGAGCGGCGGCGGCACCAACGTGACCTTCGCCTCGGTCTTTCGCCTCGACGGCTCGGGAGCCGACATCAACGGAAATGTGCCGCAGAAGCTTGTCAATGGCACCCACGCCATGCAGATCGACCTCATCGCCACCAAATCGAGCGGTATCTTTCCCGCCGGCAGCTATCAGGGCACCGTCACCGTGCGTTGTGAATAGGCCACGATACCACAAAGCAAGCTGGACCATTCGCGTGGTCTGGCAAGCCGCGACCTTACAGGTTAGCTTCCCGCGCGATTGGAACGGCCCGTCTTCGCCCCAACGCACCGTGGACGTTCCAGAACCTTGAATTCATGCCGGCAGGAGGCCTTGCTTGATTATCGTCATCGGCTCGATCAACCTCGACCTTATCGCCAAAGTCGACCGCCTGCCGAGCCCCGGCGAAACGGTGAGCGGCTCCGGTTTCGCCACGGCGCCCGGCGGCAAGGGCGCCAACCAGGCGCTGGCAGCCGCACGCGCCGGTGCCCCGGTGCGCATGGTCGGCGCCGTCGGCAAGGACAGTTTCGCCGGCGAGGCGCTGGCATTGCTGCGCGAGGCCAAGGTCGATCTGTCGGGCGTGGGCGAAACCTTTGCCTCGACCGGCACGGCGCTGATCATGGTCGGTGACGACGGCGAGAACATCATCGCCGTGGTCCCCGGCGCCAATGCTTCCGTGGTGCCCGGCGACCTTTCCAAGGCCTTCCTGAAAAAGGGCGACGTCGTGCTCTTGCAGCACGAGATCCCGCTGGCGACCGTCGATGCCGCGCTCGACCAGGCGCGGGCGGCCGGCGCCATCACCGTGCTCAACACCGCTCCTTTCCAGGGCGACGCGGCGGCTTTCCTCGGCAAGGCCGATTATGCCGTCGCCAACGAGACCGAGTTCGACCTCTATGGCGAGGCGCTGGCGCTGAACGGCCGCGACCGTGCGGCACGCATGCGCGACTTCGCCGCGAAAACCGGCCGCACCATCGTCGTCACGCTCGGCGGCGACGGCGTCATGGCGGCGACGCCAACCGACTTCCTGACCATTCCGGCAATGAAGATCACCCCTGTCGACACGGTCGGCGCCGGTGACACCTTCTGCGGTTACTTCGCTGCCGGCCTGTCGTCCGGCCTCACGCTCGAAAAGGCACTGGCGCGTGCCGGTACGGCTGGCTCGCTGGCCTGCCTGAAGCCGGGCGCCCAACCGGCGATCCCGCTGGCCAAGGATGTCGATCAGGCCTTGCAGAAAGTCAGCTGAGATGATGCGTCCCCGGACCAAACATGCCGTCCCGCCGGCCGGCGACATCTGCCGCCTGTCCGCTGTCGAACTGGCCGACGCGATCCGCCACAGAACGCTTTCCGTACGTGAGGTGGTGACGGCCTTCCTCGACCGCATCGAAGCGGTCAACCCGTTGGTCAACGCCATCGTCTCGTTGCGCGATCGCGGCGACATCCTGCGCGAGGCCGACGCGGCCGATGGCAGGCAAGCGAACGAAACCGGAACGCTCTTCGGCTTGCCGATCGCCATCAAGGACCTTGCCTCGACCACTGGGCTCAGGACCTCCTTCGGCTCGCCGATCTTCGCCGATTTCGTGCCGCAGGAAGACGATTTCTTCGTCGAGCGCATCCGCGATGCCGGCGCCATCATCATCGGCAAGACCAATTCGGACTCGGCTCCAACACCTACAACAACGTTTTCGGGCCGACGCTGAACGCTTTCGATCCGGCGCTCACCGCCGGCGGGTCGAGTGGCGGCGCGGCGGTGGCGCTGGCGCTCGACATGGTGCCCGTCGCCGACGGCAGCGACTTCGGCGGTTCGCTGCGCAACCCGGCCGCCTGGAACAATGTCTACGGCTTCCGCCCGTCGCAGGGGCTCGTGCCCGCCGGGCCGGATTTCGAGGTCTTCCATGCGCAGATGGGCGTCGAGGGGCCGATGGGCCGCAATGTCGCCGACATGGCTCTGCTGCTCGACGTGCAGGCGGGTTATCATCCGCAGGCACCCCTGTCCTATGAGAAACCGGGCTCGTTCCTCGAAGGGCTCGCAACGCCCTCGACTGGCGGCCGCGTCGCCTGGCTCGGCGACCTCGGCGGCCACTTGCCGCTCGAACCCGGCATCCTCGGCCTGTGCGAGGCAGCGCTCGGTCGGCTCGCGGGACAGTCCTTCGTGATTGAACCCTTGCTGCCCGATTTTGACTTCGAGGCGCTATGGCAGGCCTTCGTGACGCTGCGCCAGGCCAGCAGCGGCTGCGCCCTCCAGGCCCACTACGACGACCCCTCCAAGCGCGGCCTGCTGAAGCCGGAAGCCCTATGGGAAATCGAGAATGCAATGCGGCTGACGGCGCCGCAGATCCGCGCGGCCTCGGTCATCCGCACCTCCTGGCATCGCATGCTGCTGTCGATCTTCGACCGCTTCGATCTCATCGCGCTGCCGACCGCGCAGGTCTTTCCCTTCGATGTCACCACGCACTGGCCAAGCGAGGTCGCCGGACGGCCAATGGACAGCTATCACCGCTGGATGCAGATTTCCGCCTTCGCCACGCTGGGCGGCTGCCCGGCGCTCAACGTGCCGGTCGGCTTCGACGAAAAGGGCCGGCCAATGGGCATGCAGCTGATCGGCCGGCCGCGCGGCGACCTCGCCGTGCTGAGGGCGGCCGCCGCCTATGAGGCGATGCTGCCTTGGCCAGCCGGCGCCTGACCCGCGTGCGACGGCTCGGTGCTTCCCGGACGCCTTGCGTGGAGGCTTTGGCCATGCATTGATTGTCCCAGTTGCGCCGCGTCGGCGGCACGCCAGAGGAAAAATCATGTCGCTGGAACTCTACGCCGCCTATGTTCTCGCTTGCATCGTCATCATCCTGGTGCCAGGACCGACGGTCACGCTGATCATCGCCAACAGCATCCGCCATGGGACCCGCGCCGGGCTCGCCAACGTCGCCGGCACGCAGGCTGGCCTTGCCATCATGATCGCCATTGTTGGCATCGGCCTCAACACGCTGATCGCGGGCATGGGCCACTGGTTCGAATGGGTCAGGCTGATCGGCGCCGCCTATCTGATCTGGATGGGCGTGCAGATGTTCCGCTCCAGGGGCACGCTGAATGCCGACGGAACGGCGCGAAAGCCGCGCGGCGGCTTCTTCCTGCAGGGCCTGCTGGTGGCGCTCAGCAATCCCAAGACACTGGTGTTCTTCGGCGCCTTCTTTCCGCAGTTCATCGCGCCGCAAGGCAACTACTCGCTGCAGATCGTCGTCATGGGCCTCACCGCCATGATCTTCGCCGCCATGTCGGACTCGACCTACGCACTCGCCGCTGGCCGGGCCGGGCGCCTGCTGTCGGCCAGCCGCATCAAGCTCATGTCCCGGATCAGCGGCAGCTTCCTGGTCGGCGGCGGCCTGTGGCTGGCGTTTTCGAGGTCGAAGTAACGGCGCGGCCATGAGCCGGGCGACGCGTCAAGCTGCAGCGCCCAGGGCGAAAAACCATATGCCTTGAAACTAAAGAGGGCTGATTGACAGTCAGCCCTCTGACCACCACATGAATCTGTGGTGGGGATTCATGTTTATGTCGTGGACTTACGCAGATTTGAAAAGGAATGCGCCTGGCGTGATCCTGACCGTTTCTCTGTTCGCGATGATGGTTCCTGCCGCCCTGAACAAATGGGTCAACGACGCAAGCCCGATCCATTCAGTTACCGCGGTCGACGCGACGATCAAAAGCGCCCAGTGGGCACATGACCGGATCAACTACGTGCTTTTGCTTGACGACGGCTCATCCCTTCTCGTCGATGACGACCGACTGCACGTGATCGGCTCGCATATCGGCATAGAGCGCGTTACGCGCGACAACGGCTTCGTCTTCTACCGGTTTGTGAGTTGAACCATGGCAACAGGATTTTCTCTCAGAAATCGCCTGCTTCTGTTTCAGGCGGAATACCGTGACGCGGTCATCGGTGTCGCTTTTTTCTGCGCACTGCCTCTGGCGGCGCTGATCCCGATTGCGATGAATCAGGACAATCCGGTTGTGGCAATTCAGCGTGTGATGGGCACGGTCGAGTATGTCAGGTTAATGCCCATCAATCCGAAGATGGCTGTCGGTCGCGGGCTGTACTACACATACGACGTCCGCCTTGACGACAACAACGCGGTGATATCCGTCGACGATGAAGTGGGGATGCCGCACCTTGTCGGCTCGATCATCCCCATTGAGCGGCAACACCATAAGCGCGGCGCCGACACCTATCGATTGCTCAATGGGTGAAGACGCGTGCTCACGGATGTCTGCTCTGACTGTCAGTTGAGCCGCCCCAGCCTCTCCACCAACAGGGCGAAGAAGCCATCATGGTCGATGTCGCGCATCACCATGGCGTTCTTTTCCCGCTTGGTCACACCCCACCAGTCGATCACGGTCATGCCCATGGTCAGTTCCGAGGTAGTTTCCACGCTGACACTGCAGTTGCGGCCCTTGAACAGGTCCGGCTTCAACAGATAGGCGATGACACAGGGATCGTGCAGCGGGCCGCCATCGGTGCCGTACTTGCCTTCATCGTAGCGTTCGAAGAATTCCAGCATCTCGGCGGTAGCCGTGCCGACCTTGGTGCCGAGCTTGCGAAAGGCCTGCGTGCGCTTGGCGGTGGTCAGCGCCTTGTGCGTGACGTCGAGCGGCATCATCACGATCGGGATGCCAGACTTGAACACCAGATCGGCGGCCTGCGGATCGACATAGATGTTGAATTCGGCCGCCGGAGTGACGTTGCCGCCCTCAAAGAAGCCGCCGCCCATCAGCACGATTTCCTTGATGCGCGGAGCGATGCGCGGTTCGCGGATCAGCGCCAGCGCGATGTTGGTCAGCGGCCCGAGCGGGCAGAGCGTGATAGTGCCGCTCTCTTCCTTCATCAGCGTCTCGACGATGAAGTCGACGGCATACTGCTCCTGCAGCTTCATCTTGGGTTCGGGCAATTGTGGCCCGTTGAGGCCTGTCTTGCCATGCACTTCCTCGGCGGTGACCAGCTGGCGCGCCAGGGGGCGGATGGCCCCGGCATAGACCTTGATATCGGGCCGGCCGGCCAGCTCGCAGATCTTGCGGGCATTCTTCTCGGTGAGCTTCAGCGGCACGTTGCCGGCAACGGCAGTGATGCCGACGATCTCCAATTCGCTGCTGCCAAGTGCCAGCAGAATGGCGACGGCATCATCCTGGCCGGGATCCGTGTCGATGATGATCTTTCGTGATTGCGGCATTTCAATTCCTTGTTTGGCTAGGCCATGCACTTGAATGAATCCGGTCGAAACATCCGAAGGGCGCCGCAGCGACCGCGAGCTGCCACGTCGAACCGCTCGACCGGGGGAGATAATCCCGACCGTCGCGCTTCTCGTTGCATCTGCTTGCCGTTTCAAGCGCCATGTCGATCATTCTTGTGAGTCCACGACGTGGTCTTTTTGGGCGGGCTTTTTGATGGCTTGAACTTGGCCCCGGGGCGGACCATATCAAGACCATCGGGAAAAATGCCATCCGGGTTTTTCCACTTTATGTCGCTCTTGAGAGGACAGTGTAACATGAGCCGAATGACGCCTTTCTCCAGCCCGCTTCTCCTTGGCTTCGACGCCATGGAAAAGACTCTGGAACGCTTGGCGAAATCCGGTGACAGCTACCCTCCCTACAACATCGAACGCCTCAGCGGCGCCGACGGCAAGACCGAGAGGTTGCGCATCACATTGGCCGTCGCCGGTTTCGCCGAAAGCGATCTCGATGTCACAACGGAGGAAAACCAGCTGGTCGTGCGCGGCCGTCAGACTGACGACACCGAGCGCGAATTCCTTCATCGCGGCATCGCCGCGCGCCAGTTCCAGCGTTGTTTCGTGCTGGCCGACGGCATGCGGGTGATCGCGGCGGAGCTGAAGAACGGCCTTTTGTCGATCGATCTCGATCGGCCGGAGTCCGAACGGCTGGTACGGAAAATAAACATATCGGTGAAAGACTGATCTTTACCGATGGCTCTCATGCGGGATGGCCTTGAGCGGCGTCTCGCGCCAAGGAGGCTTGAAATGACCAGAACTGAAACTATCACCATGACCAATGGCGAATTCGCCCATCTCGGCGAGGGCTCGGTCGCTTATCTGCGCAAGGTCTCGAGCGACGAATTGCTCGGCCGCTTCCCGAATCTCGGCGAGATCGCGCCCGGCCTGGAACTGTGGGCGCTGTTTGCCGCCAACGGCCAGCCGATCCTGCTTTCCGATGCGCGTGACCGCGCACTGGCCGGCGCCATGGAAAACGACCTGACCACCGTCGCCATTCACTAAAGCGCCATTCACCAAGGCGATTTGCTGAAACGAAAAGGGCCGCTCACGGCGGCCCTTGGAGATTCCATTCAAAAATGGCTTCAGGCCGCGTGCGAGGCCTGGGTGTCCGACAAAAGCGCGTGGATCGCCGTGGCATCGCGCGTCCCTCTGATCTTGGCAACCGTGTCGGCGTCGCGCAGCACGCGGGCGATGCGCGACAGGGCCTTGAGATGATCGGCGCCCGCCCCTTCCGGCGCCAGGAGCAGAAACACCAGATCGACAGGCTGGTCATCCAGCGCCTCGAAATCGACCGGCGTTTCCAACCGGGCGAAGACACCGGCGATCCGCTTCACGCCGGCGAGCTTACCATGCGGAATGGCGATGCCGTTGCCGACGCCGGTCGAACCCAACCGCTCGCGCTGCAGGATGGTGTCGAACACTTCCCTCTCCGGAATGCCCGAAATCGCCGCCGCCCGTTCGGACAGCAATTGCAGAAGCTGCTTTTTGGAGTTCGCCTTCAACGCCGGCAAAATCGCCGGAACGCTGATAAGATCGCTCAGATCCATGCTTGAAAATCCCTTGTTCGCCTGTCGCCAGTCCCCACCCCTCGTGCGGCTGGCTTTTATCCCTGCGCGACCTTGGTCGTGGACGGGTCGATCCAGCCAATGTTTCCGTCGGGCCGGCGATAGACGATATTGAGATGGTCGGTTCCGGCGTTGCGGAAAACGAACACCGGACTGTCCTTGGTATCGAGCTCGATGACCGCCGAGGCCACCGACATGGTCTTCAGCGTCATGGTCGATTCGGCGACGATGGCCGGCGCGAAATCCTCCGGAATTTCCTCATCGTCATCGGCAAGCGGCGCCATCACCGTATAGGCGATGTCGGTCAACTCGCCATTGCCATTGCCTGAATTGTGCGATTTGAGACGGCGCTTGTAGCGCCGAAGCCGGGTCTCCAGCCGGTCGGCCGCGGCCTCGAAGGCGAGCGTCGGATCCTGGGCGTCGCCGGTGGCCTGCAGCGAGGCGCCGGAATCCAGCCGGATCATGCAATCCGCCGAATAGCGCGAGCCCGATTTGATGACGGTGACGTGTCCCGCGAAGCCGCGATCGAAATATTTGCCGATCGCCTCGCCGACACGATCGTTGATGCGCGTGCGGAACGCATCGCCGATATCCATGTGTTTTCCCGATATGCGCAGATTCATCTGAAAACTGACCTTCCTTGCTCAGGCTTCAAACTGGCCTGAGTTTATACTTGTGGTCCGTGCGCACAAGCTTTGCGGCGTCACTGGCGCCGATTTAAATCCGAACTTTCCGGTTGATCACAAGCCGCCTTTTGACCGTCCCGAGGCCATTGTCGTGACGGACCATCCGCTAGCGGGCATCGGGCCCGTCTCATGCGGGCGGGCTTCTAGCCACTTCCCCAGGGCTTGTCAATGAAGCTCGAAAGCTGTGGAAAATCAGGAGTGCTTGGAGCAGTCCATCGCTTCACGGAAACACCGAACCGCTTCACCTCTTTGTACCGACGCAATTCCTGTGGGAAAACCGCTTCACACTTTTCCAGGAATTGCCTTAGCGGCCGGCACTGGCGAGCGCCCGCTTTTCGCGCCGGCGCTGCACGGAAGACGGAATATTCATGCCTTCCCGGTACTTGGCGACCGTACGCCGGGCGATATCGACGCCGCTTTCCCTGAGCATATCGACGATCGCATCGTCGGACAGAACGTCGACGGGTTTCTCCTCGTCGATCAGCTGCTTGATGCGGTCCCGCACCGCTTCCGAGGAATGCGCGTCGCCGCCGCCCGACGCGGCGATCGAGGCGGTGAAGAAATAGCGCAGCTCGAACACGCCGCGCGGGGTCAGCATGTATTTGTTGGCGGTGACGCGGCTGACGGTCGATTCGTGCATGCCGATGGCGTCGGCCACCGTGCGCAAATTGAGCGGCTTCAGCTGGCGCACGCCGTGAACCAAGAAGGCATCCTGCTGGCGCACGATTTCCGACGCCACTTTGAGGATCGTCTTTGCCCGTTGGTCCAGGCTGCGCGTCAGCCAGTTGGCGTTTTGCAGGCACTCCGCCAGGAAATCCTTTTCCGCCTGGTTCTTCGCATGCGGCGACACCTGGGCGAAATAGATATGGTCGACCAGCACGCGCGGCAGCGTTTCGGCGTTGAGTTCGACGGTCCAGCTACCGTCATTGGCCGCGCGCACCTCGACATCGGCGACGATGGCGTCGCTCGCACCGCCCGAAAACGCCATGCCCGGGCGCGGATCGAGGGCCCGGATCTCGGCCAGCATGTCGAGCAAATCCTCCTCGTCGACCCCGCAGATCCGCTTCAGTGTCTGGAAATCGCGCCGCGCCAGGAGCTCCAGATTGGCGACCAGGGCCTTCATCGCCGGGTCGAGGCGGTCGCGCACCGCAAGCTGCAGCGAAAGGCATTCGGCAAGGTCACGGGCGAACAGGCCGGCTGGTTCGAAAGACTGGCACACCGCCAGCACCTTGGCCACGCTCGCAGCGTCAGTGCCCAGACGCGTGGCGATCTCCGCGAGATCGACCCTGACATAGCCGGTCTCGTCCAGGCCATCGGCGAGTTCGCCCGCGATCAGCCGGGCCGCGGGATCGGCAAAGGCGAGTGCCACCTGCTCGCCAACATGGTCACGCAAGGTGATGGCGCTCGCCGCCATGTCGCCGGCGTCGAGCCCCTCGGACGACGAACCGCCGCTACTGCCCGAAGCCGACTTCCATTGCGCGGTCAGGTCAGGCCCGAGCCGCTCACTGGTGCCGGGATCGTCGGGAAACAGGTTTTCCAGCGACGTGTCGAGTTTTTCCGAAATCGCCTCGGCGCTCCATCCGGCCTCCTTCTCGAACCAGTCGTCATCGGCGGCCGCTTGCGGCTCCGCGTCGATCTTCTGCGCCTGGTCGCTCGCGGCGTCGTCCTGCGGCTCGGCGCGCTCCAGAAGCGGGTTGCGCTCGATTTCCTCGTCGATGAAGTGCTCGAGCTCGACATGGGTGAACTGCAGCAGGCGAATCGACTGCATCAGCTGCGGCGTCATCACCAGCGACTGCGACTGTCGGAGCTGTAGTTTCGCCGCCAACGCCATGGTTTGGTTTCAAACGCCTCCTCTACGCGTCCGGACTTCCGGAAATGAATTTCACGGCCGTCCATAGAAACTGGCCCGGCTTTTGCTTGTCAAGGCAAAGCCTAGCAAAAGCCGCTTACCGGAGCGTTATGCCGGAGCAAAATCGCCGAAAATCAGGCCGTCGCGCGCAAAAAATCGTGTCAGGAAACAAATTTCACGCCCAAGGCAATTCCGGACGGAAGACAGCGTCAGGGCTTCCCGTCCAGAATTGTGTGGAAAAAGTCAGAGCGTAAAACCCTCGCCGAGATAGAGCCGCCGCACATCCGGGTTCGCCACCACTTCGTCGGCGCGGCCATGGGTCAGCACCTGGCCCGCATGGATGATGTAGGCGCGGTCGATCAGGCCAAGCGTCTCGCGTACATTATGGTCGGTGATGAGGACACCGATGCCGCGCGCCGTCAGGTGGCGAACCAGTTGCTGGATATCGGCGACGGCGATCGGATCGATGCCGGCAAAGGGCTCGTCGAGCAGCATGTAGGCCGGGCGCGTCGCCAGCGCACGCGCGATCTCCAGGCGCCGCCTCTCGCCGCCGGAAAGCGACATGGATGGCGCCTTGCGCAGATGGCTGATGTGGAACTCCTCGAGCAGTTCGTCGAGATTGCGCTCGCGCACCTTGCGGTCCTTTTCGACCACTTCGAGCACGGCACGGATATTCTGCTCGACGTTGAGGCCGCGGAAGATCGACGCCTCCTGCGGCAGATAGCCGATACCGAGACGCGCGCGGCGGTACATCGGCATCGAGGTCACGTCGAAGCCGTCGATCTCGATCGTGCCTTCATCCACTGGCACAAGGCCGGTGACCATGTAGAAACAGGTCGTCTTGCCGGCACCGTTGGGGCCGAGCAGCCCGACGGCTTCGCCGGCACGCACGCCAAGTGTGACGCCACTGACCACCTTGCGGCCCTTGTAGCTCTTGGTCAGGCCCTTGGCGATCAAGGTTCCCTTGAACTTCGTCTTGTCGACGGTGATCGTGGCCGGAGCCGAAACCTTGCCTGCGGTCCGCCCCGGAAGACGCGCCGTCAGCGATGACAGGCTGGCCATCAGGGGTTCGTCGCTCCGGATTTCGGCGCATCCGATTTCGGCGGCGGGGTGATCGACATCTGGACACGTTGCCCAGCGCATGGATCAACCTGGGCTAGCCCGCTTTTCATCTGCACGGTGAGCTTGCAGCCGACCAGGACGTTGTCGTTCTGAGACAGAACGACCTTTTTGCCCGAAAGGACCAGCACCTGGCTCTTCATGTCGAAGCTGCCCTGATCGCCGGTCGCGACCTGCTGATCCGACTTGATGTAGACCTTGTCTGAGATCTCCAGATGATCGATGTTGGCCGAGCCGGTCATCGCCGCGCCAGCGGCTTCCGTGCCCTTGGCCGCGGCATTGGGATCCTTGATGTAATAGACCATCATCTTGCCGGCCTTCATCAGTGTCGGCCCTTGGACGACGGTGACATTGCCCGTGAAAATGGCGACATTTTCGGCCTGCCGGACTTCCAGCTTGTCGCTTTCGATCTGGATCGGCTTGTCGCCCGCCAGTTTCAGGCCTGACACCTGACTGGTGGCACCGGACTGTGCCAGCGACGGCACGAGGCCCAGCAGGAGCAGCGCCGAAGTTGCGGCCGCAAGCCGTGTCGAACTATTGAGCCACATTCGCTTCTTCGCCCTTTGCCTCAGCCGCCTTCAGAGCGGCGGGATCGATGTTGACGCGCACCCTGTTCTCGAACACCAGGACCTTGCCGTTGTCCTGGACCGTCAGGGAATTCGCTGTGATCTGTGACCCGCCACGGCTGACATCGACGGGATCATCCGTCTTCATAGTGCCTTTGCCCATGTCGAGGAAGACCGATTTGAACTTGGCTTGCATGCCGTCGGTCGTGGTGATCACGACGTCGCTGTTCAATTTCATCGTGTTGCCGTCGCGATCGTAGGTACCGCGCGACGCTTTGACCGCCGCCACATTGTCGGGCCCGACCGGTACTTTGGCGTCTATGCCTTCGAGCTCGATGATGCCTTGTGTGCTGACGTCCTGTATTGCCCGCAGGGCCGTCATGGAATACGGCTGCTTCTGCTTGGTGAACCCGTTGAGCTTGGGATTGGCCATCACCAGCTTGCCGTTGGAAAAAGCGGTGCCGTCCGCCTGCACCGCGACGGAGACGGGTGCGGCCAGATAGGAATAGACCGGGAAGGCGACGGCGATCAGCGCTGCGGCCAGGGGCACGGCGAATTTGAGCACGCGCACGCGGCGCGAATGACGCTGGGCGCGGTCGAACGCCTCGCCCCGCGTCCAGCCATCCGCCGGGGGAGCCAACTCCATCTCGGGGCTGGTCGGTTCATTCGATCGCGCTAACATGACTGCTTTCTTCTAGACCCCTGCCCGCCAGGGAGCACCGCCTATAGGTGGGGGGCCGGCGCCTTCAAGCAAGCACAAGCCCACGAAAACCGCAAAAATGTGACAACTGTGGTTGTACAAACGAAAACGAGGTCAGCACAACAACCGATACTTCATAGCAGAAATGCACGTCCTTGCGCCGTTTTTTCATCACTGCCGTCCCTCCCCTTACCTTGCGTCCCCTGCGCAGGCCAGTCACAAAACAGACAGCGTCGGGATTGCCGAAGACGGAACTGCTTCCCGATAAGGACATCATGGTCTAAAAGCGTCTCTTCCCGCCGACTGTGAGGCTGACCATGGCATTGAGAGCCGACGACCTGATCGACCGCCGCCGCTTGCGGCGCAAGCTGACATTCTGGCGTGTTGTGGCCATCGGCATCGTGGCACTTGGGGTGATTGCGCTGTCGGCCTGGCTCTACGGCGACGATCTCGGCGGCTCGGCCGTCGACCATATCGCCAAGGTCAGGATCGAAGGCACCATCACCGAGGACGAGGAACTGATCAAGCGGCTGGAGAACATCCGCGAGTCGTCGAAAGTGAAAGGCGTGATCCTTGCGATCGATTCACCCGGCGGCACCACCGTCGGTGGTGAATCGATCTACGAGGAAGTGCGCAAGCTGGCCGCCGACAAGCCGGTGGTGGCGGAAGTCGGCACGCTCGCCGCATCGGCGGGCTATATGATTGCCAGTGCGGCCGACCACATCGTAGCCCGCAAGACCTCGATCGTCGGCTCGATTGGCGTGCTGATCCAGTACCCTGACGTCAGCGGCCTGATGGACAAGCTCGGCGTCAAGCTGGAGGAAGTGAAATCCTCGCCCCTCAAGGCTTCTCCCTCTCCCTTCAAGCCGACCAATGACGACGAGCGCGCCATGGTCCGCAAGCTTATCCTCGACAGCTACGACTGGTTTGTCGGCATCGTCGCCGAGCGCCGCAAGATGACGCACGAACAGGCGCTGGCGCTCGCCGACGGATCGATCTTCACCGGCCGCCAGGGTGTTTCCAACGGATTGATTGACGCCGTCGGTGGCGAGACCGAGGCGATCAACTGGCTGGCGACCAAGGGGGTCGACGCCAACCTCAAGGTGGTCGAGTGGAAGGACACGGAACGGCGCGGCAGTTTCCTGTGGTCAAAAGCCATGGTGAAAACGATCGGCAGCGCCCTCGGCCTGCCGGATTACAGCGGTGATGTCATCCACGAACTTGGTGCCGACCGCTTGTTTCTTGACGGCCTCGTTTCCGTCTGGCACCCTTGAGCGCCGTTTGGGACAGCTGAAAAAGCCAATAAAATCATCCTCATAATTTTGACCGAACTGCTTTCACGGGGACCCGTCTGATGATCAAGTCCGAACTTGTGCAGATTATTGCCACGCGCAATCCGCATCTTTTCCTGCGCGACGTCGAAAACATCGTCGGCGCGATCTTCGATGAGATCACCGACGCCCTTGCCGAAGGCAACCGGGTCGAGCTGCGCGGCTTCGGTGCCTTTTCGGTGAAAAACCGCCCCGCCCGCACCGGCCGCAACCCGCGCACCGGCGAATCCGTCGAGGTCGAGGAGAAATGGGTGCCGTTCTTCAAGACCGGCAAGGAACTGCGCGAAAGGCTGAACGGCGGCAAGTAGGCGCGGCGTCAGCGCCAGACGGCCTTATCCGGCCAACTTGCACGGAAGAAATCATGCTCAATCGCTTCATGCTCATCGTGGTCTTCGTGCCCCTGGCGATCATCCTGATCGCGCTTGCCGTCGCCAACCGCGAACTCGTTGCCTTCACGCTGGACCCTTTCAATCCCGGCAATCCGAAGCTGACGCTCACCTTGCCGCTGTTCATTTTCCTGTTCCTGGCGCTCGCCATCGGCATGATCGTCGGCAGCCTGGCAACCTGGGTCAAGCAGGGCCGCTACCGCAAGCTGGCGCGCCAGCGCGGCGTCGAGGCGGAAAACCTGCGGCAGGCGGTCAGTCGCGCTCCGTCGGCAGCACAGGGACCGCTCCAGGGCTCAGCCCAGGGATCGGCCCAAGGTTCGGCCCAAGGTTCGGCATTGCCAAAGCCGACCAATTGAACGGCCTGCCGGCGCCTTTCCTTCCACGGAGCTTTTCATGCTGACCATTTCGGCCGCCGAGGTCGACCGTGCGCTGACCTTTCCCGGACTGGTCGAGACGTTGCGCGCGGCTTTCCGTGACGGGGCGGTACAGCCCGTCAGGCATCATCACGCGGTCGAACGGCCCGACGGCGAGGCCTCGACCCTGCTGCTGATGCCGGCATGGACCGATTTCAACGCCGCCGGCACGTCTTCCGGTGGCCATATCGGCGTCAAGATCGTCACCGTCTCACCCGACAACAACGCCATCGGCAAGCCCGCCGTGATGGGGCTCTATCTCCTGCTCAACGGCAGCACCGGCGAACCGGAAGCCTTGATCGACGGCCAGCGCCTGACTCAGTGGCGCACGGCTTGTGCTTCGGCACTGGCGGCGTCCTACCTCGCCCGCGACGATGCCTCGCGGCTGCTTGTGATCGGTGCTGGCGCCCTGTCGCCGTTCCTCGCCAGGGCGCATTCGGCGGTGCGGCCGATAAAAAGCATCCGCATCTGGAACCGCACCCCCGCCAACGCTGAGAAAGTCGCGGCCGATTTGTGCGCCGAAGGCTTCGCCGCCAGCGCCGCGACCGACCTCGATGCCGAGCTTGGCCAGGCCGACATCGTCTCCTCGGCGACAATCACCACCACGCCGCTGATCAAGGGCGCGCTGCTACGGCCTGGAACCCATGTCGACCTGGTCGGCGGCTTCACCCCGACAATGCGCGAAAGCGATGATGACGCGATCGCCCGTGCCCGGGTCTATGTCGACACCCGCGCCGGCGCCACCAAGGAAGCCGGCGACATCGTCCAGCCACTGGCCTCCGGCCTGCTGAAGCCGGACGCCATCGTCGCCGATTTGCACGAACTGGCGCGCGGCCAGAGGAAAGGCCGCGGGAGCCCTGACGAGATCACGCTGTTCAAGTCGGTTGGCGAGGCGCTGGAGGACCTTGCCGCTGGCATTGCCGTTTATAACGCGCTGAAGGCCTAGCTCACCGTCCTCCGCATTTCGGCACCCATCGCGTCGGCGATCAGACGAAAATCGTGATCGGTGACTTCGAACAGGCCGAAGCGCAGCTGATATCCCCAGTTCGCCTTGCCGGCGGTGAAGTCCAGCCGGTCGAGCAGCGGCTTGATCGGCGCTTCTTCAGCCGCCATCCACTCGACGTCGCGGCGGAACGGCGTGAAGCCGCCGCCCATTTCGCCTTGATAGGGCTCTCCTTCCCGCACGGTGCCGATTGCGGTGAAAGCCTGCAGACCGTCCTTTTCGCCCAAAACGGTGGTTGGCGAATAGTAGATGACACCATCGCCGGGCTTGACGCGACGCAACGGCGCTGCCTTGCCGTGGTTGACCTGCATGAAGCCGTCCTTGCGGCCGCGCCGGACATGTTCCGCCGACGCCACTGCGATCCAGTACGCGCTCATTTTTGTTCCCCATCCGACAGCCAGTAGACGCGCAAGCGGTGATTGTCGGGATCGAGCGCAACGAAAGTGCGGCCGAAATCCATGTCGGTCGGCGCCTGCAGGATCTTCAAGCCACGCCCCGACCAGTCGGCATGGATGGCGTCGACCGCTTCCGGCGCCTCCAGTGCAAACACGATCTCAGCGCCGCCACCCGCCGCTTCTGCCGCCGGCTCCACGGTATGACGCGACCAGAGGCCGAGCTTGAAGCCGTTGTCGAGCACGAACAGCACGAAGGTCGGCGCGCTTTCGACCGGCTCGCGACCAAGCAGCGCGCTGTAGAAGGCACCGCTCCGCAGCGGCTGGTCGACATAGAGGATGACGAGATTCGGGGTGGTCATGTGTACTCTCCGCGGTCCAGTTTCGATGCGCCGAACCTAGAATAGGCTACTGTCAGATTCTGGCAGCAGCCTCATGACCCGCGCGGCTTGTCGAGCGTCGCCCGCCATTCCATGAGCAGCACCTGGCGGCGGCGCGGATAGCGCGTATCGATGGGGTTGAGGCCGGATATGCGATCGGTGCGAAAATGCCGGAAATCCTGCCGCATCTCGCACCACGCCACCACCACCCGAACCTTGTCGAAGAAACCGAGCGCGAATGGCCAGACGACACGTTGCGAGGCCACACCGCCGGCGTCGCGGTAGAGAAAGCCGAGTTTTCGCTCGTTGCGGATGGCCTGCCGCACCGTGCCGAGATCAATGCCCTCCATGGCGTGCGCCGTCGGCCCGACCAGCAGGGTGGAGGCGTCGAGATCCTCACGCAAATCATCCGGCAGCACGGCCGCGATCTTGGCCAGCGCATTGGCGGCTGCGGCCGAGAGGCGCTGGTCCGGCTGCTTGGCGACCCAGCGCGAGCCTAACACGATCGCCTCGATCTCGTCGTCGCTGAACATCAGCGGCGGCAGCATGAAGCCGGGCTTGAGCACATAGCCCAGGCCTGCCTCCCCCTCGATCGGCGCGCCCTGCCCCTGCAGCGTGGCGATGTCGCGGTACAGCGTTCGAATGGAAATCCCGAGCTCATCGGCCAGCGCCTGTCCGCTCACCGGCCGGCGGTGTCGGCGCAAGCACTGGATGAGGTCGAGGAGGCGTTCGGAGCGGGACATCCAGCAGATTTGCCTGTTTCTTTGACATCGGTCCATCTCTGACCGACATGAACAGGAGAGGTGGCAGCGGCGGACTTGGTTGCGAAGCTGGTTGCCCTATGCCAAAAGCGGCACGCCGCTCGGAGATGCCCCCGCTTGAAGTCTTTTCGCGACAAACGCCGCGACAGCCGCCCGCCCGCCAAAGGCGGAACCGGAGAAGTGCGTCCGCACGAGGCACGTGGCGCGGCGCGGCCGGACGCCAGACCGCGCGAAGCGCGTGACTTGAAAGCGGAGAGCCAGCCCGCGCCGAAATCGGCGCCGCGCATCCTTGCCCGTCGTGACGGCGTCCTGCCGGCCGAGCAGCTTCCGCTCATCCTCGAAGTGGCGCCGAATGCCGATTATGCGCTGCTCGACAGCGGTGCCGGCCAGAAACTTGAACAATACGGCCCCTACCGCATCGTGCGGCCCGAGGGGCAGGCGATCTGGCAGAAGGCCCTGCCGGCCAAGGACTGGGAACGTGCCGACGCCATCTTCACCGGCGACACCGACGAGGAAGGCATCGGCCGCTGGCGTTTCCCCAGGACGCCGCTTGGCGAGACCTGGCCGATGAAGCATGACGGCATCGACTATCTCGGCCGTTTCACCTCGTTTCGCCATGTCGGCGTGTTTCCCGAACAGGCCTCGCACTGGGACCACATGGCCGGGCTGATCGCGGCGGCCAGGCGACCGGTGAAGGTACTGAACCTGTTCGGCTACACCGGTCTTGCCTCCTTGGTGGCGGCCCGCGCCGGCGCCGAGGTCACCCATGTCGATGCCTCGAAAAAGGCGATCGGCTGGGCGCGTGAAAACCAGGAAATGGCCGGACTCGGCAAGAAGCCGATCCGCTGGATCGTCGACGATGCGGTGAAATTCGCCGAGCGCGAGGAGCGCCGCGGCAGCCGCTACGATATCGTGCTTTTCGATCCGCCAGCCTATGGCCGCGGCCCCAAGGGCGAGGTCTGGCAATTGTTCGAGGATCTGCCGGCGCTCACCGACCTCTGCCGCGCGATCCTGACGCCGAAACCGCTTGCCGTGGTGCTGACCGCCTATTCGATCCGCGCCTCCTTCTTCGCCATCCACGCTTTGATGCGCGACACGTTTGCCGGCATGGGCGGCAAGGTTGAATCGGGCGAGTTGATTATCCGTGAAAAGTCCGCCGGCAGAGCGCTTTCGACCTCATTGTTTTCGCGTTGGGTGGCCTGAATGCCCCGGAGTCCTGAATGAACGAGCGGCACGCAGGCGCACCCGGCCAGGTGAAGGAAGTCACCAGCCTCGCCAACCCGCTGGTCAAGGACATCAAGGCGCTCGCCCTGAAGAAATTCCGCGACCAACAGAACGCCTTCATGGCCGAGGGGCTGAAACTGGTCATCGATGCGCTCGACCTTGGCTGGCAGATCAGGACGCTTGTGTTCGCCAAGGCAGGGCGAGGCAATGCGGCTGTGGAAAAGGTGGCGGCACGCACGGTTGCCGCCGGCGGCACAGTGCTCGAAGTGTCGGAAAAGGTGCTTGTCGCCATCACCCGCCGTGACAATCCGCAAATGGTGGTCGGCGTCTTCTCGCAGAAATTCCTGGCCCTGAAGGACATCCGCGCCGACAATGGCGACGTCTGGGTGGCGCTCGACAGGGTGCGCGATCCCGGTAATCTCGGCACCGTCATCCGCACCGTCGATGCCGTCGGCGCCAAGGGCATCATCCTGGTCGGCGACACCACCGATCCGTTTTCCGTGGAAACGGTGCGCGCCACCATGGGGTCCATCTTCGCCGTGCCGGTGGCCAAGGCGACGACAGAGGCTTTCCTGGCCTGGCGCGGCGGTTTTTCAGGCCTGGTCGCCGGCACGCATCTGAAGGGTGCCGTCGATTATCGCTCGGTCGATTTTTCCCGTGGGCCGGTTCTGCTGATGATGGGCAATGAGCAGCAGGGCCTGCCCGAAAGCCTGGCGGCGAGTTGCGACCGATTGCTCAGGATCCCGCAAGCGGGCCGTGCCGATTCGCTCAATCTCGCCGTCGCCACCGGCATCATGCTGTTCGAGATCCGGCGCGGCGCGCTGAAGCTCGAGCCAATCGCCGACCAGCAATGAAGGTTGCCAGCCCGTGAGATCATGGTCCCCCTACGCGCTGCTCATCGTCGCGGCCATAGCGCTTGATCAGTGGATAAAGCATCTGGTCGAGACCGGCCTGCCCTTTCAGGAAAAAGTCGATCTGCTGCCGTTCCTGGCGCTGTTTCGCACCTACAACACCGGCATCGCCTTCTCGATGTTTTCCTCCTTCGGCGACACCGGCCTGGTGGTCATCGCCGTACTGGTCGTTGCCTTCGTGCTCTACCTCGCCACCCTCACGCCATCGGCCCATGTCATCGCCCGCACCGGATTCGCCCTGATCATCGGTGGCGCTCTGGGCAATCTGATCGACCGCGCCGTCTACGGCCACGTCATCGATTACATCCTGTTCCACACGCCGGTCTGGTCCTTTGCCGTCTTCAATTTCGCGGACGCCTTCATTTCCGTGGGCGCGGCACTGGTCGTCTTCGACGAGCTCATCGGCTGGCGGCGCGAGCCCAAGCCTTCGAACGCCAAGCCTTCGAACGCCAAGCCTTCCAAAGATTGACCCCGCGCGGCCGTCGCCGCACAGTCCAGACCGACAAGCAAGCTCGCGGAGAAAAAGATGTCCGAAACCTTCAAAGCCATCCTCATCTCGCGCGACGCCGACAAGAAACAGTCGGTCGCCGTGACGGATCTCACCGAAGCCGACCTGATGGAAGGCGACGTCACCGTCGCGGTCGAGGCGACGACGGTGAACTACAAGGACGGGTTGGCCATCACCGGCAAGGCGCCGGTGGTCCGCCGCTGGCCCCTGGTGCCGGGCATCGATCTTGCCGGAACAGTGATTTCGTCCTCCAATCCCGACTGGCGCAAGGGAGACAAGGTCATCCTGAACGGCTGGGGCGTCGGCGAAACGCATTTCGGCGCCTATGCCGGGCGCGCCCGCGTCAAGGGCGACTGGCTGGTGCCGCTGCCGGATGGCATCAGCGCGCACGACGCGATGGCGGTCGGCACCGCCGGTTATACCGCCATGCTCTGCGTCGTGGCGCTGGAGCGGCACGGCATCCTTCCCGACCGCGGCCCGGTTGTGGTGACGGGTGCCGCTGGCGGCGTCGGTTCGGTCGCGGTCTCCATCCTGTCCAGCCTCGGTTACCATGTCATTGCATCGACCGGCCGCAATGCCGAAAGCCCTTATCTGATCAACCTCGGCGCCGCTGAGGTGATTTCGCGTGACGAGCTCAGCCAGCCCGCCAAGCCGCTGGCCAAGGAGCGCTGGGCCGGCGGCATCGATTCGGTCGGCAGCCATACGCTGGCCAACGTCCTGTCGATGACCTCCTATGGCGGCGCCGTGGCGGCCTGCGGCCTGGCCGGCGGCATGGATCTGCCGTCGAGCGTCGCCCCCTTCATCCTGCGCGGCGTCTCGCTGCTTGGCATCGATTCGGTGATGGCACCGAAGGCTGTGCGGCTGGAGGCCTGGCGGCGTATCGGCGCAGATCTCGACCTGGAGAAGCTCGCCAGCCTGTCCACGACTATCGGCTTCGACGGCATCATCGATGCCGCGCGTGACATCGTCGACGGCAAGATCCGCGGTCGCGTCGTCGTCGACATGTAGACCTGCCTGGCCGGTCGCAGGCAGCGGACGGAATTGCCATATCCGGTGGCAAATCCGCCGCTACCGGGGCAAAAACGCCCTATCCGCTAAAATTCGAACGATCCGCCGCAATTTTCCATAATCTCTGTCTGGCAAGGGTTTCGCATGATCGCGGAATCCGACAGCCAGCAGGCAAGCAAGGGCGACGACGTCGATGCGGTTGCCGCGCCGCCGGCGGCGCGGCGCTTTATCGCCGCGCCGCCGCTGGTGCCCGAGCAGCAATTGGCCAGGCGGGAAGGACTGCCGCTGCTCACCTTCGTTGCCATCGTGATACTGGCCGGCCTTGCGCATCTGACCGGGGCGCCGATCTTCATCAGCCTCGCATTGCTGGCAACCGGCCTCGCCGGCCTTGCGCTGCATCTGCATGCCAGACGCAGTGTCCATCGCACCGTGGTGCTGCTGGACGAGACCACCGCCCGTAGCCGCGCCGAGATCGAGACGCTGGCCGACCGCATGTGGGAAATGCAGGAAAGCGAGGAGCGCTTTCGCGGTCTCATCGACGCGCTTGGCGATCTCGTCATCCATCGCGATCGCGACGGCAATATCGTCTACGCCAACAAGGTGTTCGCCGATCTCGTCGAAGCGGATCATCGCGATCTTGCCGGCAAGACCCTGGCCGAACTCGGCATCGAGGTCGGCATCGTTCCCGATGCCGCCTTCTCCGATCACGAGTGCCTGAGCTCCACCGATGTCGCCATCCGCACGCCGGGCGGATCGCGCTGGTTCTCGTGGATCGAACTGTCGGTGCGCGACAAGGACAGCGGCGCGGTTTCGCATCGCGCCATCGCTCGCGACATCACAGCCCGCAAGCGCGCCGAATCCTCGCTGATCACCGCGCGCGAAAGAGCCGAATTCGCAAGCCAGGCGAAATCGCGCTTTCTCGCCACCGTCAGCCATGAAATCCGCACGCCGATGAACGGCATCATGGGCATGGCCAGGCTGCTCGCCGACACCAGCCTGTCGCCGGAGCAGCAGACCTATGTCGGCGCCATCTCGACCTCGGCCAGTGCCTTGCTCGCCCTGATCGAGGACCTGCTCGACTATTCCAAGATCGAGGCCGGTCGCTTCGATCCGGAACCGCAGCCGATGTCGGTGCGCGAGATCGCCGACAACATTATCGAATTGCTCGCCGCGCGCGCCTTCGCCAAGGATATCGGCCTCGGCTGTCACGTCGAGCCGGATGTCCCGCAGATGATCACCGCCGACCCGGGCCGGGTCAGGCAGGTGTTACTCAACCTCATCGGAAACGCCATCAAGTTCACCGACAGCGGCGGCGTGCTGGTCAGCATCGCGCGCGCCCGCACCGAGACCAGCGATCGCATCTGCTTCACCATCGCCGATACCGGTCCCGGCCTGCGCGACGAGGACATGGAGCGCATTTTCGAGGAGTTCGAGCAGGCGGACGGCACCTCGACGCGCACGCATGGCGGGGCGGGACTGGGACTTGCCATCTCCAAGCGCCTGGTGACTGCCATGGGCGGCACGATTTCGGTCTCCAGCCGGCTTGGCCAAGGGTCGGACTTCGTCTTCGAAATCCCGGCCACGGAAGCCACCGACGCGCCGCAGGGCCGGCAGGATGCGCTTGCCGGCAGGCATGCGGTGATCCTGTCCAGGAACGCCGTCGAGGCCGACGCCATCGCCCGCACCATCCGCGCCAACGGCGGTACGGCCGGTATCGCCGCCACCGTGGCGCAGGCCGCGTCCCTGGCCGACGGCTGTGACGTGCTCCTGGTCGACGCGGCCATGGAAGAGAGCGACGGGAGGCTGCTCAAGCGGCTGCGCCTAAGCGGCTTTTCCGATTGCGAAGCCGTCACGCTGATAGCGCCGACGGACCGCGGCATGCTTGGCGAGTTCCGCGCCAGTGGCTACGCGACGTTCCTTGCCCGGCCGGTGCGCGGAGGAACACTTTTGCGTGTCCTTTTGACCAGCCATGCACCGGCGCTTGCGCAGCCACAGCCGAAAAAGTGCCGCGCCCCGGCGCTTCGCACCCCGATTGACCGACAGCAGGGCCTGTCCGTGCTAATCGCCGAGGACAACGACATCAATGCCATGCTGGCCCGCGCCACGCTGTTGAAGGCAGGACACCGCGTCAAGGTGGTCGGCAATGGCAAGGCCGCCGTCGAGGCCGTCACCAGCGCCGGGCACAAGCATCGCTTCGACGTGGTGCTGATGGACCTGCACATGCCTGTCATGGATGGGCTGGACGCGATTGCCGCGATACGCCGCCATGAGGAGGAAACGTCGGTCCCGCCGGTGCCGATCATGGTGCTGTCGGCCGACAGCCAGGAAAAGACCCGCCATGCGGTGCTCGCCCACGGCGCCAGCGGCTTTGTCACCAAGCCGCTCGACCCCGATGCGCTGGTCAACGCCGTCGAGGGCCAGGTCGCCGCTTGAACCGGTTTTCTGGCGCGCGGCCAATGCATGTCAACCAAAAGTGACCCCTGGTTTCGCTGGGAGGACATGCATGGAAACAGGGAGCATGAAGCGCGTCGCCGCGCCCCGCGTGGACGCGATACGCTTCATGTCTTCTCATCTAACGTAGCCGGTTGACCGTTTTCGCCAGCCGACGAAGTATTGCCCGCGACGCCGTATCACGGTACTGTCACAATCCTGTTGCACCTACACCGTATCCCCGTGCCAAGAGGGATGGCTCGAAGGAGAATCACTCGTGCATACAGTTATGCCGGAATGTGACACTCGGCCGAACGCCAGCAGCGCCTTGCTTGCCGGACGTAATGTCGATTCCGTCATAAAAGGCGCAGCGCTCGGCCGTATCGGCAATCTCGAAGTGCGGCTTGCCCGCAACGAGGCCGAGATCGCGGCCGCGCAGGAAGTGCGCTATCGGGTCTTCTATGATGAGCTTGGCGCTAGGAAGGATCTGTTCCAGGCGCAGGACCGCCGTGACGCGGATCGGTTCGATCCGCTCTGCGATCATCTGCTTGTCTTCGACAACTCGATTTCCGGCCCCGAGCATCGCCGCATCGTCGGCACCTACCGGCTGCTGCGGCAAGAAATCGCGGCCGCTGCCGGAGGCTTTTATTCCGAAGGCGAATTCGAGCTGACCAAGCTCATCGCCCGCCACCCCGGCCAGCGTTTTCTCGAACTCGGCCGTTCCTGTGTTTTGCCTGAATACCGCTCGAAGCGCACCATCGAGGCGCTGTGGCAAGGCATCTGGGCCTACATCAATCACTACGAAATCGGCGTGATGACCGGCTGCGCTTCCTTCCACGGCACAGTGCCGGCCGCACACGCCGAGGCGCTCACCTATCTCGCCCATCACTGCCGCACCAACTCGGCCTGGGATGTGCGCGCGGTATCCGGGCGCTATTGCTCCATGGACCTGATGCCGATCGAGGCGGTCAGCGCCAAGGCGGCGATCGCGGCGATGCCGCCTCTGGTCAAGGGCTATCTGAGGGTCGGCGCCCGCATCGGCGACGGCTGCGTCGTCGACCGTGAATTCTCGACGGTTGACGTGTTCGTGGTTATGCCGGTCAAGGAGATCGGCGCCCGCTACGTCAACTACTATGGCGGAGAAGCGCAGCGTTTCGCGGCATAGCGAATAGCGAGAGCTACGCCGCAATCCTGCGGGCTGTCATCCCTATTGGCTGCTCCCTATTCTCTACTCGTTTCCTTTTCACGGAATATCCTCCGGCCGCCTTCCCGGCCGGCTCCTGTACGACGGAAACGACCAGCCAAAACGCAGCGCGCCACCGCGCACGGCAAGCGCCACGACAAAGCCGGCCAACCCCGAAACAATCTGCGGCAATCCGGCGACATCGCCCAGAGTGAAGATGGCGGCGCCGGCCAAGGCCGCCGTGACGTAGATTTCCGGCCGCAGCAGCACGGAAGGCTCACCGGCCAGGAGATCGCGCAATATGCCGCCAAAGGTCGCGGTCAGCATACCGGTGATGATCGAAACCACAGGCGAACCGGTGATTGCCAGGCCTCTCGCCGCGCCCATCACCGAAAAGGCGGCCAGCCCGATGGCGTCGAGCCACAGCAGCAGCTTGTAGCGGGATTCGACACGGTGCCCGGTGAAGAAGACCAAGACCGCAACGACAGCGCAGATGAGTACATAGTCACGATTTCCCACCCAGAAGACCGGCACATTGAGGATGAGGTCGCGAAACGTGCCGCCCCCAATGCCGGTGACGCTGGCCAGGAACAGGAAACCGATAATGTCGAGTTGCTTGCGCGACGCAGCCAACGCCCCGGTCGCCGCGAAAACGGCAACGCCGGCATAGTCGAGAAGGGCGATGGGATACATGGCTGAGGCAGTAGGGAGTAAGGGAATAGGGCACAGTATGTATTATAGATAACACGAAGCCAGACGATTGATACGGCCCCCCAGTGTTCCCTGCCCTACTGCTCTACGGCCTTTACTAAGCATCTTTCTCCGCCTGCTCATTCACCGGCCCCGGCTCGACCGGCGCCTCGGCGGCGATTTTCGGGCCGCCTTTGGCGACGCCGACCATGGCCGGGCGCAGCACCCGTTCGCCGATCGAATAGCCCGGCTGCACGACCTGGACCACCGTGTTGGCCGGAACGTCGGGATTGGGCACTTCGAACATTGCCTGGTGGAAATTGGGATCGAATTTCTCGCCTTCAGGCGCGAGTTTCTTGACCCCGTGCCGTTCCAGCGCCGACAGCATGGCGCGCTCGGTCAGGTCGACGCCTTCGATGAGCGCCTTGAAGCCGGCGTCACCTGACGCCTTGGCCTCGGCGGGAATGGCGTCCAGTGCGCGGCGCAGATTGTCCGACACCGACAGCATGTCGCGGGCGAAATTCGCAACCGCATAGGTGCGCGCGTCGTGCACGTCGCGTGCGGTGCGGCGGCGCAGATTCTCCATCTCGGCCGCGACGCGCAGCGCGCGGTCCTTGAGCTCTTCATTTTCCTTCAGCAGCCGCACAAGCGCTTCGTAATCGCCGTCGATACTGCCTTCAGTGCGCTTGGCATTGGCCTCTGCCGCCTCGACTTCACTGGGCGCGCGTTCGTCTTTTGCCTGGTCGCTCATCGCCGTTTCCCGTCATCTCGAATGGTATGGATTTTGTGCCCGATATCGAGGTTTGGCGGCCAAAAATCAAGGGGTAAGCCACCGGACCGGCCTGAACCGTGACCAATCGCATTACTTCGATTTTAATTCAAACTTTACCTTACCTGCCGGCTTCGCTTGCCACAGAGGCGTGATGCGGGAACCATTCCCTTGCTGGAGGAGTTTCGAAGCCGACACAGGATTTTGAAATGATGACTCGCGACAAGGCAGAAAAAGGAGAAAAGCTCGCCACCGAAGTCAGGCGCCAGTTCGGTGCCGAGGCGATGACACGCTTTCTGCGCACCTTGCCGGCTTTTCGCACCGAAGCCGACATTCCTAGCCGATTTAGCGAGTTGCTTGACCGGCTGGACCGGCTGGAGAGAAACAGCCTTGGTGGCGGCCGCCGATAGCCACCTGCCCCAGTCTCCCGGCGTTGCGGAATTTGAAAGAACCATGCCGGGATGGTATGTCGCGCGACAATTACACACAGTAATTTCGCGTGATTGTCATCTTGCGGGAGGGGAGCGCTTCCGTCTATGCTTCCTGATGAACATGATTTCCCCCGACGCGGCCGCCAACAGCAAGCGGGCCTGGCTGAAGATCCTGGCGCGCTACAAGAAGCCGGACCGGCGGCGCAGCGCCATCGAACTCGCGATCACCCTCATTCCTTTCGCCACGCTCTGGGCCATGTCCGCGGCCGCTTATGCCTACGGCCATTGGTGGGGGCTGATCCTGATCCTTCCGGCGGCCGGGTTCCTGGTGCGTATCTTCATGATCCAGCACGATTGCGGCCATGGCTCCTTCTTCGCCAACCGCTATGCTGACGACTGGATCGGCCGCGCGCTCGGCGTCCTGACGCTGACGCCCTACGATTGCTGGCGGCGCGCCCACGCGACCCATCATGCCAGCGCTGGCAATCTCGACGAGCGCGGCATGGGCGACATCCTGACGCTGACCGTTGCCGAATACCGCCGATTGTCCTGGCGCGGGCGCCTTGGCTATCGTCTCTATCGTCACCCGCTGGTGATGTTCGGTCTGGGACCGATCTGGCTGTTCATCTTTTCGCAGAGGCTGCCTGTCGGCATGATGCGCGGCGGCTTGACGCCCTGGGTATCATCCATGACCACCAATCTCGCCATCGCGCTTGCGGCGGCCCTGCTTATCTGGGCCTTCGGCCCCGGTGCGTTCCTGGTGGTCCATCTGCCGATCGTCGTTCTCGCCGGCTCGGCCGGCATCTGGCTGTTCTATGTCCAGCACCAGTTCGAGGAGACGGAATGGGCAAAGGATGACGATTGGGAATTCCAGCATGCCGCCCTGCATGGCTCGTCCTATTACGACCTGCCGCCGGTGCTGAACTGGTTCACCGGCAATATCGGCGTCCACCACGTCCATCACCTCTCAGCCAAGGTGCCGGGCTACCGACTGCAGGAAGTTTTGCGGGATTATCCGGAACTGCGCGGCATTGGCCGCGTCACGCTGCTCGACAGCCTGCGCTGCGTCAAACTGGCATTGTGGGACGAAAACCGCCGCAAACTGGTGTCGTTCCGTGAGGCCCGAGCCTCTGCCTAAACAATTCCAGGAAAGTGTGAAACGGTTTTCCCGTGGCCGCTTTCCCTTGGGAATAGCGTCAAAACCAGAAAATAGCCAGAAATAGCAGGACCGCCACGCGACGGCGCGCGGCGGTCGATTGCCTGATCAGGCTGCTTGGCGCTCGTCGCGCATCAGGATCTCGCCGTGGCGGATCTCGGTGCCCAGCACCTTCAAGCATTCGCGGATGAAGTTGGACAGGCCCGGCCAGCCCTTGGCTGAAACGAGATTGCCATCGACATGGGCACCGGTCGGCGCGACATCGATGTAAATGCCGCCGGCCAGCGTCACCTCCGGCTCACAATAGTGCAGTGCCGCGACTTCCCTGCCCCGCACCACACCGTCGACAGCAATCAGGATCTGCACGCCATGGCAGATGGTGAAGATCGGTTTGCCGGCCTCGTGGAAATGCCGCACCAGCGCCTGCACGCGCTTGTCGATGCGGATGTATTCGGGACCGCGTCCGCCCGCTGCGTAGACAGCATCGTACTTGGCCGGATCCACCTCGGAAAACGTCTTGTTGAGGATGTAGTCGTGGCCGGGCTTTTCCGTGTAGGTCTGGTGGCCCTCGAAGTCATGCAGCGAAGTCTTCAGCACATCGCCGGCCTTCTTGTCCGGACAGACGACATGCACGGTGTGGCCGACGGCATGCATGGCCTGTTCAAAGACGAAGATCTCATACTCCTCGCTGAACTCGCCAACGAGCATCAATATTTTCTTGCCAGCCATTCCCGGTTCCTCCCTTGTAGCCTTATTTATTTCGGGCCGCGAAATAATAGACTTATCCTAAGGGCAGGACGACAAAAGGAAAAGCGCAAATCGCACAATTGGTACGACCAATTTTCTTTCCCGGAGGCGGAGCGGCCCTTCATGGCGCACAAAAGCAGTATCACGGGTCGGGCAAGACCGGAGTCAAGCGGCTGCTCTGATCATATCCGCCGCTTTTTCAGCGATCATGATAGTCGGCGCGTTGGTGTTGCCGCCGATCAGCGTCGGCATCACCGAGGCGTCGACGACCCGCAACCCCTGTAGTCCGCGCACCCGCAATTGCGGATCGACCACCGCCATCTCGTCGACGCCCATCTTGCAAGAGCCGGCCGGGTGATAGATCGTGTCGGCGCGGGCACGGATGTGGGACATCAACTCCGCGTCGCTCGAAACACCGGCGGTGTAGATTTCCTTGTGGCGATATCTGGCCAGCGCCGGTGCCTCCAGGATACCGCGCATCATCCTGGCCCCCTTGAGCAAAAGCTCGGCGTCGCGTTCGTCCGAAAGAAAGCGCGGATCGATGCGCGGCGGTGCCATGGGATCATGAGTCGACAGCCCCACCTCACCGCGCGAATGCGGCCGCAGCACGCAGACATGGCAGGAAAAGCCATATCCCATATGCAGCTTGCGGCCATGATCATCGACGATCGCGATACAGAAATGCAGTTGCAGGTCGGGCCGTTCTATCGCCGGATCGGATTTGAGGAAGGCGCCGCCTTCGGCATAGGGCGTGGCGATCATCCCGCCCCCATCTTTCCGCCAGCGCAGAATGTGCCGCAGCAGGCCAGGTAGGCCGCGCAGGCCGATGCCCATCATGTCGGCATCCTTGGACGTCCAGCCCATGATGAAATCGAGGTGGTCTTGCAGGTTCTTGCCAACACCGGGCAGTTCATGGATGACCGGAATACCGTGCATGGCAAGCTCGGCAGCCGGGCCAATGCCCGACAGCAACAAGAGCTGAGGTGAACCGAAGGCGCCACCACAGACGATCACCTCGCGCCTGGCTTTCGCGACGGCTTCGCTCTTCCCCGCTCGATACCGCACGCCGGTGGCGCGCTTGCCGTCGAGGATGAGCGCCGTGGCATGCGCTCCAGTGATGACGGTAAGGTTCGACCTGTTCATGGCCGGCTGCAGATAGGCAGCGGCCGCCGAGCAGCGCTCGCCATTGCGGCGTTCGCCCCAGAATTGCGTCACCTGATAAAGTCCGGCACCTTCCTGTTCGACCCCGTTGAAATCATCGTTGCGGCGGATCTGGTTTTCGCCGCAGGCCTCGACAAAGGCCCGGGAGAGCGGGCGTGGCTCTTGCTGCTCGGCAACACGCAGCGGGCCGTCACCACCATGCAGGGCATCAGCGCCGCGTTGATTGCCTTCGGCCCGCCGGAAATAGGGCAGCACCTCGTCCCATGACCAGCCGTCGCAGCCGAGGTCGGCCCATTCGTCATAGTCGCCGCGGTGCCCGCGCGTATAGAGCATGGCATTGATGGCGCTGGATCCGCCCAGCGCCTTGCCGCGCGGCTGGTAGCCCTTGCGGCCGCCAAGCCCCTGCTGCGGCACCGTCTCGAACGCCCAGTTGTTGATCTTCGGCCGGCCCGGCAACAAGGCGATGATGCCTGCCGGCGCGCGGACAAGAAGGTTGCTGCCCGCGCCGCCGGCCTCGATCAGGCAGACCGTTTTCGATGGATCTTCGGACAGCCGCGCGGCAAGCGTGCAGCCGGCGGACCCACCACCGGCGATGACATAGTCGAAATCCATGACGTCCTCCCTCGCACCCAGCGGATGTTTCCGTCCGGATGACCAAGAGAAAGCTCGATTACGGCCTATGTAAAGATGTGTGGAATTACCCCAACGTCAGCTGTTGCGAAGGCGCCGCCAGGAATATTTCGGGCCCTTGGGCTCCGGCACCGCGGTTGGCTGATAATAAAGGCCCAGCCCGCCGGTGCGGCCTTCTTCCAGGCGTTTCAGCAGCACGGGATTCGAGATCTCGAACTCGTCGAAACCGAGCCGCAGCATATGCGGCAAAGGGTCGACCAGCACTTGGCCGGTGGCGCGAACGGCACCTTCGAAATGATAGCGGCTGCGCAGCAGTTCGGCCTTGGAGAAGGAGCGCCCATCGCTGAAGGCCGGGAAGACCAGCGCCACCAGCGACAGCTGGTCGAGCAGGTCGGCGATCTTCTCGAGCTGATCGCCTGGCTGTAACACGACACCGAGCCGCTCCTTGGCGGACCGGCGCACATCGGGATCAAGGTCGAGGAATGCCTGCAGCGGCAGGATGAAGCGGCCATTGCCGGAAAGCGCGTCCGCATTCTCGGCGTGAGCCCACTCGTCCTCGCGAAACCCCTCCGGGGTCCAGAGCCGGATCTCCGGTGTCGTCGTTTCGGTCATCAAAAATTCCTAATATTCAAACGAGCCAAGGATGTGTTGAGACTCAAGCCAGGCTACACCGAGAATGGCGGCTTCCGGGAACCGGAGCGGAGCGTACTTGAAGTACGTGAGCACCGGAAGCGCGGGAACGCCGCCGTTGGCGGGCCAGCCTCACCTGATTATCAGCATATCCTATAGGGATGCGTCGGTCAGCGACTTCTCCAGCCCCGACAGGTGAATGCCGCACTCGGTCTTGGCGTGACCCGCCCAGCGGCCGCTGCGCGCGTCCTCGCCCGGCTGTACCGGCTGCGTGCACGGAAAGCAGCCGATCGACAGATAGCCATAGGCGACCAGCGGATTTTCGCGCAGCGCATGGGCGCGCATGTAGTCGGCCTGGTCCGATGTCGTCCAGTGCGCCAGCGGATTGATGCGGATGCGCGCGCCGACCGCTTCGAACACCGGCAGCGCCGCCCGCGTCGAGGCCTGGAAGCGCTTGCGTCCTGTCAACCAGGCGCGGAACGGTGCCACGCCGCGCGCCAAGGGCTCGACCTTGCGCACGTCGCAGCAGGCATCGGTGTTGCTCTGGTGCAGATTGCCTGTCGGGTCGATCCGCTCGAGTACGGCTTCCTCGGGCTTGATCACCTGGATGTTGGTCAGCCCGAAATCGGCAACGAGCGCGTCGCGGTAGCCGAGTGTCTCCTCGAAATGCTTGCCGGTATCGAGGAAAATGACCGGCAGCGACCGATCGATCTCGGCGATCATGTGCAGCAACACCGCCGAGTCCGCGCCGAAGGACGACACAGCGGCGATCTCGTCGTGAAACAGTTCGCGAGCTGAGCGTTCGATGATCTCGAGCGGCTTCAGATGACCGTAAAGCGCATCAAACCCCGCCGCCTTGGCGGCGACGCCGTCATCGACATCGGCGATACGGTCAAGCGGCCTTGGCTTCGCCAGCATAGAGCGCCTCCTTGAACGGCGCGGGACCGACACGGCGGTAGGCGTCGATGAACTTTTCCTGTGGGTTGAGCCGAAGGCCGAGATAGGTCTCGACGATCTGCTCGATGGCGTCGGTGATCTCTTCCGATGAAAAGCCGCGGCCGATGATCTCGCCGACCGACGTGTTCTCGTCGGCCGAGCCGCCCAGCGTCACCTGATAGAGTTCGGCCCCCTTCTTCTCGACGCCGAGAATGCCGATATGGCCGACATGGTGATGGCCGCAGGCATTGATGCAGCCGGAGATCTTCAGCTTCAACTCGCCGATTTCGCGCTGCCGTTCCAGCGAGGCAAAGCGTTGCGAGATTTCCTGCGCGATCGGGATCGAGCGTGCCGTCGCCAGCGCGCAATAGTCGAGGCCCGGGCACGAGATGATGTCGGATATCAAATTGGAATTGGCCGTCGCCAGCCCGATATCGACCAGCGCGTCATAGACCGCCTTGAGGTCGGCGCGCGCAACATGCGGCAGGATCAGGTTCTGCTCATGGCTGACGCGCAGCTCGTCGAAGGCGTATTTTTCGGCGATGTCGGCGACCGCCTCCATCTGGCTGTCCGACGCATCGCCCGGCACCTCGCCGATGCCCTTGAGCGAGATCGTCACCGCCGCGTAGTCGGGATGGCGGTGCGTCACCACGTTCTGGTCGAGCCATTCCGAGAAACCCTTGGAATCGAGACGCGCCAGCTTGACCGCGGCGTCGCCGTCCGGCCGCTCGGACAGTTCCGGTGGCGCGAAATAGGCCTCGATGGCACGAATGTCGGCCTCCGGCAGCTTCAGATCGGCGTCCTTCAGCTCCTGCCACTCGGCCTCGACCTGACGGGTGATCTCATCGACGCCGGTCTCGTGGACGAGGATCTTGATGCGCGCCTTGTACTTGTTGTCGCGGCGGCCATAGAGATTGTAAACGCGCAGGATCGCCGTGCAGTAGGACAGCAGGTCGGCTTCCGGCAGGAAGTCGCGGATCTTCCTTGCCACCATCGGCGTACGGCCCTGGCCGCCACCGATATAGACGGCAAAACCCAACTCGCCGGCCGCATTCTTCTTCAGGTGCAGGCCGATATCATGCGTCTGGATGGCGGCGCGGTCGCGCTCGGCACCCGTCACCGCGATCTTGAATTTCCTGGGCAGGAACGAGAATTCCGGATGCACCGACGACCATTGCCGCAGGATTTCCGCATAGGGGCGCGGATCGGCGGCTTCGTCGGCCGCGGCACCAGCGAAATGATCGGCGGTGACGTTGCGGATGCAGTTGCCGCTGGTCTGGATGGCATGCATCTCGACGCTTGCCAGATCAGCCAGGATCGCCGGAATGTCCGACAGCGCCGGCCAGTTGAACTGGATGTTCTGGCGCGTGGTGAAATGGCCGTAGCCCTTGTCGTACTTGCGAGCGATGTGGCCAAGCATGCGCAACTGCTTGCTGTTCAGCGTGCCATAGGGCACCGCGATGCGCAGCATGTAGGCGTGCAGCTGCAGGTAGACGCCGTTCATCAGCCTGAGCGGCCGGAACTGGTCCTCTGATATCTCGCCGGACAGCCGGCGCTGGACCTGATCGCTGAACTCGGCGACGCGGGCCTGGACAAAATCGTGGTCGAACTCATCGTAACGGTACATGCTTCGTCTTTCAGGGCGCGTCCGCCCGTTTCATCTAAATCCTGGCTATGCGGCCCGCTCGGCCTGCTTGCCGAGATCGCCGCGAATGGTCGGCCCAGCGGCGCGGATCTTCTCGCGCAATCGCACCGGCTCGACCACGCCGTCGACGACGTCCGCGTCGATCAGATTGACGTCGACCACTTCATTGTCGGCATAGGCCTTGGCGCCGATCGCCTCCAGGCGATCCTCGGCCGCCTTGTCATGGGCAAGGTCGGCGTGGCCCACCGTCTCGGCCCAGCCGCCATCGGCGTACCAGACGGCGATGCCATCGGTCAGGCGGTTCGCGGTCAGTATCTTCATGGCTGAACTCTCTCCGTGGCGGCGGTGGCCGCACTTTCGTGCCCCAGATCTTCGTGCCAACGTGCCGCGAGCGGCTCGGAGCGTTCGAAATTGGCGCCGGCGACGGCGTCGCCGATAATTGTCATGACCGGCCCGGAAAGATCGCCACGCGCTTCCAGCGAGGGCAGGTCGGCCAGCGTGCCGTGGAAACGGCGCCGATTGGCAAGGCTGGCATTCTCGACCACCGCGACCGCCGTGTCCGGCGACAGCCCGGCCTCGATCAGGCGGCCGGCGACTTCGGCCGCGACCGAGCGGCCCATATAGACGGCAACGGTGGCGCCGGAAATCGCAAGCTTGGCCCAGTCGGGCAACGAATTGCCCTTGAGGTCGTGGCCGGTGGTGAACACCATCGACGAGGATACCCCCCGCAAGGTGAGCGGCAGTTCGAAATCGGCGGCAGCGGCGAACGCCGCGGTGACGCCCGGAACCACTTCGTAGGCGATGCCGGCATCGCGCAGCGCCGCCATCTCCTCGCCGGCGCGGCCGAACACCAGCGGATCGCCGGACTTCAGCCGCACGACGCGCTTGCCTTGCCGTCCGAGTTCGACGAGCAGCGCGTTGATCTCGGCCTGGCTCTTGGTGTGGCAGCCCTTGCGCTTACCGACGCCCAAGCGCTCGGCATCGCGGCGGCCCATCGCAACCACCGCCTCCGGCACCAGCGCGTCATGGACGATGACGTCGGCTTCCATCAGCAGGCGGTGCGCCCGCAGCGTCAGTAGGTCCTCGGCGCCCGGACCGGCGCCCACCAGGGCGATGTGGCCCGAAGCCGGTGCGTTCGACAACAGAAGATCCACGGCGGCGTCATGCGCCCGCGACAGCTGGCCCGCTTCCACGGCATGGGCAGGCGCACCCTGGAAAAAACTGCTCCAGAAGCGGCGGCGGGCATTGCCTTTCGGCAGCAATTTCTCGGCGGCACCACGCAGTGAAGCGGCAAGCGTCGCCAGCGATCCAAGCGACGGTGGCAGCATCTGGTCGATGCGCCCACGCAGCATCTGGGCCAGCACCGGGCCCGCACCCTCGGTGCCGATCGCTATGACGACCGGCGCGCGGTTGACCAGGGCCGGGGTGAAGAAATCGCAGAGCTCCGGCCGGTCGACTGCATTGACCGGAATGCCCAGGTTGCGCGCATCCTCGACGACGCGGCGGTCGAGCGTCTCGTCGCCGCTGGCGGCAAACACCATGACCGCGCCGTCGAGCTGCGAAGCATCGTAAGCCGCCGCGACATGGCTGGCGCCGGACTGAGCGATGAAGGCAAGCAGCTCCGGTTCGGCATATTCGGTGATGATGCGCAGCACCGCGCTCGACTGTCCGATCAGCCGTGCTTTGGCCAGGGCTTGCTCCCCGCCGCCGACAATGGCCACGGCTTCGCCCTCGACCCGCACGAAGACGGGGAAGGCATTGAGCTTGGCATTGGCCTGCGGCATGTGAAAAGCAATCCGGGAACAGTGTCGCAGTTTTACGCCCGGGCGCGAAAAACCAGAAGCAAAGCACTCGCGCATCCTGTGATGGCAGGCAATCGCTTTTTCGCAACTGCGAAAGGCAGGAGAAAAATATTCCACATCCTGGGTGTGGGCGAACTCAAGTCGCTGAAGCGGGCCTTGATTTCAGGTCTTTTTAGCCGCCGGCCCGCCGTCTTGCAAAACAGTTTTTTCTAATTTCTACCAATTTGGTAGATTAAAGCCACCAGCCAACAATTCTCAACCTTCGGCCTCGGGCAGCGGGCGTTCCGCTGACCTTGTCGGTGGGAACATTACCGCTTCACAAGGCGTTCCCGTCTCGTCCGCTATCCAAAACCGAAACCGCAGCGGAGTGCCGCGTAGGGCATCACGCAGCAGAGAAAGGAACCCGTCATCATGGGTACGATCAAGCTGAAGCACGGCATCTGGATCATGGTGGCCGATGGCGAAAAAGCGCTCTTCCTCAGGAATATCGGCGACAACAAGTTTCCCAACCTTGAGGTCGTGCAGATGATGGAGCAGGACAATCCGCCCACCCGCGAACAGGGCACCGACAGTCCAGGCCGGTACAATGACGGCCCATCTGTGCATCGCAGCGCCGTCGAGGACACGGACTGGCACCGGATCGGCAAGGAGCGCTTCGCCGATGACATTGCCGCCCGGCTCTACAAGCTCGCGCATGACGGCGCTTTCGACGAGATCGTTCTTGTCGCGCCGCCAATGGTGCTCGGGACCATGCGCAAGAAATTGCACAAGGAGGTCGAGGGCAAAGTGGCGGCCGAAATTCCCAAGACGCTGACCAACCACGCCATATTCGAGATCGAGGCCTTGCTGCGGGCCGCCTGATCGCCGGCGGCCGACTATCGCGGTCCCGGGGCGACACCATCGCGAGATTTTCGACAGGCCGGCGGCTTTCAGCCGCCGGCCGAGTATTTGCCGCCGCACCATCGATTTTCACGGCCTGCGGGTTGCATCATCGTCACCCCTTCCACCATATTGCAAACTAGGCGACGGCTTCGGGCGGCGCACATCCGACATCGCTAGCTTGAAAGGCGCTCCATAGACAATGCCGCATGACACGCCCCTTATCGCCACCATCGTCGCCGGTCTGGGGCTGGCTTTCGTCTTCGGCGCTCTCGCCAATCGGTTCCGAATTCCGCCGCTGGTCGGTTATCTCATAGCCGGCGTTCTGGTCGGGCCGAACACGCCCGGCTTCGTCGCCGATGCCGGCCTTGCCAATGAACTGGCCGAAATCGGCGTCATCCTGCTGATGTTCGGCGTCGGACTGCATTTCTCGCTCAAGGACCTGCTGTCGGTGCGCGCGATCGCCGTGCCCGGCGCCATCGTCCAGATCGGCTTCGCCACGGCACTCGGCGCTGGGCTGTCCTGGATGCTCGGCTGGTCGATGGGAGCGGGCCTGGTGTTCGGCCTGGCGCTGTCGGTCGCCTCCACCGTGGTGCTCCTGCGCGCGCTTCAGGAACGCCGGCTTATCGAGACCGAGCGCGGCCGCATTGCTGTTGGCTGGCTGATCGTCGAGGACCTGGCCATGGTGCTGGCGCTGGTGCTGCTGCCTGCCCTTGCCGGCGTGCTCGGCGGCCAGGAACAGGCCGACGCCCATGCCAGCGGTCTGCTGTCGCTGCCGGCCAGTTACGGCATTTGGGGCGTCGTCGGCATTACGCTGGCCAAGGTCGCCGCCTTCGTCGTCGTCATGCTGGTGGTCGGCCGCCGGGTCATCCCCTGGATCCTGCATTATGTCGCCCATACCGGGTCGCGCGAACTGTTCCGGCTGGCGGTGCTGGCCATCGCGCTCGGTGTCGCTTTCGGCGCGGCAAAACTGTTCGGCGTCTCGCTGGCGCTCGGCGCCTTCTTCGCCGGCATGATCATGAGCGAGTCCGAGCTCAGCCATCGCGCGGCCGAAGAATCGCTGCCTTTGCGCGATGCCTTTTCGGTGCTGTTCTTCGTCTCCGTCGGCATGCTGTTCGACCCGTTCAGCCTGTTCAGCAACGGCCTGCCGATCCTGGCGACGCTGGCCATCATCGTCATCGGCAAGTCGCTGGCCGCGTTCGTCATCGTCGTCGCCTTCGGCTATCCCCTGGCTACGGCCCTGATGATCTCCGCCAGCCTTGCCCAGATCGGCGAATTCTCCTTCATCCTGGCCGAGCTTGGCGTCGGGCTGAAACTTCTGCCCGAGCAGGGCCGCGACCTGATCCTGGCCGGCGCCATCCTGTCGATCGTGCTCAACCCTCTGATGTTCCTGGTCATCGACTGGATGAGACCGTGGCTGGAAGCCCGCGCCGCCAAGACGACACCGCCGGCGGACGCAAAGCCGGTCGGCCCGGCGACGGAACCAGGCCAGGTGGCTTCGGTCGCCGCCACGTCCAGGAAGGAGGACGGGCCGCCGCCGAGGACGACACTTGCCGGCCACGCCATCCTGATCGGCTACGGCCGTGTCGGCAGCCTTGTCGGTGCCGCGCTGAAAGACGCTGCCGTGCCCTTCCTCGTCATCGAGGACGCCGACAAGACGCTGGCCAGGCTGAAAGCCGACGGCGTCGAAACCGTCGCCGGCAATGCGGCCAACGCCGAAGTGTTCGCCGCCGCCAATCCCGAAGGCGCCAGCCGGCTGATCCTCGCCATCCCCAACGCGTTCGAGGCCGGCCAGATCGTTCTGCGCGCGCGCGCCGCCAAACCCGGCATCAACGTCGTCGCCCGCGCCCATTCCGATGCCGAGGTCGAGCATCTCAAGGGGCTCGGCGCCGACACGGTGATCATGGGCGAACGGGAGATCGCGCGCGGGATCGTGGAAGAGGTGCTCGGTCACAAGCCATCCGCGACTGAACCGTCCGCCGCCTGATCACGCCACGAACGCAGACCCGCCATTCCGTGCGATGCTGCTGACATACTGTGCGGGAGGCTTGCCGAGCGCCTTTTTGAACATGGTGATGAAGGCGGTGACGGACTCATAGCCCAGATCGCCCGAAACCCGCTGAACGCTTGCCCCGGAAGCCAGCTCCCTTATCGCAACGATCAAGTGCAATTGCTGGCGCCAGCGGCCGAAGCTCAAGCCAGTCTCCTTTACGACGAGCCGAGCGAGACTGCTCTCGCTGAGTGCGACGCGGTTGGCCCACTCCGCCAGCGTGCTGCGGTCAGCCGGATCGTCCGCCAACGCTTCGGCGATCCGCCGCAAGCGCGGCTCGGAAGATAGAGGCAGATGCAATTGCTGGACCGGCATATCAGGCAGTTCGGCAAGCAGGACACTTCCCAGGAAAGCGCACCTCGCGTCGTCAGGTGCGCAGTCCGACAGTTCGATGATGAGTTCGCGCAGCAGCGGCGAGATCGAAAGCGTACAGCACCGATCCGGCAGTTCGGCCGCGCCCGGCTCGATGTAAACGAAGAAAATCCGCGCATTGGCCGTCGCGATGTTGCTGTGCTGCATGCGGCTTGGCACCCACACGCCGCAATGTGGCGGCACCATCCAGAGGCCACTGGGAACGCGGCAGGTGACACCGCCGCCGAGCGCGAAGACGAGTTGCCCCTTGCGGTGCCAATGCTGCGACACCTCGGCCTTGGTCTCGGTGACGTCGACGCGCACGGCGATCGCCGGAGCAAGGACGTCATCGACATCGAAATTGAGCCATGGGTAGCGGAGAGGTTGTCTCATGATTGCCTGCTTTTAGCGATCGATTGATTTTATATCTAGATTATTCGACCGCACAAATCGGTAGGCTCGGGTCGTTTTCGCCACGATTGGCAAAGGTGTATCCATGCTTGCGCTCACCGTCTGTTCCGACAACGCAGCCAGACTGAAACTTATCGAGGTGGACGCGCCACGCCCTTGCGCGAACGAAGCGCTGATCGCCGTCCACGCAACCTCGTTGAACCGCGGCGAACTGCGCCTGCTGACGATACGCCCGAACGGCTGGATACCTGGCCAGGACGTCGTTGGGCTCGTGGAGCGGGCGGCGGCCGATGGCTCCGGGCCGGCCGTCGGCACAAGGGTCGTGGCCCTGGTCGACGAAGCCGGCTGGGCCGAACGTGTCGCCGTTCCGACCGACCGTCTCGCCGACCTGCCCGACGAGGTCAGCTTCGTCTCGGCGGCCACGCTTCCCGTGGCGGGTACGACGGCGCTGAGGACCTTGCGCCATGGCGGGGACCTCGCCGGCCTAAAGGTGATGATTACCGGCGCGAGCGGCGCGGTCGGCCGTTTCCAGATCCAGATCGCCCGCGAACAAGGCGCCTCGGTGACCGCGATCGCAGCCGCCCGACATGCCGGGGATCTCCGCGATCTCGGCGCCGAGCAGGTGGTCGAGGCGATCGAACTGGCCGAAGGCCCTTTCTCGCTGATCACCGAGTCGGTCGGCGGCGAAAGCCTCGCCCACGCGATCGAACGCGTCGCACCCGGCGGGACCATCGTGATGTTCGGTTCGAGCAGTGGCGAACTCACCCCGATTGGCTTCCGCCAGTTCGTTCCGGGCCATGAGGGGGCGAGGCTTCAGACCTTCGCCTACTACACGTCCGGCCCGGGCATCGGCGCCGATATCGCCGCTCTGCTCGCCCTGGTCGCGGCTGGCCGGCTCGAAACCCGTGTCGCCTTGACCGTGCCGTGGACAGATATCGCCCAGGCCCTGGAGGCACTGCGGCAGCGCAGCTTCAGCGGCAAGGCCGTTCTCACGATGGCAGGATGAGCACCCGCCTCACACGTGCTGGCCACCATTGATGTGGATTTCCGAGCCGGTCACATAGGAGGCCTGCTGCGAGCACAGGAAGAAGATGATGTCCGCGACCTCGGCCGTGGTGCCGAGGCGCCTGAGCGGAATGGTCTCGACAATCTTGTCCGTGCCCGGCGACAGGATCGCTGTGTCGATCTCGCCCGGTGCGATGGCGTTGACGCGGATGCCGTGCGGGCCGAAATCATGCGCCATCTCGCGCGTCAGCGAGCCGAGCGCCGCCTTCGAGGTTGCATAGGCGGTACCGGCAAAAGGATGCACGCGCGTGCCGGCGATCGAGGTGACGTTGACGATCGAGCCCTTCGCCGCGGCTAACTCTTTGAACAACCCCCGCGCAAGCATGATCGGCGCGAAGAAATTGACCTGGAAGACGTCGCGCCAGACATGCATCGGCGTGTCGATCGAGTTCATCCGACTGTTGCCGTCCTTGAGCTTGGGCGAGATGCCGGCATTGTTGACCAGCGCATGCAACTGGCCGCCATGCGCTTCCAGCCGGTGGCGGATTTCCGAGACGGCGATGCCGACATCTTCCTGATCGGCAAGATCGACCTTGATGTGGTCCTCCGGCCCTGCCGGCCACGGGCAATCCTCGGCGAAGGCCTGGCGTGAGCAGGTGATGACGCGCCAGCCCTCGCGCGAAAAGCGCTTGACCGTGGCGTGGCCGATGCCGCGGCTGGCGCCGGTCAGCACAATGGTTTTTCTGGTGTCGAGTTCAGCCATGTCGCGGTCTCCGGCCGGAGGTGTAGCCGAACACCGTGGCGCTGGCGAGAGGCGGATTGACGTCTCTCAGGTGACAGCATCAGCCGCCGCCCAGGATATCCAGGATCGAGGTCCGCTTCTTCTTGAGCGGACCGCCGACACTGCCTGGCGGCACGGGATGCCCGACCGAGGCGGTTGTGCCATTGTCCGCAGGCATGTCGAAGCCATCCGCATCGACGGTCTGGGCGGGACGCACCGCGCGGGCCGGCGTTGGTGTCTGGGCAACAGGAGCGGCTCGCGGAACAGCCGGCGCCGGCGCCTGCTGGCCAACGGATACCGACGGAACCGGCGCCTGCTGGTTGTTGTCGGCCGAAGGTATGTCGTCGGGCACGATTGTATCGGCCGGCGTCGACTTCCAGGTGCCGGGCAGCGGCCGCACCGGTACGCCTTCATGCGCGGCGACCATGAACTCATGCCAGGCCTGCGCCGGCAGAGCGCCGCCGGTCACCTTCTTCATCGCCGTGCCGTCATCATTGCCGAACCACACGCCGGTGGTGAGATTGGCGGTGTAGCCGACGAACCAGGCATCGCGCGAATTCTGGCTGGTACCGGTCTTGCCTGCCGACGGCCAGGCGAAGGCGGCCTTCTTTGCCGAGCCGAACTCGACCGTGCCCATCATCATCGAATTCATCATGCCGACGATCTCGGGCTTGACGACACGCGGCGCGCTGCCGCCGCCGCTGTCATAGAGCACCTTGCCCTCGGTAGTGGTGATGCGGCGGATGAAATGGATGTCGGGCTTGTAGCCGCCATTGGCGAACGGCACATAGGCCGAGGTCAGTTCAAGCGGCGTCACTTCCGAAGTGCCGAGCGCAATCGAGGTGTTGGCCTGCAAATCGGACTGGATGCCCATGCGGTGTGCGGCCTCGACCACCGCGTTCGGCCCGACCTCCATCGTCAGCTGCGCGGCGACCGAGTTCAGCGATTTGGCCAGCGCCGTCGCCAGCGTCACCTTGCCAAAGTACTTGCCGCCGTAATTGTCGGGTGTCCAGTTGCCGATCTTGATCGGCGCGTCGTTGCGCACACTGTCGGGCGTGCGGCCTGCCTCAAGGGCGGCCATATAGACAAACGGCTTGAACGCCGAGCCGGGCTGGCGGCGCGCTTCCGAGGCACGGTCGAACTGGCTGGTCGAATAGTCATAGCCACCGACCATGGCACGCACCGCGCCGGAATCGTCGATCGACACAAGCGCGCCCTGGGTGACGTTGAGCTTCTTGCCGTTGTCGTCGATCAGTTTGCGGATCGATTGCTCGGCAAGCTTCTGCAGGTTCAGGTCGACGGTAGAATCGATGACGATATCGCCGCGCACATCGCCGATCAGGTCGGGCAGTTCTTCCATGATGGCGTCGGCGACATAGTTTTCCGAGCCGGTCCAGTAGGACGGCGAGCGCGTCGCCGGCGCGCTGAGCGCCGTCTTCAGCTCCTTGTCGCTGATCTTGCCCTCCTCGCGCATCGCGGCGAGCACGAGCTGCGAACGTTCCTCGGCGGCCTTCGGATCGCGCGCCGGCGACAACCGCGACGGCGCTTTCAGCAAGCCGGCTAGCAGGGCTGCTTCAGACAGGGTGACGTCGCGCGCGCTCTTGCCGAAATAACGCCGCGAAGCCGCCTCGACGCCATAGGCACCGGAGCCGAAATAAACCCGGTTGAGGTACATTTCGAGGATCTGGTCCTTGGTGTGCTTGTGCTCCAGCCACAGCGCCAGCAGCACCTCCTGCACCTTGCGCTCCAGTGTGCGGTCGGGCTTCAGGAACAGGTTTTTCGCCAATTGCTGCGTCAGCGTCGAGCCGCCTTGCGAGAAATGCCCGCCGAGCAGGTTCGTCACCATGGCGCGCGACAGGCCGATCGGGTCGACACCGAAATGCGAATAGAACCGGCGATCCTCGATGGCGATGACGGCTTCCGGAATATAGGGCGACATTTCGTGCAGGCCGACGGCTTCACCACCGCTCATGCCGCGATTGGCGAGCAACTGACCATCGGCCGAAACAATCTTGATGTTGGGAGCGCGGTCAGGGATCGACCAGGTCGTGGCCGCCGGCATCTTGGCGCCGTAGTAGATGACGACGCCGGCCACCGCGATGCCGCCCCAGATGGCGAGCACGAAGCACCAGTAGAACAGCCGTCCGAGCACGCCGAACAGGCCGCGCCGGCTTCTGCCACGCCCGCCGCGCGACGATTTCGCCTTCGACGATTTGCGTTTGGTGGAGGCTTTGCGGTTGCTTGGCACGACGCGGTCCTCCTCGCTCACCGAAAGACCCGGCTGGGATCGCGCCTGTGGCGGTCCCTCGAAACTGGGCTCGATGCGGCTGTCTCTGCGGTTCGCCATGCGCTGTGCTTGATATCCCCGGGGCCAATGGCGTCCGAGTTGAAGAGTAGATGCGGCGATTTAAGGGCGGGTTAAGTCGGGAAAAATTAAAGCGCTGTTTAATCAAGCGCTTCAATCTTCCGCGCTACCGCCCGTTACCACTCCCGTTACCGTGCCCGAGCGAACTGATGCCGGCCTCCTGGACAGTAAGGCGGCCGCCAAAGAAGGCGACCGCCTTTCCTTGCTCTAGACGTGGCTCGGAGTTGGTTTTCCGACAACTGAAGGCATGGCGCCTGCCTCCATGAGAATGTCTTTCTTGCGAGCGAAAGCTACAAAGACACCCCGTGCAATCTCCGGATTGATATCTCCGACCAAGGCGGCTTTGCAAGCGCGTATGGCCGCCTTCTGTTCAGGACTGTTGCCGCACCATTCGACTACGAACTGATAGGCGTCGGCTACCGTGTTGAGCTGGCGCGGAAAGCCCAGTCCAACCCACACCATGACCGGTTTTTCAAAAGGTTTGGACAGCATTGCGAACCTCCTGATCCGCAACATCCTTAAGCGGCCAGTCCGCCGCCTTGGCTTCGGTTGCCCGACGTTGCCCAAGGCAAAGCGGCCGTCACTTCCTCATAAATCCTGGCTGACTTAGCGAAGCCGCAAAACGCCTGCCGAGCGGCTGAAAGAGGGTAACCGCTGTCAAATGCCCTCTGACAGGCGCGAAGAGCGGTATCGTAAATTGCCCCCCGTCTGTCTCTTGGCCACTCGTAAAGAAACTCCAGAGCGTCATCAAGGTTTGCGATTTCCTGTATGAAGCTATTCGCGCTCTGAACGAAAACAGGGCTGTCGAACATTCGATCGTTCATAGGATCCTCCAAGTCGAACGAACAATTGAGTTTTGATGAAGGCGGAACCGTAACGGTCAGCGCCCGACGGCGATATGGGGCTGATGATTTTTTCCGTCAAGAGATGGCCGAAGGAAGAGCGACGACCCCCGAATTTCGCGGTCTAACCGCCGCTGTTTTTGGCATTGACAGCCTTCTTACAGTTGCGGCAAAAACTCGCGCGGAAGGCGAGGCTCTAAACCCACCTATGCCTTCCCGAGAGGCCAGCCACCACGCAGTGGTTGGCCTCTTACTGGACGGTTCGCCTCCAATCAGCATTCCCCAAAACTTGCCCGCGGCTTCCCTCCAGGCACAGGCTTTTTTGTTGGAACCGATTACGCCCTGTCAAGTTTGTTAGGTGCTCGGTGTCCCTCCGCCGTGCGGACAAACAAGAGCCCGTCGCCGTTTTCGCGGTGGCGGGCTTTTTCTATCGGCTTGACAGCCCAAGCATCGGAACGCATGTATCGGCCGGTTAAGAGCGGGGAACATCCTATGAAGAAGACCTACGTGAAGCCGGCGCTGGTGAAGCGCGACAAGTTGTCTGTTGTCACGGCCAACTGCACGCCGTCACACCCTTGCATCGGTTGATTTAAGCCATCGGCTCGCGCCGGCGGTTCGGTTGGCGCAATGCACGTTGCCGCTTGAGGGCCAACCGGGGGATTCCCATGAAGAAAATCTACGAAGAGCCGGTCCTGACCAAGAAGGACCGCCTCTCTCGGGTGGTTGCTGGCCCGTCAGCTCCGCCCGTCATTCTGGGCTGAGACCAATCTTCTTAATCCACCAATCAGCCCGCTGGGTTCGACCGGCGGGTTTTCACCACCCGTCCGGTGACCTGCTCGACAGCTCCGTAAGACGTGGGCGGCCCTGGCTGGTACGCGCGATTCCGAAAAGGACATCGTGGGCCGCCTGAAGCAGCCATCGCCGCTGCTCGGCGAGCTTCGTTCTCAGGCCTTTTGTCTTGAAGCCCTGTATTCTGCTTCCCATGGCAACGCGTCGAAGTCTGGCTTGTGCCCCAAGGCACGATAGGCGTCCTGGGCAATGTAATTCGCCTTACCCCGCTCCATGAAGCAGGCAAACGGCGGAATTCCTGGGCATCGGTAAAGGCCTACCGCTTCCATGTTAACTCCTCGATGCGGCCTGGCACACACTTGGGGCAGTAGCGCACCGGGCCTAACCGACGGGTCTTCGAGGGGCGCCGGCTGGCGAATATATCCGCCCCTCCAATATATGCGAAGCATGCAAATGAAGGACGGGAAGGAATGATCGACAGGCCGGCTACAACCTATGTCGGCCGGCTGTTCGTATAGAGACAGCGACGGCAGGCTGCAGCCCCAACAAAACCCCCAGCCCGCCGTGCGATACGACCATGGCATGTAATGCGAAAAACGCTCAGCGCTAAATGGGAGTTGGCCGGCGCCTGTCATTTGATAGGTTGCCTGAGTGGCGCCGGCCAGACGAACCGCTCAGGTCCGCCGCGCAGCAAATGTAGAGCGCCATAAATCGCAGGCAAGGGCCACTAGCCGTCTACTCGATCCGCTTGATACGACCCTTGTCGAGGCGGAACACACCATTGTGCCCGCCCTGCTTTTCAAAGTCCGTGAGCAGATCGTCCCATGTTCCTAGGAACTCGCCACAGTCAGCGCAAACAATGTGCGTCTCCGGCTTCGCGTCGTGCGGGATGCGCAGCCTTATTGTCAGGCAGAAGGGGCATTCCAACCGATGATTGAGGAATTCTTGCTGTGGCATGACGCAGGGAGAATGCATCCGGCGAAGAGCAATCGCAAGATGGCCGATCGGACTGGAAGTTATGCCGTGATCGCGGACTACGCCTTCGCCTTCCGCTTGGCCGGAGCCTTCTTGGGCGTGGCCTTGCGGCCTAAGCCAATAGCCTTCGCCAGTGTCAAGCGATAGGCCACCCAAACCGGCGGCTGGCTCAGTTCTGCTGGATCGAAATGCCCTTGTCGTCGATCTTGAGCTCGACGCCTTTCGGCTTCGTTTGCTCGCGGTAGACATAGGCGCCAAGCGCGATGACAACGACGACGAGCGCGCCAATGAGGAGGTAGAGTGTGTTCTGCTTCATGGCGCGCCCTTTGTCGTTTCGAGCCTCAGGCTCGCTTCAGAACCTTGACCAGCACCAAAAGGATGATGGCGCCGATCGTGGCGTGGATGATGGAAGCGATGATTCCGCCGCCGATGGAGAAACCGATCCGCGGGAACAGCCAGCCGGCGATTAAGGCGCCGACGATGCCGACGATGATGTTGCCGACCAGGCCGAAGCCGAAACCGGAAACGATGAGACCGGCAAGCCAGCCAGCGATGGCACCAATGATGATGAAGACGAGAAGACTTTCGACGCCCATGGCGATTTCCTCCGAGCAAGAGGGCGAGCGCGGAGCGGAAGGCTCCGAATCGGCCCCGATATCAACGGCTTCAGGCTATTCGAAAGCAGCTGGCCCCGCCAGCGGCGCTCATTGATCGTCGTCGTCGCTGGAAGTCGGCCGCCAGCTGGTCGGCTCGACCTTCTTTTGCGTATGGCTGTCGGTATAGACCCACCAGCCGTCATCGCGGTATTGCCCGATGGATTCGTTGAGCACGCCGTCGCTGTCCTTCCAGGTGATGGTGACCTTGGAGCCATCGGTCGGCGCGGTCGATATCGGCTTCCTGTCCACCATTTCGTCCCCTTTTCGAGCAATTCCGGGAAGTGCGTAGCGGTATTCCGTCCGGAATCGCGAAGGCAAGTAATTCGAGCCGACAGAACGCGACGGCTCGCATCTGGTTCCCAACCGGCCGCTGGGCGCGGATCGTCGCGAAGGCGGTCAGCTGTGAGCGAAGATATCCTCTTCGTCCCAGCCCATCAGGTCAAGCTTGGCCCGCGTCGGCAGGAAGCGGAAGCAGGCATCGGCTTCCTTTGTCCGCCTGTCGCGCGCCAACCGCCCAGCCAGCACGTCGCGCAGCCGGTGCAGGTAGAGCACATCGGAAGCGGCATATTCGAGCTGCTCGGGCGACAGCGTCTCGGCCGCCCAGTCCGACGATTGCTGCGCCTTGGACAGGCCGACGCCGAGCAACTCGAAGCAGATGTCCTTCAGTCCGTGACGGTCGGTATAGGTGCGCGTCAGCCGCGACGCGATCTTGGTGCAGAACACCGGCTCAGCCATCACCCCGAAGGCATTGTAAAGCACGGCGAGATCGAAGCGCCCGTAGTGGAACAGCTTCGTCACGCTGCGGCTCCTGAGCAGGCTGACGAGGTTCGGCGCCTTCTTCTGGCCGGGTGCGATCTGGATGACGTCGGCGCTGCCGTCGCCAGGCGAAATCTGCACCACGCAGAGCCGGTCGCGATGCGGGTTCAGGCCCAGCGTCTCGGTGTCGATGGCCACCGCCCCGACATTGTAATGCGAAAGGTCGGGCAGATCATGCTTGTGGAAACGAATGTCGGCCATTGTCTTCTCCGGTCGCGGCGTATCCCGTCCTCGCCGCGATCCGGTGAAAAATCAACAGGAAAACGACTTTCCCGCCGCTCAGCGCGCCAGCGCGTCCAGAATGCGGGCCCAGGAGCGCTGACCCTTGTGGAAGGAGTTCAGCTCGTATTTCTCGTTGGGCGAGTGGATGCGGTCGTCGTCAAGGCCGAACCCGACCAGCAGCGATTCCATGCCGAGATAGGTCTGGAAGTCGCCGACCACGGGAATAGAGCCGCCGCTGCCGGTCGTCACCGCGGGCTTGGGCCATTCGTCGGACAGCGCATTCTTGGCCTTGGCCAGGAACGGCGAATCGTAGGAAAGCTGGATTGCCGGCGAACCGCCATGGGCGTGGAATTCGACCGAACAGTCGGCCGGGATGCGGTCTTCGACGAACTTGCGGAAGGCGGCGCGGATTTTCTTTGGATCCTGCTTGTGGACGAGGCGGAACGACACCTTGGCGGAGGCTTCCGCCGCGATCACGGTCTTGAACCCCTTGCCGGTGTAGCCGCCAATGATGCCATTGAACTCGGCTGTCGGCCGCGCCCAGGTCAATTCCAGCACCGAGCGGCCCTTTTCGCCTGATGGGATCGACAGGCCGACAGGCCCAAGGAAGGTCTCGGCCGTCTCGCCGAGCGTCTCCCAGGATTTCAGCACCTGCGACGGCGTCTCCTCGACACCGTCATAGAAACCCGGAATGGTGATGTGGCCATCCTTGTCGTGGATGTCGGCCAGCACCTTCGCCAGGATGCGGATCGGGTTGGCGGCGGCACCGCCATAGAGCCCCGAATGTAGGTCGCGGTCGGCGGCCTTCACCATGATCTCCTCGCCGACCAGCCCGCGCAGTCCGACGCAGATCGATGGCGTGTCACGGTTCCACATGCCGGTATCGCAGACCAGCGCGAAGTCGGCCTTGAGCTCTTCGGCATTGGCTTCGAGGAACGGTTTCAGCGACGGCGAGCCGGATTCCTCCTCACCCTCGAACAGGATGGTGATACGGCACGGCAGGCTGCCATGCACCTGCTTCCAGGCGCGGCAAGCCTCGACAAAAGTCATCAACTGGCCCTTGTCGTCAGCCGAGCCTCGCCCTGTGATCACCTTGTGGTCGGGTCCGACCTCCTTGATCGCTGGCGCGAACGGATCGTTTTCCCAGAGTTCGATCGGATCGACGGGCTGCACGTCGTAATGGCCATAGAACAGCACATGCGGCGAACCAGCCGGCCCGTCATGATGCGCAACCACCATCGGATGTCCTGGCGTGTTGCGCACGCTGGCATCGAAGCCGATCAGCTTGAGCTCCGCCACCAGCCATTCCGCCGCCTTGCGGCAGTCGGCGGCATAGGCGGGATCGGTGGAGATCGACTTGATCCTGAGCAGGCCGAACAGGCGTTCCAGGCTCTGGTCGAGATTCTGGTCGAGGCGGTCGAGGACGGGGGAAACTGCGGACATTTGGAAAGCCTTTCGATTCAGTGCCGGAACCGTAAAGGCAGAGCGGCGAAACGAAAAGCCCGGGACTATTGGACCACGGCCCGGAACAGCCGCCGCAAGATAAAAAAGACCGCCGTGGTGGAGGGGGAACCACGGCGGTCTCGTACTCGAAACGATGCGGCAGCCCGGAGAGGGGGGATAGGCTGCCGCAGTTGTCCGGGATAGGCGGGGGACGGGCCTTGCTCCGGACTTCGGCGAAAACTGCCGATGACGTGTATTTGGGTCTGTGAAGGTGGCGATTCAAGGGCATCAACGTTACACTTTTGTAACGTGCCCGTGAGCGGATTTGTATGACCCAATCTGTCAGGGTGTTGACGGAACCGATATCCGGCGATGTCTTTGGCATGGACCAAGCCATCGCGCCGCGCTATCCCTGCCGGCATGAAAAAAGGCGACCATCTCTTCCTCATCGACGGTTCCGGTTACATCTTCCGGGCCTATCATGCCCTGCCGCCGCTGACCCGCAAGTCCGACGGCCTGCCGGTCGGCGCCGTTTCCGGTTTCTGCAACATGCTGTGGAAGCTGATGCAGGATGCCCGCAACACCGATGTAGGCATTGTGCCGACGCATTTCGCGGTCATCTTCGACTATTCGTCGAAAACCTTCCGCAACGATCTCTACCCCGAATACAAGGCCAACCGTTCGGCGCCGCCCGAGGACCTGATCCCGCAATTCGGCCTGATCCGCCAGGCGACCAAGGCGTTCAACCTGCCCTGCATCGAGATGGAGGGCTTCGAGGCCGACGATCTCATCGCCACCTATTGCCGGCTGGCTTGCGAAGCCGGCGGCGACACCACCATCATCTCCTCCGACAAGGACCTGATGCAACTGGTCGGCGATACGGTCGGCATGTACGACCCGATGAAGGACCGCCAGATCGGCATTCCCGAAGTCATCGAGAAATGGGGGGTGCCGCCGGAAAAGATGGTCGATCTGCAGGCTCTCACCGGCGACTCCGTCGACAATGTGCCCGGTGTGCCGGGCATCGGCCCGAAGACGGCGGCGCAGTTGCTGGAGCAGTTCGGCGACCTCGACGGGCTGCTGGCCCGCGCCGGGGAGATCAAGCAGGACAAGAGGCGCGAATCGATCATCGCCAATACCGACAAGGCGCTGATCTCGCGCCAATTGGTGACGCTGAAGAACGACGTGCCGGTGACCGAGGGGCTGGACGATTTCGTCCTCCATGCGCCGGACGGGCCGAAGCTGATCGGCTTCTTGAAGACCATGGAATTCACCTCGCTGACCCGCCGCGTGGCGGAAGCGACCGGCACCGAGGCAGGCGACGTCCAGGCCGTCGCGGTGACCGTCGAGCGCGCCGACAACGCACATGGCCCCGATGTGGGCGCCGGATCGCCGGTTGTGGCCCGGAGCGGTGCCGAGACGGGCCAGGCCAACGGAGAGGCAACCGCCACACCGGACAAGGCGAAGCAAGGCGATACCCCTTCCCTGCTCTCGGCCCTGCGACTGGAGCGTGCGGCGGCCGGCAAGATCGACACATCAGCCTATCTCTGCATTCGCGATATCGCGACCTTGAAGGCCTGGGTCGCCGAGGCGCGGGAGGCTGGCGTCACGGCCTTCGACGTCCGGGCGACATCAGCCGATCCGATGCAGGCCGAACTGATCGGCATGGCGATAGCCACGGCGCCGGGCCGCGCCGCCTATATTCCCTTTGCTCACAAGAGCGGCAATGGTGACCTGCTCGGTGGCGGCACGCTCGAGAACCAGATTCTGCTTCGCGAGGCGCTGGCGGTGCTGAAACCGCTGCTCGAGGACAAATCGGTCCTCAAGATCGCGCAGAACCTGAAATACGACCTGGTCATCATGAGCCGCTACGGCATCGATGTCGCGCCGTTCGACGACACCATGCTGATCTCCTACGTGCTCGATGCCGGCACCCCGCATGGTCACGGCATGGACGCGCTGGCCGAGAAATGGCTTGGCCACACCCCGCTCCAGCTCAAGGACGTGACCGGCTCCGGCAAGAGCTCGGTCGGTTTCGACCAGGTCGACATCGACAGAGCGACCGCGCACGCCGCCGAAGACGCCGATGTGACGCTGCGGCTGTGGCTGGTGCTGAAGCCCCGGCTTGCCGCCAAGGGCCTGGTCTCGGTCTATGAGCGGCTGGAGCGGCCGCTGGTGCCGGTGCTGGCGCGCATGGAACAGCGCGGCATCTCCGTCGACCGGCAGATCCTGTCCAGGCTGTCGGGTGAACTGGCGCAAGGTGCTGCCCGGCTCGAAGAGGAAATCTACCAGCTCATCGGCGAACGCATCAACATCGGCTCGCCCAAGCAGCTCGGCGACATCCTGTTCGGCCGCATGGGCCTGCCCGGCGGCTCCAAGACCAAAACCGGACAATGGTCGACCTCGGCGCAACTGCTGGAAGACCTTGCCGCCGAAGGCCACGAACTGCCGCGCAAGATCGTCGACTGGCGCCAGCTCACCAAGCTGAAATCGACCTATACCGATGCGCTGCCAGGCTTCATCCATCCCGACACCAAGCGCGTCCACACCTCCTACGCGCTGGCCGCGACGACGACGGGCCGGCTGTCATCCTCCGACCCCAACCTGCAGAACATTCCGGTGCGCACCGCCGAAGGCCGCAAGATCAGGACCGCCTTCATCGCCGACAAGGGCAACCGGCTGGTCTCGGCCGACTACAGCCAGATCGAACTGCGCGTGCTTGCCCATGTCGCCGAGATCCCGCAGCTGCGGCAGGCTTTCGCCGATGGCGCCGATATCCACGCCATCACCGCTTCGGAAATGTTCAACGTTCCCGTGGAAGGCATGCCTTCCGAGATACGCCGCCGCGCCAAGGCGATCAACTTCGGCATCATCTACGGCATCTCGGCCTTCGGCCTCGCCAACCAGCTGTCGATCCCGCGCGAGGAAGCCAGCAATTATATCAAGAAGTACTTCGAGCGCTTCCCCGGCATCCGCGATTATATCGAGGAGACCAAGGCCTATGCCCGCGAGCATGGCTTCGTCGAAACGATCTTCGGCCGCCGCATCCATTATCCCGATATCCGCTCGTCCAATCCGTCGCTGCGCGCGTTCAACGAGCGCGCCTCGATCAACGCCCGCCTGCAAGGCACCGCAGCCGACATCATCCGCCGCGCCATGGTGCGCATGGAGGAAGCACTGGAGAAGGCCAAACTGTCGGCCCGCATGCTCCTGCAGGTACATGACGAACTGATCTTCGAAACGGTCGAAGCGGAAGTCGAGGCGACGATTCCCGTCGTGCGCCATGTCATGGAAAACGCGGCGATGCCGGCCGTATCGATGTCGGTGCCGCTGCACGTCGACGCCCGCGCGGCCAACAACTGGGACGAGGCTCATTAGCGCTCTTCGCTTCGTCATCCTAGGCGAAGCAAGGAGCGCAGCGACGCGGCGCAGACCCTAGGATCCATGCCGCGACGCATGAGCGTCGAGGCTGTGGAGATTTATTCTGCACCGCTGCAACCGTCGGAAATGTAACGGAATGGATCCTAGGGTCTCCGCTCCGCTTCGCGTTCACTCCGCCATAGGATGACGAAGCGAAGGTCTTAGGCAGCAGCCCGGCACTTGGCACACGTCCCGCGAAACTCGATCACCGCCTTCTTGGCGGCGAAGCCGGTCGAACTCACCCATTCGTTCAGCCGGTGGTCGACGTCGTGATCCGACATTTCGTTCACCTGCCCGCATGTGTCGCAGATTGCGAAGGCGGTCATCGAATGGCTGTGGTCGTGCGGTTCGGCGCAGGCGACGAAGGAATTGATGCTTTCCAGCCGGTGGACAAAGCCTGACTTCACCAGCGTGTCGAGCGCCCGATAGACCTGCAGCGGCGCGCGAAAACCGCGCTCGCGCAGCTGATCAAGCAAGGTGTAGGCGCTGAGCGGCCCGCTGGCGGTCTCGAGCTTCTCGAGCACGCACAACTGGTTTTTCGTCAGCACATCCCTCGCAGCCATGGTCCTGTTCCAACTTGTTCTGCGCCATCCCCAGGCTGTTTGCCGGTGCAAACGGCCCGATTCCATTCAGATAGCGACGAACCGTCGTCTTTGCTACTCTTCTGTTGTTGTCCAGGACCAATCGACGACGTTCCGGCACATTTGATGATGGCGGGCCTGATGGCGCGGCGACATTCAAAATACTGACAAAATCCTCGACGAGGGTAATCTCGCTTGGGAAATTCGATCGGGCTTGGGGAAGCAATATGATCAAATTGACACGCCGGACGCTGCTTGTCGGCACGTCGGCGCTGATGGCGGCCGGTGCGGTATCGTTCCGAGCATTGGCGGCATCGCGCACCTACCATGCGCTGCTGGTCGCCTGCACCGAATATCCTGCCCTGCCGCAGAGGAACTGGCTGATCGGACCGAAGAACGATGCCGGCCTGGTGCACGAGTATCTGCTGAAAAACGTGCCGGACCCGGTGCGGTTCGCGCCGGAGAACGTCACGCTGCTCGCCAAGGATGTGCCCGGTGCCAAAGATTTGCCGACCCATGCGGCGATCAAGGCGGCACTCGCCGAACTTGCGGCCAAGGTTCAGCGCGACGATTTCGTTTATCTGCATCTGTCGGGCCACGGCGCCCAGCAGCCTGAAATGGTCAAGGGCAACGAGACCGACGGGCTCGACGAGATTTTCCTGCCGGTCGACATCGAGAAGTGGGTCAACCGCGACGCCGGCGTGCCGAACGCGCTGGTCGACAATGAGATCGGCGACGCGCTCGACGCCATCCGCGACAAGGGCGCGTTTGTCTGGGTCGTGTTCGACTGCTGCCATTCCGGCACTGCGACCCGTGCCGCCGAGGTCGATGACGAGCTGGAGCGCAAGGTCGAATTCGCTGATCTGGTCGGCGGCGACGAGGCCGCAAGGGCGGCGGCCATCAAGACCTATGAGGACACGGTCGTAAGCGCATCGCGGGGCCTTGACGAGAATGGCGCGCGCAAGCCCGCCTTCAACCTGACGCCGACCGGCGGCGAGCCGATCACCAAGGGCAAGCTGGTCGCCTTCTACGCCGCGCAAACGGTGGAGACGACGCCGGAGATGCCGCTGCCCAAGGGTACGGCGGACGCGCCACGCTTTGGCCTTTTCACCTTCACCATCCTGTCGAAGCTCGCCGAAAACCCCAACGTCACCTATCGCCAGCTTGGCCAGGCGGTTCTGCAGCAATATTCGGCCGACAGCCGCACCCGGCCGACGCCGCTGTTCGAGGGCGAACTCGACGCGCGCGTCTTCGGCACCGACAAGACAGAAGCGGTCATGCAGTGGCCCATCGTCGTCAAGGATGGTGAGGCGACCATCGCCGCCGGGCTGCTGCATCGCCTGACGCCCGGCAGCAAGCTTGCCATCCTGCCCTCGGCACTGTCGTCGCTGTCCGACGCCGTCGGCTATCTCGAAGTGCGGTCGGCAAGGAACCTGGAGAGCCAGGTCAAGCCGGTCGAGTTCGAGAAGAAGCCTGCGCTGAAGCTCGCCGACATTCCCGCCAACGCCTATGCGCGGGTGGCGGAGATCGCCGTCGACTACAAGCTCACCGTGGCGCGGCCGGCCGCGACCAAGGGACTGGAGGAGGAAACCACGCTGGTCAATTCGGTTCTGGACGAACTGGCAGCAGCCAAGGAAACCGGTTTCAACATAGAACTGGTCGATCCCGGCAAGAGCGCCGAATTGCGCTTCGCCGTGATGCGCGAGAATGCCATTGCAGGCGCCGCCGGGGACGCCACCGACAAACCGGCGCTGTGGTTCTTGCCGGCGTCCGGCGACGTGACCTTGAAGGACGGCAGCAAGCCGCCTCTGGTCATCATCCATCGCGACGACCGCCAGAAGCTGGTCGACGCCACGACCAGGAATTTGCGCACCATCTTCCGCGCCACCGGCCTCTCGCGGCTGGCGGTGGCCTCCGACTACAAGCCCGAGGATGTCGACGTCCAGTTCCAGGTCAAGCGCCGTGACAAGGGTGGGCTCGAACCGTTGCAGGCTTCGGCGGTGCCGCGCGTCTCGCCCGGCGATGAGGTGCATGTGCTGGCCAAGAACAGCTCGGACCAGTTGGTCGACATCAACGTACTCTATGTCGGCAGCGATTATTCGATCACCCACATCGTCGCCGAGCGCCTGGCGCCGCGGGCCACGCTGGAGGAAGGGCTGCTCGCCTTCACCGACACCAGCTTCGGCATGGAGCGGATGATCGCGGTGCTGACCGAGGCGCCGCCGGAAAGCGAGAAGGAAGATCTGAGCTTCCTGGCGCAGGAAGGCGTCACGTCGATAACGCGCGGCCTCGGCCCCGCCAGCTTCTCCGACATGCTCGCCGATATCGGCATGGCGCCGCCGACCCGCTCGGTGATGCGGCTTGCCGACAAGGGCGGCCCCAAGGGCGCGGTGATGATCTTCCCAATGGAGACGGTGCCGCGCGCCTGAGCTCCGCCACCGGGTCGCACGGCCCTGGTGCCGGCTCTTGCGCGATTGGCGCGATATGAGAACATTCCCGGCCGCGGCCAGGAGCCAGCGACCGGATGAAGCAGATAGGATCGATTGTGACGAACTTTATTTTCTCCTGGCGCGGAACGGTTGCCGGACTTGCCGGCGGCCTGTTGCTGATTGCCAATGCCTCGGCTCAGGACAGCTGTGGCCTCTGCGCCAAGCAGGTGGTCATCAATTCGGAACTGGCAACGTGCTTCCTCGACCAGTACGACCAGTTCGCCAAGACCAGCAGTGACGCGGTGGTGGTCGATCTCTTCGAGCTGTGCCTCACGCGGCGTGGTCGAAGCCTTGCCGTCGCCCAACAAGGCGCCGGCGGAGCCGGATGTGCAGTTCATTGTTTCGCGCCCGCAGCTCGCATGCCTGAAAAAGCAGCTTGAGGCGCCGGGCATCGTGCTTGATCCGTCCGCCACCATCGAACTGGACAGCTGCAAATGAAGAAGCCGGGGGGCACGACAAACACGACAAAGCAGACACAGGCGGCCGCGCCCGCCAAGGCGCCGGAGGCGAAGCAGACGCTGCCGGAGACCACGGAAGGTTTCCCCTGGCCAAGCAGCCATGAGATCAAGAAGGAGAGCAATCCCTTCACCGATCGCGACTGGCGCATGCTCGTCTATGCCTGGTCCGGCATGCTGGTGCGTTTCGCCATCATCTTCACCCTGGCATTCTCGGTCTACCAGTTCCTGGCCAACCAGGAACAGAAGCGCGTCGAACAGACCATGTCGCTGGTCGAGCTCTGGGAAACCAAGGACTACCAGCAGGCGCAGCGGGCCTTGAAAGATCGTCTCTCTGCCCTCAACGCCAAATACGACAATCTGCTCAGCGCCAACCCCTCGCCTACAGAAGAACAGATTTTCCGGCAACGCATCGGCATCGAGGCGATGACAGCCTCCGGTGGCGATATGCCGCTTGCCGATTTCGGCGAGAATTTCGACCGCATCGTCTACTTCCTCAACCGTCTATCCTTTTGCGTCGATGGAGACCTGTGTTCGCGCAAGGTCACCGATGCTTATTTCCGTGACTATGCCGTCTCGTTCTGGAGTTATTTTGCCGGCTATATCGACAAGCAGCGCAAGGCGGGTTCGCCTACTTTCGCCACGGCGATCGAGGCTTATGTTCGCAATGGGCAACCGGCGGCTGAAGCCAAATAGCGATGGGAAAGGCCGGGATCAGCGTCCGCCTCATGCGTGCCTGCTGCTGGTTGGCCATGGCTGGAGCGTTGCTCACGGCCCCGGCCGCCCGCGCCGAGGACGACCCGGATTTCCACCTCGACCTCGATACCGGAGGCCATACGGCACGGATTGCCGACCTCACCTTCACTCCTGACGGCGAGGATCTCGTCTCGGCATCCGACGACAAGACCATCCGCATCTGGGATTGGCAGAGCGGGGTGACGCTACGCACCATACGCGGCTATCTCGGCAGTGGCAGCGACGGCAAGATCTTCGCGGTCACGGTCTCGCCGGACGGCAAGACGATCGCCGCCGGCGGCTATTTCGGCGCCGGCCTCGGTGACAAGCCGCCCTATGGCGACATCAGACTGTTCGACTTCGCCACCGGCAAGATCAAGGCCGTGCTCAAGGCCGCCGACTACGCGACCTATGATCTCGCCTTCTCTCCCGATGGCAAGACCCTGGCTGCCGGTGGTGGCGACGGCATCGTCTATCTCTGGCGGCTCGACGACAAGTCCGCGAACGGCTGGACGCTGGACAGGAAGCTCGATGCCGATTCCTGGCACATCGACAAGCTGGCCTTCGGCGCCGCGGGAACCCGGCTGGCGGCAACGACGACCGACAACGGCATCCGGCTCTGGGATGTCGCCAAGGGCGAGGAAATTGCCTTGCCTGATGAGGCCGAACAATTGCGGGACGTCAGCGTCCTGGCGCTGGCCGCCTCGCAGGACGGCAGCCTGTTCGCCACCGGCAGCAAGGACGGGCAGGTCCAGCTTTGGCGCACCGCCGACGGCACGCTGGTGCGCGCCATGCCGAAACAGGATTTCCTCATCGGCTCGCTGACTTTTGCAAAGGGGTCACGGCTGGTCGCATCCTGCGGCTATCGCTGTGCCGACAAGCACCGCTCCACCGTCTGGAACACCGACACCGGCGAGAAGCTGCTCGACTACAGCGGCCATGACGGCAGCGTCTATGCCAGCGCCGCCAATGCCGACGGCTCGCTGGTGGCGACCGCCGGCGGCACCCGCAATGCCATCCAGGTCTGGGATCCGGCGAACGGCGAACGCAAGGCCTTGCTGCAGGGTTTGGGCGAACCGGTGACCGCGATCGGCGTCGATCCGACAAACGGCGTCATCGCCTGGGGCAATGCCAACCCCTGCCCCGAGCGCGTGGCTTGCCCGGAGCAGCTGGGCGCATTGGACAAGAGGCTGGAACTGCCGACCACCGAGCGGTTCTTCGATGACCCTCAGCCCCTCATCGAGCCCGGCTCGTTTGCCCGTGCAGCACTTGCCGACGGCCAGTGGTCGCTGCACGCCACGGCGGGCGGCAAGGACGCGCTGGAGAATGCGGTGCTGGAGATCGCCAATGGCGGCAAGATGGTGCGCTCGATCGAGAACGATGCCACCAACGGCTTTGTCCATTCAGCCTTCACGCTGATCGACAACGGGCTTGGCCTGATCACCGGCGGCAATGACGGCACGTTGCTGGAATACAAGGCCGCGACCGCCAGGGTCACTGGTGAATTCACCGGCCATACCGGCGAAATCAATGCCATGGTCGCGTCGGAGAAGGCCGGCCTCCTGGTCACCGGCAGTGCCGACCAGACAGTGAGGCTGTGGAACCTGAAGACGCACGAGCTGATCGTGTCGATGTTCTTTGCCGGCTCGCAATGGATCGCCTGGATGCCGCAGGGCTACTATTATTCCTCCGACGAGGGCGACAAGCTGATCGGCTGGCAGGTCAATCAGGGCCGCGACCATGAAGGCCGCTTCATCCGCGCCGGCCAGTTGAAGAAATATCTCTGGAGCCCGGAAATGGTGCGCCGCGCCATCATCCTGCGCAGCGCCAAACAGGCGGTGAAGGAGATGCGGCCGGGCGTCGACAACGAGCTGCGGAAGCTCCTGCAGCGCAAGCCGCCGGAATTCGGCATCCGCCTCGCCACCGACCAGAGCAAGGTTCGCGACGGTTACGTCGCCGTCGAGATAACAGGCGCCAAGGAAGCCGGCACCGATGTCGCCGGCTTCTCGATCCTGTCGAACAGCCGCAATGTCGGCGACATCACCACGCGCTCGGCGGACGGCAACAGCACCATCGTCGAGGTGCCGGTCGAGGATGGCCAAAACACCATCCGCATCACCGGCACCAACGAGTATGGCTATCTGACCGAGCGCAGCGTGACGACGCTGGCGAGAAAGACCGAGAAGGCCGAGCCCAAGGGCAAGCTTTATGTCGCGGTCATCGGCGTCGACAAATATCCGTTCCTGACCGATGCCTGTTCCGGCCGCGCCTGCGATTTGCGCTACCCCGTCGACGATGCCACCGAATTCCTCAAGGTGGTCGCACAGAAATCGGCGCCCTTGTTCTCGTCGATGGAATCGCTGGTTCTGGTCAATCGCGAGGCGCTCGACGAGAGCCCCGACAAGGCCCAGCAGACCTACACGGTCGCCAGCGCCGACACCATCATGGAGCCGGATTCGCACACGATCGACGACCAGCTTGCCGATTTCCTCGACAAGCCCGGTGAGCACGACACCACCATCGTCTTCGTCGCCGGCCATGGCATCAACATCGACGAGGACTACTATTTCATCCCGACCGACGGCCGCAAACAGGATGCCGATCGCTGGAAGCGCTCCTCGCTTGTCGACTGGGGTGACATCCAGAAATCGGTCGAGCGGGCCAAGGGCATGCGCTTCATGCTGCTCGACACCTGCCACGCCGCCAACGCCTTCAACCCCCGCCTGGAAAAGGATGCGCAGGACGCACGCATCGTTGTCTTTTCAGCCACCGCCGCCAACAACACCGCCGCGGAACTGCCGGAGCTCGGCCACGGCGTCTTCACCTATTCGATCCTCGAAGGCCTGCGCGGCAAGGCAAGAACATCTGATGGTGGTGTGACGCTGTTCGGGCTTGCCGATTTCATTTCGCGCGAGGTGGTGCGACTGACCGCGTCGAAGCAGAAGCCGTTCTACTATGTCGGCGGCGTGGAGAACATCGTGTTGGCCGAGCCGTGAGGAGGTCGGGCCTGCGCCAAGGCACCCCCCTCGCGCGATCGTGGCCCGGTATCGCGGCAATGCTGCTATTCCTCCTCACGCTGCCTCTCCCCACCTTCGCCGCCCCTGTCGTCTGCCCACCCGGCGCAGAGAACTTTCCGCCTTTCTACGACGACGCGACGCTCTTCCGGGATGCCATCGCCAACGTCGCCGATGTCGAGCCATCCAACCAGCGGCTGACCGGCATCACGGTGCCGCATCATCTGCTGGCCGCCGACCTCGTGGCGCTTGGTTTCCGGGCCGCGTCCGGCTTCCGCTACAAGCGCATCGTCATCCTGTCGCCGGACCATTTCCACAAGACGCACAAGCTCTACGCCACCACGGCGCGCGGCTTCGACACCGTGCTTGGCCCCGTGGCTGCCGACAGCGATGCGGTGCGCATTCTGGAAGCACATGGCGACATGGTCGAAGAGTCCTGCCTGTTCGACAAGGAACATGGCGTGCGCGCCATGCTGCCGTTCCTGCATCACTATTTCCCCGAGGCGAAGATCGTGCCGGTGGCGATGTCGGTGAAGGCGAAACGCGGCGACTGGGACAGGCTGGCCGAGGCGCTCAAAGCCATCGTCGACCGGGACACGCTGATCGTCGAATCCACCGACTTCTCACACTATCTGCCGCAGCATGATTCCAGGCGTTTCGACCAGCAGACGCTGAACATGCTGGCCGCAGGCTCGCTCGACGGCATCGCGGCATTGCGCCAGCCCGATCATGCCGATTCCGTCGGCGCGCTCTACATCCAGACCAGGCTGCAGCGCGAATTGTTCGGCGCCCAGCCGCTGGTTGTGGCCAACGAGAACTCGCAGGAACACACGTCCGACTATGTCGAGCGGACCACCAGCTATGTGGTGGCGCTGTTCGGGGCCTTCGGCCCCGGCTTCAACAACCCGGCGCGGCCAAAGGACAGGATCTACTATCTCGCCGGCGACGTGAATTTCGGCCGCGCCATGAAGAAGATCCTGCTGCGCGACACCGTTGCCGACAAGATCGTCGACAGCATCCTGGCGCTGACAGGATCGCGGCCGCTGATCGTCAATCTCGAGGGTGTCATCCTGCCCAACGTGCCGGAAGCGATCGACGACATGACGCTGGCCATGCCGGAGGACCTCGCCACCAGCATGCTGAAGCGGCTGCATGTCGCCGGCGTCGGCCTCGCCAACAATCACGCCTACGATCTCGGCCCATCAGGCTATGCCGAGACGCTGCGCGCCCTGGACGCGGCCGGCATCCCGCATTTCGGCCAGGGAGAAACGCTGGCGCTTGCCGATCTGGATCTCGTCGGCCTCACCGACATCGACACCAACGGCTCGAAGAACACCGACCTCTTGACCCCTGCCTTGCTCGACCGGCTGCTGCACGACAATGCGCAGCGTCCGGTGGTCGCCTTCGTTCATTGGGGCCGTGAATACAAGACAGAACCGTCGCCGCGCGAGGACATGCTTGCCGACCGGATGCGCCTGCGCGGCGTCTCGGCCATTGTCGGCGGCCATCCGCATGTGTCGAGCGAGGCGGTCGTCTCGCTTGCCGGCGGCGATGTGGCCGAGGTCTATTCGCTCGGCAATTTCCTGTTCGACCAGAGCGCGCAACGCTCGTCAGGATCGATGCTGGAACTGCGGGTTTTTGCGCAAGGTACGATCTTCACCCGCCTGATCCCGCTGCCCAACTATTTCGAGATGGGCCGAAAGTAGCGCCCGACCAAGGTATATACGTTAGCAGCTGCCCATCTGGCGGGGCAGATAGCACGACGCCGGTTCGGTCCTGGTCTCGAACAGCGACTGCTTCGGCCGGAAATAGAAGAAGGTAACCGGCTTGCTCTCGCGCACGCTGCCGTCGGCAAAATGCGCGGCGATGCTGAAACGATGGATCGATGACATCGCCGACCACATCTTCAGCCGCGCCGTGTAGGCGCTGATATTCTTGTTGCCGCGCACCGGCATGGCGATCGTGTAGTCATGCTTGCCGATCGGGAATTCGATGTTCTGGTAGCGCATCGCTTCGGGGTTGCCGCCACCGCCATCTCCGCATTCGGCCATCGATTCGGGGATCTCGAAGACCGCCATGGTCATCTGGGCACGGAAGGGCTCGCTCTGCTGGAAGACATTGCCCTGGTCGTCGGCCCAGGAATAATCGAACTTGCCGATCGCGTTGAGTGTCATTGCCTGGTTGAAATTGCCGAGATAGTCGCCGACCTCGCCGAACTTGACCTTGTTGGTGAGCTGGCTGCGGCAGACATTCAGGCTGTCGGCCGAGGGACAGGAAAAACGCCCCGTCTCCAGGCTGGCCGTATCGACGCCGGCCTCGTCGAGCACGCTCTTGATCGACACGTCGACGCCCTCGCCGAAACCGCCGATGTCCTTGGTGAACATGCGGCTTGGCTGGCCGGTCGGATTGCCCTCCTCGTCCACGGTAGTGAACTGGATCGACATCTTCATGTCCCTGGCATCGCCCCAGCCATTGTTGATGATCGAGAAATCCGGCCTGAAGCCGATGCAGCCGAAATGTTCCGAGATCGACAGCATCGGCTTGCGATAGGCGTCGCTGGCGGCGACCTTCATTTCCAGACTGTCGAGCTTGACCCTGGACTGATCCTTGGTGCCAAGGTCGACTTCGGCAAAGGCCGGGCTATTCTCCCAGTCCGGACCGTCATAGACATTGCTGGTCTTGACCTGGCCGGTGCCGTTCCAGGCATCGTTGTAGAGGTTGTCCTCCGGATAGATCGCGATGTCCTCGTCGCGCACCAGATGCTGGTATTTCAGGTCGGCCTGCTGGGTCATGCGCTGATCGACCACAACGCCGATCTCGACCTTGTCGGCATCGCCGTCACCCGCCTGCGCCTTGAGCAGGCCGCCGACCCTGGCATCGGCCAGCACGTCGGGACGCGAGCCTCCGACCTCCTTGCCCATCACCCACTGCGATGTGTAGACCGTGCCGCCGGCGAGCCGTGTGGTGCCTTTGCCGTTCTTCAATCCATCGACAAAGGAGCCGGCAAAGATCTCGCCGGTTTTCGACAGCGACCGGCCCTCGCCATTCGGGACGCCGCCAATGAATTGGCCCTCATAGCGGTTGCCGTCGGCATCGACATGAATGCCCTGCCCGTGGAGTGCCCCGGCGGACCAGTGCCCCTCGAACACCTCGCCCGAGCGCAGGTCGAGCCGGCCCTGCCCCTCGGGCCGGCCGTTTCTGACGTCGCCGAAATAGCTGGAATAGACCGTCTTCGGGTCATAGCTCGCCGAGCCGCGCACCCGCCACACCAACCTGCCCTTGCCGTTGATGGTGCCGTCTTCGGCTATCGTCCGGTCGGGCGACAGGCCTGCCGCCGGCTCCCAGACGAAGTCGAGGTTCTTCTCCGGATGGAAGTCCCAGACACGCACGGTCCTGCGCAGCACGGAGCGTGTGTCGGCCTGATAGAGGATCTGCACCCGCTCCGCCCAGGCGCCGCCGACAGGGGCGGGATCGGCAAAAGCCGTCGAAAGCATCAACGCGCCCAGCATCGATGCGGCCACGACCCCGAACACTGCCCTTGCCCGCGCCATCCCCTTGAACCCCCTGGATGCCTCGCCCCCTTGGCAAGCCAAGCGTAATCGGCGAGCCTGCCTCGTGCAAGAGAAGCCCGTGCGGAGCGATCGGCACGAAAAAAGGCGACGGGTTTGATCCGCCGCCTCTTTTCGCGACTGCGCGAGCGCGTGTTATTTATACAGGCTGTTGATCCACTGGACGTTTGCGGCGTTCAGGCGCACGGCGGTATTCGCGTCGGGGCTTTCCGCCACGTTGACGCCGGTGATGATGCGCTGCTTGGAGTTGGTGTCATAGGCATAGACCGAGCTGCCGCTCGACCCCGGGAACGTATCGCAGTCATACTGGAAATATTCCGGAGCGATGTTCTCGGCATGCACTTCGCAGCTTGTCTTCCACATCGTGCCCATCGGCTTGTCGCCGGGGTAGCCGACGAGGTTGGCGGTGAAGTCGCCGAGATCGTCATAGTTGGCATAGCCAAGCCAGCCAAGGTTGGTGCCGACATCCTGCTTCAGCGTGATGATGCCCAGGTCCCACGGGATCACCGAGCCGTAATAGCCCTGGTAATTGTCGATGAAGCCCTGCAGCACATAGGCGCTTTCATAGGAGAAGGCACCGAAGGGGGCGTCGTCTGCAGTGCTGCCATTGAGGCCCGGGACGAACAGATATTCCGAGAGCCAGTCCTTGTCCTCATGGCTGTAGAGGCAGTGCGCCGCGGTGAGCACCGTGCGCGGGCCGATCAGCGTTGCCGAGCAACTGCCATAGCTGCCGGTCTTCGGCGATTTGGCTTCGAGATAGCCGATTGCCGAGAACGGATAGGTCTTGGTGCTCCTGACCTGCTCGCGATCATCAGGGCCGAAAACCTGACGGCCGGCTTCGCCTTCGCCGAGCCCGGGATCTTCGGTCTTGCGCTGGACCCCATCCGCTCCATTGGCCGGAGCGTTCAGTTCCTTGATGATGAGATCGCGCAGAGCTTCGCTCGGCTCGATCTTGATCTCCTTGCCATCGGCGGACCTTCCGACGATGCCATAGGATTTGACAGCCGTCGCCTCGTCAGCAAGCGGCGCGGCGCGGCTGTCTTCGTCGGTAAGCTTCGGCGTGGTGATCGGTTTTGCCCGACCGGCCTTGAAGTCTCCTGAAGATACATCCCGCATACTTTCGCCATTACCCGCACTGGCGGAGCCAGGATCGGCGGCGAAGACCGGGACCGTCCACATCGCGGTGGAAAGCAATGCGGACGCTATCATAAGGTTTGTCAGTTTTGTCATGGTGAGACTCTCCCAAAAGTCAGCAAGGACTGGATCAAAATACAGAAATATTGTCGAGATCGTGGTGACGCCGAAAAATGAGTTTGCTCGCCGGCATCCCCTGCGAGCGTTCTTCTAGGCTGTCATTTTCAAGGCCCCCGCCAAAAAAATTCTGCACGGATATACTGCCTAAAATAATCCAAGATTGGCAATGACAAATCGCTTCCACGTAGCCCGTGGGGGGCTATAGGATTTTGTGCGGGTTCTGCTCGCGGGCACGGTTAGCAAAAGTGGGATTCGGTTTTGTGACCGGTCGCGCACCGTTTCGATGCGGCGCGCGTGCGGATCGTTGAACCGGCAACACCTCCTTGCACAATGCCCGGCGTCGTGCCGCATCGGAGAATTGTCTCAGGAGGTTCAGGTGCACATCACAAATCGGTTCGGGCCAATCGCCGCCGCATCGCTGCTTGGCGTTGCTGCTGCCGTTGCATTCATCAACACCGTCCGGGCGGACGAGAGCACCGTGAGGCCGGAAGCGGCCGTCTCGCCGATGCAGCGGGTGGCCGATGCCAGGGCCAAGGCAGCGGCGGACAACCCCGACGGCGCCGACCGCGTCTATGGCGGCAACCAGGCCGAAAAGGGCGCCTATCCGTTCCAGGTCGCGCTGCTCACCACCGCCAGGCTGGACGAGAACCCGGCCTCGCAGGCCAATGCGCAATTCTGCGGCGGCAGCCTGATCGCGCCGCAATGGGTGCTGACGGCGGCGCACTGCCTCAACGACAAGGGCGAGCCGATCTCGCCGGACTCGGTCACGGTGCTGACCGGTGCCACCGACCTCAGCGAAGGCAAGCGCCACAAAGTGGTGGAGGTCATCGTCAACGAGGGTTACAGCGAGCAGACGCTCGACAACGACCTCGGCCTGCTCCGGCTTGCCGAGCCGGCCGACGCGCCGACCATCAAGCTTGCCCGCGAGGCAACCCCCGACAACGGCAAGACCACCGTAACCGGCTGGGGCAAGATGCAGGATGGAACGTTCCCGACCACGCTGATGGTCGCCGATCTCGATCTGCAGCCGAACAGTGCCTGCAACAGCGGCATCAAGGCCATCTACGCGCATGACCTGAAGGCGGCACTTGGCGATCTGTCCCACCGCATGCGCTATTCCGAAAAGGGCATCGATGCCGCCGCCAATGCGATCGCCGCCGACATGACCGATCCGTTGACCGGCAACATGATCTGCGCCGGTACCACCAGTGGCGTGCGTGATGCCTGCAATGGCGACAGCGGCGGCCCGCTGTTCATGACCGGCGCCGATGGCCCGGTCCAGGTCGGTGTCGTCAGCTGGGGCGAAGGCCCGGCCGACGGCAGCGCGGCCTGCGGCCACAAGGACGCCTATGGCATCTACACGCGGCTGGCCAACTACAGCGGCTGGATCGAGGCGAAGATGAAGACCCCTGCTCCCGCGCCGGCAAAACCAAAGGCAGGGCTGGGTACAGCCCAGAAACCGGCGACGCCCTGAAGCGCGGCCATTTGCGTCCACGTGGAAACGGCGGGACATGTCCCGCCGTTTTGTTTGCCGGCTTGCCAGGCGAGCCTATCTCTTGGCGAGCCTACTTTCTCGCGGGGCCTTTGCGCTCAGCGGAGGCCGCCCACAGATTGATGTCGGATTCGCGCGCGTAGCTATCGATCTCAGCCAGTTCGGCATCGCTGAAGTCGAGCACCTTCAGCGCGCCGACGCAGTCCTCCACCTGTTCCGGTCGGCTGGCGCCGATCAGTGCCGACGTGACCTTGCCCTTGCGCAGCACCCAGGCCAGCGCCATCTGCGCCAGCGTCTGGCCACGCTTGCCGGCAATGACGTTGAGCGCCTTGATGTTGGCGATGGTCTTGTCGTTGATGAAAGCGGTCTTCAGCGACTTGCCCTGCGAGGCGCGGCTGCCCTCGGGGATACCACCCAGATATTTGTCGGTCAGCATGCCTTGGGCCAACGGCGAGAACACGATGGAGCCGACGCCGAGCCCTTCCAGCGTGTCGAGCAACCCGTCTTCCTCGACCCAGCGGTTCAGCATCGAATAGCTCGGCTGGTGAATGACGCAGGGCGTGCCAAGCTGCCTTAATATGTCCGCGGCCTCGCGGGTGCGCTGCGAGTTGTAGGACGAGATGCCGGCATAGAGCGCCTTGCCTGAGCGCACCGCATGGTCGAGCGCCCCCATGGTTTCTTCGAGCGGCGTGTCGGGATCGAAGCGGTGCGAATAGAAGATGTCGACATAGTCGAGCCCCATCCGCTTCAGGCTCTGGTCGAGACTGGCCAGCACGTATTTGCGCCCGCCCCATTCGCCGTAAGGCCCCGCCCACATTCCATAGCCTGCCTTGGTCGAGATGATCAGCTCGTCGCGGTAGCCGGCGAAATCGGTGCGCAGGATTTCGCCGAAGGCGGTCTCGGCCGAGCCGGGCGGTGGCCCGTAATTGTTGGCGAGGTCGAAATGGGTGATGCCGAGATCGAACGCCGTGCGCACGATCGACTGCTTGGTCCGATGCGGCGTGTCATTGCCGAAATTGTGCCACAGACCGAGCGAGATCGCAGGCAGCTTGAGACCGGACCGTCCGCAACGGTTGTAGATCATTTTTTCATAGCGATTTTCGGCGGCGACATAGGGCATGGGGAAAGATCCTCGAATCTGAACAGACCGGCCAGCCTCATCACAACCGCAGTAAGCTGGCTCGGCACCCTACCCCTTTATCCTCTCCCCAAGAAAACGGGGAGAGGGACAGATCAAAATTATCGATAATCTCCGCAGCCTACTTCTTCTTCGCCAGCAACTCCTTGGCTGCCTTGACCCCGAGAGCGGCCGGCCGCTCGCAGGTCGTCTGCATGGCGACGAATTTTCCCGTCTCGCCAGAACGCAGGATACCGGTCATGACATCGACGGCATGCAGCGCCAGTTCCATCGAACAGCGGTGCGGCCGCCCCTCGACGATCGCCAGCGCCATGTCGGCGAGGCCAGATGTGCGATAATTGGCCATCATGCCCTGGCCGTGCATTTCATTGGGAACGCCAAGCGGGTGCTTCCATTTCGGCAGCTTCTTGACCGGTTTGCCCTCCTCGGTGAAGCGCACGTCGCCGCCGAAGAAGTTCGGATCCGGCACGAACACCGTGCCCGTCTCGCCATAGAGCTCCATCGGCGCGTGGCCATGAGCCCAGACGTCCCAGCTGGTGTTGAGCGTCACCACGGCACCGTTCTCGAATTCCAGAACGGCATGAATGGTGGTCGGCGTGTTGACCGGGATTTTTTCGCCCGCGCGCGGTTTCGATGAAATCGTCCGCTCCTTGGCAGGCGTCGTCGCGAAGGCCGCCACCTGCTTCACCGGCCCGATCAGCTGGATCAGATTGGTGATGTAGTACGGCCCGATATCGAGCACCGGTCCGGCCCCCGGCTGGAAGAAGAAATCCGGATTGGGGTGCCAGTGTTCCATGCCGTGGCCCATGACATGGCAGGTACCGCTGGTGATCTTGCCGAGTTTCCCCTCATCGATCAGCTCACGCACCAGCTGGTGCGCGCCACCGAGGAAAGTGTCGGGCGCCGAGCCGATGCGCAGTCCCTTCTTCTCAGCGCGCGCCTTGAGGTCCTGGCCCTCCTTGAGCGAGAGCACGAACGGCTTTTCCGAATAGACGTGCTTGCCGGCGTCGAGCACCTGTTTCGACACCTCGTAATGCACCGCCGGGATCGTCAGGTTGACGATGATGTCGATGTCGTCGGCCTTGAGCAGGTCCTCGACGGTCTCGGCGCGCAGCTTGAATTCCTTCGCCCGCGCCCTGGCCGCGTCCATGTTGATGTCGGCGCAGGCGCGCATCTCGATGCCGCGAAACAGCGGGGCCAGCGTGAAATACGCCTTCGAGATGTTGCCGCAGCCGATAACGCCAATACCCAGTTTCTTTGCCATGGTGATCGGTCCTAGTAATTCTTGACGGTTGCGATCGAACGTCGGGCGAAACGCTCGATGTCGTTGGGATTGTCCTGTTCCATGACAAAGTATTCTGCCGCGCTCCTGGCCCGCAGCAGCTTGATCAGACCGGCCCAGTCGATGGTGCCGTGGCCGACATCCGACCAGCCGTCCTCATCCAGCCCTTCGCCCGGCCTGGCGATGTCCTTCACATGCACGGCGACGATGCGCTTGCCATGCTTTTCGATCCAGGGCAGTGGATCGGCGCCGCCGCGCACCACCCATGCGAGGTCCATCTCCCAGCCGATGCCGGGGGCGGAAGACAGGATGTGATCCTGCGGCACCGAGCCGTCGGGAAGTGCCTTGAACTCGAAATCATGGTTGTGCCAGGCAAATCCATGACCGGCCTTCGAGGCCGCCTCGCCAACCTTGGCCAGGCGCTCGCCGAAGCCGCGCCAGCCGGCGGCATCCGACGGCCTATCCTCCGCCACCAGATAGGGGCAGATCAAAAGCTTGATGCCGAGCGCCTCGGCGATCCTGCGCACGCCGTCGAAATCCTTCTCCAGCGCATCGATGGAGAAATGCCCGGTCGGCATGGAAAGGCCGTTCTTGTCGAGTTCGGCGCGGAAGGCCTTGGGATTTTCATAGACGCCGCCGAAGCCTTCGACTTGCGTGTAGCCGAGCTTGCCGAGTGTGGCGAGCACGCCCTCCCAGGGTTGGAAATTGCGGGCGCTGTAAAGTTGGAATGACCAGTTCATCGTCTCTGTCCGTTTGCTTGTGGAGTGTCTTTGGAAGGATGGTTCTGGAAGCTACATGCGGTTGCCGGATGGGGTGTCGAACAGCGAGGCGCGGGCCGGGTCGAAGCCGATCCGGACCGGATCGCCGGTGCGCAGCGTCTTTTCCGCCTCGACGCGGAAGGAAAAATTACGGCCGCCGAGCTTTGTCCACACCAGTGTATCGGAGCCCATCGGCTCGACGATCTCAACCGCTGACTCTGCCGTGAATGGCATTGCCTTGGCCGCATCTCCAAAGGCGATGTGCTCAGGCCTGATGCCGAATACGCAGGGCTTGCCGGCGCTGCCGCCATCCTTGTCGAACTCATATCGGTCGAGCCGTATCGAAACGCCATCGGCGGCGAACGCAGGGCTATCGCCCGCTTCCAGTCGACCCTCGATGAAATTCATCGCCGGTGAACCCAGGAACCCGGCGACAAACCGGTTGACCGGCCGGTTGTAGATGGTTTGCGGCGCATCCAGTTGCTGGATGACGCCGCCCTTCATCACCGCGATGCGATCGGCAAGCGTCATCGCCTCGATCTGGTCGTGGGTGACGTAGATCATGGTGTTCTGCAATTTGCGGTGCAAGAGCTTGATCTCGACGCGCAGTTCCGAGCGCAGCTTGGCATCGAGGTTGGACAGCGGCTCGTCGAACAGGAAGACGTCGACATCGCGCACCAGTGCCCGCCCGATCGCAACGCGCTGGCGCTGGCCGCCGGAAAGCGCGGAGGGCTTGCGTTGCAGCAGCGGCTCGATCTGCAGGATCTCCGCGGCACGCGCGATGCGCCTGGCGATCTCGTCCCTGGGCACGCCGGCGACACGCAGGCCGAAGGACAGGTTCTTCTCCACCGTCATTTGCGGATAGAGCGCATAGGACTGGAACACCATGCCGATGCCGCGATCCTTGGGCTCTTCCCAGGTAACGTTCTTGCCCTTTATGAAGACGCGGCCCTTCGAAATGTCGAGCAGCCCGGCAATGCAGTTGAGCAAGGTCGACTTGCCGCAGCCGGAGGGGCCCAAAAGCACGATGAACTCGCCCTCGGCGATATCGAGATTGAGTGTCTGCAGAACCGACACCGCGCCATAGTTCAGCGACAGGTCCTGGATCGATACGCTGGGGTTTGCGATTTCGGCCATCCTCATCCTTTCACCGCGCCGGCAGCGATGCCACGCACGAAAAGCCTGCCGGAAATGAAGTAGATGACGAGCGGGACCAGCCCGGTCAGGATGGTGGCCGCCATGTTGACGTTGTATTCTTTCACGCCCTGCACCGAATTGACGATGTTGTTGAGCTGCACCGTCATCGGATAGGTGTCGGGGCGCGTGTAGACGACGCCGAACAGGAAGTCGTTCCAGATGCCTGTCACCTGCAGGATGACGGCGACGACAAAGATCGGCAGCGACATCGGCAGCATGATGCGCAGGTAGATGCCCCAGAAACCGGCGCCGTCGACACGCGCCGCCCGGAACAATTCCTCCGGCATGGAGGTGAAATAGTTGCGGAACAGAAGCGTCAGGATCGGCATGCCGAAAATCGAGTGGACGACCACCAGTCCGCTGAGGCTGCCATAGAGCCCGATCTCGCGCAGGATGATGACGATCGGATAGATCATCACCTGGTAGGGGATGAAGGCGCCGACGATCAGGATGATGAAGAAGGTGTCGGCGCCCTTGAAGCGCCAGTTGGCCAGGGCGTAGCCGTTTACGGACGCGATCGCGATCGACAGGATCACCGAGGGGACGGTGATGCGAACGGAGTTCCAGAAGCCGCGCGAAAGCCCGTCGCAATTGAGGCCGGTGCATGCCGTCGACCACGCCTTGACCCACGGCTCGAAAGTGATCTCGAGCGGCGGCGAAAAGATGTTGCCGAGGCGGATTTCCGGCATGCCCTTGAGCGAGGTAACGACCATCACATAGAGCGGCAAGAGGTAGTAGAGCGCCACGACAATGAGCGTGCCATAGAGAAAGATGTTGCGGCGAGAGAACATGTGGCGCGGCTTCGACCCGCTCGGCCCCGAGGCGTCGGCACGAATGGCGCCGGACGGCGCGGACAGGGAAACGGCATGGTCAGACACGTTTCCTGCCTCCGAATTCGAGATAGGCCCACGGGACGATGACGATCATCACCGAGAGCAGCATCATGGTCGAGGCGGCAAAGCCCTGGCCGAGATTCTGGGCGAAGAACATGTAGTCGTAGACATATTTTGCCGGCACTTCGGAGGCGATGCCCGGCCCGCCACTGGTCTGGGCGACGACGAGGTCGTAGACCTTGACGATCCCCGACGCGATGATGACCAGCGTGGTGATGAAGACCGGCCGCATCATCGGGATGATGATGAACAGATAGGTCTTCCACATCGGTATCCCGTCCACCCGGGCGGCCTTCCAGATATCCTCGTCTATGCCGCGCAGGCCGGCCAGCATCAGGCACATGATGAGCCCGGTGCCTTGCCAGAGTGCCGCGATCGATATGCCGTAGATGACGATGCTGGAATTGTAGAGCGGATCGAAATTGAAGCTCGTCCAGCCGAGGCTTCGTATCACGCCCTGGATTCCGAAATCCGGATTGAGCAGCCATTGCCAGACAAGGCCGGTCACGATGAAGGACAGCGCGAAGGGATAGAGGAAGATGGTGCGAAACGTGTCCTCGAAGCGGATCTTCTGGTCGAGCAGCGCCGCCAGGATGAAACCGATCACCAGCGAGAACACCAGCGAGATCACGCCGTAGATCAGAAGATTCTCGATCGAAATCAGCCAGCGCGGCGTCGCCCACAACCGGTAATACTGGTCGAGGCCGACGAAGTTCAGCCGCGGCAGCAGCTTCGAATTGGTGAAGGAATAGAGCACCGTCCACGCCGTGCCGCCGACGAATACCACCAGCGCGGTGAGGATCATCGGGATCGAAGCGATCTTCGCATTGAGGTTGCGAAAAAGCTGGTTCGGGCGTTCGCTCTTGCTCATCTCGCCAGCCGCGTTGAAGGGGGTAAGGTGGTCACTCCCGGTCCTGCGCCTGCAAGACCGGGAGTTGGGAGGACCCGGGCGGTCAGTCAGCCGTGGCGATGATGTCGGCGAAGCGCTTCTGCGCCTCTTCCACGGTCATCTCCGGCTTGGCGAAGAACTCGGAGAACAGGTCCTCCTTCTGCTTCTGGCTGTCCTGCGAAAGCAGCTGGTCGGTCCAGGGGATAACGGCGCCCTTGGCCAGGATGGCAAGGCCTTTCTTCATGCAATCGTTGGCCGCGTTGAGGTCGACGTCGCCACGCACCGGCAGCGAGCCTTTCTTGAGATTGAAGGCGACCTGGGTCTTGGGATCGAGCAAGGTCTCGGCCAGCACTTCCTGCGCCTTGGCCTTGTCGCCATCCTTGAGCAACGGGAAGTAGAAGGCATCGCCACCCGTGGCGATGACCTCGTTAAGGCCAAGGCCGGGAAGGCAGGTATAGTCCTTGCCGGCGGTCTTGCCGGCGACCTGGAACTCGCCTTGCGCCCAATCGCCCATGATCTGGCCGCCGGCCTTGCCGGTGATGACCATGTTGGTGGCCTGGTTCCAGTCCTGCACATTGGTGTTCTTGGCCATCTTGCGCGCATCGTCGGCCGCTTTGAACACCTTGGCGACTTCCGGACCGGCCGCGAACTTGGCGTCCTTGTCCTTGTAGACCTTGAGGAAGGTGTCGGTGCCGCCGACCGCGGCAAGCAGCACGTCGAAGGCGCCGGACGACTGCCAGGCCTGCCCGCCCACCGCCAGCGGGACAATGCCTGCCTTCTCCAGCGCCGGCGCGGCCGCCACATACTCATTCCAGTCCTTCGGCACCGGCACGCCGGCCTTCTCGAACGCGGCATTGGACAGCCACAGCCACTGCCAGGAATGGATGTTGACCGGCACGCAGTAGATCTTGCCGTCGATGGTGCAGCTGTCGAGCAGGCTCTTCGGCCGCACGACCTCGGTCCATTTGCCCTTGGTGGCGACATCGGTCAGGTCGCGCATCAGGCCGGCCTGCACCAGTTCCTCCGCTTGCCGTCCGTGATTGAACTGGGTGGCGCCCATCGGGTCGCCGCCGGTGATGCGGCTGATCATGATCGGCCGCGCGGTGCCGCCGGACCCGGCAATCGCGCCGTCGACCCAGTGATTGCCCGTGGCATCGAAAGCCTTGGCGAGTTCGGCGACCGCCGCCGCCTCGCCACCGGAAGTCCACCAATGAGTGACTTCCAGGTCCGTCGCCGCCGCCGGGCCGGCGAACTGCAGCGCGGCCGTTGCCGCCAGCGCGGCGGTCAGAAATTTGTATCGCATTTCGGTTCCTCCCAGAATCTGAAACGTTACAGATTTTCGATACGGCAATTGCGCGGATGGCGCAACCCCGGGCGTAAAGCCGTCAGGTATTTTTCCGGGTCGCGAATAAAATACGTCGATCGACCGCCTCATTGTGCGTCGCAATATGAGCAATCGCAACGCAAAACGGGCAATGAGGTCATGAAAATCGCAAGGAGCATGCCGAAGTGGCGTTTGACCTTGGATTCTCAAGGGAATTTCACGGGGGCGTAAATTCGTCATCGGCGCAACGAGATTGGCAATCTGTAACGTTTCAGTATATTGACGCATTGCTGGGCTTGAAAATCGTGCTTCGCGGCAATCGCGAAGATTGCCGGGCCGCCCGGCGACTGCTATGCGCCTGACGGGCGGGACGAATGGACAGACAACGTACGGACAGGAACGAGGAAGCGTCGGCGCAGGAACGGCCGACGTTGAAGACGCTCGCCTTCATGACCGGGCTCGGCGTCACCACCGTGTCTCGTGCGCTGAAGGACGCGCCGGAGATCGGCGCCGAGACCAGGCGGCGTGTCCAGCTCGTCGCCAAGCAGATCGGCTACCGCCCGAATCGCGCCGGCGTCAGGCTCAGAACCGGCAAGACCAATGTGATCAGTCTTGTGCTGAACACCGAGCACGAGCTCATGAGCTTCGTCTCGGATATCATCTATGGCGTGACCGAGGTCATCGCCGACACGCCCTACCACCTGATCGTCACGCCATACTCGCGCTCGCAGGATCCGCTGGATCCGGTGCGCTATCTGGTCGAGACCGGCTCAGCCGACGGCGTCATCATCTCCCGCACGCAGCCGAACGATCCCCGGGCCCGCTACATGCTGGAGCGCGGCATTCCCTTTGCCACGCATGGCCGCACCGACATGGGGCTGGTGCATCCCTATCATGATTTCGACAACTACGCCTTTGCGAACGAGGCTGTGCGCTATCTCGCCGGCAAGGGCCGCAGCCGCCTTGCCCTTGTCACGCCGCCCGTTGGCCTCACCTATTACGGCCATACGGTGAACGGCTTCGTCGATGCTCTGAGTGAAGTCGGCGCCAGCGAGGTGCCGTTCAACACCGTTTCCATCGATCAATCGATCGAGCAGATCAGGATGCGGACCGCGCAATTGATGCGGCGCAAGGACCGGCCGGACGGTTTTGTCAGCAGCGCCGCCGCCGCCACGCTCGCCATCGTGGCCGGCATCGAGGATGCCGGCCTCAAGCTCGGCCGTGACGTCGACGTGGTGTCGAAACAATCCTCGGAGTTGCTGCATCTGTTCCGGCGGGAACTGCTCGTCGTCAACGAGAGCTTCCGGCTGGCCGGCTCCGAGCTTGCCCGCGCCGTGCTCGGCTGGATCGGAGGCGCCGCGCCCGGCTCATTGCAGACGCTGAGCAAGCCAAGCGAGGTTCTGCCCTATCGCGGCTGACTTGGCCCGACCTGAGCATCAGGTCAGGCCAAACCGCCATTTGCGGGGCGGCCCTGTTTCAGCCAGCCGCGCCGCTGCCCCAGGGACCGTGGAAAGCCCCCTGCTCGCCGATGCGTTCGAAGCCGTGCGCGCCGAAGAAGTCGCGCTGCGCCTGGATCAGGTTCGAGGTGCCGCGGCCCTGGCGATAGCTGTCGAAATAGGCAAGCGCGGAAGACAGCGCCGGCACCGGCGCGCCGGCTTCGGAAGCCCTTGCCACGATACGTCGCAGCGACGGATGCGCCTCTTGCATCAAGCGGATGAAAGCCGGCGCCATCAAAAGGTTGGTTGAAGCGCCGCCGCTGCTGAAGGCCTCTGCCATCGTATCCAGCATCTGCGAGCGGATAATGCAGCCGGCGCGCCAGATCTTGGCGATGGTCGGCATCGGCAGGTTCCAGTTGAACTCCTTGGAGGCACCGCTCATCACGGCAAAACCCTGCGCATAGGCGGCGATCTTGCCGGCGAACAGCGCCAGTTCGAGGTCTTTCAGCAATGCATCCTTGTCGCCGGAAATCTTCGCCACGCCGATAGTCCCATAGGCTTTTTCCGCCGCCTGCCGCTCGTCCTTGATCGACGACAGAACACGCGCCGCCACCGCGGCCTCGATCGCGGTCGCCGGAATGCCGAGCTGCTGCGCCTCGATGACAGACCATTTGCCGGTTCCCTTCTGGCCCGCGCGATCGAGGATGATGTCGACCACCGGCTTGCCGGTCTTGGGATCGTCGGCCGCCAGTACCTTGGCGGTGATCTCGATCAGGTAGGAGTTGAGCCGGCCCTTGTTCCAGTTTTCAAAGACCGTGCCGATCTCCTTCGGCCCCATGCCAAGGCCGTCCCGCAGAATGCCGTAAATCTCGGCGATCATCTGCATGTCGGCATATTCGATGCCGTTGTGGATGGTCTTGACGAAATGCCCGGCACCGTCAGTGCCGAGCCAGGCGGCACAGGGCTCGTCCTTGAACTTGGCGGAGATGGCGGTCAGCACCTTCTCCACGCGCTTCCAACTATCTTCCGTGCCACCAACCATGATCGACGGGCCATGGCGCGCGCCCTCCTCGCCGCCGGACACGCCCATGCCGATGAAGGTCAGGCCCGAGCCGGACAGTTCGGAGAAGCGCCGCATCGTATCGCGGAAATTGGCATTGCCGGCATCGATGACGATGTCGTTGCTGGACAGCACGCCGCGCAGGGCTTCGATCTGTTCGTCGACCGGCTTGCCGGCCAGCACCATGATGATGATCGGACGCGGCGGCCGGATCGCTGCGGCAAGTTCCTCCAGGCTGTAGCAGGGAACGACCATGTCCTTCAGCGCGCCGGCATTTTCGACGAAGGCGTCGGTGCGCGCCCTTGTGCGGTTGAAGACGGCGATCCGGTGCCCGTGCTCGGCGATGTTGAGCGCCAGGTTGGAGCCCATCGTGCCAAGGCCGATCAGGCCGATTTCGGCTTTTTCCATCGTTTCTTCCCTGCTTTCGGATCTTGTTGGTTGGAGCCCGCGATTTGGTGGGATGTCCACTCTTTCCGAGATGCCCACTCTTCCCAAGATGATTGACGGGCCTTTCGGGCCGCGTCAACCGCCTCGCCGATTTGTGTTGCAAGCAGGACACTGACCGCGTCGCAAGTGGCCATATAGACCATCACGGCCTGATGTCCACCGGGGCCTCGATCTTCACGATCTCGAAGTCCGAGACCAGGATGTCGAGGCGCACCGTCCAGCGCCCGGGAACCGGTATGACGAGGTTGTCGACACGCCAGCTGCCGTCACCGGGCTTGGTCGCCGCGCGCTTCAGCGATTCGATGCCGGAATCGGGCTTCGACAGCACCAGCGTCACTTCCTTGGCGTCGAGCGGCCCGAAATCACCGGTCATGATGATCATCGAGGCGGCGACAGGCCCGGCATGGCCCGGCGTGATGCTGAGATCGGCCATCGCCTGCAGGGCATGGATATGGACCGAAACCGGCTGCGCCGCCGCGATCGCCAAGGCCCGTGGCGGCGGCGTGAAGCGCCAGCCCGCGGCAACGCCGAAGATCGCCAGCACGATCAGCGTTTCGACGCCGATCGAGCGGGTGAGCCTGCGCTGCACCTCCGTGGATCCTGCCTCGGCCGAGGCGGTGAGTTTCCAGCGATTGACGGCCGCCAGCGTGAACAGGAAGACCAGCAGCGCCAGCTTGACCAGCAGCAGCCGGCCATAGGCAGTGCCAATCAAGGCCGAGGGCGTCTGCACCTGGATGACGGCAAGCACGACACCGGCCGCGGCAAGCACGGCCACGACAGGCAGGATCGCCGAGGAGAAGCGGCGCAGGAAAGCGTCGGCCGTTTGCCGCTTCAGCGCGAGACCGAGCGGCACCAGGGCGCCGGCCCAGAAGGCGATGCCGGCGCCATGCACAAACACCATGGGCCGCGTCAGCCATTGCGGCTCGGCCGCGCTGGCGTGGCCGCTGGCGGCAAGCGCCACGCCGACGCCGGCAAGACCGGCAAGGGCAAACGGCTTGGCGGCAACACGCGGTCCGGCCAGCGACAGCAAGCCGAGTCCCAGCGCGATCAGGGCGACCAGCACCGTCCAGCCGAAGCTGGTGCCCAGCCCGGTCCGCCAGATCACCGGCTGTGCCAGATGGGAAAGCGGCGCTCCTAGCGCATCGAGCCCCTGAAAGCCGAGCGACAAGGGTGCCGCCATCAGCCCGCACAGGATCGCGGCAGCAACAAAGCGTTGACCGGCGCGTCCCTCGCCAGCCAGCCAGGCAAGGGCGAACGCGCCACCGACGCCGAAGAAGAAGCCGATGTAGAGAAAGACCTTGCCGATCCAGATCGCCGACCGCAGCGGCCAGTCGACGGCTTCGGACGCGGCCGGCGGCTCGCTTGGCGCGCCAATGGAAAACAGCAGCGAACCGCCGACCGGATGACCGTCGGCGGAGATGACGCGCCAGCTCAGCACATGCGTGCCGGTTTTGAGCGCTTGCGGATTGTCGATCTCGACCGTCTGATCGCTGAGCCGGAAGGATGTCAGCGGGACAGGCGTGCCGTCGGGCTTCACCAGGGTCAGTACCAGGGGCGAAACCGGCTCGCTGAAGGTTAGCGAGAATTGCTTCGGAGTCTGGGCCAGGACCGCACCGTCGGACGGGTCGGTCTTGATCAGCGCCGCATGGGCAAAGGCCTGACTGGTCGAGGTGATGACGATGAGCGCCATGAGCAGGGCCAGCAGCCCGCCGGCAATCCAGCCGACGAACTTGCTGGTGGTATCGACCATTCGAGAGGATGTTGCGGTCATGCCATGCCACGGGGATGCGGCACGCTCCGGCAAGCAGAGCGCGCCAGGGAGAAAAACTATTTCTTTGGCGTGAGCTTGATGCCGGGCGCCGGGTTCTCCAGCGCATCTTCATCCTGCCCTGCCGCCGGGATCTCGATCCAGCGGTCAGCGGCGCCGTCGCATTCCTGCACCACGGGGAAATAGAGCTTCTGGCCAACGGGCAGATCCGCCGTCAGCGTCGCGCGGAAGACGAACTCGTCGTAGAATTCATCCAGCAGATTGCCGCCGCTCCAGTCGACTTCCTTGACGCCGTCGCTCACCGCCTGACCATAGAGCTGGTAGGATTTTTCATATTTGCCCTTCTTGGTCTGCAGCGTCCAGCCGGGTTTCGGCATCGGCTTCACCGCGATTACCCCTTCGGGAATCTGCACGCGCACGGCGGTCGTCGCCTTGCCGTCGCAACCATGCGGCACGCGAAAGATGGCCTTGTAGGTCGAGCCGACGGGCGCCTCCTGGGTTTCGAGCGTGATGTGCGCGAAGGCGGCATTTGTCCCCAACACCAGAAGCGCTGCAGCCGACAAAAAATACTTGTTCATGATGGTCCCTCAGATTTCAAAATTTCCAGATTGGCGCGATCAATTGGCGTGGTCGTCCATGCCGCCCATCTCACCCATGCCTTCGACGGCGAACTCGATATTGACTGTACCGGCCTTCTCGAAGGTCAGCGTGGCGGCGAATTTTTCGCCTTGCTTGGGTTGCCGCTTCAGGCCGATGAACATCAAATGATAGCCGCCCGGCGCCAGCGCCACTTTGCCGCCCGCGGGGACCTCCAAGCCGCCGGAAACCGGGCGCATGGTCATGACGCCGTCCTTGACGCCCATCTCGTGCAGTTCGGCCTTTTCGGAAACGTCGGAGGAAATCGACAGCAGCCGGTCCGGCGCGCTGCCATTGTTGATGATGGTGAAATAGCCGCCGGCCACCTTGGCGCCCGCCGGCGTGGCGCGCGACCAGGGATGCTCGATTTCGAGATCGCCGACCTTGAACTCATGCGCCAGGACTGACTGGGCGCCGACGAGCATGAGCGCAAACGCCAGCGCGACAGCGCCGAGACGCTCTTTGACGTGGGACAGAATGCGGCTGAACGGAGTGCCCGCCGCTATGGGGGAAAAATGGGACATGGTTGCTCCATGAAGTGATGATCGCGCCGTTGCCGGTCGCGAGCTATTCGGTCTTTGGATGGGTGCGCCCGCGAAAGGTTCCGCCGGGCAAAAAGGCTCAAGCCGCCAGCGGCGGCGCTCGCGGGTTCGACGGCGAGCGTTCGCGCGCGAAATCGAGATGAATGCTCGCCGGAAAGACGAAGGCGACCGCTTCAAAAGAAAGGCTGCCCAGGGCCAGTCCGGCATCGGGCGGCGGCGCGAAGGCCGATGAAAACATGCCGCAGCCAAGTGTGCAGCAGGCCGGCAGATGCGACGGGTGCTGGTCACCGCCGGGAAGCTGGGTGGCGCCGTCGTGGGTACAGATGACGTTGCCGAAAGCGTCGAGTTGCGCGGCATTCGGGCCGGTGCCGAAGGCGAACGCGCCGAGCGTCGACTGGAGCAGCAGCAGGTAGGCCGCGACAAGCGCGACCGGCATGCTCCAGCGTCTCCCCCGGCGGTTCAAGCCATCTGCCTCTTCAAGCAATTCCTGGAAGGATACCTATCATGGGAGCGGCAGGGCGAAAATCACCAATTCGATGCTGCGGCAACGCGGCTCAGGACTTTTGCACGGGTCTGCTTTCCGGAATCGAGGTCAGCAATGTCTGGCGCGCCGACTTCAGGTGCTTGCGGCAGGCGGCGTCGACCTTGCCGAGATCGCGCGACTTGAGCGCCTCGATATAGGCAAGATGCTCACCGACCGCGACTTCATTGCGCTCGCGCTCCTGCGCCTTGTTCCACTGGTAGTGGTAATGGAAGATCATGGCGATGACGTCGTAGAAATCGACGATGAAGCGGTTGCGCGAGGCGCGGTGGATCAGCCGGTGGAAGCGCTCGTCCAGTTCCGAAAACTCGTTGAAGCGCGTGGCAATCTCGCGTGCCAGTTGGCGATGTTCGTCCTCCAGGCGGTCTAGATCGGCCCAGACCGGACTGTCCTGCGGCAAAGCCGCGAAGGCAGCCGCCGAGCGCAACTCGAACATTTCGCGGATTTCAGTCAGCTCCAGCGCGAAGGCCCGCGTAAAGCCCTTCAGCACCCAATGGCTGTTGCGGCGCTTCTCGATCAGGCCGAAGCGCGAGAAGCGGATCAGGAACTCGCGCACGCTGGTCGTGCCGACGCCGATCTCGCGCGCCAGTTCGAGCTCGTTGATCTGCATGCCGGCTTCGGCGCCGCCGGCGAGCAGCCGCCGCATGAACGATCGCTCGATGATCTCGGCCAGCGTGTCGGTCTCTTCCTCGGGAAAGAAATCGCCGGGGCCCGGGTCCCGCAGCACCGTCTTGGCGCGCTTGTTCCAGGCGATCAGCCCGGTTTCCTCCATGCGCGCCAGGATGCTTCGCACGGTGGTGCGGCTGACCCCGAGCAGCGCGCCCAGTTCCGGCTCCGACGGCAGGCTGCGCGTCTCGTCAATCAGCCTGAGGCACCTGTTGTAGGCGTCCTTGTAGACGTTGTTGCTCTTCGACATCCCCTGACCCATTCATGCCAGCGCTTGCGGCGGCCGGCTTGAAGCGCAATATGACGTTCCCATGACCCTGAAAAGCAGGAATCGCTTTCGCGGGGTCCGGTCCATTGTCTGCGGCACCACCATTTGCCCTGGAGCACCCGGTACCGCCGCGAAAAAACAATTGACGCAAAACTGTTTTTTCACGATAAAAGACATTAACTCTTAACAGGCGCGTGTCAATCCGCGCATCCCAGGATCACCCAGGAAACCGCCCGTGAACGTGTCGAACACCATCCTTCTGTCACCCGCCGACAATGTCGCCGTTGCCAATGGCCGCATCGAGATCGGCACCGCCCTGCCGGGCGGCGCGCTTGCCACCGCCGTCATCGAGCCCGGCCACAAGGTCGCGATCAAGCCGATTGCCGCCGGTGAAGCCGTGGTGAAATATGCCCAGGCGATCGGCCGCGCCACGCAGGACATCGCGCCCGGCGAGCATGTCCATTCGCACAATCTGGTTTTCGAGGCCGGCCGTTTGCCGGTGGTGCCGCCGAGCGAGGCCGAGCACGCGACCGAGGCCGATCGCGCTCGCACCTTCATGGGCTACCGCCGTGCCGACGGCCGCGCCGGCACGCGAAACTTCATCGGCATCATCGCCAGCGTGAATTGTTCGGCCACCGTCTGTCATTCCATCGCCGACACAGCCAACCGGACCTTGCTGCCGAAATATCCCGGCATTGACGGCTTTGTGCCCATCGTCCACGGCCAGGGCTGCGGCATGAGCGGCACCGGCGACGGCATGATGGTGCTGCACCGCACGCTCGCCGGCTATGCACGCCACCCGAATTTCGGCGGCGTGCTGATGGTCGGCCTCGGCTGCGAGGTCAACCAGCTCACCCTTTACGGCCAGAAGGGTGTGGCCGCCGGCAAACGCCATTTCAACATCCAGGACGCCGGCGGATCGCGCAAATCGGTGGAAAAGGCGATGGGCGTGCTGGCCGAGATCGCCGAGGAAGTCGGCCAGTTGAAGCGCGAGCCGATCCCGGTCAGCGAGATCGTCGTCGGCCTGCAATGCGGCGGCTCCGACGGCATGTCGGGCATCACGGCCAATCCGGCGCTGGGTGCCGCCGTGGACATACTGGCCGGCGTCGGGGGCATCGGCATCCTCTCCGAGACCACGGAAATCTACGGCGCCGAGCATCTGCTCGCCTATCGCGCGGCGACGCCAGAAATCGCCAAGAAGCTCGATGGCTATGTAAAGTGGTGGGAAGATCATGTCGCCAAGCATGGCGCCTCGATCGACAACAACCCTTCGCCCGGCAACAAGCGCGGCGGCCTCACCACCATCCTGGAAAAGTCGCTGGGCGCGGTCGCCAAGGGCGGCCAGACGCCGCTCAACGGCGTGTTCGGCTATGCCGAAAAGGTCACCGGCAACGGACTGGTATTCATGGACACTCCCGGCTACGACCCGGTCTCGGCCACCGGCCAGGTCGCGGGCGGCGCCAATGTCATCGTCTTTACCACTGGTCGCGGTTCCTGCTTCGGCTGCCGGCCGACGCCTTCGATCAAGGTCGCCACCAACTCCACCATGTATCACCAGATGGAAGAGGACATGGACGTCAATTGCGGCGTCATCGCCTCGGGCGAAAAGACCATCGCCGGCATGGGCCGCGAGATCTTCGAACTGATCGTCGAGACGGCTTCGGGCCGCAAGACCAAGAGCGAGGATTTTGGCTATGGCGACAACGAGTTCGTGCCCTGGCATCTCGGCGCGACGCTCTGAATTCACCTGATATGTTGTGGAATTGCCGGGCGGGACAGCGGCCGGCAACGGGGAGGGCTCGCATGGAAAAACGTCGCATCGGCCAGACAGCGCTCGAAGTCACAGAGGTCAGCTTCGGCGGCGCCGCGATCGGTGGCCTCTACCGCACCTGTTCGCGCGAGGCGGCGATGGAGACGCTGCAAGGCGCCTGGGAGGCCGGCTTGCGCTATTTCGACACCGCGCCCTTCTATGGTTTCGGCCTGTCGGAGCGACGCTTCGGAGATTTCCTGCGCTACAAGCCGCGCGATTCCTACGTGCTGTCCACCAAGGTCGGACGCCTGCTCCACCCGGTGCCTGAAGATCAGGTTCCCGATCACTCCTATGTCGATCCACTGCCGTTCGCGCTCGACTACGACTATTCCTATGACGGCATCATGCGGTCGGTCGACTTCAGCTACGCGCGGCTTGGCCTGAACAAGATCGATATCCTGTATGTCCACGACATCGGCGTCTACACACATGGCGTCGAGAAGACAAAACTGCACTTTCGCCAACTGATGGACGGCGGGCTCAAGGCGCTCGAGGAATTGAAGCGGGCCGGCACGATTTCCGCCTATGGACTCGGCGTCAACGAAATCCAGATCTGCCTTGACGTGATGCGCCGGGCGCCGCTCGACTGCATCCTGCTCGCGAGCCGCTATTCCCTGCTCGACCGCAGCGCGGAAGCGGAATTGCTGCCGCTGTGCCGGGCGCAGCGGACGTCGCTGGTGATCGGCGGTGTTTTCAACTCCGGCATATTGGCGACCGGACCGGTGCAAGGCGCGCATTTCGACTACGAGCCCGCCAGCCGCGATATGCTCGACCGTGTCGACGCCATGGAGAAGATCGCCGGCGAAGGCGGTTATCCGCTGGCGGCCGCCGCCTTCCAGTTTCCCCTGCACGAGCCGACGGTCGCCACCGTGCTTACGGGTACCGCCAAACTGGCAAACCTGACACGCAACCTCGGACTGCTCGACATCGACGTGCCGGAGGCGGAATACCAGAAATATCGTCCCTACACGGTGGTGCAGAAGCTGGGATGAAGGCGGCATCTTGCAGACGTGCCCTTGATGGCGGGCTCCAACTTCACAAATCCGCGACATCTCAGAGAGAATGGATATTCCATATTGACTAAGCCATGGAATTAATATTCCATGGCTCTACAGAACGAAACGGGAGCTTCTGGCTGCATCTTGGGAGGAGCAGCGTGCGAATGTGTCTCCGCCGACGATGGCAAGCAGGCGCGAAACACCGCTTGCATCGTCCAGGTCGATGCACTATCAAAACAGCGTAAATGTTTTTTATTGATAAAGTTCTGTTTGGGCCGCGCCTATCCGAACGGAGCTTTCCGTAACGTTCACCGGGCGACTTAGGGAGGAATCCTAATGAAATTCGTGACCAGCATTCTCAACCGCCGCGCCGTCATGGCGCTGGCAGCAGCTTCGATGCTCGCCGGCGTCATGCATTCGGCGCCGGTTTCGGCGGCGGACGTGACCATTCCGATCATCGTCAAGGACACCACGTCCTTCTACTGGCAGATCGTTCTGGCCGGCGCCCGCAAGGCCGGCAAGGATCTCGGCGTCAATGTGCCGGAACTCGGCGCCCAGGCTGAAACCGACGTCAACGGCCAGGTCTCGATCCTCGAGAACGCCGTCGCCAGCAACCCGGCCGCCATCGTGATTGCGCCCACCGAGTTCAAGGCGCTGGGCAAGCCGATCGACGAAGCCGCCGCCAAGGTCAAGGTTATCGGCATCGACTCCGGCGCCGACTCCAAGGCCTTCACTTCGTTCCTGACCACCGACAACGTGCAGGGCGGTCGCGTTGCCGCCGACGGCCTCGCGGCCGCGATCGGTGCCGCCAATGGCGGCAAGATCGAGGGCGATGTCGCCCTGATCACCAACGCTCCCGGCGCCGGCTCGCTCGAACAGCGCAAGCAGGGCTTCACCGAGCAGCTCAAGGCAAAGTATCCTGGCCTGAAGCTGGTCGCCGATAAATATGCCGATGGCCAGGCCACCACCGGCCTCAACATCGCCACCGACCTGATCACCGCCAACCCGAACCTCAAGGGCATTTTCGCTTCCAATCTGATCATGGCGCAGGGCGTCGGTCAGGCTGTCGCTGAGAACAACCTTGGCGGCAAGCTGGCGCTGGTCGGTTTCGACAGCGATGAGAAGCTGATTAAGTTCCTCAACGACGGCGTCATTTCCGCCCTCGTCGTCCAGGATCCGTACCGGATGGGCTATGACGGCATCAAGACCGCACTCGCAGCCTCCAAGGGCGAGAAGGTCGAAGCCAATGTCGACACCGGCGCCAATCTGGTGACCAAGGCCAACATGAAAGATCCCAAGATCGACGCGCTGCTCAACCCGAAGCTCTGAGCCGTCGTATCCACCATCGTTTCCGGGGCTTCGCGCCCCGGAAACATCCACTGCCGGCACAAACGGCTTGGCAACACGCAAGCTTAGGCTAGGCTGTTTTTCAGGGCGCATGTCCTTGCCTCGCCGCCTGCCAATCGTGAGGCCAATCTGGGAGGATTGTCATGATTTCGACGGCGCAGGACCTGCATCCCGCCCCCGCGCTGGAACCAGGGCGGACGATCCTCGAATTACGCGGGCTGGAGAAGCGCTATCCCGGCACGCACGCGCTGAAGCCGGTCAATCTCGCTTTCAAGTCCGGTGAGATCCACGCCATCGTCGGCGAGAACGGCGCCGGCAAATCAACGCTCATCAAACTTCTGACCGGCGTCATGCCGCGCACCTCAGGCGATGTCTTCTGGGAAGGCAAACCGGCAGCGCTCGCCACCCCGCATGAGGCGATGGCGCTCGGCATCAACGCCGTGCATCAAGAGGTCGTGCTCTGCCGTCATTTGACGGTCGCCGCCAACATGTTTCTCGGCGAGGAGAATTCACGTTTCGGCATCCTGCAGCAGCGCGCCATGGTCAGGGAAGCGCAGAAGATCATCGACGATCTCGGCTTCGATCTGCCGGCGCATGTCGTGCTCGGCGACCTCACCATCGGCCAGCAGCAGCTGATCGCCGCCGCCCGCGCCACCGTGCGCGGCACGAAATTCCTGATCTTCGACGAGCCGACCGCTTACCTCACCCGCAAGGAGGCCGACCAGCTCTTCACCCTGATCCGCCGGCTGAAGGGCGAAGGCGTGACCATCATCTACATCAGCCATCGCATGGAGGAGGTGTTCGAACTCGCCGATCGCGTCTCCGTGCTGCGCGACGGCACGCTGGTCGGCACCAGGAACATTGCCGAGACCAACGACGCGGAACTGGTCAAGATGATGATCAACCGCTCGATCGAGCAGGTCTATCATAAGGAGCATTTCACCCCCGGCGCTGCAATCGTCGAGACCAGGAACCTGTCGGGCAAAGGCTTCGAAAATGTCTCGATGACGGTCCGCGCCGGCGAGATCATCGGGCTCTATGGCCTGATCGGCGCCGGCCGCAGCGAGTTCGTCACCACGCTTTACGGCCGCCACCGCAAGTCGGCGGGCGAGATCCTGTGGGAAGGCAAGCCGGTTCAGGTCAACTCCGAGCATGACGCGATCAAGCTCGGCATGGCGCTGGCGCCGGAAAGCCGCCGCGACCAGGGTCTTTGCCTCAATCTGCCGGTCGGCCTCAATCTCAACCTGCCGATCTACAAGCGCATCTCCAGCAATTTTTTGATCTCCAACACAAAGGAGAAAGCCGAGGCCGACCGCCAGATCGCCGGCCTCCGGATCAAGACGCCGACACGCGGCGCGCTGGCGTCCAGCCTTTCCGGCGGCAACCAGCAGAAGATCGTCATCGGCAAATGGCTGGCGCATGGCGCCAAGCTGTTCATCTTCGACGAACCGACCGTCGGCGTCGATGTCGGCACCAAGGCCGAGATCTACCGCCTGTTCGGCGAGTTGCTGTCGAAGGGAGCGGGCATCATCCTGATCTCGTCCTATTTGCCGGAGGTCTACGAACTGGCCGACACGCTGCACGTGTTCCGGCGCGGCAAGCTGGTGGCCACGCATGGGTTCCACACCGCCAGTCACGAGGACATTCTCACGCAGGCGCTCGCTGAGAAACAAGAAAAACTGGGAGGACAGACATGAGCATCGAGGCGATCCCCGCCGAAAAACCGAAGCGCAACTACAACGTCCTGTTCGGACTGACGCTGCTGGCGCTGCTGGTGCTGCTCTGGATCGTCCTTTCGCTGGCGACGCCAAGCTTCGCTTCGGGCAACAACATCGCCAATCTTCTGCGCCAAGGCTCGATGATCGCCATCATGGCGGTCGGCCAGACCTTCGTCATCATCACCGGCGGCATCGATCTTTCGGTCGGCGCGGTAGTCGGCTTCGCCACCGTCGTCGTCGCGATGATGATCAATGCCGGCTTCCCGATCTGGCTCGCCATTCTGGTGACACTGCTGGTCGGTGTCGCCATCGGCATGTTTCACGGCTTCGGCATCGTCAAGATGGGCCTGCCGCCCTTCATCATCACGCTGGCGACGCTGACTTCGCTGCGCGGCATCGGCCTTTTGATGACCAACGGCAATTCGATCAACATCAACAGCGACACATTCACCGCCTTCTCGCGCAATTCCTTCATCGGCATCCCCAATCTGTTCTGGATGGTCATCCTGGTCGGCATCCCGGCCTACATCTTCCTTCATCACAGCCGCTGGGGCCGATATCTCTTCTCGGTCGGCTCGAACGCCGAAGCCTCGCGCCTGTCCGGCGTCAACGTCCAGCGCACAATCTACATGGCCTACACGCTGTCGGGCCTGTGCGCGGCCTTCGTCGGCGTGCTGCTTGCCGCCCGCATCGGCATCGGCAACCCGACCCAGGCCGAGGGCTGGGAACTGCAGGCGATCGCTTCGTCGGTCATCGGCGGCACTTCGCTGTTCGGCGCCGTCGGTTCGGTGCACGGCCCGCTGCTCGGCGCCTTCATCCTCGCCACCATCAACAACGGCGCCAACCTGCTCAACGTCAACTCGTTCTGGCAGCGCATCATCACCGGCGCGCTGATCATCATCATCGTCTACTTCGACGGGCTGCGCCGCCGCGGCAAGTAGACCGACCCGCAATCGATCGCCGGCCCGACTTGACCGCCGGGCCGGCGATTCCATTAAGGACTGGATTGAAACATGAAAGCCGTCGTCTGCCGCTCGCCCGGCGAGCTTGTCCTGGAAGACCGCCCGGCGCCTGGCGCCCCGCCCGCCGGCTGGGCGCTGGTCGCGGTCAGCCATGTCGGCATCTGCGGCACCGACTACCACATTTTCGAAGGCAAGCACCCGTTCCTGGCCTATCCCCGCATCATGGGCCACGAAGTGTCGGGAACGATCGTCGAGACCGGCGGAGGTGTCGAGCTTGCCGTTGGCGAGCCGGTCGTCATCAACCCCTATCTGTCCTGCGGCAAGTGCATCGCCTGCCGGCACGGCAAGCCCAATTGCTGCGTCAGGATCGAGGTGCTCGGAGTCCATCGCGACGGCGCCATGTGCGAACGCATCCTGGTCCCGGCGCAGAATCTCTATCCGGCAAACGGCCTGTCGTTGGCCGATGCCGCCGCCGTCGAGTTCCTCGCCATCGGCGCGCATGCCGTGCGGCGTGCGCGGGGCGAGACCGGTGCCCGCACGTTGGTCATCGGCGCTGGCCCGATCGGCCTCGGCACCGCCATCTTCGCCCGCATCGCCGGGCTCGACGTAACACTGCTCGACATGAGCAGTGAAAGGCTGGCCTTCGCCGAAAACGAACTTGGCTTCCAGGCTCTTGACGGGTCACGTGGCCCAGTCTCGGATCTGGTCAGGGAGGCGACATCAGGCGAAGGCTTCGATGTGGTCTTCGACGCCACCGGCAACACCCAATCGGTGCAGTCGGCCTTCGCTCATGTCGCCCATGGCGGCACACTGGTGCTGGTCAGCGTCGTCAAGGACGACATCGTCTTTTCCGACCCCGAATTCCACAAACGTGAAATGACATTGATCGGCAGCCGCAATGCGTTGCGCGCCGACTTCGACCATGTCGCCGCCTCGATCCGCAACGGCGCCGTGCCACTGGCCAAGCTCGTCACCCACCGCACATCGCTTGCCGATACGCCGCGCGATCTCGCCCGCTGGGCACATGAAAAATCCGGACTGATCAAGGCTGTGATCGAGGTGGGGTAGCCGGCCGCCGCCGACTCACAGCGCCGACAGTTTCAGTTCCACCCGTTCCGCCGGAAAGCGCGATTCCGAAAACTGGATCGGCTGGCCGTCTGGCGTGACGTTGACGGCGACCGTCACCAGCACGATGGCGCCGGGCTGCAGATCGAGGTCGGCTAGGTCGGCCGCATCGGCGTGGCGCGCCGACAGCATGGTCGATTGGCGGAGATAGTCGTCTATGCCGAAACGAGCCAGCGACGCGGTGATCGAGCCGGTGTCAGCCATCGCCTTGTCGATGCCGGCAAAGCGCTTGGCCTCGAACCATCCGGCAGCGCGCGACACCGGCCGTCCATCGGCTTCGCCCCGGGTCTCCAACCTGATCACCTCAGCCCCCCTCGCCAGGCCAAGCCCCTCGGCGACACGCTGGCTGGCCGGCTCGACCGATGAGGCGAGCAGCACGATATGCCGTTCCGACGTCTGCCCTTGCAGGCCTGTCGAAAAGCGTGTGCGCGCGCCGATCGGATAGGACAGCCGCTTGCGCGACAAGACGAAGGTGCCGCGCCCCTGCTCGGCCCGCAGCACGCCTTCCTGCACAAGCGCCGATATGGCGCTGCGCACCGTGTGACGGTTGACGCCATAGCGCTCGGCGAGCGCCACCTCCGGCGGCAGCGCGGCATTCTCGGCGAAATCGCCGATGGCGATCGCCTGCAGGATTCTGTCGGCGATCTGACGCCACAGCGAGACGCCGCTGCGCCGTTCGATACTGTCGGCTTCCTGTCGTCCGATCATGAATTTGCCCCCCGCCTTCCATCGCCTGTCATCCACGCGTCATGGACTCGCGTTAGGTAATATGTATAATTTGTATAGTTGTCTATATCAATAGACAAATTTGGCAAAGAGGAATGCTGCTGATGCGAGGACAGGAAGCCCGCGACCAGGCCGAACGCAAGGCCGCCATGGCGACTTTGGCGCAATCGAGCGGCGACGACATCGTCCGGCTCTGGAATGAGGCCGGCCTGCCTTCGCAAGCCGAACTGCTGCGTGGCCCCGAGACCGGGCTGGTGACGCTGCGCGGCCGTATCGGCGGCGGCGGCGCGCCATTCAATGTCGGCGAGGCGACCGTCACCCGCGCCACCGTCCGGTTGTCGTCCGGTCAGGTCGGCCATTGTTACGCGCTTGGTCGCGACAAGCAGAAGGCAAAGCTGGCGGCAATAGCCGACGCGCTGTGGCAAGACCCTGCCAGCCGCGCCGAAGTCGAGACCAGGCTGATCGCGCCTCTGCGGTCGGCGCTTGCCGCTGCCAACGAAAAACGCCGCGCCGAGACGGCGGCAACGAAGGTGGATTTCTTCACCATGGTTCGCGGAGAAGACTGATGGATATCCAAGCACAATCGATCGAGGGCGGCTTCGCCGATCCCGTCTTCAACGCCCAGACCGTCTTCCGCGCAATCATGGATGCGATGGCGCGGCCAGGCAGCGTGCAGCCTTTGCCTGCCCTGGCCCGACCGCCGGCGCCGCTCTCGGCAACGTCAGGCGCGGTGGCACTGGCGCTGTGCGACAACGACACGCCGCTCTGGCTCGACCCGGCCCTGCACACCTCCGCCGCGATCGGCTCCTGGCTTGGTTTCCACACCGGCGCGCCGCTGGCCAACACACCCGCCGACGCGCATTTCGCGTTTGTCGCAACACCGGCCGAGATGATGGCGCTCGACGGTTTTGCGCAAGGAACGCAGGACTATCCCGACAGGTCGACCACGCTGATCCTGCAAGTCAGCGACCTGACCTCAGGCGCTCCACTGCTGCTCGAAGGCCCCGGCATCGAAACCAGCGCCGTGATCGCGCCGGCACAGATGCCGCGTCATTTCATCGAGCAGTGGAAGCAGAACAACAAGCGCTTTCCGCGCGGCGTCGACATCATCCTCGCCACATCGCAAGGCATAGCCTGCCTTCCGCGCACGACACGTATCAAGACGATGGAGGCTTGAAGATGTATGTCGCGGTAAAGGGTGGCGAGGCCGCAATCGCCAATGCCCACAACCTTCTCGCCGACCGCCGGCGCGGCGACCGTTCGGTGCCCGCCCTGCGCCTCGACCAGATCGTCGAGCAGCTGTCGCTCGGCGTCGATCGGGTGATGAGCGAAGGCTCGCTCTATGACCGTGAACTGGCGGCGCTCGCTATCGTCCAGGCGCGCGGCGACATGATCGAGGCGATCTTCCTGGTGCGTGCCTATCGCACCACGCTGCCGCGCTTCGGCTATTCCAGACCGATCGACACCAGCGCGATGCGGGTCGAACGGCGTGTGTCGGCAACCTACAAGGACCTGCCCGGCGGCCAGCTGCTTGGCCCGACCTTCGACTACACCCACCGTCTGCTCGATCCCGAGCTTGCCGCCGGTGCCGATGTCGCCGAGCCGTTGCAGCGCGAGACGGAGGCGCAGGCCATGCCGCGCGTCTCGGCGATCCTCGCCCGCGAAGGCCTGATCGAACCGGATGGCGAGATGCCGCAGGATCATGTTCCCGGAGACATCACCCGCGAGCCTCTGGAATTCCCGATGGCGCGCGACATCCGCCTGCAGGCGCTATCGCGCGGTGACGAGGGTTTTCTCTTGGCGCTCGGCTATTCAACCCAGCGCGGCTATGCCCGCAACCACCCCTTCGTCGGCGAGATCCGTATCGGCGAGGTCGAGCTGGAGTTGGACGTTCCCGAACTACCCTTCGCCGCGCCGCTCGGTACGGTGCGGGTCACCGAATGCCAGATGGTCAATCAGTTCAAGGGATCGGCCAAGGCGCCGCCGCAATTCACCCGCGGCTACGGCCTCGTGTTCGGCCAGAGCGAGCGCAAGGCGATGGCCATGGCTCTCTGCGACCGGGCGCTGCGTGCCTCCGAACTCGGCGAGGACATTGTCGCCGCCGCCCAGGACGAGGAGTTCGTCATCTCGCACTCCGACAATGTCCAGGCGACCGGTTTCGTCGAGCATTTGAAGCTGCCGCACTATGTCGACTTCCAGGCCGAACTCGACCTCGTGCGTCGCATGCGCGCCGAGTACGAGGCCCGGGAGCACCCCACAAAGGTGGACGAAAAGCGGGAGGCCGCGGAATGATCGAAGGCCTGTCCCACATGACCTTCATCGTCCGCGATCTCGACCGGATGAGCGCCATCCTCGAGGGCATCTTCGACGCGCGCGAGGTCTATGCCAGCGAGGCCGAACAGTTCTCGCTGTCGCGCGAAAAATTCTTCCTGATCGGCGACATCTGGATCGCCATCATGGAAGGCGAGGCGCTGCCTGAGCGCAGCTACAACCACATCGCCTTCAAGATCGATGACGCCGATTTCGACCGCTACACCGAGCGTGTCGCCAAGCTAGGCCTCGACATGCGCCCGCCCCGTCCGCGCGTCGAGGGTGAAGGCCGCTCGATCTATTTCTACGACGACGACAACCACATGTTCGAACTGCACACCGGCACGCTTGCGGACCGGCTGGAGCGCTATGCCAAGGGATTGGAGGTAGCATCATGACCGACATCGCCAGCTACAACTTCGCCTATCTCGACGAGCAGACCAAAAGGATGATCCGCCGGGCAATCCTCAAGGGCATCGCCATCCCCGGCTACCAGGTGCCCTTCGCCTCGCGCGAAATGCCGATGCCCTATGGCTGGGGCACCGGCGGCGTCCAGGTCACTGCCTCGATCATCGGCCCCGATGACGTGCTGAAGGTGATCGACCAGGGCGCCGACGACACCACCAACGCGGTGTCGATCCGCGCCTTCTTCAAGAAGGTCGCCAATGTCGCTGTCACCACCGAGACCGCCAGCGCCACCATCATCCAGACCCGCCACCGCATTCCCGAACACCCGCTGACCGCCGGCCAGGTGCTGGTCTACCAGGTGCCGATCCCGGAACCGCTGCGCTTCCTCGAGCCGCGCGAGACCGAAACGCGCAAGATGCATGCGCTGGAGGAATATGGCCTCATGCATGTGAAGCTCTATGAGGACATCGCAAAGCACGGCCGCATCGCCACCACCTATGCTTATCCGGTGAAGGTCGAGGGCCGCTATGTGATGGATCCCTCGCCGACACCGAAATTCGACAATCCAAAGATGCACCGCTCGCCGGCCTTGCAGTTGTTCGGCGCCGGCCGCGAGAAGCGCATCTACGCGGTGCCGCCCTTCACCGAAGTCGTCAGCCTCGACTTCGAGGATCATCCGTTCGAAGTGCAGACCTTCGACCAGCCCTGCGCGCTTTGCGCGGCCGAGAATGTCTATCTCGATGAGGTCATCCTCGATGACCATGGCGGCCACATGTTCGTCTGCTCCGACACCGACCACTGCGAGAAGCGGCGGGCCGATGGCCATCGCGGCCACCTTGCCCCCGATGTCCTTCATGCCTCGGAAAAAATGGAGCCGGCCCAATGACCGACGAACCGTTGCTGCGCGTCTCGGCGCTCTCCAAATTCTACGGCTCGCGTGTCGGCTGCGACAACGTCTCCTTCGACCTGTGGCCGGGCGAGGTCCTGGCTGTCGTAGGCGAATCCGGCTCCGGCAAGACGACGCTGCTCAACTGCCTGTCGACGCGGCTGCTGCCCTCTTCCGGCACCGCCAGCTACCGCATGCGCGACGGCCAGTTCCGTGAGCTTTACAGGATGAGCGAGGCCGAGCGCCGCTTCCTGATGCGCACCGACTGGGGCTTTGTCCACCAGAACCCCGCCGACGGCCTGCGCATGACCGTATCGGCCGGCGCCAATGTCGGCGAACGGCTGATGGCGGTCGGCGACCGCCACTACGGCAAGATCCGCGCCACGGCGGTCGACTGGCTGTCGCGCGTCGAGATCGAGCAAGACCGCATCGACGACGAGCCGCGCGCCTTTTCCGGCGGCATGCGCCAGCGCCTGCAGATCGCCCGCAACCTCGTCACCGGGCCACGGCTGGTGTTCATGGATGAGCCGACCGGCGGCCTCGATGTCTCGGTGCAGGCGCGCCTGCTTGATCTCTTGCGCGGACTGGTCACCGATCTTGGTCTCGCGGCCATCGTCGTCACCCACGACCTCGCGGTGGCACGCCTGCTGTCGCAGCGCATGATGGTGATGAAGGACGGCCGCGTCGTCGAAAGCGGGCTCACCGACCGCGTGCTCGACGATCCCCGCGCGCCCTATACGCAGCTCCTCGTTTCTTCCATCCTGCAGGTGTAACCATGCCGACGCCCCTCGTTGTCTCCGACGTCGCCAAGAGCTTCACCATGCATCTGCGCGACGGCATCAAACTGCCTGTCGTTTCCGGTGTCTCGTTCTCGATCAAGGCCGGCGAATGCACCGTACTTGGCGGCCCGTCCGGTGCCGGCAAGAGCTCGATCCTGAAAATGCTCTACGGCAACTACGCCGTCGACGAAGGCCAGATCATCGTCAGGCACGAGGACGGGCTGATCGATCTCGCCCATGCCAGCCCGCGCACCGTGCTTGCCGTTCGCCGGCAAACGATCGGCTATGTCAGCCAGTTCCTGCGCACCGTGCCGCGCGTCTCGGCTCTCGATGTCGTCGCCGAGCCGCTGGTCGAACGCGGCGAGGAGCGCGAGGCGGCCAGGGGCAAGGCGCGCGCACTGTTGGCGCAGCTCAATTTGCCGGAAAAACTCTGGGCTTTGCCGCCGGCGACCTTCTCAGGCGGCGAGCAGCAGCGCGTCAACATCGCGCGCGGCTTCATCACCGAGCACCCGATCCTGCTGCTCGATGAACCGACCGCCTCGCTCGATGCCACCAACCGCGACGTGGTGATCGAACTCATCGCCGCCAAGAAGGCGGCGGATGTCGCCCTGCTCGGCATCTTCCACGATCACGATGTGCGCGAGGCGGTTGCCGACCGCATCATCGACGTCACCGCCTTTGCTCCCGGAAAACTCGCCGCATGACCAGGAAATTGTCGGAAACGCCGCTGGTCCACCCGACGGCGGAGGTGCACAACTCGACCCTTGGCCGCTGGACCGAGATCGCCGACCGCAGCCGGGTTTCGGAAAGCGAGCTCGGCGACTATTCCTACATGATGCAGGATTGCGCCGTCTGGTGCGCGACGATCGGCAAGTTCGCCAACATAGCCGCCGCCGTGCGCCTCAACGCCACCAATCACCCGACCTGGCGACCGACGCTGCACCACTTCACCTACCGCGCCTCCGACTATTGGGATGACGCCGAGCATGAGAGCGAATTCTTCGCTGAGCGCCGCGCCAAGCGCGTCACCATCGGCCACGACACATGGCTCGGCCATGGCTCGACCGTCCTGCCCGGCATTACCGTCGGCGATGGCGCGGCGGTTGGCGCCGGCGCGGTGGTTTCCAAGGATGTCGCGCCTTACACCATCGTCGCCGGCGTGCCGGCAAAACCGATCCGCGAGCGCTTCGACCGCCGCACCGCCGAACGCTACCAGGCGCTTGCCTGGTGGGACTGGGACCACGCCAGGCTGCGCGCGTCGCTCGACGATTTCCGCGAGCTGTCGGCCGAAGCGTTCCTGGAGAAATACGAGGGGTAGGTGAATCCCTCACATCATCGTCATCGGGGAGCCTGTTCACATCCTTGACACAGGACTCGGACAGGACGCCATTTCCCCCAAGGAGATCGCCATGCCCGATACCGTCAGACCCTCGCTCGCCGGATTCTTTGCCGGCTCCAATCCGACCCCGCCTGCGCATCTTGGCACCCGCTACGACACGTCGGGCAATTTCCTGACCGAGCCTGGCAACACCGTCGTCAGCCACCTGGTCGGAGGTTCGCCATCCGAGGCCGTGGTGCTTGCCGTGCGTGATAAGATGCTGGCGATGGCCGACGCCGACCGGCTCGCGTTCACGCCCGTCTCCAGCCTGCACATGACCCTGTTCCAGGGCATCATCGAATATCGCCGCCGCCTGCCCTACTGGCCGCAGGACGTGCCACTCGACACCAGCATCGACGCAATGACTCGCCTTTATCTGGAACGCCTGAAGGGTTTCGAGGGCTTCGGCCCGTTCAACATCAAGGTGGTCGAGGTCGTGCCGACCGGCCTCACCGTGGCCGGCGCGACGGACGAGGACGTGCGCATCATGCGTCAATGGCGCGATGCGCTGGCGGTGCCGTTCGGCTACCGGCACCCCGATCACGACACGTACGTCTTCCACATCACCTTCGCCTACCAGATCCAGCGTCTCGCCAACGACAGGGCAGCGGCATGGCAGGCGCTGTTCGACGATTGCCTGGCGCTTTTCGCAAGGCAGGCTCCGATAATCGAGATCAAGGCGCCCGCCTTCTGCGCTTTCCGCGACATGAAGCATTTCGAGGAATTGCTGGTGCTCGGCTGATTGTCCGCAAGGCGCCAATGCATGTCGCCCGAAAGTGACCTCGGTTTTGGGAGAACGACATGCATAATTACAAAGACCTGAAGCGCATCGCATGAATTCGTTTCAGCGCGATGCGCTTCAGCCGCCAAGCCTGTGTAGCGTAACAAAACTGACATGCTGGCGACACGGCAGGTTCATGTGGCTGCGTTAGGCGAATGCCTGACGATCAATATGGACCGGACTGGAACCAGCCCATGTCAGCAAGCTCTGCCACGCTCGAAATCCGCGGTGTCAGCCGACGATTTGGCAAGAACACCGCCGTCAGCGACGTCAACATCTCGATCCCGCAGGGTCAGATGGTCGGCGTCATCGGCCGTTCGGGCGCTGGCAAATCGACCCTTCTCCGCATGATCAACCGTCTCGTCGACCCCAGCCAGGGGTCGATTTTTTTTGGCGGCGCCGAGGTCTCCCAGCTGCGCGGCTCGCCGCTGCGGCGCTGGCAGCGCGACTGCGCCATGATCTTCCAGCAGTTCAACCTCGTGCCGCGCCTCGATGTGCTGACCAACGTGCTGCTCGGCAAGTTGAACCATCGTTCGACCCTGTCCAACCTTCTCGGCATGTTTTCGCGCGCCGAATGCGCCGAGGCGGTCGCGGCCCTGGAGCAGCTTGACATCGCCCGCACCGCTCTGCAGCCCGCCGGCACGCTGTCAGGCGGACAACAGCAGCGCGTCGCCATCGCCCGCGCCATGATGCAGCAGCCCAAGGTTATCCTCGCAGACGAGCCGATCGCCTCGCTCGACCCGCTCAACGCCAAGGTGGTGATGGATTCCCTGCAGGACATCAATCTGCGCGAAGGCATCACCGTCGTCACCAATCTGCATACGCTCGATACCGCGCGCGCCTATTGCAACCGCATCATCGGCATGGCCGCCGGCAAGGTCGTCTTTGACGGCCCGCCCGAAGAGCTGAACCGTGAGGCCGTGCGCCTAGTCTATGGCGCCGACAGCAATGGCGCAGAGATATCGGAGGCCATCACCTCCACCAGCGTTGCCTTCAAGCAAAAGATCGCCGCATCCGCCGGACCGCTCGAACCCGCATTCCCGGGTTACTGAGTTCAAGAAAGAGCGGCCTGGATCGTCCGCCCGCGTCAAGGGCATCTGTCGAAATCAATAACGCTGCCGGCGCGGGGCCGGAACCTACAGGAGAGATAACAGATGTTCAGGAAGATGGTTTTCAGCGCCGTTTCGGTGCTCGCCATGGCCACCAGCATGGCCCACGCCGCCGATCTGAAGGAATTCCGCGTCGGCATTCTGGGCGGTGAAAACGAAACCGACCGGCTGCGCAACTACCAGTGCCTGGCCGACCATCTGAAGGCCGAATTCGGCTTCGAGAAGGTCTCGCTGTTCCCCGCCGCCGACTATGACGGCGTCATCCAGGGCCTGCTCGGTGGCACGCTCGACTTCGCCGAACTCGGCGCCTCCGGCTATGCCAGCGTCTATATCAAGGATCCGAAGGCAGTCACCCCTATCCTCACCACCCAGCAGACCGACGGCGCGACTGGCTATTATTCGATCGGCCTGGCGCTCAAGTCCTCCGGCATCACCGACATCAAGTCGGCCAAGGGCAAGAAGCTCGGCTATGCCGATCCGGATTCGACCTCCGGCTACCTGATCCCGCTGACCCAGATTCCGAAGGACACCGGCGCCTCGAACGAAGCCTTCTTCGCTTCGACGCAGTTCAGCGGCGGCCATGAGAACAACATCCTGGCCGTGCGCGACGGCAAGGTCGATGTCGCGGTCGATGATTCCTCGGGCATCGGCGACTTCAAGAACGGCTTCACCTCCGGCACCTTCCACAAGGTCGTCGCCAAGGGCGCCGTCGATCCGAACGACTTCGTCGAAGTCTGGCGCTCGGGCCTGATCCCGAACGGCCCGCTGGTCGTGCGCACCGCGCTCGGCGACGAGATGACCGCCAAGCTCGCCGCCTTCTTCACCGAGTTGCCGAAGAAGGACAAGGCTTGCTTCGAAGGCGTCGAAGGTGGCGATTTCACCGGCTACGTTCCGGTGAAGCCGGATTTCTACAACGTCATCGTCGAAGCCCGTAAGGCAGCCATTGGCGGCTAACGGCGAAATCGGAAAGGGCGGTGTTCAAAACACCGCCCTTTTTGCATCTCCGATCATGACCCTTTCCGTGACAGCCCCCTCTTTGACAGCCTCTTCTGGCGCCACCCATCAGATGGCCGACGCCTGGCGACGCCAGACGTCGCTGCGCCGGCTCTATACCGTGCTCGGCGTCAGCCTGCTGCTCGCAGCCATGTTCGCCAGCATGTGGTTCGCCGACGAGGCCAATGCCGGCCATTTCTTCGACCGACTGCCGCACATTCTGGATTTCCTGAGCTGGCTGGTTCCCAAGGACTGGAACGATGTCTGGCGGGCATTGTTCGACATTGCCTCGCCGCATGATACCGGCACCCAGGAATATAACTTCCCGCTCGGGCGCGTCTATATCTGGGGCGGTTTCTACATCCCCGAATATTTCGAACTGATGCTGACCACGGTGAACGTGGCGCTGGTCTCGACCTTCATCGGCTTCGCCTTCGCGGTGCCGTTTTCCTTCATCGCCGCGCGCAACCTGACGCCCCATCCGGCGCTGAGGCTCATCGTCAAGCGCTTGATGGAACTGTTGCGCGCCTTTCCCGAGATCGTCATTGCCGGTCTGTTCGCGGCCATCGTTTCCATCGGTCCGATCGCCGCCATCATCGCCATCGGCCTGCATTCAATCGGCGCGCTCGGCAAGCTGTTCTACGAGATCAACGAGAACATCGACATGCGTGCCGAGGAAGGTTTGCGCGCGGTCGGAGCCAACTGGTTCGAGCGCGTGCGCTTCGCCGACCTGCCGCAGGTGCTGCCGAATTTCATGTCCTACACGCTGCTGCGCGTCGAGATCAATGTCCGCGCCTCGACCATCATCGGCGCCGTCGGCGGCGGCGGCATCGGCGAGGAACTGAAGCTGTCCATCTCGCGCGGCTTCGGCGCCAAGACGCTGGCGCTGGTGCTTCTCCTGTTCACGACCATCTTCATCATCGACCAGTTCTCCGCCTGGCTGCGTCGCAAGCTGGTCGGCGAACAGGCTTTTATGATGGGTGCGTGAACCATGGCGACAATGACTGCCGAGGAGATGCTGTCGATCGAGGAGCGCTACCCGCAAGTGTTCCGGCGGCCGCCGTACAAACGCTTCGCTCCGCTATTCCTGTTCGTTGGCATCCTGACTTATCTTCTCTATGTCCTGTGGTTCTTCAACCTGCCGCAGGTGCTGCGGGAATCGCACTGGGAGCGTCTGCCGCTCTTCCTGACACAATGGATCAGCTACGACCTGCAGCCGGAATTCCGTCTCGACCAGCCGCAGATCACGCCAAAATACCCGCGCTTTTCGGCCCTTGGCGAGAACCCGAACCCCGACTGGGTGATCAAGAACCCGGACGGCACCTTCACCGTGCTGATCGACGGCCCGGCAAAATCCGTCATCTTCGACAAGGCGCAGGCGGTGATCACGGCCAACGGCGAGACCGTGCCTGTTGCGCTGACCAGCGGCAAGCCGGTGATATCAGGTCCGGTGCCGGACTGGATCACCGCCCATGACGACGAGGTGGTGGCCAAGATGGGCTTCGTCGGCGAGGTGCGCGTCACCGTCGACCGCGTCAAGGTGCGCAAGCGCTTCCTCGGTTGGGCGAATTTCGTCTTCGACACACGCTCGCCCTTCTTCGGCAAATCGGCGGGCGAAGTGCTCTCGCTGATCGTGTCGGGGCCTGAACTGAAGCCGGGCACGTCGAACCTGGCGCTGGCCGGCGACAACATCTGGAACAACGCCCAGTGGCAACACGGCGACGTCTGGACGAAGCTTTTGCAGACCATCGTCATGGCGTTCCTGGGCACGCTGCTCGGCGGCATCGTCGCCTTCCCGCTTGCCTTCTTCGCCGCCCGCAACATCACGCCGAGCGGCGTGCTCGGCCAGGTCCTCAAGCGCTTCTTCGATTTCATGCGCTCGGTCGACATGCTGATCTGGGCCCTGTTCTTCACCCGCGCCTTCGGCCCCGGTCCGCTGGCCGGCAGTGCGGCGATCTTCTTCACCGAGATCGGCACGCTCGGCAAAACCTATTCCGAGGCGCTGGAAAACATCGACGACAAGCCGCGCGAAGGTGTGTCGTCGACTGGCGCCAACGGTCTCCTGGTGCAGCGCTATGGTGTGATGCCGGAAGTCATTCCGGTCTTCATCAGCCAGACACTCTACCAGTGGGAATCCAATACCAGGGGCGCCACCATCATCGGCGCCGTCGGCGCAGGCGGCATCGGCCTGAAGTTGTGGGAAGCAATGCGCACCAACTCCAACTGGGCCAACGTCTTCTACATGGTGCTGCTGATCCTGCTCGTCGTCTTCATCTTCGACAACATATCCAACTTCCTGCGCCGCCGGCTGAGCCGGACGATCCATGACTACAACCGGATCCAGGCCGAGCAGGGTTAATCTTGTGACGCATAGACGTGGGGCATCGTATGGTGCCGCGCCAAGGGTCGACCCACTCCGTCGAGCTGCGCTCGACACCTCTCCCCCGATCAAGGCGGCTAAGCGGCGGCCTTCCACCCCTTCTTGATATGCTTATACCCCTCCCGATAAACCGCTTCCGGCGTCTCCGCGAAGTCGCGCCACACCTTGGTCGCCGCCGCCAAATCCTTCAGCGAACGCCCAAACGATTCAATGGTCAGCCAGTCGTCATAGCCGCTCTTGCGGATCGCCGCGAACGTCTCTTTCCACGGGATGTTGCCGCGCCCCGGCACGCCGCGATCATTTTCCGATATGTGGATATGCACGACATTCCTGCGATGCTTCGTATAGGCGCCGATCGGGTCGGCCTCCTCGATGTTGGCATGAAAGGTGTCGTACATCGCCTTGATGTGCGGCCGGCCGATGGCATCGACGTGCTCCGACAGGTCAGCCATCGTGTTGAGAAGATAACATTCAAAGCGGTTCAGCGCCTCCAGCCCGATGGTGACGTTGCGCTCGCCGGCGTGGTCGCCAATGGCGCGCTGCGAGGCGACGGAACGGTTCTTCTCGGCGGTCGTCGGCCCGCTGCCGGAGAAGGCACCGAGCGTCGAATGCAGCGGTCCGCTGAGCGTCCTTGCGCCAAGCGCATTGGCGCAATCGACAGCCCATTTCATGTACTCGACACCGGCCTTGCGGGTCGCGGCATCGGCCGAGATCAGGTTCATTGAGGGATCGCCCATCGCCGAAACCGCGGTCCGTTCCAAGCCGATGCGGTCGAGCAGCTCGCCGAGCTTCCTGTAGTCGTCGGGCATGCCGGCAAAGATCGGAATCTCGACACCGTCGAAACCGGTGGCCTTGATGTCGCGAAGCAGTGGTTCGTGCTTCTTCGACACCGCGGTCGTCCACAAGAACATGCACATGCCGATTTTCATCGACGCCCCTCCCCCCTTTTTAGGCCCCTACCGGGAGTTGAGCTTCAAGTCAGTCCGAGCCCAAAATGGTGGTTTCCGAGAACCGGAGCGGAGCGTACTTTTCGTACGCGGGCACCGGAAGCGTAGGAAACTGTCATTTGCAGGCCGGCATCACCTGAAGATCGGCATCCCGGTCAGAGCTTGGTCCACGCTCCATTCTTCTTCGACGACTTCACGCAGGCCTCGATAAAGGCCATGCCTTCGACGCCATCCTGGATGGTCGGGAAGACGACATCCTTTGCCGGCTTGCCACCCTTGCGGCGCGCCGCGCGGATGGCGCGTGCCGCCTCCTGATAGATATTGGCGAAACCTTCGAGATAGCCCTCGGGATGGCCCGACGGCACGCGGCTGACACGGCCTGCCACCGGCAGCGCGCCGGCGCCGTTTCGCGTGATCAACTGCTTAGGCTGGCCGAACGGCGTGTACCAGAGATAGTTCGGGTCGGCCTGCACCCATTCCAGCCCGCCCTTCGAACCATAGATGCGCAGCTTCAGCCCGTTTTCGTGTCCGGGCGCCACCTGGCTCGCCCAGATCATGCCCTTGGCGGGATGCGTCTTGCCGGCGGGTTTGAAGCGCAGCATGACATTGACATTGTCGTCGAGCAGGCGCCCCGGCACGAAGGCATCGAGATCGGCCGACAGCGAATCCAGCTCCAGCCCGGAGACGAAGCGGGCGAGATTGTAGGCATGGGTGCCGATGTCGCCCAGCGCGCCACCGGCGCCTGCCTGCTTCGGATCACCGCGCCACGACGCCTGCTTCTGGCCGGTGGCGGCGAGGTCCTCGGTCAGCCAGTCCTGCGGATATTCCGACTGCACGATGCGGATGTCGCCGAGCACGCCCTTTGCCACCATTTCGCGTGCCTGCCGCACCATCGGATAGGCAGTGTAGTTGTGGGTCAGCACGAACACCTTGCCGGTCTTCTCGACGACCGCGGCGAGCTTCTTCGCCTCGGCCAGCGTCGTCGCCAGCGGCTTGTCGCAGATCACGTGGATGCCAGCCTCGAGAAAGGCCTTGGCTGCCGGCACATGCACATTGTTGGGCGTGACGATTGCCACCGCCTCGATGCCGTCTGGGCGCTTAGCCTCGGCCTTGGCCATCTCGGCGTAGGACGCGTAGCTGCGGTCCGGATCGAGGCCGAGTTCGGCGGCCGAAGCCTTGGCCCGCGCCGGGTCGGACGACAGTGCGCCGGCAACCAGCACAAAATCATTGTCCATGCGCGCCGCGATGCGGTGCACCGCGCCGATGAAGGCGCCTTGCCCGCCACCGACCATGCCGTAGCGGATCGGGCCGCCTCCCGTTTCCGACTTCGATGCGCCGACCATGTTTCTCTCCCTCGTGCTATTTTACCTCTCCTCGAGGAGGGGTCGATCCGCGCAGCGGATCTGGTGGGTCGTAGAGGCGGAGCTCGGCATGAACCGCCCCAGCCTGCCATTCGGGCCGCCCTCCCCTTGAGAGGGAGGGACAAGCGCTAGATGCCCATCATCGCGCGCAGCAACTTCTTGTCGGTGGTGCCGCCGGCAAAGTCGTCGAATGCCTTTTCCGTCACGCGGATGATGTGGTGCTGGATAAAAGGGGCGCCTTCGGCCGCGCCGTCTTCCGGATGCTTCAGGCAGCACTCCCACTCCAGCACCGCCCAGGAATTGTAATTGTACTGCGTCAGCTTGGAGAAGATGCCGCCGAAATCCACCTGTCCGTCACCAAGCGAGCGGAAGCGGCCGGCGCGGTTGGTCCAGCTCTGATAGCCGGAATAGACGCCTTGCCGGCCGGTCGGATTGAACTCCGCGTCCTTCACGTGGAACGCCTTGATGCGCTCGTGGTAGATGTCGATGAATTCGAGATAGTTGAGCTGCTGCAAGAGGAAGTGCGACGGGTCGTAGTTGATGTTGCAGCGCTTGTGGCCGCCGACCGCATCGAGGAACATCTCGAAGGTGGCGCCGTCGAACACGTCCTCAGAGGGATGAATTTCGTAGCCGACATCGACGCCATTGTCCTCATACACATCGAGGATCGGCTTCCAGCGTTTGCCGAGTTCGCCAAAGGCCTCCTCGATCAGTCCGGCCGGCCGCTGCGGGAAGGGATAGAGGTAAGGGAAAGCCAGCGAGCCGGTGAACGACACGGAGGCATTCAGCCCGAGATTGCGCGATGCCTTGGCACCGAACTTCATCTGCTCGACCGCCCATTTCTGCCGCGCCTTGGGATTGTTGTGGACCGAAGCCGGCGCGAAGCCGTCGAACTGCGCATCATAGGCTGGATGTACCGCCACCAACTGCCCCTGCAGATGCGTCGACAGTTCGGTGATCTCGACTCCGGCATCGGCACAGATGCCCTTGACCTCGTCGCAATAGGTCTTGGAAGAGGCTGCCTTCTTGAGGTCGAACAAGCGCCCGTCCCAGGTCGGGATCTGCACGCCTTTATAGCCGAGACCGGCGGCCCATTTGGTGATCGAGGCCAGTGAATTGAATGGCGCCGCATCACCCGCGAACTGCGCCAGAAACAGCCCAGGGCCCTTCATTGTCGTCGGCATCGGCATCCTCCCTCATCTTGTCGCGACCAAGCATAGCGCCGATTGGAAGCAGGGCCAGCCATTTTGGTCTTTTCGCATCGGGCGCTTTGCAGGCACTGCCATTCTGGTATTACCAAATAGCGGAATTTGGTCAAGCCTCGCAATGCATCTTCAAAGCCGCCGGCACACCCGAAATATCGGCAGATATCGCAATACAATCAATGAAATAATTCGCAGAAAAAGTTGCGCTTCCGCAGTTCTTGCCGTCCCAGGCAATTTGCTGTAGACCTCGCCTCAGGCCCAATTGGTCGAACCAGTTTGCAGGAAAAGGCTGGGGGTGCCTTGGGGAGGAACCCTTGCGTCGCCTTTCGGCGATGCATGTCGCAGGCAAACCATACGGACGAATTTGGGAAGGACAGACCATGCATCTTTCGACGCACAACTGGATGCGCGCGGAACCCTTGGAGACGACCCTCAAGCGCATCAAGAAGTTCGGCTATGAGTCGATCGAGATTTCCGGCGAGCCCGAACAGTACAAGACCAAGGAGACGCGGGCGCTGCTGAAGGAGCATGGCATCCGCTGCTGGGGCGCGGTGACCTTGATGCTGGGCGAGCGCAACCTTGCCGCCAAGAACCAGGGCCAGCGCGAGCGCTCGGTGCAGTACGTCAAGGACGTGCTGACCATGGTCAGCGAGCTCGACGGCGAGATCATCACGCTCGTCCCCGCCACCGTCGGCAAGGTGGTGCCGGACGGCACCGAGGAAGAGGAATGGAAGTGGGTGGTCGACGCGACCCGCGAGTGCTTCACCCATGCCAAGAAGGTCGGCGTCAAGATCGCCGTCGAACCGCTCAACCGCTTCGAGACCTACCTGTTCAATCGTGGGGCCCAGGCGCTGGCGCTGGCCGATGCCGTGAGCCCCGAATGCGGCGTCTGCCTCGACGCCTACCACATTCACATGGAGGAATTTAACGTCTACGACGCCATCCGTAAGATCGGAAAGCGGCTGTTCGACTTCCATGTCGCCGACAACAACCGCTTCGCCGCCGGCCTCGGCCAGATCGACTGGCCGAAGATCGTCGCCACCTTGAAGGAAGTCGGCTACGACGGCGCGCTGACCAATGAGTTCGTCGCTCCGGTCGACCGCACGCCGGCAGCGCCCTATCCCGAAATGGTCGAGCGCCACCCGGTCGATATCTCGCCCGAGCAGCTGAAGTTCATCCAGGATCACGGCTCCAGCGTGCTGACCGAGAAATTCTACACCGACCAGATGCGCATCACCGCCGAAACGCTGCTGCCGCTGATCAAGTAGTCGAGACTTTTTGGGAAATTTGCCCTTCCGCCATGACCGGCGGCAGGGCTGGGGAAAAACATGCGCATCAAGACCGTCCAAGCCTGGTGGGTCCGCATCCCGATCGAAGCCGCTCGGCAGCACCGCAGCGACTTCGGCCAGGTGACGACCTTCGACGCCGCCATCCTGCGCATCGAAACCGATGACGGGCTGGTCGGCTGGGGCGAAGGCAAGAACGCCGCCGGCAGCGCCGGCAGCTACGGCGCCCTCGTCCACATGCTGAACCATGAGGTCGGCCCACAGCTGATCGGCCGGGATCCGGCCGATATCGGAATCATCTGGGAGATGCTCTACAATGGCGTGCGCCACGACAGTGCCGCGCGCACCGGCCACGCCATGCCGCAGTTGGCCCGGCGCGGCATGAGCATCGCCGCCATCAGCGCCGTCGACATCGCGCTCTGGGACATCCTGGGCAAGTCGCTCGGCGTGCCGGTCTGGCGGCTGCTCGGCGGCCGCAAGGTCGACCGCATGCAGGCCTATGCCTCGGGCGGCTGGGCGTCCGCGGATGCCATCGGCGAGCAATTGAAATCCTACATGGCCCGGGGCGGCTTCAAGGCGCTGAAGATGCGGGTCGGCGCCATGGATGGGGCAGCACACGTCTCCGCCGCCCGTGTGCGCGCCGCACGCCAGGCGCTCGGCCCCGATGTCGAACTGATGGTCGACGCCCACGGCACCTACACGGTGGCGGAAGCCAAGCGCTTCATCCACCTTGTCAACGACCTCGATCTCGCCTGGTTCGAGGAGCCGATCATTGCCGATGACAAGCCGGGCATGGCGGAAGTGCGGGCCTCCGGCGCTGTTCCGATCGCCACCGGCGAGAGTGAGGCGACGCGTTATGCCTTCCGCGATCTTGCCGTGCTCAAATCAGCCGATATTTTCCAGCCCGATCCCGCCTTCTGCGGCGGCATCAGCGAGGCGATGAAGATCGGCACCATCGCCAGCGCCTTCAATCTGCGCTTTGCGCCACATCTGTGGGCCGGCGCACCCTGCTTCTTCGCCGGCTTGCATGTCTGCGCCGCCTCGCCGTCGAGTTTCATCGTCGAATATTCGCTCGGCGCCAACCCGATGATCCATGATCTGATCGAAGAGACTGTCGAAGCAACGGACGGTATGATAGCGATCCCGGAAAAGCCCGGATTGGGGTTCACCGTTTCGGAGCGATTCCTGGAGGCGCACGCGCAACGCAGTTGACGATGAAAGAAAAGAACCTCCTCGCGGAACTCGCCGCCTATCTGTTCTCCCACTCGGACAGCGAGACCGGCCGCACGCCGTCGGAGCGTGAACTGGCCGAGCATTTCGGCGTCAGCCGCGGCCAAATCCGCGAGGCGCTGGCCATTCTGGAAGCCATGCGCATCGTCGAGCGTCGGGCGAAGTCCGGCATCTACATCGACACCAAGCAAGCGAGCGTCGAGGCGCTGGCGCTGTTCGCGCGCGCCGGCCTGCCGCTCGATCCGTTGCAGATCTACGAGACGGTCGAGCTGCGCAAGATCCACGAGATCAAGGCCGCCGAACTTGCCTGCTCGCGCGCCACCGACGAGAATTTCGAGCGGCTGCGCGAAATCCTCAAGGCTTCCGAGGAGCGCATCGCCGCCGGCGAAGGCCTCGCCAAGGAAGACCGCGAGTTCCACCTCGAGATCGTTCGCGCCACCAAGAACAGCGTCTTCCACAACATCTGCAGCGTCTACTATCTGATGGGCGAACAGCGCCTGCCGATCTACTTCAACGATCCCGAACGCAGCGTGCGCTCGCATGCCGAGCATGTGCAGATCTACGAGGCTTTGCTGCGCCGCGACGGCAATCTCGCCCAGGCGCTGATGAGTGCCCACCTTCAAGGCGCGGAGAGCTATTGGAAGGGACTGATCGAGGGCGGCAACGCGGTTGCCGCGAGCCCGGCGCTCGAAAAGGCCTGATCGTGGTCCAGGCCGTGCCAAAGATCCTGTCGACCCATCCGCTGCACCCGCGCGCCTCGGCCAAGCTCGCCGGCGCCGGTCAACTCGTCATCGCTTCGGCCCTCGATGCCGCCACTTTGACCCGGGAGGCGAAGGATTCCGACATCGTCATCGTGCGCGCGCCGCTGCCACCAGCCCTGTTCGAGGGTGCCTGGAAGCTGCGGGCGGCGATCCGCCATGGCGCCGGGCTCGACATGATTCCAATGGAAGCGGCGGCCGCGGCCGGCGTGCTGGTGGCCAACGTGCCGGCGGTCAATGCGCGCTCGGTTGCCGAACATGTCATGCTCACCGCACTGGCGCTGCTGCGGCAATTCCGCAGGGTCGACCGCGACCTGCGCGCCAAAGGCTGGCTCGCCGGCCGCGAGCATGCCAATTCCAACATCGAGCTTGCCGGCAAGACCATCGGCATCGTCGGCCTCGGCGCCGTCGGCCAGGCCGTCGGCCATATCGCCGCGCACGGCTTCGATCTGAAGGTGGTGGCAACCACGCGCAGCATGCAGCCGGCGCCGGACAAAGTCGGCTTCCTGTCGATCGACGCGCTGGTCGAGCAGAGCGACATCATCGCGCTCTGCTGTCCGCTGACGCCGGAGACGCGTGGCCTGATCAGCCGTGAGCGCATCGCCCGCATGAAACCCAACGCGCTGCTGATCAACGTTTCGCGTGGGCCGGTCGTCGATGACGACGCCCTGATCGAGGCCTTGCGGGAGCGCCGCATCGGCGGCGCCGCGCTCGACGTGTTCTCGACGCAGCCGCTGCCGTCCAATCATCCCTATTTCGGCTTCGACAACGTCATCATCACCCCGCATATGGCAGGGATTACCGAGGAATCGATGATGCGCATGGGCGTCGGCGCGGCGGGCGAAGCCTTGCTCGTGCTGGCCGGCAAGCTGCCGGTCAATCTGCGCAATCCGGAAGTTGTCGATCATTACCGGAGACGGTTTCCGGTCGACATCTAGAGCATCGCGGTTTCGCCCCAATTCTTCGCGACGGTGCGGCCATGTCCGGTCTTCGCCTTGCATTTCTGATTGCCGCAGCCTCGTCCATCCGCGCCTTGCCGGCAGTCGCCGCGGCCGAGAGCAGCTATGTCTATTGTGACAACGGGCTGCGCTGCTTCAAGGCGCCCTGCCCATCGAACAGCGCGCTTGATCTCGTCACCGGCACGATCATCAAGGGTGTGTCGATCGACACCAGCGGCCTGCCGCAGGCCGACAAGGCGATAACGGACCAGTCCGACGTGCTGTACAGCGGGAAGATCGTCCTCAGGGGCTCGATCGAGCACCGCACCCAGACCATCACCGGCAAGGATTACAGCCTGCCCTGGCTGGTCGCGACCCGCATCGTGCGCGCCGCCAAGGACAGCGAACGCAAGCACTGTTCATCACACTGATCCGCAATTCGCGGCTCCTGTCGCTCAGCCAGCCAGCAGCCTTTCCACGGCGGCGGCAATCCGCAGCAGATGCCAGTCGTGGCCATTGCGCGCGACCAGCATCAGTCCGGCCGGCAGCGCCATATCAGGCATCGGCAACGAGATCGCGCAGAGGTCGAACTGGTTGGCGACCTGTGTGTTGCGCAACAGCAGGCCTTCGACGCGGTCGCGCAGCTCGGCGTCCTCGGCCATGGAAACGATGGTCGGCGCCGTCACCGGCGTGGTCGGCAGCGCCAGCACATCGGCCGACGCCAGCCGCTCATCCATGGCGGCGGCAAGCGCGCGACGGCGGCGCAAGGCCCTGATGTAGACCGGCACCGGCAGCATTGCCGCTCGCGACAAAGGCCCGCTGACATTTGGGTCGACCGGCACCGATGCGCCTGTCGCCAGCCAGTCGGCATGCACCTCGGCCCCTTCCATGGCAGCGATCGAGCCACGCTTGGTCGCCGCGCGCAGATCGGCAATCATGTCGTCGATCGATAGATCCGCAATGCGCGCGCCAGCCTGTTCGATCTTGCCGAGACAACGCTCGAACGACGTCATGACCTCACCTTCCGTGTCGCCGAAAAGAACGCCGCGCGGCACACCAACGCGAAGTCCCGCGAGCGATATGGCCGCCAGTTCGGTCGGCACCTCGCCGGTCATCACGGCGTCGGTGGCGGCACATTGCGCGACGGTTCGGGCAAGCGGCCCGATCGAGTCCAAGGTGCCAGACAGCGGAAAGGCGCCGGCCAGCGGCACGCGCCGCGCCGTCGGCTTGAAGCCGACGACGCCATTGAGCGCGGCAGGAATGCGGATCGACCCGCCCGTGTCCGATCCGATCGAGACGTCGCTCGTTCCCTCGCCGACGGAAACGCCGGCGCCGGACGACGAACCGCCGGGGATGCGGCTGGCGTCAACGGCATTGCCTGGCGTGCCGTAGTGCATGTTGTCGCCGATCGCGGTGAAGGCGAATTCGGTCATGTTGGTCTTCCCGATGATCACTGCGCCCGCCTGCCGCAGCCGGCTGACGATAACGGCATCGCGCACAGCCGGTGCGGCTGTCCTGCGCATCAGCGAGCCGGCCGTGGTCGCCTCGCCGGCGACATCGAACAGATCCTTGATCGAAACGATGGTGCCGTCGAGTGGTCCGAGCGTCACGCCGGCTCGGCTGCGGGCGTCGCTCGCATCGGCCGCGGCGCGCGCCGCTTCGGCATAGAGTTTGGTGAAGACCTTCTCGTCGGCCGCACGATTGGCAAGACGTGACAGGATGATTTCGAGGCGGTCGCGGATGGATTGCATGTCGATGTCGGACTCCGCCAGGATGCAACGTCTTTTAGGCAAGCGGCCGGTTTGGCCTGCGGAAGGGATAACCCGGCCAGCGTGCCTTTGCACCTGCCAGCGATAGGAAGATACTGATGCTGTACAAAGGCAGCTGTCACTGCGGCAAGGTCGGCCTCGAATTCAAGGCGGAACTGACCGGCGCCGTCCGGTGCAATTGTTCGATCTGCTCACGCAAGGGCGCCTTGCTGTGCGCCATCCCGCATGAGAGCCTGACGGTCCTGGCCTGGGGCGATGATCTGGGCACCTACACATTCGGCAACCACACCATGGCGCACCGCTTCTGCCGCACCTGCGGCATCCACCCTTTCGCCGAGGATATCCGCGAAAGCGGCGAACGCACCGCCTACATCAACCTCAACTGCGTCGCCGATATCGACCCGTCCACCTTGCCGGTCTTCGATTTCGACGGGCGTTCGGCCTGAGCGACCCCAGACCGCATCACCGATAACCCGTTGCGTCGGCTGGCTTGCCGGCGTCCTGGACCTCCGGCACATAGCGCCAGGCATCGGGCCGCGAACCGTCGAGGTCGGTAAAGCCGTAGACCTGCGCCAGCCCGCCGCTGGACAGCGACTGCCCGTTCCAGCGTGAGCGATTAGAATCCGCAGCCAACGCGGCAACGGCGCGCCCAACGAAGCGCGGCGTCTCCGAGATGACGAAATGCGGCACGGTGGCGGTTGCATCACGCCAGTTCTCCTCGCGCACTCCGAAGGCTTCCAGCATCATCTCCGACCGTAACCAGCCGGGCGTCAACGAGACTGAGGTGGCACCGTGTTTCGCAAGGTCCTTGCCATGGGCCCAGGCCATGCGGTTCACGGCGACCTTGGCGAGATCGTAGAAAGGCGACAGGCGGTAGTGATCGGCATTGTATTCGACGGTGCCGTCCGTGACTTCGACCAGCAGTCCACCGGGCTGCTCGATCATGAGGGGCAGCGCATGATGGGCGGTGATCAGATGCGTGTCTATGGCCAGACGCAGCATGCGCAAACCGTTCTCCAGATTGTGGTCCCAGACTGGCTTGTCCCATTCGAACAGCTTTTCACCGCCCCAGATGTCGTTGACCAGGATATCGAGACGGCCCTGTTCGGTGCGGATGCGCTCGACCAGACCGCGCACATCATCGGCCACGAGATGGTCGACCTGCACGGCGATGCCCCTGCCACCGCTCGCCGTGGCCATTTCCGCCGTCTCCTCGATTGTTTCGGGCCGCGCGTACTCGGATTGCTGTGCGCGCGTGCTCCGCCCGGTGACATAGACAGTGGCGCCGGCAGCGCCGAGCTCGACCGCTATGCCGCGCCCGGCACCTCGTGTGCCGCCGGCAACCAGCGCAACTTTTCCTTGCAAAGTCATTGAACTCTCCCAAAAACGGCACCCATCGATCAAAAAGGGATGGCTTGCGTCACATCTATCATATATAAATGATCATTCGGTTATATTGGAATGTCAAGATGACCCGTCCCAAGACCCAGTCCGACGAGCAGGTACTGGAGAACGCAGTGCGGCTGATGCACGAGCACGGCCCGGAGGCGCTTACATTCGAGCGTCTGGCAAAAGCCTGTGGCCTCTCCGGTGCAACACTGGTGCAGCGCTTTGGCAATAAGACACGGTTGAAGCAGCGCACCTTGCTGCATGCCTGGGACGGCCTCGACGACAGGACCAGGACGCTGGCCGCCAGCGTGCCCAAGACTTCCGGCCGGCGCCATTGAATTGCTGGTGGCGTTGTCGCAAGGCTATGGCGGCATCGAAGCCTATGCCGAAGGCCTGCTCGTCTTGCGCGAGGATTTGCGAGACCCCGTGCTCAGGACGCGCGGTGCGGCTTGGAAGACAGCCCTTTGCAAGGCACTGGCGGCTTGTTTCGCGGCAACGCCCACACCTCCGCGGGACATCGGCCTGCTGATGGCGTCGCACTGGCAAGGCTCCCTCCTGTGGTGGAGCTTCGATCCGGCAGTTGAAGTCGCCACCTATATCGAGGACAGCCTCAGCCGCTTCGTTGCCGCCATCACAACGGCAGCGGCCCGAGAACCATGATGGTTCTCGGGCCGCTGGGCAGGTCAGGGATGGGAGACTATTCGGCCTGCTTCGGGCCTCGCAGGAACACGACGATCGCCGCCATCAGCGTTGCGATGCCGCAATAAGCGAAGGCGCTGGCCACGCCGGTATGATCGACCAGCAAGCCGCCGAAGACAGCACCCAGCGCGATCGCCACCTGGAAGGTCGCCACCATCAAGCCGCCGGCACTTTCGGCTTGGTCCGGCGCTGCCCGCACCAGCCAGCTCTGCAGCCCGACCGGCACCGCGCCGAAGGCAAAACCCCAGGCGGCGACGGCGGTGGCGGCAATTGTCGGCGAGGCACCAAAGACCAGCATCGAGGCGGCGGCCAGGGCAATCAGCAAGGGCGCCAGGGCAACGGCCGCCTTGAGGTTACGCTCCGCCAGGATGCCGCCGGCGATATTGCCGAAGAAACCGCCGACGCCATAGGCCAGCAGCACCAGCGAGATCGTCTCGATGTCGAGCACCGGCACCTTTTCGAGGAAGGGGCGCACATAGGTGAAGCCGGCAAAATGTCCGGACGCGACCAGCAGCACGACCAGCAGGGCCACCCGGATCGACGGCCGCTCCAGCACATCGAGCAAGGTGCGGAAGCTCGCGACACCCACCGGTGGCAGCTTCGGAATGGTGGCCAATTGCACCAGCAGCGCCAAGGCGCCGACGATGGTCGCAATCATGAACGCCGTGCGCCATCCCCAGATGTCGCCGACATAAGCGCCGACCGGAGCGGCGGTGACGGTGGCCAGCGAGACGCCGGTCAGGATGATCGACATGGCGCGCGGCATCAGCCGCATCGGCACCAGCCGCAACGCCATGGCCGCCGACATCGCCCAGAAGCCGCCGAGCGCAACGCCGAGCACGACGCGGGCAAGCAGAAGCATCGGCAGCGATGAGGCAAAGGTGGCCAGGAGGTTGGACAGGATGAGGAATGCCGTCAGCATCCACATCACAAGCCTGCGGTCCATGCGCCTTGTGATGATGGCCATGGTGGGCGCGGCGATGGCGCCGACTATGGCTGTTGCCGTCACCGCTTGCCCGGCCACGCCTTCGCTGACACCGAGATCGCGCGCCATCGGCGTCAGCAGGCTGGCGGGCAGGAATTCGGCGGTGACGAGACCGAAAACGCCAAGCGCCAGCGAAACCACGGCACCCCATGCCGGCTCGGCTCGTTCATCGGATTCTGTGGGGTTCAGAAGTGCGGCATCGATGACGCCTGTCGCGGGTTCGGCCATGGTCAGTCTCCGATTTGTTGCGGCACAACATTTGGCTGCGGTGCAACATAGGGAGTGACGGGCTGGAGTTTCCATGCTAGAAACCCCATTATGCTTGACCGTTCGTCCAAAATTCCGATCACCGGCGACCCGTTGACAGACATATTGCGCGGCCTGCGTCTCGACGGTGTCGAGTATGGCCGCTGCGAAATGAAGGAGCCTTGGGGTATCCAGTTCCCGGCTCAGCCCGGAGCGCGGTTTCATTTCATCGGCCGCAAGGGCTGTTGGCTCAAGCAGCCATCCGGCGAATGGGTGCAGCTCAATGCGGGCGACGCGGTGCTGCTTCCACGAGGCGAGGCGCATGTGCTGGCCAGCGAACCCGGGGCACAGGCCTGGCCTATCCATGGCTACGAGCTCGAGGAAGTCTGCAAGGACGTCTATTGCACGTCAAACGCGGAGATGTGCGACAAGAATTGCCAGCCTGGAACACTGCTTTTCTGCGCCGCGATGTATTTCAACATCGACGGCCTGCACCCCCTGCTCGGCATGATGCCGGACGTGATGCGCACGCACGAGCTGGAAGCCTACGAGCCCGGCATTCCACACCTGCTGGAGTCCATGGCGCGCGAAGTAACGATGGAGCGTGTCGGCTCCGGCGGCATCCTGGCACGGCTGGCCGATGTGCTTGCCGCCACGGTCATCCGCTCCTGGGTCGAACGTGGTTGCGGCGACTCCTCCGGCTGGATCGCCGCGGTCAGGGACCGTGACATCGGTCGCGTGCTGGCGGCCATCCATCTCGAACCTGACCATGACTGGACGGTCGAGTTGCTGGCCCGGATGATGGGCGCCTCGCGCTCGGGCTTTGCCGAACGTTTCGCCACCATCGTCGGCGAAACGCCGGCAAGATATGTCACCCAGGTCAGGATGCATCAGGCGCGTCAGTGGCTGGTCCGCGACCGGATGAAAATATCAGTCGTTGCGGCCCGCCTTGGCTATGAATCGGACGCCGCCTTCAGCCGTGCCTTCAAGCGCGTCATCGGCGCGGCGCCCAGCCATCTGCGCGCCGAGGAACAGGCCGAAATCCGCCAGGCCAGTTGAGCCGGTATCCTTCGTTGCACGGCTACCCGGCTGAACCGAAACAGCGCTTCACCCGGCGTGGCGCAAGCTGACACCGCTGCCCTTGTCGAACAGCACCACCTTGTCCGGGTTCCAGGCAAAACGCACCGGCTGTTCGATCGCGACATCGGTCCTGGCCGGCACCGTGGCGCGCAGTGTTGTGTCGCCGACACGCAGCGTCAGGATCTTCTCGACGCCATGATTTTCCACGTCATGGACACGCGCCTCGACCGGAGCGCCGTTTTCCAGATAGACATCTTCGGGACGGATGCCGAAGACGAGCGGGCGACCTTCGGTCGCCGCACCCGTCTTGGCCCCCGCTGAAAGCGGCAGCTCGAAATTCATCGGCGCCATCACCGCGCGGTTGTTGACCAGCCTGCCGTCGATGAGGTTCATCGGCGGCGAGCCGACAAAACTCGCCACATAGGTGTCGCGTGGATTGTTGTAGATCTCGTGCGGCGTGCCGGTCTGCACGATGCGGCCATGGTTGAGCACGCCGACCTTGTCGCCCATCGACATCGCCTCGATCTGGTCGTGGGTGACGAACAGGAATGTGGCGCCCAGCTGTATCTGCAGGTTCTTCAATTCCGTGCGTAGCGCCTCGCGCAATTTGGCATCGAGCGCCGACAGCGGCTCGTCCATCAGGAACACGCGCGGCTTGCGCACGATGGCGCGGCCGATCGAGACGCGCTGCATCTCGCCGCCGGACAGGCGGTCGGTCTTGCGGTCGAGCAGGTGCTCGATGCGCAGTGTGCGGGCAGCGCGGTCGACGCGGTCCTTGATCTCGGCATCGGGCAGCCGGCGGATCTTCGGCTTCAGCGGAAATTCGAGGTTCTCCCGCACCGTGTAGCGCGGATAGAGCGAATATTGCTGCAGCACCAGCGCCACGTCGCGTTCGGCCGCGCCCCACTCGGCGACATCGACGCCGTCGATGAGGACCTGCCCCTCGCTCGGTTTCTCGAGGCCTGCGATCAGCCGCAGCGTCGTCGTCTTGCCGGCGCCCGTCTCGCCGAGCAGCACGAAGAACTCGCCATCGGCGATGTCGAGGTCGAGCCCGGTCAGGGCGGTGTGATTGCCGAAACTCTTGGAAATATTCTTGAGCTGGATATGGGCCATCACAATCTCACTTCCAGCGACTTGCCGCTTGCCTTGTCGAAGAAATGCGCCTGCGTCGGATCGATCCGCGCAAAGACCTTCTCGCCGGGCCCCGAGATGAAGCCGCTCTTGGTGCGAGCGCGCAGCATCTCGGAGCCGACCTTCAGGTCGACGATATCGAAGGACCCGAGCGGTTCGACGATCTGTGTCTCGACGGCCATGAAGCCGTCGGCCGCGTCACGGCGAATGAGCACGCCTTCCGGACGGATGCCGAGCGCCAGCTGGCCGCCGGCATGGCCGTTGAGCTTCGACAGCAGCGCGCGCGGAAACTCGAAGCCGGTGGCCGCGTCACCGACCGTCACCGATGCGGACGCGGCTTTTTCGGCCACCGCCGCGTCGGCGACATTCATCACCGGGCTGCCGACGAATTGCGCCACGAACAGATTGGCCGGGCGCGAATAGACCTCGTCGGGCGTGCCCACCTGCTGCAGCACGCCTTCATGCATGATGACGATGCGGTCGGCGAGGCTCATCGCCTCGATCTGGTCGTGCGTGACATAGATCGTGGTCGAGCCCTGCTTGATGTGCAGCCGTTTGATCTCGGCCCGCATCTCCTCGCGCAGCTTGGCATCGAGCGCGCCGATCGGCTCGTCCATCAGCATCGCCTTGGGCCGTCGCACCAGCGCCCGGCCGATGGCGACGCGCTGCATGTCGCCGCCCGACAGCGCCGATGGCTTCTTGCCAAGCAAATCCGATATCTGCAGCGTCTTGGCGACCGAGCGCACCTCGCTGTCGATCTCGGCCTTGCTCTTGCGCGTGGCGCGCAAGGGGAAGGCGATGTTCTCGTAGACGCTCATATGCGGATAGAGCGAGAACGACTGGAACACCATGGCGATGTCGCGGTCGGCGGCCTTCAGATGCTGGACCGGCTTGCCGTCGATGAGGATGTCGCCCTCGTCGATCGTCTCCAGCCCGGCGATCGCGCGCAGCGTCGTCGTCTTGCCGCAGCCCGATTGGCCGAGCAGCACGATGAACTCATTGTCGGCAATCTTGAGGTTGAGGTCCTTGATGACCTGTACGGCGCCGAAGAATTTCTGGACGCCGCGAAGCTCGATCTGGGTCAATGCTCTGCTCCCGGATTTCGCGCGGCGTGGCCGGTGCCGGCCTCCTCCTCAGGCGCGATCTTCGAGGTGATGTTGAAGCCGATCAGCCCGATCAGGATGATGGTCAGGCCGTATGTGTGCAGCAGCATGTTCCAGGGCTGGCACAGTGCCACGATACCAAGCACCATGAGCACCTGCGAACCAGGCTCCAGGTATTTCTGATTGATGGCGCGAAAGCTCATTTGCGGATCGCTCCGAAGGACATGCCTCGCAACAGATGATTGCGGAGCAGGAAGGTGAAGATGGCGACCGGCAACAGGAACAGGAAGGTCCCGGCGGCGATCACCGTCCAGTCGGGCAGGCCGGAGCCGACCTGGCTGGGGATGAAGGGCGGCGCTGTCTGCGCGCGGCGATTGGTCATGATCAGCGCGAACGCATACTCGTTCCATGCCGTGATGAAGCAGAACACGGCGGTCGCGGCGATGCCGGTGGCGGCCTCCGGCAGCACGATCTTGAAGAAGGCCTCCATGCGCGTGTAACCGTCGACGAGGGCCGCTTCCTCATATTCTTTCGGGATCTCGTCCATGAAACCCTTCATCAGCCAGACCGAGAAGGACAGGTTGAAGGCGGTGTAGAGGATGATCAGGCCGATATGGGTGTCGTTGAGGCCGACCGCGCGGTACATGAGGAACATCGGGATCGCCACCACCACCGGCGGCAGCATGCGTGTCGACAGGATGAAGAAGAGGAGATCCGCCTCCCCCTTCACCTTGAAGCGCGAGAAGCCGTAGGCGGTGAATGTGCCCATGCCGACCGCCAGCACTGTCGAGGTGATGGCGATGATCAGCGAATTCAGGAAACGGCTCGGATAACCCGACCACTGCACCTGGCCTTTGCCGTCGCGCACGATCTTCTCGCCGCCATCGAAAACGACCCGCTCCCACCATGGCGCCGCCGCATATTCTTCGGGCGTCGGTGGGCTGCGCAATTGCGAGCGCTTGGTGAACAGCTTCACGAATGGCGAAATTTCCGGCTGGAAGACGACCGTCGGCGGGATGGTCGTGGCCAGGTTGCGCGGCTTGAATGCCGTCGAGGCGATCCAGTAGATTGGGGCGAGGAAGATGATCGTCACCACCAGCACGGCGACGATGGCGACGCGGTTGAAGCCGATCTCGGAAGAAGTGCGGACGGCGGCCATCTCAGCGCTCCTTCACCTTGTTGAGGTATTTGACGTAGATGTTGGTGATGGCCAGCACCATGATCAGCACGATGTAGGCCATCGCGCAGGAGCGCCCGGTCTGCCATTCCTGGAACGCCATCTTGTAGAGCCGGATCGAGATCAGTTCGGCCGTCGGCTGGCTGGTCAGGATGTAGGCGAGGTCGAAAGTCTTGAACGCTTCCATGGTGCGGAAAATGACCGCGATCATCAGGATCGGCGCCACCAGCGGCAGCGTGATGCGGGAGAACGTGTAGAACGGCCCGGCGCGGTCGATCGCGGCGGCCTCGTAGAGATGTTTCGGCACCGCCGAGAGACCTGCCAGCGACAACAGCATGACGAAGGGCGACCACATCCAGATGTCGGTCAGCGCGACGGCGTAGAGCGCCATCTTGGGATCGGCCAACCACTCGAAATTGCCGAGCCCGAGCGCATAGTTGATGACCCCCCATGACGGGTCGTAGAGAAGCTTCCAGAACAAGCCGACAACAGCCATCGACAGCATCATCGGCAGCAGCAGGAGCGTGGTGATAAGGCCCTTGAGCGGGATATCGCGGTTGAGCAGCATCGCCACGCCGAAGCCGACGAGCAGCTGACCGGCGACCGAGATGATGACGTATTTCGCCGTGATGGCGAAGTTGGACCAGACATAGGGATCGTTGAGCAGGTCGCGATAGTTCTGCAGCCCTACGAAATTCGCCGGCGCGTTGGTCGAGGCGCGGAAGTCGGTAAAGGAATAGCCAAGCGAATAGATCAGCGGAAAGATGTTGAAGACGATCAGGAACAGGACCGTCGGAACAATGAAGAGGTTGCGGATCGAAATATCGCTCAGGCCGCGCGTGGCCGCCCGCGAGGACCTGTCCAGCGTTGTGATCATCGTGGTCGCCAAGACCCTCTCCCATTTGCAGAAAAAGAAACGGAGGAGGCACCAACGCCCCCTCCGTGAGGCATGATTGTTACTGAACGCGGCCGTACTTCTTGAACGTCGCGTTCCAGTCGGCGGCCAGCGCGTCCAAGGTTTCCTTGGCGGTGCCGTCGCCGCCGATCATGTAGGGATAGATGCGCTGGTTGAGCTGCTGCAGCAGTTCGGCGTATTCCGGCACGGCCCAGAAGTCCTTCACCTTGAACATGGTCTCGTAGAAGGCCTTGTTATAAGGCGTGGCGCTCTGGAATTCCGGCGATTTGAGCACCGCCGCGCTGCAGGTATAGCCGCCAAGGGCCGCCCACTTCTTCTGGGTCTCGTCCTTGATGAACCATTCAAGGAACTTCATCGCCTCGTCCTGCTTCTTCGAGTACGAGATGACGGAGATACCCTGACCTCCGAGTGCGGCGAACTGGTCGCCATTCGGTCCCGGCGGGTTGGCGAAGAAGCCGGTGTTCTTGGCGTTCGGGTTCGACGCCTCGTTGATCAGCGAGGGGAAGAAGGCGAAGAAGTTCATGCTCATCGCCGCCAGGTTCTCGGTGATCGCCTGATTGTCCTCGACGAAGAACGATTTGGCCCAGCCGGGAGGCGTGAACTTGTAGAGTTCCTTGTAGGCGTCGAGCGCGGCTACGGCCTTGTCGGAATTGATGTGGCCATCGACCTTGTAGGTCGCATAGTCACCCAGCTCGCCGCCATAGGAGAACAGCGCGTTCTCGAAGCCCATTGCCATCGCATCATAGGAATTGTCGGTATAGATCGCGATGCCGTAGCGCTTCTGGTCGGGCCGATAGAAGAACTCGGCTATGTCGCGCAGCGCCTTGAAATCCTTTGGCACATCGAGGTCGTAGCCATATTTGGCCTTGAACGCTTCCTTCTCCTTGGGATCTTCAAACCAGTCCTTGCGGTAGGACCAGCCGACAGCGTCGCCTTCGAGCGGAATGGCCCAGTACTTGCCGCTGTTGCCGGGATATTCGGCGTAATATTTCACCGTCGCCGGCGCCATGACATTGCCGAGGTCGTGCTTCTTGAAGAAGTCCGTCAGGTCGACATAGTGTCCCCCGGTCGAACCGGCGCCCAGCCACTGCGAGTCGCCGACGACCAGGTCATAGGCATCGCCATGGGCGTTGAACTCGGTGAAGGCCTTCGTCTGGAAGTCGGCCCACGGCGTGGTCTCCACCGTGATCTTGACGCCGGTTTCCTTCTCGTACTCGTTGCCGAGTTCCTGCAGGTAATTGGCTGGATCCCATTCCGCCCAGAAGATGGTGAGCGACTTTTCCTGCGCGTAGACTGACGTTCCGCAGGCAAGCGTTAAGCCGATACCAGCAAGCATGCTGGTCACTAACTTGCGCATAATGATTTCCTCCCTTGTGCGCATTCTACCCTGTCATGCGAGCCGGCAACGGGGCCGGCTCCGGTAGTTCCTCCCGTGATCGCACCTTTCCGGTTTCGGGCCTCCTCGCCCTGCCGGAAAATGGATCGCAGCCCTCACTTTTGATCCACTTTTCTTTTCTAATCTGGTATTACCAATTCTGCATCGTCGTCAAGCCCTTTCTTGGAAGACGGGCCTGGCCATTCCGGCGGAATTCAGGCTTTATCTGCCTGTTTTCCAATGATTTTCCTACTCAGTGATACGCAGGGGCGTTGCATAGCTCTCTGCGTCAGGGGTAATATTGATAGTCGGCATGCAAATCTGGTCGAACCAGATAGGCTCTACCTCACGACCACCCTTGAACCGTTGCCACCTCCTTCACCAATCGATTCCGCCACCGCGGCGCGCACCAGGGCGCCTGCCGCCCATTGCGCGACGGACCGCGTCTTGCGGCTGTCCAGACCCCAGATATCCTTGAGCACGATCAGCACCTCGACGCCGAAGATCAGCGACAGCGCCTGCGCCAGGCGCTTGAAGTCGCGCGGCGGCAAATGGCCCTTGAGCGGGCCTATCGCCTGCTGCAGCAAATCGACGCGATGACCGCGCGTGAAGGCCGGCTCGCCGCCCAGCGTGCCGGCCTGGCGTCGCGCCCATTGATCGAGCGACAGTTTCAGCGCCGCCTTGAACGTCGCCTCGAAGGCCTCGATGCGTGGCATCGCCGTGTCGAACAGATCCGCGACTCGGCGCTCGGCGTCCGCGGAAGTCGATTGCCAGGTCAGGATTGGTCCCAGCCCCTCGTCGACGACGGCCTGCACCAGTGCCGCCTGGCTGGGGAAATAGCGATAGGCGGTGGCGCGGGAAACCTCCGCCGCTTCCGCCACCTCGCTCACCGACGGCGTGACGCCTGCCTGCATCAACCGTGTTGCCGTCTCCAGCATCAGCCGTTTCGTGCGCGCCCGGGGTCCACGCTCGGCGGCCTGGCCGCTTCCCCGCTCCGTGTCGTCGCCTGCAGTGGCTCGTTGACGTGAGATATCCATATCAATATGATACGCGCGTCTCAAAAATTTGCAATGACCTGGGAACCGCCCATGAAGCGCATCTACGTCGTGGGCACCGCCGACACCAAGGGCGAGGAACTTGCCTTCCTGGCCGACGCCATCGCCGCAACGGGCGCTGCCGTTTCTCGCGTTGATGTCGGAACACGCGCTTCAACCGTTCCCGTCGACATCAGCGCGAAGCAGGTGGCCGGTCATCATCCTGAAGGCAGCGCGGCCGTGCTCGGCGTCGATGACCGTGGCGCCGCGGTTGCCGCCATGGGCGTCGCCTTCACCCGCTTCGTCCTATCGCGAAACGACATCGCCGCCGTGATCGGCATAGGCGGCGGCGGCGGCACCTCGATCATCACGTCGGGTATGCGCGCGCTGCCGCTCGGCCTGCCGAAAATCATGGTCTCGACGCTCGCCTCGGGTGACACGGCGCCTTATGTCGACGTCTCCGACATCATCATGATGCCATCGGTGACCGATATGGCGGGACTGAATCGGCTTTCCCGCGTCGTGCTGCACAACGCCGCCCAGGCCATAGCGGGCATGGCGGCAAGCCCGGCCCCGGCGCCCGACGGCAAGCCGTCGATCGGGCTCACCATGTTCGGCGTCACCACGCCTTGCGTGACGGCGATCGCCGACCAGCTCCGCTCCGGATATGACTGCATGGTCTTCCACGCCACCGGCACCGGCGGCCGCAGTATGGAGAAGCTGGCCGACAGCGGCCTGCTGTCCGGTGTCATCGACATCACCACGACCGAGGTTTGCGACCTCCTGTTCGGCGGCGTGCTGCCGGCAACGGAGGATCGCTTCGGTGCGATTGCCCGCAGCAAGCTACCCTACATCGGTTCGGTCGGCGCGCTCGACATGGTCAACTTCTGGGCGCCGTCGACCATACCGGAACGCTATCGCGGCCGGCTTTTCTACGAGCACAATCCCAACGTCACGCTGATGCGCACAAGCGCTGACGAATGCCGCGCGATCGGCGAGTGGATCGGCACCAGGCTCGCCCTCTGCGAGGGGCCGGTACATTTTCTCATTCCTGAAAAAGGCGTCTCGGCCCTGGACATCGAAGGTGGCGCCTTTTTCGATCCGGAAGCCGACGACGCCCTGTTCGAAGCCATCGAGCGCACCATCGAACCGAGCGCCACGCGCCGTGTCACGCGCTTGCCATTGCACATCAACGACCCCGAATTCGCCAAGGCCGCGGTCGCGGCTTTTATCGAAATAGCCAGACACTGAGGTTCCAAAAAATGCCCGCCATACCGCGCAAGGACATACTGAAGAAATTCCGTGGAATGATCGACAAGGGCGTGCCGATCGTCGGCGGCGGCGCCGGCACCGGCCTGTCGGCCAAGGCCGAGGAAGCCGGCGGCATCGATCTTATCATCATCTACAATTCCGGCCGCTATCGCATGGCCGGCCGCGGCTCCGCCGCCGGCCTGCTCGCCTATGGCAATGCCAACGAGATCGTCAAGGAAATGGCCTATGAGGTGCTGCCGGTGGTCAAGAAGACGCCGGTGCTCGCCGGCGTCAACGGCACCGATCCCTTCGTCATCATGCCCCTGCTTCTGGCCGAGCTGAAGACGATGGGCTTTTCCGGTGTGCAGAACTTTCCGACCATCGGCCTGTTCGACGGCACCATGCGGCAGAGTTTCGAGGAGACCGGCATGGGCTTCGGGCTCGAGGTCGACATGATCGCCGAGGCGCACAAGCTCGACCTCTTGACCACGCCCTATGTCTTCAATCCCGACGAGGCCCGCGCCATGACCAAGGCCGGCGCCGACATCGTCGTTGCTCATATGGGCGTGACGACGGGCGGCTCGATCGGCGCCACCTCGGCCAAGTCGCTCGACGACTGCGTGGTCGCGATCGACGCAATCGCCGAGGCGGCACGTTCGGTACGCAAGGATGTCATCCTGCTTTGCCATGGCGGCCCTATCTCGATGCCGGATGACGCCCGCTACATTCTGTCTCGCGCCAAGGGCCTGCATGGCTTCTATGGCGCGAGTTCGATGGAACGGCTGCCGGCGGAAGCAGCGATCGCCAGACAGACGGCCGATTTCAAGGCTGTCACACTGGGCGGCGACAAAGCGACCACGAAGAAAAAGAAGGGATGAGAGAGATGACGGACAAGAGCAAGGTGTTTGTCTATCCGAAGGACGTCAGCGCCTTCGGCTTCGACTGGGGCAGACTGGCGCTGACGGTGGCTCCGGAAGTGAATGGTGCTACCCGCTTTTCCGGCGGCGTCGTCGACCTGCCTTCCCGCAAGGGCCACACCCGCCACAACCATCCGGGCGCCGAGGAAATCATCTTCGTCATCTCCGGCCATGGCGAACAGATGGTCGAGGACGAGAAGGGCAATCCGGTGGTCGCGAAGATCGGCCCCGGCTGCACCATCTATGTGCCGGAGAGCCGTTTTCACTCGACGCTGAATACGGGTGACGGGCCGATGCAGCTGTTTGTTGTCTACTCGCCCGCCGGGCCTGAGCTGGCGTTGAGGGAGCTGCCGGATTTCAGGTTGGTGCCGGCAGGGAAATAATCTTCCTCCCGTCCCTCATTTGCGGGGAGGCCCCTCATCCGGCCCTTCGCGCCCACCTTCTCCCCAAGGGGAGAAGAGACTGGCGTTCGCGCCGGCCCTCCCCTCCCCTCGGGGAGAGGTCGGATTGCCCCGAATTGCCCTTCGCAATCCGGATGGCAATCCGGGTGAGGGGCAGCACCCTTCAATACCGGCTAGGCGGTCCCACCCCGGTTCCACCCGCGCCCGCGATCGCCGAACATCACATAACCGCTGTCGGTCACCGCAAGCGTATCCTCCAGCTTGATGAAACCGCGCGTCGGGTGAAGCATGGTCGTCTCGACCGACAGCACCATGTTCTTTTCCAGCGGTTCGGCCGCGTAGGTGCCTTCATAAGTCACCGGATGGTTGGTCATCAGGAATGGCGCCTCATGCGTGATCAGGCCCATGCCATGGGCGAAGAAATCCGTATAGGGCGCGACCTTGGATTTCTTCAGCACGCCTTCGGCATGCGAAATCATGTCACCGCCCAGCGTGCCCGCTCTGACCTTCGAGAACGCCGCCTGCTGCACCGCCTCGACCTCGGCCAGCAGATCCTCCAGTTCGGCGTCCGGTTCACCCAGAATGCCCATCCGGCAGAGGTCGCCAATATAGCCGTGGTAATTGCCGCCGGAATCGATCGACAGCACCTCGCCCTTCTTCCAAGCTTGTGGCGAAGCGGCGCGGTTATGGCTTGAGCCCAGTGTCAGCAGGCAATATTCGAAATGCGCGCCGCGATTGGTTTCCTCGCGCCGCAGCTGTTCGATCATCTCGACCTTGGTCCTGCCTTCGCGCGCCCAGGCAATGGTCGCCAGCATGGAATCGGTGATCAGTTCGGAGGCGGTGCGCAGCTTCTCCAGTTCGGCGTCGGTCTTGATGGCGCGCATACGTTCCAGCATGTCGGTCGCGTCGATCAACTTCGCGTCCGGCAGCGCCTTGCGGATCAGCGTGTAGGCATCCGACGGCAGGAAGCCGGGCTCGATACCGATGCGGGCACCGGCCTTGCCGATCTTTTGCAGATGTTCGACGGCAAGATTGGCGGCATCCAGCGTGCCCCAGCAGGCGGCATGCAGCGTCGGCGTCCAGAACGGGTTGTTCTGGTGCTCGCCGCCCTCCATGCGGTTGCCGATATAGGCGGCGTGATCCGGCCCGCCCTTTTCATAGATGACAATCGGCAGGTAACGGCTGTGGCCGATCGCATCCATGGCGGCGAAGAAGATGAATTTGTAGCCGCCCAGCAGGTATTGTGTGTTGTGCTTGGAAGTTGCGAGCAGCACATCGATGCCGGCCTCCTCCATCAGCCGGTCGACCCTCGCCTGGTCAAAAGGGATATTGCTGACGGCATTCTTGCCCGGCGCAATGTTCATGTCTCTCTCCCTGAATTCGCCTGGGATCGATGCTGTTTCGCCCATATCCCTTGGCTGTGGATCAAATCTGCACCATTTTGCCCGCTCTGGTCTAGCCAGAAATACGCGAACGGCGCTGCGGGACAGTCACCAACTCGTCATCTGTCGTATATGCGCCAAATCTGGTCCTACCAGATTACTTGGCTTGAACCCGTTCTCTCAAACTGGTCCAGCGAACGAAAATTTCAAAGCCAAGCAAGGATGCGCCAATTCCGTCTCTGGCGAAACCCTCGGCAAGGCTCATAATCGCCGCCGCAAGGATGCCGATGTCGGCATCCGAGGGGTGTTGTCGCGCCCGAAGGGGTCGCGGAGAGGACGGAGTTCGATCATGCCAGGTTCCACGATTTCCAGACGCACGATGCTTGCCGGCTCGGCGATGCTTCTGGCTTCCACGGCCATGCCGACATTGGGCTGGACGCAGACGCCGAAGAAGGGTGGACGGCTGGTATTGGCCGCGGACTCCGAACCGCGCAACCTCAACCCGGCGATCGTCGCCTCCAACGGCGTCTTCTTCATCTCCAGCAAGATCGTCGAAACGCTGGCCGAAGCCTCCTTCGATGGCAAGGACGGGCTCGCCCCACGCCTGGCACTGAGTTGGGAAGGTTCCGCCGATGGGCTCTCAGTGACGTTCAAACTGCGCGAAGGCGTCAAATGGCATGACGGCAAGCCGTTCACCTCCGCCGACGTCGCCTTCTCGGCGCTGCAGATCTGGAAGCCGCTGCAGAATCTCGGCCGCACCGTGTTCAAAGACCTTGCGGCCGTCGACACTCCAGACGATTTCACCGCCGTCTTCAAATTCGCCAAGCCGACGCCATTCCAGCTGATCCGCAACGCGCTGCCGGCGCTGAGCAGTGTCGTGCCGAAACACGTCTACGAAGTCGGCAAGATCGAGGACAACCCGGCCAACACCGCCCCCATCGGCACCGGCCCATTCAAGTTCGGCGAGTACAAGCCAGGCCAGTATTACCGGCTGATCAAGAACACCGATTACTGGGCCAAGGACGAGCCCTATCTCGACGAGATCATCTACCAGGTTCTGCCCGACCGCACCTCGGCGGCGAACGCTCTGGAAGCCGAGGAGATCCAACTCGCCGCCTTCTCCGCCGTGCCGCTGGCCGACCTCGACCGCATCTCCAAGGTGCCGGGCCTGAAGGTGATCTCCAAGGGCTATGAAGGGCTGACCTATCAGCTCGTCGTCGAGATCAACCATCGCCGCAAGGAACTGGCCGATCTGAAAGTGCGCCAGGCGATCGCGCATGCCATCGACAAGGATTTCGTCGTCAAGACGGTGTTCCTCGGATATGCCGCGACAGCCACCGGACCGGTGCCCAAGAACGATCCGCAATTCTACACCGCCGATGTGCCGACCTATGCCTTCGACGTCGCCAAGGCCAACGCGCTGCTCGACGAAGCCGGTTACAAGAAAGGCCCGGACGGCAAGCGCTTCACGCTGAAACTCTTGCCGGCGCCCTATTTCAACGAGACCAAGCAGTTCGGTGACTATCTGCGCCAGGCGCTGGCCGCCATCGGCATCGACGCGGAGTTGGTCAACAACGACTCCGCCGCGCACATCAAGGCCGTCTACACCGACCATGCCTTCGACCTCGCCGTCGGCCCGCCCGTATTCCGCGGCGACCCGGCGATCTCGACCACCATCCTGGTGCAGAGCGGCATTCCCGACGGCGTGCCGTTCTCCAACCAGGGCGGCTACAAGAGCGATGCGCTCGACACGCTGATCACCAAGGCCTCGGAAACGCTCGACACCACGGCCCGCACCAACCTCTACAAGGAGTTCCAGAAGGAGGTGGCGGCCGACCTGCCGCTGATCAACGTCGCCGAATGGAGTTTCATCAGCGTCGCGCGCGACACAGTGAGCAACATCGCCAACAATCCGCGCTGGGCTGTCTCGAACTGGGCGGACACATATCTGGCTGGCTAGCGCTCTCTGCAGGCTTGCGCATCGCAAGTCCGGGTGCTCAGGTTCGAGAATGAGAGTTCCTTCGCGCCCCCCTCTGTCCTGCCGGACAGTGCCAACCTTACACTCCCCCTTGTGGGGAGGGTAAGGCGACCATGCCCCGCGCCCTCACCCTCATCCGCCGCCGCCTCCTCGGCAGCATCTTCGTGCTGCTGATCGTCGTCATCGGCACCTTTCTATTGCTCGAGGCCGCACCCGGCGACGCGGTCGACGCTTATATCGTCTCGACCGGCGGCGACGCCGGCATGATCGAATTGCTGCGTCATCGCTGGGGTCTCGACCAGTCGGAACTGACGCGGCTCGCCAACTACCTCTGGGCGCTGCTGCATCTGGATCTCGGCCAGTCGGTGACCTTCTCCAGGCCGATCCGCGACGTCATCCTCGAGCGCCTGCCCAACACGCTGCTGTTGATGGTCAGCGCCACCGCGCTGTCCTTCGGCCTCGGCTCGACGCTCGGGATCTATGCCGGCGCCCGCCCCGGCAGTTTCCGCGACCGCTTCCTCTCGATCGGCTCGCTGGCGCTCTATGCCGTGCCGGGTTTCTGGCTCGGCCTGGTGCTGATCGTGATCTTTGCCGTCGACCTGCGCTGGCTGCCGATCGGCGGCATCGAGACGCTCGCCTCGGACAAGAGCGGCCTCGACCGTGCGGCCGACATCGCCGTCCATCTTGTCCTGCCGGTTTGCGCCCTTGGCTTCATCTATCTGGCGCTCTACCTGCGCATGATGCGCGCCGGCATGGCCGAGGCCTGGCGCCAGGATTTCGTGCTGGCCGCCCGCGCCAGGGGGCTTTCGCGTCGCCGCATCGTGCTCGCTCACGTCGCCCGCAATGCGCTCTTGCCGCTGGTCACCATGCTTGGCCTGCAATCGGCGCAGATGCTCGGTGGCAGCGTCGTCATCGAGAGCGTCTTTTCCGTGCCCGGCCTCGGCCGGCTGGCGCAGGAAGCGGTGGCTTCGCGCGACACGCCCCTGCTGCTCGGCATCATCCTCACCAGCGCCGTCCTGGTCATCATCATCAACCTTCTCGTCGACATCGCCTATGCCTTCCTCGACCCGCGCGTCGGTGCTGGCGAGGCCAGCGCATGAGCCCGCTGCGCCGCCTTCTGCGCACGCCCGAGGCCGTCGCCGGCGCCATCCTTCTGGCCGTACTGATTGCGATGGCGCTCATCGCGCCGTTGCTGTTTCCTGGCGACCCGCAAGCCATCGCCGGCCCGACGCTGCTGCCACCCTTCCAGGACTGGTCGCTGCCGCTCGGCACCGACCGGCTCGGCCGCGACGTGTTGGCGGAGCTTTTCCACGGTGCCCGCACCTCGCTGGCCGTCGGCCTTGCCGCAGCGGCGGCGGCACTCGCCATCGGCGCGGTGATAGGCACGCTGGCCGGCTTGGCCGGCGGCCTCGCCGACGAGGTGCTGATGCGCATCACCGACGCCTTCCAGACCGTGCCGAGCTTCCTGCTCGCGCTGGCCTTCGTCAGCGTCGTCGGGCCATCGCTCGGCATCGTCGTTGCGGCAATAGCGCTCGGCACCTGGACTGGACCGGCTCGAATTGCCCGCGCCGAAGTCCTCTCCATTCGCGAACGCGATTATGTCGCCAGCGCCCGCGCCATCGGCATGCATCCGGTGGCGATCGCCTTTCGCGAGGTGCTGCCCAACGCCTTGCCGCCGGTACTGGCGATGTCCTCGGTGATCGTCGCCGCCGCCATCCTCACCGAGGCGGCCTTGTCCTTCCTCGGCCTTGGCGATCCCAACCGGGTCACCTGGGGTGGCATGATCGCGGAGGGCCGCGCCGTGCTGCGCACCGCTCCCTTCCTGTCGATCGTCCCGGGAATAGCGCTGGTGTTGACAGTGCTCGGCGTCTATCTCGCCGGCGAAGGCATCGTCGAGACGACGGCGGTCAAAAGAGGCCTGTCGTGACCGCGCTCGCTTCGATCCACGACCTGACGGTGACCTACCGCCGCGACGGCAGCGCGGTGGCGGTACTGAAGGACGTTAGCTTCGATATTATGGCCGGCGAGCGTCTGGCCATCATCGGCGAAAGCGGCTCCGGCAAGAGCACGCTGGCGCTGGCGATTGCGGGGTTGCTGCCGGCTTCATCGTTGGCTGGTGGGAGAATTGAATGGCCCGGCCATGGCCAACCTCCCCTCGGCGGCCGCGACATCGGCTTCGTCTTTCAGGACCCTTCCGCCAGCCTCGATCCTGTGATGACCGTCGGCAAACAGATCGCCGAAGTCGCCCGCACTCATCTCGGCCTTACCTGGCCTCAGGCATACGCGAAGGCAAGAACCTTGCTCCAACGCATCCAGCTGCCCGACCCGGACTCGGCCCTGCATGCCTTTCCGCATCAGCTCTCCGGCGGCCAGAAGCAGCGCGTGGCGATCGCCGCCGCGATCGCTGCCGGACCGAAACTGCTGATCGCCGACGAGGCGACCAGCGCGCTCGACACCATCGTGCAGGCCGAGATCGTCGGCTTGATCCGGAGGCTGGTGGCCGAGGACGGCATGACGCTGCTGTTCATCAGCCACGATATCGCGCTGGCGGCAGAACTAGCGGAGCGCATCGCCGTCTTCCGCCACGGCCAGCTGATCGAGCTTGGCGCCACGGAACGGATTATCGGCGCCCCAACTCAGGCCTACACGCGCGCACTGCTCGACGCCCATATCGGCCTCGACGCTGAGCCACTATTGAGCCGAAGCGGGCCCCACGGATGAGCCTGCTCTCGGTGTCCAACCTCACCAAACGCTACCGTCGCGGTGGCAAGACCGTCATTGCGGCCGACGATGTCTCTTTTCATATCGAGCCCGGCGAAACATTGGCATTGGCCGGCCCCTCCGGCAGCGGCAAGTCGACGATCGCGCGGCTGGTGCTGCGCCTGATCGAGCCAGACGCCGGCCGCATCGAATTCGAAGGCAATGATTTCCTGGCCTTGCGTGGCGCTGCGCTCAGAGCACGCCGCGCTCGCCTTCAGATGGTATTCCAGGATCCACTCTCCGCCTTCAACCCGCGCGCCACGGTGGCACGTGTGCTCGACGATCCCTTGCGTATCCATGGCATCGCCTCTCGCACTGAACGCCGGCGCCGCATTGCTGCCTTGCTCGAGCGCGTCGGGCTGGCGGTCGATCTGGCGCCCCGCGCCATCCATGAGATCTCCGGGGGCCAGCGGCAGCGTGTGGCCATCGCCCGCGCCATCGCCACGAAACCATCGCTGATCGTACTCGACGAGGCCGTGTCGGCACTCGACGTCTCGGTGCGCGGCCAGATCCTCGACCTGTTGCTCGACCTGCAAGGGCAGGAACGGATCGCCTATCTCTTCATTTCCCATGACCTCGGTGTTGTCCGCGCGGTCGCCCACCGCGTCATCCTTCTTGATGCCGGGCGGATTGCCGAGAGCGGCGACGCGCGTGCCGTCATCGGCGCACCGCAATCGGCCATCGGCAAGGCGCTGGTGACGGCAGCACCAAGATTGAACAGGACCGGACCATGATCCCGAAAAAGTGGGACCCGGTTTTCCCGGACAAACGGGAACCGTTTTGTCCAGAGATCATGATCAAACAACAAATCAGGACGCATCATGACCGACCCGCAAGCCAGAGCCGAGAAACTGTCGCGCGAACTCGATTCCGCCTTCCGCAACCGCGCCGATCTCTACCGTCTCTTCCTCGACGAACTGACCGGAGAGCTGGGCGCTGAAAAGGCGGAGGCGATCATGATCCGCGCCATCGAGCAGCGCGGCAAGGAGGTGGCGGCAGCGGCCTTCGCCAGCTTTGGCGCCAACGACGCGCGCGCCATCGGCGAGGCCTTCCTGGCCGTCAGCCCTGACGGCGGCCAGATGTATCCGACCGATGTCGAGCGCGGCGATGACCGCATCTCCTTCAAGGTCAAGCGCTGCCCGCTGAAGGACGCCTGGGTCGAGGCCGGCGTTGGCGATGAAAAGCTCGCCACGCTCTGCCGCATCGCCGGCGCCTTCGACCGTGGCCTGTTCGAGGCGACCGGCGTGCGCTTCGACAACGTCACCTGGACGCCGGGCCACGGCTCCGGCTGCTGCCACATCGCATTGGCCAACCGTGATGCGGCTAGGCGATTGACGATCTAAGGTCTGTTGAGATTCAGGTCAGGCCGAGTTGGAATTGAAGACGGACGCGAAGCGACCGTTTGCAGGCCGGCATCACCTGAATATCAATTCACCTTAGCCGCCGACCATCAGCTTGACGACTTCGTCATGGTTGGTCTCGGAGATCTTGCGCTCGCCGGCCTGGACGCCGCGCCGCAGCACGACGATGCGGTCCGAGACAGCGAAGATGTCCTGCAGATTGTGCGAGATGAAGATCACCCCGCGCCCTTGCGCCTTGAGCTGATGGATCAGCGAAATCACCTTGCGCTGCTCGGGCACGCCGAGCGCCGCCGTCGGCTCGTCCATGATCAGGATCTGTGCATCCCAGTAGACGGCGCGGCCGATGGCGACGGCCTGGCGCTGGCCGCCGGAGAAATTGCTGACCGGGGCCTCGAGCCGGCTGACATGGAAGTCCAGCCGGCCCATCGTCGCCTTGGCCGCCTCGGCCATCGCCTTGCGGTCGAGCACCGGCAGGAAGCCGAACGCCTTGCGCATCGGTTCGCGGCCAAGGAAGATGTTGGCGCCGATCGACAGATTGTCGGCGAGCGCGAGATCCTGGTAGATCGTCTCGATGCCCTTTTCGCGCGCCTCCTGCGGCGTCGCGAACGTCACCGGCTGGCCCCTGAGCAGGATTTCGCCACCCGTCGGCTGGAACACTCCCGATATCGCTTTGATCAGCGTCGTCTTGCCGGCACCATTGTCACCGGCCAGCGCCACCACTTCGCCCGGCCCCACGGCCATGGAGAAATCGTTGAGCGCGCGCACGGCGCCGAAGTGCTTGGACAGGTTTCGGACCTCCAGCAGGGGCGTGGTCTGGTTGCTGCTATTCATCCTGACGAGCTCCACTGAACCGGCGTTGCGCCTGGTCGATGAGGACGGAAATGATGATGACGACGCCGACGGCGATGAACTGCCAGAACGGTTCGACATTGACGAAGACCAGCCCGTACTGGATGACCGCGATGACCAGCGCGCCGGCGACCGTGCCGAAGATGGTGCCGGAGCCGCCGAACAGGCTGGCGCCGCCGATCACCACCGCCGCGACGCTGTCGAGCAGCAGGGGCTCGCCTGCCTGCGCCGCACCCGCGGTAAAGCGCGCGGCATAGAGCGCGCCGCCAAGGCCCGCGCACATTGCCGACAGCACATAGAGCCGCAATATGTGGCCCCTGATGTCGATGCCGGCGCGCCGCGCCGCCTGCACATTGGCGCCGATGGCATAATTGTGCTGGCCGAACCGGGTCTGGCTGAGCAGATAGTGCATGACGATGACGAAGACCGCGGTGATCAGCACCAGATAGGGCACGCCATAGAACTTGCCGTTGCCGAGCAGCGCGAACCAGGAATTCTGCACCGGCACGGTGGTGCCGCCGGCGAGCAGGAAGGCGGCGCCGCGCGCGACGCCGAACATGCCGAGCGTGCCGATGAAGGGCGGCACCTTTAGCCGCGAGATCAGCAGGCCGTTGATGACGCCCGGCACGCCGGCAACGATCACCGAGGCAAGGATGCCGGCCAGCATGGCCAGCGGCAGGGGAATTGCGGCTCCCGCCAGGTTTGTGGCATGCGCGGCGATGACGGCGGCAAGACCCATGATGAAGCCAAGCGACAGGTCGATGCCGCCCGAAATGATGACGAAGGTCTGGCCGGTCGCCAGCAGCAGCGGCGCCACGGCGAAGATCGCGATGGACTGCAGGTTGAACGGGTTGAGCATGAAGGTCGCACCGAAGGCGAGCCTCGACCAGACCTCGAAACAGACGATCAAGCCGGCAAGGAACAGCCAGGCGCGTCCTTCGGCGATGCGTGCGATCAGGCTCCTGGCTGGATCGCCGTGATCGGCTTGAGGGGCGACATGCTTGTCGGCCGGCTGGGCAGGTGATGTCGAGGTCATGGATACTCCGCGGCGCGGCTGACTTCAAACAGGTCCTGCCTCTGGCGAGGACCCGGCACAGGCTCCTCCCGGCGGACCGGGAGGAGCCAAGCTGGTCTGGACTTACTCGGAGTAGAGGTACTTCGAGATGTTCGGATCCGCGATGTTGGACTTGTCCATGATCGTGAAGCCGGTGCCGATGCTGACCGGGATCGAGTTCCCGGTCAGATGGGCATAGGCTGAGACGACGCCGTAATAGCCGATCTCGGCGGGATGCTGGGCAATCGCCACATCGACCAGACCGGTGTTGATGTTATCGACGATGCTGGTCGGAGCATCGAAGGCGACGACCTTGACGGTGCCGCTCTGTCCGGCCTGCTTGACGCCGTTGGCGGCACCCAGCGCCGAGAACAGATTGGCGCCGAAGACGCCAACCAGGTCGGGATTGCGGGCAAACACCGCCTGCAGCTGCGAGGCCGCCTTGTTGGCGTCGTTATCGTTGAACTGGGTCTCGAGAACGGTGATGCCGGGATGGTTGGCCGCCATCTCCTTCTTGAAGCCGTCCTCACGCTGGTCGGTGGTCGAGATGCCGGGCTTGACGTTCGACACATAGACCTTGCCCTTGTCACCGATGGCGGTGGCCAAGGCGCGCGCCGCGATAGCGCCGCCGAGCACGTTGTCGGAGGCGATGTAGGAGAGCGGGAAGTCGGCATCGCCAGTGCCGGTCTGGTAGACACCGCTGCCGATGAACGTGTCGACGGTGATGACCGGGATGCCGGCATCATGGGCCTTGCGCAGCGGCTCGACCAGCTGCGCCTTGTCGGTCGGCGCGATCAGGATGGCGTCCGGCTTCTTGGCGATGACGGCGTCGAGCACCGGCACCTGGGTGACCGGGTTGAAGTCCGGTGCACCCTGGAAAACCAGGTTGACGCCGAGCGCGTCGGCGGCCGCCTGCGCGCCCTTGCGCATGGTGATGTAGAAGCCGTCCGTGGTCAGGCCCGGAATGAGCGCAATGGTGTACTTCTTGTCCTGCGCCTGTGCGGGCGCGATCAGCACCGTCGCACTGACGGCAAGCGCCGCGAGCGCGGCAACAATCTTCTTCATGACATCCTCCTCATTATTGGCAGATCTGCCGTTGCAAGTGACATTGGAATGGCCGTCATCCCTGCGGATGCCGACGGCCGGGAACGCCTGTTTGCCTTCGCGGGCAGCTCCTCCCAAGCGCCCTCCAGTCGATATGTCAGCCGGTCAGCCGGCCGGCGCACCTGGCCACAGCCCCGAACCTCCGCCTCCGCGAGGTCCGGCAAACTGTGCCCCACGCCGCGCCTTGCTGGCGGGCGTTCGAACTTGTAACACTTTGCAGAAATAAATTGCAACTCGGTTTTTCCGAGCTGGCAGCGCCGGGTTTTTCACACCGTACGACATTCGACTGCTCCGCGGAGCCCCGGCCGACTATCGCCCGCGGCTTTCGGCGGCACAACTGGTTTTCGCGGCAGATACTGCCCGCTCCATGGCTACGCGAGCGCCGCGAGGATGGCCTGCGCCGTCTTGGTATCCGTCACCAGCGTGTTGATGAGCCCGGCGCGAACGGCGGCAATAATCGCCGTCGCCTTTTCCGGTGATGCGGCAAGGCCGATGACCAGCGGCACGGCGCGCAGTTGCGCCGGCGACATGGCGATCATCCGGCTCTCCCCTTCCCAGGCGATCAGCGTGCCCTCGGCATCGAAATAATGGCGAAGCACGTCGCCGGCGGCATGAACCAGCGCCTGCTCGCTCGGCGTGGCGGCACTCGCCTCGGGCGCATTGATGGCATGCGGCAGGCCGATGCCGACGATCGCGACATCGGTCCGCTCCCACAGCGCAACGGCATCGCGTATGGCGGCGTCGCGCAGGAAAACCTCACGCAATTCGCTGGAGGGCAAATAGGGCGCATGGATGAAATGCGGCGTGCCGCCGAACTCCTCGGCGGCAAGCCGCACGAATTCGTTGACCTGAAAATGCGCCGCCTGCTGCTGCATGCCGCCGGTGGCGGCCACGGTCAGCACGCCCGGCATGCGCGGCAGGCCGGCCCGGATGACCTCGCGCACGGCGCGTCCCCAGCCGATGGCGACGACGGAGCCTGCCACCAGTTGCGCCTGCCTGAGCAGACCGCCAAGCGGTGCCGCGAGCGCTGCCAGCGTACCCGCCGCTGGCGTTTCCACCACCGCGGCATCCCGCAATTTCAAGCCATCGACCAGCTGCCTGGTGATGTCCTCCGGTGTCGCCAGGTCGAGAACCTCGATGCGCACGATCCCTTCGGCCCGCGCCCGCTGCAGCAGGCGCGAAATCGTCGCGGTGGAGACACCGAGCTGCCGCGCGATGTCGACCTGCGACATCTCCTCCACGTAATGCAGCTTGGCCACCGTGTGCAGCATCGTCCGCGATGGGGTGGCATCCTGGATGGGAGAAACAGGCAGCTTGCAATTCCTTTCAGCAACGTGTTACACACGTATACGCCGACGGGAGTTATCGCGCAAATCAAGCCAACTCGCAACGTGCGGTGCCACTGCAGGCCGCCCGGCCAGCGAGGCGCTGTTCGCGAGGGGCGGAGGACGCGGCACCGCCGCGAAAATCTCCCTGCCGGCACGGCAGGCAGAACTGAACATTATTCTTTTCACGGGATCCGCGCCCTCCGCGAGAGAGCGCCAACATCGGACCGAAGATCATGACGAAGATGACCACCGCGGAACTGCGCGGCTACCAGCAGATATGCGGCAAGAACGGGGCCATGGTGGCCATAGCCTGCGACCAGCGCGGCGGCATGCGGACCTTGCTGGCGTCGGACCCGGCCGAACAGGCCAGGATCACCAACGACATGCTTGGCGACACCAAGGCGGATATCACGCGCTACCTCGCCAGTGCCGCATCCTGCGTGCTGCTCGACCCGCTCTGCGCGGTGCCGCGCATTGTCGACGAGGGCGTCTTGAACCGCGATACGGCACTGCTCATCGGGCTCGACGCTTCCGGTTTCGACGTCTCGCCCAAGGGTTACCGCCTGTCGCGCCTGGTTCCCGGCATCGACGCGCGCCGCGTCCGCGCACTCGGCGGCACCGGCGGCAAGATCATGGTCTATCTCAGAGCCGACAAGCCTGAAGCCAACGAGCACAACATCGCCATCCTGCGCCAGTGCATCGCCGATTTCGGGCAGGAGGACCTGCTGCTCGTCGTCGAGTTCCTGACCTATCAGCTCGAGGGCGAAAGCCCCGAGGATTATGCGGCCAAGACGCCATGGCTGGTTGAGGAAGGCACCAGGATTTCGCTCGACTGCGGCGCCAAGGTGCTGAAGCTTCCCTACCCCGGAACGCCGCAAGCCTGCGCCAACATCACCAAAATGGCCGGTGAGGTGCCTTGGGCGGTGCTTTCGGCCGGCGTCAACCACGCCACCTTCCTTGGCCAGGTCGAGATCGCCATGCAGAACGGCGCCTCGGGCGTGATCGCCGGCCGCTCGTTGTGGAAGGATTGCATCTCGCTCGACCGTGACATCCAGCGCGAAAGGCTTAAGACCATCGCGGTGCCGCGATTGCGTGAGATCCAGGCCGTGATCGGGCACTACCGGCAGAAAGCCGCTGCCTGATAATCGAATTTGGAACTAGAGCTATTCCAGCAAGAGTGTGAAGCGGTTTTGCGTCCGGAATTGCGTGAAAACAAATGCGGGACGCCATGCCTCTCAGCATAGGAATCGACATCGGCGGCACCAATCTGCGTGCCGCCCGCATCGCCGAGACCGGTGAAATCCTCAAGCGCGTTTCCGAAAAGAGCGCGCCCGACCCGGAACTGGTGCTCGGCCGCATCGCCGACATGGTGCGCCTTCTCGACACGCCGGATGTGAAGGCCATCGGCGTCGGTGTCCCCGGCCGCGTCGATGCGCGGCGCGGCGCGGTCCTCTCGGGCGGATATGTCAACCTCGCCTCGGTTGCACTGGCGCGGCGCCTGGAAGACATGACGGGCAAGCCTGTCGTCATCGACAATGACTGCAACATGGCGCTGGCCGCCGAGATGGCGCTCGGCGCCGGGCGTGGCCATGGCAACATCGTCATGTTCACCATCGGCACCGGCATTGGCGGCGCCGTCGCCCAGGATCGGCGGATCACGCGCGGCTTGGCAACGGCAGGCCAGCTCGGCCACATCACCGTCGACGTCAATGGCGAGGTCTGCGCCTGCGGGCGCCGCGGCTGCGTCGAGACCACCAGTTCGGGCACGGCGCTCGGCCGTCACATTGCACGCGCCGGGCTCGGCCCCGACATTTCGGTCGATCAGCTCTTTGCCCGCGATGCAGCGGGCGATACCGCCGCGCGCAGCGTACTGGATGCCTGGGCGAGGCCGCTGCGTGCCGCCATCGACACAGCCGTTGCCGTGCTTGATCCCGACATGGTGCTGCTTGGCGGCGGCCTCGGCCGGGCGGCACACCTAGCGCTCGGCCGCGCGCCGGCGCTGGCGCCCTGGTATCAATGCCAGGTCGAACCCGCGCAACTCGGCGATGACGCTGGTGTGATCGGGGCCGGGCTGCAGGCCCTGGCGGCGGAGCCGCATGCCGTTCCGGTTGCCCCCTTGGCCCTGTCCGGCCAGATCAAGCGCGCGGTGCTTGTCAACGGAATCCCCGCCAGCGGCAAGAGCACGGTCTCGCGCGGCATCGCCGATCGCATGGGCTGGCCGTTGCTGGCGCTCGACACCATCAAGAACCCGTTCCTTGAAGTGCTCGGCGGCGGCGACCGCCTGTTCAACCGCACGCTTGGCCGCGCCAGCTACCAGGCGATCTGGTCCGTCGTCGGCGAAGCTCCGGCAGGGACCACGGTGATCGTCGACGCCTGGTTCGGCTTCCAGCCGCGCGAGGTTCTGGAGGATCACCTGCGAAAAGCCGGTGTCGGACAGACCGTTGAAATCTGGTGCCACGCGCCCGGCGAAGTGCTTGCCGAGCGATACGGCGCCCGGCTCGACCAGCGCCCCGCCGGCCATCCCGGTGCGGCCTATATCCCCGAACTGATCGAGCTCGCCAAGCGCGCCGAACCGCTACGGCGCGGGCCGCTCTTCGACGTCGACACGACCAAGCCGATCGACTTCGACGCCATCACGGCCTGGCTGCGAGCCAAAATGGCTGGCGACGCATAGATAGTCGGTCGGCCCCGTTCAACCGCCGCCCAGGACGTGGAGTTCCGTCCCAGCCGCTTCGATGACGGCGCGTAGCGCCGGCTGCGGTTCGCGATCGGTGACGATGTCGGAAAGCTCGCCGATTGCGCAGACGCGTTCGAGGCTGTTGCGGCCGAACTTGTCGTGGGTCACCACAAGCGCCGTCGATAGCGCTCGTGCAATCATTGCCCGTTTCACCGCGGCCGCCCCCGAGATCATGTCGCTGGGCCCGTCCACGGACAGGCTCGAGGCGCCGATGATCGCAACGTCGGCATTGTAGCGCCTCACGAATTCCACCGTGTCCTCGCCGAGCACGCTGGCTTCGCGGCTGTCATAGGTGCCGGGGCACAGGATAACCCGAAAGGTTGGATTGGCGCCGGCCACCGAGGCGACACCGATGGAGTTGGTGATGATGGTCAAGTCGCGCCTCAGCTGCGAGAGATTGCGCGCCGCCTCGTAAGTCGTCGAGCCGCCGTCGATCATCACGATCTGGCCTTTCTTAACCAGCCCGGCCACGCCACGCCCGATCCGGGCGCGCTCCTCGATCATGGTCTGGCTGCGCTCGGCGATCACAGGCTCGGATGTCACCAGCGAGATCGTCGCGCCGCCATAGGTCCGGTTGAGCAGCCCCGCATCGCCAAGCTCGATAAGATCGCGCCGAATCGTTTCGCCGGCGACACCAAGGCGCGTTGCGAGCCTGGAGATACGGATCGATGCCGAGCGCCGCACTTCCGACAGAATGAGCTCATGCCGCTCCTTCTTCGATAGCCGGCTTTGTTCCATGATCGATCCTCCGCGAAGTCGACACTATTAACCATGCCGAAGCAGATGGGAAAGAGTCTGGCGAGAGGGTTATGGCGCGCATGCACCGTATGATTTCTGGCCAGCCCGGCGCGAGGTGATCACCTCGCGCGATCATCGCGAGGTGCTCGACGCCATCGATGATCGCGGCATCACAAGGCGGCCGTTCCCGACCGCGCACCGCGCTAGGTCGTGCATCGGCCGAAGGAGGTCGATGCCGCGCTGGACCGCGTCGTCTCAGTTGGGTGTTGAAGCGGACTTCCTCAGATCAACTTTCGGTAACGCCCGGCGCCCGAGGATCATGTCCGCGGCCTTCTCGGCGATCATGATGGTTGGACCGTTGAGATTGGAACTGACGACGGTCGGCATGACCGAGGCGTCCACCACCCGCAGCCCGTCAATGCCGCGGACACGCAGCCATGGATCGACAACCGAACCGTCGTCGGCGCCCATGCGGCAGGTGCAGCTCGGATGGAATTCAGTCTCGAGGCGCGTGCGCATCAACTCGTCGATCGCGATGTCGTCTTCGACGCCGGCGCCGGGAAACGCCTCGCTGGTGCCGAGAACCGCAAGCGCCTTGTCGCGGGTGATCTCGCGGGTGACGCGAAGTCCGTCGCGAAATTCGCGCAGGTCGCGATCAGTTGCCAGGAAGTTGAACCGGATCATCGGCGCCGTCCGGGGGTCCGACGTGCGCAGCCGGACCGTGCCGCGGCTTTCCTGCCGAAGCTGAGACAGGTGCAGCATGAACCCGTGCGCCAGCGAGAAGCCTTTGCCAGATTTCTCCATCTTCATCGGACCGAGATGATATTGCATGTTGGGATAGTCGACGGTCGGATCGCTGCGGATCACGCCGCCGACTTCCCATATGTTGGACGAAACCGGGCCGGTTTTCGTCGCGAGCCAGCGCGCGCCGGCATAGGCCTTGCCAGCCGGATGGCCCAGCCAAGTCATCGAGACAGGCTCCCTGCAATTGAAGGCCAGCCCGATGTTGAGATGGTCCTGCAGGTTACGTCCGACTCCGTCGTTGCGAACGATGGTCTGGACGCCAGCTTGGGCGAGTTCTTCGGGATTGCCGATGCCTGACAGCATCAGGATCTGCGGACTGTTGATGGCGCCGGCGCTGAGAATCACCTCCATGGCCGCCCCTGCGCGGACGACAGCACCGGCCCGTTCGTAGACGACCCCGGTCGCACGGCCGCTGGAGATGACGATGCGATGGACCAGCGCGCCGGTGATCACGGTCAGGTTCGAGCGGTTTCTTGCGGGATGGAGATAGGCGACGGCGGCACTGCAGCGCTGTCCGCCGCCCTTGGTCGAATCCATGCGGCCGAGACCTTCAGGCTGCTCTCCGTTCAGATCGTCGGATATGGTGTGGCCGACATTGGCGCCGGCCTCCAGAAACTGGTCGAAAACCGGTGATTGCAGCCTTCCCTGGCTGACCCGCAGCGGACCGTCGGCGCCATGGTAGGGACCGACGCCCCGGTCGCTGGTTTCCGATTTCCTGAAGTAGGCCAGGCAGTGGGCATAACTCCATTCGTGCAGCCCTGTCGCGGCCCATGCGTCATAGTCGCGTGGATGACCGCGCAGATAGACCATTGCGTTGATCGACGACGAGCCGCCCAGCACCCGCCCGCGCGGAACCGGTATTCGTCGTCCCATCAAGCCCATCTCGGGTTCGCTGTGATAGTTCCAGTTTATGCGGCGGTCGCCATGCACCTTGTAGACGCCGGCCGGCATCCGCATCATCAGTCCGCCGTCCGGCGGACCAGCCTCGAGCAGCAGCACGGCACAGTCCGGGTTGGTGCTCAGCCGGTTCGCCAGAACGCATCCGGCGGAACCCGCTCCAACGATGATATAGTCGTATCGGGCTTTTTCTCTCATCTCGGTCCTGCGGTGGCGGTCGACCTATCTCAGCTCTCCTGAAGCTGACGGGCGGCGATGACGCCATCCAGCCAACCTTCAGCCATCTCGGGAACCGAATCCAGCAGCAGTTGCGTGTACGGCTTGTGCGGCGGCGCCAGCACCTCGTCCTTTGGTCCCTGATCGACCACGGCGCCCTGATGCATGACGACGACATCGTCGGCAATGGCTCTCACCGTGGCGAGATCATGGGTGATGAAGAGATAGGACACGCCCAATCTTTGCTGCAAGGAGACCAGCATCTTCAGGATTTCCGCCTGCACGATCTGGTCGAGAGCCGAGGTGACCTCGTCGCAGACGATCAGCTCAGGATCGGCAGCCAAGGCCCGCGCAATGGCTACGCGCTGGCGCTGGCCGCCCGACAACTGGCCGGGCAGCCGATCGATGTAGGAGGCGTCGAGCTCCACTGTCTTCAGCAACTCCAGGATGCGTTGCGTCCGTGCCGAGCCGGTCAGGCCATGGTAGAATTTCAACGGTCGACCAATGATCTTGCGCACCGCATGGCGTGGATTGAGCGCGGTTTCGGCCGACTGGTAGATGATCTGGATTTTTTGCAGCGTGTCCTTGGTGCGCTGGCGCACGAGAGGCGCGCATGGCTCGCCCTTGAAGGAGAGCGAGCCGCTGTCTGGCGCCATTAGTCCGGCGATGACACGGCCCAGCGTGGATTTTCCCGATCCGGATTCGCCGACCACCGCCACGGTCTGCCCATATCCGACCGACACAGATATGTCGCGCAACACCTGAAATGAACCGTAGGATGCGCTGAGACCGTCGATCCGCAAGAGCTCCGGCGCCTCGGATCTTGTTGCCATCGGGATGTCATGAACCGCCCAGAGCGATTTCGTATAGGGATGTTCCGGTCGCGTCAGCATCTTGGAGACCGGTCCCTCCTCGACTGCTTCGCCATGGCGCAGGACCATGATCCGGTCTGCCATCTGCGCCACGATGGCGAGGTCATGTGTGATGTATAGGGCGGCAACGCCGAATTCTTGGATCGCTTCCCGGATCGATACCAGGACCTCGACCTGCGTGGTCACGTCAAGCGCCGTCGTCGGCTCGTCGAAGACGATCAGGTCCGGCTTGCAGATCATAGCCATTACGACCATGGCGCGCTGCAGCTGACCTCCTGAGACCTGGTGTGGATAGCGCCTGCCAAAATGGTCGGGGTCCGGCAATCGCAGCGCGCGAAACAACGCCCGCGCATTGGTCTCGGCTTCCACGCGGCCCTGGCCGCCACGCGAAACGGCTGCCTCGACGATCTGCTCCATCAATCGGATGGCGGGGTTGAAGGAAGCCGCGGCGCTTTGCGCGACATAGGCGATGCGGACGCCGCGGAGGCGGCGTTGACGAGCCTCCGGCAGGTTTAGGACGTTCTCGCCGTCAAACAGGACACTGCCCGATTTGATGCGGCACCCCTGACGCACATGGCCAAGGGTGGCGAGGCCGATCGTCGACTTGCCGGCTCCGGACTCGCCGACCAGCCCCAGCACTTCGCCTCGCTTCAAGGTGAAGCTGATGCCCTTCACGATCTCCGACCATTCGCCGCCGGCCTTCGCCTCTATGCGGAGATCGGAGACCGTCAGGACGGTGCTGTCGGCGCGACCCGGCCGACTAGCGCTCGTCATCGGAAAGACCACTTGATTCATTCAAAAACCAGTCCGCAACGAAATTGACGGCGACCGTCAGCAGCGCGATTGCCGCCGCCGGGATGAGCGGTGTGAAGTCGCCGCCGCTTATAAGGGCGGCGGTGTCACGGACCATGGAGCCCCATTCGGCCATTGGCGGTTGGAGGCCGACGCCGAGGAAGGACAGGGCTGCTATGGCCAGGAAGACAAAACAGAATCGCATGCCGAATTCGGAAATGAGCACGGGCAGGATGTTAGGCAGGATCTCCTGGGTGACGATCCAGGGCAGTTTTTCGCCCCTGGCTTGCGCGGCCTCGACAAACTCCAGTGTCACCACGTTGAGCGCGGCCGCGCGCGACAGGCGGAATACACGGGTCGAATCGATCACCGCGATGATCAGCACCAGATTGGTGACGCTGGAGCCGAAGATCGCGAGCAGCATGAGCGTGAAGATGAGATCGGGGATCGACATCACGGAATCGACGAAGCGGCTGAGCAACTGATCCGTCACGCCGCGCAAGGCGGCCGCGACGATGCCGAGGCTGCCGCCGATGATGAAGGCAAGCAGCGTGGTGACGAAGGCGATACCGATCGAATTGCGCGCGCCGAATATCAGGCGGCTGAACAGGTCGCGTCCCAATTGGTCCGTGCCAAAGACGAACTGGCTGCTCCACGGCTCGAACGGCGTTTCCGACACGACCTGATATTCGCCGTAGGGCGCGATCAGCGGCGCAAACAGCGCCGCGGCAAGATAGGTGGCGAGCACGACCATGCCGAACCACGCCGTGGGTGGTGCACGGCGCAGACGGCGTTTTGCGCTTGCGAGGAAGCCTTGCGCGCGTTCGGGTCGCTGGACGTTGGACAATGCCATATCGACCTCAGCGCGGGTGGAGGAGTCTGGGATTGCTGACGATCGAGATGATGTCCGCTATCAGGTTGAGCAGGATGTAGGTGACCGAAAAGATCAGCGCGCAGGCCTGAATGACTGGAATGTCGCGGTTGCGCACCGCGTCCACCATGGTCTGGCCGATGCCAGGATAGACGAAGACCACCTCGATCACCACAACGCCGGCGATCAGATAGGCGAGGTTCAGCGCAACCACGCTGGCGATTGGTCCGACCACGTTGGGCAGCGCGTGACGCAGAACGACACGAGCAGCCGATTCGCCCTTGAGATGCGCCATTTCGATGAAAGGGCGCGACATGACGCTGATGATCGCCGCGCGCGTGTTGCGCATCATATGCGCGAGGATGACAAGCGTCAGAGTCAGCACAGGCAGCACCATTCGCATGAGTTGGTCGCCCAGATGCATCGATGGCCGGATGCTCGACAACGATGGAAACCAATGCAGATTGATGGCGAAGATCAGCATCATGATGTAGGCGAAAAAGAACTCCGGGATCGAGATGGCGGCGAGGCTCGACGCGCTGAGCAGGCGGTCGAGGAAGCGATTGCGATACAGCGCGGCGATGATGCCGAGGCCGATCGCCAGGGGGACGGCTATCAGTGCGGTCAGCGCCGCCAGATACAATGTGTTGAGAAGGCGCGGCCCGATGATGTGGCCGACTGGGCGCGACGAGAAGGATTGTCCGAAATCGCCGGTCAGCGCGTGGCCAAGCCACATCAGGTAGCGCTGGTACCACGGCAGGTTGAGGCCGAGCTGCTCGCGGAACGCGGCCACCGTATCGGGCGTCGCCGAACGGCCGAGGATCGCCGTTGCGAAATCACCGGGCAACATGCTGACAGCCAGGAAGATCACAAACGATACGATCAGCAGGCTGAGGAAGCCAAGCGCCACCCTTTGCAGAAGCATTCGCGCGACCGGATGTCTCGTCGAACTCACGGCGATCCTTTCAAAGGAATCTGCCCGGCCTCGCGGACGGGCCCAGTGCCGGACGGCAATCGGCACGTGCGGATGGAAGGCGGACAGGCAACAGTTTGTCCGCCCTCTGCATCACGCTAGACCATCCACCAGCGCTCGGTCATGCGGAGATTGTCGCATGGGAAAATGCCCCCGATGGGGCCGTGACCGAGCTTTTTCGACAAGCCGTAGTTCCAGTTGACGAAAGCAAGCGTGATCATGCCGCCATCGTCATGCACGATCTGCTGCATCTCGCCATATTGCGCCGCGCGCTTGGCCTGGTCGGTCTCGGCGCGGGCGGCAATGAGCAGTTCGTTGAAGCGCGGGTTCTTCCAGTGTGTGCTGTTCCAGGGTGCGTCGGCGGCGAGCACTGTCGAGAACAACCAGTCGCATGTCGCGCGGCCATACCAGTCCACACCGCTGAACGGCTTCTTCAGCCAGACGTTTTCCCAGTAGCCGTCGTCGGCCTCGCGGACGATGTTGATGTTGATGCCCGCTTTCGCGGCTTGCTCCTTGTAGAGCACGGCCGCGTCTATGCAGCCCGGAAATGCCGCTTCGGAAACCGACAAATTGACGTCGACCGAGGTCAGGCCGGCCTTCTTGAGATGCTCCTTGGCTTTTTCGATGTTGTAGTCGTGCTGGGGTGTCGGGTCTTTGTAGAATGGCATGGCGGAGGCGACGGGAGTGTCGTTGCCCTTCTTGCCTTCGCCCAGGAAAACCTTGCGCAGGATATCGTCGCGATCGAGCGCGTATTTCATCGCCAGGCGCACATCGACATTGTCGAACGGCGCGACCGAGGTGTCCATGTCGAAGGTGAAATGGCGCAGACTTGGCACGCGCTGGATCTCGAGATCCGCGTTGCGCTGAATCGGCGGCATGTTCTTCACCTCGAGATCGTTCATAAAGTCGACCTCACCGGTGACGAACGCGTTGGTGCGTGCGGTCGGGTCGGTGATGCAGATGAACTCGAACTCGTCGAGATAGGGTTTGTTGTCCTTGTGGTAGTTCGGGTTGCGGGTCATCTTTATCGACACGCCGGGATCGAAATTCTCCAGCTTGAAACTGCCTGTACCGATGCCTTTTTGCCAGTCGATGCCGCCTCCTGCTTTGGCCTGCATGATCGACAAATGATAGTCGGCGACCAGATAGGGGAAGTCGGCGCTGCCCGAATTCAGCGTGAACACGACATTGCTGTCGCCGTCCTTGTCGATGCTGGCGACCTGAGACAGAATCGACTTGGCGCCCGATGTGGACTTTTCGCCCATATGGTGGCGGAAGGATTCCTGGACATCCTCGACGGTCAGGCTCTTGCCATCATGGAAAGTGACGCCCTTGCGCAGCTTGAACACCCATTTCCTGGCGCCATCGCTCGGTTCGAAGCTTTCGGCGAGATCACCGACAATGCTGCCGTCGGCCGCGATCTCGGTCAGGTTGTTGCATAGCGATCCGTTGAAGGCAGCCTGCGCGAAGCTTGCCGGCCAGGTGCCCGGATCGAGTGTGTCGTTCTGCGAGGCATCGGACATGCCAAAGCGCGCCGATCCGCCTTTCTTGGGTTCCTCGGCGGTCGCGAAGTTCGGGAACGAGGTGGCGCCGAGCCCTGCCGTCGCGACGAGCGCGGCGGAGCGCCCAAGGAATTCTCGACGTGAAATCTGGCCTTTCTTGAAGCGTTCGGCCCAATAGCTGAATTCAGACATGCTTCTCCTCGAAACGCCTGTTCCCCTTTTTGCCAACCGAAAAACAGGCGATTCCCGGTCGGCGCTTTGTGGCGGATACCGCTCTTGGAATGGCGGCTTTCTCCATGGTCACCCTAACGCTAGCCACCCATGAAAAGCTTGTCAATGATTTCTGATTGACCAATCAATCATGATTTGTTGATATGCCTTCGCAAGCCTGCATGACCGGTGAGAAAGGAACTCGGCCGAATGACGCTCGACCTCTGCTATCTGTCCGCCAGCGAGGCGCTTCGCCGATTTCGAGACCGCACCGTGTCGCCGGTCGAGGTTATCGAGGCGCAACTGCAGCGCATCGATGAGACAAGCGACACCGTCAACGCGACGAGTTTTGTCTATGCGCGGGAGGCACTGGATGCTGCTCGGGAAGCAGAGCGCCGTTATGGCATGACGGATGGCCGCTTGCGGCCGCTGGAAGGCATTGCGACGGCGATCAAGGATGAAAGCAACATCGCTGGCAAGATCACGACTTACGGTTCGTTGATCTACAGGAACAATGTCGCCCAGACCACGAGCACGGTCGTGCAACGCCTGCTCGACGCCGGTACTATCGTCCACAGTCGTACCACGACACCTGAATTTTCATGCGAGGGCGTCACCCATTCACGACTCTGGGGCGTCACCCGCAATCCCTGGAACCTGGATTATACGCCGGGCGGCTCCGCCGGCGGGTCGGGAGCAGCCCTTGCGGCAGGACTTACGACGCTCGCCAACGGCTCGGACATTGGCGGCTCGATCCGCATTCCGGCCTCGGCTTGCGGTGTCGTGGGCTTCAAGCCGCCCTACGGACGCAATCCTGCCTCGGCGCCGTTCAATCTGGACCCATACAATCATCCCGGCCCGATGGCCCGTTCGGTCGAGGACTGCCTGCTGATGCAGAATGTCATGTGCGGGCCGGATCCGCTGGACATTGCCTCGCTTCGGCCCAAGCTTGCAATGGCTCCCGACCGCGGTGGCATCAAGGGCTGGAAGATCGCCTATTCCCTGGATCTCGGCTATTTCGAGATCGACGAAGAGGTTCGGCGCAACACGCTGGCGGCGCTGGATGTCTTCCGTTCGCTTGGCGCTACGATCGAGGAGGTCGATCTCGGCTGGACGAAAGAGAGTGAACGCGCCGCGATAAGTCATCTTCGGACCATCTTCGGATCCTGGCTCGCGGAGTATCTCGACGATGCCAGAGGCGATCTGCTGACCGGATATGCTCGTCATTTTGCCGAGGGCGCGCGCGACAACACCTGCCAGGACTTCCTCAAGTCTATGTACACCGGCGGTGCCATGTATGCATCGCTGGGGCCGATGCTCGAGAGGCATGACATCTTCATCTGCCCAACGCTGGCGGTTCCCGCCGTCGCCGCCGATCATGATCCGTCGAAGGACAAGGTGACGATCAACGGCAAGGACGTCCACCCGTCGGTAGGCTGGCCGATGACCTATCCGTTCAACATGCTGAGCCGCTGTCCGGTGCTGAGCGTTCCGTCCGGGCGAGCCTCGAACGGCGTGCCGACCGGCATCCAGATCGTTGGCCGGACCTTTTCCGACGAAACCGTTTTCACTGCCGGCCTTGCCTATGAAGATGCGCTTGGTGGATGGTACGGGACGGCACGAGACCGGCCCGTGGTCGCCTCCACAGCCTCCGTCGCAAATCAGGTCCAGGCATGAAAACCGTATATTCTCCACTGCACGCGCTTCAGGACGCCGAGGCGGAATTCATTCGCGGCAAGCGCGTGCCGAGCTTCGAGATGCCGCGCCGCGCCGAACTCGTGTTGGCACAGGTCAAGCACGTCTTCGGCGACGAAACGATAGAGCCGCGCGACTTTGGAACGGAGCCGCTGGTCAAGGTTCACGACGAGGCGCTGGTGGCGTTCCTGTCGACCTTCTGGGATCGGTGGTCGGCCGAGAACGGGCCGGTCGATGCTTTCCCGAACGCCTGGCCGCCGCCCCGTTCGCATCGTTTGAGGACGCAGCGGATCGGCGCTGAACTCGGCCGCTTCTGCATAGACATGAGCAGCCCGATCATGGAGGGCACGTGGCGGGCCGTCTCGGCATCGGCCAATGTTGCGTTGACAGCGCAGGCTTTGGTGGCGGGAGGGGAACGCGCTGCCTTCGCGCTTTGCCGCCCACCTGGACACCATGCGGGCCGCGATTATTTCGGCGGCTACTGCTTCATCAACAATGCCGCAGTCGCGGCGCAGGCTTTCCGGGACCAGGGTGCCGCCAAGGTAGCTGTGCTGGACGTCGACTATCATCACGGCAACGGAACGCAGGACATTTTCTACGGCCGCAACGATATACTAACGGTCTCGATCCACGCCGATCCGATTCTCGAATATCCGTACTATACGGGCTATGCCGACGAGGCGGGGGAAGGCGACGGTCACGGCTTCAATCTCAACCTGCCCTTGCCCTGGGGGACCCGTTTCGACACTTATGGCGAGGCGCTCGACGTGTCGTTGTCACGCATTGCCTCGTTCGGCGCGGAAGCGCTCGTCATCTCGCTCGGTGTCGACACTTTCGATGGCGACCCGATTTCGAAATTCAAACTGCGCAACGCTGATTTCTCGACCATCGGCCGCGCTATCGCCCGCCTCGGCCTGCCGACTGTGTTCATCATGGAGGGCGGCTATGCGGTGGCGGATATCGGCATCAATGTCGTCAACACGCTGAGCGGGTTCGAAGACGTTTTCGCCAAGTGATGGAAGGCCGGAATCGTCGGCGAAAAACCGATCAGAAATCGTCCGGAAAGATCGATTTGAGATAGAACAGGCAGGCTTTCTTCGCCATCTCGCGGTCGGCGGGACCGATCGTCCCGAAAACTTGTCCAGAAATCCACAGCCCGTCGATCATGGCATTCAGACTCCGTGCCACGATAGCTGGATCGAGAACGAGCCGCCTTTGTTCCGCAAGCGCCGCGATATCGGCTTTCACGACGGCATCATAGCGCCCCTTCAATTCGGCGCAGCGCCGCTGATATTCCGGATTTCGCACCGATTCCGCCCAAAAAGCGGTGAAGACGGCGATATGTCCCGGGTTCGACTTTTCGGCATCAAAGTCGAGTGCAATCATGCCCAGCAGGCGGGCGACCGGCGAACCATATTCCGACCGGTTGAGGTTGCGGTCGTACTCTTCGACCATATGGTCGAGGGCGGCCAGCGTAATGCCTTCCTTCGATTTGAAGTGGAAGGACACGACGCCATAGCTACATCCCGCCTCCCGCGCGATGTCGTTCATCGTGAAGCCGGCCAACCCCTTGCGTGCAATGACGATGAGCGCCGCCTCCAGCAGCGTGCGTCGGCGTTCGAGCACCTGGTCCTCGCGCGTCGGCGTGCGCCGCGCGTCGGTCCGTTTTTTGGCTTTTGTTGCGGCTTGGTTCATAGTGTCTTGCGGCTTCAACCGAAAATTGTTCAATCTGGATAGCAGCTTCGACAAAGTCGGCACAAGACTTCGCCACCCGCCAAATACTAGATCTCTTCATCAAGCCCAAGGAACCGCGCGGCGTTGTCGTGCAGCCATTTGCGGCGTACGGCCTCATCGATCGCCAGCGCCTCGACCTCGCCAAGCGCGCGCTCGGGCGCAAGCATCGGAAAGGCAGTGCCGAAGATCATCTTGTCCTGGAGCAGCGTGCGGCCATATTGCAGCAGCGGCTCGTAGCCGGAATGGGCCTTCGCCAGCAGTGACGGGCGCACCGCGAGAAGTCCTATCCACAAATTCGGATGGCGCCAGGCGACGCCGATCAGCTCGTTGACCCAAGGCCAGCCTGGCGGCGATGCACAGACCTTCATCCCGGGAAAATCGACCATGACCTGGTCGAGATATTCCGGTTTGCCGAACCGCATCGGTGTGGCCGTCGAGAAATTGATGCCGCAATGAATGTTGACCGGGATCCCTAGCTCGATGGCCTTTTCGTAAAGCGGATAAAGCAGCCGGTCGTTGGGGCAGAGTTTCAACTCGAAACATTGCAAATTGAGTCCGCGCAGGCCCAGCTCGCGCACGGCGCGCTCCAGCTCCTCGACCGCCGGCTTGCCCTTGTGCGGGTCGACGCCGGCGAAACCGATGTAGCGCGGGCCGTTCGCCGTGCAGAATGCGGCGACGGTCTCGTTGGAGATCTTGAAGCCGAATGTTGTCTCAACGTCTCTCGCCTTGACCACGACATGCCGCGCCGCGAGCCTTTCATAGGTGTCGAGATAACCCTGCAAGTCCTTCGCCGCATCAGAATCGGCCGAGAGCTTCTCGCTGGCCTCGTAGACACGACGATAATTCTGCAGGTGCGGCGCGGCAACACTGAAGCCCGGAGATGGCGGCCGGCTCGAGAAATCGATCCACATTGGTTCTACTTCCACTGCCGGCGTTCGGACAGGATGACGCGCGCCGCATTGTGACCGGGAACTCCGGTGACGCCGCCGCCCGGATGTGTCGAGGCGCCGCACTGGTAGAGCTTGCGGATCGGCGTGTGGTAGTCGGCATAATGCGCTGCCGGGCGCTTGAAGAATATCTGGTCGGCACTGATCTCGCCATGATGAACGTGCCCGTTCGGCAGATCGAATATCTGTTCGAGATCGAGCGGCGTCAGAATCTGACGATGCAGGATTCGCTCTTCCAGGTCTGGGGAGTGCGCGCGCAGCACCCGCATGGCGGTTTCGTACAGTTCTTCGCGGCGACTGTTCCAATCGCCGTCGCGCAGTGCGTAGGGGGCGTGGCCGCCGAAAATGTTCATGACATGGTGACCGGCAGGCGCCAGCGACGGATCGACCACGCTCGGGGTTTTGACGATCAGGAACGGGCGCTCGGCAATCCTGCCATAGCGCGCATCGTCATGCGCCCGGTCCATATAGTCGACGCTGCCGCCGATGGTGAGCTGGACGGGATAGTCAAAACCAAGCTCCTTCGTCGACAGGCGAGGGAAGGTCGGCAGTCCGTCGAGGGCCAAGTTGATGCGGAAGACCGTCGATTGCGACCTGAAATTCTCGATCTGCCTGATGAAGCCTTTGGGGAGCAGATCCGGCGACAGGAGCTTCAGGAACGTGGTCTTGGCGTTGGCGTTGGCTATCACGATGCTTGCATGGATCGTTTCGCCGGACGCCAGCTGGACGCCTTGGGCCGCGCCACCGCTAACGAGGATTTTCTCAACGTCAGCGTCGGTGCGGACCACCATGCCATGCGCCTCGCCAGAACGGCGAATGGCGTTGGAGATTTCACCCATGCCGCCCTTGATGAAGCCGGACGGACCGGCGGGCGTCGTCTGGTCGCGCACCACCGAGCGCACCAGCATGTAGCCGGATCCGGGCGAGCGCAGGCTGGAATTGCCGCCGCCGCCGCCGGCGAAGAAGCCAAGCACCAGCTTGACCTCGTCCGATTCGAACCAACGGCTCAGCAAATCGTAGGCGCTGAGCGTCAGAAGGTCGTAGATGTCATAGAATTTGGAACCGATCTTTCGGAAGCGCCAGGCGAAGCCGATCAGTCTTGCCAAGTCCCTGGGTGTCTTGCCGCCCGGATCGACAGGGGTCTCGAACAGGAGCTGCTTGAGGAACGGTGCCACGCCCAGCAAGAATTCCCGATAGGCCGGATAGGCGGCGGCGTCCTTGCTGGAGAATTTAGCGATCTCGGCGCGGAATTTCTCGGGCGATCCCCACATCGTGAAGGTGCGGCCGTCTTCGAACGGAAAGACCGCGGGCGGCGGCTCCAGCACTTCGAAGCCATGCTTCTGCAATTCCAGGTCCAGAATGACCTTGGGCTGCATGAGACCCATGATGTAGGAAGCGGTCGAAACCTTGTAGCCGGGCCAGACTTCCTCGGTCACCGCGGCACCGCCCACAAGCTTGCGCCGTTCCAGCACGCAGACCTTGACGCCGGCCCGCGCCAGATAGGCGCCGCATACAAGGCCATTGTGACCTGCGCCGACAATGACCGCATCGAATGTCTTCGCCATCATCGCATCCTTCACAGCCAGCGGTTCTCGACACGGTCGAAGCTTCCGGCGCGCAGATCGTCGGCTTCCTTGGCCAAAAGCTGCTTGGCGATCTTCAGCGAGACGGTGCGCGGGAACTCGTCCCGGAAGGCGTAGAAGCGCGGCACCTTGAAAGGCGCCAGCTGCCGCTTCGCGGCCTCGATGATGGCGGCCAGCGTCTCGGCACTAGCGACCGCTTCTTCCCGCAGCTTGATGTACGCCTTGACCTCCTCGCCGCGAAGCGGGTCCGGAACACCGATGACAGCGGCCTCGGCGATCACCGGCATGGCATTCAGCACCGACTCGACTTCGCGGGCGGCGATGTTTTCGGCGCTGCGCCGTATCATGTCCTTCTTGCGGCCGACGATGCTGTGGAAACCATTTTCATCGACCCGGAAGAGATCGCCGGTGCGGAACCACCCATCGGAAAACACCGAGGCCGTCGCTTGCGGATTGTTGTAATAACCCAGCATGATACCCGGCCCGCGGATGAGCAGTTCGCCGACCTCGCCTGCCGGCAGCGTGCGGCCCTGCTCGTCGACCACCTTGCACTCGCGGAAGGGGCAGGGAATGCCGCAAGAGCCGGAGCCGACCATGTCGGACCGCTCGATCGGCATGAACATCGCGGGGCCGACCTCGGTCATGCCGAAGGCCTCGCGCGCGTTGAGATCGTAGCGTTGCTCCAGGTCCGCGTGCAGGTCGCGTGGGACGCCGTAGACATTGGCGCGGACAATCTCGTTGCGAGCGTCGTCGGCGTGTCGTGGCTGGCTGTGGAGCACCCATGGCAATAGACAGAAGTTGATGCGATGCGTGCGCACCCATTCCATGAAGCGGCTGGTGCTCTGGCGGGCGGCGACGAAGAGCGTGCCGCGCTGATAAAGCGTCATCAGTAGCAGCCATTGCGGATCCATGTAGAAGAACGGCGTCGAGGCCAGGATGCGCTCGTAGCGGCGGCCGTCGCGAAAGGCGTTCACCTTGCCGCTGCTGATCCAGTAGCGCTGCGTAAGCATGCAGCCCTTGGGGAAACCGGTGGTGCCGGATGTGTACTGGATGTTGAGGAGGTCGCCATGACCAACCGGCGCCGGCGCATCGAACGTTTCGCGCGGCTGCGAGGCCAGTTCGTACCACGCAACGGCGCCGGCGGCCTCGCCGTCCACTACCACGGTGTGTGCCGGCGCAACCCGGATCAACCCATCCCTGCGGCAACTCTCCACGATCTCGATGCAATCGCCATGAGCGATGATGAAGGACACATCGGCATCGTTGACGACATGGGCGAGTTCGCGCTCGCGATAGTTGACATTGACCGGCACCATGACCGCGCCGATCCGCCCCAGCGCCAACCATGCCAACGGCATTTCGGGAACATTCGGCAACATTACGGCGACGTGGGTGCCCTTGACGATGCCAAGCCCCACGAAGCGGGATGCAAGGCCGTTCACCACGCGACGCATTTGCGCGTAGGTGATGTTCTGGCCGGTCTCGAAGAAGTTCCACAAAAGCTGATCTCCGGCCGCCGCCGCGGCTTCGTCGATCAATGCACCGATGTTGGCCGGCAAAGGTTCAACCTCGATGCGCCGCCGCCGTTCGGCGGCATCGGGAACCTGATACGAAAGAACCTTCAGCCGGCCCATCAGTGGGCGAACCACATCGCCTTGAGGTCCGTGTATTTCTCCATCGCATGGATCGACTTGTCACGGCCGAAGCCCGATTGCTTGAAACCGCCGAAGGGCACCGACATCAGCCCCCGGTCGAAACAGTTGACCCATACAACTCCAGCTTTGATGGCCTTGGCCGCGCGATGCGCCTTCTTCACATCGTTCGTCCACACCCCGGCCGCGAGCCCGTAGATCGTGTCGTTGGCGACGGTCATGGCCTCATCGAAGTCGCGCACCGTGATGGTTGCGAGCACTGGACCGAAAATCTCTTCGCGCGCGATCTTCATCTGGTTGGACACGCCGTCGAAGATCGTTGGTTCGACGAAAAAGCCGCCGCTGTCCTGGCGGACGCGATTGCCGCCGGCGACGATCCTGGCGCCGCCGGCGACGCCATCCTCGATGTAGCCCATGACGCGGGCCAGTTGCTCTTCGGTGACGATCGATCCCAGTTTCGTAGACGGGTCGAGGGGATCGGCCGGCGAAAGCGCCGCCGCCTGCTGAAGCAGCTTTTCGAGGAACCTGTCCTTGATCTTGTCCTCGACAATCAGCCGCGAGCCCGCATTGCAGACCTGTCCGGAATTGGCAAAGATGCCCGCCGCGACGGAACGCGCCGCGGCATCGAGATCGTCGCAGTCCGCCAGCACCACCTGCGGCGATTTTCCGCCGAGTTCCAGCCCGATGCGCTTGATGTTCGACTGACCCGAATATTGCATGAAGTAGCGGCCGACTTCCGTGGAGCCGGTGAAGCCGACGCAATCGACGTCCATGTGAAGCCCCAGCGCCTTGCCGGCGACGTGGCCGAGGCCGGGCACGACATTCAGCACTCCGGCCGGCAGGCCGGCATCGATGGCGAGTTGCGCGATGCGCAGGGCCGTGAATGGCGACTGTTCAGCCGGCTTCAGGATAACCGAGTTGCCGGTGGCAAGCGCTGGACCGAGCTTCCAGGCGGCCATCGAAAGCGGATAGTTCCACGGCACCACCGCCGCCACAATACCAACCGGCTCGCGCACAACGATCGTCGTCACGTCGTCGGCCGTCACGGCAACTTCGCCGTAGACCTTGTCGATGGCCTCCGCGTACCAGGCAATGCAGTTGGCGGCGCTTGGGATGTCGCCATTGGTGCTGTTGGCGATCGGCTTGCCAACGTTCAGCGTCTCCAGAAGACCGAGTTCCTCGCGGTTTTGCAGGAGCAGTTCGGAAAACCGCAGCAGCACCTTCTTGCGCTCGGCGGGGGCCGCACGAGACCACGCGCCGGAATCAAAGGCCTTGCGAGCCGAGATGACGGCCGCGTCGACATCGGCAGTGCCGCAGGCCGCCACCTCGGCGATGATCTTGCCATTGCCGGGATAGACGCAATCGAAGGTTTCGCCCGAGATGGCATCCACATAGACGCCGTCAATAAAGGCTTTCGTCGGCAACTGCGTCTGCTCGGCGCGCTGATGCCAGTTCGGCTTGTGTTCAACGTTCATGACTGTCTCCGTCGCGTCGGCTCGATAGAAGAGGATACTTCCGTATTTCGATTGACTGGTCAATCAGATTTTACGTCCGCTGGCTCATACAAGCTCTCCGGCCTCGATCTCCGCGGCCGTGCGCGCTATGCCTTCGCGCAGGATGCCGATCATGTCGTCGATCTGCTCCCTGGTGATGATCAGCGCGGGAGACATCACGCACATATTGCCGAGCGGACGCACGATCAGGCCGAGTTCCGCACAATGGGCGTCGATGCGCGCGCCGATCCGTTTGTCGAAATCGGTGACATGCGGCGACGACGGGTCGACCAGGCATTCGACGCAGCCGACCATGCCGGATGCTCGGATGTCCGCGACCAGCGGAAGGTCGGCCAAACTGTGGAGCCGCTCCGCGAAATAGGCCGAGATTGCGTGCACATGCTCCAGTATGCCGTCCTTGTCGATCACCTCGATGTTGGCGAGCGCGGCGGCGCAGCTCACCGGGTGGCCGGAATAGGTGTAGCCGTTCGAGTAGTGGCTTCCCCTGGCGTTCTCGCCGCTGACCTTGTCCAGCAGGCGCTCGGAGATGGCAAAGCCGCCGAGCGGCACATAGCCGGAGGTCACGCCCTTGGCGAAGGTGATGATGTCGGGGACGACACCGAACACCTTTTCCGACGCGAACCATTCGCCGCAGCGGCCAAAGCCTGTCACCACCTCGTCGGAAATATAGATGATGTCGTGTTCCTCGCAGACCGCCTTGAAGCGCGCGTGATAACCCTTCGGCGGGATGATGACGCCGCCTGATGCCAGCAATGGCTCGGCCAGGAAGACCGCCACCTTGTCCGCCCCGATGCGCGCGATCTCCTGCCGGAATTCGTCCACCAGCCAGTCCAGAAACTGGGCTTCGTCTTTGCCTCCGGCGAAGCGGATGTTGGGACTCGAAATGAACGAAATTCGCTCCGAGACAATATCGAAATTCGGCCAGTTGCCAGCACGTCCCGAGCAGGCAGCCGTCAGCGCCGTGCTGCCGTGATAGCCTTCGCGCCGCACGATGATGTGCTTCTTCTGCGGGCGTCCCAACACGTTATTGTAGAACTCGACGAACCGCAGCGCCGAGTCGACCGCGGTCGATCCTCCGGTGGTGAAGAAGATGCGATTGAGATCGCCCGGCGTCAGCGCGGCAATTCGCGCCGCCAACTCGGCGGCGGGAGAATTCGTCGTGTACCAGGGCGAGTTGTAAGCCAGCCGGAGCGCCTGCCGCGCAATGGCATCTGCAATCTCATGTCGGTTGTAGCCGATCTGCGTGCACCACATGCCGCCGGGGCCGTCGATCAGTCGACGCCCTTTTGTATCCACCACGTAGATTCCCTCGCCATAGGCAATAACTGGGCGCGCGGAATGCCCGAGTTTTTCCATGGCTTCAGCTGGCGACAGCAGATGCAGTCGGGCGGCCTCTTCCGTTTCGCTGGCATTCCACTGCGAACCAACTAGCTTGTTCATAAAACCTCCGAGCCTCCCCAGCCCCGTCCTGCAATTTCGGTCGACAACTCCTTCCTGATAAGCCGATGGTCATCGGAAAGTCAACAAACTGATTGATTGGACAATCAGTTTGTTGACTTTCGCTTCGGGCACGCCGCGTGCTTCTCCTGTGGTCACGCCTTTCGGGGGTCCGTCCTGCTCCGACGGGATTGGTCGCCTCCCGGTGGGCGCCGCGACTTCGCTGGTTTCGACCGCGGAATCATTCGGTTTTCGATATGGGTGTTCACCCTTCGAGATTTGTCGCCGAACGGCGTGAGCAGGAACAGGCGATCGAACGGTGTCGGACGCAATACAAGCGCCTCGAGGATCACCTCCGGCGATGGACCTGAACAAGCTCCGATGGACGTATCGACAATGCCTTCCATGATCGCATGTATCGGCCGGCGGACCAAGATATTGCCGTTCAGGGAGATCTGCGAAAGAACGGCAAGCGTGTCGCCTCGATCTCGGTGCGGATCGGCAATACTGAGACGATGTCAACGCGCGAGCACGCGGAACGGCAAAATCGTACCTCGCCGGCATGCCTCCCTTGAGCGCGTCATGCATCCAATCCAGCACCTCCCCATCAAAATGGAGCCTGTCGAGCAGCGCGGCGGAACGGGATCAAGGGCGCCAACCTCGCCATCATCAATGCGGGCACGATCAGCGGCGGCGCGTCGGTACATGTGGCGGAACGCTTATAGCCGGCAAAGCCATCGAGTTCATCGCAACACATTCTCATGGAAATCAAGAACACGGGCCGCTTGCGCCACCCCAGCGCCGCGATCCTTCACCAGGCTCACTGCCTCAAGGTTGAACTGGCGGATGAACTTCCTTCTCCGCATTTCCACTCTCCAATTCCGTTAAACACCCTGTCTCGGTCGACGAAACCGGCGGCAGGCCATAGCCTGCCACCCTGTTTGATCAGCGTTGGCCAGCCGTGTTGTATCCGGCACCTGGCATCAGTCGAGCTTCTTGGTCGAAGATCGAGTAAAGATGCTGCGGAGCTTGGGAAAATAGAGGATTACAACTGAGACCACCAAGATCGTCAGGAGTAAAACCACAAACTGCATGATCATGTAGCCGATTTGATCGCGCGGCATGAACCAACCAGCCACGATACCGGCGCCAGTCAGGAGAATGCGAATGAGCCAACTCATAATGATGGAATCCAGTGGTTGTTCACCGTCAGCATATCGGGTTCTGCCCGCCAGACTTTGCTTTGGATCAAGTGCATATGATGGCGTTGGCTCGGTGTGAGGAGAAACGAGAGGGCGGTGACGAATGACCGGCGGCACGGCAATTCAGGGCAGTCTGCTCACGACAACGCCCATATGCCCACGGGCGGAGATCCAGCCTACTGTGACGTCGCAATGGAGCGCCTGAATAGGAGCAGGCTCGCGACGAGAAACGTTACTCCCATCATCAGCACGGTCGCGAACTCCTTCCATACGATTGTGAAATCCGCCCCCCGGGAGACGATCGCCTGCATGAAGCTGACGTAATGTCGGGAAGGCAGGAACCACGTCACGTACTGAAGCCATTGGGGTTGATTCGCGACGGGTGACATTCCCCCCGACAACATCATCATCGGCATGACGACCATCATCATCAGTAGCGCGAACTGCGCCATCGTGCGTGCGAGCGTACCGAGAAAGATGCCGATAGCAGCCGCGGCAAAGACGTAGATGGTCGTGCCAAGCATCAGCAGGCCCCGCGAACCAGCGATTGGAACGTCGAGCGCTCCCTCCACGACCAGCAGCAAAGAGCAGGCGAATGCGACGATGATCACGAGGCCGTTCGCCCAGACCTTGGCGAGCGCGATCTCAAATGCCGTGAGGGGCATCACCAAGAGATGCTCGATGGTGCCGTGCTCGCGCTCGCGCAGCAGCGCCGCTCCGGTCAGGATGATGACCAGCATCGATAGCTGATCGGCCAGGCTCACAATCGACTTGAACCAAGATTGTGTCCCCCCAGGATTGAAGGCTCGACGAATGGCAAGATCGGAGGAGAGCCCTCTTGTTTCTTCGAAATCCTTCCGGTACCGGGCGACCTCATTGGTCACCATGCTCTGGATGTAACCAGTACCGAGTGCGGCCTGCTGCGAGGCTGTGGCGTCCACATTCACCTGGATCTCGGTGTCACGCCCCTTTCTTGTGTCTTTCTCGAATCCCGGGGGTATGACGACGATGAAGGTGTAGAGCCCCTCGTCCATCGCGCGGTCGATGTCGGCGGCACTAATGGTTTTGACGGTCTGGAAGTACGGCGGATAGAACAACCCGGCGATTGAGCGAGAGAGCTGCGATTGGTCCTCGTCGACAATGCCGATGGCGGCGTTGTTGACAGTCTCGCCAGCACCGGTCGACTGCGTGTAGATGCTGAAGCCAAACGACCAGATGATGAAGAGGATCATCGTCAGGTCCTTTGCAAGCGCCCGAAGCTCCTTGGTGCCGAGCCAGAAGATGTTGGAGAAGCTGAACATCGTCACTTCTCCTGTTTTTTCAGGAAGATCATTGAAAGCATCAGAAAGGCCGGGGTGAACAGCGCAAGCGCCAGCAGATCCGTCCTCATGTCGCCAAGCCCAAGCCCCTTGGTGAAGGCGCCGACGCTCATGTGTGTGTAGTAGGTCGTCGGCCACAGCCTGCCCATGAGGCGCGCGCCGCCCTCGAGCGTCGAGACGGGCTGCATCATCCCCGAGAATTGCATCGTTGGCAGCATCGACAAGACCGCGCCGGCGAAGACCGCCGTCACTTGGCTCCTAGTGAGGGTCGAGATGAAAAGTCCATAGCCAGTGGCGGCCGCGGTGTAGAGCAGAGCCCCAAGGGCCAGGACCATGCCGTTGCCCTTGAGCGGAACCCCAAACAAGAACAGGACGGTCGCCGTCAGGATGACGAAATTGATCATTCCGACGCCGAGATAAGGCAGCTGCTTGCCGATCAGGAATTCCAGCCGGGTCGTTGGCGTGACATAGAAATTGGTGATCGTGCCGATCTCCTTTTCCCGTGCGACGCTCACCGCCATCAGAATCGCCAGGAACATCATCAGCAGCATGGCCGGAAGCGATGGCCCGATGGAATAGATGCTCTCTCCTGTCGGATTGTAGCGATAGCGGACCTCGAGCGTCGTGGTGGGACCGGATGTGGATGGGGTGCTCGCCTCACGGCTTCTTTGCTCGGAAAAGAGGGCGTGCGCCTGCTGTACATATCCCTCGATGGTCGCCGCCCTCGTGGTATTCGCGCCATCGATCCACGCCGAGACCTGCCAGTCGGAGCCGCGCTTCATCATACGGCCGAAGTTCGACGGGATCTCGATAGCGAGCTCGATGTCGTTGGACTTCAGGCGGTCTTCCATCGCCTGCACGTCCTGGATCGGCGACCGCTCCGTGAAATAGGGGGAACTTGAGAAACCGCTGAGATACGCCCGGCTTTCGGGTGTGTTGTCATGGTCGAAGGCCGCGTACGTCAGGTTGGTCACGTCGTTCGACAAGCCGAAGCCGAAGATCAGCATGATGATGAAGGAGCCGAGGAAGGCGAAGGCGAGCCGAACGGGATCGCGCATCAGCGACAGCATCTCGCACTGCGTGTAGGCGAACAGGCGCCGTAGCGGCATAAAGCGCGGGCGATCAGGCGAAGCGACCCGCGCTTCCTGCCAGACCGGCGGCGGAACTTGCTGTGTGGCTGGCTCGGATCGAGACCCCTCGGCTTCCTCGATATAGGCAATGAAAGCCGCTTCGAGATCGGCGCCGTTCTTGGAGGCGATCACATTCCCCGGTGTTTCGCACACGAGCACGCGGCCTGCATGCATCAACGAGATGCGGTCGCAACGCATCGCTTCGTTCATGAAATGCGTGGAGACGAAGATGGTCACATTGCGGCTTCGCGACAGGTCGACCAGCAGCAACCAGAATTCGTCTCGCGCCTGCGGATCAACACCGGAGGTCGGCTCATCGAGTATGAGGATATCCGGATCGTGCACGATCGCGACCGCGAGCGAGAGGCGCTGGCGCACACCGAGCGGAAGGGAATTGGCCTCAGCATCCGCATAGTCTGTAAGTCCAACCTGCTCAATGAGCGTTGCGCTGCGGTCGGCGGCATTGCGCAGATGGAACAGGCGGGCGTGCAGAAGAAGGTTCTGGCGAACCGTCAACTCGCCGTAGAGAGAAAAGGATTGCGTCATGAAGCCCACGCGCCGACGTATCGACAGATCCTTCGCGTCGACTGGACTGCCGCACACCTCCGCCTCGCCCTCACTCGGTGCAAGAAGCCCGGTCAGCATCTTCATCGTTGTGGTCTTGCCGCAACCGTTGGAGCCAAGGAAGCCGAAGATCTCGCCTTTCTCGATGGTGAAGCTGACACGATCGACCGCGGTGAACTTACCGAAGCGGCGGGTCAAGCCCTTCGCCACGATCACCGGTTCTTCGGCGCTCGGCTTGCGCGGCGGAATGACGAAGCGCTTGTGTTTGCTCTGCTGCCCTGGCTGCAAGGCGACAAAAACCGATTCAAGATCTTGCTCGCCGGTAGCTTTCCGTAGCTCGTCGGCGGTGCCGAAGGCCAGCACTTTCCCATGATCCATCGCGACCAGCCAATCGCATTGGCTGGCTTCGTCCATGTAGGCGGTCGAGACGACGACGCTCATCGCCGGCCGCTCGCGGCGCAGGTCGGCGATGAGTGTCCAGAATTGTCGCCGCGAGAGAGGATCGACACCCGTCGTCGGCTCATCGAGAATGAGAAGGTCGGGATCATGGATGAGCGCGCAGCACAGTCCCAGCTTCTGCTTCATGCCGCCCGAGAGTTTCCCCGCGGGACGGTCGAGAAAGGGCAGCAGTCCCGTTGCGCCCGCGAGCTTGCGAATGCGCATATCTCGCTCACCCGCATCAAGACCAAACAGCCTGCCAAAGAAGGCAAGGTTCTCCGCAACGCTTATCTCCTGGTAGAGGTTCTTGCCGAGCCCCTGCGGCATGTAGGCAATGCGCGTACAAACTGCCTGGCGATATCTGGCACTGGCCATGCTGCCGTCTAGGACTTGGACCGTCCCCATCTGCAGCTTGCGCGCGCCGGCGATCAGACCAAGCAGGGTCGACTTGCCGGCGCCGTCGGGGCCAATGAGGCCCGTCATCCGGCCACTGGGCAGATCGAACGACACGTTGTCGAGCGCCAAGACCTTGCCGTAGGCATGGGTCACGCCGGTGATCCGGGCAGTCTGGCCAGCCGGTGCCGCCATCGTCATTTCACCGCGTCCAGGGGATCACCCGGGAAACGTTTCTGCAGGGCGTCCGGCCAGTCGGGCGGGTTCGGCTCGAGTCGGACATAGCCGGTGCCTCTCGCCCCGGTCTTTACCTGCTCGATGTGATCTTCGACGAGGCTAGACGGAATGCGCAGCTTGACCCGGAACATCAGCTTGTCCCGCTCGCTGCGCGTCTCGATCTGCTTTGGGGTGAACTGGGCTTCGGGCGAGACAAAGCTCACCTTGGCGGGCACGGCGAAGTCGGCGCCGTCGAACTGGATGCGAGCCTGCGAGCCAACGGGAACCCTCATGGCCTGCTCGGAGGTCAGATAGATCTCCATGTAGATCTCAGAGAGATTGACGATCGTCAGGACTTTACCGCCGGCGCTGACGACTTCACCGGGATTTGCAAGGCGATAGAGGACGCGGCCCCTGACTGGTGTTGCGAGGGCCGCATCTGCGATTTGGGCATCGGTCTGATCCACCACAGCTTTCGCCGCATCAATTGAGCGCTCTCTGGCAGTCACATTCCTTTCCGCTGCCTCAAGAACAGCGCGCGCGGAATCGCGCTCGCTCTGGTACTGATCGCGTGTTTGCTCGCTGACAGCACCTGTATTGGCGAGTGTGAGAGCCCGGCGGAGGTTGGCCTCCTTGAGCGTTAATTCAGCCTGCCGCTGGGTCACCGTCGCCTTCGCCTCGAGCAGCAAAGCTTCCTCGGAGGTCTGATCGGCGACATACTTGGCACGCTCGGCCAGAAGTTCCGTCGTATCGATCCGGGCGAGGATCTGCCCGGCGGAAACCAAGTCGCCCTCTTCGACAAGCACGTCCCGCACGCGGCCGGCGGATTTCGCGGAGATGTCGACCTCATCGGACTCGATTCGGCCGTTGCCCGATACCAGCCCATCCGGCAACTTTCCTTGCTGGCTCTGCCACCAATACCAAGCGCCGCCAGCACCGGCCGCCACGATCAGGACAAAGATCAGAACACTCGTCGTCGATGGGCGGCGGATCTTCACAAGTGATTACTCCTAGGGTTGACCTACAAGAGGAGGAGAAATCGCTCTGGGTCCTTGATTCAGCTCAAACTTTGATTTTTCCAGAACCGCATCGAAAACGACTGTCTGACAAAGACGGCCGCCATGGCGGTTCTCCAGGGTTACGGTCCCACCGTAACGCTCGATAGTTTCCTTCGCGATGGCGAGACCAAGGCCGGCACCTGGAATTGATTGCCAGCCGCCCGGGTCGAAACGAAAGAACGGCTCGAACGCCTTGTTCAGCAGCTCATGCTGGAGGCGGATCTCGCCACGACGAACTGCCGAGGAGCGATCCACTTCCCGCGCGTGTGCGATCGGGAGGCGATTGCGTCGTTGATCATCAACCAATAGAGAGGGGACGAATCAGACAAAAGGACCATGGATGACCAACCAAACCGATACCCGCGCTGCCGAACTAGCTGAGTTAACTGCCGACATTGTCTCAGCGTATGTCAGCAACAATCCTTTGCCGGTGTCTGGCTTGCCGGACGTAATAGCATCGGTTCATGCTTCGCTGTCCAGACTTGGCACGCCGATCGCGCCTGTCTTTGAACCGCAAACTCCCGCGGTCAACCCGAAGAGATCGGTGACGCCGGACTTCATTATCTGCCTCGAAGACGGCAAGAAGTTCAAATCCCTCAAGCGGCATCTTAGCACGGACTTCGGCCTGACACCGGACGCCTATCGCGCCAAATGGAACTTGCCGCACGACTACCCTATGACAGCTCCGAATTACGCAGCTCAGCGCTCGCAACTGGCGAAGTCCATCGGGCTTGGCCGCAAGGCTGAATCCGCCGTACCAGCCAAGAAGGCACCTGCAAGACGGAAAGCCAAGGCGTAGTCCGCAACCACCTGCCGCAACGTGAAGACTCAGCTATGTCTGGAGAGCGGCGGACCCTGAAAATGACCGTCAGGCCGGCGCCATTTGAGCAACCTCCCAGCGAGGGCGCCGGTCTTTCTCCTATCGGGGCGCCTTCGAATACGCCTGCGCCAGTAACGACATCAAGCACCGCACGACCAAGGCCAGGCATCCGTGGACAGGTCGAGAGGATGAACCGGACTATCAAGGACGCCACCGTCAAGCGCTTCTACTACGAGGCCATGACCTCCGCACCCATCTCGCCGACTTTGTCGCCGCTTACAACTTCGCCCGCAGGCTCAGGACCCTCAAGGGTCTCACACCCTACGAGTTCATCTGCAAGCCGTGGGCATCACAACCGGAACGATTCAAACTCAGTCCGCCCCCGCAAATGCCGGGACCAAACATCTAGTCACCGATGGCGCTCTCAAGAAGCCCTGGAGTCCGCTTCTGGAAATTCTCCAGAAGCGCGGCGCACCGCACGAGGCGGAATCCCTCGATCCGTGGATGGTTCCTCGACAGGTTGAGCCGTATCCAGTGTAGATAATTGGCTCACACGAGGATCATTCCCACAACGCAAAAACCGCCCCGGTTGGACCGGGACGGTTATTGATTTATGACAAAATTGGTTTTGGGGACAGGATTTGAGTTTTCTGTCCTCGGCGTCGGCTTTGCCTCCTTGCGGGGCCCTGATGACAGGTTCAAATCGGCCGGCCGTGACAGCAAAATACAAAAGAGCCCGCACAAGGCGGGCTCTTTTGTATTTGGTTGCGGGGACAGGATTTGAACCTGTGACCTTCAGGTTATGAGCCTGACGAGCTACCGGGCTGCTCCACCCCGCGTCAACCCTCAGCAAGCGTTTGCTTGCTGATCTAGGCAAGCATTTTCTTGCCGAACTAAGCAAGGGTTTGCTTGCTGATCTAAGCAAGCGTTTTCTTGCTTTGGACGTAAGCGCACACCCACGAATAGGATGGCCTACAAATAGGTAGATGGCTCACCAAATGAAAGGGCCGCTTACGCGGCCCGTGTTTCCCGTTGGCGGGCCTTGTTCGTAGAGAGAAGATTTCATCACATCGACCCAAAAAATCGGCTTCGATTTCTGGAAGGTACGATGTGACACATAAAACGTGCATTTAGCAGACCTGGCAGCGACCTACTCTCCCGCGTCTTGAGACGAAGTACCATCAGCGCTGGAGCGTTTCACGGCCGAGTTCGGAATGGGATCGGGTGCAGCCGCTCCGCCATAACCACCAGGTCGGCAAAACGCACGTTGTTCGAGAAGCTGTTTTCTGTGCCAAGGCGACGTTTGCGTTTTGCTAACGGGCAAAGCCCGCAAGCGCGACTGCGCGCCGCCGGTTTTCCGGCGCCCTCGCGGAGCATAGGCCCGTAAGGGCCGCTCATGCGTGAGCGCTGGTAAGACCATCGTATTTCACGATGAGCATAAGGAATGAGAACGATCAAGCCGATCGAACTATTAGTACCGGTAAGCTTCAAGCGTTGCCGCTCTTCCACACCCGGCCTATCAACGTGGTCGTCTTCCACGGTTCTCAGGGAATACTCGTTTTAAGGTGGGTTTCCCGCTTAGATGCCTTCAGCGGTTATCCCGTCCGGATATAGCTACCCTGCTATGCGGCTGGCGCCACAACAGGTCCACCAGAGATCCGTCCATCCCGGTCCTCTCGTACTAGGGACAGATCCTTTCAATATTCCTACACCCACGGCAGATAGGGACCGAACTGTCTCACGACGTTCTGAACCCAACTCACGTACCGCTTTAAATGGCGAACAGCCATACCCTTGGGACCTGCTCCAGCCCCAGGATGCGATGAGTCGACATCGAGGTGCCAAACAACCCCGTCGATATGGACTCTTGGGGGTCATCAGCCTGTTATCCCCGGCGTACCTTTTATCCGTTGAGCGATGGCCCTTCCACGCGGGACCACCGGATCACTATGACCGACTTTCGTCTCTGCTCGACTTGTCAGTCTCGCAGTCAGGCAGGCTTATG
>NZ_CP200321.1:7010000-7011405 GCF_056868045.1 Mesorhizobium sp. HAY1-8B
CAGCCATCTGTGATGTTTTTTCGATTTCTCGTGGAGATATCCACGGGGCCGAAATTCATGAGTTGGCTTGGCTGAATTAAGACCGGCGTTCAGCCGCCGATCATTCCAGCCGAGGCTCGCCACGGGCCCGGAGCCTGATGCCCGCAATCGGTCTGAAATCACCTGTCTTGCCTGAGTGATATCGACCGCGCGCCAGTCTGAGCTGCGCCTCAGAGCCGATTTTCCAGCAATTCCGGTGTGATGTTCCGGCCGGCGTAAAAGATACCCAGGATCAACACCTGTTCGCTCTCGACCGCAAAAACGATGCTGACGGCACGCCGGTACCCAACAATCCGCAACCCAGGCATGATCTCGGCCCGCTCGGCGCCGCGCTGTGGAAAAGTCGATAGACCCAGGCAATGGTCATGGATTCCGACGACGAAATTCCAGGCGATCGCCGGCGACGCGCGCTCGGCTATGTCGTCATAGAGTTGCTCGAGCTCGGCTTCCGCTCTGGGGTGGAAGACAACCCGGTACTCCATCCCCTACTTGGCTTTCGCATGCTTAGCGCGATGACGCGCCTCCAGCTTGGAAAAAACCGTTTCGGCAGGAACACCCTTCGCCGGATCCTGTTGGAGCTCGGCCAGGCGCCCCGGGATTTCCTCGCGCAGCCACTTCTCCCGCTCCGCCTCGAAATCCTCGAGCATACGCAGGCCGGCTCGGACGACCTCACTGGCATTGTTGTAACGGCCTGATTCGAGCTGCTTCCTGATGAAGCTCTCATAGTGATCATTCAAGGCGTAGTTGGGCATGGCAACCTCTGGAAGAAATGTTCGGGCACAAGAATATAGCAATAGATGTCAGCTATTGCCAACATTGGCCGATTCGACCGCGCCCTACCCTTGATTCGGACTGTCCCGCAGACAGGGGCGAACCGCCCGATTCGGCTTAGCCGAGATATCGACTCAGCCCTGAAGGCGCCGGCGTGATCGAGAATCAATCCCGCAATCGATAGCTGCCGCGCTCTTCATCCCTGCGAAACGGCGGGCACTGAAGCCGGCTGAGAAAGAACATGCCAGCTAAATTCATTTCGCATCTGGGTGTGGGTCGCCGCTCCGATTCGGCGTTCACCGTAGGCTTTTGCCCTGGGAGGCTGTCCGTCGCGTCGGCCGAGACCGCGTCTCGGGTCGGGTCCCGGGAAGCGGATTGATGGCGACCATCAGCCCGCCGAACTTGAACAGCCTGCTGGCTTTGCGCAATGTAGGGGGTGTTTTGCAGTTTGTTTTTGAATGGAGGATTTGGCTTACCTGTCGGGCGGCGTTGGCTTTGGGTGCTTGCGGGCAGTTGAGGGTTAAGATCGGCCGGCCGTGACAGCCAAAAACGCGAACGGCCCGCCGGCGGGATGCCGGGCGGGCCGTTTGTGATG